>NZ_PSXX01000019.1 GCF_002931055.1 Pseudoclavibacter sp. AY1H1 | reverse complement strand
GGGCAGGGGAGTCCGCTTCGCGCACTCTCTCAGCAACCGGCAAGCCGGTTGCGCTGCGGGTCACGATGGCCTGATGGGTCTCGTCTCAGCGTGCTGGACGGTCTGCTTTGAGTCGGGGGTTCGGGGGTGCCGCGCACTTCTGTGTACGAGTTGACGGATTTGTTCCTGAGGGGGGTTCTTGTGTGTTGCGTTTCTGTTGCACAGTTGTGCTCTGCCTGGTGTTCGGGTGATATGTGTAGGTTTCGTAACTGTCACAGGTACTATGTCGGTGAGGTGATCATCATGACCAAGCGGATCGTGTACTACGCCGACATCGCGCGGATGCTCGACGTCAAGCCGTCTTCAGTTCGGCACTATCGGTATCGGCAGGATCCCGACGTCGTGTTCCCGGATCCTGTGACCCCACCTGAATCCCGAACTCCCGGATGGGATGAGGACGACATTGTGGCGTGGATTCGCTTGCGCGGTTTGCGGGGCACGGGGAGGCCTCCTCGCGTCACTGAAGTCGGGACTGACCATGGCTAGACGTCGGCCCGTCCCTGAGCTCAAGGGGACGTATCTGAGTGCCTTCCTGGCATGGGTGCATGACGCCCGGAGTAGCGACGGGCGGCTCAACGCTGAGCTCGTCGCAGCGGGTGAGGGTGTCTCTGCTCAGACCGTTCGACGTTGGGTCCGTGAGGGGTTCCCGGTCGACCGATCGCCGGCCTTGTGGCGCGAAGTGGGGATGCCGCTATCGGTGTTGGAGGAGCAGGAGCGCAAGGCGCGGCAAGCGGTTGAAGTCGCGAGAGCTTTCCATCGGGATGAGCTCGCACCGAACGTTGGGTGGACCGAGAACGGGTGGCTCGAGCCTCACTGGGTGGAGCTCGTCGAACTCGACGGCCGGAGTCATCTCTGCCTGGCTCGTGTGACTCGCGCCAGCGCTGAGTATCGAACGCGATCGACGATGTACGGCGCTCGGACTCTCGATGAGCTGCTGGTCCCGAACCGATTCATCGCCGACGCCATGAAGCATGACGTCCTGGACCGCGTAGGCCCCTGGAGAGTGCGTGTGCAGCCTGGCTTCATTGCTCGAGGCTCCACGGAAGCGTGGCTCCCTGGTGCGCCACTGCCGGCTCTGAAGACGGTGCGGCGCTCTCTCGCGGCCAGGGGTGTCGCACGACAAGCTCGGACCTCCTGGGATTAGGAGTCTGACGTGTGCTGAAGGTCGTCGGCGAAGGTCACAACTAGGTTGGCGCGCCCGCGGAATTTGGTTGAGGTCGAGCGGATTGCGTCGATGGAGTCGAGTTGAGTGCTTGGGCTGCGGTCACGAACGTGCACGGTGACAGTGCAGGTGCTGTCAGAGCCGCAGAGCACGGTGAACCTGATGCCTAGGGGTGTCGGGAGAGCGTCTTCGAAGGTGTCGCGGATCTCGCTCTCGAGCAGGCCTTGATCTCTCATCTCGAGGTCTTCGACACGAAGCAGCCTGGACGTGAGGGCACGGAAATAGGCGTCCTCGTAACTGTGGCGGAGCTTTGTGGGCAGAGCCGCACGGGCGTATCTGTCCAGCACGACAAAGGTCGACGCGGTAGTTCCTAGGCCGTCGGGGTACCGGAGAGTGCTGTCATGTGGTGGCAGCTTGGATGCCATTCGCTCCACGCAAGACGAGTCGACTGCGCATTCGTGGGTTCCGACGCCGTGCGGCCTGAACTGACGGAGTCCGTTCCGGTGGCAATAGACGCACTCGTAGGTCTGCACAGGGGCTAGCTCCAGGTGAGGTTGTTCGGCTTGTCGTTGGTGCCGATGCCGATGTTGTTGATTTCCGCGAAGCTGAAGTCGCTGGGGTATCCCCGGCGTTCGAGGTGGTCGAGGATCTCTTGCTGTGCTGCCTGGTCGCCGCCGCGTGCCCAGGCGTCGACGAGCTTGTTGTACTCGTTCCAGTCCATGTCAACGACGGTGGTGCGTTTACGGACGTAGGCGCCCTGCAACATGCCGGGGCTCTTCGATGGCGGCCCCTGGAGTGCGTCGACGGCGATACGGACCTTGTTGCGGCCGGTGTTCTGCAGCTGCGTCTGCGAGGCGCGCAGGGCGGCTGCTCGCCCTTGTGCGGTGGTCGCGATCTTCCGAACGCGGCCGCTGAGGCTGTGGAGCACATCGGGCTTCGGCTTGGACTTCTGCGAGATCCAGCGGCGCACGGTGCTCGGCGCTCGCCCGAACGCTGCTGCTGCTGCCTTCGTGTCGACGCCGGAGGGGTTCTTGGCGGAGGGGAAGAGCGTGTGCAGCATCTCGGAGGGCGTCGCGTGGTCGTCGGTGTTCAGGGCCTTGTTGCCGGTGAAGGCGTGCAGGAACTTGTTGCGGGTCGAGACGCCCAGCTGGCGGGCTTGTTCCCGTTCGCGACGTTCGACCATTGCAGTGCCGGCGGTGGTGCGGGCTCGGCTCGCTCGTCGGCTGGCCTTGCGGGCGATGTCGTCGGGTGCTTGTTGGGTGCCGTTGAGCCAGCGGCGGACGCTGGTGGGGCTGCGTCCGTAGGCTTTGGCTACGGCGTTGACGTCGACGCCGAATTTGCTTCGGTCGTCGTTGTCGGGGAACGCCTGGCGGAGATTGTCGTCGAATGAGTGCTTCATGCTCGACCTACTTCAGGTACTTCATGGCGTCTTTGCCTCGGAAGGCTGCGCCGGTGAGGTGCGGGAGGACGTCGGCGAGGTTGCCGGTGAGCTCGGGCTTGTACTGCCCGAGGCCGCGGCCGAGTTTGTTCGTCTCGCCTGGCCAGGCTTCGAGGGGGTCGGCGACGTCGCTCGTGTAGAGGATCAGGTCCTTGTCGATCGCGACGGGCCACCGGCCCTGCTCGGTGCCGATCTTGTTCACGAGGCGGAGGATGTTGACGCTCGCCTGGTCCTGGATCATGTGGAATCGCTCGGGCGCGAAGTTCTTCTTGCCGACGCGGAACGTGGTGGAGTCCATCATCCCGAACGAGCGGACGTAAAGCTCCTTGAGGACCTTGCGCGCGGCCTGGTCGTTGGGGTTGACCGTGTCGAGGCTGGTCCGGGCGTCGCGGACGCGGTTCACCCACTGCTCGAGGAAGCGCTTGTGCTCCGTCCAGACCCACGCTTCGTGGATCTCGATATCGGTGTAGCCGCACTCGATCGCGTATCGCAGGCGAGGCGTGGTGACCCACAGATCCTGCCCTGCCGGCGTCGAGCCGGGGTTGGAGGTGATGGGGTTGGGAGCGAGCCATTCCTCGTGCTCAGGGGCCGTGATTCGCCAGTAGCCGGGGAGTGGCTTCTTCGGGTCGAAGGTGGGGGCGTCGCGGTGCTCGGCTGCCCCGATACCGAAGCTGAGGCCGCCGGCGGCTGCGAGGTAGGAACCTCCCCGGTCGTAGCCGTGAACGTAGGTGTGGTTGAGCTCGGCGTCGGTGAGCTGTCGCGTCCAGTGCAGGTCGCGATCGAGCGGGAACGTGTGCGGCTCGATGTGCGGGGTGGGAGCGAAGAGGCGATCGCTGTCCCGGGAGCGTCGACGCGTGGCGTCCATGAGGTTGAAGGCCGTCGACGTCGCGCTGACCGTGTACGGGTATCGCAGTGCGTCGGCGAAGGCCTGCAGGCGGTTTGCGAGATCCCCGGGTGTTGGGTTGTCGGCGACGAAGTGTGCGTCGTCCCCGAGCAGCGGGGCGATGGTGATGATGGCGCCGTGCTCGTTGTCGCGCTTGACGCGGGTCGTCGCGGAGAGCGAGCTGGCGTTGATGATCCAGCCGTCGAGCTGCGCGTCGGTGATGATCGGATGATCCTGCGTGAGCTCCTTGAGCGCGTTGCTGAGCTGGTAACGGACAGGGGGTAGTTGCTCGAGCGGGATCCCGAGCTCGATCGCGGCCTCTCGGGTGAGCCAGATCTGTCCCCACTCGCGTCGGCTGCGCTTCGAACCATCGGCGAGTGTCCATTCCTCGGTGAGCGTGCCGAGCTTGAAATCGATGGTGAGCTGGGCGATATCTCCGAGGTGGCGGATGGGCTGCTCGAGCAGGATCGGGGCTGCTCCAGGGATGTAGAGCTGGTGGCCGGCGTCGAGTACCGCTGCGGCCGCGCGGAACGACGTCGTGGGTGCCTGCGACGCCACGGAACGGGTGACGTGCTGCTCTGGAGCTGCCTTCGCTGCCGGCTGCTCCGCGACTGCGTGAGCTGCCGCAGCTGGGGTCTCCACGGGTGCAGCGGTCGCCGGCACTTCGACCTCGATCAGCTGTGGCTGTTCGACTGGTGCTTCTGGCGTGAAGTCCTCGTCGATCGCGGGGATCCCCGGCTCCGGGGTGAGGGGTGTGGGTGGCAAGGAGTCGTCCGGGAGTTCGTCGGGGTCTTCGCCGAGGAGCACCTCGAGGGGCAGGTCCCAGACGCGAGCGACCGCGCCGTTGATGCGTCGGACTGTGGCGCTCTTGCCGGCGCTGTCGGGGCTGATCCAGCCGTGTCCTCGGAGTGCTGAGGAGACGGAGACAGCAGTTTCTGCGAACGTTTCCTGGGCGCCTCGGGCCACGGATTTCGCGACGGAGAGTGCGACGGTGGGGAACAGGTAGAGACGGTCTCCCTTGATGACGCCGACGCGGTTGGAGCTGGTGGGTACGATCGCGTCCGGGCTCATTGGGCCGCCGGTCTGGCGGTGGGTCCAGCCGAGCGCTAGATGCTCCTCGGGCGGTGATCCGTCCGGGTTCGCGATGTAGCAGCCACCGGAGGAGAGTCCTTCGCGGATGAGGCGTAGTAGTTGGTGGCCGGCGTCGCCGAGCTCAGCGGGCTGCAGCGCGACAGCCTGGACGATGCCTTCCACGGCCCAGTCGTTGACCGCGTTCGCTTCATCGAAGGTGAGTGCGCCGCGTTCGACGAGCATTTGCAGCATGAGACCGATGCCGTGGTGCGCGGCGGCAGCGCCTTCGACGAGACGTCCACGGAGTCCATCGTCGAAGGGGAGGCGACCGATGCGGCTCACCCATCCTTGGAGACGCGCGTCTTCTTTCGGGGACTCTTGTTCCTCGCGCTGCTGTTCAGAAATGCGGTCGTGGTTCTCGGCGAGCCATTCGATGAGGCTGGCGCCGAGGAGGCCGCGGGACTCGCGGCAGTGTTTGGTTTCGAGGCGTGCGAAGAGCTCGCCGGTGTTCTTGTAGGTGCCGAGGTCGATGGGGATGGACATGATGCGGGTGTTCGCAGAGCCCGTGGTTGTGAGCTCGCCCGTGGTGATGACGGTTGAGCGGATCTCATCGTCCTGGCGAATGCCGCCCTTTTGTCCGCCGACGAGGCGGCTTTGTCCGTTGTAGAGCAGGCGAGCGATCTCGGCGAGTTTCTGCTCAGCGGCCGCGGGGTCTCCGTCGGGGGCGAGGTCGTCGACGAGCACGGGGACATCGCGCAGTGCGGAGAGTGCCCGGCTGATGCCGATGAAGCTGCTCCCCCGGTTCGCGGCGCTCATGATGGCCCGGTGGGTCTTCTGGCGGTGGTTGAGCTCTGGCGCTACGAACTGCATGCCGAGGCGCGCGGTGCTGGTCTTCGCGGAGCCGCGGCCGCCGTAGAGATGGGTGACGAGCGGTGCCGGTTCCCACACGCTTTCCCAGATCGTGCCGAGGAGCGGCGCGAAGATACGGGCGGGAAGTTCGGTGAGCGGTACAGCGCCGTCGAGCCAAGCTTGGCGCAGCTGCAGAGCATCCCGTGATGGTGCCGGCAGCTGGTAGTGCTGACCGAACTTTCCAGGGAGTTCGACGGCGACGCCGAGCTCTCCTCCGCGGGCAATTGCATCGCTACCGTGGACGTAGACCCGGCCGGTGTCCGTTTGGCGCCACCCGGTGGCTGTGTAGACGGGCTTGCGGTACGCGGGCGCCTGACGGGCGTTGTGGATCGCGTCCCAGGCTGTGTCTTTCCCTCGACGGCTTGTCGATTCGAGCATCGCTGGCCACGGTAGGGCGTTGACCCATGAGCCGTCGCGGATTTGGTCGGCATCCCAGGAGACGCGGGCAGTTTCGATGATGTGTGCGCCGTCGTCGCCGAACATCGGAAGGCCGGCGTCGTCGCGCTGCCAGCGGTGGAAGTTCACGGTGACGCGGTGAGTGCTGCGGGCTGAGGTTTGCTCGAGGCCGTCGTCTTCGACGTAGACGGACTCGATCTCAGCCCACCCGCGGATGACGCGGTGGTAGCGCTTGCGCCAGGTGTCGCCGTTGCGCTCGAGCTTGATGAGCACGGTTTCCCCACCTCGCACGATGTAGTCGGTGCCGATGTTCGGGTCGTCGAGGAATTCACTGATTCGAGGAACGTCTGCGCCCTCTGCGGGCTTGTCGTCCGTGGCTGGTACGAGCACGGCGAGGTGTCGCTTCTCCACGGCATCGGGCACGTTGAGGTTGGCGAGCTGGAACACCTCTCGCACGGTCTGCGCTGCTTCGCGAACGACATCGGTGTGCCGCTCGAGGGCATCGGCCCCGAGTTTTCCGACTCGGACGGCAGGCGCAGCGGGGTCTGAGACGCGTTCGAGGAGGCGTTCGCTCTCCTCTGCCCAGCGCTGCACGAGGGCTGGCTCGCCTCGTTCGAGGCGGGCGTGAGCCTCATCGCGGCATTCGTGGATCTGCTCGAGAGTGCCTGCTGCAGTCGCTGCTGCAGCTAGTGCTCGGGCATCGTCGATGGATACGGGGAGGAGCTGGTTGATCGAGTAGCCGGCGGCCAGGTGGTCGGAAAGATCGGCCTTGGCGTCTGTCGGGACAGGGGCGAGGATCTGCGTGGTGCAGCCGCGCTTCGTGAGTTCGCCGTGGAGCTCGACTGCTCGCGTCCAGCCGGCCTTGTCACGGTCAGCTGCGATCGCGACCGAGGCGCCGCTGAGCTGGTCGAGCAGTTCGGTGGGGAAGCTCAACGCGCCTTGTGCGTTGGTGGTTGCGCAGACGCCCTGTTCGGCGGCGTTGTCGGCGTCTTTCTCCCCCTCGACGATCCAGATGATCTGCCCGGTCTTGAGGGCGTGATCTACCTCTGGAGCACGGTAGAAGACCGGCTCGAAGCCCGCGGGCTTGCGTTGCACCATGCGACCGGTGGAGTCGTTGACGTAGCGCTGTTTGAAGCGCTTGTGGTGGTTTCCGTCATGGTCTGCTTCTTCGCGCACGACTTCTTGCACCAGCGTCGCTTGGGCGTCGGTGTAGGCGTAGGTGGCGGTCTCTTGCCATGCCGAGGCTGGCGGATCCGCGGTGATGGTGCGGCAGAGGCGCGCCGGGATTGGGGCGAGCTTCTTGCGGGGTGTGCTGCGTTTTTTGTTGCGGGGGCGGTCTTCGCGTGCCGGCAGTGGGGCGTCGAAGAGGTCCTGTGCGGTGAGGCCGATGGCGTCGGCGATGTCGTCGAAGCGGGCTTTGCAGGTGAAGCAGTTGACGAGAGTGCGGCCGCCGGATTGGTCGTACGTCACGGACAGGGAGGCGTTGCTGTCGCCATGGACTGGGCACAGGGCGATGAAGTTGTTGGAGCGTCCTTTGGGGCGGCAGTCGTGTGCCTCGAGAGCGCGACGTACGCGCTCGATCGAGGTCTCGGATGCGCCGAACGGGGCGATGGTCATGCGACCACCACCGTGTTCACAGCGGCAACACACCACAGAAGTGGGTGCAGATACGCCGCTAGCGCGTTACCATTCACTGCAAGAGATCCTTTCCAGATCTTCAACTTCTTTCCCAAGAACGTTGTCCGCCTCGTCCTGGTTGCCAGACCAGAGCCGAGGTACCCGCTTCAACTCCGCCAAGAGCTGTAGCGAGAAATCTTCGAGATCGCCCCGGACCTGCCAGTCCTAGGGGCGATCTTCTTTTTGTTACGCCGCCATGGTGTCCTTCCGTATGACCTCATCGAGGTTGTCGATCTCGAGCACAGGCAGGGTGCCGTCGGCTTCCTGGCGGGCGAGGACCTCGAGGAGTTTTGCGAGGTAGAGGTTCGTGGACATGTTGCTGCGGGCTGCGCCGTCGGCGAGCAGGTCGCGAGTTTCTTCGGGCACGCGGGACTGAACGGGGACCGTGGGACCAGTGGTCCGGTACCGGACATTGCCGCCTTTAGTGGCGATCTCTCGCATACGCATGAGCACATCTTGTCGCTGGACGTAGAACTGCATGCACACATTTGGGCGTGTCGCCCGGATCCGCCATCGGTGCTGGAGCTGCGCTCAGAGGTCATGTCTGGGTAGTGCCCCGTCGATGACTGAATTTGGACAACTCGCCTGAAGAAAATTGCTCGACAACACCGACGTTTGCACCCTTGGTGCACATGAAGGGCTGTTGCTGGAAAGGTGTATCAGGGCTCAAGGTGACCCGAAATGCGTTAAAGACCTGGTCCGAGGCTATTTACGCCTTCGTGAGGTCGAATCCTGGTATTTGCTAAAAAGTCCTGATCAGCGGCAAGTTATGCACCGTAACACCGTTACACCGTCGTTTTCCTCCTGGATGGGGCGGTCGACATTCGGGGAAGCCACGCGTGGTCTGAGGTACAACCTGGGTTGCGAGTGGGATCATCTGGCCATGGCAGAGCGCGGAACGCAGGTGGCGGAGTGGTGGCGTAGTGGTGTTGAGCCTCTTTTGAGCTTGCCGACAGAGATGGTGGCGCCAGTGCTGGGGGCGGCTTGGTTTGGGGTCTTCACTCCGATGTCACTCCCCATGCACATCGTGGGGCCGTCCTACACCGGGAAGACGTCGCTGGGAAAGATTGCGACGCAGTTCGCGACGGATCACCCGCTGCTGGGCCCGGCCGCCTCTGCTTGGGGAGCTCCCGACCTTGGGAGCACCTGGGTTGGCCTCCGCCGTGCCATTGATGCTGCTGAACGGGGCACATTCTTCATTGACGACGTCGTGTCCTCGGCTGGACAGTCTGCAAGCGTTGGCAGGCTCGACAAGATCGCAGCGCATGTGCTGGGGAGGTCTGATGGCGGGCCGGATAGAGGCTTGACCGGTGGGCCGCTGTCTACAGTCCTGACTGCTTCGATCTACGGACACTCCGCGAGGATGTCGCCGTCGGTGTATCGAGTGGAGTCCCACTTTGTGGAAGTGCCGTTGGTGGTGTCACGAGTGATGAAAGGGCGAACGGGGACAGAGGCGCGATGTCAGCTGGGGCGTGTCTACCGAGACTGGATCTCGGAGGCTCAGAACGTGGACTCGGAGCACCGGAGGTTCACGGAGGAGGCATTCGACCGCATCGTCAGTCGTGCAGGTTCCAGGGGTCGCCCACTCAGGTTGCAGGTTCGCGCCCGAGTGGACGCTGCGTTCGGTCTTCATCTCATGGGCAAAATGCTGGCTGAAAAGGGGGTTCCTCTCGGCGTTGGCTTGGGGTCGCTCATGGAGTCGCTTCGCCAGGATGTGGAGTTCATGCTGCCCAGGTGGGAAGACGAAATCGTTGACGTTGATACCGAGTTCGATGCTCGGGTTGATGAGGCTGGTGCGACCCCTGCGTCCGATAGTGCGGTGCCGGTGGGAAACACCGGCACCGCCGAACGTGCGAGCAAGGCAACGTCACGACCGAAGGTTGCAAAGCGTGATGTGGGTGCCGACCTGCGCGCCGCGGTGAGTGAGCTGGTCAGTGAGTTCCCTGTAGCTCAGGGCGCTGTGCTGCGCGTGGGTGGACGCGTCATCGGGGGATTCCGTGGCGACAAGCTCCTTGTCGTCCCCCGAGAAGCTCACGCTTTGCTGTCGCGCCGATCGCAGAGGTATGGCCGACTTTCCGTAGCTCGTCTGGGGGAAGAGCTCGAGCAAGCGGGTCTCATTTCACCGGGCCCTGACGGGAAACGAAGCCAAGTACATCGGGTCGACGGTGCCCCCCGGCGTGTGTGGGTGGTCCACGAGTGATGGGGGCCTCAAAGTGTGATTACACGGGAATGTGCTTCAAAACACACGTTCAACGTATGCTTTGAAGCATGGACACATTCGGCGCACTGCGCGCGATCAGTGAGCTCACTTCAGAACAGTGGGGGCTCCTGACGTCTGCGCAGGCAATCTCTCGCGGCGTTTCGCGTGCGCAGCTGCTGCGGATGGCAGACGCCGGCCTGCTTGAGCGCCTGCAGCACGGCGTCTATCGCCTGACCGGGGCGCCGCGCGCGGAGAACGAGCACCTCTGCGCCCTGTGGATGGGACTCGACGCGAGCGCGGCGCCGGAAGGGCGAACCCTGCGGCCTTCGGATGGGGCGGTGGTGTTCGGAGGAGTTGTGGCGGCGAGCCTGCACGAGGTCGGGGATCTCACCGTTCACGAGTACGAGCTCGTGACTCCAGTTCGACGCCAGAGTCGCCAGGCGTCTGTGCGCTTCCGCATCGAGCAGCTCTCCGACACGGAGGTTACGACGGTCAAGGGGCTCCCCGTGCTGACGATTCCCCGCCTGGTGCGGGATCTCGTGCAGGGCGCCTACCCGGTCGATCTCTCCCTGGTGGGAGACCTCGTCGTCGACGCGCTGCGAGACGGGAAGACATCGACTTTCGAGCTGGAAGCTGCCTACGCGAACTTCGAACCGACGACCCGGGCGGCTCTCGAGGGGTACGTGCAGGAGCAGCTGCGGGCGCCGCAGTATGTCTGACCGTCGCTACGGTGATGCGCGCGCCGTGGTGAGCGCCATGGGTGCGATCGCGAAGAACGATGATGCCTGGCCGACGCCGAGGACTGTGCAGGAGCGGCAGTTGACGCTGCTGCAGCACCGTCTCCTGACTCGAGTCTTCGCCGACGGTCAGCAGTCGGGGTGGATGCTCAAGGGTGGGTTCGGGATCCTGGCCAGGGTTCCGGATGGACGTTTCTCGACCGACGTCGACGTGCAGCGCTCTGGTGGTGACGTTCCCGCGGCGATCGCGGATCTCCAGCGCCTTGCGGCTACTGACGCGGATGATCACGTGCGGTTCGTGCTCAAGAAACGGCATGCGCTCGTGGGCGGTGAGAGTGGCGCATCGCTCTCGTTCGAGTGCTACATCGGGCAGCAGCGCCGCGGCGTGCTCAGCATGGATGTCGTAGTCAGCCCAGAGCCGGTCGGCCGCGTCGACGTGCTGCCGGCCGCGAACGTTCCTTCTCGGCCATTCCTGTCGACGGTGCCGTACCGGATGTATCCGGTTACCGATCAGATCGCGGACAAGATCTGCGCGACGGTGCGCCGATACGGCGATGAAGGGCTGGCGTCGACGCGAGCGAAAGACCTCGTCGACCTGGTCGTGCTCACGCGCACGCAGCAGTTCGACGCCGACGAGCTCCGGCTCGCGATCAACACGGGGCTCTACAGACGGGGGCTCTCCCCCATCAGCGAGCTCACGGTGCCCGCGACGTGGGAGCAGCGATACCGCGAGCTGGCGGCCGGTGTGCCGCACTGCCGCGGGGTGGCGTCCGTCGATGCGGCAGTGAGCGAGGTCAACGACTGCCTCGTTCCCGTGCTTCGTGGAGAGGCGACGGGGCGCTGGAACTCGACCGAGGGGTGGGGTGCTGACCAGCACGCCCAGGTTGACACGGCAGTTGAGGTTGACCAGTTGGATGGGGTGAGCGGCCCGGTCTCTGCAGGTGCGGGCGGCCAGGTCTGGATCCAGCCCCATACTCGCAATGGCGTTGAGGTCAGCGGGCACTGGCGTCAACGGAGGTAGCGACCGGTGGGCTGGGTTGCCTATGGCGAAGCTCGGATGTCGGTCACTTTGAAGCCGGCTTGTTCCACGGCTCGAGTGATGCTTTCGACAGCGTCGGCGCGCGATTCGGCACGGCGGCTGACGTCGAGCACGCCGATGCCGTTCTCAATACCGGGGGCGGCGTCGTCGAAGCCCGCTTCGAAAAGGTGGTCGTACTCGGCCTCGTCGATGGCTCGATCGAGATGAATGAAGAGGTTGAAGGTCTGCATGTTCGGGCTCGTCTCGCGGAGGTTTATGTGCCGGGTGGGATGTAGGAAACGATGGGTTCTGGTCCGCGGGTGTAGTCGAACTTGAGGTGAGCTCGGCTCTCGACCTCGTTAAGAACCTGGGAAGTCTTGATATCGCCTCGCTCCCACAAGGTGAGGACGAGCATCGCGTTCCCGACAATGCTCGGAGTCTGGGCGGTTGGCTCTTGAACGATGGCGAGCATTGCGTTGAGGATGTCGAGGACTGGCTGCTCGTCGGGCGTGAGTCGAATAGTCAGTTGGTTGAATGCGGCGCCGTATCGGGCTTGGGCTGCGCCCACTGAGCCATCTCTGGTCGCTTTCGCCTGCCGCATATTCAAGAGCTCGGCGAGGGCGGTCATGAGCCAGTCTCGACGTTCCAGCCTCTCTTGGTCCTGCTGGCGCCGGCGTCTGTCAAGGTGGTCCCGTAGCCACGGCACAAGTACGGTTCCGATCAGCGTGACTCCCGCGCCGACGAGAACCCCGTAAAACCCCAGTGCATCATCCATGGGACGAGGGTAGGTGCTGCCACCGACAAGTCATCTTCCTGCTGAGGTGTTCGGTTTTTCGGAGCAAGAGTTAGGCCGATTGGGAGAGCGATATCCGCGCGCACCCTTGAGCGGTCGCTGGTGTGGACTCGATGACTCTCCACTCGCTGTCGGGCGGCAGGAGTACCTGGCCAATGGAATTCTTGAGTAGAGGCTCTGTAGCAGTCAGGCCGGTTAGTTCTTTGCTCCTGTGCGCGGGATCCGGGATGCATATTCCCCGGCGGACCTCGAGCACCAGCATCACGGGATCGCATACCTTCCCGAGGAGCGAGTCTTGTCCGTCGAAGCAGGCTGCGATGTCTTCGAGTGGTGTGGCGAACCCGTATCCGGTGTCCACGAGGGGCTGAACATCCAGTGGGATGCCGTCCCGGAGGTGCGCGCTGAGTCCCCAGAAATCGACTGGTTGATACTCGTCCTGGAGGGGTAGGCCGATTCCTCGGTAGAGGCGTACTGGTTCATCGAGCAGTAGCTCGGCGTCCAAGTCTGTGAACATCTCACGTGCGTCGGTGTCGAACTCTTTCAGTGTTCCGTACCCGTAGTAGTCCAAGAGTGCGCCAGTGACGTGTTCGAGTGACTCGCCTCGACGTAGCCGCGCGTTGAGGGGGTAGACGTCGGAGCTCACCATCACGTTGATGGTGGCGAGCCACGTGCTTGCTCTGCCCAGGAGCTGACGCTCACCGTTGCGTGACACTGCCACTTCGGCTGCTTCTGTCGGGGTGACTGGGACGTGCGCCGCCATGGCGTCTTCGACCGTCCTACGCTTTCGACGTTCCTGCAAGTGGTCCCACTGTTTCTGTTGTTCTTGCCACCAGGGTTTGGTGTCAAGCCCAGGGCTGTCGTCGTCGCGACGCGCTATCAGTGTTTCATCCAGCTGTTTCTGCAGTACGTCGCACCGCAGCTGCGTGCTCGCCCGAAAGTGGATGGCCCAGCGGAAATGTCGCTCGTTTGTGCATGGCCTGGGAATGCAAACCGCCCGCGTGCTGTCTAGTCGTTGGTTGGCCATCGAGGTCGCTCCTTCGTGTCCGTACGTGTGTGGGTCCGGGTGCTTCTTACTTCGCGCCCTCAACATTTGGGGTCGGAAGGTTTGGGGTGGAGACGTTCGCCTGAGGTCTCCATGCTCACTGTGGGCGGCGAGGTTTTCGGTGGTGATACTTGGTTTGGCTCGCTGCTGGGATTCCACGCTCTCGTGATGACGCGACGGTCGTGCTTGAGGTGAAGAGGACAATGAGTGCTTGGGTTGGTGGTCCTTGGAGAAGTGCCCTGCGAGCGGGATCGAAGCGATGGTGGGGAGCCAACGCGGGGAGAGCCTTGCGCGGTTGGCGGGCTGGCCTGAACTCCACCGCACATTCGCAAAGGCATCCAGGTCGGGGTGGGGCAGCAGCGAAAGTTGTCAATGCTCGACCGCAGGCCTTCCTGTTGAGGTTGTCACCGCGGATCCTCTACTGCTCGGACGTTGTTGTCATGGACGGGAATGGTGGTTCTGCATCATTCAAGGGGCTCAAGCTGCGCCAGTTCGTCGAACGTTGTACCTCGAGTTCAAGGGAGAGGAGCCCAAATGCTGACGGGTGCCCGATCATCTGCTCGAACGGCAGGAGCCAATCCATGACCTGGCGGAGCGTCGTGCCGGCAGGCAATTGCGTGAGTGGAAGCACCTTTGATCCGTTGCGTCTTAGTGCTTCACACAGGTAGAGCTCGCCTGTCGATTCGTGCCAGCTGAGCCGATGCTCAAGTGGTTGTCCCGGAATCCTCCACCGGTAACCGAAGTCGGCACCAGCAAGTTCAATTCGGTCCTCGGCGATGAGATTCTGCTGTGTGGTGTCCAGGCGCTTCCACGCCGTGGGGGGTTCTCCATAGGAGTGATCTGAGTGCAGATAGGCGACGCGTGCGGGGTCTTGAGAGCACCACTCCTTCACCGAAATGAACGCGTGGGCGGGGGGCTGAAACTGCTTGGCGTAACTGTCGAGCCAACGGTCGAAGGCGACGTGATCCGCACGGAGGTCGAGATCTTGCTGCGCCCATTCCGCCCACGCGGCCGCCTTGGGTAGCCAGGCGCGGGCGCGGCTGAGGTCGCTGCGCGCTGTGCTCTCCTCCTGTTGTGCCAGACGCGTCAATGCCAGGTGTTCAGCGGTGACTTCGCGCGTCTGGCGCGCGCGCCGCGAAGCGAAAAACCACCGGGCTAGCGAGGCAGGCGTGAACGAGTCAATTGGCGGGTCCATGGACGCACGAGCAGAGCGCAGGTACTTCTCCTTGTGTGACGCCGTGCCCGCCTCGAGCTTGTCGACGATGGTTGGTAGCTGGAGGAGGGCCGCGTAGGCCTGGCCAAGTTCATCTTCGGGTGGCTCAGCGAGAAGATGAAGCGCCTCGAGTTCCAGAGGTCCGGGTCGGTCGGGTTCGCTGTCGCGTCGCTTGTCGGCAGGCTTCGCCCAGGGCCAGATCTCGTCTGGATTCCAAAATGGTTGCCGCCCCACATGGGTGACTGCGCGAGGTGCTCGACCCTTGCTTGCGTAGCTCCGGAAAGTGCTGTCAGTGAGATCGAGGCCGCCGGAATGGGCGATGGCGATAGCGCCGTAGATCGACACTGGTTGTGTGCTCACAGTTCTCCTCCTGTCACTGGAAACTAGAGCGCCTAGATTCCCGATGGAATGTCAACGCTACAGTTTCTGGCCAGACGTAGTCCTGAGAGTTGTCAACCGTCTCTACGTTTGCTGAACTGCCGCAATGCTCTGCCCAGCGCCCCACGCGTTCTTCTCGCGTGTTGGGGGCCGCCGATACAGCGCGGTCATGACTCTCGACATCGCGAAGCTCAACGAAATCGCCCAGAACCTCGGTGATCTCGGCACCTTGCTCGGTAAGCGGCGCACCTCCGCAGATCCGGAGCTGTGGCGGGAGCTCGGAGCAGCGTTCGGCGGGATATCCGAAGCCATCAGCGAACTCACTGCGGCCGCCCCTGCTCAACGAGCGGGTGCCGGCTGCGCTCAGGGCCTGGCTCCGGGGGCTGTGCACGCCGACCGGCAAGAATCGTCCTGAGATGAGCGGTGTCCTGCTCCACCAGGCGCTCGTAGCGGAGCTCCGTGAGTGTGTAGTCGAGGAAGCCCGCTGCGCGCGCAGACGCGAGCTGGCGATGCTCTTCCGGGGTCCCTGGTTCGGGCCCCCCGATCAGAAACGTATGGCCAGAATCCATCGCTCGCCGTCGTTCTTCAGGTCGTAGAGCTCGGGCTCTTCTTCAGCTCCGTCACGGACCGCGGCGACTCGCCAAAACTCGTCGTCGACGCGGTGCATCGAAGTTCGATCGTTCGTCCACCACGGGGCTCGCCGCTTGTAGAACAGCTGGGGTGTGTCGACGATTCGGTAGGCGAAGCGTTGCCACCAGAAGACGTGAGGGGCTTCGTCGACGAGTTCGACGGAGATCTCCTCGTTGATGGTGGTGGTCATGTGGCTCATCCTGCATCGGCCCACCGACATTCCGGTGGGTGAGGTTGAGCAGGTCAGGCCGAGTCGGGTCGGGTAACCACGGAGACGCGCAGGGGGAGTTCGCTCGTGTTCGCTTCTGCTGCCGTGTCCGAGAATTCCTCGAGGGCTCCGAGGATGGCGTTGCGTGCCTGCGCGGCGCTGAGTCCTCCCGTGCCGGCGCCGATGAGGGGCATGAGGAGCGTGGTGGCGCCGTGCTCGCTCGCGCACAGTACGGCGTTGCGGGTCGATTCGCCGACGCTGGGCTCGCTCGCTTTCCAGGTCCATTCCAGGCCAGCAACGTGGATGAGCGTCTGGGTGTTGGTCCAGTGTCCGCTCGAGGTCGCGACTGCGGCACCGAGTGGCAGCGTGCCAGCCCGGGCGAGCTGCTTCCAGGGTTCGCTTCCGGTGAGCCGCTTGAGGTGGCCGCTGATCCCCTGCGGGAACAGCAGCCGGCGTGGGACGAAGTTCCGATTCCACGGGTTGACGAACGCGTCTGCTGTCATCGAGAAGATGTCGCCGGTGACCTGGTGCACGGAAACCAGCGGGGTTCGACGGGAGAGAGTGTTCAAGGGCGCTCCTGATGCTGGGATGAGTTCAAACGAGTGGCGCAAGGTGAATGGTCAAGGCCACGGCGGCCGCCCCGGCAACCAGGTACGGGCCGAACGGCATATGGGTGTCCCGGCGTGGCCGAATCACTCGCAACAGAGCGTGCGGGAAGCCTAGAAGGAACGCGGCGATGAGGGCCGCGAGGAGCGTCGGCCAGCCGAAGGCGGGAACGATCGCGGCACCGATGAGCGCGGCAAGCTTCACGTCGCCGAGGCCCATGCCGCCGATGAAAGCGAGTGCGAAGAAGACGGCACCGGCGGCCGCGGCTCCAGCGGTGCCGAGGGCGAGCATCATGCCAGCTGAGTCGGGTGCGATCGCGAACGCGTAGCTCGTGAGCAGGGCCGTGAGGGTGGGGATGGTGAGGCGGTCAGGGATGCGGCGTTGGCGCCCGTCGATGACGGCGATGGCTATGCCGACTCCGGCGAGGCCCGCCCAGCGCAGTGCCCACTGCGTGGAGTTCTCGCCGAGGATCCCCGCGAGGAGGGTGAGTGCGGCCGTGGCGATGCCGGCCGCTGCGCTCCACGTCCAGACGCCGCGGCGACGCGCCTGCAGCGATTCGGGGGCTGCAGGCGCGACGCGCAGATCGGTGCGGGTCATGGGTCAGTGCTTCAGGAGCTCGCGGCCGCGGATGATGAGCTCCTGCGTTTCTGGCTCGGGCTCGTAGCCGTCCTCGATGTCGTCGAGGTTCGTCTGCAGCTGCGTGACGATGCGCTCGAATCCGTCGGCGTCGCCGGCGCGCTGCTCCGCGAGGAGCGCATCGCGCCAGTTGATCTCGTTGAGCGATCCGATGCTGCGTGCCCGTGCGGCCACTTCGCGAGCCTGTGCGATTTCGTCGGCGGCGAGGTGTCGTTGGAAGAGCACGTGTCCGAGGTCGTCGATGGTCGCGAGCATGTCCATGCGGACGGTCTCAGCCCACGCGTAGCGGCGGTCGGGGACGTCCGCGAATGGTTTGCCCTGGACGAGCTCGAACGCGGCCTGGAGGCGCGCTGTGGGCGTCTCAGCGATGTTCTCGCCGATCAGCTGTTGGAGTACCTGCCAGTCGGAGGTGACGTCTTCGTGGAGTCGGTACGCGTTGACGGTGGCACGTGGGAGGTAGGGGTCTCCGTTAGGCGTGGACCCGAGGATCTTCCGAGCTCGAGCGGTTTGTGAGTTGCGAGTGTTGGAGGCCGTGGACCCATCGGCCGGGCTTCCTGGCCAGAGGGCGTCGTGGATCTCCACGGACGTCGCGACAGGCCTGGTGCAGAGGAACGCGATGAGCTCGTGGGCTCGCGCGATCGCTCCTCGGTTCAGCTTCCCTGTCTTTGCGTTGACGGGTTCTTCCCCCTTCGCGTTGTGGAGGCGGACGGGGCCGAGTAGCTGCATCCACGGCTGAGTCTTGAGAGATGCGAGGAGCTGCGCGGCCGCCTCGTCGAGTGGTTGCTCTTCGGTGGCGATCCGCTGCGGTGGTGCGACTGGCGCCGGAGCTGCTTCTGGGGTGGCGACGGGCGTTCCCGTGGTGCCGACGCGGGGCACGATATCGCGGATGATCTGGTCCCACGCGTCCTGCGGGGCTTCCTCGGCTGGCTCGAGCTCGGGCGCCGCGATAGCGGCGGGAACGGTGAGGAGCGCGTCGCTGTGCTCGTCCAGGTGCTTCGCCCATGCGGGACCGTCGACGGCGTCTGCCTCGGTGGCCTGGATCAGGTTCAGGATCCGCTCGTAGTCCTCACGGCTGAGGACCTGGGGCTTGAGCTCGATGCTGCCCTGGTCCCCGGGGAGGGTGAGTTGGGAGCTCGTCGAGTTCGCGACGTCGAACCGCCACTCCCCTGCCAGCTGTCCTTTGGCGACGGCGGCGATACCGACGCGAGGCAGTTGCGTGACGAGCTCCGTCAGGCGCGCCTGGTGTTCGTCGCTGAGTTCGTCGCCGAGGATCACGATCTCCGGAACCCATGCGTCCGCGTCGGGGTTGAGGCCGCGGGCCTGGTCGATGCTCTCGACGCCGAGCTCGTGCAGGGTCGCGAGGGTCGATGTCGCCTGCCCCTCGAGGTTGCGGATCAACGTGGCGACGTCGTCGACGTGGCGCACTCGACCGGTCTGAAGCTGCACGGGGAGTCCTCGAGCGAGGCCGACGAGCGTGATCTGCAGGTCTTCGGCCCAGCGGGAGGTTGCGAGCTCCACTGTGAGAGCCGTGAGTGCCCCATGTGCGAGCTCGTCGTCATCGCTGTGGATGTTGAGTGCACCGAGGCGTTCGAGATCCACGAGCAGGTGAGCGTCCGTGGTGTCCTGACCGAGCGTGACGAGGGCTGGGTAGGGAGCGGCCGGCGTGCGGTCCAGAGTGATCTCGCTCGGGTCAACGGTCCACGCCATCGAGTCCTCAGACACGGGACGGAACGGGGCCGGCAACTCCAAGGGGGTCTCGAGGTAGAGCGCGATCTCTTCGGGTGCGAGGCGGAGGGCGTAGATGGATGGCAGCTCGCCGTCGCCGTCCTGCGCCCAGACGGCGAGTGCGCGAAGTGCCCGGTCGACGTCGTCGAGGGTGTGCGGGGCCGCGGTCGCGCGCAGCTCCCGTTCGATCTGCTCGTCTTCACCGGTTGGCATGGCGATGCGCTGGCCGATTCTGCGGCGACGCAGCTGCATGAGGCGCCGCGCGCCGAGCCAGCTCACGAGTCCGGCCGCGAGGAGTCCGCCGATGCCGCCGACGACCTGCAGGATGTTGTCCTCCTCGTCGACGTCTTCCTCGACCTGCGTCGGGATCTCTGCGTCGGCTGTCGTTGCTGTCGAGGCCGACGCGGTTGGGGAAGGTGCAGGCGCCGTCGTGGCAGGGTTCGCAGGCGCTGCTGGTGCCACTGGGGCGGGTGCGGGCGTTTCTACCGGTGCTGCTACCTCGGGCGTGGATGGAGTGGCCTGCTCTGGTGCTGCCTGGGGTCCGCTCTGCTGAGCGTTGGATGCCGTCGGCATCGTGAGGGTCGTGCCGGCTGAGATCTCGTTCGCGTCGATGATCCCGGATGCCGCGGCGATCTCGGGGTAGCGGTCCCCGTTGCCCAGGTAGGTTTCCGCGACTTGGTAGAGCGTCCGGCCTTCCTGCAGCTGGACGCTGTCCGGGGTGGTTGCCGCTGTTGCCGCGTCGGCGGGCAGTTCGATCTCCCAGCCGGAGGAGAGCCAGAGGTCTGCGCCGAGCGCTCGTCCGTCAGCTTGTGGGACGCCGATGTTGAGCTGCGCGATCTCCATATAACGCTCGCCCTGACCGAGGTGCGTCTGGGCGAGGCTCCAGAGAGAGTCGCCGTAGCTCACCGTCACCACTGGTCCCCGCCGCGCCTCTTGCTCCGCTGCGGGTGCGGCTTCGTCGTCCTGGTTCGTCTTCGTAGGTGCTTCATCTGCCGCCTGCTGGTAGCTCGACACTGATTGCACCTGAGGTGCGACGTCGGCCATGGCTGGGCCCGCGATCGCGGTGCCACCGATCATGATGGCGATCGCCGAGAGCAGCGTCGACGCCAACGCTCGTCCGGGGTTGAACGCCCCGGACGAGCGGCGAGCGGATCGAGGCTGCAGACGGCCCTCACGGACCATGCTGATCGCCTCGACGACCACCGAGAACGCGAAGTACGCCCACGCCGCCCACCCGACGAGCGGCAGCAACGTACCCATGAGCAGCTGCCCGCCGTAGTCCGGCCTGGTGGCCGCCATCAGCGTTCCCATCAGGCCATCGGGGAACGGGTTACCGGCGAGCAGGATCAGCGCGACGGGAATCCCGACGAGCAGACCCAACAGGACGACGAGGGAAGCCAGTCCGGAGGTGAGACGACGAAGCATGAGCGGTCCTCGCTAGATGTTCACGGCCTGGAGCTCGAGGATCTCGATCTCAGTCGTGGTGGTTGTGCTGGTTGGGATGACGCCGCCGGCGCCGGCCGTGGTCGACCAGGTGACGGACCAGTTGCTGGTCGCGGTCACGGCGTACTTTCCGCCTGGCTGGCTGGCGCTGGTCTTCGTGTAGACGTGACCGCAGGAGGGCGACTCGACCACGCCGTAGGACTCGTAGTAGGCGTTGCCGGCACCACAAGTCACGGTTGATCCGTCGCCCATCGTCCAGGTGACGGAGGTCACGTTCGCGTTGGCGGTGATGGCGTGCCCGCCGATCGCTGCGGAGGCCGTATAGGTGCCCCAGTTGAGTGGTGTCTGTGTTGAAGCCCACATCCAGATCGGAACGCCGACGTAGCTACGTCGGTGACCCCATTCAGGGTTGCTTTCCGGCACCATGCCCATGTCGACCGGCTGCAGGTTGAACGAGTTCACGAGCTGCTGTGCGGCCTCGGCCGGTGTCATGGTCGGGACTGCAGGAGCAGCCGGTCCGCCGCCCCCTCCGCCGCCTTCGCCAGCGACTTCGATACATGTGCCGGCTCCACCGTCGCGGGCGGGTAGGAAGTTGCCTCCGCACGTGGCAGCGGTGCCGTCGAATGGAACGGCGGGTGCTCCCCCGCCGTTTCCGTCAATGCCGATGGAAGTTCCGGCTGCATAGGCCGGAGTAGCAATGCCGACGAGGCTGAGGAGGAGAGCTCCGATGGTTGCTGTTCGGATGATCGTGCGACGGGATTCCTTAGTTAGCATGTCGTCACCGGTTCGTCGGTCCCGCCGCCGGTGAGAACCCAGCGACCGTCGGAAGGTGAGTAAACGAGCACAGAGGTGACTCGCACTCGTTGTGGGTCCGTGAAGGGTTCAATTTCGCCTGAGGCGCGGACAATGCTGACTCGGGAGTAGTCGGCGCAGCCCTTGAGGTTGACCAGTCCGAATGGGACTGACTGGCCGGATCCTTGATCGACCGTGTCTTGGGTGTACGTTGCCGAACGGTCCACCTCGAAGCTCGAATCTCCCTCGATGTGGGCGCCAAGATCTTTCAGTGTCGCTGCGTTCTCCAGCGCCTTGTCGAGAGGGTCACCTGCTGCGAGGGCGCCGAGGTCCGCGGAAGCGGAAGGGTTCGCGTAGAGGGCCCAGACCAGATCGTCGAAGGTCGCATCCGCTGTTGAGGCGAAACTGATTGCTTCTTCTGCGGAGCTGGGGGCCTCAGTGACATAGGGATCCGCGGTGATCGCTTCTGCAGTGGGTGTTGCTGTCTCGGTCGACGTCGCTGCTGACGTCGATGGCGTGTCAGTCGGCGTGGTCTCTGACGCTGGGCTGCAGCCCGCGAGGGCGATGGTGGCGAGGATGCCGCACCCCGCGGCGATGGTGGTGAGTTTCTTCATGGGCTTCTTTCTGGCTCAGCCGGTCGGGCCGTCGATGAGTTGTGCGGTTGCTTGTCCGTCGACGGGCAGATGTGTGATGCCGATGAGGCTGAGGAACCTCGTCGCGTAGGTGGTGCTTGTCGTGACGGTCACGGTGAACCCGTCGACGGCTACGGTTCCTTCCATGCCGCTGGCGGCGATGTAGCCGCTCGCGGCCTCCTGGGCCTTGTAGCTGTCGACCGAGAGTGTCTGGCCGACCATCGTGGTCCCGCTGATCGAGTTCGCTGCGGCGCGAGCCGCGGAGGCTGCTGTCTGTTGTGCGTTCGTGGCTGCTTGTACCTTGCCGCCACCGTCGACGACGAGGCCAATGATGAGGACGAGGGAGACGACCGTGAGGACCAGAAACAGGGCGGTGGAGCCTCGCTCGTTCTCGGCCTGGTTGAGGTTGCGGAACATGGCTAGTCATTCCTCTCTCGGTACGCGTCGACGGGGCTATTGGCTGTCGCGGTGAGGGTTCGTGTTCCTCCGAGGCCTGGGAGCGCGATGTCGCTCATGCTGACCGTGCAATTGATCGTCGCGGACACGACGCCGGTCTCACCTAGTTGCGCTCCGAGCCCTGAGTCGTTGATCGAGACCGAAAGTGCGTCGCACGCGTATCCGGACTGGGACAGCGTGAGCTGAGCGGTCTCGGTCGCGTTCATCTGTGCTTCGAATCCGCTGCGCGAGAGGGAGGCCTCACGGGCCGCGGACGCGGCTGCGGATTCAACTGCGTTGCCGGCGACGGTGAGTCGGGCTCCGGCGATGAGGAAAGCGACGATCAGGATCAGGATTGGTCCAGCGACGGCGAACTCGACAGCGAGAGAGCCTCGCTCGCTGCCGAGTTCGCCGTTGCGTGCTCGTCTGAAACCGAACATCATTCGACCCACCGTTCGACTGGCCCCGTGATGGAGCGCTCAACATGCAACGGAATCCACGGCAGGATGCTCGGCGCCTCCCCGGTCACGGTCACGTCGATGTCTGTTGCCGTCCGGGTGACGTTGACGTTGGCGTGAGCCAGTGCTTCCCCTCCGCTGTTGGCCGCGTCCAAGCCAGCGGAAATGCCGTCGCTGACGGTGCCGTTGAGCTGTCGCGTCTGTTCGTACGCGGTCTGTGCGGCCGCCTGCGCGATGTTTCCGGCGTGCATGAATGCTGCTCCCTGGATGATCGCGAAGATGATGACGAGGAGCGCGGGGAGCACCATGATGGCCTCCACGCTGTAGGAGCCGCGTTCCCCCTCTCTTGGGGTGCGCATCGGGCTATCCGGGGAGCTCGGCGATCTGGCCCTGCACGAATGCGGTGATGGCCGCGATGACGATGCCGGCGATGACGAGTGCGCCTACGACGATGAAGATCCATTCGACAGCGGAAGCGCCCTGCTCGGGCGCGCGAGTGATCGTGCGGATGCGAGTACGGATGGTGCTGAGCATGTGAAGCCCCCTTGGTGAAGTGTGCTGGTATTCCATCTAGGTAGTGGCTGACTTGCCCCACAGTTTGGACAAGTCCCCCCCTGGGAATTTTCTCGCATTCTCTAGGCCTCGTCGCACCACGGCACTCGTGTTGCTCTCAGGTCAACAATTCGTGTCCAACGTCCGCGCTGTCGCGCTAGTGAATCGAGTTCACCTACCCGATCGGTGTGGGGAGCGGTAGTCGGGTCTGAAGCAGGCTCGCCCGGCACTGAGGGGTGCCGGGCGGAGGTTGTGAAGCTGAATCAGTGCCAGGGGTGTGTGGCACATGAGGTCAGGGAGAAGGCCTGCGGCGAGCGGCTCATGCAGATGAGTTGCGACCGGTTGGCGTGCAAGGCAACTGGTTCGTGGCTTTGATCTATCGCCCGGGTTTCGGGTGAGATTCCTGCAAGTGGGTGAGGAGGTCTTCGGCTGACAGCCGAGCGAGGGACTCAGCTCGCGCTTGGAGGTCGGCTGTTGCCTCTGTGCCAGCGGGGTCCGGGTGGTCTGTGTCGATTTCGGTTAGTAGCGATATGGCCGAACGTGCGTCCAGGAAGGCGCCCCACTGGCGGTGAAGCGCAGTGAGCTCGGCCTCGGCGTGCTCGACGGCAGCACGAAACTCGGATGTCGAGGGAGAGGCGAGTAGGTCGGCAATCTCTACGCGCAGGGCTTGGGCAATCGTCACGAGGTCATCGACGTCGACGCGCCGTCCGCCCGTCTCAATCTGGCTGAGGGTCGTCTTGGAAAGAGGGCGCCCTGCCTGGGCTAGCAGCTCCGCCAAATCGTCGAGTCGCAGCTGTCGAGCCTCACGGAGGTGCTTCAGGTTGCGCGCCAATGCCTCGCCCACGGGGCCGAGCTCGACTCTTCTCGTTGCCATCTTGTTGACAGTAGTAGACAAGTCAGGAATTTGTCTATACGGTCAAATCAACGAAACCGGAACTACCAATTCCGTTCTTGTTGCACCTCTGTGGTGTGAGTAAAAAACGAAGGTGCCCCCGGCGCTACCAACACCGGGGGCGGTCTTCCCCAACCCTGTGCAAGGAAAAGAGACGACATGCGAAGCATTGCAGGTCTGCGATGGCTGCAGCAACAGCCTGATAGTCATGGTGACGCTGGTTTCACTCCGAGATTCCAGCCCATGTCGTCGCCACGTGCTGAGGTTGCGCGCATTCTTGCGCCTCTGAAGTCTCGGCCGTGGGTGCAGCTGTTCGGCACGGTTCGTCTGCACAATGCTGCGGGCGATGAGCCGGTCAACGACAAGACGGGGCGACCGAACCAGGCGACGATTTCGCGGGCGATCGAGCTGATTGCGCTGCTGGCTACTCGCCCAGCTGCGTCGGCTGTTGAGGTGCATGATGCGCTGTGGCCGGGTCGGCCGGCGGAGGGTTCGTCGGCGTCGAGTACTCGAAACACGTTGACCTCCCGCGCTCGTCGTTGGCTCGGCCACGCATCCGACGGTGCCCCGTACTTTCCTCGTGGCACCGCCGCCGCATACCAGCTCCACGAATCGGTCACTTCGGACTGGGAAGTGCTTCTGCAGCTGGTCGGCGACGACGTCGAGCAAGCACCTACCGTGCGCCTGCAGGCGGCCTTCGACCTCGTCCAGGGCAAGCCCTTCGCCGATGTGCCTGACCACCGCTACGGGTGGGCCGAGTCCCTGCGGATGGGAATGCTCGCCACGGTCGACGATCTCTGCCATGTCCTGTTCCAGCGGTACATCAATGCTGGCGACGTCGCGCGAGCTCGCGCGGTCGCTGCGAGGGCTCGCAGTATGGGATCGCTGAATGAGCTGGTCTGGCGCGACGCGCTCCTGGCTGAGCAGCTCGCTGGCGATCGTGTCGGGTTCGAGCGCATTGCGCTGCAGCTGCAGCGCGCTCTCCAGGGCCTCGGCGACGGCTATGAGCTCGAAGCGGAGACCCGCGAGCTCATCGACCGCGGCCGCGGGCAACTGTGACAGGCCCCCGACTGACTCATGTCCAAGGTGGCCTCGCGGGCCGCCACTACCTCTGTATACAAATCAACGGTGAGGAAACTCGATGAAGGTACGTGTTCCGCACGTCAGGCGGGCAAGGGCGCCGCGCCCCACGCGTCAAACGATGGAAGCTGAATCACGGAGTCAGCTGGCCTGGCGGAGCGTGGGTGATTCCTTCACTCTCGCTGCCGCTGCCGCGATCCTGGCGTTCTTGCTCGTCGACGTCGCTGTTTCTGTGACGGTTCGCATCGGGATCTCGGAGGTCTTCGCGTACCTGGCTCTGGGGGTCCCCGTGCTGCTACTCGTCGGCGGAGCGATCTGCGAAGCCGCGCAGCTCTGGTGCATGGCTCGGCGCAAGAAGAACGGCCACCGTGGTTAGTGCGTCCTGGGCGGCAAACGCAGAAACCCACGCGCAGGGCGTGGGTTTCTCGAATTGGCGCTCTGAGCAACTCTTTCATCCCCCGCTACCGAGTTAGACACTGGCACCCGTCGGTGCGCAGGTGCTAGCCGCGCGAGGTGCAGGATTGCTGACATGAGTGAATCGGTGTCCCTCGAGGCCATCCGCGCGACCTATGCGCATCTTGCCCGATGGCAGTACAGGGCTGGGCGCAATCCTCCGGAGGAGCCGGAGATCGGGAGTGAACTCCATCTCGATGACGCTGTATTTCCGTGGCATCCCATCAGCGAAGTGTGCCGAGTTTCGCTGGTTCTCGCTGGTGAGCACCTCCGGGCTGCGCGCGACTTGATTGAGGCAGACCAGCTGTACCCAGGGGCGCATTTCACCGTGCTGCGGAGTGCCCTCATGGGAGCGGCGCAGGCCGTGTGGATTCTCGCGGCTCCGGATCGCGAGGAGCGGCGTGAGCGGGGCTTGATGCTGATTGGTGAGATGTACCGGCAGAAGCGGGCTCATCTCGGTGAGCAAGATGTGCGGATGCTGACGGTGGCGCAGCGTGCCCTGCTCGCATCACAGCTGGAGTGGTGTCAAACGCGAGTCGGGCAGGTGAAAGACGCTCGAAGGTCGCAGCAGCAATTCACCCAAACCCACGTCATCAAGGCAGCGTTGGATCTCCGGTTCGAGGATCCAGAGGCTCGTCTTGACGGGCGTCTGCTGTGGCGTCAGATGAGCGCTGATGCGCATGTTCTGGGCTGGTCGATGTTCGAGCGTGCGGACGTGATCAAGAGCGGCGCTAGGGGCGGGATTGGGACGATGATGGCGGGCGGAGATTTGGGCCACATTGTGGAGCCATACTTGCTCTCCTTCCGGTTGTTGAAGGATGGCTGGTCGCGTTTTGATCGCCTGTGCGAGGCGGGTTCCTAGTTATTGGACGAGGCTCGTGTCCAGCCACGTATGAGGTGCGCGTCTCGCGTCGACGTTCACTCGGGGCACCTCGGCGGCCTCCTTTGAGGGGACGGCCTCCATCTCGGGAGGGCAACGGTCAGGCGTTACAGTCTGGGCTTCGAGTGGGCCTCTAGCCATGCCGCGACGTCAGTGACATCGACCTGATTCGCTGCCACTCGGAGAAGGAATTCTTCGGCGTCGTCGACGTGTGGTCCGATCCACTCGTATCCATTCGATTCCAGGAACACCGTGGCTGTCAGGAACGAGGTTCGCTTGTTGCCGTCGGTGAAGTACTGCGTCGTGGCAAACCCGTGGAGGAGTGCGGCTGCCTTCATGAAGACGCCGGGGAACATGACCTGGTCGAAGAACTCTTGGCGAGGTCTGAGCACGATTCCCATGACTCCGTCGGGGTCGCGGATGCCGGCACCGGCGCCGCAGAAGGTTTCGTTGATGATCGCGACGATGTCGTAGTCGAGGAAGAAGTAGTCGTCCTCGCTCATGCGAGCCGGCGCATGAGCTCCTTGTTGCGGGCCGCTATGCGCTTGGCTGCTGCGAGCGCGTCCTCACGCTTCACGGTCTTCGTCTGGCGGGGAGTTGAGTCGCCGTCGTTGGAGACGCGCTCCTGCGGGATCGAGATGTGCGTGTGCGCGACAACGAATCGCCCGGTGCTCGAGTTGCGAGCGACGGAGCGTCCCGTGGGATTCGAGTTCTGGCGCATGCAACAGATTCTAGATCAGGGCGTTCTGGAGGGGCAGGGCGAAATGAATTCTGCCCCATTTCAGCCGTACGTCGTCTGGCCCGATGCGCCCTTGGTGCGCAGCTGCAGCGTGCACTCCGGGCCCTCCGCGATGGCTACGAGGTCGAGCCGGAGACGCGCGAGCTTACCGAACGCGGCTTCGTGCAGTTGCGATGAGACCACGACCATCCCATGTCCAAGGAGACCCTCACGGTCGCCACTACTTGGGTAGGAGAAACGATGAAGGAGGGTTCCAGGTGAATGCAGGTTCGATGCAACTTCAGAAGGTCCGCCCTGGGCGCGGGCAAGTAGCGGAGATACGACGGCGAAGGCGGAGAGAGCTTCGTGAGCGACGTGATCGATCAGGATTCCGCGCGCCGTCAGGGCGAAGCGATGCTTGATGCGATCGAGCTCGAGGCGGGAGCGAAGACGCTTGACGGGCATTCGTGCGCGGAGTCGGCGGAACGGGCCTATCGTCGAGCGTTTCGCGCGGAGCAGACGCTCTCGGTGGTGCGTGCCGCTCTTGGAGAGCTCGAGGTGGGTGACGAGGTTCGTGCATGCCGCGCGCGATCGGTGCTCGCTGAGGTGGATGGGCAGTTGCCGCTCGTGGACGGGGACGTGCTCCTGGCCTTCAGTGCCGATGAACTCGAAATCCTCGCTTCTCGTCTCCGGGGTCTGCAAGTCGAGCCTCGGTTCCCTGATACCAAGCCCCTGTACGCGCTGCGTCGCGCGGTTCGGCGTATCGAGGAGGCCGCTCTGCAGGCAGCCTCTGAGCGAGGTGGGTCCGAGTGACGAAGCGAGTCGGGATTGTCGTCGACGCGGCCGACGAGACCGAAGCGGTCGAGCTGCTCTTCGAGGCTGGGATCCTCGTCCACGAAACCAGGAAGGAACGATAGCCATGGCTGAAGAACAAGGCCGGCCTCTTGAGCTGGAGTACGAACCGTACGAGCTCACCCGCGTGTATGACGCGATCAGCAATATTGAGTACCCGGGCTCTGACTCGGACGAGTGGACCCACAAGGCGAAAGTCGCTGCTCGGGAGCTCATGGAGTGGGCACGCGCAGACGAGCGCGCGAAACGACCCAACCGGGAGCAGATGATCGCGGACGGCATCAACCGTACGGTTGACGAAGGTCTCGGACCGCATCCATTGCCCGATTCCTACTGCCATGCGGTGCAGTGCGGTGTTGACGCCGTGCTCTCGTCGCTCGCTCTCAAACCCGAGGGTGATCAGGAGCTCCTCGATCGAATCGAGGTCTTGGAGAAGGATCTGGCCTACGAGGTGACCCAGAAGGTCAACCTGGCAGAGCAATTGGAGCGCGCGAAACGACCCAACCGAGCGCGGCTCATCGCTGCCATGGACAAGTGCCGAACGGATTGGGAGGATTCCCGCTCGCTCACGGGGCCTGACCTCAGTGAGAATCTGGCCGATGCCGTATTCGCGGTGATCGCTGACGAACCTGCGGCCAGCGATGAGCCGAGCGTCGAGGAGGTTGCCACCAGCGGGAAAGCGATCCTCACCGATCGGCAGATGTTCGAGCTTGTGGTTAAGGCTCTCCTCCGTGGGTCGTTTGGCTGGTACTCGGAGACGTTCCAGCAAGCGCATGACGCTTGGTTCCGTTGGAAGGCCATGCACGACGACAGGGTGCGCTCCGCGGAGCGAGAGAGGTTGCTTGACCGTGTGGTCACACGCGCGGGAATAGAGGCCGGAGCGCGGCGCCTGTTCGTGTACGACACAGCTGCTGCTGGCGATGCGGAGGGCGCGTGGGACGCGTTGCTCGACGACGCGCCTCTTCGTGCCATCTACCGAACGCGCGCTCGAGCTGTCCTCGAAGCGGCCGCGCGACAGCCGTCCGATGGCTGAGGTATCGATAGGTGATGGCGCCGTCGCTTCGTCTGAGACGGTGCTGAAGGAGCGAGTTGTCTACGTCGGTCGACGGGTGGGCTCTTCCGGCAAGATCGCCCACTGGTACATGCCGGTCAGGCGTGAGGAATCGCTCTACGGAAGTCTGAAGAAGTACTCGCGCGATCAGGCGATCGGAGCCGTGTTCGAGATCTCGCGGCCAGCAGATCAGCCAGCGAGTACCTATGTCGCGGGCGAGCACGCGCCGCGCGTCGTCGACGTGTGGTCGGACGAAGCTGAGATTGCTGAGTGGCGAGTGTTGGATCGTGCGGAGTACCAGCAATCTGTGGTCGTCGCGCGGGTTCGTAGGGGGCTCCGCGAAATGCCGGACGAGTTTGACGACGCGCTCCGCGTGCTGACGCGACATTTCGCGAAACTGAATCACTCGCAACGTGCCGCGCTCCTGCCTCTGGTGCAGGCGCGCATCCTCGGCGGTGGAAACTAGTGAACATGAAGTTCAGGGAATCGGCCCTAGGCGGGGCACTGCGCGAGGTGGCAAATCCTCTGTGGTTGGCCCCGCTCGGGGTTGGTGCCGGCGTGATCGTTGGTGGAGGCATGGCGGGCGTGCGGTGGCCGGTGTTCATCGTGGGTGCGCTTCTGATGCTTGCAGCTCTCGCCGTGCTGGTGCTTCGATGGCGTCGACAGCGTCGCGAGGAGCACCGGCTGGCGGAACAGGCGCGGTGGGCTGAGCTCCATGACCTGTACCGGCGTGCCAATGTCGACGAGAGCAAGTGAAGGCGAGAGGGGCCATCATGGCGAAAGACCAGGCGGAGATCGGCACGCTGTACCTCGATGACGAGGGCATTGCCTATCGGCTCACGGGCTTCGGGTTCGACTGGGATGCAGACACTCCCGAAAAGCGTGAAGTGCCCGACTATGTCGTGCACTTCACGAGTGGTGGAAGCAGTGAGACCCACAGCCTTCCAGAATCGGCAGTGGTCGTGTGGGTGCCTCCTCAGCTCAACCCAGTTGGTCAGGATCTGTCGGTGATCAGCGGCGCGAGCGACGTATTCCCGCACCTCACCATCAGGTCTGACGAGGGCGACGAGACGCGGTCCTGATTGTGGGTGCTCGAGCACTTGAGTCGATCGCTGGTCGTGACACGGATGGTTCGTGGACTCTCAGGATTCCCGAGCTCGTGTCGCAGGGGCCGCACGGCCAGGAGCACGCTGAGCAGGTCTACGAATAGGGTCTCCATGACAGAGATGCACGGCTGGATGGCAAGCACGACGGCGGCAAGCCGTTTCCCGCTGTCGCAGCGGAGATCTGACGCAGGGTGCGTTGCGCGCGACCAAGACAGGAGTCAAGTCTCATGCGAAGTGTGGAAGTTGTAGCGGTGACGGTGCGAGCGCCGCATGCCTTGTCCGTGGAACTGAACCCCAAGCGCCGGGACACTTGCGGGGGTCTGGCAGCTTGAAGGTGAAACGAGCCCACATGGTTTCCAAGGGGTACCTCCGTGCCTGGGCGGACTCGCGCGGACGCGTGGAGGTCATCGACATGGAACATCAACGCGCTTTCATTTCCTCGCTCGAAAACGCTACGGTCGTGAGCTACGCATACGAACCCTCGGTGCTCACCCATGACCTCGAAGGCGAATACGCGCGAATCGAGAGCAAGGGGATCCCTACGATCGCGAAACTGCGGGGCGGCCATGGGCTGTCTCGATCAGAGAAAACGTCGTTGATCGCGTTTCTCGACATGCATCTGGACCGGGGACGGTACGCAGACCAGGCGAACGTCGGGACCCCTGCTGTGATGATGATGAGTGACGGCCAGATGAAGGACGTCGATTTCAACATGGCGGACAGGATGTTGCTCTCACAGTCGTTCCCGGAAGTAGTCCGGTTGGCTACTCGCAGTATCGAAGACTGGTCGTGGCAGGTCACGCAATCGGCCGATGGCAGCTTCTTGGCGACCGGAGACGGCGCTGTCCTGCTGTGGCAGGAGTCCGAGGGGTCTGGCCTATCGACAGTTTCCTTCCCACTGTCTCCCACGCAGCTCCTGGTGATTGGCAATGACCTCCCGGACCCGCTGCCCCTGAACCCGATAATGGCCGAACAGAGCCAGCGTTGGCTCATTGGGCAACGCGGAACGTTCAATATGAACAAAGACTCTTGGAAGTCCAGCGGTCTAGGCGCAGCGAGCAACTGAGGCTTGTTGCTGGGACTAGTGTCATGCCATGACAGAGGCGCCGACAGACGAATGGACAGTCGAGTATGAGGGAAACCGCTTCGAGCGGTTCTTCACACGGCTGCCCTCATACGAGCAAGCAGTGCTCGACCAGGCCATCGAGTCCGTGCTCACACTCCACGGCCCCGACATCTGCGAATCGGAGTGGGGCAAGAACCTCGGCAAGGGGCTGTACGAGTTCCGCGTCAAGAAATCTCTCGCAGCGCTCTGCTCAGACGCCGGCGTGAAACCGCCGCCAGGCCATCCCGAGGGCCGCACCGTGCTCCTCCGCGCATTCTGCACGTTCCATGGCAAGAAAATCGTCCTGCTCCTCGGCGGCTACGACAAGAAGAAGGACCCATCAGAAAAGCGTCAGAACGCTGAAATCAAGAGGGCTCGCAAGGCGCTGACGGCCTGGAAGGTCGCCGAGGCGAAGGCTGCAGCCCGCGCAAAGAAGGGCCTTGGGTAGTGACCCCACTTGACTCAGTATGTGTTAAAACGCATACTGAGGCGTAGTACTCAACACTCGAAGGAGGACCCTCATGGCCAAGAGCTACCGCGAGCTCGCCGCTCGAAGCAAAGCTGACTGGACTCCCGAGGTTCACGCCGTCCACGCCGCTGCCGGCAGCGCCTTCCGCACCGAGATGGCGGAACGTGCAGCGCTCGGCGCCAGCCTCGCAGAAGCGCGCACACGCCAGAACCTGACGCAACCTGAGCTCGCCGAGCTCAGCGGTGTACGTCAGCCAGAAATCAGCCGAGTCGAACGCGGTGTCGCCAACGCCACACAGAAGACGCTCCACAGTCTCCTCGATGCCCTCAATCTCAAGCTCGCGATCGTCCCCCGCGACAGCGCGGAACCACGGACCCACTAGGGCGGCGGTGTCTCACCCTCCTCCCTCCGTTGCTCTGTCGAGCTGCGAAGGTGCCCTCCGACAGTTGCTCGCTTATGTGCTGGAGAAGAAGTCCGGCGCTTCATGGCTCCAGGAAGCTGTTAGCGCAGAGACCATCGCCAAATGGGAAGCTCGGCGTCTCGAAGAAGAGCGCAAGCGCACGACGCGAGGCGTCGCTGCCGTGGCGTCCGACCCCCTGGCCTACGCCGAATTCTACGAACTCGTCGGTCTAGTGAAGAAGAACTGGAACGACGTGGCGCCCGCCCTTGGCAAGAAGGCTGTGACGGGGGCGCTGCTTGATCGTTTTGACGACCTTCGAAACACTGTTGCGCACAGTCGTGATTTGCTCCCGTTCGAGGAAGCCCTTCTGGCTGGCATCTCTGGGGAAATTAGGAATCGAGTGACGCTGTATATGAGCACCCAAGCACCTAGCGGTGAGCACTTCGCGCGCATCGAGGAAGTGGTAGATAGCTTCGGAAATCGAATCGATGGAGTTGCAACACTTCAGACCTCGAACCCTTATGTCCAGTGCGACCAGGTGCTTGAGGTCGGAGATGTAGTTACCTTCCGGTGCCGCGGCACTGACCCTCACGGTCGAGGGCTGCGTTGGCATCTTGCGGTAGCCCCGGGCGGTGTCGACCAGGTCATTGTGGAAGGAGACGAGGTCGAACTGCGATGGACGATCGAGCCGCGTCATGTGTCCAGCAGGTCGTACGCGATCGTCCATCTCGTAGCCGACAGTGCGTTTCATCGCTGGACAGAAGGCGTCGAAGGTATGGGGCTCTTCTTCTACCAGATCACACCACCGCACTCATGATGCTCGAGGAGCGCGGGTCGCTGTTTGGGCCAGAATGAGTCCAACGAAAGGTTCAACTTGATCAGCTACGAAGAGTTCCAGCCCACGCCCCTCAATAGTCGACTCGACTCTGAAGGCCGGCAAGCGACCCCCAACACCATCGCGAGAATCATCGCCCTCACGGTCCTACTGACCCCTGAAAATAGAGAGATTCGTGAGCAACTGGACTCCGAAGCGCCAGAACTAGATCCCTACTCCCTGCAGATCTCCCCAGCAACTCCCCTTCATGATCTGAATGCGTGGATCCTGACCAGGCTGATCCATGACACCTTCGAAGTCCCATCGACCACCGAGTCCCCACAACGCAGCTGGTGGATCGATGAGCAAGTAGCAGTGGCTACTGCAATGCAACGGCCGGACTTTGTGAGCAGTGCCTGGAATAGAGTTCTCGAGTCCGAAGACGCGCTCTCCGCGATGGCGTTCATCTCCGCGCATCTATGGAGCCCCGATGAGAACTTGCGAGCAGTGGCGACAGCTGCCCTCAGCAAAATCCAGCCCACCGCGACGTTCCTGGAATCCACGGCGAATGTTTTCGCACAATCAGATGATCCCGACCTCCGCGCTCTGGGCCAAGTCGCACGCCGCAACCTCGGACTGGACCGGATCGCGCGACCGAGCTCCCCGACTAGCCAACTCACTCAGAACGGTCCCCTTCGGCCACCCAGTGTCCTGATCGGTGGGACTCGCTCCGGCGATGCGGGTCCTGAGAGTTGGTTCTGGCCTACGAATCCGACCGCGAAGCAGATCCAATCGAGCGTCGCCAGCGACCTGTACACCAGCACCTCTTCGTCGTTCACCTGGGGAGGCGCCTACTCGCAGTCGGGACGTGTCGCCGCTGCTTCCCAGCTGAGCAAATGGGTCACCAAACGAGACTTCAACGGCCTCCACCGAGCATTCGCACACAGCCACGGCGGCAACATCGCCCTCGACTACCTCGCGAACGGAGGCCGCGTTGAGCTCCTCGTGTTGCTACATACGCCCGTACACGCCAGGCAAAAAGCTGACTGGAAAACCATCCGAAACAACGTCGGCATGGTGCTCGTTCTGTCATCAACCCTCGACTTCGTTGTTTGGCTCGATCGCGCAGCAACAGCCCCTAGGAGCCACTCGTCACTCCTGCGGCCGCTGGAGAGCGTGCTAGGAGACAAAGCGTCGACCTACACACCAAAGCCTTGGTTCTCCCACTCTCACTACACCGCGGCAAGTTCTTGGGGATCCCCTGAGTTGACACACTTCGTGAACTACCACCACGGCGAAGTTCACTGAGCTCACACTCGGCTCCCCGACCCCTTACTCGTGCTTCAGACACGATGGCGGCGGTTCCAGTTCCCTGCAGGGCTCATCCGAGGAACAGCCACTCTCGATCTGGGACGCCTCTACGATCTTGGCATGCCCCTGCGAATCGACACTTCCCGAGCTCTACGCACGCATGACCAGCTCGTCACTCTGATCCAAGCAGTGATGGGTGCCGACAAAGGCGACGAATCTCGTTCGATTGAGTGGAAGTCCGGCTACGCAAACATCCTGAGCGCCGACGCGTCCTTCGCCATCGCTCGCGCGATTCTTGGACTCGCGAATCGCCCCGTGGACGTCGCTGCCTCCGCGTTCGAGGGCGTCGGCTACGTCGTCGTCGGTGCCGAGCCGGGGACTCTGCTCGGCCAGGTGGTTCCTGACAGTGCCGAAGTGCTGAATGCGCTGCGTCGCTATACCGGGCATGGCTCCCCGCTCTGGGATCAACGCCTGGTCGATGTCGAGGGGACCGAGGTGCTGGTCATCACAGTCGAACCTCCTCGGGTGGGCGACAGGATCGCGTTGCTGCAGAAGGGTTTCCAACCAGCCAAAGGCCCGCTCATCGCTGAGGGGACGATCTTTGTCCGCCAGCCAGGAGCCACCGAGCGCGGATCACGCAGCGAGATCGAGATGCTCCAAGATCGTCTGCTCGCTGGCGCCAACACGGCTGAGCGCGAACGCGTCTCAAAGCGCAATGAACAGATTCGGGACGCCGTCGTCGAATGCGTCGCTGCAGCCCACCGCTGGTCGCGGGCGATCGAAATCATGGTGCTCATGACCTACAAGAGGGCGTGGCAAGCGCGCGACTGGGAGGAATGGGTCGAGACCGACACCGGCCGTGCCATGGCAGCCGATCAGAAACTGCTGACTGACTCGGCACGTCGACTGAGGCTGCTCGTTAGTGACGAGACGTTCTTGTCCACGTTGAAATATGCGATCGACTGTGTGAACGCTCCAGATCGCTTCGAAGCCCTCATCAAGAAAGAAGTCACGGACGAGATCCGGAGCGCCACCCTCCAGAACGTATGGAAGACCCAAGAAGCCTGGGATGCAGTCGAAGCAGCCGCGATCGCTGTCGTCTCAGACAAGTGAGACGAGGTGCCGTCGTCCACCCTCTTGCACAAGCCCATCACGCGCAGGCCTCACGCCGTGCGGGCGGCGGGACGAGTGCACCTCGACTGCTGTGATGCGAGATGGGTCGAAGATGGGGTTGGCGCGCAGACGCTCCCCAGAGTCGAGGCATGGGCTCCCGCTTCCGCCACCTGGAGGTGGGGGCCATTTTCGCCTCTTGCGGGAATCCAGTCCGTCGCGATCCGCTGATGGTGGCTACTCCCCCAGTGTGCGGAAGATCTGTTGCCGGAGGTCCTCGGATATCGGCAACGCGGCCGCGTTCACCGCGGCTTGGAGGTCGGCGCGGTGAACGCGCTCCTCTTCTGGCGTTGCGGGCCAGTCCCCGAGGGCAGCGATGACTCTGCCGTCCCGCAGAATGAGAGTCTGCACGGGCCGCCCAAGTCCACGCGCGACGCGGCGCGCGAGCGCGCGCCATTGCTCCACTTCGATGGGTAGCTCTTCGATCTCCGCGTATGCGGAACCAGTCGCCGTCAGATCCTCACGGATCTGTTCCATGAGGCGGGCGCTGGGAAGTTGTGCTGGTGCTGCCATGTCGTTTGTCCTCGGTGAGTTGATGACGTCGCCGCTAGTAGTGATCGCGCGCTTGCAGGATCACAATTCGCTCGTCGGTGACGTAGTAGACAAGCCGGTTCGTCTCATCGATTCGTCTGGACCATGCTCCACTCAGGACGTGCCGCAGCGGTTCGGGCTTCCCGATGCCGGTGAAGGGGTCCCGGAGGACGTCGTTGATGAGCTGGTTGATGCGCTTCAGGGTCTTGCGATCTTGCCCATGCCAGTAGAGGTAGTCCTCCCAGCCGTTGGGGTCGAACGCGATCTGTCGGCTCATTCCTCGATGAGCGCGTGCGTCTCAGTCTCGCCGCGGCGTGCGCGCTCCATGGACTCGAGGAGTCGTTGCGCGTTCTTGGGGTTGCGGAGCAGGTAGGCCGTTTCTGTGATGGCGTCGTAGTCATCTTTCGAGATGAGAACGGCGTTGCCGTGCTTGGAAACCACCTCAACGGGGGTGTGGTCGTCGTTCACGCGCTGGATGAGCCCGAAGAGGCTCTTGCGTGCCTCAGTGGCGGTGATTGCGGTCATGTCGGCATCTCCATTCTGGTACGTGAAAATGTACCACTGCGGTTCGTGCCGGAGGCATTTCTCGTGGAGGCGCGTGCAGTCGGCCAGGTGTTGCTCGTGAGCTCGACTGCGGCCCCAGGATCCGCGCAGCGGGCGCTCCTGGACGACGTGTGTGGCGCATCGGTGAGTATCGGCCGGTTCCCAGTGCTCGAGCCGCACCGTTGTCGCATCGGTCCGGCGGAATCCGTCCCGTTCATGCGTCGGTCGGAGCGTTGACGTAAGCCCTGGTCGGGGCGGAGTATCGGAAGGAAACGAGAGGAGTAGCGATATGGGTGATCAGCTCGACTACGCCGCGTTCGAGGCGCGTCATACCGATCCGTCTGTCTCCATGGCGCGACCCGCGACGGCCTTGACGGGGAGTGAGGCTGCGGCTTACGGGAGGGAGATGCTTGATCGCGAGCACGCCCTCGATGCGGAGCTTGCGGCCGCGTTAGATCAGGCGCTCGCCACCGTGGATCGCGGTGGGGTGACTCCGTTGCGTCGACGCATACGCGGGGGCAGCTGAGTTCACGGAGAACGCAGGAGGGGCCGGGACATTTCGTCCCGGCCCCTCCTGCGTCGCTCGTCGAAGCCATTTCTCTCGAGGGGTGAGCAGTTCCGGGCGTCGCTCCGGTTCTGGCTGGTGTGCGTGTCACGTTGGTGCTTGGTCGGGTTCCCGGTTCAAGCACCGACGTGCCGCGGGGTCAGGCGCAGAGCACCTGGCTCGCGACGAGCGTGGTCGGTACGCTCTGCGGCAGCGAGTTCGGGCGGGCGACTCCGACATCGAGGTAGGCGCAGACCCTGTCCGAGCTCTGGTTGAGCTTGATGACCTTGGTGTAGGCGACGGTGGTGTACTCCTCGTTCGCTCCGGCCTTGTTGTAGGGTGCCGCCTGTCCGTGGATGCTGATCCCGATGTAGCGGGGCATGAGGCTGCCGGCTGCTTGGAAGCGCGCGTAGTTGCCCGGGCAGCCGTTCGACCATTTGATCTGGAGAGTCCCGAGCTTCTGCCAGGAGTTGCCCGCCCAGGTGCCGACATCGGTTTGCTTCACCAGGAAGTTCGTCGCGCAAGAACCTGACGCGGGGTTCGCATACCCGCCCCAATCGCTGGCGGAAGCGGGAGTGGCCATCGAGAACGTGAGTGCGACGGCTGCTGCCATCGTGAGGAGCGTGGGTGGGATGAACTTGCGCATGAGTAGTCTCCTTTGACTAGTGCAGCGTGTGTGCGTTCAAAGTAACCGGAGGCTCGCTCGACATGCTCGAAGTTTTGATCACGGTTGTGTAGCGAGCGTGAGTTCACATCTCAGGTTCAGTGTTCGGTCAGTTTGTTGCCCGGGATTGAGTCATCGAATATGACGGAGGGGCTGGGACGCTTCGTCCCAGCCCCTCTTGTGTTTGTCGCGCTGCGTGCCGTCTAGCCCTACTTGAAGAGGTTGAGCATCAGCGGCGTGAGGATGATGCCGACGAAGACGAAAGCAAGCAGGGTGAGCGGGATGGAGAGCCGTTCGCTGGCCTCGTTGGCTCTCGTGTGCTCGTCAGCGAGGAGCTGCACTCGGAGTGTCTTGCCACGAGCTCGGAGGGTTTCTGCGACCGAGGCTCCGGAGTCGCCTGAGAGGCGCATGATTTTGGCGATTTCGCCGAGCTCGGGGACTCGGATTTGGTCGGAGAGCGTGCTCAGCGCGGTCCAGGGGGGTGTGCCGGCGATTTGTGCTCGGGTGAGCTCCTGGCGGATGCGGCGGAACACTGGGCTGGTTGAGATGCGTGCGGCGTTCGTGAGCGCGTCCGCTGCGGAGCTGCCGCTGAGGCGTTCGGTTGCGACGAGCTCGAGGTAGACGGAGACTGCCCGCGCATACTCGCGCCGAGCATCCTTCGCTTTGAGGCGCAGTTCATGGTCAGGGATGAACCACAGCCCGATGCCGAGCGGGATGCCGATGAGTGCGGGGATACCCATCGGGAGGGCCCCGATGGTTTGCATGATGAGCCCGAACGCGGCGGGTGCCAGGAAACCGGTGAGGGCAAGCAGCGTCTTTTCCCAGTAGAACCGCCACGAGGGCATCTCGACCAGGTCGAGGTCGTCGACGGGGGTGGTGAAGAACGGCAGATCCGGAAGGCGGCTCTGGACCCATGTGCCGACCCGCTCGGGGCGGGCCTGTTGGGAAGAGTCGACGGTCACGAAGTTGCTGTTGCCGAGACGCCCAAGCGCGTCGGAGAGCTGTGGCCTGGTGGGTGCCAGCGGGAGAAGCAGGAAGACCGCGCCGATGGCGACGATGGCGCCGGGGATGAAGGTGAGCAAGGACATGGCTACTCCTGGTGGCCGAGGAGGCGGGGTGTCGGTGGCGTGGTGACGATGCGCTTCATCCAGACCAGGACGAGGGCGTAGACGATGAGCCACACAGCGAGCAGCAGCTGCCCGATGGGTGAGCTGTAGGGCGCCATGAATTGACCGAAGACGGGCAGGAGCACGATGAGGCCGGTGGTCATCAGGGTGATGATGCGCACGTTCTGCTGCGGCTTCGCCCGGTCGGTCTCGATCTCGCGTCGAGCGCGCACCTCATCCGAAATACTTGTCGCCAGATCCTCGAGCGCCCGAGTGAGGCCGGGGCCCCGCTTCTTCTCGGCGAGGAGCAGGTGCGAGACGAGGAGATCGGCGGTGGGGTCTTTAAGCTCTTGCGCGAACGCTCGCAGGGCGTCCTCGGTCCGCCAACGGGCGCCAAGCCTCGCGACGAGGGTCGCCACCTGGGGGCGAATCGCCTCTGGCGCCGTCGCGAGGCTCGTTGAGATTGTGAGCTCCATGCCGGCTCCCGTGCTCGTGAGGCCAGCCAGGTTGCGAGCCCAGCTCTCCAGCGCGTCGAGTCGAGCGAGCTGCGCTGGCACGCTGCCCTTGCCCAGGAGGAGCGGAATGCCGATCGCAGCGAGCGGGAGCGCAACGAGGTAGACGATCCACCCGCTGAGGAGCCAGAGCCCGATGCCGGCGAGCGTCGCACCTGCAACGAGGATCCGCGTCCGCCGGTCAACGCTCGCCGCGAGTTGTTGCACGAAGACGCTCGTGCCACTGGTGCGCTTGTAACTGCGCACCTCGGGGGGAGGGGCGAAGCCGAGGCCGAAGACGAGGAAGCCGGCGAGGGTGAGGGTGACTGCGAGGGCAGTGATGGCGGCCATCAGGCGTGCTCGCTTTCACGGAAGCCGAGGTAGCCGTGGTGCTCGACTGCCTCGAGCATGTGCGGCGTGGGGCGAGCCACGCGCTCGAGTTCGGCTCCTCTCCATGAGCGGGCGAAGAGGTCGGCGGCGATCGGGCGTTGCACTCCCCCGATGATTTCTCCGGGCTGAATTTCTGCGATGTGCGTGACGCGACGCTTCGGCCGGCCGGTCTCGTCGAAGACGCGCTGGATCTGCACGACCAGGTCGATGTGCTGTGCGATCTGTCGATAGGCGTAGGCGTCCGTCGACCCGAGGTTGCGCAGGGAGAGTGACGCGAGGCGCTCCACGGTGTTCGTGGGCGAGAGCGCGTGGATGGTCGAGATGGAGCCGGCCCCTGCCTGCATGGCCTGGAACATCGCGTCCACCTCACCGCCACGGACCTCGCCAACGATGATGCGTGTCGCGTCGAGGCGCAGGCTCTCTTCGAGCAGCTCCACGAGCGTGACAGCACCGGCTCGGGTGCCGTCCGTTCCCATCTCGCCCTGACCGGGCCGATACTGCAGCGGCGTGACGATGTGGTTACGTCCGATGCGCTCGAGGTAGAGCTCGCGCTCCTTCTCGATCGTCACGATTTTCTCGTGTGCCGGGATCGCTGCGGCGAGGGCGCGCACCAGGGTCGTCTTGCCGGCACCGGGGAGGCCGGCGACAACGACGCTGTGTCCGGCTTCGACCGCGGCCGTCAGGAACGCGGCGGCGTCGCTGGTGAGCGTGCCGTGCTCCTTGACGAGCGATTCCAGGGTGACGTCAACGAGGCGGTGGACGCGGATGACGGCCTTGGGCCGGTGCGCGATAACGGGATGGACGGCGGCGAGACGCGCTCCACCGGGGAGGTCCATGTCTAGGAGGGGATCGACGGAGGTGAAGTTGCGCGGCTCCGCGCCGTTTCCCGACCTCTGCGCGAGGAACGCGATGTCGGCGACGAGCTCCGCGTCGTTGCGCGCGATCGGTGGGTGCTGTTCGCGGCTCCCATCGCTCTTCGATACCCAGACTTGGTCGCCGTAGATGTCGATGTTCTCGACCATGGGGTCGTCGACGAGCGGTTGGAGCCGGCCGAGCTTGAAGATCCCATCGAACAGTGCCTTCGCGGTGGATTCGCGTCGCGCCATGGACCACGCGGCGTCCTGTCCGGAGACGCGGATCTGTTCGTGAATGTGCTGCTCGATGACCTCGAGGATGTGCGCCTGTGCCTGGGCGTGCTGCTCGGCCTCAGTGATGCCGGGGTTCGCCTCGATGGCGGTGGAGAGGAGCTCTGACACGCGCTGGCGGAGTTGGCTGATGAGATCCCACTCCAGGTGGCTGTCGTGCGCTGCTTCGGTCGCTGCGGACGGCGTAGTACTGGCCGGAGTGACTTGCGGTGGTCTCGAGAAGCTGGGGGCGCGCAGGGTGGAGGCTGCTTGGAGATTCGAATGCGAGACGTGTGCCTGTTCGGTGGGCGTCGCCGCGCTCGTGAGGAAGAGCGGCAGAGAGGCGATGTCAGCGGGTGAGTTCACGGATTCAGACATGTGTCGCGCTCCTTGGGTTCTGCGTGGAGCCGTTCACGACGGCATCGTTGCGGCTGGCGTACTGGGTGAGCCGCTCCCCCGTTGCTCGGATCGAGTTGGCGTATCGGTCTCGGCGATCGCGTGCGCTCTTCCCGAGGGAGTACTTCGCCGCGGATTCCGGCGCCCATGGCACGTGTCCGAGGACGGGGATGCCGGCGGCTCGCTCGACTTCACGTGGGGAGTAGTTCTCGGTCGCGCGATCGATCAGGATCGCCGCGAGGCGTTCAGCGCGTCCGGTCTCGGAGATCATGGCCTGCAGTTCGTTGAGCACGGTGGTGTGGTCGTTCACCCGGGCGACAAGACTGGCGAGGTCTGGCAGGGTGCTGCCGGTCACAACAGTTGTGAGGTCTGCGGCCGTGATGACCTGTGCGCGTGCGGGATCTGTCGGCGTGAACGAGCCGAGGTCGACCAGGACGTCCATGGTGCTCGAGCGGAAGGCCGCAAGCGACGTGACTAGGTGGCGCCAGAATGCGCTCGCGCCACGGGCAGCGCCCAGGCTCGCGAAACCGGGGACCAAGTAGCGCTCGGGCGCGAGCTCGAGGCTCTGCTCGAACACCTGCTGCGCGGTGACGGATCCGGCTGTGCCAGCGAGAGCCGAGAGCTGCGACAGCCCGATGGTCGGTGCGACCTGGCCGCGGAAGTGACCGGCCAGGACGGTGGAGGTGTAGCGCGGGTCGGCCTCGACGAGGAGCGCGGGCCGGGGCCAGTTCATGGTGAGGGCAACGGCTGTGGTCGTTGTTCCTGCGCTGTGGCCGATCGAGCAGAGTGCGATGAGTGCCACGTCAGGCCGCCCCACCCGCGTCGAGCACGACGGCGACGCGACCGGTAGCCGCGTGTGCCGCGACGAGCGCCGCTTGGTTCGCGGGGACTTGGACGTTGACGATCGTGCTACCGCTGCGTTCGTCGTGTCCGATGGCGTAGACGGTCGCTGCGATGGTCGTGGGTTCGACCCCGGGGACGTCGCTCTGCGCAAGCGGAGTCGCCACGATGCGCACGGTGTCTCCGGCAACGAGCGGGGTGCTCGGCAGCTGGCCGCCGGCGAGGGCGATGCCCACGATGGACTGATCGGCCGGGACGTTCGTGGAGCTCCCCACTGACTCGGCGCTGAGCAGGGCGCCCTTGGGGAGGTCGGTGGCCGCGACCTGGCCGATGAGGCTGTCGATGTCGTCGACGCTCAGGGTCGCAGCGCTCTGCCCGCCCGTGATCTCGATCGTGCCGAGATCAGTGGCCTCGATGATGTCGCCGCGGGAGACGTTCGTTGCGGTTGTCACGACGGTGTCGCTGTGCGTGATGCTGGTGAACAGGAAGTAGCTGGTCAGGCCACCGACGATGACCATGGCCATGCCTCCGGCGATGAGAGCGGTGCTGCGCCGCCGCTTGGTGGCGGGCTGGGTTGCTGCCGGTTGCACTCCTCGGCGGGCGGACGCTCGCGGTGGCTTCGTGGCTGTCGATGGTTCTGTCGTCATGGTTCTTCGTCCCCGTTCGTGTCACCAGGTGACAGCGCCTCTCATCGGGCCGCGTTGTTGGGCGGTCGACCTGTGGCGTGTTCGCTGGCGTTGAGTTCGTTGCGCGACCTTTGGTCGCTACCTACGTATTGGCATCCGTTACGTGCCGTTTGGACACCTGCTGGCCTCGAATCAGTAAGGACAGCAGGTGTCGATCAGTGGGAGATCTCCGGCAGGTAGGAGTCGAGCGCGGCGGTGATCATGGCAGATCGGTCGGGGGCACCGACCTGCTTCACGAGTTCGTCGAGCACGGTGCGGTTGCTGTCGCGAATGCGGATGTTGATGCGTTCTGTGTTCCGTCGTTCCTGGTGGACGCGGAGGTCTTCGCGGTCGAAGAGCGACTTCGCGGTGGGTGCGCTTGCTACCCGGCCTGCGAGCAGGTCGGGAAGCTTGTCGATCGTGGCGTCGATGGCGTCGAAGACGATCGTTGGGTTGGATCGCCCGGTGGCCTTCCGGTGGGCCTCGAGGCGCTGCAGGAGCTCGGTCCACATGGGGACAGGAATGGGCTTGTATCCGTCGACCTGCAGGGCTGTCGAACTGGATTCGGGCGCCTTGGTGGGCTGAGCGACGCGAGCCTTCGGGGCCTTGGCCGTGTCGTTGCTCTCGGGCTCGGGGATTGCGGGGATGTCCTGCGATGCGGTGGCTGGCGATCTCCCGGCTGCGGTGGGAGCGGAGGCAGGGGCGGGTGTCTTCGTGGCCTGCCGTATTGGCTCGACGGTGGGGATGTCGCTCAGGAGATCTCCGAGCTTTGGCAGCGGCTTCTTCTGCGGGTTCATGCGGATGCCCCTTCGTTCTCAGGCTCCTGATTGGTCTGGGCGGTGTGGGTGTTGATGGTCTGCAGTACCTCGCGGGTCACGGCAATGTAGTCGGCCGCGAGGTGGCCGGCGCTGCTGCCGATCCGTCGCGTCGCTGGCTCGCCATCGAGGAGCTGCTTGCGCCAGGCGAACGGGTCCTGGTCCTGGGCTTCCTTCGCGAGCTCATGCGCGAGCTGGCCCGAGTTTCGCGCGGCGACGGCGGAGGCCTGGGCGTGACGAATGTAGGACTCAAACACCGGGACGTCCTCACCGAGCATCTCCCGGAGCTCCGCTCGCGCGTTCGCCTGGACTCGAGTGGAGGTTGACCCGATTCCCCAGAGCAGCACGCCGAGGATCCCGAGCGTCGGGTTGTAGCGGCGAAGCTCCTCGACACGTCGTGCGATCTGGAAGATGCCACTCTTGGACGCGTCATCGGGAAGTGTGGGAATGATCAGCCATCTGGCAGCGACGAGCGCCTGGGTCTGCATGATCCCTTCGCCGGGAGGGCAGTCCAGGAGCACCAGCGAGTACTGCGGCGCCAGTGGAGCGAGCGCGCGGGCCAGGGCCTCAGTGACGTCCACGCCGCTCATGCCGTCGCCGGCGAGCTGGGTCGTCAGCTTGCCGGTCATGCGCCCACCAGGGATGACGTCGAGGTTCGGGCGCACGCCCACGATGGGGGTGAGCTTCTCCCCCATCGCTACCGCGTCGAACAGCTGGCGGCCCTCGTCATCGAGTTCAGTGCCTCGATATCCGAGGTCCTCGCCGAGGTTCCCCTGCGGATCGAGGTCAACGACAAGGACGCGCTGCCCTGATGCCGCGGTGATGCCAGCCAGGTTGGCGGTCGTCGAGGTCTTGCCGACCCCTCCCTTCATGGAGGCTTCAGCGACGACGTTGTCGAGCTGGGATCGGAAGTCAGTCAGAGTTTCAGGCATGAGCACCTCGTGTGTTGTTCGGCTGCATAGGTTCAGGTTACTCCAGTGTCACCCCCCTGGAAAGTACCAACACGCTGTCAGACACATACCAGCGCGATGACAGATCCTATTCAGTTCTGTACCAGCTCCGCTACCAACGCATTACAGCACTGCATCAGAGACGCAACATGCACGCAACATATGCGCATCAACCAACAACCAGGTACGTAACTGTTACACAGCAGGACTCGCAATGGTCTGCAACGGGTCTGCAACAGGTGCACAGTCTGCGAGTACCAACTGCACAGCAGTCGTGCGCCCCAGACGAAACAGGCAAGGCACTCATAGACAGCCTGAAGCGTACGGGTGAGCTACAGGGAGCACGACAGGCGCGTAATGGGAGGGTCCCATGCTCGACGTGTGTCGGTGGGCGTCGACGGCAACGGCCCCTGTCGAGGTCTGCGGGGCAGATCTCGACAGGGGCCGGGTTGGCTGTGGTGGGGCTTACCAGCGCCCGTGTTCGACGATGTGCGCGCGAACGCCGTCGCGGAGCTTGTAGCGGATGCGCTGTACGCGCTTGGTGAGGGCGGCAGCGCTGAGTCCCTCGACGGTTGCGAGGTCAAGGCGGCTTTGCTTCTCGCCGAGCTCGTAGGCGGTCAGCAGGCGGATCTCGTCCGCGGTGAGGCAGCGCGACTCTCGGGCCCACCGCAGAACCTCCTGCAGCTCGCGGGTGCTCGAGTCGTTGGCAGACACGGGGCCCAGTGCGGCCTCGAGGGTGTCGTCTGGGGCCGCGTCTTCAGGGGCAATGGCGAGCTTCGTCTCGGTGCGCGTGATGATGCTGAGCGTTCGCGCCCCGAGGTTGAAGGCAACGCTCGTGCACGTGGTGTCCAGGGGGAAGAGCTGGATGGCTTCCCAGACTGCCGCAATGGCGATGTCCCGGGCGTTCCGCACTTCGTGGCGGCGGAGGCCGACGGTGCCGCGTGCGAGGCGGAGAGCGCGGGGGAGGAACGCGTAGAGCAGGAAGTCTGTCGCTGGCCCGTGACGTAGCTGAGCGAGCCGGATGAGCTCGAGCAGGATGGCGTTGGTTTCGGGAAGGTCGGCAGCTTGGTACTGCGCGTAGAGGTCGGCGCTGGTGTGTTCACCGAGCGATCCGAAAGAGGTCACCTGCATCGAGCTGAGTGACCAGTGGCGCCTGACTTGGGTCGGGCATGAGTGTTCTGCGGAAGTCCACATGAAGCTGCACCTCTTCTGTCGTGGTGCTCTTCACGGTCCTCACGGGGTCTTGGCCGGGTTCTTGGTCACTTCCGGACGGGTCTGAAAAAGGGCTGATAAACGGGCAGAAAAAAGATTCCCGGCGGCCTGTCCAAATGAGCGTCGCCTTCGGCCATTACCTATGTGACCTAGCTCTAACCGGAGGGACTTCCCATGTCTGAACCCACTGAGACCGCGTCGTGGGCTGATGAAGCCACGGTGCTTTCCGCGTGCGACGAGATCAGCCTCACGGCGCTGGAGCTCGCGACGAAGCCGCTCGATGTGCAAGTTCAACAGCGGGTCGTGACGCTTCTGCAGAGCTCGTCGACGGCGGATGCGATGGAATCCGCTCGTCGAGTCGTCGGCGGTGCCGCATGAAGCTCTTCGGGCGGTCCAAAGAGGCGAACGACGCAGGCGCTGACGAGGTTGAAGAGGCGGTAGACACCATCGCCCCGATGCGCACGGAAGCGTGGACTGGGGGAGCGTCCATGGGGGCGAAGGCGTTGTCGGCGCTCCTCTTCGGGGCGATCGCGTGCGGGCCGGTCGGGTTGGGAGTTTGGGCTTTGAGCGGGAGTGCCGAAGCGCCGTTGCCGGTGGCAGCTGCTCCAAGCCCGGTGGGGCTGACGGCTGCAGAGCAGCGCGCCGGTGCCTTCGGGGAGCAGTTCCTGAGCGCGTACTTCCGGGCAACTCGCGACGACACCGCCCCTCTGGCCGAGTTCCTCACGAACTTCGAGGTCAGCAGCACAGTCGCTGTTGAGTACCGCGATTTGGTCGTTGCCGGCGTCGATGAGGGTGACGAGGGGCAGTTCACGGTCACGCTCAGCGCGCTTGTCAACGAAGTCACAACGAGTGGGCAGATGCAGTGGGTCAATCGGCAGTATCAGGTCGCCGTCTCAGGCGTCGACAGCACCTTGGCTGTCGTAGCTCCGCCCATGTTGGTGCAGGAGGAAACAGGGCTCGACACAACAAAACGTGACTACCCCGCGGTGGCATCTTCCAGTCCGGTATGGACCGCGGCCAATGACTTCCTCGTGCCCTACTTCACGGGAACCGGCGACATCACTCGATCGGTGACCCCAGGCGCTGACCTGACCCCGCCGACCAGCCCAAACTACGTCGCCATCGACCTCGTCCGAGTCGGCGCTCACGAAGAAATTCCCGCGGAGCCAGTCAACGGGGAGGTCCTTCACCTCGAGGCCACGATTCGCGCGACGGCGGCCGCGGAGAGCGTGCATACCTACGTGGCCTGGATCACCGTGACCTCACGAGACGGCCGCTGGGAAGTCTCGTCACTCGACCCCTACCCATTCACCACTACACCAACGGAGACACCAAATGCTTGACACCCTTATCGCACGCGCCAGCACGACCTCTGCTGTCGAAAGCCTCCGGGCCGAAGGAATCCTCGATCGCGCGAATGGCCTCATCGTCGACATGACCGCCGTCTTCAACACGGCGGTTGTCTTCGTCGTCTGCGTCGTGGTCCTTATCGTCACCCTCAAGGGCGGCTTCACCGTCGTCAAGCTCGTCAGTTCGGGCCTCGTAGGTGCACTCGTGATCTGGCTCGTCGTGGGCAGCGGTCTTGTGAACCTCAGCGGTTCCGTCGGCAGTGAACTCGAATCCAGCGCCACTGTCGTGACCATCGAATCGCATCCCGCACTCGCATGAGCACCCAGGCTGGCCACGACATCACTCGCGTAGCTCGCTTCTACACAAAGTCACGCCGCTACCCGAAGATGATCGGGCACGCCGGCGGAGCTCGCATTCCCGGAGGGCCGTACAGCTTCGCCCAGGCGATCGGTGCGGCCCTCACGATCGCGTTGGCGTGGGTGACGCAAAACGCGTGGGCACCCAACACGATCGTCGCCCTCTTTGGAGCCGCGGTAGCAGGTGCGCTGGTCGGTTTCGCACTGCGGTACTTGCCAGTCACCAACCTCAACCCAATGCTGCTGATCTCGGCTGGCGCACATGCCGTCTTCACGCATCAGACGGGCACCTACAAGGGTGTGAAGTTTCGCCTGAAGCCCCCGCGTCCTGTGCCCACGAGGTCGCTGGCGCAGCCGAGACGAAAGGCTGCGGGTCTTCAGCTCGCGGAGCCCGCCGTCGAGCTGAGCGCGCCCACGGTGGCGGAAGCTCGGACACCGCTCGTCGAGCCGCTGCTCGAAGAGCAACCTCCTGTCGTGGACGCATCGCCCACCGCTTCTGAAGCACAACCACCACGTGCACTCACCGGTGTCGAGCGTCTTCTCGCTCAAACCTCATCCCACTGACACGAAAGCGGAGCGTTCCCATGCGAATCCCGATCATTGCCCTCGCAGACAATCTCCTGTGGACGCGCTCTGGCGTCGTCTGGGCCGTCTGGCGCTTGCAGGGCGTCGAGTACCGCTACACGAGCTCCAAGAAGCAGCAGCAGGCGTTGATGGCCCACCAGGCACTCCTGCGCGCGCTCCGGGGTGAAGCGCTGCTCTACAGCGTCTGCTCGGATCGCGATCCCGTGTCCGTCGTCGAACGGATGCTCGAAGGTGTCGATGTTGCGGAGCACCCCCAGTGGGCGGAAGAGGTTGTGCTCACCTTGGATCAGCTCGCCGGCATGCAGATCGGTGAGCGGAGTTTCTGGATAGCTGTGCCGTTGGCGGTGAATGATCCCGTCAACCGGGTGCGAGGGGCCGCATACAGTGCTGAGTCGAGCCTCCGCGACTCGCTGGCGCTTCCGCGGCGGTTCCCCTCCACCTCCACGCTGGAAAAAGCAAGGAAGAGTGCTCACCTGATCGGGCAGTCGCTGCCGTTTCCCTTCCGTCCTCGCGCGGCCACACCCGCCGAGACCGCGTGGTTGTTCGGGCATGCCCAGCAGCGGGGTCTTGGCGTTGATGGAGCGGTGCCCTCTGCTGGCAGTCCGCTCGATGAAGTGTCGTTCCAGCGGCCGACCGTGATCCCCGAGCCGCTGCTCGACGAGGGCGCCCAGTCGGATACCTCTTCGCTGGGCCGGATCAACCCGTTCAAACGGCGCTACGTGAAAGTCACGAGCGCTCTGACGGAGGAACCCTCCTACCAGGCACTGCTTGCCCTCACGGGCGGCCCCAAGGGTGGCTGGAGCACACCTGGAGTCGAATGGTTGGCGAAGCTCGACGAGTTCCCCTTCGCCGTGGACTGGTCGCTGCGGCTGCAGATCTCCTCCGGCAAGGTCGTGCAGCAGCGCAATAAGAAGGCGGTCAACGAGCTCAACGACCAGATGAAGCAGCAGGACGGCGATCAGTCACCTTTCGGTGGTGGCGCACACCTCAAAGACGTCGCGGAAGCGCTGCAGTCGTACGCTGCGTCGCTGAACCTCTCGGAGAAGGAAGTCGAAGTTCAGGCAACCGTGATCGCTGCTGTCGCTGGACCCAGCGCGGAGGACGCCCGTTGGCAGGCAGAACAGATCAAGTCGGTCTACGGCAGTAGCGAGTTCGTCTTCGACCCGATTCTGGGCGGTCAAGAAGAGCTGTGGTGGGCCATGCTGCCCGGGTCGCCCACGACTTCGCTGGTCCGAGAGCTCGCGCAGATCACGACGAGCCGAGAATTTGCCACAGCGATGCCGCTCACCGACGCCGAGCTCGGCGGGCGCTCTGGGTCACTGATCGCCACGAACATCTCAACGGGACGCGAAGTCCCGGTCTGCCACTCGATCGCGGCGCTCATCCGCGAGAACAAGTCCGGCAGCATCGGCATCGTCGGGGAGCCAGGTGGCGGCAAGAGCGTCTTCATGAAGGGAATCCTCGGCGACAACATCGACCAGGGTGCACGTGCCTTCATCATCGACCGAACCGTGCTTCGCGAGTACGCAGTCTTCGCCAAGTCGCTGCTGCCCGATGACACGGCGATCGTTGACCTGTTGAACCCGGAGCTCTCGCTGGACCCGATCCGCATGCTCGGCCCGGAGGCCGGGGCGAAGCACGTGTTCTCGCTCATGGCGATGATGCTGGGCGTGCGTCCGCGCGACCCGATGGGTATCGAGCTCGCGTCACTCCTGAGCCCGAAGAACATCGCCGAGCTCGGTGTCAGAAGCATGGACGACCTACGCAGGATCACCGCGGCGGGGGAGCGGGACTCGGTGCGTGCGCACCTCAACGGGATCATGAACGTGATCGCCGATCGAGACTTCGGGCGCGTGCTCTTCGACCCTTCCCTGCCGCCGGCAGACCTTTCGCGGCGAGCCGTCATCGCTTTGACTGCGGGGTTGCGTCTCCCCTCGGATGCCTCGCTCAACGCAGCTCACCTGTTCAACGACCTCCCGATGGAGGCCATCGCAGGGCGCGCCTACTACGCCTACCTCGCTGGCCTCGCCCGCGAGTACTGCTTCGCCGACTCGAAGCAGCTCGCGATCTTCGGCGTCGACGAGGCCTCCCACATCTCCATCAGCGAGGAAGGCAGGGGGTACCTCAACGAGTTCCAGCTCGACGGACGCAAGCACTTCGCATGCGCCATCGTGGCGTCACAGACCGAGGAGCATCTCGGCAACGAAGACGGCCGGCGAATGATCCCCACGCGGATCCTGTTCCGGCACGGGGACTCATCGCTTGCGCGGCGCAGTGTGGCCTGGTTCATGGGCGAGGACAACGAGGAGCGCGCTCTGTCCGGAGACGACATCGACCTCGACGAGTCGGCACGGGACATCGCTCGCATTCTCGTGGAGGACACCTCGCCGCTCGACGAGACCGGCGAGACCCCACCCCACCGCCGAGGTGAGGGCTTCCTGCGCGATCCTCAGGGACGCGTTGGCAAGGTCCGGTTCATGCTGCCGAGCCGAGCTGAGCGCCGCCAGGCCGTGCTCACGACCGCGGGAGGTGCAGCATGATCCTCCACCTGGCCGGTCGCGTCCTAGGGCATCCACGTCGCCTCCGGGCGCAGATCCGCTCAGCCTGGAGATGGTGCCGGCAGCGCCCGCGCCGTTCGGCGGTGTTCCTGGCGATCGCGCTTTGGGCTGGGCAGGTCATCTTCGGCAATCTCGTGTTCGCCTACGCCGATCCTGGCAACGAACTCATCGCAGCCTTGGGGGCTACTGATTCCAGCGGGGTGCCACTCGAGGCCTATGACCTCCTACCGATCGACCGTGGTGACGTCATGACCCCGCAGAAGGGCATCTACGGGGTTCTGACGGACTTCCTGTGGGTCGGGCACATGGTCTCCATCACCATCGCGCTCAACGTGCTCACGCTCCTCCTCGAGTTCGAATGGATCGATTGGCTGCTGGCCCCGGTGGTGGGCTGGTCGGGACTGCTGAAGCAGCAGTTCGAGGGCCTCGAATGGATCCCGTTTGCGCTCGGAATCTCCGCTTTCGTGGGCAGCATGGCCATGTGGTTCGGAAAGCGAGCCGCAGGACTCATGGACATCATCATTTCGGTGGCCTGCGGCATAGCTGCTGTGGGGATGCTCGCCAACCCGCTCGTAAACATGCAGGGCACCGAAGGAGCTTTCGCTACGGTCCGTTCCTGGGGCGCCGAGATCGCGGTCGCCGTTGTGGAGGACACTGGCTCCGAGGGAAGCACAGGGGCCGTGGTCGACCTCGACGGCGACAGTGGGGCTGAGGCTAAATCTGCGCTCAGCACAGTCGTCATCGCGGAGATCGTGGATATCTTTGTGCGCCAGCCGGCACAGTCCGTCACCTTCGGGAAGACCCTCGACGAGGTGTGCAACGCAGAGTTCACCGAGGTCATGATCTCGAGCCCGCCGTCCCTGCAGAACAACGACGTACGCAGCAAGATCAGCAGCTGCGACGAAGAGGCGAAGAACTACGTTGAGAACCCGTCGGTTTGGCAGCCACTGGCTGCGTACTTGTCGTCAGCCGGCAGCATTGCGCTCTGGTTCCTGATCGGGGTTCTGTGCGTCCTGTTCGTCTGGAGAGTTCTCAGCACGATCTGGGCCGGCATCCGAACCATGATCTGGGTCAACATCGCGGTCCTCCCCGCCATCGGGCGTCCACAGCTGGGACGAGCCGTCACCGACATGGTTCTAGGTCTTGTGTCCGTCGTCTTCATGCTGGTCCTGCTCAGTGGCTCGCTTGCGATGACCCTGAGCATCGCCCGCTCTCTCGCCGCTGCTGGCCTCGACGTGCTGTTACAGCTGATGATGATCGGCACCTTCACCTTCATCATCACTATCGGTCTGATCGTCGCCACGATCGCCATGCGCAAACAAGGCAAGACCTGGGGCAGCCTGCTCGGCAAGCTGGGCCTGGGCAAGGACTCCGCCGATGGCACGGGGCTCCACCCGGTCCAGGTCTTGGATATGGGCGTCCGCGCCGTCGAGAGGACGTCGCGGATGGCCAAGAAATTCGGCGACACCCGCACGACATCGAAGAATGAAAAACCCGAACCTTCCACGGAGATCGCTGCGCCAGCGGAGCAGGAAATTGCACCGTCAACGACAGTCCCGGCTACCTCGCGCCCACGTGGCGAGGAACCGCCAAGCAGTGTGCAGGGTGTGGCGGGATCGGACTCCCCGTCGCCCCGTGACAGTGCGAGCGCGGAGGAGCCGAACGGCGACAAGGCAAAAGACATCGCACGGGGCGCCGCAGAGGCCGGCAAGGTCGTCTACCGCCTCGCAAAGGCTGCTCCAGGCGGCTGGGGTGCCATCGGAGCGGAGAGCGGAAAGATCGCCGCGGAGAAGATCGTCACTAAGGGGCTCCAGTCGCGAAACAAATCGGGAACTCCCGACGCTGCAGCCTCAGCTCACACCGCGCACCGGGCAGAAGCTGGCCTTCCCGATGTCCGGGTCACCACGCACGCGCCGGAGCGACTCACGCTCGGTTCGAGTGTCGAGAGCCCCGGAGGCAACCGTGTGGAGGTCGGCAGTGATGGACGGGGGAAGCTGGTGCAGAGCACGAATGAGCGTCCAGCAGCATCGACGGTGCGCCCCTCACGCCCCCGTTCCTCAGCCTCTGAAGCCCGCATCGCGTCCTTCCGGAAGCAGTACGCCTCCCCGGCATCAGCACCGGTCGCCGCGCCACCAGGGCCACCTGCGGCGCCCGTTCGGTCCCTCCGCTAACTCATGAAGAAGTGGATCATCGCGGCTGCCGGTGTCGTGGTCCTTTCCGTGCCGGCTGTGCTCGTCCTGGCGCTCACACTGGCCTTCTTTACGGTCTTCAACCCTGGTGCGGTCGGGAAGGGAGGGGCGGCGATCTGCTTGCCGTCCCTCTCTGCCCCTGGGGGATCGCTCACCGTGGCGGCCAGCGACGGCGAAGAGGTTGCTCTCGATGCTGCCCGCATGCAGCACGTCGTGGATCTCCTCGAAGGGGCAGCTCAAGCAAAAGCCAACCCGAAGGCGCAGCTCATCCTCGTCATGGGTGCCCTCGCCGAGTCGCGAATGCGCATGTACGCGAATTCGACGGCGGTACCCGAATCGGTGAACTACCCGCACGACGCAGACGGCAGTGACCACGACTCGATCGGCCTCCTGCAGCAGCGCCCTTCAATTGGATGGGGCTCCGTAAAAGACCTGATGGACGCGAAGTTCAACGCTCGTGCGTTTCTGGGTGGCCCAGAAGGTCCCAACGGCGGCAGCCCGCCCGGGCTCTTCGACATTGCGGGCTGGGAGTCGATGACTCCGAACGATGCTGCCCAGAAGGTTCAGGGCTCTGCGACCCCGAATGCGTACGGGCGCTGGGAAGCAGCGGCGAAGCAGCTGATCGCTGCTGTTGGCGGTGGAGGATCTGGTGCTGGCTGCGCAGCCACGAGTGCTTCGGGTGAGGGTGGCTACCCCTTCACGGAACCTCACCCGATCACGGATGGTGTCGGCCCTCGGGGGTGCCCGGTCTCGAGCGGAAGCGGCTGTGCTGCGTCGACGTGGCATCCCGCGCTCGACTTCGGAGCCGCCTGCGGGACGCCAGTCCTGGCGATCCGTCCAGGGACTGTCACGACGTTGAGTGGCTACTGGCTTGGCATCACGACTCCGGACGGCACTGAGGTCGCCTACCTCCACATGTTCATGGACGACGTGATCGTGAAGGTGGGCGACACTGTGAGCGTTGGGCAGCAGGTGGGTGCTGTAGGAAATGCTGGCCCGTCGTCCGGCTGCCACCTCGACATTCGCGTGACCACACTCGGGAGTACGGACGCTGCAGTGCTGTCGCTGCCGCATGTCGGTGGCTCGTCGACGGCCGCCGGCTACGTCGATCCCCAGGCCTACATGGCCCTCTACGGAGTGGATCTCGGTGCGACGCCGTATGCCGCGTGAGCGGAACCTAGAACCTGATGTGGGTGGGGGAGGCTCGCTCGTCTTTACGCAAGCTTCATTCCGGCGAGCCTACACCCCCATGTCAAGTGTGACAACCCTGTTTTGCACCTACTTCGCTGGGCCAGCATGTCTGTTGCGTAGAGGTAGCGCTTCAGTCTTGTGTCGGCGTCGTTGCTTGAGTCACACCTGGCTCGCAACTCTCGAGCCTCGTGGGCCGTACAGGTGCAGGGGAAGGTTTGTCTGACTGCTGGTGTCCAAGACCCGCGTTCCAGAGGGCACTACCGAGGTAGAGCCGAAAGGAACAACCTGATGACAACGCCAACGAACGAACCCACGGATAAGTGGATGCCATACCCGCCGAGCGTGACGCATGACCTCCAAGCTGGTACGGCCGGAACTGGTCGCGTCCCTCTTCCTCCCATGCATCGAATGCCCATGGCTGACGGAGCTTGGGCGCCCTGGCCCGACAACCCGGTGGCACGTCGGGCACAGTTCAGGGAGCTGTCCCAGATGGCCCGCAGCGCATGAAATCCGATGGGGGGTTTGCCCAGCTGCCGCGATACCGGTCTGCAAGTCGTGGCTGGGTTGTGGTGCTCCTCGCTGCTTCGGTCATCGGCTGGGGCATCGGTGCGCTCATGCAAGACGGGCTGCTCGCAGTCGGCGCTCCAACCATCGCTGGCGTCCTGCTGCTGGGCATCGCCGCACTGTCGATCCGCAACCGAGCTCGCCGGGAGATCACCGATCCGATGGTTCGGGCGATGTCGCTCGAGCTCGGTGCAACCATGCCCACGCGAACGCTGGTGCGCCTGGACCGCTGGACCAAGCGCTGGGGAGTCGGAGAAGTGCAACGGATCGTTTGCAGTTACGCGTCTCAAAAGGACGATCCCCGGATGATCGCGAATTTGCGAGACATCGCTTTGAAGCGCACGGGCGTCTCCTGGGAGGTGACCTCACACGATTCACGACGCTGCCGGGTCGTGCTCGAGCCCACCGCCGTGCTCGACGCGAACGATCCGTTCTCGAAAGCGCGACGTCGCGCAGAAGCGGTGATGGGAAAGCTGTTCGGCGAGAGCAGCCAAGCAAAGGTCGTTTGCGACGACAAGGGCGTCGTCACTCGGGTCGTCGTCGCACATGACCGCGGCCCGAACGTCACCCTCGAGGGCTACCGGAAGCGCCTCGAGAACGTGGTCGATGCAATGCTGCCTGGCAGCTGGCGGTCACGGTGGGATCTCGAAACCGACAAGGTGACCTTCGAGCTGCGCCCCGTCCTTCCCAAGATCATCAACCTCGAGGTCGATGAGGAAGAGCTTGACCCCACCTACGAAACCTACGCGAACGCGGTACTCGAGGTCGCAACTGACGAAGACGCTGGCCTGATCGGATGGCGCCCAAAACACGACGCGCACGCTCTCATCGTCGGTGGGACGGGATCAGGCAAGACCAAGGCTGAGCAGGCGTTCGTGTGCAAGCTCGCAAACCAGGGGTTCCGCATCTGGATCCTCGACGGCAAGCGAATCGAGTTCCTGGGCTTCGGGGGGTGGCCGAACGTTGAAATCATCGCGTCGTCCATCGGTGACCAGATCCGGATGATCCATGCAGCGCATGACCTCATGGAAGAGCGCTACGACATGATCGAGAACGGCCAGGCCGTGGCTTCTGATTTCGAGCCGCTCGTCATGGTGATCGACGAGTACACGACCTTCCGCGATCGTGTCCGCGACTTCTATCGAGGCATCAAGCAGAAGGGCGACCCTCCCCAGCCACCTGTGTTGGCACTGATGGCTAACCTGATGCGCCTGGCGCGAACCGCGATGATTCACATTCTCATGGGTCTCCAGCGTCCCGACGCGGAGATCCTCGGCGGCGAGATGCGCGACAACATGGCCTGGCGTATGTCCATGGGGCGCCTCAGCCCGCAGGGTGCCGTCATGATGTGGGACTCGCCAGCGATCGGTGTCGTGCGCACTCCACCCGGCCAGGCAATGGTGATCAACCGCTCAGGAGAGCCCGTGCGGGCGAAAGTGCATTTCGTGCCTGACCCCTCGAAGGATTTCGACGATGGGTCAAAGGCTCACATCGAACGGGTGCGGCCTTCCACGACCAGATATCCGCGGAAGATGTTTCGGACCCCGGTGGCGGTTCCGGACCTCGACGGCGAGGGGCTGCTCATCGAGCCGACCTACGGTGACTACGCCACAGCCCCGATTGTGCCCTGGGCCCCGCGATCTGAGCGTGTGGCGGGTGGGCCCGCGGTCGTCCGCAGTGCCGCGGCTGAGATTGAAGCCGAAGGCGCGGAGTTCGTCGACACCGGGACTGAGGATGACGGCTACACGGCAGAGGAATCTGCCCGCGCCGCAGAAATCTCCGTCGGAGACCTGGTGCTGGCGGATCCCGATCTCGGCGTCTGGGGCGTCGTCGTCAGTGTCGAAGTTGATCTCGTCGACGAGGACCAAACGGTCATCTCGTTCGCCGACGTCGACACCGGAGATGAGGAGTTCATGTCCATCGAGTCTGGCGAGCTGCTCACGCTGCGCCGGCCCCACCTGGAGGTTCAGGCCGCATGATCTTGCAAGCAACTCCAGCGAAAGAATCCAGCATGAGCGGCTCCCTGAATCGGACCGCCATCCGCAACTTCTCCGGAGGCGCGGCGCAGAGACAACTTCCCGCCTCTGTTGCGGATGCGACGGGAGCAGTCGCTCTCCGCGCATCTTCGAATGTCACTCAGCTCGGTGCCGATCGACACAAGGGGGCCTGGATTGGCCTCGTCCTTATCGGCACTTTGCTGGGCTTTTGTCTTGCCGCGCTCTGGCAGGCCGGCACGTGGGCGCTTGAAGCTTCCGGTACCTGGTGGCTGGTCGTCTTCGCGTGGGTGGGAGTGGTGCTGTGTGCTGCACTCTCGGCTTCCCTTGCCCTGATGGGGGCTGCCATTGCGGTGCCCTGGTTGAAGTACGTGCGAAGGGTGCGTGAGCGGCGTGGGTAGACAATCCGTCGAGCGTTCCCTTGTGCGCGAACGGCAGGCGGCCCCGCGTTGGGGGCAAGTGCTGATCACTCCACCTGCGAAGCGGCCGTATGTCACCCGTATTTCGGTTGTGCTGATCATCCATCGACCAGGTACAAGGCTCAGCGAACGCCGCCTGCTCCGAATCCGGGACTTCCTCTACTCCGAATCAGGGGTTCTCTACCTGTCGGTGTTCGCCGTGATGGGACTCCTTGGGGGCTGGCTCGGAGCTGGACTCGTTCTGGCCGCCTGGGTCGCCGTGTGGGCCTGGGCTTGCGGGGCGTGCCGTCGGCTGGGCCTGCAGACCAGGGTGGTTCGCGTCACGGCCTACCGAAGGGGGCAGGCGGGCGATGTTGAGTTGATGGAGCGCCTTCTCGGTCAACTTGAGTTGCTCGACACCAGTGATCTGTGTCCCGTGGATTTCGAACATGAGTGGGCCCGTGTTTATGACCAGGCAGGCAGATCTGAAGACGCGAAGCGGCGAGAGAGTAAGGGGCGGCGATGAGCAACAATTCAGGATCCTCGAACGGGATCGACGGCGAAACCCTGACTTGGATCTTCCTGCTTTGCGGGTTGGGTGGCGGAGGTCTCTTCGCTCTCAATCGCCTCGCGAAGCCACTCACGGATTGGCTAGTGAACGTGCACGTGCTTGCGGGCGTAGACGCTGACTTGGTGCTTGATTTTGGCAACGGATCCGGCTTGGACATCATCCGTCTCGTCATCCTGGGGGTCATCGTCCTGCTGCTAATCGTCGGGACGGTTGCTGCTGTGCAGGCATGGCGCCGTGCGCGACGTCGGTTGAAGGAGGCGGCAGTGAAGCGCCGGGAAGAGCGAGACCGGCGTTAGTGAGTCGATGAGGTCGGGGGTGTTCCACGAGAGTGGAGGACCCCCGATCTCATTGCCTGCTGAGGTGCAGGTAGATCGTGGACTGCGGGAGGCCTGTCGCTTGGTGGATTGTGGCCGGGGTGATGTTGGGAGCTGTTTGGCGGAGCTGCGCGAACAGTAGCGATATCTGCTCCTGGACACGCTCGATTTTCGGCTGTAGCGCGAGGCGTTGGCCGGCATTGGAGCGCAGTAGGTCTAGCAGTTCAGGGCCACTCGTGATCGAGGAGGCGTCTCCGGTCAGTTTCGCGGCGAGGAGATCTCGGTAGAAGGTCCCCCGACTGAGTTGGGTGGCATTGATGAGCGTGCCGGCGGATAGCTCGAGGCCTCGCCCGATTACGAGCAACGAGAGGCGCTGCTGCCGGCACGCTTCTAGCTGCGAGCTCAGCGACCGTTGGAGCGTCACAGCGTCGCGAATCTCGTTGAGGAGCTGCTCGACGGGGCGATTCACGATGTCGTTCCGTGCTTCGGCGCCCTGCAGGCGAGAAATTCGGTGTTCAGTCGCGGAGCTCGGACCTCGTGGCGCACGGGGGCGTACGTAGGGCACTCGAATGATTGCGGCGACTGCACGCGGCCAAGCGTAGCTTTCGACCTTCGCTGCGCGAGGCCTGAACCGCAGATACAGGCGTCTCCGGTCTGACCTGTGGTTGATGGAAGGGCAACTGAGTGCTTCAACGCTCCTAGGGGAGGAGCGCGGGCATCCACTGCTCGCGACGCCACCCGGTGGGCTCTGCTGCTGTCCCTGCAGGTTCCGCGATGGCGGACGCGGGCACGTCAAGAAGTTCGTCAGCGAGGCCAACACGCAGGGTCTCGTAGATGATCCAGGAACGCACGCTCATGACGTTCGTGCTCGCGGCGACCCACTTGCGGCGGACCCGCTCGAGGGTGAGGAACCGCTGTGGCTCTCGTTCGATGATGACCTCTCGGACTGGGTGCCAGATGTAGTTGCTGTCGTGTCCGTTCTGGGCCAGAAGCTCGCTCCCGAGCTCGTCGCTGACGGTGACGACGTCGCGTAGGTGTTTCGGATCGTTGATCGCCGAGAAGTCGCGCGTGACGACATAGAGGCCGGAGAGCAGGAGATCCACTTCGTCGTGAATCTGGGGTCGGAAAGTGAGCATGGGTTGCCTTCTGTTGGCTGGCTTAACACTCGGATTCGAAGGGGAGACATGCTCGGCTTCCATGAAGTGACCTGTCCGAACTGGCCTGGGTCGTTCCGCGCCGCTTAGAGGTGTTCCTGAACCAGTTGGAGTCGCAGCTGCACTTCCGCTATCAGCTCGGGATCGCGGTCTGCGGGGCGGTGACGGAGGTCCTCCAGGTGGGCGCGGAGTTCGGTAGCGACGGCCTCGAGAAGGATCAGAGCGTCTCCTCGAGTGGGCATCTGCAGTGCCGTGCTGGGGGAGAGGGCTTCACCGAGGTCGCCGCGGTGTTTCGTCCGCAGGTACCAGTTCGCCTCGGCTGTGCTGATCACCATCGCGAGACGGGTGGAGAGCTCGAGCTCCAGGCAGTGTTCCTGATCGGGTTGAACTCTGACGGCTGGTGCGAGTGCGGGCACGCACAGGCGGATGTTGTTACCGAGCGCCTTCAGGCGGCTAAGTGGCTGGTCGGGCTGGGTGGAAAGGCGTGGCTGGGTCATCGGGTCTCCTTGATCTGGGTGAGGCCCGTCGAACGGGGGCGCGGATGCGCGTGGAGGGCCCTGTCCCGGTAGTGCCCGTCTGGCTTCGTGATTTGGACAGCTCAGTCGCTCCTCTTTGTCGATCGCATGGGTTCTGGGTCGCCGCTGTCTTTGTGAAGCACGCCCCCGAAAAAAATTCCTGAATGGGTTGTCCAAATCTGGGTGGCAGGGGGCCATTACCCACGTAGGCCCATTTGGCCGCCTTCAACTCGCTTCCTGGAAGAAGACACGAATGACCAAAACTGAAGTAGCAACCGCCCCGGCCCGCTCCGGGCGTGCGCTTGTCCGAACGTTGTCGGCGGGTGCCGTCGGCGTTATCGCGTTTTCGGCGCTGGCTATGGCTCCTGGTGCTGCGGCGGCCTCGGCCGCGCAGTCGCCTGGTTTCAAGCCCATGGCGGCGTCGACGGCGAACTATGCCGATGTGTTCTCGAACGTCAAGGTCGACTCGGCCGACCCGGTGCGTGACGACGGGGCGCTGCTCTGGAGGACCGCTATGGCGGTTAGCTTCGACATGGCGATCCCGGACGATGCTGTTCCGGGTGACACGTTCACGGTGAAGATCGCGGAGAGCGGTGACTTCCTGTTCCGCGCATTCGATGGACTGGAAATCAAGAGCGCCGACGGAACCGTGGTCGCGACCGCGAAGAGCGCTGCGGGCGATCGCGGCACGATGTTCATCACGCTCACCGACGCCGTCGCAGTCTCCTCCGGCATCGTCGGCTCCACCACGGTCACCGTGCAGCCGGTGGCCGACCCCGAGGAAGACAAGACGGCGACGCTGACCCTGGTCGGCGCGGACGGTTCAATCCTCGGGCCGGGCACGTCCTACACGATCGCCCACCTGCAGCCAGCCAGCACGGGCCACGTCATCTCGCCGCGCATCATCAACGGCAACGAGGTCGGCCTCCTGGTCGCCTCGCAGTACGTGGACAAGAATGCGACCCTCACCGCTGCTGACCTCGCTGGTGCCCGTACGGAGGTCACCGCATCGAAGGGGGCGCTCCCCAACTGTGACGGTGATTTCACCGTGGGCTGGATCACCGAGGGCGGCACCAAGACGGTCAACAGCGGATACAAGGCCGTCGTTGAGTCCTGCGACCTCGAAACCGGCAAGGTCGTGCTCAGCATGCCCGCCGGTGTCACCGTGCCTGAGGGTGTGAACGGGTTCACGTTCTACTCCGAGTGGGTCGCAGACACTCCCGCGAAGTCGTACGAGTTCACCGGCCCGATCACGGGTCAGGGGCAGACCGTGGAGAAGACCGGCAGGGGAACGTCGCCGTCGCTGGCGGGTGCCGCAGATGGGGTCGTTCGTCCCGCACAGACCACGGTCGCGAAGACGTCGGATGCGCCAGACCGACTCCTCCCGGGCATGGAAGTGGTCTACACGATCACCACGAAGAACCTCGAAGAGCTGCGCACCGCGTACGACCTGAAGACGGTCGACACGCTGCCTGCAGGCGTCGAGTTCATCTCCGCGTCGCAGGGCGGCCAGCTCAAGCCCGACGGCACGGTCGTTTGGGGCGCATCCGACTACGCACCCGGCCAGGAGAAGAGCGTCCGCGTGCGCGTGAAGGTGCTCGACACCGCCGCTGATCTCATCACCAACAAGGTCGTCAACACCGGCTCCAACACCTGCTTCGAGGGCGACGACACCGGCAGCGTGTGCGAGGCGAGCGTTTCCGACACCCTGACCCGCGTCGGCCTCGAGCTCGACAAGCAGGAGCTCGGCGTCGAAGACAGCAACGGCGATGGCACGACCGGCAACGCTGGCGACCAGATCACGTACGGCTTCAACGTCACGAACACGGGCAACGCACCCGAGAGCACGATCACGCTCACGGACAAGCTGCTCGGCATCGACGGCGTGGACATCATCCTGGATGTGCCGCTGGAGCCCAAGGCGTCGATCATGCTCCCGGGCGAGTACGTCTACACGATCACGGTCGAGGACGAGAAGGCCGAGTCGGTCCTCAACGAGGCCACCGTCAGCGTCCCGGACGGTCCTCCCGTTGGCGACTCGGTCGAGACGCCCGTGACGCCCGCTCCGGCCCCAACGCCCACGGCAACCCCGACGACTCCGGCCTCGCCGGCAGCAACGCCGGTTGGCTCTGTTGATCTGGTGAAGACCGGCGCTGACGCTCAGGCCGCGCTCTGGACCGGTGGCGGCATCATCGCCGCGGCGCTGGCGACGCTCGGAACACTCGTGCTGCGTCGCCGCAAGGCGGCAGCTGCTTCCGAGCAGGACTAGTCCCCCGAACTGACGGCCCACACCCTCCCCTCGGGTGTGGGCCGTCGTCCATTAACCAGCTCGCCGCAGCACCGCACGATCGGAAGAAACCGTGACCGGACACCCGCTCTCTGTCGAAACGCTCCTCACCCCCGAGATTCCAATTGGCCGTCGCGCTGCTCGCGAGTCCCGCACGCGAAAACAACGACGGCGGCACACCGTCGCCGTTGCCTCAATCTGCGCCACCCTCACGCTTGGCGTGGCGATCGCTGGCACGGCGGCATTCGCCCCCGCGGTCGCTGAACGCGGGATTGGCGCCCTGCGCACCGCGACAAATGAGATGGCCGTGGAGCTCGCCCCAGCCCCCATCGCAGGCGGAGAAAAGCTCCCCGTCGTGTCCTTGGGCTCACTTGGTCCAGACGCGGCCCTGGACGCGTGTGACGGCTCCTTTCCGCAGCTGGCCTCATATGCGGTCGACGCAAGCCTGCAGCCCGTCTACGCGGCGCACAACGGCTGCGGTGGAGACGTGATCCTGCCGCTCGACGTCGGATCGCGCTTGGTCATCGAGGACACCACCGGCGCTGCGCAGACCTACCAGGTCACGGAGTTGCGCGACGTGGACAAGTACACGGCCACCACGGCAGACGTGACGGGCATGAGCGGGGCACTGCTGCTCCAGACCTGCCACTGGGGCGAACCCGTCATGCGGTTCGTTGCCCTATCCCCCGCGGTCTGACCCCGCTTCTTCCCCCTTCGCGGTCAGCCGTTCGGGACCGCCCCCACTGCTTTCAAGGAGATTCCCCCATGAACGACACCTCCACCGGGCTCAGCCGGCGATCCATGCTGCTCGGCACGCTCGGGATCGGCGCCCTTAGCGCAGCCGCTCAGCTCGCACTCCCCGCGCCTGCGGCGGCCGCAGCCGCCCTCCCGAAGGTCGCGGCGATCGCGTCGCCCGCTCGAAGCCTCTTCGCGGAGAACGAGCAAGTCTTGGCGCGCTACCTGATGAGCGTGGCGGGCATGGCGAACGACATCGTCGACAACGACCCCAAGCTCTACGGGTTCATGGGCGGCGGGTGGTGGCGTCCGGTCGAGACGCAGTCCCCGTCGAACGCCAGCGTCATGGAGCACGTCGCGACGCTCGCCTGGTTCTACGCGAGCGAACGGCCGTGGAACCCGTACTACCGGGACGCGAATTTGCTCAAGCGACTTGAGGCTTCGATTCGGTACTACACGTCGCTGCAGTTGCGGGACGGCAGCTACCCGGAGCTGCCCGGCAAGACGAATCTGGCCTCCACGACCTTCGGGACGACGGCGCAGGCCGTCACCTACGAAGCGCTGCGGAAGTTCGGCGTCTCCTACGACAGTCGCCTGCAGCTGCGGCGGAGCATCGAGCGGTCCGTCACGTGGTTCATGAACACGAAGGCCGCGCACTGGAGCGCCCCGGTGCTCTACTTCAACCAAGTTGCTGCTGGGCTCGTGGCGGCGCAGCGCTCGCTCCAGGTGCTCGACAAGCCCACCACGACACAGGAAGCGGTGAACGAACGGATCTCGTACCTGATGAAGAACGGCCAGTCCCCAGCCGGGTTCTTCCACGAACCATTCGGGGCCGACTTCGGCTACAACTTCACCGTCACCCTCCCTGATCTCGCCTGGCTCTACCGGCACACGGCACACCCGGACCTGCTCGCAGGAGTCCAGCGCTACGCCGACTTCATGAGCTACGCGGTCATCCCCGAACCGGGAACCGGCGAGCTGACCCATGTCCCTGCGCTGCACGTGCGCAACGTCGTCTCCACCGTCGTGCGGCCAGCTGACGACCTCTCGGACCGCGCGGCGCTGGCCAAGGACTTCCTTCCCGGCGCCCCAAAGCTCGCCCTGTTCATGCCAACGGCAGAGCAGAAGCGCCGTGAGCGGAGCTCGTTCGCCGCGCACACGAAGGGGATCACCGCCCTCACCAAGCCAGACACCTCGCCCCGCACGTGGATGTACGGGATCCTCGCGCCCGAAGGGCCATCCGGTGAGGCTCGCGCAGCCGCGGAGGCTGAGCTCCCCATGCTGGTCGGGAGCCGATTCACAAAGTACGCCGCTGGCTCCAAGGGGGACCAGTACCTGTTCGTGCGTCGACCCTCGTACTACGCGGTCGGGGTCTTCGGTGAGTGGCTCAAGCCCTACCGGTCCACTCGGCAGCTGGGAACGCTCTGGAGCCCCACCATGGGCACCATCTTGGTCGGTACCAACAACCCGGACTCGCCCGAGGGATGGGAAACCGTGGGGCCGAACGGTGGGTTCTCTACGCGCCAGTCGAGTGCGTCTAGCAGATACTTCGACAGCCGAACCTCCAGTGGAGCTCAGGCATTGCGCGGTGAGCAGCTCGTCGATCGGGCCACACTCTTCGCGCAGCGCACCGAATCGACCGCGGGCTCCGCCGAGTACGTGACCGGCTGGGGCTACTGGGATACCGGCTTGCGCTACACCTTCATCACGCAGCGGGCCGGCGACTGCACCCAGCGCCTGCCGCTGCTCATGAAGCAGGGCGACGTCCTCACGTTCGCTGGAGGGTCCACGTACGTGTTTGGCGACGCAGACCGAGAAGTCGTGACCACGAGCATCGTCCTGACCCGTGGGGGCAACAGCGTGCTGTTCAGCCTCGGCAAGATGCCGTTGCGGGTCTTTGTGAAGCGCACGAACGAAGCAGCTGCCGGTGGGGTGGTTCACCGCGTCGGGGTGATCTTCCAGAAGCAGATCGACCTGAACATCGCGTTTCTGGCTGACGACCATGCGCAGACGCTCCAGGTCGAAGCTCACCGCCACGGGAACGGTGACATTTCCATGCGAGTCATCAGCCTGCCGGCGCTTCGTGGCGCGCAGCTCAGATTCGCGGGTGCCGCGGAGGGCGCACAGCTCGCTATCCCGAACGTGGACGACTACAGCGTCTCGGAACAGACCCTCAAGGCGACGTCATCGGCGGCTCGCGCTTCCGGTGGATCTCCAAGCGACGTGACCGTTTCCGCAGTGACCGTGGCCGGCGAGGTCGCTGGTCAAGCCGCCACGACAATCAACTAGGGATTCTCATGACCACTACAGAAAGCAGTTCCATGACTCGCACACGGGCCTTCCCGCTCCGTCGTTTCAACGGATCGGCTGAGGGGGATCGTTCGCGCTTCTTCTTCGGAGGCGACCGCCGCCGGGACTGGCTGCGTGCAGCTCGCGCGGCCGGTGGCACGTTCCGCTCCCCGAGCGGCGACGAGACGATGCTCGCGCTGCGCGCGGCGGTACGCGACGGGGGATCGCTGCTCGAGGAGTATGCGGTGCGCTCCACCGTCCGATCCCTGCTCGCGCAGCTCGCGAATGGGCAGATCCAGCCTGCCACTCCTGCTCAGGTCGTCCCTGGCGTCCTCGTTGAGGTCATTTCGCTGAACACAGACGGCAGCGCGTCCGTGGCGTGCATCTCCTGGAGTGCCCCATGACGTCATGCCCGTCGTAGAGGAGAACGTGGAACGCCTTGCGGCGCGGGCGGAACGGTACCGTCTCTGACAACCGTGCCATCGCGCAATGAGGTGTCGACCGAACGTTTCGCAGAGCGTGTATGGACCAGGTGTCGAGTGAGGTGAGCTGATGCACGTTGTGAGCATCGTTGATGCGTACGCCACGAGGCGTGCGGGCGGTGCTGTTGGGGTGTACCTAGCTGGACATCGAGCAGAGTGTGTCTGCGGTTGGCGGGGTGAACTTCGAACGGTGCGATCGCGTGCGGCGGAGCGAGCTGCGCTGAGAGATGCGTTTGAGCACGAGTCGAGTCGCGCGATGCTGGGCTGAGTTGATCCATCGAAAGAGCGCCCGACGGGGCGAGGCAGGTGTCAAGCTAGCCAGCACCGTCGGGCGCTCTACGAATCTGTGGATGTCCTCGCTACTGGAGGTTCGCTCGCCGACGCCAGTGGGCGAGGTTCGAGATCTCGATTGATTCGCGGCGTGTGAGCGGCCCGAAGGGGTGCGCGGCGACGGCCCTGGTGTACCGGGTGACCATCTGTTGCGGTTCTACGGGCATTTCGTTGGTCAGTTGCGCACGGGCGAGTTGTAGGGATGGGGTGACTACGTGGTGCAACCAGGCTGCCGGGGTTGTCGATTCGGTCAGCTCGAGGTCATGGAGCTTCCAGGCAGGCGGGTCGAGCTCACGGGCGATTGTTTCGAGAACGGCGGCTTGAATCTCGGGTGAGGGATTCATGCGCGATCCGCCAGGATCGTGAAGACGTGGTCTCGGGCGCCACGCATGCGCCGCGCGGTGAGGACGGCGGTCCCTCCACCCGGGGCTTTGATGCTGACGCTGCCGTGCCGGCAAGCATGGACGAGCTCGAGATGGGTGGCATCCACGTGGAGTTGGGCAGAGGTTGCTGCGGCCTCGGCGGCCCAGGCTTTGTGCCTGAGACGGCTTAGGCAGCGAGTCTGAAGTCGCTTGAGTCTTCTCCGAAGTGGAGGCCTGTCGCTGGAATCGGCGTCGTTGAGCAGTTGCAGGAGCGTGGGCGACGGTGTGAAGGTCGCCCGACGGCATGAAGTGCGCGCGATGACGGGGGCCGCCCACGCGGTCATCGAGCGCACTAGAGGACCTTCGGTGTTGCGTCGTGCACCTCGGAGGACGATGCCTGCTGGAGGATGACCTCAGCGAGCCGGAGCGCACGTGGCGGAAATGACCGGCCGAGTCGCTCTTCGTGGGCCGCGAGGCTCAAGACGTGAAGGACCTCGTCGACGACGACGTGATGGCACATCACGGTGAGGAGCGAGGCTGCCGACGGCGGTAGGAGCGTCACGAGCAGAGCCAGGGCGTCAGCGTCACGTGTGCCGCTGTGGGATGTCGCGAGTGAGAACGGCGACCAGGTGCCCAGTGCGGCTTCGGCTTTGAGGGCTTCGAGCTTGTGCTGAGCCGCTGTGAGTGTGGAGAGTGTGGTCCCGTTGGGCTGTGCCATGAGATGTCCCGTCTGCTGGAGTTGCGCGCCCTACCTGTGGTCGGTGTTCGCGCAGTGTTTAGCGATCGGCACGGAGGAGGTGCCTATGTAGGTAGTGGCAGCTCGACCTGTTGGTTTGGACACCACGTGGTGCTGCGCGTTATGTCGTCGCTGTTGGGAGGCAGCGGGTGAGTGTCGCTGTGAGGCTGTCGTGATCGGCAGGCGAGAGCGTGAGCTTGTAGGCGTCGACGACGTCGACGTATGCGGCTGCGAACTGGCAGCGGTAGTCGGTGTTGGGTGGCTCCCAGGCGCTGGGGCCGTCGTCGCTCTTGCTGTTGTTGGTACTCGCGTCGACGGCGCGAAGGTTTGCTGGATCGTTCGCGAAGTTGCGACGCTGCTCGGGCGTCCAAGTCGCCGCGCCGTGGAGCCAGGCGAGGTTGAGGGGCACGATGTGGTCGACGTCGATCTGATCGCCGAGCTCCTGTGGTGTGTTCACATGGATCAGCTGCCCGGTGTAGGGGTCATGAAGTGTGCCGGCGACGACTTTGCAGTCGTTGGTGCCTGGTTTGTGCACGAGGTCGGTCAGGTCGCGGTTGAGGATGTCGTTTCGGGTGTCGCATCCGTTGCGGTCGACGTCGGCCCAGCGGGTACCGAACTCGTCGCGCTCGTATGCGGGAGTTTGGGGGTCCGCCTCGACCTGCTGCGCGATCGCGAGCACCTGGAGGCGTTGGCTGATCTCCTCGGCCGTCATCGTCGACGTGATCGGGGCGACAGTTGCGGCGCTGCCGATGGGTTGGGCAGGGGTCGCCTCGTGGTGCGGAGTTGAAAGGCCGATGACTGCCCAGCCGGCGATGGCGACGGCGAGGAGCGAGATCATGGCGGTGTTGCGTCGATTCAGCATGGTCGGTGTCCTTGCTCTGGGTATGCGGAAGGGGGCTGCTCGCGTGACGAGTCAGCCCCCTTGGGCCCGCAGGGTGCAGCCGGATGGGCCTACGTAGTTAGTGGCCTTCGGCGGCATCGATTTGGACATCGATTTCCGCGGGAATGTGATCGGGCTTGATCGTGTCGTCCTCCATGTAGCGCCGAGCTCGGTCGTAACTGAGGCCGGAGAAGCCGGCGATTTCCTTGACTGCGAGTGCGTTCGGGAAGTGCACGCTGATGGTGCGCAGGATCTGCCCGCGGCGGGTGATGTTCATCGCGAGCTCGTGATCGGCGGCACGCAGCCGTTCGGCGGTGTCCTCGAGCCGCGCTCGGAGGGTCTCAGTGCTTTCGCCTCCAGCAGGCACCGTTGGTGCTGGGTTGAGCTTGTAGAGCATGGCTCGGCTGATGCCGGAGAGCCTGGCGAGCGCCGCCATTTTGATGCCGGCACCGAGTGCCTGGCCGCAGAGGTCGTTGCGCTTGATAGTCAGCTGCTGCTTCTCCGCCTTGGCCTTGGCGGCCGCGTTGGCGGTGAGCTGGAGTTCGCCGATGAGCTGGACGAATGCTGCTGGGTGAGTCATGGGTCGTTCCGTTCGTGAGTGGTGAGCACGGAGACGGAGGGGCACCAGACCGCGAGGAGAAGCGGCTTGTCAGAGTTACTACTCTGCGGTCTGGCGCCCGTCCTAGGAGGATAGTGGGCTGGTGTCTGCGGCCCTGTGGTCGCGCAGCTTGGCGTAGGCAATGGTGTGGGTCACAGTCGATCCAGGTCGAACGAGCACGCTCACTGTCTTCTCGTTGACGCGCGCAACCTCGTACCAGGACCCTCGGTACAGCACCTCGTCACCCTTCGCGATGTCGCTCGCTTGATAGTTCGTGGTCGCGCCGTCCGCCACCTGGTCGGCGCGGATCTGCTGCCAGTATGTGAGGGCGTCGGACTCGATGTTGCGCCGGTTGAGCAGTTGGTCACGGACTTCGCCGGTTGCCGGCGGGACGTCCTCGGCGTACGGGGTCCCGGGGGCTCGTCGGTAGCCGTTGAGGAGCCGCTCGACACTGCGGATCTCTTTCTCGATGTTCTCGATGCGGTTGGCGACGGTGATCGGGCTGTAGCGGTGCTCAGTGGTCTTCGCCGCGGTGGCGGCTGCCTGCTCCCCGCGTTGGGCGTTGAGGCCGGCGTCGATGCTCTGACGCATGGCCTTGTCGAGCTTGTCGATCGACCTCCGGTGTTTGCTCTCGGAGTGGTGACCGACCAGGATCGGCTGCCCCATGGGTGGGACTGACTGTTTCGCGACTTCGAGGCGGGCATCGGCGCTCTTCTCGATTTCGGCGAGGTGGGCGGCGCGGGTGGTGAGGCCGGTGACGCGGTGGGCCTGACGGGCCGCTCTGTCGGCCTCGACCTGCGCAGCTGGTCGGGCTGTGTCATCGACGGTGAGGGTGACCTGGCGGCCGGCTGCCTCGAGTGCTCGTGCCGCGTCCTTGATCCGGTACCGGTTCGCGACCTTGTCGCGGCTGTGAGGTAGGTACCAACAGCTGATGCTGCGCCCCCAGCGCCATCCCTCGCGCTTGAAAATGTCGGCGGTGCCGTCCCCGCGGTTAGTGCCGGCTGCCGTGGTGCCGGCCTCGTGGGTGTGGGTGATGGTGATCATTCGGGTTCCCCTGACTCGAAGTTCTGAGCCTCCCGCGAGCGCGGCCTGGGGGTTGAGTTCCTGGCGTGGGCGGGTGGTGTGGTCTCTGTTTAGTTTGTATTGGTGACAGTTACTAAGTGTAGTCGGCCATTTGGAATCTGTCAACCTGCACGCAACACTGGATCAGCAATGACATGAAGCCTGTGTGCCGCACTCCCGCGAGCGCATCTGGCTGCTCGTGGGTGAGGTTCTGCACATCCCCTGTTTTGCTGGGCTAGCGGGCGAATTTTCGCTGTTAAGTTTGTATACCTGACAGTTACTAAGTGTAGTCGATTCCTGTCCACATGTCAACCCGCACGCAGACATGTGGGGACGGCCACTGGGGGCCGTGGTGGTGGCCACGGCCCCCAGTGTGGCTCAGGAAGTTCGGCGGAGGTGGATGACTTCGAGGTCTCGCATGCTGTTGCCGTTGATGTTGAAGCCGATCAGTGCGAGGTTGCGCGAGAGGGTGTTGAACGCCTCGTAGGTGGCGTTTTCGCGTGCGTGTTCGTCGTTGAGGGCGGTCAGGTTGAAGTAGCCCGTGAGTTGCAGTGAGCCTCGGACGCCGATGCGGTAAGGGCTTTCGAAGTCGGGTCCGCCGAGGGCTTCGATGGCCGTGTGGAACTTGTCGAGTTCGTTCTGGCTGGTCGCGTAGCGGAGGGCGAGTCGCCAGAGTGATTCCATGCGGCTGTCGTCGGGGCGGATTTGGGTGTGTCGTTCGGTGGTGACTCTGCCGAGCATTGCGTCGAGTTCGGCCTGAAGTCGGGCGTTGTGCTCGGCGAGTGCTGAGTCGAGGTTGTGGTTCATGGTGCTCCTTTGTTAGTAACTCTGACAGTTACTAAGTGTAGTCGCTCGATGAAAAAGTGTCAACCTGCACGTACAAGTGGGGCCGGGAACCGGCCCCACTTGTACGGCCCTAGTCGACTTCGACTTCTTGAATGTCGATGTCTCTCACGTTGTTGTAGGCCGTGTTGCCGTAACTGCGCATGTACTCGATGGCATCTGCAGTTTCAAACGAGTCGTAGGCCACATCTCGTGCTGAGTCGGCGCTGGTTGCTCGCACCGTGTAGGGGACGTCGATGAGGAGTGAGACGGTTACCGTCACGTCGTAGTCGCTTTCCTGGTATCGCTCAGGGCCTCGCATGGCTTCGACGATCCGGTCGTAGACCTCGCACCATTCATGATCTCGGCTGATTTCGTGGGCGTCGTCCCAGAAGTTCTCGAGGCGTGGATCGTCCCCGCGGACCCGTCGCGTGGCGAGGGTTTCGAACTCTGATCGTGCTTCTGCGAGTTGCGAGATGAGGTGATCTCGCTTGATGAGGGCGACGAGTGTCTGTGACACCACGGGGGGAGTGATGGACGAGGCGAGAAGAAGGGCGGTCATGAGGCGTTCTCCGATCTGAAAGTTAGTAACTCTGACAGTTACTAACTTAGCTGGACCGAAGGAAAGTGTCAACCCGCACGCACTGTCATTCCGGGCTGCGAGTTGCGGTTGAGAACAAAGTGGGGCAGCCCAACTGGGCTGCCCCACTCGACCCGCGGCGTGCTCGGCACACCGCCTGTCATTCGACGCTGACTAGTGGATGGTGTTCACCTCGCGTCGAGTCCTCAGAGCGTCGATCACTCCGATCGCCCCGGCGCAAATCATCAGAAGGGCACCACCCCAGAGGACAACGGGTGTGGCGTTGTCCGGGTAGGCAGCATCCCAATTGACGACGTTGTACAGAGCTACGCTCGCGAAGGTCGTTGGGCCCACGAGTGTGACTGCGCCTGCGCCTGTGAGGAGCAATACCTGAGCGAACGCCGTTGATGTGCGGCCCTGCCCTCGCAGGGCTGTGGACCGTGCCCCGAGCCAAACTGCCCCACCGGCAACAAGTAGCGCCCAAATCGCCGTCACGATGAGGAGAGCTATGAGGTTGCCAACGTAGAGCTTGCTGTAAGCGTCGCTGAAAACATCTTCGCTGATGGCAGTGAACGGCCAGTACAGGCTGGCGAACAAGCCGTAGGGAATTAGCGATGCGGTTGCGACGATGAGCGAAGCCCGTGCGTAGTTCGGCGTGGTCATGGGTTGGTTCCTTACCAGTTGCAGACCTTCGATGCTGGCCATACGGTACCAATTCGTGTCACCCAGTTGGGGTTGTTCGAGCGCCCTGTCTCGAGGTCCCAGCTACCCCACTCAGCGAATCCGCCGGTGATGTGGCATCGCCACTGCTGGTACATGGTCGGCTTGTTGTTGATGTATCCGGGGTGGTTGGACGACAGAATTCCCCAGCCGACCGAACTGAATTGCCCGCTGTTGCCAGCATAAAGCAGACGCCCGTAGGCGGAAATGTATGCGGACACTTTGTAACCCGGGTTGGACGCCGAGTACGCCGACACCGTGCTCTTGGTGAATATGGAGTTGGTGTAGTTCGGATCAGCAACGACCGGGTAAACGGTGCCTTCCACTGAGGTGTGGTCGACGACCTGCGTCAAGCTGTCGCCGTCAACGACGTAGTGCGTGGGCAGGTCGCGGCCGCTGTCATCTTTCGCCCACGGCACATCGACGGCACCTACGAGATCCCCGGCCGCGTCGTAGATTGCGACTTCTCCGCTTTCGACAACTTCGAGCCGCCCCCCGTCGGTTTGGAACTGATAGGTGTAGGACGTCGGTGCGTCCGGGCCGTCAATGATGGTCACGATTTGCAGGCCGCTCGGGCTGGCGATGGGAACGCTCGTGGATCCGTCGCCATGGTCGTACGATGCGGCTGACGATGTGAGCTCGTTCTTCTCGTCCAGGCCTGACTCCGGCAAGGAGATGGTGACGGCACTCTCGCTTGTCGCGACGCTGATCTCTCCGGTGGACTCTGCTGGGAGTTCAGCTTCGGAGGGATCTGTGACCTCGTCAGCTGCTGCGCCGGGATCTGTATCTACCCCGTGCTGCTCAAGGAGGGCGAGTACTTCGTCGGAGGATAGTTCGTTGTCGTCTGCGAAAGCTGGCATCGCGAATGATGTCGCGGTGCCTACAGCGAGAGCGCCGGTGAGGAGGCAGGTGGTCCACCTGCGGGCTGTGCTCTGGCGGTGTGTCGTGGTCATAGTTCTCCAATGAGTGAGAGGGAGAGGTGCCCGGCGGATGAGCTTCCACCTGCCTAGTGATGTCCGGTCAGGGGTATGAGGTTCACAGTGGAGGTTCACCGGCGTGTCGTGGTTGGCACGCTGAATCCGATACGACTCGTAAACTTTGACTGTGACGGGGGCAGAGATTTCGGATGGTGTGCTCTGGTTAGAGGCAATCTCCGGGACGGAACGCTCGTTTGCGGTGCTCTATGACCGCCACCGGGAACGCGTCTTCAGATCGGCGTACAGGAAGCTCGGCGCAGTGGCCGATGCTGAAGACGTCGTGGCGATGGTCTTCCTCGAGGCATGGCGGCTTCGGCGCAAGGTACGCATCGTGGACGGCTCGGTGCTTCCGTGGTTGCTCGCGGTCACGACGAACACATCGCTTAACTTCACCCGTGCGCAGAGGCGATACCGCCGCATGCTCGATACGCTGCCGCCCAGTCTCGATGAGGCGGACCACGCCGCCAGTGTCGAGCAGCTCGTTGATGGCGAAAAACGGACCGAGTCGTTGAGGAGGGCTCTGCGTAAGCTCTCGTCCGGGGACCGAGCCGTGGTTGACATGTGCTTGATCGAGGAACTACCGCAATCTGTGGTCGCGAGAGCCCTTGACATCCCTGAGGGAACCGTCAAGTCTCGCCTACACCGAGCGCGACGCCAGCTCGCACGGGAGCTTGAGTCCGATGGGGTGCTTGAGAAGGATCTAGTTGATGTGCAGGAGCCCAACCGATGAGTTCGAGTGATCCTCAGATGAGTCCTGCCCGCGTGGCGGCGATTCGAACCATGCTCCTGCAGCACGTCCAAACGGAACCCGCCGCAGCTCGTGCACGTCGGCGGCTTCGGTGGATCTGGGCTGGTGTCGGTGGGTTGGCGATTTGCGGGGTCGCGGCCGCGGGAGCGACGGCTGTGCTCCAAGCCCAGGACGTGTCTAACGAGACCGTGGTGCATTGCGCCAGTTCAACCGCGCTGAACCAAGATGGGAGCTTTCCCGGCTCAGCGGCAACGATCGCGACTGACGATGAGCAGGGGCGCGTCGCAGATGCAAAGGCCCTATGCGTGCAGATGTGGGAAGCCGGCGTACTAGAGCCGGCTGTAGACCCGAGGGCGCCGGCACTCCCCCCAGGTGAAGCGCCGGCGGACCTTCAGGTTTGTGTGATGAAAGACGGAAGTGCAGCGGTAGTGCCAAGCGCTAACCCTGGAATTTGCCCAAGCTTGGGTCTCGCATCACTCGCGGAATAGATCTCACCCAAAGGTTCCCTTTGGACGGAAGACCAGGGAACGAACAGAGTCATTCCACGAGCCAATCGCGGCGCAGTTAGGCGTGCAATTGAGCTTAGCGCCGCCGTATGAAGTGCCGGTGTAAAGCGTCACCCAACATCCATTCGCTGCCTTCACCGAACTGATTCCCCAACCTGTTGTGTTCGACGAAAATCCGAACGTTCTCCCTGAGCATCCGTTTGTTCCCCAATAGGCCATACTGGACCCCTGGTAGTTGCCGTCCTTCCACACAGTTCCAATGTGTGTGGACGCGCTTGCGGCTCTCGCTGACGCGCTGCTAATCGAACCCGACGCCATATATTGGTCTCGATCCCTTTCAGTAGAAAAGCAGACAGGTTGTTTTGTTGCACCGTTGTATGTGATCTGAACTCCGCAGTGTGATTCAGGTGCGGCAGTGACATCAGCAGCCGATGGGGGAGCAGTGAGAACTGCGAGCGCAGCGATGCAGCTCAAACCGGTCAATATCCGGGTAATTCGGGTGAACATGGGGTTCCAATCGGTCAGGAGGGCTCACCTGCCCTCGGTTTCGAAATAGGAATGTCCGCTGCGTGCAGTTCGGTTCACGGCCGCATTGACAGCGCAATCTGTCAACTCGAACGCAACTCGCCTCTGACAGACGCGGTAGTGCGCCGACCGCGAAGCGGGAGGACTGATGCCGAGTCCGGCTCGCCGGACGACGGGAGGGATGGCGCGCAGCGCCAGACCCCCAGAC
>NZ_PSXX01000018.1 GCF_002931055.1 Pseudoclavibacter sp. AY1H1 | reverse complement strand
GGCGGGGAGCGAGGCGGGAAGTGCGGGGCGCGCGGGCGGGGAACTGGGGGTCGCGCCTACGCCGTGGAGGCCGTGCTCTTCTGGCTCTCCACGCGGTACTCGATCTCGGCGACGATCTTCCTGAGCGCGTAGATCGTGACGGAACGGCGTTGCGCTGGCGGATCCCACCCCGTGTGATCCTCGAACTCCAGCCGCTGCAGGTCGTCGAGGGCCGAGGAAGCGGCGGTGAGGCGTGCGTGCAGATCTGCTTCGCTCTGGTCCCAGGCGCGCAGCAGCTGCCCGAGCTGCTCTCCCGAGGCCTGCAGTGCACGCCCGGACTCGGGCTTCGCCTCGCTCCAGGACACTTCGAGGAACGGATCCTGGAGCTCGGCGATGTGTCGAGTGATGCGGCTGAGGCTGTCCAGCTCCGCCTGGACGGAGGAGCTGTCGAACTTCGCGCGAAGACCTCTGGCGTTGCCACGGAGGTTCTCCTGCACCTCGGCGACGAGCGTCTTCGCGTCGGCGAGTTCGCCGTCGAGGCGCAGCAGCGAGCTTCGCCAGTCCTTGAGGTCGTCCTCCGGAGCATCGCCGGCTGGTAGCTCCGTCGCTCGCTGGATGGTGTCGGCGATCGTGGTCTTGAGGGCGCTCATCGCCTCCATGGCCTGCTTCCGGCCGGTGGCGGGAGGCACGATGAGGTTCAGCCCGACGCCGATGGCCGCGCCGACAGCCATCTGCACGACGTAGCCGATGGAGAATCCGTCGGGATTCGCGCCGCCGACGACGAAGACGAAGAGGGCTGCGATGGGAATGTAGTCGCGGCCCGCGCCGAAGACCGGAATCCCTGCGAGCAGGGTGCCGACACCGACCGCGACGGGGACTGCCAGCGCCACGGGGGTGCCGAGGGTCAGGAGCGCTCCGGAGGCGAGCACGCCCAGGAGTACACCGACCACGACCTGGACGCTCGATCGCACGGATCCGGCCACGGTCGGGACGCTTGCGACCAGTGCGCCGAGGGGAGCGTAGTAGGCGTAGGCGTTCGCCTCCCCCGGGACGAGGTGTCCGGCGTACCAGGCGAGCGTTGCGGCGGCGGCTGTCTTGGCCACGTGGAGGAGTCGGGAAGGCGTGAGCGCGGGGAGGAGGGCGCCGGCGAGTTTCTGCATCCACTCCAGGGTGGGGCTTCGCGGTCAATGCTCGCTGAGGGTTGACATCCGGGGAGAGGGAGGGCGGGGGCGTGAGGTGCTGGCAGAGGAACAGGTAGGGGCCGGATGCGTGTGCATCCGGCCCCTACCTGGCTCGAGACCGACCCGCTCGGCGGTCAGCCGTTCTTGGGCTCGTCAGCCTGCGCCACGACCGCGACCTGGCTCGTCTGCGGGCCCGCAACGGGCACGTTCATGACGTTCGCCTTCCGCAGCCACGGGAACATCTTGCCGGGTGCTCGCTCGACGGGCTCGTCCACTTCGAGGCCGTAGAAGTCGCCGATGTGGCCGACCAGGGCGGCGCGGCTGGCCCGGTCGTAGGCACGTTTCTCTCGCGCGAACGCGAGGGCCGTCGCCCAGCAGGACAGGAGCAGGACGATCGAGAAGGGCAGCGCGATGCTGATCGCGGCCGTCTGCAGGGCGTTCAAACCGCCGGCGAGCAGGAGCGCGACCGCGAGCAGCGAGGTGATGATGGCGAAGAACGCGCGCACCCAGTGCTTCGGCTCAGCCTGGCCGCCGGTCGCGAGCATGCCCATGACCAGCGCGCCGGAGTCCGCGGAAGTGATGAAGAAGATCGCGATGAGGATGATCGCGCCGATGGTCAGCACAGCACCGCCGGGGAGCTGGGCCAGCATCTGGAAGAGGGCCCCTTCGACGTCGACCGAGCCGTCGCCCTGGACGAAGTCGGTGATGCCGTTCAGCTGCATGTAGAGGGCCGTGCCGCCGAGGACGGAGAACCAGAGGAAGGTCACGAGCGTCGGCACGAGCATGACGCCCGTCACGAATTCACGCACGGTGCGACCGCGGGAGATGCGGGCGATGAAGACACCCACGAACGGCGCCCACGACATCCACCAGCCCCAGTAGAACGTGGTCCACGCCGACTGCCAGTCGACGCCCGCCTCGCCGGAGAATGCGCTCGTCGAGAAGGTGAGGCTGACGAAGTTCTGCAGGTAGTTGCCGAGCGACTGGACGAAGTCGCGCAGCAGGAACTGCGTCGGTCCGACGATGAGGATGAAGATGAGCAGCGCGCCCGCCAGCGTGAGGTTGATGTTCGAGAGCCACTTCATGCCCTTGCCGACGCCGGAGATCACCGAGAAGAGCACGAACGCGGTGATGACGGCGATGATGGCGATGGACGAGGTCGTGGAGGACTCGAGGATGCCTGCGGCTTCCAGGCCCGAGCCGATCTGCAGCACACCGAGGCCGAGCGAGGTCGCGACTCCGAAGATGGTGCCGACCAGCGCGACGACGTCGATGAGGTTGCCCCAGCCTCCGCGAACGCGACGGCCGAGGAGCGGCTCCAGCGCCCAGCGCACGCTGACCGGTCGTCCGCGACGGTGGATGGCGTAGGCGAGCGCGAGGCCGAGCACGATGTAGATGGACCACGCGTGCACGCCCCAGTGCAGGTAGGTCTGCGAGAGGGCCTGCTGGGCGAGCTGGCTCTCGGTGCCGGAGACGCCGGGCTTCGGTTCGATGAAGTGGCTGAGCGGCTCGCTCACCCCGTAGAAGACGAGGCCGATTCCCATGCCGGCGGCGAAGAGCAGCGACAGCCAGCTGAGGTTCGAGAACTCGGGCTTGTCGTCGTCCTTGCCGAGCTTGATGTCGCCGTACTTGCCGAAGCCCATCACGAGGCTGAAGATCACGAAGAACGCCGCGATGAGCACGTAGTACCAGTTGAAGTTGCGCACGATCGACGACTGGACGGCGCCGAATGCGGTGTCAGCCGCGCTCGGGGCGAGGATCGAGAACCCGGCGAAGCCGATGACGATGATCGCGGCGGGCCAGAAGACCCACCGTTTGATCGTGGGTGGGCCCTTCTTCTTCGGCGTATCGGGAGCGGCTGCTGAGCTGGAGGAGCTGGAAGTCACTGCGCCAATGGTACGCGAGCTGCGGCAGATCGCTAGTTCGCCTAGCAATCAGGGCTGAGCGGGCGGGTCCGACTCAGCTCTCGCCAGCAGGCCGGACGAGTTCGTGCACGCCGGAGATGATCTCGTCGGGGCGGAACGGGTAGCGCTCGATCTCGCGCTGATCGCTGATGCCCGTGAGCACCAGGACGGTGTGCAGTCCCGCTTCCATGCCCGCCACGATGTCGGTGTCCATCCGGTCGCCGATCATGGCCGTGTTGTGGGAGTGCGCGCCGATCTTGTTGAGCGCAGACCGGAACATCATGGGGTTCGGCTTGCCGACCACGTAGGGTTCGCGGCCGGTCGCCTTCGTGATGAGGGCAGCGATGGCACCCGTCGCGGGCATGGGGCCATCGGCGCTCGGGCCGGTCGCGTCGGGGTTCGTGACGATGAAGCGCGCACCGTTGCCGATGAGGCGGATGGCCTTCGTGATGGCGTCGAACGAGTAGTTGCGGGTCTCGCCGACGACGACGAAGTCGGGGTCGGTCTCCGTCATGATGTAGCCCGCGTCGTGCAGCGCCGTGAGCAGTCCCGCCTCGCCGATGACGAACGCCGACCCGCCTGGCAGCTGCTGGCGCAGGAAGTCCGCCGTCGCGAGCGCCGAGGTCCAGAGCCGATCTTCCGGGACGTTGATGCCGCTCGAGCGCAGGCGGGCCGCGAGATCGCGCGCCGTGAAGATGGAGTTGTTCGTGAGCACGAGGTACGGGGTATCGTCCCGCTGCCACTGCGCGAGCAGCTCGACAGCACCGGGGAGCGCGGCCTGCTCGTGCACGAGCACGCCGTCCATGTCAGTGAGCCAGCATTCGACGTTCGAGCGATCGACCATGTGCACAGCCTAGGCGGATGCGCCGACACCGAGTCGGATGTGCACAGACTCGCCGGTACGCGAACGGCTTCGCGTAGACTCCCTCCATCATGGACTTCTTCCTCAACGCGCTCTGGTCGCTCATCCCGACCGTGATCATCGGGGCTGCGTTCTTCTGGATCCTCACCTCGATCCTCTCCGGCGATCGTCGCGAGCGCGCCATGGCCGACAAGATCGAGCGCGAAGAACGCGCTCGCCTCGGCCTCCCTCAGCTCGACGCGAACAGCTAGCGCGCCACCTCACCTTCCCTGCTCTTCCTCGACCCCCTCACCGAAGAGGGGGTCAGTTCTCGTCGTCTGGAACCGACCCATGTCACTCCTGCTCAACTGGGCGTCCCCGAAGCCGCTCGGCACGCCCTTCCGATTCCTCCTCTCCTCGTCACTGTTCTCGAACCTCGCCGACGGCATCCTGATCGCGGCGGGCCCCCTGCTCGTCGCGAGCCTCACCAGGGACCCGCTGCTCGTGTCGCTGGCCCTGGTCGTGCAGCAGCTTCCGTGGCTCGTGTTCGGCCTCTTCGCGGGCGTGGTCGCCGACCGCCTGCCCCGCGTCGCGATCATCGTGACGGGGGCGCTCAGTCGCGTCCTGATGCTGGCGGTCATCGGGGCCCTCGTGCTCACCGACACCATCAACCTGCCGATCCTCTACATCGCGCTGTTCCTCGTGGGGTCGGCGGAGGTCTTCACCGACAACGCCTGGACCTCGATCGTGCCCGACCTCGTCCCGTCGAAAGAGCTCGGCATCGGGAACTCGCGACTCATCGCCAGCCAGACCGTCATGAACCAGCTCGCCGGTCCCGCGATCGGCGGTGCCATCTTCGCGGTCGGGCATGCGATCCCGTACGGCGTGACCGTCGTCTCCCTGCTCTTCGCTGTGGTGCTCGTGTCCCGGATCACCTCACCGCCCGTCTCGACGGCGACGACCGGGCCGATCGAGACGGTGCGCTCGGTGGCCCGCGTGCGTCGGGACATCGCGAGGGGATTCGCCTGGCTCTGGCAGAACCCGCCGGTCCGGACGCTCGCCATCATCCTGTTCGCGTTCAACATCACGTACGGCATGACCTACGGCGTGCTCGTGCTCTATGCGAAGCAGCGTCTCGGACTGGACGATGCCGGCTACGGGCTGCTGCTCGCGGTCTCGGCACTCGGTGGGCTCGTCGGCACAGCGCTCTACGGACGCCTGGAGCGCCGCTTCTCCTACACGAGCCTCATGCGCACCTGTCTCGCGCTCGAGACGGTGCTGCACCTGGTTCTCGCGGCGACGGCGAACGTCATCGTCGCTGGCCTCACGATGTTCGTCTTCGGCATGTACACGGTCATCTGGGCGACGCTCGCGAGCACCATCCGCGGGCGAGCCGTCCCGAGCCGCATGCGCGGACGGGTCTCGAGCGTCTACTTCCTCGGGATGATCGGCGGCATGGCCGTCGGCACCTTCGCAGGGGGTCTCATCGGCCAGGGCTTCGGCATCGTCACCACGATCTGGGTCGCGTTCGGTGCGAGCATCCTCATCCTCGCGCTCGTCTGGCGTTCCCTGGTGCACGTCGGCAGGGCTGGTGAGGTCAGAGCAGACGGCGAAGCAGCCGGTTCTCCGGCGGCGAGTTGAACCTCGGTGGGGCACGGCGGGGCTCGCTCTGGGGGAGTCCTCAGATACCTCCGGGGAGCGACGCGTAACCTGATCGTCGTCGTGCTGGATCGAGGACGCGGAGGAGGGTGCTGACGATGCCGCGTTCTGCCCTGCCCGTCTTCATTGCGGCCGTCATGATGACGATGCTCGCCGGATGCGCTTCCGGGCCGTTCCCGTCCGTGCAGACCGCGCTCGAGTCGTTCAATCAGACCCTCCGATCACTTCCCGGCGTCGAGGCGTCGAGCCTCGACCGCCCGCCGGTGGATGGGGCCGTCAAGGTCGACCTCGTCGTCACGCTGGCCGAGGAGGTGACCGAGGAGGAGCTCGCGGACATCGGCGACTACGCCTCCACCTTCCCGACCGTCCAGCTCGACAAGGGCCAGTGGGCCGGGACGGTCGAGCTCAGGCTTGCGGGGTCCGCATACTCGTACTTCGATCTCACGACTCCGGAGTCGCTCCACGCCCAGCTCGGCTACTGGCGAGAGCTGGCGGCAGTGGGGTTCGAATCGATCTCCACACGGACGTACTCGGCGCCGGTGTCGGCTGGCATGTTCGAGGTGACCGATCAGGCATCCGGTGCAGCAGCGGACGGTCTCACCTCGCAGGAGACCGAAGCACAGCCGTCCGAGACGCAGGCTCCCGGCGACCCGGCGCCCGCGACTGTCTCGCCGACGGAGTCCAGCGCACCCTCCCTGTCTGCGGCGGCTCGCGGGCGACTGATTGTGGTCGAGCTCTCGAGCGAGGAGCGCGGCGATAGCGAGCGCACGACGCAGCTCCTCGAGACCGCCCGCGCGATCCACGACCCAGGCGCTGCCACGGGGGAGTGGGACCTCATGGGTCTTGCTCCGTTCACGACCGGCCAGTTCGTGCAGAGCGAGCTCCCCACCGCCGAGCAGGTCGAGTTCGTCCGGGAGACGAGCGCGGTGTTCGACGAGTCGGAGCAGCTCGCGAGCGTCCACGTGCGCGTGGATGATTCGGCCCTCGGCGGGACCCAGGTCAACGTCACCGCCTTCGACGACACGATGCAGGGAATCAAGGCGGGCGAGGCGGCCAAGGCGTTCCGGGAGACCGTGGAGTGGCAGGAGCTGCGTGACCTCGTCCCGGAGCTGCAGCGCACGAATAGGGACTTCAGCGTCAACTTCGTGGGGAACAACCTCACGGGCCTCGGCGTCTTCGAGTTGAAGTTCGGTGTGCGTGACTGTGAATTCTGGTCGGGGTCGCAGTGGCCGGATCTGACGCGCGAGCTCCAGCTCACCTGGGGCTCGAGCCTTGATGGCGCCGGCGCGCTCACCATGGCCGAGCAAGTTTGCGCTGATCAGCGCTAGATTGCAGGTCGATTCTCCCTCGGGAAGAGCATTCGATGAGTGTCGATTCGCCCGTCCCGCGCCCGCCAGAAAGTGGCAAACCTCTGGTGTGGTATGGCATGATCCCCGGTGAATCCCCGGTCACCCGGATCTCGTCAAAGCTGGATCAGCGAGTTAGAGTCATGACCATCCATTTGGTAGGTGAGTATTCATGGACTTGAGCTGGGGTGAATTCAGTGCACGCAACCACGCGAGAACTACTGGTGAGGCAGCGCCTCCTCCGGGCGCTCGACGATGATTCGACGCGCATCACCCTGCTCCACGCGCCGAGCGGATACGGCAAGACGACGCTCCTGCGGATGTGGGCCGAATCCGGTCGCCACACGGGCCGCCTGCTCTGGGTGACCTTCAGCACCGCCACGACCACCCGCAACAGCGTCTGGGAGCAGATCGCGCGCGCGGCCCTCCGCGAGGGCCTCCTCACCAGCCTCGAATACGACGACCTCGTGACGCTCATCAACAGCGATGACTTCGAGAAGCGCGACCTCGTCGTGGCCATGCGCAGTGAGGTTCCCTTCACGATCATCATCGACGGCTACGAGCGGCTCGGCGACCTCGTGCCGATTGTCGACCAGGACCTCCTCAGAGGCGCCGAGAGCGTCCCGAACATGCGGGTCATCATCGCCGCGAGGGGCCGCACCACGCTCGACCAGTCGAGGCTCCAGCTGCAGGGCCGAGTTCGTGTCGTGACCAACATCGACCTGGAGTTCACGGAGGCCGAGGTCGCGGCCTTCTTCGAGCTCGTCGTGGGGCAGACCCATATCGCGACGCCAGCGGAGGTGTACGAGGCGACCGGTGGCTACGCCATCGCCGTCCGCGCGGCCATCCTCGAGCTCTCCCGGTCAGGCCCGCGCGCATTCCACTGGCGCGAGAATGCGCTCAACTCGACGAACCTCTCCGGTCAGCTGCCCAACGCCGAGCTCGCCAGGTTCGCGAGGATCACCAGCGTCGTGCCGTACTTCGACGCCTCGCTCGCGCGGATGCTCGTGCCCGACCTGGATCCGGACGCGGCGATCGAGATGCTCGAAGCGGACGGCTTCGGCAGGCACATCTCGTTCACCCGCAGCAGCAGGGCCTTCCAGTACGTCACGGCGCTCCGCGAGGCGCTGCACGAGGAGCTGCGGGCCGATTCCCCGGCCGAGTATCGACGCGCAGCCTCTCTCGCCGCGGCGTGGTTGAGCGCAAACGGCGACCCGGAAGGGGCTCTCGAGCTGGCGCTCGAGGTCGACGACTTCGACCTCGCGTCACGCATCTGCGCACGCCTGCTGCTCACGGTCGTCGAGGCCTACACGACGGATCGCTATGTATCGCGGCTGCAGCACCTCCCGCAGGACGTGCTCGTCGCGTACCCCGTGCTCGCGTTCGTGCTCGGCCTCGCCCGTCTCGCCAACCCAGTGCTGCGCAGCGGTGCGAAGCCGCTCCTGCAGATCGCGGCCGGGATGCGCATCCCGAGCGACCTCTCGGTCGCACGTCGCTGCGAGTACCTCTGCTTCAAGGTCTTCGCGCTGCGCACCCTCGGGAGGTACCTCGAGTCGGCTGAGCTCGCGCGGGAAGCGCTCGGCCTCGCCGCTGCCCAGTCCCGGGTGGGGGCGTCGCCCACGCTGTCTCCGGTCTTCACTCGCGGGGCGGCGCTCTCGCTGTTCCTCGTCGGCGACATGACGGGGGCGCACGCCGCACTCGAGGAGACCTTCGTGGTGCCGCAGTCGAACAGCTCCCGCAACCTGTCGTTCTGGGACGCGGCGGGCTACAAGGCCATCGATGGTGACATGCCCGCCTCGGAGGCGATGCTCGCGCAGGTCGAAGATGGTGCGTGGATGACGACAAGCTCGCGCGGACACCTCGGCACCTTCGGGCATATCGCGAAGTCCTACGGGTATCTCGAGCGCGGTGAGTGGATGCAGGCGCAGGCGGCTCTCGAGGATATCGAGCGCTTCACCGTCACGTCCGACCTCTGGCCCTACCTGCAGGAGCCCGTCATGCTTGCTCGGCTGGCGCAGGGCGAGGCGCTCGCGGAGGCCAGGCGGGTCGAGGAGATGCTCGAGGGCCCGCTTGCCGCCTCTGGGGTCGGCGAGAGTCTCGGCCTGTTCCGCGTGAAGTCCCTTCTCGTCGTCCTCTGGCTCGCCGCCGGTCGCCCGGCACGCGCACGCAAGCTGCTGGAGGGGTACGCCGTCGACGACTTCCGGACGCTGCCGGCAAGGTCGCTGCTCGCTCTTGTCGACGGCGACACGGATCAGTCGATGCAGTGGGTCTCGCGGTCGCTGGACTTCGTGACGACGCCGAGGATGCGCATGGCGATGCACCTCATCGGCGCGGCCGGTGCGCTGCGCGATGGCGACCGCGACGTCGCCCGGAGCATGGTCGGCCTCGCTGCCGGGCTCTCGCTCCAATATGGGCTCGTCTCGCCCCTGCTCATGCTGCCCGATCGCGACCGCAACGCGCTGGCTGAGCTCAGCCGAGAATCCGGCGGCGCGGATGACATCGCGATGTTCGACTCGCTCGACGTGGTGACGAACTTCCAGGAAGTGAGCGCCATGCCGCAGTTCACGGAGCGCGAACGAGTCGTGGTTCACGCGCTCGCAAGGCACACCTCGCCGACGCGGATCGCCGAGGAGCTGTTCGTCTCGCCAAACACCGTGAAGACCCAGTTGCGCTCTGCCTACAAGAAGCTCGGTGTCCACACGCGGCCAGAGGCCCTCCGTCGCGCCGAATCTCTGGGCCTGCTCCGGGATCGCAACGGCGAGTAGTTCGTCGCTCTTCTGTTCCGCAAGCCACTCCGGGGTGAAGCCCGGGGTGGTTTCGTCGTTGGTGCCCGGGGAAATTGGTGGGCCATTTAATTGTAGATACAACTTAGGGTGAAGTCTGGGGTGACTTCACGAGAACGGATTCGAAACCGGGGTGCTATTGAGCCGCTCGGTACCTCCGAACTGGATGCACCGGCGAACCACGCGCCCACCGGCGCGGAAGCAACTTCCCCCGATCTGCTCCGAAGAGGTTCCCCCTTGTCAGAAACCCCCAGCTCCTCATCCGCCCCAGTCACCACCGACGAGAAGGGCGGCACCACTCGCCGCTCCGTGCTGCGCGCCGCCGCGTGGACAACCCCCGTCATCGCCCTCGCAACCGCCGCGCCAGCGCAGGCGGCCTCCCGATGCGTCATCAAGACCAACTACAACGCGCTCAAGACGGGCACCAAGCCCACGAGCATCCCCTTCCCCGGCACCGGCGTCACCGCGACCCTGAGCTACCTCGGCTACGGAGGCTTCACGGGCTCGTCGACCAACGGGACCGTCCAGGACGGACCACAGGGTGGCAACCCGCAGTCGCTCAAGTGGATCAAGATCGAGAACGGGACCGCCCGCTCCGGCAGCGGCGTCGACGTCAAGATCGTCTTCAGCGAACCGGTCACGAAGCTCTCGTTCACGATCTTCGACCTCGACTGGGCGCCGGGCAACCACCGCGACGCCGTCATCGCCACGACCACGCCGACCTCGTCCACGCGAGCATCCGCGCTCGAAGGCAGCGGCACGCTCGCAAGCCCGTGGCGCAAGGCCACCGAAGGCGAGATCCCCAGCACGTCCCTCAACGGCAACGTGCAGCTCTTCTACACGGGTCCCATCAGCGAGGTCACCTTCCGCTACTACCAGGACCTCAAGAAGCTGGACGCCAACCACAACCAGCTCATCGGGCTGAGCGACCTCGCCTTCGAGAAGTGCCTCTAGCGCTCGGAAGCTGAAGAAGGGATGCGCCGTCGCGCGGTCGAAGAGACCAGCGGCGGCGCATTCGCGTACCTGGGCGACGCATCCGCACGCCCAGGGCGAACAGGGGAGGGAAACGGAGGTTGACGCCGTTACTCTCTCTGTACACGGCCCCCGACCCTGTAGCCAGGTGTCGAGGTCAGGGAGTCGAAGGAGAAACGGATGTTCGAGAGATTTACCGACCGCGCCCGTCGCGTGATCGTCCTCGCCCAAGAAGAGGCGAAGATGCTCAACCACAACTACATCGGGACCGAGCACATCCTCCTCGGCCTCATCCACGAGGGTGAAGGGGTCGCCGCCAAGGCGCTCGAATCCCTCGACATCTCGCTGCCTGCCGTACGTGAGCAGGTCCAGGAGATCATCGGCCAGGGCCAGCAGCGTCCGACGGGGCACATCCCGTTCACGCCGCGAGCCAAGAAGGTGCTTGAGCTGTCGCTCCGCGAAGCGCTGCAGCTCGGCCACAACTACATCGGCACGGAGCACATCCTCCTCGGCCTCATCCGCGAGGGCGAGGGTGTCGCAGCTCAGGTGCTCGTGAAGCTCGGCGCCGACCTCAACCGGGTGCGCCAGCAGGTCATCCAGCTGCTGAGCGGATTCCAGGGCAAGGAGCAGGTCGTCGCGGGAGCGGACCAGCCGCAGCAGGCAGCCCAGGGCTCCGCCGTGCTCGACCAGTTCGGCCGCAACCTCACGCAGGCCGCTCGCGAGGGCAAGCTCGACCCCGTTATCGGGCGCGAGAAGCAGATCGAGCGCGTCATGCAGATCCTGTCGCGCCGCTCGAAGAACAACCCCGTCCTCATCGGCGAGCCGGGCGTCGGCAAGACCGCCGTCGTCGAGGGCCTCGCCCAGGCGATCGTCACGGGGCAGGTTCCCGAGACGCTCAAGGACAAGCAGCTCTACTCACTCGACCTCGGCTCGCTCATCGCCGGGTCCCGCTACCGCGGTGACTTCGAAGAGCGCCTCAAGAAGGTCACCAAGGAGATCCGCACACGCGGCGACATCATCGTCTTCATCGACGAGATCCACACCCTCGTTGGTGCGGGTGCCGCCGAGGGCGCGATCGACGCCGCGAGCATCCTGAAGCCGCTCCTCGCGCGAGGTGAGCTGCAGACGATCGGCGCCACCACGATCGACGAGTACAAGAAGCACTTCGAGAAGGATGCGGCGCTCGAGCGACGCTTCCAGCCCATCCAGGTCGAGGAGCCGTCGATCGCGCACACGATCAACATCCTCAAGGGGCTCCGCGACAAGTACGAGGCGTTCCACAAGGTGTCCATCACCGACGACGCCATCGTCGCCGCGGCAACCCTCGCCGACCGCTACGTCTCCGACCGGTTCCTGCCGGACAAGGCGATCGACCTCCTCGACGAGGCAGGCGCCCGCCTCCGCCTCTCGGTGCTGTCCTCGCCCCCCGAGCTGCGCGAACTCGACGAGAAGATCGCGATCGTTCGCGCCGACAAGGAGCAGGCCATCGAGCTGCAGGACTTCGAAGGCGCCGCGTCACTGCGCGACGACGAGAAGAACCTCCTCGGCGAGCGCCTTCGCCTCGAGAAGCAGTGGAAGTCGGGCGACGTCAAGTCCACCGGCACCGTCGACGAGGGCCTGATCGCCGAGGTCCTCTCGCAGGCCACCGGCATCCCCGTCTTCAAGCTCACCGAGGAAGAGACCGCGCGTCTCGTGTTCATGGAGGATGCCCTGCACCAGCGGGTCATCGGCCAGAACGAGGCCATCGCGGCCCTGTCCAAGACCATCCGCCGCACCCGCGCCGGACTCAAGGACCCGAACCGTCCGTCCGGCTCGTTCATCTTCGCCGGCCCGACGGGCGTCGGAAAGACGGAGCTCGCCAAGGCGCTCGCGGAGTTCCTCTTCGACGACGAGTCGGCGCTCATCTCGCTCGACATGTCCGAGTTCGGCGAGAAGCACACGGTCTCGCGGCTCTTCGGTGCCCCTCCAGGGTTCGTCGGCTTCGAAGAGGGCGGCCAGCTCACCGAGAAGGTGCGCCGCAAGCCGTTCTCCGTCGTGCTGTTCGACGAGATCGAGAAGGCTCACCCCGACATCTTCAACTCGCTCCTCCAGGTGCTTGAAGAAGGCCGTCTCACCGACGGCCAGGGTCGCGTCGTGGACTTCAAGAACACGGTCATCATCATGACGACCAACCTCGGCACGAAGGGCATCTCCGGCGGCCCCGTCGGCTTCCAGCTCGAAGGCGACGCCTCGGTGTCGTACGACAACATGAAGTCGAAGGTCAATGAGGAGCTCAAGAAGCACTTCAAGCCCGAGTTCCTGAACCGCGTCGACGACACGATCGTGTTCCCGCAGCTCTCCACCAACGAGCTGCTGCAGATCGTGGACCTCTTCATCGGTCGCCTCAGCGAGCGCATGCTCGACCGCGACATGACGGTCGAGATCACCGAGCTCGCGAAGCGCAAGCTCATCAAGGTCGGCTTCGACCCGACGCTCGGCGCTCGCCCGCTGCGCCGCGCCGTGCAGCACGAGGTGGAAGACCTTCTCTCCGAGAAGATCCTCCGCGGCGAGCTCAAGGCCGGCGACCACGTCGAGGTCGACTACCCGGAGGACGAGTTCGTGTTCAACGTCTCGAAGCGCCTCGTCCCCGAGACGGTCGCGGCAGGCGGAGTGACCTCGCAGGCTGAGGGCATCATCGCCGACGCCGGTGAGGGTGACGCGCCGACCGCGTAACCTCCGCACGCGCATCCGACGAAGCCCCCGCATCCACGTGATGCGGGGGCTTCGTCGTGCGCGCCCCGTCGCCCGCTAGCGGGTTGCCTTGCGGAAACCGTCCCAGATGTCCCAGACGCTGGTGGCGAGGACTCCGAAGGCGATCATCACGGTCACGATGGTGGTCACCGTCGCCGCGCTGTCGGCGCTTGGGATGACGGTGGCGAAGAAGTCCGGGTTGAGCAGCAGGCCGCGACCCAGGGTGGTCAGGAGCAGCGACATGAACAGGACCGCGAGCACCGCGTTGGCCCAGGCGAGGGGCAGCGTGACGCGGCCCGTCCGGTAGAGCGCCACGCTGTAGGCCGCTTCGAGCACGAAGAGCACCAGAAGCGCGAGGGCCCACCACGGCCAGAGGTCGTGGCCGAAGAACGACAGGCTCGGCTGCGTCGGCACGAAGCCGATGAAGCGGTCCCAGACGACGGCGCCGGTCCCGAGTGCGAGGAACACGAGCGAGGCGATGAGCTCGGATCTGCCCGCACCGGTCTGGCGGATCTCCGGCAGGTCGGCGACGCTCCACTGCTCCTGCTTGGACTGGCCACCGGAGCGCTCGAGCATCACGAACACCAGGGTCGTCCAGAACGTGACGTGGATGATGACGCTGAAGGTGACTGCCGCGACCTCGCCGATGATCTCGCCGATGGTGCTGCCGATGAGCGTCTGCGCGATCGCGACACCGAAGGCCGCGCACACCGGCACGATCCACAGCAGGGTCTTCAGGAGCCGCCACCACATGAGGTAGTAGCGAGGCCCCACGAGGAACAGTCGGCGGTCGGTGTAGCTGGCGGCGAGCAGCTCAGGGTCGCCGAGCTCGGTGAGCACGGCCACCTCGGCGGCATCGCCCGCCTCGCCGGATTCGACTCGCGCATCGACGAGGTCGCGGATGGAGGCGCGCAGCTCTGCTTCGAGGTCGGCGCGCTGGTCGTCGGGAACCGTGCGCATGGCGGCGCTCACGTAGCGCTCGGTCAGGGTGTCGGTGATGGTCGTCATGTCAGGCCCCTTCTGGGAGGTGCTCAATCGCCTGGGCGAGGGAGCGGAAGTCGGTGGTCATCGCGGCGGCGAGTGCGGCACCGGATGGGCTGGCGCGGTAGAACTTGCGAGGTCGCGCCTCGTCGGTGTTCCACTCGCTCGTGAGGTGACCCTGCTTCTCCAAGCGGCGAAGGAGCGGGTAGAGGGTGTTGGCGTCGGTGTCGAAGCCTCGGGATTGCAGTGCCTCGAGGAGTCCGTAGCCGTAGCCCGGCTCGGCGAGGAGGCGAAGGCATGCGAGCACGACGGTGCCCCTGCGGAGCTCCTGCAGGTGGATGTCGTGCGTCTCTTCTGGGCCCATGACTCACACCATAGTGTGCGTCACACAGTGTCGTCAATGACACTGCAAGAGCGCGCAGCGAGCGTGCAGTGCCGGCGGCCCTGTCCGGTGCGCGACCGGACGGGCTTACGCTGGAACGCGTGCCTGCATCCCCGTCACCCTCGTCACACGGCAAGCCGAAGAAGGAAGCCACGCTCGCGCAGGTGACTCTGCTGGCGCTCCTGCCGTCGTTCGTGTTCGCGATCGGCGAGGGAGCGATCATCCCGATCATCCCGACCGTGGCGGTCTCGCTGGGAGCCGGCATCGAGCTGGCCGGGTTCATCGCCGGGTCGCTCATGATCGGCCAGATGATCGGCGATCTTCCCGCCGGTGCCGTCGTGCAGCGCCTGGGGGAGAAGCGGGCCATGCTCGCGGCCCTCGGGGTGAGCCTCATCGGCATCCTGCTCTGCTCGTTCGCCGTCGCGCCGTGGATGCTGCTCGTCGGGGTCGTCATCATCGGCATCTCCGCCGCCAACTTCAACCTCGCGAGGCACGCGTTCCTCACGACCTACGTGCCGCTGCGCTACCGGGCGCGAGTGCTCTCGACGCTCGGCGGGGTGTTCCGCGCCGGCTTCTTCGTCGGGCCGTTCATCATCGCGGGACTCCTCGTCCTGTTCGATGCTCCCAAGTACGGGTTCTGGGTCTTCGTCGTGTGCGGCGCGGTGGCCGCGCTCATCCTGCTGTTCGCGCCGGACCCCGAGACGGTCGCACGCCCGTCGCATTCCGCGAAGGCGCCGGTCTCAGCGGGGGATGAGGGTGCGGGGGCTGGCGTGCCCGAACGCCTCGGCGTGTTCGCGACGATCCGCGCCAACGCCGGCGTGCTGGTCCGGCTCGGGACCGGTGCGGGAATCATGGCAGCGCTGCGGGCGGCGCGCAACGTGATGCTGCCGCTGTGGGCGCTGTCGATCGGCATGGACACCGCCACGGCGGTGCTTGTCATCGGCGTGAGCGCCGGCGTCGACTTCGCGCTCTTCTTCGTGTCCGGCTGGGTCATGGACCGCTTCGGTCGAGTGTGGGGCGCCGTGCCGGCGCTGCTCGGCCTCGGCGCGGGCTTCCTGACACTCGCCTTCACCCACGACCTCGTCGGGGACGCCGCTCAGCAGTGGTTCACGGTGCTCGCGATCTGGCTGGGCTTCGCGAACGGCATCGGCTCCGGCATCCTCATGACGCTCGGCGCCGACCTCGCGCCGCGCCAGGATCCGGCCCCGTTCCTCGGGGCCTGGAGGCTCATCACCGACTCGTCGGCAGCATCCGTGCCCGTCATCGTGGCGGTGGCGACGGCGGTCGTGTCGATCTCGTTCACGTCCGGGATGCTCGGGGTGCTTGGGTTCGTGGGGGCGGCCCTCATGGGGTGGCAGATCCCGAAGCACGTCCCGCGACAGCGGCGGTGACGCCGGGCGCTCAGTGCGGGAGGCGGTCCAGGTAGTCGAGGAGGACCCCCTCGCGCATGGCCCACGGGGACACGTCGAGCTGCTTGATGTCGAAGACGTGCATGACCTCGGAGAGGACGACGCCGCCGGCGACGATCTGCAGGGCCCGGTCGGTGGTGATGCCAGGGAGCGCGGGGCGCGCCTCGGAGCGCAGCTTCGCGAGGCGGGGCACCCAGTCGTCGAGCTGCCACTTCTGCAGGGTCGTGCGCTGCCCCGCGCCGATGCCGTCGATGGACGAGCCGGCGAGGCGGGCGAGGGAGCGGATGGTCTTGGACGAGCCCACGAACTGGTCGGGTCGCGCCCCGCCCTCGAAGGTCTCCGCTGCTTCCTTGATGAGCTTTCGTGCGTACTTGCGCAGCTCCTCGACCTGATCGTCGGTCGGCGGGTCGTTGTGCAGGAAGTTGACGGTGCTGCGACCCGCTCCGAGCGGCACCGAGATGGCGTGCTCGGAGAGCTCGTCGTCGCCGACCGCCAGCTCGAGGGAGCCGCCGCCGATGTCGACGAGCATGATGCGCCCGGCGGCCCAGCCGAACCAGCGGCGGACCGCAAGGAACGTCGTGCGCGCCTCCTCTTCGCCGCTCATGACCTGCAGGTCGATGCCGGTCTCGCGGTGGATGCGCTTCAGCAGCTCCGGCCCGTTCTTGGCTTCGCGGATGGCGCTGGTGGCGAGGGGCATGAAGTGGTCGAGCTTGCTCTTCTTCACCGCATCGGCGGCGCGGTGCATGGCTTCCATGATCTTCGCGACACCTTCGTCGGAGATGGAGCGGTCGGCCTGCAGGTAGCGCATGAGGCGCAGCACGCTCTTCTGGGACGTCTCGGGGACGGGTTTCGCGCCGGGGTGGGCGTCGACCACGATGAGGTGGACGGTGTTGGATCCGACGTCGAGAACTCCAAGGCGCATGACCGTGATGTTACCCGTGCTGTCGTCCTGAGCGTCCTGCTCTCGTGCCCGCGCGTACGCTGGTCGGATGCAGGAGATCACCATCAGACGGGCCACCACGCACGACATCGTGGGCATCAGCGAGCTCATCCAGCCGCTCGTCGACCGAAACGTGCTCCTGCGAAAGGAGCTCGTGACGCTCTACGAGGCGGTGCAGGAGTTCCGGGTGGCGGTCGATGAGCGCGGGCAGCTGGTCGGCTGCGGCGCGTTGCATGTGCTCTGGCGCGACCTCGGCGAGGTGCGCACCATCGCGACGGCGGACTCGGTTCGCGGCACCGGTGTCGGTCACGTGATCCTCGACCGGCTGATGGCGGACGCCCGCCAGCTGGGCCTCGAGCGCCTCTTCTGCCTCACCTTTGAGACGGGGTTCTTCGAGCGGCACGGTTTCGTCTCGGTCGGCGAGCAGATCGTGGATGCGGAGACCTACGAGATGATGCGCCGCTCGCCGGACGAGGGCGTTGCGGAGTTCCTCGACCTCGCCCACGTCAAGCCCAACACGCTTGGCAACACGCGCATGCTGAAGGTGCTCTAAGAGCCAGTCTCCGCCGCCGCGACGGGCTCTTCGGGCGCGTCGCAGTGGTCGCACGGTGCGCCTCACGGGAGTCCCAAGGACGGGTCCGTACCCTTGGCGAGTGAGTTCGACCCGCAGACCAAGCAAGGCCGTCTACCGCCGTCGGCGGCTGGCGCTCCTCATCGTCTGCGTGCTTGTCATCGGGGCGCTCATCTGGGGAATCGCGAGCCTCTTCGGGGCGGGTTCCGGCGAGCCCGGCGAAGCCTCCGCATCCGGTGCGCCGACGGCGTCGTCCGCCGCGACGGCGTCAAGCGACGGTGGTGGGGCGGCCGAGGCGACACCGACGCCCACTCCGACTCCGACGGGGCCCGCCGAGTGCGCAGCCCCTGAGCTTGTCGTCTCGGCGATGCTCGATGCGACGAGCTACGCGCCCGACGCGCAGCCTCAGCTGTCGCTCTCGATCGCCAACACGGGCGGCGAAGCGTGTGTCATGAACGTCGGCACGGCCGTGCAGGTCTACACGATCTCGAGCGGCGCCGACGTGATCTGGGTGTCGTCGCACTGCCAGACCGACCCAGCTGACGAGATCGTCACGATCGGTGCCGGGCAGTCGGTGACAGCCCCTCCCATCACCTGGGTGCGCGAGCGTTCCTCGCTCGACACGTGCGGGACCGACCGGGCGGATGCGGTGGCCGGGGGTGCCTACTACCAGCTCGTCGTGAGCGTCAACGGCATCGCGTCGCAGCCGGCGACGTTCGTTCTCGACTGACTCGCGCGGGGTGCCCGGGGGCTTTCGCGAAAATCTCCTGAACGTTAACCTTGAAGACAGTGTGAGCTGAGAGCATCCTCACGTTCCGCACGATTCCGTCCGTTCGTCGATCGCCAGGAGACTCATGACGACGCCCACTCGCAAGCGCGCCACCGCTGCCGCTGCCGTTCTCGGCACGGCAGCTCTTGTGTCTGCCTTCGCGGCACCAGCTCAAGCAGCCGTCCTCTCGCCGAGCTTCATCACGCCCACCGACGGCGCGAAGCAGATCAACCTCATCGGCTTCAACGACTTCCACGGTCGGATCCTCAACGGCGAGAAGTTCGCCGCCTCCGTCTTCGAGGCGCAGAAGGAGTTCGGCGAGGACAGCAGCCTCGTCATCTCCAACGGCGATGCTGTCGGCGCGAGCCTCTTCGAGTCCTCGATCCAGCAGGACCAGCCGACGATCGACCTGCTCAACGCGATCGGCGTGGACGCGTGGACGCAGGGCAACCACGAGTTCGACAAGGGCATCGACGACGCCACCGGCCGGCTCGCCTCGGCGACCAACGGCCCCGATCTCGCCGCGAACGTCACGCTCGCGGACGGCAGCCACCCCTTCGACACGCACGCCATCTTCGATGTCGACGGCGTCAGGGTCGCCGTCATCGGGGCCGTGACGGAGGAGACCTCGGCACTCGTCTCGCCCGACGGCATCACGGGCGTCACCTTCGGCGACCCCGTCGAGGCGGTCAACGAGGTGGCTGCCGAGATCACGGCGGCGAAGTCGGCCGACGTCATCATCGCCTCCTACCACGAGGGCGCGCCGAAGTCCGACGCTCCTCTCGATGAGAACCAGGAGAGCAGCACCTTCCGTTCCATCGCCGAGGACACGGCCCCCGAGGTCGACGCGATCTTCAACGCGCACACGCACCAGACCTACGCCTACGACGCCCCGAACGGTGCATCGACCCGTCCCATCGTGCAGGCCGGGCAGTACGCGGAGAACCTCGCGCAGGTCGTGCTCACGGTCGACGCCGCGGGCAACGTGACCGCCTCGGACAGCTCCATCGTGCCCGTCTACGACTCGATTGACCCAGCGACGCTGAAGCCCGACGCTGCCCCGCCGAAGAACCCGGCGCCCATCGAGTACGTCAACGACAAGCGCATCATCGACATCAAGGCGAAGCTCGACGCAGCCATCGCGACGGCCGACGTGCTTGGGGCTGAGGTCATCGGCACCCAGCAGGGTGACATCTCCAGGGCGAAGACGTTCGTCCCCGACTCCATCGAGATGGCCGAGGATGGCTCCACCACCGGTGTGGTCGCCGAGGGCGGACAGGACAACCGTGCGGAGGAGTCGTCGCTGGGTGGCATCGTCGCGCAGTCGATGCTCGAGTCGATCAGTGACACGGGCCGCTTCGACGTCGACGCGGCGATCATCAACCCGGGTGGTCTCCGTGCTGACCTGCTGGACAACGACGGTCAGATCACGTACAAGGAAGCCGCGACGGTCCTTCCCTTCGCGAACAACCTGTCGGTCGTCAGCATCTCCGGCGCGGAGCTGAAGAACGTGCTCGAGGAGCAGTGGCAGCTCACCGCTGGCGGCGAGGTGCCGTCGCGCGACTACCTGCAGCTCGGGCTGAGCGACAACTTCACGTACGCGTTCGACAGCTCGCGGCCGCGCATGGAGCGCATCGTGTCGCTCTCCATCAACGGTGAGCCCGTCTCGAGCGGCCAGGTCTACAACGTGGCGATGCCGACGTTCCTCGCCGCGGGTGGCGACAACTTCCACTCGCTGAACAACGCCGAGAGCGTCAAGGACACGGGCCTCATCGATCTCGACGCGTTCGTCAACTGGGTTCGCGCGAAGACTGCCGCGGGATCGACTGGTGTCGTCCCGGATGTTCAGCGCAACGGCTTCGAGGTCGTCGGCCTGCCCACGGACAACAAGTTCCAGGCAGGTGAGAGCTACTCGCTGAAGGTCGCGAAGTTCAACCTGCAGTCGGTGGGATTCATCCAGAGCTCTTCGGTCACGGTGTGGCTCGGCGATGAGCAGATCGGCATCGGGTCTGTCGACGTCGCTGCTGACGCGAACCTCGTCGATGTGAGCTTCACCGTTCCCGTCGACTCGACGGTGGGGGATGGCACGCTGACGTTCCTCGCGGACCTGTCTGCGGCATCCGTCGCCGTGCCGGTCTCGGTTCAGGCGGCCGCTGAGACGCCGACCGCGACGCCGGGACCGACGGTCTCCGTCACCCCGACCGCGACCGTCGAGCCGACGGCAAGCGCCACGGCTGCGCCGGTTCCGACGGCGGACGCCGGAGACGGTGCCCTCGCCACGACCGGAGCTGACGAGAACGCCATGTTCGCGGCTATCGCGGGCGCGCTTGCGCTCCTCGTCGCCGGTGGCGCCGCGATCCTGCTCCGCCGACGCGCGGGCAGCGACGCGTAGCACGCGCACGCAGCACTGATTCGGCCAGCGGTCGATGAGCAGTAGGCCCGGAGCATCGCTCCGGGCCTACTCGCGTTTCTGGACTCCTCGAGCCTTCGGGTGGCTCGCGTTCCGAGTGAGAGGTCTGCGGTCAGTTGCCGAGCGCGGCCGTGAGGGCGCGGTCGATGCTGCCGATGGAAGGGTCGACGACGTGGGCGAGGCCCATGCGCTTGGCCTCGGCCGCTCGGAGGTTGGCGGATGCGACACGGCGGATCTCTCCGGCGAGGCTCACCTCGCCGAAGACGACGGTGCCGTCGCGCACGGGCCGGTTGCGGATGGAGGAGGCGATGGCGATGGCGATGGCGAGGTCGGCCGCGGGTTCTTGCAGCTTGACCCCGCCGACGGTCGACACGTAGACGTCGTACTCGGAGAGCTTGTGCTTGGTGCGTCGTTCGAGCACGGCGAGCAGCATGGCGACGCGGCTCGTGTCGACGCCGTTGGTGACGCGGCGAGGGTTCGGGGCGTTGGTCTTCTGCACGAGCGCCTGGATCTCGACGGGGAGGGCGCGTCGCCCCTCGAGCGCGACGGTCACGCACGTGCCGCTGACCGGCTCGGGGCGTTCGCTGAGGAAGAGTCCTGAGGGGTCTGGCACCTCCGTCATTCCCTCGCCGGTCATCTCGAAGCAGCCGACCTCGTCCGTGGGGCCGAAGCGGTTCTTGATGGTGCGCACGAAGCGAAGCGCCGTGTGGCGGTCGCCCTCGATGTGGGCGACGACGTCGACCAGGTGCTCGAGCAGTCGGGGCCCCGCGATCGTGCCGTCTTTCGTGACGTGGCCGACGATGATGACGGGCACGCCCCTGGTCTTCGCGACTCGGATGAGGGCGGATGCGACCTCGCGCACCTGGCTGGGCTGGCCGGCGAGCGAGTCGACGGTATCGCTCGCGACGGTCTGCACGGAGTCGACGATGATGAGGCCAGGGTCGAGGCGCTCGATCTGGCCGAGGACGGTCGAGAGGTCGGTCTCGCTCGCGAGGTACAGGGTGTCGTGGAGCGCGTTGGTGCGCTGGGCGCGCATCCGCACCTGGTTCACGGACTCCTCTGCCGATGCGTACAGCACGGTCGTGCCCTTCGCGGCGACGCGTGACGCGAGCTCGAGGAGGATCGTGGACTTGCCAACGCCGGGCTCGCCGCTCAGCAGGATGGCGGCGCCAGGCACCAGTCCACCGCCGAGCACGCGGTCGAACTCGCCGATGCCCGTCGGGCGGTGGGCGACGTTGTCGATAGGCGCCTCGGTGATCGGTCGTGCGGCGCGTGACTCGCTGATCGTGGCCGCCTGGATGCGGCCAGCGGTCTGCGATTCGAAGCGGTCGACGAGGGTGCCCCAGGCCTGGCACTCGGGGCATTGCCCGAACCACTTCAGCGACGCTGCGCCGCATTCGGTGCACTTGAACGCTGGTTGCTGCTTGGTCTTGGGAGGCATGTGCCAAGGCTAGGCGGCACCACCGACACTGGCGCGTCAGCGGGCCCGTGGCGGCGCGATTCCCGGGCGCTGAACTGCGGGGTGAGGTCGCGCGGGGACCGGGAGCGTGCAGAATGGGCTCGTGCGAGCGCAGAGAGTCCTGTACGTGGTGAACCCGGCGGCTGGGCTGGGCGCATCCGCGCACCTCGGCAGGCGCCTCGCCGGGGGAGCTGGCGCCGCCTCCTCGCCGGATCTCGAGGTCGTGCTCGTGGCGGCCGACTCGTTCGAGGAGCTGCGACGCCAGGCCGCGGCCGAGCTCGGTGGGGAGCGTCGCCCCGATGCGCTCATCGTGCAGGGCGGGGACGGCATGGTGTCGATGGGGGCCGGCCTCGTCGCGGGCACCGAGGTCCCTCTCGGGGTCGTGCCATCTGGCACAGGCAATGACTTCGCTCGAGCCGCCGGGATCGAACGCGGCGTGCCAGCAGTCGGCATCGAGCGGATGCTCACCGCGCTGCGCACCGGCACCGCGAGCACCCGGAGCGTCGACGCGATGCGACTGGTGCTCGACGGCGCCGAGCATGTGGCCATCAACTCGGTCAACGTCGGCTTCGACGCCGTCGTGAATCGGCGCGCCAACGAGCTGCGGCGTCTGCCGGGAACGGCCCGCTACATCGCCGCCCTGCTGGAGTCCGTGCGGCACTTCGAGCCGCTCGAGTTCGGTGTTCGGATCGATGGCGGCCCTGCCGAGTCGGTCACCGCCGAGATGCTCACGGTGCTGAACGGCTCGTCGATCGGCGGCGGCATCGCAGTCGCGCCGCACGCGGTCATCGACGACGGGCTCCTCGACCTGTTCGTCGTCGGCGGGCTCCCGAGGATCGGCCTGCTCACGCTCTTCCCACTCGCCATGGCCGGCCTGCACACGCGCCTCCCGGCCGTCACCTTCGAGCGCCTGACGGGCATCCGCGTGCTGGTGCCGAAGGGCGTGCTCGTCTACGCCGACGGCGAGGAGCTCCGCGGCCCGGGCCGGGCCGCCTGCACGCTTGATCTCCGCATCGACGCGGGAGCTGTGCGCCTGATCGAGACCGAAACGCGTCGGTAGACCGGTCGAGGCCGCATACGTTTTGTGACGTCGAAATGCAAGGGGTAACGCGAACCCTCTCGCGCGTGCGATTATCCACCTGGCCGAGCCGATTCCCCATCTGCCGACTCGTCCAGCCCCCTGCGTGCTTCCCCCTCTCGAACAGGATCCTCGTGTCTGCTGACAGCACTTCCCGTCGTACCCTTCTGGCCGGCGCAGCCTGGTCCGTCCCGGCCGTGGCCATCACGGTCGCCGCGCCCATCGCCGTGGCCTCGACGCCCGTTCCTCTCGCGAACACCTGGTACACGGGTGGGTCGACGAGCGTCGTGAGCGGGAACGTCGCCCGGTTCACGCTCACGGGCGATGACGGAGACGGCAACGACTCCGTACTCCCCGACAACTCCAAGGTGGTCATCACGCCGGATGCCGGCGTCACGATCGTGAACACGGCCATCACGGGCGGTGTCCTCACGGACAACGGAGATGGCAGCTTCACCGCCACCGTCGACTCCGGCGTCACCACACTGGTCGCGAACTTCCGGGTCACCGGACCGTCAGGGGCCAACGTCTCCTACGTGTCGACGGTGGCGCTGCCGCCCTTCACCGAGACGTTCCAGATCCCGATCGTCTAAGAGTCCGCTCCGGCTGGCCTCTCGAGAACACGCCTGGGCGGCTCGATTTGCGGCGCACCCCTGGTCTCGGTATAAGATTCCTCACGGTGACGTGTCCGAGCGGCCGAAGGTGCAACACTCGAAATGTTGTGTAGGGGCGACTCTACCGTGGGTTCAAATCCCACCGTCACCGCCATCTGAAAGGCCCTGACTTCCCTGCATCGCAGTGGAGTCGGGGCCTTTCGCTTTGTCGCGAACGGTCGTCCGACAAGAATCTGGCAAGACCTATGTGAGCTCGGTTGGGAGGCGCAGGGGCCGCAAGGAGCTTTGGTTGTGCCTCGTCGGTTTGACGAGAGTAGTGCCGTGATGGCTGTCGAGCGCCGGCGCAGTCTGCGCATGTGCCGCAGGCTTGGCAGTCACTCGCCCAGTCCTCGTTGTGACGTCAGGTCGCCGCGAGGGGGCGGTACAGTGCCGCAGATCAAGACATGCCCCAGTGGGTGTTGATGGTTGCTCGCGAGAGCTGGTGTGCCTCAGAGATGAGGAGAGGAGCGAGTCGCCCCGTTGGCTGGCCGGGAAAGCTACGATCGTGAGTTCATGTTCGATCTGCTGCTCGCCTACGGAAGGTCGCAAAGTAGCGTCACGAGGCTTCGCAACGGGTCGCTCAACGTGGCTGTCGATTCGGCTCAGGAGGTTGCGCAGAAGAGCATCGTGTACTTCAAAAAAACCGGCAACGACCCATTGACTCTCATTGAGGATCTCAAGGCCACACCCGCCGTCGTGCGCTTCAGTACTCGCTTCGTCATCGTTACCGACTACGCCGATCTGATCGCGCATGACACGAAGACGAAGGAGACGATCGGCTTCCCGATCCGAGAGATCGACCAGCACTTCACCTTCTTCCTGCCGTGGGCCGGCATGGAGAAGGCCCAGTACGTCGCTGAGTCCCATGCCGTTCTACGATCACCGGCTCCGCGCGCGAACACCGCACGGCGGAGGGTGGCCGATCAAGCTCCTCGATCCGGACCAGCTCTGGGCGCACTACGCTGCGACACCCGACCCCCAAACAGCGGAGTTGGACATGCTCGACGCATTCACCTCCGGGCTACGCGCTGACGTGAGGGCTGCACTGATCGACAGTGCCCTCGCATTGCCGTACGCGAACCTCGGGCGCACGAAGCGCGAGCGAAAGCAGCACGGTATTCGCGGTGCCAAGGAAACTCGCCGCCGGCGCACACGCTGACCGCGCTCGCACGGAGCGAGCGCGCCTCGGGGGCTAGCTTCAGGGCATCTGTGCAACCGCTTCCCAAGCGCGTCGATACGTGAGCAGCATGGCGTGCTTGTTTCCGCCAAGAGTCTGATCGATCCACTCCTGGAACGAGACGTTCGGACCCCAGCCAGAATCGCCGTAGTCCTTGATGAACTCCGCGAACATCACGTTTGCAGCCTCCGTGCGATTCCGGTCGCGGGTTCTCGCCCAGTCGAGGATCGGTTGCAAGTCGACCTCTATCTCGAGCTGCTGCGTGCTGTACGCGTAGCTGATAACCCAATCCAACAGCGCCTTGTGGGCCAGAAAGTTCCGAACGGTCTCGGCGTGGTGGCTGAACGGATGCTCGCGTCGCGCCTTGTCATGGGTGCTCTGGATCTCCGCTCGAGCATCCTCATCGCAGTACGCGCGCAGCGCCTTGGCATGATCGCGCAGCATTGCCAACGAGGTGAACATCGCGAGCGTCGGGCCGTCAAGGTCCTGGCGCAGCTTGGCCCGAGCTCGAGACTGCGCCTCGGCGTCGTCGCCCAGGAGTGCACGACCGTGCGGGGTGTTGGCCGACCAGTCCTCGAGGGCACGGCTCAACGCGTCCGCGCTCGAAAGAAAGACGTTGAGCACTCGTTCGAACTGCACGAACTGCTCCTCCGCCGCGTCCCGTCGCGCTGATGCCCTCGTTCGCCGGACGCGCGATTGCTTCGCCGGCATTTGATTCATCGGCATGATCATTTGCCGGTAGCACTGTCGCGGGTCATCCGGCAGCCCGTATGGAAGTAGGGGCTCATCCTCAGTTCGGTCGGGTTTCCAGCCACGGTCGGTGTTCCATGCGAGTGTCAGGAGGGGTGCTATCGGCGGCCAGCCCACAGATCCCTTGCTCGCTTCCGCTGGTCGATCGCCCCAGGTGTTGTCGGCCACCTGCGCGGTGACATCTATGGACTTACCCGGCGGGACCATGCCGATGTGTGTCTTCGGGACGTGGCTCGGAGGGAAGCCCGAGAACGGGTCAACGCGCGCTTCGCCCAGAATGACGACATCGAACGCAGGCGCATCCCCAACGTTGACGAAGCGATAGCTCATGTCCTTCGTCCACACCGGGTCGGACCATCGGGGCGTCGGCTTCCTTGCGTCAGACATAGCGACACCTTATTGGGCCTGCTCCAGGGGTGTGAGTCTGTGGCTCGGTCTGTGACGCTCTTCAAGGGCGGCCCACTGCGCGGCACGACGTGGATCGTCGCCAGGACGTGCCAGGGGCGTCCCCTGAGCGGCGGATCCATTACCTGCGTCGCCGCCACCTCGTCAAGCGATCTCGGGGATTGTTGGACTGTGTATGTGGCGCTTGAGAAGAACTGTCACAAAATTGAGAAGGACTGGTCGAGTCATGCACGACCAGCCATTTTGCGCCACATCGGACGCACATGTGACGCAAAACAGACCCGCACGTGACGGATTCCGTGTCAGCGCTCGCATTCGGACCCGAAACATGCGTTTTCCGACACTTACGCTTGCCAGAACTTCTCACTGGAGGTGAAAGGTGCACGATGCGAGCCGTCTCGTCCCCCCGACAGGCACCGTCACGCGGGAGCTCATCCTGGACGGGGACGCGGCAATCCAGTGGATCGGGTCCCTCGGGTGGGAGGTTGCGCCGCTGAGTTCGCGCTTCCAGTTGGTCGCCGACCTCATCCGGACGGATACCTTCGCGATCGGAAGGATCTGGCACACTCCGGCTGCCTTCTCCTTCACTGCAACCAGCAGCGCACCGAACTCCATGTTCCACGCTGTGGTGGGTATCGAAGGGACGCAGACGGTGACGTCGGACGCAGCCCAGGTGCAGCTCAGCCCAGGTCAAATGCACGTGCAGTCGTTCAATGAGCCCCTGGGGATCACCGCGCACGAGCCAGCCGCTCGTCTGCTCTTCGTGTCGAAGTGGACGGACCTCCGCGACGCTGAGGGGCACGCACCCCTGCCGAAGTCGGGACTCTTCGGGTCCTCGAATGCCCACAAGGAGATCTTCACCAGTGCGGCGCACTCTGCGTTGAACTCTCTGACGGCCGTGGACGGAGCCGGGTTCCATCGCGTCCGAGCGGGGTTGGATCATCTCTTCGCCGGCGTGCTGGCGGATGATGTCCCGGCTCGCGCCACGCGAAGCCGTCGAGCTGGCTCCTCGGGAACAGGGCGCAGCAGTCCTGGGGTCACGACATCGTTGCTGCGGCGGGCGTCGCAGCGCATCGAAGCCTCCGCTAGCGACGTCACCTTCGACGCTGGCAGGCTCGCACGCGACCTCGGAGTCTCCACGGCGAGTCTGTATCGGGCTTACGAAGACACAAACCTGACGCCGGCCTCTCAGCTTCGACGGGTTCGAACTCGGCTCGCGCGAGACCTGTTGGAGGCACCGGGGGAGTTCGGTGACGTCGACACCCAAGATCTGAAGCGCATCGCTGCGGCTGCCGGTTTCGGCTCGGTGCGTGCCATGCGTCGCGCCCTCGATGGGCTCTCGGACAGCGAGAGCGAAGCCCAGTCGGACATCTCTGCAGGCGAGTCTGGCATCGCTCGGATCTGAGCGCTGACGCTCACATTCCCACTCGCTGAGAAAGACCGACCGGAAAGTCGGTCGTTATCAGAAAGCGAACCGCTCATGTGGTCAGTGCTTCTCAATCTGAGTGCTGATTCTTCTCCCAGATTGAAGCTCGATGACTGGTCGGATAGCTTGCAGGAGGGGTTGCGGTTTCATCAAAAGCAGACCTCGCGCTTGGTGGTAGCGAACTTGCGTTCGTGCCGAGATGCAATGCAGTAATGACCTGGGATCTCCGACCGATGGCAGTTTGCCAATAATCCCTCACGGTCTCGTTCAAGTGGACCGCCGTGGTCTATTCGCGACCTCGTTTCAGCGACAGAGAAAGAGCACACATTGACAAAGAACACCTCTGAGAACCACGGCGCGGCCGGGGACACGACGCGTCGTCGGGTCTTGCAGACGGCGGCCTGGACGGTGCCGGTGATCGCGATGACCACCGCAGCTCCAGCATTCGCGGCATCGCCGCCGCGAACGTTCGAGATCCAGTCCGGCTTCGGCGTGGGTTGGTATCCAGCGACGCAGGGGTCGTCGACCAACGGCGCGCTCCAGTACGACGCGAAGAGCCCGGGGCAGTATCTGCGGGTGGCAGGAACACAGCCCGGAGACGTGCTCTCGAACATCTACTACGAGGTGCTCATCTCCACCGGGTGGCCAGCCCCGACCTTCGCGCCGATCCCTGGCTCGAACACCGCGTGGTCGACACTCGCCAACACGGGCACGACGACCGTCGTCGGTGGCGTCACCTACCGCGTCTATCGCTCGAGCTACACCGGCACCGTGACCGCGACAGGGGCGACGACCAACATCCCGGTCGACTTCTTCTTCCGCTCACCAAGCCCGTACTACAGCGGTCAGACCGTGATCACGCGCCGCTACGTGACGGTCAACACCACCCCAGTCCAGGTATTCAGGAACCCAACCCCGATCAACAACACGAACACCACGACGTACCCCACGCCGTGACTCCTGGCGTCAACAGCCAGAGCGCTCGAGCAGATCCCGGACCAGTGAGACCAGAGAGGGGGCCAAGACTGCAGCAGTCTTGGCCCCCTTTCTCGGTTCCCGAGATGCCCGTTGCGAGGCTACGAGCGGCAGCCGGCCGCGGAGATACGGGGGAGTCCGATCCGGATGTCGTCGTTCGTACGGTTGGGGTTGTTGGTCACCCCTGGCACGAGGAAAGCGATCGCGAACGTCACGGCGGCGTTGCTGGGGGCCGTCCAGGTGAATGAGTGGGTCTGCAGGCCGCTGAGGTTGTTCGTCGGGCCGCCGGCGGTCGGCTTCGTGATGCCTGCCCACTGGGTTGTGCTGTTGATGCGCAGGTTCAGGGTCTGCGAGTCGGTCAGCGCGGTGTTCGTGCTCGTGACGAACGTGAAGGTGTAGGCCGTCCCGCTGACCGGGACGAACACCGTCGACCACTGCACGGTCGTGGTGCCGCCCTGCAGGTTCCTGTCCTGCACGGACAGGAACGAGTTCGCGTTGTTCTCGGGCAGCGCGAGGTATGTCCCACCAACTCGGTTGTTGTAGGTCGGATCGGAGTGCACTCGCAACTGACCGGTTGTGCTTGCCGTCCAGCTCGCCGCCGACGCAAACTGCGGGCACGGTGGGGACGCCGCTGCCATCGGGGCTGCGGCCGCGACGGCGATCACGGGGATGGACCAGGCAGCGCCGGCCACGATCGTGCGCCGCTTCATCGATCCTGGCGCGTCGGCCTGGCTCGAGCTGTCGAGAGAATCCGACATGAGTTTCCTTTCGTTGTTGAGCCCCGGCATTCCAACGGGAACTTCCTGCGGATACCGATCACGATGCACGCGAGGTGGCTCTATGAATTGCACGCCGAGAATCAGGCGTCAATCCGAACGGTATCTACTTCACGCGCTCCGCGTGCGCTCAGAGAAAGAACGGCGGAAGAAATGGTACGCGAGCATTCGCGACGGCTCCGCTCGAATTGCACGGGGGTTTGGAGAGGTGCGGGTGCGAGAAATCTCGCGCGATCCTTTTGCGGCGAATTGCGCTCATTTTGCGTCAATCGGGCCTTTGTGAAATGAGAGCAACAATTCGTGCGGCATTCTGACTACCGCCGGTCGGTGGTGTGCTCTGGGGAGCCGCGTCCGCGCGGGGATCTCGGGGGAGATCCGCGCACCACCCATCCGTGCTGGACTCCTGCGGGTCGACGGACCCCTTCGCTGGCCCGCGGGAGTCCCTCTCTCTGACGCAGCCGAGACTCAGGTCAGCTCGAGCCGCGCGTCGCGGCTGAGTCCTGTCGCCATCACTCCCGCGTGAATGCGGGACCAGTGTCACTGACACCGCTGGGACACATCGTTCGAATCGATCTGGAGGACCCATGGAGCGCGTCGCTCGTGCCCACTACAACGAAGCCACCGGCTGGAGTCCCTTTCCTGGATACCGGACGCAGCAGTTCAGAATCCGGGGCCCGCTGCCCCCTGGCGTCGACAAGGAGCTCAAGGCCGGCGTGGACCTGCGTGCGCCCGCGGGCACCGCGACGATCGAGGCCTCGCTGCTGCGCTTCGACCGGTACCTGGTCGTGCGTGGCGAGAGCTCGGCGATCGACCTTGTCTGGAAGCGAGAGCGCGCCTCAGCCCAGGAGCGAGCTCTGGTGCTGTTCCTGGAGCAAGGGTCGCTGGAGGTGGCTTCCGACCAGCGAAGGCTTCGGCTCGAGGCGTCGCAGATCGCGATCGTGCCACCGGGTGCCGGCCCCGTCGTCCTCCACGCCGACGAGAAGATCGCCGGCGTCATCTTCTCCTTCACAGCTGCAGAGCTCGCGCCGCTGCAGACCCGGTGGTACCACTCCGACGGAGGCGTGGTTCGCCAGGGCGTGCTCGCGCTTCTGGATGCAGTCGCGAAAACAACGCCGGTTTCGGACCCGCAAGCCGCGACCTCACTGCGGTCGTTGCTGCGCGCTGCAGCTCACTCGCTGCTGGTCGAATCCACGCATGTCGCCAACCTGCGAGACACCGACACGCTCGCTCTGGTCAGGCTCATCGTCGAGAACCGATTCCAAGTCCCGGGCTTCTCCGTCGACGGCATCGCCCGCGAAGCTGGCCTCACACGCAGAGTCCTCGAGCGCCGCCTCCAGGCAGGTGGCGCGAGCGCCGCCGCGATCCTCCGCGAGCGACGCGTCCAGAACGCCGAAGCCCTGATGCGAGAACAGCCGGGACTACCTGCTCGAGAGGTCGCGCTGCGAAGCGGATTCTCCTCGCCTGTGACCCTGCGGCGAGCGCTCGCTTCGCAGCGCACCAGCCTCGAGTCCTGACCGTTGCTCACCGCCCTGGCGGGATGCGGGGACAGTTGTTCTCAGATGTCGTGCCAGAAGCCCCACATGTACCAAGAGCCGCCCCGACGATGCGTCGGGGCGGCTCTTGCATTACGGCACGGGATACCCGGGGGAGGTGCTCAGCGCTGGAGCCAAGGCTTAGCAGGCGATCTGCGCGGTGAACCTGATCGAGCTGACGGCGATGAAATGCCATCCCTGGTAACCGTTGTACGACGTGTAGTCCATGGTGCTGCCGTTCGGGAACGAGTCGAAGCGGAACTCGTCCTGGTACTGCGCCTGCCCCATCGGGTTGGTGGGGAAGAGCCCGCCGCTTCTCCGGAACGGGTCGGCGAGCGTACCGGTTCCTGCGCCCTGATCGAGCGTCGGCTCCGAAACGATCGACGCAGGCGTGACGCTGAAACCAACTGCGTCCCAGTAAGACGCGCGCCAGATCTGCCCTACAACTGAGGTGATGTCGAAGACGTCGATCGCGACGTTCGTGGCGGAGATTGGCGCACCGGCTGCGTCGAAGAACTCGAAGGTCAACGTCTGGCTGTCCGTGCCCGGGCCGATGGGCGCGGTGGTGCCTTCCTTGCGCTGGTTCAGCACGATCGCGCCGGCCGGGCCGAACCCGGAGTAGGTGTAGTCGCCGCTGCCGTCTTCCGGATTGTCGCCGTTCCAGCCGGAGCCGTTCTGACTGAAGTTGTAGGACTGGCCATTCTGCGTGGTCGTCGTTCCGGGGGCGAGCGTTGACGTGATCCGCACGGTGTACGTGTCAGCTGTGTCGGGGCTCGTCGCGTTCAGCACCTTCACCGACCCAGTGTCCGAGTTCGTCACGAACGCAGCGTCAAAGACGGCTGTCGGGCAGGTTGAGGCTGCTGCGAGCGGCACGGCGGTGGCCACGGCCATCACGGGGATTGACCAGGCGGCTCCGGCGACGAGTGTGCGCCGCCCGACGATGGCCGGGGAGGTGCGTGGTGTCGGGTCTTGGGTGGGGTCTGACATCGGAGTCCTTTCGAGGACGAGAACGAGCGCCGCTTCGGGCGCACTCGCGTGGGATGAGGGAGGGGAGATCGATGCCCGTGCCAGCGCTTGGCGCTGCACGTCGAAATTTAGGTCCGCAATGAATCGTAGGAAGCCAGGAACATGCGAATGGGCTCTTGAGAAGAACTGGCGAGAAGGAAGCGCAGCGCGACTGGGAGAGGCCGTGAGAAGAACTGGTGAGAAGGAAGCGCAGCACGAGTGAATCAGCGAGTGAGAAGCGGACTGGACGCGATGATGCGCCTGACCAGGGAGGATGAGCGCAAGCCATCACGGGTGTTAGGCGCTGTCGATGACGACTCGGCGCGTACGCGCTTGGAACCAGGTCCGCGCTCGGCCGATATCTGTGCAACTCTTCGGCTGAGCACCCGCGAACATTGCCCGCCAAGCGGGGGCGCGAGCATGCTCAGGTGTTGAGCTGTCCCCGTGCGCGGGATTCGATTGTGCCAGGAGAGTCAATGGAGCAGAACGCGAACGTCAAGTACGACGAAGACCGAGGTTGGGGCTCGTTTCCGGGCTATCAGGCACACTCCTTCCGGCACAAAGGACCGCTGCCTCCTTCTATCGACTCGGTGCTCAGAGCGGGCGTTGACCTGTTCGCTCCGACCGGATCCGTCACAACGGAGGTGACGATCCTCCGCTTCGACCAGTACGTTGTCGCGCATTGGAGGTGCTCGCCTGTCGACTTCATTTGGAAGCGTGAGCGTTCCTGGTCCCACGGGCGGGGGTTGGCCGTCTTCCTCGAGCGTGGGTCGCTAGTGATCACCTCCGGAGACCGCAGCATCGAGCTTGAGGCGAAGCAGCTGGCGATCGTGCCGCCCGGCACCGAACGCGTCGTCATGCACGCGGATCGAGGGTTCGAAGTCACGCTCTTCTCGTTCGACGTGAGCGAAGTGGACTCCACGCACTTGAGCTGGCACCACTCCGCTGGCGGCATCGTACGGCAGAGCGTGCTCGGCCTTCTGGAAGCTGCCGCGAAGAGACCACAACCATCGAATCCGCAGTCATCGAGTTCTCTACGCGCCCTCCTCAGGACCGCAGCCACTGCCTTGGTCGTCGAGTCGAGAGACTCTTCCAACCAGGAAGACACAGACACATTCGCTCTCGTTCACCTGATCGTCGAGAACCGGTTCCATGACCCGAGCTTCTCCGTCGACGCAATCGCACGTGAAGCCGGTCTCTCTCGCAGGGCCCTCGAACGCCGACTGCGCGGTTCCGGGGCGACTCCTGGCCGAATGCTTCGTACCCGACGCGTGCAGAAGGCACTGGAGTTGAAGCGCGAGATGCCTGGTCTGCCCTTGAGCGAAGTCGCACTGCGCAGCGGTTTCGCAAGCCCCGTCACCATGAGGCGCGCCATCGCTGCCGAGACCGCCGACCAGGAGACCACGCCATGACAGGGCGCTGAAGCCAGCTGCCTCCCGCGCACGCGCGGTTATCACGAGGACCGTCAGCATGCATCAGATCTCGGCGTCGATGCCAGTCCTGACTCGTCCCGTCGAGAGAACGGCACTCACAAGGATCGTGACGACCAGAGAGAGGGCCAGGAGACAAACAGCGCCGAGCAACCGCAGCCCTCGGTTGGTCTTGCGGACGCACTTCCCTTCACGACGCCATCCACCCGCCCTGTGGGAGCTCATCCCATCGCGCAGTCAGATAGTTGTAGCGCCGAGATCGGTAAGCGACACCATCGACGACGACGCGCATCTCACCCAACCCCCGGACCGGCAAGATCGGGCTCTCGTCCGGATAGCACGGCGGGACTCTCGACCACAGGAGCCATGACGCAGCATCTCGAGGTGCTGTCACGAGCGGCATCCACGTGACCTCGCGGGTCAGCTCTTGGTCATGCATGCCGCGATACCGCACCTCGGCGCATCGCAGGGTGAGTGCCTCGAGGGCCTCGGTGGAGGGAACCAGTTCGGCAACGCTGATCTCGCCGCCTGGGTCGTGTGCTTCGAACATACGTGCAGTGTTGGAGGTATCACCGACATTCCAAGGTGACTCGGCCGTCCGTAGGGCGATGCTCCCATCCGGGTGCAGGCGAGTTCAGCAAATGCACACTCGGCTCACTTTGTGAGCTCCGGGATGCGCTTCAGATGCTCCTTGGTCAGCGCAAACGCAGAGGGCTGCACCAATAGGCTGAGCCGCATGAGGTCGTTCTGGATGCTCTCTTCAGGATGGCTCGGCTTGCTCCCAATCGACGTTAGGCCGCCACGTGACGATGCAGCGAATCTCGCACCGGGCAGGAGTGCTCACTGGCCTTCTCGCGCTGACCGTGGCATTCGTCGGGTGCACGACGGAAACCGTGGTGGATTGGCCGCCCGCTCCGGCAGAGACAGCCTCGAGTACGCCGATCGCTGGGCCGGCGGTCACTCTCGAGCAACTCCTCACCGCCGACGTGCCGAGTCTCTGCGGCCACGAGCCTGACACCCTTGTCGACGGGGTGCTCCCGGGGCTCGAACGTACCCAGCATTTCTCGATGAGGCCATAGGGCAGGCAACCGAGGGTAAGACCGGCGACGCGATCCTCTGGGCCGCCGGTATGGGCGGTTACCTGCGTCCTGGCAACGCTGTGTCCGGCTGGTTCACCAGCGCGGTCAAGCGCATCCGGGCCGAGGACGAGACGGCAGCTGCCGCAGCGAAGGAGGCGAAGAGGCCTGAGCCGTTGATCATGCCAAGGGTGACACCTCACGATCTCCGCCACGCGGCGGCATCACTTGCGATCAGCGCAGGAGCGAACGTGAAGGCGGTGCAGCGCATGCGTGGGGCACGCCAGCGCGGCAATGGCACTCGACCGCTATGCCGACCTGTTTGAGGACGACTTGAACGACGTCGCGGAGGCCTTGGACCGGCAGCGTGCCGAAAGCCTCATCCGACAAGAATCTGACAAAGGTTGAGTTGTTGGCAGGTGTTTCGCACTGCGAATAGCTGTGCGCAGATGTGCCTAATTTGCTGGCAAGTCGGCATCCGAGCCGCCCGCCATTGGGATGCGATAGGGGTTCACATCCCACCGTCACCGCCACTCGAAAGGCCCTGACTTCCCTGCAATCGCAGTGAAGCCGGGGCCTTTCTGCTGTTCAGGGCAGCGTCGCCTCGGCTGGCTCAGCTCTTCGACGGCCTGAGATTGGTTGGACCAACACGGTCCTCGAGGCCCCCTACCGCTGCGGGTGTGTGCTGTGGGCATCCTCGCTCCGAGCCTGCTCGATCACGTCCCGGATCTCCGAGAGGTGGATGCGCATGGCGTACTCGGCCGCTTCCGAGTCGCGAGCGGAGAGGGCGGCGAAGATGCGCGAGTGGCCCTCGTGGGAGACCCTGCGTCCTTCCCCCTCGAGGTGCGAGAGCACGCGTGCCTCGACGGTCCAGGACGCCGTGAGCTCGCCGAGCGTCGCGAGCAGGGGGTTCGCTGTGGCCTGGGCGATGGCCGTGTGGAAGGCGATGTCCAGTCTGGCGGAGAGGTCGGCATCGGTCTCGTCGGCCGAGTGCGCGAGCAGCTCTCCGAGCGTCGTCAGCTGCTCCCGGTCGATGCGCTCGGCCGCGAGCCGCGCGATGCGCGGTTCCACGAGGGCTCGGAACTCCGCCGAATGGTCGTAGTCCGCCTGCACCGCCTGGAGCCTGCCGGCAAGCGTGGCGGTGAGGGGGATGGCACGGCTGACGCGATTGGCGCTCCCGTGGCGGCGCTCGAGGAGGCCCAGGCCCTCGAGTCGCGTCAGGGCTTCCCTGAGTGCGTTGCGCGAGACGCCGAGCTCGAGCGCCAGAGTGCGCTCCGGGGGCAGGGGGGCTCCTGGCTCGAGGTCGCCCCCGACGATGAGGCGTTCCAGGTGGAGCACGATGTCGTCCGCGATGAGAGCCCGCGTGCGCGGAAGCGGACCGAGGGTTCGGTCGGTCGTGTCAGTCACGGGGCCACCTGTTCTCGCGTGAGCGGTGTGGCGACCGTCACCACATCCTCAGTGTGGCACGCACTGGAGGCCCATTTGCGGCGGGAGATGCCCGCTCCTGTAAAGAGCGTGTTACGGCCTGAGGCGCCACGTGAACAGCATGTAACGGTCCTACCAATTCGCTGAGATGCGGCTTCTGACGGCCCTAGCTTGGGTCGCATCGACGCAGCTCTGCGCCGCTCACCGTCAGTCGCCCGGAGGACACCGTGAAGAGAACTCTGAAGAATCCCGCCCTCCAGATCGGGTCCGCTGCCATCCTCGGCATCGTGTTCGGTCTGCTCGTGGGCGAGTGGGCGGCGAACCTCAAGTTCGTCGGCGACCTCTTCATCCGTCTCATACAGATGGCCATCGTGCCGCTCGTCATGACCTCGGTCATCGTCGCGACCGGAGCCATGAGCGGCTCGGGCATGGGGCGGATGGCCGCCCGCACCTTCACGTGGATGATCGGCTTCTCCGTCGTCGCCGCGATCCTCGCCTGGTGCATCAGCGCCGCGGTCCAGCCCGGAGCCGGCATCGACTTCTCCGCTGCGGTCGACCCAGCGCTGCAGGAGTCAGTGGCCGAGGCGACGGGCTGGCAGGAGACGGTCGTGAACTTCGTCTCCACGAACATCTTCGCGGCCATGTCGACGGCCACGATGGTGCCGATCATCATCTTCTCGCTGCTGTTCGGCGTCGCGCTCAACGCCTTCATCGCCAAGACCGGCAACCGCCTCGTGCTGGACTTCTTCGACCAGATCCAGCAGATCGTCCTCACGATGATCCGCTTCGTCATGATCATCGCGCCGATCGGCGTCTTCTGCCTCCTCGCGAACCTCGCGGGCACCGTCGGGTTCGCCGTCGTGACGAGCGGACTCAAGTACCTGGGCTCGACACTCATCGGGGTGCTCATCCTGCTCGTGCTCTTCGTGGTCGTCGTGTGGCTGCGAACGGGGCTCAACCCCGCGCGTCTTCCCGCCAAGCTCAGCGACCAGACGATGATCGCCATCACGACGACCAGCTCGGCCGTCACCTACCCGACGGTGCTGAAGACGGCGATCGAGAAGGTCGGCGTCAGCCAGCCCGTCGCCAACTTCACGCTCTCCGTCGGCCTGACGATGGGGTCGTACGGCGCCGTGCTCAACTACATGATCGTCGTCATGTTCCTCGCGCAGTCGGGCGGCATCACCCTCGACTTCGGCACGATCGTGCTCGGCATGGCCCTCGCCATCCTGCTGAACATGGGCACCATCACCGTGCCGGGCGGCTTCCCCGTCGTCGCCATGTTCCTGGCCACCTCGCTCGGCCTCCCGTTCGAGGCGGTCGGCCTCCTCATCGCCGTCGACTGGTTCGCGGGCATCTTCCGCACGTTCCTCAACGTGAACGGCGACACGTTCGTCGCCATGCTCGTCGCCAACGCCACCAACGAGATCGACCGGGACGTCTACGACGACAAGAAGCAGGTCACCACGGACGCTCTGGAGCTCGATGAGCTCAGGGGGAAGTTCGAGAAGGCTGACGCCGTCGACTAGGGAACACGGGGCAGGCCCGTCGTGGCGGGCCCCTCGATCCGGGTCCCGTCCGCCTCGAAGCGTGAAGCGTGCAGGGGGCAGTCCCACGAGCAGGACTCGTCGTTCCACACGACGACACCTCCCAGGTGCGGGCACACTGCCGAGACGGTGCGTGTCGTTCCGCCGAGGGTGCTCGTCGCGACCGGATGCACTCCGTCCCGACCGACGCGTCCCTCGCCCTCCGCGGGTGCCGCGTCGTCGGCGTGGCTCAGCGCTTTGCCCCATTCGCTCGTGAGTCTGGCCGCGGTGTGTGCGCCGCGCTCAGCGAGCCCCAGGGCGCCCTTCGCGCTGGGGGCACGATCGAAGAGGGTCTTCATCCACTCGGCCCGCCCGCCGAGGATGCGTGCAGCGAGGTCGTGGGCGGCCGCGACGCCGTTGGTCATGCCCCACTTCGCGAACCCGGTCATGGCGAGGATGCGGTCGTCGCGCGGGTCGATGGGGCCGGACAGCGGCGTCGCGTCGACGTTCGTGTAGTCCTGGGCAGCCCAACGGTGGGTCTCGTTGAGGCCGGGGAAGCGCTCGTGCGCCTCGGTGATGAGGGCGTCGACGAGCGCTCGGGACGAGACGGCGGCCCCGACCTGGTGTCCGGCCCCACCGACGAGCAGGTAGTCGTCGTCGCCGCGACGGAACTGTCGGTACGAGTGGCCGCCCGAGTCCATCGACAGGTACATGCCCGTCGGCACCTCGCGTTCCGATCTGAACGACACGAGGTGCGAGCGGTGGGCGGTGAGGCGCGCGAAGTGCAGGCCGCGGTCGAGCGCGGGGAAGCCGGTGGCGAGGATGAGGTGCGACGCGGAGAACGAGACGAGGTCGGCGTTCGGTGCCTTCGTCGCCTGCACCTCGACGTGCGCCTTGTGCTGGGACGCGGCGGTGATGGTCAGCCCCTCCACGACCTTCGCGCCTGCCCGGCGAGCCCTGGCGACCAGCGCGATCGACAGCTCGTACGGGTCGAGCTGCCCGTTGCCGGGGACCGCGAAGAAGTTTTCGACCGTGAAGGGCAGCCCGTGGTGTCCGCCGGTCTCGACGCGCAGCCCGAGCTCCTCGGCGACCGCACGCTCCTCGTCCACCTTTCTCGCCCCGGACCTCGTCGTGGCGAAGTTCACGGCCGGCCTCGTCTGCCAGCCCACACCCTCCTCGGCGCAGAACGCTGCCGCCCAGTCGAGTCCGAGCCTGTTCGCCTCGACGTAGGCCGCCGCGATCTCGTGGCCGCGCTGCGCTCGAACGCTGGAGAGCTGCGATCCCTGCAGCAGCGAGAACTTCGCGGTGGTGTTGCCCGTCGCGAGCGCTGCGATGGTGCGCGCCTCGACGAGGGTGACCTTCAGCCCGGCCTCGCTGAGGAGGACCGCCGCGGTCAGTCCCGCGATGCCAGCACCCGCGACGATGACGTCGCTTCTGCTCGGCAACTCGTCGGAGGGGTCCGTGATGGGGCGAGCGGTGGTGTCGTGCCAGATCGAGGTCATGTGGGCTCCCGGTGTGATCCGGTTGAGCGTCGCAGGTGCCCCTGGAGTTTCCAGACCCCTTGACTTCAGCTCGCGACGAGGGTGCGCGCCGTCAGTCGCGTGGCGCGCCTTCAGGCAGTCCCGGAACCGCGGGCGGAGTGACTCGTCCGCGGATGAAGATGATCGCCACGAGGCCGAAGAGGATGACCGGGATGTTCCCGAATCCGGCGAACGTCGCCAGGGGCCCGTCTCCCGGGTGCGTGGTCAGCAGGAAGATGCTCGGGTCGGTGCTCGCGTGCAGGAGGATCGGCCAGATGAGGTGACCCGTGACCCGCAGCGTGAGGTACATGCAGATGCCGAACGCGAACGTGTAGATGACCTGGATGCCCGTTGCCAAGAGGCTCTGCCCGCCGAGCAGGTTCCCCGAGTGCAGTCCCGCGAACAGTGCGGCCGAGACGAGCGCGGTCGCGAACTCCGAGTGGCCGGCCTTGCGCATGAGATTCACGACGTAGCCGCGTGTCAGCACCTCCTCGGCGAAGCCGATGCAGAGGCCGGCGACCAGCCAGGCCGCGACGACATCGAGCCCGGCCGCCGCGTAGTCGAGCGACGCGAAGCGGAGCACGTTGAAGACGAGGACGACGGCGACGCCGATCCACATCCACCCCCTGCCGTTGATCGGCTGCCGCGCGAACAGCTCGCGCAGCCAGCCGAGTGAGAGCGCGAAGGCGACGAGCAGCGCACCGCCGAACGCGATCGGCAGGATGTAGTCGAAGAGCAGCGCGGAGGCGGAACCGGGTGCCGGGTCGCCCCTGAAGGGCACGAAGAGGAAGCCCCCGAGCTGGTAGAGCGCGTAGTACACGACGACGAGCAGCGTCGCCTTCCACCAGCCGCCGCGCTCCCAGAAGCGCTTCCAGGGGGAGATCGACGTCGACGTTGAGGGGTCTTCGCTTCGGCCGCTCATGGGCGCGCTCCAAGTCGTCGGGGATCAGGGGAGTCGGGGCGGGGCCGCCTCTGGGTGTTGCTCGGCCCGTCACGAGATCCTAGCCAGTCGGTGGGTCCGCGATGGAGGCGAGGGGACTGCGCGCCCGCACCGTGCGAGGCTCACCAGCCGTGTGTGTTCATCCACTCTCGACGCCGGTCGGCCTCCTCGCGGGACTCATCGCCGCGCCACGAGTCGTGTGCTGACAGTTCACCGTCGTCGAGCGTGACGAACGCGAAGCAGGCACTGCACAGGGCTCGGCCGTGGGGGTAGCCGTCCGGGAGCTTCGGCGCCGGAACCGCGGGCGACCCGCTCGCCGGGCAGCGGGGCGCGTCCGCGTCGATGTCGCCCCAGAGGATGCTCGACCCCGTCCGGTTGTGGAGGCCGGCGTGGCCCGCGCGACGCGTGCAGATCTCGCCGCTGCGGCGGCTGAGGCAGAGCATCCGGGCGGCACCTGGCAGTTGGGCGATGGGGCGGTTGCTCATGATGCTCCGATGAGGTTCAGCTGCGTGCCGTCGAGATGCCTCGAGGGGAGATTGGGAACCGCACGATCACGCATGCACCCAGCCTAGGCAAGCTGCGTCGGTAGACTCGCGGCATGGCAGACCCGCGAGGATCCGAGGACGAAGAGCAGTTCGCGGTCACCTCGCTCGGGCTCGCGGTCCGTGCCGGCCGCAAGCGCCTCGACCTCTCCGTGCACGCGCTCGCGAAGCAGGCGGGGGTGAGCCTCGGGCTCATCAGCCAGCTCGAGCGCGGCATCGGCAATCCGTCGCTCGGCTCGATCCAGCGACTGGCGACCGCGCTCGGCGTGCCCATCACGCAGCTCCTGGAACCGCCGGCACCCGACTTCGCCGTCGTCACCCACGACCGACGGCTGCGATTGCCGACTCCCACCGATGTCCCGGAGGACGAGCGCGCGGTCCGTGAGCTGCTGACGCCCCGCAGCGAGTCGACGCTGCAGCTCATCCGGTCCGTGCTGCCGCCGCGCTTCACGAACGCGGGCCGCCCGTTCCGGCATATCGGAACGGAGAGCGTCACCGTGCTCTCGGGTCGCCTCATGGTGGTGCACGGCGAGGAGCGGGTTGTCCTCGAGGCGGGGGACACCGCGACCTACGCCTGCTCGACCGCCCACTGGTGGTCGAACGAGCACGAGGGCGAGACGGTCGTGATCGGAGCCGTGAGCCCCTTCGAGCGCTAGGCCTGCGTCGAGCCCTCGCCCCTGCGGGAGCTCTCCGGCTCGGCGTCGACGGACGAGCTCGAGACCAGCGCCTCGTGGAGGTCGTGGATGCGCAGCTCGAGCAGGCGGTCGAGCTCGTCGACCGGGTGGGTGTGGTCGTCGACGCGCAGGTCGACCGCGAGCTCCGGCGGGTGGATGCGACGTTCCTGACTGGTGGCGACGAGGATCGCCGCGCTCTGCCGGCCTCGCGCGTCCCCGCCCGCGCTCTGGCCGGCGTGCAGCGCGACGAGCAGTCGTCTCGCGAACACGGCGATCGCGGTCGTCTGCTCGAGCTCGGGGGACCCGGGTTCCGGGGCGCTGCGCTCGAAGGAGTCGGCGATGGCGTCGAGCACTTCTGGCCCGGTGAGCAGGTTGCCGACGGTCACGTAGCCTGCGCCGTGGCGCTGCCCCGTCCAGGGGCTCGTGAGGTCGCCCACCCACGCGCCCGTGCGTCCGCTCAGGTCGAGTGCCGCCGTCTGTCGGTATTGGGGAGCCTCGTCCCATTCGGCGATGCGGCCGACGACGGCGTCGGGCGATTCGCCGGCCGCCAGGGCGTCGAGCATGCGGCCGCGCAGGGCTCTGTTGGTCCACGCCTGGCTGGCGACGACCCCCACGGTCGGATCGATGGCGAGCACGGCGTTGCCCACCGCGAGGGATCGGCTTGCGGTCACGGCGCCGAGGAGGCCCGCCGTGCGATCGCGTGCCAGCAGTGTGAAGGTCATGCTCGTCCTCGTCTCAGCAGCGCGCCTCGAGGGGGAACCCCGGGCACTGGAATCGTTTGTGACGATCCTGTTTCGGCCGCCCTGCGGCCTTGTACCTCGCCCAAGCGTGCCACATACTGATGAAACATTCACGAAAATGAACGAAGTGGAGTGCATCATGCAACGACGAAGTGCAGGGATCGGAGCCGCGGCCATCGGCGCGCTCCTCGTCTTGAGCGGATGCTCGGCCGGCGAGAGCGTCGACCTCGGTGGCGGAGACGCCGTCGAAGGCGAAGTGCTCCACGCGGCCATCGGCGGGGAACCCGACCAGCTCGACCCCCACAAGACGTCCTCCTACTTCTCGTTCCAGGTGCTCGAGAACGTCTACGACACCCTCGTCGAACCCGACGAGAACCTCGAGATGCAGCCCGCGCTCGCGGAGTCCTGGGAGACCAGCGACGACCAGCTGACCTGGACCTTCACGCTGCGCGACGGCGTCACCTTCCACGACGGCTCCGACTTCACGAGCGAGGACGTCGTCTACTCGTACAACCGCATCATCGACGAAGAGCTCGCCAACGCGTGGAAGTTCGACGCCGTCACGAACGTCGAGGCGCCCGACGACTCGACGGTCGTCATCACCGTCTCGCAGCCGACCCCGAACCTGCTTTCCAACCTCGGTGGGTTCAAGGGCATGGCGATCGTCGAGCAGTCCAACGTCGAATCCGGCGAGATCGCGAACGCGCCTGTCGGCACCGGCCCCTTCTCGCTCGCGAGCTACACGAGCGGCGACCGCATCGAACTCGCCGCCAACCCCGACTACTGGGACGGCGCCCCGAGCATCGGCGGCGTCGAGTTCCAGTTCATCTCGGAGCCCTCGACGGCGCTCGCGGCGCTCAAGAGCGGTGAGATCCAGTGGACCGACGTCGTCCCCGCCCAGCAGGTCGAGGAACTCAGCGGCGACGAGTCCATCGAGCTGGGGCAGAACCCGTCGAGCGACTACTGGTACCTGGCGCTCAACGAGGGCAAGGAGCAGTGGCAGGACCCACGCGTCCGCCAGGCCATCGCCTACGCCATCGACCGCGACGCCATCGTGCAGGCGGTCAGCTACGGCACCGCCGAGGCCAACCAGCTCGCCATCCCGCAGGACAGCATCTGGTACACGGAATACGACAAGTACTCGACCGACATCGAGGAGTCGAAGCGGCTCCTCAGCGAGGCCGGCTTCACCGGCGGAACGCTCGACCTGCTCGCGACGAGCGAGTACCCCGAGACCGTCACGGCCGCGCAGATCATCGCATCCAACCTCGAGCCGCTCGGCATCACCGTCGAGATCAGGCAGCCCGACTTCTCGACCTGGCTCGACGAGCAGAACTCCGGCAACTTCGACATGCTCATGATGGGCTGGCTCGGCAACATCGACCCGGACGACTTCTACTACTCGCAGCACCACAGCGACGGCGGCAGCAACGCCCAGAAGTACTCCAACCCGGAGGTCGACGCGCTGCTCGACTCGGCCCGCACGGAGACCGACCAGGCTGCGCGCAAGGAGCTGTACGCGCAGGCCGCGACGATCATCGCCGACGACGCCAGCTACATCTACCTGTACAACCCGTCGGTGATCCAGGTGTGGAGCCCGACCCTCGGCGACTACGAGGCGCGCGCTGACCGGGCGACGCGGTTCCGCGACGCCACGCTGACCCCGTAGCCCGCCCCGCCCAGCAACCGGGCGAGACGGCAATACAGCAAGACAACAACCCAGGACACAGGGTCCACGAGGGGAAAACCCAATGAGAATGTCGTTCGGCTCCATCGCCGCGTTCCTCGGCTGGCGCCTGCTCTACTCGGCGATCGTGCTGCTCGGAGTGCTCGTCGTCGTCTTCTCCCTCGTGCACTTCGTGCCGGGCGACCCAGTTCGGCTGGCGCTCGGCACGAGGTACACGCAGGAGGCGTACGACGCGCTCCGGGCGGCGTCCGGGCTCGACCGGCCCATCCTCGAGCAGTTCTTCTCCTACGTCGGCAACGCCCTCACGGGCAACCTCGGCGTGAGCTTCCGCAACGGCGACGCCGTGACGACGACGCTGCTCGAGCGCCTGCCGGCGACGCTCTCGCTGGCCGGCGTCGGTCTCGTGATCGCGCTCCTCATCTCCGTGCCCGCCGGCATCTGGTCGGCGCTGCGGGAAGGGCGCGTGAGCGACGGCGTCATCCGCGTCACGAGCCAGTTCGGCGTCTCGATTCCGGACTTCTGGATGGGCATGCTGCTCATCGGGCTGTTCTCGTCGACGCTGGGCTGGCTCCCCTCGAGCGGCTACTCGTCGATCAGCGATGACCCTGGCGACTGGGCCAGGCACGTGCTCCTGCCCGGCCTCACCGTCGGCCTCGTCGCTGGCGCCATCATGACCCGCTACATCCGCTCGGCCGTGCTCGAGGTGGCGTCCATGGGGTACGTCCGCACCGCGAAGTCCAAGGGACTCTCGGCGTGGACGGTGACGATGCGCCACATCGTCCGGAACGCGCTCGTGCCCGTCCTCACGATCGCCGGCATCCAGCTCGCCACGATCCTCGGCGGCGTCATCGTCGTCGAGGTCGTCTTCGCCTGGCCAGGGCTCGGACGCCTCGTCTACGACGCCGTCTCCTCCCGCGACTACCCGCTCATCCAGGGCTCCGTGTTGCTCATCGCCGTGATGTTCCTCGCCGTGAACTTCATCGTGGATGTGCTCTACGCGCTCGTCGACCCGAGGATCCGGCTCTCATGACCGCACAGAACCCAGAAGCCACGCGGCAGGCGGAAACCGGCCCGCCCGCACCGGAGGAACGCACCCGCGTCGCCGCCTGGCGCCTCCTCCTCAGCAACCCCGTGACGGTCGTCAGCGCGGTGCTCCTCTTCATCGTCGTGTTCGTCGCCCTGCTCGGCCCCTGGATCGCGCCATACGGCGTCAACGACGTCGACGTCGCGAACCAGCTCCAGCCGCCGAGCGCCGCGCACTGGTTCGGCACCGACGACCTCGGACGGGACGTGCTGAGCCGCGTGATGATCGCATCTGGCGTCTCCCTGCAGGTGGCGTTCGTGTCCGTCGCGTTCGCGTTCGTCGTCGGCGTGCTGGTCGGCGTCATCTCCGGCTACGCGGGCGGACTCCTCGACACGGTGCTCATGCGCCTCGTCGACGTCATGTTCGCGTTCCCCGTGCTGCTGCTCGCGCTCGCCATCGTCGCGATCCTCGCGCCAGGCCTCGCGACGACCATGCTCGCGATCGGCATCGTCTACACGCCCATCTTCGCGAGGGTCGCCCGAGCGAGCACGCTCTCGGTCCGCGTCGAGCCGTACGTCCAGGTCTCCCGCACGATGGGCACGCCATGGGCGAGCATCCTCGGCCGCCACGTGCTGCCCAACATCACCGGCCCGATCATCGTGCAGACCTCGCTCTCCCTGGCCTTCGCGATCCTCGCCGAATCGGCCCTCTCCTTCCTCGGCCTCGGCATCCAGCCGCCGGCCCCCTCCTGGGGCGGCATGCTCTTCGCCGCGCAGGGCTTCATCAGCCAGGCCTGGTGGATGAGCCTCTTCCCCGGCGTCGCGATCTTCATCACGGCGCTCTCCTTCAACCTGCTCGGCGACGGGATGCGAGACGTCCTCGACCCCAAGCAGCGCACCCTCATCGAGTCAAGGAGGAAGCGATGACCGCTCCAGCGCTCCGCGTCGCCGACCTGCGGGTCTCCATCGGCCGCAAGGACATCGTCAGGGGTCTGGACTTCTCGATCGAGCCGGGCGGAACGCTCGGCATCGTGGGGGAGTCCGGATCGGGGAAGTCGATGACCGTCCTCGCCGCCACCGGACTCCTCGACGCGCCAGGCGCCCGCGTCACGGGCACCAGCACGCTCAACGACCAGAAGCTCGGGCAGGTCGAGCTGATCGGCGCATCCGCTCGAACCCTGCGGAGCGTGCACGGCAACGGGATCGGCTTCGTCTTCCAGGACCCGAGCACCTCGCTCAACCCGCTGCTCACCCTCGGCCGGCAGCTGACCGAGTCGCTCGAGACGCACCGACGCCTCTCGCGCCGCGCCGCGCGCACGAAGGCCATCGAGCTCCTCGAATCCGTCGGCATCCCAGAGCCCGAAGCTCGCTTCGACGCCTACCCGCACGAGCTCTCCGGCGGGCAGCGGCAGCGCGTCATGATCGCCATCGCGCTCTCCTGCGACCCCGGCCTGCTCGTCGCCGACGAGCCGACCACCGCCCTCGACGTGACCACGCAGGCGCAGATCATCGATCTCGTCCGCACGCTCCAGCATGAGCACGGCACCGCCGTCATCTGGATCAGCCACGACATGGGCGTCATCTCGCAGGTCGCGGACGAGGTGCTCGTGATGCGTCACGGCGAGGCCGTCGAACGGCGCAGCGCCATCGACCTCGTCACGGCGCCACGGCATCCGTACACCAGGGAGCTGCTCGCAGCGAGGCCCCGGCTCGGCAAGGCGAAGCCCACCCCAGCGAGGCCGGACGCGACGACGATCCTCCGGGTCTCCGAGCTCGACGTGCGCTTCCCCATCCAGACCCCCAAGGGCCGCAGCCACGTGCACGCCGTCGACGGCGTCTCGTTCGAGCTGCGCCAGGGGACGACGCTCGGCATCGTCGGCGAGTCTGGCTCCGGGAAGTCGACCATCGCGAACGCGCTCACCGGCCTCGTCAAGCCGACGGGCGGCACAGCGACGCTCGAGGGCCTCGATGTGCTCAAGGCCGACAACCAGCTGCGGCGCCGCATCGCGATGGTCTTCCAGGACCCGTTCTCCTCGCTCGACCCCCGCATGTCCGTCGGCCAGTCGGTCGCCGAGCCGTTGCGCGTCCACCGCCTCCCCGCTGGCGGTTCGCGTTCCGTGCGCATCGACGAGCTCTTCGACCTCGTCGAGCTGCCGCGGGACTTCATCGGCCGGTATCCGCACGAGCTCTCCGGCGGGCAGCGGCAGCGGGTCTCGATCGCCAGGGCACTCGCGCTCGAGCCCGACATCGTCATCCTCGACGAGTCGACGGCGTCTCTGGATGTGTCCATCCAGTCCCGCGTCCTCGAGCTGCTGCGTAGGCTGCAGGACGAGCTCTCGCTCAGCTACCTCTTCATCGCGCACGACCTCGCGATCGTCGAGGAGATGAGTCACGATGTGCTCGTCATGCAGCGCGGGCGAATCGTCGAGCATGCCCCTGCCGACGAGATCTTCGGCGCCCCGAAGGAGGAGTACACGAAGCAGCTGCTCGCGGCGATCCCGCCGGAGCTCCCGAGAAGCCTGAACGCGCATCCGTCCTGACCTCCCTGCTCTCGCACACCGCGGGTAAGCTCTGTCTGCCGCGTTCCGCGCTGCACCAGAACACCAAGGAGAACACCGTGCCCGTTGGCCTGCTCGCCGTCGTCGACGACATCCTCACCGCTGCGCTGAAGGCCTCGGCGAAGTCGGCGGGAGTCGTCATCGACGACGCCGCCGTCACTCCGCAGTACGTGCAGGGCATCACGCCAGCACGGGAGCTGCCGGTGGTGTGGAACATCGCCAAGGGCAGCCTCTTCAACAAGTTCGTGATCATCATCCCGATCGCGCTGCTGCTGACGGCCTTCGCGCCCTGGGTGCTGCCCTACCTCCTCATCGTGGGCGGCGTGTACCTGTGCTTCGAGGGCGCGGAGAAGGTCACCGAGTGGTTCGGCCACCATCACGCGCTCGACGAGGACCATCCGCGTGACGAGAAGAAGCTCGTCTCGGGAGCGGTGCGCACCGACCTGATCCTCTCGACCGAGATCATGCTCATCTCGCTGTCGAACCTCGACCCCGAGCTGGGGTTCTGGATGCGCTTGGCGGCCCTCGTCGTCATCGCGCTCGCCATGACGGCCCTCGTCTACGGCGCCGTGGCGCTGCTCGTCAAGATCGACGACGTCGGCCTGCACATGGCGACCCGCCGCGACCGCCGCACCCGCCACCTCGGCGTGCGCATCGTGCGCTCCATGCCCGCCGTCTTCCGGGTCATCAGCATCGTCGGAACCGTCGCGATGCTCTGGGTGGGCGGCCACCTCGTCATCATCAACGTCGGCGAGGTCGGCTGGCACGCGCCTGCAGACCTGCTGCACGAGATCGAGCACGCCCTCATGAACGCCGGTGCCGTCGTCGTCTGGCTCGTCGACACGCTCATCTCCGCCATCGTCGGTCTCGTCGTCGGCCTGGTCGTCGTCGGCATCACGCTGCTCGTCGGACGCATCCTGCCGAAGAAGCCCAAGGCGGCCGCGACCGCAGAAGCTCCCGGCGTCGAGAAGCACTAACGACGCATTGCGGGGCCGGATGGTCGGCTCAGTCCGGCACGCCGGGTTCCGTCGAGGCGCCTGCCGCGACGAGCTCCGAGAACGCGGTGCCAAGCGCATCCCTGACGAGACGCACGCTGTCTCGATCGCGGAGCGCCCCACGCGTCGCCGTGAAGATGTCCCGGTGGGGCCGCCCCGGGAGGTCCAGGAAGCGCAGCCCGCCGCCAGATGCGGCGCCCACGAGCTCGGAGACGAGGCCAACCGCGTGACCCGCGGCGATGAGGCGCAGGTGCGTGTGCAGGTCACTGGCCACGTACCGCACTTCCGGTTCGAATCCCGCCGCCCTGCACTGCTGCTCCGCCCAGTCACGCGCGGCGGTGCCCGGGGGCTCCATCACCCAGGGGCTGCCGCGGAAGTCGGCGATCGAGGTGGCTCCAGACGTTCCGGCGGTCGCGAGCGAGATCGCGTCGAACCCGAGGACCTCACGCTCGATGCCCTCCGCGTGGGGCCTGGTGTGGCCTGGATACTCCTCGGCGACCACGAGGTCGTACCGGTGCGCCTCGAGTTCGAAGAGCCCCTCCTCAGGTGAGACGGCGTCCACTTCGACCCGGATGTCCGGACGGGTCTGCTCCAGGAGCGTCAGGGCCCGGGGGAGCAGCGCGCGGACGACGGATTCGAGCGCGGCCACCCGCACCCGCTCGGTGCCCGTGCGCATCGCGCCGAGCTCATCGCGAGCGCGGGTCTCCAGGTCGAGCACACGCGCGGCGTGCTCGGCGAGTGTCACCCCCTGCGGCGTCAGCCGCACGCGCCTGCCATCCTGCACGAGCAGGGGAACGCCCACCTCGCGCTGCAGCTGCGCCAGCTGGTGCGAGACGGTCGACGCGCTGAAGTTGAGCGAGGCCGCGACGGCAGTGATGGTGCCTCGCAGCTGCAGCTCTCGCAGCAGGCGGAGGCGGCGGAGGTCCCACATCTTGCGCCACCTTTCGATTTCATCGATGAGTTCGTTTCGACTATCTTCGCTATTCGTCCGCAATCACGCCAGCAACACTGGAAAGGGCGCGTATCCACCGGGGTCGACGCGTCGCTTCCAGAAGGAGTCAATGCCGATGTCCGATCTGACCTTCCAGCTCATCGCCCTCGCGATCTACTTCGCGGCGATGGTGGGCATTGGGCTCTACGCGTTCCGCAAGACCAAGGATCACGAGGATTACATGCTCGGCGGCCGCAACCTCAGCCCGGGCACCGCAGCGCTCAGCGCCGGGGCCTCCGACATGTCCGGCTGGCTCATGATGGGACTCCCCGGAGCCATCTACATCTCCGGACTCATCGAGGCCTGGATCGCCATCGGCCTCACGATCGGCGCCTACCTCAACTGGCGCTTCGTCGCCCCGCGCCTCCGCGCCTACACGGAGGTGGCGAAGAACTCCATCACCATCCCCAGCTTCTTCGAGAACCGCCTGCGCGACCGCTCGCGCCTCCTCCGCATCGTCAGCGGCGTCGTGATCCTCATCTTCTTCACCTTCTACATCTCGTCCGGCATGGTCGCCGGCGGCGTGTTCTTCGAGGGATCATTCGGCGGCGACTACCTGGTCGGGATGCTCCTCGTCACGGGCGTCACGCTGCTCTACACTCTCTTCGGCGGGTTCCTCGGGGCGTCGTTCACCGACGTCGTGCAGGGGCTCATGATGATGCTCGCGCTTGTCCTGATCCCCGTCGTCGCCATCTTCACGCTCGGGGGCTTCGGCGGCGTCTCCGAGGCCATCGTCGCGTCCGGCATCGAGCACACGGGGCTCATCCCCGGCGACGGACTCGACTGGGTGACCACGCTCGCCATCGTCTCGGCACTCGCCTGGGGCCTCGGCTACTTCGGCCAGCCGCACATCATCGTCCGGTTCATGGCGATGCGCGACCCGGGCTCGGCCAAGGCGGGACGCCGAATCGGCATGTCCTGGATGACGCTCTCCATGGTCGGAGCCGTCACGGCAGGAATCGTGGGCGTCGCCTACATCCAGCGCAACGGCATCGAGCTGAGCGACCCCGAGGCGGTCACGCTGGTCATGGCGCAGGTCATGTTCCACCCCATCGTGAGCGGCTTCATCCTCGCCGCTGTCCTCGCCGCCATCATGAGCACGATGTCGAGCCAGCTCATCGTGTGCTCGTCGGCGCTCGTCGAGGACCTGTACATGGTCATCGCGAAGAGGCAGCCCTCCGCTCAGAAGCTCGTGATCCTCGGTCGCACGTGCGTGTTCGCCGTCGCGGTCGTCGCGGGCGTCCTGGCCTTCGACCGGACGGGCACCATCCTCAGCCTCGTCGGCTTCGCCTGGGCCGGCTTCGGCGCGGCCTTCGGCCCCGCCGTCATCCTCAGCCTCTACTGGCGCAAGCTCACCAACTGGGGAGCGCTCGCGGGTATGGTCGCGGGCACGATCACCGTGTTCGCCTGGTCCGCCCTCGGGACCGACCTCTACGAGATCGTTCCTGGCGTCGTCGTCAGCCTCATCGCCTCGGTCGTCGTCAGCCTCCTCACGTACAAGCGCGACCCCGAGATCGATGCCGAGTTCGATCAGGCCAAGACGCTGGTCGTGAAGAAGGCCGACGCCGTCGAGGACGAGAAGGTCGAGGCGTAGCGGCCGCGAGCCGCGCCCTGCCGCCACCCAGTCGCACGAAGTTGTGGCCCGGTGCGCTTCCCGGATTCGGGAGGCGCACCGGGCCACAACTCTGTCGGGACCGAGGCGCGGCGAGACGTCAGAGCCGCGGCGTGCGCGGCGGCTCCGTGCGGCGCTCTCCCGTCGCCTCGAAGGCCGCGGCGAGGCGGAGGAGCGCCGTGTCGTCGTAGGCCCTCCCCGCGAAGGTGAGCCCCACGGGCATCCCGATGTCCGCCATCGTGCCCATCGGCACGGTCACGGTGGGGATGCCCAGGTGGCGGATGGCGAGGTTCCCGTTCGCGACCCAGACGCCGTTGCGCCAGCCCAGGTCGGCTGAGGCCACGTCGACGTCCATGTCGGCTGGGCCCACGTCGGCCACCGCCGGGAAGGCTACAGCGTCGAGGCGCTGGGCGAGCATCCACTCCTCGAGGTCGACCCGCCGAGTCTCCTCGAGGCCGCGCACGCCGGCGGCGAGCTCCGGGATGTCGGCGAACGAGGCGACCGGATGCTCGCGCACGTGGTCCGGGTAGGTGGCGATGTCGTCGTCGAAGCCCGTGTAGCGGTCAGGGAGTGCCCCCTCGGGGTGCGGGAAGATGCGCGAGCCGTCGACCTGGGTCAGGGAGTTGAGCTGCGGGTCGGCATTCGCCGAGAGGAAGTCCTCCCATCCCCATGCCGACAGGTCGACGATCTCGCGCTTGAGGTACTCGGGGGAGACGAGCCCGCGCGTGTGGATCTTCGGAGCTCCCGGCCGGTCGCCCTCGTAGTTCGACACGACAGGAAAGTCGACCTCGACGACGGTCGCGCCCGCCGCCTCGAGGTCGGCCCGCGCCGCCTCCCAGAGCTCGACGATGGATCGACGCGTGTCGATCTTCTGGCCGGTCGGACCGCCGATACCCGGCTCGGACGACGTTCCCGCGTCCGGGTCGGCGTTGATGTACATGCGGGGCACGCCGATGCGGGTGCTCGCGAGGCCGGCACGCGCATCCGCCTGGTTCGACGGGAGGAGGGCGACATACGAGGCGGGACGCACCTCCGAGACGGGAGGGATGCGCACCCACGGCTGCGCCCGCCAGAAGTCGCCTCGCGTCTGCGCATCGTCGGCCACCACCACGTCGAGCACCTCGAGGAGGTCGGCCATGGAGCGGGCGTGGGGGACGACGACGTCCATCGTCGGGACGAGCGGCCAGTTGCCGCGCACCGAGATCACGCCCCGTGATGGCGTGTACGCGCAGAGCGCGTTGTTCGAAGCCGGGGCCCGACCGCTCGACCACGTCTCCTCGCCGAGACCGAACGCCGCGAAGCTCGCCGCCGTCGCGGTTCCCGAGCCGTTCGAGGAGCCGGAGCCGAACGCGCTCGTCAGGAACGCGGCGTTGTACGGGCTCTCGGCGCGGCCGTACTCGCCGCGCTGCATGCCGCCATTCGCCATCGGCGGCATGTTCGTGAGCCCGAGGCAGATCGCACCCCCAGCGCGGAGGCGTTCGATCGTGAACGCGTCGCGCTGCGCGACGAGGCCCGCGAAGGCGGGGCTCCCGGACGCCGCGGTCAGGCCCTCGACGAGGTAGCTGTCCTTCGCCGTGTAGGGAATGCCGTCGAGCGGGCCGAGCAGGTGCCCCGCCGCGCGGCGCCGGTCCGAGGCGCGAGCCTCTTCGAGCGCATCCGGGTTCTGGACGACGACCGCGTTGAGCTTCGGACCGCTCGCGTCGTAGGCCGCGATCCTCTCCAGGTAGGCCTCGACCAGGCCGGCGCTCGTCGCGCGCCCGTCCTCGAGCGCGGCCCGGAGCTGCGCGATCGGCGCCTCGACCACGTCGAAGCTCACCGTGCACCCCCGAGCGTGGGCTGCTGCTGGGTGATGCAGTGGATGCCGCCCCCGCGCGCGAACAGCTCACGGGCATCCACCGACACGACCGTGCGGCCGGGGTAGACCGACTCGAGCACCTCGCGCGCCCGCGCATCTGCCGCCTCGTCGTCGAAGCCGCACGCGATGACGCCATCGTTCGTGACGAGGTGGTTGACGTAGCTCCAGTCGACGAAGCCCTCCTCATCGCGGAGCGTGCTCGGCGCAGGGATGCCGACGATCTCGAGTTCTCGGCCGGCGGCATCCCGCTGGCCCGCGAGGTGCGTGCGCAGTCCGGCCACGACCTCGTGGTCCGGATGCTCGGGGTCGAGCTGCTCGTGCAGGAGGAGCGTGCCAGGTGCGGTGAGGGTCGCGACGATGTCGACGTGCCCGTTCGTGCCGAACTCGTCGTAGTCGCGGGTGAGCCCCCGTGGCAGCCAGATGGTGTGCGTCGCGCCGAGCGTCCTCGCGAACTCGGCCTCGACGCGCGACTTGTCGGCGAGCGGGTTGCGTCGCGGATCGAGCTGCACGGTCTCCGTCGCGAGCAGCGTGCCCTTGCCGTCGACATGGATGCCGCCGCCCTCGTTGACGAGCAGAGAGCTCACGAGCTCAGCACCGCTGGCCTCTGCGACGAAGCGGCCGATCCCCGCCGACTTCTGCCACTCGGCCCACGCCGGCGCGCCCCAGCCGTTGAAGATCCAGTCGACGGCGCCGAGGACGCCGGGCCGTTCGTCGTCGGTGACGAAGGTCGGGCCGATGTCGCGCATCCAGAACTCGTCGAGGGGTGCCTCGAGGATCTCGATCTCCTCGCCGAGCATCCGGCGGGCGCGATGCAGCTCGCTGGGATCGACGACCATCGTGACGGGTTCGAAGCGCGCGACGGCGTGCGCGACCGCGGTCCAGGCCGCGTAGCCGGCCTCGCGCTGCGCGGCCGTGTCGCCGAGCGTGATCCCCTCGCGGGGGAAGGCCATCCACGTGCGATCGTGCGGTGCCGTCTCGGCGGGCATCTTCCAGGCCATATCCGGTCCTCCAGAACTCGAAGCGAGCATTGTTGATCATGTGATCAACAAGTGCTCGAAGAGTACGTAGACTCGGGACATCGTGTCAAGAGCCATCAGGAAGCCAGCAGCAGAGCGCCGCGCCGACATCACCGCGGCCGCGATCGACCTCGCCCTCGAAGAGGGGCTCGCCGGTATCACCATGCGCGCCGTCGCCACGCGAATCGGCGTCGCCCCAGCCCTCGTCGCCCACTACGAGCCCAACATGGACGAGCTCGTCACCTCCACGTTCAGGGCCATCGTGGGAGGTGAGCTCGACGAGCTCGAAGTGCAGCTCGCGCCCGTCTCGTCGGCATCCAAGAAGCTGGACCTGCTCGTGAGCACCCTCCTCGACGGCAGCCGCGATGCCGTGACGCACGTGTGGGTCGACGGATGGTCGCTCGGGCGGCGCAACGAGATCCTCGCCGAGGGGGTGCGTGCCGAGATGGACAGATGGCACGCCGCCATCACGCGCATCCTCGTCGACGGAAGCGCGACGGGGGAGTTCCGGGTGCGCGAGGCGGACGCCGTCGCCTGGCAGATCCTCGGCATGATCGACGGCCTCAACGCCCACGCGCTCGTGCGCTGGGGGCGCGATGCAGACCGCGCTGATCTGCTTCGCTCAGTGCTTGATGCGATACTCAGAACTGAAACTGCCCAAATTCCTACAGAAACGACTAGTCTAAAGCGTGACTTCTAGCAATTCTTCCGTTCAGACCGAGGCCGAGGCTCCCTCCGAAGAGGCCCAGGCCCTGCCTACATTCGCCGATCTCGGTCTTGACGGGCCCGTACTCAAGGTCCTCAGCGACGTCGGGTACGAGACCCCCTCCGCCATTCAGGCCGCGACCATCCCCACCCTCCTCGAAGGCCGCGACGTCGTCGGCCTCGCGCAGACGGGAACCGGCAAGACGGCCGCGTTCGCGCTGCCCATCCTCTCCCAGCTCGACGTCGACCAGAAGACGCCTCAGGCGCTCGTGCTGGCACCGACCCGCGAACTCGCACTCCAGGTGTGCGAGGCGTTCGAGAAGTACGCGGCCCGCATGCGCGGCGTCCACGTGCTGCCCATCTACGGCGGCCAGGGCTACGGCGTCCAGCTCTCCGCGCTGCGTCGCGGCGTGCACATCGTCGTCGGCACCCCGGGTCGCATCATGGACCACCTCTCGAAGGGCACGCTCGACCTCAGCGAGCTCAAGTTCCTCGTCCTCGACGAGGCCGACGAGATGCTCAAGATGGGCTTCGCGGAAGACGTCGAGACGATCCTCGCCGACACCCCGGACACCAAGCAGGTCGCGCTGTTCTCGGCGACCATGCCGTCGCAGATCCGCCGCATCTCGAAGAAGTACCTCAACGACCCCGCCGAGATCACGGTCAAGACGAAGACCACCACCTCGTCGACCATCACGCAGCGCTACCTCATCGTGAGCTACGCGCAGAAGGTCGACGCGCTCACTCGCATCCTCGAGGTCGAGAACTTCGAAGGCATGATCATCTTCGTTCGCACGAAGAACGAGACGGAGGGCCTCGCCGAGAAGCTCCGCGCACGCGGCTACTCGGCAGCCGCCATCAACGGCGACGTCGCTCAGGTGCAGCGCGAGCGCACCGTCAACCAGCTGAAGTCGGGCAAGCTCGACATCCTCGTCGCGACCGACGTCGCTGCCCGCGGTCTCGACGTGGAGCGCATCAGCCACGTCGTGAACTTCGACATCCCGACCGACACCGAGTCGTACGTGCACCGCATCGGCCGCACGGGCCGTGCCGGTCGCACCGGCGACGCGATCAGCTTCATCACGCCGCGCGAACGCTACCTGCTCGGCCAGATCGAGAAGGCGACCAAGCAGGAGCTCACGCAGATGCAGCTCCCCAGCGTCGACGACGTCAACACGACGCGCCTCACGCGCTTCGACGACGCCATCAGCGAGGCGCTCACGCAGTCCGACCGTGTCGAGAAGTTCCGCGACATCATCGAGCACTACGTGCGCCACCACGACGTGCCGGAAGCCGACGTCGCTGCTGCCCTCGCGATCGTGGCCCAGGGCGAGACGCCCCTGCTCCTCGACGCGGAAGCAGAGCGCAAGGAGCGCTTCGAACGCAACCAGCGCGAGCAGGCGGAGCGCAAGGAGCGCCGCGACCGCGAAGGCGGCGGCGACAGCCGTGGCTCGCGCGGTGGCGACCGTCGTGAGAGCGGCGGAGAGCGTGCACCCCGCCGCCCGCGCTCGAACGGCAAGCCCATGGCCATGTACCGCCTCGCCGTCGGCAAGCGCCACAAGGTCGAGCCCCGCCAGATCGTTGGCGCGCTCGCGAACGAGGGCGGCCTGAGCCGCGACGACTTCGGTGCGATCGACATCCGCCCCGGCTTCTCGCTCGTCGAGCTGCCCGCCGACCTGTCGAACGACGTGCTCGACAAGCTGACCGGCACGCGCATCTCGGGCAAGCTCATCGAGCTGACCCCAGACCGCGGACCGTCGCGCGACTCGGGCGACCGCCCCTACAAGAAGCGCTACGACAGCTGAGTCGCGACTCCGTGAGATGCCCCTCGCCCATGCGGCGAGGGGCATCTCTGCTTCGTCCACGTTGTCGCTCGCTCGTATCGAGGTGTTTGCTTCCCCTCTGGCGGTCCCTGTCTCTGTGCAGGCGAAAAGGCGGGCCACTCGTGAGAGTGACCCGCCTTTCCTGCTTGGACTCCTCAGCGGAGACTAGTCGCGCGCGGTGCGCCGCCGCTTCAGCAGGAAGAGCGCGCCGCCGGACAGGGTGACGAGGGCCGCAGCCGGAATCAGCCAGGTCGGCATCTCTCCTCCCGTCGTGGCGAGGCTTCCGCCGCTCTGCGGCGTAGGTGGCGCGGACTTGCCCGGCTGCGTCGTCGGCGTGTCTGGGGTCGTCGGCGGCTGGGCAGGAACTGCGGGCTCAGTCGCGGTGGGCGTGGGTGTCGGTGTCGCGGTCGGTTCAGGCGTCGGGGTCGGCGCAGGCGTTCCGGTGGGCGTGGGCTTCGGAGTCGGCGTTGGCGTTGGCGTTGGCGTGGGCGTGGGCGTCGGTGTTGGTGTCGAGGTGGGCCCTGGCGTCGCGGTTGGCGTCGGCGTCGGCGTTGGTTCCGGTGTTGCGGTCGGCTCGGGCGTCGATGTCGGCGTAGCTGTGGGCTCGGGCGTCACGGTTGGCGTCGGCGTCGGTTCCGGTGTTGAGGTCGGCGTTGGCGTGTTCGTGACCGCGATCACTCCGCAGGCGTTCGACTTCGTGAGGTCGACCGAATACGGCCCGGATACAACCGATGTGTAACCGGCGACGGCTTCCTCTTCGATCGTGTACGTGACAGGCTCGCCCGGGGTGAGCTGCGTCGGCAGGTTCCGCCACACGTAGTGCTGAGTACCGGGCTCCAGAGTCACCGTCTGGTCCGCTAGGAGGGCACCGTCGAGGCCGACGGCGGGTGCGCCGTTCGCTAGGAGCTTGAATGTCGCGGCAGGCACGTCGAGCGGGCCCGCGGGCGGCGCCGCAGGGCAGGTTCCTGTTCCGGCGCTCACGCCGGCCTCGGACTTGCCCGCCCACTCCTTTTTGAGCATGAGAGAGGTCGTGGGCTGCTCGGCGAACTCGGTCTCGCCCCAACCTGAGGCGTTCACGAACTTGAACCAACCGCCGTCGACGACCTCGCCCTCGATCTCGGTGGAAGTGATGCTCGCGGAGTTCTTGATCTCGGCGTTCATCTTCGGGAGCACCGTGCGGTAGGAGAGCGCATACTGGGCCTTGTCGCTCGGCTTCACACCCTGCGACGCGAGGTAGTCGCTGATGCGCAGCTCGAGTGTCGTCGAACCGTCCGGGTCAGCGGCGAAGGTGAGGAACTCACTGTCGGCAAGGCCGGAGAACGACTGCGTTGTGCCGCCGTCGCGGACGTTGAGCGTGAGGAAGTCCTTCAGGTACGGGCCAGCGAGCAGGCCGTCGAGCTCGGCCGCGGTGAGCGTCCGTCGTCCGTCGTCCGGGTCCTGCTTGATCTCGGGCGCGAAGCCACCGAGGTTCTGCAGCTTGTCTTTCAGGATGATGTTCTGGCCCAGGGCCGTGGGCTCGCCAGACTGCCAGTTGTTCAGCTCCACGAACCACTGCGCGAAGATCTGGCCGCTGTTCGCCGGCTGGATCCACGCGAAGTCGTACGCGAAGGAATCGAGCTTCAGCTTCTGCTGGAGGTTGACCGAGTCGCTGCTGTTCCCCGACCACTTGGTGATCATCATGGGGTTCTCGCCGGGAGCGGCTCCGAACTTGACGACGGGGAAGTACACCGTCTCGCCACCGATGATGACCTGGTTGTCGACGGGGGTGCCCTCATCTGGGATCTTCACGTAGGTGATGACGTACTCGAAGCCACCCGAGAGGCTGGCGGCACCGGCAGCGTCGTCGGTGAAGGTCACCGTGACCTTTCCGGTGCCGTTCGGGACAGCAGTGGCGATCTGGCCGAGTGCCACGCTTTCGGTCGATGCCACGGCGAAGCCGTCTGGCAGCGTCACATCGAACGAATCGCCCGGTTCGACGCCGGTTGGCATGTTGAAGCTGAAGCCCAGTTTGTAGGGCTGGTTCGGCGAAACCGTGTCGACGGCCTCGCCAGCTGCGTTGGTCAACGTGACGCCGCTTGTCGTCGGCTGCACGGTTGCTGCCGCCGCGCTCTGTGCTGCGAACGTCAGGCCTGCGACTGCGAGTGCTCCGACGAGCAGTGTCTTGAGAGCCGCCCCCGCGGTGTCTCGGAATGTGCGTTTCACTTCTCGTCTTTCCCCCGTCTGCTGGCCCCTTGGCGCAGCACGAAGAACCAGACTATAGCCCGGTCCAATCTGCCGACGGATTGAGATCATGTAAACAAGCATTCCCTGCCGTTGACTGCTCGTTCTGTTGGTTGCAGACATCTCACCGTCGCTTGGGGGTGGTCTCCTCCGTGAACAGCGGGCAGTGGTGAACGCCACGGCCGCCGTCCACCGCTTCGCTAGAGTTGGCGTGCGCGACGACGCGCGTCCCACTCAGCCAAGGAGTATCGTGCCTGAACCAACCGCGGCATCTTCCCCTCGAGTCTTCTCGGACGATTTCGTCTGGGGCTCTGCGACCGCCTCCTACCAGATCGAAGGCGGTGCGGCAGAAGGCGGGAGGACCCCGTCGATCTGGGACACGTTCTCGCACACGCCTGGCAAGGTCGAGGGCGGCGATACCGGCGACGTGGCCATCGACCACTTCCACCGGTGGCGCGATGACGTCGAGACCATCAGGGAGATGGGTCTGGACGCGTACCGCTTCTCGATCTCCTGGTCGCGAGTGCAGCCCGGCGGCTCCGGCGAGTTCAACGAGGAGGGCATCCGCTTCTACTCCGAGCTCCTTGACGCGCTCGTGGCGGCCGGTGTGAAGCCCGTGGCGACCCTCTACCACTGGGACCTGCCGCAGGAGCTCGAAGATGAGGGCGGATGGGCGAACCGCAACACCGCGTACGCCTTCGCGGAGTACGCGGCCCGCATGGCGGCCGAGTTCGGCGACCGCGTGCACACGTGGTCCACCCTCAACGAGCCGTTCTGCACGGCCTACCTCGGCTACGCCTCCGGTGTCCACGCACCTGGGCGCACCGAGCCAGCCGCAGCCCTCGCAGCCTGCCACCACCTGAACCTCGCGCACGGCCTCGCCACACGGGCCATTCGCGCGGCGGTCGGCGAAGACGCCGTGGTCTCGGTCACCCTGAACTTCCACGTCATCCGCCCGGACGACCCCGAGTCCGCCGCCGACCGAGACGCCGTCCGCCAGATCGACGCACTTGCGAACCGAGTGTTCCTCGGCCCCATGCTCTCGGGGCACTACGACGAGGACCTCATCCACGACACCCGCCACGTGACCGACTGGGCGTTCGTGCTGCCGGGCGACACCCAGCTCATCCACCAGCGCATCGACGTGCTCGGCGTGAACTACTACACGACGTTCCGCGTCAAGAAGTACCTGGGCACGGGGGAGCGCTCGCGCAACGACGGCCACGGAGAGTCCGCGGCGAGCCCCTGGGTGGGGGTCACCGACATCGACTTCGTCGACCAGGGGGCGCCGTACACGTCGATGGGGTGGAGCATCTTCCCTGACGGCCTCACCGAGCTCCTCATGTCGCTCAGCGAGCGCTACCCGGGGCAGGCGCTCATGGTCACCGAGAACGGCGCGGCCTTCCCCGACGTCGTCAGCGAGGACGGGCTCGTGCACGACCCGGAGCGTGTCGCCTACTACCGTGACCACATCGCCGCCATCGCGGACGCCATCGACGCCGGGGCGGACGTCCGCGGCTACTTCGCCTGGTCGCTGTTCGACAACTTCGAGTGGGCGTTCGGCTACAACATGCGCTTCGGCATCCTCCGCGTCGACTACGACACGCTCGAGCGCACCTGGAAGGACTCGGGGCGCTGGTACCAGCAGCTCATCGCCACGCGCACCCTCCCAGGGGCAGGTGCATGAGCCCGGTCGAACTCGTCATCTTCGACTGCGACGGGGTGCTCGTCGACAGTGAGGTGCTCGCGGTGCGGATCGAGCGGGAGATGCTCGCCGAGCTCGGCTGGCAGCTCACACAGGATGAGCACGTCGCCCGATTCCTCGGCACGTCGCAGGCGACCTTCGAGCGGAAGCTGCAGGAAGGGCTGGGGCGCCCCGTGCCGGAGGGGTGGTTCGCGCTGCAGCGCGAGACGCTCTTCCGTGCCTTCGATACCGAGCTGACGGCGGTCGACGGCCTGCCGGAGGCGCTTGCCGTCATCCAGGATGAGCTGGGGCTCGCGAGCTGCGTCGCCTCGAGCGGAGACCACGCGAAGCTCAGCAAGACGCTGGGGCACACCGGGCTTCACCCGCGCTTCGAGGGGCGCATCTACAGCGCCACCGAAGTCGAGAACGGGAAGCCGGCACCCGACCTGTTCCTCCACGCCGCCGACCGCATGGGCGTCGACCCCGCCACGTGCGTCGTCGTCGAGGACAGCGCGTACGGCGTGCAGGCAGCGGTGGCAGCCGGGATGCACGCCTACGGCTTCGCGGGCGGCCTCACGCCGCGAGCGTGGCTCGAAGATGCCGGTGCCCAGACGTTCGAGCGCATGGCCGAGCTCCCGGCGCTCATCCGGGACCGCCAGCAGCGCCCGTGAAGGGTGCTGGCTCCGCTTCGAGCCAGCATCCTGCATATCGCCGAGAACGCAGACGAGCCCACCCCGACAGATCGGGGTGGGCTCGTGTGGTTCGCGGGCTCCGCGAGACCGGAGTGCGGGCTACGCCGTGAGCGAGTCCACGTACTCCTGGTTCTCGGAGATCCACTGCTCGACGATCGGCGCGTAGTCGTCCGTCTCGTTCTCGTTGAACATCAGGTTCTCGAGCGAGTAGAGCTGCTCGGAGTCCATCTTGAAGTTCTGGATCCAAGCAGCCGCGGTCGGGTGCGTCTCCACGATGTCGGCCTTGCCGTACGAGTGGATGCCCTCGGCGTCGCCCAGGAGACCCTTCGGGTCCTCGAGGTCACGCACGGGGAACGCGTCGTAGGCCCAGTGCGGGCGCCACAGCGTGACGACGATGTTCTCGCCGTTGTTCGTCGCCGTCTGCAGCTCGGTGAGCATCGCAGCGGTGGACGAGGTCTGGTAGTTCATCCCCTCGAGGCCGTAGCCGGGAATGACGTCCTCCTGCGTGACGCGCGTGAGGCCAGCACCCGGCTCGATGCCGATGATGGTGTTGCCGAACTGGTCGGCCGAGCCGGCGAGCTCCTCCAGCGAGGTGATCGGGGAGTCCTCGTTGACCGCGATGGTCAGCGACGCCTCGTCGTTCCACGCGCCCAGGTCGACGATGTCGTCGCCGTACTCGGCGACGTAGTCGGAGTGCGTGACCGGCAGCCACGTGTCGAGGGTCAGGTCGTAGTCGCCCGTGGAGAGGCCGGAGTAGACCGGAGCCGGGTCCGCGTACTCGAGCTCGACGTCGTAGCCCTGCTCGGTGAGGATCGCCTTCCACAGCTCGGACGCGGCGATGCCCTCGTCCCAGCCGTTGAACACGGCGATCGTGATGTCCTTCTGGTCGCCGTTCTCGAGCGTCTCAGCGGCGGTGTCGCCGGAGCATGCGGTGAGGGCGAGCGCCGCGGCGGAAGCCGCCGCGATCCCGGTGATGATTCGTTTCTTGGTACGCATGCGCGTCCTTTCGTTTCTGGTTGGGGGAGTTGAGGTCTGTGGGTCAGGCAGTGCCGGCCGCGACCGGCGCCTGAGTCGGGGTGGAGCTCGTGTCGACCTGCTCGAGATCTCCGGCCGCCTCGCGCTTCTGGGTGCGCTTGGAGCGGAGGAACGACGGCACACGACGCTTCTGCCCGGCGAATGCGGCGGTCACCCGGTCGAGGAACATCGCGAGGATGACGACGGAGATGCCCGCCTCGAAGCCGAGGGCCACGTCGATCCGGTTGAGGCTCTGCACGACCTGCGCGCCGAGACCGCCAGCGCCGACCATTCCGGCGATGACGACCATCGACAGGGCGAGCATGATGACCTGGTTGACGCCGGCCATGATGGACGGCATCGCGAGCGGCAGCTGGATCTGACGCAGGATGCGGCCAGGGGTCGCGCCGAACGCGCGGCCGGCCTCGACCACTTCCTTGTCGACTCCGCGGATGCCCAGCTCGGTCATGCGCACGCCGGGTGCCATGGCGAAGATGATCGTCGCCACGATGCCGGGGACGACGCCAACGCGGAACAGGATGAGCGCGGGAATCAGGTACACGAAGGCTGGCATGGTCTGCATGAAGTCGAGCACCGGCTTGATGGCGCTCGATGCAGCATCCGACTTCGCAGCCCAGATGCCGAGCGGGATGCTGAAGAGGATCGCGAGCGCACTTGCGACGAGCACGAGCGCGAGCGTCGCCATGGCGTTCTCCCACTGGTTGACGCCGACGATGACGAGGAAGCCGAGCAGGCTGCCGACAGCGAGCTTCCAGCCCTTCGCGAAGTACGCGATCGCGACGACCAGGATGAGGATCGCCCAGAACGGCGGCGTCTCGAGTACCCAGTAGACGCCCTCGTACATGCCCTGGAAGAGCGAGCGGATGACGGTGAAGACGCCGGAGAGTGCGTTCGTCAGCCAGTCGACGACCGCCTCCGCCCCGTCACCGAGAGGAAGCCGGAACGTGGCCGGCAGGGTCGTGAGTGCGGTGGCCGCGATCATGCGTGGCTCCCTTCGAGAGTCTCTGCGATGTCCGCCGGGCTGACGCTCGTGACGGGGTCGATGATCGGGAGCAGGCCCGTGGTGCTCGGCACGTTGGCGAGCGAGGCGAGGATCGTGACGCGGGGAACCACACCGAGGAGGCGCTGGTTCTCGTCGACGACCGCGATCGGCAGGGTCGAGTCGACGGACAGCTCGAACAGGTCGGAGAGCGGCGTCTCGGGGGAGACCATCGCGATGTCGCGCTTGATGGCGCTCGCGAGGTCGGGCTGGCCGTCCTTCACGAGGCGCATGACGTGGCGGTCGATGACGGCGCCCTCGAGCTTGCGGCCCGTTGACGTGATGAACGCTCCGCCGGTCTGCGTGTCGCGCATGACGCGAAGCGCACCGCGTGGTCCCGCGCTCTGCGGGACGACGGCGCGCGCGGGTTCCATGACGCTGCCGGCCGTGAGCACACGAGCCCGGTCCACATCCTGGACGAACTGCGCGACGTAGTCGTTGGCCGGGTCCGTGAGGATCTCCTCCGGCGTCCCGATCTGCACGATCGCGCCGTCCCGCATGACTGCGATCCGGTCGCCGAGGAACATGGCCTCGTTGAGGTCGTGCGTGATGAAGATGATGGTCTTGCCGAGCTCGGCCTGCAGCTCGACGAGCTCTTCCTGCATCTCGCGACGGATGAGCGGGTCGAGGGCGCTGAACGCCTCGTCCATGAGCAGGATGTCGGTCTCGGCCGTCAGAGCGCGGGCGATGCCGACGCGCTGCTGCATTCCGCCGGACAGCTCGGACGGCAGCGAGTCGGCCCACTGCCCGAGGCTCACGCGCTCGAGCACCTTGCGGGCTCGCTCGTTCCGCTCTGCGCGGGGGACACCCTGGACCTCGAGGCCGAAGGCGGCGTTCTCGAGCACCGTGCGGTGCGGGAAGAGCGCGAAGTGCTGGAACACCATGGAGACGTGGTTCTGTCGCACGCTGCGGACCTCGGCGGCGTCGGCCGTCGCGAGGTCGGTGCCGTGGATCACGATGCTGCCGGCGGTGGGCTCCAGCAGTCCGTTGAGGGTCCGGATGAGGGTGGACTTGCCCGAGCCGGAGAGGCCCATGACGACGAAGATCTCGCCTTGCTTGACGTCGAAGGTGGCGTCGATGACTGCCGCGGTGACTCCAGCGCCGAGTTCAGATCTCGGCGTTCCGGAGCTCAGTCGCTTCGCGGCTTCCTTGGGCTTGCGCCCGAAGACCTTGGTGAGGCCTTTCACAGACACAGCTGTGTCGTTCACGCGTTCTCCCTGCGGTAGATGGATCGGACGCGAAAGCTCGCAGCACTTCTCGACGGTGCCTCGATGGGGGAGGTCGTCGCGGTGGCGGCGGAGTACCAGGCGGATCAGCGCCAGAATGTCGATTGGGCGCGGATGTCGCCCCAGGCGCGCGCTGCCGATCAAAATTGCCTAACTGAGGCAGCGGATAAAGCGCTCTGGGTTGGTCTTTCGCGGGGAATCGCGGCGCCGAACCGGTGTGGCGGCGATTGCTCCGAGAGTCAACGGTAGCAAGGTGGGTTCCCCGGGTATCGCCTGAGAGGCCTGATTTTCCGCCAAAGTCGGTGCATTCGCCGGGTGTCAACCTGGCGTCTCGCCTACGCTCATGCGGATCGCGGCGCGAACCGGGATAGTTACCGGAGCGTTACATCGTTGGGTCCATCTGGGCCAATCATCCGCCCAAGTTGGCCTGCGAGGATGGGTGAATGAGCGAACGAGCGCAGGATCCGCCCGTCACTGGCACCCCCGAACAAGCGCCCCCGCGCACCCGACTCCTGCACCTCGTCGCCGCCCTGCTGGTGGTCTGCAGCGCAACCGTCCTCTTCGCCCTGGAGAACGACCTCGGCTACCTTCCGCTCGCCGCAGGGGTGGCCCTCGGGTTCGTCGCGGACCGGAGCCTCGGGCGCGATCTGCTGCTCGTCGGAATCGGCATGGGCATCATCAGCCTCCACTCGATGAAAGCCGACATCTCGTGGGGCAACATCTTCGTCATGGGCACCGTGCTGTCGCTCGCCGTCGCCGTCCCCTACGCGATCTCGAGGTGGGTCTACAAGGACCACGCTGTGCGGTTCCCGCTGCGTCGAGGGACTCCGTGGTCGCGACCAGAGAAGATCTGGCTCTGCCTCGTGCTGGTCCTGGGCTGGCTCATCCTGCCGTTCTACTTCATCACCTCCGGCGTGTACCAGAACTGGCCAGCCGTCACGACGGCATCCGAGATCGGGCGGCTCTTCGTCGGCGTCGGGTTCGTCGGCATCTGGGACGAGCTCTTCTTCATCTGCACGGTCTTCACGCTCCTGCTCCGCCACTTCCCGTTCTGGGTCGCCAACGCGCTGCAGTCGATCGTGTTCGTGTCGTTCCTGTGGGAGCTCGGCTACCAGTCATGGGGTCCGCTCCTGACGCTGCCGTTCGCGCTCATCCAGGGCTGGATCTTCACGAAGACGAAGTCGCTCACGTACGTCATCTGCGTGCACCTGCTCTTCGACCTCGTCGTGTTCCTCGTCATCGTCCACGCCCATCACCCCGCCTGGCTCCCGATCTTCCTGTACTAGCCTCCGCCCCTCCCGTTCATCGCTGCCCGGCGTTTCGCCCTCTGCGGGTGCGCGGTGGACGGCTCCACCGACTCCCGAGGCGGCGGGGTTGTGGAGAGACGCTCGTCCACAGTCGGAGACGCAGCTGACGGTCGGAGCGCCGTGCGCTTCTATCTTCTCGGCATGCCGTTGCCTCGCCCGTTGCCCGTTGCCCGTAGCCCGATGACCTCACGAGGGATGAGGGGCTCTCCGTATCAGCCGCGATGGCGCTCACTGTGCCGAGGAAACGGCTCGAAGCCAGCGACCTCGTCGCCACGCACCACGGCGTCCGGGTATCGGCTCGGACCCTCGCGCCACGTGACCTCGATCTGAGCTTCGTTCGAGCGCGCCTCGGGCCCGGCCAAGTGCTTGCCGAAGCCTCGGGTGCTCGTTGCTGGGGGGGCTTCCGCTGCCCTGGAAGCTGATTCGCGGATATCGCCTGGACCCGAAGCGGTTCGTGCTGGCAGGCCGGTCGGGCATCCCGACCCTCGCGCCCCTCCTGGCGCAGCTTGCCGCGCGCCTCACCCTCAGGCAGGCGGTGGTGTTCGCGGATGCACTCCGCACGTCGTTCGAGCACTACCCGGGTCGAAGCCAGCTCGTCCCGATGCACACGCTCGAGGAGCTCACCATGACCGCGCGACAGTGGAAGGGTCGCCTCGGGGCGGCGACTCTCCGTTCCGCGCTCGAGCTTTCGAGGTCAGGATCGGAGTCCCCGAAGGAAACGCAGCTCCTGCATCCGCCTCGCCCTCGCGGAGCGAGGTCTTCGCCCGTGATCGCTGCCAGCCGAATCCCCCTCTGGAGGACGCACCGGAGGGGGAAACGCCGGGCAGCGATCGGCGGGGCCGGGGTGCGGGCCGCTGAGAGAACGACGACGCCGCCTGCAGGAGCAGACGGCGTCGGCGTTCGTGGATGCGAGGCTCGCGTCAGTCGAGACCGGCGTCGAGCACTGCGTGGTCGACGGAGATCGTCGGGATCGAGGCTGTGATGACGGACCCGTCCTCGCGGATCGAGCCCTCGATGTCGCTCAGCGTCGGGTAGCCGGCGAGCTCCTCAACGGCACCCAGCTTGACGGTCGTCGGTTCACCCGGGGCGACCGCGACGCGGCGTCCGCGCACGAACACCTCGGCGCCCGAGCCGGTCTCCGCCGTGAACGTCATGGAGTCCTGCTCGAGATCGACGCGGATGCGCGAATCCCGCAGGGTGATGCGGAACTCGAGGTGCGGCCAGTCGGCGGGGAGGCGCGGGTCGAAGGTGATCTTGCCCCCGTGGTCGCGCATGCCGCCGAAGCCGTAGACGAGCGCGCTCCAGATGCCGCCCGTTGACGCGATGTGGATGCCGTCGCTCGTGTTGTGGTGCAGGTTCGCGATGTCGACGAACAGCGCCGTCGAGAAGTAGTGCTCGGCGAGGTCCGCGTACCCGACCTCGGCCGCGATGATCGACTGGACGACCGCGGAGAGCGACGAGTCTCCCGTGGTGAGGGCGTCGTAGTACTCGAAGTCCTTGCGCTTCTGCTCCGGCGTGAACTCGTTGCCCTGCAGGAGCAGCGCCAGCACCACGTCGGCCTGCTTGAGGACCTGGAAGCGGTAGATGACGAGCGGGTGGAAGTGCAGCAGCAGCGGGCGCTGCGATGAGGGCGTGTTCTCGAGGTCCCACAGCTCCTTCTCGAGGAACTGCGCGTCCTGCGGGTGGATGCCGAGCTTCTCGTCGAAGGGGAGGAACATCGCCTCGGCGGCGGCAGCCCACTCGACGAGCTCCTCCTCTGCAAGGTGGAGGCGCATCGTGAGGCGCTCGAACGAGGCGGGGTCGGTCTCGCGGAGACGCTCGCACGCGTCGTACGCCGCTCGCAGGTTCGCCTTGGCCATGACGTTCGTGTACAGGTTGTCGTTGACGACGGTCGTGTACTCGTCTGGGCCGGTGACGCCGTGGATGTGGAAGTGGTCGTCGCCTCCCGTGCGCCAGAAGCCGAGGTCGGCCCAGAGCCGCGCGGTCTCGACGAGGATGTCGATGGCACCCTGCGCGAGCAGCTCGTCGTCACCGGTGGCCGCCACGTACTGCACGAGCGCGTGGGAGATGTCCGCGTCGATGTGGTACTGCGCCGTGCCTGCGGCGTAGTAGGCGGAGGACTCCTGGCCGTTGATGGTGCGCCACGGGAAGAGGGCGCCCTTCTGGTTCATCTCGTGCGCGCGCTGGCGTGCCGCGTCGAGCATCTGGTGACGGAAGCGGAGCGCGTTGCGGGCGACGTTCGGCGCCGTGTAGCTCAGGAACGGGAGGACGTAGACCTCGGTGTCCCAGAAGTAGTGCCCGCCGTATCCGGAGCCCGAGACGCCCTTCGCTGCGACACCGCCGCCGTCGGTGCGGGCCGTTGCCTGGGCGAGCTGGAACAGGTTCCAGCGCGTCGCCTGCTGGTACACGGGGTGGCCGTGGATGACGATGTCGCTGCGGTCCCAGAAGTCGTCGAGCCATTCGCGCTGCCAGCGGTACACGTCCTCGACGGGCACTTCGCGCATGCGGTCGAGGGTGCGGTCGGCGCGGTCCGCGAGTTCGCGGGTGGGGACGCTCTTGGACGTGTGGTAGGCCACGTGCTTGATGATGCGCACGGGGACACCGGGCTCGGCGCGAACGCGGAAGGCGGTCTCGGCGAAGTCGGCGTCGACGCGCGTGGTGGCGTCCCACTCGTTGTCGGTGATGATGTCGTGGTCGGCCGCGACGGCGATCGTCATGCCCGAGTGGGTCGTGCGGTAGGCGAGCATCGAGCGCAGGCCCTCTTCGCGCGCGATGCGGGACTGGAGCACCCGGTCAGTGAACGACTCCGCCTTGCGCGGGTCGAAGGCGACCTCGGTCTCCTTCTTGCCGCGCTGGAACTCGTCGCCGCCGTCCTGGCGGTTGATGATCTGGCTCGAGAGGAGGATGGATGCGCCGCGGTCGACCATCTCGACCTCGTAGTCGAGGAGGACGTAGTGGCGGTCCGTGAAGGAGACGAGGCGGTGCGAGCGGATGCGCACGTGCTTGCCGGAGGGCGTGCGCCAGTCGAGCTCGCGCGTCAGGATGCCGTCCTTGAAGCTGAGGACGCGCGAGTAGGAGAGCAGGTCTGCCTCGCTGATGACGAGGGGCTCGTCGTCGACGAAGAGGCGGATGATCTTCGCGTCCGGCACGTTGACGATCGTCTGGCCGACCTGGGCGAACCCGAACGCGTCCTCCGCGTGGCGGATGGGCCACGTCTCGTGGAAGCCGTTGATGAAGGTCCCGTACATGTACCCGTCGCGGCTCTCCTCGAGATTGCCGCGCATGCCGAGGTAGCCGTTGCCGGTCGCGAAGAGCGTCTCGACGAGGCCCTGCGAGTTGGCGTCGAATTCGTGCTCGACCAGCGCCCACTCGTCGAGGGGGAACCGGTGGCGGTCCAGGGGGTCTTCCGTGGAGAGGTTCATGCGTGATCTTCCTTGAGGTCTGAGTGCGGGAACACCGGCACGAGTTCGGCGAGGTCGTCGACGACGGTGTCCGCGCCTGAGGACATGAGCTCTTCGTGGCTCGCTTCTCGTGAGACGCCGATGACGAGGCCGAAGTCGCCGTCGCGGCCGGCTTGCACGCCGGAGTGGGCGTCTTCGACGACCACGCATTCGGCGGCGGTGAGCCCGAGGAGCTGCGCTGCGTACAGGTAGGTGTCTGGGGCCGGCTTGCCGGCGATGCCGTTCTCGGCGGCGACGAGGCCGTCGACGACGGTCTCGAAGCGGTCGAGCAGCCCGGCCGCGGTGAGCACGGGGACGGCGTTGCGGGAGCTGGAGACGACGGCGACGCGGAGGCCGTGCCGGACGGCGGCGTCGAGGAACTCGAGCGACCCCGGGTAGGCCTGCACGCCGGTCTCGGCGAGTTCCGCGTTGAAGGTGTCGTTCTTGCGGTTTCCGAGGCCGCAGACGGTCTCGAGCTCCGGGGAGTCCTCGGGCGTGCCGTCCTCGAGCGTGATGCCGCGGGAGGCGAGGAACGAGCGGACTCCGTCGTAGCGGGGCTTGCCGTCGACGTAGCGGAGGTAGTCGTCGTCGGTGTAGGCGGGACCGGCGCCCTTGGCTGCGAGGTAGTCGGTGAAGAGCCGCGCCCATGCGCGCATGTGCACCTCGGCGGTTGGCGTTATGACGCCGTCGAGGTCGAAGAGTATGGCCTTTGAACTGGTGAGCTGTGTCACGTCTCGGAGACGAGGAGCGATCATTGCATCCAACCTTGCATCGTTGGGTGGCGCCGTGACGCCGTTCTATGGTGCACGGCGGAATTCCCCGGTGCGCTCCGCCCTCGATACGCACCGCAGAGCCCCACCGCGATGTTCAATATCGTAGGGGTTCCCGGGTATTCGGTGCGCCGATATTCGGACGATCCGTTCAGCCGGTTTCGTGGATGTGGCTGCGCTCGGCCTGCCGGCTGAAGAGCGAGAGGATCTCGAGCGTCGTGTCGCCGTCGTTGGTCATGGAGTGGGGGCGCGTCGTGTCGAATTCCGCGGCTTCGCCTGGTTCGAGGATCGTGACGTCGTCGTCGAGCTGCAGGCGCAGTCTTCCGGCGAGGACGTAGCACCATTCGGTGCCTTCGTGCACGCGCAGGGTGACCGGCTTGTCTCGTTCTGAGGGCTTCTGCGGCGCGACGAGCACCTTGAAGGCCTGCATGCCGTCCGTGGCGCGGGAGAGCGCGAGGTAGACGCGATCGCCGCGCTTCACGGGCTTGGGGTGGATGCGCGGGTCGCCGGTCGAGGGTGCGCCCACGAGGTCGTCGAGCGGCACGCGGTAGCAGCGCGCGAGCGGCAGGAGCACGTCGAGGGAGGGGCGTCTGCCGCCTGATTCGAGCCGCGAGAGGGTGCTGACGCTGAGGCTCGTCTCCTCGGCGACTTCGCTGAGCGTCATGCCGCGGGCCTGTCTGATCTCTCGGAGTCGGGGCGCGACGCGGCTGAGCGCCTCGGTGATTCCGGTGGTCGGGTCGTCAAGGCTGTCTGGATCGCTTGTCGCCGCATCCGTCGTCGCTGCATCCGTCATGTTGCGAAACTAGCAAACTCGGTTGCGAAACGCGAGAGTCCCGCCGGAGACTCGACCCATGACACAACTGGATGTGCCGCAGCACGCGGCAGAGAACGAGAACCTGCTCTGGGACACGATCGTGATCGGCGCCGGCCCCGCCGGTCTGAGCACTGCGCTCATGCTCACGCGGGGGCGCAGGCGGGTGCTCGTGCTGGACCACGGAGTTCCCCGCAATCGATTCACCGACCACATGCACGGCGTCCTCGGCCACGAGGGTCTCGCGCCCGGTGAGCTGCGGCGGTTGGGTCGCGCCGAGGTCGAAGCCCACGAGGGTGTCTTCGCCGAGGCTGAAGTGGCGAGCGTCACCTCTGTCGCCGGCGAGGATGGCGCACGCGTGCAGGTGATGACCAAGGATGGACGGGGCTTCCGGGCGCGAGCGGTCGTCGTGGCGACGGGCCTCCGTGACGAGCTGCCCAACGTGCCGGGACTCCGCGCCCTCTGGGGGCGAGGCGTCTACGCCTGCCCCTTCTGCGACGGCTACGAGCACCGCGATCGACCCATCGCCGTTCTTGCCAACGGCGAGCACTCGGATCTGAAGGCGCACATGCTTCGGCAGTGGAGCGGCGACCTCGTGCTCCTCGTGAACGGCTCCTTCGCGCTCGGTGAGGCGGAGGCGCGCTCACTCGTCGCCCGCGGAGTGAGGATCGAGCGCTCCGGGGTCGACGAGGTGCTCGCAGGTGTCGACGGACGGCTTCGCGGAGTCCGTCTCGCTGACGGCAGAGAGCTCGAGCTCGAGGCGATCTTCACGAACCCGAGCTTCGTGCCGCTGACCGGGATGCTCGACGGTGTGGATGTCCGCGGCCCAGAGCATCCCGAGTCCAGGGTCTGGGTCGTCGGCAACGCGGGGGACCCTCGCGCCAACGTGCCGGTCTCGATTGGCCAGGGTGCAGCGGCCGGCGGTGACATCGCCCTCGCGCTGCTCATGGACGAGATCGCAGGAGCAGGCAGGGTCTAGGCCGTCTCGGGCACCTCGCTCGTGTGAGCTCGCGACGTCCCCCGGTGGTGGTCGCGGACCGCCTGCTCGATCACGCTGCTTGGCGCCCCGATCTCGAGGAGGGAGAGGAGGTGGTCGTGCTCGGCGATCGTGGCGGGCGTGATGCGGATGTCGGATTCCGGCGCCGAGGATCTCAGGCGGTCGAGGTGTCGCCAGGTTCGCTCGACGAGGTCCACGAGATACGTGTTCGGGCTCCGTCGGAAGAGGAGGTGGTGGAATCTCGAATGCAGCCACGTCGGGTCGTCGGGATCGACGAGCATCCGACCCATCTCGGCGTTCGCGCTGCGGGCCTCGCTGAGCACGTCCTCCGTGAGGTGACGGGCGGCGCTCGCGGTCGCGTAGCCGTCGAGGATGGCAAGTGATTCCAGGGCCTGCCAGTAGCGCTCCGGCTCGAGTCCGGTCACGTGCGCGCCGACGTAGCGCTCGTAGGTGACTGCGCCTTCCGCCTCCAGCATTCGGAGAGCCTCGCGCACAGGGAGCGTGCTGACGCCGATCTTGCCTGCGATCGCGCCGAGGACAAGTCGGTGGCCCGGGGCGAAGGTGCCGTCCGAGATCCGCTGCTCGATGAACTCGTAGGCCAATTGGGTCTTGCCGGAGGGGCTCGGGTCAAGGGTCTCCGCCACGCCTGTCATGCTCGGCCTCTCGGTGTCTCGGGTGGGCTATTCGGGTGGGGGATACGGGCGACGATATACGGTTTCGCGTGCATCTGCTGGCCACCGACAAGTGAACCGCGAAACGTGATCATTCTGCGCGGGGAGGGGTGCCTGAGTTGACGCGCCATGGCATTTTTGGCACGATCATCGAACTTCATTCGATTGCATGGAACGCCGCCCTTGGCCCCGCGTTGCCCGTCGTTGCACTCGACCACAAGCTGCGCCGCCTCGGGGATGCCGTGTTCCCCCGGGGCGGCGCTTTTTCTTGCGACTAGAGTTCATGTAAACGCATTGAAATGGATGGAGCTGCCATGACCGGCACGATCGAGTTCGGCCTCAACACCTTCGGAGACGCGACCAACGACCTCGACGGCACCCCGCGCTCGCACGCGCAGGTCATCCGCGACGTCGTCGAGGAAGGCGTCCTGGCTGAACACGTCGGCATCGACGCCTTCGCCGTCGGCGAGCACCACCGAGACGACTTCGCGATCTCCACGCCAGAGACCGTGCTCGCCGCGATCGCGGCCCGCACCGAGCGCATCCGTCTCGGCAGCGCGGTCACGGTCCTCAGCTCCGATGACCCCGTACGGGTCTTCCAACGGTTCTCCACCGTCGACGCCATCTCGAGCGGGCGTGCAGAGGTCATGCTCGGGCGGGGCTCGTTCACCGAGTCGTTCCCGCTCTTCGGGCTGAACCTCCAGGACTACGAGGTGCTCTTCGACGAGAAGCTCGACCTCTTCATGAAGATCGCGGCGGGTGGGCCCGTCAGCTGGAGCGGAACCGTCCGGGGTGCGCTCAACGACGTCACCGTGCATCCGCAGCTCGAGGAGGGCCGCCTGCGCACGTGGGCCGCCGTCGGGGGCACGCCCCAGTCCGTCGTGCGGGCCGCTCAGTACTCGATGCCGCTCATGCTCGCGATCATCGGCGGCGAATCAGCGCGCTTCGCGCCGTTCGCGAAGCTCTACCGGCAGGCCAACGAGCAGTTCGGCCACCCGAACGGCCCGATCGGCGCGCACTCGCCTGGCCACATCGCGGACACCGACGAGCAGGCGCGTGAAGAGCACTGGCTGAACTACCGCACCATGATGATGCGCATCGGCAAGGAGCGCGGCTGGTCGCCCATGCAGTACGCGCAGTACGAGCAGGAAGCCGGCGAGCGCGGGGCGCTCTACGTCGGCTCGCCAGAGACCGTCGCGCGCAAGATCGCCGCCACGGTCAAGGTGCTCGGCCTGCAGCGCTTCGACCTCAAGTACAGCGCAGGCACGCTGCCTCACGAGCACAGCATGAAGGCGATCGAGCTGTACGGCACGAAGGTCATCCCGATGGTCAGGGACCTGCTGGCCTGATTGTGCGGATGCACTACCTCGGCTCCCCGGGCTGGGCGAAATGCTCGTGAAGCGCCCAGCCCGCCCGAGTAGCGTTGGATCATCCATCGCCACCGCGCCCGAGACTCGGGGCCCGGGAAGCGCGAGCTCGCCAACAACCGAGGAGTTTGCACAATGACGTACCCCAACGAAGCGGAACTGCTTGCGAAGGTCCCCGGCCAGCTGTTCATCGGCGGCGAGTGGGTCGACGGCGCGGATGAGCCGTTCGCGGTCAACGACCCGTCGACGGGCAAGCCGCTCAAGCACATCGCCAACGCGAACCCAGAGCAGGGCATCCAGGCGCTCGACGCCGCCGTCGCCGCGCAGGAGGACTTCGCCCGGATGGCACCGCGCGAGCGCGGGGAGATCCTCCGACGCGCGTTCGACATCCTGCAGGAGCGCCGCGACGAGATGGCGCTCATCATGACCCTCGAGATGGGCAAGCCCCTTGCTGAGGCGCAGGGCGAGGTCACCTACGGCGGCGAGTTCCTGCGCTGGTTCAGCGAGGAAGCCGTCCGTGTGCACGGCCGCTACGGCACGCAGCCAGAGGGAACGGGACGCATGATCGTCTCGAAGCACCCCGTCGGTCCCGCGTTCCTCATCACGCCGTGGAACTTCCCCCTCGCCATGGCGACTCGCAAGATCGCGCCCGCGATCGCCGCAGGCTGCACCTCGGTCGTGAAGCCGGCGTCGCTCACGCCGCTCACGACCCTCTACTTCGTGAAGATCCTCGAAGAGGCTGGCCTGCCCAAGGGCGTCGTCAACGTCATCACGACCCGCAGCACCGCCGCGGTCTCCTCCCCGATCATCGCCGACTCGCGCCTGCGCAAGATCTCGTTCACCGGGTCGACCGGCGTCGGCCAGGGCCTCATGAAGGAGGCCACGAAGAACGTGCTCCGCACATCCATGGAGCTCGGCGGAAACGCCCCGTTCGTCGTGTTCGAGGACGCTGACCTCGACAAGGCCGTCGAGGGTGTCATCGCGGCGAAGTTCCGCAACATCGGACAGGCCTGCACGGCTGCGAACCGCATCCTCGTGCACACGGATGTCGCGGACGAGTTCGCGCGTCGGGTCACCGAGAAGGTCGCCGCGTTCAAGATCGGCCGCGGCACCGAAGACGGCGTCATCATCGGCCCACTGGTCGAGGACAAGGCCGTCGACAAGGTCGCCTCGCTGGTCGACTCCGCAGTGGCGGCGGGGGCTGAGCTCCTGCACGGAGGCAAGCGCGTGGAGGGCGACGGCTCCTTCTACGAGCCGACCGTGCTCAACCGCACCCCATCGTCGAGCGACATCTTCCGCGAGGAGATCTTCGGACCGGTGCTCTCCATCACGACGTTCGCCGACGAGGAGGAGGCGATCCGCCTCGCCAACGACACCGAGTACGGCCTCGTCTCGTACGTCTTCACGGAGGACCTCAAGCGCGGCCAGCGCCTCATCGACCGCATCGAGACGGGCATGATGGGCCTCAACATCGGCGTGCTCTCCAACGCGGCGGCGCCGTTCGGCGGCGTGAAGATGTCCGGCATCGGCCGCGAAGGCGGTTTCGAGGGCATCGAGGAGTACCTGTACACGAAGTACACGCTCACGCCGAACCCCTACGCGTAAGCAGCACGCAGCACCCAGCACCCAGCACGCAGATCCCGTCGCCAGCCCAGAGCTGGCGGCGGGATCTTCGTCTGCGCTCTGCGCTCTGCCGTCTGCCCTCCGCCCTCCGCCGTCTGCCTCCGCCCCGCCCCGCCCCGCCCCGCCCCCGGCGCAGAGT
>NZ_PSXX01000017.1 GCF_002931055.1 Pseudoclavibacter sp. AY1H1 | reverse complement strand
CGCGACACGCAGTCGATCGAGGTGCTGAAGGACTAGCTGTCCCGCGGGATCCCGCGGGACAGCTAGTCCTTCAGCACCTCGATCGACTGCGTGTCGCGGTCGTTGCCGATCTGGATCGTCTCGCCGCGGAAGAACCCGGGGCTGCGGAAGTACTGCACGACCATGATGACCACGCCGAGCAGCAGCACTCCGATGCCGAGCACGAACACGAGACCGATGCCGTCCTGGGCGATGCCATCGGCGTCGTAGCTCGTCGCGAAGACCGCCGAGCCTGAGCCGAACGACGGCGACAGCGACGCGACGGCCGTCTCGTAGAAGAAGTACAGCAGCACGATGCCGCCGAGCAGCGGGAACAGGAACCGGAAGAAGAAGTTCCTGGCCGAGCTGAACAGGCTGTGCCTGAAGTACCAGACGCAGGCGAGCCCCGTGACGCCGTAGTAGAAGCAGATCATGAGGCCGAGGGCCGCGATCGTGTCCCACAGCGCGTTCTCGGAGAGCAGCCTCATGACGACGTAGAACACGACAGCGGCGATGGCCGAGGCCAGGGTCGCGACCGACGGCGACTTGAAGCGCGGGCTGACGTCCGCGAAGCGCTTCGGCAGGGCGCCGTAGTGCCCCATGGCGAGGATCGTGCGCGATGGGGAGACCATCGTCGACTGCAGCGAGGCCGCCGACGACGACAGGATGGCGATCGACATCAGCAGCGCGAACGGACCCATGACCGGCCCCGCGAGCGCCGCGAAGATGCTCTCCTGGTTGTCCGGGTTGCCGGCTCCGAGGCCCTCGGTGCCGATGCCCGCGAAGACGAGCACGGCGAGGGTCGTGAGCAGGTAGATCACCATGATGATGATGATCGTGAGCATGGCGGCGCGGCCCGGGGTCTTCTTCGGGTCCTTCGCCTCCTCGTTCATCGTGATGACCGTGTCCCAGCCCCAGAAGAGGAAGATCGACAGCGAGACGCCGGCGGCGACGACGGCCATGTCGCCCAGCTCGAACGGGTTGAACCAGGACAGCTCGATGGGGGTCGGGTCGAAGGCCGTGTTGTTGCTCAGGTGCATGAAGGCGGCGACGATGAACCAGGCCAGCGCGATGAGCTGGAACGCGACGAGCCCGACCTGGATCTTCTCGGTCGCCTCGACGCCCCGGTACGAGATCCACGCGGCGAGCGCCGTGAAGAGGATCGTGACGGGGATGTTGATCCACAGCACCGTCGTGAGGTCGGCGAGCTCCGGATTCTGGAACACCTGCGCGAGCAGGATGAACAGGAAGTCCACGGCAACGGCCGCGAGATTCGAGAGGACGAGGACGGTCGCGGCGATGAGCCCCCATCCGCCCATCCAGCCGATCCAGGGCCCGAACGCGCGGGACGCCCACGTGAAGGTGGTGCCGGAGTCCGGCATCGCCGAGTTCAGCTCGCGGTAGCCGAAGACGACGAGCACCATCGGGATGAAGCCGATGAAGAGGATCGCCGGCGTCTGCAGGCCGACCTGCGAGATGGTCGGGCCGAGACCCGAGGTCAGCGTGTACGCCGGGGCGATGCACGAGATGCCGATGATGGTCGCGCCGATGACGCCGACCTTGCCTGCGGAGAGGCCCTTGGAGCTGAGCCCTCCCCGCTCCGTGCTGTCTTCTGTCCTGGTCATTGCCCTGTTCCTGTCGCTGGGGATTCGGGAGCGGACTTGGGCGCCTCGGCAGGCTGCGCGGCGCGCGGCACGACGATGATCGGCACGGTCAGCACGCGCAGCAGGCGCTGCGCGCGGGCGCCGAGGAAGATGCGCCCTCCCTGGGCGAGGCGGCTGGAGCCGACGAAGGCGACATCGCCCGGCTTCCAGTCGGCCCGCTCGAGTGCGGCCTCGAGGCTCTCGCCCTCGACCGTCTCGACGGTGGCCTTGCCCGACTCCAGCAGGGCCTCCGCACGGCCGGCGAGCACTGCCCCGCCGAACTCGCGCACGAACTCGTCGACCTCCTGCACCTGGCTGGGCGGTACCCGGTCGAGCTGCACGAGCGAGAGCAGGCGCAGCTGCACGTCGCGCTGCAGCGCGCTCTCGACGGAGGTGCCGATGAGCGCGGCGGCCCCCGAGCGGGTGCCGAACAGCGTGGTGATGCGGGTGACGGGCCCCTCTTCGGCGAACCCAGCCGGAGCGAGCGCGACGGGCAGCGGCGAGGCGTGCAGCAGCGTGGATGCCACTGTCCCGATGGTGAACTGCCGCAGCAGTGCGGTGGTGGCGGCGCCGATGACCAGCGCGGCAGCGCCGAATTCAGCGGCGATGTCCATGAGCCCCTGGGCCTCGCCCGTGGCGCTGCGGACGACGCCGCGCGCCGCGATGCCCTCCGGCACCTGGGCGAGCGCTTCGCTCATCCACGTGTCGATCTGCTTGCCGATGATGCTGTCGGCATCGTCGAGCGGCAGCGGATGCGTGCCGCTGTACGGCGACGTCTCCGGCGTGATCATCGCGACGATGATCTCCGTGTCGGTGCCCTTCGCGAGGAAGGAGGCGAGGGCGAGGGCGTCATGCCCTCGATCGCTCGCGATGTAGCCCACTACGAAACGCTGCGCCATGCTGCCTCTCCAATTCTTGGGGTGTCGTCCGATTTCGGGATGCCGTGGGCGCTCAGGACTGGAGGATGCGCTTCGCCGTAGCTTCGCCCATCCGCACCGCGCCGTCAACGTGCTGGTAGCCCTCTGCCGCGAGGTCGGAGCTCGACCAGAAGATCGGGCCGACCGGGTCGTGCTGGATGGCGCCCCAGCGGTGGAGTCCGCCGAGGTCGTAGCTCGTGGCGTACGCGCCGCGGGTCCACTCCTCTGCGCCGAAGTCGGAGAGGTAGAAGACCTCGGGGTCGAGGGCCTTCGGCCCGAGGAACTCGGCGACGGAGCCGAGGACGGCGGCCTTGCGCTCCTCGTCGCCCAGCGCCCACATGGCCTCGGCCGCCTCATCGGTGATGAAGCCGACGAGGGTGCCTCGCTCGTCTTCGTGGTTGGTGTTGTCGTAGACCTCCTGCACGATGTGGCCGGCGCCGAACGCGGTGCCGCTGAGGCCCTCTTCACGCCAGAACGGGGTGGCGTAGGTGGCGTGCACCTTGATGACGAGGCCCATGGAGATGTGCTGGTGCACGATCATCTGCTGGCGCGGCAGGGCGGGGACGAAGGAGACGCGCGAGTAGAGGTTGGGCGGCACGGCCATGATGGCGTGCTGCGCCTTGACGGTGATGTGGTCGGCGACCGCGGTGACGGAGGCCGCATTGCCTGCTCCGTTGTCCTCCCAGTGGAGGAAGCGCACTGGGTTGTTCAGGAACACGTCGTCGCCGAGCTCCTGCGCCATCTGCTGGCTGACCGACTGCATGCCGCCGATGACGCGCTTGTCGAGGATGAAGCTCTCGTCGACGAGGTTCGAGAACGAACCGGCGGATGCGGCCATGAGCACTGCCTGCAGCGCCGAGAACGCGAAGGACGGCTTGGTGAGCATGCCGCCGGCGACGAACAGCCCGATGTTGTTGCAGGCCTCCTCGTCGGTGGACTGCTGGCGCAGCCAGTGGTGGAAGGAGATGGTGTCGAGCTCGCGCGCCTTGGCGTGCGCCCACGGCTCGACGGGGCCGATCTCGGCGGCGAGGCCGTCGAGGAGCTCGATCATGCGGTCCATCTCGGCGGCGGTGTGCTCGCTGACGGGGAACGTGTCGCCCTCGTAGACGGTGCGCTCGCCCTTGGGGCTGATGTAGACCGACTTGCCCTCGCGGTAGCGCGAGAAGGTGCCCTTGCCGAGCTCTTCGAGCAGGGCGAGGAGCGCCGTCTGGTCTGGCGAGACCCACTGGCCGCCGATCTCGAAGAACTGGCCGTCGATGATGTTGCTCCAGGTGCGTCCGCCGACTCGGTCGCGCGCCTCGAGGACGGCGACGGTCTTGCCTGCCTGGGTGAGGCGGCGGGCCGCTGTGAGGCCGGAGGGGCCTGCTCCGATGATGACGACGTCGCGTTCGATGGTCTGCATTTCCGCTCTTTCCGTTGTGACAGCTCCAAGCGCCCTGGCTTCGCCGTCGAAGTGAGTGTGGTTGGCGGCCGGCTTCCTGGCGCCGCCTTCCAAATAAACAGGATTAATTTACGTTAGTCGAGACGGGCCCCTCGGACAAGCCGCATTTCCGAGGAGCTAGGGTCGAACGACGGGAGGGCCAGTGAGCACCAGCGAGCATGTGGAGTCTGACGGACAGCGGCGTGCTGGGCGACCCCGCACGCGCATCCTCACGCAGAAGCGCATCACCGACGCCGCCATGCGCGTCGCGACCCACGAGGGGTACGACGCCCTGACGATGGCGAAGCTCGCCAAGGCGCTCGGCGTCACCCCCGCGGCCCTCTACAACCACGCGCACTCGAAGCGGCAGATCCTGCGCTGGATCGAGGATCGCCTCATGGCCGCCGTCGACGCCTCGGCGTTCGAGACCGAGCCGTGGGACGCGGCCCTCGCGAGCTGGGCGCGCAGCTACCGCCTCGTCATGAAGGAGCACGACTCGCTCGTGGAGGCGATCGCGAAGATGCCCGTCGCCGGCGCGACCGACACGCTCGCGATGTACGAGGGGGTCGCCTCAGGCCTCCGACGGGCCGGCTGGCCGGACGCCAACATCATGCCGGCGATCGTGGCGATCGAGTCGTTCGTCTACGGCTCCGCGTACGACCTCAACGCGCCCCTCGACATCTTCGAGCTCGGCGATCAGGCGGATGCGGCACCCACGCTCGCGGCCTCCGTCGCGGCGCACACACCGCTGGGGCTGCGCGAGCAGGCCTTCGAGCGCGGGCTCGACGCGCTCATCCGCGGACTCGGGGCGGCAGCGGGAGTCTGACTCGGGAGACCGACGCAGCGCCGCGGTCACCGCCGAGACCGTGAAGTGCTGACTGCACGCCATCGAGGGGACCTCGGTTTTACACGAGCGTTACATTGCAGAAACCTCCCGCGAAGCGTGAAGTCATAACTTCAACGCATGACCGATCAACTGGCACAGACTGGCGCATCCGGCAGCACCCGCGGCCTGGGCGCCGAAGGCGCGGCGCCCGACAACCTCGTCGAGGCGGCGGGCCACCCCGTCGGCGACGGCAACATGAAGCCCGGCTACGACCCGCGGCTCGCGAACGAGGACCTCGCTCCCCTGCGCAAGCAGCGCTGGGGCTCCTACAACATCTTCGCCTTCTGGATGTCCGACGTGCACAGCGTCGGCGGCTACGTCACGGCCGGCAGCCTCTTCGCGCTCGGCATCGCCAGCTGGCAGGTGCTCGTCGCCCTCATCGTCGGCATCCTCATCGTGCAGTTCTTCACGAACCTCGTCGCCAAGTCGAGCCAGAAGACAGGCGTGCCCTACCCCGTCGTGAACCGCGCGATCTTCGGCGTCAAGGGCGCCAACATCCCGGCGATCATCCGCGGCCTCATCGCCATCGCCTGGTACGGCGTGCAGACGTTCCTCGCCGCCGAGTCGCTCAACATCGTGTTCCTCAAGTTCATCCCCGCCAGCGAGGTGCTGCGCACCGACTACTCGTTCCTCGGCCTGTCGGCGCTCGGCTGGATCTCCTACGCGATCCTCTGGTTCGCGCAGGCAGCGCTGTTCTGGGGCGGGATGGAGTCCATCCGCCGCTTCATCGACTGGGCGGGGCCAGCGGTGTACGTCGTCATGATCGTGCTCGCCATCTACCTCGTCAGCCAGGCGGGCTGGGAGAACATCGACTTCAACCTCTCCGCGGGTGAGCCGCTCGACTTCTGGGCCTCCATCCCGGTCATGTTCACGGCCATCGCGATCGTCGTCTCCTACTTCTCCGGCCCCATGCTCAACTTCGGCGACTTCTCGAGGTACGCGAAGAGCTACAAGGCCGTGAAGCGGGGCAACTTCCTCGGGCTCCCGCTCAACTTCCTGTTCTTCTCCATCCTCACGGTGCTCACCGCGAGCGCCACCGTGCCCGTCTTCGGCGAGCTCATCACGGACCCGATCCACACGGTCGAGCGCATCGACACGCACTTCGCGATCCTCCTCGGCGGCCTCACGTTCGTGACGGCGACGGTCGGCATCAACATCGTGGCGAACTTCATCGCGCCGGCGTTCGACTTCTCGAACGTCGCCCCGCACAGGATCAGCTGGCGGATGGGCGGCATGATCGCCGCCGTCGGCTCCGTGCTGCTCACCCCGTGGAACTGGTACAACAACGACGCCGCGATCCAGAACACGCTCGGCGTGCTCGGTGCGCTCATCGGACCGCTCTTCGGCATCCTCATCGCCGGCTACTACGTGATCGGCAGGCAGCGCATCAAGGTGGACGAGATGTTCACGATGAGCGAGACGGGCGCCTACTGGTACCGCAAGGGGTTCAACCCGAACGCGGTGTGGGCCATGGTGCTCGCCGGCGCCCCGACGGTCGCGATCGCGGTGCTGACCCGGCCGCTCGCCGAGGCCGGCATCCTGGACCTGAGCTACCTCGCCGACTTCAGCTGGTTCATCGGCTGCGGACTCGGATTCGCGCTCTTCGTCCTGTTCGAGCGCCGCCAGCCGCTCATGCCGACGTTCGAGGGCGAGACCGCCGGCATCTCAGACGGATCGATCGAGGAGGACTGACCCAGCATGCGCATCACACTCGTCAACCCGAACACCTCCGTCGCCATGACGCAGAAGGTCGCGGCAGCTGCCAGAGCCGTGGCCGGCCCCGGCGTCGAGATCGTCGCCGTGTGCCCGGCCCCCGGTGAGGGCCCGGAGGCCATCGAGAGCCACTTCGACGAGGTGCGGGCGGCCTCCGTCGTCGTCGAGCTCGTCGAGCGCGATCTCGCGGACGGCGGCAGCGACGGCTACGTCATCGCCTGCTTCGGCGACCCGGGGCTCGACGCGGCACGCGAGCTCGTCGACGTGCCCGTCATCGGCATCGCCGAGGCGGCCATGCACGTCGCGGCGCTCACGGGGCGCACGTTCGGCATCGTCACGACCCTCTCCCGCACGCTCGGCCGCGCCGACGACCTCGTGCAGCGGTACGGGTTCGAGCGGGCGTGCGTTGCGGCGTACGGCACCGGCATCCCCGTCCTCGCACTCGAGGAGACCGGCTCGGCGGCGTTCGAGGACATCGCCGCGTGGTGCGAGCGAGTCGTCCGGGAGGACGGCGCCGACGCGGTGGTGCTCGGATGCGCGGGCATGGCCGACCTGTGCGCTCGCCTCTCCGAGCGGGTCGGCGTGCCGGTCGTCGACGGCGTCGCCGCGTCGGTCGGGCTCGTCGCTGCGATGTCGCGCATGGGCGTCGGCACGAGCAAGCGGGACGAGTACGCACGCCCCACCCGGGCGCAGGCCGCGCCGCAGGGGCAGCTGCGGGTTCCAGCGGCGGCGATCGCATGAAGATCTCCGCGCGACGCGTCTTCCTCGGCGGCGGATTCTCGCCGGCGACGGTGTCCGTCAGCGACGGCACCATCGCCGCCATCGCCCCGTTCGACGACGACGCCGACATCGTCCTGCCGGACACCCAGGTGCTCCTGCCTGGCCTCGTGGACACGCACGTGCACCTCAACGAGCCGGGCCGCACGCACTGGGAGGGCTTCGCGACGGGCACGGCTGCCGCCGCCGCTGGCGGGGTCACGACGGTCGTCGACATGCCGCTCAACTCGCTGCCCGTCACGACGAGCGTCGAGGCGCTCGACGCGAAGCGCGCGGCGACCTCCGGCCAGCTGGCCGTCGACCTCGCCTACTGGGGCGGCGTCGTCCCGCAGAACCTCGACTCCCTGCGTCCGCTGCTCGCGGCGGGCGCGGTCGGCGTCAAGTGCTTCCTCGCGCCGAGCGGCATCGACGAGTTCGATCACCTCTCGTTCCCCGAGCTCGAGCAGGCGCTCGAGGAGCTCGCCGAGGTCGATGGGCTCCTGATCGCGCACGCCGAGCTCGAAGCGCACCTGAGCGAGGCATCCGGCCCCGTCTTCTCCGACTTCGTCGCGTCGAGGCCGCCGGTCGCGGAGGTCGAGGCGATCCGCGCCGTCATCGCCGCGGCGAGGCGCACCGGCGCCAGGGCGCACATCGTGCACGTGTCGGCGGCGGAGGCCCTCGACCTGGTCCGCGCGGCGAAGGCCGACGGCGTGCGCATCACGATCGAGACCTGCCCGCACTACCTGAGCCTTCGGGCCGAGGAGGTGCCGGACGGCGACGGGCGTTTCAAGTGCTGCCCACCTATCCGCGACACCGCGAACCAGGACGCGCTCTGGGCCGGCGTGCTCGACGGCACGATCGACGCGATCGTCAGCGACCACTCCCCAGCGACGCTCGAGCTCAAGGCGGGGCCCGACCTCGGCACCGCGTGGGGTGGCATCGCCGGGGTGCAGACCGGGCTCACCGCGGTCTGGACCGAGGCCAGGCGGCGCGGCATCCCGCTGGAGGCGATCCTGCCCCTCTTCACCACGGGACCGGCCGCGCTCGTGCGCCTCGAGGACCGTGGCCTCATCACGGTCGGCGCCCCGGCCCACTTCGCGATCTTCGAACCAGACCTCGAGCACACGCTGGAGGAGAATACCCTCGAGTACCGCACCAAGATCAGTCCGTGGCACGGGGCGCGGCTGCACGGGGTCGTCGACTCGACCTACCTGCACGGCGAGCTGATCTACACACGGGCAGCCGGGCTCACGTCCCGCCTGGGCCGCGAGGTGCTCGCGGCGGCGAACCCCGCACGACTGGACCTCGACGAGGAGCAGGCAGCATGACCACGATTCCCACCGCAGCTCCCGCGGCTCACGCGGCTCCCGCGGCGAACCGCTACGGCGTCGGCGCGGCCACGCCGGCATTCGCCCCGCTCCCCATCCTGCAGCCGGGCACACGCCTGCCTGAGGGCGCGAGCTACCTGCCATCTGGAGCATCGACCTCGATCTGGGGCAGGCTCCCGAGCGCGCGCGATACCCCCGTGCTGACCGTGCGGCCCGGGGCGAGCGTCGTCATCGACACCGTCAGCCACGAGGGCCTGCTGCCCGACCAGGGACAGCACCCCGCCGCGTTCTTCGCGGCGCACGGCGTGCATCCGGATGCCGTGCTGCTCGACGCCATCGAGATCGCCGAGCACGCGCCCCGCGACCCGGCGAACGACGGCCCGCACGTCGTGACCGGCCCCATCGCCGTCGAGGGCGCCATGCCAGGCGACCTGCTGCGCATCACTGTCGAGAAGCTCGAGCCTCGCGTGCCGTACGGGGTCATCTCCAACCGGCACGGCAAGGGCGCGCTGCCCGGCGTGCTGCCGCGCAGCCGCGAGACCGTGAGCGTGTTCGCCGCGGTCGAGGAACGCGGCGGCGAGCTCGTCGGCACCATGCCGCTCACCGAGGGCGGCGTTCGGAGCGTCGTGTTCCCCCTCGCCCCGTTCCTCGGCACCATGGGCGTCGCTCCCGCCGCAGGCGCACGCCCGCACTCCGTGCCGCCCGGCCCGCACGGCGGCAACATCGACATCAAGCTGCTCACCGAGGGCAGCGTGCTCTACCTGCCCGTGCAGGTCCCCGACGCGCTCGCCTACGTCGGCGATCCGCACTTCGCGCAGGGCGACGGCGAGGTCGCCCTCACGGCGCTCGAGGCCTCGCTGCGCGCGACCCTCACCTTCGACGTCGTTCCGGCGGCGGATGCGCGGCGCGAGTTCGGCGACCTCACCGGCCCGCTCGTGCGCACGCCCGAGTACCTCGTGCCCACCGGCCTCGACCCCGACCTGAACGCGGCCATGCGCAAGTGCGTGCGCGCCGCCATCGACCTGCTGCAGGCTCGGTGGGGCATGGACGAGCACCTCGCCTACGCGTACCTGTCGGCGGCCACCGACTTCGACATCTCGCAGGTCGTCGACGTCGTCTGCGGCGTGCACGCCCGCATCCGCGAGGCCGACTTCGCCGACGTGCCGGCTGGCACGGCACCGCAGAACGGAACAGGAGCACCCGCGTGACCTCAGTCGAGCAGAACGCCCCAGAGACGACGCTCGCGGACGGGACCCCACCCGCCGCGCTGCTCGCCGCCTTCGAAGCCTACGAGCGGGCCGTGCAGAGCAACGACCTCGACGAGCTCGACGCCTGGTTCGCGCCGGGAGACGCGACGCTTCGCGGCGACGACAGCGGCCTGCTGGTCGGCCACGAGCAGATCAGCGAGTTCCGTGCCCAGCGCGGCGGCGTCGCGAAGCGCACCATCGAGCGCATCGAGTACCGGGCTCTGGCCGACGGCGTCGCGCTGCTCGTCTCCACCTCGCGCTTCGCCACCGGCGGGCTCGGACTGCAGACGCAGCTCTGGCAGCAGCTGCCGCAGGGCTGGCGCATCACGGCCGCGCACGTGACCCCGAGGCCCCGCGCCTTCGACCGCTCGATCTGGCGCACCGTCGGCGACCCGCTCTTCCAAGGCGCGTGGGAGGGGCCCCTCGAAGGGCTCACCGTCGCCGTGAAGGACCTCTTCGCGATTCGCGGCTACCGCATCGGCGCAGGCAACCCCAGCTACCTCGACTCCGCGAAGGCCGAGACGAGGACCGCGCCCGCCGTCAGGGATCTGCTGCGCGGCGGCGCCTCCCTGCGCGGCATCGCCCGCACCGACGAGTTCGCGTACTCGATCGCCGGCGACAACGCCCACTTCGGGACTCCCCCGAACGCCGCCGTGCCCGGTGCCCTCCCCGGCGGCTCCTCGAGCGGGCCCGCATCCGCCGTCGCCAACGGCCAGGCCGACATCGGCCTCGCGACCGACACCGCCGGATCGGTGCGCATCCCCGCCTCCTATCAGGGGCTGTGGGGCCTGCGCACGACACACGACCTCGTGCCACGTCAGGGCCTCCTGCCGCTCGCGCAGTCGTTCGACACCGTCGGGTGGCTCACGCGCGACGGCGAGACCCTGCAGCGGGTCGCCGACTGGTGCCTCTCCTACGACAGCTCCGAGTCCACCGCGAGCGCGGCGGGGCAGCGCGGCGAGGACCTCCCCGGCCGCCTCGTCGTGCCGGCCGAGGTGCTGGCGGCCGCCTCTCCAGAGACCGTGTCCGCCTTCGAGGCGTTCCTGCGCGAGCTGGAGGAGCGCGGAGCCGTGGCTGCGCCGGTCGAGCGGGCCTCGATCGGCGAGCTCGCGAGCTACCAGGAGCCGTTCCGGATCGTGCAGGGCGCTGAGGCCTGGCGCAACAACCGCCCATGGCTGGAAGCGCACCCCGGCGCCACGGGCCCCGCCGTCGCTGCCCGGTTCCTCGCCGCCTCGCAGATCACCGAGGCGCAGGAGCAGGCGGCCCGCGACGCCCTCGCTCCCCTCAGCGCCCGCCTCGAGCGACTCGTCCGCGATGCCGTGCTCCTCTTCCCCACCGCCCCGGGGGCAGCGCCGAGCCGAGCCGCGGATGCATCGAGCATCGACGCCATCCGCACCGCGACGCTGCGCATGACCACCCCGGCCGCCGTCGCCGGGCTGCCCGCGCTCTCAGCGCCGCTCCTCAGCGTGCCGACCACGAGCAGCGCGCAGGCCGCGCCCGTCGGCGTCTGCTTCGTGTCGCGAGCGGGCTCCGACCTGGCGCTCGTCCGACTCGGCCGCCGAATCGCATCCGCCGCAGCCCCCACCCCGAGAGCCACCAGCCGCGCCACGACGAGCGCGTGAGCACCGAGAGAATGAAGCAGATGACCGCGATCCTCCCCATCGAACCGCCAGCCCGCCTCCTCATGGGGCCCGGCCCCATCTCGGCGTACCCGAGCGTGCTCCGCGCCATGTCGAGCACCCTCGTCGGCCAGTACGACCCGTTCATGACGCAGGCCATGAACGAGACGCAGGAGCTGTACCGGCAGGTGTGGGCGACCGAGAACACCGCGACCGTGCTCGTCGACGGCACCTCCCGCTCCGGCATCGAGGCGGCGCTCGTCTCTCTCATCCGGCCAGGCGACCGTGTGCTCGTCCCCGTCTTCGGTCGGTTCGGCCACCTCCTCGCCGAGATCGCGGAGCGCGCCCTCGCCGAGGTGCACACCATCGAGGTGCCGTGGGGGCAGGTCGTCCCCGTCTCGCAGATCGAGGAGGCCATCGTCCGCGTCAAGCCGACCCTCCTCGCCCTCGTCCAGGGCGACACCTCCACCACCATGAACCAGCCCCTCGACGAGGTCGGCGCCATCTGCGCGAAGCACGGCGTGCTCTTCTACGCCGACGCGACGGCGTCCATCGGCGGCAACGAGTTTCTCGCCGACGCCTGGGGCCTCGACGCCGCGACCGCCGGCCTGCAGAAGTGTCTCGGCGGCCCGAGCGGCTCGGCACCCATCACCCTCTCCGAGCGTGCCGTCGAGGTCATCCGCTCCCGCAGCCGGGTCGAGGCTGGCATCCGCGAGACGGGCGACGAGTCCGCGAGCGACTTCATCCGCTCCAACTACTTCGACCTCGGCATGATCCTCGACTACTGGGGGCCGAGACGCCTGAACCACCACACGGAAGCCACCTCCATGCTCTACGCGGCGCGGGAGTGCGCGGCCGTCCTGCTGCGCGAGGGCCGGGACGCCGTCATCGAACGCCACCGTGTCGCCGGTGCCGCGATGCTCGCCGGCGTCCAGGCGCTCGGGCTCGAGGTCTTCGGCGACATCGCGCACAAGATGAACAACGTCGTCGCCGTCGTCATCCCGGACGGCGTCCCCGGCGATACGGCAAGGCAGGACCTACTCGACGACTTCGGCATCGAGATCGGCACCTCCTTCGGCCCGCTGCACGGCAAGGTGTGGCGCCTCGGCACGATGGGCTACAACGCCCGCAAGGACACCGTGCTCACGACCCTCGCGGCGCTCGAGGCCGTGCTCCGCCGATACGGCGCATTCGTGCCGACCGGCGGTGGAGTCGAGGCCGCCGCCGACGTCTTCCGCGCAGCCGACAGCCCCCGGGGAGCCGCCGAATGACGGCCGCGCGACTGGGCGCCCTAGATCCCACCGTCTTCGAGCTCGCCGCCCGCCGCGTCATGGCGCGCTGCGACGAGCTCGCCCGCATCACCTCCACCCCAGGCGCCATCACCCGCGTGCATCTCTCCCCCGAGCACGCGCGCGTCAACCGGCTGGCCGCCGAGTGGATGCGCGAGGCCGGCCTGCAGACCAGGCAGGATGCGGCAGGCAACCAGCTCGGCCTCCTCCCCGCGGCGGACCCGGAGGCGCCCGTGCTCATGCTCGGCTCGCACCTCGACACGGTCGTCGACGCCGGCCGCTACGACGGCATCGTCGGCGTGCTCATGGCCATCGAGGTCGTGCGCCTGCTCCAGCGCCGCGACGACGACACGAGTGGGGTGGATGCCCCCGCCCGCTCCCCGTTCGACTTCGGGCTCGAGGTCGCCGCGTTCTCGGACGAGGAAGGCGCGCGCTTCGGCAAGGCGCTCCTCGGCTCCTCCGCCGTCGCCGGCACGTGGGACGACGCCTGGTGGGAGCTCGAGGACCCAGACGGCACCACCCTGCGCGAAGCCGCCCTCGAGTTCGGCCTCGACCCCGGCCGCGTCTCGGAAGCCGCCCGCAGGCCGAGCGAGCTCGTCGGCTACCTCGAAGCGCACATCGAGCAGGGGCCCGAGCTGCACGCCCGCGGCGAACCGCTCGCCGTCGTCTCCTCCATCGCCTCCGCTCGTCGCTTCCAGCTCGTCGTCGAGGGCGAGGCCAGGCACGCCGGCGGCACCCCGTACGACATGCGCCGCGACGCGCTCCTCGGCGCGAGCGAGGCGGCCCTCGCCGTCGAGCGCATCTGCTCCACCCAGCACCACATCATCGGCACCGTCGGCCAGTTCGAGGCGTTCCCCGGCGCGATGAACATCGTTCCGGGCGAGGCGAGGTTCAGCCTCGACCTGCGCGGAGAATTCGACGGCGAACGCGACCGCGTGTGGGACCAGATCTCCCGCGAGCTCGACGACATCATGGGCCGCAGGCGCCTGCGCTGGCACACCCGCGAAGTGCACAACGCCCCAGCCCTGTTCTGCGCGCCGCTGCTGCAGGACGTCGTCGGCGAAGGCATCCGCTCCACGCTCGTGCCGGGCAGCGCCGTGGACGGGAGTATCCTCGGCTCGGGCCGGCCCGAAGACCCGACGACCCTGTTCAGCCCAGCCGGACACGACGGCATGGCCATCGGCGCCATCACCGACGTGGGGATGCTCTTCATGCGCAACCCAGACGGCGTCAGCCACCACCCAGACGAAGCAGTATCGCTCGGCGACGTCGCCCTCGGCATCCGCGCCCTCGCGGAAGCCGTCGCCCACCTCGGCGCAGAACACCGCAGAACCTAGGAGCTCCATGACCACGCCCGCCACCACCAGGACCCGCCGCGACTGGATAGTGCTCATCTCGATCGGCCTCGCGGCAGGCTTCCTCTCCGGGTTCCTCGGCGTCGGCGGCGGCACCATCATCGTGCCCGCGCTGACGGCCATGCTCGCGTTCGACCAGCGCCTCGCCGCTGGCACGTCGCTGGCCGCGATCATCCCGCCCGCCATCGTCGGCGTCGTCGGCTACGTCCTGACCGGCTCCGTGAACTGGCTCGCGGGCCTCATCCTCATCGTCGGCGCCATCGCCGGCGCCTGGATCGGATCGTGGCTCCTCAACAAGCTGCCGCTCATCGTGCTCCGGTGGATGTTCATCGTGTTCCTGCTCGGCGTCGCCGTCTCCCTCTTCCTCGCCGTGCCGAGCCGCGACGCCGAGGTCACCATGACGGCGCTCACGGCACTCATGCTCGTCGCCCTCGGCCTCGTCACCGGCATCATCTCGGGGCTCATCGGCGTCGGCGGCGGTGTCATCCTCGTGCCTGCGCTCATGCTGCTGTTCGGCTCGAGCGACCTCGAGGCGAAGGGCACGAGCCTCCTCGTCATGATCCCCACCACCATCACGGGCACGATCGGCAACTCCCGGCGCCGCAACGTCGACCTGAAGGCGGCCGCCGCGATCGGGCTGACGGCCGCGCTCACGAGCCTCCTCGGCGTGTGGTGCGCCGTGCTCATCGACCCGATGGTCGGCAGCATCCTCTTCGGCGCGTACCTGCTGTTCATCGCCGGGCAGAACGCGTACAAGACCATCAAGGCGCAGCGCAAGGCGAAGCAGACCCCCGCCGCCTGACCCGCCCGGCGCAGCCACCCGGCAGGCGCTGACACGCGTCCCCGGCACAGACACGCGTCCCGACACAGACCTCGGGCAGATGCAGCTTCGTCTCGCGATGAAGCTGCATCTGCCCGAGGTCTGTGTTGTTGGGGGTCTGCGCCCGGGGCGCCAGGGCGGCGGCGAGGAGCTGCCTCCGGAAATACCTCGACGCCCCGGCGGCGCGGAATGTGCCGGGGCGTCGAGATTCTGTTGCCGGGGTCTCCCCGGCGGCTTGATGCGCGCCCGAGACGGGCGCGGGCGTTCTACGCCTGAGCGCGGATAGCCGCCTCGAGCACGTCGAGGCCGTCGTTCAGCAGCTCGTCCGTGATGGTGAGCGGCGGGAGGAGGCGCACGACGTTGCCGTAGGTGCCGCAGGAGAGCAGCACGACGCCCTGGCCGAGCGCATCCGCGACGATCGCCTTGACGGCGGCCGGGTGGGGCTTCTTCGTGGTCGTCGCCGTGCCGGCCTCGACGAACTCGAACGCCAGCATGGCGCCGCGACCGCGGACCTCGCCGATGATCGTGTTCTCGCCGAGCTCGGCGCTGAGCGCCTCGAAGCGCGTCTTCACGATCGTCTCGATCTCGAGGGCGCGGGCAGCGAGCTGCTCGTCCTCCATGATGCTGATCGTGGCGAGCGCGGCGGCCGTTGCGACCGGGTTGCCCGTGTAGGTGCCGCCGAGCCCGCCGACGTGCACGCTGTCCATGATCTCGGCGCGGCCGACGACGGCCGACAGCGGCATGCCGCCCGCGACGCCCTTGGCGATCGTGACGAGGTCGGGCACGATCTCCTCGTGCTCCGACGCGAACCAGGCGCCGGTGCGGCACATGCCGGCCTGGACCTCGTCGGCGATGAAGACGACGCCGTTGGCCTTGGCCCACTCGACGAGCGCGGGGAGGAAGCCGTCGGCGGGGACGATGAAGCCGCCCTCACCCTGGATGGGCTCGATGATGATGGCCGCGACGTTCTTGCCGCCGACCTGCTTCTCGATGACGTCGATCGTGCGCGCTGCCGCCTCGGCGCCCGTGAGGCCGTCCCGGTAGGGGTAGCTCATGGGCGCGCGGTAGACCTCGGGCGCGAACGGGCCGAAGCCGTCCTTGTACGGGATGTTCTTCGCGGTGAGAGCCATCGTGAGGTTCGTGCGGCCGTGGAACGAGTGGTCGAACGCGATGACGGCGTTGCGGCCGGTCGAGTGGCGGGCGATCTTGACCGCGTTCTCGACGGCTTCCGCGCCGGAGTTGAGGAGCACGGCCTTCTTGGCGTGGTCGCCGGGCGTGATCTCGATGAGCTTCTCTGCGACGGCGACGTAGCCCTCGTACGGGGTGATGCCGAACGCGGTGTGCGTGAAGTGCGCTGCCGCCTCCTGCACGGCCGCGACGACGCGGGGGTGGGATGCGCCGACGTTCGTGACGGCGATGCCGGCACCGAAGTCGACGAACTGGTTGCCGTCGACGTCGCGGATGATGGCGCCGTCGACGTCAGCCGCGTACACGGGGACTGCGGGGACAAGCGATGCGGAGACGCTCGCCTCACGACGCGCAGTCAGGGCCTGCGACTTGGGGCCTGGAATGGCGCCTTCGAGCTTGCGCTCCTGGGCAATGCGGAACTCCGTCACGGTGCTTCCTTCCTCGGGGTTCGACCTCTTGGTATGGCTTGAAGGCTACGCGGTTCTGCACCGCGAGACGAATGGGCACGCGCACGACCGGTCCGACCACTTCTGTGCATCCGTCTAGGGCATGTCTAGAATCGGGGCATGCTCGCCACCGTCGACACGCTCCTCGCGAACCGTTCCCTGGGCCTCACCCTGCACACGGGCGAGCCGCAGGCGCTGCGCGCCAGCATCGAGTGGGTGGCGACGACGGAGCTGCTCAACCCGCAGCCGTTCCTCACGGGCGGACAGCTGGTGCTCACGACCGGGATGCGCCTGCGGGGCACACGCGCGTACCGCTCGTTCGTGGAGTCCCTCGTCGAGGCGGACACGGTCGCGCTCGGCGTCGGGACCGGCTTCACGCACGACACCGTGCCGGCCGCCCTCATAGCGGCGGCCGAGCAGGCCGGGCTCCCGCTCTTCGAGGTCGCCTACGAGACGCCGTTCGCGGCGCTCACGAAGGTCGTCACGCAGGCGAGCACCGACGAGCAGCACTCGCGCCTCGAGAGCGAGCACCGCCAGCAGCAGCAGCTGGTGACGTCGCTGCTCTCCGACGGCGGCATCACGGGGCTCGCCGCGAGGCTCGCCAGGCTGACGAGCTCGCACGTCGCCGTGACCCGCCTCGGCGAGCTGCTCGCCGGCAGCCTCGACGTGCACGACGAGGCCGTCACGGGGTGGGATGCGCTCCCCATCTCCACGGGCCAGTCGGCAGGCGCGACCCTCCACATCACCAACCCCCGCGTCAACGAGGGCCTCGTGAACTACGCGCGGTCGCTGCTCAGCCTGCAGCTCATCCAGGACACGCGTCGCGTCCGCGCCGCCCGCGACGCGTCTGGGCACGTGCTGCACGACCTCATCCGCGGCAAGTTCACGGTCGAGGACGCCGAGCGGCGCCTGACGGCGCTCGGCGTGGCCACGGGTCAGGCCGCACGCGTGCTGGTCGCCGAGACCGAGGAACGCCGCACCGCGGAGCTCACCGCGCTGCCGCTGCCCGCCGAGCTGCAGTCGTCGGTGTCCGCGGTCTTCGAGGGCCGTCTCCTCATCATCGCGCCGGAGCGCACGCGCATGCCGAACGCGGCCGAGGCGTTCATCGGCCTCGCCCGCTCGGCGGGCATCGCAGCGCGGGTCGGCATCGGCGACCTCTACCCGGCCTCCCTCGCCCTGCGCTGGAGCTACTTCGAGGCCCGGGATGCGCTGCGTAACGCGCCGAAGGACATCGACGTCGCCACCTCCGCACGCCTGTCCATCTCCTCGCTGCTGCTCGCGAGCCGCGACGTGCCCGTGCTGGAGCTCGCCGCCGAAGTGCTCGGGCCGCTCGAAGCCCACGACGCCGAGCACGGATCGATGCTGCTCGCCACCCTCGACGCCTACTTCGCCCACTCCGGCCAGATCGCGCAGGTCGCCGACGGGCTCGGCACCCACCGCAACACGGTGCGCTACCGCCTCGACCAGATCGCCGCCATCTCCGGCCTCGACCCGCGCATCATGTCGGAGGGCGTGCAGCTGTGGCTCGCCGGGGCAGCCAGGCGGCTGCGCGCCGGCGGCGCGTGACGCGCCGCGCGCATCCGCACCCCGCCGTTCTGGGAGACTGACGGCATGGCGAACACGTACACCCTCCCCAACGGCGTCGAGCTCGGCGACGACGGAGCCGTCGACATCACCGTCGACGTCCTCGACGTCGAGGACCTCGCGTTCGCCCACGTCTGCCGGTCGCTGCGCCAGCAGCTCGAACCCGGCCGCGGCCTCATCGTCACGATGCCAGCCGGCGACGACGTGCTCGGCTACGTGTACCGCGAGGAGCAGCGCGAGGACGGGCGGCGCGACGAGTTCGACGACACCGACTCGTTGTTCGTCGACATCCACGAGCTCACGTTCGAGTTCGACGCTCCCCGCGACACCCACATGGACGAGGACGGCGTTCGCGCGCTGCTCGCGAAGGCGCGCCCGGACACCGAGCTGAAGATCGAGGGCATCGAGCTGCTCGAGCTGCGAGACGGACCGATGTCGCTCATCACCTGCCGGCCCCCGCGCGCCTGGACCTTCCGGCAGCTTGTCCTCGAGGTGCAGCTGCTGCGCGGGTCCTACATGGCGCTCCACTACAAGAGCTAGCGGCGACCCCGCGTCACCGCACGCCAGCGGACGGCGCGCGACGGCGCCACCGCGAACGTCAGGAACCAGCCTCCCGCGAACGCGAACAGCGCCAGCAGCCCCATGCCGGCGACCGGACTCGCGAATACCCCGAGCGCGAGCATCCCGAGCACCGCCGAGATCACCACCACCCGCCGCAGCCACGCCGAGACGTGCACGAGGAACCTCGTGGTCGCCCATCCCGCGAGCGTGGCGACCACGAGCACCACCGGCGCCAGCCAGAACTGCCCGGCCGTGAGGAACCCGGCGAACAGGCCCGCCAGGCCGAGCTCGAGCACCGCGAGCAGCACGAAGCCTCGCCTCGACGGCGCGGCCATCGCCTGCTCCTGGTAGTCAGCACCCTTGCGGGCAGCCCAGCCGTAGACCACGCGTCAGCCCGCCGTCCGTCCGGTCGTCGTGTTCTCCGCCTCGCCAGCCCCTCAGGCCAGGCGCTGCGTCCAGCCCATGAGGTCGGGCAGCTCGCCGTTCTGGATGCCCGTGAGCTCGGCGCGGATGCGCATGCTCACCGAATCCTGCGTGATGACCGGGTTCTCGATCGTGAACTCGGGCGACTTGACCTTGCCGATCGGCGAGATGACCGCCGCAGTGCCGCAGGCGAACGCCTCGACGATCGTGCCGTCGGCGACCCCCTCGCGCCACTCGTCGATCGTGATGCGGCGCTGCTCGATCTTCCGACCGGCCCGCTCGCACAGCTCGAGGACGCTGTCCCGCGTGATGCCGGGCAGGATGGAGTCGCTCAGCGGGGTGAGGATCGTGCCGTCCGACTTGATGAGCACGATATTCATGCCGCCGAGCTCCTCGAGGTACGTGTTCTCCGCCGCGTCGAGGAACAGCACCTGCTCGCAGCCGTTCGCGTACGCCTCCTCCTGTGGGAGCAGCGACGATGCGTAGTTGCCGCCGCACTTCGCGGCTCCCGTGCCACCCGCGCCAGCGCGGGAGTACTCCTGCGAGAGCCAGATGTCGACGGGGCGCGTGGGGTCGGAGAAGTAGGAGCCGGCTGGGCAGGCGATGACCATGTAGCGCACCGTCTGCGCCGCGCGCACGCCGAGGAAGTTCTCGTACGCGATCATGAAGGGGCGCAGGTAGAGGGTCTTGCCCTCGCCAGCCGCCGGGACCCACTGCTCGTCGATCTGCACGAGCTGGCGCACCGACTCGACGAACAGCTCCTCGGGCAGCTCGGGCAGCGCGAGGCGCCGTGCGGAGCTCTGCAGGCGGCGGGCGTTGCGCTCCGGCCGGAACGCGAACACGTCTCCCCCGCCGTGCCGGTAGGCCTTGAGCCCCTCGAAGATCTCCTGGCCGTAGTGGAAGACGGCGGACGAGGGGTCGACCTGCAGTGGCCCGTACGGCACGACTCTGGCATCGTGCCAGCCCTCGGCGAGGGTCCAGTCGATGATCACCATGTGGTCCGTGAAGTGCTTGCCGAACCCGGGGTCGGCGAGCACCGCGTCCCTGACCTCGGCCGAAGCCGGAGCCGGGTTGCGTTCGATCGTGAACTCGAGGGAGGCTCCCTCGGCCATGGCGGCCTGCGTCGTCGTGCCGGGCTGGGTGCTGCTGGTGTCGCTCATGCGTGGGTTCCTTGCGCGGTCAGTCGGGAGATGATGGCGTCGCCGATCTCGGAGGTGCTCCTGGCCGTTCCACCTCGGGATGCGAGGTCAGCGCGGCAGGCGCTCTCGAGGGATGCGGCTGCGTCCGAGAGTCCGAAGTGCTCGAGCAGCAGAACGACGGAGAGGATCGCCGCCGTCGGGTCGGCTTTGCCGAGGCCCGCGATGTCTGGAGCCGAGCCGTGGACGGGCTCGAACATGCTGGGGAACTCGCCTTCGGGATTGATGTTCCCCGAGGCCGCCAGCCCGATGCCGCCGGTGATGGCTGCGGCAAGGTCGGTCACGATGTCGCCGAACAGGTTATCGGTGACGATCACGTCGAATCGCTGTGGGTTCGTGACGAAGAAAATCGTAGCAGCGTCGACGTGCAGGTACTCGACGGCCACGTCCGGGTAGTCGGCGGAGACCCGGTCGACGACACGCTGCCAGAGCACGCCGGCGTTGACGAGCACGTTCTTCTTGTGCACGAGCGTCAGGTGCTTGCGCGGACGCGACTGCGCCTTCTCGAACGCGTAGCGGACGGTGCGCTCCACGCCGTAGGCCGTGTTCACGGAGACCTCGGTCGCGATCTCGTGCGGCGTCCCGGCACGGACCACGCCGCCGTTGCCGACGTATGGCCCCTCGGTGCCCTCGCGGACGACGACGAAGTCGACCTCGCCTGGGTCGCTCAGCGGGGTCTTCACGCCGGGCGAGATCGCGCCAGGGCGCAGGTTGATGTAGTGATCGAACGCGAAGCGCAGCTTCAGCAGCAGACCGCGTTCGATGATGCCGCCCGCGAGGCGCTCGTCGGCGGGGTCTCCCCCGACCGCGCCGAGCAGGATGCCGTCGTGCTGGGCGAGCGCGTGCAGCTCCGCCTCGGAGATGATCTTGCCGGTCTCGAGGTAGTGCCCCGCTCCGAACGGATACTCGGTGAGGCTCAGCTCGACGCCTTCCGGGAGGGCGGCGCGGAGCGCTCGCTGCGCCTGGGCGACGACTTCCGGGCCGATACCGTCACCCGGGATGACGGCGATGTCGAGCTTCTGAGTCGCTGCACGTTCCGACACGAGGCGTCCTTTCCTGCCGACGGCGATCGCGGCTCTCCCAGTTTAGGCCGCGGCTGGGCTAGCGTCTGTCCCCATGACCACCGCCATCCTGCGCCGCAAGGACGACCTGCCTCGGGAGCGCGCCGCGAGCCGCCTCACGGCGTACGTGTACGGCAACATCATCGTGCTCGCGACGCTCCTCGGACTCGTGCACGCTGGCGAGAACCCCGGCGAGGGCGCGATCGTGGTCCTGGCCACGGGCGGCACGACCCTCCTCGCGCACCTCATCGCCGACGCCGTCGGCCACTCGACACGCGCCGCCGACCGCCCAGAGCGCACAGCGCACCTCAAATTCCTCCACGAGCTGCGGGACGCGGTCCCGATCGCCTCTGCCGCGTCCATCCCCGCGGCGATCCTCGGGGTCGCCGCGCTCGGTGTCATCGACGGAGAGACGGCGCAGATCGTCGCCGAGGTCGTCATCATCGTGCGTCTCGCCGGCATGGGCTTCACCATCCAGCGCATCCGCGGCGAGAAGCCCTCCTTCCGCACCTTCGCGGCCGGCATCGGCCTCGCCCTCGTCGGCGTCGGCATCTCCGTGCTCAAGGCGAACCTCGGGCACTGAGGACGCCCGCGGTTCAGAGCGGGAGAAGCTGGTTGCGCGCCAGTTCTCGGTAGAGCTCTGACGTCTGAATGAGCTCGTCATGGCGTCCCGAATCGACGATTCGTCCCGCGTCCAGCACGAGAATCCGGTCCGCAGAGCGCACCGTGGCGAGGCGATGGGCCACGACCAGCATCGCGTACCGTCCCGCCCTGCGTGCGATCGCCGCCTGCACGCGCTCTTCGTTCACCCCGTCGAGGTGCGACGTCGACTCGTCGAGCAGCAGGATGTCGGGTTTCAGGAGCAGCGCGCGCGCAATCGCCAGGCGCTGACGCTCACCGCCTGAAAGCAGCACGCCGCCCTCCCCCAGATCTGCGTCGAGGCCGAGTGGGGAGCGCTCGAGCACTCCCACGAGGTCCAGTTCGCTCAACAGCTCGCGAATGTCGGTGTCGGTGTGCGCCTGTGAGCCAAGTGTCACCGCGTCCCTCAGGGACCCCGCGGGCACGGGCGCCTCCTGCTCGACGTAGGCGATCCGGGACCGCACGGCCTCACGCGAGATGCCAGCGGTATCGACCCCGTTGAAGCGGATCGTCCCCCGATCCACATCGTAGAAGCGAGCGATGAGCTGCAGCAGCGTGCTCTTCCCTGCCCCGGATGGCCCGACGAGCGCGACGCGCTCGCCTCGCGGCACCTCGAAGCTGACCGCTGCGAGCGTCGCGAGATCCTCGGAATCCCGCTCGGGAGCGACTGGGTAGGAGAAAGCGACGTCCTGGAACTCGAGGACATTGCCCTCATCGGTGGCAGGAGCGGTAACGGCTCCAGCTTCAGCATCCGCCTCCAGCGGCAGCTCCATGACCTCGCTGATGCGCACCATCCCGCCCACAGCCTCGCCGACAGCGCTGATCGTTCCGAAGATCTGCCCGAGCGGCATGATCATCAAAAACAGGAACAAGATGAAGGAGACCAGGTCGGAGACGGTCAGCACACCCGCCGCGACCTGGTAGCCGCCGAGTCCGAGGACCACAAGGAACGTGGCCTGCATGGCGGCGGACGAGACCGGCGCGAGCGTGGCGGTGATCCGCGCGACCCGCAGGCCGGCAGCCCAGCTGGCTTCCACATCCCCCTTCACACGCTCCGACTCCGCGCCTGTCATGTTCGCCGCCCGCACTGTGCGCACGGCGCGGATAGCCCGATCCAGCGAGGACGACAGGCGGCCGACCGCCTGTTGCACCCCCAAGCTGGCCTCCTCGATCCGTGACGTCATCATCACGACGAGGAAGACGGCAACGAGTGCGACGCCGAGTGAGACCACGAGCAGCAACGGATCTATCAACCACATCGCCACCAGCGCGCCGATCAAGGTCACGACACCGGCGATCGACTCCACGAATCCCTGCGTCAACATGCTGCGGATGACCGAGGTGTCCGCGTTCACGCGGGAGACCAGATCACCGACGCGGTGGCGATCGAGGGTCGCGATGGGAAGACGCAGGATGTGGTCGACGAGGTCCACCCGAGCTGATCGGATGGCGACCTCGGCCGTTCTCTGGATGAGGTACTGCAGGAAGCCCGAGATCAGCCCGCCCACGACGAGAAGGCCGACGATCAGCCACGGAAGCACCCCAAGCGATTCGCTCGCGCCGACCCGGTCGATGATCTGGCCCACGAGCCACGGCTGCGCGAGCGCCGCCCCCGAGCCGCAGATGCTGAGGACCACGATCACGACGAGCGTGGGCTTCTGCACGAAGACGTGTCGGAACAGACCGGCGAGTGCCGCCGACCGCTTCTCCCGCGGAAGGCTCATGCGCGCACATCCCGTCGGCAGAACGCGAAGGCGGCGGAGCAGACCAATGCCACGACCGTGAGGAGGAACACCGCGTATGCGCTCCCGGGTTCGAGCGCTGCTGCCGGATTCGCTGCGGTCACGGCGGCCGCATCGAACAGCTGCGCGCCGGCGATCGTCGGCAGGAACTTCGCCCATGGCGTCAGGAAGACCAGGACGAGCGATATCTGCGAGACCGCGATGAGCACGAGCAATGGCACCAGGGCCTGGCGGACCAGCACCGCGAAGCTGAACCCGATCAGCGCGATTCCCGTCCAGTAGACGACGCCGCCCAGCCAGCGCACCAGGAGCGAGACAGGCACGCCCTCGCTGAGCACACTCAGCGATCCGAGACCGAGCTGACTGCAGATGCTGAGCAGCGGGATCGTGACCGCGCCGAGCAACGTCACTGTGACGGCGAGGACCGAGATCTTCGCGATGACGAACCTGAGCCGATTCGGCACCGCGACGAGCGAGGTCTGGATCTGGCCGCCGGAGAACTCACCGCTTCCCGCAAGCACCCCTACGATGATGACGCCGATCTGCCCGAGTGCGATCCATTCGAGACCGACGACCTCCGGCGTTGTCCCCGCTGCGAGCATCGGGTCGTCGACGCGCAGCCCCTCGCCAACGGAGGGGGCGGTGACTGCTGCCATCAGGACAGGAACGACGAGACTCACCGCCAGCGTGATGAGGACTGCTCTGAGGGTGAAGAGCTTCCAGGACTCTGACGCCAGTGCCATCTTCACGCGGCATCACCCGCAACATGCTCGGCGCGCCCTTGCGTCCAGGCGAAGTACGCGTGCTCGAGACTGTCGAACTCCGCGACGAGGCTCGCCGCTGCCCCCGCCCTGATGACCCTTCCGCGTGCCATCACGACGAGGTCATCAGCCATGGACTGCATCTCCCCCATGAGGTGCGACGAGATGAGCACCGTGCGTCCGGAACCCGCCAGCGAGCGAGCAAGATCTCGAATCCAGCGAATACCCTCCGGGTCGAGCCCGTTCATCGGTTCGTCCAGGATCACGACCTCCGGGTCGCCGAGGAGCGCGCCCGCGATGCCCAGACGCTGCCCCATGCCCAGAGAGAAGGTCCCGACGCGACGGTCAGCGACGTCCGACAGCCCGACGAGCTGCAGCGTTTCCGGGATGCGCGTGGGCGAGATCCCGTTGCTGGCCGCCATCCAGCGGAGGTGCGCTCTCGCCGTGCGTCCGCGATGGGCACCCGACCCGTCGAATTGCGCGCCAACGCGGGTCAGGGGACGCCGCAGACTTCGGTACTCGGAGCCGAGCACCAACGCGCGCCCGGACGTTGCTCGGTCGAGGCCGAGCAGAATCCGCATCGTCGTTGATTTGCCCGCTCCGTTCGGGCCGAGCAATCCCGTCACCCTGCCTGCTCTGGCTTCGAAGGACACGGACTCGATGGCCGTGCGCTTACCGTAGTTCTTTGTCAGGTTCTCGACTTCGATCATGAACCCACCCCCTTTTCTGCGTGGTTGACGGCCCAGGAGCGGACCGAGAGAAATCCAGCGACGGCGAAGACGCCGATCCAGCTCAGCAGCACGGCGAGCCCGAGCATCGGCCCCAGGTCCCCGACAAGCGGAGCGTCCTGAAGAAGGAGTTGTGCGCCTGCCTGGTCGGGCAAGAACCTGGCGACCGAGGTGAACTCGAGCAGGTACGGCGAGATGGCGAGCGTGAGCGCGAGCATGGCGCAGAGCCCAACGATGCCGCTGCGGAACGCCGACGAGATCAGGAACGAGAGCAGGCTGATGAGCGACCAGTAGACGAGGTACCCCGCGAGCAGGCGCAGGTCTCCACCGGGGAGGCTCGTCAGGCTGTCGACCGCACGGCAGTCGAGGACAGCGCAGCGGACGGCATAGCTCCCGAGAACAGCAGGAAGGGCGACCGCGAAGCCGAAGGCGAGGGCGGAGAGCGCCTTCGCGAGGAAGAAGCTGCGTCGGTTGGGAACAGCGAGAAGCGAGGATGCCACAACACCGTTGTCCCGCTCCTGCGCGAAGACACTCGCCCCCAGGAAGATCGCCCCGATCTGCCCGTAGTGCAACACCATGAGGAAAGCCGACTGAGGCTCGAGTCCGCCAGCAGCGCTGACATCTCCAGAGAGCATCGCCTGGTGCGTCAGCGCGGTGACGCCGTACGCGGCACCTGTCACGACCGCAACGGTTGTGAGACTCGCGTTCCGCGACGAACGCAGTGAGGTGAACTTGATGGCTTCCGCGTGGAGCGATTGGAGGAACATGGTCATGACGGCCTGTCCTCTTCGGTCGTGACGACTCTCCGGTAGCTGGCTACCTCGGGGGGTTCCGACACGGGCACGCCATCCGCTTCCACCCAGGCATGCGCGACGAACGGCCCCGTCCGGTAGCCGGAGCACCAGCTCGGCGCGTGGCCTTCGAAGCGGCAGAGAAGGACCGTCGCGATGGAGCGCTGCAGGCAGCCCTCTCCAGCGCAACGCTCACTCACGCCGCACACCGCCGCGCGCGCGACTTCCGCCTCCTCGCGCGTCGATGGGCGGACCCCACGGCGCAGCTCGATGAGCAACCGTCTGATCTGCCGCGGCTTGGCGTACGTGATCAGATACGCGACCGAGACCGCGCACCGCACGGTCAGGGCGCGGCAGCCTCTCGTCGCGATGGAAGGCTGGGCGTTCAGCGGAAGGCTCATGCGCTGCGCTTCACGATGCGCGCTTTGATCAGGACGGCCAAGAGGCCTCGCACGTCATCTCGCACGCCTGCCGAGGGGCCGTGCTCGCGCTCCAACCGGTCAACGGCGTCCGCGCGCGTGCATCCCCGGACGGTGAGCTCAAGCACCAGCCTGGCGGTCGAGTTGCCGCGCCAGTACATTCCTCCACCTGCATCGAAAACCACAACCCCTTCTCCCTCTTGCTCAAACGAGCATGTCGGCGACAAGGTATAGATATCGGCGTCGCTCAATCTGTCGCTCATTCGCCTTCCATTTCCCGAGCCCAGAGCTCAAGGGTCGCGAGCTGCTCGATTTCGAAGAGGTCGTGCGTCTTCAACACGGGCATCTCCAGTGCAGTGAGAATCGCGTCGGGATTCAACAGACCTTGATCGATAAGAAAACTCTCGCGAAACAGTGATTTCAGGCCATCGATTCTGGAAGCAAAGGCACTGAACAGATCTGCGCTGTACTCACCCTTGTCTTCACGACTGAATATCCACTCAGGCGCGAGACCCTTCATGCTCGCAGCCAGCAGGGGCTTCGAATGCCGCTGTCCTATCGCTATCGACGAGGAGAGCCCGAACATGAGTCGCAGGATCTCGTCATCGAGAAAGGGCGCTTCCCAACCAACCCCCTCGTCGGCAAACGTCTCGTTGACCTGCCGCACGACTTCCCCTTGGAACATGACCGACTCGGCCATCTGGTGCCGGGCCTTATCGGGAAAGTGCGGCTCGATCCCGGCCGTTGCCTGACCGCGGATCTGCGCCTCGACTCTCGCCCGTGTCTGCGCGGAGGCGAAACGTGAGACCCCGAAGCCCGGGGCCCAGCCGAAGGCGTCAGCGTGCGGACTCACGTCCGCGTGGACACGCGCCACCAATTCGTCACCAAGGGTGCGTGTGGAGCACACGGCTGCAAGAGTCCGCAGCACCGGCCACCGTTGCGCACGCGCCAGACGGGCAGCGGATCGCAGCCCAACAGCGACCGCGCCGGACTGCACCAACGACGACATGATCGCCGGTTGCAGGGCGAACAGCTCGTCACCACCCAGCCCATTGATGTGCGTGCGAATATCTCGGGCACGCTCCTGCTCGAACAGCATCTGCAGATGTGGCATGTTGGCTCGCCAGGCCGGCGGCCCGGAAACGCCGCGCCCTGTGCGTTCCCCGTTCCGTGCTGCCGTGGCGAACGCGTCAAGCGTCGATGTGAAGGACGGCAGCTCCACGAACTCGCCGCGCAGCTCAGCCGCGGCTCGCCGCGCGTATCGCGAGTCCTGGTTCTGTGCATCCGCAGTTCCTGCATGGAAGTGAGCAACCTCGCCCCCGACCGCCTCAACCAGGTAGGCGAGCGACGTCGAGTCCATCCCCCCAGAGAGATCTGCCCCGAGGCGCTCGCCCGGGCAGAGGCGCCGCTCGACCGCGGTGCGGAGAGCGTGCCGCAATTGGTCCGCCGCCGCTTCGAACGTCGCATCTCGGTGCTCGCCCGCCTCCCACCAGCGTCGATCACCCCCTCGCCCCCCCAGCGACAACCAGGTCGTGACCTGGGGCGACCACCCGGACATTCGCCCAGAACGGACGCAGGCGGAAGATGCTCGGCAGGTTGGGGCAGGTCTCCAGCGAAAGTCGGTCGAGGTCCAGCGCAGCGAAGCCACGCAGGTCGAGCTGGGATGCACTGGTACGAACGACCCCGTCATCCATCGTCCAATAGCAGAGCGTGGACGTCGAGAAAGTCGACCGGATTTCATTGAGCGTTGAGATGCCCCTCACCACCTTTCTCCTTCGAGCCTGGAGGGGACGATGCACGCGATGAGCGCACCGCCCCCTCGTTCGAACGACGACCCCTAGCCGACCGTCACCTTGATGAATGCTCGCCCGCCGAAGATGTCGCGCCAGCGACCGAACCAGACCCCGTTCGTGACCTTTCGGTAGGATCCGACCTGCTCGATTTTCGGCGCAATGTAATTGGACATCTTTCCCCCTTGATAGTGACTTCGCGGCCTCCGTTCGACCGCCGTTCTAAACTAGAAAAGGTCGCTCTTCACGTCAAGCATTTACCATGAAGCATCATGCAAGTTTCCGATTTACAGCATTGCGCCGCGACAAGAGCATTCTCGGACCCCTTTCCCACACGACTCTCCCGGCAACGAGAATGCGGTTTGGGAAGGACACCGCCTCCGTGCTGCTGACGTGCTTTTCTGTGCATGCGGCTAGCGTTGCATTCGCGCGGTCCGCGGACCATCCTTCGAAAGTTCGACCCTTGGACAATTCACCTGATTCCACGCACCAATGCGTGTTTCGCCCGAACATTGGGCGACAAGCATCCCCACCACGGAGCCGCGCACTTCAGGTCCACCCCATCCCGAGCGCACAACAATGCTGCTTGTGTGCACAACCGCGGCGATCTGTGACGCCTCGGGTGTGAGTTCACGGGACATCGGTGACAGTTTTGCCCGCGAATGATCTGGAGCTGAACGGTGCCACCGGCGGCTGACTGATCGCGGGACCGACACGGGCATCAACAGGCTCATTCGACGACATGCCCCGGGTTGATCAGCACGCCCACCCAACCGATAAGCCCGAGAAGTGTCACTACCGGCCCCGCTCGAACTGTCACCGATGTCCCGCGACATGACGGATGCCAAAGAGGCCACTTGGCTGGCAGCGACGGGCGTCGCTCGCCTCGAGAGCGCCACTTGCCTGGCAGCGCTCGCGCCAGCGCAGCATCGTCCAACTTGCGTGATGGACGCGCCAGAACAGCCTCGCAAGGCCCCGCCGACCCGCATCCATCCCGGAAGTTGGTCACGCCACGAGCCGGCCGCGGCGACAGACCAACCACCGGGACCGTCCACGCCCCGCCACCCGCTCCGGCCCCGAGCCTCCATCGCTGCCCAGCAGTCGCCCTCCAGCCGGGGCGTCAGCGGGGCAATTGGCTGGCAGCGATCGCGCCCGCGGCGGGACGGGACGGGACGGGACGGGACGGCTCTCCACCCGCCCGGGCGTCGGCCAGCTTGCGTGACGGATGCACCGCAGCACGTCCACCGGGTCCCACCGGGCGGCATCCATCCCGCAAGCTGGCCATGACAGCCACTGACCAAAAAACGCTGCCTGCGTCTTCACCCCCGGCGAGCTCTCGCAGGGGGTGAAGACGCAGGCAGCGTTCGCCGGGGCGGCAGGCCGCCGCTGGAAGTGCTAGCTCTCGATGATGTCGATCTCGTGCAGCTCGGAGGCGCCGATCGCGTCGCGCAGCTTCGCGAGCAGCTCGTCGCTCGCGGGCTCGTCGATCGTGAGCACGGAGAGGGCCTGGCCGCCCTCTTCATCGCGCGCGATCTGCATGCCGGCGATGTTCACACCGGCGTCGCCGAGCGCGGCACCGTAGACGGCGACGACGCCGGGGCGGTCGCTGTAGACCATCACGAGGTGGTGGTTCGCGAGCGGCACTTCGATGCTGTATCCGTTGATGCCGACGAGCTTCTCGATCTGCTTCGGGCCGGTGAGCGTGCCGGACACGGAAACCGTCTTGCCGTCGCTGAGCGTCGCGCGGAGGGTAAGCACGTTGCGGTACTCGTCGCTGTCCTCATCCGCGTTCATGCGAACCTCGAGGCCGCGCTCCTCCGCGAGGAGCGGCGCGTTCACGTAGGAGACCTGCTCGGTAACCATGTTCGTGAAGAAGCCCTTGAGCGCGGCGAGACGCAGCGCCTTGATCTCGTAGCGTGCGAGCTCGCCGTGCACCTCGATGTCGAACGCCACCGGGGAGGCGCCGATGAGGCCCTGCAGGAACTGGCCGAGCTTCTCCATGAGCGGGATGCCGGGGCGCACGTACTCGTCGATGACGCCGCCGGCGACGTTCACCGCGTCGGGCACGAGCTCACCGGCGAGCGCGAGGCGCACGGAGCGGGCAACCGAGACGCCGGCCTTTTCCTGGGCCTCGTCGGTGGATGCGCCCAGGTGCGGCGTGAGCTGCAGGTTCGGCTGGTCGAGGAGGTCGCGGTTCGACGGCGGCTCGGTGACGAACACGTCGAGGGCGGCGCCGGCGATCTTGCCCGACTCGAGGGCGTCGCGGAGCGCGTTCTCGTCGATGATGCCGCCGCGTGAGCAGTTCACGATGCGCAGCTCGGGCTTGGCGAGCGCGAACTCCGCGTCGCCGATGAGCCCCGTCGTCTCGGGGGTGCGCGGGATGTGGATGGTGATGAAGTCGGACTGCGCCATGAGCTCTTCGAGGCTGAGGAGCTGCACGCCCAGCTGGGAGGCGCGGGCGGGCGTCACGTAGGGGTCGTAGGCGACGAGCGTCACGCCGAAGCCCTTGAGGCGGTCGACGACGAGCGTGCCGATGCGGCCGAGGCCGACGATGCCGACGGTCTTCTCGAACAGCTCGACACCCGTGTACTTCGAGCGCTTCCAGTCGCCGGCCTTCATCGACGCGTTGGCGTTCGGGATGTGGCGAGCGAGCGAGATGATGTGGCCGACCGCGAGCTCGGCGGCCGACGTGATGTTCGAGGTGGGCGCGTTGACGACCATGACGCCGGCCTTCGTGGCGGCTGGCGTGTCGACGTTGTCCAGGCCGACGCCGGCGCGCGCGATGATCTTCAGGTTCGGGGCTGCCGCGATCGCCTCGGCGTCGACCTGGGTCGCGCTGCGCACCAGGATGGCGTTGGCCTCGGCGAGTGCCTCGAGGAGCGCGGGACGGTCGGTACCGTCGACCTGGCGGACTTCGAAGTCGGGACCGAGCGCATCCACGGTTGCGGGGGAAAGCTGCTCGGCAAGCAGAACGACGGGCTTTGACACGTGAAGAATCCTCCAGTGGAGACAGGGAGTCTGCGGGCGCAGGCCGAACCGATCCTATCGCGGGGCGCGCCAGCGGCCCGCGCCGCCGTAACACGCGGCCCCTGGCATGCGCAGAAGGGCCGGCCCCGAGCGGATGCTCTGGGCCGGCCCCGTGCAGTTCAGGACTGCGGACGGCTGGTGACGCTTAGCGCGCGACCTGTCCGTCGACGTAGTCGCTGTCGGTCTGCTTCCAGGCGAAGAGCTTGCGCAGCTCCTGGCCGGTCTTCTCGATGGGGTGCGACTCGCCCTTCTTGCGGAACTCGGCGAACTCGACGCCGCCGTTGTCCTGGTCGTCGATGAAGCGCTTCGCGAAGGCGCCGGACTGGATGTCGGCGAGAACGGCCTGCATGTTCTCCTTGACGCTCGGGTCGATGACGCGCGGGCCGGAGACGTAGTCGCCGAACTCCGCCGTGTCGGAGACCGACCAGCGCTGCTTGGCGATGCCGCCCTCCCAGATGAGGTCGACGATGAGCTTCAGCTCGTGGAGCACCTCGAAGTAGGCGATCTCGGGCTGGTAGCCAGCCTCGGTGAGCGTCTCGAAGCCGTACTGGATGAGCTGCGACGTGCCGCCGCAGAGCACAGCCTGCTCGCCGAAGAGGTCGGTCTCGGTCTCCTCCGTGAAGGTCGTCTTGATGACGCCGGCACGGGTTCCGCCGATGGCGGCTGCGTAGGAGAGCGCGGTCGCCCAGGCGGTGCCCGACGCGTCGTTCTCGACGGCGATGATGTCCGGGATGCCGCGGCCTGCGACGAACTCGCGGCGCACCGTGTGGCCGGGGGCCTTCGGGGCGACGAGGATCACGTCGACGCCCTCGGGGGCGTCGATGTAGCCGAAGCGGATGTTGAAGCCGTGGGCGAACGCGAGCGTCTTGCCCTCGTTGAGCTTGTCCTTGACGCTGTCCGTGTAGATGGAGCGCTGGTGCTGGTCGGGGGCGAGGATCATGATGACGTCGGCCCACTCGGCTGCATCCGCAACGTTGAGGACCTCGAAGCCATCTTCCTGGGCCTTGGGGGCCGACTTGGAGCCGTCCTTCAGGCCGATCTTGACCTCGACGCCGGAGTCGCGAAGGTTCTGCGCGTGGGCGTGGCCCTGCGAGCCGTAGCCGACGATGGCTACCTTCTTGCTCTGGATGATGCTCAGGTCTGCGTCGGTGTCATACAGGATTTCAGCCACTTGTGTGCTCCTTGATTGTTGGCGTTCTGGCGTTTGGGTGGTGCTGAGCGGATGCGCGCGACGCGAGGGTCAGCGTGCGACCCGCTCGGTCATGGATTTGGCGCCGCGCCCGACGGCCACGAGGCCCGACTGGACGATCTCGCGGATGCCGTACGGCTCGAGCACGCGCAGGAAGGCCTGCACCTTGCCCGTGTCGCCCGTGGTCTCGATGACGAGCGCATCCGTCGCCACGTCGACGACGCGGGCCCGGAACAGGTTGACGGCTTCGATGACCTGCGAGCGCGTCGTCGCGTCGACCTTGACCTTCACGAGGAGGTGCTCGCGCTGCACGGAGGCGTCGTATTCGAGTTCGACGATCTTGATGACGTTGATGAGCTTGTTGAGCTGCTTGGTCACCTGCTCGAGCGGAAACTCCTCGACGTCCACGACGACCGTGATGCGCGAGAGCCCTTCGACCTCGCTCGTTCCGACGGCGAGCGACTCGATGTTGAAGCCTCGGCGGGCGAACAGCCCGGCGACGCGCGTCAGGAGGCCCGGCTTGTCCTCGACGAGGAGGGAAAGTACGTGCTTCGACATGTTCTACTCCCCCTCGAAGGTCGGGCTGTGTTCCTTGGCGTACTGGACGAAGCTGTTCGAGACGCCCTGCGGCACCATCGGCCACACCATGGCGTCGGCGCTCACGACGAAGTCGATGACGACGCTGCGGTCGTTGGTCTCGAGTGCGAGCTTGATCGCGGCGTCGATCTCCTCCTCCTTCGTGACGCGGATGCCGAGCGCCCCGTAGGCGTCGGCGAGCTTCACGAAGTCGGGGATGCGGACCGTCTCGTGCCCCGTGTTGAGGTCGGTGTTCGAGTGGCGTCCGTCGTAGAAGAGCGTCTGCCACTGTCGCACCATGCCGAGCGACGAGTTGTTGATGATCGCGACCTTGATGGGGATGTCGTTGATCGCGCAGGTCGCGAGTTCCTGGTTGGTCATCTGGAAGCATCCGTCGCCGTCGATCGCCCACACCGTGCGGTGCGGTTCGGCGACCTTGGCGCCCATCGCCGCTGGGATGGCGTAGCCCATGGTGCCGGCGCCGCCGGAGTTGAGCCACGCGTTGGGGCGCTCGTACTTGACGAACTGCGCCGCCCACATCTGGTGCTGGCCGACGCCCGCCGCGTAGATGGCTTCGGGCCCGGTGAGCTCGCTGATGCGCTGGATGATGCGCTGCGGCGAGAGGAGGCCGTCGCTCGGCTCGGTGAAGCCGAGCGGGAACTCCGCCTTGAGGCCGTTGAGGTAGGTCCACCACTCTTCGAGGCGCGAGGCCTCCGCGGGAGCGTGGTCGGTGACGGCGGCGAGGAGGTCGATGGCGACCTCGCGCGCGTCACCCACGATCGGCACGTCGGCCGTGCGGATCTTGGAGATCTCGGCGGGGTCGATGTCGACGTGGATGACCTTGGCGTTCGGCGCGAAGAGCGCCGACTTGCCGGTCACTCGGTCATCGAACCGGGCACCGATCGTGATGAGCAGGTCGGCTTCCTGCAGCGAGAGCACCGCGGGTACCGTGCCGTGCATGCCGGGCATGCCGAGCATCTGCGGGTGCGAGTCGGGGAACGCGCCGCGTGCCATGAGCGTCGTGACGGCCGGCGCACCGGTCTTCTCGACGAGGCGCTGCACTTCGGCGGACGCACCGGAGCGGACGATGCCGCCACCGAGGTAGAAGACGGGCTTCTTGGCCTGCGCGATGAGCTGCGCCGCGGCGAGGATCTGCTTGCCGTGCGCCTTCAGGACCGGGCGGTAGCCGGGCAGGTCGAGCTTCACCGGCCAGACGTACGGCGCCTTCTTCTGCTGCGCGTCCTTCGTGATGTCGACGAGCACGGGCCCGGGGCGACCGGTCGACGCGATGTGGTACGCCGCGGCGATGGCCGCCGGGATCTCCTCCGGCGTGCGGACGAGGATGCTGTGCTTCGTCACCGGCATGGTGATGCCGATGATGTCGGCCTCCTGGAAGGCGTCCGTTCCCATGAGGTGCGAGAACACCTGGCCGGTGATGGCCAGCAGCGGCACCGAGTCCATGTAGGCGTCGGCGATCGCGGTGACGAGGTTCGTTGCGCCTGGGCCGCTGGTCGCGATGCAGACGCCGGTGCGGCCACTCGCCGAGGCGTAGCCCTCGGCGGCATGGCCGGCGCCCTGCTCGTGGCGAACCAGGATGTGGCGGAGCTTGGTGCTGTCGAGGAGTGGGTCGTACACCTCGATGATGGCGCCACCCGGCAGTCCGAAGACGTCCGTGACCCCGAGGTTCTCGAGGGTGCGGACGACAGCCTGGGCTCCGGTCAGCATCTCGGGCTCGTGCCCAGCGGAGGGTGGTGACGCCGCGGCGATGCGGGCGGCAGTTTCCTGCGTCATGAGATCCGTTCTTCTTCGTACTCGATGAGTCGAGCGCGGTCGATGAGGGACAGCCCTGAGGGCTAGCCCGTGGTCGCGCCCTCGGACGCGCTGCGAACGAGCTTCGAGTATTTCGCAAGCACGCCGCGCGTGAACTTCGGAGGGAGCGGTTCCCAGCCTTCTCGGCGGGAGGCGAGCTCAGCTTCGTCGACGAGTAGGTCGATCGAGCGAGCCGCGATGTCGACCCGAATCAGATCTCCACTGCGGACGAAAGCGATAGGACCTTGGTCGACCGCTTCCGGTGCAATGTGGCCGATGCACAGGCCGGTTGTGCCGCCTGAGAATCGTCCGTCCGTCAAGAGTAGTACATCCTTGCCGAGACCTGCGCCCTTGATGGCCGCCGTGATGGCGAGCATCTCGCGCATGCCCGGTCCACCCTTCGGGCCCTCGTAGCGGATGACGATGACGTCGCCCGCTTCGATCTCGCCGTTCGTGAGGGCATCCATCGCGCCGCGTTCGCGCTCGAAGACACGCGCTGGGCCCTCGAACACGTCGGCGTCGAAGCCGGCCGTCTTGACGACCGCGCCCTCGGGAGCGAGGGAGCCGTGCAGCACCGTGATGCCGCCGGTCGCGTGGATGGGGTTGCTGACCGTGTGCACGACGTCGCCGTCGACGGGGTCGGGATTGAGGTCGCGGAGGTTCTCGGCGAGCGTCTTGCCCGTCACCGTGAGCGCGTCGCCGTGCATGAGGCCCTCGTCGAGGAGCGCCTTCATGACGACGGGGATGCCGCCGTGGCGGTCGACGTCGTTCATGACGTACTTGCCGAAGGGCTTCATGTCGGCGATGTGGGGAACCTTGTCGCCGATGCGGTTGAAGTCGTGCAGGGTGACGTCGACCTGCGCCTCGCGGGCGATCGCGAGGAGGTGGAGCACGACGTTGGTCGATCCGCCGAGTGCCATCGCGATCGCGATCGCGTTCTCGAAGGCCTCCTTCGTGAGGATGTCGCCCGTCGTGATGCCCTGGCGGAGCAGGTTCACCACGGCCTCGCCGGAGCGGTGCGCGAACGCGTCGCGGCGGCGGTCGGCCGACGCGGGAGCCGCCGAGCCCGGCAGGCTGAGGCCGAGGGCCTCGGCGACGGAGGCCATCGTGTTGGCCGTGTACATGCCACCGCAGGCACCCTCGCCTGGCGCGAAGGCGCACTCGATGCGCTTCAGGTCGGACTCGGACATCTTGCCGGCCTTCGTGGCGCCGACCGCCTCGAAGGAGTCGATGATCGTGATGTCCTTCTCGGTGCCGTCCGAGAGCTTCACCCAGCCCGGCGCGATGGACCCCGCGTAGAGGAAGACGCTCGAGAGGTCGAGGCGTGCGGAAGCCATGAGCATTCCGGGGATCGACTTGTCGCATCCCGCGAGGAGGACCGTGCCGTCGAGGCGCTCGGCCATGACGACGGTCTCGACGGAGTCGGCGATGACCTCGCGCGAGACGAGCGAGAAGTGCATGCCCTCGTGGCCCATCGAGATGCCGTCGGAGACGGAGACGGTGCCGAACTGCAGCGGGTAGCCGCCGCCCGAGTGCACGCCCTCCTTCGCGCCCTGCGCGAGGCGGTTGAGGGAGAGGTTGCAGGGGGTGATCTCGTTCCACGAGGACGCGATGCCGATCTGCGGCTTGTCCCAGTCCTCGTCGCCCATGCCCACGGCGCGGAGCATGCCGCGCGACGTGGTGGCTTCGATGCCGTCGGTGACGACCCGACTGCGTGGCTTGATGTCGATTTCTGGCTCAGGCATGCCCGCCATTCTACGCCGCGGCGACGGCCGGGCAGTGCCGTCGCGACAGGCTACTTCTCGCCGTGCCCGAGGCCCTCGTGCTCGGGTGCCGGCTCTCGTTCCGGCTGGCCGGTCCGGACGGCGTGCGCCCGAGTCAGTTCGTCGTCCGTGCGGCGCTGCGCGCTCTCGACGGCGGCCGCGAGCTCGTCGGCGTACAGGGGCACGTTGTCGAACTGCCTGCTGCGGTAGCCGGCTCGCGCGAGCATCGTCGCACCCGCCGGGGTCGTCAGCATCTGGAAGAACATGATCGGGATGAGGAACAGGATCGTCGGCAGGTGCGTCTGCTGGACGGCGAGGCCGATGAGCAGGAACATGAGCCCGGCGATCTGCGGCTTCGTCTGCGCGTGCATGCGCATGAGCACGTCGGAGAAGCGCATGAGGCCGACGCCCGCGGCGAGCGACAGCAGCGCGCCGAGGCCGAGGCAGACGAGGGAGATGACGTCGAGGATCTCGAGTGGCCCCTCGGAGAGGAGCCCCCCGGATGCGAGAAGCGGGTCAGAAGCGCTCACTGGCGTTCGCCTCCTGCCTGGTGACGTGCCTGGCCACTGCGACCGAGGCGATGAATGCGGTCATCGCGAGCGCGAGGACCAGCGGGAGGGTGTCCGTGTGTCCGCGGATGATCATGTCGGCGACGAGCACGCAGATGAGGATCGTGAGGAGCGCGTCGGACGCGACCATGCGGTCGATGATGGAGGGGCCGCGGATGATGCGGATCACCGCGAGCAGCGCGGCGACCGCGAACATCGTGCCGAAGATCCAGACGAGCACGTCGACGACCATCACTTGTTCCCCTCCGGAGCCGTTGAGCGGCTGCCCGCCGCGCCCTCGATGAAGACGGGCATGTCGTGCGCGAACTGCTTGTCGCGGATGCCCTCGTGCTTCTTCTGCGCCGGCGACTGGCCGATGGGGCCGAGGCCGCGGCGCACCCGGTCTCGGTTGACTCGCCAGAGGTCGTCGCGTGTGCCCAGGGCGAGCGCGAGGCCCTCCTCGACGTCGAGCGCAAGCGCCTTGACGGACTCGACGGCCTCGTCGGTGGAGGCATCGAGCACGTGCAGGTACAGCACGGAGTGCATCCGGTCGACCTCGACCACCATGGAGCCGGGGATGAGCATGTTCACCTCGGCGGTGAGCGTGAGCACGAAGTCGCTGCGCGTGCGCAGCTGCACCGAGACCACGGAGCCGAGTGGCGGCTTCGCGGGCCGGAACGCGAGCCACGCGACGATGAGGGATGCGCTCACGAGGCGGTAGAGGAACTTCACGAAGAAGACGAGACTCCACCACAGGTTGAAGCGACCCGAGAGGTCGACCGCCGGCAGGTAGAAGACCTCGACGATGATGACCGAGAAGATGATCCCGGTGACGACGCTGATGACGTCGACGTGCCCCCACAGCACCAGCCAGAACGCGACGAGCGCGAGCAGCAGCGGCAGCTGGACGAGGATGGCGTGTCGCCTCGGCTTGCGGGCGCTGACGTCTTTCACCTTCATGGCTTGAGCACCTCCCCGTTGGAGACCGAGCTGATGTACTCGGCGGGTACCAGGTCGAACGCGGCCGTCTCGGACCACTCGTAGATGGGGCCGGCGAAGACCGTGATGGCGACGCTCACGGCGACCATGGTGGTCGTCGCGATCGTCATGAGGCGCGACGAGGACTTCGTCTCGGTCACGACGGCGGACTCGGGGGTGTCGGAGATGCGCTCCGTCATGGGCGACGAGAAGTCGACGACCTGCTCCTGCGTGCGCCAGAAGCCGAGGTTCCAGACGCGGATGAGGGCGTAGAGCGTCAGGAGGCTCGTCACGGCACCCGCGCCGATGAGCACGTAGCTGAGCACGCTGCCCTCCGCCGCGCCAGCCGTGAAGAGGCCGACCTTGCCGATGAAGCCCGAGAACGGCGGGATGCCGCCGAGGTTGAGCATCGGGATGAAGAACAGCACCGCCACGAACGGCGCGCGCTTGAGCATCCCGCCCAGGTGCGTGAGCGAGGACGAGCCCGCGATGCGCTCGATGAGACCCGTGACGAGGAACAGCGCCGTCTGCACGATGATGTGGTGGACGATGTAGAACACCGTCGCGGCGTCACCGAGCTCCGTGCCGAGCGCGACGCCGAAGATCATGTAGCCGATGTGGCTGACGAGCGTGAACGACAGCATTCGTCGGATGCCCGCCTGCGCCACGGCGCCGAGGATGCCGACGACCATCGTCAGCAGCGCTATGACCATGAGCAGCACCGAGATGTCGTTGTCCCAGAACAGCAGCGTCTCGGTGCGCAGGATGGCGTACACGCCCACCTTGGTGAGCAGGCCCGCGAACACGGCCGTCACCGGTGCTGGCGCCGACGGGTACGAGTCCGGCAGCCAGAAGGACAGTGGGAAGAGCGCCGCCTTGATGGCGAACGCGATGAGGAGCGGCATGTGCAGCATGAGCTGCACGTCCTGCGGCAGCTCGGCCATCCGCACGGCGATCTCCGCGAAGTTCACGGTGCCGACTGCGCCGTAGATGAGGGCGATCGAGCCGAGGAAGATGAACGAGGACACGAGGCTGACGACGATGTACGTCACGCCCGCCTTGATGCGCTCCGTCGTGCCGCCGAGCGTGATGAGCACGAAGCTCGACACGAGGAGGATCTCGAAGCCCACGAACATGTTGAAGAGGTCGCCGGCGATGAACGCGTTGTAGACGCCAGCCGCCAGCACGAGGTAGGTGGGGTAGAAGATGGAGACGGGCGTCTCGTCGTCGCCGTCCGCTGCGCCCTGTCCGATGGAGAACGCCATGACGGCGAGCAGCACGATGCTCGTGACGAGCACGAGCATCGCCGACAGCTGGTCGACGACCAGCGAGATGCCGAAGGGGGCGAGCCAGCCGCCGCCCTGCACGACGAGCGCCTCACCCGAGGTGTTGACGGCCACGAGCAGGCCGATGCTCACGACGAGTGCGAGCACGAGCGTCGCCTGGGCCAGGAAGATCTGGAGGCGTGCCGCGCGAGCCGCGGTCAGCGTGAGGGCCGCTCCGATGAGCGGCACGAGCACGATGAGGGGAACGAGCCAGGTCATGAGCGGTCCCCCTTCCCTGCGTCGTCGTGCGGTTCGGCGTGGTCGTCGGCGCCGGAGTCGAGTCCGACCTCGCGAGCACCGTCGGGCTGCGAGCCCTGCTCGGCTTCCGCATCCTGCTCACCGGCCCGGAACTCCTCGAGCTCCTCGTGCCGGTTGCTCGGCTCGGTGGCCTTGAGCGATGCCTCGGCGAAGCTGTCCTTGCCCGAGCCGGGTTTCGGCCCCCCGCCCATGTTGATGCGGGCGGTCGAGACCGCCGCTTCCGCGTACTCCCCGAACTCCGTGTCGCCCGAGTCGTCCTCGTCGAACTCCTCGTCGTCCTGAGACAGGTCGGCCGTGCGCATCGCGATGTCCTCTTCGTCGTCGCTCACGGTGTCGGCCTGCGCCAGGCGCCACGAGCGGTAGATGAGGGCGAGCATGAAGGCCGTCACGCCGAAGGTGATGACGATGGCCGTGAGGATGAAGGCCTGTGGGATCGGGTCGGAGTAGTCCTCCGGCGCGACATCAGGGTCGTAGATGGGGGCGAGGCCGAAGCTGCCCGACATGAAGAAGAGCAGGATGTTCGTGGCGTTGCCGACGAGCAGGATCCCGAGGAGCATGCGCGTGAGGCTGCGCTCGAGGAGCAGGTAGACGCCGCACGTGTAGAGCGCGGCCATGCCGACGAGGAGCACGAGGGACAGGGTCATGAGCGGGTCACCTCCTCGGATTCGACGGGTTCGATATCTGACTGAACGGCTTCGACCTCTTCGTTGACGCGGGCGAGCGCCCCCGTGTTGTAGCCCGTCTCGCCACCGTCCGGGGTCTCGCCCTGGAGGCCGTCGTGCTCGGCAGCCGAGTCGGAGTCGGGGGACGCATCCTGTTCGATCTGCAGGTCGATCTCCGAGCCGAGGGAGCGCAGGATGTCGATGACCAGCGCGATGACGATGAGGTAGACGCCGATGTCGAAGACGGTCGACGTGACGAAGACGAACTGGCCGATGCCGGGGATGTCCTGGTCGATCCACGAGGAGGTGAAGGGTGCCTGGCCGAAGAAGATCGGCACGAGCGCCGTGAGCGTCGCGAGCAGGAACCCGATGCCGAGCAGCCGACCCGCATCCACCTTCACTGCCTCATCGAGCTCGGCCCTGCCGCCGGCCAGGTAGCGCGCGGCGAGCGCGAGGCTCGCGACGGCACCGCCCGCGAAGCCGCCACCTGGGGTGTTGTGGCCGGTGAAGAGGAGGAAGAGGGATGCGATGAGCAGCGCGTGGAACACGAGCCGCACGACGACCTCGAGGATGATCGAGCGGTTGTTCGGGGCGAGCGACTTCCCGGCGATGAGCCAGACCTTGCGGCGCTCCCCCTGCAGCTTGTCTGCCTTGCCGAGCTTCTGGCCGGCGGCGCTCACGGCCGCGAGGTCGATGGGCTCGGTGACGGGACGCGAGGCGCGCAGGAAGCGCGGGCCGCGGGCGGCGTCCACGCGCGAGCGGCCGCGGTTGTTGAGGTAGACGAGGCTCGCGACGCCCGTGGCGGCGGCGATGAGCACGGAGAGCTCCCCCATCGTGTCCCAGCCGCGGATGTCGACGAGCGTGACGTTGACGATGTTCGAGCCGTGCCCGCCCTTGAAGGCGAACTCGGGGAAGAACAGCGAGTCGGGGGAAGCCTGGCGGGAGGCGAGCGCGATCCAGGCGACGATGGCCATGACGATCCCGACGGAGCCGCCGATGAGCCAGCGCAGCCACGATGGCGGGTTCTTGAGCGCCTTGCCGTGGCGTGCCGGGAGCCGGCGCAGCACGAGGACGAACACGACGAGCGTGATCGTCTCGATGAGCGCCTGCGTGATCGCGAGGTCCGGGGCGCCGGAAAGCGCGAAGAGCCCCGCCATGCCGTAGCCGGTGACGCCCACGAGGATGACGCCCTGGAAGCGCTTCTCCGAGCTCGTCACGAAGAACGCGGCGAGGATCATGATCAGGATGATCGCGATCTCCTGCCAGCGGATCTCGGTCTCGAACGCGGGCACCGGGGTGTCCATCGTGACGAGCGTGAAGACGGAGGCGACGACGAACATGATGAAGATCGACGCGAGGTAGAAGGGCAGCGAACCGCGCTGGGTGGTCGCGGTGGTGCGGGCGGCGATGACGTCGACGACGCGCATCGTGGTCCAGTAGCCGCGCGACGACTCGATGAGCGGCGGCACCTTCGCCTGGGCGCGGGCGACGGGCGCCCGCCAGAGGAAGAGCAGGCCACCGAGGATGAAGGTGCCGATCGTGATGAACAGCGCTGGCTCGAATCCGTGCCACAGGGCCAGGTAGTACGGCTTGGCGCCCGGCATCTCCGGCAGCGTGTCCGCGTACATCGCGAGCACGGGGTCGACGAGGCCGGAGGCGAAGCCGAGGCCGAGCGAGGCGGCGACGAGGATGAGCGGGGAGAACATGAAGTCGAGGTGCTCTGGCACGTAGCGGACGCGCTCGACCTCGGGCTTCGACGCGAAGGCGCCGTAGAGGAAGCGGGCCGAGTAGGCGACCGTGAACACGGTGCCGATGATGACGCCGACAAGTGCGACCCAGCCCCACATGTTGCCGGCCTCGCCCGCCTCGAGGAGGGCCGTGAGGATGGCCTCCTTGGCCACGAACGTGAACATCGGGGGCACGCCGGCCATGGCGGCGATCGCCAGCGCCGTCATCCAGAACAGCACGGGTGCGGCCTTCGCGAGGCCGGAGAGCTTGCGGATGTCGCGGGTTCCCGTGCGGTGGTCGATCATGCCGACGATGAGGAACAGCGCGGCCTTGAAGCACGCGTGGGCGATGACCATGGCGAGGCCCGCGAGCGCCGCGTCCCGCGTGCCGAAGGCGACGACGATGGTCATGAAGCCGAGCTGGCTGACGGTGCCGTAGGCGAGGATCAGCTTGAGGTCGTGCTGGCGCAGCGAACGCCACCCGCCGATGAGCATCGTCGCGATGCCGATCGTGACGAGCACCTCGCGCCAGCCGGGCATCTCCGCGTAGCCGGGTGCGAGGCGCGCGATGAGGTAGATGCCGGCCTTCACCATGGCCGCGGCGTGCAGGTACGCGCTCACCGGGGTGGGCGCGGCCATCGCGGCGGGGAGCCAGAAATGGAACGGCGCGAGGGCCGACTTCGTGACCGCGCCCGCGAGCACGAGCATGATGGCCGTGATGGTGAAGCCGTCGAACTCGGGCGGGTTCGCGATGATCCCGGACAGCAGCGACGTGCCGGTCGAGGCGTGCAGCATGACGAGGCCGACGAGCATGGCGAGGCCGCCGAGCGTCGTGACGAGCAGCGCCTGCATCGCAGCACCGCGGCTCGCGCGCTTCGACGAGTAGTGCCCGATGAGCAGGAAGGAGAGCACGCTCGTCGCTTCCCAGAAGATGAAGAGGAGGTAGATGTCGTCGGCGAGCACGAGGCCGAACATGACGCCGGCGAAGGCGAGCAGCACCGCGGCGAAGCGGCCGATGTCGGGCTCGTCCGGCTTGAAGTAGCGGCCGCAGTAGACGAGCACCAGCGAGCCGATGCCCGTGACGATGAGCGTCATGACCCAGGCGAGCACGTCCATCCGCATGGCGATGGCGATGTCGATCTGCGGGATCCAGGGGATGCTCTCGACGAGCACCTCGCCACTCAGGATGCGCGGACCGAGCAGCGCGGTCCAGACGAAGGCGACGGCGGGGACGGCGGCGGCGACGAGGAACGTCACGTTCCGAAGCCACCTGTGGAGCACCGGAATGAGGATGCTCGCGCCGAGGAAGATAGCCAGGAACGCGATCATTCGGCCTCCTGGAGCTCATGCAGCGGTGTGGACAGATTTATTTTACCTGGCAGTTGACTGCGTGTGTGCCGAATGCCGTTCTCGGTAGCGTGTGTGCATGCAGCTCTCACCGCCAGGACTCCAGCCCACGGCGACTCAGGCGCGTGCTCTCGCGCCGGATGCGGCTCGAGGTTTCGCCCTCCTCTTCATCGCGATCGCGAACCTCACCGTGTACCTGTACGGCAGGGAACAGGGCATCCTGTTCCGCCCACTGGACCCTGGCGTCGGCGACCGCATCGCCGATGTCCTCGGTGCGCTCTTCATCGACAACCGCAGCTTCCCCCTCTTCTCGCTGCTGTTCGCGTACGGCTTGCATCAGCTCGTCACCCGCGAGGAGCGCAGGGGCACGCCGTGGCCGGTGGTGCGCGGGCTCCTCGCGAAGCGCAACACGTGGCTGTTCGTGTTCGGCGCCCTCCACGGGCTTCTCCTCTTCATGGGCGACATCATGCACACGTACGCCCTCGCAGGCTTCGTCCTCATCCTGCTGATGCGCTCACCGAGCTGGGTACTCTGGCTCGTCTTCGGCATCACCGCCCCGCTTGCCATCGCGTTCGGCAGCGGCGACGGGGCTGCGGCGTCCGGGCTCAGCGAGATGGAGACGGGGGCGATCGTCCAGATGCCGTCGGTCCTGAGCGAGACGTTCCTGGATGCGCAGGCCACGCGCGTGGGCGAGTTCCTGCCGTTCCTGGCGTTCGCGCCGCTGACAGTGCTCGGGGTCCTCCCACCCATGATGCTCGGCCTCATCATGGCGAGGCACCAGCTCCTCGAGCGGCCGTGGGAGCACGCTCGCGCCGTGCGTCTCATCGCGACGGCCGGCGTCGCGGCGGCCGTCATCGGCGGGATCCCGTTCGCCCTGGGGCTCGCGTTCGGCTTCGAGCCTGGCCCGGTGTGGTTCCTGGCCGGATCGCTGCACTCCGCCACCGGCATCCTGGCCGGGGCTGGCTACGCGGCGCTCTTCGCCCTCATCGTCGCCCGCAGCCAGCGGGCCGGGACCGCGCCCGGCCCCATCGTCGGGGCACTGACCGCCCTCGGGCGCCGCTCCATGTCCGGCTACCTGGCACAGTCCGTCATCTTCCTGCTCCTCATGCCCGCCTGGTCGCTCGGTCTGGGCGGCACGGTCGGCACCGGTGGCGCGTTCCTCATCGGGGCCGGCGCGTGGCTCGTGACGCTCCTCGGCGCCGTCCTGCTCGAGCGGGCAGGCAAGCCGGGACCGGCCGAGTGGGCCATCCGCAGACTCAGCTACGGCAAGCCTCCCGCGAGCGCCGCACAGTCCCCGCACAGCTGACGCCAGCCGCGGTCGTACGATGAGCCGCATGCAGACGAAGAGGCTCTACCGCGAAGGAAAGCGAGTCGAGGGTGAGCATTCGCTGACGGCCCTCGCCGAGCACCGAGCATCCGCGAACTGCACCGTCTGGGTCGACCTGACGCTCGACGAGGAGGGTGCCCTCGACGAGCTGGCGACGCTCCTCGACCTGCACCAGCTCGCGGTCGAGGACGCGCGATCCCACCTCGAGCGGCCACGGCTCGCGAGGTTCGATTCGCACCTCCTGCTGACGCTCTCGGCGTCGGAGTGCGACGAGGAGGGCACCGTCGAGATCTCGCGGCTGACGGCCTTCATCCTGCCCGGCATCCTCGTCACCGTCCACGAGGATCGCTTCCCCATCGACGCGGTCGCGAAGCGGCACGACGACAACGAGGAGCTCTCCACCTACGGGGTCCCATGGCTCGTGTGGGCTCTGCTCGACACCGTCGTCGACAGCCACACCGACTCGGTCGAGCGGCTCGACGAGGTCATCGAGGCGCTCAGCGACGGCCTCTTCAGCGAACGGCCCGACACCAGCGAGGTGCAGCGGCGCGCATTCACCCTGCGCCGCAGCGTCTCCAAGCTGCGCCACGCGACGCTCCCCCTCAAGGAGGTCATCACCCTCCTCATCCACCAGGGAGAGGAGAAGGTGGCGCCGGAGCTGCACCCCTACTTCGCCGACGTCGGAGACCATGCTGGCCTTGCCGCCGACTGGTCGGAGACACTCGCCGACCACATCTCGACGGCCATCGAGACCAGCATCGCCCTGCAGGGCAACAAGATGAACGAGATCATGAAGAAGGTCACGGGCTGGGCGGCGATCATCGCCGTCCCGACAGCCATCACGGGCTTCTTCGGCATGAACGTCGACTTCCCCGGCCACGACCAGGTCGAGGGCCTCATCGCGTCCATCACCCTCGTCATCGGCTCCTCCGTCGTGCTCTACATCGTGTTCAAGAGGCGCGACTGGCTCTAGGCAGACCGTGATGACCTCGCCGATTGACGAGATATTCCCAATGTGGGTATATTCCCACACATGACTGAAGCTGCATTCTGGATCCTGACGGCGTTGGCAGGCGGTCGCCAACATGGCTACGGCATCCTCAGAGACGCCGAAGAGCTGAGCGACGGTGCCGTGAAGCTGCGAGTGACCACGCTCTACGCCTCCCTCGACCGCCTCGAACGCGACGGGCGCATCCAGCGGGCAGGCGAAGAGACCGTGGATGGTCGCGCACGGCGCTACTACGAGCTCACGCCGGACGGCAGGGAAGCCCTGAAGGACGAGACCGCACGGCTCATGGCTCGGGCACGCGCCGCCGAGGAGCGCCTGGCCACGCCTCCACCAGCGGCGTTCCGCCCGGGCACCGTGGGCATGAGCGCAGTGGTGCCCCTGTGAGCTACGGCAAGCTGCTCCGCTGGTACCCGAGGGCCTGGCGCGAAGAGAACGGCGAGGTCTTCCTCGGGATGCTCGAAGACGACGCGGCAGCGCGCGGCGCGATGAGGCCCGGGGTTGCCGAAGCGTGGTCCATCCGCGTGCACGGCCTGGCGGAGCGCGCGAGCTACAAGGTCGCGCTGGTCTGTGCATTGCTCGCTCTGGTGAGCCTCTCTGGTCCCGCCACAGTCGGCCTCATACAGCGACTCATGACCGGCGACACCTTTCTGTCCATCAGCCCTGCGCTCCTCGCCGCCGTCCTCATCGGGCGTGCCATCGGCGTCACAGCGTTCGGGGTCGCCGTGGTCGTGCTCGCGGTCCGCGCGCGCTTGCTGAATGCCTGGCCCGCGGCACTCGCGGCGGCGGCATTTGCACTGAGCGCCCTGGCGGGGAGCATCGAATTCGCTTCCTGGCTGTTGCCTCTCGCCGGTGCTGCGGCGGAGTTGCCCTTCCCGCTCAACCTCACCTGGCCGACGAGCACGGCTCTGTTCATGGCGGGCGCCGCACTCGTCTTCACCGGCGCCCTCCGCGACGCATGTCCGGTCTGGATCCGACTGCCATCGGGTATCGCACTCGGCGTGCTCAGCGGGGCGGCCTACTCAGAGATCATGCGCGAGGGGTCAGGCGTCGCATCGCTGGCGGCCTGCACATTGCTCGTCGTGGCGCTGGCCGCCGCGAGCGGGCGTCAACCGGGCTGCGTGAGGAGCTCCGGCCTGGACCGGCGGCGTTCCTTCCGCGACCCTTCAGTGTTCGGGATCGTTGCAGCCTCGAGTGGCACGATCGGTGCCACCTGTCTCGCTGTCCATCACTTCAACCTCGCCGGCGCGGAGCTTTGGACTTCGCTCATTCTCGTCCTCGCCGTCCTCGCGCCCCTCCCCACTCTCTTCGTGGGAAGCGCACTGCTTCGACGCCGCATGGGGCGCGTCACGGACTGGGCGACGGCGGCCTGGGTACTGGCGCTCGCACTGATCGCGGCCTGTTGGACAGTTCGACCGCTCGCCGAGGGATACCTGTTCGCCCTCGTGCCGGTCTTGGCCGCGGCGCTGGCGTTGTTCGGAACGGGTCTCCTTCTCGCAGCCGACTTGGGGCCGCCAACGGCTCGGGTCGTGACTGCCGTAGCCGCACTGGCGCTCTCCGGTGGAGCTCTCCTCGGCGTCGCCATCCTTCAGCTCTTCGCCATCACCCCGTTCCTCTGTCTCGGAGCGGGCTGTTGGGCTCTCTGGCGCCAGCGAACCCTCACCAGGAACGCGCGGACACCAGCCAGCACCGGTGTTCGCGACCTGACGGCGTGATCTGACCGCGCGGGGCAATCCTCAAGCGACTCGCGCAGACCTGTGGGGTGTGCATCCGGTTCTTGCGAAACGGATGCACACCCCACAGGTCTGCGTGCGCGGGCCGCCCCAGCCGACCGCGCCGAGCGGCCTACGCGGTCGCGCGCTCCTGGTCGATGACCTGTGCGCTCTTCGCGTCACGGGAGTGGTCGGTCGAGCCATGCACGTCCTCGTTCATGGTCGCCTCGTCGAAAGGGGCGCCTCCGCTGAGCACGAGGTCGACGCGCTGCTTGTCGATCTCCTTCGTCCACGTTCCGACGAGCACCGTCGCGACGGCGTTGCCCGTGAAGTTCGTGAGGGCACGCGCCTCCGACATGAAGCGGTCGATGCCGACGATCACGCCGACGCCATCCACGAGGTCGGGGCGGTGAGCCTGCAAGCCACCGGCGAGCGTCGCGAGGCCAGCACCGGTCACACCGGCGGCACCCTTCGAGGCGATCATCATGAAGACCAGCAGCGACACCTGCTCGCCGATCGAGAGCGGCGTGCCCATCGCGCTGGCGATGAACAGCGACGCCATCGTCAAGTAGATGGCCGTGCCGTCCAGGTTGAAGGAGTAACCGGTCGGGATCGTGATGCCGGCGACCGACTTCGAGACGCCGACGTGCTCCATCTTCGCGATGAGGCGGGGCAGCGCGACCTCGCTCGACGACGTCGACACGATGAGGAGGTACTCGCGGCCGAGGAACTTCATGAGCTTGAAGATGTTGACGCGGGCCACGAGCCACAGCAGCGAACCGAGCACCACGACGATGAACAGCGCGCACGTGATGTAGAAGGCGATCATGAGCGTGCCGAGCGCGATGACCGCGTCGATGCCCGTCGCCCCCACGACCGCGGCGATGGCACCGAACGCGCCGACCGGGGCGACCCACATGATCATGCCGAGCACGCGGAACACGAGCGCCTGGATCTGCGCGATCGCGTCGATGATGGGCGCCGCCTTTGTGCCCATCTTCTGCAGGCCGAAGCCGAGCAGCAGCGCCACGAACAGCACCTGCAGGATGCTGCCGTCCGTCAGCGATGAGAACAGCGACGTCGGGATGATGCCGAGGAGGAAGTCGGCCGTTCCCTCGCTCTTCGCCGCATCCGCCTCGTACGACGCGCTGGCGATGTTGAGGCCCTCACCCGGGTGGATGAAGTTGCCGACGACCATGCCGATGCCGAGCGCGAAGGTCGACATCGTGATGAAGTAGAGGAGCGCGAGCCCACCCACCTTGCCGACCGTCGCGGCCTTCGCGATGGAGCCGACGCCGAGCACGATCGTGCAGAAGATGATCGGGGCGATCATCATCTTGATGAGGGCGACGAACGCCTCCCCGACGGGCTTGAGCGCCTTCCCGAACTCCGGGAGGACGAGACCGACCGTGATGCCCGCGAGCACCGCGATGATGACGGCGATGTAGAGCCAGTGCGTCTTGTCGATGCCGCGCTTGCGCGGAGCCTTCTGGTCCTGAGATGTGAGCGCCATTGCTGTCTTCTCTCCTTTGAGATCCGACGCGAGCTGCGTCGGGAACGATGGATCGAGCATCCGCTCCCCCACATGACCGCCGCGACTTGCGTTCATACTGTTCTCACCGCCGGCGGTGCAGTGCAGCGCCGGGAGAAGCGACGACCGTGAGGAGGAGCGCCATGCGATTCGCAAGCTGGAGCGTCGCGACGCGCCTCTTCGTGCTGCAGTTCGTCGCCATCCTCGTGCTCACCGGCATCGGCGTGGCGATCGTGTGGGCGGATGCCAGACGCGAAGCCGAAGACGACGCCGCGCTGCGCAGCCTCGCCGTCGCCGAGACCATCGCCCACGACCCGTTCGTCGTGGAGCAGCTCGAGACCGCCGCCCCGAGCAGCACCCTGCAGCCCTACGCGATCTCCATCTCCGACTCCACCGGCGTCGACTTCATCACGATCATGGACACGGACGGGGTGCGCATCACGCACCGCAACCCCGAGGAGATCGGCCGCCCGTTCCAGGGCAACATCGACGCTGCACTCGCCGGCTCCACCTTCACGGAGACCTACACGGGCACCCTCGGCCCCTCGGTGCGCGCCGTCGCCCCCATCTGGGACGACGGCGAGGTCGTCGCCCTCGTCTCTGCGGGCGTCACCGTGTCGAACGCGCACGTCGCGACCGGGTCCCGTATCGCGCTCATCCTCTGGTCCGCGCTCGGCGCGCTGCTCATCGGCGGGGCTGGCGCCTGGGCGCTCAGCCGCTATCTTCGCCGCGTGACCGACAATCGCGGCCCGGAGGACCTCGCGCGGATGTTCGCCTACTACGAGGGGGTACTGCGCTCCATCGACGAGGGCCTGGTTCTCATCGACACGAAGGGCAGGATCGCGCTCACGAACGTGAAGGCCGCCGAGTACCTCGGCCTGCCGCCCTTCGACGAGCACGCCGCGCCGGTCCCGGTGCGCGACCTGGAGGCACCCGAGATCCTCCGCGAGGTGATGCTGCGCGGCGAGGCCGTCGTCGACGAGATCGTGGTGACGGAGCGCCACGTGCTCGTCGTGAACGGCGAGGCGGTCGTGACGCGCGGCCCCGGCCACGACGCTCCCCGGTTCGCGGGCACCGTCGTCACGCTGCGCGACCATTCCCGCATCGAGGAGCTGAGCGGCGAGCTCGAGACCTCCCAGACCCTCGCCGCGGCGCTCCGCTCGCAGGCGCACGAGTTCGCGAATCGACTCCACACCATCATCGCCCTCATCGAGCTCGGGCAGCCGGAGGAGGCGATGCGCCTCGCCAGCTCGACCCTCGGAGTCAGCCAGGAGCTGGCCGACCGCCTCGTGCGCGCCGTCGAGGACCCGGTGCTCGTCGCCCTGCTCCTCGGCAAATCCGCGCAGGCCGACGAGATGGACGTGCGCTTCGAGCTGCACCTGCCGGAGCGGGTCCCCGCGAGCGCCTCGGCTCGCGACCTCATCACGATCGTCGGCAACCTCGTCGACAACGCGCTCGAGGCGGCCCGGACGACGCCCTCCCCCGCCGTGCGGGTGCTCGTCGAGGAACTCGACGGGGAGGTGCTCATCGAGGTGAGCGACAGCGGAGAGGGACCCGACCCGGACTTCCTCAGCCGCATCTTCGACTTCGGCGTCTCCGGCAAGCCCGGCAAGGGCCGAGGCGTCGGGCTCGCGCTCGTCCGCCAGGCCGTGCGCAGGTCCGGGGGAAGCATCGACGTCGAGGGGTCCGCGTTCACGGTCTGCCTGCCGCTGCGCGAGCAGCCGGAGGCCCGAGCAGAGGGCACGGTGACCGAGACCGGGCACGGCGTGCCGCGAATCCACGTGCCCGCGGGCACCCGAGGCGCCACCTCGCGCAGTGCAGGAGCGTCGGATGACCGCTGACGAACGCTCGCCGCGAGACCTGCATGTGCTCGTCGTCGACGACGAGCCCATGACCGCACGAGCGCACGCCTCCTATGTCGACCGGCTCGCCGGCTTCACGACGGTCGGCGTCGTCGGCACGGCGTCCGCCGCGATCCTCGCCGTCCGAGCGTCGGGCCACGGCGATGCTGCTCGCATCGACGTCGTCCTCCTAGACATCAACATGCCGGATGCGACCGGCATCGACGTCGCCCGCAAGCTTCGGGCAGAGGGACACGACGTCGACATCATCGCGGTGACCGCCGTCCGCGAGGCCGCGACGGTCAAGCAGGCGGTGTCGCTCGGCATCGCCCACTACCTGCTGAAGCCCTTCACGTTCCAGACCTTCGCGGAGAAGCTCGAAGCGCTCCGCGAATACCGTGCCGGCCTCTTCGACCACGTCGTCTCGAGCCAGGACGAGGTCGACCAGACCCTCGCAGCGCTCCGGCACGCCGCACCGCAGTCGAGCCTCCCCAAGGGGCTGACCAGCGAGACCCTCACGGGCGTCATCGCCGCCCTCCGCGGCCTCGACGCCGGCAGCGGCATCTCCGCCAAGGAGCTCTCCGAGCAGCTCGCCCTCTCCCGAGTCACTGCCCGCCGCTACCTGGAGCACCTCGTCGACACGGCAGCCGCCGAGCGCACGCCGAGGTACGGCACACCCGGTCGACCGGAACTCGAGTACCGGCTCTCCTGAGCCGGGCCGGGCTCCGTCACCTTTCGGACAGACGGGAGGAGTAATCTCCGGAAAATGATCACCGTCGGCATGAGCACCTCCTGCACGTTCCCGAAGTCTGTCGAGACCTCGTTCCAGATAGCTCGCGACGCGGGCTTCGACGGTATGGAGATCATGATCTCGACGGACCAGACGTCACGAAGCGTGGATGCGCTGAAGCGGCTCATCGACAAGTACCAGCTCCCGGTGCTGGCCGTGCACGCACCCGTTCTGCTCTTCACGCAGTTCGTGTGGGGCCGCGACCAGCGCACGAAGCTCCAGCGCTCCGCCGAGCTCGCCCGCGACATCGGCGCCTCCACGGTTGTCGTGCACCCGCCGTTCCGGTGGCAGTCGGGATACGCGGAGAACTTCCTCGGCATCGTCCGCGAGATCAACGAGGACACCGGCACCGAGATCGCCGTCGAGAACATGTTCCCGTGGAAGGTGTCCGGCCGGGCGCTGCAGGCCTACAAGCCGGGAATCGACCCGGTCGACATGGACTGCGACGCCATCACGCTCGACTTCTCGCACGCCGCGCTCTCTGGCCGCGACTCCCTGCAGATGGCGAAGGCGGCCGGCGACCGGCTGCGGCACATCCACCTCTGCGACGGACAGGCGCCCGAGGCGAACGACAAGCTCTTCGACGAGCACCTCGCGCCCGGCGAGGGCGGGCAGCCCGTGGCCGAGACCCTCCAGTACCTCGCGTCGATCGGCTGGTCTGGCCATGTGGTCGCCGAGGTGAACACGCGCAAGGCGAAGAACGAGCCGGATCGCCTGCGCATGCTGCGCGAGACGGTCGCGTTCGCGCACGAGCACCTGCAGCTCGGCCGCCCCGTCTCCGACACCGTCTAGGCCCGGTCGCCTCCCGCACTCGGTTCTCGGGATGGCTTGCACGACTTCGGATGGCTTGCAGGCCATCCCGAGGCGAGAAAGCCATCCAGAAACCTGCAGTGGTGAGGCGAGGCCGGGCCGGCCGAGCCGGGGCTACACGGTGACGGGCTCGCGTCGGCTCGCCGTGAGTCCAGCCACGAGCGACGGCTTCGAGCGCCGCCTGCGGCCGATGACCAGGCTGGCGGCCCCGAAGGCGACGGCGGCGATGACGAGCATGCCGACAGCGGCCATGACGACTCCGGATGCGGTGCCGCCCGAGTAGGCGAGCTGCAGCCCAGCGGCGAGGTGCGTGCCGGGGAGCAGCCCCGACAGCATCTCGACGAAGGGCGACTTCAGCTCGAGCGGCACGAGACCGCGCATGGCGAGCACCTGGATGCTCAGCAGGCCCATGGATGCCACGGCCGCGGCACGCCTGCCCCAGAGCGTCGTGAAGAGCAGGTGCACCCCGATGAGGGCGAGCGCGCAGAGCGCTCCGAGTCCGAGCGTCGCGAACGCGGCTGTGACGGGAACCCCCACGAAGCCGTGGGCGATGACCATGACGGCGAAGAGCACCGCGCTGAGCGGGAGGAGCATGCGCCTGGTCGCGTCGAGCAGGATGCGCCCGTTCGAGGCCATGGAGGCGTAGGCCTCGGTCGGCACGAGGCGCCGCATGAGCGTGGTCGCGAGGGCCGTGAGCCAGAGGGCGAGCGGCAGGATGAGGGTGGTGAGGATCTCGCCGAAGCTCACTTCGTGCTGCATGGTCTGGTTCGCCTGCACGGGGTTGGCAACCACTTCGGCGAGCGCGTCGGGGTCGCCGACGGCGTTCTCGGCCTGTGCGGCGCCGTCGCTCAGGCCCGTCGAGAGCTGGCTTGCACCGGAGGTGAGCTCTCCGACGCCGTCCTGGATGGGCGCGACGCCGTCGACGAGCAGTTGCTGCCCGTCGCGGAGCTGCCCGAGCCCTGTCGCGAGCGCGCTGGCACCCGTCTCGAGCTGGGCGCCGCCGGTCACGAGCTGGGACGCGCCGCTCTCGAGTTCGTCGCCTGCCGTCGCAAGGTCGGAGGCTCCCGTCGTGAGGCTGCTTGAGCTGGCGGAGAGCTGCGTGGCCCCGGCGTTGAGCTGGACGAGGCCGTCGGCGAGCTGGACGAGGCCGGCGCCGAGCGTGGGCAGATCGGATGCGCCCTCGGTCACGGCGGTGAGCTCGCCCGTCGCGCTGTCGAGGGTCTCGACGAGGCCGTCGACGCCACCGGTCGTGCCGACGAGGCCCTTCAGCTGCGTCTCGCACTCGGTCTTGAGGGTCGGGTCGGCGAGCGCGGCGCACCAGGCGACGAGACCGTCTGTGGAGTCGTTCAGGGCGACGAGCGCTGGCCTGATCTGCTCCTGGTAGGTCGCGGTGCCTTGTGTGACGGCGCTCGAGTATCCCTCGAGCTGGGTGCCGGCGTCCTGCAGCTGCTGGCCGCCTTCGCGGAGCCCTGGCGCCTGCGCGGCAAGCTTGCCGACACCGGCCGCGAGCTGGTCGGCGCCGCTCGTGTACTGCGTGACGCCCGCCGAGAGCTGGTCGACGCCCGCCGTGTACTGGCTGATGCCGCTCGAGAGCTCGCCGACTCCGGACACGTAGGTGGTCACACCGGTGGAGAGCTCGCCTGCACCGTCGGCGCTCTGCACGAGCCCGGTCGCGAGCTCGTCCTGCCCGTCGGCGAACTGGGAGAGCCCGGAGCCGAGCTGCGTGCCGCCGTCGGCGAGCTGCGAGGCGCCGTCTGCCGCGTCGCGCAGCGAGGTCGCCGTCTGACCGATGCCGTCGAAGAGCTGCACGGCGACCATCTCGGTCACCTGCGTGCCGAACTGGGCGGTGAGGGCATCTGCGAGTCCGTTGGCGATTGCCGGGGAGAGGTAGTCGTGCGACTCGTCGGTGGTCACGTCGATCGTGGCCGGCTGCGCCCCATCATCGGCGATGCCCGTGATGCGCGCGGAGAAGTCCTCCGGGATGGTGACGACGACATACGCGGAACCGTCTTCCAGCGCTGCCTTGGCCGTGTCCGCGTTGGCGAGCTGCCAGTCGAAGCCCGTCGCGGTGTCGGGATCGGTGAGGGCGCTGACGACGAGGCGTCCGGCGATGACGGTCGTCTCCGTGCCGTCTGGCGCCGTCTGGGTCTGCAGCTGGTCGTTGTTGACGATCATCGCGGGGATCGCCGAGGTGCGTGCCTCCGCGCCGGCGAGGCCGGCGAAGTAGGCACCCGCGACGACGAGCGGCACGAGGATGGCGACGAGCAGGTTGCGCAGGCGCCTCTGGCGCAGGGCCCCGCGGTCGGCCGTGACGGCGTGGAGGACGGCGGCGCTCATGCGAGTGCTCCCTTGTGCGTGCTGGTTGCTGCTTGGGTGGATGCTGGGGTGCCGGTGGGTGCGCTCGGCTGCGCATCGAGGCGGATGCGCCCGGCGGGGCGGCGGACTTCTCCGAGGATGGCGGCGGCGTCGAGTCCGCTGGGGAGCCCGAGCACGATCGTCGTCTCCGGTGCGGCGAGCGAGCTGGCGGCGGCGAGCACGGCGGCCGCCAGGCGCGTCGTGACGTCCGGTTCGGCTCCCGGCCCGAGGTCGAGGACAAGCACTTCCGGCCCTTCGGCGAGCGCGATGCGGGCGAGCGCGACTCCTCTGGATGCTGGCCGCAGCTCGCCGAGGCTCGTCTCGGCGCTGACGCGCGGCGAGCCGTCGCGCAGGCGGGCTGTGGCGGCCGAGATCTCGGCCACTCCCTGGTCGATGAGTCCCGACGGCACGGCTCCCCCGGCGGCGCCGCGCCCGAGGCGGAGGCGCTCCTCGAGGAGCGCCCCGACGGTGAGCTCCGCGGATCTGGCGTCGAGCGTCGACGCGTCGACGACGGCGACGCGCTGCATGAGCGCGCTCTCGTCTCCGGGAGTGAGGTGCCCGTGGGCGTGGGCGTGCCCGCTCACGGGGGCGATGCGTCCGGCGAGCGTCGCGGCGAGCAGCCGCCGTTCGGCGAGCTGTCCTTCGACGAGCAGCACGCCGCCGCGCTCGATGCCGCCCGTGACGGGGCGTGTCGCCGCCGAGTCGGAACCGGCGATGAGCGCGTCCATGGCGATGCCGTCTGGCTGGTCCCGCATCCATTCCGCGTTCTGCCGGTAGTGGCGAAGGTGCTCGCCCTCCACGTCGAGGTCGGGGAGGATGCGCTCGAGCCAGGCGGGCAGGGCCCAGGCCCGCTTGCCGAGCATCGCCATGATGGCGGGAACGAGTGTCATGCGCACGAGGAACGCGTCGAAGAAGATCCCGGCCGCGAGGCCGAGGGCGATGGCTTTGATGACGCCGGCTCCCTCTGGCACGAAGGCGGCGAACACGAAGAACATGATGAGTGCGGCAGCCGTGACGACGCGCGCGCCGTTCGCGAAGCCGGTCTCGACCGCCTCCTTGGCGTTCCCGCCGCGAACGTAGGCCTCGCGCATCCCGGAGACGAGGAAGACCTCGTAGTCCATGGCCAGCCCGAAGATGATGGCCATGAGCAGGATGGGCATGAAGCTGATGATGGGGCCGGGCACGACGTGCAGGGCGTCGGCGAACCACCCCCACTGGAAGATCGCGACGACCACTCCGAAGGCGGCGAAGACGCTCAGCAGGAAGCTCAGCGCCGCCTTGAGGGGAACGAGGATCGACCGGAACACCATCATGAGCAGGAAGAAGCTGAGCCCGACTACGACAGCCGCGAACGGCAGGAGCGCCTGGTTGAGGCGATCGGAGATGTCGAGCGCGATGGCGGTCGCACCGGTCACCGAGGTCTTCATGCCCGTCTCGGCTTCGAGCTCGTCGCCGAGGTCGCGGATCTCGCCGACGACCCTCAGCGTCTCGTCGTCGTCCGGTCCGGTCGAGGGGACGACCTGGATGATCGCGGAGTCGACGGTCAGGTTCGGCAGCGGGTCGCCGACGGTGTCGATGCCGTCGACCTGCGCGACGCGGTCGGCGATGAGCTGCAGGTCGTCGAGCAGTGTGTCGTTGTCGCCCTGCGTGATGTCGACCATCACGATGAGCGGCCCGTTGGCCCCCGGCCCGAAGTGCTCGGAGACGAGGTCGTAGCCGATGTGCGCGACGCTGTCCTCCGGCTCGGAGGCGCCGGAGGGCAGTGCGAGCTTGAGGTCGAGGGCGGGGATGGCGAGCGTGCCGAGGATGGCGACGACCGCGAGCGCGAAGGCGAGCGGCGCCCGCATGACGAGTCGCACCCACCTTCTGCCCATGGTGGGCTTCGCGTTCGCGCCGGTCTCGCGGCGGAAGGCGCGCGACCCGGCCTTGGGCCGCATCCGCTCGCCGGCGAAGCCGAGGAGGGCTGGCACGAGGGTGATGACGGCGGCCATCGCCGCGAACACCGCGGCGGCGGCGGCGACGCCCATGACGCTCAGGAACGGGATGCCGACGATCACCAGGCCGAGCAGGGCGATCATGACGGTCACGCCAGCGAAGACGACGGCGTTGCCCGCGGTGCCGACGGCCGTGGCCGTGGACTCCTCCGGGTCCATGCCGGTGGCGAGCTGCGTGCGGTGGCGGGAGACGACGAAGAGCGCGTAGTCGATGCCGACGGCGAGGCCGATCATGACCGCGAGCAGCGGGGTGGCGCTGGAGACGACCACGAACTTCGCGGCGAAGAGGATCCCGCCCATCGTCACACCGACCCCGACGATCGCGGAGGCGAGCGGGAGACCTGCGGCGAGCACCGACCCGAAGGCGACGAACAGCACGATGGCCGCGAACACCACGCCGATGACCTCGGTCGGGGTGAGGCCGTACTCGAGGTTCTGGAAGATCTGACCGTCGAAGCCGACCTGCAGGCCGGACCCCTCGAGCGAGGTGCCGATCTCGGTGACCTCGTCGATCGTCGCCTCGCTGATGTCCTCGCTGGTGCCGTCGAACTGCACGCGGATGATGCCGGCTTCGGCATCGTCGGAGATCGCGTCGGTCGCGAACTCGGAGAAGGGCGACAGCGCCTGGCTGACTCCGTCGAGCTCGCCGAGCCGGTCCGCCGCATCGTCGATGGCGCCGCGGTACGGCTCATCCTCGACGGAGTCACCCGTCGGCGTGACGACGACGATGCTCGCGCTCGCGCCTGCGGCCTCGGGGAACACCTCGCCGAGCCGGTCGAGCGCCGCCTGCGACTGGGTGCCTGGGATCGCGAACGACTCCTTCAGCGCCCCTCCGGCAGCGACGCCGACGCCGAGCAGCACGGCGAGCAGCAGGATCCAGGCGGACAGGACGCGCCACGGGTGGCGGTAGGAGCCGCGGGCGATTCGGAAGAGGAGGAGGGCCATGGGTTCTTTGCCTGACTGTCGTCGGTCGACTACCGGCGCGTGGCCGAGATGAAGGTGAGGGCGGCGACGAGCTCGTCGCGTGTCGGCTCCGGCTTGTTGGCCTCGCCTGGGATGTTCTCGTTGGCGAGGCAGTAGGCGACTCCCGCGAGGCCGATGGCGATGCGCAGGGCGCGGTCCGGGTCGTCGTCCGAGAGGGCGACGACGAGCCGCTCGATGATGGGGTCGACTCGGGTGGCGATGAACTCGCCGGCCCCGGTGCTGCGGTGGTTCACGAACATGTGCACGGCGAGGCGGTGCTGCAGCAGGAAGTCGACGAAGGGGCCGACGAGGCGCTCCTCCTCCGTGCCGATGTCGAGGTGCTGCAGCGAGTCGACGAGCTCCTCGAACGCGCCGAGGGCCTCGAGCACTGCCTGCTCGAAGAGCCCCTGCTTCGAACCGAAGTGGTAGAGGAGGTTGGCCTTCGTGTACCCGGCCTTGCTCGCGATCTCCTGCAGTGAGGCCCCTTCGTAGCCGTGCGCGGCGAACTCGACGAGTGCGGCTTGCTTGAGGAGGTCGGTCGGGTGCTTGCGCTGCCCTGCGTGGGGCGCTTCGGCCTGGGCCTTCTCGGCTGGGGGGATCTCGGTCACCCGTGGAGTCTATTGACCGAACGGTCAGACTTCAACCGATCGGTCAGGAAACGTGGGGTGGCGCTTCACGGCACTCTCCAAGATGCAGACAGACGGCACCGCTAACCTGACCACGTCCACCAGAACGTCGGCGCGATCACAACGACGCGACCCCCGGCACAAGCAGGGAGCGGAAGCCATGCGCAAATTCCTCACCAACGGAGCGATCCTGTCCTCGATCTTCGGTATCGTCGGCGTCTTCCGACAGACCTCGATGGAGACCAAGCGCTGGCGCGCGGTGCTCGTCTGGCTCGCCTGGGGCATCTCGACGGCCCTCGCCATCAGCGCCGTCATGGACGACGCCAACCAGCGAAAGCTCGAGCTCGACTAACAATCCCGGCAGCGTGCGGCGTGTCTCTCGACTCGCCGCACGAACGCCGCGAGACTAGTGCCGTCTCATTTCGGGCGCAGATGACCTGTACCCGGAAGAAGAGCCCATATTCCCGGTGCAGAAAGGGGACTCCGTGTTCGGTTGGTTCCGCAAGCGGCGACACCCCGAGGGTGACGCCACGTCGACGACAGACTCGACACAGCCCACCCCCCAGCAGGGAGCCCCCACTCCCCCCGTTTTCCCCCAGCAGCCGATGAGCGCGATTCCTGCGCCGATCCCTGCAGTCTCGGCACCGTCAGCCCGCCCGGCCATGCCGCTCGGAGGCCACCCGAACTTCTCGGGGCTCGAGCGTCCCGGCAGCGAGCTGGAGCCGCCGCGCCTGCTCGAGCCGAGCGCCATCATGAGCGACGAGGCACGCGAAGAGCTCACGCTCCTCCTCGACGACATGTTCGGGGCAGAGGGCCGCTACCGGCTCGAGTGGCGCCCAGACCGCGAGCCAGGCGACGACGCCATGTTCTCCGAGATCATGGTCGCCGACCTCGTTCGGCGCATCCAGAACACGCTCGGAACGGTTGCCGCACTCGAAGCCGGCGACGCGGCTCCGGCCCGACTGACGCCCGTGAGCGAGCAGGAACGTCAGCGCGCCATCGAGACGTTTCTGAAGCCAGAGGAGTCGCTCGAGGACCTCGTCGAGACGGTCACTCCTCGCCCCGCCGACATCGCCGCTCGGGCAGCAATGTCCGCAGAGCGGAAGATCGCCTGAGTCTTCATCGGCTGAGTCGTCACCGACTCTCCAGCTGAGCTGCACAACGAAGAACCCCGGTCCGAAGTTCGGACCGGGGTTCTTGCGTGCGCGCTGCGCGCCTAGAAGGCGAGGTAGGGCAGGAGCCCCGTGAAGATCACGGCGGCGACCACGAGGTACCAGACGATGATGATCGTCAGCAGGAACGGGGCGAGCTTCTCCCCTACGCGCTTGGCGCCGGCACCGAGGTGCCCGTGCGCCATGTTGAAGATCGTGCCGGTCGAGACGAGGGGGATCGTCGCGGCCCAGATGATCATGCACCACAGGCACAGGCGGGCGAGCTCGAAGGCGCTGTACCACTGCAGGTAGCTGACGAGCGCTGCGGCACCCACGAGCCCGACCTGGAACGCGACCCAGAACCAGCGGCGGTAGCTCGCGCCGGCGAGGATCCCCGCGCCGATCGCGACCGTCACCGCGAAGGTGACGAGCCCGATGATGATGTTCGGGAAGCCGAGGATCGCGCCGGCGGACGACTGCATGGCAGGCCCGCACGTGACGAAGACGTTCAGGTCGCAGATGAGCGCTTGCGTGGGCTCCTGCAGCTTGTGGATGTACTCGACGGTCAGGAAGAAGCTCGCAAGCAGACCGACGCCGCCGAAGACGACGAGCGCCCACGCCACGTTCTGGGGCGTTCGGACGAGCCAGGGCAGCTTGGCTGCGCCGCCCTGCTCGTCCTCGATGGTCTCTGCCGGTTCGGAAGAGCTCGCCATCTCGCGTGCCCGCTACTCGCCGGTGTTCGCGGTGCCGGCAAGCGCCATGAGCGCCTCGACGTCCGGAGGAGTCTGCTGCAGCTCGCCGTCCACGAAGATGCTCGGGGTGCCGGAGACGCCAGCCTCGCGCGAGGCGGTCGTGTTCGAGGCAGCCCAGCCCGAGAACTCGCCGTTCGTCGCAGCGGCGAGCGCTTCCGGGTTCGTGACGCCCAGCTGGCTGAGCGCCGAGGAGTAGTCCGCGGGGCCCCAGCTGGTCTGCGTCTGTGCGGGGATGCCGAAGAGTCCGTCGTGCACCGCGAAGAAGGCGGAGGGCTCGTACGCCACAGTCGAGGCGATGGCGGCTGCGGCCTCGGCACCGTACGGCGCGACGATGTTGATCGCGTGGTAGGTGACCTGCATCTCACCGGCTGCGACGAGGTCGTTGTACACGGCCCCGGTCTGCTCGTGGTAGTCCACGCAGTGGGGGCACGAGTAGTCGTAGTAGTAGTCGATCTTGACCGGAGCATCCGCTGCGCCGACGACGATCGCCGAGTTGTCGACGACCTGGATGGGCTGCTCGACGGTCGAGCCGTCGAGGCGCGCGACGGCGACGTTTCCTTCAGCCGAGATCTCGATCTTCTTGCCGAACCAGGTCGAGCCGAACACGGCGAGCAGCACGATCGCGCCAAGCACGACCACGGCGCCGACGATGATGCCGACCTGCGTCAGGACGCGCGTGCGCTTGGCGCGCGCTTCTTCCTGCTTGCGGATGGCGTTGGCCTCCTCGCGAAGCTTCTGGATGTGTTCGCGGTTCTTGTCTGCCATTGCGGCTCTCCTCGGGTTCGACGACCGGCGTCATTGTACGTGAGATCATTTTGTGACCTTCACATAAATACTTGCGGCCACAACCATTACATTGTGCACCCCCGCGACCAAGACCACCCCCAGGGAGCCGCTGCCGTGAGTTCGATGTTCCGCTCGCTCCGTGAACGGAACTACCGCATCTGGTTCGCCGGGTCGCTGACATCCAACGTCGGAACGTGGATGCAGCGCACCGCCCAGGCGTGGATCGTGCTGACCGAGCTCACCGACAACGACGCCACCGCGCTGGGCGTCGTCATGGCCCTGCAGTTCGGCCCCCAGCTGCTGCTCGCCCCCTACGCGGGGGTGATCGCCGACCGCGTGTCGAAGCGGAAGGTCCTCATCTGGACGCAGTCGGTCATGGCCGTGCTCGCGCTCGCGCTCGGCGCCATCGTCACTGCGGGCGTCGCCGAGCTCTGGCACGTGTACGTCTTCGCCCTGCTGCTCGGCTGTGCCGCGTCCCTCGACGCCCCAGCACGCCAGGCCTTCGTCTCGGAGGTCGTCGGGCTCAAGCTGCTGTCGAACGCCGTGGCGCTCAACTCAGCGTCGTTCAACGGTGCCAGGATGATCGGCCCGGCGGTCGCCGGGGTCCTCACCGTGTTCATCGGCGCCGGCCCCGTGATCCTCGTCAACGCGCTCACGTACGTCGCCACGATCGCCGCGCTCCTGGCCATGCGCACCTCGGAGCTGCTGCCGTCTCCCCCGTCGAAGCGAGGTCGTGGCCAGATCCGGGAGGGCATCCGCTACGTCGCGAACCGCCCCGATATCGTCGCCGTGCTCGTGCTGGTGTTCCTCCTCGGCACCTTCGGACTCAACTTCCCGATCTACACCGCGACGATGACGACCATGGAGTTCCAGGGCGGCGCCGACAGCTTCGGGCTGCTCTCCTCGATCCTGGCCATCGGCTCGCTCGGCGGTGCGCTGCTCGCCGCGAAGCGGGAACGCGCCAGGTTCCGCGTACTGCTCTCCTCGAGCGGGTTCTTCGCGCTCAGCTGCCTCGCGGCGGCCCTCGCGCCGACCTTCTGGCTGTTCGCGCTGGCGCTCATCCCGATCGGCTTCACCTCGCTGAGCGCCATCACGACCGCGAACGCGCTCGTGCAGGGCAGCGTCGAGCCGTCCATGCGCGGACGGGTGCTCTCGCTGTACATGGCGATCTTCCTCGGCGGAACCCCGATCGGCGCGCCCGTCGTGGGGTGGATCGTCGAGCTGTTCGGGCCGCGAGCCGCCCTGCTCGTGGGCGGCGCATCCGGAGCCGTCGGAGCCCTGCTCGCCGCCTGGATCCTGCATCGGGCCGGAGCGTTCAGATGGCGCGACAGGCCATGGCGCCAACCGGACGACCCGCGAGCCGACCAACCGCTCTGAGCGGCCCTGAGCACGCCCCGCAGGGCCGCAGGGCCGCTAGTGCGCCCCGAGGACCCGCGTGAGGTGCGCGTTGTCGAACACGCCTGCGGGGTCGAGTCGCTCCCGTGCCGTATGGAAGTCGCCGAAGCGCGTGATGACGTGCTTGAACTCCTCGGCCCGCACCGTGTGGAAGCTCCCCCAGTGGGGCAGACCCCCGAGGCGGAGGAACAGGTCTTCTGCGGCGCTGAAGATGGGCCGAGCGTCGAGCGTCGACGGAACCCGGACGGCGATGTTGCCGACGGCCCTGCGGTACGCGTTCGACAGGCACGCGTCGTCGGCGGCAGTCGTCGAGATGCGCACGGCGTACGGCAGGTTCAGGTGAGCGCGCTCGATCGTCTCGTCGAGGGCGCGAAGCACCTCAGGCGTCTCGGCGATGGGGAACGAGTACTCGAGCGACGCGAACCGCACCGGGGCGGGCTCCGCGAGCGCCCGCATGGGGCCGAGGGTCGATTCGCCCACCGGATGCACGCGGTTCGCGAGCCTGTTCACGGCGGGAGTCAGCAGCGGCAGCGACTTCGAGAGCCCGATCGCGAGCACCTCGCCAAGCGCACCGAACGACGCCGAACGCCGTGACGGCGTCGGCTCGTCGGCGATCTCACCGGACTCGCGGAACCCCTGCGTCACGAACACCTCGTCGGTGTGCGGCCGCCAGCTCGCGGAGAAGTGGTCGGCCCCGGAGGCGAGGACCTCGAACTCGTCGACGAGCGCGCTCATGCGCATCTCCTCGGCGGAGGTGCGGATGCGGTAGCCGGGCACGATGCGGAACACGAGCTCCGTGAAGACGCCCAGCGCGCCGAGGCTGAGCTTGACCGATGGCCAGAGCTCGAGATCCTGGTGGGCGCTGACCGTGACCAGCTCGCCCGTGCCCGACACGAGCGTGGCCGAGACCAGCTGGGACGAGAGGCTCGCGAAGCGCGCGCCCGTGCCATGGCTCCCCGTGGCGACGGCACCGCCGAGCGTCACGGCCGGGTTGTTCGGGATGTTCTCGAGCTGCCAGCCGTAGGACTCGAGGAGGGCCCCGGCCTCGGCGATCGTGGTGCCCGCGCCGAACGCGGCCTCGCGGCTGTCGAGGTCGATCCAGTTCAGGCCGCGCAGCCCGCGCGCGTCGAGCAGGACATCAGGTGCTGCAGCCAGGGCGTTCGAGGTGTGGCTCGCGCCGACCGGACGAACGTGCCTGCCACTCGCGTAGGCGTCCGCGACGATCTGCTGCACGTCTTCAGCGACCCGTGGAGCAACGATGCTCGAGGGGTTCGCCCGTGCGGTTCGCGGCCAGTTCGCCCACAGTTCACCGGGTGCATTCGTCACGGAATCCGCCTCCTCGTCGTCGGCGCGTTCCGCGCCAAGCCAGTGCATGCCCATTCTGCCAGCACCCAGCCTCCAAGAACGGCAGACCGGCGATGGGCGGGCCGGCGAGGCACCCTGCGGGGAGATGCAAGAGCCTGCGTACCGACGCCGGGGACTGCGCACAGATGCAAGAAGGCCCGGTAGCTGGCGAGAGCTACCGGGCCTATCTCGTACACCCCCTCGGACTTGAACCGAGAACCCATTGATTAAGAGTCAATTGCTCTGCCAATTGAGCTAGAGGTGCATGTCGTTCCGTTTCCGTGGCGACCGAGAGAGCATAGCACTGTTTTGAACTCGAAGTCCAATCGGCCGCAACATGCCACGATTGAGGGCATGACGACAACAACTCCGGCCCGCCTCGAGCCGGGCACCAGCGCCCCGGACTTCACCCTGACCGACCAGGACGGCAGCGCCGTCTCCCTCGCCGACTTCCGCGGCAAGCGGGTCATCCTCTACACGTACCCCGAGGCCTTCACGCCCGGATGCACGGCTGAGGCCTGCGACTTCCGCGAGAGCGACGCTCCCCTGCGCGCAGCCGGCTACACGATCCTCGGCATCTCCTCGGACGACCCGGAGAAGCTGGCCGAGTTCCGCGAAGCGGAGCACCTCGACTTCACGCTCCTGAGCGACGCCGATCACGCGGTGCAGACCGCCTACGGCGCGTACGGCGAGCGCAACAAGTACGGCCGCGTCGCGGTCGGCTCCATCCGCTCCACCTTCGTGATCGACGAAGAGGGGCGCATCGTGCACGCGCTCTACAACGTTCGAGCTGCGGGCCACGTCGCCCGCATCCTCAAGCTGCTCGAGGTCTAGCGGGACTCGGCCAGCTCGTCGTCGTCGCGGTGCAGTGCACGGCCGGTCGCCGGATGCACGGCCGCGACGACGCCGACGAGGCTGACCGCGGTCAGCGCCCAGCCGACCCAGACCGCGATATCGCCCTGGAGGAACACCCAGGCGACTGCCAGCTGCATGATCTGCCAGGTGATGGCGGCACCACGGACCCAGGAGCGCAGGCGGAGCGTCGAGACGGCGACGAGCGCCAGCAGAACGGCCCCGAGCAGCGACAGGCCAGCGAGCGCAAGGGATGAGGCGAGGAACTCCGCCTCCTGCGCAACCGTCTCGATGACGAGGAACACCGTCGCGGCGGCGAGGATCGCGGCCTCGAGCCCGAGGACTCCGGCGAGCAGCAGGACGGTCTTCGGGCGCTTGGTCGTGCCGGTGCTCACGAATTACCCCTTGCCTGGAAAATCACGCTGTGGCAAAATCTTTCTCTAGGTAGAGATACCCGGAGGAATGCAAAATCGAGGCCAAGTCTATAGGCCAGTCACCGCATCCCGGGTTCCAGAACTTCGCTCCCAGCGGAGCGTTTTTGTGCGCGAGGCGCACTCGATAAGGAGCACCACTGATGGATTGGCGCGACACTGCCGCCTGCTTGGACGCAGATCCCGAGCTTTTCTTCCCCGTCGGGAACACCGGCCCAGCTGTAGACCAGATCGATGCTGCGAAGGCCGTCTGCGCTTCGTGCAAGGTCACCGAGGTATGCCTCCAGTACGCACTCGACACCGGTCAGGATTCCGGCGTCTGGGGAGGCCTCTCGGAGGACGAGCGGCGCGCACTCAAGCGACGCGCAGCGAGGGCTCGACGAGCTTCCTAGCAACCGAACATTCCGCGGCCTGGCCGCGGATCGCCCGACGGGCGGCGCTCACGCGCCGCCCGTTTCGCGTTTCCAGCGGCTCGGGATGCGCAGCTTCACCTGCGTGCCCTCACCTGGCTCCGAATGCCATTCGATCGAGCCACCGAGTTCGCCCTCGACGAGCGTGCGCACGATCTGCGTTCCGAGACCCGCCCCGATTCGTCCGGCGACGAATCCGGAGCCGGTGTCGGCGACCGTGACGGAGAGGCCTCCCGGCGTCTGCTCAGCGGTGACCGTCACCTCGCCTTCCTGGCCGGCGAGGCCGTGCTCGACGGAGTTCGTGACGAGCTCGGTGAGCGCCAGGGCGAGGGGGGTCGCGTACTCGCTCGGCAGCGTGCCGAAGCGCCCGCTGACGACGGGCCTGACGACCGTGTTGGAGGTCGAGGACACTTCGGTGATGAGCTTCATCACGCGGAGGAAGACCTCGTCGAAGTCGACGGTCTGCGAGAAGCCGCCGGAGAGCGTGTCGTGCACGACCGCGATGGAGGACACACGCCGCATCGCCTGGGTGAGGGACTCCCTGGCTTCGTCGCTGCGGGAGCGACGGGCCTGGATGCGCAAGAGGGCCGCGACGGTCTGGAGGTTGTTCTTGACCCGGTGATGGATCTCGCGGATCGTGGCGTCCTTGGTGATGAGCTCCTGCTGCTGGTGCCTGACGTCGGTCGTGTCACGGCAGAGGACGATCGCGCCCGTGCGCTCTCCGTGCGCTCGCAGCGGGAGTGCACGCAGGGTGACAGTGATGTCTCGTGCCTCGACGTCGGTCATCCAGGGTGCTCGACCGGTGACGACAAGCGGAAGCGCCTCATCGACCGTGACGCGGCTCTTGTCGTGGACCAGGGCGGAAGCGACTTCCGAGAGCACCTCGCCTTCGAGCTCGCCGCCGAAGCCGAGCTTGTTCATCGCGCTCAGCGCGTTTGCGCTCGCGAACGTGACGACCCCATCCCGGTCGAGCCGGATGAGGCCGTCGGAGGCGCGTGGCGCGCCCCGGCGGGAGATCTGCGGGGCTTCCGGGTCTGGGAAGGCGCCTTCCTCGATCATGGCGAAGATCTCGTCCGCGCAGTCACGGAAGGTCTCTTCCTGACGAGTGATGGAACGCGTGCTGCCGAGATTGGTGTGCCGTGTGATGACGGCGATGGGGTGCTGGCTCACACCCTCGCCGGGGAGACGGCAGAAGACGGGCGTCACGAGAAGCTGTGTCGGGATCTCGTCGAACCAGTCGGGTTCTGTCGATCGCACGGTTGTGCCCTCTTCGTAGGCACGGCGGACGGCGACCGCCCACTGCTCGCGAACGGGCTGCCCGATGAGGTCTCGGTAGAACAGCGTCGGGGCGCTCGATGGGCGGCCCTGCGCGACCGCTACGAAGTCGTCGTCCTTGGTGTGGACCCAGAGAACCACGTCGGCGCACGAGAGGTCGGTGAGGAGCTGCCAGTCGGCGCTCAGCTGGAGTATCCACGACTGCTCAGCTTCACTGAGGGTTCCGCGGCGCTGGAGTTGCGAGGAGAGACTGGACACTCGGTCAGCTTAGGAGTTCTGACCTTGCAGTTCGCCACGACCGCGCCAGAATCGACGAAATGGGGCACTTCCTGCTGTCCGCTTGCCGAGGCGCACGCCGTCGACAGCCGGGGTGTTGACTTCCGCCTCCGCCAGCAATGAGTCTGCGACGTAGCTGGAGATCGCGCGTGCGAATCCGGAGCGGGGACTCGCGTAGGTCACGGGCTCGCCTGCGAGGAGCGCACGGTCGCACGCCGACTGGTCGAGCGGGATGAGGGCGCTCGCCTGCAGACCGGCGAAGCGCGAGAGCACGTGCTTGATCTGTCCCGCTGCGCCAAGGCCGACCGCCTCCCCCCGCACTCGGTTGACGATCACGTCCACAGGGGTCTCGCCGGTGATCTCGATGAGGTTCACCCTCGCTCGCAGGAACCGCTGCAGGCCGACCGCCTGCCCGTCTGCGACGGCCAGGATCCGGTCCGCAGCGCCGAGTGAGGTGAGCGTCGCCGCCGATCGACGAGGGGAGAACGCATCGCTCGCGATCTCGTCGTCCCTCTCGAGGCTGAACCCCACGTCCACGACGACGAGATCGGCGATCTCCCGGCATCTCTCGAGCACCGTGAAGACACGCTCCCGACTGAGCTCCGGCCACCTGGCAGGGTTGGCGATGCCCGTGAGCACCAGCAGCTCGTCTCGACCGATTGCAGAGGGGGCCGCGATCCGCTCGAGCTCGGCGAGCGTCAGCCGCGCCGCACCCGCGAGACGGCACGCGGCTGCGAAGCCAGGGGCCTCGTCGGTGATGCCGAGCATGGCGGCGAGCGATCCCCCGTAGCTGTCGGCATCGATGAGGAGCACCCTCCGGCCTGCCGCGGCCGCGCTGGCGGCGACCGCGGCCGCGACCGTCGACGCCCCCGGCGCCCCGTGCGAGCCCCAGACTGCGAGCAGGGCGCCCCTTCCTCCCCGCTCTCCTCTTCGTGCTGGACGTGGTGCCTCTGCGGCGCCCGGCTCTCTCGTCGCCCGAGTCGCCGCGTGTGCACGGGCTCGCCCAGCACGCCTGGCCGCTGAGCGGCTGCCCTCGGCCACCGGAACGCGCTCCGTGTCGCGGGCTGCATGCCGCGCGTCCGTCGGGCGAGGCAGAGCCGCAGGAGGCCTCGCGAACGAGGGCGACTGCTGTGGGATCGGCCCCGTCGAGACATCGCCGACGCCGTCTGGCGCGGACTCGAGCAGCATCTCGATCTCGCTCCAGCTCGCCGCCGCCTCCACGACCTCCCGCGCGGAGAGCGCCTCCGCGTTGCGGCGCTCGAGGTCGCTTGCCACCACGACGATGAAGCGCGCCCCGAACCGGACGCAGGCGGCGAGGCTCCGTGCCGTCAGGGTCTCCGGCGCGCCCTGCAGGAGGACGATCTCGGGGCGGAGACGCTCGATTGCTGTTGCGGCGGCGAGTCCTCCGGAGACCCGGTCGACGATGTCGTGCCCGGCCGCGATGATGCCCTCAAGGAGGCGGGCCTCGATCTCGAAGTCGATGGCCATGAGGATGCGCGCCACCTCAGTGCTCCGCCTCGAGGTACACAGGCACAAGCGCGACGCGGGCGTCGTTGCTGACGACAGCGAGCAGCGTCGGTATCTCGCTCTTCGGGAGGAGCAGTTCGACGCGATCGGCCTGGCTGCGCGAGAGCGCTCCTTCCCGGGGGAGGATCTTCGCGACGATGGCGCTTGCCGAGATCAGGACTGGCGCACCGTAGGTTCCTGGGCTGCTCTCCTGGCTCGACCAGAGTTCCACCGCGCCGCCCGCACCCAGCTCGGTCGGGAGGCCGCCCGCGATCTCCACGACGATCGAGGTGCGGCTGGTGTCTGCGGCTCCGATCAGGGATCTCGGGACGAGCTCGCCCGACTGCACTGCCTGCGTCACGACGAACTCGCCCTGCGGGGCGGTCCCGACATCGAGGTACGCCCCGGCGCTCGCTCCGAGACCCACCTCGACCGGGACGAGGTCATCGACCGTCAGCACCGCGCCTGGCGCGATCGTCGATGCCGCCGCGTAGGCGACCGATGTGCGGTTGCCGACGACGAGCACCCCCACGACCCCCAGCACCGAGACGGCGACGAGAAGCACGCCGATGACGACCCGCGGGTCGACCCAGCGTCTCGGTTTCCGAGCCTTGGTCACGGTCATGCGTCTCTCCCCCACCGTCGGTCGCCAGGCGCGGCGACTCGGACATCGTGGCGCAAGGTGGGAAACGGCGCAGAAGTTATCCACAACGCGGGGCGAGCAAGCGAGGTCGGGCGATAATCGACGGCATGAACGCATCCGTTGACCCCCAGTCAATCGGCCGCTTCCTGACCCTCGCCGAGGTCTGCGAGATCCTCAACGTCACGATGGATGTCGCAATGGGACTCGTGCAGAGCGCGGAGCTGCCCGCGATCCGCATCGGCGGAGTCGGCGAGTGGCGGGTCGAGCGGAGCATGCTCGAGCAGTACATCGACGACCAGTACGACTACCAGCGCCGTGTCGCCGCGCTCCGGCAGGCCGAGTTCGCCGACTCCGGCGACTTCCTGACCGCTGACGAGCATCAAGACGAGGCACCCCCGCGACTTCGACCACTCCTCTAGCTCGCACCTCTTCAAGCGCTCACACCGAGCCAGCGACGCGGGAGAGTGCCGCGCGGGCGTGCGAGGCCGCGATCCTCGGCCGGTCCGCGGCTCAGTCGCCGGCGAGGATCACGAGACGCAGATCGTCGAGCGGGATGATCCGGTAGGCGACGACATCCCTCGAGCGACGCGCGACCCCTCGCTCGTGCACCGCGACGTCGACGTGGTCTCGGGCGACGCGGTCGATGGTGCCGACGATCGACCCAGTGGTCACGACGAACTCGCACTGCGCTCGGCGCCGACCAAGGTCTCGGAGTGCGAACGCCAGCCCCAGCCTGCCGGAGAGATCGCCCGGCCTGTTCCCCGTTGACTCGCGGAGGCTCGCGAGCAGCTGCGCCTCCGTGAGCACCAACGACGCGATGCCGGCAGTCGGCACGATGCAGACGCGAACTCGCCCCGATTCCGCGACGAGCTCGGCCGAGAGCCAGTCGCTGCCGAAGGCCCGTGGGCGCACCGCCACGATCGAGCCGTCGGACATCTGCAGCGACACGGGCTCGTCACCGCTCTCCGCGAGCGCGACGAGCCGTTCACGCAGCGAGAGCCGACCGACCCGCAGCCGTTCGTCGTCGATGGCGCGCCTGGCGGCCTCGTCGTCGATCCCGCCCTGAAGCTGACCTGCGAGGTCGTCGAACATGTCGTCCCAGCGCACGCGGCCAGCGTAGGGGCAGGCGCAGCAGCGGCGAGGGTTATCCACAGGGCAGTTCGAACCTCGCGAGCCGAGCCGGACGCGTGGTTTCATGACGCCAGGCGGTTCGGGGGGAATCGCCGCAGAACATTCGGGGGCCGCATGTTGCCAGCGCGCAGCATCGGGGCGCTACGCGCCGTCGATGCAGCTCATCCATCCGCCACGTCCGGGGCGGGGGTGCTCATCGATGCCGATCCGCTGTTCGTCCGCGAGCGCACGGCCGCGAGCGACCTGCCGGAACCGAGCCCGCTCATCTCGAACCTCGCGAGGAGCGTCGTCGAGGTGATCGCGGGCGTCCGAGACATCGAGCAGCTCTCACGGTGGGTCACCGACGACGTCTTCCGCCATCTCCTCATCCGCACGCAGCACGCGAACAGAGCGCGGCAGGCACGACGGCGACCGACGCGACGCCCGCACTTCGTGGAGCTCAGCCTGCGAGTGCAGACCACAAGCGAGAACATCGTCGACGCGGTTGTCATCCTCGATTTCGGGGCGCGCGTTCGCGCGGTCACCGTGCGGCTGGAAGGGCTCGACCGTCGCTGGCGGGCGTCCGCGATCCACGTGCTCTGATCGCGGTTGCGGCGCCTCGGACGACGCAGCGGGCGCCCCACACTGAGGGACGCCCGCTGGTCAGGGTGCTCGACTCCGAGCAGCCGTCGTTACTTCTTCCTGCGGCGCTGAGCCCGGTTGCCCGCTGGCTGTCCACCCGGCTTGGACGTCGCGCCCTTGCCGAACGAGCTGCCTGCAGCCGGCCCTGAGGACTCCGCCTCCGCCTGCTCGCCCTGCTCCGCAGCCTGACGCTTGGCGGGGTTCCCCGAGCGAGAGACAGGCTGGCGGGGTCGCGTGCCCTGCGGGGCCTTCGCGACCGGTGCCGCGGGCTCCTCGCCAGCTTCCTCACGAGCCTGGTCGAGCGCCGACGAAGTGCCGAGGTCGCGCTCGCGACGCTTCGCGTCCGCCGTCGCCCGCTGGTTGAGCTGGCCACGCTCGTTGCGCACCTCGACCTCACCCTGGTCGGTCGCGGCAGAGTAGCTCAACGCGGTCTGGGCCTTCTCGTCCAGCCCCTTCGCGACGATCTGCACGTCCGGGGTCTCACTCGCAGACGGGGTCTCGTCCTTCTTGACGGTGACCTCGAGGTTGTAGAGGAACCCGACGGACTCCTCACGGATGCTGCCGAGCATCTGCTGGAACATCGCGAAGCCCTCACGCGTGTACTCCACGAGCGGGTCGCGCTGGGCCATCGCACGCAGACCGATGCCGTCCTTCAGGTTGTCCATCTCGTACAGGTGGTCGCGCCACTTGCGGTCGATGACACTCAGCACGACGCGTCGCTCGAGCTCGCGGGTCGCTTCCTCGCCGATCGACTCCTCACGACGCTCGTACGCGAGACGTGCATCGGAGAGCACCTCCTCCTCGAGCATCTTCCTCGTGAGCTTGCTGCGCCCGCCAGCCTCCTCGAAGAGCTCGTCCTCGGTGATGCCGACCGGGTAGAGCTGCTTGAGGTCGGTCCACAGGGCGTCGAACTCCCAGTCGTCGCCCGTGCCGTCTCCCGTGTGCTCCTGGATGATGTCGTCGATGGCGTCGGTGAGGAAGTTCTGCACCTTGTCGGCGATGTCGTCGCCCTCGAGGATGCGGCGGCGATCGCTGTAGATCGCGGTGCGCTGCTCGTTGAGCACGTTGTCGTACTTGAGCACGTTCTTGCGGATCTCGGCGTTGCGGGACTCGACCTGGGACTGCGCCGACCGGATGGCCCTCGACACGATGCGGGACTCGAGGGCGAGGTCGTCGGGTGTTCCGTCGCCTGCCATGATCGCGCGCGTCGCTCCCGTGTTGAAGAGACGCATGAGGTCGTCGGTCATCGACAGGTAGAAGCGGCTCTCGCCGGGGTCGCCCTGACGGCCGGAGCGGCCGCGGAGCTGGTTGTCGATGCGGCGGGACTCGTGACGCTCGGTGCCGAGGACGTAGAGCCCCCCTGCCTCAGCCACCTCGTCAGCCTCGCTCTTCACCTGCTCCTTCATGGAGCCGAAGACCTCGAGCCACTTCTCGTCGTACTCGTCCGCGTTCTCCTGCGGGTCGAGACCGAGCGCCGTCATCTCGGCGACGGCGAGGAACTCGGCGTTCCCGCCGAGCATGATGTCGGTACCGCGGCCGGCCATGTTCGTCGCGACCGTGACGGCGCCTCGGCGCCCAGCCTGGGCGACGATCGCCGCCTCGCGTGCGTGGTTCTTCGCGTTGAGCACTTCGTGCTTGATGCCGCGCTTCGCGAGGAGCTTCGAGAGGTACTCGCTCTTCTCGACGCTCGTGGTGCCGACCAGGACCGGCTGGCCGGTCTCGTGGCGCTCGACGATGTCCTCGACGACCTGATCGAACTTGACCTTCTCGTTCTTGTAGACGAGGTCGGGGTTGTCCTTGCGCTGCATGGGGCGGTTCGTGCGGATGGGCACGACGCCGAGCTTGTAGGTGCTCATGAACTCCGCGGCCTCGGTCTCGGCCGTACCGGTCATGCCTGCGAGCTTGTCGTACATGAGGAAGTAGTTCTGCAGCGTGACCGTCGCCATCGTCTGGTTCTCGGCCTTGATCTGCACCCCTTCCTTCGCCTCGATGGCCTGGTGGAGACCCTCGTTGTAGCGTCGGCCCTTGAGGATGCGGCCGGTGTGCTCGTCGACGATGTTGACTTCGCCGTTCTGCACGACGTATTCCTTGTCGCGCTTGAAGAGCGCCTTCGCCTTGATGGCGTTGTTCAGGAACGAGATGAGCGGGGTGTTGGCCGACTCGTAGAGGTTGTCGATGCCGAGGGCGTCTTCCACTCGGTCGATACCCGGCTCGAGCACGCCGATGGTCCGCTTCTTCTCGTCGACCTCGTAGTCGCGGCCTTCCTTGAGCTTGCGCACGATCGAGGCGAACTCCGAGTACCACCTGTTCGCGTCACCCTGCGCTGGCCCGGAGATGATGAGAGGCGTTCGGGCCTCGTCGATCAGGATGGAGTCGACCTCGTCGACGATCGCGAAGAAGTGGTCGCGCTGCACCATGTCCTCTGATCGCCAGGCCATGTTGTCGCGGAGGTAGTCGAAGCCGAACTCGTTGTTCGTGCCGTAGGTGACATCGGCGGCGTACTGCTCACGGCGCTCGGCCGGGGACTGCCCCGCGACGATGCATCCGGTCGTCATGCCGAGGGCGCGGAAGACGCGGCCCATGAGGTCGGACTGGTAGGTCGCGAGGAAGTCGTTGACCGTGACCACGTGCACGCCCTTGCCGGCGATGGCGTTGAGGTACGCGGGCAGGGTCGCGACGAGGGTCTTGCCCTCACCGGTCTTCATCTCGGCGATGTTGCCGAGGTGGAGCGCCGCCCCACCCATGAGCTGCACGTCGTAGTGCCGGAGGCCGAGCACACGTCCCGCGGCCTCGCGGACGGCACCGAAGGCCTCTGGGAGGAGAGCGTCGAGCGACTCCCCAGCCTCGTGACGCTCACGGAACGAGACCGTGATGTCACGGAGCTCGTCGTCGCTGTACTCCTTGAAGGCGTCCTCGAGGCGACCGACCTGCTTGGCTACGCTCTCCAGCTTGCGAAGGGTGCGCCCTTCGCCCATGCGGAGGATCTTCTCGAGAACTGAGGCCAAGGTCTGCTCCTACTGGTTGACGCAAGTGGCGCGAGAACGCGCGGCGAAGCACAGCCCGTGCTGTGCACATCGGTTGATTCTACGCACCTCGCCCCGTCCGATGCTGGATGCATCGACCGGGGCGAGGTGGGCGAGAACGGAACTAGGAGACGGGAACCGAGTTCTCGTCGAGCGCGATGACTCCGTAGTCCCAGCCGCGGCGTCGGTACACGACGCTCGGACGGAGGGACTCACTCTCGATGAAGAGGAAGAAGTCGTGCCCGAGGAGCTCCATGTGGTCGACGGCTTCGTCGTTGCTGAGGCGCTTGGGGGCGAAGGTCTTCTCCCGGATCACCACGGGCGAGTAGAGCTCCTCGAGGCTCTCCTCCTCCGCCTCGATCTCCGACGCGGTGGCGCCGGATTCGACGAGGCGGATCGTGTCGGTGTTGGCGGGAGTGACGTCGATCTGCGCGAAGTTGTCGGCGGCCGCCTCCTGGAGACGGAGTGGCGTGTGCTGGCCGCGGTGGATCTTCTTGCGGTCCTTGTTGCGGCGAAGTCGCTCGACGAGCTTGTCCAGGGCCAGATCGAAGGCCGCGTACTTGTCACCGGCCTCGGCCTCGGCGCGGACGACCGGGCCGGGTCCGAAGAGCGTGATCTCGACTTTGCCCTTGTCGAGCAGGTTTCCAGCCCTGTCGGTTCGCTTGGTCAGCTTGATTTCCGCTGCCTGCGTCTTGCCATCGAGAAGCGAGACCTTCGCAAGCGCCTTCTCGGTGGCGTACTCGCGGAAGCGGTCCGGGATCTCGGTGTTGCGACCGGTGATCGTGATTTCCATGTCACTCTCCTGTCGTTCTGCACGAGGCCGAGGTGTCACTGCCTCGTGATGCTGTGCCGCAATCGTAGACCCCTATTCACCCGGTGTTGTCTGCGATTTCGCAGACATGCCCTACCCTCCGCGCGTGTCGACTTCCGGGCGCGCTGCCCTCGCAGATCTGCCGACTGTCTCGGCGACGACGACGCATCCGACCACGACCGCGCCGACGCTCTCCAAGGCACGGACCGCTTCACGCATCGTCGCGCCACTCGTGACGACATCGTCGACGAGCACCACCCGCGCGCCTGCCAGTCCCGGGTCGGCGGCGAAGGCGCGCCGCAGGTTCTCGGCCCGAGCGGGGGCCGTGAGCCCAGCTTGGTCCTGCACGCGCCGGACGAGTCGGAGCGCCCGCACACTCCTCGTCCCTGGCAGCGCCTGCTCCCAGAGCAGAGCGAGGTGCACGTAGCCACGAGCACGGATCGAGCTCGCCGACGACGGGATGAGCACCGGCACCCAGGTCGCGGAGACGGGCCCGGAGTGCGGCGCCGCCTCCCGACCGCTTCTGGCAGCGGCGGCGAACCCCGAGACCGCCGACCGCAGGAGCACCCCGAGCGGGCGCGCCGCATCCGCTCTCCCCCGTTCCTTGAGCGAGGCGAGGAGCACCTTCACGGAGCCCTCGTAGGCGCAGGCGGCGATGACGGGGATCCGGCCTCCATCAGCGGCGATGATCCTCACGCCGCACGCCCGCACCGCAGCGAGCCGGGCAAGCTGCTCAGCGCAGCCCCGGCAGAGCGCGCGACCGAGCCGGCCGCAGGCGGCGCAGGCGACGGGGAGGAGAACCGCCAGTGCGTCGAGTGAAGCTGCGCGCAGTCGCTCCACCCGGTCGTGGAGCAGCGCTGTGACGCCGGCGGGCAGGGGCATCGTCCAAGCATGACGACAAGCGAGGGCGAGACGCTGCCTCGATCCCGGTGCTGTGGAGAACCGAGACCGGCCCTCGATCACACCTGGGTCAGGATGAAGTCGACGACAGCCTCCGACTGCTGCCACCTGTTGCCCTTCGGCACGTAGATATGGCGGTCCTTGTCGAGCACTCGAAGACCGGCGGGCGTGTTGCTCCCCGTGATCTGCTGCCCTTCGAGCACGGCGCCGTTGACGCTGACCGTGCCGCCGACCGTCTGCGTGCGCACCTCGGCAGTGCCCTCGCTCCCCGTCGCGAGCACCGCGAGCGAGGTCTCATCGACCCAGGCGAGGTCGATCGGCGAGGCGCCGCCCGGCTCGAGGATGAGCGGGTTGCCGAGCGCGATCGGCCGGTTGGTGCTGGGCTCGCGTTCGATCGCCATGACGGCGACCTTGACTCCGACGGAGCTGTTCTCGAGCACCGCGAGCCTGGCGCCGTCTCGAGACACGGCGATGGACCGATAGCCGGTCGCGCCGACGTTTTCCGCGGGCTCCAGCCAGCTGTGCTGACGGTCGTCGACATCCGTGGCACGGAGCCCGGAACCATCCGTGCTGCCCGTCCAGGTGTACCCCCAGCTGTCGAGGCTCATCGCGAGGGGACCCGGCCTGGCGTCGACGAGCAGCGGGTCGGGGACGGCGATCGGGGTCGTGTAGACGCCGTCGGGCGTCACGAACGAGGCGACATCGCCGGCGCTCGAGTAGGCGCCCTTCTGCGGGGTGAGGGAGGCGATCGCCCCCTGCAGGGCCGCGGTCTCCGGCGACGCCGTCACGTTGACGCCGCTCAGGAATCCGAGCTCGCCGCCCTTGTAGACGAGGGGGGTGCTGGTCACCTGTCGGTTGACGACGACGGCGTCCTCAGGAGGGAGATCCTGGTCGATCGGGACGCCTGTGATGGACATGGTGACGCTCGTGATCGACTCGAAGTCGGCGAAGCTCTCGGTGAGCTGCAAGAGCATCCGCGAATATCGTTCGGGAGAGGCCGAGGAGAGAACCGACGAGAAGTCGACATCGGCGACGTCTCCCTCGACGGTCACGGCGCCGAGCAGCGTCACGTCGGAGGGGATGGCGCTGACGACGTTGCCCTCGGCGAGCCAGGGCGCCGGCCCGTTGACCAGGGCACGCGCGATGCGCGTCATCGCGGTCTGCTGCGCGTCGAACCACCGGACGTCCGGGACGAGCCGCGAAAGCGTGTCGTCGTAGAAGTAGAGGGTGTAGCTCTTGAAGAGACTGCGGAAGTTCTGGTTCAGCAGCACGATGCCGGGAGGCGCCTCCGTGATCCTCCACTCACCGTCCGCGTTCTGGGCGAGCGTGAAGTCGAGGCGCTCGGTCGTCCCGCTCTTGAGCTCGCTGTAGATGCCCTCGGCATCGACGCTGGCCGAGGACTTGTAGCTCGCTTCGACCCGATCGGACCCGTCGTCGACCACATCGGGGACGGAGGCGGTGACGATGATGCGCGCGTTCGGGTCCCACTCCTGCCGGAACGATTCGTCGAGGTACTGCCGAGCGACCTCGTAGTCGTTCTGTGTTCCCGTTCCTGCATCGAGGAACCCCTCGATCACCTCCTCGCGGCTCATGCCGTCTCGCGGCGGATCGGGGAAGAAGCTGTACGACTGGTCGCTCTCCTGCTGCTCGGACTCGCCCGCGAGGACCTGGCCGGAGGTCGGGATGCGGGCGCATCCGACGAGCACGAGCATCGCGATGACCAGGATTCCTGCCGCGGCTCCCCGCGTCGCGCGCCGTCGGTTCGCAGCTCGTCTCATGTCCGCTCCTCCTGCCCCTGCTCTGCTGATTCCCCGACGGGCGGGTCCTCGTCCTCTGTGTCCTCGCGCGCATCCTCGCCGCGCGTGCCCTCGTCGCCTTGGTCGTCCTCGCGGCGCATGTCGGCATCGCCGTCGTGATCGTGATCGTGTTCGTCGCCATCGTGGTCGTCGATGCTGGGAAGCGAAGGCACGGACTCGGGAGCCGAGCTGGTCACCACAACAGCTTCCGCATCGTCCCAGGGTGCTGGGGTCTGCGCCGGCTCGTCGAGGGACGTCGCCTCGATGACATCCATCGAGTTCGTGGGTGCCGAGGAGACGAGCGGTTCGGCGTTGGAGGAGCGCATGCCGACGAGGTCAGGCAGCTCGATCGGCTGAGTGTCGACGTCTTCGTCGGTGAACGCCTCGGAGGACGCATCCTCCTCGTCGATCGTGACGGTGGCGGCACCTGCATCTCCGGGCTCGAGCGGAAGCGGTGAGCCCATGATCTTGCCGCCGACGAATCTCGGCAGGGTGAGCCGGAAGTTCGTCCCCTTGCCCGATTCCGACCAGACCTCCAGGCGCCCCTCGTGCAGGCGAACGTCCTCGAGCGAGATCGCGAGACCGAGACCGGACCCGCCCATCGTGCGCTTGCGCGACGGGTCGGCGCGCCAGAAGCGGTCGAAGACCCTGGTGCGCTCGGCCTCGGTCATGCCGATGCCGTAATCGCGCACGGACAGCGCGACGGCAGACTCGTTGGAGTCGACCGACACGACGATCGGCTTCGCCTCCCCGTGCTCGATGGCGTTGCCGAGGAGGTTCCTGACGACGCGGTTGATGCGGCGGGCATCGAACTCGGACTCCCCGTAGCCACCTGGCGCCTTGAGCACGAGGCGCGTGCCGTGATCGAGCGCGACCGGGGTCATGGCGCCGATGACGTCGTCGGCGACGGTCGCGAGGCTGTTCGATTCCCGCAGGATCTCGACCGCTCCGGCGTCGTACCTGGAGATCTCCAGGAGGTCGGCGAGCAGGATCTCGAACCGTTCGATCTGGTCGTGGAGGAGCTCGACCGACCGCGCCGTGACGGTGTCGAAGTCGTCGCGACGGTCGAAGAGCATCCCACCGGCGAGACGGATGGTCGTGAGCGGCGTGCGCAGCTCGTGCGAGACATCTGAGACGAAGCGCTGCTGCACCTGGGACAGGTTCGCGAGGCGCTCGATCTGGTCCTGCAGGCTGTCCGCCATCTCGTTGAACGACCTCGCGAGCGTCGCGATGTCGTCCTCTCCCGACTCCGGCACGCGCTGCTCCAGGTGCCCCGCCGCGAGGCGCCTGCTCGTCTTCGCGGCCTCCCGAATCGGCTGGATCACAGCCCGCATGACGAACCCCGTGATGACGGCGACCAGGAGCACCAGGACGATCATGGCGACCACGAGGGTGCGCTGCACGAAGTCGAGCGTCTGCTGCGTCTCCTCCATCGAGTACACGAAGTACATCTCGTACTGGCCGAGGCTCTGCACGGTGACGGTCGAGCCGATGACGATGCCGGGCACCTCGTTGCCGAACTCGTCGACGAGCGCGATCGACTGGTAGTACGTCTGCGGCGACGCCGAGGTCGTTCCGGTCGCCGCGGTCTCCGCGCCCGACCTCACCGCTTCCTTCAGCTCCGGCGAGACCAGATCGGCCGAGACTGGCCCCTTCGCCAGCGCCCGCAGCTCGTTGGATTGCTCCTCGCCGTCCGACGCCCCCTGCATGAAGATGACGCCGTAGCTGTTGGCCGCCGAGTCCTGCGCCGCGTCAACCGCAAGCGTCTGCAGGGTCTCGAGGGCCGCGCTGTCGGTCTCCTCGCCTGAGGCGAAGACCGTCTGAGCCGCGGTCACAGCACGCTCGGTCTCCGAGACGAGGGGCCTGAGCCTCGAGTTGAACAGGTCGCTCGCGATGGAGTTGGACATGACGAAGCCGACGGACAGCACCGTCGCCGTCGTCAACGCGACCGAGAGCGCGATCGTCCGGAAGGGAAGCGACGTCCGCCAGAGGAAGACGAGGTTCCGCCAGACCCCGTGCGCGGAGCGCCACCGGTACGGGACGCGGATGCCCTCCGTGTCGACGTCGGGCGTCCGAGAAGAAGGGGTGGAGGTCGTCCGCCGGGCTACTGCGCTCACGTCAGGAGAACGCGGTCGTGTTCCCAGCGCGGTACCCCACGCCGCGAACCGTCGCCACGATCTTCGGGTGGTCCGGGTCGTGCTCCACCTTCGCGCGCAGGCGCTGCACATGCACGTTGACGAGACGCGTGTCGGCCTTGTACTGGTAGCCCCAGACCTGCTCGAGCAGCTCCTCGCGTGTGAAGACCTTCTGCGGCTTCGCGGCGAGCGTGAGCAGCAGATCGAACTCGAGCGGAGTCAGGTTGATCTGCTCCTCGCCGCGCAGGACCTCGTGCGCGTTGACGTTCAACGTGAGGTCGCCGACGCGGATGATGCTCTGCACCTCCGGCTGGCTCGCGCGCAGCCGGGTCTTGATGCGAGCGACGAGCTCCTTGGGGTTGAAGGGCTTGACGATGTAGTCATCGGCACCGGCTTCGAGCCCGCGGACCACGTCGGTCGTGTCCGACTTCGCGGTCAGCATGATGATGGGCGTGCCGGATTCCGCGCGAAGCAGGTGGCAGATCTGGATGCCGTCCAGGCCGGGAAGCATGACATCGAGCAGGACGAGTTCCGGCTTGACCCGACGGAACTCGCCGAGGGCAGCCGCGCCGTCGCCGCAGAACTCGGGTTCGTAGCCTTCGGCCCTGAGAACGATGCCGATCATCTCCGACAGCGCGAGGTCGTCATCGACCACGAGGATGCGTTCGCCCACAGAACCCTCCCTGTTCCAGAACCTGCCCGAGACCGGGCGCTTCCCTCAGCGTAGCGGGCATAGTCCCCTCAGAGGCTCAACCCAGAGTGCGCGGCGCGGGGTGTGCCACGATGGACGCGTGACGCATGGCCCATACGAGCACGCACCCGAGCCCAACCACGCGTATCCGCCGCAGCCCGGAGCGCCGACGCCGAGCGCCTTCCCGCAGGCCGGTCACTGGCAGGGCCAGGGGCAATGGCAGGGACAGCAGCCCGATCAGTACGGCGCACCCGGCCCGGCGAGCTGGCAGTACGGACCTCCGCAGGAACCGGGCCAGGGCCAGCCGGGCGGTCAGTGGATGCCGGCCCCGACGCCCGGCCTCTTCCCCCTCCGTCCGCTCGCCTTCGGCGACGCTCTCGCCGCGACGTTCCGCCTGTTCCGCACCTCACCGAAGACAACGCTCGGGAGCGCCGTCATCGTCATGGGAGCAACGACGCTCTTCGCGAGCCTGCTTCCCGTCGTCGTCGGAATGCTCATGTTCACGCGCATCCCCTTTGGGGGAAGCCAAGAGGACATCGCGCCGATGCTGGTCTCCTCCATCACGCTGACATCGCTTGCCGCGATCCTCGGCCTCGCCGTCGCGGGGGTCGGCTCAGCGCTCCTGCAGGGCATCCTCGTGCGCGTCGTCGCCCGTGGCGCGATCGGCGAGAAGCTCGGCTTCAAGGAGGCCTGGCGCGCGGGGTGGCGCGGCATCTGGCGACTGATCGGGTACGCGCTGCTCGTCGGAGTCGGCGCGGTGGTGCTCATCGCCGTCGGCTGGCTCCTCATCCCGCTCATCATGTTCGCCGTCCTCTCGGGGTCAGGCGGAGATGAGGCGACGATCGCCGGCTCGATCGGGCTCGGCGTCATCTTCACGCTGCTCCTCGGCGGGGCGACGGTCGTGCTCATGGTGTGGCTCGGCATCAAGATCATGTTCGCCCCGAGCGCCATCGTCCTCGAGGGCCTCGGCCCCATCGCCGCCATCCGCCGCAGCTGGAACCTCTCCCATGGCAACTTCTGGCGAGTGCTCGGGGTCGTCGTCGTCATCCAGGTGATCCTGAACGTCGCCACCGGCGCCGTCTCGACGGTCGCGCAGCTGGCCGTCAGCCTTGGTCAGGTCATCATCCTGCCCCTCGGAAGTGGCGAGTCGTCCGAACCTGACGCTGGCACGATCGTCGCGTTCGCGCTGATCCTGCTCATCACCTCCGCGCTGCAGGTGCTCCTCGGGGCGATCGTCCTCGTCCTGACGAGCGGGAACGCGACGATCCTGTACTTCGACCTGCGGATGCGCAAAGAGGCGCTCGGCGTCACCCTGCAGCGATATGCGGAGCAGTCCGCGGCCGGTGCCGACATCGCCGATGCTGACTTCGACGTGCAGGTGCAGCGGCCGGTCTCCGCGACGGGGGCTCCGGGGTACGTGCGCTGATGCGGCTCGGCCCGTGGGTCGGCTCGATGGAGCCGCCGCTCGAGATCGACGAGGATCCGGCGCGCGATCTTCTGCAGGGTGAGCTCGCGAAGGCCGAGTACACGCAGGCCTCCCCCACCTGGCTCGATCTCTGGATCGACGATTTCTGGAACTGGGTGAATGACCTGCTCCAGCCCATCGAGGGGGTGCCAGGGGGCTTCTCGCCGATCGCGCTCATCCTGGGCGGAGTTGTCGTCCTCGGCGTCCTCGCGCTGCTCATCGGCCGGCCGATCCTCGCGCAACGAGCGAGGCGACGGACCGGAATGCCCGCGGATCTCTTCGACGGCGATGAGCGCTCTGCTCGCGACCTGCGCGGTTCCGCTGCGGCGGCGGCATCGCGAGGCGATTTCGAGACGGCCGTCGTAGAGCAGTTCCGGGCGCTCGCTCGGGCAGTGCACGACCGCACGGTTCTCTCTCTCAGTCCTGGGATGACGGCGACGGCGGTCGCGGAGGCGACGGGCGTCTCGTTCCCCGGTCACGCTCCAGCGCTGCACGTCGCCGCGAAGTCCTTCGACGCTGCCAGATACCTCGGCCTCGGAGCCTCCGAGGCCGACTGGCACCAGCTGCGCGATCTCGACCTCGCGCTCGACTCGGCAGCACCGGTCAAGCTGGCCTCGTTCTCCGGGCGGGCCTCGTGAGCATCACGCGGGCCGCGACGCCGACCGTTTCGGAGCGGCTCAGACGCGCGCGTCCGTGGCTGCTCATCGCCGCGGGCGCGGTCGTCATCGCCGTGACGAGCGCGCTCCTCGCCGGGGGGATAGCAAGCGCGACCTCGCCGTATCTCGGCGTGGACTCCGCACAGCCCAACGGAGCGAAGGCCGTCTTCACCGTGCTCGGCGACCAGGGCGTGTCCACGAGCGCGGCGACGAGCCTCGAGGAGGCTCGGTCGCAGCTGCGGGATGCTGAGGGCGATACGACGCTGGTCGTCCACGACCGTGACGGCCTGGCTGTCGATGACCTCGCCGCGCAGATCGCGGAGCTGGACGCGGAGCGGGTGCTGCTGCTCGCGCCGAGCCGGGACCTCCTCGAGGCGTTCGACGGGGCGATCGTCGTGGGCGGCGTCGGTGCCGACGGTGAAGATGCAGACACGGTCGCCGCCGGCGAGGAATGCGCTTCACCGCTCGGAGATCTCGCCCCCGACATCTCCCAGCGGGGTGCGCGGCTGTACCAGCTGAGTGACGAGGCCTCTGGAGGGAGCGCCTGCTACGCCGAGTCCGGGCGCTTCGCCTACGTCGAGACGGAGCTCGCCTCCGGAACGGAGCTCGCCGCGCTGGGCGCGACCGACAACCTCAGCAACGGCGAAGTGCTCAGCGCCGCGAACGCGGCCATGGGTCTCGCGGTCCTCGGCGAGACGGAGTCGCTGGTCTGGTACGTGCCGGGCGTCGCCGACGCCGAGGCGGTCTTCGGAGCGCAGCCGTCGCTCGGCACCTACGTCCCGCCGTGGCTCACGCCGACCATCCTCATCGCGCTCGCTTCGCTGCTCGGAGTGATGGTGTGGCGAGGACGCCGCTTCGGGCCCCTCGTCGAGGAGCGGCTGCCAGTCGTCGTCGAGGCTTCCGAGACGATGCAGGGCCGCGGCAGGCTCTACGCGCAGCAGCGGGCCCGGCTTCGCGCCATCGACAATCTCCGCATCGGCACGACGACTCGTCTCGCGAGGTCGCTCGGGCTAGCCCGCGCGAGCCACGTCCAGGACATCATCACATCGAGCGCTGCGGCCCTCGGGGCGAACCGAGCCGCAGTCGCGTGGACGCTGCTCGACGCCGTTCCCGGCAGCGAGGCCGAGCTCCTCGATCTGAGCCAAGCGCTGCTGACCCTTGAACGGGAAGTCGCAGCAGCCGTCGATCCGAGCAGCGCCCGCCCTCGCCAGGCCCGCCCCACGACCACCGACCCAAGCAGCACCGCCGAGAACAACGGAGGCACCTATGAGCACTGATGTCCGTGAAGCACTGCAGCGAGTCCGCGGCGAGGTCGCCAAGGCCGTCGTCGGACAGGAGCGCGCCGTCGACGGCCTCCTCGTGGCCCTCCTGGCAGGAGGGCATGCACTGCTCGAGGGTGTACCCGGCGTGGGCAAGACGCTGCTCGTGCGCACGCTGAGCGAGACCCTGTCGCTCGACACGAAACGGGTCCAGTTCACCCCGGACCTCATGCCGGGCGACATCACCGGGTCGCTGGTCTACGACTCCGCAGCCGGCGAATTCGAGTTCCGCGAGGGCCCCGTCTTCACGAACATCCTCCTCGCCGACGAGATCAACCGCACGCCGCCGAAGACGCAGTCGGCCCTGCTCGAGGCGATGGAGGAGCGACAGGTGTCCGCCGACGGCGTGACCCGCGCCCTCCCGGCTCCCTTCCTCGTGGCGGCGACGATGAACCCCATCGAGTACGAGGGCACGTACACGTTGCCCGAGGCGCAGCTCGACCGCTTCCTGCTGAAGCTCGTCCTCGAGCTCCCATCCCGGGACGCGGAGTTCGAAGTGCTCCGGCGGCATGCCGCCGGCTTCTCGCCGCGTGACCTGCGGGCTGCCGGGGTACGGAGCGCCCTCTCTGCCGAGGAGCTGCGCCGAGCGCAGGCTGAGGCGGCTGCCGTCGAGGTGCGAGCGGATGTGCTGGCGTACATCGTCGACATCGCCCGCGCGACCAGGCAGTCTCCGTCCGTGCGGATGGGGGTCTCTCCCCGCGGGGCGACGGCCCTCATGTCGGCCAGCAAGGCGTTCGCATATCTGAGCGGCTACCAGGCGGTGACTCCGGATCACGTGCAGGCGATGGCGCTTCCCGTCCTCCGCCACCGCCTCCAGCTCCGGCCCGAAGCCGAGCTGGAGGGGGTCGGCGCCGATGCGATCCTCCGCTCCGTGCTCGCGCAGGTGCAGGTTCCGATCTGAGCCGTGCAGGCTGCGCAATCACCGTTGAAGTCGAGAGCTGGAAGGGAAGCGTGAGCACATGGTCGTGAGTGGACGCCTCGTCCTCCTGACCGCCGTCGGGGCGGTACCCGTGGTGCTCTTCGGGCAGACCGCCGAATCGGCGTATGTGACATTGGCGATCTGGCTGCTCTTCGTGCTGCTCACGTCCATCGCGGATGTCCTCCTGGCGGGGGCACCGCGTCAGGTCGAGATCGAGCGGAGTCTGCCTTCGCGGGTCCGCCTCGGCGAGGCGGCCGTCAGCCGCGTCGCCATCACGAACCGCGGCTCACGCACGCTGCGGCTGCAGGTGCGCGACGGCTGGGAGCCGACGGCCGGCGGCACGCAGCACCGACCGAAGCTGGATGTGCCAGTCGGCGAGCGCCGCGTGGCCGAGTTCCCGCTGCTCCCGTCGCGCCGCGGCGACCGTCGGGCCGAGCTCGTCACGCTCCGCAGCTGGGGTCCGATGGGGCTGGCGGCCCGACAGGTGAGCCTCGCTGACCGCGGAGTCCTGCGGGTGCTCCCTCCCTTCAACTCGAGGAAGCATCTCCCCTCACGTCTGGCGCGCCTCCGCGAGCTGGACGGCGCCACGCGCCTCATGGTTCGTGGGCAGGGCACGGAGTTCGATTCGCTGCGCGAGTACGTGCGGGGCGACGACGTCCGCTCGATCGATTGGCGAGCCACCGCTCGTCGTCAGGACCTGGTCGTACGGACCTGGCGGCCCGAGCGTGACCGCCGCGTGGTGATCGTGATCGACACCGGGCGAACGTCGGCGGCTCGCGTCGCGGACGAGACGCGCCTCGATACTGCCATCGAGTCGGCGCTGCTGCTCGCGGCGCTGGCGACGCGTGCGGGTGACCGCGTCGATGTCGTCGCCTGGGATCGTCGAGTGCGGGCGCGCATCCAAGGCGTCTCGGGGGCTGAGCTGCTGAGCCGCATGGTCGAGTCGCTCGCGGATGTCGAGCCCGAACTCATCGCGACGGATTGGCGGGCCATCCCAGGGCTGGTGCGTGGAGTGACGACACACCGTTCTCTTGTGGTCATTCTCTCGACACTGGAGACCGGTGGCACCCTCGAGCCCGTCATCGCTGCGCTGCCGCAGCTGGCGAGCAAGCACGTCGTCGTGTTGGGGTCGGTGCTGAACCCGGATGTGCACGAGGTCGCCGTGCGTCGTGAGACGCGTGAGCAGACGTATGCTGCGTCGGCCGCGGAGCGCGCGCTCCTGGACCAGGAGCGCGTGCGTCAGACGGTTCTCCGCCTCGGCGGAGACACGGTGACAGGGACGCCATCGGCGCTGCCGCCAGCGATCGCCGACCACTACATCGAGCTGAAGGCCACGGGCCGCCTCTAGGCGTCTCAGCGTGCGCCAGGGCTGCGGGGGCTCATCTCAGCAGGCCTTGGCGCACATCCGCCGCTCCGCCTGCAATGCTGTTGTTTTCGGGCAACAAAAAAGCCGGGGCTGGTCATCGAGGAGCATCTCTGCTCACTCAACAACCAACCCCGGCTTATGAAGAAGTCCGGCGGTGACCTACTCTCCCACAGGGTCCCCCCTGCAGTAC
>NZ_PSXX01000016.1 GCF_002931055.1 Pseudoclavibacter sp. AY1H1 | reverse complement strand
GGGCGGGGGGGGCGGTTGGGGGGGGGGGGAGGAGGGGGGAGGGGAGGGGGGGGGCGGGGATGGGGAGGGGGATGATCCCGGAGACGCAAATGACGCGAGACATCTCGAAGATGTCTCGCGTCATGGTGTTCGTGGCGAGTGAGGGATTCGAACCCCCGAATGCTGAGCAGTCTGATTTACAGTCAGATCCCTTTGGCCGCTTGGGTAACTCGCCAGTGCACAGCGCAAAGCGCAAACGTGCAGGCTAGAGACTACCGACTTCCACCCGGTTTGTCGAAACGACCCGACGAACCGCCACGCTCGCGAGATTGTCGGCGGGCCTCGCTACCATGGACGGCATGGCAGATTCCTCGTTTGACGTCGTTAACAAGGTCGACAAGATGGAGGCGGACAACGCCGTCAACCAAGCGCAGAAGGAGCTCGAGACGCGCTACGACTTCAAGGGCGTCGGCGCCTCGGTCGATTGGTCTGGCGAGAAGCTCCTCCTCAAGGCCTCCAGTGAAGAGCGCGTGAAGGCGGTGCTCGATGTCCTGCAGACCAAGTTCATCAAGCGCGGCTTCTCGCTGAAGACGCTCGATGTCGGTGAGCCCTACGCCTCCGGCAAGGAGTACCGCATCGAGGCCTCCCTCAAGGAGGGCATCGACCAGCCGAGCGCGAAGAAGCTCACCAAGCTCATCCGCGACGAGGGCCCCAAGGGCGTCAAGGCGCAGATCCAGGGCGACGAGCTCCGCGTCTCCTCGAAGAGCCGCGACGACCTGCAGGCCACCATGGCACTGCTCAAGGCCGCCGACGTCGAGGTCGACCTCCAGTTCGTCAACCGCCGCTAGTGCCACCCGGGGTCGCAGGCGGCCGCGCCGGCTACGACCCGAGCACGGCCGTCGGGGCGCTGATGCCGTGGTACCCGGAACTCGGTCTGACCGGGTTCTGGTTCGGGCTCGTCGCCACCATCTACGTGCTCATCATCGTCACGGCAGTGGTGGTCATCCCCCGCAACCGACGGCCCACGACGGCGCTCGCCTGGATCATCACGATCGTCCTCATCCCCTACGCCGGGGTGATCCTGTTCTTCCTGTTCGGCACCAACCAGCTGCCGACGAGGCGGCGGCGAATGCAGGCGCAGGTCGACGGCATCATCCGCGATGCCACCGACCAGATCGCCCCGGCGGAGCGCGCCATCACGCACCCCTCCTGGTTCGAGCAGGTCACGAAGCTCGGTGAGCACCTCACCGCGATCCCCCTCGCCGACGGCAACCGCCTCGAGCTCCACGGCAGCTACAACCGCTCCATCAGGCGCATGGCTCGGGAGATCGACCAGGCGGAGAGCTACGTCAACGTGCTCTTCTACGCCATGAGCCACGACGACGCCACGGCCCCGTTCTTCGATGCCCTCGAACGCGCCGTGCAACGCGGCGTGAAGGTGCGGGTGCTCTTCGACCACATCGGCTCCATGCGGTACCGGGGCTACAAGAAGATGAAGCAGCGCCTCACCGAGATCGGCGCCGACTGGCACCGCATGCTCTCGCTGTACCCGTGGGAGGGCGGCATGCAGCGCGTCGACCTGCGCAACCACCGCAAGCTCCTCGTCGTCGACGGACGCACCGCGTACCTCGGCTCGCAGAACCTCATCTCCCGCGACTACCACCGTGGCCCCAAGCCCGGCACCGACGCCCTCAGATGGAAAGACCTCATGCTCCGCATGGAGGGCCCCATGGTGACGGGGGTCAACGCCGTCTTCATCTCCGACTGGTACGCCGAGACGGAGGAGCTGCTGACCGACGTCTTCGAGAACGACCCCGTCACCCCCGAGCCCGACGAGGCGGAAGCAGAGATCGAAGCGGGCGACCAGGAAGACGTCTTCCCCTGCCAGCTCGTGCCGAGCGGGCCAGGCTACGAGAACGAGAACAACCTCCGCCTCTTCAACCAGCTGCTCTACGCGGCCCGAGAGCGCATCGTCATCGTCAGCCCCTACTTCGTGCCGGACGACTCGCTCATGTACGCCATCACGACGGCCGTGCAGCGAGGGGTGAGCGTCGAGCTCTTCGTCGGTGAGATCGCCGACCAGTTCTTCGTCTTCCACGCGCAGCGCTCCTACTACGAGGCGCTCCTGAGGGCCGGAGTGAAGATCATGCTGTACCGGCGCCCGTACATCCTCCACTCGAAGCACATCACCTTCGACGACTCCGTCACGCTCATCGGCTCCAGCAACATGGACATGCGCTCCTTCACGCTCAACGCCGAGCTCATGCTCATGGTGCACGGCGAGGAGTTCGTGAACCGGATGCGCGAGGTCGAGAACGGGTACCGGCAGCGCAGCTACGAGCTGACCCTCGAGGAGTGGCGGCAGCGACCGATCCTGACGCGCGCGCTCGACAACGTCGCCCGCCTGACGAGCGTCATCCAATAGGAACCCGCTCGAAGTCGCGTTTCTCGATCGAGGCCACCCGGACGATCGAAAGTACCTTCAGCCGACGGCGAGCTCCCCCAGTTTCGCGCCGCGGTCAGAACGACCGATGCGACGCGGCTCAACCGCCGGCTGAAGTCTGTGCCCCGGACCATTCTCGCCCGGGAATTTCTTCCGCTCTCTGCGTGTACTCCGAGCGTACGAGGTGAACCGTCATTCCGCTATGGGGAGAACTCCCCTCCTCCTCAGGTGGGGGTGGAACCCCTATTCACCGCGGGAAATGCGCGTCATCTCCTCGCGGTCCACGACCTTGATCCGCTCGCGACCAGCCGCCTCGCCGAGCGCGAGCTCGTGTGCATCCAGACGACGCCAACCCTCGAGGTCAGTGAACCGCACATCACGTGACTCGAGGAGCTCGACGACGGAGGCTTCGCTCGGGTCGGCCGGAGTCCACCAGTTGCCCTGGTCGGCGACGAGGTGCGTGACGGTCTCGAGCGCATCCGACTTGGTGTGCCCGATGAGGCCGATGGGGCCGCGCTTGATCCACCCGGTCGCGTACATGCCGTTGACCTGCTGGTTGTCGTCGTCCCACACCTGACCCTCATGGTTCGGGATGACGCCGTGGTGCTCGTCGAAGGGAACCCCGGGAAGCGGCGAGCCGAAGTACCCGATGGCCCGGTAGACGGCCTGCACCGGGTGCTCGATGAACTCCCCAGTGCCCCGCACGCCACCCTCGGCGTCGGGCTCCGTGCGCTCGATGCGGATCGCGCGCACACGCTCGCCATCTGGCCCATCCTCGGTGAGCACCGCATCCGGCTTCGAGTAGAAGTGAAGGTGCAGGCGCCGCGATGCGGTGAGCTCGCGCTCGCCCCGCCACTTGCCCATGATCCGGCCGATGACCATGAGCTGCTTGTTGGTCTTGGCGAGCTCGGCCGCGGCTGGGTCGCGATCGAAGTCGTCCTCGTCGACGATGATGTCGACGTCAGGGATCTCCCCGAGCTCGCGCAGCTCCAGGGGCGTGAACTTCACCTGCGCAGGTCCTCGACGCCCGAACACGTGCACATCGGTCACGGGGCTCGCCTCGAGCCCGTCGACGACGTTCTGCGGCACCTCGGTGGACAGGAGGTCCTTGGGGTGCTTCGCGAGCATGCGGGCCACGTCGAGCGCGACGTTGCCGTTCCCGATGACGGCGATCTCCCGCGCCTCGAGCGGCCAGGTGCGCGGCACGTCGGGGTGCCCGTCGTACCAGTTCACGAAGTCGGCTGCCCCGAAGCTGCCGTGGGCGTCGATGCCGGGAATGTCGAGGGAGGCGTCGCGGATGGCCCCGGTCGAGAAGATCACCGCGTGGTAGTGCTGCTTGAGGTCGTCGAGCGTGATGTCCTTGCCGAACTCGACCCCACCGAAGACCCGCATGACACCCGACTCGAGCACCTCGCGGAGGGCGTTGATGATCCCCTTGATGCGGGGGTGGTCAGGGGCCACGCCGTACCGGACGAGCCCGTACGGCGCCGGCAGCTTGTCGAACAGGTCGATCGAGAGATCGAACTGCCGCTCCATCTTCTGCAGGATGTCTGCCGCGTAGATACCGGCTGGTCCTGCGCCGACGATGGCAAGGCGGAGCGTGGTCACATGTCCTCCAGAGAAGGGGTCAGGGGGTGAGCTGTCTCGCGAACAGCTCGGTCAGCGGTCGCGGCTGACGACCTCCGCGGCGAAGCGCTCGAGGGCGTTCTTCGCGGGGCCGGCCTTGACCGGCCGCAGCGCCTCGACGGCGAGCGTCACCCAGTTCTGGGCCTCGTCGACCGTCAGCTGCGTCACGCGGTGCTCGCGGAGCTCGCGGATGATGCCCGAGATCTCCTCCTCGCTCGCGCGAGTCTCCTCGGGCTGCTCGTTGACGCCGGCGACCCTGGACCGGATGCGTTCCAGCAGGTCGCGGCTCGCCTCGTCGGTCGCGGCCTGGCGCTCGAGCAGCAGCACAGGCAGCGTCTCGACGCCGGCTCGCAGATCCGTGCCGGCCAGCTTCCCCGTCGCGTCCGGGTTCTGCTGCAGGTCGATGACGTCGTCGGCGAGCTGGAAGGCGACGCCGACGCGCTCACCGTACTCGGCGAGCGCCGAGACGACGGACTCCGGTGCGCCGGACACGATCGCGCCGAACTGGGCTGCAGCGGAGATGAGGGAGCCGGTCTTGTCCGCGAGGACCCCGACGTAGTGGTCGATACGGTCCACATCCGCGGCCGGCCCTGTCGTCTCGCGCATCTGGCCGAGCACGAGCCGCTCGAAGATCGTCGCCTGCAGGCGAACGGCGCGCAGGCCGAGCTCAGAGAAGAGGAGGCTCGAGCGGGCGAACAGCAGGTCACCGGCGAGGATCGCGATGGAGTTGCCCCACTGCAGGTGCGCGGCAGCGACGCCTCGACGCAGCTCCGCCTCGTCCATGACGTCGTCGTGGTACAGCGAGGCGAGGTGGGTGAGCTCGACCGCGGCAGCCGCGGTGATGACCTCGTCCGAACCGGGGGTGTCGCCGAACTGCGAGGCGAGCACGGTGAGCATGGGACGCAGGCGCTTGCCGCCGGCGTTGAGGAGGTATCGGGCGGTGACGTCGGCGATCTCGTCGGCGTACTGGACTTCGTCGCGGAGGCGGGTCTCGACCGCGGCCAATCCGGCGTCGAGGCGCTCGCGCAGCACGTCGGAGTTCGGACCGTCGAAGAGGTCGTCGGTTCCGCCCGGCACCACAGTGCTTCGCGCCTTCCGGCGCTGTTCGGTCTTGGGGAGCTCCACGCTCATGTCTCCTGGTGGTTCAGGTTCTCCGCTCGAGGGGGTGCCCTCGGGCGGACTTGGTTGGGGGGTTCAGGCCGGCGCCCTGCCGGTGCCTGCTGGCTTGCTGCTCCCTAGCTCGGGACGCTGCCGGAGTCGGCGAGCGGGACGAATCCCTTGTGCAGGGCGACCACACCGGCGGTGAGGTTGCGGTACTTGACCCGCTCGAAGCCCGCCTCGCGCAGCCAGGACGCCAGCTCACGCTGTGCGGGCCAGGCGATGATCGACTCGTTCAGGTAGGTGTACGCCTCGGGGTCGCTGCTCACGAGCTTCACGATGGTCGGCATCGCGATCTGCATGTACGCGCGGTATCCCGTGCGGATGAGGGCCTGCGGCGGCGTGGAGAACTCGGCGATGACGAGGCGCCCGCCCGGCTTCGTGACGCGCAGCATCTCCTGGAGCGCGACCTTCGGCTGCTGCACGTTGCGCAGGCCGAAGCTCACCGTCGACGCGTCGAAGGTGTTGTCGTCGAAGGGAAGCTTGGTGGCGTCGCCCTGCACGAAGTCGATGTTCGGGTTCGCGCCGTGGATGCGCTTGCCCTCCTCGATCATGCCCGCGGAGAAGTCGAGGGCGGTGACCTTGGCGCCCGCGTCGGCGAGGACCTTGCTGACCGTGCCCGTCCCCGCTGCGACGTCGAGGATCTTCTCGCCGGGCTGCGGGGCGATGGCGTGCCGCGTCTGCACGCGCCAACGCGCTGCGTTGCCCATGCTCAAGATGTCGTTCGTCTCGTCGTATTTCTTGGAAACACGGTCGAACATCGACGACACTTGCTCGGGTCGCTTGTTCAGGTCGGCTTTTGTCACCAGATCATCCTACGTTGCGGCGCACGTCTCGCCCTGGCCGTGTTCCAGTGGATTGCTGGGGATAGTCTTGCCGTCGTGCCAGCTGTGATCCTCCCCCGCCTGCGCGCACGGACGATCGAGGTCCCCGATCCGGGCGATCTCCTCCGTTTCGCGTCGTCGACCTCCCCCCTCGTGTGGCTCCGTCAGGGCGATGGAGTCGTCGCGACGGGGAGCGCGTGGCGCGGCGAGTTCACAGGTGCGACGCGAATCCCGGACTCCGCCGCCGCCTGGCGGGACGTCGTCGGGGCGGCCGAGATCGACGATGTCGCCCAGGTGACGGGCTCTGGCCTCATCGCGTTCGGCGCGTTCGCGTTCGCCGCCGAGTCGGGGGCGCGCAGCGTCCTCGAGGTTCCCGAGCTCGTCGTGGGGCGTCGAGGTGCGCGGTGCTTCGTGACGGCGATCACCGCCGACGGCTCGACTCCGGAGCCGCGCCTCCCCGACGCTGCACCTGTCGGCGACATCGACGCCGCGGCGGTGCTCACGGACGGCCTGATGTCCGGCGACGAGCACCGACGCGCCATCGACCGAGCCCTCGACCTCATCCACACCGGCCACCTCTCGAAGGTCGTGCTGGCGCGCGAGCAGGTCGGCTCCCTGCCGGAGGGCGCCGACCGCCGCCGCCTGCTCGCGAGGCTCGCCTCCGCGTATCCGGAGTGCTGGACCTACGCCGTCGACGGACTCACGGGCACGAGCCCGGAGACGCTCGTGCGTGTGCTCGAGCGGCAGGTCTCGGCGCGGGTTCTCGCCGGCACGGCCCCCCGCGGCAGCGACGAGGAGGCCGACGCGCGGGCCGAGGCGAGGCTGCGGCACAGCGAGAAGAACCTGGCAGAGCACCGCTTCGCCGTCGAGAGCGCGCTCACCTCGCTCGCGACCCTCGACACGCACGACGACCCGGGCACGGGCCTGACGAGCAGCCGCGTCCCCTTCACCCTCAAGCTCCCGAACCTGTGGCATCTCGCGAGCGATATCCGCGGCACCCTGCCTGCGGGAGTGACGGTGCTCGATCTCGTGGATGCGCTCCACCCGACGGCGGCCGTCGGCGGCACCCCGACACCCACGGCCCTTGATGCGATCCTCGCCCTCGAGCCGTTCGACCGACAGCGCTATGCCGGCCCAGTGGGCTGGGTGGGCGCTGGCGGGGATGGCGAGTGGGCCGTCGCCCTGCGCGGTGCCGAGATCGACGCGAACGGGTCGATCACGGCGTACGCGGGCGGCGGCATCGTGGCGTCCTCGGACGCCTCGGACGAGTACCGGGAGACGCAGCTGAAGTTCCGCCCCATCGTGGAAGCGCTCCGCGGCGACAGCACCGGCGGGCCGGACGAGAAGGACTCGCGATGACAGAGGCACCCAACAGCAACGCGGCCCTCGGCCGCACGGAGCTCCCTGAACTCGACCGCGCCGCGGCCGCCGCGATGTGGGACGCCTACCGCGCCGCCAACCCCGGTGCCGCCGCCGCCGCGCCCGAGTACTCGGTCGAGAACTTCGGCGACAGCGTCGAGCTCGCCGATGAGCTGCTTGCCCTGGTGACGCACGGACCGAAGCGCGCTACCGCCGCGCTCGTCGAGGAGTTCGCCGAGGAGGGCGAGCTGCTGCCCCGCATCGGATCGCACTGGATCGCGTGCGATGGCCGAGGCAGGCCCGTCGTCGTCATCCGCAGCACGGAGCTGCGCGTCGGCCCCTTCGACAGCGTCGACGAGGCCTTTGCCTACGACGAGGGCGAAGACGACCGGAGCCTCGAGAGCTGGCGCCGGGAACACCAGCGCTACTGGGAACGCACCCGGGCCGCGGTCGGTCGCGAGTTCACGTCGCAGCACGAGGTCGTCTTCGAGCGGTTCGGCGTAGTCTGGCCGCCCGAGCTCGCAGACTGAGCTACGCGCTCTCGGCGAGACGCCGCTTCTCGGCCTCGACGTCGAAATCGGCGGCGGGCCACTGCAGGTCGAAGCCGCGCAGCGCATCGAGCAGCAGGCCCTTCACCACGAGGCGGGAGAACCACTTGCGATCGGCGGGCACGCAGTACCAGGGCGAGGTCTCCGTCGATGTGCGCTGCAGCGCGATCTCGTAGGCCTCCTGGTACTGGTCCCAGAGCAGGCGCTCGTCGATGTCTCCCGGGTTGAACTTCCAGTGCTTGTCCGGGCGCTCGAGCCGTTCCGCGAGGCGCGCGCCCTGCTCTTGTTTCGAGATGTGCAGCATGACCTTGATGAGCTTCGTTCCGGATGCGGCGAGCTCGTTCTCGAAGTCGACGATGGCACCGTAGCGGCGCTCGATCTCCTCCGGCGGCGCGAAGGAGCGGACCCGCTGGATGAGCACGTCCTCGTAGTGGGAGCGGTCGAAGACGCCGATCTTGCCGGCGGCGGGCAGCTGCTTGCGGACGCGCACGAGGAAGTCCTGCTCGCGTTCCTCGGCCGTCGGCGCCTTGAATGAGGCGATCTGCACGCCCTGCGGGTCGACGCCCCCGATGACGTGACGCACGATTCCGCCCTTGCCGGACGTGTCCATGCCCTGCAGGAGCAGCAGCACGGACGGCGCCTCGAGACCCGCCCGCGAGTTCGCGAACATGCGCTCCTGCAGCTCCGCGATCTCGTCGTCGTGCTCGGTGAACAGGGTTGCGGCGTCGGCTTTCTTGCCGGTGAATCCAGGGGTCGAGCGGGGGTCGAGCGCACCCAGATCGAAGTTCTCATCGACGCGCAGCACTGCAGCGTCTTCAGTGGTGAAGTGAGGCATGAGGACAGGCTAACGCCACCCGCCGACGCTATGCTCTGCTCGCGCGAACAGCTTTCGCGACGGAGCGAAAGCGGCGCCCAGCAGAGGAGAAGCACATGGGCATCGAGAACATCACCGGCAAGGCGCAGGAGTTCCTCAAGGACCCGCGAGTCACCGAGGCGCTCAAGAGCGAGAAGGCCGAGGACATCAGCGACAAGATCCTCGACGGCGTCGCGAACGCCGCCCAGAAGGCGACCGGCGACAAGTTCACCGATCAGATCAAGGGTGCGCGCGACGCGGCGGACAAGCAGGTCGGCAACCAGTAGCCCGATGCCGCAGCGCCGCCGCCGCTCGGAGCGGCGGCGCTACTGCCCGACGCGGGGAACGGCGATCGTGCCGGTCTGCGGATGCGTGGTCGGCATCCGGTCGCGCGCGTACGTGATGCTCGAGTACCCGTGCGGCACGGGGTGCCCGTCATCGCCGAGGCTCACGAACACGATCTTCTCGATCGAGAGGATCGTGCGCCGTGTGATCATGTTGCGCACGACGGCGCGCATCGTCATCGACGTGCGACCGAAGTGCGTCGCCACGAGCCCCATCTCGATGAGGTCGCCCTGCTGCGCGGACGCCTCGAAGTTGATCTCCGAGATGTACTTGGTGACGCAGCGGTAGTTGCCGAGCTGGATGATCGCGTAGATCGCGGCCTCTTCGTCGATCCACCGCAGCAGGCTCCCGCCGAAGAGGGTGCCGTTCGCGTTCAGGTCCTCCGGTCGCACCCACTTGCGGGTGTGGAAGTTCATGTCTCCCTCGGCGGCGGCGCGCGTCTCGGGGTTGGGGGATGTAGGGGCCATCGTTCCTCCGCTGCTCAGGCCGGACAGTGCACGGCTAGCATATGTCCTGACATTTCACTCAGCCTCGCTGCAGAGGCACCTCAATGAGGACGCGCTCGTGCTCCCGAGAGACGAGCGCGCGCTCCAGCTCGGCACGTGTCTCGACGCGCAGGTAGCTCCAGCCGTAGGCCCTCGCGAGCGACTCGAGGTCGACCGCGGTCGGCGTGTACAGCACCCGTGCGTGCGCGGCGGAGGCGGCCGTGCGAGCCACCTCGAGATCGTCGAAGATCGTGCCCCCGCCGTCGTTGCCGACGATGAGCTGCACGCGGGGCGACCACTCGCCACCCTGTCCGACGAGCAGCGAAGAGGCGTCGTGGAGGAAAGTGAGGTCGCCGATGAGCGCACGTGTCACGCCACCCTGGGCTGAGACGGGGCCGGCGAGCTGGCTGCCAACGGCGACGCCGAGCGTCGTCGCGACGGTGCCGTCGATGCCGGCGAGCCCCCGATTCGAGTGCACTCGCACGGGCTTGCCCGGCACATGAGCATCGAGCACCCTGATGAGGGTGGATGCGCCGAGCACAAGCCGGTCGTGGGGCCAGGTGGCGCTCCAGACGGCCTCGACCAGCATCCGCCTGTCGACCTTCATGCGCGCGACGGCGAGTTCCTGCCTGGCGAATCGGCTCCGCACGGCCTTGTCGCTCGAACGCGACGCCTCGATGTCTGGCGCTGGCGGCTGCTCCGCTGAGGCCGTGACGATCTCCCGACTCGCGAGCACCCACTCGCGCAGCCAGGAGCGCGACTCGGCCCGGGACTCGGCGTCGCCGGCGGAGACGGGATGCACGCGCACGGCCTCGACGTGCGCAGCGACGGCGCGGCCGGGGTTGTATGGCTCGCCGCCCGTCGAGCCGACGACGACGGCGTGCACTCCCTCGCGGGCGATGAGCTGGGGAATCTCGCGGCTGAGCGTCGGATGCCCGAACACGAGGACCCGCGTGACAGCATCCCGGAGATCCGGCCGAGGGGAGCTCACGCCGAGGAGCTGTCGGTACGCGAGCACGAGGTTGCGGCCGTAGCGCGAGCCGCTCGACGCCTCGGCGATGAGCGGCCAGCCGCCGGCGTGGGCGACCTCCTCGGCCACCGGGCCGGCGCCAGCCCCGGCGATGACCAGCGTGCGCTGCCACTCGGCCGCGTCGACGTCGAGGACGTCATCCGCATCGCTGGCCTGGCTGACCTCGGCGACGCGGTCGCCGCCGGGAACTTCGCCCGGGTCGACGCCCTCGGCCCAGGCTTCGAGCGATGGGACGGCGACGCTCAGCGGGTCGCGGAAGGCGAGGTTCAGCTGCAGCGGTCCGGTCGTGGATGCGGCGCGCAGCGCGAGGCGCTCGGCCTCCGCCGACTCCGCGGGTGCACCCGTCGGCGCATCCACCGCCTCGTGCACGATGTTGGGCCCGAAGATCCCGGGCTGCGTCGTGGCCTGGTTCGCCCCGATGCCGAGCAGCTCCTCCGGCCGGTCTGCGGTGACTGCGACCAGGGGGACCCCGGCGTGGAACGCCTCGAGCATTGCGGGGAGCAGGTTGGCGACGGCGGTCCCCGAGGTGGTGATGACGGGCACCGTGCGGGCGGTCTCAGCGGCCAGACCGAGGGCGAAGAAGCCGGCCGAGCGCTCGTCGATGCGCACGTGCAGGCGAACGGCGCCGATTCGCTCGAGCTCGGCCGCCACGAGGGCGAGGGCCTGCGAGCGCGAGCCGGGGCAGACGACCAGATCGGTGACGCCGAAGCGCACGAGGGAGCCCAGGAAGTCCAGGCTGAAGTCAACCGCCGGGTTGCCGGTGCGCGGCATGCTCGCCCCGGGTGCAGGCGCACGCGACTCAGCGCCCACTGTGGGGCGCTGGGAGTTGGAGGCTTCGGTGTGGGTGTGCCGCTCAGGCACGGGGCGACCCGTCGCCCTGAGTCCAGTCGTCTTTATGCTCGATGGGCTCTTCGTGCTCGCCGGGCTCGTCGTCGTTGGCTGCCGGCTTCTCGTGGCCCTTGCGGGACTTCTTGCCGCCAGACTCTGGCTTCGTGGACTTGTCCGACTTCTCGCCGGAGGACGCCTCGTCGTTCGCGTCCTCGAGGGCCGTCGCAACGCCACCCTCCGAGACCGGGCCAGTGGGGGCCGCGGCCGGGAAGTCGACGTCGTCGAGAGCCTGCAGCTCCTCCTCGAGCTTGCGGATGCGCTCATCGCTGTCGGACTCGATGCCGATCGAGCGCAGGAACGTCTCGTCGTCGTCCGGGGTGGTCTGCACCGGCTTCGCGGCTGCCGCGTTGCCGCGGACCTTGCCGAAGAAGAGCCAGAGGAGCGGACCGACGACGGGGACCAGCAGCACGACCACGACCCAGACGGGCTTCGGGAGTGCGCGCGTGCGCTTTGCGTCCGTCATCGCGCAATCGACCACGGCGAAGATCGTCACCGCGACGACGATGACTGCGGCAGTAATGAGGAGGCGAGACATGGTCCCCCGAGGATACGCGACTTGCCTCCGCCCGAGCTGGTGATGCCTTCGCCCTCCGCGAACCGTGCTCGGCGCGAGTACGGGGCGGACACCGGGCGTTCAGGGAGTCGGTGAGGCGCGCATCCGCCTCGCTCGTAGAATTGCGGGATGAACTCGAAGCGCGCCTGGCTCGTCTACTCCGTCATCAGACTGCTCGCGTTCGCGATTCCGTTCGCGGTTGTCATGCTGGCCCTGCCTGCCTGGCAGTGGAGCTGGCTCGCGGGAGCTCTTGTCGGTGCCATCATCAGCGCCTGCATCTCGGTGATCTTCCTGCGCGGCACCCGCCAGAAGATGGGCGACGACCTGCAGCGCCTCAGCGAGCGCAAGGACGCGCGCACCGCGGACGACAAGCTCGAGGACGCGGCCCTCGACGGCGAAGCGGGCCCCACTTCGACCGCCGCTGCCAAGCCAGACGTCGATGCAGCTCCAGACGCAGACGCAGACGCAGACGAGCTCACCGCACCCGAGCAGGCGGACGCCTCAGCCCACGCCGATGAGCCGGACGCTCCCGAGAGCACCCGACCGAGCGTCAGCTAGCGCACGTACCCGCTGAAGACGATGCCGAGGCCGAGCAGCAGGGCGTAGGCCAGCGTCGCGAAGCTCGTCAGCATCAGGGCGAGGATGAGCTCGCGCGGCTTGCGGGCCGTCGACGCGATGAGCACGGCCGGGGCCGCCAGCAGCAGGGCGAAGAAGGTGAAGACCGCGTTGCGGTACGCGATGGCGAAGAAGATCGCGAGGACAAACGGTGCAAGCGTGAAGACGCCGAACAGCCACCGCGACACGACCGGACCGACGAGCACGGCAAGCGTGCGCTTGCTCGCGAGACGGTCCTGCTCGATATCGCGGATGTTGTTGACCATGAGCACCGCGCACGCGAAGAGGCCGATCGCCGTCGCCATGATCCACACGTTCGTGGAGACGCTCCCGATCTGCACGAACGTCGTGCCCGCGGTCGCCACGAGACCGAAGAAGACGAACACGAACACCTCGCCGAGGCCCGCGTAGCCGTACGGACGCTTGCCGCCCGTGTAGTACCAGGCGGCGACGATCGCGGCGGCGCCGACGGCGAGCAGCCACCAGTGCCCCGAGGCCACCACCAGGAAGAGGCCGGCGAGGGCGCCGAGGCCGAAGAAGATGAACGCGACGAGCCTCACGCGCTTCGGCTCGACCAGGCCGGACCCGGTGAGCCTGGCGGGCCCGACCCGGAAGGCGTCGGTGCCGCGGATGCCGTCGGAGTAGTCGTTGGCGTAGTTCACGCCGATCTGCAGGCACAGCGCAACCGCAAGGCAGGCGAGGGCGCGCACCCAGTGGTACTGGCCGGGCTCGCCGTCGACGATGGCACCGGCCGTGCCGAGCAGTACCGGGGCGATCGCCAACGGGAGCGTCCGCAGACGTGCACCCGCGATCCAGGCGCGCGCATCCAGCTTGCGCACCTCCCTCGCCTTCGGCCGTGGCCGCTGCGTGGGGTTCGCCTGCTGCTGCTTCCGCTGTCTGTTCTTCTGTTTCTGCGCCACGGAGCGATTCTAGAGGGCGGTGCAGACCCGCATCCCTGCGACGACGGCTGGCGCACCCCAGAAGCGAGCTCCTCAGCCCGTTCCCCGGTCAGCATCACGGTGGCACTATGAGACCACCACCCCCGTCCCGATCGACATCCGCTCGACAGGAGAACCATGACTGCCCGATCACGCGTGCGCGCGGCCGCCATCAGCGCTGCGGCCGCAGGCATCGTGCTGCTCGCCGCTCCCGGCGCCCTCGCGACGCCCCTCGGCGATCCGGCGGTGAACGGAGGCGCCCAGGCGCGCGCGTACGTCGCGCTGGGCGACTCGTACTCCTCGGGCTTCGGGCTCGTGCCGTTCAGCGAGGAGCCCGCCCCTGGCTGCTTCCAGGCACTCGCGAACTACCCGCACCGCATCGCCGACTCGCTCGGCCTGGCCCTCGACGACCGCACGTGCAGCGGCGCCGTCACCGCCGACATCCGCGATGCCGAGCAGGTCACCGCGTCCGGCGCGAGCGCACCGGTGCAGTCGGCGAGCCTCTCCGCAACGACCGAGATCGTCACCCTGTCGATCGGCGGCAACGACCTCAAGTTCTCGGATATCGCCGCTTCCTGCGTCGCCGCGAGCTCCCTCGGCCCCCTCGTCGCCGACCAGACCGTCCCCAACTGCCGATCGCAGTACGTCGTCGACGGAGGGGGTGTCGAGGTCGACGCCCTGAAGGACCGCATCGACTCGCTCATCGCCCCCGCGCTGGCCTCAACGTTCGCCCTCATCGCCGAGAAGGCGCCAAACGCCGACATCGTCGTCGTCGGATACCCCGCCATCACACCCGACCCCACGAACACTCCGGTCGGTGGATGCTTCTCCCCCGCCTTCACCTCGGCGGGCTACCCGGAGAACTCCTTCCCGTTCACCGACGTCGACACCGCGTACCTGCACGAGACGGAGGTCCACCTCGACGAGGCCATACAGACGGCGGCCGAGGCGAGCGGCGCCACCTTCATCTCCACATTGAAGGCGACTTCCGCGCACTCCGCATGCTCGACCACGGAGCCCTACATGAGCGGCATCACGCTGGAACCCGGTGAGGGAGGGTCGACCACGCCAGGCGCATCTCTCAAGCTCGGCGCGCTCCACCCCAACGAGGCGGGCGTCGCCTACCTCGCCGAAACCGTCGGGGCGGAGCTGCAGGCACTCCTCGAGCCGGGCACGCCCGAGACGCCGACGCCCACGCCGACAGCGACCGCCACCGAGCAGCCGACGGCCACAGCCGCGACCACGGCCACACCCGCAGCACCACTCGTCGTCGCCGGCGTGCTGGTCCTCGTCGGAGCCGGCATCGCCACGACGATCATCCTGCGCCGCCGCTCGGCCGCAACCAGACGCCCACCTGAGGACGACCCCGAGGCCTGACACGGCCCGCAGGGTTGATCGGCAACCCGGCGCTCAGCCCTCGCCGACTCCGCGGGCGAGCCCCGCGACCAGGCGCTCCAGCGATCGGCGGTCGGGCTTTCCGCTGGGCAGATACGGGATGCGCCGTGCAAGCACGAGCAGCGCCGGGCGAGCCGCGCGGCCAGCGGCCCCCGTCGCCTCGCGAACAGAGCGCCAGCGCTCGTCGCCCGCGAGGGCACGTGCGTCCAGCAACGTCGCCTCGGCGCCGGGCGGGGGCCCGCCAAGTGCCCAGCCGGAAGCCTCCACGACAAGCGCGGGCACCTGCCCCCACTCCTCGGACGGCGCGGGGACGACAACCGCGTCGGTGAGGCCGTGCAGCTGGCGCACGATGCCCTCGACCCGGTCGAGGAGCACCTTCTCACCCCCGGAGACGATGACGTTGTCGAGGCGTCCGGTCACCACGAGCCGCTCTCGGCCCGTGGTCTCATCGCGCTCGAGGCGCCCGCCGTCGCTCGTTCGATACCAGCGCTCGCCGCCATCCTCGATGAAGGCCTCCGCCGTGCGGCGCGGGTCGCCAAGGTAGCCGGCCGCGAGCACGGGACCGGCCAGCTGCACCTCACCGTCGCGGATGCGGATCCGCACCCCGTCGAGCGGCTCACCGTCGTAGAGACTCCCGCCGCTCGTCTCGCTCGACCCGTAGCTCGTCGCGACGTTCCAGCCGAGCGCCTCGGCCCGCGAGCGAAGCACGGGCGGCAGCGACTGCCCGCCGACGAGAATGGCATCGAAGCGAGCAACCACGTCCGCGACCGCAGAAGACGCATCGAGCAGGCGCGCCAGCTGAGCGGGCACCAGCGAGACGTAGCGCCGGTCGGCGGTGAGCTCCGCGGCGGCGCGCGCGAACCCTTCAGCCGTGAAGTGGTCATCGCCCAGCACGACGGGCTCCGTGCCGGCCAGGATCGACCGCATGAGCACCTGCGCGCCCGCCACGTAGGAGGCCGGCAGGGTCAGCAGCCACTGGCGAGTGGGCTCAGCTGCGCGCGCCCTCCCGAACAGCAGGTCGAAGCGCGCGTACGTCGCCGCGGCGGATGCGCGCAGCGCGTCTGCGGTGAGCATGACGCGCTTGGGCTCCGCCGTCGACCCGCTCGTCTCGATCACCAGCACGACGCCCTCCGGCACGGCGCCGAGCGCCTCGCCGGCCAGGCCGAGCTCACCCGACGCCAGTGCGCCTGCGGGCGGCTGCGTGGGCAGCACGGCAGGACCTGCACCGCTCAGCGCGCTCCGGAGCGCAGCCGTGACCGCGGACGTGTCACGCGCATCCACGCGGACCAGCGGACGCGCGCCGCCGCTCCCGAGCTCAGCACCCACGTCGAAGCCCCCGCCCCAACGAGGCGCCGGGGATCCGCGACGTCAGAACTGCCACGGGAACGGCGACCAGTCGGGTTCGCGCTTCTCGAGGAACGAATCCCGCCCCTCGACGGCCTCATCCGTGCCGTAGGCCAGGCGGGTCGCCTCGCCGGCGAACACCTGCTGCCCGACAAGCCCGTCGTCGACCGCGTTGAAGGCGAACTTCAGCATGCGGATGGCCGTGGGCGACTTCGTCAGGATCGTCTCCGCCATGCGAACAGCCTCGACCTCGAGCTCCGCGTGCGGCACGACCCGGTTGACGGTGCCCATCTCCATGGCGCGCTCCGCCGAGTACTCCTCGGCGAGGAAGAACACCTCGCGCGCGAACTTCTGCCCGACCTGCTTCGCGAAGTACGCCGAACCGTAGCCGGCGTCGAACGACCCGACGTCCGCGTCCGTCTGCTTGAACTTCGCGTGCTCGCGCGACGCGATCGACAGGTCGCACACCACGTGCAGCGAATGCCCGCCCCCAGCGGCCCACCCGGGAACGACCGCGATGACCACCTTCGGCATGAAGCGGATGAGCCGCTGCACCTCGAGGATGTGCAGCCGACCGTTGCGGGCCGAGTCGATGGTGTCGCGCGTCTCCCCGTCGGCGTACTTGTAGCCGTCGCGACCCCGGATGCGCTGGTCGCCGCCCGAGCAGAACGCCCACCCGCCGTCCTTCGGGCTCGGGCCGTTGCCCGTGAGCAGCACCACGCCGATGCGCGGGTTCATGCGCGCATCGTCGAGGGCACGCGCGAGCTCATCGACCGTCTGCGGGCGGAACGCGTTGCGCACCTCTGGCCGGTTGAAGGCGACGCGGGCGATGCGGCCCGTCAGATCCTGGTGGTAGGTGAGGTCGGTGAGCTCCTCGAAGCCCGGGACGGTGCGCCAGCGCTCGGCGTCGAAGAGTTCGGAGACGAAGGCAGTCATGCCATAACGCTATCCGACGAGCGGGCAGGGTCCTGCGGGGCGTGCACCCGCCGAGTCCGAGCCTCCGAGCGTTGCGCCGCTACCAGAGGGGCGGCGCGACGGGGAGGGTGCCGCCGTTCGCCATCAGCTGGATGATCGTGTTGCCGACCAGCCACGCGGGGGGTGCCCCGAACGGCAGTCCGAGGATGATCGCGAAGATCGCCGCACCCCTGGCGCTGTTGAAGATGATGCCCCAGAGGGCCATCGCGATCGTCAGGAAGCCCGCGATGCCGGCCGTGAGCAGCCACATCTCGATCTCGAACTTGCGGTCGATGCCGAACAGGTTCGAGGCGTAGAAGAAGACGAAGACGTCGGCGAGCACCGTGATGAGCACCCCGAGGAGCGCCCAGTGGCCGGCCGACCAGCGGCGCGGGTTGAAGGCGATCTCGTACCAGGTGCGCTGCACGAGCGAGCCGTGCCGATACTGCGGCTTCCCGTACCCGAGCCTGCCACTGCCGCCCGTCGAGACGACCCGTTGGGGGCGGTGCCCTCCAGAGCCGGAGCTGACGAGGGCGTCACCGAAGTCCTCGTCGGCCGGCGGAGGGCTGAAGCGAGGTGCGGGGCTGGAGAGGTTCGTAGACATAGGAGTTTGCGTCCGGCATGACCGATCGATGCCTCAGCCTAGCGCGATCCGCGCCGAACGTCCCCAGCCGGAGAGACCTTCCCGGGACCGCGCGAGACAATGGCGGCATGCAGCTGCCCGAGATCGACGAGCTCCTCGACCGCACGCACATCGTGACGCTTCCCCTCGTGACCCGATTCCGAGGGGTGGATGCACGCGAGGTGGCGATCATCCGCGGCACCGTCGCGTGGAGCGAGTTCTCGCCGTTCCTCGAGTACGGCGACGCGGAAGCCGCGAACTGGCTGCGCGCCGCGATCGAGTTCGGCTTCGATGAGACCCTCGAGCGTCACGCGGAGGGCGAGATCTGGGTCAACGCGACCGTGCCCGCCGTCGGGGAGGCCGCGCTCGACGGCGTGCTCGCGCGCTTCGACGGCTGCCGAACGGCCAAGGTCAAGGTCGCCGAGCGAGGGCAGACGCTCGCCGACGACATCGCCCGGGTGGCCGGCGTGCGCGAACGCCTCGGCGCGGATGCGCGGCTGCGCGTCGACGCGAACGGCGGCTGGTCGGTCGACGACGCCGTCACCGCTCTCCGGGCGCTGGCCCGCTTCGGCCTGGAGTACGCGGAGCAGCCGTGCGCGACGACGGCCGAGCTCGGCGAGCTCAGGGGCCGTCTGCGGGACGCTGGCATCGAGGTGCCCATCGCCGCCGACGAGTCCATCAGGAAGGCCGATGACCCCCTGGAGGTCGCGCGCCTCGGCGCGGCTGACGTGGTCGTCGTGAAGATGCAGCCCCTCGGCGGGATCCGCCGCGCGGTCGACATCGTCGCGTCTGCCGGGCTTCCCGCGACCGTGTCGAGCGCCCTCGATTCCTCGGTCGGCATCGCGATGGGAGCACAGCTCGCCGCAGCCCTGCCAGCGCCGCGCCACGACGCGGGCCTCGGAACGGCGTCGCTGCTCGCGGAGGATGTCGTGACCGAGCCGCTCCGCCCGCGCGCCGGGCGCATCCCGCTCGCCCCCGTCACGGTCGACGAAGCCGCGCTCAAGCGGCTCGCCTCCCCTGCCGAACGGCAGGAATGGTGGAGGGAACGGCTCCGCAGCTGCCATGCCCTCCTCGCCGGAGGGTCTGCTCAGATTCCCGAGTAGGCGTGCAGTCCCTTGAAGAACACGTTGACGACGCCGAAGTTGAACATGACCGTCGCGAAGCCCGCGATGGCAAGCCACGCCGACGGCGTTCCGCGCCAGCCACGCGTGGCACGAGCGTGGATGTAGCCCGCGTAGACCACCCAGATGATGAAGGTCCACACTTCCTTGGTGTCCCAGCCCCAGTAGCGGCCCCAGGCGCGCTCAGCCCAGACGGCCCCCGCCATGAGGGTGAAGGTCCAGAGGATGAAGCCGATGATGTTGATGCGGTAGGCGAGGTTCTCGAGGCGCACCGCGTCTGGCAGCGCCGAGAGGAGCTTGAGCTTCGTGGGCAGACCGGCACGCACGCGCGCAACTCGACGAGTCTGCAGGAGCTGCGCGGCGCTGAGGCCCGCGCCGATCGCGAGGCAGCCGGTCGCGAGCGACGCGACGAACACGTGGATGACGAGCCACACCGACTGCAGAGCGGGCGCAAGCGGCACGACATCGACGTAGAAGCCGAGCGTGGCGATGCCAAGCGTGATGACGGTGAAGCCCGTGATGAAGGTGCCGAGGAAGCGCACGTCGGCCCAGAAGCGGGCGAGGAGGAAGACGAGCACGATGAGGAGCGTCGAGGTCATGGAGAATTCGAACATGTTCGACCACGGCACCCGGTCAGCGGCGATGCCGCGGAGGGTGGTCGCCGCGAGGTGCACGACGAACGCGGCGATGGTCAGCCACATCGCGATGCGCAGCGACGGCGTCGCGCGGGTGTCGCGCCAGGCGTCGCCCGACTCGGTGCGCGTGGACGCGAGAGACACCGAGCTCGCGGGGTCCTCCGTCGTGTAGCTGGCCGGCTCGGACACGTCGCGGTCTGCCGCGACGCCGTCATGCGCGGCTGCTCCTGCCGGGGCTGCCGCGCCGACGAGCGCATTGCGGCGCGCGGCGGTCGCTCCGACCGCCGACTGCCGTTCGGAGCGTTCGGCTGCGCGTGCGCTGCGACCGGCCAGGTCCATGGCGAAGGCGATGAACGCGATCGAGTACACCGCCATCGCGACGTAGAGGAGCAGGTTCGACCAGCTGGACAGCGTTTCGATCATGGAGCTTCCTGAGTGGGAGAAGAGGCGAGCGCCGCGCCTTGGCTGCCGGCGCCAGATGGTGAGCTTTGGGTGGCCTCGGGGCCTTGAGGTGCCCCGGCGGCGCGGGCCGGCGACGCAGGTTCCGCTAAGCCTACGATCTTTCTCGTGTGGGCGTCGAGGAGATCATTGACCGAGGCGGCCAGCTGCGGGTCGTCTCCACGTGCGAGGCCCGCGTACTCGACGAGCACGGTGCCGTCGGAGCGGGTCGTGGCCTTCACCCAGAGGCGGCGCCGCGGCACGAGCAGTGACGTGAAGAGGCCGCCGATGATGAGGATCGCGAAGATGAGCACCGGTATCTGTGTCGGGTCCTCGTGCACGTCGAAGGACGCGTAGCGAGGAACCTCGCCGAGCTCGATCGTGCCGAGGCCGTTCGGCAACTCGGCGGTCTCACCCGGCCGGAGCTCGATGGGCTTGAAGTCGAGGTCGCGAGCCGCGATGGGCGTGAGCGTATCCGTGTCGAGCGTGTACACGGACCTCGGGACCCCGTCGTCGAGGCCGAGGTCACCCGAGTAGACGTTCAGCGTCAGCATCGGGTCGCGGAGGTCGGGATGGTTCGAGGTGAGCGCACCCGACTCGAGTTCGACCGCTGAGGGGTAGAAGAAGCCGAGCATGCCGATCTGCTCGTCGAGCCCATCCGGGACCTTCACGACGCCCATGGAGGTCAGGAAGGCGTCCTGCGGGAGGAACGGGACGAAGTCGGAGAAGACCTCGTTGCCGTCCGGGTCGCGCACCGTGATCTCGGGGGCGTAGCCGTTGCCGAGGAGGTAGCTGTCGGTACCGGCGAAGCGAAGCGGGTCGTTGACGCGCACCGTCTCGGTCTTCGGCTCGCCGCCCGGAGTGTTGACGGTGACGTTCGCCGCGTAGTCGGTGGCCTGCCCGATGGCGTTCTGGTTCTCCTCCTCGTACGTGATGTCGAAGGAGTCGAGACGCATCGAGAACGGCGCGAGCACGTCCGGCGTGAAGAATCGTCCCGGGTTGAACGACGAGTAGCTGACGAGGCCGTTCACGAACGTCTGGCCCTCGACGAGCACACGCTGCCCGGACCAGGTGAAGCCACCGCCGATGCCGACGGCCACGATGATGCCGACCATGGCCGAGTGGAAGACCAGGTTGCCCGTCTCCCGCAGGTAGCCGCGCTCCGCGGACACGGAGATGCCGCGCTTGCCCTCATCGAAGATGACGGTGCGGTACTTCTTGTCGCGCAGCAGCTTGGCGGCCTCGTCGATGACGGCGCCGCGCTTCGGGTCGAGCGACGAGTCGAGGACCTGCGTGGAGTAGGCGTCGAGCCGCGAGAGACGCGCGGGAGTCTTCGGCGGCTTCGAGCGCAGCGCATCCCAGTGGTGCTTGATGCGCGGGATGATGCAGCCGATGAGCGAGACGAAGAGCAGCAGGTAGATCGCCGTGAACCACGGGGAGCTGTACACGTCGAACATGCCGATGTCGTCGAGGAACGGGGCGATGTCCGGGTACGTGTCCTGGTAGACGATGACCCCGTTGGGGTCGCTCGAGCGCTGCGGCACCAGCGAGCCGGGCACGGCGGCAATGGCGAGCAGCAGCAGGAGGAGCAGCGCGGTGCGCATGCTCGTGAGCTGACGCCAGGCAGTGCGAAGCCAGGCGACGAGCGCGGATGCGCGGCCGGGCTTCTTGATGTCGCCCGGCTTGTTCGGCATGCTCGCGCGCGCGGCGCCTGATGCGGTCTTCTTCGGTTCGCGGTCGCGGGCTTCGAAGCCGTCCTTCCCCGCGTCGAAGTGGTCAGAGGGCCGGGACATAGCCGCCGATCGTCGCCGCGAATGCGGACATGAAGTGCTGCCAGACGCCGATCACCATGAGCAACCCGATGAGGATGAGGATGCCGCCGCCGACGAGGTTGATGGTGCGGATGTGCTTCCGCACCCAGTTGATGCCCGTCGTCACGCGGCCGATGCCGAGCGCCACGAGGATGAACGGGAGGCCGAGGCCGATGCAGTAGAAGAACGCGAGGAGCGCTCCCCGGCCGGGGGAGGCGAACTGGTAGCTGAGAGAGTTGATCGCGATGAGCGTCGGCCCGAGGCACGGAGCCCATCCGACGCCGAAGACGATGCCGAGAAGGGGCGCTCCGAGCAGGCCGGACGGCGCGAACTTCATGCGCGCGGTGCGCTGCATAAACGACACCTGGCCGATGAACACGACGCCCATGACGATGACGACGACGCCGAGCACCCGCATGATGACGCGCTGGTACTCCATGAGCCAGAATCCGAGGAGCCCGGAGGCCGCCCCGGAGAGGACGTAGACGACGGTGAAGCCGAGCACGAACAGCGTCGCGCCGAACGCGACTCGGCCGCGTCCGGTCGTGAGGCGGGCGAGGAGGCCCCGCTTCGCTTCGGGCTGGTCGGCGGGTCGCGATGCGCGTGAGGAGGACTCGGCTGCGGCTGCGGGACCCGAGTGCGCTCCGACGCTCTGGCGAGCGGGGACCTTGGCCGGCGCATCCTGTGCCACTGCGCCGACGAGCCCGAGGTAGCCGGGCACGACCGGCAGCACGCACGGGGAGGCGAAGGAGATGAGGCCGGCCAGGACGGCGAGCGGGATCGCGAGGAAGAGCTGGCCGCTCACGATCGTCTCGCCCACCGCGCTGCCGGGGGCGATCGCCGCCAGCGCGGAGGAGGCGAGCAGGGGGGTCGTCACTTGCTGCTCTCTGCGAGCGTGTCGGTGATCATCGAGTTCAGGATCGAGGGGTCGATCGGCCCGCGGATGACGGAAGCGACCCGACCCTCGGCGTCGAGCACGAGCGTGGACGGGATGGCCTGGGGAGGCACGTTGTCGGCGAAGGCGAGTCGCACACTCGCGTCGTCGACGTCGAGGATCGACGGGTACGTGATGCCCTGCGTCTCGGCGAAGGTCTTGGCGGTCGCCGCCTGGTCGTAGATGTTGACGCCGACGAACTTCACGCCGTCGTCTTCGTGCTCTTCCCAAGCTGCCTGCAGGTCGGGGGCCTCGAGGCGGCAGGGCGGGCAGGAGGCGTACCAGAAGTTGACGACGGTGACGGAGCCCGCGAGATCCTCACTGGAGAGCTCGTCTCCGAACTCGGTGACGCCACCGAACTGGATCGGGTCCTGTCGTTCGCCTGCTGGGAAGATCTCGTAGCTGCCGTCGCCCGCGACGTAGCCCTGATCTCCCCCGGCGGCGTAGTCCTGGGCGAGCGGCTCGTCTCCGGAGCAGGCGGCGAGCGCCAGCATGGTGGCGACGCCCGCGGTCGCGAGGGCTGCACGGAGGGTTCGGGGAAAGCGCGACGTCTTCACGCTCTCTGAGCGGATGGTCACACGGCTCCCTCATCGGTGGCGGCGCCGAGTTCGTGCGCCGCCGGTTCGCGGTAGTCGGCTTCCACGAAGCCGGTTGCGGGGTGGTACTCCAGCGTCGTGATGCTCGAGAGCGAGCACCGCCGGTGCTTCGGGTTGTGCGCGAGCGGCTCCTTCGAGAGCGCGCGGTGCACCATCCAGATCGGCAGCTGGTGAGAGACCACGATAACATCGCCGCCATCTGCGAGCTCGGCCCCGTCGAGCACCGCCTCTCGCATGCGGGCGACGATGGACTTGTACGCCTCACCCCAGCTCGGGCGCAGGGGGTTCACGAGCTTCGGCCACGAGCCAGGGCGACGCAGGGCTCCGTATCTGCCCGTCATCCGTCGCCCCTCGAAGGCGTTCGTCGGCTCGATGACGCGCTCGTCGATGACGGGCTCGAGGCCGAACAGCTCGGCGATGGGTGCCGCCGACTCGCGGGTGCGCTGCAGCGGGGAGACGACGAGGCGGGTGGCGGGCACGGCCCTGGCGTGCAGGTCCTCGGCTGTGACGCGCGCCATGCGCGCGCCGAGCTCGGAGAGGCCGAAGCCGGGGAGGCGCCCGTAGAGGAGCCCGTTGGGGTTTTCGACCTCGCCGTGGCGGACGAGGTGGATTCGCTGTGCCGCCATGCGCTCCAGTCTACGAACCGCCACCGACACTGCGGCACAGGATGCGCATCCGCACCCCAAGCTGTGCCTTGTTGTCTTCCCGCTCGCACGCGTCTGCGCCTCGGGTACCCTTGCGAGGTGACTGATCGCGCCCTCATCTCCTCCCTTTCCACGCTCGAAGACGGCCCCGTGCTTGTGCAGGGGTGGGTCGATACGGTTCGAGACCAGAAGAAGGTGCAGTTCGTCGTCCTCCGCGACGAGAGCGGCGCCGTCCAGCTCGTGAACCCGCGCGCCGAGGGCCGCGAGGCGATCTCCGACACGATCTCCGCGCTCGCCCAGGGCAGCTTCATCTCCGTGCGCGGCCAGAAGAAGGCCGACGAGCGCGTGAAGCTCGGCGGCCTCGAGGTCAAGGTCGACGAGATCGTCGTCGAGACCGCGGCGCTCCCCGAGACGCCCATCGCCGAGGACACGTCGATCGACAAGCGCCTCGACTGGCGTTTCCTGGACCTGCGCATCCCGCGCAACGCCCTCATCTTCCGCATCCAGACGACGTTCGCGCACGCGTTCCGCACCTACTGGGTGGAGAACGGCTACGTCGAGCTGTTCACCCCGAAGCTCATGGCCTCGGCGTCCGAGTCGAAGGCCGAGCTGTTCAAGGTCGACTACTTCGACACGAGCGCGTACCTCGCGCAGAGCCCCCAGTTCTTCAAGCAGATGGCGATGAGCTCGGGCCTCGGCAAGATCTTCGAGATCGGACCGGTGTTCCGCGCTGACCCTTCGTTCACGTCGCGCCACGCGACCGAGTTCACGGGCATCGACGCCGAGGTGAGCTGGATCGAGTCGCACGAGGACGTCATGCAGATGCAGGAGCAGCTCATGGTTGCCGGCCTGCAGGCGGTCAAGGACGCCCACGGCGAGGAGATCAAGGCGCTCTTCGACGTCGACATCGTCGTTCCGTCGCTGCCGTTCCCGCGCATCCCGCTGCTGGAGGCTCGAGAGATCGTCGAGGCCCGCGGCCACAAGCTCGAGCGCAACGACCTGGACCTCGACCCTGAGGGCGAGCGCCAGATCGCGGCGCACGTACAGGAGACGTTCGGTCACGAGTTCGTGTTCCTGACGGACTACCCGGCTTCGATCCGGCCGTTCTACCACATGCGCCACGAGGGCGACGAGTCGCTCACGAAGAGCTACGACCTGATCTGGAACGGCGTCGAGATCTCGACGGGGGCTCAGCGCGAGCATCGCGTCGACGTGCTCGAGGAGCAGGCGAAGCAGAAGGGCATGGAGGTCGACGAGCTCGGCTTCTACCTCGACTTCTTCCGCTACGGCGCACCGCCCCACGGTGGGTTCGGCATGGGCTTCGCGCGCATCCTGATGCTGATGCTGCACCAGACGACGCTGCGCGAGGTCACGTACCTGTTCCGCGGCCCGAACCGCCTGCAGCCGTAAGCCACCCGGCAGCCTGCCCTGCCGAGTTTCCCCAGAGCCGTCCGCGAGTGATCGCGGGCGGCTCTGCTGCGTTCGGGGCGCGCAGCACCGCGGTCGACTGAGCGCTAGCCCGCTTCGCGGACGCCGGCGTCCTGCGCCAGTTGCGACACGCGCTGGTGGCTGATGCCGAGGACTTCTGCGATGTCTCGCATCGTGAGCTGCTCGTCGCGAAGGCGGGCCACGGCCGACCGCATGCGGCGTGAGGCGACAGATTGGGCAGCGGCTGCCGCCGCCGCCGCGTCCTGCGCGCCGTGAACAACGCCATCCGTCGCTGTGTCGAACACTGGCATGAGCGCGATCTGCACGTCTGCCGCTGGCACACCTTCGAGGAGCTCGACCGCGTCCGCGACCTGCTCCCTGACGTGCTCGAGGCGCTTCACCTGCGTGAAGAGTCCTGGCACCTCTGGCACCTCGACGGCCCACCAGGAACCGGAACGGGTCGCCCGCGCCGTTACCTTCATCGTTCGATTCCCATCTGTCTGAGGATGGCTCTTGCCGTCCGCTCGTTGATCTCACTGTGACGCGGCACGACGGTCCTCGCGCCCCCGATCACGACCTTGGTGTGGCTGGCGCCTTCGGTGAGCACCATCTCGAGTCGCTGTTCGGCTGCATGTCGACGCAGTCGCCGGAGAAGGTCCAAGCGTTTCACATGTTTGTCCAGAGGTATAGACGAATACTGGCAATAGCTCTTGACAAATTTCGAGCGGCTCTGCTGCGTTCGGGGCATGGGTCAGCGTCGTCGGGAGACCTCGTGGCCGGGCGGTGGTGGCGCGCAGGGAAGGTCGTCGCCGCGGCGGCTGGTGCTCTCGCGGACGTCGGGGCTCGCCTCGAAGGGTCCGTCTGGGCTGAAGAGCACGCCGAGGTGGTAGTCGGCGTGGTCTCGGAACCAGAGGGACGCACCTCCGGGCACCCCTTTCAGCTCCTCCCACGCCTGCCAGAGCCCACCAAGGCGGAGCACCGCTTCCGGGGAGTCCCACCAGCGCGCCGACCAGACACGCGTCCGGCCGTCGACTCTGCGCGCGCAGCTCCGAGCGACGAACTCGCGCACGAAGTCGGCGAGGCACGCGAACTGCGGTCCCGGAGCCCGCGCGAGTTCGCTCGAGATGCCACCCTGGCTCTGCTCCTGATTCACGGCAGTGTCTCCTCTCCGCGTTCAGCCTCGTCGCATTCAGCCCCGTCGCGTTCAGCCTCGTCGCGTTCCGCCCCGTCTCCTCCTGTGGCGTCGCCTCCTCGTTGGTGCGCGGTGATCGACGCGCGGATGCGCGCGGCGTGCGGGCCCTGCATCCACGACCTGGTCCTGATGAGGGTGGGGCGGCTGCCGGATGCGAGCACGAGCGCGCGCCCGCGTGGGAGCGCGCTGAGTTCGGCGACGTCGAGGATGCGCTCTCGATGCAGCTGCTTCGAGACGGTGCGGTGGCCTCGTCCGTAGCTCAGCGAGGAGAGCTCGCGGTCGTGGTCGCCGACGAGCTTGGAGAGCTCGTCGAGGAAGGCCGCCTCGCTGACGCCTCCCCCGTAGATCTTGATGTTGGCCGCCGACCAGAGCTTGCGCATGCCGCCTTCGCCCCAGACCTCGGCGCCCTGCGACCAGGATTGCAGGATGGTGATGAGCACGATGCCCCGCGAGCCGTAGTGGCTGTACAGGTCGGGGAGGCTTCGCCAGCGGCAGACGTTCGCGGCCTCGTCGAGGACGCCGAGCAGCGGCCGAGCGAGCCGTCCGGACAGTGAGGCGGAGGCGAGTTCCTCCGCTGCCTCGGCCACGGCGACGGTGAGGGCGGTGACCAGCGGGCCTGTTGTCCCCTGTCCTTCACGGGACAGCGAGTAGAGCGTGTCGGTTCCGCGGACGAACTCGTGCGGGTCGAACTGCGGCCTCGTGTCGAGCTCCCCGCTCGCTGTGATCCACGGGGCGAGCGCGCCGTTGGTGAGGCAGGACGCCATCTGCTGCGCGGTGCCGTAGATGCCGCCGCGTTGGCGCTCGGGCGCGCTGATCACCCCCTCGAGCTGGTCGGCGATGAGGCGGTACCCCGCATCCCGCAGGATGCCGACCGCATCGTCGTCACCGGGCCGCGTCACCCACCGGTACACCTCGGTGATGCGGGTGCCTGCGAGGGCCCCTGCCAGGAGGAGCGCGGCGAGGAGATCCTTCGCAGCTGGGTCGAAGAACGCGTCTGCCCTCGAGCCCGGCTCCCGGGATCCGCTCGCGAAGTGCTCGGCGAGCTTTCCCGCCTGCACCTCGTCGGTGACGTAGCTGAGCGGGTCCCACCACCACTCTGCGGCGTCGCCTGCAACACCCTGCGGGTCGAACACCCAGACTCGCCCGGCCTCGGCGCGCACGCCCCGGGTGGCGTCGACGACATCCCGCTTGTTGGACGTGACGATGACGGCTCCCGGCGCCTCGACGATTGCGGGGATGGCGAAGGCCGTCGACTTCCCGGTTCGCGGGCCGCTGATGTTGATCTGCATGTCCTCCCAGCTGCCGAAGACGGGTGAGCCGCCCGGCAGGCTCGTGCCGAGCCGCACGCCGATGGGGCCCGCGACGCCGAGGCGCTGGCTGCTCGCACGCGCCCCGCGGGCGCTGATGCTTGCGATCTCCCGGCCCCGCCCGAGGAGCGCCGCAGAGCGGTCGAGGCGTCGACTGCCGGTGCGATGCCCGCGAGCGAGGAGCAGCGAGACCGCGACCGCGAGCGCCAGACCGAGCGCGAGCGCCATCGCAACCCCGGTCGCGGTGGCACTCCAGCGGACGCTCCCCCGCAGCACCCCGAAGAACAGCGCGAACACGTCGTCGGGCAGCGGCTCGCTGGGGCGTTCGACGTTCGCGGCGACCCGCACGGAGAGGTTGGTCCCGCCGATGGCGACCACGGCGGCGGTGAGTCCGATCCACAGCAGTACGGCTTCGGCAGCCATGCCGCCCGGGCCCCGCTTTCGCGGCGCGCTCATCGCCGTATCCGCTCCGGGTCGAGACCAACTGACGGTTCCGGGCCCAGCCCGGCCACACGGCTCGGCTCGTGCCAGAGCTTGTTGGTGTCGTTGATGCTCGCCTCTGCGGCGGTGAGCTGCACGTCGACCGGGATGCCAGGCCTGCCGCCGACCTTGACGAGGAACTTGCCTCGCCCCGGTGGCTCGGCCTCTCTGCCGCTGGTCGCGTCCCAAGCTGGCGGGTCCTGCCATCCGATGAGAAGTTCCTGCTCTGCGAGCGACAGGGGCACCGCGGAGGTGAGGCGCGGCATCTCGGCACCCGGCAGTCCGCCGCAGATGACCATGCCGGCGCGTTCCACGAAGCCCTTCGCCTTCATCCGCTCTGACTCGGTGGGCAGCGCGAGCAGGTCGCTCATGGTGTGCGAGATCATTGCCATGCCGACTCCGCGCTGGCGATTGAGGCGAGTGAGGGCGTCGACTCTGTCGACCATTCCCTTGCCTGCTCGCAGCGCGCGCCAGAGCTCGTCGAGGATGACGAAGTAGTGCCGGCGGGGCTCGAGCCCCGCATCCGCGAGCACGTTCGCGACGTTGACGGTGCCGAACCCGGCCGACCAGCAGGCGAGGAGCGCGGCCGCCTGCAGGTCGACGTCGGAGTCGTCGATGGAGGAGACGTCGTACACGACGGGCGCGTCGCGTCGCATGGGGTTGGTGGTCTGGCGGGAGAACGTCTCGCCGAGCCTGCCTCCGCCGACGAGCCCGATGAGGGAGGCCTCGAGGTCCTCCGTGATGGCCTTGTACCTGCTGTCGTCTCCCCGGTCGAGCGCAACCGCGCGCACCTCCGGGGGGCCTGCACGCACGACCTCGAGGAGGTCGCCGAGGACGGGCACGCCGTCGTGGTGCTGGTCGAGCCATTTGAGTGCCCGGTCGATGATCGTCTCCTCGCGATCGCTCGGTGGCTGGAGACGCATAATCGTGAGGAGGGCCGACACCATCGTGTGCCTGCGGCCATGCGCATCGGCGAGCACTTGGCCAGCCTCGGCGTCGAAGCCGCTCGCCCTGAGCCGCCGCGCGGCGGCCGTCGCCTCTCCGGGGTCGAGCACGTTGAGGTAGCCGCGTCCGCGCCCGAGCGAGATGACCTGCCCGCCGAGGGCGGTGATCATGTCGACGTGGTCGGGCTTGAGGTCGCCGAGCACGAGGGGCATGACGCCGTAGCCGGCAAGGCCTGTCGCCATGCGGCGCACGAGCGACGACTTCCCGAGTCCGGGCTTGCCGAGGATGAACGCGGAGGGGTTGCTGATGAGCTTCGCCCGCTGGAACCACGAGATGGGGTCGCAGCAGAGGGTCGCGCCGGTCTGCGTGTGCCGCCCGAGGGGCACCCCGATCATGGGAGTTCCCGTGCCGACGGCGAAGGGCCAGAGCCCGCACACCTGGACGGTGGTGCCGCGCCATTCGTCGGGTGCCTGGACGTAGGTGGATGCGCCCCGGCCGGTCCCGCTCCAGCCCCTGGGTCCCGGCCGCTCGGGTGGGCGCGCCCGTTCCTGGGTCGCCTGTTTGCGTGACCTGGCGTGTGCTCGTCTCATAGCTTCTCTCTCAGTTCGCTCGGCACTCGCAGGTGCTTGCTGAGGACCAGGCCGAGCGGGAGCGCCGCGGCGAAGGCCGAGTCCTGGGATCCGTAGACGGGGCGCAGGCGGAGGCGTGCTGTCGCGGCGAGGTTGTCGACGGCCGCTCGTGCGTCGAGCTCGTGGGCGGCGTCGAGCACTGTCGCCGTGACGAGCACTCCGAAGTTGATGAGGCCAGCGCCGGATGCCTCCTCGCTTGCCGTCGCGGCGGCGGCGCGGACGGCGAGCGTGTCGCGCGCGGCGGGTTTCGAGGTGGAGGTCTGCCTGAACTGGGCCGCGCTGAGGTCAGCTTCGACGAGTGCCGCTGCTCTGGCGGCGTCGATGGGGCGGTAGAGCAGCGTCACCCGCTTGCGCGCGATGTCACGATGGGGCGCGAGGAGCCGCGCGAGGACGCTCGACTGCACGCTGCCCCTGGGTGCGACGGTCATCGCCCAGGTCGTCGAGTAGGCGGAGTCGTGACGGTAGCCTGCCCAGCTGGCGCGGGCCGCCGCCGGGCCGACGTCACTCCAGCTGAGCTCCGGGATCTCCCCTCCGGCGTGCGCCTCGTCGATCAGCACCGCGGCTGCCGGGTCGTAGGCGACTCGGACGATCTCGCAGAGCTCCTGCCCGGTGAGCGGTTGCGCCGCGCCCGCGCCGGTTGCCTGGAGCCCCGCGCTGAGACCGGGGAGCCGCGCCGCGAGCTCGCGCGCCATCTCGTCCGGCGCCCTCCTTCTGGCACCGACTCGGAGGGCCCCCTGGAAGGTGAGCGCGACGAAGGCCTTCACCGTGGAGGAGCCCTCCGGGTACCCCGCGACGGTCTCCTCCAGCACCGCCCGCGCGAAGGCTGGCGCGTTGGGGTCGATGTTCATGGCGACCTCTCGCCTGAGGCGAGAGCCGGAGTCGGGGGCCGTCTCGATCGTCACCGACGCCGCCTCGATGCCCGGTTCGTCGCCGAGGCTGGAGAGCCAGTGGCCCCACTCGGCGACCCAGGAGTCGATCTGCTCCTGGTCGACGAGCGCCGCGCCATCCGGGTCCGTGCCAAACACGACGGTGTAGCTGCCGACCGCGGGCGTCAGGAGCAGCGCGAATGGCCGGCCGTGCGAGTCGACGTGCTCGCTCAGCCTGGTCGGCGCTGCAATGCCCGGCAGCTGGAACGTCGCCCACGGCACTCGACCGACCGGACCGGACCGGTACGCGGATTCGCCCCTCGCCCGCGAGAGGCCCCAGCCTGAGTGGGCTCCGAGCCGCGACAGCGCGTTCTTGCCGTGCGCGTCGCGCACCACGAGCATCAGGAGCGCGACGCCGATCCCCGAGGCGACGATGAGCGCAGCGATGAGACCCGAGATCATGACGGCCACGACGACGAGCACCAGTCCGCCCAGCAGGAGCGCCGTCCCCACCGAGCCGAGACCGAGCAGTCCCGCTGACGTCGGCTTCCGCCAGTTCCCGTAGGTTCGCGTCTTTCGTGTCATCGAGCTATCGACCACCGCTCGGGTCCTCTCCTGTTGTCCGTTCTGCGACCGCGATCGCGGCGTCAGTGCCGTACTGGACGGCTTTCTTCAACGGTTGAACGCCTGCGATCGCTGCCGCGACGTAGGGCCCAGCGAGGGCCTTGCCTGCTCCCGCTGCGGCTGCCGCACCGCCGGAGGCAGTACCCGTCGACGCGGCTGCGCGTGTGCTCCCCGGCGATGCCGCAGATGTTCCCGCCGCAGCGGGCACCGCCCGCGGGCTCGGTCCTGAGCCGCGCGACGCAGGGCCGCCGCCTGTCGAGGCACGCCCTCCGCCGCGCGGGACGCTGCTCCCCTGGGGTGCTGAGGCCGGCCTCGGTCGTGCGCCCTCTGGCACCCGATCCGCGACCGAGGTGGCGATCGCGGCACCGCCCCCACTCGAGACGATCGCGCCCACCATGGGAGTGACGAATCGCATGAGCGCGGGGAGCGCGACGATGGCGAGCACGAGGATCACGATCCCCGTGTAGGTGGTCAGCACGGCGCCGCTCTCGGCGCTCGGGGCCGCCCCGGTCATGCGAAATCCGGCGGCGTAGACGATCGCCGCGGCTGGCTTGTAGAGGATGAAGGCGGTGAGCCAGGCGAGGCAGCGCTGGAACCAGCCCCGGCCGAGCTCGGTGTTCGTCGCCGAGGCCGCCAGCGGGAGGACTCCGGCGAGGATCACGAGCATCCCCCCTCGCACGATCATGAGGAGCACCTGGACGACGGAAACGAGGCCGACGATGACCCCGATGAAGAGGCCGTTCACGACCCCGGAGAACGCGGCGGGCCCGGCAGTCCCGCCTGCTGCGCCGGCGACACCGGCGATCGAGGTGCCGAGCATCACACCGACGTTGTCCTTGAAGCAGTTCGGTGTTCCGTCGAGGTCGCATTCGAGCGACTCGTCGATGATCCAGGTCGAGAACGAATCGCCGGCACGGACGAGCAGCCACACGATCGTGAGGCCGACGCTGGCGACGACCACCAGTGTGAGGAGGCTCTTCAGCAGCTCCTGCCCTGGCCTCGCGCGCTGCTCCCAGGCCATGCGAGCACCGCCGATCATGACCGACACGATCGCGCAGACCCCAGCCAGCCACCACGTCGACGACTGCAGGAACGTCGCAGTGTTGGTCGCCGCCGCTGGGGCCGTGGGGATGAGGGCCGACACGAGCGACGAAGCTCCCGCGATGAGCACCCCGCCAGCGAGCACCGCGAACAAGCGTCCGTGGAAGGGGACGCCGTCGCCTGAGCGGATGCGCAGCCCCACCATGACGGCCAGGAAGACGAGTCCGATGACCGCGACGGTGCCCGAGATCCAGCTCACGTAGCCGAGGACGGTCCCGAGGTGGGTCTCGATGTCGCCCGTCGGCGCTGCCGGCGCCGTGCCAGAGGGCGCGCCGGTCGTGCCGAGGTCGGGCGTCGGGACGTCGACCCACATCGTGCCGAGAGTCGAGAGCTGCTCGGCCATCCACTCGTTGATGTCGTTCTGGAGGGCTTCCCGTGTTCGAGTCCACACCGTCGAGGCGATCTCCTTGGAGTAGCACTCGAAGTCCATGAGTCCGCAGTCGGCCATCAGGCGCTCCATCTCACGTAGCCGCCGACGTCGCCAAGCGACTGCAGGCGCACCGGAGCAGGCTCATCGCTCGGAATGCGCCAGTCGCCGTCGACCCAGACGAGGTCGATGACGGCGGCGATGAAGCTGGTCGTCCCGTCGACGCTCACACGCTGGGCGACGTCGACGCGCGCGGTGCCACCGTCGAACGCAAGCAACCGGTAGCCCACGATCTGGAGTCGCACGCCGGAGCCTCCCGAGCCCGAATCGGCGAGCAAGGACTCCCGATGCTGGCCTGCGGCGAGTGCGTAGTCGAGGAGCGGCGCTCGAAGCGCGGGAGTGTTCGACTGCACGAGAAAGTTCGCGGCGGCGAACAGCGCCCCCTCGGCTGAACGTTGGAAGCAGTATCCGAAGCCGTCCTCGTGCAGTGCCGCCGGGCCCGCTTCCGGTGAGCTCGGTGCCAGGTTGACGTCGACGTCGCGCCAGCTGGTCGCCGGTGCGATCAGGAGCTGCCTGTCAGCGGGAGGCAATGAGGTCCGCTCCGGTTCGCGCAGCCCGCAGCTGCTCGGAGAGGCGGCCGCGACCGCGCCGGCATCACCGGGCCCGGGCTCGGGACCCGCAGGCGTGGCACCCGCCGAAGCGGATGCCCGCTGGCCGTCGCCCACTGTCATCTCGCCTCCGGATGTGCCGCCACCGAAGGCGGCCTGGATGGAGACCACGACGCCGGCCACGACAAGCAGGGCGACGCCCAGCGCGGCGACGATGAACCCTGGCCGGCTCCCGGAGGAAGCCCTCCGGCGCTGCGCTGACCGCCGTTGGAACGATCCGCCGCTCGGCATGATGCTCGCCCTCCCCGCATCAGACGAAGAAGCCGACGAGGCTGGTCGCCGCCGAGATGATGATGACGCCGCCGAGCGCCATGCCGATCTTCCCCGCGTGCTCGCCGCCCTCGCCTCTGCGTGACTGGATCGCCATCATCGTGCCGGCCGCGATGAGGCCCAGGACGCACACGGCGAGACCGATCCACTTCACCCAGCCGAGCAGCGTCGTGAGCCCCTCGGTGCCTGGAGGCTGCACGGGGTCGGGGTCGGGGAGCGTCGTGAGGTGCGCTGATGCGTCGAGCAGCAGGTCGGTGAGTGCGGCGATCGTCATGGTCGGTGGTCTCCTGTCGAGATGAACGCGGGAACGCGCGATGAAGGGCAGCTCCGCTCACGGCGGGCTCGAGCCGTCGCCGGGCAGTCGAACCGCGAGCGCTCGAGTCAGCTCGCCGTGGGCCCACCGGGGACATGAGCCGGCAGGTCGACGACCTCAGACGGTTCGTCGGCGTGTGCACCGGCTCGGTACAGGAATGGACTCTACGCACGGTCGAGGGGGCTGCGAGGAGTTATCCACAGCCACGATCTGGGGCCTCCCGAGCCACCTAGATTGGTCCTCGCCGCAGCCGGTCTGCGGCGAGAAGGGGGTGCTCCATGCGCCGAAGAATCGCTGTCGCCGGGCTTGCCGCCATGGCCCTCGGTGTGAGCGCAGGCGTGAGCGGCTGCTCGCCCGCCGAGGTACCGAGGCACGCTCCAGCCACCGCTCCAGCTTCGCCATCGGTGCCGACGCAGCTCGCCCGCGGACCGCAGGATGAGCACGTCGACACGCACCTCCCTGGGCCGTCTCCGACGCACGACGAGGCCTCGGATGCGGAGGCTCTGGCCGTCGCATCTGCCACCATCGAGGCGTACCTCAGCCGCAAGACCGAACGACGCGCCTGGCTCGAAGCGCTGGAACCGCATCTCACGGCGTCGGCGATGGCCGCGCTGAGCTCGGTCGACCCTGCCACCATCCCCGGAGCCTTCCTGACCGCCGCGACTCACCTCGAGCGCCACACGAGCGGGTACCTGGCTCACGTCACCGCACCGACCGAGTCGGGTTCCTACCGCCTGCTGCTCGTGCGCGACGGCAGCTCCGGGCCCTGGCTCGTCGCCGAGATCACGGCCAAGGAGTCGAGCTCGTGAGCACCCGGAACGGCCTCTGGTGGGGCGTTGCGATCGCGGTCCTGCTCACTCCAGGTCTGCTGCTCGGCGCGCTCGTGGTCGCGGCCATCGCGAGCACCGCGCTCGTGGGTGTGGCCGCCTGCGCGACGCCCGACTTCCCGTTGCCGGGCGTCTTCTCCGACGCTGGGCCCGAGGCGAAGTCGAGCGTGGGCATGGAAGCCGAGCCGAATTCCGCGGCAGCGCTCGAGGTGAGCACCATGATCGGCGCAGATCAGGTCGAGTTCGCCGGCGCGCAGCTGTCGAATGCGGCCCATATCCTGCTGGCGGGCCGCGCGGCTGGACTCGGCACGCGCGATCAGGTCATCGGCGTCATGACCGCGATCGGCGAATCGACACTGCTGGTCATCGACCACGGCGACGAGGCTGGCCCTGATTCACGTGGCCTGTTCCAGCAGCGCGACAACGGCGCATGGGGCAGCTACTCCGACAGGATGGACCCGCGCATCAGCGCGGACCACTTCTTCGCAGCACTGCTCGCGGTGACCGAGCGAGACGCGCTCACCCCCTCCGAGGCAGCTCACCGCGTGCAGGGCAACGCCGATCCGGCGCACTACTCGAAGTACTGGCAGGCAGCCGTCGCAGTCAGCGAGACGATCAGCGGGTCCAGCACGGGCCTCGGCGACGGAGCACTCGCTTCCGGTGCCAGCGCGATCGGCTCGGATGGCGATGGATGCGGCGCGGCGGGAGCAGGAGCAGCCACCCCTGACGGCGGCAGCCGCACGGCGGTGAGCCCGGGCGGCTGGGCAGCTCCCGGTCTGGGCGGCATCACCGACACGTTCGGCAACAGGTTCCATCCGACCGACTTCGAGTGGCGGATGCACAACGGCATCGACCTCGCCGCCGGCGGCTGCGGGGGCCAGATCTGGGCCGCGCAGTCGGGCACCGTCATCGAGGCCGAACCGGACAGCTCCGGCAACGGGACGATCGTCGTCGACCACGGCGGGGGGCTCATCACCAAGTACCTGCACATGGAGGCGGACGGCTACCTCGTCGGGGTCGGAGCCACGATCGCGGCGGGGCAGCTGATCGGCATCACCGGCACCAGCGGGCAGTCGACCGGCTGCCACCTCCACTTCGAGGTGGTCGTCGACGGCAGTCGCGTCGATCCCCTGCCGTTCCTGGCGTCCCGCGGGGTGAGCTTCTGATGGCGAGGAGGCGACGGTCCGACCCAGCGGAGCCCGGCATGGCGGTGCCCCGCTGGCCGCGGATCACCGCGCGGCTCGGAGTCGAGGGCCAGGGGGAGCTGTCCTGGAACTCCGTGGTGCACCGGATCTCCGCGTCGGATCGCGAAGCGGCACGCGCCGACATCGTCGCGCGGTGCACGCGCATCGCGCAGACGATCGCACGCCCCGTCCGACTCGAGCTGCACGAGCGCGACCGGATGCGCGCGCTGGTGGTGCATCCGTCTGGCGCCGCTGAGCCCGGAGACGCCGAGGACGGGCCAGGCCGCACCGAGCCGGACCTGCCAGCGCCGGTGGTGGTGACCGGCACGTGTCGCGCGTGCGGCTGCACCTCGAGCGCCGCCGAGACGCGGTGCCAGGAGTGCGGTGCCCTGGAACCGCTGAGTCGCAGCGCCGAGACTTCGACCAGAGCAGCGAGGGCGGTTCCCGCGGAGGACGGTGCGGGCGAGCGTCGACGGACCGGCAGACGCGAGCTCCGTCGAGAAGCGCCGCTGCCACAGCCACAGCCACAGCCGCTCGCACCATCGCCCACGCTCTCCCGAAGATCCCGAGAGAGATCCAGGCAGCAGGGGGCGGGTCGCGCGTCTGCGCGACCGCTGCCGTCGCCCCGAGCCCTCGTCATCGAGTTCGACGACAGCTCACGCGCGGTCCTCTCGGGCAGCGCGGCGCTGGGCCGCAACCCGTCGCCCGTCGACGGCCGCATCCCGGTTCGCGTCGACAGCCGAGACAGCACGGTCTCCCGCACTCACGCGCTCGTCGACGTCGACCACGCGGGCCGCATCCTCGTCACCGACTACCACTCGACACACGGCGTGCACCTCAGCGGGAGACGCACCTCGACGTTCGAGCCGGGCGTCGTCTACCGCGTCCCCGACGGCGCGCAGCTGCGGCTCGGCGACGTCCGCTGCCGGGTGAGCACCGAGACCGCCGGCGCTTGCTGAGTCCCCTGGCAGCGACCGGCAGCTCCTACGTGCGGGACGCAGCCGCGAGCGCGACATCCAGCCGCTGGGCCTCCACGAACCACTGCGAGTGCTGCACCCCGTCGACGAGGACGACCGGGATGAGCTCGCCGTACTGCCGCTGCAGGGCCTCATCGTCGAGGATGCTGAGCACCGACAGCGCGGCGCCGTGACGAGCCGCCACCTCCCGCACCACCGGCTCAGCCTGCTCGCACAGGTGACAGCCCGGCTTGCCCAGGAAGGTGACCTTCGGAACGCGCGCATCCGTCATGCCTCGAGTCTCGCAGACGAGTGCCCCGAGACGGCAGGCGCGCAGGTCACCGCCGGTCGAGCACTCGACCGGCGATGCGGCGCCTTAACGCAGAAAACGCCTGACCCGAGGGCCCGGCGCTCTGCGTCGTCGCGACTACTTCTTGTTGCGACGCTGGTGGCGAGTCTTGCGAAGCAGCTTGCGGTGCTTCTTCTTCGCCATGCGCTTGCGGCGCTTCTTGACTACTGAACCCATAGGAACATCCTTTATCTACAAGTACGAGGTGTGCGCAGCGGTGGGCTGCGGCATCGCTCGCGTCAGCTTACACGTCACCTGCCGGTAACCCTGTGTCCAGCGGAACTCAGGCAGTGTGCTGGTCGAGCTCATCTCCGCGGCCGGACTGCTTGATGGCCTCGGAGACCGCCGACTCCGGCACCCGGAACGAGCGGCCGAAGCGCACCGCGGGAAGTTCACCGGAGTGCACGAGTCGGTACACCGTCATCTTCGAGACCCGCATGAGTTCTGCCACCTCGGCAACGGTCAGGAACCGCACATCAGACAGGTCGTTTGCCATGTGTTGCAGCTCCAAGGTGACAGATGATCCGCGCGTTACGGAAGTGAAGTGAGTGTCAATTGAACACCTTATGGCCCAGAGCACTGCAGAAACAAGGTCCAGAGCGAATCATGCCGTGCCACGGATTCGCGATTCCACCCGCGAGGAGTAGCATGACCGACGCCTCGCGCACGCGCGGCGTCGTCGACGGTGCAGTGAATTGGGGATGGGATGCGCACTCCGCGGGCCTCGAGCATCCCCGCACCCGTGGACACGGATGGGCTGCTGCGGCGCATCGTCGCGGCCGTCGGCCGGAAGATCGACGACTTCGCCCACCACACGCCGTCCCGGTTCGCGGTCATCATCTTCACGAGCATCATCCTGCTCTGGACGACGATCTACATGCTGCCGATCTCCTCGGCCGACGGAACCATGACTCCGTTCCACGAGGCGCTCTTCACCGCCGTCTCCACGATCTGCGTCACCGGCCTCTCCGTGGTCGACATGGCCACCCACTGGTCGGGCTTCGGCCACTTCATGGTGTGGCTCGGCATGCAGGTCGGGGCCATCGGAGTGCTGACGCTCGCGAGCATCATGGGCGCGATCGTCACGCGGCGCCTCGGACTGCGGCAGAAGCTCGTCGCGGCGAGCGACAGCAACGCGCTGCGCACGCACGCCGGCCCCGTCTCCGAGTCGCAGGCGGTGAAGCTGGGCGACATCGGCGGGATCCTCGCGACCGTCGCGATCTCGCTCGTCATCATCGAGACGATCATCGCGATGCTCATCATCCCTCGCCTCCTGATCGCGGGCGAGCCGCTCTGGGACGCGATCCTCGACGGCTTCTTCTGGGCGACGTCGGCGTTCACCAACACGGGGTTCATGCCGACGAGCAGCGGCATCGCGCCCTTCGCGACGGATGTGTGGATGCTCACGTGCCTCGCGACGGCCGTCTTCCTCGGCAGCCTCGGCTTCCCCGTCATCTTCGCTCTCACTCGCTGGGTGAAGACGAAGCAGCGCATCTCGGTGCACGTGAAGCTGACCCTCTCGACGACCGTGCTGCTGTTCGTGCTCGGCGCGGTCGCGATCTACTTCCTCGAGGGCGACAACCCCCAGACGATCGGCGCGCAGGACCCGTGGTTCCGGCCGGTGACCTCTGGCTTCATGTCTGCCATGACCCGCTCCGGCGGCTTCTCCACGATCGACCTCGCCAACGCCGACCCCGCCACCATGCTCGCCATGCAGATGCTCATGTTCGTGGGTGGCGGCAGCGCGTCCACGGCGGGTGGCATCAAGGTGACGACGCTCGCGATCCTCTTCCTCGCGGCCTTCGCCGAGGCGAAGGGCGTCAACGACATCCAGGCGTTTGGCCGCCGCATCCCGAACGATGTGCTGCGCCTTGCCGTCAGCGTGACGCTCTGGGGGGCGACGATCGTGGCGGTCTCCTCGATCTCCCTCATGCACTTCGCCTCGGTGCCCTTCGACGAGGCGATCTTCGAGGCGATCAGCGCATTCGCCACCTGCGGCCTCTCGACGGGGCTCACCGGGGACCTGCCAGAGCAGGGCGCGTACATTCTCTCCATCACCATGTGGCTCGGCCGCGTGGGCACGGTCACCATGGCCGCCGCGCTCGCTTCCAGCGAGCACAAGCAGCTGTTCAGGCTGCCCGAAGAAAGGATCATCGTTGGGTGAGCCGATTCCACACAATGCGCCGGTGCTCGTCATCGGCCTCGGCCGGTTCGGCGCTGCGACCGCGGGCCAGCTGCAGCGTCAGGGCCGCGAGGTGCTCGCGGTCGACACCGACGAGGGACTCGTCCAGAAGTGGGCGGAGCGGGTGACGCATGCCGTGCAGGCGGATGCACGGAACATCGAGGCCCTGCGGCAGATCGGCGCGCACGAGTTCGCCGTCGCCGTCGTCGCCGTCGGCACGTCGCTCGAGTCGAGCGTGCTCGTCACGGCGAACCTCTCCGACCTGAAGGTGCCGCAGATCTGGGCGAAGGCGATGTCGGCGACACACGGCAAGATCCTGGGCCGCATCGGCGCGCACCACGTCATCTACCCGGAGCGAGAGGCTGGCGAGCGCATCGCGCACCTGCTCTCGGGGCGCATGCTCGACTTCATCCAGTTCGATGACGACTTCGTGCTCGTGAAGCTCTACCCGCCGAAGGCGATCCGCGGCGTCCCCCTCATGGAGTCCGGCGTTCGCACGAAGTACCGGGTGACGGTCGTCGGGGTGAAGAGCCCGGGCAAGCCCTTCACCTACGCGATGGCGGACACGGTGGTCTCGAACCACGACCTCGTGATCGTGTCCGGCTCGGCCTCCGATGTGGAGCGCTTCGCGGCGCTCACGTAACCGCCCCGGCGACCCACGGCACGTGACCGGTCCTGCGCTGCTCGCTGTCGAAGACGTGCCCCATGCGCTTGCTGTAGTGGAGCATGATGCTGCGCTCGACGACACGCACGTCACCGTCCTGCACGATCTGCATCTCCACGTCCGGCGCCTCCGCGAGTGAGCTCAGCCAGACGATGGCGTACAGGTTGGCACTGCCCCCCGCGAGCGCCGCGCAGGCGCGCACCGACTGGCGCTGGCTGATGCGGGCTGCGGCGCTGTAGAGGCGGCCGGCCGGCACGACCATCCACAGCACGAGCGAGTAGGGCCAGCGCGGCTGCTCGAGCTGCACGTCGATGCGCTGCACGATGTGTCCGGACCGCACGGCGCGGTGCACGAACCTCCTGGCGTGAGCTTCCGAGACGCCGAGTGCCGATGCCAGCTCGCTGCTCGGCGCTCGTCCGTCGCGCTCGAGGACGCTGATCGCCGTCGCAAGCGCGGGACTCGGCGAAGGGGCCGAGGAGCCGCCATCGCGAGCCTCGACAGTTCGCGGGGCTCCGCCGAGCCCCGAGCGCCAGTGCGAGCCATCGAGGAACATGCGAGTCACGAGCATGGAGCGCATCCGCACGACGTCGCCGTGAGAGGTGAGACCCACTCGGAGGAAGCGTCGAAGCTCCTGCACGTTCGGCACGAGCACGGTCAGCATCAGGTCGTGATCTCCCGTGATGCCGGCGATGGTGACGACGCGCGGATGCGAGACGAGCGCCTCGACGACCGTCTCGACGGTCCCCGGCCGACACTGCACGGCGATGATGGCCGTCACCACTCCGGAGTTCCATCCGACGTGCGTCGTGACCCACGCGGAGTCCGCTGCGTGCAGTCGCTCCCAACGGCGCCGAGCCGTGGGCGCGCTGACGCCGAGGGACTTCCCGATCTGCGCCCACGGCGCGCGGGGGTCCTCCTGCATGACGTCGATGAGCGCCAGGTCCGTTTCGGACAACGCGGGTGCGACTTCAACCGGCTCAAGATCCATATCGAACATCTTGGACCCAATTCCAACTCAGAACAGCCGTCGTAACAGGACCGTAAAGCAGAATCTCAACACTCAGGACAACGAAGTCCCCTCGAACATCGGAGTGCACATGCCTCGGACTGACACCACGGAGCTCACGCTCGCGGAGGCGCCAGGACTCAGCGGAAGGATGCTGCGCGGCGTTGAGCGCGTCGGCAACCGCCTCCCGCATCCGTTCTACCTCTTCCTCATCCTCGCCGGCCTCGTCGCCGTCGCATCCGCCATCGCCGCGGGCCTCGGCGCGACGACGCTCGACCCGGCCACCGACGAGATCGTGCCGATCCAGAGCATCCTGTCACCGGATGGCCTCGTGTACGCGGTCTCGAGCGCGATCGAGAACTTCGTCACGTTCCCACCGTTCGGCCTCATCATCACCGTCATGCTGGGCATCGGCGTCGCCGAGCGCACCGGCCTCCTGAGCACCTTCATGCGAGCGACGGTGCTCTCGGCCCCGAAGTGGTCGGTGACCTTCGTCGTCGTGTTCGTGAGCCTCATGGGCAACCTCGCCTCCGACTCGGCCATGGTGATCCTCCCCCCACTCGCAGCGGCGGCGTTCCTCGCCGCGGGCAGGCACCCGCTCGCGGGCTTCATCACCTCCTACGCCGCCGTCGTGGCCGGGTTCAGCGCCAACATCGTGCCAGCCGGCACGGACGTGCTCATGTCGGGAATCACGACGAGCGCCGCGCAGATCGTCGACCCTGGTGCCGAGGTGTCCGTGGTCGCGAACTACTACTTCTTCGCGACCTCGACAGTCATCCTCTCCGTGGTCATCACGTTCGTCTGCCAGCGCTTCCTCGAGCCGAAGCTCGGCACCTTCGTGCCCAACACCGACGCTCTGCCGAGCGCACTCACGCCTGACGCCGACCCGCAGCCCGTGACCGCCAGGGAGCGGCGCGCGCTCCTGGTCGCCGCGGTCGCGATCGTCACCTACCTGGCCATCCTGGCGACGCTCCTGCTGCTGCCCGGCTCCGCGCTGCAGGGCGAGGGCGGCGAGATCCTCCGCTCCCCGTTCATGTCGAGCATCCCGATCTTCATCCTGCTCATGTTCCTCATCGGCGGGGTCAGCTACGGCATCGCCTCCGGCACACTCACGACCTGGGGGCAGGTGCCGAGCATGATGACGGACGCGGTGAAGGAGCTCGTCCCGTTCATCGTCGTCATCTTCACGGCCGCTCAGGCCATCGCATGGTTCTCCTGGTCGAAGCTCGGCCTCCTCATCGCGACGGGCGGCGCCACCGCGATGGAGGCGACGGGGCTCGGCGGCATCGGCGGCCTGATGATCTTCAGCGTCTTCGTCTTCCTCCCCGCGCTGCTCCTCGCCAGCGGCTCCGCACTGTGGACGCTCCTCGCACCCATCTTCGTGCCGATGTTCATGCTCAACGGCGTCGACCCCGCCTACGTGCAGGCTGCGTTCCGCATCACGGACTCCGCGTCGAACCCGCTCGTGCCGATGAACCCGATGCTGCCCGTGGTGCTCGGCCTCATGCAGAAGTGGGCGCCGAAGGGTGGACTCGGCACGCTGTTCAGCCTCGTCATGCCGTTCACGATCGCGATCTGGGGCGTCTGGCTCCTGCAGCTCCTCGTGTGGGGCATCTTCGACCTGCCGGTCGGCCCCGGACACAGCCTCATGATGGGCGGCTGATGCCGACCGACCGCAGCCGATCTCCCAGAACCCCGATCCCACCCAGTGGAGGAACACCGCATATGAACACCAGCACAAGCATCCGAACGGACAACGTCCCCGCCATCGTCGACGAGCTGAGCGCGCAGCTGCCAGCGCGACTGCCCCTGCTCGTCGACGTCGCCGCCGACCTGCACGCGAACCCCGAGATCCGCTTCACCGAGGTGCACGCCGCGGCACGGCTCACGTCCGAGCTCGAGTCGGCGGGCTTCGCCGTCGAGCGCGGCTTCGCCGGTCTCGACACGGCCTTCGTGGGCCGCTGGTCGACCCCGGATGCGGGTGAGGACACCCCGACGATCGCCGTGTTCTGCGAGTACGACGCCCTCGAGGGCATCGGGCACGCGTGCGGGCACAACATCATCGCGGCGAGCGGACTCGGCGCGGGCATCCTGCTCAAGGACGCCCTGACCGCCGCCCCCGGCACTCCCGCCCACGTCGTCGTGATCGGCAGCCCCGGCGAGGAGGGTGCCGCAGGAAAGGTGCCCATGATCGAGGGCGGCGTGCTGGACGGCATCGACCTCGCGATCATGGTGCACCCGGGGGCCACCAACACCGTGGGCGGCTCCACGCTCTCCCGAGTGGCACTCGACGTCACGTTCACGGGGCGCGCCAGCCACGCTGCAGCGAGCCCCGAGACGGGCATCAACGCGCTCGACGCCTCCACGCTGTCGCTGACCGCCATCGGGCTGCTCCGCCAGCAGCTCACGGACGACGCCCGAGTGCACGCCATCGTCACGGATGGCGGCCAGGCGCCCAACATCATCCCGGAGCGCACGGCGCTGCGGATCTTCATCCGCGCGGCCGAGCGCGACCACCTGCTCGAGAACGTCGTGCCGAGGGTCCGCGCCTGCTTCGAGGGGGCCGCGATCGCAACCGGGTGCACGGTGCTGATCGAGGAGAACACGCCTGCCTACTACTCGCTCATCTCGAACCCCGTGCTGGCGGACATCGCCCATTCGGCCTTCGATCGCCTGGGTCGTGAAGTGGGCGAGGAGCCCATAACGGGCTCCACCGACATGGGCAACGTCAGCCACGTCGTGCCGTCGATCCACCCGATGATCCAGCTCATCCCGGACGGAGTTGCGCACACGCGCGAGTTCGCGGCAGCCGCGGGCGGCCCGAACGCCGCTGCGACCATCGCGGACGGCGCAGCCATGCTCGCCGCGACTGCACTCGCCGTATTCCGCGAACCGAGCCTCGCGGTCGAGGCGAAAGCGGCGTTCGACGCACGCTGACCGATCCTGCGGCGGCTCCTGGACGCTGCTGCGACGAAGCCCCTCGGATGGACACTGGGTCCATCTCGAGGGGCTTCGTCGCGCCCAGCCACTCGAGCAGAGCGGCGGGCGCTACTCGCGTCCCCGGTTCGTATCGGCTGGCGGCGTCGAGTCCCGCTGCTGCTGCCCGTGGTTCGGCGCCTGGCCGTACTGCTGCGCCGGAGCCTGGCCGTAGGCCTGGCCGGCTGCGTCGCCGTAGGTCTGCATCGGCTGCTGCGCGGCCTGCTGGGCGAGCTGCGCCTGCTGCTGCGCGTAGAGCTCGTAGGCGGCGCGCGCCGCTTCCTCCTTGCGCTGCTTGGCGGTCACGAGCGGCGCAGTCGTCGTCTCGACGTCTTCCTTCTTGGCACGCCAGATGACAAACGCCGCGACGATCGCGAGGAACGCAGCAGGGAGGAGCATGATCGGGCCACCCGCACCCTCCGAGCGGTCGATGCCCTCGCTGAGCTGCCCCGTGAGCACGGAGGGGATGAACAGCATGACGTTGTTGGCCGCGTGGATGAGCACGGCGCTCTCGAGCCCACCCGTGTACTTGACGGTGACCGACATGATGACGCCGAAGAAGAAGTAGTACCCGATGAGCCACCAGTCGCCGGCACCGTGGGCGAGGCAGAACAGCGTCGCGGAGACCGCGGTGCCGATGATGAAGGAGAGCTGCGGTGAGGCGAACCAGGAGCCGGCCGCGCGCTGGAAGCCGCCGCGCGCCACGTACTCTTCCGACGCGGCCTGGAAGGGCGTCGTCAGCAGCACGAACACGAGCATGAGCATCGCCGTGCCGTCGATGTTGACCTCGGCTGGCTCGAGCAGGAACAGCCCAGCCGAGTAGACCGCGAAGACCGGGACGATGACCAGGGCGAGCTTGCGGAACCACGCCCACCGGAAGCGGCCCGTGACCGACGAGATGGTGCCCGGCCGGACGCCGAAGAGCATCCGCTGACCGAGGTACGCCAGCGGGAGGAGCGCCGCGAGCGCCAGGTTGTTCGTCACGAAGATCGCGGGTGTCATGGGGACGATGCCGCTCTCGACGGCGTCCATGAGCTGCTGCTGGCTGATCTCCCCGGTCAGTGTCGAGATCAGGATCCCGAGACCGCCGATGGTCATGGAGCTGATGAAGAAGCCGACGACGAGGAACGCGATGAAGAGGAGCCCCCTCCACCATCCCTTGCCGCGGCCGATCGGGCTCAGCGCATGGTCGTACGTGAGTCTGCTGCTGCCGGTCGCGGGTTGCTCGGTGAGCGGTGCACTGCCGGTCGGGGTCGGAGTCATGCCGTGGTTGCTCATGCTTCGACGCTACCGACGAGCGGATGCCCGGGGATCAGCCGCACGATTGATTCCTCATCCGGTCTCTCCGCTGCGCGAGGGAGGCCCCAGGGGTGCGGCTGCGTCAGCGCTTGTGCGCGACGAGGTCGCGCAGGAGCAGCCGGTCGACACGGTTGCCGTCGCCGGCCAGCCAGTCGCCGACCTCGCGCAGCAGCGATTCCGTGGTGGCGAGCCTGACTCGCTGCCAGGTGAGCGCGTTGTCGACCTCGAGCGCCCCCTCACGTTCCGCGACGACCGTCATCCACCCCCGAACCACCGACATCTCGCCGAACAGCTCGTGGAATCGCTCGACGGCGTGCGGGAACTCCGCCGCGGGCGAGGAGAAGGCTACGCCGTTGTGCGTGAGCTCGCCGTCTGCCGAGATGCCGTAGGTGCCCGGCGCCCAGAGCTCGTCGTTGATGAGCGCCACGCGGCGGCCGCTGATCACCGCGTGCGCGATCGATCCGGCGCCCTGGCCCGGGACCCGGAGGCCGTGCACGATGCGCACGCCTGGGATGCGCAGCAGCTGGGCGAGGGGTTCGCCGACCGAGCGCTGCGCGAGGAATGCCCGCATGGGGTTCGTGCCGCCCGCGGTTCCGCCGGCGTCCATCGCCGTCTGGCCTGGTTCACCCCAGACTCGCCTGCCGTCACCCGCCGGGGGTGCGGATTCGTTGGCGAGCTGGACGAGGAGTCGTTCGCGGGTCACCGCGACGCGGCGCTGCGTGAGGCCGGACCAGGCGAAGTAGCCGGACACTGCAGCTGCGAGGTAGATGGCGGCCTGCACGAGCAGGCTCGCGAACGCCGGGTTCTGCATGCCTGCAGTCGTCGCGAATAGGGACATGACACCGAGCGTCGCCGACAGCACGCCAGCGACGACGGCCACCACGAGTGTCACGAGCCACAGCACGAGAGCCCAGCGCTGGGCTCGGACACGCAGTCGCAAGGTCAGCCAAGCCGCGCTGACCGCCACGTAGGCGAGCACCGCGGGCCACATGGTCGGCTCCTCCCCTGGCCCGAACGTGGGAACCGTGAGGCGCACGAACGACGCGTCGATCAGGAGCAGGAGCGCACCGATGACGACGATCGCAGCGTGAATCGAGACCGCCATCAGCTCACGGCGCGTGTACGGACGCTTCGCGGCGACCGCAGGCGGCCAGTAGGCGGGCTGCTCGGGCCAGCGCGTGCGGAACCACGCCATGCGCCGCACGTCGAAGACCTGCGCGGGGATGCGCGACGGCGGCGGTGCGTCCCGCGTCGCCGGCTCTGCGTGGGCGCTGCGACGAGGGGCGGAGGCGGCCGAGTCCCGCTTCGTGCTGGCGCGAGGGGGCGTGCGGAATCGCCCGCCGCCACCGGCTGAGCGCCTGCTCGTCGGAGCCCATTGCGCGCGCTGCTGGGTGCGGACATGACGCGAGCCGCCACCGGCGAGCCACGCATCGTGCTCCCGCCGCGTCGTCTCGTCGGTCAGTACCTCGACCGCCAGTCGCACCCTGACGAAGTCGTCGGAGCTGCCGCCGAGGTCGGGGTGGGACTCTCGCTGCCTCGCACGCCCGACGCGACGGACCTCTTCGAGGGACGCCGTTCTGGAGACGCCGAGCACGAGGTAGAGGTCTTCTGTGAAGACGTGCCGTCGACCGCTCATGGCCGTCCCTCCCGCTCCTGGTTCAAGTGCCCAAGCCTACGCAGTGATCGCCTCGTCGCCCGTCGCCGTGCGGGCGAGCGCGAGTGTGGACTCAGGAGTTCTCTGCGGCCAGCTCAGCGGATCGGCGCCGGTTGGCGTCGAACGCACGCTCGAAGAGGCCGGCGAGGTCGGCGTCCTGCAGCACCGCGACGGAGCGCTCGGTTGTTCCCTTGGGGCTCGTCACCCGCCGACGCAGCTCGGACGGCTCGGTCTCGGGATCGCGGACGACCATGCCGACTGCGCCCTCGAACGTCCCGACGACCAGCTGCCGCGCGAGCTCCTCGTCGAAGCCGAGGCGCCTGGTCGCCTCGAGGTACTGCTCGATGAGCAGGAACACGTGCGCTGGCCCCGAACCGGAGACCGCGGCAAGCGCATCGATGCGGTCCTCGTCGATGGTGGCCACCCTGCCGACGCTCTCGAAGAGCGCGACGGCGACCGTGAGCGCGGCCTCGCCTGTCGAGTCGTTCGCCGCGAGGCCCGTGACGCCGAGACCGATGCTCGCGGGCGTGTTCGGCATCGAGCGAACGATCTGCGCGCCCTCGGGAAGCCGTGCCGCCAAGCTCTCGAGACGCACGCCTGCCGCCACGGAGATGACAACCGCGTCCGGCTTGAGCACCGGCGCGATCTCGTCGAGCAGCTCGCCGATCAGGTAGGGCTTGACGCCGAGGACGACGACGTCAGCTTCTTCGACCGCGGCGAGGTTCGCACGCGCATCGGACTCGAGCGCCGTCGTCGTGACCCGGTCATCGCTCTCGCCTGCCGCCGCAGATGCCGCGGACCTCGTCGTGACGTGGACCCGTGCCCCTTCGCCGAGGGGCGCATCCAGCAGCCCGCGCAGGATCGCGCCGTTCATGTTGCCGCCGCCGAGGAACGCATAGGTGAGTGCCGTCATACCGGGATTGTACGGATGCACCACCGACATTCGCCCGCCGTGCGCCCTCGCGCGCCGCCTCCCCGCTGCCCGAGGACAGGGTCGGTCGAAGCCGCGTCGGCGTCGCGACTGTACGGATGCACCATGAAGGACGCCGCGATGCAGCACCTGCTCTGAGACGCGCCAAGGTGGCCTCGGTATGCTGGCCGTTACTCGTCACCGTCGAAGGGGAACTCGTGCCGAATCAGGAACTCGCCGCTCACATTCGCGAACTGCTGCTCGAAAACGTGCACGTGGGCGAGGTGCTCCAGGTGCGCAGCGTGGAAGTCGATGACCGCGTGACGCTCGTGGGAGTCCGCGTCTCGGTGCTGAACCTGCCGCAGGTGCTCGATCTGCCTCCCGTCCTCGCTCAGCTCCGCGCGCTCGTGCGCGAGGCCGCCCCGCACGCGGAGTCGATCTTCGTCGAGCCCGACGTGACCGAGCGACACAACGTGCACGTGAGCACCGAGTCGATCGTCATCCGCTCCGTCGATTGACCAGCGCGAGCGCCGGAGCGCTCAGTCGCGGAAGAACCCGCGCACGAGCGCCGCGCATTCCGCCTCGCGTACCCCGGCGATGACCACCGCACGCTCTGGCAGCCTCCGGTCGCGCACGAGGTCGTAGCGCGAGCCGACGGCGCCTGCCTTGTCGTCCCAGGCGCCGTAGACGAGCGTGCCGACCCTCGAGGAGAGGATCGCCCCAGCGCACATGGCGCAGGGCTCGAGCGTGACGACGAGCATGCATCCGTCGAGCCGCCAGCTGCCGAGGTGCTCGGCCGCGCGCCTGAGCGCGAGCACCTCCGCGTGCCCCGTCGGGTCCCCGGTCAGCTCCCGCTCGTTGTGCGCCGTGGCGATGACCTGGCCCGCAGCGTCGGTGACGACCGCACCGATGGGCACGTCGGCGCTCGCGAGCGCCAGCTCGGCCTCACCGAGGGCGATTCCCATGAGCTCGTGCAGGCGCTCGTCGACGTGGAGTGACACGCCGCCCATCTTCCCATCACGGCCACGATCTCATCGACCGGATGTCACCGGGACGCCTCCAGCATCGTTACTCTGTATTTCATGCGCCTGCACGTAGCCGACCACCCGCTCATCACCCACAAGCTCTCGGTGCTGCGGGACGAGAAGACCTCGTCGCAGCAGTTCCGCTCGCTGGTCGAAGAGCTGGTGACCCTCCTCAGCTACGAGGCGACCCGCGACGTCCGCACCGAGTCGTACGAGCTGCAGACCCCGGTCGCGAAGACCACTGGCCTGCGCATGACGGACCCCGTTCCCCTGGTCGTCCCGATCATCCGCGCGGGCCTCGGCATGCTCGACGGGTTCCTGAAGCTCGTCCCCAACGTCGAGGTCGGCTTCCTCGGCATGCGCCGCAACGAGGAGACGCTGCAGCCGGAGACCTACGCCAAGCGCCTCCCGGAGAACCTCGCGAACCGCCAGTGCTTCGCCCTCGACCCGATGCTGGCGACAGGCGGTTCACTTGTCGCCGCGATCGACTTCCTGTTCGACGCGGGGGCAGTCGACGTCACGGCCATCTGCATCGTCGCATCCCCGGAAGGCATCGAGAAGATGCGTGAGGCGTTCGCCGACAAGAACGTCACGGTGGTCGTCGGAGCCCTCGACGAGGGGCTGAACGAGGACGGCTTCATCGTGCCGGGACTCGGCGATGCGGGCGATCGCCTCTACGGCGTCGCGGAATAAACTTCGCGTCATCTGTTGACATGTGCCGTCACGGGGAAAGATACTGGCGGCATGACGAACATCTCGCGACCCCTGACCGCCATTTCGGCGACGGGAACCGCTGGCATGATGATGCCCAGCAGCGTGATGTGCTGTCGAATGTGCCGCTGACTCCGGAACTCACCCTCCGTCGAGTCGCCGCATTTCCCGCCCCCTTCTCTCATGACGGCCTGTCCCATGGAGAAGGAGCCCTGCGCCCCTTGGGCCAGCGTGGTCGCGCTGCTCTCTGCACCCGACCGCATCCCGCCGAGGCTCCAGCCCCTCGGCACCGTCCGCGAACCGTCGCGGGCAGCACCCGCCCGCAGGTGGGTGCCATGAGCATCATCACCTCGAAGGACTTCCTCCCATGTCGCTTGCTACCGACTTCCGCCGCCCTCGCACCCTGAATGCCGTGACCCAGACCCCAGAAACTCCTCGCCCCGCCTACGTCCAGGCGGTCCCCGCCGCGCCTGAAGCGCGCGGCTTCGTCCTCTACGTCGGCCTCGACGAAGCGAAGGCCAACCTCGACGGGACGACGCTCACCGAGCTCGTCGAAGCGCTCAAGCGCGTCACCGCCGAGGTCGCCCCGCACGCCGAGACGCACGCAGCCGTCGCGCTGGCTCCGAAGGGCGCCGGCGGTCGCGATGTCGACGTCGTCCGCCTCGCATTGCAGGACCCTCAGGCGCTCGCCGCCCGCGGGGTCGAGGAGGACCACCTGCCTGACTCCGCCGAGGGGGTCACGATCGACACCACTCGCAAGCGCGTGAGCGTCTCCGGCGAGAACGCGGGCCTCACCTACAAGGAGTTCGAGCTCCTCCAGGCGCTGGTGCTGCGCGAGGGACGCACCGTCGACCGCACCGAGATCATCGACATCCTGTGGCGCGACAGCGACGAGGAGCGCCCGAACGAGCGCACCATCGACGTGCACGTCCGCCGCCTCCGCTCCAAGCTCGGTGCCTACGGAGACATCGTCCGCACGGTCCGCGGCACCGGCTACCGCTTCGACCGTCACGCCGACGTCGAGGTGCTCTACCCGAACGCACAGTCACCCGACCGCCTCTGATCGGCCTGGCCCCATCCCCAGCCGGGACCGGGCCTCTGCGCCGCATTGCGGCGAGTGGATGCGGCCTCTCGCGCCGCGTGGTCGCGCCGGATTCCGTCGCCTGATGTACTGGCCAGTACACTGCAACGGAAGCTGACGAGACGACGAAGCTGGAGGCCGGATGCCGACGACGAGCAACCCAGTGGAGGCTTGGGAGTCCCTCTTCCGAGCCCAGGTCTCGATAATGCGGGAGCTCCGCAGCGAGTTCTCGAGCAATTCCATGTCGATGAACGAGTACGACGTGCTCTTCAACGTCGTGCGGGAGCCGCAGGGACGCATCCGGCTCCGCGACCTGAACCGCAACGTGCTGATCACGCAGTCCTCGGTGTCGAGGCTCGTCGATCGGCTGGTGCAGCGCGGGTTCCTCGTGAAGATCGACGACCGGCTCGACCTGCGATCGACGCTCATCGAGGTCACGACGGAGGGCCGCGCCGAGTTCACTCGTGCGGCGCGCACGCACATGCGCAACATCCAGGAGCGGATGACCAGCTCGCTCGACGCGGACGAGCTCCGCACCCTGCAGCACCTCTGCACGAAGCTCCGAGTCGGCCAGACGGGTGGTCGCGGGCGTGACTTCGGCGCCTGATTTCGCATGGGCCGGTGCTGCTTCCGCCGCACCGCTCGATGCGGCGACCGCCAACACGCTCGCCCACGGACTCCAGGTGCTCGCCGACCCGACGCGACTGCGCATCCTGTCTCTCGTGGCCGCGAATCCGGACCGTCCGACGACCGTGACGGAACTCGTCTCAGCGCTCGGATGCGCGCAGTCGACGGCCTCGCACCACCTGCGGATCCTCGTTGACGGCGGGTATCTCACCTACGAGCGCAGCGGCACATGGGGGCTGTATCGCCTCGAGGCGACGAAGCTCCAGGCGACCTCGGCAAGCATCCGTCCCCGCTGAGCCCGGCGCCGAGCCTCCCGAGAGGCGAGAGCCTCGAGACGCAGGCCGGGACGGGCCGACAGCCCCGCCCTGTCCGCCTCAGCCCTCGAGGTGGCGCTCGTCGACGCCGTTGTAGACGGCGAGCGGGCGGATGAGGGAGTTGGCTCCGGCCTGCTCCATGATGTGAGCCGTCCATCCCGTGATGCGCGCCGCGGCGAACAGGGGCGTGAAGGTCGGGGTATCGAAGCCCATGAGGTGGTACACCGGACCCGCCGGATAGTCGAGGTTCGGCTTGATGCCCTTCCGCTCGCCGAAGCTCCGCTCGAGCGCCTCGGAGAGCTCGAGCAGGTCGCGTCGGTCGTAGTGCTCGGCGAGTCGCTCGAGGGCGGCGTGCATGGTGGGAACGCGTGAGTCGCCGTTCTTGTACACGCGGTGCCCGAATCCCATGATCTTCTTCTTGTTCGCGAGCGCGTCGTCGAGCCAGGCCTCGACGTTGGCCGCGTCGCCGATCTCCGCGAACGTGTGCATGACCGCTTCGTTCGCGCCGCCGTGCAGCGCGCCCTTGAGCGCGCCGATTGCGCCGACGACCGCCGAGTAGAGGTCTGCCGTGGTCGACGTGATGACGCGTGCCGTGAACGTGGAGGCGTTGAAGGAGTGCTCGGCGTACAGCACCATCGAGACACGGAAGGCATCGACGACCTCGGGGGCGGCCTCCTCCCCGAACGTCATCCAGAGGAAGTTCTGCGAGTAGTCGAGGTCGTCGCGAGGCTCGACGAGCTCCAGGCCGTGCCTGCGGCGCTGGTCGTAGGCCACGATCGCGGGGAGCGCAGCGAAGAGGGCCTTCGCCTTCGCGAGCTCCGCCTCGGGCGACGGGTCGTCCGCGTCCGGGTCGTTGGCGCCGATGACGCTCACGGCCGTCCGCACGACGTCCATGGGATGCGCCGTGACGGGCAGGACATCGATGATGGAGCGCACGTTGTCGGCGAGCGCCCGGCCCGAGCGCTCCTGCGCTCCGAACTCGGCGAGTTCCGCCTCGCTCGGCAGCTCGCCTCCCCACAGCAGCAGAGCGACCTCCTCGAAGCTCTTCTGCGCCGCGAGCTCCTGCACCGGGTAGCCGCGGTAGAGCAGGGAGTTGGTCTCCGGGTTGACCTTCGAGATGGCGCTGTAGTCGACGGGCACTCCTGCGAGGCCCTTGTAGATCTCCTGCTCAGTCATCGTTGACCTGCCCTTCCTTGTGTGCCGAACGCTGCTGTCGTCAGCGCTTGACGGTGAAATTGAACACTCCGCTGTCGAAGTGGTTATACCCCTCGTAGTCGACAAGCTCGTACAGCTCCGCGCGGTGCTGCATCTCGTCGAGCTTTCCCGTGAGCGTTCCGTGGCTGATGAGCTCGTCGAGCGCCCCTGCCGTCGCGCCCATCGAGATGCGGAGGGTCGAGACGGGCCAGATGACGAGGTTCATGCCGACGTCGGCGAGCTGCTGCACCGTGAAGAGCTCGCTCTTGCCGAACTCGGTCATGTTGGCGAGCAGCGGCACGTCGACGGCCGCGCGCATGGCCGCGAACTCCTCGAGCGATGCCATCGCTTCGGGGAAGATGGCGTCGGCGCCCGCGTCGACGAGCTTCCTGGCGCGGTCGATGGATGCGTCGAGCCCGTCGACGGCGCGGATGTCGGTGCGGGCCATGACGAGGAAGTTGGGGTCTCGCCGCGCATCCACGGCCGCCCTGATGCGCTTGAGCGCCGTCTCCTCGTCGACGACCTGCTTGCCGTCGAGGTGACCGCAGCGTTTCGGGTTGACCTGGTCTTCGATGTGCATGCCCGCGAGGCCGGCGTCTTCGAGCTCCTGCACGGTGCGGGCGACGTTCATGGGCTCCCCGAAGCCCGTATCGGCGTCGATGATGGCCGGCAGCTCCGTCATGCGGGCGATCTGCCTGCCACGCCCTGCGACCTCGCTGAGCGTCGTGAGCCCGATGTCGGGCAGGCCGAGGTCGGCGGAGAGCACGGCCCCGGAGATGTAGACGCCCTCGAAGCCCTTCTGCTCGATGAGGCGAGCCGAGAGCGGGTTGAAGGCGCCAGGGAAGCGCAGCAGCTCCCCGCTGGCGAGACTCGCGCGGAACGCCGCGCGCTTCTCGGCGGGGCTGGTCTTGGCGTACAGCATCAGAAGATCCCTCCGCCTTCGTTGAACTCGATGACGCCGGGCGACGCGACGAAGCCGAGCTGGCCCAGCTCACCTGGGGCGAGCTCGGGGAGCCGCTGCACGGTGTCGAGGAAGCGCTCGATCTCGTGGTCCTCCACGACCTCTGCGGCGAGGGTGCGGAACTTGTGGATGTACTCGGCCCTCGCGAACGGCCGCGCGCCGAGCGGATGCGCGTCGGCGACGGCGATCTCGTCACGGATGACGGTTCCGTCGGCGAGCAGGATCTCGACGCTCCCGCCGAACGCCTTCTCGGCGATGTCGAACGAGTAGTAGCGGCGGGTCCACTCCGGGTCCTCCTCGGTCACGACGCGCTTCCACAGCTCGACGGTGTCGGGCCTGGCGGCACGCTCCGGCGCGTAGGAGCCCACGTGGTGCCAGGCGCCGTCCTGCAGCGCGACGGTGAAGATGTACGGGATCGAGTGGTCGAGGGTCTCGCGGCTGGCAGTCGGGTCGTACTTCTGCGGGTCGTTCGCTCCGGAGCCGATCACGAAGTGCGTGTGGTGGGAGGAGCGGATGAGGATGCGCTCGATGCGATCGGGCGCAGTCGCGAGCTGGGGGTGCTCGTTGTGCAGCTTGCGCGCGAGGTCGATCCAGGCCTGCGCCTGGTACTCGGCGGAGTGCTCCTTCGTGTAGCTGTCGAGGATCGCGAGCTTGGACTCTCCGGCGGCGGGGAGGGGCACCTGGTAGCGCGCGTCCACACCTCCCAGGAGCCAGGCGATGACGCCGTCCTCGCCCTCGTAGATGGGGGTGGGGCTGGTCTGGCCGCGCATGGCGCGGTCGACGGCCTCCACGGCCATCTTTCCCGCGAAGGCCGGCGCGTGCGCCTTCCAGGTCGAGATCTCGCCCTTGCGCGACTGACGTGTTGCCGTCGTCGTGTGCAGCGCCTGCCCGACGGCCTGGAAAATGGTCTCCGCGTCGAGCCCGAGGAGCGTCCCGATGCCGGCCGCCGCTGATGGGCCGAGGTGGGCGACGTGGTCGATCTTGTGCTTGTGCAGGCAGATGCCCTTGGCGAGGTCGATCTGGATCTCGTAGCCGGTCGCGATGCCGCGAACGAGCTGCTCGCCGGAGATGGCTCGCTGGCCTGCCAGGTGCTGGGCGACTGCCAGGATGGGCGGGATGTTGTCGCCAGGGTGCGAGTACTCGGCGGCGAGGAACGTGTCGTGGTAGTCGAGCTCACGCACCGCGACGCCGTTCGCCCAGGCCGCCCATTCCGGTGAGGTTCGCTGCGCGTCTTCGAGCCCGAAGAGCGTCGAGCCGGCGCCGTGACGTGAGACGCCGTGCGCGAGTGCCTGGTCGCGGGCGGCGACGATGGGGGCTCTGGTGAGCGAGGCGGCCGCGACGGCGGCGTTGTCGATGACGCGGTTGATGACCATGTCGGTCACCTCGGCCTGGACGGGGACGGGGTCGGCGGCGACCTCGGCGATCTTCCACGCCAGCTGGTCGCGGCGCTCGAGGTTCTCGTCGCTGCGGTGGACTCGGACGTCGTGGAAATTCACGTGTGGAGGATCCCTTCTGGAGGAGTTGGTCGTGGAGCGCTCGACTGCAGGGAGGAGAGCGCGGTCGTGAGGCTGCGGTGCAGGTGGACGTGGGTCGCGTGTGAGGCGAGGCGGGGGTCGCGGGCGAGGATCGCGTCGACGACGCTGAGGTGCTCGCTCGCGGCTTCCCGCAGGCGTTCGGGGTTGTGGCTCGCGAGCCTGCGCACTCGCGAGGAGTGGAGGCGACAGGATTCGAGCGCGACGCTGAGGTAGTCGCTTGCCGCGGCCTCGTCGATCGCCCGGTCGAGGGCGTCGACGAGCTCGAAGTAGTCGGCGATGCCGGCTTCGCCGAGCTCGAGAAGCTCTGGCGCGTGCACCAGGCGGATGCGGATGGACTCGAACGGATCCTCGTCCCGGCGCATCGCCGCGAGCGCGGCGGCCTGCGTCTCGAGCGCCTCCCGCAGCTCGTAGAGCTGGACGACGCGTTCTGGGCTGATCTCGGAGACGAGCAGCACTCGCGGCGACTGGCTGCGCACGAGCCCGTCGGCGAGGAGCCTCGTGAATGCACCGCGGACCGGCGTGCGAGACACCTCGAGGCGACTGGCCTGCTCGACCTCGGTGAGCACCGTTCCGGGCAGGAGCGCACCCGCGAGGATCTCCTCACGGAGCACCGCGTAGACCCGGTCGCTGGCGAGCATGGTTCCCCCTCGTTTGGACACCCCTCAATGTATGCACAGTCGGCCCATTGAGCAACGATTCTGCCCGAACTGCCAGGCTATGCATACATAGATGCATCCCCGTTCGTGCCCGCAGCAGCCGAGGCCACTTCACCGCTCGCCGCGTCGAGTCGTGCGGAGCCGCTCGTGCTCTAGCCTTGGAGGAAATTCCCTCAGAAGAAGGCCTTTTGATGCCCGATATTCGCAGCACAGCGACTGATCTCTTTCGCCGCAATCCCGTCATGTGGGCCTTTTCCGTGGCAATCGGCCTTCTCCTGGCTGCGCTTCTCGCAACCACCGTCATTCAATTGCAGTCGGTGGTCCTTTCCGTCTTCATCGCATTCTTCATCACCCTCGGACTCGACCCGCTGATTCGTCTCCTTCAGCGCCTCGGGCTCAAGCGAGGAATGGCGATCATCTCCGTGATCGTCGTCTTCATCCTCATCGTCGCAGGGCTCATCTGGATCGTCGTGCCCATTCTGGTCAACCAGATCACCTCCCTCGCGACGACCATTCCTCAAGAGATCACCAGGATCAACAACGAGGGCTGGTTCGACACCGTCAACAAGGCCACGAACGGTGCCGCCACCAACGCCCTCGACTGGGCGCAGAACACGGCGACCGACCCGAACACCTGGGCGACCGTCGGCGGCGGCGCCCTGAAGGTGGGGACGACGATCGTCAACGGCGTCAGCACCGGACTGTTCGTCTTCATCCTCACCCTGAACTTCATCGCGACACTCGGCAGCATCAAGCAGGCGGGCTACTCGCTCATCAACGCCTCGGTCCGCCCCCGCTTCGAGGAGTACGCGGAGCGGATCATGGCCTCGGTCGGCTCGTACCTCAACGGGATGGTGGTGCTCGCCTTCATCAACGCGGTGTTCAGCGGGCTCCTGCTCTGGATCGTCGGCGCGCCGTACCCGTTCATCGTCGCGGTCATCTGCTTCTTCATCACGCTGATCCCGCTCATCGGAACCATCATCACCACGATCTTCATGACCGTGATCGCACTGTTCGCCTCGCCCATCGCGGCACTCATCGTCCTCGTCGCGATGCTCGTCTACATGCAGGTCGAGGCGTACATCCTCACGCCGCGCGTCATGTCGAAGGCCGTGCAGATCCCCGGGTCCCTCGTCCTGATCGCCGCCCTCGCGGGTGGAACGCTGCTCGGTCTGGTGGGCGCCCTCGTCGCGATCCCGCTCGCCGCCGGCATCGTGCTGCTCGTGCGCGAGGTCGTCATCCCCAAGAAGGCGCGGAGCTAGTCGAACGGCTTCGCCTCAGGCGGATTCGACGACCTCCCCGTCGCCGGAGCGTCGGGTGATGAAGTTCATGACGAGCCCACCGAGCAGCGCGACGAGCGTCGCGAACAGGACCGCTTCGAGTCGGTAGACCCCGAGGGCGAAGGTGGAGAGCTCCGTGGCGGCCGTCAGCAGGATGGCGGGCGTCAGGAAGAGCACGAACAGCGCGTACTCTCCGGCATTGACGTACGCGACGCACAGCACGAGGAAGAGGCCGGCCAGGATGAGCGGAATCGGCTGCGGCAGCATCGACGCGAGCATGGCGAGGAGCACCCCGGCGACCGATCCGAGCACCCTGAGGTAGCCGCGCTTCGCGCGCTGGTCCGACCCCACGGCCAGGATCACGCTGAACGAGAGCAGCGTCCAGTCGCGGTAGGGGAACTCCAGCAGCTCCGAGGCGAACACGATGAGGAAGGATCCGCCCGCGGTGACCGCACCGTAGGCGATCCGGTCGACGAGCGGCGAGCCAGGCTCGTGAGCGTGCGACCTCGCCTTCACGAGCGCGGCGAAGCCGACGACGACCCCCGCGCCGATCGCGGACCCCAGCATCGCCTGCCAGAGTTCGGCGCCCGACTGCGAGAGCGCTGCGAACGCCAGCAGGTTCACGGGAGACCGCGTGAGGAACGCCGTCTCGCCGATCGTCACGAAGGCCTGCACGAGGCAGACGAAGACCACTGCGGCGAGCGTCACCCAGAGCCCGAGACCCCCGACCGCGAAGCCGAGGGCTGCGATGGCGAGTGACCAGCCCACGGAGAAGAGCCGAGCCCGCCAGCTCCCCGCGCGGATGATCGAGAGCAGGAAGAGGATCGTCAGGTAGCCGGATGCGGCCGTGTTCGGGCCGATGAGGAACTGGCTGGCCCCGAGGATGAGCGCCGCGACGGAGACCAGACCGACCGCCACCAGCAGCTGCTTGATCGAGAGGGCAGCGCTGACCACGCCGTCAGCTCCCATCAGAACCCTCCCGCATGACGCTCTCCCCTACTCCGACCCCTGCGACGTCAACGGCGGGCGCCCCGAGGAGGGGCGCCCGCCGTCGCGCTCGGACTAGCCCTTCTTGCCGACGAGGTCCTGCACGAGCGTCTTCACGGCGAGGAAGTCATCCTTCTTGTTCGCCACGAACTCCAGCGCCTTGACGCCGTCCGCGAGCACTTCCGTCGCCTCCGGGCCGACGTCGGTGAACTTGTGGCTCACGTTGCCGGCGAGTCCGCCCTCGAGCGCGAGCTGGCCGACGAGGTCGAGCTTGAGCACCTTGGAACCCTCGGCGAAGCTCACCTCGTCGAAGTCCACCCAGACGATGTTCGGGCGGGTCGTCGACTCGAACACGTAGCGCTTGTTCGTGAGGTCGAGCACAACCTGCCAGATCGTCTGCGACGCGTCCGGCTTGCCGGGCTCCGGCGTCCGGAACGGCTGCGCCGCGTTCCGGATCATGCTGAACATCGCAGCGATCGCATCCAGCTGCGTCTTGGGCTGCACCTGGTGCTCGACGTAGAAGGATGCACGAGCGAAGCGGTCGCTCGCCAGCGTCGACCCTGGCAAGGGCTGATCGCCGCCCAGCCCCTCGATCTTCTTGGCGAGCTCGAGCTGCTTGTCGTAGGTCGGGGAGTTCGTCATGACCTTGTAGTCACGGCTGTGGTAGACCGTCGGCTTGCCGCTCGTGTACTCGATGATGGCCGAGTCTCCCGTGGCGTCGTTGATCGCGAGGTGCAGGGTCGGAACCAGGTGTCCTGTCGGGTCGAAGAGCTGCGAGATCTGCACCTGCGACTTCTTGGTCCACGCGACGGCCTCCTCGACCGTCGCGAAGTTGTCGAGGTAGTACTGCAGCCAGACCGACTGGCTCAGCTGAGTCGTCTTGTCGTTCGGCTTTCCGTACTCCGACTCGGCGAGCCACAGGATGTGCCCGGCGAATCCTTCCTCGTTCATCCCGTCGGTGGCGATGAGGTCGAAGGCCGTCGCCACGATGCTGCCGTACTTGGCCGTCCAGGTGAGGTTTCCCTCGACCCCGTCGGCCCGTTCGATGCCGCGCGGGTACTTCCAGAGGTTCGTGAGGAGATCCATGTGGAAATCCATGTTGCGGCCGACGATGACGGACCCGTTGGCGTCGGGCCACACAATTCGAGTGCACATGTTCGTTGACACGTCCTTTCGTAAGGGGAACTGCTCTGCACGCCGACGCGGATGCGACGGCGGCCGGTGCGCGTGCGGGTCAGGCGATCGCGTCGTCGCTGCGGTCGTGGACGCGAGCGTCCTTGGTGGCCGGGATCAGGTTGAAGTCGGTCAGCAGCTGGCCGAGCTCGGTCTGATCGAAGCGGTTGACGAGGTGGCGCTTCGCGAAGCTCGGCCCTGGGATGTCGAGCTGCTCGCCGTCACGGAGGACGTTCGTCGAGTGCAGGAGGAACCGGAGGTCGTACGTCGAGTTGAAGACCTCCGGAACGCCGCGTTCGACGCCGAGGAGCTCGTAGGTCGCCTCCATGGCGGTGCGCACGGAGTACTCCGTCGTGAAGATGCAGTCTCGCGTCGTCTCGGCGAATTGGCCGATGAAGGCGAAGTTCACGCTGCCCTTCGGGACGACGGCCGGGCGGTCGCCAGCTTTCCTCGGCATGAAGAAGGAGGTCACGTACGGCATCATGACCGGCACCGTCTTGACGCCGGTGGCGGCGAGCTCGGGGATCTCGTCGACGGGGACTCCCAGGTGGAAGAGCCACTCCTGGGTGATCTCCTCACCCGTGCAGTCCTGCATGCTCTTCTTGACGAAGGCCCCTGGGGTGTCGACGAAGAGGCCGTAGATCCAGACGACGATCTCGGTCGACTTCTGCGCCTTGAAGTGGGGCTGGCGGTTGACGGTCCAGCTCATGAGCCATGGCGAGTCGCGTGCCGTGACGATGCCACCGGTCACGACCTTGCCCGAGAACGGGTCGCGCTCCGCGATGCGCTCGATGTACTCGGGCACGCGAGCGTCGAGCGTCGTCGCCGTCGCCGATTCCCACTTCGACTTCTGGATGTCTCCGCAGAACACCTCTGGGCGACCGAACGCCTCGTCGCGCGCGGCGATCTTCCGCCAGAGGTCCCATGCCGGAGCCGGGCCCGTGTTGAGTCGGGCCGCGGTGGCGTGGTCGCCCTGGTCGGAGTTCTCCGTCAGCGATCCGATGGTGATGTACGCCAGGTCGTTCTCGCTGAGGTCGACGCCGCCCTCCTCGCCGTCGCGGACCCACTCGATCCGGGTCGCCTGCTTCTTGTCACCCGTGATGTCGAACTGCACGTCGGTGACCTTGGTTCCGTACTGGAAAGTGACGCCGCGCTCGAGCAGCCACTTCTGCATGGGCAGCACAAACGACTCGTACTGGTTGTACTTCGTGAACTTGAGGGCCGACATGTCGGGGAACCCGCCGAGCTGGTGCACGAAGCGGTGGAGGTAGAGCTTCATCTCGAGGGCCGAGTGCCACTCTTCGAAGGCGAACATCGTGCGCCAGTAGAGCCAGAAGTTGCTGTCGAGGAATTCGGCGCTGAACACCTCGTCGATCCGCTTGTCCTCCATCTGCGCACGCGTGGCGAGGAAGACACCGACGATCTCCTTCTGCGCCTTCTCGGACAGACCGAACTTGAAGTTCGTGCCGGCGTCCTGGCCCTGCTTCTCCGTGACCCGCCTCTTCGTCGAGTTCGGGTCGTCGATGTTGAGCCAGTAGAACTCGTCGAGCACGCTGGCGTCCTCGATCTCGAGCGATGGCACGGTGCGCAGGAGGTCCCAGAGGCACTCCATGTGGTCCTCGAGCTCGCGGCCGCCGCGGATGACGAATCCCTTCTCGGGGTACTTGATGCCATCGAGTGCGCCGCCGGCGATGTTGAGCTCTTCCAGGATGGTGATGCGGTCGCCGCTCATCTGCCCGTCGCGGATGAGGAAGATCGCCGCAGCGAGGCTCCCGAGACCTGCGCCGACGAGCCAAGCGCTCTTGTCATCGACACCCTGCGGCTTGCGCGGGCGTGCGAATGCTTCGTAGTTTCCACTGCTGTAATGCATAGTCGACTCATTTCCCGCCGGCTCGCGTAAATGGCCAGGATGATATGCCATCATGATTTGTCCGACGTTATCGAAGTATATGTTTGACCCTTTTGCACCATTCAGAGATGCGCGCTATTTCACCCGCCCACTAACCCTTCCTCTCACCCGCGGATGAGGAATTCGAGACCTCATCGACGGGAGAATTCTCGGCCCGCGCCAGCTGAATCACCCCGGTGATAGCGACGGCACCTGCCACGAGGAATGCGACGACCGCCCAGAGCGGGGCATTCGTCGCCTCACGCAGGATCACGATGCCGAGGACAACCGCGATCGTGGGGTCGATGACCGTGAGCCCCGCGACGACGACCTCCGGTGGGTTGTCGAGGTGCGCGCGCTGGACGAAGATCACGGAGAGGGCCCCGGCGATTCCGATGCCGAGGATGCTGGCGATGGTGAGGATGTCCGTCGAGTTGAACGGCATCTCGTGGGCCTTCAGAATGGCCTGCACCCGGAGGATGACCGTCTTCCCGAGCGTTGCGACGAACGCGGAGTAGACCCCGCCGAGCAGGACCCACAGCAGCGGCGGCGTCGGACGGCCCTTTCCCAGCACTTCGACGATGCCGGTCGCGACGAGCACGCCGCCGAGCGTCACGAGCACGGCGACCAGCTGCGCGTCTTCGATCGGCTGCTGCGTGCTCACGATCGCGGCGACCACGACGAATCCGCCGACGCCGACGACGCACAGCAGGATCGACCGGATGATGGCTCTCGACGGCCGCGTCTTGCGGAGGATGCTCGTCAGGACGACGGAGAACACGAGCGCCGCCACGCCGATCGGCTGCACGACGATCAGCGGCGCGAACGCCAGGCTGCCGACCTGCACGAGCATCGCGACGACCAGCGCGATGCTCCCGAAGAGCCAGATCCGATTCCGCAGCACGTGGACGGCCGCATCCTTGCGGCTGCTGGACCTCGTCTCCGCGAGGTGGACGCCGCGCGACTGGAGCAGGTTGCCAACGGCCATGAAAGCCGCGGCCGCTAGGGCGAGCGCGATGCCGATGAGCATGGCCTAGGCGCTCCGTCCGACATTGGAGCTGTCGCGAGTCGGAGTCGCACCGGCCTTCATGGCCCCTGGCAGGACGACGAGGGACGCGAGGAAGAAGCAGACCGCGCCGATGAAGGTGCCCCACGTCGCCAGCGAGGCGTTGATCGTCGCCCCGCCAGGGAGGATGTAGGCACCGACCGCGGAGGCGCCGAAGGCCACGCAGCCGACGAAGTTGATGACCACGGACCAGGACGCGCTCGAGCGCACGCTCCACGTCTGGTTCGTGTGCGCGAACGCGATGAAGGCGACGCATCCGCTCACGAGGAACGCGACCGACCCGCCCGCGTCCGGGTTCCACACGAGCTTCTCCTGGCTGGTCAGCGACTTGGCGTGCAGCGCCGCTGTCGTGCTGACGTTGAAGAGCAGCGTCCCGAACGACTGGGTGGACGCCGTCAGCCACTCGGCTCTCACCATTCGACCGGGGGCATAGGAGACGGGAACGGCCACCACGCCGCTGAGGAAGAGCTGGATGAGGCCGGCTGAGGTGAAGAACCATGCCCCGACGAAGAAGAACAGGTTCGAGAGCTGCGAGCCCATCTGCTCGCTGAGCACCGGCGCGGAGCCCAGCGCGAAGAGCGCGGAGCCCACCATGAAGAGCCAGCACTGCTTGACGACGGTCGGCACGAGGAGCTTCCCCGTGGCACCGAGGGGTCCCGTGTGTTCGCGAGGGGAGGTTGCTGCGCTCGTCATGTCGGTGGGTTCCGTCTCCTGCTCGTGGGCGGCGGGCCGGCGGGAGAGCAGCTCGGCTCCCCCGCGCGGCCGCTGATCTCAGTGGTGGAAGTGCACGCCGCGGCCCGCTTCGCGCGGCAGCGGCGTCTCGAGCGAGTCGAGGTACTCCACGTCACCGCGGATGTCCGCGAGGAGCGACGACGCGAGGTCGCGGCTGAGGCCGACCTTGACGACGATGCGCTGGAGGATGACGTCGCCCATGTTGTCGGCCATGGGGTACGCGGGCACGAGCCAGCCCTTCATGCGGAGCCGGTCGGCGAGGTCGTAGAGACTCCAGTTGCCGGTGTGGCCGTCTTTCAGCACCCAGGCGAAGACGGGGATCGTATCTCCGCGGCTCACGAGCTCAAACGGCCCCATCTTCTCGATCTCCGAGGAGAGGTAGGTGGCGACGTCGATCGAGTTCTGCTGGACGAGCCGGTAGCCCTCGCGACCGAGGCGGAGGAACTGGTAGTACTGCAGCAGGACCTGGGCGCCCGGGCGGGAGAAGTTCAGGGCGAGGGTCGGCATGTCGCCGCCGAGGTAGCTGACGTGGAAGATCATGCTCTCGGGGAGCACCGCCGTGTTGCGCCACACCACCCAGCCGACGCCGGGGTAGACGAGGCCGTACTTGTGGCCGGACGTGCTGATCGAGTTCACCCGGTCGATCCCGAAGTCCCAGCCGAGGTCCGGCTGGCAGAACGGCGCCACCATCGCGCCGGATGCGCCGTCGACGTGGATCTTCACGTCGTTGCCGGTCGCGGCCTGGATCTCGTCGAGTTTCGCGGCGATCGCCACGACGTCGTCGTAGAGACCGGTGAAGGTCTGTCCAAGGATCGCGACGACGCCGATGGTGTTCTCGTCCACGTACTTCTCGAGATCGTAGCCGTCGAGCACCAGGTGGTCGGGCGACACGGGCACGTATCGCGCCTCGATGTCCCAGTAGTTGCAGAACTTCTCCCAGACGACCTGCACTGCGGCCGACATGATGAGGTTGGGCTTCTCGGTCGACTTGCCCTCCGCCTTCCGCTTCTCCTGCCAGAGCCGCTTGAGCGCCAGGCCGCCGAGCATGCAGGCCTCTGACGATCCGATCGTGGAGGTGCCGATGGTGTCAGCGGCGTCCGGGACGTTCCAGAGGTCGGCGAGCATCCGCCAGCAGCGGTCTTCGATGGCCGCCGTTCCCGGGTACTCGTCCTTGTCGATCATGTTCTTGTCCGCGGCCTCGGCGTAGAGCTTCTTCGCCTCGTCGTCCATCCACGTCGACACGAACGTCGCGAGGTTGAGGCGCGAGTTGCCGTCGAGCATGGCCTCGTCGTGCACGATCTGGTAGGCCGTCTCAGGGAGGCTCTGGTCTGCCGGCAGCTTGAACTTGTCGAAGACCGTCGCCTCGCCGGGTCGAACGAAGACGGGGTTGACGTCGAGATCCGGGTTGATGTTTCGGTGGTGGCCGTTGCTGGTGCTTTTCTCCATGGGAACTCTCTCTTCTCGTTCGGACGGTGACTTCGTGGACGTACTGGGCGCTCGTGGTGATGCTGACACGGTCAGACCTCCACCGGCGGATACAGGCGGTCCATGTTGTACTGCCGGTTCCTTCTCGCGGCCCAGGTCGAGATGGCGATGAAGGCGACGGTCATCGAGAGGATGACGATGATCGCTGTGAGCAGGCGGTGGTCGATGCCGCCGAGGATCAGCTGCCGCAGTCCGTTGTTGGTGTAGGTCATCGGGTCGATGACGTTGATGTACTGGAACACGTTGGTGGTCGTCGGAACGGGATAGATGCCGCCGGCGGAGGTCAGCTGGATCATGAGGAAGGCGAGCGTGAACACGCGTCCGACTGCCGGGCCGAAGACCGCGTTGAACATCTGGATCATCGCCATGAACATCATCACCATCAGCAGCAGGAACCCGTACGTTCCCCAGGTGTGCTCGGGATGCAGTCCGATGCCGAAGTAGATGACCAGGTAGAGGATGGTCGCCTGCAGGAACCCGACGAACACGGTCGGCACGTACGAGGCGAGGATGACGCGGAAGGAACCGAGGCCCTGAGCGAGCGGACGCGCCTGCAGCGGGGTGAAGAGCATCCACGCGATGATGCCGCCGACGAAGAGCGCGAGGCCGAGGAAGAACGGCGCGAAGCCGTAGCCGAAGGTCTTGGCCTCGTTGTTGATCGTCTCCTTCAGCTCCACCGGCTGGGCGAGTGCCTGCACGAAGTTGGACTGCTGGTCCTCGTCCCAGTCGGGAAACAGGTTGAGCGCAGTATCGGCGGCATCAGCCAGCTCGATCGTGCCAGCCGCGAGCTGGTCCGTGCCAGACGACAGCTGCGCGGCGCCGGCGGAGAGCTCACCGAGGCCGGTATCCAGCTGATCAGCTCCGGAGCGCAGCTGCTCCGCGTCTGAGGAGGCGGTCGCGAGGTCGCGCTGCACGGCACCGTCCTCGATGGCCGTCATGATGACGTTGACGCGGCTGCCTGGATCGTTGAATTCGCCGGCAAGCAGGTTCATGTCGGTGTGCAGGGCGTCGAAGACCGTGACGAACTCCTCCGTCAGTCTGGAGTCCTGGATGTGCGTATGCACGCTCTCGAGGCGGGCCGCGATCGCCTGCTCGACCGGATCGTCGCTTGCTGCGAGCTCGGTCATTATGGTTGCGAGCTCGCTGTCGGCTCGCGCTTGCGCGGCAGACGCCTCGTTGAGCGCCGTCGCGATGGTGTTCGTGCTCGTGACGACATCCGACGAGAGGTCTCGCAGCTCAGCGCCGGTGATGCCGGAGGTGGCGATCGCGTTGTCGACTCGGGTCACGGCGCCCTGCACGGCCTCGTCGAGCGTGTCTATGGCACCGGCGAGTGTGGCCGACCCGTCCTTCGCGGTCACCAGGTTGTCGGCGATCTCCTTCGCACCGCTATTCGCCGTCTGCATGCCGGAGTTGAGCTCCTCGACGCTGCTGACCGCTTCCTTGAGCGTCGGGATCTCGGCTCTGACGGCCGCCAGCGCCTGGTCGAACATCTGCGCTGAGACCTGCTGGTTGACCATGACGATGACCTCTTCGGCCGCGTCCTGCCCGATGACCGTCGAGAGGTAGTTGTTGGAGTCGTTGTAGGTGAACTCGAGCTGCGCGGAGCGTGACTCGTTGGTGGTCACCGACGCCACGGCCTCGCTGAAGTCGGCAGGCACCGTGATCGTGAAGTAGTACTTGCCATGGGCGAGGCCGTCGACGCCGTCCTGCTCGCTCGTCTCCGTGAGGTCCAGCTGCTTGGAGTCGATGAGGCCCTGCACGACCGAGTCGCCGGCGGTGAGCGGCTCACCCTCGACCGTGGCGCCCCGGTCGAGGTTGATGATCGCGACCGGGATCTTGTCGACGTTGCCGAACGGGTTCCAGAACGCCCACAGGTAGAGCGCACCGTAGAGCAGCGGCATGAGGATGACAACCGCGAGCGCGAGCCGCGGCATGCGGCCGCGGTAGTAGCGCTTGAAGTCGCTTCCTGGTGAGAACGCAGCGATCATCGCCCATCAGCCTCTCGCTCGAGCACGGCGAACTCCTTGTTCGTCAGGTTCTCCACGAGGAACTGGTCGCGGATTCCAGAATCTGGGCTGACGCCGTTGACGTCGGCGGTGATGACGGTCTGCTCCCTGCCGAGCTCGACGAGGCGCTCGAGCAGCTTGTGCGAGCTCTCGATGCTCGCGAGCTTGTCGATACCCCCGACGACGAGGATCGGCGGCTTGCGGGTGTTCGCGACGGCGATGCGCAGCAGCGCGCCGGTCAGCTCCGGAAGCTCCTCGACCATCGCGTCCATGGTCGGCAGGGTGTACTCGCCGAAGACCGGGGCGCAGATGCGCTCGAGGTCCGCCTGCTTCGACTGCCGCACCCATCGAGCCCCGCGAGCTCCCCACCGGATCTGCTCGGTGATGATGTCGTGGACTCGGATGGTCTGGCCGATGCCATCGACCTCGTCGATGTTGGCGAGGGCAGCCTGCTTGAAGAGGTGGTGGGCGTCGTTGAGCCGCCCGAACGACTCGAGCTGCCCCGTCGAGGGCTTCATGCGCCCGGCCAGGGTGAGCAGCAGCGCTGTCCTGCCCCGGCCGCCCGCGCCGACGAGCACGGTGACTCCACCGGACCGGATCGTGAGGTTCACCGGCCCGAAGATGTGGCCCCAGGACGCCTTCACCTCGATGCCGCCGGCGTTCAGGATGACGTCGCCGACCGCCGCCTCGCCTTCGGCGCGGGTCAAGGGAAGGGGTTGATCGCCGAACAGCTGCGTCACATCGCTCACGTCAGGCACTCCTGTTCGATGGTCCGGCTACATGCAGCATCAGCGTTCGTCCTTCACGATCCGGCCGTTCTTGACGATGAGCGGGAAGTTCAGCTCCGGCTCGGCGATGAGCGAGAGGTCGGAGAGCGGGTCGCCGTCGACCAGGATGAGATCGGCCCAGGCTCCCTCGGCGATGACGCCGAGCTTCGCGTCCCGATACGAGTTCCGCTCGCCGGCCATCTCGAAGAGGCTCGCGTTCCCGGAGGTCAGCATCAGGAGCGCCTCGGTCGGGCTGTAGAACTCGCCGAGTCGAGCTGCCATAACGCTCTGCCTCGCGGCCGCCCCGGGCTCGAGCAGGAGGTCGGTGCCCCAGGCGGTCTGCACTCCATGCTGCTTGGCCCAGGCGTAGACCTGCGCCGTGCCTCGGCAGATCTCGGCGTTCTTCTGCGCGCGATCGCGATCGGGATAGTGGTGGTCGTCCTCCGCGAAGGGCTGCACCGAGAGCCAGGCACCCGCGTCCCGGATGAGCTTGACGGTGGCCTCGTCCATGAGGTGGCCGTGCTCGATCGAGCGCACACCGCAGTCGAGCGCCCTGGCGACTCCCGCGGAGGTGTAGACGTGTGCGGCGACGTAGGTTCCGTAGTCGGAAGCCGCCTGGACCGCGGCGCGGATCTCCTCCGGCGTGTACTGCAGCGTGCTGAGCGGGTCGTAGAGCGATGCCGCACCACCCCCGAGCGTGAGCTTGATCTGGCTCGCGCCGGTCTTCAGCTGCTCCCGAACCGCGGTCAGCACCTGGGGGACTCCGTCCGCGACCTTCGTGAAGTGGATGTCCTCGGTGCGTGCGGGCCTGCCCCCGAACTCGCTCGGCTCCTCGTACACGAACGAGAAGTCGGCGTGGCCAGAGGTCTGGGAGATCATGGCCTGGCTGGGGAAGATGCGCGGCCCTTCGAGCACGCCGCGGTCGATGAGCGTCTTGATCGGACTGGTGTCGCCACCCATGTCGCGCACGCTCGTGAAACCGCGCAGCAGCATCTTCCTGGCTTCCGCGATCGTGTTGCCGTACAGCTCGCCCGTTGCCGCCTGCAGGAAGTCGTTCATGCTGTTGGCGTTGCCCATGAGGTGGACATGGGCGTCGGTGAGCCCGGGCATGAGGAATCTGCCGTGAGCGTCGATCTCACGCGCACCGTCCGGGGAGTTGCTCGCCAGAGGAGATTCCGAGATCGCGAGCACTCTCGAGCCCTCGATAAGCACATCCACATGATCGCGAACACGTTCACTTATCCCATCGAAAAGCCTGGCATTTCGAATAATGATTCGTGACGGGCTATCCGCATCCTGGGGCATGAAAGCCACAGTAACCCGTGAGCAAAAATGCACCGCGACTGCCAACGAATTTCACCCGGTGCGTAACCTGGGATGTAACCCGACGCTTCACCCCGGGTTTCACCCCGCGATCCAAAGGTGCTCGCGACACCCCTCGTCGTGACACGCTCGAGGGTCGCGTGGCACGTTCATTTCAGGATAGGTTTCTTCGGACAAGATACCCCCCGACCCGTATCGACAGTCGCCATCGAAGCTGACTTTCCGGGGATTACAGCCACCACACCCGTCCCCTCTCCCCGCTTGGAGAGGGACGAAGAGACCCTTGAGCAGAAGGACGGTCGATCGATGAACACGTTTTTACCCTGAGAAAACCACTCTCTCGCCGCACCATCAGAAACGACCCGCACTTCCCCCCAGAGAATGGCGATTCATGACCGCAGCCACTGCCGCAGACTCCAAGCAGAAGCTCGACGCCGCATTGGAGACGGGAAACCCGCGCAAGATCGCGCAGGCCGCGATGGCGCACATCTGGCCACTGTTCGACAAGCACTACCTGGATCTCATCCACGCTATAGAGAAGATCCCACTGTCACTTCTTGAAAATTACCCGGTTCTTTGGATTCTTCACCGGGTGAATCCGGTTCTCGCCCATAAACGAACCCCGTTTAAACCGCACCTCAATGCGGAGACCGTCAAGAGCATGACCACAGACGAGGTCGACATGCTCACGCTCGCGCAGATGATCGCCTTCCGGTACAGCGGCGATGTGACCGCCGCACTCGCCTACGCTGCCCGCCTCGCCGACCGCATCAGGTCGCGGGGAACGGGGTTCCGCGAGCGGGCCGACGGGCCTCTGTGGTTCTACCACCAGCAGATCGGCTCGACGATGCTCGCCGCCGGAGAGACGGGTCCCGCGCTGACCGAGCTCGCCGCCTCAGCGGAGATCGGCCAGATCGCGGGCCGCCCGGACGCCAGGCGGCTCGCCCTCTCACGGGTCGCGCTCGCCCATGCGAAACGGGGATCGCTCGAGGAGGCGGAGCGAGTCCTCGCTGAACTCCCCCAGCTCCCCGAACCGTGCGCACCGTATAGCGAACCCACGCGCTTCGCGGAGAACACGGCAGCTGCTCTCATCGGCGTCGAGCGGATGATCGAGGACATCGATCCCCTGCTCGCGAAGCTCGACTCGTTCGGCAGCCTGCAGGTGACCTGGCCATACGGGCTCCTCGCCCGAACGCGTTCCCTGCTCGCCCGCAAGCGACCGGACGAGGCACTCGAGTGCGTGCACCTCGCCCGCGACGCACACACGGAGCAGCACGGCTCGCTCGCCATCGACGTCATGAATGCGGCGACCATCGACGCGCTGTGGGCACTCGGCTCGAAGAAGCAGGCGAGAGCAGCCGCCTTCCGAACCGAGCAGAAGGGGTTCCTCGAGACGAGCGCCGCCATCCGCCTCGCCATCGCCGACGACAAGCTCGACTTCGCCGAGACGCACCTGCGGCGTCTGTCCGAGCAGCGAACGCTCGCGCCCGCCCAGCACACGGAGCGCATAATCCTCTCCGCCTGGCTCTCCATCGCCAAGGCCGACTCGATCGATCCGACGACCGCCCAGCGCGTCGCGCACATCGTGCAGCGGGGCAACTCCCGACGCATCCTGAGCCAGATCCCGCAGGAGGTGCTCTCGAGCGTGAGGTGCGAGCTCGACGACTCCATGCACCCGACATTCGACGTCTCCGTGACCGGCATCACCCACGTGATGGTGCAGACGCGCCCCACCCTGACCACCAGCGAGCTCCGCGTGCTCACTGCACTCAAGCGAGAGCTGACCACCGCCGAGATCGCGGCGCAGCTGCACGTCTCCCCCAACACCATCAAGTCCCAGCTCAGGTCCGTCTACCGGAAGCTCTCCTGCTCGAACCGTGCGGAGGCGATCCAGACGGGGCTCACCCTGCAGCTCATCTCCGTCGACGACGACAACCGCTGAGTTCAGCAGCGGGTGAGCTGATGCGCAAGACCCTCCGCCTGCTCCTCGCCGCTCGCGACCCTGCCCGGGCGCGACTCACCGCGGCCGCCGCCGTCTCGCTCGGGGTCCTCGCGAGCGCGCTCCTCACCAACCTGCTCATCGGGCAGCTCCACGCCGAGCGCTCGCTCCTGAGCGTCGGCATCTTCCTGTCGATCATGGCCGGCGCCTCGGTCAAGGATCGTTCGCCACGAGAGCGCCTCGTCACGACGATGCTCCTCATTCCCGCCTCGGTGGCCGTGATCGCCCTCGCAGCACTCCTCGCCCCGAACCGGATCCTCGCGATCGGCGCCTTCATCCTCGTCAGCGGAGCCGCCGTCTGGGTGCGCCGCTACGGCGCCAGGGCCGGCTCGCTCGGCACCGTCACCTTCATGGGGTACTTCTTCGCGCTCCTCCTGAAGCCCACGCACGATCAGCTGCCGGCGCTGTGCCTGATCGCCCTCCTCGCCTGCACGACACAGCTCGTCGCGCGCGCCACCCTCCTCCTGCAGAGACCCAGGCGGCAGCTGCTGCTGCTGCTGCGAGAGCTGCGGGCTGCGTCGGAGTCGGCGCTCGACGCCGCCTCGCGACCCGGTCACCCCGGAACCCTGCGCCTGAGGCTCGCGCGCATCGATGCGACCAGCGAATCCATCGACGCGTGGCAGCGGAACTCGGACGCCGAGCTGCACGCAGACGGTGATCCGAAAACGCTCGGCGATCGGGTCCTCGACGCCCGCGTCGACATCCAAGAGCTCTGCTACCTGCTGGCCCGTCTCTCCGTGAGCGCCGCCGATCTGCCCGCCCGCCTCCACCGCGACCTCGCGCACCTCCGGACGGTGCTCGACGAGCGTGCTCCCGCGTGTGACATCAGCTCCGCCACCGAGTGGGCGACGGACATCATCGCGCATCGACCATCGCAACGCGGCACCCGTCTCGGGGCGACGTTCGCGAGCTACCTCATCGCCCGGAGCGTGCACGCGCACGCCCGACTGCGAGAGCTCACCATCGTCGGCGCGCCACCAGACCCGAAACCGAGCCCGGGCTCAGGCTCAGGCTCCGCACGGCCGCGTGTCTCGCTCGCCCCGAAGCAGGATCCGTGGACGCGCATGACGGTGCAGGCCATGGCCGCGGCATCGATCGCATCCATCGTCGGCGAGGCTATCTCCGCCTCGCACTGGTACTGGGCGGTCATCACCGCCTCCCTGATCTTCACCGGAACCACCACAAGAGGCGGCATCCTCACGCGCGCCTTCCGTCGGATCCTCGGCACCGCCATCGGCATCATCGTCGGCATCGCCGCGGTGGCCCTCGCCTCGGGGAACGTGAACGTGCTGAGCGCGATCTGCGTCCTCGGCGTCTTCGGGGCGCTCTACTTCGGGCCGCTCAACTCCCTCTACTCGGCGCTCTTCACCACGACCATCCTCGTCGCCCTGTACCGCCTGCTCGGGAAGCTCGGCGCCGACGTCCTCGAGACTCGCCTCGAGGAGACCATCGCGGGCGGCGTCATCGGCGTGCTCTGCGCCTACCTCATCCTCTCGTCCAGCTCGAAACCGGCACTGGACGCGAAGGCGAACGCCTACCTGGACGCGTTGGAGGCGCTCCTCGGCAGACTGCTGGCGACCCCGGTGAACCCCGTCACGACCACCGCGCTCCGAACGGAACTTCGCGCGCTGGAGCTCGCGCAAGGCGACGTCGACACCGCCGTCTCCGGCATGTCCACGGCCTTCCTCGTCACCGGCCCGAGGAGAACAGGGAACGCCGTGCACCTCATGTACATCGCCACGAGATCCGCAGCTCGTCTCGTCCAGCTCGACGGCGATCTCGCCCGGCCGGACCCGCTGGTGGCCGCAGCGATCTCGAGGGTCGCCGCGCGCGCATCCGCCGCCCGCCACGCGCTGGCCGAGGCTCGCGGCCAGCCCTCGGTCGATCGGGATGCCGACGACCACCAGTCGGTCAACGCCCTGCTGCAGGACCAGGCCAGCTCCTTCGACCCCAGATCTCCATCCGGAGAAGCGCTGGTCGCGCTGCTCCGGATGGACTGGACGCTCGCCCAGGTCATCGACGACAGCACGGCTGAGCTGCCTCTCGAGCGCGGTGGACGGAAGAGGAAGCCCGCGCTCAAGGTGTCCGTGCCACCCGTGTGACGGGGCGGCGACTTTGACGGCGGCGGACGATCGGTGCCACGAATCGGACGGACGGTCACACGCTCGACTCCGAGTTCGAGGATGCTTGGCACATGACCACAGGAACCATCCCCACCGTCGCTGCGACGCAGACTCCTCAGACGCAGACTCCCCCAAAGACGGCGTGGGCCGCCATCGCGGCCATGATGGCGACGAGCTTCGTCCTCGTCGTCGCCGAGTTCCTCCCACCGAGCCTCCTGCCGTCCATGGCCGCCTCCCTCGGCATCACGGAGGGGCAGGCCGGCCAGACCGTGACCGTGACGGCGTTCGTCGGGTTCCTCACGGCCCCCACGATCGGCATCCTCGTGCCACGCCTCGACCGCCGCACCCTGCTCGTGGTGCTCGCCGGCGCCGCCGCACTCTCGAGCGCGGTCGTCGCCGTGGCCCCCGGGTTCGTGCTCCTGCTCATCGCCCGGCTCCTGCTCGGCGCGGCACTCGGCGCCTTCTGGGCCATGTCCATCGCCATCGCCGCGAGCCTCTCCCAACCGAAGCACCTGGGCAGGGCCATCATGCTCGTCAACACGGGCACCACGGTCGCGACCGTCGCCGGCGTGCCGCTCGGCAGCTACCTCGGCACGATCATGGACTGGCGCCTCATCTTCGCGAGCGTCGCCATCGTGACCGTCGTCGTCGCGATCGCGCTGCGACTGGCCCTCCCGCACGTTCCTCCGACCGCATCGAGCGGCGGCTTCCGCTCGCTCGTGGAGACGCTCCGCGTCCCCGGCATCCGCGTGGGACTCACCGGACACATCCTCACCGTCCTCGGCCACTTCGTGGCCTTCACGTACATCCGCCTCGCCATCGACCGAGTGCCCGGACTCGACGGGGTCGGGGTCGCCGCCCTGCTCGTCGCCTTCGGCATCGGCGGTGTCATCGGCAACTTCGTCGTAGGCCTGCTCGTCGACCGGCACCTCGCCGTGCTCCGCTTCGCCGTGCCCCTCCTCATCGGCGTCTCGATCGGCATCGTGGCGCTCGCACCCGGCCAGATCTGGCTCGTCGCGGTCGCCGTCACCACGTGGGGCATCGGGTTCGGCGGCTGGCTCACGACGCTGGGGACGTGGATGGGTCGCCTCGTCCCCGACCGTATGGAATCGGGTGGCGGGCTCTCGGTCGCCGGCTTCCAGCTCGCCATCACCCTCGGTGCCGGTGTCGGCGGCCTGCTCATCGACCTGATCGGCGTCACACCCGCACTGGTCGTCGCGTCCGTATCGGCGATCGTCGGCGGCCTCATCTTCGGCAGCGCGCGCTTCCCCGGCCGCACCAGCTGAGCGGCTCGACTGCCCAGGTCGAGCGGATGCGCGTCAGGAGCTGGCGCGCATCCCTCGCTCCGACCGTGCTCTCGCCTCGGCACGCCAGCGTCCGGGCGTGGATCCCGTGTGCCGCTGGAACGCGCGGCTGAAGCCCGCCTGCGACTCGTAGCCGAGCCCGCTCGCGACCGCCCCGATCGTCAGCTCGCTCCGCAGGAGCAGTCCCTTGGCCGTCTCGATGCGCACGCGTGTCAGGTATCCGATGGGCGTCTCGCCGACGGACTCCTGGAACCGCGCGGCGAAGACCGAGCGCGACATCCGCGCGACGCGGGCGAGCTCGTCGAGCGTCCACGGGTCGCCCGGCTTCTGGTGGAGGGCCTCGAGGGCGGCCGCGAGCTGTGGCTCGGCGACGTCACGCAACCAGCCCGCAGGCGCGCATCCCGCCTCGTTCCAGGCACGGAGCGCCGTCGACACGATCGTCGTCGCGATGCGGCTGCAGATCACGGCGTCACCCGGCCGAGGGTGAGCGCCCCCGAGACTCCAGGCGCACGCCATGCCATCGATGAGCGCCACCATCGAGGGCTCCTGCGCGGCGAAGTCACGCACGATCAGGGAAGCCGGCAGCGCCTCGGCCGCGGTCTGCGCCTGTGGTGCCTCCTCGAAGCCGACGTCGATGAACTCGGCTTCGACGCTCGCGAGCACCGAGGACACGTGCCCCCTGGGGAAGAACACCAGGTCACCCGCCACGAGGTCGACGACCGGTGCCCCCAAGGCCGAGAGTCGGATGGCGCCGCGGAAGACGAACACGAACCCCGGACCGGCATGGCGGCGCACAACCGGCTCCCCAGCAGCGAGCTGGTGGCGGTGCGATCCGATGAGCGTCCACTCCAGGGTGGCAAGGGCGCGGTCGAACGCATCACTCGGGGGCGCCTGCAGCATCGTGGTCGTCACACTGAGTCGAACACCACGGACCCGGCGCTTGTTCCGCGCCTCACCGAAGCGCGCGCTCGTATCTCCGCCTCGCCACGATCTGCGCGGCCCGGAGGAACGGGAACAGCGTGCGCCAAGGTCCCGATGGCGCCGCTCGGGTCAGCGAGCGGATCGTGAACTCGACCCGAGCATCCACTCGGCGGACGATGAACGCCTCCTCGCCCTGCACGGGATGACCCGGCAGGGTCCGGTAGGCGAACCCCACCCTCGTCGGCTCGTCGACGACGGCCACGACCTCGACGGGCTCCTGGATGCGCACCCCACCCCACCCGGCGATGATCGTCGGACGTGCCCCCACAACCGCACGGGCCCCGTCCGGGTGCACCTCGAACCCGCTGCGCGTCTTCACTCGCCAGACGAGCACGTCTGCCGCGGCCCGCTCCCACAGCGCATCCCCGTCGCCGAGGGCGACCGTCTTCTCGAAGCGTCGGAGCCGCCCAGCCTCAGGGCGCCACACGTCGAGGTGCGGTTGCGTGAGCGCCTGCGGAACGGACGTGGCCATGCCCCCAGCCTGGCATCCGGCTGACTCCTCGGCGAGCTCGAGTTCCGAAGCGCTCGGTTCCTGCACCGCAGGTCGCCCGCTGCCGGTTCCCGCTTCCAGTCGGGACGGTCAGTCCAGCAGGTGCTTCTGCCCGAACATCTCCGCGGTCGCGCGCGCAGTCGGCGTTCCCGCGTCGAGGTCCGCGCCCGCGTCCCGGAGCAGGCGCACGATCTCGTCCTCGCCCTTGAAGAGCGCCCCCGCGATGGGCGACTGATTCCGCGCGTTGCACAGGTCCACGTCGGCTCCGTGACGGATGAGCGCCTGAACGGCCCCCGCGTGGCCGCTGTACGCGGCGAGCATCAGCGCGGTATTGCCGGCCGCATCCTGCAGGTCGACGGGCATGCCCTGGTCGATGAGATCCACCAGAGTCTTGCTGTCACCGCGGCGAGCACAGCCCATCGCGAGCTCCGTCAGCGTCTCGACTTGTTCTGGCGTCAGTTCGGGCATGGCAACAGGGTATCCGCCGCTCCGGTTTGACTCGCTACGATGTGGCCACCCCAAGCATCGGAGCCCTCGTGAAGACCATCGGCGTCAGCATCGCAGTCGCGGCAGCGACCCTCCTGTTCCTCAGCGGATGCGCGCAGACAGCCGCGTCGGCGGCCGGCACCTGGGGCACCCCCGACTCGAGCGGCCGGGGCGAACCCGGCCTGCGCCTCTCCGACGACGGCAGGGTGACGGGCAACGACGGCTGCAACCGGCTCATGGGCGACTGGAGCGAGACCGACGGGAAGATCGAGTTCGGAGCCCTCGCGTCGACGATGATGTTCTGCGAGGGTGTCGACACCTGGCTCGTCGGCGCCGCGTCGGCCTCGGTCGACGGCAACTCGCTCCTGATCTACAACGACGCCGGCGACGAGATCGGCACGCTCCCCCGAAGCTGACGCGCACCCCGGGCGCCCCCGTTCGATGCGGCAATCCGGGCGACGCGCACGCTCCGAATACCCCCACAGAGACCAGCACTGACCGGAGGGTAGGATTCTGCGTTGATCATGCTTTCCTTCCCCCAGCCTCAGCCAGTGCACTCGCGCATCGTCGGAGTCGGCTACGAGTCGCCGGAGCGCATCGTGACGAACGATGAGCTCTCGCAGACTCTCGACACGAGCGACGAGTGGATCACGTCACGCGTCGGCATCCGCGAGCGTCGACTTGCCGCAGACGGGCAGAGCGTCACCGACCTGGCCGCAGCGGCCGGCGTCAAGGCGCTCCTCTCCGCGGACGTGCAGGGCACGGACATCGACATGGTCATCGTGGCGACGATGACGGCCATGGACCGTTCGCCGTCGACGGCCGCGCAGGTCGCGACCCGCATCGGCGCGACGCACCCCGTCGCCTTCGACCTCAACGCGGCCTGCGCCGGCTTCTCGCAGGCGCTCGCCGTCGCCGACCAGGCGATCAGCGCCGGCTCCGCGAGCCGCGCCCTCATCATCGGCGCCGAGCGCATGAGCGACTTCATGGACTGGACCGACCGCACCACCGCCATCCTCATGGCAGACGGCGCCGGCGCGGTCGTGCTCGAACGCAGCGAGACTCCCGGCGTCGCCCCCGTCGCGTGGGGTTCGCAGCCGGAGCTCGGCAACCTCGTGCGCATCCAGCAGCCGTCCGGCCGCTTCGAGCAGGAGGGCCGCAGCGTCTTCCGCTGGGCGATCACGCAGGCGCAGCACGTCGCGATCGATGCGCTCGCGAAGGGCGGGGTGCGAGCGGACGAGCTCGTCGCGTTCGTCCCGCACCAGGCGAACCTGCGCATCATCGACGCCCTCGGCAAGCAGCTCGGCCTCGCCGACGACGTGGTCGCTCGCGACGTCGTCTACTCGGGAAACACCTCAGCCGCCTCCATCCCCATCGCCCTCGCCAAGCAGGTCGAGGCTGGCGTCGCCGAGCCCGGTGGCCCCGCCCTCCTGCTCGGCTTCGGCGGCGGCTTCTGCTACTCGGGTCAGGTCATCGCGTTCCCCGAGGTCCGCAACCCCGCGTAGCTCGCCAACGCGGCCCGCTGGACCCAGTCTGCGGATGGGAAATCCGCTTCCGGATGGAGAACAGACCATCCCGAAGCGAGGTTCCCATCCTGAAACCGCGTCGGCAGCGGGAGTTAGCGGCGCAGGTGGGCGCGCTCGATGAGCGCCTGGAACTGCAGCTCGGCGGCGCCGATGAACAGCAGGTCGCTGCCGAGCCCGGCCCGCACCACCTCGACCTCGCCGTAGTTCGGGGCGAGCGTGTGCTCGGCGAGGATCTCGAGGAAGTAGTCGCGCTCGAGGTCAAGCAGCACGCCGAGGAACCCGCCGAGCACCACCCGCTCGGGGTTCAGGATGTTGATCATGTTGCGCACGCCGACGCTGAGCACCCCGAGCTGGCGGTGCGTCTCGAGCTTCACCGCCGGGTCGATGTTCTGCTGCAGCATCCGCTCCAGCTCGTCGTCGCTGGCGCTCTTCGTGCCGAGGGCGGCGAGCAGGCGACGTCTGCTGACGACGCGCTCGAGCTCGTCGTCGCCCGAGTTCCCGAGCGCCGCGGGAGTCGCCACGAGGTTGTGCCCGAACTCACCCGCGTAGCCGGCCACGCCGTGCAGGAGTCGGTCGTCGGCGATGATGCCGCCGCCGATACCGCTCGCGCCACCGTTCATGTAGAGCATGTTGCTGATGCCGCGGCCAGCGCCGAAGATGTGCTCGGCGACCGCGCCGAGGTTGGCGTCGTTCGCGGCGAGCACCGGCAGGCCCGTGGCCTTCTGCAGCTGGTCGGCGAGCGGCACATCGCGCCACTCGAAGTGGGGCACCCAGCGCACGAATCCGTCGGAGGCCCGGACGAGTCCTGGCACGGCGACGCCGATGCCGACGCACTCGTAGAGCGTGTCGAGGCTCTCGCTGAGCCCCTCGACGAGGGCCTTCACGATGGCGACGGCTTCCCTCGCGGTCGGCGGCTTCTCGGTTTCGAAGCGGATGCGCTTCAGCAGCTCGCCGCGGAAGCTGACGACACCCACGTTCAGGGCGTCCACCTCCGGCACGACCGCGACGGCGACGATCTTGTCGCAGACGCCGACGATGGGGCTCGGCCTGCCGACGAGATTCGTCGCGACGGGTTCGTGCTCCTCGACGATGCCGCGGTCGGCGAGCTCGGAGACGAGCGCAGCGATGGTGGAACGGTTGAGGCCGGTCTCGCGGGTCAGCTCCGCTCTGGACGCCTGCCCACCGCGGTGGAGGCGTTCGAGGATGAGGGAGAGGTTCGAAGAGGCGACACGATCGGTGGCCATGCCGTCCTCTTTCTCTCGCTTGTCACGGCAGTGCGTGTCTGGTTCTGGTTCTGCTTCTGCTTCCGCTTCCGGGCAGGCTGGCGCTCGGCCGAGCCGTTCCGTCGCCCGCGCTGGGTTCAGCGCGGGCGACGGAGATCGATCAGCTGCGTCCGCCTCGGCGCTTGCCGAGCACGTCGATCGCCACGGCGAGCAGCAGCACGAGGCCCTTGATGACCGACTGCCAGGCCGAGTCGACCGAGAGGATCGAGAGTCCCATGTTGAGGACACCCATGATCATCGCGCCGATGACTGCGCCGATAACCGTACCAACACCACCGGTCACGGCCGCGCCACCGATGAACGCCGCCGCGATGGCGTCGAGCTCGTAGGTGTTGCCGGCTGAAGCGACGGCGCCACCTGCGCGGGCCGTCGTCACGATGCCGGCGAGCGCGGCGAGCACACCCATGTTGACGAAGATGAGGAAGTTGACGCGCTCCGTGCGCACACCGCTCATCTTGGCCGCGAAGAGGTTGCCACCCATGGCGTAGACGTTCCGGCCGAAGACGGTGCGCTGCAGGATGAACGTGTAGAGCATGATCAGCACGGCCAGGATGATGAGGATGATCGGCAGGCCCTTGTGCGCCGAGAGCAGCCACGCGAACGCGAGCACTGCGATGGCGACGATCGCGAGCTTCGCGATGAGGGCAGCCCCGGGCTCGACGGGCAGGTCGAGCTTCTTGCGGCGTGCGCGGGTGCGGAGCTGGCTTCCGATGACGGCTGCGACGACGACAAGCGCGATGAGCATCGTGACGACGTCGTGTCCGCCGAGCATCGTGCCCATCGACTGCGGCAGCGAGCCCTTGCCGATGGCGACGAACTCGTCCGGCAGCGCGTTGATCGTTCCACCCGTGAGGAGCACGAGAGTGAGACCTCGGAAGAGCAGCATGCCCGCTAGCGTCACGATGAACGCCGGTATGCCCACGTAGGCGATCCAGAATCCCTGCCAGATGCCGATCACCGCCCCGGCCGCGAGGCCGATGAGCACCGCCGCGAACCACGGCAGCCCCCATTGGGTGATGGCGATGGCCGTGATGGCACCCACGACGGCGACGACCGAGCCGACCGACAGGTCGATGTGGCCAGCGATGATGACGATGATCATGCCGACCGCGAGGATCAGCACGTACGCGTTCTGCTGGATGAGGTTGTTGATGTTCGCGGGCAGCAGGAGCTTCCCGCCGGTGAGAATCTGGAACAGGATGATGATGACGGCGAGTGCGCCGAGGATCCCGTACTGGCGGACGTCGACCGACATCCTCACTTTCCGGGTGCCTGCTTCGTTCGCGGCCTCGGTGTTCGTGGTGGTCACGACTCGTCCTTTCCAGCGGTCATGTACTGCATGAGCAGTTCCTGTGTTGCGTTCTCCTTGGAGACCTCACCCGTGAGGCGTCCTTCGGAGATCGTGTAGATGCGGTCGGCGAGGCCGAGCAGCTCGGGGAGCTCGGAGGAGATCACGACGACCGCCCTGCCCTGCTCGACGAGCTTGTTGATGAGCCCGTAGATCTCGTACTTCGCGCCGACGTCGATGCCGCGGGTGGGCTCGTCGAGGAACAGCACGTCAGGGTCGGTCTGCAGCCACTTGCTGAGCACGACCTTCTGCTGATTGCCGCCGGAGAGCTTGCCCGTGGGCGTAGCGACGCTCGCCGTCTTGATGTTCATGGACTTGCGGTAGCCCTCGGCGACGCCGTTCTCCTTGATGCCGTCGACGATGCCCCAACGGGCGACCTTCTTCGCGGCGGCCGCGGAGATGTTGGCCTGGATGTCGCCGATGAGGTTGAGGCCGAGGTGCTTGCGATCCTCGGTGGTGTACGCCAGGCCGTTCTTGATGGATTCGTTGATCGTCTTCGTGGAGATCAGCTGACCCGACTTGTACACCTCCCCGGAGATGTTCGTGCCGTAGCTGCGGCCGAAGATGCTCATGGCGAGCTCCGTGCGGCCTGCGCCCATGAGGCCGGCGAAGCCGATGATCTCGCCGGCGCGCACGTGGAACGACACGTCGTCGACGACCTTGCGGCTTGGGTCGGCCGGGTGGTGCACCGTCCAGTTCTCGACGCGCAGCTTCTCCTCCCCGATGACCGCCTCGCGGGGCGGGAACATGGAGGAGAGCTCGCGGCCGACCATGGCGCGGATGATCCGACCCTCGGTCGCATCCGGCTCGGTCATGTCGATCGAGTCGATCGTCGCCCCGTCGCGGATGATCGTGACGCGGTCTGCGATGCGCCGGATCTCCTTGAGCTTGTGGGAGATGATGATCGACGTGATGCCCTGCTCGCGCAGCTGCTCGATGAGGCCGAGCAGGTGCGCGGAGTCTTCGTCGTTGAGGGCCGCGGTGGGCTCATCGAGGATGAGCAGCTTCACGTCCTTCGACAGCGCCTTGGCGATCTCCACGAGCTGCTGCTTGCCGACGCCGATCTCGCGGATGACGGTTGCGGGGTTCTCGTTGAGGCCAACCCGCTTGAGCAGCTCCGCCGCACGGCGGTTGGTCTCGTCCCAGTCGATGACGCCGAAGCGCTGGATCTCGTTGCCGAGGAAGATGTTCTCCGCGATCGACAGGTAGGGGCTGAGGGCGAGCTCCTGATGGATGATGACGATGCCGTCTTGCTCGCTGTCGTTGATGGTCTTGTACCGCACCTCGCGGCCATCGAACTCGATGGTCCCCTCGAAGGTGCCGTAGGGGTAGACGCCGCTCAGGACCTTCATGAGCGTCGACTTGCCCGCGCCGTTCTCGCCGCAGATGCCGTGCACCTCGCCGCGACGGACTTCGATGTCGACGCCCGCGAGGGCTCGCACACCGCTGAATTCCTTCACGATGTTCGACATCTTCAGGATTGTGTCGTCTTGCACCATTGCTCCGTCTCACTTTCCGAGCGTCACCGCTCGGCACTGCTGCGCCTCGAGGGCGCGAGCTGCAACAGAAGCGCGCTCGGGCTGGTGTGGGGGCACAGCCAGCCCGAGCGCGTTCAGTGTGGTGTCGGTGACTCGTTAGAGTCCGACGTCCGATGCCTGGAGGAAGCCACTGTCGATGAGCTTCTCCTGCACGGTGTCCTTCGTGACGACCTCGGGGTCGAGGAGGTACGAGGGGACGACCTTGACGCCGTTGTCGTAGCTCTCGGTGTCGTTGACGTCGACCTCGGTGCCCGCCTTGAGCGACTCGACCATGGCGAAGACCTGGTCGCCGAGGAGGCGGGTGTCCTTCCAGACCGTCATTGACTGCTTGTCGGCGAGGATGTTCGTGACCGATGCCTTGTCAGCGTCCTGACCCGTGAGGATGGGCCACTCGGAGCCGGGCGTGTAGCCGGCGGAGACGAGCGCCTCCGCGATGCCCTGGGCGAGGCTGTCGTTCGGCGAGAGGACGACGTCGACCTTCTTGTCGGCGTAGTTCGAGGCGAGACGGGTCTCCATCTCGTCCTGAGCGCCGGCGCTCTCCCAGCCCTGGATGCCGACCGAGGCCCAGTCGTCGTTCGATGCCGGCGACTTGCCGGAGCCGACGACGAGCTTGCCTTCGTCGATGTACGGCTTGAGGACGTCCCAGGCTCCGGAGAAGAAGAACTTGGCGTTGTTGTCGTCCGGGCTGCCGGCGAAGGGCTCGAGGTAGAACGGGCCGGGCTGGTTCTCGAGGTCCAGGCTGTCGACGATGTACTCGCCCTGGAGCTTGCCCACCGCGTAGTTGTCGAACGTCGCGTAGTAGTCGACGTTCTCCGTGTCGTTGATGAGGCGGTCGTAGGCGATGATCGTGACGCCTTCGTCAGCCGCATCCTGCAGCACCGGTGCGAGCACCGAGCCGTCGATGGCGGCGACGACGAGCACGTCGACTCCGGATGCGATCTGGTTCTGGATCTGCGAGATCTGCGTGTCCGGGTCGTTCTCGGCGTACTGCAGGTCGGTCGTGAAGCCGGCCTCGTCGAGCTTGCTCTGGAGCTGCGCTCCGTCGTTGATCCAGCGCTCGAGCTCGCGGGTGGGCATCGAGATGCCAACGCTCTCGACCTCGACTGCTGCTCCTGCTTCGCCGGTTGCTGCTGGGTCTGCTGGCGCGTCGCATGCGGTGAGACCGAGTGCGAGGCCTCCAACGACTGCGAGACCGAGCAACTTCTTCGTTGCTGACATGACGGTCATTTCCTCTCTGAAATGTGTTGCCCTAAGTTGTCGCGCCAAACATATACCCACTTGGGTCAGGTTGTGCAACCCCGTGTCAGATTCGTGACAAAACTGGCCCCAGGCGCCATCCGAACCCCGTCTCATCCGGAACTCGTGGTGGAAGTGACACAACGAAGTGCTATATGTTGCTCTCTGGAACTTATCAACGACGATACCTAGAACGGACTCCCATGTCTCTGACTCCCACCCCCGCAGACAAGTTCTCATTCGGTCTGTGGACCGTCGGCTACAACGGGACCGACCCGTTCGGCGGCCCGACGCGCGCCGACCTCGACGTCGTGCACGTCGTCGAGAAGCTCGCAGAAGCCGGCGCATACGGCCTCACCTTCCACGACGACGACCTCTTCCCGTTCGGCTCGAGTGACGAGGTCCGCGACTCGCAGATCTCCCGCCTCCGTGGCGCACTGGATGCGACCGGGCTCGTGGTTCCCATGGTCACGACGAACCTCTTCTCCGCTCCCGTGTTCAAGGACGGCGGCTTCACCTCCAACGACCGCGACGTGCGCCGCTTCGCACTGCGCAAGGTCCTCCGCAACCTCGACCTCGCCGCGTCGCTCGGCGCCGAGACGTTCGTCATGTGGGGCGGCCGCGAGGGTGCGGAGTACGACTCCGCGAAGGACATCCGCCAGGCCCTCGAGCGCTACCGCGAGGCCGTCAACCTCCTCGGCGACTACGTCACCGACAAGGGCTACAACATCCGCTTCGCGATCGAGCCGAAGCCGAACGAGCCCCGCGGCGACATCCTGCTCCCCACGGTCGGCCACGCACTCGCCTTCATCGAGACCCTCGAGCGCCCGGAGCTCGTCGGCGTGAACCCCGAGGTCGGGCACGAGCAGATGGCCGGCCTCAACTTCGCGGCAGGCATCGCGCAGGCCCTCTACCAGGGCAAGCTCTTCCACATCGACCTCAACGGCCAGCGCGGCATCAAGTACGACCAGGACCTCGTGTTCGGCCACGGCGATCTGCAGAACGCGTTCGCGCTCGTCGACCTGCTCGAGAACGGCGGCCCCAACGGCGGCCAGACCTACACGGGCCCCCGCCACTTCGACTACAAGCCCTCGCGCACCGAGGACGAGACGGGCGTCTGGGAGTCGGCGGCCGCGAACATGCGCACCTACCTCCTCCTCAAGGAACGCGCGGCGGCCTTCCGCGCCGACCCCGAGGTGCAGGAGGCTCTCGCAGCGTCCCGCGTCGACGAGCTCTCCACGAACACGCTCGGCGAGGGCGAGACCTACGACGACTTCCTCGCTGACCGCTCCGCCTTCGAGGACTTCGACGCCGACGCGTACTTCAACGGCAAGGGCTTCGGCTTCGTGCGCCTGCAGCAGCTCGCGCTCGAGCACCTCATGGGTGCACGCGGCTAGCCCACGTCCCACCGACTGACGGGTTCCCCCGTCCCCCGCGCAGAGCTGTGGCGGATGCACTCACCACGCGCGTGCATCCGCCCCAGCTCTGTCGTGCATGCTCGACCAGCGCCTGAACCTCAACACCGCACTCGCCCTATAGAAAGCAGACCACCATGCTCGTCGCCGGCTTCGACTCGAGTACGCAGAGCTGCAAGCTCGTCATCCGCGATGCGGAGACGGGTGCGCTCGTCCGCCAGGGGCGCGCAGCTCACCTCCCCGGCACGGAGATCGACCCGGCGAACTGGTGGGCTGCCGTCCAGGGCGCGACCGAGGCCGCCGGCGGGCTCGACGATGTGGCGGCGATCTCCGTCGCCGGCCAGCAGCACGGCATGGTCGCCCTCGACGCCGAGGGCCGCGTCGTCCGCGACGCCCTCCTCTGGAACGACACCCGCAGCGCAGGCGCAGCACGAGACCTCATCGCCGAGTTCGGCCAGGATGCGCTCGTCGAGCGCACGGGACTCGTGCCCGTCGCCTCGTTCACGATCACGAAGCTGCGCTGGCTGCGGGATGCGGAACCCGAGAACGCGGCGCGCGTCGCGGCCGTCGCCCTCCCCCACGACTGGCTCACGTGGCGCCTCCTCGGCTACGGCCCAGCAGGCGAGAGCCCCCTCGGCCCGGACCTGACGAAGCTCACGACCGACCGCTCCGACGCGTCGGGGACCGGCTACTGGTCGCCGTTCACGCTCGACTACGACCGCGAGCTGCTCATCGCGGCGCTCGGCCACGACGCCATCCTGCCCCGTGTGCTCGGACCGGACGAGGTCGCTGGGAAGACACCGGCCGGCGCACTCGTCGCCGCGGGCGCCGGCGACAACGCTGGTGCGGCGCTCGGTCTCAACGCGCGTCCGGGCGACGTCGTCGTCTCGATCGGCACCTCAGGCACCGTCTTCTCCGTCGCCGACCGACCGGTGGTCGACCCCCGCGGTGGGCTGGCCGGGTTCGCGGACGCGACGGGAGCGTTCCTTCCCCTGTCCGCGACGCTCAACGCCGCTCGCGTCATCGACACGACCGCCGAGGTCCTCGGCGTCGACCACGAGGAGTTCGGTCGGCTCGCCGCATCGGCACCCGTCGGCTCTGGTGGTCTCGCGTTCGTGCCGTACCTCGACGGCGAGCGCACCCCCGACCTGCCGGATGCGACCGCGTCGCTCCTCGGCATGACCCGCGGATCGTTCACCCGCGAGAACCTCGCCAGGGCCGCAGTCGAGGGCATGCTCGGCAGCCTCGCGCAGGCACTCGACGCCCACCGTGCGCTCGGCGTCGAGGCGAAGCGAGTCATGCTCATCGGCGGCGCCGCGCTGAGCGAGGGCGTCCGCGCCGTCGCGCCGACGCTCTTCGACGTGCCCGTCGAGATCCCGGCACCCGGTGAGTACGTCGCCGACGGTGCAGCCCGCCAGGCTGCCTGGGTGGCGACCGGGACACGTCCGGACTGGCCCGTCGAGACCATCGCTCGCCTCGAGCCCGCCCCCGACGCGGCACTCCGCACCCGCTACGCTGCGGCCGCGAAGCTCGCCCGCGAGACCGAAGAGGCAGGAACGGGACTCCACGCCGCCTGACGCGAACGAAGGCGCGAGCGCGAGTCGAGGACGAGCGCAGACCCACAGACCTACCGACGCAGTGAGGGGCAGCGCCAGTCGGCGCTGCCCCTCACTGCGTCACAGAGGTCACATCACGAAGCGGTGATCACCGGGCCGCTCAGGCCTGGATGGTCTCGACCTTCGTGCCGCTCTCGACCTCGATCTTGCGCGGCTTCGCGCGCTCGCTGACCGGCACGGTCACGGTCAGCACGCCGTGCTCGTAGCTCGCCGCGATGCGCTCGGTGTCGAGCCCCTGGCCGAGCGTGAACTGGCGGAGGTAGCTGCCGCCGTTGCGCTCACGGACGAGCCACTTGGCGCCCTCGGCGTTGACCGTGCTGCGCTCGGCGCGGATCGTCAGCTGCTGGCCGTCGAGGTCGACGTCGATCGAGCTCGGGTCGATGCCGGGCAGGTCGGCGGTGAGGATGTAGTGGTCGGCCTCGCGGTAGAGGTCGATGGGCATCGAACGCGGGCTGTTCGGTGCTCCCTGGAAAAGTCGTTCCATCTCCTGGAACGGATCGAAGACGCGTGCCATGTCGTTTTCCCTTCCTTGTACGCACGCTCGTCAGCGCGAGACGGTGCGGTGAACTTGAGTCGACTGGTGTCAACTTCCTTGAGCAGAAAATTAGCACTCTGCCCCATCGAGTGCCAGAAAGTTTGCTGAAAACCCCGTCAGCCGTGGGCGAACGCCTCTCGAAAAGGTCAGCGCACGTCGACGCCGGGCGCAGAGCTCAGTGGGAGCGGTGGTCTTGCACGGTCATACGGGGGCCGTGCTTCGGGCGCGGGTTGCCCGCGAGCTTGATGAGCCGCACGACCCGCTCGCGGTGTCCGCGCCACGGCTCGAGCAGCTCCCGCATGCCGTCGTCGTCGACGTCGCAGCCCGCGAGCGCCCACCCGACCATGTTGGGGATGTGGTAATCGCTGAAGCTCGGGGCATCAGGGTCGCCATGCGAGCGCTGCACGGTCTCGTTGGCCGTCCACACGCCGACCCCCACGATCGAGCGAAGACGACGGAGCGGCTCCTCCGACCCCGTCGGCAGGCCGCTCGTGCGCTCGAGTGCCGACGCGACCGTCGCCGAGCGGATCACCGTGCCGGACCTCGAGTAGTCGACGCCGGCCCGGTGCCAGTCCCAGCTCGGGATGCGCCGCCACTGCTCCGGCGTGAGCGGCAGGCGCAGGTGCCGCGGCACGAGACCGGCCGGCCCTGGCGCCGCGTCGGCGTGGTCGCGGTGCAGGATGTCCCAAGCGCGATGCGCCTCGAGGCCCGTGATCTTCTGCTCGATGATCGCCGCGCTCAGCGCCTCGAACACCGCGCCCGACTTCGGGAGCCGCAGCCCCTCGTTCCGTCGCCGCACATCCGCCAGCTCCGGCAGGGCGTCGAGGCAGAGCTCGCTCCAGTCGTCGTCGCGGCCCAGCAGCGTGGGAGCCTCGTCGACCGCGATCTCGGCGGCCGCACCCCACGACACGACCCGCACCCCCTCCCGGGCTTGGCGGAACACCGTGGTCGCGCCTCCCGCCAGCGTGTGGGACGTGCGCCACACGTCCCGCGACACCGGATGCACCCAGCACGTCGGATCTCGCCTGCCCCGCATGAGGGGAGACAGGGTCTGCTGCACATCGACCGGTGACGCCGGCCGATAGAGCGACATGACCCGATCTGGCATGCGGCAAGGGTACGCAGACCCACGGACATTCGGTGTGAGCCCCTCACCTAAAATCGTCCTCATGGCTGTCCCCAAGATCGTGCTCTACTACGCCTTCGCGCCCCTCGCCGACCCGGAGGCGATCCGCCTCTGGCAGCGCGACCTCGCGGCGTCCCTGGGGCTGCGTGGGCGCATCCTGATCTCCAAGGACGGCATCAACGGCACCCTCGGCGGCGAGCTGAACGCGCTCAAGCGCTACGTGCGCACCACCCGGGAGTACGCGGCCTTCAAGGACGCCGACTACAAGTGGTCGGAGGGCACCGGCCTCGACGAGCAGGGACAGAGCCTCGACTTCCCACGCCTCAGCGTCAAGGTGCGCGACGAGATCGTCAGCTTCGGGGCGCCGGGCGAGCTCGAGGTCGACGAGCACGGCGTCAAGGGCGGCGGGACCCACCTCGCACCCGACGAGCTGCACGCACTCGTCGAATCGCGCGACGAGATCGTCTTCTTCGATGGCCGCAACGCGATCGAGGCGCAGATCGGCCGCTTCGAGGGCGCCATCGTTCCGGAGACCGGAACCACCCGCGACTTCATCGCCGAGCTCGAATCGGGCAAGTACGACGACCTCAAGTCGAAGCCCGTCGTCACCTACTGCACGGGTGGCGTGCGCTGCGAGGTCCTCTCAGCGCTCATGCTCAAGCGCGGCTTCAACGAGGTGTACCAGCTCGACGGCGGCATCGTCCGATACGCGGAGCAGTTCGGCAACGAGGGGCTCTGGAAGGGCTCCCTCGCGGTCTTCGACGCTCGCGAGCACCTCGAGTTCGGCCCCGACACCGACGTCCTCGGCCGCTGCCGCGAATGCGAGAGGCCCACGCACCGCACCCAGAACTGCAGCGACCCCTCCTGCAGGGAACGCTTCGTCGCCTGTGCGGACTGCGGCGAGCGCGCACTCCACTGTCCCGAGCACACGCCCGCGGGCCTCAGTGCCGCGGCGGGGGCACCATCCGGTCGGTGACACGCCGGAGACGAAAGACATCTTCACAAATCGGAGATCTTGGATGTGGCGGCACACTGTGCCGTGCTGAGGCACCACATTTGTGGTGACGTAGAACAAAATTGCGCGCTGAGGCTCCTGGCTGCGAGCAGAGCCTCTTCCGCACGGCTATCGTGTGTAGCGGCAGTGAAACATTGCCGATACAAACCATCCGTAGATTCGCAGAGTGGCGAATCCTCGCTTGCAGAAATAGCAGTTCCAGAATCTCGTTCAGTCGTCGTGCCCAGCCCGACTCGCACTGGAGGTACTCCGTGCCCCTTCTCCCCAGTCCGCTCACGCCAGCCGGTTCGCGCTCAGCGACCGCCCGGCGTTCCCGGCTCACCCGAACCCACCGAATGCTCGCAGCACTCGCGATGTCGCTCTTTGCGTTCCTCGGCGTCTTCGCGATGGCCGGCCCCGCGAACGCGGCAGCCGACCCCGTCGATGAGGAGTCGCCGTACTCGATCAGCGGCATCCTCAACTACGAGGGAGAACCCGTCGCGGGCGTCTCGCTCACCGTCGACGGCGACGGCTACTCCGAGACGGTGGAGTCGGGTGAAGACGGCCGCTGGCGCGTGCCCGTCCCAGGCCCAGGCAACTACACGGTCACGCTCGACACGGAGACCCTGCCAGACGGCATCGACCTGCGGAACGAGGACGGCGCCACCGCAGAGGTCACCGAGGACGAATGGTCGACGACCAACGTCGGACGCCTCTTCGCACTCGGAGAGGACACGAGGCAGAGCAGCAACTTCGGCTCGCAGCTCATCGAGCGCCTCGTCGCCGGCCTCAACTTCGGCCTCCTCATCGCGCTCGGCGCGATCGGCATCACCCTCATCTTCGGCACCACCGGGCTGAACAACTTCTCCCACGGCGAGCTCGTCACCTTCGGCGGACTCATGGCCTGGCTCTTCGCTGTCGTCATGGGGCTCAACATCTTCGTCGCCATCATCGTCGTCGTGATCCTCGGCGCCGCCTTCGGCTGGCTCCAGGATGCGACCCTCTGGAAGCCGCTCCGCAAGCGCGGCGTGCGCCTCGTCCCGGCGATGATCGTGAGCATCGGCCTCGGCCTCGCACTCCGCTACCTCTACCAGTTCTTCTTCGGCGGGGCGATCCTCCCGATGAGCTCGGTGGGCCTCAGCGGAGCCGTGGAGTTCGGCCCCGTGCGCATCACGACGGGCTCGCTCCTCAGCATGGGCATCTCGATCGTCACGCTCCTCCTCGTGGCCCTGTTCCTGACGCGCACCCGCGTCGGCAAGGCCACACGAGCCGTGTCCGACAACCCGTCGCTCGCAAGCGCATCCGGCATCAACGTCGACCGCATCATCCGCATCGTGTGGACCACGGCAGGTGGCCTCGCCGCCCTCGCCGGCGTCATGCTCGCCCTCTACCGCCAATCCTCATGGGACATGGGCTTCCAGGTGCTCCTGCTGATGTTCGCCGCCGTCACCCTCGGTGGCCTCGGCTCCGCCTACGGCGCCCTCGTCGGCTCGCTCGTCGTCGGCATCTTCGTCGAGCTCTCGACCCTCTTCATCCCCGCCGACCTCAAGTACGCGGCGGCGCTCCTCATCCTCATCCTGGTCCTGCTCGTCAGGCCCCAGGGCATTCTCGGCCGCCGCGAGCGAGTCGGCTAGGAGACGAACCATGGACTGGTCAAACATCCTGAGCAACGCCATCGGCGAGCTCCTCAGCCCCACCACCGCTGCCTACGCGCTCGCCGCGATCGGCCTCGGCATCCACTTCGGCTACACCGGCCTCCTCAACTTCGGCCAGGCCGCGTACATGCTGCTCGGCGCGTACGCGTTCGCGATCCCGACGATCAGCCTCGGCTGGCCCATCTGGGCCGCCGTGCTGTGCGTCATCGTCGTCTCGATCGTCTTCTCGTTCATCCTCGGCGTCCCGACGCTGCGGCTGCGCGCCGACTACCTGGCCATCGTCACGATCGCCTCCGCCGAGATCCTGCGGTACATCGTGACGACGACCGGCCTCACCCCCGTGACGGGCGCGGCCAACGGCCTGAACGGCTTCAAGGGCACCTTCGCGGCCATCAACCCGATCCCCGACGGCACCTACGGCTTCGGTCCCTTCACCTACAACGCCTACGACTGGTGGACCCGCATCGTCGGCTGGGGCCTCGTCATCCTCGCGACCCTCCTCGTGTGGGCGCTCATGCGCAGCCCGTGGGGTCGCGTCGTCCGCGGCATCCGCGAAGACGAGGACGCCGTGCGCAGCCTCGGCAAGAACGTCTTCGCCTACAAGATGCAGGCCCTCATCACGGGTGGCCTCCTCGGCTCCCTCGCCGGCATCATCTTCATCCTGCCGAGAGCCGTGCAACCCGCGAACTACACGACGGGTCTCACGTTCTTCATCTGGACGATCATGCTGCTCGGAGGAGCCGCGACGATCTTCGGGCCCATCGTGGGAGCGATGATCTTCTGGGTCGTGCTCTCGCTCACGCAGGGCATCCTGTACGGCGCGATCGAATCGGGCGCGATCACCTTCCTCTCGACGACGCAGGCGGGCCAGCTGCGCTTCATCATCGTCGGAATCGCGCTCATGCTGCTGGTGGTCTTCAGACCCCAGGGCATCTTCGGAAACAAGAAGGAGCTGAGCTTCAGTGCCTGAGCAGACGAGCCCCCCAACGGGCATCCTCCCCACCCACGAGTTCGTCGACGGCAAGGTCGGCCCCGGCTGCAAGAAGGTCGACCCGATCGTCATCGCCGACGGCGTCACCCGCCAGTTCGGCGGCAACACGGCCGTGGATGTGCAGCACCTCGAGATCCCGCGCGGCAAGATCACGGCGCTCATCGGCCCCAACGGCGCCGGCAAGACCACCATGTTCAACCTGCTGACGGGCTTCGATAAGCCCAACACGGGCACGTGGTCGTTCGACGGCACCTCCCTCGCCAACGTGCCCGCCTTCAAGGTGGCCCGCTCCGGCATGGTCCGCACCTTCCAGCTCACGAAGTCCCTCGGACGCATGACGGTGCTCGACAACATGCTCCTCGGCGCCGACCAGCAGGGCGGCGAGGGCATGCTGCGCGCGCTGTTCAAGCCGCTCTGGCGCGACCGCGAGAAGGAGATCACCGAGAAGGCCGACGAGCTCCTCGCCCGCTTCAAACTCGACGCGAAGCGCGAGGACTACGCGGCGTCCCTCTCCGGCGGACAGCGCAAGCTCCTCGAGATGGCCCGCGCCCTCATGAGCAGCCCGAAGCTCATCATGCTCGACGAGCCCATGGCCGGCGTCAACCCGGCCCTCGTGCAGTCGCTCCTCGGCCACGTCAAGGAGCTCAAGAACGACGGCACCACGGTGCTGTTCGTCGAGCACGACATGCACATGGTCACGAACATCTCCGACTGGGTCGTCGTCATGGCCGAAGGCCAGATCGTCGCGGAGGGCCCGCCTGAGACGGTCATGAAGGACCAGGCCGTGATCGACGCCTACCTCGGCGCGCACCACGACCAGGACCTCGGCGACCTCGACATCCAGGAGCTGGAAGTCGAGCGCATCGCCGAGGAGCAGGGCGTCGAAGCGGCGGCCGAGTACGAGGCCGAAGTGCTCGGGACGACCACGATCGCCGAGGAGATCGCCGAGACGAAGCCCGGGACCGAGACGACGGAGAGTGACAGCAAATGAGCGAGACGACGCCAAACGCATCCGGTTCTGCGACAGCGACGACCCCCAGAAGCGACGCTGTGCTGTCGACGATCGACCTCGTCGGCGGCTACCTGCCCGGCGTGAACATCCTCAACGGATGCTCGATCGACGCCTACCCCGGCGAGCTCATCGGCATCATCGGGCCCAATGGCGCCGGCAAGTCGACGGTGCTCAAGGCCATCTTCGGGCAGATCAAGATCCGCGGCGGCAGCGTCATGCTGAAGGGCGAGGACATCACGGGCCTGCGCGCCGACAAGCTCGTCGCCAAGGGCGTCGGGCTCGTGCCGCAGAACAACAACGTCTTCCCGTCGCTCACGATCGAGGAGAACCTCGAGATGGGGCTCTTCCTGCGGCCCAAGGTCTTCAACGAGCGGTTCGAGTTCGTCGCCGACCTCTTCCCCGAGCTCGGGAAGCGCCGCAAGCAGCGCGCGAGCTCCCTCTCCGGCGGTGAGCGGCAGATGGTCGCCATGGCGCGGGCCCTCATGATGGACCCGTCGGTGCTGCTCCTCGACGAGCCGTCGGCAGGCCTCTCCCCGGTCCGTCAGGACGAGACGTTCCTGCGTGTGCGCCAGATCAACCGTGCCGGCGTCTCCGTCATCATGGTCGAGCAGAACGCGCGCCGCTGCCTGCAGATCTGCGACCGCGCCTACGTGCTCGACCAGGGCAAGGACGCGTACACGGGCACCGGACGCGAGCTGCTCAACGACCCGAAGGTCATCGCCCTCTACCTCGGCACGCTCGCGGCCGACGAACAGGCGAAGGACGGCGACGCGGCCCACTAGCCGCGAGCATCCACCCAGTCGCCCCGGCCCCCGGCCCGGCACCCCCGCGAAGCCGAAGCCGATCACTGCCCGGCGTTTCGCCCCCTGCCAGACTGCGCAGGGGGCGAAACGCCGGGCAGTCTTGGTT
>NZ_PSXX01000015.1 GCF_002931055.1 Pseudoclavibacter sp. AY1H1 | reverse complement strand
GCACAGGGGGTGTTGCGCAGCTCGGGTGGGCGTTGCAGAGCGGGGGCGGGGCGGCGAGGTCAGCTCGCGCAGGTGGTGTCCTCCGCCGTCCGGCCGACGATGTCGTCGGAGAGGGTCAGCGGCTCGCCGGGCGCGGCAGCCGCGTCGTCCGATCGCGTCGCGTCGTCGGGCTGTTCCGGGCCTTCCTGCTCGCTGTCGCCGTCGGGTGCATCCGCTGCCTGGTCATCCTGGAACGACAGCGGCTGGTCGGCGCGGAGGGTCGCGAAGATGGCGTCGGTCTCCGCCGTGATCGGCTCGACTCGGTTCGGGTCCGCCCAATAGGGCGCGACGGGCAGCTGCAGCATGACGATGCGGTCGAGGTCGACGTTCGCGAGCGTCTGCGCGAGCGCGACGAGGCTGCTCGGCTGGGCGAGGGCCTCGTCGACGGTCATGGCCTTCGACGCGGAGTCGGCGAGCCCGTAGAGGGCCCCTGGGTTCGTGAGCGTGCCGGCGCTCGTGACCTTCCGAGCGAGGGAGGCGAGGAACGCCTGCTGCGCCTGGATGCGCCCCAGGTCGCTCCCGTCGGCGAAGCCGTGCCGCGTGCGCAGGAAGGCGAGGGCCGCCTCGCCCTGGAGGCTGTGGGTGCCCGCGGTCATGTACAGCCCCGAGTAGTCGTCGGCGATGTCGTTCTCGACGCACACGTCGACGCCGCCGATGGCCTCCGTGATGCCGATGACGCCGTCGAAGCCGACGACGATGAAGTGGTCGATGTCCAGGCCGGTGAAGTCGCGGATCGTGTCGAGCGAGCAGAACGGCCCGTTCTCGAGCGCCCCGTTGATCTGCGCGGCCTCCTGCGCTGGCACGATGGCACCGTCCGGGGTCGTGCATTCCGGGGTCGGCAGCATCGTGTCTCGGGGAATGCTGATGAGGGTCGCGTCCTCGCGATCGGCCGACACGTGCAGCAGCATCATGACGTCGGACCGCGCCCCGCTGGCCTCCCCGTAGTCGGCGCTCGACTGCCCGTCCCTGGAGTCGGAGCCCATGATGAGGATGTTAACGGGGCCATCCCATCCGGAGATCTCGGTGCCCGTTCCGTCCGCTCGACCCACGGCGTTGTCGGCGAGGTTGCCCACGACCTGGAAGTAGGTCGCGGAGATGAAGCCGATGCCGGCGACCATGGTCACGCAGACGGCCGCCGCGGCGGCGACCATGAGGCGGCGTCGCACGAACTTCGAGTTCGTGCGCCTGCGCCGCGAGACGTGGCGCCCGCTGCCGGTGATCGGGCGGCGAGGTCCAACCGCCGGTGTCCGCCTGGAGGACCGGGTTCTGGGCTGCGGCTCGTCGTCGCCGCCGCCGTTGAGCAGGGTCTCGATCACGGGATGCGGATCTGTGGGCCTCTTCATGGTCCCTCTCGCTCGAGGTCGATGCCCGCCGTCGGTCAAGGGAGGGGCGATATCTGACAACTGCCAATGTCTCGCGAGGCGCGGCGCAATGCAAACCGAGCGCCGCCCCGGAGGCCCCGGCCGTTCTGTCGATTCACGCAATATTTCCGGGCCGTTTCGGCCCATTGACGGTTCTCCGGGGATGGGCCATCATCACCAAATGACAACATCGGAAACCGCAGCGGCGGCGAAGCTCAACGAGGAGCTGCATGGTGGGGGACTGAGCGCGAAGGGCCTCTCCGCCGGCAAGGTCGGGGTGCTCGGGGCGGCCGTCATCGGCGTCTCCTGCATCGCGCCCGCCTACGCCGTCACGTCCGGCCTCGGCCCCACCATCGCGCAGGTCGGCGTCTACACGCCCGCCATCATGCTGGTCGGGTTCATCCCGATGCTGCTTGTCGTGTTCGGCTACCGGGAGCTCAACACGGCCATGCCGGACTCGGGCACCTCGTTCACGTGGGCGACCCGCGCGTTCGGTCCGTGGATCGGGTGGATGGGCGGATGGGGGCTCATCGCCGCGACCGTCCTCGTCCTCTCGAACCTCGCGGCCGTCGCCGTCGACTTCTTCTTCATCATGCTGGCGCAGATCTTCCAGAACCCGGAGCTCGCGGACCTGACGCGCGTGCTGTGGATCAACATCCCGATGACCGTCATCTTCACTGCCCTCGCCGCGTGGATCTCCTACCGCGGCGTCGAGTCGACGAAGAAGGTGCAGTACGTCCTCGTCGTGGTGCAGCTCATCGCCATCGTCTGGTTCATCATCGCGGCGTTCGTGCATGTCGGGAACGGCACCGCGTTCGACGCGACCCCCATCGAGCTGTCGTGGTTCAACCCGTTCGAGGTGGGCTCGCTCGCTGCGATCTCCGCCGGCGTCTCGCTGTCGATCTTCCTGTTCTGGGGCTGGGACACGGTCATCACGATGAACGAGGAGGCGAAGGATCCGGAGAAGACCCCGGGCCGTGCCTCCATGCTCACGATCTTCGTCATGGTCGCGATCTACGTGCTGATGACGCTTGCGGTCCTCGCCTACGCGGGTATCGGCGAGGAGGGCCTCGGTGCCGGCAACCCAGACAATCAGGAGAGCATCCTCGCCTCCCTCGCGGAGCCGATCATGGGCCCGTTCGCGCTGCTCATGACGGTCGCCGTCATGTTCAGCTCGGCGGCCTCGCTGCAGTCGACGATGGTGTCGCCCTCTCGCACGCTCCTCGCCATGGGGCATTACGGGGCGCTGCCCAGGTCGTACGCCAGCGTGAGCCCCCGCTTCAAGTCGCCGTCGGTGGCGACCATCGCCTCGGCGGCCGCGGCGATCGTCTTCTACATCGTGCTGCGGCTGCTCTCCGAGAACGCCCTCTGGGACACCATCGCGGCGCTCGGCCTCATGGTGTGCTTCTACTACGGCGTCACGGGGCTCGCATGCGTCTGGTACTTCCGCCGCTCGCTGTTCTCCTCGACGCGGAACCTGTTCTTCCGGTTCCTCTTCCCGCTGCTCGGCGGGCTCGCGCTGCTCTACTTCTTCTTCGAGACCGCCAGGGCGTCGCTGTCGCCGTCGTTCGGCTCGGGCTCCGCGGTCTTCGCGACGAGCTACGACGCCGACGGCATCGCGCAGGACGGCATCGGCCTCGTATTCGTGCTCGGGGTCGGCGTGCTCCTGCTCGGCGTCGTGCTCATGGTCGTGCAGTACGTCCGCAGCCCGGGGTTCTTCCGCGGCGAGACGATCAAGACGGGCGCGGATGGCGACGCGGAGCCTGCGCCGGCGCTGCAATGAAGCGGCTCGGCGCGGGCTCGGCCGCGCCGCTGTAGGCTGGCACGGTGAAGATCGCGCGCTTCGAATACCAGGGTCAGCTCACTTTCGGCATCCTCGACGAGGAGGAGAAGGTCTACGTCAAGCTGGCGGGTGACCCCCTCTACCTCGGCTACGAGACGCTCGACGAACGCATCCCGATCGACCAGGTGCAGCTGCAGTCGCCCGTGCTGCCGCGCTCGAAGGTGATCGGCTTCGGACGCAACTACGCGGAGCACGCGAACGAGCTCGGCAACGAGGCCGCCGAGGTGCCCATGATGTTCCTCAAGCCGAACACCTCGGTTATCGGCCCCCGCCACCCGATCGTGCTGCCGCCCCAGTCGGAGCGCGTCGACCACGAGGCGGAGCTCGCCGTCGTCATCGGCCAGGTCGCCCGCAACGTGCCGGCCGCCGACGCGGCTCAGGTCATCTTCGGCTACACGATCGCGAACGACGTCACGGCCCGTGACCTGCAGAAGAGCGACGGCCAGTGGGCTCGCGCGAAGGGCTTCGACTCGTTCTGCCCGCTCGGCCCGATCATCGAGACCGACTTCGACCCCTCGAAGGGCCGCATCACCGCTGAGGTCAACGGCGAGCTGCGCCAGGAGGGCGACCTCTCGCAGATGATCACGTCGGTCGCGAAGCTCGTCGAGTACGCGTCGAGCGTGTTCACGCTGCTGCCGGGCGACATCATCCTCACGGGCACGCCCGCGGGCGTCGGTCCGCTCGCGAAGGGCGACACGGTCACCTGCACGATCGAGGGCATCGGCTCGCTCTCCAACCCCGTCACCGCGCGCTAGGCGCTCGGTCGGGCAGAACCACCGCTGCCAGTCAGATGCGCCCCCTCGGCTTCCGAGAGGGCGCATCTGACTGGCAGCGTTCTGCGTGGGGGTGGGCCCCCGTCGCTAGCTCTTCGCGACCGCGGTCGCCGTGGCGAGCTGCTCGACGAGCATCGGGAGGAAGAACGGGATGGAGAGGGCGGTCGGCGAGATGGCCGCGCCGTTCTCCTCGCCCACGAGCGCTGCGACGGCGCCCTTGGAGACGGCGGGGATGAGCTTCGTGCGGTCCGAGGTCAGGAACGTCTGCAGCTGCTCCTCGGTCTCGGTCTGGGTGAAGACGACGTCCGCGTCGATCTTGTCGAGGTTCTCGCTGGAGACGGTCGTCGAGAACGTCGACTCCCCGGTTGCGAGTTCCGCGACGGATGGTGCGCTCGTGAAGCCGAGGTCGGTGAGCAGCTCGACGCGCGGGTCGTTCTCGAGGAGGAGGTAGAAGGTGTCCACATCCTCGGACGCGTAGGCGATCGTCGTGCCTTCGAACTCGGGGTGCTCGGCGGCCTGATCGGCGACCTGCTGGTCGAGGTCGGCGAGGATCTCGTTGGCGTCCGCCTCGAGGCCGAGGGCCTTGCCGGTGTCGGTGATGACGTCACGCCACGGCGTCGACCAGATCGCTTCCTCGGGGGCGACGACGGGCACGCCGGCCGCGGTGACGGCGTCGTACTCCTCCTGCGTGAGCCCGGAGTAGGACGCGATGAACACGTCGGGGTCGGTGGCGAGCAGCGCCTCCACGGAGAGCTCGTAGGTGGCGTTGTCGAGGATGACGGGGGCTTCGCCGCCGAGCTCCTCGATCTTGTCGGAGACCCACGGCGCGATGCGGTCCTCGCCTCCGCCGTAGTCCATCGAGGCCATGGCGACGGGGACGATGTCGAGCGCGAGGACCGCGTCGGTGACGCCCCATCCCCACGTCGCGACGCGGGTCGGCGCCTCTTCGATCGTGGTGGTGCCGTACATGTGCTCGAAGGTGACGGGGAAGCTCGCGGCGTCGCCCGGTGCGGCGGCCGCGTCGCTCGTGTCGGTGGCGGCGGGGGCGCAGGCGCTGAGTGCGAGCGCCGTGACCGCCACCGCGGCGGCGGCGATCGGTCGGAGGGTGCGGTTCATGGGGTGGTTCCTTTCGTGCGGATGCGTGAAGAGCTGGGGGTGGAGAGGGGCTACTCGGGCTCGCTGCCCGTGTGGGCGCCTCCCGGGACGGGGACGATGAGGGGTGTTCTGGTGAGGGGGTCCGGCATGACAAGCGCGTCGAGGGCGAAGGCGTCGGCGACGACCTCCTTCGTGAGCACCTCGGTGGGGGAGCCGTTGGCGACGATGCGACCGTCGCGCATCACGATGAGCTCGTCGGCGTAGCGGGCCGCGAGGTTCAGCTCGTGCAGGACGACGACGATGGTGGTGCCCTCGCGCCGGTTGAGGCTCACGAGCAGGTCGAGGACCTCGAGCTGGTGGCTGAGGTCGAGGAACGTCGTGGGCTCGTCGAGGAGGAGCACCTTGGGGTTCTGCGCCAGGGACATGGCGATCCAGACGCGCTGCCGCTGCCCGCCGGACAGGTCGCCGACCGGTCGATCGGCGAGCTCCGCGACGCCGGTGCGGCGCATGGCCTCGTCGACGTGCTTCGTGTCGGCGGTTCCCCAGCGGTCGAAGAGTCCGCGGTGCGGGTGCCGGCCTCTCGAGACGAGCTCGGCGACCGTGAGTCCGTCGGGGGCGGTCGGATGCTGGGGGAGCATCCCGACGGTCTGCGCGAACCGGCGCCTGGGGATGCTGGCGGCGTCGACGTCGTCGAGCTGCACGCTGCCGGCGAGGGGCGAGGTGAGGCGCGCGAGCACGCCGAGGAGGGTGGATTTACCGCAGGCGTTGGCGCCGATGATCATCGTGATGCGGCCCGGGGTGATGTCGAGGTCGAGTCCTTCGATGACGGTGCGGCCGGGGTAGCCGGCCGAGAGGCCGCGCGCGGAGAGGCGCGGCCCCGCTGGCGCTGCGGCGGTGGGGTCGACCCAGGCTGCGGGTGCTTGGTGGTCGCCGGTCACAGCTGGCGTCCTTTCGTCGAGGCGAGGAGCCAGAGCAGGAACACGGCGCCGACGGCCCCCGTGACGACTCCGACGGGCAGTGAGGTGTCCGGGATCGCGAACTGCGCGACGAGGTCGGCGCCCGTGAGGAGAGCGGCCCCCGTGATCGCGCTTGTCCCGACTCCGATGGAGCCGTGGCCGAGCAGGGACCTGGCGATGGCCGGTGCGCAGAGCGCGATGAACGAGATGGGCCCCGCGAAGGCGCACGTGACGGCGGTGAGCAGCACGGCGGAGACGACGGCGATCATCCGCACCCGGCTGGTGGTGACGCCGAGCCCGGCGGCCGTGGATGCGCCGAGCTGGGTGATCGGCAGCCAGCGCGCGGAGATGAGCACGGCGGGGAGGAGCGCGACGGCGACGACGGCGACGACGGTGAGGTGCCACCACGCGGTGGAGGCGAGGGAGCCCGTGACCCAGAGCAGCGCGGCCTGAGCGAGCTCGACCTGGCTGCGGACCATGAGGTAGTTCATGATGGCGACGGTGAGGAACGAGATGCCGATGCCGGCGAGGATGAGCCGGAAACCGGCCTCGCCTCGCCTGCCTGCCGCGAGGAGCAGGATGGCGGCGACCGCGAGCCCCCCGGCGAAGGCGGCGACCGCGAGGATCGGCCCGGTGACGCCGAAGATGAGGAGCAGGAACACGGCTGCGACGCTGCTGCCGCCGCTGATGCCGAGGAGGTCGGGGCTCGCGAGCGGGTTTCGGAGCACGCCCTGCAGGAGGGCGCCGGCGACGCCGAGGCAGGCGCCGACCAAAACGCCCATGAGCACGCGCGGGAGCCGCACCTGGAAGAGCACGTAGGACTCGAGGCGGTCGCCGCCCCCGAGCAGGGTGCGCGCGAGCTGCTCGAGGGTGAGCGGGTAGTCGCCGGTCGTGACGCCGAGGAGGACGACGGCGATCAGAGCCACGGTGACGCCGCCGACGACGAACCCGCGGCGCCGTCTGACGCGGGCTCGCACCGCCTCGAGCGGCGACTCGGAGCCGCGGAGGGGCGCTGCCGTGTTCTTCGGGAGGACATCGCGGGCGGTCACAGGGCCACCTGCTTGCGGCGGAGGACCAGCGCGATGAGCACCGGGGCGCCGACGAAGGCGACCACGACACCGGCCTGGACCTCGCCCGGCGGCGCGATGACGCGGCCGACGATGTCGGCGATGAGCAGCACCGCGCCGCCGAGGGGCGTGCCGATGAGGAGGAGCCGCCGGTAGTCGTCGCCGACCATCGCGCGCAGGGCGTGCGGCACGAGGAGCCCGATGAAGACGATGGGCCCGGCGATCGAGGTGGCCCCGCCGCAGAGCAGCACGGTCGCGAGGATGCCGAGCGCGCGCGTGCGCGGCACGTTCTGGCCGAGGCCTGCCGCGGTGTCGGCGCCGAGGGCGATGAGGTCGAGGCCGCGCGCGCTCGCGATGGCGATGATGCCGCCGATGAGCAGGGGGATCGCGACGACGGCGACCGTGTCGAGGCCGCGCGAGGTGAGGCCTCCGACCTGCCAGTAGCGGAAGACGTCGAGCGCCACGATGGAGGTGGTGAGGATGAGGGTCGTCACGGCGGTGAGGCCGGCGGTGACGGCGGCGCCCGTGAGCGCGAGCTTCGCCGGATTGTCGCCGTCCGGGCCGCGCGTGCCGATGACGGCGACGACGACTGCGGCGACGGCAGCCCCAGCGAAGGCGAACCACACGAACCCGGTGGGTGCGGAGATGCTGAAGAACGTGATGGCGACGAGCACGGCGACGGAGGCACCCGCGTTGATGCCGAGGAGCCCCGGGTCGGCGAGGGGGTTGCGCGTGATCCCCTGCATGAGGGTGCCGGCGACGGCGAGCGCCGCGCCGGCCAGGACGCCGATGAGGGTGCGGGGGATGCGCTGGTCCCTGACCACGGTGTGGTCGGCCAGGTCCGGGTTCGGCGCGAGCAGGGCATCCACGACCACGGATGGCGCGACGGTGCGGGCCCCCACGAGGAGGCTCACGATCACGGCGACCAGGAGCAGGGCGACCGCCCCGACGGCGACGAGGCGGACGCGGCGCGCGCGTGCGCCCGCGATCATTCCTGGTGCTCGGACTGGCCGAGTCGCCAGTACCCCATGAAGGCGACGCGCTTGCGGTCGACGCCGTTGGTGGTCACCAGGTGGCGGCGGAGGGTCTTGATGGTGGCGGCCTCGCCGGCCATCCACGCGTAGAACTCGCCTTCGCCGTCCTCTGGGCTGTCCCAGAGGAGGTCGACGTCGACGTCGATGTCGGCGATCTGCTGCGGGCGGGGGGCCGCGGCCTGCGCGAGCGCCTCGGGGGAGTCGAGGCACCACTGCTGCAGGGCTTGCGTCAGCCGGGCGCCGTGGGCGGCGCCGTCGCGGGGCAGCCAGGTGATGCGGAAGCTGGCGGGCACGTCGATGGGGATGATGTCGGCGCTCGTGGGCACCTCGAGGAGCGCATCCACCTCGCACCGGTCGCTGAGCGATTCGAGGATCGAGCCGATCGCGGGAACCGCGGTCTCGTCACCCGCGAGCAGGAGGCGCTTGGCGGTGCCGGGATGCCAGTCCGCGCCGAGGTGCGAGTGCTCGCTGCGCTGGTCGGGGCCGACGATGACGAGGTCGTCGCCCGGCTTCGCGTTCTCGGCCCAGGCGCCCGCCGGACCCGCGCCGTGGTGCACGACGAAGTCGACGTCGATCTCGCGAGCGTCCGGGTCGACGCGGCGCACCGTGTAGGTGCGCAGGGGGCTGCGGCGTTCCGTGGGGGTCGTCCGCCAGCGCTCGTACCAGAGGCCGGCGTCGAGCACCTCTGCGTCGCGCTGCCCGAAGTCGCTGGTCGTGCCGTCCGCCATGGGGAGGATGAGCTTGATGCGCTGGTCGAGTCCGGTCGTGCCGAAGTGCTCGAAGTCGTCGCACGTGAAGGTCACCCGGGTGAATGCGGGAGCAAGGCGCTGCACTGCTCTGACCTCGGCGCAGTACGGCCGGTAGGCGGGGCGGGTCTGAACAGCAGTGGAAGCACTCACCGAGCAAAGATAAGCCTTGCCTTACCCCTGCGTCCAGTTCTGGAGACGATCTTCGGCTTCCACTTGCGTGCTGCTTTCGGGTTTCATACGATGTGTGCAGTTACTGCAACCGCGTTGCAACATATGCAACACATTCCCAACGAAGTGGATGGAACCCCGATGAAGCGACGTCCTTCGAAACTGGCGCCCCTCGCGCTGCTCGCCACCGCGGCGACCGTGCTCTCCCTCTCCGGCTGCGCGAACCGCGCGGGCGGAACCGCAGGTGGCGAGGAGTTTCCCTCGCAGGCCATCACGTTCTACACGCCGACGCAGGCCGGAGGTGCGACCGACCTCACCGCCCGCACCCTCGCGACGCAGCTCGAGTCCGAGCTGGGCCAGTCGATCGTCGTCGACAACCGACCCGGCGGTGCCGGCTCCGTCGGCATGCAGCACGTCGCCGGCCTCGCGGCTGACGGCTACTCGATCATGGTCTTCCCCGTCGAGGTGAGCATGCTCGGCCACCAGGGGTACGACATCGACCCCGCCAGCTACGACTTCCTCGGCATCGTCAACGAGCAGCCGGGCACGATCGCGGTCCCCGCGAACAGCCCGTACCAGACGCTCGAGGAGCTCGTCGCCGCCGCGGCGGCGAGCCCGGGCAGCGTCACGATCTCCAACGCCGGCCCCGGCTCGATCTGGGAGGCCGGGGCGACCGAGCTCGGCAACGTCGCCGGTGTCGAGTTCCAGGGCGTGCCCTTCGACGGCGGCGCCCCCGCGGTCACGGCAGCTGTCGGTGGCCAGGTCGACGCAGTCGTCGCCGGCATCGGCGAGACCGCTCCCGCTGACGAGGACGGGCGACTCCGCGTGCTCGCCGTCTTCACCGAGGAACGCGCCCCCGCGCTGCCTGACGTGCCGACGGCGGGCGAGCAGGGCTACGACGTCGTCATCGGCAGCTGGGCCGCCGTCGGCGCGCCGACCGGGCTCGACCCCGCGGTCAAGGAGTCGCTGCAGGCGGCGCTCGAGACCGCGGCCGGCAGCTCCGAGTACGTCGAGCTCATCGAATCGGGCGGCAACATCCCCGTGTTCATCCCCGGCGACGAGGCGACCGACTTCGTGAAGGCCGAGAACGAGCGCTTCGCAGAGCTGTTCGGCGAGTAGAGGCGTGACCGTCATGGATAGATCAGTCGAGGCGAACCCGCTCGACGTGGCGCTCGGCGTCGACGAGGAGACCACCGAGTCTCGGCCCGTCAGCCGGCGGCGGGACATGCTCATCGCGGCGGGTGTGATCGCCGTCGGCGGAGCATCCATCGCCCTGGCCGTCGCCGTCGTCCCGGCGACGGGCGGCGACCCGTTCGGCCCGCGCTGGTGGCCGACCGTGCTCGGCGGGGCGATCGTGCTCCTCGGGGCGCTGCTCGTCGGGGTCGCCATCCGCAAGCCGGATGCGCCGAGCGAGGACGCCCCCACGAAGCGCGGCATCTCGCGGATGCTCCTCATGCTCGCGGCCATCGCCGCCTACGGCGTCGCCTGGTACTTCCTCCACTTCGTGATCGTCACGCTGCTCCTCGCCGCCGGACTCACGTTCGTGCTCGGTGGCCGCGGCTGGCGCGACCTCGCGCTGTTCCCCGTCATCGTGACGGTCGTGCTCTACGGGGTCTTCGGGCTCCTCCTGGGGGTGCCGCTGTGAACGGCATCACGGAGGGGCTCGGCGCGCTCCTCGACCCCACGATCGCGCTGTGCCTCATCATCGGCGTGCTCCTCGGCACGCTCGTGGGCGCCATCCCCGGCATCACGGCCACGATGGCCGTCGCGCTCGCGGCCGGCTTCACCCTCACCCTCGAGCCCCTCCAGGGTCTCGCGGTGCTGCTCTCCATCTACATCGCCGCGCAGTTCGGCGACCGGGTTCCGTCGATCCTCATCAACACGCCTGGCACCCCCGCCTCGATCGCGACGACCTTCGACGGGTACCCCCTCGCGAAGCAGGGCAAGGCCGGCATCGCGCTGACGAGCTCCGCGCTCGTCTCTGCCGTCGGCTCCTTCGCCGGCATCCTCATCCTGCTGTTCCTCGCGCAGCCCATCTCGGGCTTCGCGCTGAGCTTCGGGCCGATCGAGATGTTCGCACTCGTCGTGTTCGGGCTCACCATGATGATCGGCGTCTCCGGCGACCGCGTCATGAAGGGCCTCGCAGCCGGAGCCTTCGGCCTGTGGCTCGGGACGATCGGCAACGACCCCATCTCGGGCGACCAGCGCTTCACGTTCGGGATCCCGGAGCTCTCGAGCGGCGTGCCGTTCATCGCCGCCATCATCGGCCTCTTCGGCATCGCCGAGGTCTTCAACCAGGTCATCTCCGCCAAGAGGGGCCCCGAGCCGCAGCCCATCACGCAGCTCGGCAAATGGTGGCCGAACAAGGCGGAACGCAAGCTGCTGCGCAAGCCGACGGCCATCGGCACGGGAATCGGCGCCGTCGTCGGCGTCATCCCGGCGGCCGGCGGCGACATCGCCGGCGTCATCGCTTGGGACCAGGCGCGCCGCGCCTCCAAGACCCCCGAGAAGTTCGGGAAGGGCGCACTCGAGGGAGTCGCGGCCGCCGACAGCTCGAGCACCGCGACGATGGGCGGATCGGTCACGACGACCCTGTCGCTCGGCGTGCCAGGCGACTCGGTCATGGCCGTCATGCTCGGCTCCATGATCGTGTGGGGGCTCCAGCCGGGGCCGAGCCTGTTCGCGAACCGCCCCGATCTCGTCTTCAGCCTCTCCGCGATCATGCTCATCGCCACCGTGCTGGCGCTGGCCCTCGCGCTCGTGCGCATGCGCGGCGTCGTCAAGCTGCTCGCCATGCCGAAGCGCTACCTCTCGGTTGTCATCGTCACCTTCTGCATGGTCGGCACCTTCGCCGTCTCCAACTCGGTGTTCGACGTCGTGCTCATGTTCGCCTTCGGGCTCCTCGGGCTCGCGATGCGACGCTTCGGCTTCCCGCCGGGGCCCCTCGTGCTCGGCCTCATCCTCGGGCCGCTCGCGGAAGGCAACCTCCGGCGTGCACTCCTCATCGACGGCTACGGAGCGGTCTTCACGAGCCCCATCGCGCTGACGCTCATCATCCTGAGCATCCTCGCCGTTCTCGCCCCGCGCATCCGCGCCCTGCTGAAAGGACGGTCGACGCGTGAGCGCACCGAAGAGCCCATTCTCAAGTAGCGCCGTGCTCGCGAACGCCCCGCGCGCCGGTCGCGTGCTGTGCCTGGGCGAGACCATGGCCATGGTCACGCCGACCCACGTCGCCCCGCTCAGGGAAGCCGTGAGCTTCGCCGTCAAGGCCGGGGGCGCGGAGTCGACGGTCGCCATGTACCTCGCCGACTCCGGCGTCCCCTCCAGCTGGGTGAGCTGGCTCGGCGACGACCCACTCGGGTGGCGCCTCCTCGACGAGGTGCGCGCGAGCGGCGTCGACGTCGCAGGCGTCCAGCTCGTGCCGGGGGCGCCCACCGGCGTCTACTTCAAGGACCCTGGCGACGGGGAGACCACCGTCTACTACTACCGGGCCGGTTCGGCCGCTTCGCGAATGGATGCGACCGTGCTCGCCCAGCTCGACTGGGAGGGCGTCGCCGCCCTCCATGTGACGGGCATCACCGCCGGCCTCTCGGCAAGCTGCTCGGCGATGCTCGAAGCCGTCATGCTCGAGGCGCGGCGGCGCGCCATCACCGTGTCGTTCGACGTGAACTACCGGCCCGGGCTCTGGAGCATCGAAGCCGCGGGGCCGCGACTCGCGGCGCTCGCAGCGCTCGCGGACCTCGTGTTCGTGGGCCGTGACGAGGCAGAGACGCTGTGGGGCGAGGGCCGCCCGGCGACGCTCCACTCGCGGCTCGGGCTGCCCGGCAGCCTCGTCGTGAAGGACGGCAGCGTCGGCGCAACCGAGGTCACTGTCGTCGACGGCAGCGTGTCCTCGGCGTTCGTGCCAGCGCATCCCGTCGACGTCGTCGAAGCCGTCGGGGCGGGCGATGCCTTCACGGCCGGCTACCTCGGTGCGATGCTTGGCGGCGAGCCCGTCGATGCGTGCTTGAACCGAGGGCACGGGCTCGCCGCCCGAACCCTCGGCAGCACACACGACTTCGTCCCGGCCTGATCGGAGTCCCACCATGTCCCAGAGCATCCACCGCGCAGCAGAGATCCTCGAGTACGTGAGCCTCGCGCCGCGCACCCAGTCGGAGATCGCCGCCAAGCTCGGCGTGCACCGATCGACGGCACTGCGGATGCTGCAGACGCTCACCGAGACCGGGCTCACCCGCCGTCACGCGGACAGCAGATATGGGGTCGGCTACCGGCTGAGCGGTCTCGCCCGGGCGGCCAGCGACCAGTTCGACCTGCGCAACATCGCCCGCCCCGTGCTGCAGGAGCTCGGCAGGGACTGCACGCACACCGTGCACCTCGCCGTCCTCGAGGGTGACCGCATCGTCTACGCCGACAAGATCGAGCAGCCTGGGATGGTCAGGCTCTACTCCCAGATCGGGCAGCCGGTGCTCCTGCACACGGCGGGCGTCAGCAAGGCCATCCTCGCCCAGCAGGACGTTGAGAAGACCGACCGGATGCTCGAGGGCTACGAGTACACGCCATACACCGACAACACGATCGTCTCGCGCGCCGCCCTCGACGCCGAGCTCGAGCGCACCCGCGAACGCGGCTGGGCCGTCGACGATGCCGAGTACGAGAACTTCATCAACTGCATCGCCATGCCCATCCGGGACTCGAGCGACACGGTCGTCGCGGCCGTGTCCATCACCGCACTCAAGGCGAGTGCCGACCTCGACGCACTCGCCGAATGGCAGCCGCGCCTCGACGACGTCGTCCTCGCCATCTCCCACGACCTCGGCTGGAGACCACATGACTGACACCTTCGACACCATGTTCGCCGAATCGCCCGTCATGGCGATCCTGCGCGGCTACACCCCGGAGCGCAGCGTCGAGCTCGCGAACCTCGCCTGGTCGCTCGGCATCTCGAGCGTCGAGGTGCCCATCCAGAACGATGCCGCGCTCGACGCGCTCCGCGCCGTCGTCCGCGCCGCCGAGCCCGGCGGACACGCGGTCGGCGCCGGCACCGTCGTCTCGCTCGCCCACGTCGAACAGGCCAAGCAGGCCGGAGCCACGTTCACCGTCGCACCCGGCCTCGACCCCGCCGTCATCGAGGCGGCCCAGGCCGCGGGCCTCGCCCCGCTGCCCGGTGTGGCCAGCGGGACCGACATCCAGCTCGCGAAGGCGCTCGGCCTGACCTGGGTCAAGGCGTTCCCCGCCAGCGTGCTCGGCGCCGACTGGTTCTCGGCCATGCGAGGGCCGTTCCCCGAGATGCGTCTTGTCGCTACGGGCGGCATCAACGCGGCCAACGCGGGGGAGTACCTCGCGGCAGGAGCCGACGTCGTCGCCGTCGGCAGTGCGCTCGAGGACGAAGCGCAGCTGCCCCTCCTCTCCGCGCTCCGCGCATCCGCTCCCGCGCGCTGACGCTGCCGCGCATCCACAACCTCCTCTGACAGAAAGGGCTCCCATGACCGCCCAGCTCACCCCCCGCTACAGCCCAGCAGCCGACCGCTACGAGCGGATGCAGTATCGCCGTGTCGGCCGCAGCGGACTGCAGCTGCCCGCGATCTCGTTCGGCACCTGGCACGGCTTCGGCGACGACACCCCCCTCGCGAAGCAGCGTGAGCTGCTGCGGCACGCATTCGACCTCGGCATCATGCACTTCGACATCGCGAACGGCTACGGCCCGCCCTTCGGCTCGACCGAGGCGAACGTCGGCCGGATCCTGCGCGAGGACTTCGCGGGCCTGCGCGACGAGCTCGTGCTGTCGACGAAGGCCGGATACCCCGTTTTCCCAGGCCCGAACGGCTCGGGCGGCGGCCGCAAGCACCTGCTCGGGAGCCTCGAGAACAGCCTTGGCCTGCTCGGCACCGACTACGTCGACATCTTCTACAGCCACCGGTTCGACCCCGAGACGCCCCTCGAGGAGACGGCGGCCGCGCTCGATGCGATCGTGCGCAGCGGGAAGGCCCGCTACGTCGGCGTCTCCTCCTACTCCGCGGAGCGCACCGAGGAGGTCGCCGGCCTCCTGCGCGAACTCGGGACGCCGCTGCTCATCTCGCAGCCGTCGTACTCCCTCCTGAACCGCTGGATCGAGGACGGCGAGCCGTCGGTGCTCGAAGCCAACGCGACGGCCGGGGCTGGCGTCATCGCGTTCTCCGGCCTCGCCCAGGGGCTGCTGACGAACAAGTACCTCGGGGGAGTGCCGGAGGGGTCGCGGGCGACGCAGGGCAAGACGCTGCGCGACGGGATGCTCAGCGACGAGAACCTCGAGCGGGTGCGCGCCCTCAACGCCATCGCGGAGCGTCGCGGGCAGACGCTCGCGCAGCTCGCGATCGCCTGGGTGCTGCGCGACGAGCGGATCACGTCCGCCCTCATCGGGGCGTCCCGCACCTCGCAGCTCGACGACCTCGTCAGGTGCCTCGACGCGGCGCCGTTCACCGACGCCGAGCTCGCAGAGATCGACACCTACGCCGTCGACGGCGGCATCAACATCTGGACGGCGTCGTCGGATGCCTGACGCGCCAGCGCAGGAGCGGGTGCAGGAGCAGGCGGGCGACAGCTCGGCCGTCACCGCCGCCGACGCCCTCGCGGATCTCGCGCGCATCCGCGCCGAAGAGGCCGAGCTCGTCTTCACCAGGTTCTCGCGCGATGATGCGTGGCGGCTCGGCTCCCGGATGCGGGAGGCGGCGGCGGCTCGTTCGCTGCCCGTGGTCATCGGCATCGTCGTCGGACAGCAGCGGGTCTTCCACGCCGCACTCGACGGCGCTGTGCCGGACAACGACGCGTGGCTCGAGCGGAAGACACGCGCGGTGCTGCACTTCGAGCAGTCATCGCTCGGCGTTGGTGCGCTGTTCCGCTCGCTGGGGCGCGTCTACGAGCAGGAGTCGCGACTCGACCCCGACGAGGTCGCCGCGAACGGCGGCGTGTTCCCCGTTCGCATCGACGGGGTCGGTGTCGTCGGCGCGGTCGGCATCTCGGGGCTGCCGCAGGTCGAGGACCATGCGTTTGTCGTCGAGCAGCTGCGGGAGTTCCTGGCCGAGGCGTAGCGCACGCGCACCTGCCGCACCCACCGCGCGCACCTGCCGCACCCACCGCGCGCATCCGCCGCCACGCCGGGTGCTTGAGGCGGCGGCGTCGCGCTCGATATCCTGATCGGCTGCGACGCCGCAGCTTCATCGCACCAACAGGAAGCACTTCGATGTCGCCCGACACCACCGTTCCCGACTCCGCCGGCCCCGAAGCTGCGGCTGCCCAGGATGCCGCCGCCTCGGATTCCGCCAAGCCGACCCCCGCCGCCCCGGCTGGCTTCAGCGCGGAGCCCCTGCGCATCCCGTCTTCGCTCGACGATGTCGCGGCAGCGGCGTTCCACGAGATGACGGCCCTGCGCAACGCCGTCACGAGGGACACGTACCGCAACGACGACTTCGTGCTGCCCGCGGAGGTGCTGCTGCCGGGGTACGAGCCGAGCGAGTACGAGCGTCGGGACGGCCGCCTCATCCGCGAGCACGGTCGGCTCGTGGGGCGTGTGCTCTTCGACTTCCCGCTCACCGAAGACGTCGAGATGGCGAAGATGATGCTCGAGATCCACCCGGATGCGCGGGGCCGCGGCTTCGGGGCGGCCGCGTACGAGGTCGGGGAGCTGGCGGTGCGAGACGCGGGTCGCTCGGAGATCCGCACGTGGGTGGTGCACCGAGAGGTGGCTGGGCCGCGCATCCCGTCGCCGAGCGGTGTCGGGGACATCCCGGCACTGGATCCGGCCGCGCAGATGCTGCTGCGACGAGGGTTCGAGCTCGGTCAGGTCGAGCGCATGAGCGTGCTCGAGCTGGGCGCCGAGCACGACGACGCCCTGCGCGCGCTGCGCGATGGCGCCAGGGAGGCCGCGGGCGTCGAGTATCGCTGCGTGTCGTGGTCGTACCCGACGCCGGACGAGTTCATCGACGGCTACGCGGCGCTGAAGGCGCGCATGAGCACGGACGCCCCGCAGGGTGACCTCGTCGAAGATGAGCAGGAGTGGGACGCGAGGCGTGTCCGCGAGGAGCTCGAGGCGACGGCGATCGCCCGCGGCGACAGCGTGCTCGTGGGGGCAATCCAGCACGTTCCGACCGGGGAGCTCGTGGCCTTCAGCGAGCTGCAGCGGATGGACGACGGCACGAGGCGAGCCGACCAGGAGGACACGCTCGTGCTGCGCGAGCATCGCGGCAACCGGCTCGGGATGCTCGTGAAGGCGGTGAACCTGCTCGCCTGGAGGGCGATGCACCCCGACGTCGAGCGGGTCTACACGTACAACGCCGAGGAGAACCGCCCGATGCTGAACGTCAACGAGGCGCTCGGCTTCCGACCCTTCGTCAGCGAGGGTGCCTGGCGGAAGGTGCTCGTCTGAGTCGAGCCGCGCCCACTCGGTGACCCGCGCCGCCCCGGTAGGCTGGGGGTCTCATGACTGCATCCTCTTCTTCGCTTGTGACCACCGCTACGGGCAGCGATGTCCGTGTCCGCTTCTGCCCTTCGCCGACGGGGACCCCGCACGTCGGGCTCATCCGCACCGCCCTCTTCAACTGGGCCTACGCGAAGCACACCGGGGGCACGTTCGTGTTCCGCATCGAGGACACGGATGCTGAGCGCGACTCCGAGGAGAGCTACCAGCAGATCATCGACGGGCTCGGCTGGCTCGGGCTCGGCTGGGACGAGGGCGTGAACGTCGGCGGGCCGCACGAGCCGTACCGTCAGTCGCAGCGAACCGACATCTACCTCGACGTCATCCAGAAGCTCCGCGACGCCGGCCACCTGTACGAGTCGTTCGCGACGGGTGAGGAGATCGAGGCGCGCAACGTGGCCGCCGGTCGCGACCCGAAGATGGGGTACGACAACTACGAGCGCGACCTGTCGGCCGACGAGATCGCGCGCCTCAAGGCTGAGGGCCGCGAGCCGGCGCTGCGCCTTCGAGTGCCGGACACCGACCTCTCGTTCGACGACCTCGTGCGCGGCGAGATCACCTTCAAGGCCGGGTCGTTCCCCGACTTCGTGCTCGTGCGACCCAACGGCAAGCCGCTCTACACGCTCGTGAACCCCGTCGACGACGCCCTCATGGGCATCACGCACGTGCTCCGCGGCGAGGACCTGCTCTCCTCGACGCCCCGCCAGATCGCGCTCTACCACGCGCTCATTGACGTGGGAGTCGCCGAGTTCATCCCGCGCTTCGGGCACCTGCCGTACGTCATGGGCGAGGGCAACAAGAAGCTCTCCAAGCGCGACCCCGAGTCGAACCTCTTCCACCACCGCGACCGCGGCTTCCTGCCGGAGGGGCTCCTCAACTACCTGTCCCTGCTCGGCTGGTCGATCGCCGCGGACCGCGACGTGTTCACGATGGACGAGATGGTCGTCGCGTTCGACGTCGAGGACGTCAACCCGAACCCCGCGCGCTTCGACCTCACCAAGGCCGAGGCCATCAACGGCGAGCACATGCGGCTCCTGGGTGCCGACGACTTCGCGCACCGCCTCGTCGCGCCGCTGCAGCTCGCCGGCGTGCTCCCGCTCGAGCCGACGGATGCGCAGCTCGCGCTCCTCGGGCGTGCGGCGCCGCACGTCCAGGAGCGCATGCAGCTCCTCGGCGAGGCTCCCGAGATGCTCGGTTTCCTCTTCGTGGATGCCGCCGACCTCGTGGTCGAGGACACGGCCGTCGGCTCCCTCAAGGGTGACGTGACGGGTGTGCTCGACGCCTCCATCGCTGCCCTCGACGCGCTCGAGGCGCCAGAGGCGTGGACGACGGAGAACATCGAGGCCGCCCTCCGTGGAGCCCTCATCGAGGGGCTCGGCCTCAAGCCGCGCGTCGCGTTCGGCCCGATCCGCGTGGCCGTCTCCGGCCGCAAGGTCTCCCCGCCGCTCTTCGAGTCGCTGGAGCTGCTGGGCCGCGAGCAGTCGCTCGCCCGCATGCGCTCGCTCGTCTCGCGCCTCGCCGCGTAGCCGCGCCGCGCCGCGTCCGCTCCGCGGCGCCGCCGCTCGGTTCGGCAGCTCGGCTCGCATCCGCGCTTCGTCTCGGGATGGGGAGCGCGCTTCCTGATGGGTTCTTTCCCATCCGGAAGCGCGTTACCCATCCCGAGACTCGTTTGTGGGGGAGTGGTCTTGCGCGCTCGACTCTGCGTCGAGTCGCGCCTGGTGGCGGAGTCCGCGTTGCGGCTCGTGCTCGGCGCCGCTCTGCGCCGCGCATCCGCTGGCCCCGCACACCCGCGCACTCGCATCCGCTCCTCGTTTCGGGATGAGTAGCGCGCCTCCGGATGGGTTCTTTCCCATCCGGAAGCGCGCTACCCATCCCGAGACTCGTTTGTGGGGGAGTGGGCTCGCTCGCGGGGAGTTGGCACGCTCGCGGGGATGCTCGGCGACTCGCGCCGCCCTCGCACGTCGCGAAGGGTGAGGCTAACCTAAGAGGATGCCCGCCGTCCTGAGCTGGTGGGCGCGAGACTCCGGGAGGACCGCATGACCGAGGCGTTGGGCACGCACTATGACGTCGTCGTCATCGGGGGTGGCCCTGCCGGGCTGCAGGCCGCGCTGATCCTCGCGCGGCACCGCTACTCGACCCTGGTGCTCGACGGCAACCGGCCCCGCCACTCGGCGACGCTGGAAGCCCACGGGTTCCTGACCCGCGACCACACTCCTCCGAACGAGCTGCGCAGGCTCGGCCGCGAAGACGTGGAGGCCTACGAGGATGCCGAGATCCAGTTCGCCCAGGTCACGCGCGTCCGGGCGCTCACCGAGGAGGAGGTCGTCGGCGCGGGGGTGTCGCAGGGGCCGGCATTCGAGGGCTCGTTCGGCTTCGTCGCCGGTGGGGTGGCGGGCGCTGGGGGTCAGCCGACGACCGCCGACCCGCGCGAGATCGCGTCGCGCCGCCGCGACGGCGTGCGGGTCCCGTACCGCTTCGCGGTCGAGGCGAAGGGCGTGCGCGGCACGCCCGCACGAGCCGTGTTCGCCCGCTCGGTCGTCTTCGCGACGGGCCTCACCGAGGTGCTGCCCGCACTGCCCATGCTGCGCGCGTTCTACGGCACGAGCATCCACAGCTGCGTCGAGTGCGACGGATGGACGCAGCGCGACCGCCGAGTCTCGGTCATCGCGGCACCCGGCGTCACCGACCTGTACAAGCGGGCGGTGCAGCTCACACGCTTCACCGGAGCGCTCACGGTCTTCGCGGCCGAGGGGCAGCTCGCCGAGCTGCAGGAGTTCGATCTCGTCGAACGCGGCGTGGTCGTCGAGACGCGTGACGTCGTCGACGTCGAGGGCGGACCGGGTGGCGTGACGGGCGTTGCGCTCGCCGACGGCGACGTCGTGACGGCCGAGGCCGTGTTCGTGCGGCCCGATTACGTCGCGAAGCTCGACTTCGCGAGCGAGCTCGGCATCGAGTTCGACGGCTTCGGCCTCGTGGCGGCGGATGCCCAGGGCCGCACGAGCGTGCCCGGCATCTACGCGACGGGCGAGCTGACGGGCCCGGGTCCACAGATGCTCATCGTCGCCGCGGGCAACGGGGCACAGACCGGCATGGCGGTCGACCGGGACCTGCTGGGCCTCTGAGTCGAGGGCGCGACGGGCGCGACCCGGTCGTTCGACGCGCTGATTTGTCCAGCCTCCGGGAGTGCGCTATGCTCTCTGAGGCGCTTCGGTGCCAGTGGGGTATGGTGTAATTGGCAACACGGAGGTTTCTGGTACCTTTGTTCTTGGTTCGAGTCCAGGTACCCCAGCAAATGTGAACACCACAGATGTGAACATGACGAAAAGGCCCCGCTGAGCGGGGCCTTTCGTGTATCTCCTCGGCACGCGCTGTATGTCTTCGGCCACGCGCTGCAGCTCTTCAGCCACGCGGTAGAGCCCAGCCGGCAAGCGCAGCCCAGCGCCGCCCGGACGCTACCCCGAGATGCTGCCGGCCGGCACCAATGCCTCGGCGCCCGCATCGGCGCCCGCATCGGCGCCCGCATCGGCGCCCGCACTCGCGCCTGCCCCTGCCCCTGCTCCTGCGCCCGCACCTGCGTGCGCATCCGCGCCCGCCTCGTCCAGCGGCTCGGGCGCGGGCATCAGGCGCGCGTAGTCGCCGAATGCGTCGATCTTCGCGCCCTGTTCGTGGAGGAGCGCCGTGAGCCGCTCGATCTGCTCGACCTCAAGCGGGCGGCGCCTGGCGCGCTCGCGCCGCGTGAGGAGGTCGAGGAACTGCGCCTCGTCGGCGACGACGGCCGTGCGGTCGGCCGATGGCGTGAGCGTCGCGGCATCGGTGTAGACGGTCGCGGTGGCGTTCGAGTAGAAGACGCAGGTGTCGACGGCGATGGACTCGCCGAGGGTCTGTTCGCTCAGACCCGCGAGGTGCGTCGCATGGGCGAGCGCCTGGCTGCGCGGTGCTGACTGCCCGAGGTGCGTCAGCACCCGGAGGGAGCTCTCCGCGGCGCCGCCGTGCGGGGCGGTGCTGTCTGGGGTGGTGGCGGCGCCGCTCGTGATCTGCAGGGCGAACGGTGGACGCAGCGCCACATCGTCGACGAGGTTGCCGAAGGCCGGCTGCGCCTCGCTGGGCCGGACCCCGTCGAAGATGACGCCGTCCCAGGTCCTGTGGTCGATGAGGAGGGCGCCCGCGTCGGTGAGCAGCACGTGGTCGAGCTGGATGACGTGGCGGTTGGTGCTCATGCCCTCCTGGACGAGGATGAACGTGCGAGTCGCGAGCACGCCGTTCAGCCCGAGTGTCTCGCTGGCCCGCAGGATCGCCTCCCGGGACACGAGTTCCGTCTCGATCGAACGCCTGGCGCGGTCCTTGAGGAAGTCGACGAGCATCCGCCGGTCTTGGAACGCGGCCTCGTGCTGGAGCGCGAGGCGCTCGAGGCGCGCCTCAGCCTCTTCCTGCAGCTCCTGCTTCTGCTGCCGGAGCTGCGCGTGGGCGCGCTCGGCCTCGGCGGTGAGCGCCTTCCGCTCGACCTCGGCGGCGTTCTGCCGCTCGTCGAGCGTCGCCCGCCAGCGCCTGTTCGCGCGCATCCGAACCACGAGCGCGATGATGACTGCAACCGTCGCCCCGAGCACAAAGCTCAGCGCAACCCACCCCTGAATCTCCATCCGCCCAGTACAGCACCGGCCACCGACATCGCCGGGAGTGGCGACCGGCACGTCGGCCCGCGATGCCGAAACGGGGAGTTCGACGGGGAGTTTCCCCGCGAATCCCCGGGGCGAGGCGGCGAGGAGCACTTCACTAGGCTGGCGTGACCCCGATCTCCCCCTTCGAGAGGATCCACCGTGCGAGTACTTGTCACCAGTTCCCGGAACACGTTTGCGCTCGACATCATCCGCAAGCTCGGCAGCACGGGCCACACGGTGTTCGCGAGCGACACGTACGAGGGGGCCATCGGCAGCCATTCGAGGTACCTCGCGGGGCATTTCGTGACGAACTCGCCGCGCGCCAAGACGGACGAGTTCATCGCCGACGTCGCGAAGATCGCGGCAGAGCAGCACATCGAGGTCGTCATCCCGACGTTCGAGGAAGCCTTCTACCTCGCAGCCCGCGGCCACGAGCTCCCGGACGGCACGAGCGTGTTCACGGGCGGATTCGAGCAGCTCGCGCGCCTGCACGACAAGGCCAGCTTCAAGCGGCTCGCGCAGGAGGCAGGCGTGCCGGTGCCCGAGACGATCGTCGCGACGAGCCACGAGGAGCTGCTCGCGGCCATCGACACGTACCCGAAGTTCTTCGCTCGCGCCGCGTTCTCGCGTGGCGGCGTCGGGCTCCTCACCAACACGGGTCCGCTCGCGGGCAAGATGTCGGTCGACGAGGCCGCGCCGACGCCCGACCAGCCGTGGCTCGTGCAGCCCTTCGTGGACGGCCCCATGATCTGCACATACAGCATCGTCGTCGACGGCCGTGTCACGGCGCACTGCACGTACCGCGCACCCGAGCAGTGGGCGCACAGCACGGGCATCTCGTTCCTCGCGATCGACAGCACGGAGACGCTCGACTACACGCAGCGGCTCGTCGACACCCTCGACCCGAACTACACGGGCCAGCTGTCGTTCGACTTCGTCGACAACGATGGCGGGCTGTTCGCGATCGAATGCAACCCGCGCCCCACCAGCGGTGTCATCCTGCTCGAAGCCGACGAGGTCTCGGCCGCCTTCCAGGGCACGAACTCCGAGCCGTTCGTCGTGGCGCCTGGCGTCGAACGTCAGGTGAAGCTGGCGGTGCTGGCGGATGCGTTCGCCGAGCCCATCAAGCACCTCCCGAAGTCGCTCCACGACCTGCTGCACGTGCGCGACATCGGCGCGGGATGGCACGACGAGCTGGCGATGCTGTGGAGCCCCGCGACGATCGTGCACGGTGCGCAGCTCACCCACGGTGAGCGCAAGGAGCTGCTCGCCGCGCTCGGCGATGACATCGTCTGGAATGGGGAGCCGATCGACGGGATGCTCCCCGAGGATCGGGCCTCGCTCGAGGCCGTACACGAGCAGCGCGTCTGAGCAACGCCGGACCCCTGCTCAACCCCGCCGAGCCCGGCTGAGCACAGCTGAGCCCCGTTGAACGAGACTCCGCCCCGCATCCATCGTGGATGCGGGGCGGAGTCGTCGAGATCTGCTGGAGCCGTAGCTCAGGCGATCGCGCGGTAGTGGAAGTAGTACCCGTTGTCGGTGAAGCCACCTTGCTGCGGGTAGTACGTGCATCCCTGGCTGATCTTCGTCCAGGAGGAGATGTACGTGACCTTGGCCGCCTCGCACTCGCTCGCCGTCGAGAACGGCCCGACGCTCATGTTGGCGGTGGCTGCCTGCGCGGCGGTCGCCCCGCCGAACATGAGGCCGCCCGCGACGACGGCACCGGCGATGACCGTGGACACTCGCTTCTTGAAATGAACCATGTCCCGACCCTAGGCACGTGGCTTGAGTGGAGCCTCCGTCATGCTGGGACACCCGTGCGAAGGGGTTGCGGAGACGTCGTCACTGTGGATCGTTCGCCGGGTCGAGCGCCGCGCGCCGCTCGTGACGATGCTCGCGGATCGACAGGTACACGCGGTGCGCGAAGATCACGAACGCGAGCCAGGCCGCGCCGAGCACCCAGCCGGCGAGCACATCCGTGAACCAGTGGTGCCCGAGATACACCCGCGAGATCCCGACCGTGATCGCGAAGACCACGGCGCCGAGCGCGATCAGCACCCGTGCGCGCTTGGTCTGTCTGCGCAGGATGAGCAGGTACGCGATGACCCCGACGACTGCCACCGCGTTGAGGGTGTGCCCGCTGGGGAACGACGCCGAGTGCTCGTACGGCGGCACGGCTTCCGCCTGGTCCGGGCGGACCCGGCCGATGAGGTTCTTCCCCGCGACCGTCATGAGCAGCGACCCGCCGCCCGCGGCGACGATGAGGATCACGGGCGTCCAGGAGCGGCGCCGGATGGAGAGGATGAGGAGCGCGGCGACGGCGATGATGGGCATGCCGATCTGCCCGGCGATGTCGGTGTACGCCGTGATGAGCATGTCGGCGAGCGGCGCTCGCAGGGTGATGGCGTAGTCGAGGAGGGGCTGGTCGAGGCCGGCCACGCCGTCGCTGTCGGTGACGTTCTCGTAGATCTCGGCCGCGAGCGCGCTGAGCCCGATCACGATCGCGAGTCCGATCACGAGCAGCAGGATGAGTGCGCTGTTGGGGCCGACCTTGTCGCCGACGACCCGAACGCTCTGCTCGACGGCGCGTCCAGCCTTCGACCGGGGTGGCCTCGGGGCGCGATTGTCGATGGTGGTGTCCTGGGCGAGCTCGCCGCGGACTCCCTGGGTGTCATCGTGGGGGTGGGTCACCGCACCAACTCTAGGTGGGGCGGCTGAAGCTGAGCAGGGCCGGTCGGTCACATGGGCGGAAGTTCGCCGGTCCGCGTGATCGACGCGCTCGCCTCGTCCCAGGCGTACACGGAGGTTGCCGTCTTCGCTGGCCCGGCGATGTCCTCGCCCTGCCACATGTAGGTCACGGAGATCTCGCCGTCGGAGATGCGCTGCACGGACTCGACCGCGTAGTCACCGGTCGTCGGAGGCACGAACACGCCGTCGTGGAAGAGCAGCAGTGGTGTTACCGAGAACCGCGTGCAGCAGGACTCCGGCCGCAACTGCACCCAGGAGAGATCCGCGCAGTCGTCGTAGCCACTCGTGTCACTGAACTGCCCCGTGAGGTCCCACGGCATGCTTCCTTCGGCCTCCGGCGCCCATTTGGCGAGAGCCGCGCTGCCCGTCAGTCCCGAGCACTGACCGGCATCGGACGCTTCGGCATCGCCGTCTTCCGGGGCGCTGTCGGCGAGCGCCGGGTTTGCTCGGAGGAGCCCGTCGATGGCGGCCTGCACGTAGTCTCGCTGGCCCGCGCGGTCGAAGATCACCGTCCAGGTGTCCCCGAGGAAGATGTGGGTGGCCTGCGTGTTCGCCATCGCGAGGCTTGGCGCCTGGATGACGTACGTGAACGTGGCCGCGTCGCCGACGGACGCCTCCGTTGCGTCCGGGTCGTCGCGGAGCGCGTCGATGAGGGGACCCTGCTGGGCGGCGTCGAGTTCTGAGACGTACTGCGTCACCATGCCCTCCATGTGCACGGGCCACTGGCAGCCCCGCGTCTGCGCCGCCGCGTCCATCGCCGCCTGCGCCTTCGTGCCAGCGAGTTCGTCGAAGGTCGCGCGGTCGGTTTCACCGGCCGGCACGCTGAAGACCTCGGGGCCGTAGTCGAGGTACTGCTGCAGGGCAGTCGCGTTCATGTCGTCGCAGGTCGGGAGACTGATGGGCGCCGGAGTGGTGATCGGCATCGATGTCGCCGGCTGGTCCTGCGTGGTCTCGGACGGCGCGGAGCTCGGACCGCCAGGCGTGCTCGTGCTCGCGCATCCGGTGAGCACGAGCAGCCCGCTCATCCCCAGCACGAACGCCCTCGCCGTGTCCATTCGATTGCGCTTGCCCAAGAGATCCTCCGCCTTCCGATGAGGTGCAGACAGGCGCGACGGCGCGTGTCGTTCCCTCTCACGGTAGGAGCCGTCCTCACCGGTTCTGCCGTGGTCTGGCGTTTTCGCACAAGGCTGAACAGTCGAACGGGCTTCCGTGTAGGTTTGCACCGGCGAGATACGTGAGAGAGCCCTTCCTCCTGAATGCGCGGGCTGAGCTCTGGGGAGACGAAGGAGCGGTGGTGCCGAACTCTCCGACTTCGCTCGGTCCCGATTCCTTCGACAGGATCGCGTTCGATCTTCGCGAGCTGCGGGAAGCCTCCGGGGCGGTCTCCTATGCCGAGCTCGTGCGTCGAATCACCGACCTCCGGTTGGGCAGAGGCGTGCATGCGGCGGCGGCGATTCCTGCGCGATCGACGGTCTACAACGCTTTCCGGGCGGGTCGAACGAGGCTGGACACCGAGCTGCTCCGAGACATCGTGACCGCGCTCGGCGCAGACGAGCGTGAGGCGGATTCGTGGGTGCGGCGATGCCGTGACGCGCGACGGACAGCACAGGACCAAGCCCTTCGGGAGCAGTCGAGGGAAGTCACGCCCGCTGCGCGACCTGCGCCAGCTGCTGGGGAGCCGATGGCCCCTGTCGGGAGCTCCACACCGGCCACGTGGGCCGTCGTGCTGCTGCTCCTGGTGTGCGTGGGGATCAACCTGCTCGGCCTCTTCACCGCCAACGTCTTCAGGCTCTCCGCGTACCTCGACATGGTGGGCACCGCCGTGGCGGCCCTGGCCCTCGGGCCGTGGCACGGCGTCATCGTCGCGGTTGCCTCCAGCTCGCTCGGGTTCGTGGTCGGAGATCCTGAGACGCTCTCGTTCCTCCCGGTGAACATCGTGGGGGCGCTCGTCTGGGGCTACGGGGTTCGCCGATTCGGGATGGGCTCCGGGCTGGTCCGCTTCCTTGTCCTCAACCTCATCGCGGCTCTTGCCTGCGCGCTCGTCGCCGCCCCGGTCGTCGCGACGCTCTTCGACGCAGAGGGTGGGCACGCGTCGAAGGTGTCCGTGCTCTCGCTGGAAGCCATGAGCGTTCCCTTCATGGCGGCGGTCTTCTCGGCGAACATCGTCACCTCGGTCATGGACAAGCTGCTCACGGGGTGCGTTGCCCTCGGTATCTTCGCGGTCCTCCGCGGACGGTTCGGTCTCTCGGCCGAGCATCTTCCCCTCGTCACCAAGCTCTGAGGGCGCTCACACCCGCGTCCGGTGGCACCGCCCCCTCAGTGACGCGACGGCCGCCCTCGAGCCCCGTTTTCGCACAGTTCTGAACGGCGAATCGGACCGGCACTCGGGGGCGCGTCGGTAGCTTCTGAGACATGTCCCGCCATGCCTCCCGCCGCGCCGCCCTGGCCGTCGCCCTGCTCCTCGTGATCGGCATCTCCGCTTGTGCGGTCGCGGAGGAACCCGCACCGGAGGCTGCAGCATCGACATCGGCGACGCCCACGGGAGCGAGCGGACTGCCGTCAGCCCCGCCGACGCCCGAGGCCTCGTCACTCGGCGGCTTCGTGGCAGGGTTCGACTGGCCATCGGGGATGACGCTTCCCGTACCAGACGGCCTGCGCTTCGACCGGGCCGAGAATGCGTTCGCCTGCGATGGACGGCTTCTGCACGTGCTCGCGTGGAGTCCCACGGCCACCGACGAGACCGTTGCCGACTACCTCGAGAGCGTCCTCGCTGAGTTCGCCGTAGCCGGGGACGCGCGGTCGAATGGCGGTGACGGGCCGATCTGGGACGCGGATGGGGAGTTCGCGGAAGAGGGGCGCATGCAGAACGCCCCGAGCGCGGCCGACGCGACGAAGATCGTGAGCTGGGAGCCTCTCGAGCCCGGCGGGTACCGACTCATGCTCCAAGAGGAGACGAGCCCCGGTACCGTCACGGCGACACGGACAACACCGTCCGAGACCTGGGTTGGCTTCCCGTTCCCGAGCGATGTGCAGTTCGAGGACTGCATCCTCCGGGAGGAGCTCGGCGAATCGAGCGACTCCAGCGTCGGGACGTCCACCAGCTCGTGGACGATGCGAGTCCCCGTCGCCGGCCAGATGCAGGTGCAGGCTTGGATGACGGCGTTGGCTGCGGAAGGCTGGACGGCCGAGGGCTCTGAGAGCCGTTCTCGGCCCGGGCTGCCGGACGTCATCCTGTCATCGAGCGAGTACACGGCTCAGTACTCGGTCGGAGCTGAGTACATCACGCTCTTCGTGGGCACTCGAGTTCACTGGTAGCGACGACATGCTCTGCCCGCGCCCAAGCGCTGGAGGGCGAAGCGATGTGCCCCGCCCTCCGATCGCGTGACCGCGCCCTAGTTCGAGTAGAGGCCCACGACTCGGTTCTGCTCGAGGATGGCGTGCGCGTAGCCGTCGAGGAACTCCTCGCGTGAGGGGGTTCCCTCGACGTGGTGGTCGAGCGCGTAGACGGTGAAGAAGTAGTGGTGGTCGCCGTGGCCAGCTGGCGGCTTCGGCCCCATGTACTCGGTCTTCCCTGCGGTGTTCTCGGCGACGCGTGCATGGTCGGCGCCCGCGTCGATCACGCCGTCCTGGGCGGGGAGCCCGTAGACGACCCAGTGGGTGAAACCGAGGGGGAGCGGTGCATCCGGGTCGTGGACGATGAGGGCGAGCTCGACGGCTTCCGCGGGCACTCCGGTGATCTCGAGGCGCGGGGCGGCATTGCCTCCATCGGCCGCGAACTGGTCGGCGAGGCGAGTGCCAGCCTCGAAGTCGGGGCTGGTGATCTTGAGGTCGGCGATGTTGAGCGACATGGAGATTCCTTCGCGTTCGGGGGGGGGCGATGGCGGATGCGCACCAGCCTCCAAGTGTGTCCGAGCAGTCTCCGAGATTCCTCGGCGAACGGGGCCGCTTCCGGCTGCGCTGGCCCCTCGCGGAAGTGGGTCCGACGCCCCGTTCGGGTAACGTTGCACCCCGTTTGCCTTCCCCCAAGAGAAACGGATGATCCCAACGCCATGAGCTCACAGGACACACCACCCTCCTTGATCGGACCGCAGCGCAAGCCGGTGACACGCATCATCCGGGAGGTGATCGACCCGGATCCGGTGCATCCGGCCCTCGTTCCCGGCATCGGCGTCGAGCAGACCGGCCGCTTGTTCCGCACGAACTGGTCGGTGTTCGGCATCGCCGGCGCTGGCGTCGTCGCGGTCATCGCCTGGGCGCTCGTCTCGCCCGACAGCCTCTCGGCGGTCGGCACGGCCTCGCTCGACTGGGTGACGGGCAGCTTCGGCTGGCTGTTCTCGGTGCTCACGATCGCCGTCGCCGTCTTCATGCTCGTCGTCGGCTACGGGCGAACCGGTGGTGTGAGGCTCGGCGCGGACGACGAGAAGCCCGAGTTCTCGATGGTGTCGTGGATCGCGATGCTCTTCTCGGCGGGCATCGGCATCGGCCTCCTCTTCTACGGGCCCATGGAGCCGCTCACCTACTTCCTCGCACCACCGCACGGCTTCGACGCGGAGTCGGGCACCGTGGATGCGATGCACACGGCGCTCGCGCAGACGGTGCTGCACTGGGGGCCCATGGCGTGGGCGTACTACGCGCTCGTCGGCGGGGCCATCGCGTACGCCTCCTACCGCCGTGGCCGCGCGCCGCTCATCTCGGCGCTGTTCGAGTCGGTGTTCTCGCAGCGCACGCAGGGCTGGTTCGGGCCCATCATCGACGTGTTCGCGATCCTTGTGACCCTCTTCGGCACGGCCGTCTCGCTGGGCATCGGGGCGCTGCAGATCGCGTCGGGCGTGCAGGTCGTCACCGGCATCGGCGAGCTCGGCAACGGCTTCCTCATCGCGACGATCGCGGTGCTCACGGCCCTCTTCATCCTGTCCGCCGTCTCGGGCGTCAAGCGGGGCATCCGCATGCTGTCGCACGTGAACATGGTGGTCGCGGGCCTCCTCGGCGTGTTCATCTTCATCGCCGGACCCACGCTGCTGCTCCTGAACCTCATCCCGGCCTCCGGTGTCGCGTTCTTCGGTGAGCTCGGCACGATGCTCATGCGCAACACGGAGATGGACGGGGACACCGAGGCGTTCATGCAGGCCTGGACGACCTACTACTGGGCCTGGTGGGTGTCGTGGACGCCGTTCGTGGGGCTGTTCATCGCGAAGATCTCCCGCGGCCGCACCCTCCGCCAGTACGTGACGGTCGTCATCGTGGTGCCGTCGATCATCTGCATGCTGTGGTTCGGCGTCGTGGGTGGCACGAGCATGTGGATGGAGTCGCAGGGGGTGCCGATCAGCGAGGCTGGCGCCCCGGAGCTCATGCTGTTCGCGCTCTTGCAGGAGCTGCCGTTCGGACTCATCACGAGTCTCGTCGCGCTCGTCTCCATCGTGATCTTCTTCGTCACGTCGGCCGATTCCGCGTCGATGGTGATGGGGTCGATGAGCCAGCAGGGCAAGCCGGTCCCGTCGCGTTGGGTCACGATCTTCTGGGGCCTCATGCTCGGCCTCATCGCGGCGTCGCTGCTGCTCGCCGGCGGACGGGATGCGCTCTCCGGGCTGCAGGCGATCATGGTCGTCACGGCGCTGCCGTTCGCGTTCGTCGTCATGGGCATCATGTGGGCGTGGGCGAAGGACCTGCGCATGGACCCGTACATGATGCGCCGCCGCTACGCGAGGGAGGCGATCGACGAGGGCGTCCGCGCCGGTATCGCCGAGCACGGGGACGACTTCGTGTTCGGGGCGAGCGTCGTCGAGGCGGAGCATGGGGCTGGCGCCTGGCTGGATTCCGAGGACCCGGCGCTCACCGAGTGGTACACGGACGCGACGACGGGCATGCTCGACGTCGTGAAGGGCGAGGAGGCGTCGACGGACGGCGAGACGTCGACGGTGTCCCCCGAGTCGGGGGAGCAGGCCGAGTCGGGGGAGCAGGCGCGCATCGAGGCGCCGGCTACCCGCGAGGCGCTCGAGTCGGGCGGCGCCGATCGGGATGGCGATGCCGACGCCGACTCCGAGGGCGACCGGGACCGTGTCGGCGTCTGACGCAACGGCCTCCGAGGTCTCCGCCGTCGTGGCATGCTCTGAGCTGACATTCCCTGCCAGGACTCAGCGCCTGCCTCACGAAGGAGCCCCCTCATGACCGAACGCACGAACATCTCCTCCGGTTCGCCCTACGAGGCGACGGTCGGCTACTCACGGGCCGTGAAGGTCGGCAGCCACGTCTTCGTGGCGGGCACGACGGCGCCGGGTGTCGACGCTGAGGAGCAGGCGAGGGAGATCTTCGAGCGCATCGGCGCCGCGCTCGAGCAGGCCGGCGCCAGCCTGGCGGACGTCGTGCGCACTCGAGTGTTCCTCGTCGATATCGAGCGCGACTTCGAGTCCGTCGGTGCCGTGCACGGCGAGGTCTTCGGCGAGATCCGCCCGGCGTGCGCGTTCATCGGCACCGCTGGCCTTGTCGCGAAGGACCTCCTGCTCGAGGTCGAGGTCGACGCGATCATCAGCGAGTAGCTGCTGCCTGCGCGGGGTCGAGTCCGGCCCCGCGCAGCAGCGCGTGCCAGGGCCTAGGAACCCAGGGTCCTAGGCCCTCACGGTGCTCTCGATGAGGGTCGCGGCGCCGAGCAGCTCCGGGATGCGCGCGGCGAGCCCCCGGCGCGGGAGTCGATCGAGCGCGGCGGATGCCGCGGGCAGCGAGTGCTCGCGCCCGCGGACGAGTGCTCGGATGGCGTTGAGCAGGACCAGCGGGTGGGACTCGAGGGCCGAATGGCCGTTCTCGATGTGCACGAGCACCGCATCCTGAGCCGTGGCGGCGACTGCCCGTGCGATGGGCGGCGGGGTGCGCAGGTCGCGTCTGCCGACGAGCAGCACGAGCGGCCACGGGAACTTCGGCGTCTCCTCGGCGAGGTCGAAGGGTTCGCCCGCGAAGGCGGGGAAGAGGTCGGCGATCTCCGAGTAGGTGAGCGCGGGGTCGAGGGGCAGCCCGTCGGGGTGGCCGCCGTAGCCGAGCTCCCGGAAGCCGATGACGCCGGACAGGTCGAACTCGTAGATGCCCGGGAAACGGGCGATGGAGCGGTCGCGGGTCGCGTACAGCTGCAGGGCGCTCCAGGCTGCGGTGTGCGCGTGGTTCGCGCGCTGTCGGAGCACGGGGACCAGGAGCTCGTCGCCGCCCAGCTCGTAGGCGGCGCGGGCCACGTCGAGCAGGATGCGCGAGTCGACGCCGGCGTCGATGAGCGCGTGCGTCGCCTCTGCGGCTGCGGTGTCGGCGTGCCAGAACAGTTCGCGCACCGTGTGCCGCTCCAGGTTCAGGGACTCGGCGGACTGCAGGGCGGAGTCGAGCAGCATGCCGGCGACGCGGTCCGGGTGCCTGGCGCCGAACGCCGACGCGAGGTATGTGCCGTAGGAGGCGCCGACGATGTGCGCCCGCGCGATGCCCTCCCGGTCGAGCACGGCCGCGATGTCGTCGATCACCTCGACGATGTTCATCGCGGAACTCGGCAGGTCGCGCCCGCCCAGGTCGGTGCGGGAGAAGCCGATGCCGCGGTGCTCGACCATGATGACGTCGAGGCCGCCCTGCGCGGCGCGCCTCCGGAAGCCGAGGTATGGGAGCAGCGAGCCGAGGCCGGGCCCGCCCGGGATCACGACGACCGGGGTCGACCCCCGCGGTCCACCTCGCGCGTAGGCCAGGTCGAACTCGGGCGTGGTGTCCGTGGCAGGGCGGCGCAGGTGACGCGCGTGCCGGTCGGCGAGCTGCGGGGGGATCTGCGGGGCCACGCGCTCAAGCTAGCAGGGGAGGGCGCGACCGGTCTGGGGGCAGATCTGGGGGCACGGGCGGTGCTTCAGCGACGTGGCTGAGATCTGCGGCGTCGCGCGAGAATCCACCCGACGGCGATGGTCGCGATCACGGCGGCGAGCCACAGCCATCCGTTGGTCTGGTTGCCCGCGAAGCCGAGCTGCGAGACCTCGCAGGAGGTGTGCGCCGGGTCGAGGGCGTCGAGGCAGGTCGTCGACGTGTACACGGGTGCCAGCGCGAGGCAGATGAGGATCGCGGTCACGGCCGTCCACAGCCAGATCCGGGACGTGGAAGGTGGGCGCAGGAAAGGCGGCGTCACGAGGCCCGCCCCTCGGGTGCGATCGCTGAGCCGGGTTGCGCTGGCGGTGGCGTCGCACGCTGCGCTCGAACGAAGCGCAGGACGACGATGACGATGATGGGCACCCCGATAGTCGCACCGAGCGCGTTGAACCAGAGCGAGAAGGCGGTGGGGATTCCGGCGGGCGAGTGCCGCAGGTCGAGGCAGGTCTCCGGCGCGCCGACGAGCTGGGCGCAGTGCTCCTCCAGCGCGACCGGGAGGAACAGCCACGTCGCCAGCCCCACTCCGAGCAGGATGATGACGGTCAGGAGCGTCCAGAAGCGAACCGGTCGGCGTCGCTGGTCGGCAGTCATGCGTCATGTCTACCGGATCGAGCCGCCCGCACCTATCCGACCGTGAACCCGCCGTTGCTGGACAGTACCTGCCCGTTGATCCAGGCTCCCTGCGGTGAGAGCAGGAACCGCACGAGGTTCGCGGTGTCCTCCGCCGTCCCGAGGCGACCGGCGGGCGTCGCCTCCCGGCACCCGGCGCGGGTCGCGTCGTCCATCCACCCCGTGTCGATCGGGCCGGGGTTGATGACGTTCGCGCGAACGCCCCTGTCGGCGAGCTCCGCGGCGGCCGCCGTGACGATGCGATCGAGCGCGCCCTTGCTGGCGCCGTACGGCAGGTTCTCAACGGTGTGGTCGCTCGTGAGGGCGACGATGCTGGCACGAGCATCGCCCGTTGGTCCGGTCGCGGGCAGCTGCTCGGCGAACGCCTTGATGAGCAGCCATGTCGCTCGCGCGTTGACGGCGAAGTGGCGGTCCCAGCTGTCGAGGCTCGTCGTGAGGATGGAGCTGTCGACGGATTCGGCGTGCGACATGACGAGCCCCGAGACCGTGCCGAGGCTCTGCGCCCTGCCGATGAGCATGGCCGGAACCGCCGGGTCGCTCAGGTCGCCCTCGACGAGTTCCACGGATGCGCCGAGCTCGCGGCATTCCTGCGCCACTGACCGCGGGTCGTCACCGGACCGCTCGAGACCGAGCCGGTCATCGTAGGCCTGCCAGTGGTTGAGCGCGAGGTGCCAGCCATCTCGAGCCAGACCGATCGCCAGCGCGGCTCCGATGGAGCGGCGGCGGCCGACGCCGGTGACGAGGGCGACCCTGGGCTCTCCTGTGATGCTCATGCACCCACGGTACGAGGTGCGGGCCACGAGGAGCGCGGCATGCGTCCGCTATCGCTGCGCCGCCTCCACGTCGACGAAGGCAATGTCCGGCACGAAGCCGGCCTCGTCAGCCACGACCTCCCCGGGGACGGGCTCGATCCACACCGCCGACTCGGGCAGCACAAGCGCTGCCGTGCCCGCCGCCGTCGGGTGGGGAAGCTCGACGAAGCCGCCACCGGCGCTGGCAGCGCCGAGCAGGCTCGAGCGCAGACCCTCGATCGCGTTCTCGCCGACGACGAAGTCGCGGCCGTTGATGTGCACGAGATAGTCCATGGGTTCCTCTTGGCGAACGCGGTGATGCGGCGGGGTGGACCCTCACCCAACTCTCGATGCGATCCCCGGGCAACCGCATTGACAGGCCGTGCCTCCATCCGATAACGGCAGGCTGTGAGATCAGGTGATCACATAGGCAATGCGCCGCTCGCGTGCAACACTCAAAGAACAATCGGTACTCCCTGCCCCTCCTTCGCTTGTTCGGGGCGCACACCGAGCGGTCGAGACGGATCCGTCGCCTTGGTTTCTCACAACCCAGAGGTGACCCCATGGGATTCATGTACTACGGCAGTCAAGGGCACGAGCTGGAGATCGACGACCGCCCGCTCCTGCATCTCAAAGTCGCACTCCTCAGCATGCTCCGGGCGGGCCACAGCGTCGCCTTCTCCATGTCGCGCCCCGCGAATCAGGGCAGCGGTCGGGAGACGCTCTGGATAAGCCCAACGACCGACCTTCGGTTCCGTTTCATCGGCGGACGCCTCCCCGCGATCAACGATGACTGGGTGCGCGCCATCATCGCCTCCGCCAACTCGCCGACCGGGATGCGCATCTGCCAGGAGCCGGCACCCGCCAGGGCGACGTCGCTGGCGGTGTGACCCCGCGGGACGCTCTAGGCTCGGTGCTGTGAATGGGAGCGCGAACGAAGCAGGCCAGCAGTCGGAGCGCATGCTTCGCGTCCGCGAGGCATACCTCCGCACGCGAGAGTTGAGGTCGCGGCTCGCGGCCCTCCGCAGCGAGGACCTGCAGCTGCCCGACTCCCTGTCCCTGTCGCTCTCGGAGCGCGCAGAGCGGCAGGCCGCCGACCGTGAGCGCCTCGACGCGGAGCGCGCGACGAAGCTCGAGCTCGACGCCGCCGAGCGTGCGCTCAGCGACGCCGAGGCCGCGGTGCAGGAGTCGCTCAGCGGCAACGGCGACGACTGGATGCGCGGGACCGGCACGCGCTGAGCGGCACCGACTGGGCGGCACGCTTCGGGGTCCCTCCTCGCAGCGCTCGGCGAATCCGCATCGTGCTTGGCAGGGCGGGGCTCGGCAGGGCGGCGCCGCGCTCGAGGAGTACGCGCCGTTCCCCGCGGGCCCGTGCCGTTCAGGATCCCGGGTACCGGTTCGCGGCCATCACCGCTCCGACCCGTGCCGTCGCCGGATAGTTGATGCTGTGGCTCTGCACGTACTCGGAGAGGCCGAGCTCCCCGAACTCTCGCCCGTGGCCGCTGACCCCGCGCCCACCCATCGGGGCTCGGAGGGATACTCCGGCACGGTTGGCGCAGTTGATGAACGTGAACCCCGCTCTGAGTCGGCGCGCGACGGCCTGCGCTCGCGGAATGTCGACGCTCCACACCGACGAGGCAAGCCCGTGCTCGACCCCGTTCGCTCGCTCGATGGCCTCGTCGACGGTGTCGTAGGCGAGGATCGGGAGGAGCGGCCCGAACTGCTCCTCGCGGACGAGCTCGTCCGTGTCGCGCAGGCCCGTGACGATCGCGGGCCGAACCCAATGGCCGCCGGGGGTGATGGACTCGTCGAGCGTGCCGATCTCGGTGACGGTCCCGCCCGCATCCGCTGACCGCTCGCGGAGGGCTTCGAGGCGTGCGCGCGCGTCGCCGCTGATGACGGGGCCGATCGTCACGCCCTCGACCCTCGGGTCTCCGACCCGCAGGACTCGCTCGGCGGCGGCCACGAGGTCGGCGACGAAGGCGTCGTGGCGCTCGCGGGGAACGTAGACGCGCTTGATGGCCATGCACACCTGCCCGCTCGTCAGCATGGCACCGAACACGACCCGCTCGGCGAGCTCCGGGCCCCAGTCGGCGTCGTCGAGGAGGATCGCCGCGTCGTTGCCGCCGAGCTCCATGACGGTGGGGCGGATGGTGCGGGCGGCGGCTGCTCCGATGGCTCGGGCCGCGGCGGGGCCGCCCGTGAAGGAGATGAGGTCGACGTCGGGGCTCTCGACGAGTGCGCTTCCCGTCTCGCCTTCGCCGTTGACGAGGTTCAGGACACCGGCGGGCAGTCTGGCGGCGATCGCGGAGTAGAACGCGGTGACGGCGAGGGGCGCGAGCGGTGAGGGCTTGAGCACCATGGTGTTGCCGGTCATGAGCGCCGGGATGACCTTGAGTGCGGCGAGGATGACGGGCGCGTTCCACGGGGTGATGGCGGCGACGACGCCCATGGGTTCGACGACGCGCAGCAGGGTGCCCTCGGCATCGTCGATGAGCTGCTCGGCGCAGACCGCGTCGAGGTGCTCGGCGCAGAACTTCGCGAGGTGCCGGGCGAACTGGAACTCGCCGTGCGCGTCCTGTGCGGGCTTGCCCATCTCGCTCGCGATGAGGTGCCCGGAGTGGTCGGGGTTCGCCGCGGCGTCCTCGGTCGCGTCCGAGAGCTGTCGCGCGCGGTCGGCTGCCGGGACCGCCGCCCAGAGCGGAGCTGCGGTCCGGGCTGCGGCAAGCGCATCCCGCACCTGCTCGGGGCTCGCGTTCGCGACGGAACCGACGACGGTGTGCCCGTCGATGGGGCTGACCACTGCGAGCGACGCGGGCGAGGCCACTCGGCGGCCGTTGATGAAGGAGTCGAGATGCATGGTGTCCATGATCGACGCCCGATGCGAAGATCGCATGCAATCCATGTTGCAATCGTGTGAAAAGATCCGCCAATCGCACCCAATAAGTCAAGATTGCACGCAATCTAGCTGCATGGATGCACACACCACCTCTCCGAGAGTCGCCATCGTCACTGGAGGGTCCCGCGGTCTCGGCCGCGTCATGGCCCTCGCGCTGCGAGCGGCGGGCTACGCCGTAACGATCACCGCGAGCGGGGCATCCGCCGCCCTTGACGAGGTCGTCGCGGAGGCCGCCGAGCTGCCGGGCGGTGCTGAAATGCTGCTGCCGATGGTCGCGGACGTGAGCGACCCGAAGCGAGCGCAGGAGGTCGTCGACGCCACCGTCCAGCGATTCGGGGGTGTGCACGCCCTCGTCAACAACGCGGGACGCGGCATGCGCCTCGTCAGCGAGACCTTCACGACCGACCCGGTGCACTTCTGGGATGTGCCTGCCGCGACGTGGTCGCAGATCATCGACACCAACGTCAACGGTCCGTTCGTCATGTCGCAGGCCGTGATGCCGCTCTTCCTCGCGCAGCGGGAAGGGCGGATCGTCAACGTCTCGACGAGCGCGCAGACCATGATCAGGCCCGGGTACGCACCGTACGGGCCGTCGAAGGCGGCGCTCGAGGCGATGACACGCTCGTGGGCCACCGACCTGGCCGGCAGCGGGGTGACCGTCAACCTGCTGCTGCCGGGTGGCGCCGCCGACACGGAGCTGCTGCCCTCGGGCCCCGACAGGAAGGGGGCGGATGGCAACCTGCTGGCCCCCGACGTCATGGCGGCGCCGGCTGTCTGGCTGTGCTCGACCGGCAGCGCGCACGTCTCCGGGGCGCGTGTCATCGCGAAGCTGTGGGATCCGTCGCTTCCGGACGCGGAGGCGTTCACCGCGGCGAGCGCCCCGCACGTCGTCGCAGGCTGAGCCGCGCCCGCGCCACCCGCCCCCGTCCGGCGCTGAGAGTTGTGGCGAAGCGCGGTCGGGAGAAATCCCGACGGCGCTTCGCCACAACCTTGTGAAGAGGTGCCGGTGACGGACGGTGACGGTGGGGCCAGTGTCGGCCCTGCGCTAGTTGTGCGCGGACCGGTGCGGGCGACGTGCGGCTTGCGTCCGCGTCTGTGCCCGGCGCCGAGAGTTGTGGCGAAGTGCGGTCGGGAGGGATCCCGACGGCACTTTGCCACAACCTTGGGCAGGGGCAGGGGCAGGGGCTGGGGCTGCAGGGGCGCGTGCGAAGGGGCAGTGGCAGTGGTTGCAGTGTGGTGGGCGGCGTCTCTGGGGCTGGCTGGTGGCGAGATGTGCGGCGGAGCCTCGGGCCCGCGCCGGGCCCCGCGCCCCGGCGTCCGCATCCAGAGCATCGTGCCCGGGGCTGAGAGTTGTGGCGAAGTGCGGTTGGGAGGAATCCCGGCGGCACTTGGCCACAACTTTCGGCAGGGGCAGGGGCAGGAGCGGGGGCAGCAGCAGCGGCGGGCGCGGTGGTGGTGCGGCCGGGGCCCGGGGGTGGCCCTACGCCGAGCTGGCTGCGAGGCCCGCCAGGTAGGTGACGACATCCTGCTCGCTGACGACGTCGGCGTACTTGGCGTCGAGGTCGAAGAGGGCCGCCTCGTGGGGCTCCGAACGGCGGTCGCCGACGGCATCGCGCACCACAAGCGGGATGAAGCCGTGCTGGCAGGCGTCGACGGCGGTGGCCCGCACGCATCCGGACGTCGAGAGCCCGACGAGGATGACACTGTCGCAGCCGAGCACCGTCAGGTCTGTGGCGAGGGAGGTGCCGAAGAACGAGCTCGCGTACTTCTTGGAGAGGATCGGCTCGCCCTGCTGCGGGGTGAGGGGCGCCGCGATGGCGCCGAGGGGGGACCCCGTGGCGAGGGTCGCGAGACCGGCGGCCTTGCGGGCGAAGACCCCGCCGCCCGTGGGGCCCGTGTCCTGCTCGACAACCGTGTAGAGCACCGGGATGCTGGCTGCCCGCGCCGAGTGCAGCACGCGTGCGGCCGAGGCGAGCTCGTCCTCGACGCCCGCGTACAGGGGAGACGACTCGACGAGGTAGGCGTCGACGAAGTCGATGACGATGAGCGCGGGCCTCCGTCCGAAGCCGAGGCGCTGTCCGAAGCCCGCGGCCGCGTAGTCGTTGTCGGCGGAGAGGTCGGTGGCCAGGTTGGCGGTGGCGTCGGCAGCGGACACGCCAGCGGATGCAGGTGCAGGTGCAGTTGTGGACGCGGTGGTCGTGGGGGTCATGGTGGTGCCCTTCATGTGGTTGCGGGGGTGCGGGAGTTGGAAGCGGAAGGCCAGCGGGTTCACGTGGCTGCCCCGGCCTGATCATCGACGTGGGATTCCTCGCGCGACTCGGCCAGGGATTCCTCGCGGGATGCCTCGAGGGATCCCGCCCGGGCTTCGGCGCGCGCGCGGCGCCGCGTGGGGTGGAACCGTGCGGCGATGGCGGCCGTGGTGGCGGCGATGAGTGCGATGCCGGCGGCGGCGAGCCATCCGGTGGTCGGTCCGAAGTACTCGAAGACGAACCCCATCGCGAAGGGGCCAGCCGCGCTGCCGATATAGGCGCCCGACTGCACGAGCCCCGTGGCTTGGGCTGCGAAGCGGGGCACGGCGTTGGAGACGGCGTAGTGGAGCAGTCCGCTCCACCCCCAGCCGAGTCCGAAGGCGAGGACGACGCCGGTGGCGAAGCTCCAGGGGAGGGCGAGCGCCATGCCGCCGAGGCCGATGGCGCCGGAGAGCATCATGAGCGAGACCGTGGTGAGGGTCCCTCCGATGCCGCGGTCGGCGAGCCAGCCCGCGAGGGGTCTCGCGATGATGTTCGCGAGCGAGCCGAGGCTGAGGAGGAGGCCCGCGACGGCGGCCGTGTAGCCGACGCCGATGGCGGTCGTGACGGTGAAGGCGCCGATGACGCTCGATTGGGCGGCGCCGAGCCCGCTCGCGGCTGAGGCGAGGATGAGGAAGACGCGCAGGTCGCGGGGGAGCCGCTCTCGAGTGCGGCGCGTGGCGCGTGGCGTTCGCGGCGTTCGCGGCACCCGCCAGGCGAGGAACGCGACGGCGACGGCGGCGAGCGCTCCTGCGATCGCGAAGGTCCACTGCCAGCCGACCGTGAGTCCCAGGGCGGGGACGGCGAGGCCGGCGCTGAAGGTGGCGAGGGGGACCGCTCCCTGCTTGAGGCCGAACGCGAGGGCGCGCCGTCGGGTCGAGACGCCGACCCCGATGAGGGCGTTCGAGGGTGGATGCCCGAGCGAGTTCCCCGCTCCGGCGACGATGAGCCAGACGAGCAGCCACTGCCACGTCGGCGTGTAGGCGGCGATGCCGATGAGGGCGAGGCCGCCGATCGAGGAGGCCATGACCATGCCCCAGCGGAAGCCGTGCCTCGTCGAGAGGCTGCCGGCCAGCGGGGAGAGGAGGGCCGACGCACCCCAGTAGGCGGCGACGACGATGCCGAGCATCGATTCGGTGAGCCCCGTGCTGGCGCGCAGCTGCATGGACAGGCCGCCGACGAGGAAGACGGGGAGCGCGGTGACGACGGTCGTGCCGATGCCTGCGATGGTTGCGGTCCGGCCCGGGCGGCGGGTTCGCCAGACGTGCGTGGGTGTGTCGGCCGCGGGGGTGGAGGGGCCCGCGGAACTGGACTCGGGAACGCCTTCCAGCGGGGGATTCCGGGCATGCTGCTGCTCGGGCCCCGTGGTGGGCCCGGTGGTGCGCGACACGGCTCAGCCTTCGTTGGGAGCAGCGCCAGCGGTCGTGGAGGTGCCCGGTCCCTGGAGCACGGCGTTGCGGGCAGCGAGGATGTGCGAGCGCATCGCGACCTCGGCCCACAGCGAGTCGCCCGTCTGCAGGGCGGTCAGGATGTCGCGGTGGTGGTGGTTCGAGCGGATGCGGAACGTGTCGCCGTACGCCTGGTAGTTGCGGATCATCATGGGCACCTGGCTGACGCTGCGCAGGAGCGTCAGCAGCTGCAGGCTGCCGGAGACCTTCACGATGTGCTCGTGGAATTCGCGGTTGAGGCGGCCGAGCTCGACGATCTCGTCCTGGTCGCTGGCGTGGACGAGGGGGTCCATCCGCTCGATGCGGTCGATGAGGAGTTCGGCGTCGGCGTCGGTCATGCGGTCGGCGGCGAGGCCGGCGGCGCGGCTCTCGAGCGAGGCGCGGACGAAGTAGGTCTCGGCCATCTGCTCGGTCGTGTAGCCGATGACGGTGGCGCCCTTGTTGGGGATGTACGCCACGAGCCCCGCCTCCGCGAGGCGCTGGAGCGCCTCGCGGATGGGGGTCCTGCTGAGCCCGAACTCGGCGGCGAGCGCCTGCGCGCGCAGCACCGTGTGCGGCGCGTACTCGCCGCTCATGATGCGTGAGCGCAGCTCCGCGTAGGCGAGGTCGCCTCCCGTGAGGCTCTCGGGCAGCAGCACGTGCGTCGGGGTCTCGATCATCGAACGCTCGCGAGCATCGACGACGTGAGGAGGAACTGTCGGCGGGCGGTCTCGTCGCGGCCGAGGGCTTCCCACTCGGCGCGCTTCGCGGCGCGGCGCTCTTCGCTCGTGTCGCGGAGGGCGTTCCAGTTGCCCTCCGTCTCCTCGCCGACGTAGTGGCGGGCGACGGCGCGGCGCTTCTCGGCCCAGTCGTCGAGCTCCTCGCTCGAGACCTCGCCGTTGGCGTAGCCGGGCAGCAGCTCGGCGAGCAGGAGCCCGTCGTGGATTCCACTGTTCATGCCCATGCCTCCCAGCGGGTTGTTGACGTGTGCCGCGTCGCCCACGAGGAAGACGTTGCCCTTGCGGAACGTCCGCGCGACCTTGCGGTGCACTTCGTAGACGGTGACGTGCACAACAGGGTAGCCGTCGAGTTCGGGCACCACACGCCGCAGCTGACTCACGACGTAGGCGGGGTCGGTCTGCTGCTCGGACGTGAGGGCGGGATCGCAGGGGAAGAGCACGCGCCAGCCGCTGGGGTTGCGCAGCAGGACGTGCCAGTTCTCCGGGTCGGCGACGTAGTTGACGACGGCGAGGTCCTCGTGGATCTCGTGCAGGGGCAGGCTCGTCGTGATGACGAGGTAGCGCTCCGGGTAGGTGTGGCCCGAGAAGTCGATGTCGTAGTGCTCGCGCACGAGGGACCGCGAGCCGTCCGCCGCGACGAGGTAGGTGCTCGTGCTGGTGCTCACGGCGCCGTCCTCGCCGCGCACGTCCACCTCGAAGCCGTCGCCGCTCTCACGAATCGCGATGACCTCGGCGCCGAGGGTGGACGTGACGTTGGGCTCGCCGGAGATGACCTGCTGGGCGGCCGCGGTGAGGCGGCTCTGCTCGACCTGGACGCGGTACGGGTAGGCCGTGTCGTCGTCGAGCACCGCGAAGTCGAGCTCGACGATCTTGCCGATCGTCGCATCCCGGAACTGGTACGAGCGCGCGATGATGCCGGCGTCGATGAGCGGCTGGGTGAGCCCGAGCTCCTCGAGCATCTCGAGCGTCGGCGGGTGGAAGGTGGATGCGCGGTGCTCGAGCGTGCTCGCCTCGCGCTTCTCGAAGAGTGCGACGGTCATGCCGCGCTTCGCGAGCTTGAGGGCGGTGGTGGTGCCGACGGGGCCGCCGCCGACGACGATGACATCGAACTGGGGGGAAGCAGTCATGGTGTGGTCCTTTGTGTGCGCTGTGGCGGTCAGAATTCGCGGATGATGGTGCCGTATCCGCCGACGGTGTCGGTGAAGCCGGCCTGCCTGAGGGTGTGCCAGACGGTGGCGGTGTTGATGGCGACGACGGGCTTCCCGAGCCAGGTCTCGGCTTCGTCGGCCATGCGGATGAACGACAGGTTCGTGCCGACCTGCACGATCGCCTCGGTCTCGGGGGTGTCGATCTCCTCGAGCACCGTGACGAGGTCGCGTGGTGTGACGCTCGCGATCGACGTCGCGGTGGGGCAGCGAAGGCCGGTGACCTTGACGACGTCGAAGCCGGCCTCGGTGAAGTACTGGTCGACCCATTTGTCGGCGACCGGCTGGTATGGCGAGAAGACGGAGATCTTCGTCACGCCGAGGGTCTCGAGGGCGGCACGGCAGGCGGATGCGCCGGTGGTGACGGGCATGCCGCCGATCTGCTCGCTCACCTCGGTCTGGAAGGCCTCGTTGCCGGCGACGCCGCCGCTGAAGGTGGGCGCCGACATCCCCATCATCATGAGGTCGGGCTGGGCCGTCATGACGTCGCGCAGCGCCACCGACATGGAGCCTCGGATCTGCGTCTGCAGCTCCATGAAGCTCGTGTGGTCGCCCATGGCCTGCTGCTCGACGTACATGCGACCGCAGTGGAACGTGATGCCGTGGGGCGCGAGCTTGTTGACATCGTGCTCGACGACCGTGTTGGTCGATGGGACGATGACGCCGATCTTCGCGCGGTATCCGGTGACGTCTGGCATTGACGTGCTCCTTCGTGTTCGGGTGGCCGCGGTGCGGGGGCACCGCGGCTGGATTGTGGAAGCTGGTGGGGTGGGGCGCTCAGCTCGCGATGAGCTCGGCCGCTGGCATGCCGGCGCCGAGGCGCGTGTGGCCGCTCGTCGCGTCGTACATGTGGCATGCCACGGTTCGCTCGCCGACGGGGGTGTCGGCCGGTCGCTTCGTGCGGCACACCTCCTGCGCGAAGGCGCAGCGGGCCGCGAACGGGCAGCCGAGCTGTCCGGTGGCTGGGGTGGCTGGGGCTGCTGGGGAAGCAGGGGAGGGCGGGGTGGCTGACGCGGCTGCAGCCGCAGTTGCCGCAGTTGCCGCCGCCGCTCTCGCCGTGCGCCGCTTGCGCTGCTCGACCGGGTCGGTCACGGGGGCTGCCGCGTTGAGCGCCGCCGTGTACGGGTGGAGGGGTGCGCTGTGGACGTCACCGGCCGGGCCCTGCTCCATGATGCGTCCGCGGTAGAGCACAAGCGTGCGGTGCGAGATGTAGCGGACGACGTCGAGGTCGTGGGCGATGAAGATGTAGGCGAGGCCGCGTTCCTTCGCGAGCTGCGCGAGGAGGTTGAGGATCTGCGCCTGCGTCGACAGGTCGAGGGCGCTCACCGCCTCGTCGAGCACGACGAGCTGCGGCTGCATGATGAGGGCCCTCGCGATGCCGATGCGCTGCCGCTGACCGCCGGAGAACTGGCCGGGGAAGCGGTCTGCCGCGGCTCGGGGGAGGCCGACCGTCTCGAGCATGTCGCGAGCCCGCGCATCCGCCTGCTTGTCGGAGAGGCGAAGGGCCGCCTGGAGCGGCTCCGCGAGGGTCTGTCCGATCGTGCGGAAGGGGTTGAGCGAGCTGTACGGGTCCTGGAAGACGACCTGCAGCTGCTTGGCGATGTCGCGACGGTTGCGGAGCAGCGAGTGCTTCGTGAGGTCGCGGCCGCCGAAGTGGATGCTGCCGTCGCTCGGCTTCTCGAGGCCCAGGATGCAGCGCCCGATGGTCGACTTGCCCGAGCCGGACTCCCCGACGACGCCGAGGATCTCGCCGGGGGCGACGGTGAAGCTCACGTCGTCGACGGCGTGCACGGTCTGCGCGCGGTTGTGGGGGTTCTTGAACCGCATCTGGAGGTGGTCGACGCTCAGCAGCTCTTCGCTCATGCGATGCTCCTCTCTTTCACGCTGGAGTTCTGGGTGGCCGAGCCGGTGCGGGCCGCCTTGGCGACCTCCTCGACCCGCACGCAGCGGGCCATGCCGGAGCGCTGCTGGCCGGCGGCGGGGCGCTGATCTGCGCTTGCATTGCCGTCTCCGCGGCGCTGCAGGGTGAGGGCGACGGGGGAGGTGCGGCAGCGCTCGGTCGCGAAGGTGCAGCGCTCGGCGAAGCGGCACCCGGTCGGCCAGTCGCGAGGTGCTGGCACGGCGCCGCTGATGGCATCCATCGGCACTCCGGCGACGGCGTTGGCGGGCATCGCCGCGAGCAGGGCTCTGGTGTAGGGATGCGATGGGGCCGTGAGGAGCGTGTCGACGTCGGCCTCTTCGATGACCTGGCCGGCGTACATGACGACGGCGCGGTCGCACGTGTCCGCGACGACTCCGAGGTCGTGCGTGACGATGATGACCGCGAGGCCGAGCTCTTCGCGGAGGCGCCGCAGCAGGTCGAGGATCTCGGCCTGCACGGTCACATCGAGGGCGGTCGTGGGCTCGTCGGCGACGAGCACCTCGGGTTCGCCCGTCAGCGCCATGGCGATGGCGGCGCGCTGCGCCATCCCGCCGGAGACCTGGAACGTGTAGCTGGCGGCGGCCTGCTGCGGGTCGGGCATGCCGACGAGGCGGAGCAGCTCGAGTGCCCGCTCCTGCACTTCGCCTGCCTTGCGGCCCGTGTGGTGGGCGATGGCCTCGCGCAGCTGGGCTCCGATCGTGAACGTCGGGTCGAGGGCCGTCATGGGCTCCTGCGAGACGAGGGCGATCTTCGAGCCGCGCACGGCGCGAAGCTGCTTGTTGCTCTGCCCGACGATGTTGGTGCCGTCGATGACGATCTCGCCCTTCGAGACGCGGCCGCCTGGGGCGACGAGGCCGAGCAGGCTCTTCGCGGTCACCGACTTGCCGCATCCCGATTCGCCGACCATGCCGAGGGCCTCGCCGCGGCGCACGTCGAAGGAGACGCCCTGCACGACCGCGAACTCGCCGGTGCTGTCGGTGAACGAGACGCTGAGGTCGCGCACGGAGACGATGGCGTCGTCCACGTCCGGCTGCGGGTCGTCGACGGCAACGGGCTTGGTGGCGACCTGGGCTGCCGGCTTCTTGCGGAAGAAGGAGCGGACGAGGGTGGTCCCGGGGCGGTTGCCGGCGAGCGCATCGCCGACGACGTTGAAGGAGAGGATGGAGAGGATCATGATGACGCCGCTCGGTACGAGCAGCCACGGGTGCAGGTAGATGAGCTCGCTGGCCTCGCTGATCATGCCGCCCCAGCTGGGCGCCGGGGGTGGGGTCCCGAGGCCGAGGAAGCCGAGGCCAGCCTGGATGAGAAGGGCGGCGCCCATCGTGATGGAGAGCTGCACGAGCAGCGGTCCGCGGATGTTGGGGAGCACGTGGCGGAACAGGATGAGGCCGGGTGCGATGCCGGCGACGTTCGCGGCATCCACGTACAGCTCTCGCCGCACCTGCAGCGTCGTGGCCCTGGCGAGGCGCACGAAGCCGTCGCTCATCGCGATGCCGAGGGTCACCATCGCGACGGTCGTGTTGTTGCCGAAGGCGCCGATCACGGCCATGAGGATGACGATCGTGGGCAGGGCCTGGAAGAAGTCCGCGAAGCGGGAGACGAGGGTGTCGGTGAAGCCGCGGAAGTAGCCGCCGATCATGCCGAGGGGGATGCCGATTCCCATCGCGACGACCGCCGCGAGGACGGCACCGCCGAGGGTCGCTGCGCCGCCGTGGATGAGGCGGGAGAAGACGTCGCGCCCGAGGTCGTCGGTGCCGAGGAGGTGCTCGGCGCTCGGCAGCTGACGCGCGAGAGCGAGGTCCTGGGCGAGCGGGTCGAGCGGGGCGACGAGGTCGGCGAAGATCACCGACAGGCCGAGGAGGACGAGGAAGGCGAGGGCGACGACGGCTCCCGGCTTGCTGAGCAGTCTGGAGAGGGCGGTGTCGGTGCGTCGGACGCGGGTCATGCGAGCCTCGCCTTCGGGTTGATGATGCCGTAGAGGATGTCGATGACGAGGTTCATGACGAGGATCACGACGCTGAGGGCGACGACGACACCGAGCACGATGGGCATGTCGCCGAGGTTGACGGAGTCGACGACGAGCTTGCCGACGCCGGGGAGCGCGAAGACCTGCTCGATGAGCACGGCGCTGCCGAAGAGGGCCACGAACTGGAGGCCGATGACGGTGAGGACGGGGATGGCGGCGTTGCGGAGCCCGTGCAGCCAGACGATGCGCCACTCGGGGAGCCCCGTCGCTCGCAGGGTCTGCATGAAGTCGCGGCCCTGCACGTCGAGCATCGCGACCCTCGCCTGGCGGGCGACCGCCGCGGTGCCCGCGATGCCGATGGAGATGAGGGGCAGCGTGATGCGGCGGAGGAACTCGGCGGGGTCCTCCGTGAAGGGCTCCCAGCCGGACGCGGGGAACATCTTGAGGTTCACGGCGAACACGAGCACCAGCAGCACGGCGAGCCAGAAGCTCGGGATGGCCTGCATGACGCCGGCGGCCCCGCGGATGATCGTGTCGAGCCAGCCGCCGCGGCTCGCGGCGAGGATGCCGAGCACGATGCCGAGCACGGTCGTGAGGAGGATGCCGCCCATCGAGAGGGTGAGGGTGACAGGGAGCCGCTCGAGCACCTGCATCGTCACCGATTGCTGGCTGAGGTAGGAGACGCCGAGGTCACCGGTCAGGAGGCCACCGAGGAAGGCGAGGTAGCGCACGAGGATCGGGTCGTTGAAGCCCATCTCGTCACGCAGCTGGGCGCGGGCCTCCGGGGTGGCGTCGGGGCCCAGGATGGTCTGGGTCACGTCGTTCGGCATCAGGGCCACGAGGAAGAAGGCGGCCGAGACGACGAGGAAGACCATGAGCACGGTGATGCCGACTCGCCGGAGGATGTAGAGGGCCACGTGTGCTCCTTTCAGGTTGGTGATGGTGCTGGGCGGATGCGCGGGGAGGGGCGCCTCCCCGCGCATCCGGTGATGCGTGCTGCGTGCTGCGTGCTGGGTGCTGGGCAACGCGGTGCGCCTGCTGCGGGAGCCCGGGTGCCTATTCGGCGGGGGTCCAGCTGAAGGGGAGCGGGAAGACCTGGCCGGCGGCGAGCTCGACGCCGCCGAGCTTCTCCGCATCCCACACCGTGTGCGTGTGGTAGAACGCGACCGGCGCGAACCAGGCGTTCTCGACGACCCACTTGTTGACCGCCTGCCACTTCGTGGCTGCCGCGTCGGCGTCGAGCTCGCTGGAGGCGTCGGCGATGAGGGCCGTCAGCTCGGGGTCGTCGGTGCCGAACGGGTTGAGCTGCGCGTTGGGGGCGAGCATGTTCATGCTGTTGACGTAGGAGTCGATGCCGCCGTTCTGCTGTCCCTGGGAAGCGCCGAACTCCTTGTTGGTGATGGCGTCGAAGTAGTCGTTCGTGCGGTCGGAGAGGGTGGCGGTGATGCCGACGGCTTCGAGGTAGGGGAGGGTCGCCTCGAGGCGCTTGTTCTCGCCGAACATGGTGCGGCTGAGGATGGGGAGCTCGAACCCGTCGGCGTAGCCGGCCTCGGCGAGGAGCTGCTTCGCCTTCTCCGGGTTGTACTCGTAGTAGTCGTCGAGCGACTCGTCGTAGGCGGAGGTGAACTTGCCGAAGACGGAGGAGGTGCCTCGCTGGTAGTCGCTCCAGAGGGCGGTGCCGATGGCGTCGCGGTCGAGGGCGTAGTTGATGGCCTGTCGGACGCGCACGTCGCCGAGCTCGGGGATGACGTCGCCGCCGCGGTCGAAGAGCATGAGGCCGCCGACGTTGGACTCGTTGGAGGCGGCTGCGAAGCCCTGGGATTCCGCCTGGTCGCGTTGGCTCCACTGGGCGGAGATGATGTCGACGTCGCCGGCGAGGAGCGCATTGAGCTGGGCGGTCAGGTCGGTGATGACGAACATGTTGAGCTCGTCGACCTGCACGTCCATGGGCCCCGCGTACTCGGGGTTGCGGATGTAGCTGTACTCGCTGTCCTCCGTGTAGGAGTCGAGGATCCACGGCCCGGAGCCGTAGGTGTCGGTGAGCAGCAGCGTCGGGTCGTCGAGGGCGGCCTGGCTGACCATCATGCCGACGGTGAGGGAGAAGGCCTCCGGCAGCGACTGGTCCGGGGTGTTGAGGCTGAACTTCAGGGTGTCCTCGTCGACGACCTCGATCGCGTCGATCGAGTTGAGGCGCGCCTGGTAGGTGCCCGGAGTCTCCTGGTAGCGCTCGAGGTTGGCCTTGATGAGCTCGACGGTCATCGGGGAGCCGTCTTCGAAGACGCTGTCGAGGCGGAAGTCCATAGTGAGCTCGGTGGGGCTCGTGTACTCCCAGGCCGTGGCGACGCCCGGCTGGAGGGCGCCTTCGGCGTCGCTCGTGACGAGGCTCTCGTAGGCGGCTGCCGCGTAGTTGAAGGCGGAGCCGCGCATGTTGGCGGCGGGGTCGAAGGTGGGGGCGCCCTCGAGCGCGGCGATGTTGACCGCGAAGGTGGCGTCTTCGGAGGCCGAGGATGATCCGGTGGAGCAGGCGGTGACGGCGAGGGTGGTGATGCCGAGCATGGCGACGGCGGTGCCGACGCGAAGTCTGTGGGAACGCATGCGCGTCCTTTCCGGGAGCGACGAGGTGAGCGGAGCTGGGAGGAGGAGCTGGGGTGCGGTGAGAAGCAGGGTGCGGTGAGGCGGTGAAGCGGTGGTGGTTCGGCTATGTTCTGAGCCGGTGAGATGGACGCTAGCCGCAAACTGCATGCAATCTTGACCAGATAGGCGGCTTTTTACGCGCTGGTAACACTCATTGCATGCAATGAAACCTCCAGGCAACATTGTGCACTCAGGGTGGATGCAGGCCATCTGGCCCGGGGTCTCACGTGCGCCAGAAGTGGCGCCCGGGGACTCGAACACGTCGAGGAGGGCACCATGCGACCGCTGCTGACCAGAGGCGACACGCAGATCTACCGCATCGAGGAGTCGCGTTCGGCGATGCTCCCCGTCGAGGAGATGTTCGTCGATACCGACCCGCTCCGTCCGCAGATCGCCGCCCTCGGGCCGGACGACTACGAAGCGAGCACCGACCGCCTCGTGATGGCGTCGAGCAGCTACGTCGTGCGCTCACGCGGCTTCGTCGCGGTGGTCGACACGGGGGTCGGGAACGGCAAGCCGCGCATCCGGGACATGTGGAACGGGCTCGCCACGACGTGGCTCGAGGAGCTCGCCACGATCGTCGACCCTGCCGAGGTCGACGTCGTCGTCAACACGCACCTGCATTGCGACCACGTCGGATGGAACACGGCGGCGGGTGCGGCGGGCGGGTGGTCGCCGACGTTCCCCAACGCGCGCTACCTGTTCAACGAGCTCGATCGCGCCTTCATCACGGGGCCGAGCGCCAGGGGCATGTTCGAGCGCAACGGTGACTTCTGGGCCGACTCGATCGAGCCGGTCTTCCTGGCGGGGCAAGCGGACGTGGTCGAGCTTCCGCATCGGGCGTCGCCGTCCGTCGTGCTGGAGCACGCGCCCGGCGATACTCCGGGGCACATGGTGGTTCGGGTGCTCGACCCGGCGTCGGGTTCGACGGTCGCGATCATCTCCGGGGATGCGCTGCACCACGTCCTGCAGGTCGCTGAGCCCGGTCTGTCGTCGAGCTTCTGCTCCATGAAGGAGGTCGCGGAGTCCACGAGGCGTGCTCTGCTCGAGGAGTGCGCGGCGACCGGTGTGCCGATGCTCGCTGGGCACGTCGCTTCTCACGAGCTGCTCTTCGTCGAATCGGACGGCGAGGGTGGGTTCGCGATCGCCGAGGGGGCGAGGCTCAGCTGACGCGTCGCCTCGGGGGGTGACAAACCGCGCACGACCTCGACTGCTCGGCGGGTGCCGAGGTCGAGGTCGCGCGCGGCGCGTGTTGGCTGCTGGCTACTCGCTGCTGGCTACTCCACCCCGCACCATTCGGCGATGAAGAGCGCGATCGACTTCGTGATGCGGCGCACCGATTCGAGGTTCACCCGCTCGTCGTAGCCGTGGATGGCTTCGGAGACGGGGCCGTAGACGAGCGCGGGGGTGTCGGCGTACTGCACGAAGACTCGCCCGTCGAGGTAGCCGGGGGTGACGAACGACTCGAGCTCGGCGCCCCCGAACGCTGCGCTGTGGCTGCGTTCGAGCGCCCGCTCGGCGGCGCCGCCCTCCTCGAGGACGTACCCCTCGGCGTAGAAGCCGGTCTTCGTCGCGGTCGTGACGATGGGGTTGCCGTTGCCGTCTGCGGTGACGCCGTCGAGGGCGTCGGTGATCTCGGCCCAGGCCGCGTCTGCGGTGATGCCGGGGTAGAGGGCGACACGCACGTCGACCTCGCACCAGGCCGGCACGCTGGAGCCCCAGTCCCCGCCCTGGATCTTGCCGACGTTGAAGTTGATGGGGTGGTCGAGGTCCTCGAAGTAGCGGTGCTCGCCCTGCTTGGCGTTCCAGTCTGCCTCGAGCTTCCGGAGCTCGCCGATGACGTAGTAGGCGGCGTCGATGGCATTGAAGCCGGTCTGCATCTCACGGGGGTGGGTGGGCTTGCCGTCGACGCGGAGGCGCAGCCAGATGACGCCCGTGTTGGCGCGCACGAGCATGTCCTCCTCGGGCTCTGGGATGAGGACGGCGTCGGCCGTGTAGCCGCGCAGGTGCGCGGAGAGGGAGCCGTTGCCGGTGCATTCCTCCTCGACGACGGACTCGAAGTGGATGCGACCCGTCGGCGCGAGGCCCGCCGCCCGGACGGCGTCGAAGGCGTACAGGTTGGCGACGAGGCCTGCCTTCATGTCGCCGCTGCCGCGGCCGTACAGCCAGCCGTCTCGCACGGTCGCGTCCCACGGGGACCGCGCCCACTGGCTCTCGGGGCCTTCAGGGACGACGTCGATGTGTCCGTTCAGGATGAGCGAGCTTCCGCGTTCCTGGGGTGGGGTGAAGGTGCCGACGACGTTCTCGAGGCCTTCGTAGGAGATCTCGACTGCTCCGGCTCCCGGGTGGGCGGCGAGCTCGACGGGGTCGAGCTCCCAGCGGTCCATGGTGAGGCCGCGGCCGGCCATGGCGCCGTAGAGGAGGTCCTGCGCCGACGACTCGTTGGCTCGAAGCGACGGGTGCCGGACGAGCTCCTGCGTGAAGGCGATCTGCTGGTCGAAGGCGGCGTCGACGGCGTCGAGGATGCGCTGGCGCTGCTCGTCGCTGAGGGGGCTGGCCGTCGCGGTGGCAGGGGTCACGCTGGAGTCGATGTCGCTGCTGGTCGGTGTGGTCATGCTCTGGTCCTGCTTTCGTTTGGGGGCGCTCGCGGTCGGGCGGGGGCGCTCGTCGTTGTGTGGGGCGCTCGCGGTGGGGCGCACGCGGTCCGTGAGCTGGCGGTGTCGGTTACGCGTTGTGGTCGATCTCGACGATGTCGTCGCGGAGGCGCATCCGCTCGCCGAAGGCGCCGCCGATGACGGTGACGAGGCAGATGCCGATGAGGACGAGCACGGCGGGCCAGGATGAGCCGTCGCCGACGGTGATGAGCGCGGTCGCGATGAGGGGCAGGAATCCGCTGATGGCGCCGGCGAGGTTGTAGCCGAGGGAGACGCCGCTGTAGCGGAGTCGGGGTGGGAAGAGCTCCGCGAGGAGGGCCCCGGTGACGGCGTACGACAGGGTGATGAGGGCGATGCCGATGCTCACGGCTGCCGTGATGGCGATGGGGCTCTCGGTGTCGATGAGCCAGAAGAGCGGGAAGGCGGCGATGCCGGTGGTGAGCCCGCCGACGACGGTCATGCGGCCTGGGCCGAAGCGTTCGGCGAGGCGGCCGGCGAAGATGGTGACGCCGATCTGGAGGACGGCGGCGATGAGGGTCGCGTTGACCATCACCTGCCGGTCGACTTCGAGCACGTTGGTGCCGTAGGAGACGACGAAGGTGGTCATCATGTAGAACCCTCCGACGCCGAGCATGGCTGCTGCGACGGCGACGAGGAGGCGCAGCCCGGACTTGCGGAAGAGCTCGAGGACGGGGACCTTGACCTGTTCGCCGGCCGCGGCGAGCTCCTTGAAGACGGGGGACTCTTCCACCTTCAGGCGGATGTAGAGGGCGATGCCGAGGAGCGGGAACGCGAGGAGGAAGGGGAGGCGCCAACCCCACGCGTCGAAGGTCTCGGGCGGCATCATGAGCACGAGGGCGAAGGCGCCGGAGGAGACGAGGGTGCCGACGGGGGAGCCGATCTGCACGAGGGCGGCGAAGCGCCCGCGCATCTTCTCGGGGGAGTGCTCGATGGCGATGGTGGTCGCGCCGCCCCATTCGCCGCCGACGGCGAAGCCCTGCACGAGGCGGAGGACGGCGAGCATGATGGGGGCTGCGATGCCGACTGCCAGGTAGTCGGGGAGGACGCCGATGAGTCCTGTCGCGCATCCGATCATGACGATGGTGGTGAGGAGGGCGGGGCGGCGGCCGTAGCGGTCGCCGATCCAGCCGAAGACGACGGCGCCGATCGGGCGGGCCGCGAAGCCGACGCCGAAGGTCGCGAAGGCGGCGAGGGTGGCGCCGGCCGGGTCGAGGTCGGTGAAGAAGAGGCGGTTGAAGACGAGGGCCGCGGCGGTGCCGAAGAGGAAGTAGTCGTACCACTCGAGTGCGGTGCCGACGAAGGCGGCGAAGGCGATGCGCCGCGCGTCTTTGAGGCTGACCTTCGGCGCGCTGGCGGGTGCGCCCGAGGGTGGGCCCGAGGCTGCGCCCGAGGCGGGGGTCTGGGTGTTGTGGGACATGGTGGCTCCGATGTTGGGGAAAGGCCTGCATGTGAACGTGCACGTCTGCGGTGACGTCGGTGTTCCTATGCAACCCCGGATCGGCGGGGTTGGGCAATCGCCAGGCCCACTCGATTGCGCGGCTAGGATGGGCAAATGCACAATCTGAGCGGAGTTTTGGCGAATGGATGACGTGACTGTTTCGCCCGCGTTGCGGCGCGGTATCCGGTCGTGCCTCGCCGACCTCGATGAGATCACGACGCTCTACGTGAGTCAGGTGCGCACGCTGACCGGATACGTGGAGTCGGTCATCGCGGAGCGCGACGTGCACAGCACGGCATTCACGACGCTGGGCCTCATGTTCCGCCAGCTGGGCGGGGAGCGGCTCGAGGATGAGCTGCGGGCGCACTCGCGGGCCATCGGCCGGAAGCGGGTCCGGCAGGGGGTGCCGCTCGAGTCGTTGCTGCGGGCGGTGCGCATGGATTTCCGGTTCATCTGGCAGGCGCTCAACGACCGTCTGCCTGGGGAGGCGGACCGCCTGTCCGACGACGTGGTCGCGATCTGGGAGGTTGTGGAGGCGCACACGACGAGCGTGCAGTCGGGGTACATGCTCGAGCTTGGGCAGGTGAAGGCGGAGCTCGAGCAGGAGCAGGCGTTCCTGCTGCGTCGTCTGCTGCGGGGTGGGGTCGATGACTCGCAGCTGCACGTGCAGGCGGCGGAGGCGCTCGAGATTCCGCTCACTGGACCGTACTGGGTCGCCGTCGCGCATCAGGATGCGGCGGCAGGGTTCGCCGCGGATGTGCAGGACGTCTTCCCTGCGGCGGTGTGCCTGCGCCTGGATGGTGTCGAGTTCGCGGTGATCGCAGGGACGTCGGGTGTGTCTGGTGTGGCCGGTTCGTCGGGTCCGTCGAGTTCGTCTTCGTCTTCGTCAGGTCGGTCAGGTTCGTCGGGCGTGTTGGTGCAGCTGGCGCTCGCGGATCTGCAGGTGGGTGTTTCCCAGTCGGCGGCGACGCTGTCGTCGCTGAGCGAGATGTGGCAGCTGGCGTCCGAGCTGGCTGAGTTCGCTGTTCCGGGGCGTGCTGCCGTGCTCGCGCAGCACTGGCCGAGTCTTGTCGTCCGGAGGCTTGGACCGGTGGCGTCGAGCCTGGCTGCGGATGCGCTCCGCGATTTCGCGCTCCTGCCTTCATCGGAACGGGATCTTCTGGTGGAAGCCGTCGAGGTGTACATGGCCTCCGGTTCGGCGTCGAAGGCCGCGGGTGTGCTGTTCTGCCACCGGAATACGATCATGAACCGGCTGGCGAAGTTCGCCTCGGTGGCAGGTCTTGACCCGACGGTTCCCGATGATGCGGCCACGATCAAGGTCGTGCTTGCCGCGGCCAGGGGCGCGGAGGAAGGTCGGCCGTAGAGCCGTAGAGCCGTAGAGCCGTAGAGCCGTAGAGCCGTAGAGCCGTAGAGCCGTAGACCCTTAGGGCCTTAGGGCCGTAGGGCCGTAGGGCCGTGAGTCGTGAGTCGTGAGTCGTGAGCGTCCGCGACCTGTGAGCGCGTGAGATTTCGGGTCCGTGAGCCTGTAAGTGTCCGTGAGCGCGTGAGGTCTCGGGTTCGTGGGTCCGGGGGAATCTGGGCTCGGGCTCGGGCTCGGGCTCGGGCTCGGGCTCGGGATCGGGATTGTAGGTCCGTTGACCCGTTGACCCGTTGACCCGTTGACCCGTTGACCCGTTGGGCCGCGGTCTGCGGCACCGTGGGGTTGCGCGCTTGCACGGGTTGCAGGGTCGCAGGAATACAAGGTTGAAGGACCTCAAGCTCTTCGGTTGACCTGTGGGCGGGCGGCCTGGGTGTCGCTGGGTGCGTATCCGCGGCGGCGGACGGTTCTGGGCGGTACGTGGCGTCCGAGCGTGGGTGCGACGTGCCAGCGTCCGTTGCTGCTGCGAGTGAGGGTGAGTCTCTCGCGGTGCACTTCGTGGTGGTGGAAGGAGCACAGCAGGATGCCGTCTTTCGCGTCGGTTGGTCCGCCCTGACTCCAGGGCAGGGCGTGGTGCACTTCGCACCAGCGGACTGGTGCGCTGCATCCGGGTGCGCGGCAGTGCCGGTCGCGGGTTGCGACCGCCCGGCGTTGGGCTGTGGTGAAGAGGCGTTGTTTGCGGCCGAGGTCGAGGATCTCGCCGTTGGTGTCGGTAATCGCGATGCGGATGAACCCGTCGCAGACGACCTGGGCTGCGACTGACGGTGGGACTGGCTCTCCGGTGCGCTCGAGGTGGGGCAGGTCTTCGGGTCGGGTGGCGGTGCCGTCTTGTCCGGCGGTGGTGGTGACGATGATGACCGTTGGTGCCTCGCCGCCGGTGCGGGGCGCGTCGGGTGACTCGGCGTAGGCGCGGAGGATCATCGTGAGCGCGTCGATGCGCTGCTGCTCGATCGAGCGCGGGTCAACCAGTGGGACGTCAACGATCTCGTCCTCACCGACGTCGCTGTGGTTGTCACCGTCGCTGCGGCCGGCACCGGACGGGAGCTCGTCGGCACCGAGTGCTGGCGCGAGTGGTTCCCCGCACTCGGATGCGGCCGGGAACTCCACGGCTCGGCGCGGAGAGAGGAGGGCGTCGAAGACTGAGAGCAGCTGCTCGCCTTGCTCGGGCGTCGCGACGAACTTCCCTGACACCGCACCGTCGGCGCGCCGCGTAATCCAGAGGCCGCGCTCTTCGGCGATCTTGTCGGCGCGCGGCTCGTCGCCGTCGGGGTCGAGGTAGGAAACCCAGGTCGCGGCCTGCACCTCGAGGACCTTCGGTACCGCGGGCTGTTCATCTTCTGGATTCAGGCCGCACGCGGACGCGACCAGCTCACCCTCGGCGCGGGCGAGCTCGTCGACGTCCACCCGGTTGCCGGTGCGGTCGAGCCCCTTCGTGATCGCGGCTGCCTGCGCCACCGACAGAACCCCGGAGCCCACCGCCTTCGACACTTCCGCGTACCTCGGCGGGATCGGCTCGCCCGTGGCGCTCATCCGCTCCCTCGTCGCCTCTGCGACGTGCAGCAAGGTCTTCGCCTCGAAGGGCTTCACCGCGAGCACCTGCTCGACCATCGCCGCAAGGTTCCGAAACCCGGACTTCCGAGCGACCGTCTCCGCTCGCGGAGACTCGTCTTCGCGGCGCAAGAGTTCGCCAGCTACCTCAACGAGCGCGGCGTCCAGGACGCGTCGGCGAGCCGCGAGCTCACGGAGCACAACGACGATCTCCGCGTCCGGAAGGCTTGCCATCTGGAAGCGCGCCTCGAGAAGCGCGTCCACGACAGCCGTCTCACCTGAGGGTTGCCTTGACGACTGTCCTGACGACTGTCCTGACGACTGACGATGCGCCTCCTGCTCAGCCTGCGATGCCACGATAACCTCCCCCAAGATTGATTCGAGTATACCAACTTGGCCCGGTTCAATCAACAGTTGAACAGGACTTTTCCCTACGAATTCGTTTCTAGTTTCGAATGCGCAGGTGCAGGTGCAGGTGCAGGTTCTCAACATGTACGCCCCGGTTTGACTGGCATGCGCTCCATCTCACGTCGCTGGAGGGATCGCGCGGGCTGCCAGGCACGCCCGCGTCTCGGCTCAGCAGACCACGTGCTACCGACAGTGGACCCGAGCTTCATCCCAGGCGCGTCTGGCGAAAGACGGCCGGCCCGGATTCGTCCCGACTCACGCCGGGCCCCTCCGGTCCCGGACATGCCCGCCCTGACAGTGCTCGCCTTCGAAGGTGCCTGCCCTGGCAGCGACCGCCCCCGAAAGTGCCAGCCCCGAAGGTGCCTGCCCCGGCAACGCCTGCCCCGGCAGCGCTTGCCCCCGAAAGCCCCCCGAAGGTGCTTGCTCCGGCAGTGCTCGCTCGCCCCGGCAGTGCCAGCCCCGGAAGCTACCCCTCGACGCGCGGCAGCGCGGCAGCGGCGACGACGTCGCCGCTTTCCCCGCGGATCTCGACGCTCGTGACCTCTTCGCGCAGCGCTGCAGCGTTGACGGCGCAGTTGATCTCGACCTCGGAGCCGAGGAAGGTCCCTGATCCGACGTCGTCTCCGGTCGCATCCACGACGACCACCGAGTAGAACTCGCCGCTCGGCAGACCGGTGACGGTGAGGAGGGTCTCGGTGCCCCAGGTGTGCGCGACGACGCTGCCGTCGATCTCCACGCCGGCGGGTTCGCCTTGGAAGTCGACGGGTTCGACGGCGCCGAGCGTTCCTGGGTCGCCGACGGGCGGCGGCGTCTCGGGGCGGGGGAGGAAGAAGCCGCCGACGACGCCGACCAGGAGGCCGACGGCGGCGACTCCGGCGAGCAGGGCGCCGCCGAAGCGCCGGCGACGCAGTGGCGTGACCGGCGCGGCCCGCGCTTCTGTGTAACGGTCACGGTCACGGTCACTGCCACTGTCACTGTCACTGTCACGGTCACGGTCACTGCCACTGCCACGGTCACGCTCACCCGATTGAGGACCATCGGCACCAGCGTCGGCGGCCCCGAATGCCAGCACGGCGTCACGAAGCTCATCGCTGGGCGTCGCATCCAGCCACTCGGGATGGTCGGAGAGCTGTCCCGTCAGGGCGCGCAGCTCGGCCAGCTCGGCGTCGATGGTGGGGTCGGAAGCGCGCATCCGCTCGAACTCGGCGGCTTCGACTGCGCTGAGTTCGCCGACGAGGGCGGCGGCGATGAGCTCGCCGCGGCGGTCTGCGTTGTGGTCAGTCACGAGCTCCTCCAGGTTCGTCGAGGTGGCCGCGGACGGCGCGGAGGCCGTAGAAGACGCGGGTGCGGAGAGTGGCGACGGGCACCCCGCAGCGGGCGGAGAACTCAGCGTAGCTGTACCCGGTCAGGTGGATGGCGACGATCGCTTCCCGCTGCTCGTCCGGCAGGCGGGCGAGCGCTTCCGTGAGGCCGAGCCCGGTCAGCGGGTCCGGGGTCTCGGCGGGGAGGTCCGCGGAGGCGGTGGATGCGTCGGAGGCTGCGATGCGGGGGAGCCGGTCGCGGGCTCGCAGCGCGTCGGAGATGACGTTGCGGGCGATCGCGAAGAGCCAGGTCCGCTCGCCGCCCTTGGTGGAGTCGAAGCTGTCTCGGGCGCGCCAGGCTCGGAGGAAGGTCTCCTGCACGCAGTCCTCGGCGAGCGGCCGGTCGCGGAGGGCGTTGACGGTGAAGCCGAGGAGCACGCTGCCGTGGTCGCGGAACGCCGAGTGCAGGTCGAACGAGTGGGGCGCATCCGCCATACGGGCGTGTCCTCTCGTCGTCGACCACCGTGCGCGGTCAACGATAACGGCAGTGCTCACGGCTGCTCCCTCCGGTGACTCAACTCGGGTTGGTATACCCCAACTCGGGTTGGTACAGGGGAGTACCGCCGGATCGGGTCCAGCGTTCAGGGGGCTTCCCGAAATCTTCGTCAGAAAAAGTTCGAAGTCCGATGAACGCGGGACGGGTCGCCGCCGTATGCCCCTGTACGACGGCTCCATCGGGGAGCTGCGAAGCAGGAAGGCACCCCTCATGCCCAAGCACACGTTCGCGAAGTCGCTCGCCCTCGGCGCCACAGCTGCCGCCGCCATCGCCCTTGTCGCCGCAGCTCCCGCCACCGCTGAGACGGAGGTCGCCGAGCCGGACTCGTTCACGAGCGCCTACACGGTCATGGCGACTCCGGATGCGGTCATCAACAACGACGGTGTTGTGACCCCGGGTGAGCCGGGGGCGATGGGTCAGTTCGACTTCCGCATCAACTCGGACCTGAACATCATCTGCTACGACATCACCCTCACGGGAGTGACGGGCGAGTACGAGAGCCCCGCGAAGACCGCCACGCACATCCACGAGGCTGCCGAGGGCCAGGCCGGCCCGCCGCGCATCGCCTTCCCGAACCCCACCGACAACGGTGATGGTACGCGCACGAGCAGCGGATGCCTCGAGGGCCCGTTCACGACGGGCCTCAACTCGGACGCCGGCACGGACACGGGTGAGGGCTTCACGCTCAAGCAGATCGAGGCGAACCCGGCCGGCTTCACGGGCGACTCGCACACGGCTGACTTCAAGGCCGGCGTCGTCCGCGGCCAGCTCGTGCAGGTTCCGGTCGGCGGCGTCGACACGGGTGCCGGCGGAGCCGCAGCCGCTGGTGGCCTCGACGCGATGACGCTCAGCTTCCTCGGTCTCGGCGGCCTCGCCGTTGCCGGCGTCGCCGGGCTCGCGGTTGCGCGCAAGGCTCGCGCAGCGGGTCAGTGACCAGGAACTCCTCTCGGGTGCCGGGGCGCGCGTTGCGCGTCCCGGTGCTCGTCGTTGCGGCCGCGCTCCTCGTGAGCGGATGCGCGGCCGCCCCGAGCGGGGACGCCTCGCCTCCCGAGGGCGTCCAGCCTTCGACGACTGCGGTCGAGTCCGCTCCGGAGTCCGCTCCCGAATCCGCTCCGGAGGCGACCGCGCCGGCGCAGGTCGAGTCTCCGGCGGCGCCCCCAGCGGGTGGCGTCGAGGTGCTCCAGGAAGGCGTCGCCCCCACGGCGGTGTCGATCCCGGCGATCGGTGTCGAGGACACGCTCATCGACCTCGGCATCGCCGCCGACGGCAAGATGGAGGTGCCCGTGGACTTCGACGAGATCGGCTGGTTCACGGGTGGCGGCAAGCCCGGCGGTCGGGGGCCGACGGTCATCGCGGCCCACGTCGACGGTCTCGCCGGCCCCGCCGCGTTCTTCCGGCTCGACGAGCTCGCCGCTGGCGATGTGGTGAGCGTGAGCGACGTCGAAGGCGGCGTCACCAGCTATCAGGTCACCGAGGTCGTCACGGTCGAGAAGGCCGAGTTCCCAACGGCGCGCGTCTTCGGCGCGGTGCCGGGCGACGAGCTACGCCTCATCACATGCGGCGGCTACTTCGACCGCGACGTGGGGCACTACGACAAGAACGTCGTCGTGTTCGCGACGGCGGTCTAGCCCCCGGCTCGACGTTCGGCTCTCGCCGCTCGGCCGGTTGCTCAAGATCCGTCTCTGGCTCGTCGCTGAGGGGCGGCCGTTTGCTCAGGCTCCGCCTCTGGCCAGTCGCTCCCGCGAGTCCCGTCGCGCCTAGAAGAAGGTGGAGATCGCCGTGGCGATTCCGGTGCTGATGATGACCACCACGCCGCAGATGGCGATGGCCTCTCGTGGCATCGTGCTGCGCTGGTAGGCGTCCCAGAAGCCGTCGGCGGGGGTTGCCTGTCGGTTCTCGACTTCGTGGTCGACGCTTGTATCGGACATATAGCTAGTCTAACTAACTAATCCCGAGGAGCAAGCCAAACGACGACCTGAGTTGGGCCAGCGCAACCGGAGGTCACGGTCACGCATCAGCACTCGAAGGCTCGCAATCCCATCCCTCGTCCGCTCCGAATGGATGGCAGGCGCGGCGATGCGCCCGGGTTCCGCGGGCCACTCGAAGGGGTGGGGAGCCCTCCAAGAGTGGCGCGCCTGACCTCACGTCGGGCAGCCGGAGGTGAGGTCCGTGTCCATGCTTGCCCTTGACGCTCCATGGCAGACATCCGCCGCATCCCGAACGAAGACCCGCGGTCGCTCGCAGGCCCTCGCACAGTTCCGGAGTGTGGCGGACGCCGATGACAGCGATGAGTTCCTCGCTGGCCTCGCCTCGCTCGGCGACGCGCGCGCCTTCGATCTGCTCGTGCAGCGGTACCGGACCCTCATGTACGTCTGCGCGCGGCGTCGCCTCGGCTCCGACGCAGAGGCCGACGACGTGGTGCAGGAGTCGCTCGCTGACGCGTGGACCAAGATCTCGACGCTCAAGGATCTGGCCGCCGTGCGGTCCTGGATGCTGCGCATCGTCGCATCCAGGAGCGTCGACGTGCTCAGGCGCCGACGCGAGCATGACAGCGTCGAGGACGGCGACTATGCCGCGTCGGACACGCAGTCGCCGACGACCAACGCGCAGCTCGCGCTGCTCTCCGCCGCCCTGCACATCGCACTATCGCGGCTTCCCGAGCAGCAGCGGCGCTGCTGGGTGATGCGCGAGCTGGAGTCGATGAGCTACCAGGACATCGGCGAGGAGCTCGAGCTGCCCGTGAGCACCGTCCGCGGTTCGATCGCCCGGGCCCGCAAGGCCCTCGCGATCGCCATGGCCGACTGGCGCTGACGCGGTGTTCGCGGCGCATCCGACCGTCGCGGCTGCTGGCACATCCTCGTCTCCGCACCTGGGTGCTGATCCCTGCAGGGCGCATCGAATGATTGTGGCCCGCGGGGCTGTTCTCTAGGCTCGGGTTCATGAGAGGGACGCGTCTGTTGGCCGTGCTGAGTGCATCCGCCGTGTCGCTTGGCGGGTTCGTGGGGTGCGTGAGCGACGTGACCTATACGCGCAACGGCGTCGAGGTGACCCCGGATGAGGCGCTCGTCGAGTCGGGCTACGCCGACATCGACCCGTGCACGGCGATCTCCGACGAGACGTTGACGGCGGCGGGGTTCGTGTCGCCGTCGTCAGGGCAGACGCTCTCGCCCGACCCTGATTGCGAGTGGCGCGACGGCATGAAGTCGGCGCCGACGCTGCTGCTGTGGGTGGATGGGCCGACCGAGGCCGACGAGCTCTCGGAACTCATCGAGGTGAGCGGCGTCGAGGTCGAGGTGTTCTTCCAGGCCGGTGCCTCGGGCCGCTACGTCGCCAGGTTCGATGACCTCACGCTGACGCTCAACGCCGACCTCGAGCTGGAGGGCGAGTTCGACGAGAACTCCGACGCCTTCGGCAAGGACATCCTCGCGCGGGGGCTGACCGACGCGATGGAGGCGTACGGGAAGTTGTAAGGCGCTAGGCAGGCTCCCGTGCTTCGGCATCGTGAGCTGACCCGTCCAGCCGCTTCCCGATGAGTGCCAGCGCGCGCTGCTGCGCCGCGTTGAGCACCGACTCGGAGTACTCGTCGAAGAGGCCGGCCGCGTCCGACAGGTCGAGGTCTGGCGCATCCGTCCGCAGCGAGTCGACGACCTGCGCGAAGGTCGCCACGAATCGCTCAACGAAGTCGTCGAAGGCCGCCTCGCTCGTGTCTTCGCCGAGTCCGTGGAAGTCAGCCGTGATGGCCACGATCTGCGGCACCAGCGCGGGGTCGCTGAGCTGCTCGTAGTACCCGACGAGGTGCGGCATGCCGTCCTCGCCGACGAGATGCGCGAGCAGCACCGTCTGGTCGCGGTCCATCTGCTCGAGCTCGGGGGAGAGGTGGCCGGCGAGGGTGCCCATGTACGCGGCGAGCTCCGGCGGCAGGTCCGGCGTGGTCGGGAGGGGTCGCAGCTGCGCGATGAGCTCGCGCTGTGCGGTGAGGTGGTCGATCTGCGCCGCGAGCTCGGCGTCGAGCCGGTCGAGCACCGCTGGCGCCTCGGCGCCGTGCTCGTCGAGGAGGCGCGGCATCTCCTCGAGCGCAATCCCGAGCGCGGAGAGGCGGCGGATGCGCAGCACCCTGATCAGGTGGTGCACCCCGTACTGCCGGTACCCGTTCGAGGAGCGAGGCGGCTCATCCAGGACTCCGACCTGGTGGTAGTGCCGCAGGGCGCGCACCGTGACCCCGGCGCGACGGGCGAGCTCGCTGCTGTTCACCGCACACCACCCGCGTTCGCGCTCGTTGCCTGGGGCTCCAGTGTACGAAGCGGGCGGGCGACGAGGCCGTAGAGGAACGCGCATCCCCACGCCCCGAGCAGCGCCAGCGCGGCGATGTTGACGCTGGTGTACTCGGTGAGCACGGCCGCGAGCATGATGCCGAGCGACGGGGCCGCCGTGGTGAGGGCGTTCTGGGTGCCCATGATGCGGCCGCGCAGCTGCTCGGGGATGCGCTCGATCATGAGCACGCCCATGAGGCTGCCGAAGAGGCCGCTCGCGGCGCCCATGACGAAGGCGCCCGCGAACACGACCCAGACCGAGGTGAGGAGGCTGATGAGGCCGATGCCGATGGTCGTGCCGATCATGCCGACCACGAACCAGGCGCGGCGGGGGCCGCGCGTGCCGGCGACCGCGTAGGTGCCGCCGCCGATGAGCATGCCGAGGGCGAGCGCGCTGAGCACGAACCCGAGCAGTCCCGGCTGCTCGACCAGCGTGAAGTAGACGGGCAGCACGAGTCCCTGCAAGCCGGCGAGCACGAACACCGACACGAGGCTGAGCGCCGTGGTGGCGACGAGGAACGGGCTGCGGAACAGGGCCCGCCAGCCGTCGCGCTGCTGCCTCCATCCGGTGCCCGTCGGGGTGGATGCGCGCGATCCGTCGTCGGCGACGATCACGCCGACCGCCCGCGGGATGAGGAGGGTGATGAGGGCGGCGAGGAGGGAGGTTGCAGCGGTGATCCACAGCACGGTGGAGCCGTCGAAGAGCACCATGAGGGTGCCGGCCGCGGCGGGGCCGACGAAGATGGCGACGGCGCTGAGGCTCTCGCGCACGCCCATGAGGCGTTCGGCGCTGATGTCGCCGTGGCGGACGATGGCGGGGAGGAGCGCTTCGCGGGCGGTCATGCCCGGCACGTCGCCGAGGGATCCGATGATGCCGAAGAGCACGAACCAGCCGAGGTTGAGCCCCGAGACGAGGTCGATGATCGGGAGCGCAGCGATCGAGGCGGCCGAGATGAGGTCGGTGACGACGGACGAGGTGCGCCGGTTGATGCGGTCGATGACGACGCCCATGAAGAGGCCCGCGAGCACCGCCGGGATGGCGGTGGCCGCCGCGACCGTGCCGGCCCCGAGGGCGCTGCCCGTCGTCGAGAGCACGATCAGCGGGAGGGCGATGCCAGCGATCGAGTTGCCGAGCAGGGACAGGACATGCGACGCGAGGTACGTGACCGGCAGAAGGTTCATGCGGTCAAGCAGAAACTATGACGTTGGGGCGGGGTCAAGTGGGGAGGCGCCCTACGCCTCCATCCCGCGCCACGCCACCTCGAGGCCGGCCCGGCAGCGCGCCCGCGCGGCGGGGTCGTCGAAGCGGCAGCCGCGGACAACGAGCTGGTAGTAGAAGATGCCGGCGATGAGGTCGAAGCACGCCTCGACGTCGAGGTCTGCGCGCAGCGACCCCTCGGCGATGCCGGCGCGGAGGGCATTTTCGATGGGTCGGCGGCGCACGGAGACGTGCGACTCCCAGTACGCCTGCTGCAGCTCCCGGTCGCTCATCACGAGGCGGATGCGCTGCCGGAACCGCTGGTCGGGGTAGCTGGTCTCGTCGAGGTCGGCGGATGCGCCCATGAGGAAGTCGACGATGCTGTCCCGCAGGTCGCCGGGCTTGCCCAGCGTCGGGGGGATCGTGCGCCCGACGTCGAGCGCAGCCGCGATCAGGAGCGTCATCGACGGCCACCGTCGGTAGAGGGCGGCCCGGCTCACGCCGCTCCGCTCCACGACCCTCGATACGGTGACGGCCTCGTCGGCGTCGATGATGGCGAGCGTGGCGGCGAGGATCTGCCCGTCGAGTTCCTCCGTGCGAGGCCGCCCGGGGCCCCGGCGTGTGTCGAGATCTGCCGATGCTGACGGCGCTGCCGACCCACACGAGCGCGCCGAGGCGCTCGCATCCGTTTCGATGGATGCGAGCGCCGAGGCGGGTGCGGTGGTCGTCACGCGATGGCCCGTTCACGGAGCTGCGCGATCGTCGCGTCGGTGAGCCCAGCCGCTCGCAGCGGAGCGAGTGGGTCGCCGTGGCGCTCGCGGAGGCGGGCGAGGAGGATGCGCATCGACACGTCCATGGGTTCGGCGTCGCCCATGAGGGAGCCGTTGAGCTTCGACACCTCCTCGAGCTCCATGCCGAACTTCGCGAGCAGCACGCTCATGGTGGGGCCGATGCGGGCCAGAATCGCGCCCATGTTGGCGTCGGTCTTCGCGTAGTCGCGCACGATGTCGTCGTCTGCTGCGCCGAGGGCGAGGAGGAGCATCGCGGCGAGCACGCCCGTGCGGTCGCGGCCGGCCGCGCAGTGGAAGGCCGTGGCGCCGGGGGAGACGGCGATGATGCCGAGCGCCGCGGCGAGCTGCGGCGCGGCCGACTCGACCATGAGCGCGTACATCTCGCCCATGCCGGCGTGCGCGCTCCCGTGCTCGTCGGCGGTGGGCAACCCGCCGCCGACGCTGCCCATGAGGGGCAGGTGGTGGTAGGCGACGGAGTGCGCGGCGAGGGGGCCCCGACCCGTGAGGGCGACCTCGTCGGCGGTGCGGAGGTCGATGACCGAGGCGAGCCCGCCTGCGGTCAGCTCGCGAGCATCCGCTTCGGTGATGACGGACAGGTCGTCGGCGCGGATCGCGAGCCCCTCGCGGAGGGTGCCGCCGGCGATGGGGGTGCCGCCGAGGTCGCGCAGGTTGACGGGTGCGGAGAGGGTGATGTCGAGCGTGGTGGTCATGTGAGTCGCTTTCGGATGAGGGCGCTGCCCTGGTCGATCAGCGTGACGAGCACGATGATGCAGATGATGATGGCGCTGAGGTGTCCGTAGTCGTACATCTTCATTGCCGTGGTGAGCTCGAGGCCGATGCCGCCGGCCCCGACGAGGCCGAGGATGGTGGCGCCGCGCACGTTGCCCTCGAAGAGCAGCAGCGTGTAGGAGACGAGGAGCGGCGCGGCCTGCGGGAGCACCCCGTACTGGATGAGCTGGCGCCGGGATGCGCCCACCGCCTGCATGGCGGACATGGGCCCGCGGTCGACGGATTCCATGGCCTCGGCGTAGACCTTGCCGATGGAGCCGATCGAGCCGAGCGTCATGGCGAGGATGCCCGCGAACGGGCCGAGCCCGACCGCGGAGACGAACATGAGGGCGAAGACGAGGTCTGGCACCGAGCGGATGATGTTCATGACCCAGCGGGCCGGGTAGTACATCCACTTCGGGGCGATGTTCGACGACGCGGCGAACGCCATGAACAGCGACAGCACGGCCCCGAGGACGGTGCCGACGATGGCCATCTGCAGGGTCTCGATGAGGAGCGAGAAGATGGTGCCGAACTTCGAGAAGTCGGGCGGGAAGAGGCGCGAGAGGAACTCGCCCATGTTGATGGCGCCGTGGCCGAGCTTCGAGAAGTTGAACTCTGCGCCCGCGAACGACCAGAGCAGCACGATGATGGCGACGGGGATGCCGAGCAGGAAGCGCGCTCGCGGGATCGAGAAGGCACGTTCGAGGCGGTCGCGTTCGGCGGTCGTGAGCGAGGGGGCCGTGGATGCGCGGGGCGGCTTAGGCGCGGTGGTTGTCATCGTGGGCCTCCTCGGCGTCGTAGAGCACGGAGAGCTTCTCGGCGTCGAGCGCGCCGGTGGGGGCCGAGACGAGCATCTCGCCGTGGCGGAGGCCGATGATGCGGTCGGTGCGGCGGAGCGCGAGGGGCAGCACGTGGAGGCTCACGAGCACGGGGATGCCGTCGCGGGTGGCGATGTCGCTCAGCAGTTCGAGCACGGAGTCGGCGAGCTTCGGGTCGAGGGATGCGACGGGTTCGTCGGCGAGGATCACGCGCGGCTGCTGCATGAGGGCGCGGGCGATGGCGACGCGCTGCTGCTGGCCGCCGCTCAGCGAACGGGCGGGGTCTTTCGCCTTGTGGGCGATGCCGACGCGGTCGAGGAGTTCCATCGCGCGTCTGCGGTGCTCGCTGCTGAAGCCACCGACGAGAGGTTGATGGGGCCCGCGCTGTGGAGGGCACCGGTGAGCACGTTCGTGAGCACGCTGAGGCGGGGGATGAGGTTGAACTGCTGGAACACCTGCCCGACGCCTGCGCGCAACTGCCGCAGCTCGCCCCGGCGGAGGTTCGTGACGTCGTGCCCGGCGACGCGGGCCGTGCCGCCCGTGATGGGGGCGAAGCCGGTGAGGCCGCGCATGAGCGTCGACTTGCCGGAGCCGGACGCGCCGAGGAGGGCGACCATCTCGCCGGGGTGCAGGTCGAGGTCGACGCCGTCGAGCACGGTCGTCTCGTCGTAGGCGACCCGGAGGTCGCGCACGGTGACGAGGGGGAGGCGGGTGAGTGCATCCATATCGCTGGTGGTGGGTGCTGCTGCGGGCGCAGTGTTGGCGCTGGGTGCCGGGGCGAGGTTCGTCATCCGAGGTCCTCGAGCTTCACGCCAGCGACACCGGCGATCTCCACGAAGCCATCGAAGACGGAGGGGTCGGGGTCGACGGAGACGGGGAGTCCGATGAAGCCGGAGCCGAGGGCGCCGAGGGCTTCGGCGTTCTCTTCGACGAAGACCGCCCGGATGGCGTCTTGGATGACGGTGCGCTTCTCGTCGCTGAGTTCGGGGCTGCCGAGGACGCTGCCCATGACGGGCATGGGCACGCTCTCGCCGACGCCGCGCCACTCGCCGTCAGCGAAGGGGAACATGGGTTCGCCGAGCTCGGTGAGCATGATGGAGGTGCAGGCGGCGTCGACCTGACCCTGTTCGAGAGCCGCGAACGAACCCTCGTGGCCGCCAGCGAAGATCGCCTCGTAGTCGGTGCCCTGCTCGAGGCCGGCCTCGTGGAGCATGTGGACGGGCATGAAGTAGCCGGAGCTGGATGCCTGGTCGGCGAAGGCGACGGTCTTGCCCTCCAGGTCGGTGAGCTCCTGCACGGGGGAGTCGTTCAACACGACGCAGGTGGAAACGGGGTCTTCGCTGCCCTCCCAGGCGAGGAGTGCATCCACCTCGCCGGTGTTCACGGCGAGCGCGGAGGGGAAGCCGCTCATGATGCCCATGTCGACGTGGTCGGCGCGGATGGCTTCGACGACGCTGAGGTAGTCGGGCACGTCGGTGACCTCGACCGTGTAGCCCGTCTCGGCTTCGAGGAGCTCGACGAGGGCGTCGATGGGGTTGGCCTGCGTGGGGTCTTCGCCGAGGGGGATCGTGGCGATCGTGATCGTCGTGTCGTCGGCGGTGGCTTCGGCCGTCTGGCAGCCGGTGAGGGCGAGGGCGCTGACGCCCATGATGCCGAAGGCGAGGAGCGGTGAACGGCGCATGTTCGGGGTCCTTCCGAGGGATGCTCCCGGGATTTCGAGAACACCGGTATGCAAACTCGCGAAGGTGACCGGCAATTACGAGACCGGTGGACTGGAAATTGGCGCGGAGGTGAACAGTTGGGGCGGGGTGGGTCAGCCGCCATGCGCCACTCGTGCGCAACGTTGCGTGGAGCCATCCGCACCGAACGCACGGCCTCGCTGGAAGAGAAACCGACGGACGCGCAGGATCAATCGCACTGGGTCTAGAGCGTGAGTGGAGTTCGCTCAGCCGGTAGGTACGCGAAGCTCTGTGGTACCGGGGGTTGCGGTTCGAATGTGCTCAGGGGGATCGGTGTCTTCAGATGAGTCGCTTCGGCGACAAGTATTGCCACTGCGAAAGTCGCCTCGGAGTAGTAGGCGAAGAACGATGCCCGATCAATCACTCCTCGTTGTCCATAGAGTTTCCAGATCACGTTCGGCGAGTCGACGACGATGCGCTCGACTACAAAATGGCCAATGACTTTCTTTTCAGGCGCGGTCGCGTACACAAGGACGCGACTAATATCCGAAGCGAGACGTTTTTTTCTGAATTCAACAGTCTTGACGCCGGTCATGATGGCTTCGGCGTAGCGAGGGTGTATCGACATCAAGGCCACACGTTCAGGCGTTGTTCCACCCACGCTATGCCCTCCTTGTTTCGTACTCTCGTTATCGACTGGGGCCAAGACTTTAGAACTTGATTTTCGTTAAGCTCCCGCACTGGCCAAACCTGGTCGGGGAACCTGTCGTGGCGAAACAGGATCGTGAGGACCGCCGGCGTAGCTCTGTGCATCCTGGCTACATCATCGTCTGTAAAAACGGTGCGCTTGAATGCGACACGCATAGTTGCTCGAGGATCCGTCGTCCTGAAGGACCTTTCCGCCACGCCGATGGCTACGACGGCACCCCCGCCGACCTCGTGCTGACCCTGCGACCGATAGAAGAGAAGAGTCGACCCCTCAGGAACTTCGCTCGTCTTGGAACCACAGAGGTACGCCTTGCGGATGGCGTTCCCATGCGGTGGCGTCTGAATCACCATCCCCTCGAGAGCCTGCAAGCCGTGTAGGTTCGGGTCCGGCGCGTCTGGGAACAGGCTACGGAACCAATGCGGAACGATAGGTACAACGAAGATCGGCTGTCCAGCTCGCAACGCCGGAGGTCCGTACCGCCGATTGAACTCAAGGCCGCTGAGATCTACTCCAGCCTCAGGACGGAGAGACTTCACGTAGACGGCCTCGGCCGGCCCTTTATTTGTGTGGGGCGCGAACCCGAAGTCCTCCAGGAACGTAAGCAGTCGCTCCTTGTCGGTCTTGACCTCAACGAACATCTCTGGCGGGCAGCCTGGCTCCCCATGGGCCCAAGTCAGAACGGTCTTCAGTAGGAGCTCTCCGAGTCGTCGCCCGTTAGCTTGATCCGAGACTTTGAAGGTAGATAACTTGACCGCGTATCGTCCTCGTTGGGAGGGATGCTCGTCCCGAGCCTTTACAAGAGCGATGCCGTCATAGCGTCCACCGGCCCCGCGGACAACCCAGCAGTGTCTGTTGGGTGCGTCCTTCCTCAGCTTGGCCAACCAAGTGTCGAAGTCCGGGTAATCGTGACGAAGCCCCTCAAAGATTGCCTGGGATCCGTCGAGAGCCTCGGCAGGTAAGTACTCCACGGCGGGGGGTGGCGCAGGTGCTTGCGGGTGCCAGGTCTCCAGCTGTCTTGCCGCTTCGTATGGGCGCAGCACTCGAGGATCGTGACCGAGACGAATCGCGCGCTTTCGCAGCTTCTCGTCGTTAGTCACCAAGAAGTCAACTGTGTCGACGTGGAGCGCGGAGAGTATGCGCGCGTCTCTTAGATCGTTCCGGCTTGGAGAGTCCGGAAAGACATCAAGTACTTCAGGGGACATCCCCGTATCCGCGACATGATCGTACTTCCGGAACGCAGCCTCGTTTTGCGCGCGGTGTGCAGCGTCGCGGGTCTCGCCGAGGTCTTCGAGTGTGGCGGGATGTAGGAGTACTCGGTGCTTGTATCTTCTTGCTAGCTGGAGGAAAGAGCTCACATCAGAGCTCAGCTCCTCCAGTTGCCCCGCGAATGGTTCCGCCGCGATCAGGACGTTGGTGTCGATCAGGAATGACGTCTCGAATTGCATGGAGCTCCGCTCGGATCTTTCCAGAAACGATATCGGATGTGTGCCCTGACGAGGCGAGGCAGGCCAGATTTCGGAGAAAAGATCGCACAAAAAGTGTCACTGGCACTTCTGGTCTTTAAATGAGGGGCCGCTGATCACCTGTTCGCGTGACGAAGCGACGAGTACAGCGGGTTGTGTAGTGAGGTCGTACATCGAGAGAACGCCAGTCATTGACCTGGTTCCCGCGCCCAAATTTGAGTAGCGGCTTCGGTCGATCTCGTCTCGTCAGTTCATGCACAGTGTGCTGAGCCGTCTGTCCAATAGTCAGATGGGTTTAGTCGCCGTGGAGTCAGCCAGAGCTCTGGCTATTAGGTTTGTCGATCTACGCCTTAGTCCTCGTGTCGGACTTTCGGGTCGACTATCGACGAACTGAGAGGCCCAAATGGATTCCGCGTCGCCCGTGCGTTCCTGGCAGAGCTTGAACAGTCCTTCGAGGCCTATCGAGGCGCGCTGGGACCGCCACATCTTGGCGTCTTCTGGTGAAAGTGCGACCAAGTTCGCCAGAACTGCAGTCGATTGGTCAGAGTCTGCGCCGTCGTCTAAGAGCTCAGTACGTGAAAACAGGGGTGCGTGGTAGCCATCGGCGGGATCGATGGGTTCGCCGCTGATTAGTGACCTGGCATCAGAGTTGCGAAGTAGAAGGTCGAATCCGAGTGAAATAGCTGAATTCCTACGACGTGGCCGTGTTGCCAGTATGTCTTGCTCGACGCGCTTTTTTATCTCAAATGCGCCGTGACTGTGCTCGGTGTCGCGCATCTCTTTGATGAGCTTGGACGTGTATGACTCTGGTTTGCTCTGGTGTTCCTCCGCGAAGGTTGACTCCCAAAACCATGCACGGAGGTCCTCGTTGGGAGTATCTGGCCGATAGAGTTTGGTTGCAAAAATGATGAGTCTCTGGACCTCGTATGGAACTTCCCGTGCGCTTTGGACCCTTAAGGACCATAAGAAATTCGCTGTTTCGTCAAGAGCTGCAGTCATCCGGACAACCTCGCTTCGAAGGCCATTTGTCTTTCTAGATAGTTCTCTCAACTGGATTACATCCCTGCTATCCACTGACAGGTCGGCCGTAATGGACAGGCACTTAACCAGGAATTCTTCTGTCAGGTTTTCCAAAGGACCGCCCTGATATCGCTCGGACAGGGTCTGGAACGTCTCCTCGAGATCGAAACTGGATTGCCACGTAAGGGCCCTGACAAAGTCGACAGGCGACAGTGGCGTTCCGCTGCTATTTACCCTCCTGAATACCTCCACAACTTCGTCGAGCTGAGCGTTTGCGAGGGCAATGATTGGAATCTGGTAGTCTTGGAAAGTTGAGTAAAGGTCCAATGCGTTGGCTAGGAGCTTCTCGCCGGACGGGAGTTCGGCGAGGCTGCTTTGCACTGCTAGAAAAGCTCGGCTGTCGAAAATTGCATTCATGGGGACGAAGTGCTTGGGTGGGGTTGACTTTTTATCAAGGTGAGTGAAAATGCGCTTCTCGGCGTCAAAGTAGACCTGATAGACACCGTTTTCACCCGGGCTTCGCAGGCTTCCGTACAAGCTCGAGAGGCGTTGTGCGCCATCAAGAATTACTTCATATGCTGCCACGCCAGGCTCTGCAGGCGGGAACGGCTCCGTGCGGAACCCTGAGAAATATTCGTCTGACGTTTGAACTTTCCAGGTTAGGATGGAGCCGATTGGGTACCCCTTAACGATGCTACCCAAGAGCTCAAGGACGTCCCCCTCTCCCCACACGAAGTGTCGTTGAAATTGAGGTATCCGCAGGGATGTTCGTTCTATTTGTCGAAGCACAACGTTGAGGTATTGTGATCTCGGTTCAGGATTGTCCATTACTTTTCATTTCCTCTGATCAGGGCCCTCTTGAGGTTGACAATCGAAGCCTCGAGATAGTGGCCCGCGTGGCCTAGGTACGCTGATTCGAAGTCAGAGGATTCGAGCTCCCAAGCGACCTTTCGCTTCTTAGGGAGCCGCACTGCGCCGGTTCTTCGCTTCACGTACAAGAGATGTGTTAGCTCCCCAAGGACATCTTGCATCTGGGTGAGAACTTTTACTTCCACGGAAATACTCGTGTCTGCCGTTCCCGACTCCGCGGTCCTGAAGGTGATGTAGAAGTGTTGCGCATGGTAGCCAGTGTCTTTTGCGTGATATCTTTTGACGCAATGCAGACCTAAGTCTCGAGAAAGTCGCTCGATTCGTCGCCCAAGGGTAACCACGCCGTCCGCGAAGGGGACTACGAACTTTGTACGGAGTAAGTCATCTGCCACCAGATGTGCGGTGAGTGGGGTGACCCATGCCGGCTCTGCAATTGAGTCAGTGCCGTGCGCGGGCTGTCTCAGTACGGAGGGAGGTTCGGGTGAGTTGGGGTTTTCTTCGATATTTAGGCGATAGAGTTTGTCAACCACGGAGTCCCAGCTCTTGCGCTGTATGTGGAATTCACTTTCCCCGGTGGCCCATGGCTGGACCGCTCGAATGTTACCGGCTATGAATGTGCGCGTAAGTTCTTCATGTAGGTCGAACAGGCCATCGTGCAATTCCGATCGTTGCAGAGTGGACTGTGCGTTCGACAAAAAAAGCATGAACTTGCTTTCCTCGCTTCGAAAATCTGTGCCCGTTGTTCGCGTCAATTCGTCGAGCAACTCTCCCGTCTTTGTCTCGGGGATGAGCTGGGATTGGTCGTCGACGCGCGGTTCCGCCTCGGGTGCTGCTCTGTCACTCGCCATGTGATGAGTATGACAGTGACGGGAGATGACCACTAGCCCTGGTCGTGAAAGAAGCGATTCCTTGCATGTGCTTGGGGCGTCGCTGAGCCGCATGCTCGCCCAAGTGCGGATCGTCCCCCACCCCCCCCCTCGCGCTTGCTATCTCAGTGTTCGATTCAGGTGGCAAGGTGTGGTGGCCAGTCGCCTGCCTCTCCTTGCCGTGGATCTGACTGGGCGGTCCGACGTGATGAAGGCCCTCGCCATCGTGGCTCGGTACGTCCTTGCTTGGCGAGAAACCTGTCAATCGAGGTTCTTTTCGAGGAAGCTGGCCGTAGGGCTACAGGCTCGAGAGACAGCAGGGAAGGGCCTACAAGGGCTAAGGGTTTGGGTGTCTTTCGTTCCCCATATTGCTAGCTCGCTGGCGTCTCAAAAGCCAGCTGCGCGCGCCTCGAGAGCGAGATGTACTTTCCGACTGCGAGCTATCGAACTCGGTAACTCACCCTGGGTATCAATCGCGACTGATCTCGGTGCTCAAAATTGGTTAGCGCTCAGTAGCCTGGTGGCTGCCGCTTGCTCGTGCGAGGTGCATCGCTCGGCACTCAAGGTCATGCCAGGTTGAGGGTGCGGCGGGTCTACTCTCTCGATCATCGATGCAGATAAATCGGCGATACCCGACTACGGTTCTCAGGTACCCGCGCGAGCCCCCCACCCCCTTCTCCGGCTCGCCCGAGCAGAGGATCTCTCTTGACGCAGACGCCCCCGCGCACACAGCGGCCCGCATCCCAGACCAGGCTCACCCGCAAGCTCGGCGTGCCCGGAATCGTGTTCATGGTGATCGCGGCCGCCGCGCCCATCACCGTGGTCGCCGCGAACTTCCCGATCATCTTCGGTGTCTCCGGCTCCGTCGGCGCACCGCTCATGGTGCTCGTCGCGACCGCGATCCTGCTGCTCTTCTCTGTCGGCTACGCGTGGATGACCCCGCACGTGCCCGACGCTGGCGCTTTCTACTCCTACGTCGACCGCGGACTCGGACGACGCCTGGGCCTGGGCACCGCATCCATCGCCCTCCTCTCGTACGTGCTGCTCACGGTGTCGATGACCTGCTACCTCGGCGTGCAGGCCGGCAACCTCTTCGAGCTGTGGACCGGGATGCAGGTGCCCTGGTGGCTCATCTCGGCCCTCATGATCGCGATCGTCGGGTTCCTCGGCTACCGCAACATCGACCTCTCCGCGAAGGTGCTCGGCGTCGTCCTCGTGCTCGAGGTCGTCGCCGTCGTCGTCATCGACGTGGGCGTGCTCGCCTCCGGGCGGGAGCTCACGACGCTGCCGTTCAGCATCAGCGAAGCCGTCTCCGGCACCCCGGGCCTCGGCCTGCTGTTCGCGTTCCTCGGCTTCTTCGGGTTCGAGGCGACGGCCGTGTTCCGCAACGAAGCCCGCGATCCCGAGCGCACCGTTCCCCGCGCCACCTACATCGCAGTGATCGCGGTCGGCGCGCTCTACTTCGTCTCGTCCTGGCTCGTCATCGCGGGCCTCGGCGCCGACAACGCGGTTGCCCTCTCGAACGAGGACCCGGCCGGTGTCGTCGTCGGCCTCGCGGGCGAGGTGGTCGCGCCGATCATGGCCGACATCGTGCAGGTCCTCGTCGTGACGAGCATGTTCGCGTGCATGCTCGCGTTCCACAACATCGTCACCCGCTACCTGTTCACGCTGGGGGAGCGCGACGTGCTGCCGCGCACCCTCGCCGCCGTGCACCCGAAGCACTCGGCCCCGTCCCGCGCATCCCTGTGGGTGACGATCATCACCGCCCTCGTGGTCGTCGTCTCCGCGCTCGCCCAGCTCGACCCCGTGCTGCAGATCTACACCTGGTACTCCGGCGCAGGCGCGGTGGGTGTCATCGTCATGATGACCCTCGCGAGCTTCGCCGTCGTCGCCTTCCGCGCGCGCCTGAAGCGGGATGCCGCCGAGGGAACAGCTTCGTCGTGGGTCACCGTCGCGTCCCTGGCCGGCGGCATCGGGCTTGTCCTCGTGCTGATCATCGCGATCTGGAACTTCCCGTTCCTCGTCGGCGGCATCGTCGCCGCGATCATCTGGGGTGTCGTGCTCGCCGGGTTCTTCGCGATCGGGATGCTGCTGCCGGCTCGGGTCGCGGCGAAGGAACGGGTCGAGCAGAACGCCTGATTTCGGTGTTGGCGGCGTCGACGCGGGGCACGGTCCTGGCCTGGCCTGATCCTGTTCGGATTCTTCTGAGCATCCATCTTCTAGACACATGTCTAGAAAACCTCTAGCCTCAGATCGTGAGCAGCGAAGCCACCGACATCGCGGTCGTCCGCGAGAACCTCAAGACCTCCGGCGATCCGCGCGCCGAGCGCACCCGCCAGGGGCTCTTCGACGCCGCCGCGCGTCTCTGCGCCGACAACCGCGAGGTCTCCGTCTCGGCGATCACGCGCGAGCTCGGCGTCAGTCGCTCCGTCTTCTACACGCACTTCGCCGACGTCAGCGACCTCGCGCTTCGGATGCAGGAGCCGCTCTTCGCGGACATCGCGGCGACGGCGAACATCGCGCGCACCACCGACCCCCACGCCGCGATGCTCGACTCCCAGCGCCGCCTCGTCGCGCACTTCGCGCAGCACCGCGCGCTCTACAGAGCCGCACTCCAGCTTCCTGGCGCTTCGGCAACGCACCGCATCCAGAAGGCGATGGAGCCCCCGATCGCCGCCCACATCAGCGAGGTGGGCGCCCCGCGCGGCGTCCGCGCGGACATCGCCTCGCGCTACATCGCCAGCGCCGCCGCCCACCTGCTCGCTGCCTGGATCCTCGACGAGATCGAGGCCGACGAGGAAACGATCGCCAACCATCTCTACGCGCTCATGCCGCCATGGATGCATGCGCCCACGAACCCCCGTCAACGCTGACGGCCTCCAAAGAAAGGCACCCTCATGAAAGCATCCATCGTCCGCGGCTACGGACAACCCTTCGAGATCGCCGACATCGACATCGCCACCCCGATCGGGCGCGAGGTGCTCGTCGACGTCCGCGCCTCGGGGCTCTGCCACTCCGACGAGCTCGCGGCCACGCATCCACTCGGCTACGAGCCGCCCATGGTGCTCGGCCACGAAGTCGCCGGCGTCGTCATCGGGGTCGGCCCCGACGTCTCCGAGGTGAAGATCGGCGATCACGTCGTCGGCTGCCTCGTGCAGTACTGCGGCACCTGCAAGCGCTGCCTCGCCGGCAAGGTCACCCTCTGCTCCAACCCGAGCTACACGGAACGCAGCGCCGACCAGCCGCCCCGCCTCTCGGAGAACGGGCAGCCGGTCGCACAGGGCATGGCGCTCGGCGGGTTCGCGCAGCAGATCCTCGTGCACGAGAACCAGGTCGCCGTCGTCCCGAACGAGATCCCCTGGCCGCAGGCGGCCCTCCTCGGCTGCGGCGTCGTCACCGGAGCCGGCGCAGTCCTCAACACCGCCAACGTGCAGCCCAGCGACGCCGTCGTCATCATCGGAACGGGCGGCGTCGGACTCAACGCCCTCAACGGAGCCATCACCGCCGGCGCCGCGACCATCATCGCCATCGACATCGCCGACGAGAAGCTCGAACGGGCCAAGAAATTCGGCGCGACCCACGTCATCAACTCCACCAAGGAAGACCCCGTCGCCGCGGTCCTGCGCATCACGGGGGTCGGCGCCGACTCGGTCTTCGACTTCGTCGGGCTCGGCCCCGTCACCCAGCAGGCGCTGCAGATGGTGGCCCCGGGCGGAGGGCTCTACCTCATCGGCGTGCTCGACCCCACCGCCACGCTCACCGTCTCACCGGTCGAGCTGCTCTCGATGAAACGTCGAGTCGAAGGCGTCTACATGGGTGGCACCAGCGCGAAGCGCGACATCCCCCTCTACGCGAACCTCTACCTGCAGGGACGGTTCGAACTCGACGCCCTGGTCTCCAGCGAGATCTCACTCGCCGACGTGCAGGACGGCTACGCGTCGCTCAAGAATCCAGAGATCGCGCGCGTCGTGGTCACCGACCTGAGCTGACCGCCCGGCGGGCCGTTAGCGACCGCCGGACACTGACAACACCCTCTCCCGCTTCAGGGGCCGAGCACTTCGCTCGGCCCCCGAAGTGCTCTTCTGAGCGCGCATGTGAGCACGTTTCGCGAGTGTCAGTGCTCACATGAGCAAAGCACTGCTCAGCTGTTGCCGCGGCCTTCGCAGCCGACCTACCTTGTCCTCAGTCATCCGGACCAAGGAGGTCATTTCAATGAAGAAATCGGGCTTGTTTCTCACCACCGTCGCCGCAGCATCGTTGCTGCTGACCGGCTGCTCTGTCACCACGACCCCAGGAGGGGAAGGCGCCAGCGCGGGCGGGGCCGACGACGGCACCATCTCCATCGGCTTCAGCCAGGCCACGCAGCAGTCGCCGTTCTACGTCGAGCTCGGCGTCGGCGTGCAGGAAGCCGCAGACGCGGCAGGCGCTGAACTCGAGTACGTCGACGCCAACGGCGACGTCACCAAGCAGAACAACGACATCGAAGACCTCATCACCAAGGGTGTGGACGTCCTCCTCATCAACCCGGTCGACCCGCAGGGCATCGCGCAGAGCATCGCCTCCGCCGAGGCCGCGGGCATCCCCGTCGTCACGGTCGACCGCTCCGCGGAAGGCGCCATCGCCCACGTGGGCCGCGACAACGTCGAGATGGGCAAGCTCGTCGGCGAGCAGGTCAAGGAAGCGCTCGGCGCCGAAGGCGGCAAGATCATCGAGATCCAGGGCGACGCCGGCGGAACCGTCGCCATGGACCGCTCGGAAGGCTTCCACAGCGTCTTCGAGGGCGACTCGTCGGTGAACATCGTCGCTGGCCCGTACGCGGAGTACATCCGCTCGAACGCCGTCACCGCCATGCAGGACCTCCTCCAGTCGAACTCCGACGTGAAGGTCGTGTACGCCCACAACGACGACATGGCGCTCGGCGCCCTCCAGGTGCTCCAGGAGAACGGACGCACCGACGTCCTCGTCGCCGGAGTCGACGGACTCATGGAAGCTGTCGACGCGATCGCCGAAGGCGACCAGTACGTCGCGACCTCGCTCAACGACCCGATCGCCCTCGGCACCGTCGCGGCCGAGACCGCACTCAGCGCCGCTGCCGGCGAGGACGTGGAAGCGGAGATCGACGCGGGCACCGAACTCGTGACCAAGGACAACGCGGGCGACCTGGTCGGAGACACCCTCTTCGCGCAGGGCGGCAAGTAATCCTCTCACCCCGAGCGACACCACCAACCACCATCGATTCCTGGAGGAAGCGACAATGACCGAGACGATGACCGCGGCAGTGATGCACGCGCCGGGCGACATCCGCGTGGAAAGCGTGGATGTGCCAAAGCCGGGCACCGGCGACGTGCTGCTCAAGGTCGCCGCGTGCGGCGTGTGCGGCTCCGACATCCCGCGCATGAACTTCGCTGGCGCCTACCTGCTGCCCATCATCTGCGGGCACGAGTTCTCAGGCCACATCGTCGAGATCGGCGCTGACGTCGAAGGCCTCGAGATCGGCCAGCTCGCGACCGTGCCGCCGCTCATCCCGTGCAACGAGTGCGAGAGCTGCCTCGACGGGCACTTCAGCCTCTGCGAGAACTACGGCTACTTCGGCAGCCGCCAGGATGGGGCCTACGCACAGTACGTGGTCGTCAACGCCGGCAACATCTTCCTCATGCCGGAGGGCGTCGACCCGCGGGCGGCGGCCATGATGGATCCGTCCGCCATCGCGCTCCACGCCATCTACAAGACGAAGCTCGGCGAGGGCTCCCGAGTCGCCGTCATCGGGGCCGGCCCCATCGGGCTGTTCGCCATCCAGTGGGCGAAGCTCATGGGGGCGAGCGAAGTGCTCGCGGTGGATGTGAACCAGCAGAAGGCCGACATGGCGGTCGAAGCCGGGGCCACCCTCACGGCCGTCAACGACGAGGAAGCCATCGCCCACGCGGGCAAGGGCTTCGACGTCATCATCGAGTCCGCCGGTGTGCCAGCGACGATCGCCCTCGCGACGAAGCTCACGGCACGCCACGGCGAGGCGGCCTTCATCGGCATCCCCCACAAGACGGTGGAGCTCGAGAAGGCGGTCTTCAGCCACTTCCTCCGCAAGGAAGTGTCGCTCCACGGCAGCTGGAACTCCTTCTCGGCGCCCTTCCCGGGCCGAGAATGGGTCGAGTCGGCGCGAGCCTTCGCGGACGGCAGCCTCAAGTGGGAGTTCATGATCACCCACGAGCTCAGCCTCGACGAGCTTCCCCTCACCATGAAGCAGCTCGGTGAGCGCTCCATCTTCAGCTCGAAGGTGCTCTTCCTCCCCAACCGAGACTGATCCCCGCCCGCGCACCCCAACACAACACGAAGGACAGAACAGTGGCGTTCTACTTGGCAATCGACATCGGTACGGAAGGCGCGCGCGCCGGAGTGTTCGACGAGGCGGGGACACGAGTCTCCACCGCGTCGGCCCCCTACCAGACCGCGTACCCGCACCCAGGCTGGGCCGAGCAGAACCCACGCGACTGGTGGAGCGCCACCGTGCGCGCCGCCAGGGAAGCCCTGGAGACGGCCTCGGTGCGGTCCGTCCGCGCAGTGGGCGTCGCCACGACCTCCTCCTCCGTCGTGGTCCTCGACGACACCGGTGCCCCCATCCGCCCCGCCCTGCTGTGGATGGACAGCAGAGCGGGCGCGGAATCCGCGCGCACCGCCGAGATCGACCACCCGTCGCTGCGGTTCGCGGGCGGCTCCGACAGCTCCGAATGGCTGGTCCCCAAGGCCATGTGGCTCGCCCGCAACGAGCCGGAGAACTACGCGGCAGCGACGCACATCGGCGAATCCGTCGACTACATGACCCTCCGGCTTACGGGACACTGGGTGGGCTCGCGACTCAACGCGACCTGCAAGTGGAACTACGACCACCGAGAGGATGCGCTCCCGTCCGACCTCTACGCGCAGCTCGGCATCCCGGACCTCGCGGAGAAGCTGCCGCACGACATCGCCGCGGTCGGCGACATCGTCGGCGAGCTCAGCCGTGCGGCCGCCGCCGAGCTGGGAGTGGAGCCGGGCGCCATCGTCTTCGCCGGCGGCATCGACGCCCACCTCGCGCTCGTCGCCCTCAGCGGCGTCAGCAGGAACCCGGTCGCGATCGTCGCCGGAACGTCGAACGCCTTCATCGCGGAACTCGACGAGCCCGTCTTCTCGCCCACCATCTGGGGGCCGTACCCCGGCGCGCTCACGCACGACCGCTGGCTCATCGAGGGCGGCCAGGTGTCTGCCGGGTCAGCGCTCTCGTGGCTCTCGGAGCGCATCCTCGGGGTGCCCCGCGACAGGCTCGGTCAGCTCGTCGCCGGCGCGAGCGAGGTGCCGGCGGCCGAGCACGGCATCCTCGTGCTCGACCACTTCATGGGCAACCGCACACCCCACCGTGACCCGAGCCTCCGCGGCGCGGTGCTCGGCCTCTCGCTCGGCGCGACCCCGGCCCAGCTCTACCGGGCCACGGTCGAAGCCGTCTCCTTCGGCACCCGACAGGTGCTCGAATCCTTCGAGGCCGTCGGGGTCGACTCCGACGACGTCTTCCTGACCGGCGGCATCCGGCACAACCCGCTCTGGCTGCAGACGACAGCGGATGCACTCGGCCGCCCCGTCAACCTCGTCTCGGGCGAGAACCTCACGACCCTCGCGCTCGGAATCCTAGGGGTCGCCGCAGACACCGGCGAGGACCGCGCCGAGGTCGCCAGACGCTTCGCCCCGGACCACGTCATCGTGGAACCGAACCCCGCCGCGACCCAGCCGCTCGCGGACGCCTACGAGCGGTACGAGCGGTCGACGCAGCTGCTCACCGGCATGAGCCACGAGCTCGTGAGATCGACGCAGACGACGGCGAGAGTCGGCGCAGCATGAACGGCGAGGACGAGCTCCTCGCGATCCGCGCCGCCGAGCTGTACTTCCAGGACGACAAGAACCAGTCGGAGATCGCCGCCCGCCTCGGCGTGACGCGCTGGAAGGTCGGTCGCCTCCTCGCGCAGGCGAAGGAACGCGGCTTCGTGCGCATCGAGATCGTGCACCCCAAAGCCAGGCGGCTGCCACTCGAGCGCGAACTGCAGGAGCTCTACGGGCTCGCCGACGCGATCGTCGTCCCGAGCTCGAACAACGACGCCGAGACCCGCATTCGAGTCGCCGAAGCAGCAGCCGACTACCTCGCGACGCTCCGACCCCGCGTGCGAACGCTCGGCGTCTCCTGGGGGCGCACCCTCCAGCAGGTCGCCGACGCGCTGCCAGACGGGTGGGCAGACGGGGTCGACGTCGTCCAGGTCAACGGAGGCGTCACCGTCAACCGCCGCGTGGGCATGGCATCGATGACGGCCACCACGATCGCCTCGAAGGGCAGGGGGACCGTCACGCTGCTCCCGAGCCCCGCGATCCTCGAGCAGGCAGCCACCCGCGAGGCGATCGAGAGCGACCGGTTCGTGTCGACGATCCTCGACAAGGCGCGGGAGGCGTCGACGGTCGTCTTCAGCGCGGGCCCAGTCGACACGAAGTCGGTGCTCGTCTCGAGCGGCTACCTGACTGCGGACGACGTGCGAACGCTCGAACGCAAGGGCGCCGTCGGCGACGTCCTCGGCCGGTACATCGACGCCGACGGACACATCGTCGACCCGGGGCTCGACGCCCGAACGCTCGGCCTCGAACTCGACACCCTCAGCAGCGCCCGCACTGCCGTCGCGGTCATCTCGGGCCGCGAGAAGTGGCCCGTCTGCCACGCGGTCGTCGACAACAAATTCTGCTCAGTGCTCGTCACGGACGACGAGTGCGCCAACTACCTCAGAGAAGCGAGGAAACGATGACTGCTGTCATTGAAGAAGCAACGCCTCCGGTCCTCACGATGCGCGGCATCCGCAAGGGCTTCCCGGGCACGCTCGCCCTCAAGTCGGTCGACCTCGACGTCTACCCGGGCGAGGTGCACTGCCTCCTCGGCGAGAACGGGGCAGGCAAGTCGACGCTCATGAAGATCCTCGCCGGTTCCTACACGCCGGACGCCGGAGTGATCTCCATCGGCGGTGCGGAGGTGAAGTTCTCCGGTCCGCTCGACGGCATCCGCGCCGGCATCAGCGTCATCTACCAGGAGCTGGATCTCTTCGCCGACCTCACCGTGGCGCAGAACCTGTTCCTCGGCCACACGCCGAGCGTCGGCGGCCTCGTCAAGCGCTCGACGAGGCGGCGCCTCGCCGCCGACTACCTCAAGCGCGTCGGAGCGAAGTTCTCGCCGGACGCCGTCGTCGGCACCCTGCCGCTCGCCGACCAGCAGCTCACCGCCATCGCGCGCGCCCTCACGACGGATGCCCGCATCATCGTCATGGACGAGCCGACCGCGACACTCGGCGAGGCCGACGTCGAGAACGTCTTCAACGTCATCCGCCGCCTCACCGACGAGGGCCGCGCCGTCATCTACATCTCGCACCGGATGGACGAGATCCGAGACATCGGAACGCGCATCACCGTGCTTCGCGACGGGTACAACGCCGCCAAGTACGCCGTCGCGGACACCGACGCGGATCGGTGGATCGGCGACATGATCGGCGACAAGAAGGCGGAGCTGACCGAGCACCGGGATGCGCGGGAATTCAGCGACGTCGAGGCCCTCAACATCAGGAGCGTGTCGATCGACGGGCTCATCGACGTTCGGGACGTCGTCGTGCGCAAGGGCGAGATCGTCGGGCTCGCCGGCCTCGGCGGGGCGGGGCGCACCACGCTCCTCTCCGCGCTCTTCGGAGCACGCAAGGCCAAGCGCGACGTCCAGGTCTTCGGCAAGCAGGCAACCCTCAGCTCCGTGCGAGCCGCGGTCAACCACCACTTCGGCCTCGTTCCCGAGAGCCGAAAGACGGAGGGGCTGTTCCTCGGGCTCTCCGTGGCCCGAAACGCCGGCATCGCCTCGCTCCGCGGCTCCTCCCAGGTGCTGCCGCGCGAACGGTCCTGGGCGACGTCTGCCCCAATCCTGGAACGCCTCTCCGTCAAGTTCGGCAAGCCCGGCCAGGAGATCCGTCTCCTCTCGGGCGGCAACCAGCAGAAGGTCGTCCTCGCCAAGTGGCTCGCTCGCGACACGAGAGTGCTGCTGCTGGACGAGCCCACCCGAGGCCTGGACATCGGCGCCAAGGCCGACCTCTATCGCCAGGTCCGCATCCTCGCGGACCAGGGCGCCGCCGTGCTCGTCGCATCAAGCGAGCTCGGCGAACTCATGGCGAATGCCGACCGCATCGTCGTCATGCACGAGGGACGCAACGTCGCGGACTTCGACCCGCTCGTCTCGAGCGAAGCACGCATCAGTCACGCAATCATCAGCGGGAAGGCATCATGAACGCGACCACCACAACGCCGGCTCCAACCGAGGAGCGCGCGAGCGCGAAGACCTGGAAGCAGCGCAGCTCGAGCTGGCTCATCAAGGGCAACCTGCTCATCGTGTTCGTCATCATCTGCGCGCTGGCGGCCATCCTCAGCCCGGAGTTCCTCACCGTCCGGAACGTCTCCAACCTGCTTCAGCAGTCGAGCCTCACGGGCATCATCGCCATCGGCATGACCCTCGTGATCCTCACGAGCGGCATCGACCTCGCCGTCGGCTCGATCGCCGCCTTCAGCGGCATGACCGTGGCGATCCTGCTCGACGGCCGCATGCCCGTGGTGCTCGCGATCCTCATCTCCCTGGCCGTCGGCATCGGCATCGGGCTCCTCATGGGGGCGGTGTCGTCCTGGGTGCGACTCCCCGCCTTCATCGTGACGCTCGCTGGACTCACCGCCGTGCGGGGCTGGGCCTACACGCTCACCGACGGGCGCCCGGCTGGCACCAACCTGCCGGCCGAGTTCACGATCATCGGCGGCGGCTACCTCGGGCTGCTCCCGCTCACCGGCCTCATCTTCATCGGCGTCACCCTCCTCACCGCCGTCATCCTCCGCTACACGACCTTCGGCGAGTACATCTACGCCGTCGGGAGCAACGAAGAGGCGGCACGCCTCTCCGGCATCCCGGTCAACTGGGTCAAGGCCGCGGTCTTCGGCTTCTCCGGGTTCACGGCAGCGCTCGCCGGGGTGCTCCTCACGAGCCGCCTCACCATCGGCCAGCCCACGGCCTTCCAGGGAGCCGAGCTGGATGCGATCGCGGCCGTCGTCCTCGGCGGCACGAGCCTCTTCGGCGGTCGCGGCGGCGTGGGCGGCACGTTCATCGCCGTCCTGCTCCTCTCCGTCCTGAAGAACCTCTTCAACCTCATGGGAATCGGGTCCTTCGTGCAGATGATCGCGACCGGCATCATCCTCGTGCTCGCCCTCATCCTCAACAAGTTCCTCGACAGCCGCGCGCAGGCCTCCGCGGCGTGACGACCTCCAACCAGCAAAGGACAGCAGAACCCATGACCAGTGCACGCCCCCTCGCCACGTACCTCGACCACACGCTCCTCAAGCCCGAGGCCACCCGCGCCGACGTCGAGGCCACCATCGCCGAGGCAGCGGAGCTCGGCGCCTACAGCGTCTGCCTCTCGCCCTCCGTGCTGCCCGTCACCCTCCCGAACGGCTCCGAGCTCAAGCTCACCGTCGTCTGCGGGTTCCCGAGCGGTCGCCACCAGAGCAACGTCAAGGCGCTCGAAGCGAAGACCGCCGTCGAGCAGGGAGCCGACGAGATCGACATGGTGATCGACATCGGGGCGGCGATCGACGGCGACTACGACTCCGTCGAGGAGGACATCCGCGCGGTTCGTGGCGCAGCACCGGCTCCGATCGTGCTCAAGGTGATCATCGAATCCGCGGCGCTCTCGGACGACGCCATCGTCGCCGTCTGCCGCGCGGCCGAGCGCGCCGATGCCGACTTCGTGAAGACCTCCACCGGGTTCCACCCCGCCGGTGGCGCCAGCGTGCACGCGGTCGAACTCATGAAGAGCACGGTCGGCGACCGGCTCGAGGTCAAGGCCTCCGGGGGTGTCAGGACGCGGGCTGAAGCGGATGCCTTCATCGCGGCAGGAGCGACCCGTCTTGGCGTCTCGGGCAGCCGAGCGCTGCTGAACGACGACGCCGAGTCCACGGCGCCTGCCGGGTACTAGCGTCCCCGACCCGTCCCGACAGCGGTGGCCAGTCGACGCTGGCCACCGCTTTGTCGGCGGTTCGTTGGACACTGGAGCCATGACACTCACGCCAGCCCAACTCGACCGTGCCCACGGCGCCGTGCTCGCCTCCGCCGTCGGCGACGCCCTCGGCTCCCAGTACGAGTTTGGGCCGCCGCTCTCGGACGACACACCCGTCGTCTACGGGGTCGGCGTCTTCGGGCACGGCGCGGGGGAGTGGACCGACGACACCTCCATGGCCATGCCGATCCTTCAGGCGCTCTCGGGCGGGGCATCCCTGAATGACCCGGCAACCCTCGCCAGCGTCGTCGTGGCCTGGCGCGAGTGGGCCCGCGACGCGAAAGACGTCGGCGCCCAGACCCGGACCGTGCTCTCCGCCCTCGAAGGAGACGTCACGGAAGATCGCGCTCGCGACGCCGCCCACGACGTGCACACGCGAGCCGGCCGCAGCGGCGGCAACGGCGCCCTCATGCGCACCGGCCCCGTCGCCCTCGGCCACCTCGCCGACGGGCAGGAACACGCCCTCGTCGAAGCCGCGACCCGCATCGCCGAGCTCACCCACTGGGAGAGCGACAACGCCGACGCCTGCGTGCTCTGGTGCCTCGGCATCCGCCACGCCATCCTCACCGGCGAACTCGACCTCCTCGGCCAGCTCGACGCGATCCCCGCCGAGCGTCGAGACCGCTGGCGCGCCTTCACCGAGGAAACCCTTGCACCCGGTGCGCATCCACGCGACTTCTCGCAGCAGAACGGCTGGGTCGTCCGCGCCTACCAGGGCGCCCTCGCGGCCCTCGCCGGAGCCAGCTCCCTCACGGACGCACTCGAACGGGCAGTTCGGGGAGGAGGCGACACCGACACCGTCGCCGCCATCGCCGGTTCCCTCGCCGGCGCGGTCCACGGCTCGCGGGCGCTCCCCGCAGCGCTCGTCGAGAAGGTGCACGGCTGGCCGGGCCTCCGCAGCGGCGACCTCGAAGCGCTCGTCGACGCCGCCGTGATCATCTAAAATAGAGATGTAAAACTGTTGGCAATATCTCCGTAACATATTCGAAACGAGGGGCCATGCGCTCACCAGGCCGCAGCGACGTCTCGCTCACGCAGCTCCGCTACTTCGTGGCGGCCGCCGAGCACGGCAGCATGACCTGGGCCGCCGACGAGCTGTTCGTCGCCCAGTCCGCCGTCTCCACGGCCATCGCCAACCTCGAGACGGCCGTCGGCGCGCAACTCCTCATCCGCCGCCGCGCCAAGGGGCTGCAGCTCACCGCGACCGGCGCCGACTTCCTCGTCCGCGCGCGCGGCATCCTCGCCTCCGTCGACGACGCCCTCGGCGCCCTCCGCCCCGAGAACACGGCCGGCCGCCTCACCGTCGGCTGCTTCCGCACCCTCGCACCCTTCTACCTGCCATCCGTCATCAGCGGACTCGCCGACGAGCATCCCGAACTCCTCGTCGACGTCACCGAGATGACCGCCGAGCAGGTCCCGGATGCGCTCGCCAGCCAGGCCATCGAGATCGCCCTCACCTACGACCTGGGCTTGGACGCCGCCGTCGAACGCGAAGTGCTCGCCGAAGTTCCCCTCTACGCGGCCGTCAGCGTGCACCATCCACTCGCCGACCGCGACAGCGTGAGCCTCGCCGAGCTCGCCGAGCTGCCCATGGTGCTCCTCGACATGCCCGTCAGCCGCGACTACTTCCTCCAGTGGTTCACGCGCGCCGGCCTCCGCCCCCACGTGCGCTACCGCTTCGCGAGCTTCGAGGCCGTGCGCGCCATGGTCGGGAGCGGGCACGGATTCACGCTCCTCAACCAGCAGCCGCGTGTCGCCTCCACCTACTCCGGCGGCGAACTGCGGCACCTGCATATCACCGACGACCTGCCGCCCCTCGAGCTCGTGCTCGCCCGCTCCGGAGGCTCGAGGCAGCTCACCAAGAAGGCCGAGCTCTTCGCCGCCCAGTGCAGGAAGTCAGTTGCCGAGCAGGATGCGACGGCGCCTCACGGCGCCTGGTAGACGACCACCCCGCCGACGTACGTGCGGCGCACGCTCGCCGAACCGTAGGCCTCGAGGTCGCTGAGGTCGGCGTCCACCCACACCAGATCGGCGAGGCGGCCGGCCTCGAGCCGCCCCGTCTCGCCCTCGAGCCGGTTCACCCAGGCCGCCTCCGCGAGGTACGCGTCCAGCGCGACCCCGAGCGGTAGGGCCTGCTCGCCGAGCAGCGGATGCGTGAGCACGCCGTCGCCGATCGCGTGCGGATCCTCGATGAGCCCCGTGCGCGTCACGGCCGTGCGACTCGACCAGAGCGGATTCGGCGTCGTCACCGGCCAGTCGCTGCCGCCCACGATGCGCGCCCCCGCACGATGCAGATCGCCGAACGGGAAATGCGTCAGCTCTCGCTCGGCGCCGAGGAGCGGCAGCTTGCGGTGCACGATCTCCTCGTCCCGTCGCGCCCACACCGCCGTGATGTTCGCCGCCACGTCGAGCTCCGCGAACCGCGCGATGTCGGACGGGTCGATCAGGTCGAGGTGCGCCACGTGGTGCCGATTCCCGCGGCGCCCATTGCGGCGGATCGCCGCCTCCACCGCGTCGAGCGCGTGCCGGGTCGCCGCGTCGCCGACGGCGTGGAAGTGCACCTGGAAGTCGGCCGCGTCGAGCGCCGTCGTCAGCTCGACAAGCGCCTCGGGGGAGAGGAAGGCGATGCCCACGTCTCCCGGGTGCCCCTCGAACGGCTCGAGCATCGACGCCGTGTGGTTCTCCACCATGCCGTCGATCATGACCTTCACGGTGCCCGCATCCACCCCCACCTCCGCGGCCTCCGCCCGGACGCGCTCGAAGTCGGCGATCTGCTCCACGCCACGCGCACGGTCCCACCACTGCGCGAGCACGACCCGCGCGGTCAGGCGGCCGTCGGCTGCGAGGCGCAGGTACGCGGGGAGCGGGTTCGGGCCGAGGTCGCTATCGCCGACGGCCGCGTCCTGCCACGCCGTGACCCCCACCGAGTGGAGCTCGTGCTGCGCGGCCTCGAGGGCCGCCTCGACCAGCGCCTCGTCGGGTGCCGGCATGAGGTGCTCGACCAGCGCGACCGCCGACTCCAGCAGCATGCCCGTCGGCTGGCCCAGTTCGTCGCGGATGAGGCGGCCGCCCTCCGGATCCGGAGTCGCCCTGTCGATCCCGGCGGCCCGCAATGCCGCAGTGTTCACCCACATGCCGTGCGCGTCGTGGCTGTGCAGCATGATGGGCCGCTCGTCGATGCCCTCCAGCTCGGCCGCCGTCGGGAACCCGCCCTCGAAGACGTCGCCGAACCAGCCGCCGCCCGTCAGCACCGGCGCCGTCGGGTTCGCGGCCGCATAGTCGGCGATGAGCCGCAGGTACTCGCCGCGGTCGTGCACGGGCTTGAGGTCGATGCCGAGCGATTGCAGCCCCGCGAGCAGCGGATGCACGTGCGCGTCCTGGAACCCCGGGAGCAGCGTCCCGCCCGCCAGGTCGACCAGGTGCGCGGCGGTCGGGAGCTCGCCGCCGTCGGGGATCACGTCGACGGTCCGGTCGCCGATGACCAGCAGCGACGCCCGCTCGAAGGCGCCCGAGCCGAGGTACAGCGTGCCGTTCGTGAAGAGGGTGGCGTCCATGGGGCTCCCGTCTCGCGCGGCCGCGGTGACCGACGCTCCTCGCCACACTGAGCACCGCATGTTTCGTATGCATTTCGCCGATATTGCTGGTCAATTGCATCTCTCTTTTGGATCTCGAGCTTCGAGTCTCGCTATTTGCTTGTCGCCCGGGACCTGCCGATTCTTGACCAAAGCCGCTCCCGGCGAATCCGTCCCGGAAGGACCCTCATGACCACCACCAAGAACGCACTCCGCACCGTGGGCGCTCTCGCGTTGAGCGCCGCGCTGCTCGCCACCACCGCCTGCACGGCGGACTCGGCAGCCTCGAGCGAAGGCGACGCGGAAGCCGTCGGGATGGGCATCCAGCCCTGGCTCGGCTACGGCCCCTGGTATATCGCGCAGGAGAACGGCTACTTCACCGACGCCGGCGTCGAGGTCGAGATCACGAACTTCATGAACGACGCCGACATGACCGCGGCCTTCGCCGCCGACCGCATCCAGGTCGCGAACGTCGCAAGCCACAGCGCGCTCCAGTTCATCGAACAGGGCCTCGACGTCAGCATCGTGCTGCTGCTCGACGCGTCCCTCACGGCCGACGCCATCCTCTCCGACGGCAGCGTCACCGACGTCGCCGACCTGGCCGGCCAGCAGGTCGCCTTCGAGGAAGGCTCCGTCAGCAACCTCCTCCTCGGCTACGCGCTGCAGGAGAACGGCCTCTCGCTCGACGACATCGAGCCCGTCCCCATGGACCCCTCCGAAGCGGCAACCGCGCTCATCGGCGGCAGCGTCCCCGTCGCCGTCACCTACGAGCCGTACATCTCCGAGGCCCGCTCCTCCAGCCCCGACATCACCGAGATCTACACGGCGGCCGAGAACGCCGGCCTCATCAGCGACGTCCTCGTCGTCGACAACACCTACCTCGCCGAGAACGGCGAGACCGTGCAGGGCATCGTCGACGCGTGGGGCCCCTCCATCGACTTCTACGAGTCGGACACCGACGCGGCGCGCGCGATCATCGCCGAGAACATCGGCAGCGACGTCGAGTCGCTCGACAGCGCCTTCGACGGCGTGCAGTTCTTCACCCTCGAGGAGAACGCCACCGAGCTCGGCGGCCACTACCTCGAGACCGTCCTCCCCAGCGTCGACAGCGTCGCCACCGACATCGGCATCCTCACGGGCGGCACCGACCTCCCCTCCGTCGTCGACCTCACCTTCGTCGGCGGCGAGTAGCCACCGGCACCCAGCACCCCCGGCACCAGTAGCCACCGGCGCACAGCAACCACAGGAGACCAGAGCCCCATGGCAGTTCAGAGCACGGCCCCGGTCGCGAGCACGCAGCCCGCGACCGGGGCACGCCGGAAGCCGGTCAGAGCACCGCTCACCAGGCGCCAGTACCTCATCACGTCCGTCATCACCTTCATCCTGCTGCTCGCGGCATGGACGGCGATCTCGACCAGCGGCCTCGTCCGCCCCCTCTTCCTGCCGTCGCCGATCGCGGTCACCGAGAAGCTCATCGACCAGGGCGTCAACGGCCAGCTCTGGTCGGACATCGCCGTCAGCACCTACCGCGTCATGGTCGGCTACCTCCTGGCCAGCGTCATCGCCGTGCCCATCGGCGTGCTCTGCGGCTCCATCCCGCGGGTCGAGGCCGCGATCGAGCCGATCATGGACTTCATCCGCTACATGCCGGTCGTCGCGTTCGTTCCGCTGACCATCCTCTGGGTCGGCACCGACGACTCGCAGAAGGTGCTCATCATCTTCCTCGGCACCTTCTTCCAGCAGGTGCTCATGGTCGCCGACGCCGTGCGGCGCGTGCCCATGTCGTACCAGAACCTCGGCGCGACGCTCGGCCTCAGCCGCACCAAGATCCTCATCCGCATCGTCTTCCCCTCCGCGCTCCCGCGCATCTGGGATGCGCTCCGCATCAGCCTCGGCTGGGCCTGGACCTGGCTCGTGGTCGCCGAGCTCGTCGCCGCGACCGAGGGCATGGGCTACCGCATCACGCAGGCGCAGCGCTTCCTCGAGACCGACCTCATCATCGGCTACGTGATCGTCCTCGGGCTCCTCGGCCTCCTCTTCGACCAGGTCATGCGCGGGCTCGGTCGGCGCTTCTTCCGCTACCTGAAGGGACGTGTCTGATGACCGTCGAAACCGCCCTCCGCGACCCCAAGGTCGTCGTCTCCGACGTCACGAAGCGCTTCGGCGAGGTGACCGCGCTCGCCGACGTCGACCTCGTGCTCGGCGACCGCGAGTTCGTCTCCGTCGTCGGCGCATCCGGATGCGGCAAGAGCACCCTGCTCTCCGTCATCGCGGGCCTCGAGGCGCCCACCTCCGGCACGGCGTCGCTCAGCGGCCACGAGATCCTCGGGCCGGGCCGCGACCGCGGCGTCGTGTTCCAGCAGGCGACGCTGCTGCCGTGGCTCAGCGCCATCGACAACGTCGTCTTCGCCCTCGACGGCGAGCCGGGCCTGACGAAGAAGCAGCGCATCGACCGGGCTCGGGACGTGCTCGACCAGGTCGGCCTGACGGGCTTCGAGTCGAAGTACCCAGCGCAGCTCTCCGGCGGCATGCAGCAGCGCGTCGCCCTCGCCCGCTCGCTCGCCTACGGCCCGGACGTGCTCCTCATGGACGAGCCGTTCGGCGCCCTCGACGCGCTCACCCGACGCACCATGCAGGAGCTGCTCACCGAGGTCTGGGAGCGCCACCGCATGACGGTCATGCTCATCACCCACGACATCGAGGAGGCCGTCTTCCTCTCCGACCGCGTCATCGCGATGACCCCGCGCCCCGGCAAGGTCGCGGCCGAGTACGCGATCGACCTCCCTCGCCCCCGCGAGGTCGACGTGCTCGGCAGCCCCGAGTTCCACGGCTACTACACGGAGATCCTCGACCTCATCCACCGCGGCTGATGACGGTGCCGCGGCCCGGCATACTGAAGAGATGTCACACGAAGCTGAAGCCGACCGCCGATGGATGCAGAACGCGATCCGGATGCTCGAAGCCGACGCCAACCGCAGCGCTGACACGCACCTGCACGTCTTCCCGCTGCCGCGCGAGTGGGGCATCGACCTGTACCTGAAGGACGAGTCGGTGCACCCGACGGGCTCGCTCAAGCACCGCCTCGCCCGCTCCCTCATCCTGTACGCCATCGTGAACGGGCAGGTGGGGCCGCGCACGACACTCGTCGAGGCGTCGAGCGGCTCCACAGCCGTGTCGGAGTCGTACTTCGCCCGGATGCTCGGCCTGCCGTTCGTGACCGTCGTGCCGCGAACCACGAGTCCGGAGAAGATCGAGCTCATCGAGTTCTACGGCGGCCGCTGCCACCTGGTCGACGAGCCACTGCAGGTCTACTCGGAGGCGGAGCGCCTCGCCGCCGACGTCGACGGGCACTACCTCGACCAGTTCACGAACGCCGAGCGCGCCACCGACTGGCGAGGGAACAACAACATCGCCGAGAGCGTCTACTCGCAGATGTCGCTCGAGCGCTTCCCCATCCCGAGCTGGATCGTCGTCAGCGCCGGAACCGGCGGCACCTCCGCCACCTTCGGTCGCTACGCCAGGTACTGCGGGCACGACACCCGCCTCGCGGTCGTCGACCCCGAGGGGTCGGCGTTCTACGAGGCCTGGAAGACGGGCGACCGCAGCCACGCGACCGGCCGGGGGTCCAAGATCGAGGGCATCGGACGCCCGCGCGTGGAGCCGTCGTTCATCGAGACGGTCATCGACGACATGATCCAGGTGCCGGATGCGGCCTCGGTCGCGGCGATCCGCGTGCTCCGCGAGAAGACGCAGCACTGGGCGGGCGGATCGACGGGAACGAACCTCGTCGGCGCGTTCCAGATCATCGCCCGCATGCTCGCCGCGGGGGAGCAGGGCAGCGTCGTGACACTCATCTGCGACGGGGGAGCGCGCTACGCGAACACGTACTACGACGATGCCTGGGTTGCGGCCCAGGGGTGGGACCTCGAGCCGCACCTCGAGCGGATGCACCGCTTCCTCGACACGGGCACCTGGGTCGACTGACTTGGCTGCGGCCGGTCAGACGACCTTCTTGACGACGCTCGACTTCAGCTGCATCTGCCCGAAGCCGGGCACCTTCGCGTCGATGTCGTGGTCGCCGACTCCGTCGGAGATGAGGCGGATGCCGTTGACCTTCGTGCCGACCTTGACGGTTCCGCCGCCCGCGCCCTTGACCTTCAGGTCTTTCGCGATCGTGACGGAGTCGCCGTCGGCGAGCACGTTCCCGACCGCATCCTTGATCGCCGGTGCCGCGTCGCTGTCGCGGTCGCGGTCGCTGCCAGCGTCGGCGTCGCCCGGCGCCCACTCGTGTCCGCACATCGGGCAGACCAGCAGCGCACCCATCTCGTAGGCGAGGTCGCTCGCGCATTCCGGGCACGGGGGCAGCTGCTCAGGCATCGAAGGTGGCCTCCAGGAGAACTCGCCGATCAGGGAACATCGACCACGTTAGGGCACCGGGCGGCCCGATCCCGCCGATCCCGCGTTGCGTGCGCAACCGTGCGAGTCCATTTTCTGGACAACTGTCCTAAACTTGCTAGGCTTGTGGTGTGCCAACGACCGCCACACCCCGCTCGCCCGACCCTCGTCCAGCCCGCACCCAGGCCGCGATCATCGACGCGGTCGAGCGCCTCTCGGCTCTCGGCGAGGAGGTCACCGTGCCGGCGATCGTCGCCGAAGCCGGCGTGAGTCGCTCGACGTTCTACACGCAGTTCCGCGACCTCGACGCGCTTGCCGTGCGCATCCTCACCGAGGTGTTCGCCGAGATCGAGGCGCTCGATTTGCGACTCCGCGCAGCCGCGACCCCCATCGAGACGGCGAGGGCGACCACGTCGCAGCTCGTCGCCGAGTTCGCGAAGCGGCGCACCCTCTACGCAGGGGTGCTCGGCAGCCGAACGACGACGGAGGCCCACCGGACGGTGCGCGCCGCGTTCGCCGACCAGGCCCTCGGCACCATGCAGCTCACCGTGCCGGAGGGCCTCGACCCGAAGGTCGCGGCCGACTACGTCGCCGGCGGCACGCTGGCCGTGCTCACCGCCTGGCTGCTCAGCGACGCCCCCGAACCCACCGAGCGCGTGCAGCAGCAGCTGCTCGCGCTCCTCCCGACCTGGCTCATCAACGAAGACAAGGACCCAACCTCATGACCCGTACCTACGTCGTCACCGGCTCCGCCTCCGGAATCGGCAAGGCCACCGCCGAGAAGCTCCGCGCCGACGGGCACACCGTCATCGGCGTCGACCTCAAGGGCGCCGACATCAACGCCGACCTCACGACCGCCGAGGGCCGGGAGGCGCTCGTCACCCGCGCGAGCGAGCTCAGCGGTGGAGTCGTTGACGGTGTGCTGGCCATCGCGGGCCTCGTCATCCCGGCCCCCGTCACCGTCGCCGTGAACCACTTCGGGGCCGTCGCGACCCTGGAGGGGCTGCGGCCGCTGCTCGCGAAGTCCGACGCGCCACGCGCCGCGGTCGTCGCGTCCCTCGCCGCCCTCGAGGAGGTCGACGGGCAGCTGCTTGATCTCATCGAGTCCGGCGACGAGGCCGCCGCCCTCGCCTACGCCGACTCGCTCGGTGCGACCGCCAACGCGACCGGCTCGTCGGTGCTCTACACGACCTCGAAGCTCTCCATCGCGCGCTGGGTGCGCAAGAACGCGCCGAGCGCCGAGTGGGCGAAGGCCGGCATCGCGCTCAACGCCGTCGCCCCAGGCGTCATCCTCACGCCGATGACCGCCGCGGCCCTCGAGACCGAAGAGGGCCGAGCGGCACTGGATGCTGGCGCCCCGGCACCCTACGGAGGCCCGGCCGCCGACCCCCGCCAGGTGTCCAACCTCCTCGCCTGGCTCACGAGCGAGGACAACGGCTACGTCACTGGCCAGATCATCTTCATCGACGGCGGAGCTGAGAGCATCCGCCGCCCCGAGCTCGTCTGACTGGCGGCCGCTCGCGTCGGCAGGCGTCAGCGGGCGTCGGCAACCGTCGCCGATAGGTCACTTTCGCACCGTGTGGAGCGCGCAGGTGGGGTGAAAGTGGCCCATCGTCGGTGGGCATATCCCACAGCCTCGCGTGTAGGTCACTTTCGCACCGTGTGGAGCGCGCAGGTGGGGTGAAAGTGCCCCATTGGCGGAGGCGGAGGCGTAGGCGAGGGCGGCGGCCTCGTCGCCGGACTCGATGAGATCAAGCAG
>NZ_PSXX01000014.1 GCF_002931055.1 Pseudoclavibacter sp. AY1H1 | reverse complement strand
GTGGGATGCGGGACTCGCGGCGGCTGGGTGGGCCGGGGGTTGGCGCGGTCACCGCTGGACTCGGCGCGGTGAGCGTGGGATGCGGCGCGGTTGTCGCAGTGAGGCGCAAGCGTTGCGACGAGAAATAGTGGGTGCCCGCGCTCCGTCGCACGCGGACGGATGCTCGAGGAGTTGTGGCGGAGTGCTGTTCGAGAGCTCTCGGGCAGCACTCCGCCACAATCTTGCCGGACGGCTGCAGAGACGGGGGGGGGAGGAGGAGGCGGATGAGTGGGGCGGTGACGCGGAGCCGCGCCAGGCGACCCGGCGGCGTGAGCCGCGCGCGGGCTACCCGGTGACGAGGCGGTGCTCGTAGGCGAACACGACGATCTGGGCGCGGCTCGACAGCTCGAGCTTCGCGAGCACGTTGCGGACGTGCGTCTTCACGGTCGCCTCGCTCACGAACGCGGCGGCCGCGATCTCGCTGTTGCGCAGCCCCTTCGCGGCGAGGAGGAAGATCTCCCGCTCTCGAGGGGACAGTGCGGCGATCGCGACGTCGGGGCGTGGGGCGATCGCGGTCGGTTCCGGGGCCGGAGACGCCCCGCGAGCGATGCGCCCCACCGGCATCGCCGGGGCATCGCCCGCGTGCACGGCGCGGATCGTGTCCAGCAGCATCTCGGGCGTCGCATCCTTCGTGACGTACGCGCTCGCGCCGTTGTGCATGGCTTGCAGCACCGCCTCGTCCTGCCTGAACGTGGTCAGCATGACGACGCGCGGGCGCGGGCCCGTCTCGTCGGCGTACGGGGCCGCCTCCAGGATGCGCCTGGTCGCGGCGATTCCGTTGAGGCCGGGCATGCGGATGTCCATGAGCACCACGTCGGGGCGTTCTCCGACGACGAGCTCCACGGCTTCGCCGCCGTCGCTCGCCGTGCCGACCAGCTCGAGGTCGGGCTGAGATTCCACGAGCATCCGCATGCCGTAGACGAACAGCTCCTGGTCATCCACGAGGGCGATGCGGATGCGCGGGTCTGAGTCTGATCGAGCGGCGCGGATGTCCACGGGCTGGGTGGCGGTGTCGTCGCTCACTGCGCGTCCTCCTTGCGGCTGGCGGCGAGGTGGGCGTCCTCGGTCGCAGCGACCCGCGGCACGATGTCCTGCGTCGGGATGAAGGCCGTCACCACGAAGACCTGGCGCTCTTTCGCCTCGCCGTCGCTCGGCTCGGCCCCCGCGGTCAGCCAGCCGCCCGCGAGGCGCGCACGCTCGCGCATTCCCGTCAGCCCGAGGCCGCTGCGCTGCGGCGGATCCTCTGCGGAACCCGAACTGCTGGCCCCGGTGCTGACGATGTTGAGGGAGAGCCCGGCGCCGCGCCAGTCGAGGGAGACCGTTGCCGACGCTTCGGAGCCCGCGTGCTTCATCGCATTCGTGAGGCTCTCCTGCACGATCCGGAACACGCTCAGCTCCTGCACCTGGGAGAGCCGCTTGCGTTCGCCGAGGTGTCGCAGCTCGACCTCGAGCCCGGCGTCGCAGGCCTGATCGATGAGGGCGCCCAGCTCATCGAGCTTCGGCTGCGGGGCTGAGCCCGCCCCGCCGATGTCCTCGAGGAGGCCCTGCAGTTCGAGGAGCGTGCTCCGAGCGTTGTCGGCGATCTTCTGCAGGTCGTCGGCGGGTTCGCCGCGCGACTCGCGAAGCAGCCTCGAGCCGTCCGCCATCGAGATCGTCACGGTCAGCGAGTGCGCGAGCACGTCATGCACTTCGCGAGCGATGTTAGAGCGCTCTTGCAGGACTAGCACTTCGGCGGAAGACGCGGAGAGCTCGCCGGCGAGGGCTACGCGCATCGCCTGATCGCGTCGCCGCTTGACCGCGTACTGAATGGCCACGCCGAGAACCCAGGCTGCGACCGCCAAGAGCGCGAAGAGGAAGGCCAGCTGGGCGGCCGTCTGCAGCATGAGCTCGGACTCAGGCGGGCCGTAGGATTCCACGATCGCGACCGGCTCACTCTCGGCGCCCTCGAAGAACGTGGTGGAGGTCAGTACCGAGCCATCGTCCTGGGCGACGGAACTCTGTTGTTGGCTCGCGATCACGTCAGAGACGGACGGGAACTCGGCCCCAGGCACGGCGAATCGGCTTCCCGGCATCGGTCCCGCCCACTGCAGCCAGCCTCCGACATAGACGAACAGGAACGCGATCCCGATGCCGTGCAGAACGCCGGCTCCCAGTGCGATCGAGCGGGTATGACCAACGGCGTTGAGCGCGATGAAGAACACCACGATCGGCATCCCGAAGTGGATGGGCCAGCCCGTGGAGTCCGCCATCGGGATCGCCCACGACAGCTGCAGGACCGGGACCAGCAGCCCCATGCCCAGGGCGACCCGCGGGAAGCGTCGCGAGATGCCGATGGCAACGCCGTAGATGACCGGTGCCGCGTAGAACGGCAGGTGGCTGTTCCACCGCCCAACCTCCGCGAAACACCACAGTGCGACGAAGAGCGCACCCACTGCGGGCTCGAGAAGCCAGCGCAGTCGGGCGGTGGAGAGGCGATCAAGGATTCGGAGCATGCTCACCAAGCTAGGGGCGATTCCGGTTGGGGAGGAGGACGTGGGCGCCTGCGGTGTCCCGTTTCATCCGAAGGGGTGAGCGGGCGCGGTGCTCGCGGCGCTGATGCCGCGCATCCGCACCCGTGATGTGCGCTTCGGGCCGTCGGCCGCCAAGCTGGAATCGCCAGCGTCGGCACCGGCGCGCCCCGCGAACCGAAGGTCGTGACCCCACCGATGACTGACAACCGCGCCGCATTCGAGCACTTCGTCGAGCTGTTCTATACGCGCAAGCGCGTGGCTGACGCCTTCGACTCCCTGGTCTCCTCCGACTACCGCCAGCACAACCCGAACATCGCCGACGGGCCCGCGGCTGCCGTCGAGGCGCTCACGCCGAAGTTCGACGGGTCACCGGATGCGACCTTCAGCGTCGAGCGCATCATCGTCGACGGCGACCTGGCCATGGTGCACGTGCGTGCCTCCCGCCCCGGCGCCCCGGACGCGGCGGTCGCGGACATCTACCGCTTCGAGGGTGGCCGCATCGTCGAGCACTGGGACGTGCTCCAGCAGGTGCCGGCCACGAGCATCCACGACCACCCCATGTTCTGAGGCTCAGACCATGCCGGAGGTGCCGAGCAGCGAGCCGATCAGGAACGTCGCGCCGAGCGCGAGCGCGCCTCCGGCGACGACGCGGATCGTCGGTCGCAAGAGTGGGCTCTGCCCGATGCGAGCGCTGAAGTAGCCGGTCGCTGCTAGGGCGAGCAGTACGACGGCGAAGGTCCCTGGCACTCGGATGCTCTCGGGCAGGAGCAGGATCGACAGCAGTGGCAGCAGTGCGCCGGTCGTGAAGGCGAGTGCGGATGCGGCAGCCGCGGCGAGCGGGCTCGCGACGGCTTCCTCACTCAGTCCGAGCTCGGTCTCGAGATGGGCGGCGAGCGCGTCTCGTGCCGTGAGCTCGATGGCCACCTGCTGCGCGGTCTCCGGAGTCAGCCCCTTCTGCTCGTAGAGGCCCGCGAGCTCGGCGAGCTCCTCCTCGGGCTCCTCCTCGAGCTCGCGACGCTCCTTCGCGATGAGCGCGTGCTGGCTGTCGCTCTGGCTGCTGACGGACACGTACTCGCCGAGCGCCATCGAGATCGCGCCGCCCACGAGTCCCGCGGCCCCCGCCGTGAGGATCGCGGGCGTCGCGGTGGTGGCCCCGGCCACGCCGACGACGAGCGCCGCGACCGACACGATGCCGTCATTCGCGCCGAGGACTCCGGCGCGTAGCCAGTTCAGGCGGCCGTGGATGGACGCGTCGTGCGGTTCGTTCGCGTGGGCGCCGGGGGCAGGCGCGGCGGGTGCGGTCATGGGCGTCATCCAAGCACGCAGGATGCCGTGTCTGAGCGGTTCGACGGTGGCGTTCTGGTGAGTGCGACCTTCGAAGACCTCGTGCCTACTCGGCTGCGCGCGGGTCGATGAGGATGTCGAGCTCGTTCCACAGCCGCTCGGCGGCGTCGATGCGCACCTTGGTGGCCTCTGGGTCGAGCTGCGCGAGCGTTGCGACGAGGCCCTGCTGCACCGCCATGGGAACGGTGAGTGACGGGAAGAACGATGTTCCCTCTGCGGGGATCTTGATGAGGTCGTCAACGGCGCCCTCGAGCTGCGGGGGCAGGTAGTCGGTGAGCGCCACGACCGTCGCGCCCTGCCGGTGGGCGGCGTTCGCGGCCGCAACGATGGTGCGGTAGTGCCGCCAGTAGCTGCACACGATGAGCAGGTCCCCGGCCCCCATCTGGGCGACGCTGTTCGAGAGCGCGCTGTCGCGGTCGAGAAGCGCGTGCACGTGGTAGCCGGCGATCTGCAGGTTGTGGACGAGCGCCTGGCCAACCGCGGCGAAGCTGCCCATCGCCGTGACGTGCACGCGCTTCGCCGACTGCACGGCCGACGCGACGCGGGCGATCGCGACGTCGTCGATGTCGCGCATCGTGGCCGCGAGCAGTGCGGCGTCGTTGCGCAGCGCGTTCTGGAACGGAGTGTCCGTGAGGCCGTGGATCTCGGCGATGTCGACCATCGAGAGCTGTGCTAGGTAGCGGGTTCGCAGGGCCTGCTGCAGGTCCGGCCAGCCCTTGAAGCCGAGCTGCTGGGCGAGGCGCGTCGTCGTGGACGCGCTCACCCTCGCCGACGCCGAGATCTCGGAGGCCTGCGCGTAGCTGGCGGCGTTGATGTTCGTGACGAGGTAGTTCGCCAGCTTCTGGCTGGTGGGGCCGAGATTGCTGCCGGCGAGGACGCCCCGCAGCCACGCGTCGGGGGAGAGTCGGGTCTCGTCGTCGGTGGGCGGTTCGACGGCTGGCATGTGTTCATTTCAGCACGGATCCGCTGGGGGTCGCGTGCCGCGGTTCGGTTCCCCGGACAATCCTGCAAGAGATTTCGCGCGGGTTACATTTCTGCAATCTCTGTTGCATGATGGATGCGGCTGGATCATGCTTTCTCGAACACCGACGTTCCGATCCCTCAGGAGACCCCGTTGTCACTCACAGCACGGCTCGATCGCCTGCCGATCAGCAAACCCCACTACGCGCTCCTCCTCATCGGCGGGCTCGGCTACACCTTCGACGGCATGGACGGCGCGATCGTCGCCTTCCTCATGCCGAGCGTCCGCGACGTCTTCAGCCTCGAGGCCGCGCAGCTCGGCCTCGTCGGCTCCGCCGCCCCCTTCGGGTTCCTCTTCGGGGCCCTCCTCGCCGGCTACCTCGGCGACAAGATCGGCCGCAAGAAGGTCATGATGTGGTCGCTGGTGCTGTACGCGGTCGCATCCCTCGTCGCGGCCCTCTCCTGGAACTTCGAGATCTTCCTCTTCATGCGCATCCTCGCCGGAATGGGAGCCGGAGCCGAGAGCGCCATCATCGCGCCCTTCCTCTCCGAGTTCGTGCCCAAGCACCGACGCGGCTGGTTCGTGGGCACGCTCGCAGGGTTCTTCTCCTTCGGGTTCGTCGCCGCCGCACTCATCGGGCGCTTCGTCGTCCCCGCGTCGGAGGATGGCTGGCGCTGGGCGCAGGTCCTCACCTTCCTGCCCATCGTCATGCTGCTCTGGTGGCGACGCTCGCTCCCCGAGTCGCCGCGCTACCTCGCCAGCGTCGGCAGGCACGCGGAAGCGGAAGCGGTGGTCGCGAGCTTCGAAGACCGAGTGCGTGCATCCACCGGCAAGGACCTCCCGGCTGTCGACCCGAACGCGCCAGAAGAGGAAGCGCCCGTCAAGTTCGGCTTCATCAAGGCCGTCAAGTTCCTGTGGGGCCGCACCATGTGGCGCATCACGGCGACGACCTGGCTCATCTGGTTCGTCATCACGTTCTCCTACTACGGCTTCTTCACCTGGATCCCGACGCTCCTCGTCGACCGCGGCATCGACGTGACGACGAGCTTCACGTACTCGCTCTACATCTACCTCGCACAGATCCCCGGCTACTTCAGCGCCGCGTACCTCAACGAGAAGCTCGACAGGAAGTTCACGATCGCGCTTTACCTCATCGGCTCCGCCGGTGCGGCACTGTGGATGAGCCAGGCCAACGACCCGATCATGGTCACGGTCGCCGGCATCGTCCTCTCGTTCTTCCTCAACGGCACCTACGCCGGCGTCTACGCCTACACGCCGGAGGTCTTCCCGACCTGGCTGCGCGCGACCGGCGTCGGGATGAGCTCGTCGTTCGGCCGCATCGGCTCGATCACGGCCCCCATCATCATCGGCACCTTCGCCGCCCAGTGGGGCTTCGTCGGAGTGTTCGGCATGACCACGACCGTGCTCGTCATCGGCGTCGCCTGCACGCTCCTCTTCGCCGTCCGCACCGCCGGGCGCTCGCTCGAGGACATCACGGGAAGCGGCAAGGGCACGGACAAGCAGGCAATCGAGAAGAAGGAGAGCAACGCATGACCCCGAATGGAGAACGAGTGCGCAACGGAGAACTCGGACGGAACAGCGAGGTGGCACTGGAAGCGGTGGATTGGGCGAGCATCCACCACACGATCGAGCAGGAGGTGGGGGTCGTGCTGTTCACGGTCCTTCGCTTCACCGAGGGCGGGGCCGTCATGGAGCGCATCTACTCGTCGCACGCCGACGAGTACCCGGTCGGCGGCACGAAGCAGGTCGCGACGCAGGTGTCCCCAGACTGGGTCGCCGCCTGCCGCGACTCGGGGGAGCCGTTCCTCGGTGCCACCCCGGCAGACCTCGACCGCATCTTCGACGACGCGAGCACGATCAAGGCCCTCGGCTGCGGCTCCATCCTCAACGTGCCCATCCCGGGCCCGGACGGCACCCCGCTCGCCACCGTCAACATGTGCGCCCCGGAGGGCACCTACACGCCGACGGCGCAGGAACGCGCCGTGCAGATCATCGACACCGGCGTGGAGAGCGCCGAGCAGCAGGGAGCATCCGCATGACCTCGAACCTGATCATCCGCAACGCCACGTGGCTCGACGTCGACGCGGGGGAGTACCGCACGGGCGACCTCTCGATCCGCGACGGGCGCTTCGAACGGGTCGGCGGGCAGATCGCAGCGCAGGACGGCGTCGAGGAGCTCGACGCAGCCGGTCGATACCTCCTGCCCGGCCTCATCGACTGCCACGTGCACGTCACCGCCCACACGGCAGACCTGCCCTCGATGGGTGAGGAATCGCCGAACTACGTCGCGCTCCAGGCGGCGAAGCTCATGGGCGAGATGCTCGACCGCGGCTTCACGACCGTGCGCGACGTCGCCGGCGCCGACTTCGGCCTGCACGACGCGCAGGTCGACGGCCTCGTGCGAGGCCCACGGCTCTTCTTCGGCGGCAAGGCGCTCTCGCAGACCGGCGGGCACGGCGACCCGCGCTCGCGGGGCCGCGACAGCCATGACGGCGAGTACACGTGCTCCCACATCGGCAGGGTCGTGGATGGCATCTCCGCCGTCCGGCACGCCGCCCGAGACGAGATCCGCCGCGGCGCGCACCACATCAAGATCATGGCCGGTGGCGGAGTCGCCTCGCCCACCGACCGCGTCGACTCCACGCAGTTCTCCGTCGAGGAGATCGAGGCCGTCGTCGAGGAGGCGACCGCCGCCAACCGCTACGTGACCGCACACGCCTACACGGCGCGCGCCATCAACCGCGCCCTCCGGGCAGGCGTGCGCGGCATCGAGCACGGCAACCTCCTCGACGACGAGTCGATCGAGCTCTTCCTCGAGCACGACGCCTACCTCACCATGAACCTCGTCACCTACTGGGCGCTCATGGAGGAAGGTCGCGAGCACGGCCTGCCGCAGGACAACTGGGTGAAGGTCTCCGACGTGCTCGAAGGTGGCAAGGTCGCGCTCGAGAAGGCCCACAAGGGCGGCGTCAACCTCTGCTACGGCAGCGACCTGCTCGGCGGCATGCAGCGCCACCAGGCCCGCGAGTTCGAGGTGCGCGCCGAGTTCATGCCCGTCATCGACATCATCCGCAGCGCGACGACCACGGCCGCCCGCCTGCTCCAGCGCGAAGGTGAGCTCGGCGTGATCGCGCCGGGCGCACACGCCGACCTGATCGCCGCATCCACCGACCCGCTCGACGACGTGAGCGTGCTCGCTGAGTCGCGCCTCGACTGGGTCATGCAGGGCGGGACGCGCGTCTAGGACGGCGGGCGCCGGCCGGCCCGGCGGTTCGGGGCTCGAGAGTTGTGGCGGAGTGCTGTCCGGGCGTCGACCGGATGCACTTCGCCACAACTTCGGACGCGAAGGACAGCCCGGGCGCGCGCGGGTACCCGGACGCGCGTCAGCTGTCTAGCGAATCTCGCGCACCTCGAACTGCATGCGCGGGTTCGCGAACGCATCCTGAGCCGCGACGATCTGCAGCTCGCGCTCGCCGGAGTCGAGCGTGGTCTGCAGCAGATCGAAGACACTCGAGACGGTCGCGGAGAGTGCCTCGGCTGCCGAGCCCGACGTGCGGTAGTGCGCCGTGAAGAGGGCCGACGTGACATCGCCGGAGCCGTTCGCCTTGAACGGCAGGTACGGGGTCTGTACGATCCACGCCCCCGAATCGTCGACGGCCATCATCTCGATCGTGCCCTCAGGTCGGTCGGGTCGCTCGACGCTCGTGACGAGCACCGTGCGCGGCCCGAGGTCGCGGGCGCGCTGCACCGAGTCGAGGGTCTCCTCGATCGTCGCGGGTGTCGTGCGCGTGAGGAAACCCAGCTCGAACTGGTTGGGGGTGAGGATGTCGGCGACCGGCACGACCCGCTCACGGATCAGCTCCGGGATCGCGGGAGCGACGAAGCAGCCCGACTTCGCGTTGCCCATGACGGGGTCGCACGTGTAGCTCGCCGCCGGGTTGAGCTCCTTGGTGCGCTTGACCGCGTCGACGACGACATCCACGATCTCCTCGCCACCCAGGTAGCCAGACAGCACCGCGTCGACCTGGGCGAGCGCGCCGCGCTCCTCGATGCCGAGGATGACGTCGCGCACATCGGACGCAGGAAGGAGCGGACCGCGCCACGCGCCGTAGCCCGTGTGGTTCGAGAACACGACCGTCGAAACCGGCCACACTTCATGTCCGAGGCGCTGCAGCGGGAACACGGCGGCCGAGTTGCCCACGTGCCCGTAGGCGACCGACGACTGGATCGACAGGATCTTCATCCCCCGATCTTGCCACGCCGAGCGCTGCAGCGCGCTCGGGCGACGCCATGCGACGGGTTCGGCTGCTCGCCGCATCTCCCACGTGGGGCGGATGCATCTCCCGCCCACGGCCGAGGCCGGTGTCGGTGGCTGCCCATAGCGTTGGAGGACGGGACAGGAACACGGCCGAGAACTGGGGAAGCGAATGTCACACGAACGTCAGCAGGAGCACCCTGCCGGGGCGCCGCAGATCGCAGAAGCACCGCGAGGTCCGGCGAAGCGCATCCTCGTCATCACGGCACTCGTGGCAGGGATCGTCGCGGTGGTGCTCGGCATGGTGGTCGGCCCGCAGCGTCAGTCGCTCGGCACGCAGGTCACCGGCGATGAGGCGCTCGCGGCCAGGGTCGTGGATGCGGTGGGCGGGCACGGCGGCTTCCGCTCCGTCGTCGTCGCCGAGGTCACACCGGAGAGCACGACGTGGGCCGGGGTGGGCAAGACGGGTGATGGCCGCAACGGGCCGGCTCCTACCAACGAGACGCTCTACGAGCTGGGTTCGGTCACGAAGACCTTCACCGCCGCGCTGTTCGCCGATGCGATCGAACGCGGGGAGGTGGGCGCCGAAGACCCGCTCTCGACGCACATCCCCGAGCTCGAGGGAACTCCGGCCGGCGAGGTGACGCTCGCGAGCCTCGCCCAGCACAGCTCAGGCCTCCCACGCCTCGGCCCCGCCTTCGCCATCGAGTCGCTCGCGGCTTCCCTCTCCGGAGGCAACCCCTACGGCCCGCAGACGCGCGACGCCATGATCACCGACGCGGCCTCCGCTCCCGTCGACCCCGCGCAGGGCCCCGTCTACTCGAACCTCGGAGTGGCGCTCCTCGGCACGGCCCTCGTCAACGCGTCTGGCGCCGAGAGCTACCCGTCGCTGCTCGAGGAGCGCGTGCTCGGGCCCGTCGGCATGCAGTCGACGAGCATCGCCACGACCGAGGCCGAGGTGCCGGCCGAGACCACCCCAGGCTTCCTCGCCAACGGCGCTTCGACCGATCACTGGTGGGGCGAGGGGTACGCGCCGACCGGATCCTCGACGACAACCGACATCGACGACCTCGCCGCGTGGGCTGCCGCCAACCTCGACGGCTCCGCACCTGGCGCGTCGGCGCTCGAGCCGACTGCTCAGTTCGCCGAAGGCAGCGACATCGGCTGGGTCTGGCAGAGCACGCAGGTCACGAACCCCACGGCCGACTCGAATCCGACGCTCACCTGGCACAGCGGCGGAACCGGTGGGTTCGCCTCCGTCGTCATGATCGACCGCGAAGCGCAGAAGGCGGTCGTCGTGCTGGGGAACACGCAGCAGGTCGTCGACCCCATCGCCGTGTCGCTGCTCAGCGGAGCCGAGGTGCCCGACCTCGGCGCGCAGGGCTCGCTCCTGCTGTGGGTGACGTTCGGATTCGCTGTGCTCGCCTCGGGTCTCGCCCTGCTCTTCGCGTTCCGCTCGAAGGCGGCGCTGCCCATCGTGAACTGGCTGCTGCTCGCCGCCGCGGGCCTCGTCAGCCTCTGGTTCGCTGGAACATGGGCGAGCGTCGGCGGCTGGGTGTTCGGGCTCGCTCTGGCACCAGCGCTCGCGGCGGTCGCGGTCGGCGTGCTGCGCTCTCCAGCGCTCCGCTTCCAGCCCAAGAGATGGGCCTGGCTCAGCTGGGTCGGCCTCGCCGTGGTGCTGCTCATCCTCGGGTCGACGCTGCTCGTCATCTGAGCTGAGACGTCAGTGCACCGGCGGGCCGCACCCGACCGGCGCGGCGTGCTCGAGGTCGCGCTTACGCGCAGCCCTCAAGCACGTCGCGCATCGCATCGTGCTCGGCCTGCGTCACCCAGAGGCGGTAGGTGGCCTTCACGACGATCTGCCGTGCAACGTAGGTGCAGCGGTACGACTCCTGGGGTGGCAGCCAGTTCGCCGCATCCTGACTCTTCTTGTCGTCGTTCACCCACCCCGCCGTCGCCTGCAGGTTCATGGGGTCGTTCGACAGCTCCACCCGCTCCTCGAACGACAGATCCTTCGCGCCAGTGCGCCACGCATTCGCGAGCGCCACGACGTGGTCGATCTGCACGAGCGGGCTCGTGTCGGGACCCCGCTGGAAGTCGATCTCGTCCCCCGAGTACGGGTCGACGAAGACGCCCGTGTCGACTCGGCAGCCGTCTCGGTTGCGGTTGACCTCGGTCATGGATGCGGCCAGTGCGTCGTTGCGAGCGTCGCAGCCGTTGCTGTCCGGGTCCTGCCAGCCCTCGCCGAACGAGCCCTCGCGGTCGAACTCCTGCCATTCGTCGCGTGGAGCGACGTCGAGCTTGCCGAGCACGTCGAGGGCATCAGCGGCGAAGGATGCCGGATCGTCACCCTCGGCGGCGGCCTCGACCTCGCCGGCGAGGTCGACGAGCTGGCTGGACTCGGGAGCGGTGCTGCCGTCTGCGGGCGACGTCGCCGGAGGGGCGAGGGGCGTGCATCCCGCGAGCAGAGCCGCGACGCCGATGAGCGCCGCGGCCGCGAGCGCACGGCGTCCGGAACGGTGAACGGAGCGGCGCGCGGTGGGCGAGGAGGTGGGAGGCACTTGGAGCTTTCTCGAGCGGGTCTGCCGCTCAAGACTGCCACAGGGCGGGGCACCGAGCACGAAGCTCACCTCCTCTCCTCGTGCGCGGACTCAGAGGGAGCGCCTGGCATGACGGTGGCAGAATGTGGGAGCCGCGGCTGCCCGCGGTCACACGCCGCACACCCCCGGGGGAACATCCATGACTGAAGTAGGCCAGACCGGCTCACCCGCTGGGTCCGAAGGCGACTCCCAGCGACCTGTTGCCCTCGTCACGGGCGCAACGCGCGGCATCGGCGAGGCCATCGCGCAAGAGCTCGGTCGCACCCACCACGTCCTGGTCGGCGGCAGGGAGCCGCGCGCGGTTGCCGAAGCCGCGGCGCGCATTCCCGGAGCCACACCGTTCGTTGCCGACCTCTACGACGAGCGTCAACTTGCCGAGGCGACCCGCAGCATCCGCCGTCTCGACGTGCTCGTGCACTCGGCGGCCGTGCTCGGCGGGCACGACGCGATCGCCGAGAGCTCACGCGAGCGCTTCCGCCGCGCCTTCGAACTCAACGTGTTCGCGGTCGCCGACCTCACCCGCCTCCTGCTGCCGCTCATCCGCTCGAGCGAGGGCACGATCGTCATGATCAACTCAGGCTCCGGCTACGCGAGCGGCGCGGGCACGAGCGTCTACAGCGGCACGAAGTTCGCGCTGCGCGCGCTGACGGACGCGCTCCGCGAGGAGGAACGCGAACACGGCGTCCGCGTGTCGAGCATCCACCCGGGGCGCGTCGACACTGACATGCAGCGGGAGCTGCGCCAGCTCGAGCACGGCAGCTACGAGCGGGAGCGCTACCTGACCCCCCAGGCCGTCGCCCAAGCTGTGCGCCTCGCCGTCGACACTCCAGCTGGCGGGGCGGTCGACGAGCTCAAGATCCGCCCGATGCGCTGAGGACGCGGACCAGACCATGGGCGGCACCAACCAGATCTTCACCATCGTCGCGTTCGCGCTGCTCGTCGTGCTCGTGCTCGGCCTCGGCCTGCTCGTCGCGATCTTCATGCAGCGACACCGGGCGAAGAAGGCGAAGGCCGCGTCGGACCTCCGGAAGGCTGAGCGCCGCAGGGCCGTCGATGCGGGCATCGCAGGCCTGCACGAGGACACCGACACGAGCGGCGGCATCTCCCTCCTTGGGCTCTCTGTGCAGCAAGCGGTACCGGATGCCCCGAGCGGCGCACCCGCGAAGCCATCGCCCTGGGCGGCGGCGCCGCGCCCTGCCGAACGGCAGGCCGCCTGGCTGTCGGCTTCAGTGCAGCGCGCGTCTGGAACCCCGGGGTCTGGGTTGCCGGGGTCTGGTGTGCCGGAGTCTGCGGTGCCGGAGTCTGGGGTGCGCGGGCCTGGAGCGCCGGTGCCCGGAGCTCCGTGGTCTGGAGGACAGGGAGCTGCAAGAGAGGGAGCTGCAGGACAGGGGTTTGCGGTGCGCGCGCCCGGCGTCGCGGAGTCTGGAGTTCCGGGGCTCACGGCCCATGGCGGAGGGGCACAGGACCTAGGGGCGCAGGCTCGAGGGGCGCAGGACCGAGGGGCGCAGGCTCCTCCAGCCCCGCCTCGGTACGCGCCAGCTCCGCCAGCTCCGGTCGAGTCTGCTCAACGACCTGCCGCGCCTGACCTTGCCCCTCCTGCGCCAGCGCCTGCCGCAGCGTCTGATCCAGAAACCTCCGTTCCAGCGCCGCACCAGTACGGCTCGACGTTCAGCGGCCGCGGACCCCGAAGCAGCTGACCCCACTCCCACTCCCACTCCCGCCCCCGCCCCCACAGCCACAGCCACAGGAGCGAGCCAGAAGCATGTTGCCGGCGCGCGGAGGGTGTTTCGGGGTGACTTGTCTGTGCCCGGGGCGCAGAGACAGAGACGCGCCCCCGGCGACCATGAAGGTCGGGCCGGGGGCGCGTCTGTCGAGCGCTGCGAGCAGCTACGCGTGCGAGGCGGCGTGGTCTTCCACGGCGTGCTCGGCTTCGGAGTCGTCACCGGAGAGGACCGCGTCGAGGCTCTCGCGCACGATGCGGAGACCCGTCTGCAGTTCATCGCTGGTGAGCGTGAGCGCCGGGAGGAACTTGAGGACCTCTTCGAAAGCGCCCGCGGTCTCGATGACGAGTCCACGCTGGAACGCCTCGGCGGAGATGCGCGAAGGCAGGTCGCGGTCGTCGAGGCTGACGATGCCGTACATGAGGCCGCGGCCGCGCACCGTGAGGCCGAGCTGCGGGTAGTCGGCGGCGATGCTCTCGAGGCCAGCGCGCAGTTCGGCGGAACGCTCCGCGACCGTCGTCATGAACACGTCGTCAGCCCAGTACTGCTCGAGCGCGACGCGTGCCGTGACGAATGCGAGGTTGTTGCCGCGGAAGGTTCCTGTGTGGGCGCCCGGCTTCCACACATCCACTGCGGGGCGGAGGAGGACCAGCGACATGGGCAGGCCGGATGCGGAGATCGACTTCGACACCGTGACGAGGTCGGGGACGATGCCAGACTCCTCGAACGCGAAGAAGGATCCGCTGCGGCCGATGCCCGCCTGGATCTCGTCGAGGATCAGCAGGATGCCGCGCTCTTCCGTGATCGTGCGGAGGCGTCGCAGCCATTCGGGGCTCGCGACGTTGATGCCGCCCTCGCCCTGGATGGCTTCGACGATGACGGCGGCGGGCAGGTCGAGGCCGCTGCCGGTGTCATCGAGCATCTTCTCGAACAGGCCGAGCGTGTCGAGCTTGTCGCCCAGGTATCCCTCGAAGGGGAGGCGGGTGACGTCGCTGAGGGTCGTCCCGGCGGCGTCGCGGTACTTCTTGTTGCCGGTGACCGCCACCGCGCCGAGGCTGAGGCCGTGGAAGCCGTTCGTGAACGCGACCACGTTCGTGCGCCCCGTCGCCTGGCGTGCGACCTTGAGGGCCGCCTCGACGGCGTTGGCGCCGGTGGGACCCGTGAACTGGATCTTGTAGTCGTAGCCGCGCGGCTCGAGCACGTACTGCTCGAACGCTTCGATGAACGCCCGCTTCGCGGAGGTCGCCATGTCGAGGCCGTGGAGGATGCCGCCGTGCTCGATGTACTCGACAAGAGCCTTCGTGAACAGCGGGTTGTTGTGCCCGTAGTTGAGCACGCCCGCTCCCGCGAAGAAGTCGAGGTATTCGTCGCCGTCTGCCGTCACGAGGGTCGAACCTGATGCGCGGTCGAACACCACGGGGAATGAGCGGATGTATCCGCGGACTTCTGACTCGCGACGGTCAAATACTTCAAGGGGCGAGAAGTCGCTCATGCTCAGTTCACCTTCTGCTTGTTGACGGGGCCCGTTTGTGACGGGCCGGGCTTGCCTTTATGGAGCCGCAGGGCGGATGCGTGGGGCTGGTCGCCGCGCATCCTGAGATTCTGAGCTTACGGCTATGCCCGGGAATCCGGAGGCTGGCTTGCTACATTGTGGCCGTTCGGGCGGCGATCGTCCGCAACGAGATGGGGGTTCCATGACTGAGATCACAGTGCCTGCGCCGGTGCAGGCCCTTGTCGATGCGATCAACGACGGGGATGAGCAGGCGTTCGTCGACGCGTTCGCCGAAGACGGCTGCGTCGATGACTGGGGCCGCGTGCTCGAGGGGCGAGAGGGTGTCAGCAGCTGGGCGCAGAGTGACGCCATCGGGCAGAGCGCTCAGATGGTCATCAAGGAGGCGACGACCGAGGGCGACACGACCGAGTTGTTCTTCGACTGGCGCAGCAACCGCTTCAACGGCACCTCGCGCGCGTTCGTGACCGTCGAGGGCGACAAGATCAAGCGATTCAGCATCCCGTCGCACCGGTAGTCGGCGGATGCGCCGCCTGGCGGTGACGAGACTGCAGGAGAGCGCTCAGCGAACGGTGAAGAGGAATCCGTCGACGAGATCGGTGAGCTCGCTCGGCGTGACCCGTTGGCGCTGAGGGACCAGCCAGGCTGGCTGGATGCTCTCCAGCAGCCCTTCTCGCACCATGATGTCGGCCTGTTGCGCGTATCCGCGGGCCACATCCTCCGATAGGCCGTACAGGACGACGTCGGCGAAGCCGAGGTTCTCGGCGAACGTTTCGAGGTAGACGACTCTCGTGGGTCCCGCGCCGCGCTCGCCGAGCGGTAGTTCGTGGAGGTACTGGCTCTCTTCGCGGTATCGGTCCCAGAGCTTCGACCAGCGGCGTTGCAGGGGAGACCGCACGAAGGTGAGTGCGACGACGACGGCGAGCGCCGCGAGGTAGACGGGCACCGCCCAGGCGGGGAGCAGAGGGGCCAGCAGCAGCAGGCCGATCGGCACCACCAGGAGGCCCGCGAAGGCGCGGCTGTATGGGCTCCCGAGGAGCCGCGACACCCAGGTGCCGCGGGCCGACGTGTCGACGCGGTGGCGGTCGAGTTCGGCGATGACGCTCGTCTTCAGCGCCGCTCTGCGGGCGGGATCATCGCTGCCGGTGCGATCGACTCGCGCCCGATCCGCTGGCCTTCGTGTCCCCGACGGGAAGTAGGTGTCCACGAGAGCCTGCGACCAGGTGGGCAGCAGTGGATCGTCGCAGAGGAACTCGACCTCCCACCCCGTCGCGCCCGGGGGTCGGTAGCCCGCGTCGGTGATTCTCGCCACGGCACCCGCGTCGTCGACCTCGTGGATGCGCAGCACCCCGCGGTGCGCCAGCCAGAGGAGCTCGCCAGCGAAGGCTGTCTCCCAGCCCCGGCTGTCGTCGTCGAGTCGTTTGAGGCGGTGCTGCGCGGCGAGCGGCGTCAGCGGCAGTCTCGAGCTCGGAGAGATCGGCAGCTTCATCAGGAGAAGCGCGATCGCGGACGCGGCGATGATCAGGAAGGCGGCGAGCGCAATTGCTGCCCAGAGGTCCTCGGTACCGGCGTTGGTGATGGCGGTCTCGTTTCGAAGCAGCGGTCGGATCGGAACGTGCCTGGCGTCAGGCTGCGGGCACGCGGGAGGGCGAACCGAGCATGCGGGCCCTCCCGCGCATCCGCGTCTTTCCTCGCCTAGCGCTTGCCGCCGCCCAGCAGCCCGCCGAGGATGTCGCCGAGCCCGCCCCCGCCCGTCGTGCTGCCCGAGCCGCCGAGCATTCCGCCCAGGATGTCACCGAGTCCGCCGCCACCGGTCGCGCCGCCCGCCTTGCTGCCGGACGCCGAACCGCCGCCGAGGATCCCACCGAGGAGGTCCTCGAGGCCGCCGCCGGAGCTCGCGCCCGCCGTGATGGATGCGCCCTGCTGGCCGCCGAGGAACTTCTTCGCGAGCCACGCGAGCACGATGGGCGCGAGGATCGGGAGCAGCTTCTGCACGAGGCCGGAGGTCTGGCCGCCTGGTGCCGAGCCGAGGGCGGCGGCGACCTGGTCGGTGTTGCTGCCGAACACGTTGTCGACGATCTTCTGGCCGTCGTTCGTGTCGATGTCGGCGAGCGAGACACGGCCGTCGACGAGGGTCGTGTCCTTCTTCGCCAGCGCATGCTCGAGCGATGCGGCCCCGGCGGGGTCAGCCGCGTTGGCCTGCAGCCCGCCGATGAGGGTCGGCAACGCTGCCTGGATCCCATGCTGCGCGGTCTGCTTGTCGACGCCGAGCTTGCCGGCGATGTCGTCCACCGGGATGAGCGCGAGCAGTTCAGTGATGTCGGTCATGAGTTCCCCTTGATCGATGGCGCAGCACCGATCGTGGGGCCGCGTGAGCCCGAGGGTAGCGGTGGAGGCGGTGGATCCGCCGGAAGATCCGGATGCGGTGCGAGCGCGAGACCAGGGGAGTGGCGCCGACTATCCGACGCCCCACCCGTAGGCGAGCTTGTGCGCTTCCAGTACGAAGAAGGTCTCAGTGCGGCGCACGCCGACGGTCGTCTGGAGGCGCTCCAGCAGGAGTTCCTTGTAGTGCTCCATGTCGCGGCAGATCACCTCGACCATGACATCGAAGCCACCGCTCGTGAGCACGACGTAGCTCGTCTCAGGAAGCGCGGACAGCGACTCGCAGACGCTGCGCGCAGCTCCGGGTTCGCAGTGGATGCCCACCATGGCCAGGTGGTCGAAGCCGATCGAGAGCGGGTTCGCGATGCCGACGATCTGCAGGATGCCCGAATCCTCAAGTCGCTGGACTCGGTATCTGACCGACGACGCGGGGTGCCCGGTCTCGTCGGCGATGTCCTTGAAAGAGCGCCGGCCATCCTTCTGCAGGATCGCGATGAGCTGCCGATCGATGTCGTCGAGTTCGTTCACGGCTGCTCCTCGGTTCCTGTGCTGCGGTGTCATCACGTTCTGACCTGCTTTCATGCTCGCACGATGGGGCGGGTCCTGCCGCAGCGCGCATGCTGAGGCAGGACCCGACCGAGGTGGGGTCGGACTAGGAGCCGACGTGGATGGCGCCGGTGCGGAGATCGGTCATGTCGTGCAGCGTGTACATGCCCCCGATGCGTCCCCATCCGGTGCCCTTGCCGCCTGCGCCGCCGAACGGCATGTTGATGTCCCACCAGCCGTTGGAGTCGTTGACGATGACCTGGCCCGTCTCGAGTTCCTCGATGAAGCGGTAGGCCTTGCTGAGGCTCTCCGTGAAGACAGCGGACTGCAGACCGAGGCGGTCGGCGTTCGCGATCCGAAGCGCGTCGTCATCGTCCTTCGCGGTGAGGATCGGCAGCACTGGGCCGAACGATTCCTCCTGCGACAGCAGGCTGGCCTCGCTGACCCCGTCGACGATCGTGAAGTCGTAGTACAGCCCGGTGGGGTGGCCTGCCGCTCGGCCACCGCCGAGAAGGACGTCGAAGCCGAGGCGGCGTGCCTCGTCGAGGTGCCTGTCCATCTTGGCGGCCACTCCCTCGTTGTTGAGCGGCCCGAGGTTCACGGCCGGGTCGAACGGGTCGCCGAGGACGACGTGCGAGCTCGCGTAGGCGAGCGCCGATTCGACGAACGCGTCGTGGACGCGGTGGTGCACGATGAGGCGCTCGGTCGCGCAGCAGACCTGGCCGCCGCAGTAGAAGGCAGAATCGACGGCGGCCTTCGCGGCGCGCTCGATGTTCGCGTCCTCGAGGACGACGATGGGGCCGTTGCCGGAGCACTCCATCAGCGAGCGCTTGAGGCCGGCGGTCTGCACGATCTTCGCGCCGGTCGCCGAGGAGCCGATGAAGCCGATCGCGTCGATGCCGGGATGCGACACGAGCTGCGCGCCGAACGGCCCGTCGCCGGGCAGCACACTGACGAGGCCGTCGGGGACGCCGGCCTCGAGGAGGCAGTCCATGGCTGCGAGCACGGCAAGCGGGGTGTTGCTCGGCGGCTTCACGATGCAGGCGTTCCCGGTCGCGAGGCCCGGGGCGACGAACTCCGTGAACATGAGGAGGGGGAAGTTCCAGGGGGTGATGATGCCCCACGTGCCGACGGGTGCCCGGTAGGTGAACATGCGCTTGTCGATGTCGCTCGATGGCAGGGTCTCGCCGTAGAGGCGCAGCGCATCCTCGGCGTGCAGGTGGAAGAGCTGCGCGGCTTCCTTGATGTCGGCGATCGATTCGGCGACGGGCTTGCCCTGCTCGAGCGTCTGGAGTCGCGCGAGCTCGTCGACGCGTCGTTCGATGGCGTCGCCGATGCGGTGGCAGACCTTCGCCCGTTCGAAGACCCCGAGCTTGCGCCAGGCTTTCTGCGCCGTCCGGGCCTTCTCGACGGCCTTGTCGAGGTCGGCCTGGCCTGGCACTGCGATGGATGCGATGACCTGACCGGTGACGGGGCTCACGACGTCGGTCTGCTCCCCGGTGGAGCCATCGACGAAGTCTCCAGCGAGAAAGAGCTGGGTACGGGTTGCTGCAGGCAGAGTTGTCACTCCGCACCTCCTTGTGTGGTGAACGATCCCCTTCACCCTACGGCGTTGCATTCTCACGAACAAGCAGTTATGTTTCGCAAGAGTTACGTTTTCAGCAACTTGAGCGCCTATATCTTGCGCCGACGAAGAAGTCGGGGCCAGAGTGGGCGCAGTGCGACGGCGAGAGCATCGCCGCCCCCGAATCGATGGAGTCACGCATGTCGACAGAACAGATCCCCGCCGCGGTCCAGGCGGAACACCTCCCCAAGCGAATGCGCTGGTTCGACGGCTTCGCCATGGCGATGACCATGCCGGCCGCGCTGATCGCCACGCTCGGCGCATCCATCGCCGGCCTCGGCGGCTGGGGTGCCGCCGTGCTGTGGGCCATCTCGATGCTGCTCGCGATGGGGGTCAACTGGATCTACACGGAGTTGGCGACGATGTTCCCCGACTCGTCCGGCGGTATCGCGCACTACGCCGCGGAGGCCTGGAAGAAGCGCGCGCCCTGGGTCGCACCGCTCGCCGGCGTCGGCTACTGGCTGCCGTGGGGCACGAACCTCGCCACCTACGGCGCCGTAACGGGCTCCCTCGTCATGGCCCAGTGGTTCCCCGACCAGGACTGGGTGCTGCAGCTCGGCCCGGTCTCGATCACGTTCCCCGTCATGGTGGGGCTCATCGTGATCGGCGTCATGTACCTGATCAACGTCATCGGCGTGCGCGTGACGATGACCTTCGTCTACGTGACCGCGGCGATCCTCATGATCCCGCTCTTCGTCTTCATCGTGTTCCCGCTGTTCCAGTCCGACTGGGCGCCCATGGATCTCACGTGGAACCTGCACGGCATCGAGGGCCTCCACACGGCCATCGTGTGGCTGTACATCATGGCCTGGACGACCTTCGGCATCGAAGTGTGCGCCACCTTCGCACCCGAGTACCGCGACTCCGTAAAGGACACGACGCGCGCGATCAAGGCATCCGTCCTCTTCTGCCTCGGCGTGTTCTTCCTCGTGCCGCTCACCCTCGGCGGGTACGCCGGTGAGGCCGCCATCGCCGAAGACCCGGCCACGTTCTTCATCGCGAGCTTCGCCGACCTGGTGGGCGGCGCGTCCGACTTCATGGTCGTGTGCCTCATCGCCTCGCTGCTGCTCATCATGACCACGTCGGTGGCGGATGCGTCGCGCGTTCTCTTCAACATGGGCAAGGAGGGCGTGACGGTCCGCGGCCTGGGTGTCCTCAACAAGCGCGGCGTGCCGCTCCGCTCGCTCAACGTGATGCTCGTCATGAACGTCGTCATCCTCGTGGTGCTGCAGAACCCGCTCGCGATCATCGTCACGGGCAACCTCGGCTACATCCTCACGCACCTGCTCGCCGTCTCCGGCTTCTTCCTGCTTCGCAAGGACCGGCCCGACGCGGAGAGGCCCATCAAGCTTCCCCGGTTCTTCGTCCCGCTTTCGATCGTCCTGTCCGTGATCCTCGCCATCATCCTGGTCGTGGGGGCAACGGGCTTCTCGGTCACCGGCTACGGCGGTTTCCTCGAGCTCGGCATCGCTCTCGGTCTGCTCGCGCTCGGTGTCGTCATCTGGGTCTTCGTGCAGCGGGGGACGGATCGTCGAGAGCTTCCATCAACACCCGACAGTGCGTCCACCCAAACGGTAGGTACGCAGGGTAGACACGACTAGGCACCAGCAGACAGATGGCCATCACCCCCAAACGGAGGACACCATGACCACGTTCGATCGAGCAGAAGCCGAGATCAGCGAGGAACGCGTCGCAGCATCCCTCGCCGGTGCGAAGGCGACGACCTACTGGCTCGACGATCCGGGCCGCCCGGAGGCACTGCCCCCGCTGCGCGGCAACCACACGGCCGATCTCGTGATCGTGGGTGGCGGATACACGGGACTGTGGACCGCCCTGCTGGCGAAGGAGCGCGACCCGAAGCGAAAGGTCGTGCTCCTGGAAGGACAGCGGGTCGGCTGGGCGGCATCCGGTCGCAACGGCGGATTCTGCGAGGCGAGCCTCACGCACGGCGCTTCGAACGGCAAGGACCGCCTGCCGCATGAGTTCGCGAAGCTGCAGGCGCTCGGCCTCGAGAACCTGCGCGAGATCGGCGACACCGTCAAGCGGTACAGCATGGACTGCGACTACGAGGAGACCGGGGTGCTGCGCGTCGCCACCGAGCCCCACCAGGTCACGGAACTCGAGGACGAGGCCGTCGGAGATTCGGGCGTCGAGTTCTTCGACCGGCAGCAGGTGCAAGCCGAAGCTGCGTCGCCCCTCTACCTGGCGGGAGCCTACGAACGCGAGGGCACGTCGCTCGTGAACCCCGCGAAGCTCGTGTGGGAGCTGCGGCGCGTGGTGCTCGGCATGGGTGTCGCGATCTTCGAGAACACCCCGGTCCGTTCGCTCGACGCCGACGGGGGCGGGGTCACGGTCGAGACCGACGAGGGTAGCGTCTACGCGCAGCGCGTGGCCCTCGGCACGAACGCGTTCCCCGCGCTCATCAAGCGCGACCGCTTCTACACGGTCCCCGTCTACGACTACGTGCTCATGACGAACCCGTTGAGCGACGAGCAGCTCGAGTCGATCGGCTGGAAGCGGCGCCAGGGCATCACCGACCTCAACAACCGCTTCCACTACTCGCGACTGGTGACGGATGCGGATGGCCGCACGCGCATCCTCTACGGCGGGTACGACGCCGTGTACAACTACGGCGGGCGCATCAAGAAGGAGTACGACCAGCGCCCCAAGACGTTCGAGAAGCTCGCGGCGCACTTCATCGCCACCTACCCGCAGCTGGAGGGGCTCGGCTTCTCCCACAAGTGGGGCGGGGTCATCGACACGTGCACGCGCTTCTTCTCGTTCTTCGACACCGAGTACGACGGCCGCGTCGCGCATGCCGCCGGCTTCACCGGCCTCGGCGTCGGCGCGACCAGGTACGCGGCGAACGTGCTCCTCGACCTGCTGAGCGGCGAGGAGACCGAGCGCACGCGCATGGACTTCGTGAAGAAGAAGCCGCTGCCGTTCCCGCCGGAGCCGTTCGCGTCGTTCGGCGCGAAGGTGTCGCTCGCCGAGATGGCGCGCGCCGACCGCAACGAAGGCAAGCGCGGACTGTGGCTGAAGACGATGGATGCAGTCGGGCTGGGGTTCGACTCGTGAGCGGCGACGGTGCTCGTGAGGCGGATGCCGAGGCCGCAGCCGTGAGTGGGATGCTCCCCGGTTCGGTCGTGCACGCGCGGGGTGCATCCCTGTCGCACGACTCCGTCGAGGGCTGGCAGAAGGTGAGCGGCGAGCCGACGACCGCCGCCCTCGACCTCGGTGCCTTCGCGGGCGCGGAGTTCGGGCTGTGGGAGATGTCTGCTGGGTCGATGCTCGACGTCGAGGTCGACGAGGTGTTCCTCGTCATCAGCGGCACGGCGACGGTCGAGTTCCTCGAGCCGGAACTGCCCTCGATCGACCTCGAACCCGGCTCCATCGTGCGACTCGGTGAAGGGATGCGCACCCGGTGGACCGTCACCGGCGCGCCCCTGCGCAAGCTGTACCTCGTGGAGAGCGGCAGCTAGCGGCGGCGGGGGCTGCTTCCGCCGCCGCTTCGGCTTCCGCCGCCCTGCCTTGGCCGTGATGGCTTTCGGTGACCATGATGCGTTTTTACCCATCACCGGTCGCCGAAACCCATCACGTGCATCCGAGAAACCCATCAGCGTCGCGAAAACCCATCCGTGTCGCGAAAACCCTTCAGCGTGCTGCCAAGGGCGGATCTCAGGCAGCGGCACGAGCCGCCGGCACCGGCCCCGCGCCTCTCTTTGTCCCGTGCCGCGCCTGCCGCTGACGCCGGGCCCGTGATGGCTTTCGGTGACCGTGATGGGTTCTTACCCATCACCGGTCGCCGAAACCCATCACGTGCATCCGAGAAACCCATCAGCGTCGCAAAAACCCATCAGCGTGCTGCCAAGGCGGATCTCAGGCAGCGGCACGAGCCGCCGGCACCGGCCCCGCGCCTCCCTTTGTCCCGTGCCGCGCCTGCCGCTGACGCCGGGCCCGTGATGGCTTTCGGTGACCGTGATGGGTTTTTACCCATCACCGGTCGCCAGAACCCATCACGTGCATCCGAGAAACCCATCAGCGTCGCAAAAACCCCGCACGAGCCTTTCCTGAGCCGGCACCGAGCCACCGAGCCACGGAGTCACCGAACCACCAAGCCGCCGAGCCGCCGAGCCGCCGGGGACGGGGACACCGGGGACCGGGGACCGGGGCACCGCGCCCGCGCCCGCGCCACCGGCGCACCGGTGCGACGCGGGCGGTATCCCGGCTGTGGATAACGCGGAGGAGACGGCGCGCGTCCGTACTCTGGCCGCATGTCTGGACCCGAGAATCTGCCGGATGGCGCCGCAGCCGGTTCCTTCAGCGTCCGGGACGGGCGTCGCGCGGGAATGACGGCGGGCCAGCTGAACTCAGCGGAGTTCACGAGCCCGCACCGAGGCGTGCGAATGCGCGGGATCGCAACCACGCCCCTCGAGATCGCGCAGGCGTTCGTGCCGCGCCTCAGGGAACGGAGTGTTCTTGGCGGCGTGAGCGCTGCCCGCGTCTGGGGTCTCCCCGTCCCGCGTCGCCTGGACGGCGACTCCACGGTGCACGTCCTCGTCCCGGCGGGCCGGAACCGGCCGCTGGGGCGCGGAATCCGGTCGCGAAGCATCCATGAACGGTTGTGGGATGCCCGCGACCTGCACGGCGTGCCAGTCGCCCCGCCGGCGCTGACCTGGGCGACCGCCGCGAGACATCTCGAGGTCTCCGAGCTGGTCGTGCTCGGCGATGCACTCGTCGCGACCTCCACGAACTACGAGCGGCTGGTCCGGCCGGACGTCACGCCCGACGGCGCGCGGACAGCCCCGGCGCTTGCATCACTCGAAGAGCTGGCGGGCATCGCGAATGCCTGGGGCAATCGCGAAGGGGGAGCGTCGCTGAGGGTCGCCGCCGCGCGGATTCGCTGCGGAGTGGAATCTCCGATGGAGACCTGGACCCGGCTGGTGATCGTCGCCGCCGGCCTGCCGGAGCCGGAAGTCGGCGTCGAAGTGTGGAATGGTCCGGAGTTCGTGGGACGGGTCGACCTCGCCTATCGGGCGCAGAGAATCGCCATCGAATATGAGGGTGACCATCATCGGACCGACAAGCGACAGTGGCGGAAGGACATCGGGCGCGTCAACCGTCTGCAGGAAATCGACTGGTTTGCCATCAGGGCCACCGCGGCGCAGCTCTGGCCGACGCCGACACGCTTCGTGGACCAGGTGCGCGCCGCGCTGCAGAGAGCTGAGGCTCGTGGTGCGTAGCGGGCTGCGGCTCGGCCCGGCGCCAGCGGGCACGACGTCGAAGCTGGTGCTGGTGGCAGCCCGCAGCCCTCAGCCCGCAGCCCTCAGCCCTTCCGGCCGACCATCACCGACCGCGGCGAGTAGTCCTGGCCCCTCCAGTACAGCATCACGCGCTGACGGCCGATTCGGTACTCGTCGCGGCTTCGCTCGTCTTCGTCCGGAGGGAGGGCCTCCTTCGGGGCACCGAGGTGCTCGAGGACTCCTTCGCGCGTGAACGGGGAGAGCCCCGTGATCAGCTGCGCCGTGCGCGGGTAGTTGGCTTCCGGGGCGTTGCGGTGCGGGTGGAAGACGAGCTCGACGCATTTCACCGCGCCGCCCCTCATGCCCACGATGAGGGAACGGTCGGTGCTCCGGTAGGCGCACTGGTACGCGCCCGAGCGGTTGATCTCGATCGGTCCGTCGATGAGCCGGAGCAGCGCGAGGGCCGCGGGATCCTCGATCTTCTTGCCAAGCGCGGCCGCCGCAAGCGTGAGGTCTCCGGCCACCGTGCGCTTCGCGTCGCCGTTGACGCGCATCGTCGGCGGCGTGGATGCGGTTGGGCCGAGCGCGTCGACGAGCGCGGTGAGGCGGGCGATTTCCCGGGCATCGTCGTCGGCCTCGGAATCCTGCGCGGCTTGCTCGCGAAGCAGCGCGGCTGCTCGTGCTTCGTCGCGGTGCCGCGCGAACCGCGACGCCTCGGCGGTCTCTCCGGCCGCCGCGAGCTGCGCTTCGACGATGCGGTGTCCGTTGAGGAGCGAGAGGGCTCGCTCGCTGACCAGCAGCATCCCATCTCGCTGGGCGAAGTCGTCGTCCGTGTCCGGACGGCCGGTGGGCGCGAGCCGCTCCCATCGCTCCGGGAACGCGCCAGCGTACGAGACGAACTCCGGCGACTTCGTGACGGTCGCCGTGCGCAGCTCGAACCCAGTGAGGTCCGAGGCGCGCAACGCGTCGGCGAGTGCGCCGGTGACGACGAAGTCCGGGAGCACGCTGACGAGCTCATCCCCGAGCCAGCCCGCGAACTCGCAGCGCAGCGGGTCTGCCTGCGAGCGCGCGCCATTCGCATCGTGCATCCATCCGGCTCCGGCGCCGACGGTTCCGGTCGCTTCGGGTTCCAAAGCGTGGTGCTGCATCGTGGCTCCTTCTTCCCGAGTGCTTCTCGAGTTCAGCTTCGGTCGCTCGCGGCGAGCGCGGTCATGCGAGGGGCGGGGCGGGCAGGTCCCAGATGTCGGCGAACCTGGACGCGATCGCTGGCTGGGTCCAGATCAGCGACAGTCCGGTCGCTGCGGAGGAGATGTTGTTCAGTTCAGGGGCGAAGACCACGAACTCGTGGGAGATGGGGCGGCCGGCGCGGTCAGTGCGTCCTTCGGGATCGGGGAAGCGCAGCGCCGCCCGGTCTTCCCCGAGATGCCAGAGTTCGGAGTTGTCGCCGAGGCTCGAGAACGCCTTGTCGTACTCGGGCAGGGGGTCGGCGTAGCCGCCGTCGAGGAGGAAGCGATGCCCCCAGGTGCGGCCCCGGGTGGCCCAGATGAGCTTCACTTCTTGCTCCGGAGGAGGATGCCCTTGCGTTCGGCGTCTTCGAGGTCGAGCTTGAAGCGTGTCAGCATCGCCGTGAGGTAGTCGCGTTTGGCGAGCGCCTCCGCGTTCACTGCCTTGAGCTTGTCGCCCGCGAGCGAGGCTCCGCGTTCGATCGCATCCTTCGAGACGAAGGATGCGGCGAGCCCGGCGAGCAGGCCGAGCGGTCCCGGCAGCTTGACCTTCTTGATGACGAACAAGGCCCCCATTGCCGCGACGCCGGCCACGTTGCCGGCCTTGCCGAAGATCTTCTCGGCCACCTTGCCGCCGTCGTGCAGCGTCTTGGCCCACTTGACGTGGCGTTCGAAGGGGAGGATGGCGGCCAGAGGGAGGACGGCGTCGACTCCGACGCGCTGGGTCACTTCGATCTTCCCTGGCTCGAACTTCGCGGAGGAGAGCAGGATGAAGTCCTCGGCGAACGACATCGCCTCGGGCGCTTCCACGAAGCCGCGCAGCTCCTGGCGCAGCTGGTCGAGCTCGTCGCTGACCTTCTCGACGAGGAGCGCCTTGAACCTGTGCGCATCCATCTCGGGAAGCAGGTCGGACTTGGACAGCGCCAGCACCCAGATGCGCGGGAACTGCGTCAGGGGCTTCCCGTCCTTGAGGAGCTCGGGCTTGAGGCGGAGCAGCTCGGAGCGGATGTTGGTGAGGAGCGACTTCAGGTACAGCTCCTCAGAGCCCTCGTTCTCGAGGAGCAGCTGCCCGTCGACGAGCAGCAGCGCGACGTCCGAGCTGAGCAGCGCCGTGAAGGTCTCCACTCGCCGACGGGTCTCCTCGGTGCCCACCGCGGACTCCTCGAACCACTCGCCCGGGTAGTCGTGCCAGACGAGGCGGAGCGCGTCGAACGGCTTCGACTGCTTCGCCCGCTGCTGGGACCAGGCCTTCGGCCGAACCATGAACGAGTAGGCGGTGTGCGAGAAGCGAGTGGATGCGGGCACCTTCGCTGCGTTCTTCATGCCGAGGTAGCTCTGGTACAGCTTGTCGCTCTGCCCCGTGTCGTCGGCGACGACCTCGTACAGGTTGTCCTTCGCGAACTGCGGCTCCTGCGTCGGGCCGTAGAACGAGGAGACGAGCACCGTCTTCCCGCTTCCGCTGCCGCCGAAGACAGCGATGTGCTGCTCTCGCGTCCTGCTCTTCGCTGATGCCATGGGCGCGTCTCCTGCGGGTCGGGGGCGGGTTTCCGCGGGTCTCGCGGAAGTGGTGCGCGGAGCGTCGAGCCTAGGCGTTCGCCTGGGCGGCGTCCTGGGAACTGTCGCTGTCGCCGCCTCCCAGCTCCGCGAACTTCTGCGTCATCGTGGGGTTGCCGCGGGTGAGCTTCTTGATGGTGACGTCTTGCGCCTTGTCGTTCGCGAGGCGCAGGTTGCGTTCGGAGCCGAGGAGCGCATCCTTCACCTTTTGGAGCCGGGCGATGGCCTTGTCGATTTCGTCGATCGCCTCCCCGAAGCGGCGGGATGCGAGCTCATAGTTGCGGCCGAAGGCGTGCTGGAACTCGTCGAGTCGCTCCTCGAAGTTCGTGACGTCGACGTTCTGCGCCTTCACCGATGCCAGCTCCGCCTTGTACTTCAGGGCGCCAGTGGCCGCCGTGCGCAGGAGGCTGATGAGGGGGATGAAGAACTGCGGCCGAACGACGTACATCTTCGGGTAGCGGTGGGAGACGTCGACGATGCCCGTGTTGTAGAGCTCGCTGTCGGGCTCGAGGAGGGAGACGAGGACGGCGTACTCGCAGCCCTTCTCGGTGCGGTCCTTGTCGAGCTCCTTGAGGAAGTCCTCGTTGCGCTTCTTCGTGGCCGTGCCGTCTGCTTCGTTCTTCATCTCGAACATGATCGACACGATCTCCGTGCCGTCGGTGTCGGAGTCGCGGAAGATGTAGTCGCCCTTGCTGCCGCTGCGAGCGTCGTTGTCCTTCTCGAAGTACGCGTTCGGGAAGGCGGTGGCGCGGAGCTGGTTGAAGAGCGTCTCGCAGTGCTGCTCGAGGGTCTCCCCGAGCATCTTCGTGGACAGGCGCGCCTTCATGTCCTTGAGGCGCTCGATGGCGTCGTCGCGGTCGCGCAGCTGCGTCTCGTACTTGTCCTTGAGGGAGTTCTCGACGAGCTGGCGTTCGAGCTCCGCCCGCTGCAGGCCGTTCTTCAGCTCGTCGCGTTCCTTCTCGACGCGTCCCACGGCTTCGTTCACGGCCAGCTTCTTCTGCGTCTCGAGCGCGCCGAGCTTCGCTTTCAGCTCCTGGATCTCGGTCTCCTTGGCGGATGCGGCCTGCTGCAGTTCGCTGGCACGCCGCGCCTCCGCGAGCTGCTCTGCGGCCTCGCGCTCCTGTCGTGCCGTCGCGAGTTCGTTCGCGAGTGTGTCGCGCTCCTTCTCGATCTTCTGCATTGCTTCGGCGATCGCCAGCTTCTGCGAGACCTCACCCGCCTCGAGCTTCGCCTTCAGCTCCTGCAGCTCGGCGTTCTTCTTCGCGGCGGCCGCCTCGAACTCCTGCACGACCCTCGACTCGGCCAGTTCGATCTCGGCACGCTTCGCCTGCTCGGCGAGCTCGAGCCGCTCGTGGAGGTCCTTCTCGAATTCGCCGTCGCGGACCTGCTTCGCGATGTCCGCGTATCCAGCCTCGTCGACCTTGAACGCCTTGTGGCAGTGGGGGCAGGTGATCTCGTGCACGTTTGATGCTCCTTGCTTGCGTTGAGGGGCTGCGGTCTGCTTGTACTTGGGTCTTCTATTGGGTCGCGGCGGTAGGGGGCGGCGTAGGTTCGTCATTGACGAGAAGCGCTGCCGGCAACGGTAGGTTGTATTTATCGCAGAGATGGCGTGTTTGGCAGTAGCGCTTCGCGTCGGCCGCGACGTTCCCCAGTACGGTTGCGTTTACTCCGGCCCCGATGAGTACCCCGACGAAGGGAACTACCTTGGCAACCTGTTGGACGGGAACTCGAGCTCCCTGCGGCCCCAACTGCTGAAGCAGTTTTTCTAGCGAGGCAATGAGCTGGTGGTTTGCTCGCAACTTCTGTGACCAGTTAACGCGTCCTGCTAGTGCCTCTGCCGCGCGCGCGGTATCGCGAAGCGGGCCTACTTTCGCTGCCTGCGCCATAAACGATCGCCGAACAAGTCTGTGGATGAACTCTTGCTCCTCCGGGTCCCTCGCGTCGTAGCCATACGAGTGCGCCGTTCGAGCAGCGATGGAGGTGCTCAAGACCTGAATGACCAGCATGTCCGCCGTCAAAGCGGCAGGTATGCCAGCAACTGGCACCATGGCCAACAACCCCATTGCCCCGCCTTCGAGGGCGCCATTCGTGCGCCACTTCAGCGTGTTTGCCGTCAGCAGGCGGTCACAATCCTTAAGATCGAAGCGACGAAGATCTTCGAAAGTTTCAATCTCCAAGCCGTGCTTTCGTGCGATATTCTCAACGATCTTGGGATTGTTCAGCTCAAGGGCCCAGTCGTTGACAAGGTCGAGAAGGCCGGTCGCCGCTTTGAGGGCAGGTTGCAGGGCATGTTCGCCCACAGCTCCACCAAGTTTGCGAATCGGCTCGGCTATCGCCTCTGGAGTGGCTTTCGCCACCCGCGATGCGACGTTTCCCGCAAAGTCCCCGGTGTGATCGATTGCTTTACTCGCCCAGTTGGGCATCCCGCGTCGGTTACCGTGGCGCGTCCAGTATTTCTGGAGGGAGACCCATGTCTGGCGGTCGTAGTTGCTCATCTGTGACGCGTCGGAGTCGTTGCACTCAAGTTGTGACGTCATCGATCCTCAGTCCTGTCCGCCCGCTCATCCGCGAACCTCGGGGCCATCGCTTCCATCTGCTCCATGACGAGGCCGATCGCCTCCGGCTGCTTGTCTGGTGGGTACTTGTACTTCATGAGCAAACGCTTGATGGAGGAGCGCAGCTTTGCGCGCACGTCGTCGCGCACAGTCCAGTCGGTGCGCACGTCGCGGCGCATCACTGCGACAAGCTCGCGGGCGATCTGTGCGAGCACGTCGGTGCCCTGCACATCCACTGCCACCTCGTTAGTCGCGACCGCGTCGTAGAACGACAGCTCATCGTTGTTGAGCGGCGGCGTGAACGACTCACCTCGAGACGCCTCACGCGACACGTCACCGGCCAGCGCCACCAACTCGGCGATGACTTCAGCAGCCGTGAGCTGCTGGTTCGTGTACTTCAACATCAGTTCGGCAATGCGCTCGGCGAAGGCGCGTTCGCGCGCCACGTTGCCACGCGTGACGACCTTCGTCTCGCCTACCAGGAGATCGCGCAGCGCCTCCAACGCGAGGTGCGGGTTTCGGGACTCCTGCGCTCTCGCCGCGAACTCCGGCGTCAGGTCCTGCAGGCGTGGCTTGTCGATGCCGGCTGCGTCATAGATATCCACGACACCGCCAGCCGCCGTCGCCGAAGCGATCAGCGAGCTCAGGAGCAGCTGCACATCCTCGGGGATCGGCTCACCGCTCGCCTGTCGTTCGCTCGCGTCGAATTTCGCCATCGTGACGCGCACGTCCTCAAAGAAACGCACCTCGTCGCGCACCTCCGCCAGGGTCGTCAGGCCAGATGCAAGTGCCCACGACCGGGCCAGGCCGCTCGCCGCAGTGCGGAACTGCGAAGCGAGTCCCTCAAACTCACCATTGTCAGAAGCGGCGTCAGGACCAGCTGCATCCATTGCCACGAACTCCACGACCCGCGGAGTCGGGTTGTTCTCCGGGCGCCGCAGGTACGACGCCGACCCCGACACGGCGTTCAGCCACGCCTTCGGTCCGCCCCGGTCGAGGGTCTCCCGCCACGGGAACCCCGACAGAAGTGACCGCAGCTGCGACAAGAACTTCTGCGCCACCTCGGCGGCTTCTTCCGTATTACGCCCGACGGGCTTCGTGTTTCGGTCGTCGACGGTGTACTCCGACAGCGCTGCCTGCAGATTGTCGACGAGCGGCGCGTACGCGACGAGCAGGCCGTCCTTTTTCTGCTTGTACGTGCGGTTCACGCGGGCGAGGGTCTGCATGAGCAGCGCCCCCTTCAGCGGCCGGTCGAGGTACAGGGTGTGCAGGGCGGGCGCGTCGAACCCGGTCAGCATCATGTCCTTCACGATGACCAGCTCGAGCTCGTCGGAGCCGTCCTTGAGACGCGCCTTGATGGCCTTGTTCTGCGACTCCCGCCGAACATGGTTCTGGATGGGGGCTGGGTCGGAAGCGTTGCCCGAGTAGACGACCTTGATCACTCCGCCATCGAGAGCATCGCTGTGCCAGTCGGGGCGGATGCTCACGATCGCCGCGTACAGGTCGGCGCATATCTGCCGGGTCGCGCCCACGATGAGCGCCTTTCCTGGTCCGCCGATGAATGGCTCCATCTGCGCGCGACGGTTTTCCCAGTGCTCGACGATGTCTCGCGCTAGCTCCTCTATGCGCTCCGGCGCGCCGTAGACGGCGTTGACGACCGCCACGGATGATTCGAGGCGTGCACGCTCTGTGTCGTCGATGCCGACGGTTGCTTCGTCGGCGGCCCGGTTGAGGTCTTCTTCTGTGAGTTCCTCGGCCCTGGTCACCTTGATGAGGCGCGGCTCGAACGCGACCGGCACCGTCGCTCCGTCGTCGACGGAGCGGGTGAGGTCGTAGATGTCGATGTAATCGCCGAACGTGTCGCGGGTATCGCGTTCGTCGAACGAGATGGGCGTGCCCGTGAATGCGATGAGCGTCGCGTAGGGGAGAGCGTCGCGCAGGTGTGCGGCGTAGCCGTCGATGTCGTCGTAGTGACTGCGGTGCGCCTCGTCGACGACGACGATGACGTTGCGGCGGTCGGTGAGCAGCGGATGCTTGAGCCCCGCGTCCTTCTCATCCTTCGAGATGGAGAACTTCTGCAGCGTCGTGAAGAGGATGCCTCCGGTGCGACGCTCGGTGAGCTCGCGGCGCAGCTGCTCGCGCGAACCGACCTGCGCGGGCACCTCGGGGAGAAGGCGGCTCTGCTTGAACCCGTCGTAGAGCTGCCCGTCGAGCTCGTTGCGGTCGGTGACGACGACGACGGTGGGGTTCTGCAGTTCGGGGCGTGCCATGACGAGATGCGTGTACAGCTCCATCTCCATGGACTTGCCGGAACCCTGCGTGTGCCAGACGACACCGGCCTTGCCGTTCGTGGTTGAAGCGTTGATCGTCGCCGCGACTGCCTTCGCAACGGCGAAGTACTGGTGCGGTTTTGCGATGCGCTTCGTGAGACCTGCAGCGTTCTCGTCGAACGCGGTGAAGTTGCGCAGCAGTTGTAGGAAGCGCTCCTGGTTGCCGACTCCGTTGAGGAGGTCTTCGAGGGCCAGCACCGTCTCGCCGTCTTCCGTGCGGTTCGGTTCGAGGGGGCGCCCGTCGTCGTCGACGTTCCAGGGCGAGAAGTGATTGAGTGGCGTGAAGGGGGTGCCGTACAGCGCGCCGTAGCCGTCGCTCGCGATGGTGAGCAGGCAGAAGCGGAACGCGAGCGGGAATTCAGACAGATATGTGCCGAGTTGGTTGCGAGCGGATGCGACGGTCGCCGCTTTCGCGCTGGGCCGCTTCAGTTCGACCACGACAACGGGCATGCCATTGAGGTACAGCACGACGTCGAATCGACGCTGATACTCGCGGTTGCGGATCGTGACCTGCCGCACGACGAGCCAGTCGTTCTCCTCGGGGCGTGTGCTGACGACGCGCAGTGTTGGCGTGTGCTCGACGCCAGCCTCGTCGTAGTAGGTGATGCGTGTGCCCTCCGTGAGGGCGCGGTGGAGGCGGAAGTTCTCCGTTATCGCGTCGGCTGAGCTCGGCGTGAGCAGCTCGGCGAGCGCCTGCTTCACATACTCGGTGGGCACGTCAGGGTTGAGGCGCAGCATCGCATCGAGCAGACGAGGGCGGGTGTGCAACTCGTCCCACGCCTCGCGCTCCCCGGTTCCGGGCGCGATCCTGTCGCCGTCGACAGGCTTCCAGCCAAGTTCCCCGAGACTGTCGACGGTCAGGAGCTCGAGGTCGTTCTCGCTGTACCCACCGCGGCCAGCGGATGCGTGCGCGCTCATACGAGGTCCTCCACGGTCTTCTCAGCGTCGCGTACGGTGAGACGGCCTGACATCAGGTGTGGGAGCAAGGCGTCCCGCGTTTCGGCCAGGGTGAGCTTTTCCCGCTCCAGCGTCAGCGCAAGCGCCCAGAGAGCTTGCATGCGCTCATCCATCGCCGCCACGTGGTGCGGCGTCGGGACTTGCACGGGTTCGTCCAAGTGACGTCGCTGGATGTGGCCCATGGTCGTGGTCTTGTCCGCAGCAATCTGTTTGAAATCGATGAGTTTCGAGCGGACGGCTTCGAAAATCAACCAAGCGGGAACATCCGCGTTGGGGAGCACTTTGAAGATGTGCTGATTAATAATCCCACTGTCCCGGAACCACCTCGCGAGCGTCAACGAACCCGACCAAGCAAACAGAATGTCGCCAGGTGCGGCCACGTGGTCTGCTGGTACTTCAGCATCCGAATAAACGGTGGAACCACCAAGGCCGCTGTTCATCTCCGCGATGCGGATAACGACTCGGCCAGTTCCCGACGCGCCTTTGGTGAGTGCGCGGCCATTGACGAAGCGTCCTAGAGAACTCAGCGGAACCGAGGCGCCATTGGTAGATGCGCTCAGGTATGACGTGCGCTGGAGGTCATCGACCGAGGCGAGAAGCTTCGAGTTGGCGGCGATCTTGTCGTCGAGCGCACCCAGCACCTGCGCGATCGCGCACTGTTCAGCAAGTTGCGGGACGCGAACACGATATGCAAAGAGATCAGCGCGGCTCAGGTCGAGATTAGTGGTGCCGGTCCCGCGCGCCTGGCAGTGGGCGCGATACTGCGGCGTGCGTAAGGCCCAGTAGAGATAATCGGCATTGATCGTGTCACCGACGAGAGTGATTCGCACTGTGTCCTGTGTAAGGCGAGCTTTGGGGAAGCCTTCCGGGACTCTGGCCACGGAACCCAAAAGTTCGGCTGCGTGGGTCACATCTTTGAGCGAGATGAAGAGGTCCCCAGGGTCGAGCAGAATCTTGTCCGAGGTTGGGCCGCCATACGTTCGGAGGTTGTCGGCCCTGAACCCTCCGTTACGCTCGATAGTGCCTAGCCCGAGAAGAACGGGGCCGGCCTGTCCGATAAACTCGCTCTTGTAGCTGTTTCCTCGCTGCAGAGTGATCAGTTCTCCTAGGGGGCGGTTGAGATCGCTCACTTCACCCTCCTCAACTGCTCGCGCACGACCGCCGCGAGGCGCTCGGATTCCGCGAACTGCGTTTCCAGCTCATCCGTGAGGCGCGCGAGCTTGGCTTCGAGCGGTTCCGCGTCCTCTTCGACAGCGGCGGCACCAACGTACCGGCCCGGGGTGAGCGCGTAGTCCGCGGCCTTGATCTCATCGATCGGCGCCGAGTAGGCAAACCCGGGCACGTCCTCATAGGGGGCGGGTTCGACGCCGTCCGCATCCACCTTGCCCCGCCAGGAGTGGAAGGTGCTCGCGATCTTCGCGATGTCCTCATCACTGAGGGCACGCTCAGCGCGGTCGACCATGTGGCCCATGCCACGCGCATCCAGGAACAACACCTGACCGCGACGGTCAACAGACCCGCCCTTGCCTGCGCTCTTGTCTTTCGCGAAGAACCACACGCACACGGGAATCGCCGTCGATCGGAACAGCTGCGTCGGCAACGCAACCATGCACGACACCAGGTCAGCTTCAACAAGCTGCGCGCGGATCTCGCCCTCGCCGCCCGAGTTGGACGACATCGACCCGTTCGCCATCACCACACCACCGGAACCGCCCGGCGCGAGCTTCGACACGATGTGCTGCAGCCACGCGTAGTTGGCGTTGTTCTTCGGCGGCACCCCGAACCGCCACCGCGGGTCGGACTCGTTGCGCACCCAGTCCTTGATGTTGAACGGCGGGTTCGCCATGACGAAGTCGGCCTGCAGATCTGGGTGGATGTCCCGCGCAAAAGTGTCACCCCACCTGGACCCGAGGTTCCCGTGCAGGCCGTGAATCGCGAGGTTCATCTTCGCCATCCGCCACGTGCGCTCGTTCAGCTCCTGTCCGAAGACGGAGATCTCGCTGCCCTCACGGTTGTGCGAGGCGAGGAACTTCTCCGCCTGCACGAACATGCCGCCCGACCCGCACGCCGGGTCGTACACGCGACCATGATCAGGCTCCAGCATTTCCACCAGTACTCGAACGACACCGGCCGGCGTATAGAACTCGCCACCCCGCTTGCCCTCTGCCTTCGCGAACTTTTCCAGGAAGTACTCGTACACCTCACCCAGCAGGTCGCGGGCCTTCGTCTGCCCCTCACCCGTGAAGCGCGACGAGTTGAACAGGTCGACCAGCTCGCGCAGGCGACGCTGGTCGACGTTGTCGCGGTTGAAGATGCGCGGCAGCGTGCCCTGCAACGACGGGTTGCGGCGCATGATCATCTCCATCGCCGCGTCCACAAGCTCACCGATCGACTGCTCCGCCTCACCAGGTGCCGGTGTGAAGCCCTTAGCGTTCTGTGCGAGAAACGTCCAACGGGCCTGCTCTGGCACCCAGAACACCCCGCTGCCCAGGTATTCGTCGGGGTCCGCTGCGATCTCCTCGATTGCCGACACCTCATACCCCTCCGCCTCGAGCTCGGCGAAGATCTGTCCGCGACGCTCCTCGAACGCATCCGATACGTACTTCAGAAAGACCAAGCCCAGGATGATGTCCTTGTATTGCGACGCGTCCATCGACCCGCGGAGCTTGTCGGCCGCCTTCCACAGCGTGTCCTTCAGCTCCTTCATGCTCGTCGGCGCGTTCGCGTCCGCTTTGACCTTCGCCATCATCGGGCCTCGTTTCTCTCAGTGTTCGATATGTCTGTTCCGGCGAGCGGCTTCGCGCCCCGCGAGAGGTGGTCTTGTTCGATGCCCTCGGCTTCGGGGAGGCTCGCGTCGGTCAGCATGCCGCCCGTGATGCCAGCGGTCGCCAGCTTCTCCCACTCCGCGAGTGAGGCCAGAGCCGCTTCGAGCGCGGCTCGGGCTGCGTTCGCCGTTTCCAGCGTTCGTTCCAGCAGTGGGCGAGCTTTCGGGACAGCACGGCGCACGCGCCACTGCATCCAGTCCGTCCCGTCGGGTGCCTGCTGTGTGATCTCCAGAGCAAGTGCTCGGGGCAGGAGTCCCGCCGAGTCTGACTCGTTGATCCGCAGAATGCGTGCCGGAGCCTCGACCACGGAATATCCGTCCGAGTCGACGAGCGCCAACGGCCTCGGCGAAGTCGCGAACACGACGTCGCCCGGCTCCGTCAGGCGGGAGCGTGGATGCTCGCTTGCAAGATCGAACGGATCCACTCGACGCGATCCTGGTCGCATTTCCCCAAGGAGCTCCGCGAGGCCGAGCACTGTGGTGCCACTCGATTCGATCGCGCTGGGCGAGTGGCCAGCTCGCCGGTCTGATCGGATGGGAACCACAAGACGGGTGCCCTGTACCAAGCGCACGTGCCCATCCGTTCGCAACCGGCCCAGTGTCGCTGAGGGTAGTGCCGCCGGGGCAGTCTCAGGTGCCAGCTCAACGGTTCGGAGCAGCTCCGCTTCCCCGGAACGCCTGCGCACCGCGTCCGCGAGCTCAGCAAGTCTCGACGCGGTCGAAGCCGCCTGCGAGGGGGCAAGCTCGACCGGGCGAGCCGCATGCGAGAGCTCTTCAGCTGACTCCGTCAAGGCTCCACGGCGAGCGAGAACCAATGGGAGCGACGCGGGGCGAAGGTAGGTGAAGGCGCGTGAGCGCAAGGCCCCTGTACCGCCTGAAACTGCGAGAAGGTCGCTCGCGAGGGCTGCCGCATCAGCGGAGTCCAATCGCAGCGAAATTGCTCGACCACGCAGGTCAGCGAGACTCGTCCAGCGGCGGTCTGCGTCCTGATCGTCCTGAGCGGTCGACACCAGCCACATGGCGAGTCTGCGGCGCGGAGCGCGAGGGTCGATGCCCTCAGGTAGGGCCACGACCGCGCGAACGCGGCCCGTGCGGAGCAACGCCGCACGTTGAGCAGTTTCACTCGGGGTCGCCAGCGCTGCGGTCAACAATGATGCCGCACCGAGAATCAAGAGGACGTCGCCCGGTGGGCGCTCAAACGCGCTTTCGAGGTCGGTCAACGCAGCCGTCGAGGCTAGGTCCACGATGCGCACGGTTGACGTGGTGGCCCGGGAGTTGCCCCGCGAGGTCTGTCCGTCCGCGACTTCCTCCGCGTTGCCGGCCGGGCCAATCCATAGCTCGCGGGTCGCGGCCTGGCGGCGCGAAGCCAAGGCCTGATCTCCCTCAAAGCGGTAGGTGACTGACGCGTGCTCGGGGACCTGCTCGCTGGCGGCCAGTGCGAGCGTGCACGCCATGGCCCCATCCGCATGCAGCACCAGCGAAGAAGTGTCAGTCGCCTGGGAAACAAGGAGCTGTGCAATCAGCGAGGCAAACCATGACTGCGCCGCCCTATCGATCAACGGTGGCTCCCGAGACACGCGCACACGCTCTTCAACAACTCGGTCCGCAGCGCGCGCCGTGCTGAAAGCCGCGTCGCTGAGCTCGTCGGCCAGCGATGCCAGCTCAAGCGTTTCCGCGTCGCCGTCAAACAGCGTGCATGCGTCTGGGAAGAGATCGGTCGCAAGCCGGCATCCATCGGCGAGGCCCAGGAGCTCGTCTGCTGACCTACCGCCAACGTCTTCCCCAGTAACGGCTCTGAGCGCGAGCAATGCGAGCAGCCGATCTTTGCCCATTGGCGTCTCCACGACACGGGCAATCGAGAACGCAGGAGAGTCGAGCTCTGCCTCGACGTTGTGCCCGTGGCCTGTCTCCCGTAGCCACTCGGCCACTGCCGTGCGATCAAAGAACGGACGGCGCGCACCCGACCGTTGCCCGGGTTGATGAAGATCAGGGCCACCGGTGGTGGGTGGAGGGAAAGCGTTCGGCCCCGTCTTGAAACGGCTGCGCCATACCGAGACCACGGGTCGTTGAACACCCGCAAGACGAGCAACGTCGCCGAGAGACATGAGGTCGTGCATGCGCTGCTCCTTCCCGGTTGGGCTGATGACACGAGCGTAAGCCCAAGGTCGATCATCGCTAAACCAAGCTGTGATAACCCGGGTTATCGTCAAATTGTAAAATTGAGGTCTTCACTAGCTCATTCTGAGTTCATTCGCGCCACCCTGGCGCCACGACGTGAGGAGCTAACGTGCACAACACCACCCACAAGACCACCATCCTTCGTCTCGCCTTCGCGGCTAGCCTCGGCTTTAGCCTGCTGGCCGTGACCGGATGCACGACCGAAACTCCGGAGTCGCAGGCACCGACCGCATCCAGCGCTGCGCACCGAAGCCCGGCGTCAACGCCACCTGCCAGCGTCACACCGACAAGCGAGGCTGCTGAAACAACGAACGGCGAATTCGGGCCTGTCGAGACCAACGACCGAGGCAATCTCGTCAAGCAGATCGGACAGCTCGCCGGTCTCACCTCCTCGAAGAAGGACGACATCTCCGTCGCGAAGTTCGTCGTCACCGACATCATTCCCAACTACACGTGTGACGCGCCGTACTCCTCGACGCCAGCGAGTGGGCAGTATGTCGCTCTGCAGATGAACGTCGAGACGATGCCGGAACTCGTCAGCGAGCCCTACCCGTCCGTCAGCTTCAGTGAGTGGGCATGGCAGGCATATGACGCCGAAGGCAAGCGAGTCAACGACGTCATGGGCAATGGGTACAGCTGCATGGACCAGGCGCAGCGCCTGCCCGGTGAGATCGGCCCGGGGCAGAGCGTCTCCGGCTACGTCGTACTCGACGTGCCGATCGGGACATCATCGGTCGTACTCGCACCGCATGCGCCAACGGGCTGGGAGTGGGCCGTGCCTACCAGCTGAGCGGAGCACCGCGACCGTCTGTCTTCATGAGAACAACCAGGAGGAACCTCATGTTCACCACCACCAACACAGCGACGCCCGAGTTCGGGCTACCGAGTACAACTTGGAGTCAGCCATGAACGCATCCGAGTGGATCGCCCTGGTCTCGGCGGTCGTCGCCGCAGTTTCGCTGGTGATCGCGTTGGACGCCAACCGGCGCGCGATCCAGGCCAACCGCATCTCCGGTGAGGGCAACGAGATCGCGGAGCTGTCGCTCGAAGCGCAGCGGCGGGCGCTCCCTCCTGAATGGACAGCGCTGCAGTCAGCCGATGGGAGCAACTTCACTCTCGCCAACCAGTCTTCGAAACACATCGAGGTGCTGAGCTTCACCGCGGACCCACCCGAGTACGACGGACTCGTGAGCCTTGATCGTGATTGCCCGTTCGTCGTCGAGCACGGTGACGCGTTCAGCGTGAACTCGATCCGCACTATGGCGGGTGGTGCAGAGCGATTGCTTCTCAGATGGCGCTACCAGGGCGAGCTTGAAGAGCATGAGACTCAGCGGCTCCTTTGAAGGCTGTGCCGTGCGCGGGCCGGAAGCAGTGTCGAAGACACCGCTTCAGTGGTGGGGTGACGACCCGATCGAATGCCGCAGCGCGTGGGAGGCCCTGGAAATTGCGCTCACCGGCGGGCACAACGGTGCATAGCCAGGGTTCGCGACAGAAACTCTGCGTACCGTTGCCTGCATGACGGAACCGGAACGCTCGGAAGGCTCAGGCATGAAGTCCGCGAACGCGGTTGGCACCGGGATCGCGCTCGGCCTGCCGTTCGGCGCGGCGATCGGGATGCTCCTGTTCGACAACCTCGCGCTCGGCGCTGGCCTCGGGATGCTCGTCGGCATCGTCATCGGCGCCGCCTACCAGGCGAGATCGAAGTAGCGGGGGCCTATTTCCCCGGGAGCCGCCCGATCACCACGTCGACGCGGTCGCCGACGTCCTTCTTGAGTTTTTTCCTGAGCGCCGCGCTCACCGAGATGAAATGGTCCCCCTGCCCGGTCGGCATGAGCGCGGAGGTCACGGCCACCCCGTCGACGGTCGTGTCGGCCTTCACCGACTTGCCGGTGCCGAAGAACTCCTTGGATCCGGGCACCTCGATGACGGACCAGGAGGGCATCCATTCCGGGTTCACGATTTCACCACTGAAGACGAGCTTGTCGGTCATGGGGGTGAGCGTAGCCCGCTCGTGTCAGACCTTGCTCGGTGCTCCGACCGCCGCGGCTACCGTTGCGACGGCGGCCTCGAGGCCCAGCTTCACCGAAGCCGAATCCTCCGACTCGCGGATAAACGCCTTCGCCCCGCGCGACATGCCGCAGTAGTCGAAGACGCCGTGCTCGATCTGCGTGCTGAATGACTCCTCGTAGCCATGCCGCGCGAAGGACGCCTCCGAGAAGCCGGAGACCGGCAGCAGGTGCGCCGTCAGATGCCCGAGCTTCCCCAGCACGCGGCCGTCGTCGCCCAGCTCGAAGGCCCACCCGGTGATGAAGACGCGGTCGATCCACCCCTTCAGCAGCGCCGGCATCGACCACCAGAAGACGGGGAACACAAGGACGACATCGCTCGCGCGGTCGAGTCGCGCCTGCTCGGCGAGCACGTCGGGACCTGTGATCGCCCCGCCCTTGTAATCTGCGCGGTCGCGCGCGGTGAACCGCGGGTCGAAGCCCTCCTGCGCGAGGTGCGCGAGCTCCACCTCCACGCCGTCTGCTTCGAGGCGTTCGCGCAGCTGCAGCGCCGCGGCGTGGGTCAGGGAATCTTCGTCGGGATGCGCGGTCACGATGAGCGTAGGCATCCGATCATTCTCGGGGTCCCACCTCCGACCACGCTCAGGGACGCCGGCTCGCCGCTGCAAGGCGCTCGGCGAGAGCCGTGGATGCTTCGACGAGCTGCTGCGGGCCGAGCACCGTGAAGTCGGCATCGAACCTCGTGATCGACGCGAGGATGCCGGTCCACGACCACGAGCCGAGCAGCAGCCGACAGGAGGAGTCGTCGACTTCGGTGACCACCGCATCCGGCAACCACTTCGCGGCTTCGCGCGCTGGAACGCGGAGGAGCAGGTCGCCCGTGCACGGCCACCGGTCTTCCGCGCTCGAGCCTGTGAACCGCGCCGCGAGGAAGGCGGCGGCGTCGCCGCTCGGCAGCTGCCGCTCCTCGAAGCGGGCGCCCAGCTGGCTCCGCGGCACGATCCGGTCCACTCGGTAGACGCGCCACACACTCCGGTCGAGGTTCCAGGCGACGAGGTACCAGCGCCCGTTCCGTGCGAGCACCGTGTGCGGTTCGACCCGCCGAGGGGGCGTCGGGGTCGCCGCGCCGACGGCGACGTGCGACGAGCCGCCCGCATAGTCGAACCGCAGCACGCGGTGCTCCTGGGCCGCTCGGCTCACGAGCTCGAGCACGTCTGGGTCGACGAGCTCCCCGGCCCGCGCGCCGGCCGACCCCGTGAAGCGGATGCCATCGACCCGGTGCCGCAACCTGGACGGCATGACCTGTCGCACCGTCTCCAGGGCACGCGCGGCGGCATCGTCGATGTCGACCCCCAGTGCGGGCGCACCGCGCAGTGCCACCGCGATCGCGACGGCCTGCTCGTCGTCGAACCGCAGCGGTGGCAGCTCCGAGCCGGCCGCGAGGCGGTAGCCGCCCGCGGGCCCTTTCCATGCCTCGATCCGATAGTCGAGCTCGCGCAGCCGGTCGATGTCGCGGCGAACGGTGCGCGGGGTCACGTCGAGACGCTCGGCGAGCTCCAGGCCCGACCATTCTCGCCGAGTCTGCAATAGCGACAGCAGGGTGAGGATGCGCGAGGAGGTTGCCGAGGTCATGCGATCAGTGTCCCCCGAGTAGAGGACCGAACCCGTCCGCTACTGCTGTCATCCTCGCCGCAGCGGCACGAGCCGCGCACCTTCGAATCCAGTCAGGAAGCGGGAACACCATGAGCATCACCACGACGACCCACCTCAACTTCGCCGGCACCGCGCGCGAGGCACTCGAGTTCTACGCGGGCGTCTTCGGCGGCGAGGTCTCGATCGCCACCTATGCGCAGTTCGGGATGCCCGCCGAGCTGCCGGGCGCATCCAATGTCGTGTTCGGCAGAGTGGATGCCCCCAACGGCTTCCGCGTGCTCGCCTACGACACCCTCGGCGAAGCTGCCGAGGGGCTCGCGGGCGCGGTGGGGGAGACGCGGCGGGAGCAGGGCGCCACCGTGACGACCCAGCCCTTCTTCCTCGCGGCGAGCGGGGACACGCTCGACGAGATCACCGCCTACTGGGATGCCCTGTCCGTGGAGGCCGCCGTCATCGAGCCGCTCGCCGCCTCGGCATGGTCGGCGGGCTTCGGGATGCTCCGCGACCGCTTCGGGGTGACCTGGGTGCTCGATGTCGCGGCTGCCGTCTGAGCCGCCGGACCGGGGTGTCGGCCACGGCTCACGGTGACATGTCGCCGTGGGCGACGACGCGGCAGAGCTCCACTCGCCCGTCCGGCAGGTGCCAGGCGTGCAGGCGTCTGGCACCCGCCGCCTTGAAGCCGACGGAGTAGCGGAAGCACCTCGCGCCGTCGTCGCGGACGACGTCGTGGGCGTGCGCGCCATTGCCGCTGCGCAGCGGATGCGCGCCCCTCGAGTGCAGGTGCCGACCGCGTCCGGTCACGACGTCGACGGCCGCACGCCACACTTTCGCCTGGAGCTGCGGCGCGAGTGATCTGACCGAGGCGGCGAAGGCGGGGCCTACGAGGTACTCGCCGAGCGGATGCGCGGACCGGTCGATCGCGGAGGAGTTCTGCAGCCAGCTGACGTGGATCTGGTGGCGAGCCCATTCCTCCTGGTCGGCGAAGTCGATGCTCCCGACGCGCTCATCCCGGGCCTTCTGGAGGACTCGAAGTCGCTTCTGAACGCCCCGGAGTCGCGCCTCACTCTCGTGGAGTCTCTCGGCGAGGTCGCTGTTCTCCCGGCGGAGTGCGCGCAGCTCTTGGAGGAGCTGCGCGTCGGTCCTGGCATGCGCGAGCCTTCGTGGCTCGACCTGCTCGCCCGCCTCCACGAGCCGGAGCGTGCCCATCGACATCACTGCTGAGGGTTTGGGTTGCGCGGACATCGGGACTCCTCACCTCGCTGGTACCTGGCGTATTCGGGCCAAGCTATGCGGGCGTCGTCAGCTGCGAAACGGTCGCTGACTCGGGGCGTCTCGGGTCTGAACTTTCCGTCGCACTGCGCTGCGGTGGCGGATGCGCGCTACTCGGGCTTCCATGGGCTGTCGTCGCGCCACGGGGCGACGTCGACTTCGTTGCCCTCCGGGTCGGCGAGCGTCCAGTGCTCCGGGGCGTTGGTTTCGTCGACGATGCGCCCGCCGGCGGCGAGCGCCGCTGCGACGCGAGCGTCAGCCTGGTCGCGTGGAACGTACACGTCGACGTGCATCGTGTTCCGCTCGGCGCGGGGCGCGTCGATCTGCTGCAGCCAGACGTTCGGTCCGACGGCGATCGGGTCGGCGAGGTCTTCGCCACCGCGCCGCTCGTACGCGAGGACTGCTTCCCAGAAGGGGAGCGCGGCGTCGAGGTCGACGACGTCGATCGCGATCTGGATGCTCTGCACGGCGCCCGTGCTCGCCTCGATGCCCAGCCCGCGGGCGATCTCGGAGATGCGCGCGGCGAGGGCGGTGTCTCGTTCGCTGATGTCGCCCACGTCGTGGCTGATGAGGCGCACCATGACCGAGCCGTAGCGGAGGTCCACGTCGGGGTGATGGTCGGCCTCGTCGGCGGCGCGGGCGATCTCAGCAACGAACGCGGCGCCTCTCGCGAAGTCGCCGGTCGTGAAGTTCGCGCGGGCGCCGTCACCCACGACCCGCCAGTCGGCGGTGCCGTCCGCTTGCCGAAATTGTCTGGGGGAGACTCGATCGCTCATGACGGCGATTCTCGCCGAAGCGGGTGAGTTATGCCGGTGAGATGTGGCGTGTAGGGAGCGGGCTGGAGTAGACGACGCTCGTCGTGATGCCGCCGAGCGTCGCCAGGCGGCCCGTGATCCGCTCGAGGTCCCGCATCGACCTGGCGAGCACCTTGATGATGAAGCAGTCTGCCCCGGTCACATGGTGGGCTTCCACGATTTCCGGTGTCGTCGCGACGAGGTCGTGGAACGGCTTGTAGTTGCCGGAGGGGTAGGCGAGTCGCACGAACGCCATGACCGTGTACCCGAGCGCCTCCGCGTCGACGGTGACCGAGTAGCCGGTGATGACGCCGGTGTCCGTGAGGCGGCGCACCCGCTCCGCCGTCGCACTGGGCGACAGCAGCACTGACCTGGCGACATCGGCGATGCTGGCACGACCGTCCGATTGCAGGTGCGCGAGGATCGCATGATCGGTGCCGTCGAGGCTGGACCGTTGATCGGGTGGCATGAGACCGAAACTACCGTGGAATCTGTTCTCTCGAGAGCTCAGGTCCGTTGAGCGAGCCTTCAGTCTCCACGCCGTCCTGGCTTGAATTGAGGGGTACACCAACGACCGAAGGATTCGCCTCATGTCACTCCACGCAGTCCCCGCCGTGACCGCCGCCATCGACCTCTACTTCCAAGCGCTGCACGAGTGCGATGTCACCAAGCTCGACCGGGTCTTCGACAGCTCCGCGAGCCTGTTCGACGTCACCGACGGGACGTTCACGGCCATGCCGTTCGCCGAGTGGCGCGAGATCGTCGCCAATCGACCGTCGCCGCAGTCGGTCGGGCAGGCGCGCGAGGACGAGCTGCTGTCGCTCGACTTCCTCTCCGCCGACCTGGTCGTCGCGAAGGTACGGCTGCGGATCCTCGACCAGGTCTTCGAGGACCACCTGTCGCTCGCCAATATCGACGGTGATTTCCGGGTCGTGGCGAAGACCTGGCGCGACGCCTAACGCTGCCGCTCGGCCTCCTCGGGTGCCTCCGCGGCGACAGCCCCTTCAGCGGCCTCGGCTGCCTCCGAGTTCGGCGGCGGAGTCTCCGCGTACGACTTCGAGAGGAGACGGTACTGCGGGGATGCGAACGCGACGATGACGAGGCTGAGCAGCAGGACGCTCGCGACCAGGAACACCAGCGCGATGCCGCGGGCATCGCCGTCGCCGAGCATCCACCCGAGCGACTCCTGGCCCTCGCGGGACTCCATGTATGGGATGAGCCAGAACTCCGCGATGGGGCCGATCATGAACGCGCTGATGGGCGTCGAGGCCGACTCGACGGTGGCCGCGAAGCCGAACACGCGTCCCTGCTTCTCGAACGGCACCACGCGTTGGATGACGGTCTGCTCTGCCGCCTCCGCGATGGGCATGATCGCCATGAAGATGAACATGCCGACGATGAACAGCCAGCCGTACTCGCGGATGGTGAACGTCGCGCCGAGCAGGGCGACGCCGATGTTGACGATGAGGAGGGTGCGGACGGGGTTCTTCCCGAGGCCGAACTTCGCGACGAGGCCGCCGCCCACGATGAAGCCGATGCTCGTGACGCCGAGCCAGACTCCCCACATCTCGACCGAGAAGAGGGTGAGGCCATACGGGTCCATGAGCGCCATGAAGACGCCGCCGACGAGGTTGTTGAGCGTCGTGAAGAGGATGAGCGCGAGCAGGCCGGGCACGAGCATGACGGCGGGAATCGCGCCGCGGAAGTTGATCTTCGCGGCGCCTGCTTCTGGGTCGTGGGCGATGCCGCGTTCGGGGATCGACACGAAGAGGAGGTGAGCGAACGAGACTGCGGTCGCGACGATCGCGATGAGCACGGTCGGCCCCATGCCGAGCAGGCCGATCGACAGGCCGGAGAACACGCTGGTGACCATGAACGCGATGCCCTGCACCGTGCCGACCAGGCCGTTCGCCCGGTCGCGCCGGTCGGCGGGCACCAGTAGCGTGACGGTGGTCGACAGCGCGATGTTGCGCAGGTTCTCGACGACCCCGCCGACCAGGATGACGCCGGCGAAGAGCCAGAACCAGATGCCGTTCCAGTCGACGAGCGCCTCCTCCGGGAAGCTCAGGTAGAGCACGCCGGCGAGCAGGTAGGTGATGAGGGTCACCGCGCTCGAGATGAGCATGACGGCCTTCTTCTTCATGTGATCGACGATCGCGCCGAAGATCATGCCGAAGACCGCCACGAGCAGCATGTAGCTGCCGCCGATGATGGACGTCGCCAGCACCGAACCCGTTTCGAGGTACGCCCAGAAGGTGAGCGCGAACCACAGGTAACTCGTCGTGACGTTGGCGATGAGCGTGTTGACGAGCACCTGGTAGAAGCTGCGCAGGGTCGCCAGCGTCGGCACGTCCTGATGTGGCAGCGCTCGCGGCGAGGCCTCTGGAGCCGAGGAGCGTTCTTCAGGTGTGGACGGGGGTGTGGTGTCGGCCATGCGTATCCCTGATTTCCTGAATCGGTGTTCTCATCATCCACCTGTCCTCCGACATTCGGAAGCGGGTCGGGTGATGCTTGCAGGATTCACGATGACGGTAATTGCGGACGGATACTGGCCGCTATCTCTCTACGATGAGACCATGTCCACCGGATCCCGCATGCTCACGCTGCTCACGCTCCTCCAGAACCACCGGTTCTGGACCGGCGATGAGCTCTCCGCGAGGCTCCGGGTGAGCCCGCGCACGCTGCGGCGTGACGTCGAGCAGCTCCGGGAGCTCGGCTACCCGGTTGAGACGACGCGCGGCGTCGGGGGCGGGTACCGGCTGAGCGCTGGCGGTTCGCTGCCGCCACTCATGGTCAGCGACGAGGAGGCCCTGGCGATCGTGCTCGGACTCAGGGCCGTGACTGCCAGTGGGGTCCAAGGGGTGCAGGACGCGGCGGTCGGCGCGCTCGCGAAGATCGTGCCAGTGCTGCCGATGCACGTGCGCAAGCTCGCTGCTGGTATCGGCTCGACGGTCGGTGCCGGGCAGGCGCGCGAGGGGGCGCCCCAGGTCGAGGTCGCCGTGCTCGCCAGCGTCGCGACGGCCTGCCGGGACCGCACGATGCTGGCGTTCGACTACGAGAAGCGTGATGGTGCCCTCTCGAGTCGGCTCGTCGAGCCGCATGCGCTCGTTCCGGTCGCCCGCCGCTGGTACCTCGTCGCGTTCGACGAGGGGGCGGGCGGCTGGCGCACGTTCCGCCTCGACCGGATGCGCGGCGTCGAGTCCTTGCCGAAGAGCTTCGGCTCGCGGCCCATTCCGGGAGGCGATGCTGACGCGTTCGTGCAGTCGAGCATCCGCAACCTGCCCACCCGTTACGAGGCGGTCGTGCGAGTCGAGGTGCCAGCCGAGGACGCACGGGCTGAGGTTGGCCAGTGGGGTGTGGTCCTCGAGCTCGAAGAAGGGTGGAGCGAGGTGCGGATGCGCACGGACGACCTCGACTACGTCGTCTACCTCCTCGCCAGGCTCGATGCCCGGTGCGAGGTCGTCGGACCACCTGAACTCGTCGACGCGCTGCGAGCCTGGGGTCGCCGGCTGCTGCGCGTCGGCCTCCCAGAGGAGGCGGACGCCCCTGAGTGACTGCGCCGGTGTCAGACGTAGCGATTCATGGCCGCGAACTCGATGGAGACGTCCCTGATGTCGTCCCAGGTGAGTGCGCAGGCGGAATCGGTCGCCGGTGGCTGCGCGGCTCGGTCGCGGATGCGTCGAGCGAGCAACTCAGGGTCGTCGCAATCGGCGACGAGGAGAAATGTCGTGACCAGGTAGTCGCCGTGTTCTCTCGCGACCCGTTCGCAGAGTCGCGAGGCGGCCTGCTCGCAGGCGGTGAGAACGATCGAATCACTGAGGCCCGGGTCCGCGAGCACCACGATGACGTGGCGCAGCTTCGGCAGCTTCGAGGAGAGCGCGACGCAGTCGTGCATGACCTCCTGGAGGAGGTCGGACAAGCTTCGGCGATTCTCTCTTCGAGAGGCGTCCCTTCCGATAACCAGGGAGACAGGAGAATCCGCCAGTCCCTCGAATGTCGAGGCTTCGTTTTCATCTGTCCGAAAACGTGGATCAAGGGCGGCAAGGCATGGTAACGCGTCGCCCCGAAGAATGAGCTTGGGCACGATCTTCTTGGCTGCTTTTCCTGCGTGACGATGCCCCGGCGCCGAAAAGGCGCCGGGGTTCGACGAAAACATGGCTTGATACCTCGTTCAGAGCTGCGAAGGAGGCGCATGGGAGCCTCCGGTGGTCTCAGGTGTCCCGTGTGGCCTGTCGTTCTAGCTCTTTCGCTTGAACGGGTCCTCTGCCTGGGTCTTGTCTCGCTTGAGTGCGCGTCGCTCCTTCAGCGTGAGCTGTGGTGCCTTCTTCGCGTTTTCCTTGGACTTTCTGTCTGCCATTCTCTTACTCGCTTCCCTTTTCTCAGCTGGCGGGTATCCGGACGACCATAGTCCATTTCCTGCGCGTTCTCATCCTCGGGGTAAATGGCTTTTCAGGGGGCTTTTGGGCTATCATGATCGTTTACCCTTTTGTCGCCTCGCGACATGAAAGAGGAGGTTCCCGTGGAAACGGTCTGGATGACGCCGACGGCATTGCGTGCCCTGCAGGACGAGCTCGAGGCGCTGCTGCGCGTGGGCGCCGACTCGTCGGCGCGCGGCAGGGAGATTCGAAAGCTCATCGATCATGCCGAGGTCACCGCCAAGCCCGACGATGGGCTCGTCGAGGCCGGTATGCAGGTCACGGTTCGCTTCGACGACGCCGGGCGCGAGGCGACCTTCCTGCTCGGAAGCAGAGTGCTCGCCGGGTTGGACCCGAGCGTCGCGATCGACGTCTACTCGTCGGACTCGCCCCTCGGGGAGGCCATCCTGGGGAGCCGAGTCGGCAGCACGGTGACCTTCACGCCACCGGCCGGTCAGCAGCGCGTCACCATTCTGTCTGCCGTGCCGTTCTCCTGGTAGTGCTCTCGCCCGGGGAGAACTCCCCGGGCGATAGCGGGAATTCACCGGGGAAATCCGGGTATCGTAAGCGCCTCTTCTCCGCACCTCGGTGCGAGAGCCGTAGCCGTACGACCTCCCCGATGGCTTCCGCAGATTGGACCCCCGCCATGCCCCGCACCACACCCTCCACACACGCCGCCGGCGCCTCGAACAGCGAGCGACGCGAGATTGGCCGCCGCAGCATCCTCACCGGAGCAGCCTGGTCTCTTCCGGTCATCGCTCTGGCCAGTGCCGCCCCGGCCTCCTCCGCGAGTGGCGCGACCGGCGCAGACCTCCAGCTCACGAACGGAGCTGGCTACACCGACTCCTGGTACAGCGAGGACGGTCTGCAGCTCCAGTCGCTCACGGTCGGGACCATGTTCTCCGTCACGAATCTGAGCACGGCGCCAGCGCCGACGGGATTCACGGCGCGCGCGAGCTGGGACGCCCGCTGGGCGACGGCAGTCGAATGGACCGAAGGCTCGGTTCCGGGACCGATCACGACGGTCGGGAACGTCTCGACCCAGTCGGCCGAGCACCCGGAGTCGATCGCGGCTGGGGCGGAGGGCCGGCTCCGTGTCCTTCCCACTCAACCGAGCGCGCTGACGGAGATGCTCCCCGACCTCGCCCCCTGGAAGGTCGAGGTGATCACCAGCGGAGACCCGGACCTGAGCAACAACACCGTCACGTACACGTCCCAGATCGAGGACATCGAGCCGTGGGATGCGACGCTTTCGACCGTGTGGGGAGTGCATCCGGTCACGATCGATGGAAGCGAGTACAGCTACTCCTTCCCGCGGCAGCTCACGATCACGTCCACCGGACCCAACCCGATCCCTGCCGGCGAGACCATCGAGTACTCGTTCGCGAGCCAGCCGACCGACTTCATCACCGCGTTCGACGTCGCCACGGTGGCGATCGACGGGGCTGCTCGCCCCGGCTTCCTGAACGAAGAGGACTGGGCCACGGCGCCGAGCAAGGTGTGGACCACGACGCAGGAGATTCCCGTCGGCTCGACGCTCACCCTCGACTTCACGTTCTCAGCAGGCCCGAACGCCGAGGAGGGCGTGGTCACCTCGCTCGCCTACGGGTACCTGCGCGGCGGGAAGCAGCGCGTTCCTCGCGAGGACATCCAGTTCCTCGCGCCGCGGACGTCGCTCGCGGTCTAGTTCTCGGAGCGTTCCGCGACGAAGCGTCTGGTGACGGCGATGTCCCGCTCGCCCAGGCCAGCATCCACGAGTTCGTCGAAGGCGGCCCGCAGGGTGGGGAGCAGCACTGGATGCGTGCCGGTCGCGTCGGCGACGTCGGCTGCGAAGGTGAGGTCCTTCACCATGTACTTGGCGACGCCGGAGGGGGAGTCGTCTCCCGTGACGAGCTTCTCGCGCCTGCTCTCGAGCAGCCTGGATCCGGCGTAGCCGCCGCCGAGCAGGTCCCAGAGCACGGCGAGATCGATGCCGCTGCGCTCGGCGAGCACGCTCGCCTCGCCGAGTGCCAGGATCGTGGACGACACGATCATCTGGTTGCAGGCCTTCGCGACCTCGCCGGCGCCGAGCGGCCCGAGATGCACGGGGCGTCCGCAGGCATTCAGGATGCTCGTGGCCGTCGCGACCTCGTCGTCACCTCCGCCGAGCATGATCGAGAGCGTGCCAGCCTTCGCGCCATCTTCGCCTCCGGAGACAGGGGAGTCGATGACGCGAACGCGGCCCTCGGTCTCGATGGTGAGGCGCTCCGCGAGCCCGCGGAGCCCGGTTGGCGACACGGTGGAGCCGACCATGATGAGCAGCTCTCCTGCGCCAGCGAGCAGGCCGTCGTCCCCGGCGAGCACGGCCTCGAGCTCTGGGAGGTCGGGGAGCATGACGAGGATCGCGTCGCTGGCCGCGGCGAGTTCGCGTGGCGACTCGTGCCAGGTGGCGCCCGCTTCGATGAGGGCGCTTGCCCGGTCGGGGTGGCGCCCCGTGAGCTGGAGGGTGCCGTGCGCGGCGAGCAGGTGGCCGGCCATCGGGAGACCCATGGCGCCGAGGCCGAGTACGCCGACGCGAGGAGTGTGAGCAGCAGTGGTCATGAGCACACCCTAGCCTGCTGATCATTGTGTGGGACAGTGTCCACAGTGTTGAATCGACGTAGACTTCACCACGAGAGACTGCACCTGTCGCCACGAATCGAAGAGGATCCCATGACTGACAGCCCCCAGAAACTGCGCGCGGTCGTCGCCGTCGACCTGAGCGAGGAGCTCTGCCAGCTCGTCGAGCGCCTCGAGCCTCGACTCGAAGTCGTGCGGGACCACACGTTCTACCGGCCTATGCGAGGGCCCGCCGACTGGTCCGGAGATCCGAGCGTGACTCGAACTCCCGAGCAGCAGGCCGCGTTCGACGAGCTGATCGACTCGGCCGACGTCCTCTTCGGGCTCCCGGATGTCGACTCCGCCTCCCTCGCGCGCACGGTCGCGGCCAACCCGCGACTCCGCTGGGTGCATGCGACGGCGGCGGGCGGTGGAGGGCAGGTGAAGGCGGCGGGCCTCGGCCAAGATGCGCTCGAGCGAATCGTCTTCACGACGAGTGCCGGAGTCCACGGCGGGACCCTCGCCGAGTTCGCGCTCTTCGGCGTGCTCGCCGGGGCGAAGGATCTTCCGCGCCTGCAGCAGCAGCAGTCGGCCCGGCAGTGGACGGGCCGCTGGGAGATGCGCCAGCTCGATGAGATGACCGTGCTCATCGTGGGCCTCGGCGGCATCGGCAAGGCGGCGGCGCTGAAGTTCTCGGCCCTCGGTGCCACCGTGCTCGGCACGACGCGCAGTGGCGAGGCCGTCGAGGGTGTCGACAGGCTCGTGCCCATCGACCAGCTCGCCTCGGCTGTGTCCGAGGCTGACGCCATCGTCGTCACGCTCCCCGGCACCGATGCGACGACGGGACTCCTCGGTGAGGAGGTCTTCGCGAACGTGAAGCCGGGTGTCATCGTCTCCAACGTCGGGCGCGGCACGGTCATCGACGAATCCGCGCTTCTCGCGGCCCTCGACGACGGCCGCGTCGGGTTCGCGGCCCTCGACGTCTTCGAGGTGGAGCCGCTGCCAGCCGAGAGCCCGCTCTGGGCGCACCCGAACGTGCTCGTCAGCCCGCACACGGCCGCGCTCTCGAGCGCGGAGGAGCCCCGGATCGCGAAGCTCTTCGCCGAGAACGCGCGCCGGCTCCTCGACGGTGAGCCGCTCAAGAACGTTGTCGATATCGTCGAGTTCTACTGATTTCCCACCTGTGGGCCCGTTGCGACGTCAACGGGCCGGCAGGCGTGACGAGGCGAGGAGCGGCACCGTGCCAGAAGCTGCGGATGCATCAACGAAGGCGGGCGCGCAGGACGCGCCGGAGCGCGACCTCGCGCCGGCGGTGACGCGCTCGCTGCGCATCCTGTCGCTGCTGGCCGACGCTGATGGCGCGCCCATGACGCTGAGCGATATCGCCAGGGCGCTCGGTATCGCGAAATCGTCGACCGCCAATCTGGTCGCCGTGCTCGAAGACGGGCGGATGCTGCAGCGTGTGCCGCAGGGGTACCAGCTGGGCAGGCGCACGGCCGAGCTCGGCGGCGCGTTCGCGCAGCAGTTCAACCAGATCAGAGAGTTCTTCGGGGTATGCGATGCGTCTCCCGTGCTTCGCAGCGAGCTCGTGCAGGTGGTCATGCTGGACGGCCCGGACACGGTCTACCTCGCTCGTCACGAGGGTCGACGGCGCTACCAGCTGGGCACGCCGCTGGGTTCGCGCCTGCCGGCGGCGCTCACGGCCTCGGGTCGTGCGCTGCTCATGCGTCTCGACGACGAGGAGGTCGTGGAGCTCGTCGGCGCCTCCGCCTCCTTCCCGAAGCTGACGCCGCAGAGCATCGGGACGACGAGGGAGCTGCTCGACTGCCTCGCCGTCGCTCGGGAGCGCGGCTACTCGATCGACTCGAACGGCTCGGTCGGGGGAGTGACGGGCGTCGCGGTGCCGCTCGCCTCCTGGTCGCCGAGTGATCCCCCGTTTGCGCTCGGGGCGGCTCTGCCGACGGAGCTCGCGGATGCTGAGCACGTCGCTCGCGTCGGTGCGGCGCTCATCGAGGCTGCGCGGGAGCTCACGAACCCGCTGGCAGGGCGGTAGCTCAGGCCTCGGCAACATCTCGTGCGTTCAAAGTGTTGAACGTCGTCCACTGGAGTGTTAGCTTGTGGTCAGCAAGCATGCACCGACGGGTTCACCACGGCCTCGGTGCACCGCACATCAAAGGAGATGTTTCGTGACTGAGAACACCCGGCCTCCAGTGCCGACCGACGACCCGGAGTACGCAGACAACCTGCGCCGCGCGACGTTGGCCTCGAGCATCGGCTCCGCCCTCGAGTACTTCGACTTCGCGCTCTACGGCCTCATGACCGCGCTCGTCTTCAACAAGCTCTTCTTCGACCAGAGCGACCCGGCCGTCGCCGTCATCGGGGCCTTCGCCATCTACGGCGTCGGCTTCGTCGCCCGACCCTTCGGCGGGCTCTTCTTCGGCACGATGGGTGACCGCCTCGGCCGCAAGGGCGTGCTTGTCATCACGATCGTGCTCATGGGCGGCGCATCCACCGCCATCGGCCTCCTCCCCACCTACGAGACGATCGGGCTGTGGGCCCCAGCGCTGCTCGTGCTCCTCCGACTCGCGCAGGGCTTCGGTGCCGGCGCCGAGCAGGCCGGTGCCACGGTGCTCATGGCCGAGTACGCGCCCGTGAAGCGCCGCGGGTTCTTCTCCGCGCTCCCGTTCGTCGGCATCCAGGCCGGCACGCTCCTCGCCGCCGTGGTCTTCAGCCTGCTGACGCTCATGCCGGATGAGGCGTTCCTGTCGTGGGGCTGGCGGATCCCGTTCCTCGGGTCGTTCGCCCTCATCCTCGTCGCACTGTTCATCCGCATGCGCCTCCGTGAGACCCCGACGTTCGTCGAGCTCGAGAAGAGCGACCAGGTCGCCGACCACCCGATCCGTGAGATCTTCACCCGCGGCATGCCGGGCGTCATCACGGGCATCGGCCTGCGCATGGCCGAGAACGGCGGCTCGTACATCTTCCAGAACGTGTCGCTCGCGTTCGTCGCCGGCACGTTCATCGCGAACCCCGTCGACCGCGGCATCGCGACCTGGGGTGTCACGATCGGCTCGCTCATCGGCATTTTCTCGGTGCCGCTCTCCGGGCACCTCTCCGACAAGCTCGGCCGCCGCGCCGTCTACCGGTTCGGCGCCGTCTTCATGCTGCTCTTCGCATTCCCCGCATGGTGGATGCTCTCGCTCGGCAACGGACCCCTCACGATCGCCGTCATCGCCGTCGGTATCGGTGTGGCCGTCAACTCGATGCTCGGGCCGCAGTGCGCCATGCTCCCTGAGCTGTTCGGCAACAAGCACCGCTACCTCGGCGTGGCCATGGCCCGAGAGCTCTCTGCCGTGCTCGCCGGCGGCCTGGCCGGCGTGGTCGGCACGTGGCTGCTCACGCTCACCGGCGGCAACTGGGTGGTCATGGGGCTCTACCTCGCGACGCTCGCCGCGATCACCACTGCAGCGACGTTCCTCGTTCCAGAGACGAAGGGCCGCGACCTGCTCCGCAAGGAAGACGCCATTCGCGTCTCCACCGATGAGGAGGACACCGGCCTCATCGACCTGCAGGACATCTACGAGGCCGCACCTGCCGCAGGCACTGCGAGCAGCGCATCCGCCGCGGTGGGGGCCAAGTCGTGAGCCTCCCCGCCGGGCTGAAGGCGTTCGACCTCACGGGTCGGACAGCCCTCGTCACGGGGTCGAGCCAGGGCATCGGCCGGGCACTCGCGGGCGGTCTCGCCGCCGCGGGGGCCAGGGTCGTGGTGCACGGACGGGACCGGGCGAAAGCCGAGCGCGCGGCGGCGTCCATCGCCGAGGCCCTCGGCCTCGAGGGAACGACGGCCGAGCCGATCGTCTCGACCTTCGACGTGACGGATGCGTCAGCCGTGGATGCCGGCATCGGCGAACTCGAGGCGAGCATCGGAACGGTCGACATCCTCGTCAACAACGCGGGCATCCAGCGGCGCGCCCCCATCGCCGAGTTCACCGACTCCGACTGGCATGAGCTGCTGGCCACGAACCTCACGAGCGCGTTCCTGCTCTCGCGCCGCGTGGCTCGCGGCATGCTCGAGCGCGGCACCGGCAAGATCGTGAACATCGGGAGCGTGCAGTCGCAGATCGCCCGCCCCTCGATCGCGCCGTACAGTGCGACGAAGGGCGCCATCGTGATGCTCACGAAGGGGCTCTGCGCCGACCTCGCGCCGGCGGGGATCACCGTGAACGCGCTTGCACCCGGCTACTTCGCGACCGAGCTCACGAAGGCGCTCGTCGACGACGCCCAGTTCTCGGCCTGGGTGGCCCAGAGGACGCCCGCCGGGCGCTGGGGGCAGGTCGACGAGCTCGTCGGCACGCTCGTGTTCCTCTCCAGTGACGCTTCGGCGTTCGTGAACGGCCAGACGATCTATGTCGATGGCGGAATGACGGCGGTTGTGTGATGCGAATCTCCAGGATCCAGACCAGTGACGGCACCGTCACGCACGCGTTCGCCGATGGCGACTCGTGGGTGCCCTGCAGCGACCCCTACGAGGCGTTCGCACGCGGCGTCGAGCCGACGCGCAAAGGCGGGGGTGTCGCGGATGCGACGCTGCTCGCTCCGAGCGAGCCGCGCATCGTCGTCGGGATCGCGCAGAACGGCCCAGAGCATCCCTCTCCGGTGCAGGCCTGGCTGAAGAGCCCCCGCACGGTCGTGCCGAGCGGAACCCCGGTGGCGCTGCGCCGAGGCGTCGGCAAGGTCGTCATCGAGGGCGAGGTGTGCGTCGTCATCGGCCGTGGCGCGGTCGACGTGTCTGCGGAGGACGCGCACACCGTGATCCTCGGTCTCACCGCCGTGAACGACATCTCGAACCCAGACCGGGGCAGCATCGACCCCCGGAACTTCGAGGGCAAGGGCGGCGTCGGCTACACGCCGCTCGGCCCCTGGATCGAGACAGGAGCGGACTTCGCCGCCGCCGAGCTCGAGGTGCGCATCAACGGCGAGCGGAAGGTGCTCACCGGAAGCCAGGAGCTGCCAGCGGGCATCGCCGAGTGCGTCGCCTACGTCACGAGCTGGGTGCCGCTCGGCCCCGGCGACATCATCATGACGGGCGCCCCGAAGTCGGGGTTCGCAGCCGAACCCGGGGACCTCATCGAGATCACCGTCGCGGGCGTGCCGCTGGTGACGCCGTGCGTCTGACTCACGAACCATTCGACGTGCAAGGAGATCGCAAGTGACCCAGGAGAACCTCGGAGTCGTCGCCCACGGCAAGGACGACCTGCGGCTCGATGCGCTGCCGGAACCGGAGCCGACCCCGGATCAGGCCGTCGTCGCGATCGCGTATGGCGGCGTGTGCGGATCGGATCTGCACTACTGGATGCACGGGGCCGCGGGGGAGTCGATCCTGCGCGACCCGCTCCTCCTCGGCCACGAGATCGTCGGCACCGTGCTCGAGGCAGCGGCTGACGGGAGCGGCCCTCGGGTCGGCCAGCGAGTCGCCGTCCACCCCGCCACGCAGGGTGACGATGGCGTGACGCCCTACCCGGCCGAGCGACCGAACCTCTCTCCTGCCGGCACCTATCTGGGCTCCGCCGCGCGCATCCCGCACACCCAGGGGGCATTCGCGCGTCGAGTCGCCCTGCCAGCACGCATGCTCCGCGCGCTGCCAGCGGGCCTCGACCTCAAGCTGGCATCACTCGCCGAGCCGGCCTCCGTCGCCTGGCATGGAGTCGGGCAGGCTGGAGACGTGCGAGGCAAGCGGGTGCTCGTCATCGGCGCCGGCCCGATCGGTGCGCTTGTCGTCGCCGTGATGAAGCACCACGGCGCCGCCGAGATCATCGCGAGCGACCTCCACGAGCTGCCGCTCGCCGTCGCCACCGAGCTCGGGGCGAATCGCGTCATCGACGCGCGCGATGCGGCGGCGATCGCCGCCGTGCACGCCGACGTCGTCATCGAGTCGTCTGGCACGGTGCCGGGGCTCGCCAGTGCCATCCGTGGCGCCGGTCGCGCGGGCCGCGTCGTCCTGCTCGGTCTGCAGCGCAGCGGTGAGGTCCCCGCCCTGCTGTCGCTCGCGATCACTCGCGAGCTGACCCTCGTCGGCTCGTTCCGCTTCACCGACGAGATCGACGCCGTGATCGGCGCGCTCGCCGACGGCTCACTGGTCGTGGATGCAGTGCTCACGCACGAGTTCTCGGTCGAGCAGGCGCTCGAGGCGTTTGCCGTCGCAGGCGACGCCTCCAGATCGTCGAAGGTGCTGCTCTCGTTCGCCGACGCCGACGCTCGCGTGGACGGGGCCGCGTCGTGAGCGCTGCGGAGGCCGCCGAAGGCGCCGCGCGTCCCGCTCCTGCGCATCCGCCCATGGTCGTCATGGGGGTGCAGGGCACGGGCAAGACCACGATCGGCTCGGCACTGGCAACGCGACTCGACGTGACCTTCATCGACAGCGACGACCTGCACCCGCCCGCCAACAAGGCCAAGATGGCGGCAGGGAACCCCCTCGACGACGAAGACCGTGTGCCCTGGCTCAAGGTCATCGGCGCGACGATCGCCGCCAACGCCGCCGAAGGGCGCGTGACGATCGTCGCCTGCTCGGCGCTCAAGCGCTGGTATCGGGAGCTGCTGCGCTCGAGCGTGCCAGAGCTGCGCTTCATCCACCTGTCAGGCCAGCGCGACCTCGTCGCCTCACGCCTCGCAACGCGACAGCACGAGTTCATGCCAACGACGCTGCTCGACAGTCAGTTCGAGGTGCTCGAACCGCTCGCGCCCTGGGAGGCGGGGGTCGTGGTTCCCGTCGCGGGCACGCCAGTCGAGATCGTGGACGCGATCGTCGCGTACCTCGAAGGAGCCGAACCCTCCGAGGCCTGAGGGGCCATCAGAGCTCGACCTTCACCGTGCTCGCGAAGTCGACGCCAGTCGCATCGACGAGTGCCCCCACAAGCGGGTGCCATGGGCGAGTGTTGGGCCCGGACAGCACGAGCTGCCGCGGCCTGCGTGCCGTGAGCGGGCGCATCACGAGGTCGTCCGGGAGCATCCCGCGCCCCAGGGACGGGATGACGGCGACACCCATGCCCTGCTGCACCATGCGGAACATCGTGCTCATCTCGCGGACGCGGTGCGAGAAGACGTAGGGGAGCCCGAGCTCGTCGTGCATCTTCCTGACGTGCGTCTCGCATCCGCCCGTCGACACGATGAGGCCGTCGTCGTCGAGCTCGTCGAGCGGGATCGAGTCCTGCTGCGCGAGCGGGTGGTCGGCAGGCACGAGCGCGGCGAACTCGTCCGTGGCGACGAGGAGCCCGCCTGGCGGCGCGGGGGATGGCTCGACGAGGACCGCAGCGTCCACGAGTCCCGCTTCGAGCCACTCGGGCATCTCCTCGTCGTCGCCCTCGTAGATCGACACGGCGATGTTGGGCAGCCGCGCGGACCACAGGGCCAGCAGGTCAGGGACCAGTCCCTGGCAGACCGTCGCGACCGCCCCGAGTCGGACGGTGCCGGACAGGGTCTCGTCGCGGCGCACGGCGCTCTCCAGCGCTGAGACGGAGGCCAGTGCGGCTCGGGCGTGCTCGATCACGCCGAGGCCGAGCGCGGTGAGGGTGATCCCGCCGTCGCGGCGCAGGACCCGGCCGCCGACAGCCTTCTCGAGGCCCGTCACGGAGTGCGAGATCGCCGACTGACTGACCCCCAGCTCGGTGGCGGCAACGGTGAAGGACGCGCGATCCACGACCGTGACCAGCGCACGGAGCTGGGCGATGGTGACGCTCATGAGGTCTCCTCATGTGGGGATGAAGCAGATGCATTTGCCTCATGTGGGGGTGCCGCCAACAATAAGTCCCATGAGACCTACCGGCAACACCCGCGGCACCGTCGCCGCCTTTGTCGTCCTCTCCCTCGTCTGGGGTGCGAGCTTCCTCTTCATGAAAGTCGGGCTCGAGGGGCTCAGTCCAGCGCAGCTCGTGTTGGGACGCCTCACGCTGGGGGCCGCGGCACTCGTCGCGATCATGCTGGTCACTCGGCGACGCTGGCCCAGGGGGCGGAAGATCTGGGTGCACATGCTCGTCGTGTCCCTCGCGCTCGCGGTTGTGCCCTATTCGCTCTTCGCCTGGGCTGGGCAGTACATGCCGAGCAGCCTCTCGAGCATCTACAACGCGACGACACCCATCATGACGCTCCTGCTCATGCCGCTTGTGCTCGTCGGCGAGCGGCTCACGCGCACGCAGGTCGTTGGCCTCGTGGTCGGCCTGAGCGGGGTCGTCGTGCTCGCGGCTCCCTGGCAGCTCATCGGCACGGGCCAGGTACCCGAGCTGCTGCCAGCCCAGCTCGCCTGCCTCGGCGCCACCATCTCCTACGGATTCGCCGGGCTCTACATGCGCCGGTTCCTCACGAGCTCGGGATACGACACGATCACCCTGTCGACCGTCCAGATCGGCCTGGCCGCCGTCATCGTGTGGCTCCTCGCGCCCCTCACCGCGCGGGGCGAGGTCGCGATCGACCTGCCGGTGCTCCTGGCCGTCGCGGGGCTCGGCGTGCTCGGGACCGGACTCGCCTACATCTGGTACAACCGCATCCTGCGTGACTGGGGCCCGGCCCGCGCATCCACCGTCACCTATCTCTCGCCAGTTGTCGGCGTCATCCTGGGGGTCGTGGTGCTGGGGGAGTCGGTGCACTGGAACCAGCCGCTCGGCGGTCTGATCGTTGTGGTGGGGGTGCTCGCGAGCCAGGGGCGCGTGCCCGGGATGCGGGCTCGAACCGCCGTCGCCGCCCCTGTCGCTGCTCCCGGCGAAGGTGTGCTGCCAGTGGAGTCGAGCACGCGGGAATAGATCCGAACGCGCTACGTTGTATGCATATGCATGGAGTTGGGAATCCAGAACCAGGACCGACCCGGCCCGTGCATCCACAACGAAAGGGCTGAACATGCAGTTCGGAATCTTCTCCGTCAGCGACATCACACGCAACCCGGTCACCGGCGAGACGCCGAGCGAGGCCGAGCGCATCGACGCGATCGTCAAGATCGCCCAGAAGACCGAAGAGGTCGGCCTCGACGTCTTCGCCATCGGCGAGCACCACAACCCGCCCTTCTTCTCCTCCTCGCCCGCCGTGCTCCTCTCGCACATCGCGGCACTCACGAAGACGCTGCGCGTCTCCACGTCGACGACCCTCATCACGACCAACGACCCCGTGCGCATCGCCGAGGAATACGCGATGCTGCAGCACCTCTCCAAGGGCCGCATGGACCTCATGCTCGGCCGCGGCAACACCGCCCCCGTCTACCCGTGGTTCGGCAAGGACATCCGCTCCGGCCTGCCCCTCGCCCTCGAGAACTACAATCTGCTCCACCGCCTCTGGCGCGAGGACGTCGTCGACTGGGAAGGCAAGTTCCGCACCCCCCTGCAGGGCTTCACCTCGACGCCCCGCCCCCTCGACGACGTGGCACCGTTCGTGTGGCACGGCTCCATCCGCACCCCGGAGATCGCCGAGCAGGCCGCCTTCTACGGCGACGGGTTCTTCGCGAACAACATCTTCTGGCCGAAGGAGCACTACATGCGCCTCATCGACTTCTACCGCCAGCGCTACGAGCACTACGGCCACGGCAAGGCATCGCAGGCGATCGTCGGCCTCGGCGGGCAGGCGTTCATCGCCAAGAACTCGCAGGATGCGAAGGACCAGTTCCGCCCCTACTTCAACGAGGCACCCGTCTACGGCCACGGGCCGCGGATGGAGGACTTCATGCAGCAGACCCCGCTCTCGGTCGGCAGCCCGCAGGAGGTCATCGACAAGACCCTGACGTTCCGCGAGCACTTCGGCGACTACCAGCGCCAGCTGTTCCTCATGGACCACGCCGGCCTGCCGCTCGGCATGGTGCTCGACCAGCTCGAGCTCCTCGGCTCCGAAGTGGTTCCAGTGCTGCGCCGCGAGCTCGAGGCGCTCCGCCCCGCCGAGGTCCCAGACGCGCCCACGCACGAGTCGCTTGTCCTCGCGAAGTACGGCGACGCCGCGCCGCGCCAACCGCGCCCCAACGAGAACCGCGGCGACAACGTCACCGGCTCCTCGCCCTACCAGGACACCGCGCTCGTCGCCTAGCGACCGCGAAGCGAGTGCGCGGGGCCGGCCCATTCGACCGGCCCCGCGCATCCGTTCGGCTCCTCGCCTCTGCTTTTCGCTCTCTCCTCAGCTCCAACCCGTTCGGAAGGACTTCCATGACCAACGCACAAGGCGCCTACCGCGTCGCCGTCGTCAACGCCGGTATCAGCGACCCGTCGTCGACGAAGCTGCTCGCAGACCGCATCGAGCGTGGCGTCTCCAAGCTCGCGGCGACACGAGGCCGTGACGTTGTATCGACGCACATCGATCTGCGGATGCTCCTCCCCGAACTGCCAGCAGCCCTCGGCTCGCAGAGCTTCGGCCCCCAGTTCGAGCGCGCCATCGCGGCGCTCCGCGACGCCGACGGCATCATCGCGGCCGCCCCCGTCTACAAGGCCGGGCCGAGCGGACTCTTCACGTCGTTCTTCCAGACCCTCGACAACGACCTCCTCATCGCCAAGCCCGTCGTGCTCGCCGCAACCGCCGGCACTGCGCGTCACGCGCTTGTCGTGGACGAGCAGATGCGGTCGATGTTCGCGTACCTGCGCACCATGACCGCGCCCACGTCGCTCTTCGCCTCAACCGAGGACTGGCAGGATGCGGGCCTCGGGTCCCGCATCGAGCGCGCATCCGTCGAGCTCCTCGCCCTGATGGAGGCTGGCGTCGAGCAGACGATCCGCGGCGACAACTGGGGCGGCTACCAGCACGAGCTCGGCAGCGCAGGCGGAACCGAGCTCGGCATCGAGCTGAACTCCGACCTCATGCGCATGGCCGCAGGTGGAGGCGCGGCCTAGCCGCGCTGCGGTTCGCCGCTGAGGCTCTGATCAGACCGAGTCGGGACAATGGGGGCATGACTTCTCCGAGAACCGACCTCCGCAAGCGCGCGATCCTGGCAGCGGGACAGGGCGCGCTGACCGCCCTCTACTACGCCACCCCTGACGTGATCTCGTCGAGGGCTGGTCGCGGAGTCGCGAAGACGATGCTGGCCCTCGGCGTCGGCGGGCTCGCGGCGTCGGAGTACGACGAGCTGAAGATCGGCAAGCGCGGCCGCGCCGAAGACACCGACCTGCTCGTGCAGCCGGCGGCGCAGGCACCGGGCGAGCTCATCGGCGGCCCAGGCGAGCAGGCTGATGCGCCACACCCGGCGTCGGGCGAGCGACCGAACGGTGAAGACGGTGCAGACGGGAAGCCGCAGAGCTTCTCCCAGTTCTGGATCTCGCTCTCTCCGGCGAGCCGGGTCGCCCTCGGCGGGCTCGCCACGGCTGCTGGAGCCGGGGCGATCCTCGCCGCTGTCGCCGGCGAGCGGTGGATCTACCGCTTCGGCGAGCGTCGCGCCAACGGCGGGGTGACGGCCGCGCACACCAAGACGGGCCTCGTGATCGGCGGCCTCACTGCGCTCATGGCGCTGATTCCGCCGCCAGAGGACAAGTAGGCCCTCGGCCGCGGGCGTTCCCTGCGGCGCGAAGCCGCGGCTGTCCAACTTCCGTGACGCCGTGCTTGCGCTGACGCCCCGGCGGTCCGCCGGTGCCGAATCGTCACGGAAGTTGGACAGGAAACGCGATTCCGTTCGCGGCGACACCCATTGCCGCAGCAGTCCAGTCGTGCAGGAGCGCGGCGGCGCCGAGGCCCAGCGCTCAGAATCCGGCGAGCACCTCGTCGATGATGGCAATGCCGCGGAGCGCATCGGCGTCGGTGATGACGGCGGGTGGCACGACGTGGATGCGGTTGTCGGCGACGAACGGCAGCAGGCCGCGGGCCACGAGCTGCGATTTGATGGTCGCCATGTCGGCCGCGGCGAGCGGGGCGCGCGTCAGCGGGTCGCTGACCAGCTCGACCGCCCAGAAGACACCCTTGCCGCGCACCTCGCCGACGACGTCGTGACGTGCGGCAAGCTCGTGCAGTTCGGGGCCGATGACCTCGCGTCCGAGGCGGGCCGCGTTCTCGACGATGCCCTCCTCCTCCATGGTCTCGAGGGTCGCGACGATGGATGCGGCGGCCAGTGGATGCCCCGAGTACGTGAGCCCGCCTGGGAAGACCTCCTCGTCGAAGCGCGCGGCGATCTCCTCGGAGATGATGACCCCGCCGACCGGCACGTAGCCCGAGTTGACGCCCTTCGCGAAGGTGATGAGGTCGGGACGGACATCGTAGGCATCGAACGCGAACCACTCGCCGGTCCGCCCGAACCCGGCCATGACCTCGTCGAGGATGAGCAGGACGCCGTAGCGGTCGCAGATCTCCCGCACGCCGGCAAGGTACCCGGGCGGCGGCACGAGCACGCCAGCGGTTCCGGGGATGCTCTCGATGAGGATGGCCGCGACGGACGCGGGGCCCTCCGCCTGGACGACGCGCTCGAGGTGTCGAAGTGCCCGTGCGCTCTCCTGCTCGGGCGTCTCGGCCCAGAATTCCGAGCGGTACAGGTACGGGCCGAAGGCGTGCACGTGGCCGCGCGCGTACTCGTTGGGGATGCGTCGCCAGTCGCCGGTCGCGACGATCGCGGCTCCCGTGTTGCCGTGGTAGCTGCGGTACAGGGACACGACCTTGTCGCGCCCCGTCGAGAGGCGGGCCATGCGAGTCGCGTTCTCGACCGCATCCGCACCGCCGTTCGTGAAGAACACCTTCGAGAAGCTCTCTGGGGCGTGCGACAGGATCAGCTCCGCCGCCTTCGCCCTGGTCTCGTTGGCGTGCGCCGGGGCGATCGTCACGAGCTTCGCGGCCTGCTCCTGGATGGCCGCGATGACCTTCGGGTGCTGGTAGCCGATCGTGACGTTCACGAGCTGGCTCGAGAAATCGAGGTACTCGTTGCCGTCGAAGTCCCACAGTCTCGCGCCTTCGCCGCGGGCGATGGGCAGCGGCGAGATCTTCCCCTGAGCTGACCAGGAGTGGAACACCGAGGCGAGGTCGCGCTCGCGAACGTCCGTGTTGCTGAGGTGGGGGCTGAGGGTGGGAGCGGTCATGTCTCCACTCTGCGGCCCGGAATGCGTCGCGTTCGTGGTCAAATCGGTGAGAATGGGTGCCATGACTCGACAAAAGCGTCAGCATGGTTCCGCGCCCAGGGGGCTGGCGTGAGTGTCACGCTGCGCGAGCTCGTGGAGGAGACCGAGTTCAAGCTGCGGGTGCTGCACGCCGCGGACGCGAGCGCACTGGACCGCGAGCTCGTGTGGGCGCACAGCTCCGACCTCGGCGACCCGACACCGTGGCTCGAAGCCGGCCAGCTCCTGCTCACCGATGGCATGCAGTTCGCGGTGTCCGAGGTGCCGGGCCCCGGAGCGCAGCCGCAGAGCGCCGCGAACGGACTGCGCTCGCCGGTCTCCGCGACCGCGACCGTTCGATTCCAAGCGCTCGCCAGCGAGGACGTCTTCGACGCCTATGTCGCCCGACTGCGGGCGGCCGACATCGCGGCGCTCGGCTTCGCGACCGAGGTCATCCACGCGGAGGTGCCCGCTGACCTCGTCGCCGCCTGCGAGCGCCACGGCCTGACGCTCGTCGAGGTCGCCGAACGCACCCCGTTCATCGGCATCATCCGCTACCTCGCGGACCAGCGCGCCCTTGAGCAGCGAGCACGGCTCGAATGGTCGCTGCAGGCGCAGCGCAAGCTCGCGAGGGCCGCCCTCAGGCCCGGCGGTCTCGGCGCGATCCTCGTCGAGCTCGAACGGCAGCTGGAGAGCTGGGTGGCGCTCTACGACTCGACGGGGCTCCGCGTGGACGCGCAGACGCGCATCCGGGTGCCGGAGAACGAAGCCCCTGAGATCGAGCGGATGGTGCAGAGCCTCCTCGCGCGCGGCGGTCGCTCGGGGGCGCACCTGCACGGCGAGAGCGGTGACGTGACCCTGCAGACCGTCGGCCAGCACGGCCAGCTCCGCGGGGTGCTCGCGGTCGGCGGGCGAGCCCCGCTTGATCTGGCGGGCAACGACCTCGTCGCGAGCGCGATCGGTCACGCGTCGATCGCGCTCGAGCAGAATCGGGAGCTGGATGCGGCCCGCGGGCACCTGCGCGTCGGCCTCCTCGAGCTGCTCCTCGCCGGCGAGATGGAGGTGGCGACGCGCACTGCCGAGACGGTGTGGGGCAAGCTCCCCGCGGCTCCGATCCGGGTCATGCAGGCGCGGGGCGGCGAACCCGGGCAGGCGCTGCTCGACCGGCTCGAGCGGCTCGCGGGGTCCGGTCCCGAGCCGATCTTCTTCGCCGCACGGGACCACGACCTCGTGGCGATCGTGCCAGCACGAGGGGGCGCGGCACTGCTCGAGGCGCTCACAGAGGCTGGCTTCTCGGCCGGCGCCTCCGCGCCCGGCGACTGGCCCGAGCTGCCGCGACTGCTCGCGGAGGCGCGCAAGGCCGCGGAGCGCAGCACGCCGAACCGGCCGTCCGTGCGGTTCGAGGACCTCGCCACGACGGGGATGCTCGGCGCGCTCGAGGCGGCCGACGGCCGAGTCACCGCGCGCCGCGTCCTGCAGCCCCTGCTCGAGCATGGGGAGCAGGGCCGCCTGCTGCTCGACACGCTCGCCGCCTGGACGGAGGGGAACTGCGCGTGGGACCCGGTCGCGAAGTCACTCGGCATCCACCGGCACACGCTTCGCAGCCGCGTGACCACGGCAGAGCAGCTCCTCGGCATCGACCTGCAGTCCTTCGCGGGGCGGGCCGAGGTGTGGTCGGCGATGCGCCTCCTCGACGACGCCTGACTCAGCGCGGCGGCTACTGCCCGTTCCGGAGCCGGTCTGCGAGCTGCCGCATGCTGAGGGCGCGCTTCTGCCAGAAGGTCCACATCCCGAACCACACGAACGGGGTCAGGAGGCCAGCACCCAGCTTGAGCTGGTCGCGGTAGAGCGTGCGACCGCCGGGCAGCGGCGAGACGACCATCGTGTGCTCGAACGTCGTCATGACGGCCATGAGTCCCGACTCCGGGTACCCGCGGTCGCGGAGCTCGTGCATCCCGTCTCCCAGGTCGCGGTACTGGCCGTCGATGATCTGCGTGCCGAGCGGAACCACGCCGAGCAGGCGGATCTCGACGCGGTGCGGGCGCTCGGGTGACCAGCGTTCGGGGAAGCCGCCGGGTTCGAGCGAGCGCACTTCCGCGAGTGGGCCCGCCACTGCGCGGAAGGCTTCCGGCCGCTGGAGGGCGTCGGCGAGCAGTTCGGTTGGGCAGTCGAGCTTGAGCTTGAGGAGGATTCGCACGTGTGCATCCTCCCTCGTGTCTCCGCGCGGCACCTGCACGTCTCGCCTGTCCGCGACAGCGTTGTGGCCTGATGCTGCTGCCGCGGTACCGAAGCGCATCTCGCCACAACTCCGGCGCGGGGAAGCGGACACGGGGCGGGCGCGAAGCGGACACAGGGCGCCCACGGGGCGGGCGCCCCGCCTCCTCCGCCTCCTAGTCGTTTTCGGGGAAGCCGAGGTTGATGCCGCCGTGCTTGGCGGGGTCGAGCCAGCGGCTGGTGACGGCTTTCTCGCGGGTGTAGAAGTGGAAGCCCTGGAGGCCGTAGGCCTTGGAGTCGCCGAACGCGGAGTCTTTCCAACCGCCGAAGGAGTAGTAGGCGACGGGGACGGGGATGGGCACGTTGATGCCGATCATGCCGACCTGGATCTCGTTCTGGAAGCGGCGGGCGGCGCCGCCGTCGTTGGTGAAGATCGCGGTGCCGTTGCCGAACTGGCCGGTGTTGATGAGCTCCACGCCTTCCTCGAAGCTCTTCACGCGCACGATGCCCAGGACGGGGCCGAAGATCTCTTCCGTGTAGGCGCGGCTGGTGGTGGGGAGGTTGTCGATGAGGGTCGGGCCGAGCCAGAACCCGCCCTCGGCGCCTTCTGCGCTGATCTCGCGCCCGTCGACGAGCACGTCGGCGCCGTCGTCGTGGGCGATCTGGATGTAGGAGGCGATCTTGTCGCGGTGCACTTCCGAGACGATGGGGCCCATGTCGGGCTCGGCGTGCGTGTCGGTGGGGGTGCCGTCACCGATGCGGAGCTTCGTGATGCGCTCCTTCACCTTCTCGATGAGCTGGTCCGCGACGGGTTCGATCGCGAGGACGATGCTGATGGCCATGCAGCGCTCGCCCGCGGACCCGTAGCCGGCGTTGATGGCCTGGTCGGCGACGAGGTCGAGGTCGGCGTCGGGGAGCACGAGCATGTGGTTCTTCGCGCCGCCGAGGGCCTGCACCCGCTTGCCGTTCTTGGAGGCGGTCTCGTAGATGTACTGCGCGATGGGGGTCGAGCCGACGAAGCTGATCGCGGCGACGTCGTCGTGGTTGAGGAGGCCGTCGACGGCCTGCTTGTCGCCGTGCAGGACGTTGAAGACGCCGTCGGGCAGGCCCGCTTCCTTCCAGAGTTCCGCGAGCCAGATCGCTGCGGAGGGGTCCTTCTCGCTCGGCTTGAGGACGACGGTGTTGCCGACCGCGATCGCGATGGGGAAGAACCACATCGGGACCATGGCGGGGAAGTTGAACGGGCTGATGATGCCGACCACGCCGAGGGCCTGCTTGATGGAGAACACGTCGACGCCGGTCGAGGCGTTCTCGGTGAAGTCGCCCTTCATGATGTGGGGGAACCCGGTCGCGAGCTCCACGACCTCGAGGCCCCGCTGGATCTCGCCAGCGGCGTCGGAGACGACCTTCCCGTGCTCGGAGGTGATGATGCGCGCGAGCTCGAGCTTCCGCTCGTTCAACAGCTCACGGAAGCGGAACAGCACCCCTTGGCGCTTCGCGACGGAGGCGTTCGACCACGCAGGGAACGCCGCCTTCGCCGCCGCTACCGCCGCGTCGATCTCCGCCTGCTCGGCGAGCGCGACCTGCTTGGTGGCGACGCCAAGTGCGGGGTTGAAGACCGGCGAGGTGCGCGCGGGCGTCGAGGTCGAGCAGGCGCCGTCGATCCAGTGCTGGATCGTGGGAAGGGCAGAGTCCACGTGATGCTCCTCGGGGTGCGGGCTTGTTCTGGCTGAAAACATGGTCAGCCTACGGACGGGCACCGACGTTCGAATGGCGGCTTTGTAGAGCCGCGTCCCGGTATTCGACCAAACTGGCAGCGGGTTTTGCGACAGACTGGCACCGACGAACCGTGCGACCGAGGAGCGAAATGTCCGAGTACCGAGTGCAGAATCCCGCGACCGGCGAGATCATCGAGACGTTCGACGACGCGACGGATGCGCAGATCGAGCAGGCCGTCGCGAGCGCCGACACCGTGTACCGGGAATGGCGTGAGCGCAGCGTGCAAGAGCGGGCCGCTGTCGTGCGACGCGTCGCCGCGATCTTCCTCGAGCGCAAGGACGAGCTCGCCCACCTCATCGCCGTCGAGATGGGCAAGTCCGTGCAGGAGTCGATCGACGAGGTCGAGTTCGCTGCGTCGATCATCGACTACTACGGCGTGCACGGCCCGAGCCTCATCACCGACGCCGAGATCCCCAGCACCATTCCCGGCAAGGCGTTCATCGAGCATCGTCCCGTCGGCACCCTGCTCGGCGTCATGCCGTGGAACTTCCCTTACTACCAGGTGGCGCGCTTCGCGGCACCGAACCTCGTGCTGGGCAACACCATCCTGCTCAAGCACGCGGACATCTGCGCGCGGTCGGCCCTGACCATTCAGGAGATCATGGAGCAGGCCGGCGTCCCGGTCGGGGGCTACCAGAACGTCTTCGCGTCGCACGATCAGATCGCGACACTCATCGCCGACTCGCGCGTGCAGGGAATCTCGCTCACGGGCTCCGAACGTGCTGGGGCGATCATCGGGGCGCAGGCGGGCCGGAACCTGAAGAAGTGCGTGCTCGAGCTCGGCGGCATCGACCCCATGATCGTGCTCGACTCGGATGACGTCGCGGCTGTCGCGAAGCAGGCGTGGGACTTCCGCGTCTACAACGTGGGCCAGGTCTGCAACTCGAACAAGCGTCTCATCGTCATGGACGACATCTACGACGAGTTCGTCGAGGAGCTGAAGAAGCTCGCGACGGGACTCGTCCCCGGCGACCAGCTCGAGATGGCCGAGGGCCAGTTCGCGCCGATGTCCAGCCGAACGGCGGCCGAGACCGTGGATGCTCAGGTGCAGAAGGCGGTCGCGGAGGGCGCGACGCTCGAGATCGGCGGAGTGCTGTCCGACGGCCCGGGAGCCCACTACTCGCCGGCCGTGCTCACCGGCGTCCCACGCGACTCCGAGTCGTACGGCGTCGAGCTCTTCGGTCCCGTCGCGACGGTCTACCGAGTGTCGAGTGACGAGGAGGCGCTCGACCTTGCGAACGACTGCGCGCTCGGCCTCGGCGGCTCGGTCTTCTCGAGCGACGAAGCGCGCGCGACCCGTATCGCGCAGCGCCTTGAGGTGGGCATGGCGCACGTCAACACGATCGCGGCGGAGGCGGCAGAGCTGCCCTTCGGCGGGGTCAAGAACTCGGGCTTCGGACGCGAGATGGGCCCCATCGGGATCGGCGAGTTCGCCAACAAGCGCCTGTTCTTCGTCTCCGCCTGAGCGCAGCGGGTGCCGAACTCAGCGCTGACCGTTCAGGTCAGTTGCTGCGGTTCGTGCGCTCGATGACTTCCTGGCCCGTGTTGGGGTCGATGACCTTCCGGGTCGTCGACGTGGACTGCTTGCGGCGCAGCGCCGTGACGAGGCTCAGGATGAAGACGACGACGCCAGCACCCATGAGGATGTAGCCGATGGTCTTGAGGTCGACGAAGCCGTCGAGGTCGATGTTGATGGCAAACGCCAGGATGGCGCCGATGACGATGAGTGCGATGCCGCTGCCGTAGCCCATTGGATGACCTCCGTGTCGGATCGAGCGGACGTCGCTCGGGGGATGCCTCAAGTTTCGCACCGCTCGCGTCGTAACTCGACTCCCAGATGTCGATTCGTGCGCGGCGACGAGAATCGGTCAGGCGAGGGGGCGCCGATCAGGCCATGATGGACGCATGGAAGACGAGCAACTGATCACCGTCCTGAGTGACGAGGAAAGCCGCGCTCTGCTGCGCGCGACGACGTTCGGTCGCATCGCGTTCGCCGTGAACGGCCGTGTGGAGATCTATCCGATCAACGTCGTGTTCAGCGAGCGCGATGGTGAGATCGTCTTCAAGTCGGCGCCCGGCTTCAAGCTCGCGGGGGCCTCCATCGCGAAGGAGGTCGTGTTCCAATCCGACGCCCTCGGCGACGGGTTCGCGACGAGCCTCGTGGCACGCGGGGGAGCCCGGGTGCTCAGCACGGAGGCTGAGCTCGAGAAGGCGGAAGCGCTCGGCGTGCGCCCGCTCATCGCGGCACCCAAGAACGAGTACGTGGCGATCACGGTCGTCGAGGTCTCTGGCCGCCGCTACATCACCGGTGAAGAGGCCGAGCCCCTCATCGACACCATCGCCTAGGCATGCCGGATCCCCTGTTGAGTGCCGCAGCTTCCGGCGTCACGGAGCCCGACCCCGTCGACCGGCTCATCCTCGATGAAGCCGCCGAGCTGGGTGTGGTGGATGTGCCGCTCGCGGTCGTCGGCGACGCCACGGGTGCGCTGGCCGTTGCGGCCGCTGAGCGCTTCGACCTGGACACGGTGCGCACCTTCCACGACGCCGTCTCGGAGGAGCGGGCCAGCGACGATGCAGTGCGGGCGAGCTTCCGTTCGCTCAAGGCCGTTCGCTTCGGCTTGGAGCCGGCGCTGTTCGACGGCGCTCGCCTCGTGCTGCTGCGCCTGCCGAAGTCGCTCGCGGAACTCGATGAGATCGCGCGCCTCGTCGCGGCGCACGCGCATCCAGAGGTGCGGATCGTCGCTGGCGGACGCATCAAGCACATGAGCCGCGGAATGAACGAGACCCTCGAGCGCTCGTTCGAGAGTGTGACGGCGAGCCTCGGCAGGCAGAAGTCGAGGGTGCTGCACGCGAGCGCCCCGAAGGCGGAGCTGCGAGGCGCGGCGTCGGCGTACCCGATCGTGCAGAGCTCCGACGAGCTCGGCTTCTCGATCGCGAGCCACGGTGGTGCGTTCGCGGGCCCGCGCCTCGATCTGGGCACGCGCGAGCTGCTCGGAGCCCTGCGTGACCTCCCCGCGGACGAGCTCCCGGAGGCGGGCCTCGCCGTCGACCTCGGCTGCGGCACGGGCGTGCTTGCCGTCGCGCTCGCGAGGCTCCGACCGGAGCTCGAGGTGATCGCGAGCGATCGATCCTGGGCTGCCGTGTCCTCTGCTCGCGAGACGGTGCGCATCGCGGGCGTCGAAGACAGGGTCGAGGTGCGCCGCGAGGACGCGGGGTCGAGCATCGAGACCGGTTCGGTGGATGTGCTGCTCCTCAACCCGCCGTTCCACGACCGGCACGAGGTGGTCGAGGACATGGCGCATCCGCTGTTCGAGCAGGCCGCGCGCATGCTGAAGCCCGGCGCCAGCATGCTCACGGTGTTCAACTCGGGTCTGGCCCACCGTGCGGCGCTCGAGCGGATCGTCGGCCCCAGCACGCAGATCTCGCGCGGTGCCAAGTTCACGGTGGTGCTCAGTCGCAGGCGCGGCTGATCGCGACGAGAAGTGGCGGATTCGCGCCTCCGGGCGGGCATCCGGTCGGTAGGCTGGGGAACTGAACCGGAGGCGCAATGACCGATCTCATCCACATGCTTCGCGACTGGATGCCGAAGCAGCGCTGGTACTCGGGCGGTGAGGGTCGGACGCCGCAGCTCACGCACCTCGGCAGCTACGTGCTCGCCAACCCGAACGGGGAGGCCGGGGTACATCTCGTCACGGTGCCGTGCATCCTCGATTCCTCCGGCGATGTCCCGGTCGTGTACCAGGTGCCGATCGTGCTCCGCGAGGTGGATGCGCGCGTTCCCGCGCTCGGGTACATCGGGTCGATCAGCAACGCAGCCGGGCGTGTGAGCGCCGTCGTCGATGGTCCGCACGACATCGCGTTCGCTCGGGCGCTCCTGGCGCTGCTCGAGCGCGAGGGGCACGCGGCGGGGGCCGGTGGGCGGACGGACATCGCTGCGTACGGACTGCCGATGCCCGGGGCCGTGCTCGGCAGCTTCGTGACGAGTCGGGTGCTGTCTGGGGAGCAGTCGAACTCGTCGATCATCTGCGAGATGCGCATGCCAGATGGGGGCGCCGCTGCCCCGCTCATCCTCAAGGTCTTCCGCATGCTGCACGATGGCGAGAACCCGGAGGTGACGCTGCAGTCGGCGCTCGCCGCGGCCGGTTCCGTGCGTGTGCCGCCCGCCATCGGCCACCTGTCGGGCTACTGGCCCGACCCGCGCGTCAGCAGCGGGCGCGCCTCTGGCAACTTCGTGTTCGCGCAGGAGTTCCTCCCCGGGGTCGAGGATGCGTGGCGGGTGGCGCTGCGCGCCGCCGAGACTGGGGACGACTTCGGTGACGCCGCGTACACGCTCGGGGAGGCGACCGCTGAGGTGCACCGCACGCTCCGCGAGGTGCTGCCGAGCGTCGAGGCGAGCGCCCTGAAGGTGCAGGCTGAGGTCGACGCGATGCGGCAGCGCCTGGATGCGGCCATCGCCGTCGCCCCGGCCCTCGAGCGCCTGCGGGGTGCAGCGGAGGAGGTCTACGCGCACGCCGCCGAGATGCACTGGCCGACGCTGCAGCGGGTGCATGGCGACCTGCACTTGGGTCAGGTGCTTGCCGTGGAGGGCAGCGGCTGGGTGTTCCTCGACTTCGAGGGAGAGCCGCTGCGCAGCATCGAGCAGCGCAATACGGCGGATGCCCCGCAACGCGACATCGCCGGCATCCTGCGATCGTTCGACTACGTCGCCGGGTCGTTGGAGATGACGACTGGGCGGGATGTCGCCGGTGACTGGGCCGCCCGTGCTCGGCAGTCGTTCCTGAACGGCTACGCCGCGGCCGTGAGCGGCCAGGAGCGAATCGGGCGTCACACGGGCGCGATCACGCTCGACAGCCGGGCCGCGCGCAGGCAGGCGCGTGACTTCGACGATGCCAGGGGCACGCGCGACGCGAGAGGTGGGTCTGGTCCCTTCTCGCAAGGGGGTCAGTCGAGCTCGCTGCCGCTGAGCGCTGCGGAGTCAGCCGCGCTCATCAGGGTCTTCGAGCTCGACAAGGCACTGTACGAAGTGATCTACGAGGCATCTCAGCGGCCGGCCTGGCTCAGGATTCCCGTGCGCGCGGTGCAGCGCATCCTCGCCTAGGGGCGCTGCCGGTCTCGACGGAGCCGACCGCGATGCGTGGTCGGCTGCCGTTGTCCACAGATTCGCCCCTCCACCGTTTCGGGCGCCGCGCCGCGAGTAGGTTCGCGAGTACGCAATCGGGAGGATGCACGTGCCGCGCACCACGACGTTCGACAGTTCACCCGGCGACCCGCGAGGGGTGCCGAGCACGGGAGGCTACTCGCCTGAGGTGTACGACCTCCTGCTGGATGCTGGCGGCAGGCTGGCCGCCTTCTATGCCGCGCGAGCAGCGCGTGCCCGCAGCGACCTCGAGTCCAGGCGGTGGCTGGGGAAGCTCGCCGAACTCCGCGAGGAGGTCGCGGGCGTCGACGCCCAGTCGAACGTGAGCGTCGTCCGGAAGCGCAACGAGCTGCTGGAGCGGCACCGGGCAGAGGCGAGCATCGTCGCCAGCGGGCGCGGCAGCGGCAGGGCAGTCCGGGGCACCGGATGAACGCGACGGTGATTGCGCCACGGCAGACACGCACCACGAGAGGACGAACATGACCGACATGCCCAGCGACGAGCCCATCGACGACTACGACCCGATGATCTACGACGCCATGCGCGAAGCCGCGAACCGGCTCAGGGGTCTTTATGTTGCTCGACAGAATGAAGCCGCCTCTGAACAACAGCGACAGCACTGGCTGGAGAAGCAGATCGCCGTCAGGATCGAGGCGGATGAAGTCGACACGTACTCGCTCAATGCGGTGCAAGCTCTCCGGGCGTCGTTCGTCGCACGGCTCAAGGCGGAGGACCATTGAGCTCGGAGTCAGAGGTCACCCGCGAGCAACTGCGCGAGATCTTTGAGAAGTCCATTCGGCCGGAACTCGATGCTCTCCGATCTTCCCAACGAGCCTCGGAGCCGACGCTCGTGCTTGTTGGAGCACAACCCGGTGCCGGGAAAACGCGAACGGTGGGTCGCGTGCAGAAGGACTTCCGAGGGGCTATCCCGGTTATCGGGGACGACCTGCGAGTCTTTCATCCCGACTACGTGAGCGTGATGCGGGAGGACCCGCTTCGCATGCCGGAGGTGACGGCGCAGGCTGCTGGCGCGTGGGCGCGCATGTCGAGCGACTACCTGCGGGAACGTCAGGCATCCGTGGTGTTCGAGACGACGTTCCGACAGCCGGACGCCGTCGTCGCGACGGCCAAGGAATTTCGCGATGCCGGCTACCGCGTCGAAGTGCGCGCGCTTGCCGTGCCCGAAGCGGTCTCGCGGCTCGGCGTGCTCTCGCGGTACGCGGAACAGGTCCGCGACCAAGGGGCCGGCAGGTGGACCCCACAGGCATTCCACGACGTCGCCGCCGAGCAGATGCCCAAGTCGCTCGAACGGGTCATCGCCGAGGGGCGCGTCGACCGGGTGCTTGTCGTCGACCGCGGCGGTCGTGCCCTCCACGCAGCCGACATCGACACGAACGCTGCGAGCACAACCGGCGCGCGCGACGGCGCCGACGCCCGAGCAGCCGTCATCGCCGGAAGGGGCCTCGACAACCTCACCCCGAGCGACGCGAACACCTGGCTCGCAGCACTCGACCGAGACGCGAACTTCGTGCTCAGACAAGCCGATCTCGGCGGCGACGTGCTCGCCACCATCGATGACCTCCGAGCCGACGCACCCCACATCGCGGCCCGCGCCCACACCACGCAGAGCCCCGCCCACGCGGAGACGTCGGCAGCGCTCGCGGCCCTCGGCGCCCGCACCAGCGCCGCACGCGAAGCCCTCAGCCACGGCGAGCGGCCCACTCGAGCGGGCGCGGTCGAGGAGCGCGCGCAGGGCCCGCGCCTCACCACCGAGCTCGCCACGGCGCTCGGACACACCACCAGCCCACTCGCCGACCCAACCCGCTCCCACACGTCCACCCGTGCGCGCACGCAGCAGGCTTCCCCGCAGCACGAACGCGACGAACGCTGACCTCCGGCACCGCACCCGTTCAGGCGACGCTGCGCAGCTCCGGTTCGCGCACCCGCAGGAACGGCACGTACGGCACGACGAGACGCTGCGCGATGCGGCCGAGCACGCCGCCGTCGGCCGCCAACTCGACCTCAGCGCCACCACCCATGAGAACCGCCACCATGTTGCGCTTCGCCGTCGTCCCCCACTGCTCCAGAACCGCCGAGTGCCCCGTCAGCACGTCACCGAGCGACAGCGCCGCACCCGCAGCGCGCTTCCCCTGCGCCGCACCGAGCACCCCCGTCTCCAATCGAACCACCCCGGGCGCATGCGCCGGATCCACACCATGCCCGAAATGGCCGACCCGCCCCAGGAACGGCAGGTGCACGTTGATGCCCAGGATCGGACCGACGGAGGGATCGACGGGAGCGAGCAGCGAGTAATGCGGCACGCGAGCCGACACGGGCAGATCGTCGAGCGACGCCACACCGTGCCCCAGCCCGGCACTCGACACGTGCACGACCCGGTCGACCCGCATCCCGAGTGCCATCGCCCGCCCCGTCACGCCGCCGCCGAAACTGAACCCGAACGCCGTCAGCTCCACGCGCCCGTCACGGGGGATCGAGTTCACGAACCCACCCAGCTTGCGCGCCAGCCCATCCGCCATCGCCGCCGACAACGCCAACGGGCCACGCGGGAACCGCCCGCCCTGCCACACGACGAGCCCGGCCGTGCCAGCGGGCGCGAGCGTGATGAGCTCCGACATGGTGTGCGCCTTGCCCTCGAAGTCGAGCAGCCGCGACTCGTTGCCGGGCACGAACACCCCCACCGACGTGACCCCCTCCGCGAACGGAGACGCGAACGGGTCCTCCGACTCCGAGATCGCCGCGCCCACGTACTCGACGATCGAGTCCCGCTCGGGATCGAACGCGAGCACGAAGCGCGGCTTCCCGCCGCGGTCGACGAAGCCACGGCCCCCGTGCAGCTCCCGCAGCTGGTGCACGAGCCGCTCGCGGTCGCGCAGCTCCCCGCGGCTCGCATCCGCCAGGATGCTCTTGATCTCACCACCCGCGAACGCACTCGCACTGCCGAGCGCACGCTCGATGGAGGCGCCCGACTCCAAAGCACCGATCGCACGCCCGAGCGACTCCCGGTTGGCCCGCACGCGAACCGACCACGGGATGCCATCGAGGTTGCCGACAAGCAGCGGAACCTGCTTCAGGAGACGCGCGCGCTCGGCCTCCGACAAGGCGCCCCACCACTCCCGCGTCGTCGCGGCCGTGGGAGGCGCGTTCAGCACACGACGCAGGCGCCCACGCGAGATGGGCCGCGACGCGATGAGGCGGGTGAGGTCAGCAGACGAAGAACGGGCTCGCACGCGGAAAGCGTAGCGAGCCCGTCCGACAAATCACGTCGTGAATCTGCCGTACGCACAAGAGGCGCTCAGCCCCCGGTGCGAGCCGGAATCAGTAGTACTCGCCCTGGCGGAAGTCCCAGCTGTTGAACGACTCAGCGAGGATCGCCATGATGCGGTTGATGTCGAGGCCCTTGCGGATCACGACGGGAGCCGGCGAGATGGAACGCTGGCCGCCCTGCTCGGGGATGAGCGTTCCGTCGGCGTCGACCATCGAGATCATGACGCCCTGCTCGTGGCGCGTCTCCGTGGTGGCCTCAGGCTGGATGGATGCGACGTAGTCGTTCGCCTCGATGATGAGGTCGGCGCGGTCGTGGATGCGCTCGCCGATGCCCTCGACGAGTCCACGGTTGCCCTTGCCGGACGGGTTCGCGGAACTCGCGAACGCGAAGCGTCCGTGCTTCTCGTACAGCTCCTTCGCGAGCTTCTCGCCGGGGACGCCGAACTTGATGACGAAGCAGCTCGTGCCGCGCCCGTCCATCATGAGCTCCTTCGTGCCGTCGTCGGGAAGGGCCGCGACGGCCTCTTCCTTCCACGGGAGGATGCAGCCGAGGAGGATGTCGTCGTTCCAGTGGCGCTCGTAGAACGCGTCGATCTCCGGCGTGAGCTGCGCGAGCTCGCGCAGCTGCTCGAGGGAACCGCACAGCACGACGCCAGGCTTGTTGCGGTTGCGCTCCTTCGCCTCGAACTTCCGCTCGAGTCCCTCCTTGTCGGAGGTCATGATGATGTAGCCGACCTTCGTCGGGACGACGACGAGTCCGCCGTCTCCCGTGAGGATCTCGACGGCTTCTGGCTGCACGTCGCCGTTCCACGCGATCAATTTGCTGTCCATAGCTGCGTTTCTCTCGAAATTGGTGCTCGGGCTCGTCGAGCCGGAGTGAACTGTCGCGTCCGCTTGGGTCGCGTCGAGGATCGATCCTACTTGGTGTTGGCCCGCAGCCAGGGTCGTGCACCCGCTCGCCCGTAGGGTTGAGGGCATGGAGACTCCTCAGCAGGGCCCAGAAGGCGACGCATCCTCCGAGGTCGAACCCGAGGCGCTGGTCATCGCAACGACCCCGCGGCCGACGACGCCTGAGGCGGTCTCCCGAGTGCTGGAGCGCTTCGTGCGCGAGGTGGTGCCGCCGATCTTCGATGCGGACAACACCATGGACGTGCGCGGCCTTGACCTGGCGCGTGTCACCGCGCATCCGCTCGCGGGCGACCTCCTCGGCATCGACATCGATCTCACGGGCATCGAGGTCACCTTCGACGCCACGGTCGAGGAGGCGCCGCCGCTCCCGGAGTTCCCCGAGTTCGGCACCGAGGTCGCGAGGACCGACGCCCGCGTCGCCGAGGTGCGGGTGCGGGGCCTCCCGGTTCGCATCCAGGGCGCCGAAGTCGAGGCATCGATCACTGCCGCCGGTGTGCACGTCGACTGGGCGGAGGATGATCGCGGGCAGCTCGCGCTGGCGTTGAGGCAGGGCATCGCGGGTGGTGAGGCCGCGACGGTCTTCCCCGTCGACACGCTGCTGATCGACGTCTCCGCGAGGCAGCGGGAGGTGGTGGATGCGCTCGTGTCCATCGTCACGGAGTCGGGGGAGAGCCAGGGCATCCACGTGTCCGATGTCGATCTCGAGCTCACGCAGGCCGGCCCCCGAGGCGCGCACCTGCACGCGTCCGGCAAGGTCCGGCGGGGTTTCCTGCGCGCGAGTCTGCTGTTCACGACGGAGGCGCAGCTCGGCGACGACCTGAAGCTGCAGCTCATCAACCCTCGCCTCACGAGCCGCAACCCGCTCATCGGCCTGCTGCTGCTGGCGGTCCGCAGTCAGATCCGCGAGGAGCTCAAGGACCCGATCGATCTCCGTGACCTGCAGCTCGATCCGCTCAAGCTGGCGGATGCGCAGTTCGAGGTCGGTGAGCGGCTGCGTCTGCGCCTGCAGTACGACTGACCTGCGCGGGAGGCGCGTCCGAGGCGCGCGCCGGTGAGCTCGCTGCCGGTTGCTTCGAGGCGGCGAGGATGCCGATCACCACGAGCAGGGCGGATGCGATGAAGCTGCCAGGGATGCCCACGAGCTCGATGGCCTGCCCGACAAGTGCCGAGCCGAGCGCCTGGCCAAGGACGAGGACAACGAACAGCAGCGCCGTCCCTGCCGGCGCGCGGGTGGGATCGAGTCGCGTCGTCCACCAGATGAGCACGCCGGTGCCGGCCGTGTACCCCCAGCCGAAGGCGATGCAGGCGGCGAAGGCGAGTGGCCACACCCCCGCGGAGGTGCCGAGCAGGACCGTCGCCGCGGCGACGGGCAGGCTGGTCATGAGCCAGGCCCGTCGAGAGGTCAGCTTCTGGAGTCTGCCGGCTGAGGCGATGACCGCCGCTCCTCCCACACCGAGCGCGATCCAGGCCCCGGCGGAGAGTTCCTGGCTTGCGCCTGCGTCGACGAGCGCGGTGCGCCCGAACGTCCAGACGGCGGCTGAGCCTGCGCCGAGGAAGAGCGCCGCGGCGATGACGGGCAGGTGCTGGCGAAACCACGATCGCGGCGGAACGGGGGCGAGGCGGGGCGCAGCATCCGGTCGCGCGGTGGTGGCGGTGGTTCCTCGCCAGGTCGAGGCGATGACCAAGCCGCCGGCCACGATGCTGGCCCCCGCGGCGAGCGTCCAGGCGAGTCGCCAGTCGGGCAGCAGGACGAGCGCCAGGAGGCCTGCTGCGACGAGGCCGGGGCCGGTGCCCGCGTTGACGACGCCCTGCATCCGTCCCACGTGCTCCTTCTTGACTGTCCTGTGCAGCAGCTCCACCAGGGCGGGTGACGCGAAGCCGGCTCCGCTCGACGCGAGGATCGCCGAGGCCGCGAAGACGCCTCCGTCAGCGGCGAGGGCCATGCCGAGCGCGCCGCCGGCAGCGGTAACGGTCGCGAGGGCCGCGAAGAGGTGCGGGGCGCGGGCCGCCAGCAGGAAGCTGGCGAGCGCGGCTGCGCAGTAGGCGGCGGAGGCGCCGCTCGAGATGAGTCCGGCGGCGGATGCGCTCAGTGAGAGCTCCGCTTGGACATCGGGGAGGAAGAGTCCGTAGGCGAGGCGGACGAGCCCGTAGGTGGCTGCGATCAGGGCGGTCCCCGAGGCGGCCAGCAGGAGTGGGCGGCGACCCCGTAACGAAAACGATCGTTTCATATTTACGACTCTAGAGTGTTGGCATGGCAATCCGCTCCAGGACCGAGACCAAGCTGCTCGACGCCGCGGACGAGCTGTTCTTCACGGCGGGCATCCACGCGACGCCGATCGACGCCGTCCTCGAGCGCGCGGGGGTCTCGGCGGCCACGCTCTATCGCGGATACGCCAGCAAGGAGGCCCTCGTCGCGGCGGCCCTCGAGCGCCGACACCGTGCCTGGATCGAGCTGTGGGATGCGGAGATCGCCAAGCATCGCGATGACGAGCAGCAGCTGCTCGCCGTCTTCGATGCCCTGGACGCGTTTCGGCAGCAGCCTCTCGGCTCTCGCTGGTGCGCCTTCCTCGGGGCTTCCGCCGAGTACGCCGACGCTCCCGCCGAGGTCCGTGCAGCGGTGCAGACTGACACCGAGTCGCTGCGGTCGCGGCTCACGCACCTCGCGAGCCCGTTCGACGAGTCAGCGTCCCTCGCTGAGGAGCTGCTGCTGCTCGTCACGGGCTACCTCGCGATGCGTCTCCGCGATGAGCGGTACTCGACGGCCACGGCACGGCGGATGGCGTCGGGCCTCATCCGTGCCGCCACGACCGAACCCGACTCGAGGCGCGACTCGGCGTAGCGGCTGAGGCTCAGTCGGCCTGGTCTGCAGCGCGTGGTCTTCGTAGGGTGATGGTGAGCGGATGCTCGACGAGCACTCGACCACACCGGAGGTATCTTGCAGCACACGTCCCGCCGCACCCGAGTGGCTTTGTCGTCGCTTGCCCTCGTCGTTCTCGCTCTTGCAGCCTGCACGGCACCGACGCTCTCGCAGGAGGAGCTGATCGGCACCTGGGTCGTGAGCCAGTCGCCAGCCGACGTCCCTGCGGAGTTCGGTTCGGCGACGATCGAGTTCACCGACGAGCACGCCTTCGCCGGAGCTGGCTGCAACGGTGCATCCGGCCCGTACTCCGTGGTTGGGAACCGGATCCGAATCGACTTCTGGGCCGCGTCCGAGGTCGGCTGCGATCCGAATCTCCACGAAGTGGAGGACCTGCTCTACAGCGGCTTCACGGGCTTGTCTGTCGATGGTGAGGAGATCGTCATGCCGACGTCTGCTGGAGAAGCTCGCTTCATTCGCGAGGGCTGAACCCCTGGTGCGGACGTCAGGCGGCCCCCTCGCGCGACCGCAGCTCCTCCAGCGCCAGGGCGATTTGCTCGACTCTGCCGGGAACCGTGGGGCCCATCCAGAGCATGATCGGCGGTGATGCGAATGACGCCAGGCGGGGGAACTGCTCGCCGCCCGTGAGGACGAGCTCGGCGGCGGCAGCGGTGAAGAAGGCTATCGTCGTGCCGGCTGCGATGGGTAGGAGCAGTGGGGTGACCGTGCGTCGTTGATCGATCGCCTCCTGCAGCTCATCGATCCTCGCGATGTTGATGCGGATTCGATCATTCACCGGGTTGATCGATTGTTCCAGGAGCCTGCGCGAGCTCCGATCAAGTGGGGTGTCTCGGCGAGTCATGACCAGCCAGGCGAGGAGCAGTGCGAGGCAGAGGGCCGCTGACCCGGTCACGCCGAGGAGCGCTGCCCCGAGGGTCGTCTGCCACGGTTCGGGGGCCTCGGTGAGTGTCACGGTCAACCACACGCCCGCGACCGCGCCGACGACTCCAGCGACCACCAGGGTGCGGATGCGTGCCGGCGGCAGCTGAGCGGGGAGATGCTGCACGGCGGCCCGCCAGCCGAGCTTCGCGACGGACGTCTCAGCGATGTCCACTTCGTGGATCTCCCCCGGGCCGAGGGCAGTCAGGACGCCGGGCCCAGCCTTGGCCATCCGGGCGTCGCCCCAGCGAAGCCCGAGAAAAGCGGCAAGCACGAGGACGAGCGGGAGACCAGCGATGGCGATGAAGATCACCCAGCCGGTCGGGAGGCCGAGCAGCGCAGCAGCGGTCACGAGGCCGATGAGCAGGAGAGCACTCGCGAGGACTGCGAGCACTCCCTTGCGGTTGCGGTTCTTTGGCATCGAGGCCCCCGTTGTCGCGTCGCGTTTCGGCAGGCGCTGCCGGCTTCTGGGTCGACGACGACGCTATCGAACGGGCACGGCCGGGAACTGGGTGGTGCCCTCGGTGAGCGCTTCGGCCGCGGGCCCGGCGAACGCCGCCGAGCGGGCGCCGCGTTCGTGTCCGACGCGGAGCCCACTCGGGCGTGCAGCTACTTCGTGACCGACACCTCGTGGGTTGTGCTCACGGTGGTGCCTGCGGCGTTGATGAACTCGACCGTGTAGGCGTACTGCCCCGGCGCCTTGCCCTCGACCTGCAGCGTCGCCTTCTGGGCGGCGGGGCTCGCCGCGGTGAGTTCGCCGGTGCCGACCTCGACGCCGTTCTCGAGGAAGCGGTAGGCGGTGGCGTTCGTACCCCACCAGAGGTTCGCCGTCACGGTGTAGGTGCCGTCGCCGTCCCAGTTGTCCGAGGAGAGGGACGGGGCGCCGGGGGAGGCGTTCGTCACCGTCACCGTGAGTGACTCCGTTGCGGTCGTTCCCTTCGAGTTCACCAGCTCGCCGGTGAAGACGTAGGTTCCGTTCGCCAGGCCGGCGATGTCGACGACGGCTGACTGCGCCGCTGGCGAGTTCGTGCTGAGCGGTGTCGTGCTGACCAGCTGGCCGTCCTGGTAGAGCCGGAAGGTGGAGCCGTTCTCGCCCCACCACAGGTTCATCGTCAGCTGGAACTCGCCGTCACGGAGACCGGTGTTCCAGCCGTCGTTGGAGGAGAGCACTCCCTTTCCCGGCGCCTTCGTCGCGCCGTCGTCCGTCGGCGCCTCCGGCAGCGTCACGGGTGCGGTCGCCGCCGAGCGAGGACCCTCGCCGGAGGCGTTGACGCCGGTCACCTCGTAGGAGTGGGTCGAACCTGGAGCGAGTCCGGTGACGGTGCAGCTCGTCTCGGTCGCTGCACAGACCGGTTCCGATTCCCCTGCCTCGTAGACGCGGTAGCCCGCGAAGCCCGCACCGGGGTTGGCGAGGTCATCCCAGGAGACGGCGATGGAGGTGTCGCCCTCCTGCGTCGCGACGGCGTTCTGCGGAGTCCCCGGCAGCGTCTCGTCGGCGACGGCCAGCCAGGAGATGACCGGCTTCTCGCCGCCCGCGCCCTCGTTGGTCACGAGGTAGTCGACCGTCGCCGCCTCCGAGAGCGTGAAGGTCAGGCCGGCGGAGAGCTTGGGTGTTGAACCGGAGAGGGGGATGCTCCCCTTCGCGAGTTCCGTGCCGTCGACCGACACGGTCTGGTACATGGTCCTGCTGAGGTTCCACCACTCGGTGAAGCCGCCGGTCAGCGTGTAGGTGCCAGCCTCGAGAGGAAGCCGGTAGCTCAGCTTGGTGGTGTCCTGGTAGAGCCCCGTCGAGTACTTGTCCTTGATATCGGTCCCCGTCTTCAGCTTCATGCCGTCAGAGAGGTGCCCCCATTGCGTGGCGGATGTGGAGACCTGGTCGACCTTGTCGTTGCGCAGTCCATCGACGGCGGCTGACACTGCCGAGTACTGGGGCGAGGCGGCGCCGTCCGTTCCGGCGTCGATGAAGTACACGAGCCCGGGTGGCACGATCTCGAACTGCGCGACGACCGGTGCGTCGCTCTCGTCGAGGCGTCCATTGGCCGTGATCGTCTCGTATTCGGTGCGGGGCTGCTCGTGGGCTGCGGGCTCCCACGTGACGGCGCGTTCGGCGTCTGCGACCTTCACCGTGCTCGGGAGCGGATCGTCGGTGTCGAGCACGCCCTGCACGCCGAGGTCGCGTGGCAGCGTCTGCACGTAGACGAGTGCGAGTCGTGCGTTGTAGCCGCTCGTTCCGTTGGTGCCGAACTCCAGTTGGACGACGGCTTCCTCGTCGAGCGTGAGCGTCTGCGCGATCGGCGTCGCCGACCCTGTCGAGGTCGCCGTCTTCGAGACGGTCTCGCCGTTCGCCGTGAGCTTCGCGGAGAGGTTCGTCGTGAGTCCAGCACGGGGCGCCTGAACTCCGACGACGTTGTAGGAACCGGCGGGGAGGGTCAGGTGGTAGGTAACCGGCTTGTTGAAGTCGGCGCCGATGTAGGAGGAACCCCAATCCTGCGGTGCTCCGCTCGCGAGCGTGGTCGCCGCGGTCGAGTACCCCCACGTGCTGCCCGGGGCGGTGCCGTCCCACTTCTCGTCGGCGGTCTCGTTGCGGAGCTCAGGCGAGACGCCTGCCGCGGCCGCGTGGGCCGAGCCTGCCTCCGAACCGCTCGAGCCGGAGTCGATGAAGTAGTCGAGATCGGCGGGGACGACGAGCACCGTCGCCGAGAAGCGCTGGTAGACGCCGGCCTCGGTCTTCTCCGAGGTGCGCCCGCTGGCGGCGAAGCTCGCGAGCTCGCCGGTGGTCGTGGCGCCGGCGTTCGACGCGGCAGTCCAGATGACCTCTTCCTCGCTACCCGAGAGGAGGAGTGTGCCGGGCAGGGCACGTTCGGCGGTCGTGATGGCCAGGGAGCCGAGGTCCGTCACGTCGGCGCTCACATCCTTGGGGGTGAGCGCGTCTGCCGCGGAGTCAAGACGCCGTTCGAGCGCTGTGGCGCCCTCGACGTCGAGTCCGTAGCCGACCGGGTCGGCGATCGCGGCCTGCGCGGCCGTCCGTGCGGCAGCGAACGGGGCCCACGACTGGGGGCCGTAATCTGCCTCGACGAGCTGCGCGACGGCGGAGACGGCTTCGGTGAGTGCTCCCGTGTCGACGCGCGCGGAGTCGGCGACCGCACTGATCGTGGCGACCGAGTCGACGTTGAGTGCGCTGTCGTTGGCGGTCCTGATGACCACCGTGTGGGCGCCGTTCGCGAGCCCGCGGAGCGTGAAGGTCGTTCGGGCGCTGCCGGCGCTCCAGGTTGGAGCTGCGAGCGCGACGGGGATCCCGTCCACCTCGACATCGAGCGTCGCGGTGCCGGGGTTGGCGCCGATGATGTCCAAGCCCGTTCCGGTGAAGGAGTAGCTCAGTGCGGCTCCCTTGGCCGTGCTCTTGGATGCGGTTCGCTGCCACTCGAACATGCCCTGTCCGTTGACGTGGCTCCAGTTGGCGTCGAACTCGAGCACCGGGGTCGACGTGTTCGACCAGCTGCTCTGGTGCATCCCGTCGATGATCTGCGTGTAGTAGGGCGTGTACCCGGGCAGTGTCTGGATCCGCAGGTTGTCGAACTGCACGAAGTTGAAGCTGGACCCGAGTTGGATGCGCCCTGCGGCCTGCGGCGCGGTATCCGTGTGCGACGCGATCTGCACGCCGTTGATCGAGGCAGTGGAGGTGTCGCCTGCGACGGTCACGGCGATGCTGTTCCAGACGCCGGCACCAGCATTGAACGCAACCTCCGCGTTGCCTGCCACGGTGCCGCTCGCGAGCGTCGCGCCGTAGCGGCTGAAGGTCCACGCGCCGGTGGGGTCGACCTTGAGCTCGGCCGCCGAGACGTTCTGCCCGTTCGCCGTGCCACCCTGCTCCCTGGCGCCGATGGTCGCGTACTGCGCTCCCGCCGCCTCGAAGAGCACGTCGGTCGAGACGGTGTAGTTCGCCCACCGGGCGTCGCCGATCGTCGTCTTGGGGTCGCCGCTGTTCCACGCGCCGCCGGCCATGCCGGGGCCGACCTGCTGCCTGAGCACCCGGCCGTGCGTCGCATCGGATGTGGCAACCGACTCGAATGCGCCGTTGGTGTCGTTGGTGTAGCGCGGGGTCACGCCCTGGTCCTCCGGCTGCAGCGCTGGGGTTCCGCTCGGCTTCTGCTTGGCGCCGCGGCTGTCCAGGAACGACGCTCCGGAATCGACCAGCGCTCCGGTGGCAGGGTCGTAGCCGCTGATGTTGCCTGCGCCGGCGTACTCGAAGTCGTCGGCGTACAGGACCTCGTCATCGGTGACACCGTTCTGGGCGCCGGTCGGGTCGGTGTCGAGAACGTCGCGGCCCCCGTCCTGGTCGGTGTATTCGGGGGATGTCGGCAGCGAGCTGGCGTAGCCGTCCCTGGGCGCGAGGCTGCCGTCGGCTGCTGCTGTCGCCTGGTCGAGCGTCGTGAGGGTCAACGACGACCAGGGCTTGACCTCGACGGTGTAGAGCCCGTCCCCATCCGGCGAGATCTCGCCGATGGGGGTGAGGTAGTTGTCGTTGTAGGCCTGACCGTCGTCCGCGGCGCGCGTCTCCCAGAGCTCGGCCGTGCGGTCGGCCCCGAGCTCCATGTCCTTGGCCGTGATGCGGTACGTCTTCGTGAAGCTGCTGTCGTTGATGATGACGGTCGAGAAGTCACTGGCGTCGGGTGCCGCCAGGGTCGTGAAGGATGCGCCACCGAGGCGGGCACCGCTCGGCGGATTGCCCTTCCCCAGCTCGCTGTCGGACGCCTGGGGGATCGCCCGCCAGATTCCCGCCGTGTTGTCGTCGTTCTCCCAGCCGAGCTTCGCGAACTTCGTGAACTGCTCGATCATCGCGAGGCCGCCGTCGTAGTACAGCCAGCCGGACCACGGGTCGCGCGCGCTCACGAGCTCCTTGGAGGAGTACTGGAACCCGTCGTAGAACGAGCCGATCGCGGGCTGGAAGATGTTGAGGGTGCGTCGGGACTCGTCGAATCCGGTCGTGACCCAGTTGCCCATCTCGAGGGCGCTGTTCGGGCCGCCGAATTCGGTGCCCGTTCCGCCCCGTTCGTCGCTGTTGGTGTTGTTCGGCCGGTCGGCCGAGTTGGAGAACGTGGACTGGCCCTCCGAGTTCCAGACTTCCTTGTCCAGCTCCTCTGCAACCTTCTTGAGGTTGCCCGCGTTGTCGTCGGCGCTCGAGTAGTGGAAGCCCACGATGTCGACGGCGTCACGCAGCGAGGAGTCGCTCGGGGAAGTCATCTGGTTGCCGAAGGACACCGGCGGAGTCCCGACCGTGTCGGCGGCGACCGTCTCGATGGATCGGTAGAGGTCCCGTTCCTGATCCGAGGCGAAGCCGCTGTTCGGGTCGCCCGCACTCGCGCTCTCGTAGCCCTTGTCGTCGCCGCGGAGCCACCCGGAGAAGTCCTTGTAGAGCTGGACCTCGGGGTTGCTCGTCTCGTTGGCGTCCGGGTTGATCGAGTCGACCATGATGCCGTATTCGCGGTACGCGGCGAGCACGGTGTTCTTGAACCAGATGTACTGGGCGGCGTGCGTGGTGGCCCAGGCCGGCCGATTCCAGCGCAGGATGCTGACGTGCACGTCGCCGTGCGCGACGAGCTGCGCGTCGGCCGCGAGCTGGAAGCCGGGCTCGCGCTGCACGTTCGGGTACTCGTCACGAGTGCGCATCGTGGCTGCGTTCGGCCCGGTGGAGGTGTTGCGGTCGTTGCCCATCTCGATCTTGATGGTGTTCATGATCGGGCGGTCGCCCCCGAACAGCGTCTCGATCAGCTCCCAGTACTTCTCCGGATGCTGCGCCTTGTAGTCGAGGAGCAGAGCGCTCGTCGAGTTGGCGGTGAGCACGCCGAAGCCCTTGAACGTGAGGCCGTTGACGTTCTCTGCGGCTGCCGCGACGTCTGCGCCGTCCACGGTCACCGAGACGGGATCCGATCCCGCGGCCTGCGCGGACGTGGGGGCGACGAGAACCGGCGCGATCATCGCCACCGCCGTGGCCGCGATGAATGCCAGACTCATCCGCCGCCTGCGGACCCTGCTCGTGCTCGTGACTCGACCGAGCCGATGGTCCTGAGGCATGTGCGCTCTCCGTTCTGTGCGCTGTCCGCGCGGGCTCGTTCGTTGAGTGCGCGGCGGGCACGACTGTGTGCTTCCGAGCTGATCTTGGAGTGGGGTCGGTGAAAAGGCCAGCAAAGCGAACAGAACCGTTCATGCTCGACGCGATGCGAACATGTCTGTACGCTCGGATCCGTGGACGACATGCCGCCGTTCGGTCTCCTGCGTCGAGAGCGGATCCTCAACGAACTGCGGCGGTCAGGGTCCGTCCGCGTCGCCGCGCTCGCGCGGCAGCTCGAGGTGTCCGAGCTCACGATCCGCCGCGACATCACGCACCTCTCCGATCGCGGTCTCCTGACCAGAGTCCACGGCGGCGCGACGCTGCGGAGCCGCCTCGACACCTCGGTGCCATCGGTCGCCGCACAGGCGACCGCGATTCGCTTCAGGGTCGGCATGGTCACGCCGTCTCTGAGCTACTACTGGCCGCAGGTGATCGTCGGCGCACGGGCCGCGGCCACTGACCTCGGCGTGCAGCTCGTGCTCAGGGGTGCCAGCTACTCCGTCGACGATCAGCGCAGGCAGATCTCCTCCCTCGTCGAATCGGGCGGCCTCCACGGCATCATCGCCGCACCGGAGACGGGCGGTGCAGACGGACGGGCGCTGCTGCACTGGCTGGAGTCCCTCCCGGTGCCCGTCGTGCTCGCCGAGCGCCACGCCTCCTCCGTCGCCACGCTCACGAGCCTCGAATGGGTCACCACGGACCACGTCTTCGGCGGCTCACTCGCTGCCGACCACCTCGCGGCGCTCGGGCACCGCCGGGTCGGCATCCTCACCTCGACCGGTTCCCCGACCTCCGCGCAGCTCCGGCAGGGCTGGAGCGGTGCCGTCGAGGAGCTCGGCCTCGAATCGGTGGTCGACGTCGACGCGAACCTCGACGACATGGACGGGCAGTCGAGGGAGGCGTTCATCGCTCGAGTGCTCGATGATTGCCGCCGGGCATCGGCGACGGCCCTGCTCATCCACTCCGACCCTCAAGCGGTGCTCGTGCAGCAGTACGCCCGCGATCACGGCTGGTCGATCCCCGACGACCTTGCCGTCATCGCCTACGACGACGAGGTGGCGCAGAACGCCGAGCCGCCCATCACGGCGCTGCGTCCCCCGAAGCAGCACATCGGCCGGCTGGCCGTCGAGACGATGGTGTCGCGCCTCGAGGAGGGTCCCCGTCGACCCGTGCAGCGCACGCGTGTCCTCCCCGTGCTGCACGCGCGGAGCTCCACCGCGGCGCGCTCCTGACCGTCAGCCGCGCATCCCCGTCGCGCGTTCGTGGTCGATGAGCGCCTGCCGGACGGCGATGTCGTCAGCGTGCCCCGCGAGCTTGCCGCTGGCTCGGACGATGCGGTGCACGGGCACGAAGAGGCCCACGAGGCAGGCGCCGCACGCGCTCGCGGCGGCGCGGGCGGCGCGTGGATGCCCGGCGATGGTCGCGACGTCGCCGTAGCTCGCGAGGGTGCCGGGTTCGACGAGCCTGGCCGCCCTCCACATGGCGCGGCGCAGCTCGGTGCCGTCCTGGTGGACGTCGATGGCGTCGAGGAGCGACGGGTCGCCGTCATCGAAGGCTCGGACGGCGGCGAGTGCGGCGTCGGCGTCATCGAGCTCCTGCACCTCGAGGAGCTCGGATCGGCGGCCGAAGACCGCGTAGGCGAGCGAGTTCGGGCTCCCGAATCCTGAGGCGCGCACGGCCTCCGACGGCCCGGCCTTGACGATCGAGAATCGCTCGCCGAGCAGCTCGACGCTGCCGACGCGGAGTGCGTTGACGTCGAGCGGCGACTCTTCGGGTGCTTCTGGCATAACAGGAACTCTGCCACGTTAGGAGAAGTCCTGGTCAGAGGCGGTGCGGAGGCGTCGAGGTTGCGCTGGGAGTTGGCTGAGCCACCCAGCTTTGGGTGGTGTTATTCCGTCTCGGAATCTAAACTTGAGCCATTCCGACTCAACTTTTGATCCATCTGGGTCGGAAGCAACTTTGACGAAGGAGCCCCATGGCAAACATGCAAGGCGCTCAGGCACCAGACGAAGAGGCCAAGAGCGCACTCGAACAGTACGGAATCAACCTCACCGACATCGCCCGCTCGGGCAAGCTCGACCCGGTCATCGGCCGCGACTCCGAGATCCGACGCGTCAGCCAGGTGCTGACCCGGCGCACCAAGAACAACCCAGTGCTCATCGGCGAACCCGGCGTCGGGAAGACCTCGGTCGTCGAGGGCCTCGCCCAGCGCATCGTCGCCGGCGACGTCGCCGAATCCCTCAAGGACAAGGAGCTCGTCAGCCTCGACATGTCGGCGCTCATCGCGGGCGCCAAGTACCGCGGCGACTTCGAGGAGCGGCTCAAGGCCGTCCTCAAGGAGATCACCGAATCCGACGGGCGCATCATCACGTTCATCGACGAGCTCCACACCCTCATGGGTGCTGGGGGCGGAGAGTCGAGCATCTCGGCAGCGAACATGCTGAAGCCCATGCTCGCTCGTGGCGAGCTGCGCCTCATCGGCGCGACGACACTCGACGAGTACCGCCAGTTCATCGAATCGGATGCGGCGCTCGAGCGACGCTTCCAGCAGGTGTTCGTCGGTGAGCCAAGCGTCGAGGACTCGATCGCGATCCTCCGCGGTCTGAAGGAGCGGTACGAAGCGCACCACAAGGTGTCGATCGCCGACCAGGCGCTCGTCGCCGCAGCCGCGCTCTCGAACCGCTACATCACGGGCCGGAAGCTGCCAGACAAGGCGATCGACCTCATCGACGAGGCGGCCTCGCGCCTGCGGATGGAGATCGACTCCTCGCCGGTCGAGGTCGACACCCTCCAGCGGCAGGTCGACCGTCTCCGCCTCGAGGAGCTCGCGCTCAAGAAGGAGCACGACGACGCCTCGCGGCAGCGCCTCGCCACGCTCCGTGCCGACCTCGACACGAAGAACGCGCGCCTCGGCGAGCTGAAGGAGCGCTGGAGCATCGAGCGGGCATCCCTCAACCGCATCGGCGAGCTCCGCGAGGAGCTCGACAACATCCGCGTGCGCGCCGACCGTGCGCAGCGCGAGGGCAACCTCGAGCTCGCCTCCCGGCTGCTCTACGGGGAGCTCCCCGGCATCCAGAAGCAGCTGCACGAGGCTGAGGCCACGGAAGGCGGCGGGCCCAAGCTCGTCAACGACCACGTCACCGCCGAGGACATCGCGGGGGTTGTGGCCGCGTGGACCGGCATCCCCGTGGGCAGGCTGCTGCAAGGCGAGATGGAGAAGCTCCTCCACCTCGAGGCCGAACTCGGCAAGCGACTCGTCGGGCAGGAGAAGGCCGTGGCGACGGTCGCGGATGCGATCCGCCGCACGCGCGCGGGCATCGCAGACCCCGACCGCCCCACGGGCTCCTTCCTCTTCCTGGGTCCCACCGGAGTCGGGAAGACGGAGCTCGCGCGAGCGCTCGCCGAGCTGCTCTTCGACGACGAGAAGGCCATGATCCGCATCGACATGTCCGAGTACGGGGAGAAGCACTCCGTCGCCCGGCTCGTCGGCGCCCCTCCCGGGTACGTCGGCTACGAGCAGGGCGGGCAGCTCACCGAGGCCGTCAGACGCAGGCCGTACTCGGTCGTGCTGTTCGACGAGGTCGAGAAGGCGCATCCCGAGGTCTTCGACATCCTCCTGCAGGTGCTCGACGACGGGCGCCTCACCGACGGCCAGGGACGCACGGTCGACTTCCGCAACGTCATCCTGATCCTCACCTCGAACCTCGGCTCGCAGTACCTCATCGACCCGCTCCTCACCCCCGAGGATCGGGAGGAGAGCGTCATGGCAGCCGTCCGGCACTCGTTCAAGCCGGAGTTCGTGAACCGACTCGACGACATCGTCGTGTTCAGCGCCCTCTCGCAGGATGAGCTGGCGCAGATCGTGGCGCTGTACATCGAGCGGCTGCAGCGCAGGCTCGGCGAGCGTCGCCTCACGATCAAGGTCGACGACGACGCCAGGGCCTGGCTCGCTGAGCGAGGCTACGACCCCATCTACGGGGCCAGGCCGCTGCGTCGGCTCATGCAGCGCGAGATCGACGACCGCCTCGCGAGGGCACTCCTTGCGGGCACGGTCCGCGACGGCGACACGATCTCCGTCGTCGTGGCGAGCGACGGCGAGTCTCTCAACGTGCAGTCCACCACGCCGCACTCCGCGGCCATCGAGTAGGGCGCTGGCGCCTGGCGCCTGCGTTGGCGCCAGTATCAGTGCCGGCGCCGGCGCCGGTGACAGAAGAGTGAGCCAGATGCAGGTTCCAGTTCGCTGGAGCCTGCATCTGGCTCACTCTTGCGCCGGGTGAGCGCCGAGTGAGGCGGCAGGGAGACGCAGTCGGGAGGTCTCTGGTGGGTAACTCGGGCGCGTCGCTCGCCGCGCGCATCCGCAACCGCGCTTATCTTGAGCGGCATGGAGCACCTGCGCTGGATACTGCCACTCATCGCCGCGCCCGTCGTCGCCGTGCTCGGCATCGTCGGCGTCATCGCCCTCTCGCTGCGACGGCTCACGTCCACGCCCGTCGCGAGCGACGACGTCATGGTGCTGTTCGGGCGCGACGCCTACCAGTTCTTCCTCGGCACGCTCGTGCCGCTTGTGCTCCTCGCGTTCATCGTCGGTCTCATCGCCTACGCCGTGTACGCCGTCGGCACCACGTTCGGGTGGATCGCACTGCGCGAGACACCGCTCTTCGCGACCTGGACGCTGCCGCTGCTCTTCTCGCCGCCCATCGCCGTCGTCGTGTTCTTCGTCGTCGCCTTCATGCCGTTCGTGGCAGGACCGAGCGAGGCGCTCGTGCCCGTCGTGAGTGCACTCGGCGCCTTCCTCGTCTGCCTCGCGGTCGCGGGCGCGCTGTGGTTCCGCGGTACCCTCGGTGCCCGCGCCAGCAGGCGCGCCGTCGCCGATGCGACCGCGACCGGCGAGGTGGGCGTCACCGCCTGACCCTCGTCCTCGATCCCGCACTCGGCCGGTGCGTTCGCTTCTGCGGCCTGGCGGGGGAGGACTGACCTGGCCGAACGTCGGTGGATCGTCGTACGTTGGCGTCATGACGACGAAACGGGGCTCACAGGTAGGCCGCTTCATCTGGCTCGGGCTGCTCGTCGCCCTGGTCGCATTCGGGCTCGGTGCTGCACCCCAGTCGCTCGAACGGCTCCACATAGCGCAATCGGCGGACGAGCTCGCGTTCAGCTTCGCCACACTCGCGTACTTCCTGCTCCTCCCTGCCGCGCTGCTCGCCCTGGTGATCCTGTCGACGTACGTCGTCCGAGTCGACCTCCTGCGCGCCGTCGAACGACGCTGGGCAGCGCGGAAGCACGGTGAGGGTGGTGAGGCCGAGCGGTGGAAGCGGCGAGGGCGCTGGCTCGTGCCGCTGCTCGTCCTCGGGGCCGTGTTCGTGCTCATCGCGGCCATCGTCACCCCGGTGCTCTCCGGATTCGAGGGGGCTCCGTCAGCGGACGACGAGGTCGGCCGCTCCTTCACGGGACTCGGCCTTTCGCTGCTCTTCTGGGCATGCATGCTCTTCGCTGTCCTCCTCCTCTTGGGCCTTGGCCGCGCGGCGCTCCGAGGGGCCGCCGTGAATCGCCGCGAGAGCAGGCACCGCCGCGGCAAGTACACGAGCCGAGAGCGCGAGCGGCTCGACGCGCAGCGTTACTCCCACGACCGGCTCACGGCTGCGCTTCGCTTCCGGGATGAGCTGCTCGAGCAGCGCATCCCGCAGACCGTCGAAGTGTGGGACTTCCGCGCTTCACCTGACGAGGTGTTCTTCCAGGATGCGCCAGCGACCTACGCCCGCTACTACGGGCGAGACGTCAGCTACTCCACCACCTCCGGCTTCTTCTTCGGCAGCCCGGCCTTCGTCGCGGCCGGGCTTGCAGTGAATGCGCTCGGCAACGCATCCGCCCGGTCGAGCGCTGAGCGAGAAGCCGCGGAGCAGTGGCGAGAGTGGCAGACGGCGAGGGTCCTGGTCTCGAACCAGCGACTGATCTGCTTCGCGGGCGGGCGGTGGCTGTCGTTCTGGTACTCGGGGGTCGTCGCGAGCTACCCGTCGTTGCGCGAGCGGTCGCTGGTGCTGCAGTTCGAGGGGGCGGAGCCCTTGATGCTCGTCGGCGATCACGTGCCGGTCGCGATCATGATGGCGACGTACTCGATGCACGGGGTCCGTGGGCTCGCGGGGCACCCCGACCTCGTGGCCGCCGCGGAGGCTCTCCAGCCCGCGTCCGCGCCCGCGCCCGAGTGACGCGTAACCCCGCGGTCCGCCGTCCGGGCCCGCGTCCGAGTGACGCGTAACTCCTCGGGCCACCGCCCGCCGCCCGGCACCCGGCACCCGGCGCTCGCGTCCCCCTGAACGCCGAGAGCTGAGTTGTGGTCGTCAACCTTGAGGGTTGACGACCACAAGTCAGCTCTGGGGCTCGCCCCGGTCGGAGCCCGGCGGCGATCGCTCTACTCGTCGAAGATGATGACCTGTCGCACGGCCTGCCCGTCGGCGAGCTTGTCGAGGGAATCGTTGATCTCCGACAGTCGGATGCGTCCCGAGATGAGCTCCTCGACGGGCAGCTTCCCGTCGCGCCAGAGTTGCGCGTAGACGGGAATGTCGCGAGCCGGGACTGCCGATCCCAGGTAGGAGCCCACGATGGTCCGTGCCTCCCCGGTGAGCCCGAGCGGAGCGATCGATGAACGCGCATCCGGTGAGGGCAGGCCGACCGTGACCGTCGTGCCGCCGACGCCGGTAGCGGCGACTGCGGTCTCGAAGGCGCGCGGATGGCCAGCCGCCTCGATGACGATGGGGGCCTTCACGCCGTTCTCGGCGAGTTCCGCTGGCGTGTAGACCTCGCTCGCGCCAAGCTCCAGGGCTCGGGTGAGCTTCTCGGGGTTCGCGTCCACGCCGATGACCTTGCCCTTCTCCAGCGAGACGGCCGTGAGGAGCGCCGCCATCCCGACGCCGCCCAGGCCGACGATCATCACGGTGTCGCCGTCCTGCGGCTTGCCCGCGTTGATGACGGCGCCGCCACCGGTGAGCACCGCGCAGCCGAGCACGGCGGCGATCTCCGGGGGCACGTCGTGCCCGATGGGCACCACCGACTGGCGGTTGAGCACCGCGTGCGTCGCGAATCCGGAGACGCCGACGTGGTGGAAGATGTCCTTCCCGTCGCGGTGCAGCCGGAAGTGCTCGCCGACCAGGTAGCCGGCGTTATTGGCCACGCTGCCGGGAGTGCACGGCAGCTTCCCGTCGGTCTTGCAGTTGTCGCACTTACCGCAGCGGGGGAGGAAGACCGTCGTCACCTGCTCGCCGATCTCGAGGTCGGTGACGTTCGAACCCACCTTCTCCACGATCCCCGAAGCCTCATGGCCGAGCAGCATGGGCGTCGGCCGTACCCGGTTCCCGTCGACGACGGACAGGTCGGAGTGGCAGAGCCCTGCCGCCCTGATGCGGATCAGGACCTCGTCGGGTCCCGGATCGTCGAGTTCCAGCTCGACGACCTTCAACGGCTTCGACTCCGAGTACGGCCGCGGCAGGCCGATCTCCTCGAGAACTGCTCCCTGGATGTTCATGCTGACTCCTTCGTCGATACATGCGGTGGATGCTGCGGCCCGGGGTGGGCTCGGTTCAGTACGATTTCGGCAGCCCGAGCACCTTCGTGGCGACGAAGCTGCGGACCAGGTTGTTGTTGATGGGTGCGACGGAGAACATCCGAGTCTCCCGGAACTTGCGTTCGACGTCGTATTCGTCGACGAATCCGTAGCCGCCGTGCGTGTCGAGGCACATGTTGGCGGCCGCCCAGGACGCTTCGGAGCTGAGCAGCTTCGCCATGTTCGCCTCCGCGCCGGCGGGCTCACCCGCATCGAAGCGTGCGGTCGCCTCGTCCCGCATGAGCTCGGCCGCGCGAACCTTCATGTAGGCGTCGGCGATGGGGAACTGGACGCCCTGGTTGGTGCCGATGGCGCGTCCGAACACGTGGCGGGACTTGGCGTAGGAGACGGCGCGCTCGATGAACCAGTAGCCGTCGCCGATGGCTTCGGAGGCGAGCAGGATGCGCTCGGCGTTCCAGCCGTCGAGCACGTGCCGGAAGCCGTTGCCGACGCGTCCGATGACCGCGTCGGCGGGCACGCGGACGCTTCGGTAGGTGACCTGGTTGGTGGCGTAGTTGAACATGGTGCGCACGGGGGTGACGAGCAGGGCATCCGGCTGCTGTGCGCGGATCTCGCGAAGGTCGAGCAGGAACAGCGTGAGGCCGTCCGTGGTTCCCTTCGGGGTCTCGGAGGTGCGGGTGAGCACGAGTGCGAGGTCGGACTCCTCGAACCGGCTCGTCCAGGTCTTGTGGCCGTCGATCACATAGCTGTCGCCGTCGGGCGTCGCGGTGGTCGTGATGGCGAGGGTGTCCGAGCCGGCGTCCTCGGTGATCGAGAACGCCTGGAGGCGGATGCTGCCGTCCGCGATGCCGGGGAGGTAGCGGTCCTTCTGCGCGTCGGTGCCGTGCCGCAGCAGTGCGGCCATCGTGTACATCTGCGCGTGGCAGGCGGCGGAGTGTCCTCCGGAGCGGTTGATCGCCTCCATGACTCCCGTGGCGGCGTCGATGCCGTAGCCGCCACCGCCGTACTCGCGGGGGATCATGACCGAGAGGAGGCCGGCAGCTCCCATGGCGTCCACGAATTCCTGCGGATAGCGGCGCTCGCGGTCGGTCTCACGCCAGTAGGTGTCGTCGAATTCGTCGCAGACCGCTTCAGTGCGCGCACGCAGGGCTGTTCTGTCGTCGCTGGCAGTCCGGCTTGTCACAGCGGCTCTCCTTCGATCAGGGGCGGCACTCGCGACAGGGCGACAGGCCGTCAAATATTTTTAGGATGTTCGCCAACATAGCAAGGCTGAGAGCGGGCTACAAGGTATTGACCCCTTGAATATATTCGCTTACGGTAATCGGGAAGCGCTCCTCACGCTCGCCACCCAGAGCCCGAGCGCCTTCCCCCGCTGGGCCAATCAAAGGAGATGGCAAGTGACGAACGACATCAAGCTCCACATCCTGGAGTCAGGAACCATGGAAGCCGACCTCACCTGGCTGCTGCTCAAGCCAGGCAGGGTCATCAAGACCCGCGACCACCGCCACGACGAACGCGCATGGGGTCAGGTGCCGACGCACGCCGTGCTCATCGACCACCCGGACGGGCGCATCCTGTGGGACACCGGCGTCCCACGCAACTGGGCTGAGCACTGGGCCCCGACCGGCTTCGACGAGTTCTTCCCCGTCATCGACGACCCACAGGCAGACACCGGCTACCTCGACTCCAGCCTCAAGCAGCTCGAGCTCACCCCGGACGACATCGACATCCTCGTGCTCTCGCACCTGCACTTCGACCACGCCGCCAACGCCAGGATGTTCGACAACGGCAAGACCCGCATCGTCACGAGCCAGGCCGAGCTCGACGGAGTCGCCACCATCACCGGGTACAACCTGGGCGCGCACATCCCCGACGACTTCAAGGGCCTCAACATCGGCGGCATCGCCGGTGACGACGAGATCCTGCCGGGCGTCAGCGTCATCCAGACGCCGGGCCACACGTGGGGAACCATGTCGCTCAAGGTCGACCTGCCCAACGACGGCACGAAGATCTTCACCTCCGACGCCGTCTACCTCGCCGACTCCTGGGGGCCGCCCGCGGTCGGAGCGGCCATCGTGTGGAACAACCTCGCGTGGCTCGAGTCGGTCGAGAAGCTCCGCCGCATCGCCCAGGAGACCGACGCCCAGGTGATCTTCGGCCACGACGAAGAGCAGAAGAAGGAGCTCACCTTCGCGCCGAACGGGTTCTACTCATGATCCTCTACGACTTCCGCTGCCAGGAAGGCCATCGCTTCGAGGCCGGCATCGAGTCGATGCTTGCCGACAACCCCGCCTGCCCCGGATGCGGGACGGCGACCAGCCGTGTCCCCTCCGCGGTGCGCATCGGGGGCGCCGCCGACGCAGGACCCAGCCGCGCCGAGATGCCGCACAGCTGGCAGGGCATCGATCGCGGCCGCCCCGAAGCGGTCGCCCACTGGCGCTCCAAGATCGAGAAGCGCGAGAAGCTCGAGGCCAAGTACCCGGAGCTCGCCGGTGACCGGCGCCCGATCCTCGCCCACGAGGGGATCTTCCAGGGGCGCCCGCTGCGTGCGGGCGACGACATCGGCGCATCGGTCGCCTCCGCGACGGCCGCCGCGGCTCGCGCAACGGAATCGCAAGCCTCGACGGCGAACACAACCACCAGGAGAGGGGCCGGAGCATGACTGCGACAGCTTCCACGCACGCCCAGACCGATGCGCAGCAGGCGCACGGCACGACGACGATCCTCGACGACATCGACCGCACCGCGTCCCGGTCCTACGAGGTGCCCTCCCCCGTGCCGGGCGGGGTCGTGCTGTCCATGATCCGCGCCAACGTGTGCGGCTCCGATGTGCACATCCTGCACGGCAGCCACCCGCTGGTTCGACCCGGCTGCGTCATGGGACACGAGGGCGTCGGCCGAGTCGCCGCCCTCGGAGACGGCGTCACGACCGACTTCGCGGGGGAGCCGCTCGCCGTGGGAGACCGAGTCGTGGCCACGTACTTCCAGGCATGCCGCCGCTGTCCCGAGTGCAACAACGGGCACGGCAACATCTGCCGCAACGCCTACACGGGATGGTCGAAGCAGGCCGACGAGGCCCCGCACTTCTTCGGCACGTTCGGCACGCACTATGCGGTGGGCCCGAACCAGGCCGTGTACAAGGTGCCGGACGGCGTCACCTCGAAGGCTGCCTCCTCCGCCAACTGCGCCCTGTCGCAGGTCTACTACGGGTGCCTCCTCGGGGAGGTCTCCTACGGGGACAAGGTCGTCATCTTCGGCGCCGGCGGGCTCGGTGTCTGCGCCTCCGCCGTCGCCTCGGTGCTGGGGGCGGAGGTCTACGTGGCGGAGATGACGCCGAGTCGCCTCGAGAAGGTCAAGGACTTCGGCGCCCACCACACGATCGATCTCTCGCAGGCCGCTGACGGCGCGGCACGCGTGCAGCTCGTCCGCGACGCGACGGGCGGGGGCGGTGACGTCGTGATCGACCTCACCGGCGTGCCGTCCGCGTTCTCGGAGTCGGTGCGGTCGGCGAGATCCGGCGGCATCGTCGTCGAGATCGGCAACATCTCTCCGAACAAGTTCACGGACTTCGACCCTGGCCTCTTCACCCGGACCGGCGTGCAGATCCGCGCCGCCATCCGCTACCCGCTCGAGGTGCTCGGCAAGGCCGTGCGCTTCATCGAGGCGACGCCGCAGTTCCCGTGGGAGTCGCTCGTGGACGCCGACTACACCCTCGATCAGGTGCCAGAGGCCCTCGCCGCCGCAGAGGCGCGGCAGGTGACCCGCGCCGGCATCGTCATCGACGACTGATCACCGGCGACACCACGTCGACATCCGCCGACGACCAGCAGAGATTTTTGGCCAGCAGAGATTCCAGGCCAGCAGAGATTCCAGGAGAGACATGTCCCAATCAGTGCACACCGCGTCGGGAGCTGCCACGACGACGGCCTACATCGGCGGCGAGCGCGTAGCTTCCGAGCGCAGCTACGAGAACATCGACCCGGCGACGGGGGAGGTGCTCGGCCTCACCGCGCGATGCGATGCCTCCCACGTGGATGCCGCGGTCGCAGCCGCCCGGGCCGCGCAACCCGGATGGGCCGCCACCAAGCCGGAGGTGCGCGCCGACCTGCTGCAGGCGCTCGCGGCGGCCATCATCGCGAACCGCGAGGAGCTCACGCTGCTCGAATCGCAGGACACGGGCAAGCCGCTCACCCAGGCGCGAACGGATGCGACGGTCGCTGCTCGGTACTTCACCTTCTACGGCAGGGCCATCGACTCCTACTACGGCCTGTCCTTGCCCGTCGATCCGGCGTTCCACGTGTACACGCGGCGGGAGGCGCTCGGCGTCTGCGGCAGCGTCATCGCCTGGAACTACCCCATGCAGCTCTTCGGTCGGGCCGTCGCGCCCGCCCTGGCCACGGGCAACACCGTGGTGCTGAAGCCGGCCGACGAGACGCCCCGCACCGCGGTGCGCATCGCGGAGCTCGCGGTCGAGGTCGGCATCCCCGCCGGGGTGCTGAACATCGTCACCGGCATCGGCGTCGAGGTCGGTGCCGCGCTCGCCGAGCATCCGGGCATCGACCACATCGGCTTCGTCGGCTCGACTGCGGTCGGTACGTCGATCGCGACCGCGGCCGCGCAGAACGTGATCCCGGCGGTGCTCGAGCTCGGGGGAAAGAGCCCCCACGTCGTGTTCCCCGACGCCGACCTCGATGAGGCGATGATGTTCATCACGAAGGGCATCCTGCAGAACGCGGGTCAGACCTGCTCGGCGGGCTCACGACTCATCGTCCACGAGGATGTCGCCGACGAGCTTCTCGCGAAGCTCAAGACCTCCTTCGAGCGGGTGACCATCGGCCCGGGCTCCGACGACCGCGACCTCGGCCCGCTCGTGTCCGTCAAGCAGCAGGACCGGGTACGCGGCCTCGTCGACGGCGCCGACGGCCGCGTCATCACCGGCGGGCACGTGCCAGACGGGCACGGGGCCGGCGCCTTCTTCGCCCCGACGCTCATCGCCGACGTCGACCCGAGCTCCGAGATCGCGCAGAAGGAGGTCTTCGGCCCCGTGCTGGTCGCCACGACCTTCGCCGACGAGGACGAGGCGGTCCGCATCGCCAACGGAACCGACTACGCGCTCATGGCGGCGATCTGGACCCGCGACATCTCCAGGGCACACCGCCTCGCCGCGCGCGTCGAGGCCGGGCAGGTGTATGTCAACGCCTACGGGGCGGGCGGCGGCGTCGAGTACCCGTTCGGCGGCTTCAAGAAGTCCGGCTACGGCAGAGAGAAGGGCGTCGAGTCGCTCGACGCATACACCGAGACCAAGACCGTCATCGTCAAACTGTAGGGAGCATCATGACGCAGATCGTCGAAGGGTGGACGGGGCGGGTCTTCGAGGACTTCACCCCGGGAGACCTCTACTACCACCCGTTCTCCAAGACCGTCACCGAGGACGACAACATGACGTCGACCCTCATGACGCAGAACGTCGCGAAGGTGCACGTCGACGCGCGCCTCACGGAGAGCACCGAGTTCCGGCGCATCCTCGTGAACTCCTGCTTCACGCTCTCCCTCGTCACCGGGCAGTCGACGATCGATCTGTCCATGAACGTCTTCGCGAACCTCGGCTGGGACGAGGTCCGGCTCCCGCATCCGGTCTTCGTGGGAGACACGATCTCGTCGCGTTCCAAGGTGCTCTCGCTCCGGGAGTCGCGCTCGCGCTCCTCGGTCGGCATCGTCGAGGTCGCGACCGAGGGGTACAACCAGGAGGGCGTCGTCGTCATCAGCTTCCGACGCACGTTCATGGTCTCGAGACGCGGGTTCCTGCCCGTCTCCCCGACGCCACGCCCCGACGAGTCGTCGCTGCCCGACGCGGTCGAGCGATGAGCGCCCTCGCGGCAGCGCAGACGCTGCTCTTCGTCCCGGGGGATCGGCCCGACCGCTTCTCGAAGGCGCTGGATTCCGGGGCCAACCTGGTGATCCTCGACCTCGAGGATGCGGTCGCGGCCGACAACCGGGAACGGGCGCGGACCGCCATCCGCGATCTGCTGGCCACGGCCGCACCCGGTCGTGTGCTCGTGCGGGTCAACCCGGCGGACACGGGCGACAGCGCGCCCGACCTCGCGCTGCTGGAGGATGTGTCCGCCAGGTCGCCCGGCGCCCTCGCTGGCGTCGCCGTGCCGAAGGCCGAGTCGCGGGCCTACCTCCGGCAGGTGAGCGACGCCTCGGGTGGCGCGCCGCTCCTCGCGCTCGTCGAGACCGTGCGCGGCCTTCGCGTGGCGGAGACGCTCGTCACCCGCGGCCCGGGTGAGCCCGAGCTCGACGTGCGCCTCGCCTTCGGGGCGCTCGACTTCGCGGTCGATGCGGGCGGCGACGCGGACTCGCTGCTCGATGCGGCACGCGTCGAGCTGGTCCTCGTCTCGCGCCTCACCGGGGCACCAGCCCCAGTCGAATCCCCGAGCGCCAGCATCCGCGACGTCGCGGCCGTCGAGTCCGCCGCCACGCACGCCGTCGCCCTCGGCTTCGGCGGCATGCTCGCCATCCACCCCGCCCAGCTGCCCGCCATCGCCTCGGCGTTCCGGCCGACCGACGCCCAGATCGACTGGGCCCGCCGCGTGGTCGGCGCAGGCTCCGGCGCCGTGCAGGTCGACGGGGCCATGGTCGACGCACCCGTGCTGCGGCGAGCGCGGCGCCTGCTCGCCGCGCTCGGGGAAGCATCATGAACGGCAGGCCGCTCGACGGCATCACCGTGCTCAGCGTCGAGCAGGCGGTCGCCGCCCCCTTCGCGACGCGACAGCTCGCCGACCTCGGCGCCCGCGTCATCAAGATCGAGCGTGCAGGTGGCGACTTCGCGCGCCGCTACGACTCCACCGTGCACGGCACGTCGAGCTTCTTCGCCTGGCTCAACCGCGGCAAGGAATCGGTTGTGCTCGACCTCAAGGACGAGGCGGACGCCGAGCTGTTCCGCAGCATCGCCGCGACCGCCGACGTCGTCGTGCAGAACCTCGCACCAGGCGCGCTCGACCGCCTCGGCCTCGGCTACGACGCACTCGCGGCAGGCAACCCCCGACTCATCTACGCCGAGATCTCCGGATACGGCACGGGCGGCAGCTACACGCGCAAGAAGGCCTACGACCTCCTCGTGCAGTGCGAAGCCGGCCTCCTCTCGGTGACCGGCACCCCGGAGCAGCCGTCGAAGGTCGGGGCCTCCGTCGCCGACATCGCGGCGGGCATGTACGTGTACTCCGGTGTGCTCGCCGCGCTCATCCAGCGCGGACGGACCGGCGTCGGCGACCGCATCGAGGTCTCCATGCTCGAGGCGCTCGGCGAATGGATGCAGCAGCCCTACCTGTTCGCCGAGTACGGCGGCCACCCGCCCCAGCGGCACGGTGCATCCCACGCCACCATCGCCCCATACGGCCCGTTCGAAGCCTCCGACGGGACCGTGTTCATCGGCATCCAGAACGAGACGGAGTTCGCGGGCTTCTGCCGCGACGTCCTGGGGGCGGCGGAGCTCGCCGACGACCCGAGGTTCAGCCTCAACGAGCATCGAGTCGCGAACCGGGACGCGCTCAGCGAGCTCATCGGAGCGGCGATCGCCGAGACCCCGAGCGATGAGGTGATCAGACGCCTCGACTCCCTGGCGATCGCCAACGCGCGTATGCGGACGATGGCGGAGTTCTCCGCGCATCCGCAGCTCGCGGAGCGAGACAGGTGGGTCGAGGTCGAGACCCCTGGGGGGTCAGCCCGCTCGCTCCTTCCCCCCGTGACAGCAGGCTCCTACCGGCCGGCGATGAAGCCAGTGCCCGACACGGGCGAGCACACCGAACGCATCCGGCACGAATTCGCCGCCACCGAAGAACGGAACTGACATGTCACTCGCCCGCAGCTACGCGCAGCATGCCCTCGGCCCCGTTGACCTCGGCGGGGAGCGCTCCGCGTGGATGCGCGCGCTGCTCTTCGACGCCCTCGCCGTGACGCTCGGAGGCAGCGGACGCGAGTCGGCCCGAGCTGCACGCGACGCCTACGCAGGGCTCGCCACGGACGTTGCGCCGTCGTCCGTGCTCGGGGCTGCGATCCGGCTGTCCGCTGAGGATGCGGCGCTCGTCAACGGCATCACCGCCCACGGGCTGGAGCTCGACGACACCTTCGAGGAAGCGTCACTGCATCCCGCCGTTGTGCTGTTCCCGGCCCTCTTCGCCGCGGCGGAAGAGCACGAGGCGAGCTACGGTGCCCTCCTCGATGCCGCGGTCGTCGGGTACGACGTGATGTGCGACATCGGGGTCGTCCTCGGAGCCGCCGAGAGCTACGGCCGCGGCTTCCACCCGACCGGAGTCGCAGGCGCCATCGGAGCCGCCGCAGCCGTCTCCCGCCTCCTCCGCTTCGACGAGTCGCAGACGGTCGACGCCATCGGCCTCGCCTCGAACCTCGCGGCGGGCTCGCTCGAGTTCCTCTCCGACGGCGCCTGGACGAAGCGCCTCAACGCGGGTCACGCCGCGGCCGTCGGAATCCGCGCGACCCGGCTCGCCGCCGTCGGCTTCGTCGCGCCGGCCGCGGCCCTCGAAGGACGCGACGGGTTCCTCGCGAACTACGGCGACGGCTTCCACCCCGATCGTGTGCGCACCATCACGCCAGGCGAATACGCCTGGCGGACGAGCATCAAGCTCTACCCCTGCTGCCGCTACATGCACGGCAACATCGACCTGCTCCTCGACGTCGCCTCGCAGCGGCCAGGCCTGTCCGCGGACGACGTCGACGACGTCGAGGTGGCCGTTATCGAAGCGGGCGCGCGCCTCGTCAGCGTGCCAGCAGACGCGAAGCTGCGCGTCGAATCGGCCGTGGATGCGCAGTTCAACATGCCGTTCGGCGCAGCGCTCGCGCTCACCACGGGCACCGCGACCGTCGACCAGTTCGACCGGGCGGCGGAGCTCGCGGACGAGCTGCTCCCGCTCATGAGGAAGGTGAGATGTGTGACCTCGCCTGCGGTCGAAGCGGCGTTCCCGGCAGACTGGACCGCCGAAGTGCGGGTCACCTTCACGGACGGCACCGTGCACGAGGCTTCGACGAGCGCCTATCGCGGCTCGCCCGGCGCACGCGCATCCCGACAGGACCTGCACGCCAAGGCGAGGGGGCTCGTCGGCGAGACGTGCGCGAACGCGCTCTGGGCGCTCGTGGAACGCGACCGCACCGCATCCGTCGCGGGGCTCATGGAAGCCATGCCGCGGCCCGAATTGCCCGCTCAGTAAGATGTCCCCGTGCCGCTCCCACCCGACGAACGCCTCGAAGACGCAGCCCGTCGCTACGGCAGCATGCGCTCGTTCGCGGCCGAGTACCTCCGAGAGCGCATCATCTCCGGGGTGCTTCTGCCCGGGGAATCCCTGCAGATCGACGAGATCGCGCAGCGGCTGAAGGTGTCGGCGACTCCGGTTCGCGAGGCGCTGCAGTCGCTCCGCGTGGAGGGCTTCGTCGACGGCGTGCGCGGCCAGGGGTTCCGCGTGCACCCGATCACGGCTGCGGACATCGAAGACGTCTTCCTCGTGCACGCCAACGTGGCCGGAGAGCTCGCCGCGCGTGCCGCGCGCAGCATCTCCGATGAGCAGCTGCGAGTGCTCGAGGCCTTGCACTACGAGCTGCTCGCCGCGGCCGTGCGCGGGGACGTCGAAGCGCTCGAGGCCCGCAACAACGAGTTCCACCACCTGCTCAACCACATCGTGGATGCTCCGAGGCTCCGCTGGCTCGTCGCCCTCTTCTCGAAGTACGTGCCCCGCAACTTCTACGCGCAGATCGAGGGGTGGCCCGAGGCGACCCGTGCGGACCACACGCAGATCATCGACGCCATCAAGGCCAGGGACGCGGAGGCGGCGAGGCATGCCGCGAGCGAGCACATCATCCACTCCGGGGAGCTGCTGGCCGCGCACTTCAGGTCGGCGACGGCCTCGGCTTCGACCTGTACGGCAACGGGGTCATCCCGACCGACACCCCGGCACTCAACTAGCGCGAGCATCCACGCC
>NZ_PSXX01000013.1 GCF_002931055.1 Pseudoclavibacter sp. AY1H1 | reverse complement strand
GACGTGCGTGGCGGGGTCGAAGCTCACCTCTGGGGCGGGGGCTAGGCGCTCTCGCGGGCCACGATCTCGAAGCCGAGGTCGACCGTCTCCCCCTGGGGAGCATCCGCGCCACCACGACTCATGCGCGCCAGCAGCAGCTCGCCCGCCTTCGTGCCGATCTCACGGTTCGGCACAGCAACCGTCGTGAGCGTGGGCGTGAGGTGCGATGACAACTCGAAGTCGCCGAACCCCGTCACCGCGAGCTCACCCGGCACGGAGACCCCGCGGCGAGCACACTCCAGCACGGCACCCGCCGCGAAGACATCGCTCGCGAACATGAGCGCATCGGTCTCGGGATGCTCGCGGAGCGCCGCGTCGAGCAGGTCACGGCCAGTCTCGAGGTCCACCGACGCGACCCCGGAGTCGACGACCCGCACCGGCTCGCCCGGGTACAGCTCGGCGACCGAGGCCTCGAAGCTCTCGCGTCTCGCCGCGGCGCGGAAGTCGCCGGACTGGAAGGAGCCCGCGAACGTCGGATGCTCGTACCCCTTGCCCTGCACGTACTCGACGAGCGCGCGGATGGCGTCCTCGTTGGAGAAGCCGATCAGGTTGTCGACGGGGTTCTCGCTCGAATCCCACGCCTCGACGACGGGGATCCCGGATGCACGCAGCAGCGTCGATGCCGCATCCGTGTGCTGGGCGCCGACGATGAACATGCCATCCGGCCGACGCCCCAGGAACGCGCGGACGAGCTCCTCCTCATGCTCGGGGCTGTACCCCGTCGTGCCGATGAACAGCTGATAGCCGAACGGCGAGAGCATCGCCTCCAAGCCGTGCAGCGCATCCGCGAACACGGACGCGGAGATCGACGGGACGATCGCAGCGACGGTCATCGACCGGTTCGACGCGAGGTTCGACGCGGCCAGGTTCGGCACGTAGCCGAGCGCGCCGATCGCCGACTGCACCCGCTCGAGCGTGTCAGCGGACACCAGCTCCGGCGTCCGCAGCACCCGCGACACCGTCTGCGGTGAGACGCCCGCAGACGCGGCGACGTCGGTGAGCGTCACCTTCTGCGTCGACCGCCTGGTCACAGCAGCCTTCTGGCCGCCAGGTTGCGCATGAGCGCTGCGATCCCGAATGTCCACGGCGCACACCCCTCACTGCTCTGTACCTGGCCCACCAGACTACCGAGGGCAGGTGAGGAGATGCGCACGACGTCCCCGGCGTGGTGCGTGAAGCCATGGTCGGGCTGATCGCGGTCGACGATGGGCGCGAACATGGTGCCGAGCATCAGCACGGCCCCGTCCGGGTACTGGTGGTGGGGGCCGAGCAGCTGGGCGGCGAGGTCGGCGGGGTCGCGGGAGATCTGGGCGAGGTCCGACGACCCGTGCAGCGTGAAGCCGTCGAGGCCCACGATGTCGAGCTCCACGGTCATCCCCCGCACCGAGTCGAGGTCGAAGTCGCCGTCGAACAGACGGATGAACGGGCCGAGTCCGCACGACGCGTTGTTGTCCTTCGCCTTCGGCAGCAGCAGCGCCGAACGGCCCTCGATGTCGCGCAGGTTCACGTCGTTCGCGAGCGTCGCGCCCACGATCGCGCCCGTGGATGCGATGAGCAGCGCCACCTCCGGCTCCGGGTTGTTCCACTCAGAGGAGGAGTGCACGCCCACCTGGACGGCCGTGCCCATCGCGGACAGCGTCGGGCCCTTCGTGAAGATCTCCGCGTCGGGTCCGATGCCGACCTCGAGGTACTGGCTCCACAGGTCCTCTCCCACGAGGTACGCCTTGAGGGCCGTCGCCTCCTCCGAACCCGGCTTGAGGCTCGCGAGGTCCGTGCCGATCTCGGCGAGGATCTGCTCGCGCATCCGTGCCGCCGCCTCGATGTCGCCGCGCACCCGCTCCTCGATGACCCGCTCGATCATGGAGACCGCGAACGTCACGCCGGCTGCCTTCAGCACGTGGAGGTCGACGGGGGCGAGGAGCCACGGCTTCGACTCGTCGCGGGTATCGGGCTCCGTGTTCGCGAAGAGCTCCTCGAGCGACCCAAGGCTGGGCACATCCGTTGCCGCAGCCCGCACGGCCGCGGCCGGGTCGGGGGCCTCGGTGATGTCGCTCACCGTCGCGAACGTCCGGCTCAGGTCGAGCACGCCCGCCTCGGTCACGAGAACCGGAGACGGGCCGCCGACAGCGGGGTCCCAGACTCGACCGACGAGGGTGCCGGTCGTGCCGTCGGCCGGGAGCGCCTGGGCTGCGCTGCCCGACCATCCTGCGGCCGCCTGCTGGCCTGCGGCCGTCTGCTGCGATGTCATGTGAGCTCCTGAGGTTCTGGTCGTGAAGATTGTGTCGTGAGGCGTGGGGCGTGGGGCGTGGGGCGTGGGGCGTGAGGCTCGGGTCTCGGGTCTCGGGTCTCGGGTCTGCACCCCACCCGATTCGGGATGGGTTTCACGCTTCGGGATGGTTTGCATCCCATCCCGAAGCGTGAAAGCCATCCCGAATCGAAAGTGGGCGGGTCAAGCGAGGTCCTCGAGTTCGGGCCGGAGGTGGAGTGGCGTGCGGTGGCGCGGCGTGGCGTTCCGTGGCGAGGCGTGCGGTGGCGAGGCGTGCCATGCGCCACCCGATTCGGGATGGGTTTCACGCTTCGAGATGGTTTGCATCCCATCCCGAGGCGAGGAAGCCATCCCGAATCGAAAGTGGGCGGGTCCAGCGAGGTCCTCGAGTTCGGGCCGGAGGTGGCGTGGCGAGGCGTGGCGAGGCGTGCCGTGCGCCACCCGATTCGGGATGGGTTTCACGCTTCGGGATGGTTTGCATCCCATCCCGAGGCGAGGAAGCCATCCCGAATCGAAAGTGGGGCGGGGTCTGGTGGGGTGGACGAGGACTCGGAGACGGGACGGGACGGGACGGGACTGGACGGGACTGGACTGGACTGGACTGGACGGGACGGGACGGGACTGGACGGGACGGGACGGGACGGGATAGACGAGACGAGACGAGACGAGACAGGACGAGACGAGACGAGGTGCGGCGGGGTGGGACAGGACGTGCGGCAGCATGGCGCGAGCCGTGGCTAACGGCGGCGGAAGGTGCCCTGGCGCTTCTCGGCGAAGGCGGCGCGGCCCTCGTCGGCGTCGGCGGTCGCGAAGGTGATGGTCTGGAGGTCGCGTTCGTAGGCGACGGCCGCGTCCTGGCCCATGTTGAACGAGGCGCGGAGGTTGGCCTTCGCCGTCTCGGCGGCGATGGGCGGGCGGGATGCGATGGTCGCGGCGAGCTCACGGGCGCGTGCGAGCAGCTGCTCCCCTGGCAGCACCTCGGACACGATGCCCCAGGCCTGAGCCTGCTGCGCGGAGATGGGGTCCCCGGTGAGGAGCATGAGGGCGGCGTTGCTGGCGCCGGCCGAGTGGGCGAGGAACGAGGCCATGCCGCCTCCGCCGATCCAGCCGAGCTTGATCTCTGGGGCGGCGAGCGACGCGGTGTCGGCGGCGAGGCGGATGTCGCAGATCATGGCCGTCTCGAGTCCGCCGCCGAAGGCGTAGCCGTTGATGGCGGCGATGATCGGCTTGCGCAGCGCTCGGAGTGCGTCGCAGTAGTCCTCGCGGTTGCGGAAGTCCCACGGGGTCGCGTACTTGTCGAGGGAGCGGATGTCGCTGCCCGCACAGAACGAGCGCTCGCCGGCCCCGGTGAGGATCACGACGCGCACGTCGTCGCTCTCGTTGGCCCAGGTCGCGACGCTGACGAGGGCGTCGGACATCTCCTGCGTCACCGAGTTGAGCTTCGCGGGGCGGTTGATGGTGACGGTCGCGGTGAAGCCGTCGAGGTCGACGAGGATCTCGTCGGTCTCCAGCTGGGGAACGCTGCCGGTCATGGGGTGACTCCTGAGGTGGTTGGGGTGGCTGGGTGGATGCGCGTGGCTGGGGCATCGATGCGCGTGGATGCAGCGAAGGCCGCATCCAGCGCGTCGAGGCACCGCTCGGCGGGGGCTGACGAGGCTGCAGCGTCGGTCGACGAGGAGGCATCGCCGAGCAGCGCGTCGCGGAGCAGCGCGGACGCCGCGGTCTGGAAGGCGATGTACCCGTCGTAGCGGGGCCGCACCCAGGACTCTTCGATGGTCGTCGCGGTGTTGGCGTAGAAGTCGTGCGAGGCCTCGTTGACGGCGTCGTCGTGCCAGGCGGAGCGGAGGCCGGGCTGGCCGTCGTGCTCCGGGATGAAGGTGCGTTGCGTCTCTGCGTCGAGCAGCCACGCGAGGTGGGCGGTGAGCTCCGGGGTGACGCGGCAGCGTCTCGAGATGGCGATGCCGGTCCCGCCGATCGTGGAGCCGAGGCGGGCGGAGGTGCCCCAGCGGGGTGCATCCCGGAACTGGAGGGTGGGTGAGGAGGAGGTGACGTAGCCGTAGACGAGCGGCACGTAGGCGAGCGAGTCGGTGCTGCTCATGCGCTCGAGGAGGGCGATGGGGTTCTCGCTGTGCGTCGCCGCGGGTGAGCGGCGGGCGATGGTCGCGAGCAGCTCGAAGGCGTCGCGGGCGAGGCGGCGGGAGGAGAAGAGGGAGCCACAGTCGGGGGCGTCGGCAAGCGGCGCGCCAGCCCCCGCGAGCACGGACGCGAAGGTGAGGAAGGCGTGGGGGCCAGCCAGCGAGAGGGCCACGCTGGTGCGCTCCGAGAGGGCGAGGACGTCGTCCCAGGTGGTCGGAATCTCGCCCGCGAGGAGGTCGGCCCTGGCGGCCGAGACCTGCGTCGCGGCGTCGAGCGGCAGCGCCCACTGCGAGCCCTGGAGCGAGTAGGAGGTGAAGCTCGGGCCGATGGCGTCGGCGGCCACGCGGTCGAGCAAGGCGGCGTCGAAGATCTCCTCGAGCGGCACGAACGAGTCGCTCGCGAGCGCTTCGCCGAGGTGGGGGTGGTCGAGCACGATGAGGTCGTAGCGCTCGGCCAACTCGGCGATGGGGGCCGATTCGAAGCCTTCGAGCGGATGCGCGTCCCACTCGATCAGCGCCTGTCGGCTTCCAGGGGCTGCGGCGGTGAGCGCTGCCGCCGCTTCGAGCGCGTTCCGGCCGCGGGGGTGGTCCCAGGTGAGGCCCCGGTAGCGGGCCCCGCCCGTGCTGGTGTCCGGGGAGGACGGCGAGCTCTCGCTCATGATCGTTCGCCGGCGGCTTCCGCGTGGGCCGGCGCTGGGGCGGCCGCGGGGGCGGCCGCGGCGACGCTCTCCACGGCGACGCTCTCCGGTGCGCCTTCTCCCGGCAGCGCCGCGTCCGATCCGCCCGGCAGGACGGCGCCGTCGGCGAGCACGGCGCCGTCGAGGTGCTCCTGCACGTTCGTCAGGGTGTCGCGCACGGCGATGGCGCCGCGCTCGGCGAGCTCCGTGATGTGCGCGGCGGCGTGACCGAGCTCGCCCAGGATCTCGCGTGTGTGCTCACCGGTGAGGGGCGCGCCACGGTCGATGCGGGCGGGCGTCTTGGAGAACTTGTAGGGGAACCCCGGCGTCTTGACGAGCCCTTCGGTCGGGTGCTCGTATTCGACGAAGGTGCCGTTGTGCGCGATCTGCGGGTCGGCGACGAGGTCGGCGTAGCCGTACACGGGGCCGGCCCAGATCGAGGTCTTCGAGAAGGCGTCGAGCCAGTGCGCGCTCGTGTTGGTCGCGAGGCGGGCGGCGGTCTTGGCGAAGACCTCGTCGCGGAGGCGCCACGAGTCGTCGAGCGTGTGGAGGCCGATGAAGCTGTCCTCCCCGATCGTGCGGCCGAGCTCTTCGAGGTCGGGCATGGCAAGCACGATGAAGCCGTCCGAGGTCGCGAAGGAGCCGTAGGGCGAGCGGATATAGACGTGCGCGTGCGGTTCGGCGCTGCGCTGCTGGGGCACGCCGCCTGCGGTGAACACGGACAGCTCCTGCATCTGCAGGGTCGTGATGGCGTCGAGCATGTTGACGGTCACGAGCTGGCCTTCGCCCGTGCGCTCCCGGTGGAAGAGCGCCGCGAGCACGCCTTCGAAGGCCGTGGATGCGGTGATGGCGTCGACGAGGTACTGGCCGGCGGCCTGCGGGGGTTCGCCGTCGCGGCCCGTGGAGAGCATGGCACCGCTCATGGCCTGGAGCAGAAGGTCCTGGCCCGGGCGCATCTTGTAGGGCCCGTCCTCGCCGTATCCGGAGACGGACACGTAGACGATGCTGGGGTTGATGGCGCGCAGCGTCTCGTAGTCGACGCCGAGGCGGGCGGCGACACCCGGCCGGTAGTTCTGGAGGAAGACGTCGCTCGTGGCGACGAGCTCTCGCAGCACTTCGCGGCCGTCGTCGGACTTGAGGTCGAGCGCGATGGAGCGCTTGTTGCGGTTGAGGGAGAGGAAGGAGACGTTGATCTCGTTGCCCGCCGCGCCTCCGGCCGGTGCGTGGCGCTGCCATTCGCCTGCTGGTGGTTCGACCTTGATGACGTCGGCGCCGAGGTCGCCGAGGCGCTGCGCGGCGAAGGGGCCGGCCATGGCGATCGAGCAGTCCAGCACGCGGATGCCGGAGAGGATCCCACCGCCTGCCCCGGAGTCTGCTTGGTGGGTGTCGCTGGTGCCGTCTGCGCCGCTCATGGTGTTCCTCGTTTCGGTGGATGCGCCGCTGGCAGCGCTAACATGTCAAGTGTAGGACGCCCGGAGCCAACCTCGTCGTCAGCCCCGGGCATGGAGGTTCATTCCGGCTGATCGCCGATAGCGCGAATAGCGGCCTCGGCCGCACTCGTCTCCGCGACACCGTCGAGCACGCGGATCGTCGTCGAGTAGCTGCGCGACTCCCCGTGTTCGAGGAACAGGGCCGTGCCATCCTGGCGCGAAGCCGCATCCCCGGACACGTGGTGCGTGCTCGGCTCGAGCCCGATGCCGTACTGGCCGCTGCGCAGGTTCTGCCACTCGAAGAAGTGGGGCATGCCCGCAGCCTCCCAGCTCAGCTCGATCCCCCGCTCGCCACCGGCCGTGATGAGCGCGACGCGGTGCCTGCCGTCGTCGCCGGCCACGAGCTCATGCTCGGTGACCTGCTCCACGAACCCGTCGATCGGAGCAGGCATGACCCGGTAGCTCGTGCCCTGCTCGGCCACCGAGTCCGACTGCCAGAGGTGCTTCGTGATGGGTGCGACGAACCTCGCACCCTCATCCAGGAAGGGCCAGCCGACGTTGATGTGGTACAGGAACATGTGAGGCGTCGGGTCGAACCCGAGGTTGTCGACGACATCGTCGAAGCGCACCTCGCGACCGTCGAAGTCGAGCTCGATCGTGCGCGTCAGGCGCAGATGCTCGCCGAACGCCGTCGCCTGGATCACCTCGCCGACGACCCGCAGCACCACTCGACCGTCACGCTCGAGCTCACGCGCCTCGAGCAGCCGCGCCGGAATCGCGGTCAGCCGCCCGTGCAGCCCGTGCGTGACGGTCTGCTTCGGCGGGTAGTTGTAGCGGGTCGCATCCACCTCGCCGCCGAAGAGCGTGTGGTCGAGCCCACCGGAGACGAGCAGCCCATCGAGCGCCCGCAGCCAGGAGAGTCCGCCCTCGTCGTTGTGCTCGTGCAGGCCGGGATGCCGGAACCCGTTGCCACTGCGCCACCCGATGGGGGCACCGCGGAAGCGCATCGAGCCGAGGTCGAACGCCCGGTCGACGAGCACCTCGAGCTCGAGGCCGGCGGAGGTGCGCAGGTCGATCGCCCGCACGCCGCGCTCCACGCCGTTGTCGAGCACCACCTGGCGGATGCCCGCCACGGCGGAGAGGTCGCCCGTGCGCCTGCGGAGATCGGCGATCGACAGCTCGGCGCCGAAGACGTCGACCCCGTCCGTGCCACCGGCGCCCGCCGCCCCGGTCCGTGCCGCCGCCCCTGAAGTCTGCTGCTCGCTCACATCATCACCCATCCGCCATCGACGTTGATCGTCTGCCCGGTCACGAAGCTCGAGTCCTTGCCCACCAGGAAGGAGATGACGCTCGCGACCTCGTCAGGGTCACCGCGCCGCTTCAGCGACTGGTGGTCGAGCACGAACTGCGTGTACTGCTCGGGGTTCTCGTGGATCTCCTCGGCCTTCGTCGGGAAGGCCCCCGGAGAGAGGAGGTTCACGCGGATCCCGAACTCGCCGAGCTCACGGGCGAGGGCCCGCGTCATTGCGACGGCGGCGCCCTTCGTCGTGACGTAGCTCGCGAGCTTGTCCCACCCGCCGCTCCACGTGATGGAGCCGATGTTGACGATCGCGCCGGTGCCGCGCTCGCGCATCAGCTCGGCCGCCGCCTGCGCCGCAACGAAGTAGCCGCGCTGGTTCACCGCGACGACGTCGTCGAACTCCTCCACCGTGATGTCGAAGAACGGCGTCGGCGGGTAGATCGCGGCATTGTTGATGAGCGCGTGCACTGGCCCGAACTCGGTTTCCGCCTCGCGCACGGCCGCCTTGATGGCGGCGGCGTCGCGCAGGTCGACCTCGAGCACGTAGGTGGGGATGCCCGCAGCCCGCAGCTCATCCGCCGTCTCCGCCAGCGTCGCGCCGCCTCGCCCGAGCACGGCGACGGCGTAGCCGTCGCGCCCGAGTCGCAGGGCGGTGGCCCGTCCGAGCGATCCGCCAGCACCGGTCACGATCGCGACCGGCTTCTCACCTGTTTCCGTCATGGTTCCTCCGGCCGAAGCCCGTTGTTGTCTGCTGACCCTGCGTGCACCGCCGCCCGCCCCGTCCAATCTCCGTGACAACTCGGCCGGACGCCACCCTCTTCGGGCGATCCGGCTCGAGTCATCACGGAAGCTGGCCGCTGCGCGCCGCGCCCCGACGGGCGCGAGCGCCGGCTAGATCGAGTACTTGCGCAGGATGTCGTCGATGAACTTCTTCGCGCGCGGGATGTCCGACTCATCGAGGTGCTCGATGATGAGCGGCGCGTTCGGGCTGCGCTCCGCGAGTCGCTGCAGGTACAGCTCGTAGTCGAGCGAGCCGAGGCCCGCGGCCGGCAGCTCGATCTCGCCGACGCCGCGGAAGGTGTGCGACGCGAGCGCGTCGTCGTCGCCGATGTCGGCGTGCTTCTCGCTCTTGTCGTCGCCCGCCCGCTTGACGTCCTTGGCGTGGGCGACGCGCACCTTGTCGGCGAGCGTGTCGAAGACCTCGTTGAGCACGCCAGCCTGGTCGTCGATGTTCGACGCGTCGAAGTAGTTGGTCGGGTCCATGAGCAGCTCGATGCCGGGCGAGCGGATGTCGTTGAACACGCGCACCGTCTCGCGGACCGAGCCGATGACGTTGTTGACGTACGTCTCGAGCAGGAAGATCGAGCCGTGGTCGTACGCTTCCTGGGCGAGCTCGGCGAGCACGTCGCGCACCTGCTCGTAGGCGTCCTCGGTCTTGTTGTGCGGGTCGCTGTCCCACTCGCTGTCCGGGTTGAAGGTGCCGGATTCGCTGATGACGTACGGCGTTCCGAAGGAGCGCGCGTTGCGGATGATCTCCTTCAGGTAGTCGACGTTCGCGCGGCGGTGGTCCGGGTCCGGGTGCACGATGTTCGTGTATCCCGAGATCGCCGAGATGGGGAGGTTGTTGTCGCGGAAGGTGTCGGCGACGAGCTTCGCCTTCTCCTTCGTGATCTGGCCCGCCGTGAGGTCGAGGTCCTTGAAGTGCAGGTCGAGCTGGACGGTGTTGAAGCCGAGCTCGCGCGCCTTCTGGGCGGTGGTCTTGAGGTCGTAGGGGAAGTATCCGCTGAAGATGCCGACTTGGATCATGAGCTTCTTTGCTCCTTCGCTTGGGGCCGTTGGCCCGTTGAGGGGTGGTGAGTGGATGCGGGGGTCGAGGTCAGAGGGGGAACTCGTCGAGGCGCACGGGGCGCCGTTCGGCGATGGAGCGGTAGCCGGCCTCGATGAGGGCGACGGTCTTGACGTTGTCTGCGACGGTGAGGGCGGGCTCGCTGCCGGTCTCGACGGCGTGCTGGAGCTGCTCCATGACGCCGATGAACGCGTGCGGGAACCAGTGCGTGTCCCAGGTGGGCGTCACCCACTTGCCGTCGGTCGACGGTCCCCCGTCGGCGCGGGCGGCCGAGGCGTACGTGATGGTCGACGGCGTGCCGCTCGGCCAGCCGATCGTGCCCTTCGCGACGCCGCGTGTCCCCTCCACTCGCCAGGTGATGGAGAAGTCGTCGTCGAACCCCTCTTCGCGCGGGCCGCCCCACACGTCTTCCGTCGAGAGGGCGAGGAGCCCGCCGGGGAAGCGCAGGGTGGAGACGACGATGCCGTCGGTGTGCGGGAACTGGGTGCGCGGGTCGGAGCGGGTGACGGTCATGATCTCGTCGGGGTCGCCGAAGAGGAAGCGGAGGACGTCGAGGTGGTGCACGCTCATGTTGGCGAGCGTGAGGCGGTCGTAGCCCTCGAGGAAGCCCTGCCAGTGGGGCACGGCCTTCATGTCGATCTCGACGAAGACGGGCTCGCCGAGCTCGCCGCGCTCGAGGAGCTGCTTGAGCACGCGGATCGACTGGTCGTAGCGCATGTTCTGGTTGACGGAGAGGATCTTGCCGGCAGCCTCGGCCTCGTCGCGGAGGGCGATGGCCTCGTCGAGCGTGAGGGCGAGGGGTTTCTGGGCCAGCACCGCCTTGACGTGCGGCTGCGCGAGGGCCTTGCGGATGAGCGCGGGCTGCAGGTCGGGCGGGTACGCGATGTCGACGATCTCGACCTCGGGGTCCTCGATGAGCTGCTCTGGGGTGTCGTGCACGGTCGGGATTCCCCACCGCTCGGCGACGCACTGGGCGTTGGCCTTGGTTCTGGAGGCGATCGCGACGACGGGGAAGCCGGCTTCGCCGTAGGCCGCGAGGTGCTGGTCTGCCATGATGGCGCCAGCGCCGATGGCGCCGATCTTGGCGGAGCGGGCCCGCACGGGGCCGTCCGGCAGGAGGGCGGCGCTGTCGGCCTCGGCCTCTCCGGCCTGCGTTTCAAGGGAACTCGTGGACACTGCGACTCCTTCGCGCCGTTGCGTGAGCGTGTGCGAACCGGATGGGAACCCGGTCTATGTGAGCGCTACTGGTAGCGCTGCCATTGCACCCAATGTACCGATGCGAGGACCCCGCCGCAAGTCCTCACGGCAGGTTCTTCGCCCGCCGATGTGATCGCACCCCAAAGGCGCCCCCACCGCGCCGAGTTGTGGCCCGACGCGCTCGTCCTGGCCGCCAGCGACACCTGCCCACAACTCTCGCGCGCCAACCGCAGCGCCCGCCGCCCACCAGGCGCCAGCTCAGCGCTCGACGCCATCGAGCACGACCCGCAGCCCAGCACGAGACGGGCGCATGTGCGGCCCGGCCGGGTCCGCCCAGCCACGCCCCGCATCCACGATCGCAGACTCGTCGATGCTGATGCCGGACCCAACCTGATCCCCGAGCACGATGCCACCGTCGGCGAACTCCTGATCGACGCTCATGCCGTGGGCCCAGTGCAGGGCCTGCACCTCGGTCGTCAGGTGATTCGGCACCGCGGTCATGGCGGCGGCGACGGCCGGATTCGTGTTGTAGCCCACCGGGCTCACGGGGAGGTTCCTGGCATCCGCCGCGTAGGCGAGGCGGAGCACGTGCGTGACCCCCCAGATGGCGCCAGCCTGCACGATGTCGGGCGCCCCCGCGTCGAAGAGCGGACGGAACTGGTCGACGCCCGTCAGGTTCTCTCCCGTCGCGACCGCCGCGCGCACCGCCGCAGACAGGCGCGCGTGACCGAGCGCATCCCAGCGCCGCAGCGGCTCCTCGACCCACAGGAGGTCGATCTCGCTCTCGATCGCGGAGACGTACCTCACCGCCTGCTTCACCTGCCACGACTCATTGGCATCGAGCATGAGGCCCGGACTCGGGGTGTTGCGAGCGAGCACGCCGCGCAGGAGCCGCAGCCGACGCAGATCGGCGACCGGGTCGACGCCGCCCTTGAGCTTGCCGGCGACGTAGCCGCGCTCGGCGAAGTCCTCATAGAAGGAGACGAGCTCGCCGTCGTCGAGTGCGATGTCGAGACCGGATGCATACCCGGGCACGAACCTGTCGCGTCCGCCGAGCAGGCGCCAGAGGGGCTCGCCGGCGAGCTTCGCCTTGAGGTCCCAGAGCGCGGCATCGAGCGTCGCGACCCCGCCGTAGGTGGCACCCGCGTGACCGGACTTGAAGACCTGCGCGAGCATCCGGTCGAAGAGCGCCGAGACACCTCGGGGGTCTTCCCCTTCGAGCGCCGGGAAGAGCCTGGCGACGTCGGCGTGCGAGCCGATGCCGACCCCCTCGACCCCCTCGTCGGTCTCGAGGATCACGATCGGGACGTCGGTGACTGCGGCGCGGATGTGGCCGTTGACGTCGCCGATCGACCGCCCCCAGTCGTGCCGGGTGGTGAGCAAGCGGAAGCCGGTGATCTTCATATCGTCCTTGATCTTCAGATGGGAGATTCAGCATACATCACACGATTTATTCGTCATACGTTTTTCTGGCTTTTGCTCGTGTGCGCGGATTCGCGGGCCACTTCGTGACTACAATCACCGCATGTCCAGCACCACGACGCCCCGGCTCGGCACCCACCGCACGCCCGCCGCGAGGCTCGGCGTGCAGGTCGTGCACGACCTCGTCTCCGCCATCGTCACCGGAGAAGTCGCACCAGGCGACCTCCTCCCCACCGAGACCGAGCTGTGCGAGAACTTCGGCGTCAGCCGCACCGTCATCCGCGAGTCCATGAAGCGCCTCGAGGAGAAGGGGATGGTCTCCGTCGTGCAAGGACGCGGAACGCAGATCGCCCCGCAGTCCGAGTGGAACATCCTCGACAAGGTCGTGCTCGGCACCATGATCGAGAACGACGAGACGCTCGGCATCCTCGACGAGCTCGCCGTCGTGCGTGGGCAGCTCGAGTCGAGCATCGCCGCGGCCGCCGCCACGAGCCGGAGCGACGACGAGCTGCGCGTCATCCACGACCACCTCGAGACCATGCACGCCACCGCCGACGAGCGCGACGCGTTCGCCGCCGCGGACGTCGCCTTCCACTTCTCCGTCATGGACACCGCCGGCGACCGCCTCGCCTCGGGCATCGCCCGCAGCCTGTCGAAGCGCGCCGGCGAGAGCAGCCGCTACTACGGCGCTCCGGGTGCCGACGCCGTGCGCCTCACCCTCGAAGAGCACGAGCGCGTCTACGCCGCCATCGAAGCCGGCGACGGCGAGGCGGCCGCCAGAGAGATGCGCGAGCACATCGCGCTCGCGTGGGAGCGACGCCGCATCCGCGACTAGCGCGGCCGGCCCCTGGGGCTCGCGCGGGCGCCGGCGCGGGCTCTGCGGCGGGCCCTGGCTCGGGCTCCGGCTCGGGCTCGGCGGGCCCTGGCTCGGGCTCCACTGCAGCAGCAGCAGCAGCAGCGGCAGCGGCAGCGGCAGCGCGCCTCGGAGTTGTGGCCAAGTGCTCCCCACCCCGCCCCCGACCGCACCAAGCCACAACTCTGTGGGAGCGGACGCGGTTCCACAGAGCGCGAGCGATCAAAGAGTTGTGGGCAAGCGCTGCCCATCCCGCCCCCAACCGCAACGAGCCACAACTCCGCGGACGCGGATGCGCACACGGACGAACCCCGGCCGCCACGCAGACGCCCCTCCCGCAGAGAGTTGTGGGGAGATGCCGCTTACCCCGGCCCCAACCGCACCAGGCCACAACTCTGGCGGGCCGGCGCGCGCGGCCCGGCACGCAAGACTCGGCACACAACCGCGCGCGGCCCGGCCCGCGAGAATCCGCACGCGAGACCCGGCCCGCCAGGACCGGCCCCGCCAGGCCCCGCACGCGAGACGCTGCCCGCCAGGCCCGGCCCGCGCGACTCAGCAGCCGTGCCCCGTGTGGCCGCGTGCCGCGTGGTGGACGTGCGGCGCGGGGTCGCTGGCGTGCGCCGCGGCGAGGAACTCCGGCAGGTCGACGCGCGCCCCATCCACCCACGTTCCGAGGACCTGCACACGCTCCGCGAGGTAGCGGGGCGTCACCTCGTACGGGTCGGCGCTCAGCTCCACGAAGTCGGCGAGCTTGCCCACCGCGATCGATCCGACGAGATGCTCCCGGTGGAGGGTGCGGGCCGCGTCGATCGTGTGGGCCTTGAGGGCCGCATCCACCGAGATCGCCTGCTGCGGGGCGTGGATGCGCCCGCTGCTCGTGCGCCGGGTCACGGCAGTCTGCACGTTCAGGATGGGTGCCGGCGGGGACACGGAGCCGTCGTTGTGCAGGGACACCACGACCCCCGCCTCGACCGCCTCGGTGAACGCCTGCCAGCGCGCGCCGTGCTCGGGCGCGAACATGTGCCCGTCGAGGAGGTCGCCCCAGAAGTAGTACTGGAACGGCGCGAGCGAGACGTGGACGCCGAGGCGCGCGGCCCGCTCGAACTGCTCGCGGCGCCCAGCCCCCGCGTGCTCGATGCGCCAACGGTGGTCGGTGCCGAGCAGACCGTGCTCGGCGAGCGCGCGCTCGTATGCGTCGAGAGCGAAGTCGATGGCCAGGTCGCCGTTCGCGTGGAACGACATCTGCCAGCCGAGCGGCGCGCAACGGTCGAGGATCGCATCCACCTGTGCTCGCGAGTAGTTCATGGCGGATGCGCCACCCGCCGTCGCGGGGTCGATGCCCGCTCGCTCGGTCGCCTCGCTCGCGACGTAGGGGAAGGAGGTGGCGACGTTGCCGATCCACGGGGACCCATCGGTCCAGAGCTTCACGCCCTGCTTGACGAGTCGCTCCTCCCCCGCGGAAAACGTTGCGGAAGCCCCCGGATCTGCGGCGGTCGACACCTCCCACAGGCTCACGCGCAGAGGCGAAGACGGCATGACGGCGAGCGCCTCGTAGGCGGGGGCGAGGTCGGCGGAGAACGTCATGTCGGACGTCGAGGTGATGCCGGCGCGCGCCATGAGGGCGTAGTACTCGGCTGCGCTGCCGAGAGGGTTGCCGCCGAGCTGCTGCATGACGGGGCCCAGCACGGCCGTGTTGGCGGGGATCTCGTACGAGATGCCGATGAGCGCGCCGTCGGCGTCGCGCGCGAACGATCCCCCGATCGGGTCGGCGGGCGGATGCGCGTCCCAGCCGCGACTGCGAATGAGCGCCGACGTGAACGAGCAGGCGTGCCCCGAGTTGTCGACGACCACAGCGATCCGGTCGCCGAAGATCTCATCGAGGTCGGCGGCCGTCGGGGCCGGGCGACCGTGCAGGAGCGCATCGAAGCCGTTGAAGAGCAGGGGAAGACCCGCGTCGTTCTCCGCCATCGCCTGCGAGAAGATGCTGAGCACGTCGCTCCAGCGCGGCGCCTTCCACGGCGCGATCGACAGCGCCGGGAGCTGCGTGGCGAGTCCGCTCAGGAACGGGTGGCTGTGCGGGTCGATGAAGCCGGGCATGAGCACGGGCGCGCCGCTATCGAGCACCGGGGCGCCCGGCAGAACCTCCGAGCACTCGGCGAGCGTGCCGACGGCGACGATCTTCGCGCCGGCGACCGCGACCGCGGATGCACGCGGCAGCTGCGCATCCATCGTCACGATCGTGCCGGCGGTGAGGATGAACGCGTCAGCGTCAGCGTCAGCGTCAGCGTCAGCGAACGCGGGAACGGGCTGCCCGGGAACGGGCTGCCCGGGAACGGGCTGCCCGGGAACGGGCTGCCCGGGAACGGGCTGCCCGGGAACGGGCTGCCCGGGAACGGGCTGCCCGGAGTCGGGCACCGCGGGAACGTGCTGTCCTAAAACGGGGTGCCCGAGAACCTGCTGCTCCGGAACAGGTTGCCCGGAAACGGGCTGTCCCAGAACAGACTGCCCGGAGTCGGGCACCGATGGTGAGCTGGACGCGGGTGAGGGCACACCCGCGGTCTCGTCGGGGGCTTCTGGCTCGGGCATGCGACTCCTTCGGGCGTCGCCCTTGGTGACGGGCGACGAGTGCGGGGTGGAGCTCGGGGGCGGAGCAGGCGCCTCGCGGCGACGCCACCAGTATGCCGCGCACCGGCATCGCTGCCGCGCGCGTCGCTTCTCCCGAACTCGCGCTGGCGACCGCGCCGTCCGCACCAAGCTGTGCGCACCAAGCAACCCGCACCCCGCCATCCCCCAACCCGCGCCCGGGCATCCGGCGTGCCCGCCAAGCTCGGCGCGCACGCCCAAAGCGCAGTTGTGGTCGTCAAGATCGCGCCAGAACGACCACAACTCAACTCTGGACAAGTGGGGGAAGCACACGAGGCATGGGCAGAAGGGGCCCGCGCAGGGCGGGCGGACCGGGAGGGGCACGCGAAGTCGTGGCGCAGCGGGAGAACTGCGGCGGATGCGGCGGCGGGCCGCGCGCACGCCCAAAGCGGACTTGTGGTCGTCAAGAACGCGCCAGAACGACCACAACTCAACCCTGCGCGGAACGGGGAGGGACGCGCATAGCCAGGAAGCAGCGGAAGGGCACGCGGAACGGGGAGGGACGCGCGAAGGCCGGGCGAAGACGGGCAGGCGCAGCGGGAGAGCGGCGGCGGACGGGGTCAGGCCGCGCGCAGGCGCACCATCTCGGCGTAGCCGTCACGGTAGCCGGGGTAGTCGAGGGCGCCGAGGAATGCAAGCATCCGCTCGCCGCTCAGCAGGGTGCCGCCGGCCTCTTCCGGGTGGATGCGCGGGGGCGCATCCACGCCCAGCTCGCCTGCCACGAAGGTCGCGACCTCGCCGAGGGAAACCGGGCTGGCGTCGGTCGCGTGCAGCAGCTGGGGCGCGTCTGCCCGCTCGAGGAGCGCCTCGATGGCACGCACGAGGTCGGTCTCGTGCACCCGATTCGTCCGACGGGCGTACTGGATCGGGTCGCCAGCGAGCACACGCCGGATGAGGCTGTCCCGCCCCGGGCCGTAGATTCCCGATGGCCGCACGACGGTGGCGCCGAACAGCTCGACCGCGCGTCGCTCGCCGTCGACGAGCGCGCGGCCCCGGTCCGAGGTCGGTTCCGGCGCGTCCGTCTCGCTGATCGAGGAGCCGTCGCCCCTGCCCTCGAACACGCGCGTCGACGACACGAACACGACCCGCTCCGGGATGCTCGGCAGGCCCGCTGCGAGCGTCTCGAGGGAGCGCCGGTAGCCGTCGGGCGCGACGACGCCGTCCACAGAGGGCGGCGGGAGCGTGATGACCAGCGCGTCGACGCCGGGCAGGCTGAGGGGCGCGGCGCCCGAGTCGGCAAGGTCAGCGCGGATGAGCTCGACGCCTGCGCCTGCCACGCGCTCGCCGCGCCGCACGCCGAGCACCTCGGTGCCGCGGGCCGCGTACCGCTCCCCCAGCCGCGCACCGAGCTTGCCGAAGCCGGCGATCAGCAGACGTTCGGGCTTGGACGGGGAGGCTGCGGGGGTGCTCATGCCACGAGCGTAGGTCGCGCCTCCCGCGAGATGCCCCAGAGGGCGCCGAGGCGTATCCTCGGGACGTGACTTCGGAGATCAAGACCCCGTACGAAGACCTGCTGCGCGACGTGCTCGAGACCGGCGCCCGCAAGTCCGACCGCACCGGCACGGGGACGCGCAGCGTGTTCGGCCGCCAGCTTCGGTTCGATCTGTCGGAGAGCTTCCCGCTCATCACGACGAAGCGCGTGCACTTCAAGTCCATCGCGTACGAGCTGCTGTGGTTCCTCCGCGGAGACTCGAACGTGCGCTGGCTGCAGGAGCGCGGCGTGAAGATCTGGGACGAGTGGGCCGACGAGAACGGCGACCTCGGCCCCGTCTACGGCGTGCAGTGGCGCTCCTGGCCGACCCCCGAGGGCGGCCACATCGACCAGATCGAGCAGGTCGTCGCGCAGATCCGCGACAACCCCGACTCCCGCCGCCACATCGTCACGGCCTGGAACCCGGCCGAGATCTCCACCATGGCGCTGCCCCCGTGCCACGCCCTTTTCCAGTTCTACGTCGCCGACGGCAAGCTCTCCTGCCAGCTGTACCAGCGCAGCGCCGACCTGTTCCTCGGCGTGCCGTTCAACATCGCCTCCTACGCCATGCTGACGCTCATGGTGGCGCAGCAGACGGGGCTCGAGCCCGGTGAGTTCGTGTGGACGGGCGGCGACGTGCACATCTACGACAACCACGAGGAGCAGGTGCGGGAGCAGCTGACGCGCGACCCGTACCCGTACCCGCAGCTGCGGGTCCACCGCACCCCCGACACGATCTTCGACTACGAGTTCGAGGACTTCGAGGTCGCGAACTACGAGCACCACCCCACGATCCGCGCGGCGATCGCGGTATGAGCGTCGGGCTCGTCTGGGCGCAGGCGCGCGGCGGCGTGATCGGGGCCGAGGGCGGCATCCCCTGGCACGTGCCCGAGGACCTGGCGCACTTCAAGGCCGTCACGCTCAAGCATCCCGTGATCATGGGCCGCAAGACCTGGGACTCGCTCCCGGAACGCTTCCGTCCGCTGCCGGGGCGTCGGAATATCGTCGTGACACGGCAGGCTGACTGGGCCGCAGAGGGGGCCGAGCGCGCCGGTTCACTCGAGGAGGCGCTCGCCCTCGCGGGCACGAGCACGAATGCAAACGCCGACGCCAATGCAAACGCCGACGCCGACGTGTGGGTCATGGGCGGCGGTGAGCTCTACCGGGAGGCCATCGCGCGCGCCGACCGCCTCGAGGTGACCGAGATCGACCTCGACGTCCCTGGCGACGCGCACGCCCCCGACTGGTCTGGCGAGGAGTGGTCGGTGGACGCCCGCGAGCCGTCGGAGGGCTGGCTCACCTCGCGCACCGGCATCCGGTACAGGTTCCTCAGCCTGTCCCGCTAGGCCAGGCCTGCAGGGTTGCTGGGCACCTCTACCCCGGGGTGAAACCCGGGGTGACTACATGAGTCTGCATGCAACGGCATCTAAACTCATCGCACACCGGAAGCGACGATCCCCGCCACTCCCCCTCCTGATCGATACGCCACCGGTGGGAGAGTGGACGCAGCCATGCTGGGACGAAACCGCGAACTGGCGCTTCTCTCGGCGGTGCGCTCGGAGGACGCGGAGGACTTCCTGCTCTTCACCGGCCCACGGCAGATCGGCAAGACGAGCCTGCTCGAGGCTGGCGCGGCAGATCTCGGCGCGAAGCTCATCCGGCTGAGACGGAGCGAGAGCCAATGGCCGTACTCGGGGCTGTCGGTCATCGCGCTCAGCCTCGGCGGGCCGGCCCAGGAGAGCATCGAGAAGCAGCTCGCGCTGGTCAGAGCCGAGCGACTGCACCCGCTGCACCTCGCCGACGAGTTCGCAGGGCAGCTCCGCGCGAACGCGGCTCCCCTCACCCTCTTCGTCGACGACATCGACCTGCTCGACTCCGACAGCGCTGCAGTGCTCGAGCACCTCGTGCCGCGCCTCCCTGGCACCGGGTTGCGCATCGCCGCGTCAGCGACGCACATCGCTCGCAGCTCGGTCTTCGCCGGGTTCCGCCAGCATCCGCTTCGCGCCCTCTCCCGGGAGGAGTCCGTGGAGGTCGCTGCGACCGCATCCCCCGACGGCACGACCCGGGAGGCGCTCATGCTCCTCGCTGTGGCCTCCGATGGCCGCCCGGGGCTGATCGTCTCGGCCAGGCTCAATCAGCGTGAGCGCGACGGCGTCGACCCGATCCGCATCCCGCTCCGAATTCCCAACGCCGTCGCCCCCGAGGCGGCGTCCCACACCGCTCGCGACTCCGACGACCTCCTGGGGCTCATCGCCCTGGCCCCGTTCTCTTCCCGAACCGCCCTCAGCAGCTCGTCCTGGGCGCAGCAGGACGCACTCGAGGACCTCATCGAGCACGGCATCGTCGATGTCTCGGACGACCGCGTGCACATCGCCGATCCGGTGGAGCGCGCCGCGCTGCACGCCGCGATGGATGCCCGCCAGCGGCGGGAGGTGCACGCGCTCGGCAAGGAGCTTCATAACGAGCGTTCGTCCGGCATCGCCCTCTGGCACGGGAGCTTCCTCGATGGCGGCGAGAACCTCGAGTTGGATCTGCTCGGCTTCGCCGAGGCATCGGCCAGGGCCGGAGAGGTCGCCACGGCGGTGGAGTTCGCGGAGCGGGCGCTCGCGCTGCGCAGCATGCTGCCGGGTCGCGGCGACCTGCTCTCCCTCCTCGCCGAGGCCTTGTTCTTCCAGGGCGAGTTCAGCCTGGCCCGCCGCTACCTGGGGTTCGGGCGTTCCCTGCAGCACTCGCCTGCGGGTGAGCTCCGCGCGGCGAGGGTCAGCATGCTCTGCACGTTCGCGATCGACCACGTCATCGCCGACTCGGCAGGCGCCGCTCTCGTGCAGACCCACCGCGCGAGCGCCCCCGAGGCGTGCTCGATCCTCCTCATCACCCTCGCCCGACTGCACCTCGAGCGGTGGGACGCCCAACCGCTCGAGCTCACCCTCCGACGCACGGTCGAGCTGCAGCTCGTCGACTCCCTGGCTTACCGGCTCCTCGCCACGATCGCAGCTGCCAGCGACGGCGAAGCTCCGGTGCTCGCCGGTGGCGAACCCGAGCAGCAACTGTCCGGTGCAATCCACGACCGCTCGCCCCTCCCCGCAGAAGATGCCTTCCTGCTCTGCCGCATCCTGATCCTCGACGAGCGCTACGTGGAGGCGCGGCGTATCCTCGACGACCTCACCGCGGCTGGGCCGCTGCCGCTCCTCCTCCGCGAATCCGCGCTCGCGCTGCTCACCATGCTCGAGCTGCGACTCGGCAACCTCCTCAAGCTGAGACAGGCCCTCACCCTGTGGACCACGCTCGAGATGCCAGAGCCAGCACCGGATGCACCGCGCAGGTACCTGATCGCGGCGGCCGCCGCGATGCTCGAGCAGAGCCCCTCGACTCGGGTGAACGAGCTCATCGACCGGGCACGCGAGCAGTGCGATCAGGACGACAACAGCACGCTGCGCCCGCACGTCGCGGTGCTCGCCGGCAGCCGGGCCCTCATCGAGGGCAGGTACGACGATGCCATCCGGGAGCTGCGGCTCGCGAAGCGCTCGCAGGCATCGTTCCGGCGGAACCCGTCCATCCTTCGAGCGGATGCGGAACTCATCGAGTCCCTCTGGCTCGCGGGGAGGCACGACGAGGCAGGCGAGGAGCTGCGTCGGCTGGAGGCCGCCTCCAGAGAGCACCCCTCCACGTGGGCGACCGCCGCCGCAGCTCGGTCCGCCGCGGTCTGCGCCCCCACGGACGCACTCGCAGCGCTCGCCTTCGATGTCGCCGGGGCCCTGGTCCCGGATGGAATCACGCACACGCACGAGCACGCGCGAGTCCTCGCGGCGCGCCGCCGACGATTAGAGGAGCCGCCGCCGACCGCTCCGCCAGACGCAGCACGGGCAGCCCAGCCCGCGCCGCAACGCAAGGGAGCCTCAGCGCTCATCTCACAGCTGGACACCCGCGAGCTCGAACTCGCTCAGCTCGTCTGGAGCGGCCACCGCAACCGTGAAATCGCCGGCATCCTGTTCGTGTCGCAGCGCACCGTCGAGCTCCGCCTCACCCGCATCTACCGCAAGCTCGGCGTCGACTCCAGGGCGCGCCTCGTGGCACTCATGTCGCTGCTCGTCTGACGACCTCAGCCACTGCCCGGTCCGGGGCCAGGGCCGAGTCCGGGGTCGGGTCCACGCTGCGAGCCTCGATCGCCGGGATGCTCCGCCTGGTCGGGCTGATCCAGCGGCCGTCGCCGGCCGCCCCGAACGCTCGCACGAAGGTGAGCATGCAGACCGCCGCATCCACGATGCGCAGGAGCGGGAAGCAGAGCGCCGCCGCGTTCGGGAGCCGCCGCGACAGCACCGCGGCGATGAGGGTCACGCACAGGTCGGGGACGAGGAGGCCGAGCAGCACGATCACCGGCGGGACCGCCCCCGCGATGGCCACGGCCCACTCGAACCCTGCACCGCCGAGGCGCGCGACGTCGGCGAGCAGCCAGGCAAGGGTCGACAGCAGCAGCATCGGCAGCGCGAGCACCAGGATGATGCTCGTCACGAGCACCTCCACGATGCTGATCCCGACGGAGAACCAGAACACCCCGACGTGCGCGCCGTGCCGGCGGACCGTCTGCCAGAAGCCGAGACTCCAGCGCCGCATCTGCAGCACGTAGTCCCGCAGCGTGTCCGGATCCTGCGTCTCGGCGACCGCACAGCTCGGATGGAACGCGATGCGCCCGAGCCGCTTCGCGTGCACCTCGAAGGTCATGTTGTAGTCCTCGATCGCCAGCCCCGCCGCATCGATGTCGACGGAGTCGAGGATGCTCGTGCGGTACATGCTCGCGAACCCGGGGACGATGGCGACCGCATTCGCTCGCCTCGACGCCTGGCCGAACTTCTGCATGCACTGCACGAACACGTAGGTGCGTTCCCGGTAGGCGGTGAGCAGGCGCCCCAGCCAGGTCTCCGGGCGCGGATGCAGTGCACTCGTCGCTCTCCCCGCCACCGCGACCGTGCCAGCGTCGTCGAAGAGCGGCAGGCCCGTCAGCAGGTAGTCGGGTCTGAGCCTGCTGTCGGCGTCGAGCAGCAGCACCACCTGGAACCGGTCCCGGAGGGAGAACCTCGAGATGCCCTCGACCAGCGCACCGGCCTTGCCCCGGTTCGGGAAGATGTCGATCACCTGCACCCCCGCGGCTTCCGCGAGCGCGACCGTGCCATCCGTCGAGCCGTCCGAGGCGACGAAGATGTTCGCGGCCGGGACCTGGGCTGCGGCCGAACGGATGGTGTCGCCGATGACCAGCTCCTCGTTGTGGGCGGCGATCAGCACGGCAACGTCGCTCGGCTCCAGCCGCCGGGGGGCGCGGCGCTCACCGCTGCCCACGCTTCCCCCCGCGCTCGAGTGGTGCGCACCGTCGCGCTGCCACACTCGAGCCGCGACGATCCGCAGCAGCCCAGCGCCCGACCACAGCACTGTGGAGAGGCTGAAGCTGGCGGCGATCAGGGCCACGAGCACCACCAGCTTCGGGAGTTCGTCGAGCATCCGCGTCATCACCTCGCTGTGATCGGCCTTGTGGCAGGCGGCTGTTCCGCTGCTCCCCGCGTCCGAATCGCTTCGTCGCCCTCCCGACGGTAGATGCTCATCGCGTTCATGAGACCGCAATGCCGCTTCGGTTTCCCGCAAGAAATGGAGGCCCCTCTCGGAAAGCCGCCAACCTCTCGGTCGGCTGTTGATCGCCGGTGCGGGCGGGGCCATGCTGTTGACGCGGAGCGAGTCAACGCCGACCGCCGCACCCATCTGCAGCGCCCTTTCCCCAGAGGGCGGTGCTCTGTCGATTCTGGAGACTCCCCATGACCACCTTCGAGAGCGGCCCCGCGGTCGCGATCTCCCTCAGTCCGGTGCCCCTCGCTCAGGATGTGCGGCCTCCGGCCACGCAGACGAGCTTCGACTACGACGTGGCCATCGTCGGCCTCGGCTACGTCGGCCTCCCCACCGCTCTCGCCTACCACGCAGCCGGCAGCCGCGTCCTGGCGCTCGATGTCTCGCAGCGCCGGCTCTCCACGATCCGGGCGCAGGATGCGGATCTCCTCGACGGCGATCGTTTGCGACTCGCCACCGCACTCCAGGACGAGGGCTTCGCGCTCACCGACGACCAGGAGCTGCTGAGCAGGGCCGCCGCCATCGTGGTGTGCGTGCCCACCCCAGTCGATGTGCACCTCGTCCCCGACCTGAGCCTCCTCGCCGCCGCAGCCGCGACCGCCGTTGCCGCAGCCGTCGTGGGGCAGCTGCTCATGCTCACCTCGACCACCTACATCGGCTGCACCGAGGACTTCCTCGTCACGCCGCTCCGCAAGCGCGGCCTGGCAGTCGGCAGCGACGTCCACGTCGTGTTCAGCGCCGAGCGCATCAACCCTGGCGTCGACCAGTTCTCCCAGGAGGTCGTGCCCCGCGTCGTCGGCGGCGCCACCCCCGCCTGCGAGGAAGCGGGCGCCACCCTCCTGGGCCGCTACGCGGACGCCGTGCACCGCGTCTCGAGCCTCGAGGTGGCCGAGATGACGAAGATCCTGGAGAACACCTTCAGGGCCGTCAACATCGCCCTCGCCAACGAGTTCGCCGACATCTGCTCCAGTCTCGGAGTACCCGTCACCGAGGTCATCGACGCGGCCGCCACCAAGCCGTACGGCTTCATGCCCTTCTACCCGGGCCCCGGCGTGGGCGGCCACTGCATCCCCTGCGACCCCCACTATCTGCTCTGGCAGCTCAAGGAGGAGCGCGTCGATGCGCCCATGATCGCCCAGGCGATGACGCGGATCGCGGCACGGCCGAGGCAGGTCGTCGACCGCATCCGCCACCTGCTCCTGCAGCTGGGGCTCGGCCTCGAGGGCACCAGAGTGCACGTCGTCGGGATCGCCTACAAGCCCGACGTCGCCGACCTGCGCGAGTCCCCGGCGCTCGAGATCCTCTCGCACCTGGACGCGCTCGGCGTCGACCTCGCCTACACGGACTCGCACATCCCGAGCGCGCTGCTCCACTCGGGCAGGCTCCTCGAATCGGTCGACGACCCCAGCTCGTTCGACGCTGACCTCATCCTCATCCACACGAGGCACACGGGAGAGGACCTGTCCTGGATACGCGCAGACCAGGTCATCCTCGACAGCACCTACCGGGGCACCGACCTGCCCGGCCGCCACCTCCTCTGACCCGCGACGAGAACAGCGAAAGGCAACGACCATGAGAACACTCGTGACGGGAGGCGCCGGCTTCGTCGGCAGCCACCTCGTGGAACATCTGCTGGCTCAGGGCGACGACGTCGTCATCCTCGACGACATGTCGACGGGGTCCGTCGGCAACCTCATCGAAGCGCGCTCCAACCCGCGGCTCACGATCACCTACGGCTCGATCCTCGACTCGAGGAGCGTGCGCGAGGCGATCGACGGCTGCGACCGGGTCTTCCATCTCGCAGCCCTCGTCGGGGTGAAGCTCATCGTCGAGAACCCCCTTCGAGGGCTGCGTGTCAACCTCCACGGCACCGAGAACGTGCTCAACGCCGCCGTGGGAAGCGGCGCCTCGGTTCTCCTCGTGTCCACGAGCGAGATCTACGGCAAGAACACGGCAGACAGCCTCGACGAGAACAGCGACCGGATCCTCGGCTCCCCGCTCGCCAGCCGCTGGAACTACGCGGCCGCGAAGGGGCTCGACGAGTCCTTCGCGAAGGCCTACTCCGACGAGTACAACCTCGACGTGTCCATCGTCCGCCTGTTCAACACCGTCGGCGAGCGGCAGACCGGCAGGTACGGCATGGTTGTCCCCAACCTCATCACGCAGGCGCTTCGAGGAGAGCCGGTCACCGTCTTCGGCGACGGCGCGCAGACCCGCTGCTTCAGCTACGTCGGGGACATCGTGCCAGCTATGGTGCGGATCGCGGAGCTCGCGGAACCCGGATGCGAGGCGTACAACCTCGGCGGGGCGCAGGAGGTGTCCGTGCTCGGGCTCGCGCGGCAGATCATCACGCAGCTCGGCAGCGACAGCACCATCGAGTTCGTGCCGTACGCCCTGGCATACGCGACCGGCTTCGAGGACATGCGCAGGCGCGTCCCGAACAACACCAAGGCCACGAACCGGGTCGGCTACGTGCCCAGCACGACGCTCGCCGAGATCGTCGACCGCGTCGCCGGCTACGTCCGCTCCCAGGGGGCTCGCTCCGCCGACGTCATGCGTCTCGCGAACCGGGAGCCGGCGACCCCCGTCGGTCGATCGTGAGCGCCATCGTCGCCCGCATCGGGGCGGGCCAGGCAGCACCGCGCCTCATCAGCGCCCTGCGTCGGCAGTCGGGGCCAGGGCACTCCCTCGCCGGGTTGACGCTCAGCGACTACCGCGGGGCGAGCACGACGCTCGTCAGGACGGCGATCGGCGCCCACACCAACCGCCCGCTCGAGCGGATCGACGTGCCCCCGGCACTCCAGGAGTGCGGGTCCGGCATCGGCGTCATCGTCGCCGACGCGTCAGAGGCCGCGACCGACTCCCGCCAGCCCGCCACGGACTGCACGGGCGGCATCACGGTCGTCCACACGGGCGGCATCCGCAACGCGAGAGCCCTCGGCGACGAGCTGCTCGCCGCCGGACACCACCCACGCTCGGGCCACGACTCCTGGTCGTGCGCCGAGATCATCGCGCATCTCGTCGAGGAGGGCATCCGACGCCGGCTCTCCGCGCACTCAGCACTCGACCTCGCCGTGGCCCGCCTCGACGGGAACTGCGGCATCATCGTCCTCGAAGCCGGCCGCGGGCACCTTGCCGCTGCCGCCCACGGCTCCCCGCTCGTCCACGCCAGGACCGCCAACGAGGCGTTCATCGCGAGCGACGTGGACGCGCTCCCCGCGCACATCCACGAGTTCCGCATCCTCGGCGACGGCTACAGCATCGAGGCCCGACATCTCGCGGACCGGTGGCGGCGCCGCGGCCGCGAGCTCTCCTCACCCCAGCTGCACAGCAGGATCTCGGAGATGCCGTCTCCCCCGATGCCCCTGAGAGGACCCCAGAGCAGTGCGCGCGTCCCGGCTCCGGCCGCGTGAGGCGGGCGGCAGACGCGCCAAGCTCGCGGACGCCATGTCGGCCGCGGCGGCGCTCTGCGCCGCGCTGCTGCTGAGCTGGGCCGGACCGCCGCCGGCCGAAGCCGCGACCGCTCCGTGGACCATCGTCAGCCTCACCTTCGACGACGGCCGCGACAACCAGATGAACGCCGCCCCCGTGCTCGCCGCGAACGGCGTGCCAGCGACGTTCTTCGTCTCATCCGGACTCATCGATGCGCCCGGCTACTTCACGCGCGCCGAGCTCGACGAGCTGGCCCGTGCCGGCCACGAGATCGGCGGGCACACCGTCGACCATCCCAACCTCGCGGCCCTCCCGCTCGACGAGGCGAAACGCCAGCTGTGCTGGGACAGGAACACGCTCCTCACCTGGGGGTACGACGTGCGCAGCCTCGCGTATCCGTTCGCCTCCACCACCCCGGAGGTCGAAGCGGCGGCCGAGGAATGCGGCTACTCCAGCGCTCGCTCGCTCGGAGAGCTCCGCACCCGATTCGGGTGCGAGCAGTGCGCCGAAGCCGAGAGCATCCCGCCCAGGAACGCCTTCTACACCGAGGCACCCGCGCAGGTCGACAGCAGCTGGACCCTCGAAGACCTGCAGGACAGCGTCACGAGCGCCGAATCCGTCGGCGGATGGGTGCAGCTCACCTTCCACGACCTCTGCGAGACCGGCTGCAGCGAGCTCAACGTCACCCCGAAGCTCCTCGACGACTTCCTCAGATGGCTGACGCCCCGCGCCGAGACGAACGGCACGGTCGTGCAGACCGTCGGCGACACCATCGGCGGCGACGTCCGCCCCCGGGGCGACGCCCCGGAAGCAGCCCCAGCACCGCCCGGCGTCAACGCCATCAAGAACGCGGGCTTCGAAGGCGTCGACGCCGACGGGGTTCCCGCCTGCTGGATGGAGGGCAGCTGGGGAGAGAACGCGACCGACTTCGGCACCAGCCGAGCCGCCAACTCCGGCGAGTACGCCGGCATCGTCGCCACCGTCAGACACGCCTCCGGCGACGCGAAGCTCCTCCCCCAACTCGACCTCGGGACCTGCGCGCCCACCGTCCTGCCTGGCACCTCCTACTCGCTGCGCGCCTGGTACTCCTCGACCGCCAAGACCCAGTTCGTCACCTACCTGCGCACGGCAGAGGGCAGCTGGGAGTACTGGACCGCGAGCCCCTACCTGCACGCCGCATCCGGGTACGAGCGCGCCATCTGGATGACGCCGCCCATCCCGCCCGGCTACACGGGCATGAGCTTCGGCCTGAGCCTCTTCGAAGACGGCGTGCTGCGCGTCGACGACGTCGGCATGTACGCCGCAGGCGGCACCCCGGGGTCGCAGCGGATGCCGCCGGGCGCCGCTCCCGGCGGCATCCGGCCCGGCGCGGCGGTCGCCGTATGAAGCGCGCCCGCCGAAGCGGCATCACGGCAGCCGTGCTCCTGCTCGCGCTCGTCGGCTGCGCGGCCGCGCCCGCCCCTACCGCTACCCCCGCCTCCGCGCCGCGGGAGCTCCCGAGCGGCCAGTACCCGTGGCACACGAACATCATCGCGACGACCTTCTGGGTCGGCGAGCTCTTCGACCCGAACGCGTCCGACGGGAGCCAGATGATCTCCACCTACGACTCCCAGTGGTACGAGTCGTATGGCGGCTGCGATGGCCTCCTCATCAACGGGCCGAACGAGACGAGCACCTGCCAGACCGAGCGACGCAGCGCCGACGACGACTACTTCCCAACGCAGATCACGCCGCTGCAGAACCCCTTCTACCTCGACCTCCCCTTCGACGACGTGCACAACGACGCCGCCTTCGCGATGCGCGGCGACGTCGTCCCCTGGGCGTCGGACCCCGAGTATGCGGGCATCGTCGACGACCGCACGGTGAGCCTCATGAAGAACCGCTGGGTGGTGCTCCACCGCGACGGCCGGTACTGCTACGCGCAGATCCAGGACGCCGGCCCCGCCCTCTACGACGACGCCCGCTATGTCTTCGGCGACGCCGACGAGCGCCCCGCGAACACCCGCTTCAATGGGGCGGGCCTCGACGTCTCCCCCGCCGTCAACGGCTGCCTCGCATTCGACTCTCTGAACGGCACGAACGACCGCGTCGACTGGGCATTCGTCGACGCCGAAGAGGTGCCGGACGGGCCGTGGACCGTCACGGTCACCACCAGCGGCGTGCAGTGAGCGGCGTCCGGTGAGGAGAGCGGGGCGCTCGCCGCTCGCGCCTCACCGAATGCGCCTCACCGGACGCACCGTCCGAGTCACGCCTGCACGGGTCTCACTCGGAGCCCGCCGAAGCCCCCGTCGACCGACAGGACGCTGCCCGTCGTCGACGCGGAGAGCGGCGACGCGAGGTACGCGACCGCCCCTGCCACCTCGGCCGGCGTGACGAGCCTGCCCGTCGGCTGGCGGGCGTTCATGGCGGCGCGTTCCGCTTCCGGATCGGCGACGTTCGCGACCATCCGCTGCACCCAGGGCGTGTCGGTCGTGCCCGGCGAGACGGCGTTGACGCGGATGCCGTCGTGCACGTGGTCGGCCGCCATCGCGAGCGTCAGCGCGTGAACGGCGCCCTTCGTCGCCGAGTACAGCGCGCGCTGCTGGATTCCCGTCGTCGCGGCGATCGAGGTGAGGTTCACGATGGCCGCCGCGTCCGACTCGCGCAACGCCGGCATCGCTGCCGCACACAAGCGGGCGACGCCCCGAACGTTGACGTCGAGCACGCGCGCCCAGTCGTCGTCGCTCGAGTCCTCGACCGTGCCGAAGGCGCCGATGCCCGCGCAGTTCACGACGACGTCGAGTCGCCCGAAGCGGTCGAGCACGGCCGCGACCCCGGCATCCACCGAGGCCCGGTCGGACACGTCGACGCTCACGCCGAGTGCGGGCCCTGCGACCGAGGCCCCGTTGAGGTCGAACACGGCGAGCTGCGCGCCGCGAGCCAGCAGCTCCTCCGCGACGGCGGCACCGATCCCGGATGCGCCGCCCGTGACGATCGCGACCCTCCCGCCGAATTCTCCGTCGCGGTCGGTCCCGCCGCTGCTCCTGCTGTCGCCGCCGCTCACGCCGCCACCCCCGCGCGCGACGAGCATCCCGCTGCCTCCGAGCATCCCGCTGTTTGCGGATGGCTTCCGCGCTTCGGGATGGCGTGCAAGCCATCCCGAAGCGCGAAACCCATCCGCAGACGGCTCGTGACGACAGCGCCGGGGACCGCGGACGCAGACGCCGACGCCGACGCGGACGCGGACGCGATCACGAGGCGTCCTCGAAGCGCTGGCGGGCGGTGCCGAGGCCGTCGATGGACAGCTCGACGACGTCACCGTCGCGCAGGTAGGGGTTGCCCCCGATGCCGAGGGCGACACCGGCGGGAGTGCCCGTGTTGATGAGGTCGCCCGGCTGCAGCACCATGAACTGGCTGAGGTACCAGACGACGTGGTTGACGTCGAAGACCTGGTCGGCGGTCGTGCCGTTCTGCCGCGGGACGCCGTTGACGCTGAGGCGGAGGCCGAGGGACTGCACATCGGCGATCTCGTCCGGCGTCGCGACCCACGGGCCGAGGGGGTTGAAGGTCTCGCAGCTCTTGCCCTTGTCCCACTGGCCGCCGCGTTCGAGCTGGAACTCGCGCTCGCTGACGTCGTGGGAGAGCACGTAGCCGCCGATGACGGCGGCGGCGTCGTCCGGCGAGGCGAGGTAGCGGGCCTCTCGGGCGATGACGATGCCGAGCTCCACTTCCCAGTCGGTCTTGACGGAGGTGCGGGGGATGCGCACGGCGTCGAAGGGGCCGACGATCGTCGACGGGTCCTTCATGAAGATGACGGGTTCCTCTGGGATGGCGGCGCCGGTCTCTTCGGCGTGGTCGCGGTAGTTGAGGCCGATGCAGACGATCTTCCCGGGGCGCGCGATGGGGGCCGCGAGATCGAGGCCCTCGAGCTCACGGCCGACGGTGCCGAGGGCGGCCGCTTCGAGTTCGCCGAGCTCGTCGTCGGAGCGGGCGAGGAGCGCGCCGTCGACCCGGTCGACGCCGGCGAGGTCGTAGACGTGGTCGCCGTCGACGATGCCTGGCACGACTCGGTTGCCGTCACGGCGCTGAACGAATCTCACTTGGGGTCCTCCTGGTGGTCGGTGGTGAAGCTTCTCGGGTCGATGAGCCTGTGGTCGGCGAGGTCGCGCCAGAGTTCGTCCGGCACGGCGACGGATGCGCGTCTGAGGTTGTCGTGCACCTGGGCCTCGTTGCGCATGCCGAGGGCGATGCCGGCGACGGCGGGGTGCTGCAGAGGGAACGCGAGTGCCGCATCCGGGAGCGTGACGCCGTGCCGCTCGCAGAGCTCGGCGATGCGGTGCACCCGCTCGAGCACCTCCGGCGGGGCCGGCAGGTAGTTGTAGACGGCGTCCGGTCCTGGGCGTGGGGTCGAGAGGAGGCCCGAGTTGTAGACGCCGACCGCGATGACGGAGGCGCCGGAGCGCCTGGCGGGTTCGAGGACGGCGTCGAGGCCTGGCTGCTCGAGGAGCGTGTAGCGGCCGGCGAGCATGGCGACGTCGATGAGGCGCTCGTCGAAGAGCTCGCCGAGCTGGTGGGTCTCGTTGGTGCCGACGCCGATGGCACCCACGACGCCTTCGTCGCGCAGCTCGCGGAGCGTCACGAGCGCTTCGCGAGCGGCGCCTTCGCTGAACGCGTCGGGGTCGTGCACGAAGACGATGTCGACGCGGTCGGTGCCGAGCCGTTCGAGGCTGCCCTCGAGGCTCTGGAGCACGCCGTCTCGGCTGAAGTCCCAGGCACGTGTGAGGTCGTCGGGCACGACGAACCCGTCATCGACGCCCGTCGGGTTCGGGTTGGGCACCAGCAGGCGGCCGACCTTCGTCGAGATGACGAGCTCTTCGCGCGGGTAGGCCGCGAGGGCCGCGCCGAGGCGCCGCTCCGAGAGCCCGAGCCCGTAGTGCGGTGCCGTGTCGAAGAAGCGGATGCCCGCTTCCCACGCCGCCGTGACTGCTCCTGCCGCTTCCTCGTCACCCGTCTCGCGGTAGAGGTTGCCGAGGGAGGCGGCGCCGAAGCCGATGCGGCTCACGCGCACGTCGGTCTCGCCGAGGCGTCGCCGTTCGAGGCCTCCGCCGTTTGCTCGCGAGTCGGCGGGGGCGGCTGCGGACTCCAGAGGTCCGACCCCGATCCCGGCAGAGCCGTCGGCGGCGCTCACGACGCCACCCCGCTCATTCCGTAGACACGCTCGGCGGTGCCGGCGTCGATCTGCCGCTGCTCGTCGGCGCTGAGGGCGGACGTGGCGGATCGATACGCGTCGATCCAGCCCCGGTAGCCACCACGCGTGAGGCGCACGAGCGGCCAGTCGGAGCCGAACATGAGGCGGGACGGTCCGAACAGCTCGAGCGCGGGGTCGATCGCGCGCTCGAGCGCCTCCTGCGACCAGTCGCCCCAGTCGTCCTCGATCGTGAGGCCGGAGACCTTGGCGGCGACGTTCGGCAGCGCCGCGAGCTGCCGCAGGCCCGCGTTCCAGGCGTCGAGCTGCCCCGTCGACAGGGGCGGCTTGCCGAGGTGGTCGAGCACGAAGCTCGTGTCAGGCACGCGCGCAGCGAGCCGGGCCGCCTGCTCGAGCTGCCACGGCCGGATCACGAGGTCGAACGCGAGCGACCGCGCGCCCAGCTCGGCGAGACCGTCGGCGACGTCGTCGCGCGAGAGCCAGCGCTCGTCCTCGTCGATGTGCACGGGGTGGCGGATGCCGACCAGCTTCGACGAGCCCGCGTGCCCGCTGAGCGCATCCAGCTGGATGCGCACGCCCGCAGCTCCGGCCCGCAGGTCAACCCAGCCCACGACTCCGGCGAGCTCCGGGGTGCGCTGAGCCTCGTCGAAGAGGTAGTCGTTCTCGATGAGGGCGCGGTCGGACTGCACGACCACGGCGCGCGAGATGCCCGCCTCGCGCAGCTGCTCCGACAGGTGGTCGCCCGAGAAGTCCCGGTCGATGGCCGACATCGAGTCAGGGTCGATCCAGGTCTGCGGCACAAGCGAGCGGTCCCAGAGGTGCACGTGCGTGTCGACGGGGATGCGCGCCGCGAGCTCGCGGACTCCGCCGCCGCCGGGACCCGCATCCACTGCGGAGAGCGTCTCGCCGTTCATCCCTTCGTGCCGCCCGCGGTCATCCCGGAGACGAGGAAGCGCTGCGAGAACAGGAAGATGATGACGATCGGCGCAACCGAGAGCAGCGTCGCGAGGGCCAGCGTCGGCAGCTCGATGACGATGCTCGTGGCCGTCGTGGGGTTGAACTGGGGCACGTTCGAGAGCAGGTTGGCGAGGCCGACCTGCACCGGCACGTTCTTGCCGCCGACCATGAGGAACGGCAGGAAGTAGTTGTTCCAGTTGCCCGTGAAGCTGAAGAACCCGACCAGGGCGATGACGGGCGCCGCGAGCGGCATCGCGACCTGCGCGAAGACCCGCAGCTCGCTCGCACCGTCGATGCGCGCCGCATCCAGCAGGTCACGCGAGACGGCCGTCGAGAAGTAGATGTAGGTCAGGTACACGCCGAAGGGGAAGAACGAGAAGGGCAGGATCACGGCGAGCGGCGACCCGATGAGCTTCACCGCGCTCAGCTCGAGGAAGATCGGCAGCACCAGTGCCGTGTTGGGGATGAGCATGACGATGAGCGTCACGAGCAGCAGCGCCTTGCGGCCAGGGAAGTTGCCGAGCGCGAGCGCGTAGCCGGCGGGAACGCTCACGATGAGCGTGATCACGAGCGCGCCGAACGAGTACAGGGCCGAGTTGCCGATCCACGTGAGGAAGATGCCGTTCTGGAACCTGAAGAGCTGCTCCCAGTTCGCGGCCAGCTGCTCGAACGAGCCGAACGACATGGGGTTCTCGAGCAGCAGCGAACGCGCATCCTTGGTGCCCGCGAGCAGCAGCCACACGATGGGCAGCAGGAAGAACACGACGAACGAGGCGATGACGGCGCCGAGCACGACGCGCATGATCCACTCGCCCGGCGTCAGCTTGCGGGCGAGCGCCTTGGTGACGGGATGCGCCGTGTCCTGGTGCTCGACGTTCCTGGTGTGCACGGTGTCAGTCACGTTCGAACAGCTTTCCCTTGAGGATGAAGACCGTCGAGAGCGCGAGGGCGACGACGAGCAGCGTGATGGAGATGGCGGCCGAGCCGGAGAAGTCGCCCTGCTTGAACGCGTAGAGGTACGCGAGCTGGTTGAGCGAGTAGTCCTCTGGCACGACGCCGCGGCTGGCCTGCGAGAGCACTCGCGGCTCGACGAAGAGCTGCGTTCCCGCGGCGAGCGACATGATGCCCATGTAGGAGATCCACTTGGTCATCATGGGCAGCTGGATGTAGAGGGCGACCTGGAGCGGGTTGGCTCCGTCGACCCTGGCGGCTTCGATGACCTCGTTGCTGATGTTGTTGAGGGCGCCGTACATGATGACGATCCAGCTGCCAGCGCCGGTCCAGAACGCGATGACCGTGAAGACGATGGGCAGGTTGTCGATGGAGACGGTGCGGATGAGCGAGTCGTAGCCCATCGCGCGCAGCAGGCCGGCGACGGGGCTGACGGTCGGGTCGAGCAGGAACAGCCAGAGCATGACGCTCGACGCTCCTGCGATGGCTCCTGGGATGTAGTACAGGAAGCGGATGCTCACGCTCAGCCACTTGGCGCGGATCGAGTGCACGATGATCGCCAGGAACGTCACGAGGATGATGAGGCTGATGAGCCAGAACACGATGTAGAGCGTGACGTGGCCGACGGCGGGCAGGAATCGGTAGTCGCCGAAGACCCGCACGAAGTTGTCGATTCCGACGAAGACGCCGTCCTTGGTGATGGACAGGAAGACCGCGTAGAGGGTCGGGATGATCCCGAAGGCGAGGAGGAGCAGGACGTAGCCGCTGATGAAGACGTAGCCGAAGCGGGTCTCGTTCGCGAGCGGGTTGGCGGCGCGCTTGCGCTTCGCCGTGCGTGGTTTTTTCGGCCCCGCCGGGTCGGCGTCGCTCAGGAGAGCGGCGCCGACCGCGGGTGCAGCCTGGGTGGAGGTCATTCGGCGGCCGTGTACCCGTTCACCTGTGCTTCGTTGAGCACTTCGGTCTGCCAGTCCGGGAGGACCGACTCGATGGTCTTGCCGTCTGCGATCGCCGGCATGACGGTGGTCGCCCAGGCGGTCTCCGGACTGAATCGCGCGGATGCCCAGCCGCTCCAGATGCTGCCGCCGGCGTCGATCATCTGCTGCTCGAAGCCGTCGATGAAGTAGTTGGTCTCGGCGAGCTTGCCGAGCCATCCCTCCGCGGCGGAGGAGTAGGCGGGGTAGCCGCTCGAGAGCTCGACCTGGAACTCGGGGGCGCTCACCGCGAACTCGAGGAACGTCTTGACCGATTCGAGGTTCTGCGTGTGGCTCGAGGCGTACCAGATGCCGCCGCCGACGTTGCCGGTGGCGATCTCCTCGCCCTCCCAGGCGAGGGGAGCTGCCACGCCGAGCTGACCTTCCGGGACCTGAAGGGCGCTCTGGAAGACGGCGCCCGTGTACCAGACCGGCCCGGGCATGACGACGACCTTGTCGGCGTACTTGGACGTGAACTCGGCGCTGAAGACGCTGTCCTGAACGATCGTGCCGTTGGCGATCATCTTGTCGAGGATCTTGCTGATCTCGACGGAGTTCGAGGCCTCCATGTCGGCGACGAAGGTGTCGCCTTCGGTCTGGAAGACGGGTGACTGCGTGCCCTGGTAGTAGACGTAGGGCATGAAGGCGTCGCCGACGCTGCCGAGGATGTAGCCGGGGTGCTCTGCCGCGAGCTTGTCGCCGAGCTCTCCGTACTCCTCCCACGTGGTGGGCACCTCGTAGCCGAACTGGTCGAGCAGCGGCTGGTTGTAGTAGGTGACGACCTGCGCGAGGTCGTTGCGGAGCCCGTAGACGGTGTCATCGATCGTGGAGGGGTCGAGGGCGCCTGCGGAGAAGCCGTCGAGGAACTCCTGGTCGAAGAAGCCCTGGTTGAGGGGAGCCGCGAAGCCCTGCCCGCCACCCGGCGCGGGCTGCGAGGCCCACGAGGCATCGTTCTGCTGGGTGGAGAACACCACGTCGGGCCAGCCCTCGCCGGCCTGGTCCATGAGGGCGATGCGGGTTTGGAAGGTGCCGCTGCCGCCGGCGTTGCCGTCGTAGACCTCGTACTCGATCGGGACGTCGGGGTTGGCTTCCTTGAAGGCGGCGATGGCCGGCTCGCGGGCCGCGTCGACCCAGACCATGATGGGACTGTCAGCGACCTGCTCTGCAGTCGCGAAGCCGTACTCGCTGTTGACTTCGCCGCCGGCTCCCCCGGAGCATCCGGCGAGCAGGAGAGCTGAGGCAGCAGCTGCCGCGATGGTGGCGATGCGCCTGCTGCGGCGCTTCTGGGACGAATCTTGCAACATTGTGCGTCCTTTTCTGGTCGACGTCGTTGACGACTGCTGCCCGCAGGTCGGGGCTGATGCGATTACATCATACGTCTGACGTTAGAGCAAGGGATCCTGGTAGCGCTGCCAACAATTGGTACTATGTATCACCTATTGAAGACTCGACCGGGAGAGCAACGATGCTGTCAGCACATTACGTCGGCCAGAAGACCATCGAGATCCGCACGAGCACGAGCGTGCCACCCGGCGAGGGAGAAGTGCAGATCGCCGTGGCCTACGTCGGGATCTGCGGAACCGACCTCCATATTCTGCACGGCGCGATGGATCAGCGCATCACCCACAGCGGCATCATCGGCCACGAGATGAGCGGCACGATCGCCGCCGTCGGGCCCGGCGTCGATGGCTGGGCCGACGGCGATGCCGTGACCGTCATGCCGCTCGCCTGGGACGGCACGTGCCCCGCCTGCCTCGCGGGCCACAGCCACATCTGCCAGAACCTCGACTTCATCGGCATCGACTCGACGGGCGCACTGCAGGAGTACTGGAACGTGCCGGCATCCACCCTCGTCAGGCTGCCCGAGGGCATGTCGCTTGCGCACGCTGCGCTCGTCGAGCCCGTCGCCGTCGCCGCGCACGACGTCCGGCGCTCTGGCCTCACGGCGGGCGACAAGGCCCTCATCATCGGCGGGGGCCCCATCGGGGTGCTCATCGCCACCGTCGCACGCGAGGCGGGAGCGGAGGTCCGGCTCTTCGAACTCGACCCCCAGCGTCGGGCTGCCGCGGAGGCGCTCGGCATCGAGGTCGCGGACCCCACCTCCCCCGACGCCGCCGACGCCATCGAGACCTGGACCGGCGGGGCCGGCGCCGACGTGGTGTTCGAGGTCTCCGGATCCGCGGCGGCAGTGCTGACCGCGACGAGCTTCGTGAAGGTGCGGGGCACGCTCGTGATCGTCGCCATCCACCCGCAGCCGCGCCCCATCGACCTGCACCGCGTGTTCTGGCGCGAGCTCACCATCGTCGGGGCGCGAGTCTACGAGCGCGAGGACTTCGAGCGGGCCGCGTCGCTGCTCGCACGCGGCGTCATCCCCGCCGACGCGCTCATCACCGAGACGGTGCCCCTGCGCGAGACGGCGAACGCCTTCGCGACGCTCGAGAGCGGCCGGGCCATGAAGGTGCTCGTCGACGTTCGCGCCCCGTCGCTCTCGCGCTCCGGCGGCCCCACCTGCGCCGAACGCCCCGGACCAGCGGCGGGATGATCGGCTGGCCGAGCAGGATCCCGAGGAGCACGAGCCCCATCCCGATGGCCTGCTGACCCTCAAGCACCTCGCCCGCCAGGAGCGTTCCGAGCACGACCCCCGTCACGGGATTGAGGAGGCCGATGAGCCCCGTCGTGCCCGCCGGCAGGTTCTTGAGCCCGCCGAACCAGGCGAGGTAGGCGAGTGCCGTCGAGAAGAGTCCGACGTACGCGAGCGCGGCGATCGCGGGTCCGTCATAGCTGGGCAGGGGCCCTTCGACAAGCAGCGCGACGGGCAGCAGCACGAGGCCACCACCCACCAGCTGCCAGGCGGTCAGGGGCAGGAGGCTGACGTCGCTCCCCCACCGCTTGACGAGCACGAAGCCGAATGAGGCGAGCGCCATTGCCGCGACGGAGGCGAGCACACCCCGCCAGTCGATGGCGGTCGACCCGGCCGCGAGCATGAGCACGACCCCGAGGAGCCCCACCGCGGCGCCGGCGACGGGGAGCGCTCGCAGCCGTTCACCGAGCATCGACGCGGCGAACAGCATCATCACGATGGGCGAGACCGCCATGATCATCGAGGCGATGCTCGACGGCAGCAGCTGGGAGGCGACGTACACGAGCGCGAAGAACGCGCTCATGTTGATGGTGCCGAGCACCAGCGCGCGCCACCACCATGCCCCTTCGGGCAGCTTCCTGCCGACGAGCAGGAGCACCAGCCCCGCTGGGAGCGCCCGGAGCACGGCGCCCCAGAGCGGCGAGTCGGCGGGCAGGAACGCCCCGATCACGGTGTAGTTGCTCCCCCAGGCGATCGGTGCGATCGCGGTGATGAGCATCCAGCGCCATTTAGCTTCCATGGAAGACACTCTAGCTTCCACGGAAGGTATGCTGGCAACATGCGAGCACCCGACGACCGCGTCACCCAGATCCTGGCCGAGTGGGAGCGCGAGCGCCCCGACCTCGATGCCTCCCCCATGGGCGTCATCGGCCGCATCCACCGCATCGGCATCCACCTCACGGAAGAGCTCACACGCGTCTACCGCGAGTACGGACTCGGCGAAGGCGACTTCGACGTGCTCGCGACCCTGCGACGAGCCGGCGCCCCCTTCGAGCGCACCCCGAGCGAGCTCGCCGCGTCGACCATGGTCACGACAGGCGCCATGACGAAGCGCGTCGACCGGCTCGAAGGCGCGGGCCTCGTCACGAGAAGGGTGAGCGATGCGGATGGCCGGGGCCGGGTCGTGCAGCTCACCGAGCGCGGGCTCGAGCTCATCGACGCGGCCTACACACGACACCTCGAGAACGAGGAGCGGCTCCTCGGGGACGTGAGCGCAGACGACCGGGCGGCCCTCGCCCGCATCCTCGGCACCTGGCTCGCCGAGGTCGAGAACCGCGACACCGCCGGAGCGCGCCGCCCCAGCAGCTGACACCCCCTCCACCGCCGCCACGCAGCGACGGCCGGGGCGCGACCTACACTGACGACATGCTCGATCCGCACCGCCCGGACCGCCACCCCCTCGACGACGAGGGCGTCGACGGCATCGCCGCGCGCCTCTCCCGGATGGTCCGCGTGCGCACCGTCGAAGACGCCGACGCCGCCGCCGACCCCCTCGCCCCGTTCGCGGAGTTCCTCGCGCTCCTGCAGGAGCTGTACCCGCTCGCGAACGCCCAACTCGAGCGCGAGCTCGTGACCGAACGGGGCGTGCTCTACCGCTGGCCGGGCAGCGCGAGCCCCGGCGGCGACGGCAGCAGCAGCGACTTCGACGCGACGGCATCCGGCCCGCTTGTCCTCATGGCGCACTTCGACGTCGTCCCCGCCTTCGAAGCCGAGGGCTGGACGCATCCGCCGTTCGACGGCGTCATCGCCGACGGCTCCGTCTGGGGCCGCGGAACGCTCGACGACAAGGGGCCGCTCTGCGTCATCATGGAGGCCGTCGAGGCGCTGCTCGCAGAGGGCCACACGCCCCCGCGCGACGTGTACCTCTGGTTCGGCGGCGACGAGGAGACGCACTCCGGCGCCGCCACCGCGGCCGCCGCACTCTTCCGCGAGCGCCGCCTGACACCGTGGCTCGTGCTCGACGAGGGCGGTGCCGTGGTGGATGCTCCCCTGCCGTTCATCGACGTGCCAGCCGCCATGATCGGAGTCGGCGAGAAGGGCTCGGTCAACGTCATCCTCGAGGCGAGCGGCGACGCGGGGCACGCCTCAGCACCCTCCGGGCTGACACCGACGGCGCGCCTCGCGAGGGCGGTGTCTCGCGTCGAGCGACGCCCGTTCCCCGCCCGCCTGAACCCGGTGGCCCGTGAGATGTTCGCGACGTTCACGCCGCACGCGCACGGCTCCGGCAAGGTCATCCTCGAGACCCTCACCAGGGCACCCCAGCTCGCAGCGCACGCGCTCGCCCGCCTCGGCGGTGACGCCGCCGCGCTCGTCCGGACGACCCTCGCGACGACACGCCTCAGCGGTGGCACCGCCGACAACGTGCTCCCCGCGAGCGCCAGCGCCACTCTCAACTGCCGCATCGCGCCCGGGGAGAGCGTCGCCAGCACCGTACGGCACGTGCGACGCGCCATCCGGGACCGGGAGGTGCGCATCCGCACCACCGACCCGAACGAGCCCACCACGATCGCGCCGACCGACAGCCAGCAGTTCCGCCTTCTGCAAGGCGCAGGGCGAGCCGCGTACCCGAAGGCCATCGCGGCCCCGTACATCACGCTCGCCGCGACCGACGCGAAGCACTTCCAGCGCTTCGCGCCCGCCACCTACCGTTTCGCGCCGCTCGCCATGGACGCGACGCAGCGGGCCGCCATCCACGGGGTCGACGAGCGCGTCTCGATCGCGAGCCTCCAGGCCGGCGTGAAGTTCCACACGACGCTGCTGCGCTCCCTCTGACATCCCGACACCGAGAGCCCCTCGAGGAAAGGCACCACCGTGCACCGTCTCCGCTCCACCGGCTTCGCCTCCATCGCCGGCATCGTCGGGTTCCTGGCCTTCGTGGAGTTCACGAGCGGGATCCTGCAGGGCTACTACACCCCGCTGCTCACCGACATCGCGCGCCACCTCGGCATCCACGACGCCGACGTCAACTGGCTCGAGGGCGCGCAGCTCATGCTGTCGGCGCTCGTCGTGCCGGTGCTCGCGAAGCTCGGCGACATGATCGGCCAGCGCAAGGTGCTGCTCGTCTCGACCGCGGTGACGGCGCTCGCCTCGTTCGGATTGGTCTTCGCGCAGGAGTTCTGGATGTTCCTCGTCGCCTGGGCGCTGCAGGGCTTCTACGTCATCTGGCTGCCCCTCGAGATCGCACTCATCTGGTCGCGGACCCGCGAGCGCCCCAACTCCGCCAGACTCACCCGAACCTCCGCCGGCGTGCTCGTCGCCGCCCTGCAGCTCGGTGCCATCGCGGGCGCGCTCAGCGCCGGAGCGCTCGCCGAGTCGCTGCCGGTGCAGGTTCTCCTGCTGATCCCAGCGATCGCCGTCGCCCTCTGCTTCTTCGTGATCCTCTTCGGCGTCAAGGAATCGCCCAGCCCGGTCGGCGGCAAGCTCGACTACCCGGGCCTCCTGCTCCTCAGCCTCGCCCTCCTCTCGTTCACGGGCGGCCTCAGCCTGCTCCGCGTCACCGGCCCCGGCGACCTCTCCTCGTGGCTCGTCGTCCTGCTCGGCCTCGCCGGGCTCGCGCTCTTCGCGCGCGTCGAGCTCGGACGCCCAGACCCCCTCATCGACGTGCGCCTGTTCCGGTCGTCGGCGCTCTGGCCCGTGTTCCTCACAGCGGGGCTCTTCGGCGTGAGCGTGCTCGGCGCGCAGGCACCCCTCTCGACGTTCGCACGCACCGACCCGAGCGTGTACGGATACGGTCTCGGCGCATCCGCCGGCCAGACGTCGATCCTCATCGGCTCCTACGTGCTCTCGATGGTCGTGGGGGCGCTGCTCTACTCGCAGGTCACGAAGCTGCTCGCACCCCGCGTCGCACTCATCGGCGCGAGCGGTCTCGTCGCGACGGGCTACCTCCTGTTCCTGCCGTTCCACGACGGCTACCTGCAGGCGGTCACCAACATGGTCATCGCCGGCATCGGCTCGGGGGCGCTCGTCGCCGCGCTGCCATCGGCCGCCGCGGCGGCCGCACCCGCGACGCAGACGGGCGTCGCGACGGGCCTCACCAACTCGGTGAAGACGCTGGGCGGCGCGATGGCGTCGTGCGTGTTCGGCATCGCCCTGCTCGGCACGCTCGCGAATGCGCCAGCCGCCGAGGGGACGGCCGGTTCGCTTGCCGGGTACTTCACGGTGTGGACGGTGTGTGGGCTCACGGCCGTCGCCGCCGCGATCGCCCTCTGCTTCGTGCCGAAGGCCGCGTTCCAGGATGCGCCGGAGCGCGCCGACCGGCCTCCCGTCGTCGCGTAGCGCCCGGGCCGCGGGCTCGCGCCGCGGATCCACGCCCGCGCCGCGACCCCACCCGCCCGCGCGACCTCGCCTACCCACCCCTGAAAAGGTCACTTTCACCGCGTGTTGCGCGCCGCCACGGGGCGAAACTGACCCATCTGGCGGCGGGCGGGCGGACCGCGACGGCGGGCGGCAGCAGCGGGCGGGCGGCGGCCATCAGCCCCGCGTCCGCGCATCCGCCCCGCGCCCTCCGCGTCCCACCCCAGCGCCGACTCGCCCGCAATAAGGACACCTTGACCGCGTGTCGCGAGGCATCACGGGGTGAAACCGACCTATTTGGCGGCGGAGAGTGCGCGGGCGGGCGACGGAGAGCGGGCGAGCGACGGACGGGCGGCGGCGGCATCCAGCCCGCCGAGTGCCTCCGTCCCGCACGCCCGACCCGCGTCAGCGCGCATCCGCCCCGCGGACCTCGCGCCCTCCGCGCCGACCCGGCCGGCCGATTGCCCGCAAAAAGGACACTTGAACCGCGTGTTGCACGCCTCCATGGGGCAGAACCGACCCATCTGTCGGCGGGGAACGAGCACACGGCGGGCAGGGGCGAGCGGAGGACGCACGGCGGATGAGGTGCACGGGCTGGGGCCGGGACGCAACGCGCGACCAGGCACGCGAGGCGACGCGAGGCGACGACGCGCGATGCCGGTGGATGGCGGGCGGGCAAGTGGATGCGGGCGGCGGAGAAAGGGCGGCGGAGAGCGTGGGCGCGTGGCCAGATAGTCCAATGGCGGGTATATTCCTGTGCATGGCAACCATGACCGAGTCCACGTTCTGGATCCTCACCGCCCTCGCCGCCGGGCGTCAGCACGGCTACGCGATCATGCGCGACGTGGAACGCCTCAGCGGCGGCACCGCGACGCTGCGCGCGACCACCCTCTACGCGGCGCTCGAGCGCCTCGAACGCGAGCAGCGCATCCAGAAGGCAGGCGACGAGATCGTGGATGGCCGCGCCCGCCGCTCTTACGAGCTCACCCCGCAGGGACACCACGACCTGGTGGCGGAGACCGAGGCTCTTGCGGCTCGCGCGCAGGTCGCCGCGACGGCGCTGAAGCGTGGCCCCTCGCCGGCCGTTCGCCCCTCCCCGGCCCTGCGTCTCGGCCGCGCCTGGTGAGCGCGCCCCTCAGCACGAGGTTCGAGCGCCTGCTTCGCTGGTATCCGCGCGCCTGGCGGGAGGAGAACGGCGACTACCTGCTCGCGGTGCTCCTCGAGGACGCCGTCGAACGTGGCAAGACGAAGCCGACGCACGCGGACGCCTGGTCGATCCGCGTGCATGGCCTCGCCGCCCGGGGCACACCGGGGGCGACGCTCGGTGTCGCGGTCGCAGCGCTGATCGTGAGCCTCATCCCGATGGCCACCATCTTCGTGAGCGCGCTCATGGAGCCGACCTGGCTGCGCCTCGGCATCACCGGGTTCCAGGAGTTCTCAGGCCTGCTGCTGCTCTTCCTGACCGTCATGATGTTCGGCCGCCGCCACGGTGGCAAGCTCACCGCCCCGGCCGCACTCTCGGCACTCGCGCTCTGGGTGCTGCACGCCGCGGCCGCCGCGTGCGCGCGCCTGAGCTGGTCGATCGGATGGGAGGAAGCGGATGACAACCTGCTGCCGGGAACGACGAGCACCTGGTTCGGAGACTCCACCTCCTTCTGGCTCGCGGTTGCCGGCACGCTCGGGATCGCTTCGCTGAGCGTCGTCTTCCGGGGCCTGCTGCGACGGAATCGTTCCGCTTTCGAGGCGTGGATGCTTGCCGGAGTCATCTCCTCAAGCTGCCTCGTCGCCCTGTTCATCACGAGCATGATGCCGTCGATCATGCCGCTCGCAGCGGGAACCATGCTCGTCCTGAGCGCGATCGACGTGAGCAGGGAGACCGCCGGCGCCCGCAGGTCGCAGCTCGCTGCTCGCCCAGACCGCCCCGTGCATGGCCGAGCCCGACAGCGCCGAGCCCGCTTCCTGATCCTGTTGGTCCTCGCGGCCCTGACGGCGCTGGCCGGAGCGTTCTGCGCGGCGCTCGCCATCGGCGGCAGCAGCTGGAGTCTGGCGTTCCGCGACACGACGCACGCCATGAACGTCGGGTTGGCCCTCGGCTGCCTCGTCGTGGTTCCACTCGCAGCCGTCGGAGCGTGGATGCTCTTCCGCCGGTTCGGAAGGCGCTGGCTGGTCGGCGGTGCGTTCCTCGTGGCCGCGCTGCTGCTCGAGGCAGGCTCGCAGCTCGCGGGGGCAGGCCATCCGGCGCAAGAGCCGCTCTGGGTGCTCGCGGCCCTCTGCATCGGCGCGGCACCCACCATCCCGCTCACCGCGCTGATCCCCGCGTCGAGGCCCGTCAGCGCCATCCTCGCGGTCGGCGGGTCGCTTGTGCTCGCCCTGACCGTGGGGCTCGGCGTGCCAGGCCTGCCGTTCATCGCGCCCCTCGCATCCGTCGCCGTCGCGTGCTGGGCCGCGGTTCACCTCATCGTGGATGCGCGGCGCTCGCGAGCCGACGCGCGAACCCCGAGCGCCGGAGGCGGATTCCAGCTGGCAGAGTCGCCCTGAGCAGGCGCTCACCGCAGCCGCATCATCCCCGCGCGCATCTGACCCCCGCGCGTCCTCCCCGCGCACATCCGTCCCCGGCGCACCTCCGCGTCCTCCGCGCGCATCCGCTCCCGGCGCACCTCCGCGCCCGCACCCCAGCGCGGAGCTACCCACGAAAAGGTCACTTTGGCCGCGTGTTGCACGCCGCGATGGGGTGAAAACGCCCCATCTGACGACGGATGGGCGGATGGCGGGCGGGCTCGGCGTCGGGGCGGGCTCGACCTCGCGCGAGGCTCAGCCCCGCGAGGGCTGAGGCTCGGCGAGCGGCAGGCGCACCGTGAAGCGCGTCTCGCCAGGGCGGCTGTCGACGGAGATCGTGCCGCCGTGCGCATCCACCACGCTCTTCACGATCGAGAGGCCGAGGCCCGTGCCGCGGGTGACCGGGATGGAGCTCGCCTCGGTCTCGCCGCGCGTGCGAGACACGTCGCCGCGCACGAACCGCTCGAAGAGGTGCTCGAGCACGCCGGGGTCGATGCCTGGCCCGTCGTCGACGACGCTGAGCACGGCGTTGCTGCCCTCGACGCCGAGCGTCAGGGTGACGTTCGTTCCCGCCGGGGTGTGCGCGTTCGCGTTGGCGAGGAGGTTCGAGACGACTCGGCGCAGCTGCGCGTCGACTCCCGTCACCTCGATGGCGACGCCTGGGATGTCGAGGTTCCACCGATGCTTCGGCCACGCAGCGTGCGCGTCGCCGACCGCCTCGAGGGCGATGAGCGACAGGTCGACCGTCCCGTGCTCGACGTCGACACCCTCATCGAGGCGGGCCAGCAGCAGGAGCTCCTCGACGAGCGCGGTCATGCGGACGGACTCCGAGTCGATCCGCTCGAGCGCGCGAGCAGTGTCCTCCGGCAGGTCTGCGCGGCTGCGGCGCGTGAGCTCGGAGTAGCCGCGGATGGACGCGAGGGGGGTGCGCAGCTCGTGGCTCGCATCCGCCACGAACTGCCGCATCTTCGCTTCGCTCGCCTCCCTCGCGGTGAAGGCGCGGGAGATGTGCCCGAGCATCGTGTTGAAGGCCTGGCCCATGCGCCCGACCTCGGTGCGCGGGTCCGCGTCGCGCGGTTCGACCCGTACGTCGAGGGCGGCGTCGCCCGAGGTGAGGGGCAGCTTCGAGATGCTGGTCGCGAGATGCTCGACCCGCTCGAGCGGTGCCATGGATGCGCGGATCCAACGCGACGTGAAGATCGCGGCGAGCCCCATGCCGAGGAGTCCGATGAGGGCGATCATGAGGCTCAGCGTCGTCGTCGTCGCGTTGACGTCGCCGAGTGGGAGCGCGATGACGACGCCGTATCCGGCCGGCCCTTCGCTCGCCTGCGCCCTGACTTCGCCGATGCCGAGGACGGTGACGGTGTGCGCCTGCCCATCCTGTGGGACGCTCGCAAGTTCCTCGGCGGTGGCCGGGGAGATCAGCACGACCTCGCCGAGACTGTTGAGGGCGCCCGCCGAGATGACGGTGTCGTCGTCGATGACCGCGCCGACGGTGCCCTCTGCCTGGCCGGGGAGCTTCAGCACGAACGTCGCGTTCGGGGTGATGGAGAGGGGTCCACCCGTGTCGCCGGGACCGGACGCGCCTTCGCGCCCGCGGTCGCTCGCGGAGGAGAGCTGCTGGTCGAGCCGGTCGACGAGCACGTTGTGCAGCAGCGTCACGCTCACGGCGCCGATGACGGCGGTCACGATGACGAGCGTCGCGACGAGTCCGAGGACGAGTCGACGCCGGAGGGTCAGCGGCGCACGCTCGCGCCTTGCATCCACGCCCGACGGTGGAGCATTCGGGGGCAGAGCTGCAGGGGATGCGCCTCCCGGCGCGCTCATTCCGTGGCCTTGAGCATGTAGCCGACGCCGCGAACCGTGCTGATCATGGGCTCACGGCCGGCGTCGACCTTCTTGCGCAGGTAGGAGATGTACAGCTCGACGACGGTCTCGCGCCCGCCGAAGTCGTAGCTCCACACGTGGTCGAGGATCTGCGCCTTCGACAGCACGCGGCGGGGGTTGCGCATGAGGAAGCGCAGCAGCTCGAACTCGGTGGCCGTGAGCTCGATGAGGTCGTCGCCGCGGCGCACCTCGTAGCTCTCCTCGTCGAGGCTGAGGTCGCCGACGCGCAGCACGGGGTCGTTGGCGCCGCCCTGCGTGAGCATGGAGCGGCGGACGAGGCCGCGCACGCGCGCGATGACCTCCTCCAAGCTGAAGGGCTTCGTGACGTAGTCGTCGCCGCCGGCTGTGAGCCCCGCGAGTCGGTCGGCGAGCGCGTCCTTCGCGGTCAGGAACAGCACGGGCAGCGTCTCGTCGTCGGCGCGGATGCGGTGCAGCAGCGAGAGCCCGTCCGTGTCGGGAAGCATGATGTCGAGCACGGCAGCGTGCGGCTTGAACTCGCGGGCGACCTTCACCGCGGATGCCCCGTCCGCGGCGGTGCGCACTTCCCAGCCCTCGTAGCGCAACGCCATCCTGAGGAGGTCGGTGAGCGAGGGCTCGTCGTCGACGACGAGCACTCGGATGGCGGACCCGTCGGCCGCCTTGAGCATCGGGCCGAGTCGCGAGCTCGACTGATCGGTGGGAGGCATGCCTCTAGTCTCCTCCTTGATCTATGGAGGAGCTATGAGGCGCCTGAGCGCCGGGTATGGGGTCGGCAACGGGCGCGCAACGTTCTGGGCCGCATCCGCTCGCCCACCCATCGAGTCAGCCGAAGAGCGTCTCCCCGACGTACCCGCCCTCGCGAGCGCCAGGGGGAATCGCCCAGATGCCGCTTCCGGTGTGCTTGATGTACTCGTTGAGGAGGTCGGTGCTGAGCGACTGCTGCACGCGGATGAACTGCTCCGGGTCTCGCTGGTAGGACAGGAAGAAGAGGCCGGCGTTGAGGCGTCCGAGCTCATCGTTGCCGTCGACGAAGTTGTAGCCGCGGCGCAGGAGCCGAGCTCCCGCGTTCTTGGTGGGGTGCGCAAGCGCGACGTGGGAGTTCGCGTCGATCGCCGGCTGCCCGAACGTCGTGCTGCTCTCGGCCGCGAAGTCGGGTTCGGCGAACTCCTCGCCGCCGCTGAGCGGCGCCCCGGCGCGCTTGTCGCGGCCGATGATCTGCTCCTGCTCCTCGAGCCGGACCCGGTCCCAGGACTCGATCATCATGCGGATGCGCCTCGCCACGAGGTAGGAGCCGCCGGCCAGCCAGTCGGCGCCGTCGCCTGGCGCGACCCAGACGTGCTCCGTCGTGGCGCTCGTCTCTTCCGCCTTGACGTTCGCGGTGCCGTCCTTGAAGCCGAAGAGGTTGCGAGGTGTGGCCTGGCTCGTCGAGGTCGACGAGGTGCGCCCGAAGCCCAGCTGCGACCAGCGCAGGATGACGCGGCCGAAGCCGATGCGAGTGAGGTTCCGGATCGCGTGGACCGCGACCTGGGGGTCGTCGGCGCAGGCCTGGATGCAGAGGTCGCCGCCCGAGAGCGCGCTGTCGAGCGCGTCTCCGGAGAAGCGTGGGAGCTGCGTGAGCTTCGCCGGCTGCTTGCTGGCCAGGCCGAAGCGGTCGACCCCGTCGCCGTCGACGAAGAGCGTCGGGCCGAAGCCGAACGTGATGGTGAGTGCCGAGGGCGGCAGTCCGAGGGCCTCCCCGGTGTCGTCGGGTGGGGCGAGCGGCGACCCTCCGACGGCTCCGGAGGCGGAGACGTCGAGGCCCTGCACGAGTCGCGACGACGCGTAGCTCCAGTCCTGCAGCAGCTCCGCGAGGTCCTCCCTCGTCGTTCCCTCGCGGACGTCGAAGGTCGCGAAGTGGATGCGGTCCTGGGCCGGGGTGACGATGCCGGCCTGGTGCTCGCCGTTGAAGGGGTACTGGGTTCCGCTGCCGGCGTGGGAGGTGGCACTGGCACCGGTTGCCGCGGCGATCCCGAAGCCGCCGGCGCCACCTGCGGCGATTCCGGCCGCGCCTGCGCCGAGGAGGCCGAGGAGACCGCGGCGGGACAGGCCGCGGGCGGGTTCTTCGATGTCGTGTTCGTTCGGGGTCTCGCCTGCGCTCACGGGCAGCCCTCCTGGGTTGTTCTGATGAGAGTGGCCAGCTTGCGTGACCGTCCGCGGGTGGTCACCGCGTTCGGGGTGACCACAGGCGGATGCTGACGCAAGCTGGCCGGGTGCGCTGGGAACGCTATGCCGGCAGCCCGAGCACGGTGGTCGTGAGCTGCGAGAGCGGCTCGGCGAGCGCGTCGACCTGGGTCGACAGCTCCTTCACCTGCTCGGGGGTGAGGTCGCGGTAGTTGGTGAAGCCGTCCTCGTAGCTGCCGTAGCTCGCGAGCAGATCGTTGAGCGCGGTGAACTCGGTGCTGATCGAGTCGGCGATCGCGATGCCGTCCTCGCCCTTCGACCGGGCGACGTCCTCGACGATGCCGAACGCGACCTCCGCGCCCTCGACGTTCGCCTTGAAGTCGCTGAGGTCGGTGCCGGACCACCAGTCCTCCTCACCCGAGATCTTGCCGGTCGCGACCTCGTCGAGCAGGCCGATCGCGCCGTTCGTGATGTCCTCGATGGAGATCGAGAACTCGTCGCTGTTCACGAGGTCCGCGAGCTGCTGGATGTCGGCGACGAGCTGGTCCGCGTACTGCGCGCGCTCCGCCGTGGTCGACGGCGCCCAGTCGAGGAACGCGTCGGTGTCGTCGGAGTTCTTGGCGCCGGGCTGCGGCTGCCAGAGGTCCTTCTCGATCCGGTGGAAGCCGGTCCAGTCGAGGCCTTCGGCGACGGCGTCGACCTCACGGTAGTCGATCTTCGGGTCGAGGTCGCCGAAGGCCTCGGCGGTCGGCTCGATGCGCTCGTATGGCACGCGCGCGGCTGCGAAGAGCTCGCGCGCGGCTTCGTCGTCGCCCGACTTGTAGGCGGTGGTGAACTGATCCACGAGGGGGACGAGCTCGGCGACCTGGTTGCGCAGGTAGGCGGTGTAGCTCGTGACGGCTTCGTCGTAGGCCGCCTGGTCGTCGGCGGCGACCGCGACTGCCTCGCCCGAGACAGAGAAGGCGGTCTGGCCGATGCCGGCCCCGAGCATGCCCGGCTTGCACACGGTGAAGTAGCTGCCTGGCTGCGCGACGACCGAGAGCTGGCGGCTCGTGCCTGGCGCGATGTTCTCGACCTCGCCGACGATGCGGAGTCCGTCGTCGGCGAGCAGGTAGAACTCGGTGACGCGTTCGCCGTCGTTGGTGACCTCGAAGGTGATGGGGCCGCTGGCGGCGGAGTCGCCGGAGACCGTGCAGTCGGTGTCCGTGCTCGAGACGGCGAGCGAGGCGGCGGAGTCGGCCGGCGCGTTCGGCACGCAGCCGGTGAGGGAGACGAGCGTGACGGCGGAGAGCAGTCCGACCGTGAGTGGCTTGAGGTGCATGGTTGTCCTTCTGAGAGCGGGTGCTGAAAGCGGGTGCTGAGGTCGGTGCTCAGCGTGCGGCGGTCGCCGCGGGCTGAGGTGATGTGGGGGTCGACTGGCGGCGGCCGGAGCGCGTGCGGATGACGAAGAGCGCGGCTGTCGGGATCAGGTAGGCGAAGTAGGCGAGGATCTCGAGCTTCGTCATCTCGGGCGTGAAGCCGATGGTGCCCTTGAGGAGCGCCCCGAGGAGCCCGTCCGGCGGGATGACCTCCGGGATTCGGAACGCCCACGCGTTCTCCCCGAACCAGGCCTGCACGGCGGCGGATGCGCCCTCCGGCGCCGCGATGAAGGGGCCGGGCAGGACGGCGGCTTCCTGCAGGTCGTGGATGGCGTAGGCGACGATGCCGGCGGCGAAGACGATGAGGATAGCGCCGGTCCACGTGAAGAACGTCGAGAGGTTGATGCGCACGACGCCGCGGAAGAGCCCCCAGGCGAGGCCGACCGCGAGGAGCAGGCCGACGATGGCGCCGAGGAAGCCGAGCACCCAGCCGTCGCCCGAGCGGGTGGTCGACCAGACGAAGAGCGCCGTCTCGAGCCCCTCGCGTGCGACGGAGACGAAGGCGACGGCGACGATGCCCCACCCGCTGCCCCCGAGGTGCCGGTCGACCTGCCCTTCCAGCTCGTGCTTGAGGGTCTTGGAGACTCGGAGCATCCAGAAGACCATCCAGGTGACCATGGCCACGGCGACGAGCGAGAGGCTGCCGCCGATGATCTCCTGCGCCTGGAAGGAGAGCCCGTAGGCGCCGAAGGTGAGGACGGCGCCGAGGATGAGCGACGCGACGACCGCGAAGGCGACGCCGAGCCAGATGCGGCGCACGATGTCGGGGCGCTGGATGCGCCTTGCGTAGGCGATGAGGATGCCGACGACAAGCGCCGCTTCGAGGCCTTCGCGGAGTCCGATGAGCAGAGAGCCGAGCATGTTGGGTTCCTGGGCGTGAGGAGGGTACGGGCTGGCGGGCGTGAGGGCCAGCCATAGCCCAGGCGTCCATGCGCGGTAGGCCAGGTAAGGCTTACCTTTCGCGAAGATACACCCGTCCTCGGCGAATTGCCAAGTCCCCGATACCGAGGATCGCGCACCCGCCACGATCGGGCTGGAACGGGGCGGAAGGTCCCACCGAGACGACTCAAGTACCGTGGGCAGCGGCCCGCGCCACCGTCGGGCATCAGCCAGTTCAGGAGGAGCATTCGTGCAGACCATCGACATCACCCAGCTCGCGGCGCTCGGCGAGCAGGCCACGGTCATCGACGTCCGCGAGCCGGACGAATTCTCGGCCGTGCGCATCCCCTGGGCCAGCAACCTGCCGCTCAGCGAACTCGTGGAGCGCGCAGACGAGGTGCCGGATGACGGCCCGGTCTACCTGATCTGCGCGGCTGGTGTGCGCAGCGAGCGAGCCACTGCCTACCTCGAGCAGCAGGACAAGCCGGTCGTCAACGTGCTCGGCGGCATGTCGGAGTGGGCGGGCGCCGGACACACGGTCGAGCGCGGCTGACGCGAGCAGCGAGGAGCGCTCACCGCCGAGTACCGAACGGCGACGGGGAGTTCTCCCCGTCCTCTCGGGTGTGCCGCGCGACGATTCTCGCTAGCGTGGGGCCACCTCGACTGGGGCGCCACGGCACCCCAGATCCACCGGCGATGGGAGTGGAGCGTGAACAGTCCACGGCGTCCTGCGCGCACCCGCGACGCCCCGAACCGGCTGGCCTCGCAGCCGAACACCGAGGCGCAGCGGCAGGCCGAGCAGCAGCACCGGGCGGCGCAGGCAGATCCCTTCGGCCACACGCTGCCGCGGCGCCAGCCAGCCGTCCAACCGCCTCCGCTCTTCATCCCGGGCTTCCGGTACTACCCGCCCGCGTCCCGCATCCGCGCCGCGGGGTAGCACCGAGTCATCGCTCGCTGCTGAGCGCATGGACCGATCGCGCCTGTGGATGACCGAGCGGATGTCCGAGGTCGCGCCTAGGGTTGCTTGCATGGTCGCAACGCACGAGACAGATGCCCCCGCTCCATCAGGGACCCTGCTCCAGCGCGCGCAGACGGTGCTCAGGGAGGTCTTCGGCTACGACGACTTCCGCGGCGACCAGGCGCAGATCATCGAGCGGCTGTGCGCCGGCGACGATGCCGTCGTGCTCATGCCGACCGGCGGCGGGAAGAGCCTCTGCTACCAGGTGCCCGCGCTGGTCCGCGAGGGTACCGGCGTCGTCATCTCGCCGCTCATCGCGCTCATGCACGACCAGGTCGGGGCACTCGAGCAGCTCGGCGTGCGGGCGGCCTTCCTCAACTCCACGCAGTCCATCGACGAGCGCCGCGACGTCGAGCGTCAGCTGCTGGCGGGCGAGCTCGACCTCATCTACCTGGCGCCGGAACGTCTGCCCGTCGCAGCCGACCTCCTCAGCCGAACGAACATCTCGTTGTTCGCCATCGACGAGGCGCACTGCGTCGCGCAGTGGGGTCACGACTTCCGACCCGACTACCTGAACCTGTCGATGATCGCCGAGCGGTGGCCCGGGGTTCCGCGCATCGCGCTGACGGCGACCGCGACGAGCGAGACGCGGCAGGAGATCGTCGAGCGGCTAGCGCTCGACGACGCGAAGGTGTTCGTCGCGAGCTTCGACCGCCCCAACATCCAGTACCGCGTCTCCCCCAAGCAGACCCCGAAGGCGCAACTGCTGCGCCTCATCCAGGAGGAGCACGCGGGCGATGCGGGCGTCGTCTACTGCCTGAGCCGCAAGTCGGTCGAGAACATCTCGGAGTGGCTGCGTGGGCAGGGCGTGAATGCCCTCGGCTACCACGCCGGCATGCCCGCCGAGACGCGGGCAAGGCACCAGTCGAAGTTCCTGCGCGAGGACGGGGTCGTCATGGTCGCGACGATCGCGTTCGGCATGGGCATCGACAAGCCCGATGTGCGCTTCGTCGCCCACCTCGACCTGCCGAAGAGCATCGAGGGCTACTACCAGGAGACGGGTCGAGCCGGACGCGACGGGCTCCCCTCGACCGCGTGGCTCGCCTACGGGCTCCAAGACGTGGTGCAGCAGCGGCGCATGATCGCCGAAGGCGATGGCGACGCGCAGCGCAAGCGCGCGCAGAGCCAGCACCTCGACGCCATGCTCGCGCTCTGCGAGACGGTCACGTGTCGCCGCGTGCAGCTCCTCGCCTACTTCGGGCAGCTGAGCGAGCCGTGCGGCAACTGCGACACGTGCATCTCACCTCCCGACTCGTGGGACGGCACGATTCCCGCGCAGAAGCTGCTCTCGACGGTGCTGCGGCTCGACAGGGAGCGCAACGGCCAGGCGTTCGGCGCCGGCCAGCTCATCGACATCCTCACGGGGAAGACCACCGACAAGGTCACGCAGTGGAAGCACGACGAGCTCTCCACGTTCGGCATCGGCAAAGACCTGGGCGACACGGAATGGCGCGGGGTCGTGCGCCAGCTGCTCGCGGCGGGCGTGCTCGCGGTGCGCGGCGAGTACGGCGTGCTCGCGCTCACCAGCGAGGCCGCCCCGGTGCTGCGCGGCGAGCGTCAGCTCATGTTCCGCAAGGAGCCCCCGAAGGCGCCCGGCTCGAGCGGGCGACGCTCGCGCGGCGAGTACTCGGGCCGCTCCGGCGGCGGCAGCGCGGCGGCCGCGGCCCTCACCGAATCGCAGCGCGAGGTGTTCGAGCGGCTGCGTGCCTGGCGGGCGGAGACGGCGAAGGAGCAGGGCGTGCCGGCGTACATCGTGTTCACGGATGCGACGCTCGCGGCCATCGCCGAGGTGAAGCCGCGCCAGCACGCGCAGCTCGCGGCGATCTCAGGCGTCGGCGCGGCGAAGCTGGAGCGCTACGCCGACGACGTGCTCGACGCCATCGCGGAGCAGTAGCGCCGCCGACCTCGGACCGTGATGGGTTTCAGTGACCGTGATGGGATAAAACCCATCACCGGTCACCGAAACCCAGCACGAGCGCCCCGAGAACCCATCGGCGTCGCCGGAAGCCAGCCTCCGCAGACGTTGAGCGGGGGCGGGGGCACGGACTGCAGGTCAGTCAGCGTCCTGTTGCCTGGCGGCTAGGAGAGCACTCGGTGCACGCGCAGCGCTTCGACGACCAGCGCGTGGTCCTCGTGCATCTCGAGGCCGCTCACGCCGACGGCACCGGCGAGCGTTCCCCCGATGCGGATGGGGAAGGCGCCGCCGGCAGCGGCGTACTCGCGCGGGTCGAGCAGCGAGTCGGCGGCAAAGTCCTCGCCGTTCGCCTGATAGGTATACCGGACCGCAAGGGTCGAGTGGCCGAAGTGCTCGACAACCCGGAACTTGCGGGCGAGCCACGCGTCGTTGAGCGCCGCGGAGCCGGGGGTCGCCGCGTGGAACGCCCGCTGCCCGCCCAGGACGATGGAGACGGCGACGCTGTGCCCGCGAACGAGCGACTCGTGGCGCAGCCACGTGCCGACCTGCCAGGCATCCTCGAGCGTGAAGCTCGGGAAGTCGAGCTCCCGCTCTTCGGCGCGCAGGAGCTGGAGGATGTCGTCGACGGGCAGGCCGACGTATGGCGGAGTGGGGGCGGAGCTCATGGTTCACCTCGGTGTGCGGAATGAGTGGGGTGCTGGGGCACGCCTACGTGCCTGCAAGCGAGCATAACCCTCGGCGAGCCATTTGTCATGACATAACAACATGATCGATTTCACCCTCCGGTATGACGCGATACATCGCGAGTTCCGGCAGGCTGTTCGCATGCGCACTCTCCTCAACATCATCTGGCTCCTCCTCTCGGGGTTCTGGCTCTTCTGCGGCTACGTCCTCGCGGGCGTGCTGCTGTGCATCCCGATCGTCACCATCCCGTGGGCGATCGCCTCGTTCCGCATCGGCCTCTACGCGCTCTGGCCCTTCGGACGCGACGTCGTCTCGCGACCCGACGCCGGCGCGTTCTCGTTCATCGGCAACATCATCTGGTTCGTCCTCGCGGGCTGGTGGCTCGCGATCGGCCACATCGTCTCTGGCATCGCACTGTGCGTCACGATCATCGGCATCCCGATGGGCATCGCCGACTTCAAGATGATCCCGATCTCCCTCTCGCCCCTCGGCAAGGAGGTCATCGACCGCGACAACGGCCCGTTTGGCCGCCCGCGGCGCTGACGAGTCTCACTCAGCGCAAGGAACGGCCGGCACCCCGCTGAGGGTGCCGGCCGTTCCGCGCGCTGCTCGCGGCGTCTCGCGGTGGATGCTCGCGCCTACTTCACGGGCACGTCCGGGATGTCGTCCTCCACTTCGCGGATGACGGCGATGTCCTGCGTGTAGCCGCCGAGCTGTTCGAGCTCGTGGGCGAGCTCTTCGAGTTCGGCGCCGCCGGCCATCTGCGCGGTGAGCTCGTCGAGCGTGATGTCGGCCTTGTCGTAGTAGCCGATCGACTTGCCGCGCTTGAGGAGCAGGAAGCTGTCGCCGACGGGGAACGCGTGGTGCGGGTTGTGGGTGATGAAGATCACGCCGAGCCCGCGGTCGCGGGCCGCGAGGATGTAGCGCAGCACCACGCCCGACTGCTTCACGCCGAGGGCGGCGGTCGGCTCGTCGAGGATGAGCGCCTTCGCCCCGAAGTACACGGCGCGGGCGATCGCGACGCACTGCCGCTCGCCGCCGGAGAGCTGGCCGATGGGCTGGTCGACGTCGCGAAGGTCGATGCCCATGTCGAGCAGCTCCTTCTTGGTGATGGCCTTCATCTGGTCGACGTCGAGGCTCTTGAAGGGGCCGAAGCCCTTCGTGAGCTCGGAGCCGAGGAAGAAGTTGCGCCAGATGGGCATGAGCGGCACGACCGCGAGGTCCTGGTAGACGGCCGCGATGCCCCGCTCGAGGGCCTCGCGCGGCGACTTGAGGTGCACCGACTCGCCCTCGATGAGGAACTCGCCGTCGGTGTGCTCGTGGCGTCCCGCGATGATCTTGATGAGCGTCGACTTGCCGGCACCGTTGTCGCCGAGCACGCACGTGACGCGACCCGGATCGACGTCCATGTCGACGTTCTGCAGGGCGAGGATGTTGCCGTACCGCTTGCCCGCATCCCGAAGCGAGATGAGGTGCGTACCCTGCTCGACGCGGTCGGGTTGCCGCACGTCCGCTGCTGCTGTCTGGTTGGTTGTCATCACTTCTGCTCCGCTCGCTTCTTGACGACGAGGTTCACGATCGTTGCCATCAGCAGCATGAGGCCGAGGAAGAACTTGAACCAGTCCGGGTTCCACTGGGCGTAGACGATGCCCTTGTTGGCCATGCCGAAGATGAGGGCGCCGATCGCGCCGCCGATCGCCGAGCCGTAGCCGCCGGTGAGGAGGCAGCCGCCAATGACGGCCGCGATGATGTACAGGAACTCGTTGCCGATACCCTCGCCCGACTGGACCACGTTGAAGGCGAACAGGTTGTGCATGCCCAGGATCCAGGCGCAGAACCCGACGCCCATGAAGAGGCCGATCTTGGTCGCCGTGACGGGCACGCCGACCGCGCGGGCCGCGTTCTCGTCGCCGCCGACGGCGAAGATCCAGTTGCCGATCTTGGTGCGCATCAGGATGAACGTGGCGACGAGCACCAGCGCGATCCAGATGAAGACGGTGACGTTCACGTTGACGCCGAAGACGGGGATCTCGCTGGCAAAGATCGCCTTGGCCGATGCGAAGCCGTCCATGTCCGCGATGGCGGGGCTGGAGACACCGCCGCCGACGAGTCGAGTGATGCCGAGGTTGAGCCCCGTCAGCATGAGGAACGACGCGAGCGTCACGATGAACGACGGCAGCTTCGTCTTGATGAGCAGCCAGCCGTTGATGAAGCCGACGACGAGGGCGAAGACGAGGCCCATGAGCACGCCCACCCACACGTTGGTGGCGAAGTACCAGCTGAAGAGGGACGCGGTGAGCGCCGAGGAGATGACGGCGACACCGGCGGAGAGGTCGAACTCGCCGCCGATCATGAGGAGGGAGACGCCGACCGCCATGATGCCGATCGTGGAGGCGCCGTAGAGGACGGTCGCGAGGGAGGTGACCTGGGTGAAGACGGGCGCCGCGATCGCGAAGAAGACGAACACGACGATTGCGCCGACGACGGCGCCCATCTCGGGCCGACCGAGGATGACCGACAGCGGCGAGCGTCTGCCGACACGCTCGTCGGCGCTCGAGGATACGGGGCCGGTGGCGGGTGTTCGGGGCGATGCTGAAGTTGGTGTTGCGGTGTGAACCATGACTGCACTTCCTTGTGAGAGGTCGGGATGGCCGCGGCTCGCAGCCATCCCGACCGTGGCTCGCTGGTTAGCGGATACCCTTCTTGGCCTCTTCGAGGACAACGGCCGCGTTGCTCTCGTCGATGATCGTCGGGCCGGTGAGCACGGGCTTGCCGCCACCGAGGGCGAACTCGCCGTTGTTCTGCAGCCAGAGCGAGTCGACTGCCATGTATCCCTGCAGGTAGGGCTGCTGATCGACGGTGAACGCGACGTCGCCGTCGACGATCGCCTGCGCGAGGTCTGCGTTGAGGTCGAAGGACGCGACCTTGGCGCTGGAGCCGGTCTCGGCGACCGAATCGATCGCCGTGAGCGTGAACGGAGCGCCGAGTCCGATGACGACGTCGGTGTCCGGCGTCGACTGGAGCTTGGCGGAGATGGTCGACTTGACCTGCGTCATGTCCGTGCCGGTCACGTACAGGATCTCGGTGGCTGGCACCTTCTCCTTGATGCCGGCGCAGCGGGCTTCGAGGCCGACGTGGCCCTGCTCCTGGATGATGCAGAGGGGCTTCGTGTAGCCGAGCTCGGTGATCTTGTCGCCAGCGGCCTGACCTGCAACCACTTCGTCCTGGCCGATGTAGGTGAAGGCACCGAATTCGAAGGCCTCCTTGCTTCCGCCGTTGAATGCGACCACGGGGATACCGGCGTCGACGGCGGCCTTGATGGAGTCTTCGAGTGCGTCCCCCTTGGCGATCGTGACGGCGATGCCGTCGACGCCCTGGTCGATCGCCTGTTGGATGAGCTGGGCCTGGTTCGGCGCCTGCGGGTCGGAGGAATAGAGCAGTTCGACGTTGTCCTTCGCCGCCGCGGTCTCGGCGCCCTTCCGAACGATGTCCCAGAAGGTGTCTCCCGGGGCGGCGTGCGTGATCATCGCGATCTTGATGGAGGGCGTGTCTGCGACGCCCGCGACCGCCGGATCTTCGGCCGTTCCGGTGTCGCGGCCACCTGCGGAGGAGCAGGCGGTGAGCGCGAAGACCGGCACCATTGCGAGTGCTGCCAGGCCGAACATGAGACGTTTCTTCTTCACGAAAACTCCTTTGAATGCCGTGATGACGCCAGTTGGACGCTCGACAGGACAGCCGCTGGGGACGGCGTCTTGAGGAACCCACGTGTGCTCGCTCGGTCATCCTTGTCCGAGAGCGACGAGCACGTCACTGACTTGTCATGACAATAGCTCAACAGGTGTATTAAGCAAATACTTTTTTGTGACGCGTCCATCTCAGCTTCGTCACGACGCGAGAAGGTGGGCGATCGCGGAGCGACCGCCCACCCGGAGAGCGGAGGTGACCCCCTACTCCACCGGCTCCTCACGCCCACTCGCGAGCGACCGCGTCGCGGCCTCCGCGATCGCCTGGGCCCGTAGCGCATCCCGCAGCGACGGTGACGGCGCGTGACCACCCTCGAGCGCCGCGACGAACTCCGCGAGCGCGGCCGCGTACGTGGGCTGCACGCGCTCGAACCAGCCGGCGTGCATCCCCGACCCGACGATGACGCCCTTGCCGTACCTCGCGACCTGACCTGCGGGGTGCCGCTTCGCCTCGACGAGCCCCTCCGAGCCGAACACCTCGATGCGCTCGTCGTAGCCGTACCCCGAGCGACGGATGCTGTCGATCTGCACGAGCGCACCATTCGCGAGCCGCACGGTCGCTATCGACGTATCGACGTCGCCGTACTCGGCGACCCTCGGCTCCGCGAGCGCGCTGCCCGTCGCGTACACCGCGACGGCGTCGAGTCCCGTGATCCACGTCGCGAGGTCGAAGAAGTGCACCGTCTGGTCGCGCATCTGCCCGCCCGAGACCGCGATGTACTCGAGCGGCGGCATGGAGGGGCCGCGACTCGAGAGCTGCAGCAGCTCGACGGTACCGATCTCCCCGGCATCCACGGTGCGCTTCAGCTCGGCATAGTCGCGGTCGAAGCGTCGGTTGAAGTCGACCATGGCGGTGATGCCGGATTCCTCGACGTACTCGACCGTCTCGCGAGCGCGCTCCAGATCGAGATCGATGGGCTTCTCGCAGAGCGCCGCGACACCGGCATCGGCCGCGAGCCGCAGATGATCGGCATGCTTGTTCGTGGACGACGCGATGAGCACCGCGTCGACCTCTGACGCATCGACGAGCTGCTCGAGCGAGGACGCCGCGGCGGCACCGTGCGAGGCAGCCAGCTTCTCGGCCCTGGCCCGGTCGACGTCGTAGACGAATCGGAAGTCGACGTCCGGGTTGGCCGCGAGACTCTGGGCGTGGACGGCGCCGATGAACCCGGCGCCGATGAGGGCGAAACGCTGCATGTCACTTCCCTCCGGCTTCCCGGAGCTCGGCGTCGGCCGCAGCCACCTCGGCGTCGCGGTCGGCGACGCTCGCGGGCACGGTCCACGCCCCATCCGCCGCATGCGAGGCCGCGACGGCCTCCACGAACTGCACCCCGATGAGACCATCGATGCCCGTCGGGAACGACAGCTCGCGGACCGTCGAGCCTCGCGCGTCCCGGCGCGCCTCGAGCTCGTCGGCGAGGTCGCGGTAGAAGTTGCCGAACGCCTCGAGGAACCCCTCGGGATGCCCGAGCCCGACCCTCGTGAGCCTCGCGGAATCCTCGGAGAGCGACGCGAGGCCGTGCGTGAAGATCGTCGTCGTCCCCTCCAGATCCTGGAAGGTGAGGTGGTGCGGGTCCTCGTGCCGCCACTCGAGGCTGCCCTCGTCGCCGAACACCCGGATGCGCAGCCCGTGGTTGTGACCCGTCGCGGCCATGCTCGCCCAGAGACGGCCGGGGGTGTCGTCGGCGAGCCTGAGCGCGACCGTCGCGTTGTCGAAGACCCTGCGTCCCGGCACGAGCGTGTGCAGCTGGGCGGAGACCTGCTCGACCTCGAGGCCCGTGATGTAGCGGGCGAGGTGGTAGGCGTGCGTGCCGAGGTCCCCGACCACGCTCGGGAAGCCGGCGATGTCGGGGTCCGTGCGCCAGCTCGCCTGCTTGTGGCCGGTCAGCTCCAGCGGCGTCGTGGCCCACCCGGAGGCGTGCTCGACGTCGACGAAGGTGAGGCGCCCCAGGCGTCCGTCGCTGACCATTCGAGCGGCCTCGCGCACCATCGGGTAAGCCGAGTAGCAATGGGGGACGGCGAGGATCGCTCCGCTCGCGGCCGCCAGCTCGACGAGCTCGCGCGCGGTCGCGGAGTCCTGCGTGAGCGGCTTCTCGCACACGACGTGGATGCCGCGCTCGAGGAACGCCTTGGCCACCTCGAAGTGGGTGTCGTTCGGCGTCGCGACGATGACGACGTCGACACCGTCCGCCCTCGTCGCCTCGACCTCCGCCATCTCCTGGTAGCTCGCGTAGCTGCGTTCCGGAGCGACCCCGAGCGATGCGGCCACCTCGGCCGATTGTCCGCGGTCGCGGCCGAAGACCCCGGCGTCGAGGGCGTATCGGTCGTCCAACCGCATCCCGAATCGATGCGTCTTGCCGATGTCGGCACCGATGCCGCCACCGACCATTCCTGCGCTCAGCCGGCGCGTGTTCTGTCTGCTCATGTCACCCTCGGCGCTCGTCTGCTCTGCCTTGCCGCTATTGGACAAATATGGATCGATGCAAATAGTTCCACACGATGCCGGGAAAGGCCATACGCTGGTGGCGACCAGATGCAGAGCACGGAGGCGACCTCGTGAGCGAGACCCCGAAGTCCCCCGCGGCACCAGTCACGATCCGTGACGTCGCCGAGCAGGCCGGCGTCTCCAAATCCCTCGTCTCGCTGGTCCTTCGCGATGCACCGCACGTGAGCGACGCGAGACGCCAGGCAGTGCTCGCTGCGATCGCCGAGCTCGGCTACCGGCCGAACGCGCACGCGCGAGGCCTCGCCCGCACCAAGACGAAGACCGTCGGACTCATCGTCAACGACCTCCGCAACCCCTGGTTCGTCGAACTCCTCGAAGGGGTCTCCGCCACGCTCCACGCCTCCGGCTACGCGACCCTCCTCGCCGACAGCCGCACCGACCAGCGCGTCGGGCGCAGCTCGCTGCAGACCCTCACGCAGCAGGGCGTCGACGGCATCGTCGTCATCGGCACCACCTCCGAGGCCGATGCCATCGCACGCATCGCCGACGACATCCCCACCGTGCTCGCCGGCACCCTCGACCCCGAGCTGCCCTCCGTCGACGTCGTCACCAACGACGACGAGGCGGGCGCGCACCAGGTGACCCGCCACCTCCTCGACCTCGGCCACACCCGCATCGCGTACCTGCAGGGCCCAGGTCGCATCAGCCGACTGCGCGAGCAGGGGTTCCTGCGCGCCATGACGGAAGCAGGCGTCGCCTCGAGCGCCGTCGTCGACGCAGGAGGCATGAGCGAGGAGAGCGCACATGCCGCAGCAGCCCGCCTCCTCAGCTGCTCGGCCGCCGAACGCGTCACCGCGATCTTCGCCTTCAACGACGCCTCCGCCATCGGCGTGCTCTCGGTCGCCGACACCCTCGGCCTCCGTGTCCCCGCCGACCTCTCCGTCGCGGGCTACGACAACTCCCCGCTCGCGAGGTTCCAGGTCGTCTCCCTCACGTCCGTCGACACAGGCAACTTCGCGATCGGCGTGCAGGCGGGCACGTTCCTGCTCGAACGGATGCAGCACCCCGTGCAGCTCCAGCGGGTGCAGCGGGTGGTCACGAGCCTCGCGGTGCGCGGGTCGACGGGCAGCGCCCCGGCCTGAGCCGCGGAGGCATCGGCATCGAGGCATCGGCCCGGGCTCGCCGAGGCGCGGGGGCGCGGAGGCGCGGGGGTGCGGCCCTGCGGGATACTGGCCGAGTGACCCCGATCATCCGCGATGCCACCGTCGACGACATCCCCGCGATCACCGCGATCTACAACGAGGACGTGCTGACGACGACCGTCAACTGGAACGCCGAGACGGTCGACGACGACGACCGTCGCTCCTGGTTCGCGGGGCGCACCTCAGCCGGCCTGCCCGTGCTCGTCGCCGTCGATGAATCGGATGCGGTGCTCGGCTACGCGAGCTACGGCGACTTCCGCACCTTCTCCGGCTACCGGCACACGGTCGAGCACTCCGTCTACGTGCGCGGCGAGGCCCGCGGGCGCGGACTCGGGAAGGCCCTCACGCTCGCGCTCATCGGCCGCGCCCGAGATGCGGGCAAGCACGTCATGGTGGCCGCCATCGACGCGGCGAACGTGACCTCGATCGGCCTGCACGAGCGTCTCGGCTTCGTGCACGCGGGCCGCCTCGACCAGGTCGGCACGAAGTTCGGCCGCTGGCTCGACGTGGTCTTCCTGCAGCTCATCCTCGACGACGGCACACCGGCCGACGCCGGACGCGCCTGACTCCGAGCCAAGAAGAAACCCCGCCTGAGCAACATCAATGCAAAAACGGCCCCACCACGCGCCCCGGAACCGCTGAGCAGCAATTCCGCACTGAAGTTGGTCACGAGAGCGCCGACCTACTCGCGCCGAACCGCCAGCGCGGCGCTGCCCCGCTACTCGACGACGACGCGGAACGCCGAGACTGCCGAGTCCACGGCACCGCGCACGTGGCTCCCCGCCGCCGCCGAAGCGCGGAGGAACTCGACGACCTCGAGCGTGATCTCCTCACCGGGGAGGACGTTCGGGATCCCTGGCGGGTAGGCGGCGAGCGAGTCGGCGGAGATGCGCCCGACGGCATCCGAGAACGACACCGTCTCTGCGTCAGCGAGATATGCGGCGCGGGGGCGGATGCGCATGGCCCCTGGCCCCGGCATGGGCGGGATCGAGGGGGCCGAGTCGCCCGCCGCGTCCGCGGACCGCGAGTCGGCGGTGCCTGCCGCGATCTCGGTGAGCGCGTCGAGCAGGACGCGCGTATCCGGCGTCTTGCCGATGCCGATGACCGCGACGATGCAGCTGACGGTCGCCATCTCGACCATCACGCCGTATTCGCGGGCGAGCCGCAGCCGCACGGTGTGCCCGTCGAGGCCAGTCGCACGGATGTCGAGCGGGATGCGGAAGGGGTCGATCGCGACGGTCGACGGGAAGCCCCCGAACGCGTCGGAGGCCACCGGGAAGCGGCCGTCGGCACGGAACATCGCCCTGGCGGCGAGCACGGCAGCGTGCGACTCCTCGAGCAGGTCGCGACGCTCGACGAGGTCACGACGGTCGAGGTCGAGCGATGCGAGCAGCAGCGAGCTCTCGCTCGTGGATGCGGTCATGCGGTGGGCGCGCTCGACGTGCGGCTCGAGGGTTCGCGCGATGGGCCCGTGCCCGAGGTGGACGAGCGCGCTCTGCGAGAGCGAGGACGTGAGCTTGTGGGTGCTCGTCACGACGAGGTCGGCGCCGAGCCGAACCGGGGAGTCCGGAAGCTCGGGAAGGAAGCCGAAGTGGGCACCCCAGGCGGCGTCGACGATGAGCGCGGCACCGGCCTCGTGCGCGACCTCGGCGATGCCGGCGACATCGGCGACCGCGCCGAAGTAGCTCGGGGACACGATGTAGATGGCCGCGACGTCACCGCCGCCGGATGCCTGCCGCTCGGCGAGCGCTTCGGCGACCGAGTCGGGGGTGACGCCGTGGGCGATGCCGTGCTCGAGGTCGACCTCCGGCAGCACGAAGCTCGGCGAGGAGCCGCCGAGGATGATGCCGTCGACGAAGCTCGAGTGGGCGCTGCGCTGCATGAGCACCCCCTCGCCAAGCCCCCTGGCCGCGAGCGCGGCCATGCGGTTGCCCATCGAGGAGCCGCCGGTCAGGAACCAGGTCCTGGACGCGCCCCACGCGTCGGCGGCGAGCCGCTCGGCCTGCTCGCGGGGCGAGCCGTCACCGAGGTCGATGCCGTCGAGCAGGGGCGTCACGTCGAGTTCGAGGACGCGCTCGCCGAAGTACTCGGCCTGCCCGAGGCCGAGGCCGCTGGCGTCGGCGCCGTGACCCGGGACCAGGAAGGCCGTCGAGTCGCGGGCAGCGTGCATCGCGAGTGCCGCCGCGTAGGGGGCGCCGGCCGTCTCGCGGCTCGCGCCACTCGCCTCCAGAGGGCTCTGTCCCTGCACGTCCACGCTCGCGTTCGCTGCGGCTCCGCCGAAGGCGCCCGCTGCGTCGTCGAGGGCGAACGTGGGGAACTCAGGTGCGTGCGTCATCCCCCTATCGTGGCACCCCGGCTTCCAAGAGAGAATGGCAGGTTGCCGGAGTCGCTTCAGCCCTAGACTGAAGCTATGTATGATCGCCGATCCGCGGATCTCCCCGACTTCCGCGGACTCGCGGCGTTCGACGCGGTGCTCGCGGCGGGCTCCGTCTCAGCCGCGGCGACGGCACTCGGATGGAGCCACCCGACCGTCGACCACCATCTGAAGCGCCTCGAGCAGCAGGCGGGCACGAAGCTCCTCGAGCGAGGCCCCCGGGGAAGCGTGCCGACCGCGGCCGGCACCGTGTTCGCACCTCGGGCGAGGCAGCTGCTCGAAGGCGGACGCCGGGCTTTCGCCGAGCTCGACGCCTGGCTCGACGACGAGCGACGCCTCGTCCGCTTCGGCATCTTCCCCACGCTCGGCGCCCTGGTCGTGCCCGGCATCCTGAGCCGCGCCGAACGAGAGCAGCTCAGCCTCGAACTGACCCTCGACGAGTGCGAGCGCCTCGGCCGGCAGCTCGAGCAGGGGCGGCTCGACGCGGCGGTCCTGTTCCAGGCGTCGGACCTGCCGACGCCGTTGTCCCCCGAGATCACCACCACGCTCCTCTTCGCCGAGCCGCTCTTCCTGGCCGTGCCCCGCGAGCATCCGCTCGCGACCGCCGAGCGCCGGCAGCCGGTCCGCGAATTCAGCGAGCTGCGCGACGACCGCTGGGCGTTCGGCGCCTCCGGTGGAGACACACTCGACGAGGCGACCCGGGAACACTGCAGGAGGGCCGGGTTCGAAGCCAGCACGGGGATGCGCTCGGACGACTACCCCGCGATCCTCGGGATGATCGCCGCGGGACAGCTCGTCGCCGTGGTCCCTGCCTCGGTGGCGAGCTGGCACGACGACGCGGTGGCATTCGTGCCCATCGATCCCGCGACGCTCACGCGTGAGGTGGTGCTCGCGACGCGCGAGGAGCCGCCGGCCGGCCTGCGCGCGGCAATAACGGAAGCGCTCGCGGACCTCCACTCCCCCACCTCCGCCACCTGACGGCAGCATCGACGCGGCACCGTGCGTCACGGTCGGAAACCTCCCGAGCGCACACCCTAGGCTCGCTTTGTTCTGACAAATGACGGAAGGCGAACAGTGACCAGCAACGTTCCTGCACTCGGGCTCAACGACGGCACCACGATCCCCGCGATCGGCTTCGGCACCTACCCCCACGCGGGCGAGGACTCGGCAGGCCCCACTCGCGAGGCGCTTGCGCTCGGCTACCGGCTGCTCGACACCGCCATCAGCTACGACAACGAGGAAGCCGTCGGGCGCGGCATCCGCGCCTCCGAGGTGCCACGCTCCGAGATCGTCGTGACGAGCAAGATCCCCGGCCGCTTCCACGGCTACGACGAGACCCTCACGGGCTTCGACGAGTCGATCGCGCGCCTCGGGCTCGAGCAGCTCGACCTGCTCCTCATCCACTGGCCGCTGCCCCGCCTCGAGAAGTACGTCGACACCTGGCGGGCCCTGGTGCAGCTGCAGAAGGACGGCCGCGTGCGCTCCATCGGCGTCTCGAACTTCACACCGGAGCACCTCACGAGGATTGTCGACGCGACCGGTGTCACACCCGCCGTCAACCAGATCGAGCTGCACCCGTTCTTCCCGCAGGCCGCGCTCCACGCGTTCCACGCCGAGCACGGCATCGTGACGGAGGCGTGGAGCCCGCTCGGTCGCGGTGAGCTGCTCGAGCACCCGGTCGTCGCCGAGATCGCCGCCGCGCACGAGGTGTCGCCAGCGCAGGCGATTCTCCGCTGGCACGTCGAGCTCGGCTCGGTGCCGATCCCGAAGTCACGATCCACCGAGCGCCAGGCGAAGAACCTCGACATCTTCGGCTTCCAGCTCGACCAGGCCGAGGTGGATGCGCTCACAGCACTCGAGCGCGGACGCATCTGGGACCAGGATCCGGACACGCACGAGGAGTTCTAGGCGGGAGCTCTCGGCGGGACCTCCCGGTGGAGCATCCTGCCGCCGCTGGCCGACTTCCGGGACGAGCCGCGGCCTCGGGCGGCGCCCGGCGGCAGTTGCGCGCCCTCGTCACGCAAGTTGGCCAGCCCGAGGAGCGCGCCGGGTCGCCGGACCGCCTCGCTGCCGGAGACAGGCGTGGCCCGGCGCGGCTCATCTCACGATGGGCAGCACCGGGCCACGATCCTGTGCGCAGCGCCGACGCGTGGTGACGGCGACGCTAGAGCTGGCTGCCGCTGACCGCGAAGGTGTCGCAGGCGCCGGTGCCCTGCTCGTAGCCCGTGACGAACCAGTTCACGCGCTGCTCGCTCGTGCCGTGCGTGAACGACTCCGGGTTCACCTGGCCCTGCTGGCCCTGGATGTGGTCGTCGCCGACGGCGGATGCTGCCGACAGGGCGACATCGACCTGCTCGCGCGTCGGCGGCTCGAGGAGCGTCACGCCGTCGGCAGTCTCGGTGGTCGCCGCGGCGCCCAGCCAGGAGCCGGCGAAGCAGTCGGCCTGCAGCTCGATGCGCACGCCGTCAGAGGTCGGCCCCGTGTCCGTACGGTTCGTGGTGTCGAAGACACCCATCTGGTGCTGGATGTGGTGGCCCCACTCGTGCGCGACGACGTACATCTCCGCGAGCGGGCCCTCCTTGGCACCCAGCTGCGAGGTGAGCAGCTGGAAGAACGACGTGTCGACGTACATCGACGAGTCGCCGGGGCAGTAGAACGGGCCGACCGCGTTGGACGCGGTGCCGCAGGCCGAGCTCGTCTGGCCTTCGTAGAGGATGAACCCGGGCCGCTCGTACGTGACGCCGACGGCCGCGCTCTCGGTCTCCCAGAAGTCGGCCAGCGAGTTCTGCACGCCGACCATGCGGCACTCGATCTGCGCGTTCGCGTCAGCGCCGGTCTGGCAGGCTTCGAGGCCGGTGCCCTCGACCTGCTCCTGCGACTGCTGGCCCGTGTCGACGCCGCTGACGAGCCCCGTCAGGTCGACTCCGAGGAACTGCGAGGCGAGGAACGCCACGATGAGCAGGCCGATCGAGCCGCCGCCGATCGCGGCGGTCTTGGCCCCCCGGCCGCGCTTCTGCACGCCGCTCGTGTCGAGCTTCGCGTTCTCGTTGAAAGTCATGCGCGCAATCTACTCCGCTGGGCGGCCGGTCGGGGCGCTGATCGGCGAGCGTTCCCAAACCGAGGCCGAGCGGCGAGCGGATGCACACGCCGACTGCATCCGCTCGCCCTCGTTCACGGCGCCCGTGTGATGCGGGTCACTCCAGGATGCCGACGACCTTGGTCTGCGTCATGTCCTCGTAGGCGAACCGGACGCCTTCGCGCCCCATGCTCCCGTACTTGGCACCACCGAACGGCATCGCGTCGAAGCGGTAGTCGGAGGAGTCGTTGACCATGACGGCTCCGGCGTCGAGTTCGCGAGTCGCTCGCATCGCCGTCGCGAGACTGCCCGTGAAGACCGCAGCGTGCAGCGCGTACTCGGGCTCGTTGGCGAGATCGACGGCCTCCTCGAAGGTGGAGAAGGCCTCGATGACGACGATCGGCGCGAAGGCCTCCTCCGCCCACACGCATTGCTCGCGAGGGACGTCGGTGAGGACGGTCGGCGGGAAGATGTGCCCTTCGGCGCGACCGCCGAGAAGCAGCTCGGCCCCCGCGCGAACGGCGGCCTCGACCGCTTCCTCCGCCGATCGGGCGGCGGCGGTGCTGATCATCGGGCCCACGTCGGTCGTCTCCTGCCTGGGGTCGCCGACGGTGAGCTCGGAGGCGGCGGCGACGAACGCCGTTCGGAAGCGCTCGACGATCGATTCGTGCACGATGATGCGCTGCGTGCCGATGCAGTTCTGCCCCGCAGCCCAGAACGATCCAGAGACGCAGCGCCCGATGGCGGCCTCGAGGTCGGCGTCAGCGAAGACGAGCACGGGCGCGTTGCCTCCCAGCTCCATGGCGACCTTCTTGATGCCGGCGGAGGCGGCGATCGCCTCACCCGTCCGGAACCCTCCCGTGAAGGACACCATGCGGACCTCCCTGGCCGAGACGAGCGCCTGCGACAGGCGACGGTCGCCGTGCACGGTGGTGATCACCTCCGCTGGGAGGCCCGCTTCGACGAGGAGGTCGACGAGGAGCCTGGCGGTCAGCGGCGTGAGCTGCGACGGCTTGAGGATGATGGAGTTCCCCCCGGCGATGGCGGGGCCGACCTTGTGCGCGACGAGGTTGAGCGCGTCGTTGTACGGCGTGATGGCGACGATGATGCCGAGCGGCTCCCGTGTGAACCATCCCGTTCGGGTCTCCTCGCCTTCGTAGGCGTCGAACGGGATCACCTCGCCCGCGTTGCTGCGGGCCTGGGCAGCCGAGAGCTTGAGGGTGTTCTGGCAGCGCGAGACCTCCTTGCGCGCCTGGCGAATGGTCTTCCCGGCCTCCGCGACGATGAGGTCGGCGACGGCTTCCGACCGGTCACGGAGGAGGTCGGCGGCGCGCTCGAGGACGCTCGCTCGGTCATGCCGCGACAGGCACTTGGCGACGAGGCTGCCCGCCCGCGCTCGGGCCAGGATCTCGGGGAGGTCTTCTGCGAGGTGCTGCCTGACCCCGCCGACGACGGCTCCATCGGCGGGGCTCGTGACGACGAGCTCCTCCCCCCGGGCCGCGAGCGTGCGGTGCTCCCTCGAAAGCGACGACAGGGCGGTCACAGCGTCGCCCCGAACAGCCCGACGAGCTCATCGTCGGGGGCGACGCGCTGCGATGCCGCCCTGTCGATGGCGACGAGGTCGGAGATCAGCGCGTACGCCGTTTCCACTCGACCTGCTCCTGGCCCGGCCACGGTGACCTGGCCGAGCAGGTCCGTCGTGAACGTCACGGCGTTGGTCGGGCCGGCGACGCCGGCGAGTGGATGCTCCGCGCTGAGCGCGACGGGCCGCACGCGCGCCTCCACCCCGCCCTCTGCGGTGCGCGTCGCCGAGCCGACGAGCTTCCACCTGAGACCCTGCGCCGCGGCTTCCACGATGTTCGCATCGGTGATGCCGGAGATCCCCTCCGTGACGACCTCGGTCGTCGGCACGTCGACGCCCAGGACCTGCTGCGCGAGGATGGCGACCTTGAGCCGCACATCCGACCCTTCGATGTCCGCGGTCGGGTCGGCTTCCGCGTACCCGAGCTGCTGCGCTTCAGCGATCGCGGCTTCGAGCGAGACGCCCGCCTCGCGGCGTCCGAGGACGTAGTTGCTCGTGCCGTTGAGGATGCCCTCGACGGAGGTCACGGTGAGCGCAGGGAGCATCTGCTGCGCGAACCGGAGGATCGGGGTTCCGCTGAGCACGGAGCCCTCGAACTCGAACGCCAGCCCTCGCGTCGCCGCGAGCGCACTGAGCGACGCGGCGTGGAGGGCCACCGGCCCCTTGTTCGTCGTCGTGACGTGCTTGCCGGATTCCAGTGCCCACCTGACGTGGGAGGCCGCGGGCTCTCCGTCGCTCGGGTTCGTGAAGGTGGCCTCGACGACGATGTCCGCCGTGCATCCCTGGATGACCTCTCGGTTGTTCGGTTCTGCCGACCCGCCTGGCAGTCCCCCGAAATCGGAGCCGCGGGGCAGCGCGAGGACATGTTCGAGGTCGATTCCGCCCGGCTGCACCAGCGATCCGAAGGCGAGGTCAGTGATGGCGACGACTCTGAGGGTGAAGCCGAGCTGGGCGGTCAGGCGTGCAGCGTCGTTGCTGATGATCTCTGCGAGGGCTCGGCTGACGCCGCCGAACCCGATGAGGGCCAGATCGTAATTTCTCACGGTGTCTCCTTGTGTGTTCTAGGTGCCCTCAGCCTGGGTTGCAGTGGCGGCAGCGCGATGCTGTCTTTTCGCTGCTCGTGGCTGCCGTTCTGCTCGCCTCGCTGCCCATGTGCCTGACGCGGGTTCGGACTCTTGCGTCGGCGCAGTTCGTCGGGATACTTGGGAATTACCTCCAGAGGATGCAATATAGGCATCAACGCGTGGCTATGTTGCACACTGCTCCTCGACCGCGACACAGAACTCAAAGGTGAGCCCATGTCCCCCTCAACGCACGAAGAGCTGCCCAACTCGCTCCCGCACACGACGTCGACCCAAGTTCCCCTGCGCAAGCTGCAGCGATCCATGGGCGCGCGTCACCTCGTCATGATCGCGCTCGGCGGAGTCATCGGCTCTGGCCTGTTCCTGAGCTCCGGCTACACGATCTCGCAGGCTGGCCCCCTCGGCGCCGTCCTCGCCTACGGCATCGGCGCCGTCGTCGTCTACCTCGTGATGACCTGCCTGGGCGAGCTGGCCGTCGCCTACCCGGTCTCGGGCGCCTTCCACATCTACGCGGCCCGGAGCATCAACCCCGCGACCGGGTTCACGACAGCATGGCTCTACTGGCTCTGCTGGGCCGTCGCCCTCGGCTCCGAGTTCACCGCCGCCGGGATCCTCATGCAGCGGTGGTTCCCGGGCGTCGACGTCTGGATCTGGTGCCTGGTGTTCGCCGCCGCGCTCTTCGGCATGAACGCCATCTCGGCGCGCGTGTTCGGAGAGTCGGAGTTCTGGTTCTCGATCGTCAAGGTCGCAGCCATCGTCGTGCTCATCATCCTCGGCGGCGCGGCCATCGTCGGCTTCGCCCCGTTCGGTGGCCCAGCCGCCGAGCACGGCCCAGTGTTCTTCACGAACTTCGAGACGCCGGATGGCCTCTTCCCGACCGGGATCTCCGGGGTGCTGGTGACCGCCCTCGCCGTCTTCTACGCCTTCAGCGGCTCCGAGCTGATCGGCGTCGCGGCCGGCGAGACGAAGGACCCGGCGAAGAACATCCCGCGTGCGCTCAAGTCGACCGTGCTGCGCCTCGTCATCTTCTTCATCGGCGCCATCACGGTCATCGCGGCCATCGTCCCGTACGAGGAGACCGGCGTGACCGACAGCCCGTTCGTGACCGTCTTCGAGTACATCGGCATCCCGTTCGCCGCCGACATCATGAACTTCGTCATCATCACGGCGCTGCTCTCCGCCGGCAACAGCGGACTCTTCTCCTGCGCGCGGATGCTCTTCTCCCTCGCCGAGGAGGGGCACGCCCCACGCGCATTCACGAAGCTCACCCGGCGAGGCATCCCCCTCACGGCCCTCAGCGTCAGCATGCTCGGCGGGCTCGCCTCGCTCATCTCGAGCGTCATGGCGCCCGAGACGGTCTATCTCGTCCTCGTCTCCGTCGCAGGCTTCGCCGTCGTCGCCGTCTGGATGTCGATCGTCGCGTCCCAGTTCTTCCACAGGAGGAAGTTCGTCCGGGCCGGCGGCGACGTCAGCACCCTGGCCTACCGGACCCCGCTCTACCCGTTCGTCCCGATCCTCGCGTTCGCGCTCCTCAGCATCTCGATCGTGGCGATCGCGTTCGACCCGAACCAGATCGCCGCACTGTACTTCGGCGTGCCCTTCGTCATCGCCTGCTACGTCGTCTTCTGGTGGCGGTACACGCGCCGGGGCGCGAAGCCGGCGCTCCTCGTCGACGAGGAAGCTGCGTCCGCCCCAGCTGAGCAGCTGGACGCACCGAGGAGCCACACGTCATGACCACCGCGATGACGGCGGAGCCGGTCTGGGTTGAGATCAACCTCGACGCCATCCACCACAACCTTCGGGAGATCAAGCGAGAGCTCGCCGGCAACAGCACGCTCTGCGTCGTGCTGAAGTCCGACGCCTACGGGCACGGCATCGATCTCGTCGGCCCCGTAGTCATCGCCCACGACATCGAGATGCTCGGCATCTCGAGGAACCGTGAAGCCGCCCAACTCCGCGCCCTTGGCTTCACGGGGCGTCTCCTGCGGCTGCGTTCAGCGCAGCCGCAGGAGATGCAGGCGGGCACGGCGTGGATGATCGAGGAATGGATCGGCGGGTTCCCCCACGCGACCGCCGCGTCGGCCGTCGCCGTCGCCGCTGGACGGAGCATCCCGGTGCACCTCTCCATCAACTCATCCGGGATCTCACGTGACGGCGTCGACGTCTCCCGGGACGCGGGACTGGCTGAGCTGCGCGCGCTCGCCTCGCTCCCAGGGCTCGACGTGCGCGGCGTCGCGACGCACTTCCCTCAAGAGGATGCGGACGACGTCCGGGCTGGCACGGCACGGTTCGTCGCCGAATCCGAGGTCATCCGCGCGACCCTCGCGCAGCGAGGCGCGCGTTCGCCGATCGACCGGCACTGCGCCACCTCCTTCGCCGCGTTCACGGTCCCGGAGTCGAGACTCGACCTCGTGCGGATCGGCGCGGCACTCTACGGCGACACGGCCGCCGACCCGAAGCGGTTCCGGACGGCGATGGCGCTCAAGTCGCGCGTCGCGGCCGTCAACGGCTACTCGCGCGGCGAGAGCGTGGGCTACAACCGCGCACATGCACTCGCGAGGGACTCCGTCCTCGCCACGGTTCCGGTGGGATACGGCGACGGCTACCCCCGCGACCTGAGCGGTCGAGCCGAAGTCCTCATCCGCGGCAAGCGGGCTCCCGTCATCGACCTGCTCGCCATGAACTGCCTCACCATCGACGTCACGGAGGTGCACGGCGTGTTCCCCGGTGACGAGGTGGTCCTCTACGGCAGACAGGGCGGTGAGGAAGTGACCGGCGCCGACCTGGAGCTCGCGCACGGGCACCTCGCCGCCGACCTCTACACGGCGTGGGGAAGAATGCTCCCGCGGAAGGCAACGGGTGCGCACGCCCTGGAGCGTGCCACGACGCTAGGCTGAAACGTCACGATCACCGAGTTGCCCAGCAGCCCCACGAGACGGGAGCCTCGCATGCACCAGCAGTCGTCGCTCTCCCAGGGCCTGCAGCTGCTCGCCGCAGCGACGCAGCGCGAGGCGACGGGACGCAGCGCGTTCACCGTCTCGAGGCTGGCTGACCACACGGGGCTCGAACGCAGCCGGGTGTCGCGGCTCACTCAGGAGCTCGTCCAGCTGGGCATGCTCGAGAAGAACAGGGACCTCGCCTTCCGGCCGGGCCCCCGCCACTTCGAAGTGGCCGCAGCACGCCAGATGCCGTGGCTCCGGGAGGCACGTCGAGAGCTCCGTGGGCTCGTCTCCGCGTTCCAGGTGGATGCCCGCATCTCGGCGTCGCTCGGTGACCGGGCCCTGCTCCTCAGGTTCGAGTCGCCCGCGTCCGGCGCCAGCACCTCCGTCCGCCCGGGGATGGTGACGCCGATCTGGTGCACGGGGGCCGGCAGGGCGCTGCTCTGGGATGCGTCGACGGATCAGCTCCAGGCGCTGCTCGGAAACGCACAGTTCGTCGGCGTCGGCGGCCCGAGAGCCCCCTACTCGGTCACGGAGCTCTCCGAACGACTGACTCGCGATCGCGCGACCGGACACATCGACGCGTTCGAGGAGTTCGAGCACGGGACCTCCGACCTGGCTGCTCCGATTCGCGGCGAGGAAGGGGCCATCGTCGCCGCCCTGAGCTGTGTGTCGCGGGCGCTCCCGGAGACGGCCCAGCCGCGTCTCATCGCGGCCATGGCGGCGGCGGCCGATCGCCTCAGCGCGCTCGCCGACTCCTGAGCAGCGAGCGGATGCGCGCGGGAGCGCGCGGGAGCGCGCGACGCTCAGTGCGCTGGAGCGGCGAGAATCGTGGACAGCGTCAGGGCGGAGTCCCGAACGGCCGCACCCAGCTCTGCCGTCTTCGGGCGCAGCCGTTCGCGCGTGCCGACGATCTGCACGGCGGCGACCACCTCGCCCCGGAAGTCGTACACCGGAGCACCCACGGAGTACAGGCCCGGTTCGGCCTCCTCATCCACGATCGAGTAGCCGCGCTCGCGCGCAGCCGCGAGCCTCGCCAGGAACTCCTCGAGGCTGGCCGCGGCGTTCGGGCCCGCGGCCCGGAACTCGGTCGCGGCGAGCACCGCGGCGATCTCGTCGTCGGTGGCATCCCACAGCACCCCCTGCCCCGCGTCCGAGCAGAACGCGGGGTAGGGGCGCCCCAGCCATGACCCGATCATGCGCGCGGCCGTCGGGAGCGCCTCCACGATCGTCACCGTGCTGTCACCGCTCAGCACGCCGATGAAGCAGGCCTCGCGCGTCCTCTCGGCGAGCTCCTCGAGCAGCGTGAGTCCGTCGGTCTGGAGGCGACGATCGGTGAGCTCCTGAGCGGTGGCGTAGCCCCGCCAGCCGAGCTGGTAGCTCCGGTCCTCGAGCCTCGTGACCGCCCCTTCCTCCGTGAGGAACTTGAGCGTCCGAGACACCTGCGAGCGGTCACGCTCGAGCATCGCCGCGACCTGCGCGACGGTCGCCCGGTGCGGCGCCACGCTCGTGAGGTCGGCGAGGGTCGTGAGCACGTCCAGCGCACGCCCCATGCTCGAGTTGGAGTCCACGCGGCCAGCCTAGCGACGCTCAGTGGATGGCGAAGACGCGCGCCGGGAATCCGCTGCCGCCCAGGGGCTTGGGCCACGTCGCGACCACAGCCGCCCCCGCCGCTGGGACGCGGTCGAGGTGCGCCATGAGCTCGATCTGCCAGCGGTCCTGCTCCAGCAGATACCGCTCAAGGCTGAAGTCGCCCACCGAGGTCGCGGAGCCCGGGTCGGTGTCGGTCTGCTCGTGGCCGACCGCCGCGACATCACGCTGGGTGACCAGGAACGTCAGCACCTCGCGACTCCATCCAGGCACGTGGCTGACCCCGTCGGCGCTCGCGTTCGCCATGGCCGACGCGTCAGGCCACCGCGTACTCCAGTCGGTGCGCAGCGCGACGAAGGATCGAGCGGGGATCCTCCCGTGCTCGCTCTCCCAGAGCTCGATGTCCTGCAGCGTCGGGGTCGCATCGGGGTCGACTGCGGCACGCGCGCTGATATCGAGCACGACCAGCGGAAGGATCATCTCCGCGACGGGCAGCTCATCGAGGCTGCGTCCGTCCTGCGCGAAGTGCGAGGGCGGGTCGATGTGCGTGCCCCACTGGCCGATGATCGAGTACCGGTGGGCCGTGAAGCCATCGCCGCGATCGAGGGAGAAGATCTCCGTCCGCTCCTCGTCGGGGAATGCAGGGAAGCGCGGCTGGCCGGCATGGAAGGCGTGCGTGAGGTCCGTGAACGTGCGGCCGAGCATGGCCGAACGCAGCTGGGGCCACAGATCGCTGCGGGCGGCAGGAGGCTCGTCTCTGGCGCGCGAGACGAGCGTCACGCCCTCGGTGACCTCGATGACCGGAACCTCCCACGGATGGACCTCGACGAGGCGCTCGAGGATCTCCGTGAGCCGGTGAGAGCCCAGCTCGCTCTCGACGTGGGTCGTCACGGCGAGCGTCGGTGAGATGGTGCGCTCTCCGGCGGATCCGAGCGTCGGCTGAGCCCCTGGGCCGACGGTGAAGCCCTCGAAGCCGATCGAGACCTCCGTCACCGTCTTGTAGTCGCCGAAGTCCCCGACCTCGGGGAACGATGAGAGGGCCTCTCTCAGGGGCCGTACGTCTGGGCTGTCTGCGAAGACCGCGGCGTTGCCAGCGACGACCTCGGCGAACGTCTCCGGCTGCACGGGCCAGTAGATCCGGATCCTGCTTCGAACCGTCGTGCTGAGAACCATGGTGTTCCTCTCCTGTGACGCGCCATCGCGTCATTCTCGTCCCGCGCCCATGCCATATAACCACGCGAGGGTGCTAATGTCACACTCAAAGAGGGAGCAGACAATGACGATGCGACCACGCGACGACATCGACGCGCAGCTGCTGCGCGAACTCACGAAGAACGCGCGAACCCCGCTGGTGACCCTCGGCAACAAGGTGCGGCTCTCCAGGAACGCCGTCAAGCAGCGCATCGAGCGACTCGAGCGCGACGGCGTCATCGAGGGCTACACGCTGGTCCGGGGACATGACGCCGGCAGCCAGGACACCCCGATCTCGGCGGTGCTGTTCGTGTACCGCTCCGACCGCATGCGCGGCTCCGACGTGCTCGCTGCCCTCGCCCAGGTCCCCGAGGTCACCAGGTGCGACATCCTGACGGGCGACTACGACCTGTTCGTCCTGCTCGAAGCGCGATCGGTCGAGCGCATCAAAGAGGTCTGGGAGAGCATCGCCGCGATTCCCGGAGTCTCGGACACCGTCACGTCGCTCTCGCTCTCCACCGCCATCCGCCGCCCTCCCCCAGCACCTGCCGGACACACGCCGCCGCCCATCGCTGATGCGTGATGGGCGGCGGAAGGCCAGTCGGACGGGCGCTACGCGTCGATGCCGGCCGCTTCGAGCGCCGCGAGCAGCGTCGGAAGCCAGGCGAGCGCCGCGTCGCTCGCCGTCTGGCGCGAGCTGGCGTCGTGGCGACCGTACTCGCCGACGCGCTGCGCGCCGAGCTCCGTCATGAGCCGGTCGATGTGCTCGCTCCCCTGGCTGTAGGTGTCCGAGTAGGTGGTGTCACCCATCCCGAACATGCCGTAGCGGTACCCGTCGAGCGCGGGACGGATGGCGTCGAGCTCCTCCCAGAAGGGCAGGGCACCGCTCGGGAGCTCCCCGTCGCCGTGCGTCGAGCAGACGAAGAGGTAGAAGGTGCCTTCCTCGAGCTCTTCCGGCTCGAAGACCGACATGTCCTCGACCATGACGTCGCGGTCCGGCATGGCGTCGGCGAGGTCGCCGGCCACGAGCTCGGCGTTGCCCGACTCGGTGCCGTAGAGGATGACAATGCTCATGTGCTGCTCCTAGGTGTTGCTTGCGGGGTGGGGGTCTTGGACACTCGCACGACCGGCCTCGGCGTGCGCATCGGAGGAGTCGACCTCGGCTCGGCCGCGTGCGATGCGCAGCAGCGTCTCGGTGTTCTGCTCCTTCGCTCGCACGCGCCCCGGGCCAGCCCGGCGCTGCTCGTGCTCATCGATCGTGCTCCACTCGGCGAAGCTCACGGCGCTCTCCTCGAGCCGCTCGAGCAGTGCGGCCCGCTCATCGTGCGGCTCGTGCGCCGCGGATGCGAGCCACGCGTCGACCTCTCGCGCGACCGTCTGACCCTCGGCGCGACTCTCGGCGATGGTGCCCTTGGGGCCCCGTCTCGCCCAGCCCGCCGCGAAGACATCGTCCTCGTGACCGAGGAGCGCGTGCAGGAGGTGCGCGTCGCCGCGGTGGAAGCCGACGGCCGTGATGACGGAGTCGACGTCGATGGATGCGGGCTCGGCGCTCGTCGAGGCGGCGAGCACCTCGGACGCGCCCGGTCCGGCGAGCGACAGGCGGAGGGTCTCGCCGTCCTGCGCGAGCGCCACCGGCGCGACGCCGAGTCGAAGGCGCACCGTGACCCGCGGGTTCTCCGGCTGCGGTCGGTCCAGGAGGCCTGCCAGGGCGACGGCCTGAGCGGACCGAGTCGACGTGTCCGCCAGAGAGCTGTCGTCGACGCCGAAGGCCTCGACGCGGACATCGTCGATGCGCCCGAGCTCGGCGAGCAGCGACGGCGTGAACTTGGCGTCGTCGATGCCTGCCCGCCCGAGCACCTCGATGACCTGCAGCCCGCCAGCTGCGGCGTCGAGCAGGGGCGAGTGCACGTCAGAGCCCTCGAAGTCGGTCTCGTGCTTGGCGAGCAGGCGCACGACGTCGATCGCGACGTTGCCGTTCCCGACGACCGCGACCCGACTCCCCAGCTGCGGGAGCGAGATCTCGTCGCCGGGATGCTGGTTGAGGATACGCATGAACCGACCAGCGCCGATGACCCGCTCGTCGTCGAAGCCGGGAAGCGGCAGCTCCGCATCGGCGTGGAGCCCCGTGGCGACGACCGTCGCGTCGAACGCGCTGCGGACGGCATCGAACTCGACGTCCCGCCCCACCTCCACGTTGCCGAGGAAGCGCACACCCGAGCGGGTGAACAGGCGATCGAACTGCCGAGTCACGGCCTTCGTGCCGACGTGGTCCGGGGCGACGCCGTAGCGGATGAGCCCATACGGCACGGGCAGTCGCTCGAACATGACGATCTCGACGTCGCGGCGCAGCTTGAGCAGCGCCTGCGCCGTGTAGCAGGCCGACGGGCCGCTGCCGATGATCGCGACGGCACGTCGGGGTTCAACGGTCATGCGGTGATGCTCTCCTCGACTCACGGGGCGCGGGAAACGCTCCGCCGAGTATCGCACCTCGACCCAGGCCGCCGCTTCAGGTTGGCGGCCGGCCGCGGCTCGGCGCGCGAGCGTCAGGCGTTGGCACCCGCCTTCTGCTGCTTGAGCTTCTCCTCAGCGCGCATCGCCTTCTCTTCCACCGGGGCAGTGCCCGACTCCCGCTGCGCGCGCATGTAGGCGCGGGCTTCGTCTTGCCGCTCGCGCTCAGCGCCGGAGGCGATGGAGGCGCGGATGTGCTCCGGCCCGTAGCCGAAGGCATCGACGAGGTCAGCGGCATGCGGGCGCAGGCGCGCGATGAGGCGCTCCCTGTAGGCGGAGACGGCCTGAGCGCGGGGCACGGAGAGCCGACCCGACATGAGGTACCAGGCGAGGTTCTCCTCGATGAGGCCCAGACCGAAGAGATCGCGCAGCCACGTGAGGACCTGGCGGGTCTTGCCTTCCGGCATGGTGGTGATCGCGTCGGTAAACGCCTCCCACTGCAGGAGCTGGCCGTGCGCGCGGGCCGCTTCGATGAGCGTCGGCTGGTTGCGGTTGAAGAGCGCGGCCGCCTCGGCCTTGGACAGCTTCTTGGCGTTGCGCAGCTTGGCGGCGATCTCGGAGACGAGGGTCTCGACGCGCGCCGTCAGCAGCTCGTGCTGCGTGGCAGGCTGGCGCAGCCAGCCGACGGACCGCGCGCGGCTGCCGCGGTCGAGGACGATCTGGCCGATGCCCCGGAGCCCGGAGCCCGAGTAGACGCGCTCGGCGGTCTGCTCGGCGATGATGCGCGTCACCTGCCCCCGGTCAGCACCCTTGAACTGCTCGGCGTAGTCGCTGAGCAGGCGCTTGCCGACAAGCTGCAGCAGCACGTGGTTGTCGCCCTCGAAGGTCGTGTAGATGTCGAGGTCGTGGCGCAGCTGCGCGACTCGGTTCTCGGCGAGGAAGCCGGCACCGCCGCAGGCCTCGCGGGCCTCCTGGAGGGTATCGATGCCGTGCCAGGTCGAGAGGGGCTTGAGCGCCGCCGCGAGGGTCTCGAGGTCTTCCCGGTTCTCGGGGGTGTCGAGCTCGCCGGAGAAGACGCCGTGGAACTGCTTGAGGAGGTTCTCGTGCGCGAAGCTGAGCGCATACGTCGTCGCGAGACGCGGGATGAGCCGCTTCTGGTGCATGCCGTAGTCGAGCAGCACCGTCTCCTCGCCATCGCCGCCCGCGAACTGCCTGCGCTCGTTCGCGTAGGTGACCGCGATCTTGAGCGCGACCTTCGAGGCGGCCACCGAGGCGCCATCGAGCGAGACGCGACCCTGCACGAGCGTGCCGAGCATCGTGAAGAAGCGACGCCCAGGGCTCTCGATCGGCGAGCTGTACGTGCCGTCCTCCGCGACGTCGCCGTAGCGGTTGAGGAGATTGCGCCGAGGCACCCGCACCTCGGTGAAGTGCAGTCGGCCGTTGTCGATGCCGTTGAGGCCGCCCTTGACGCCGTCGTCCTCGCCACCGACGCCGGGCAGGAAGCCGCCGTCGTCGTCGCGGATGGGCACGTAGAAGGCGTGCACGCCGTGCTTGACGTTCTTCGTGATGAGCTGCGCGAAGACGACCGCGGCCTTGCCGTGCAGCGCCGCGTTGCCGAGGTAGTCCTTCCAGGCCCCGCGGAACGGGGTGTTGATGACCCACTCCTGCGTGCCCTCGTCGTAGCTCGCGGTCGTTCCGATCGAGGCGACATCCGAGCCGTGGCCCGTCTCGGTCATGGCGTAGACGCCCGGCACCTCGAGGCTCATGATGCCGGGAAGGAACGTGTCGTGGTGGTACTCGGTTCCGAGGTGCATGACGGCCGAGCCGAACAGGCCCCACTGGACGCCCGCCTTGATCTGCAGGCTCGGGTCTGCCACGACGAGCTCCTCGAACGCGGCGATGTTGCCGCCGTGGTTCTCGCCGCCGCCGAGCCGCTTCGGGAAGGCCAGGTTGACGGCCCCCTCCTCGACCAGGATGCGCAGCTGACCCATGACGCGGTCACGATGCTCCGGCATAGCCAGAGCCGGATCGCGCCAGAGCTCGGGCCGGGCCGAGTTCGCTCGCGCGCGCAGCCGCTCCTCCGGCCAGGTGCCGAGCAGCTGCTGCGACAGCCAGCCGACATCGATGCGGCTCTGCTCGAGAGCTACAGGCTCGTCGAGTTCCGGATCGTTGATGCTGATGTCAGACACGGATGCTCCTTTGCAACGTTCGGGGGTGCATCCACGCTAAGACGGGCCACCGACACTCGCCATTTCCCAGTGGGAGGGCACGAGAATCACGCGCCACTCGAGCCCCCGAATTGCACACTTCATACAACTCAGCGGGCCAAGCGTTAGCTTGACCCGCCAGAGATGTCGGTGAAACCGGTGCGATTCAGACCGCGGCTACCCCTTGAGGGCGTCGCTGAGCTTCACGCGCCCACCGATGCGCAGGATCGAGTTCTCGTAGATCCGAGCACCGATCATGATCGACACGGCGCTCGTCGCAATGAGGATCACGAGCGCCAGGATCGGCTCCCACCACTCAGCCTGGCCGAGCACCACCCGGAGCGGCATCGCGATGGTCGCCGAGAAGGGGATGTAGCTGAGGATCGTCATGAGCAGCGCGTTGCTGTTGAACAGGATCACGAGCATGTACGGGATGAGCATGAGCATCATGAGCGGCGTCGTGACGCTGCCCACCTCCTCCTGCCTCGAGACCATCGCGGAGGCGCCGGCGTAGAGGGTCGCGATGAGCACGAACCCGAACACGAACAGCACGAGGAACCAGATGAAGCCGGGCCCGATGAGCGAGAACAACGCGCCCTGCCCCGTCGCGGCGAGCGCTATCGCCGCAGCTGCCAGGATCGCGGCGACCTGGATGAGCGCGAGCACGCTGTTGCCGATGACCTTGCCCGCCATGATGACGCGGGGCGTGACCGTCGAGAGCAGGATCTCTACGATGCGCGACTGTTTCTCCTCGACGACGCTCTGCGCGATCGTGTATGCGTAGCCCATGGCGGCCATGAAGTAGAGCACACCGAACGCGACAGCCATGATGTAGCCGAGCGCGGGGTTCACCTCGGGCGCCTGCAGCGAGAACGACGCCGGTACCTGGGCGAGCGCCATGGAGTCCTCGGTCGGAACGCCGTCGAGACCGACGAGCACGAAGGCCCCGTCGCCGAGGTCGCCTGCCGGCTGCCCGTCGCCCGTGAAGAGCTCGAGGCTGCGCGCATCCGTCGGCGTCAGCACCGCGTACTCCACATCGCCGTCCGTCACGAGTCGGGCCGCCTCCTCAGCGGATGCGACCTCCGTCGTCTCGAGTCCGGCCGCGGCGGCCACGGACTGCGTTCCCGAGACGGTCGCCACCTTGGTCGCACCGCCCCCGATGGCGTCGCCGAAGAGCGCGACGGCGACGATGCCGCCCGCGACGAGCAGCAGCGTGACGAGGAACGAGATCTGCTGGGCGCGCGAGCGCGCCTGCACGAGGATCTCGCGCTTCGCGATGAGCTGGATGCCCTTCGCCGAGCTCAGGCCGAACTGTCGCGGCGGCGTGGAGTCGCCCCGCTGCGGTGCCTTGGTGTCCTGTGTTGTTGTCATGCGACGACCTCCCGGTAGATGTCGGAGAGCTTCACGATGTGGCGGCCGAAGCCGAAGACGGGGCCCCGGTCGAGTGCGGTGCGGAGAATGCGCTGCGCGGTCTCGCCGGAGTCGGCGACGAAGATCGCGTCCCCTCGGTCGAACTCGAGCACCGTGATGCCCGGCTCGTCGCGCAGCCAGCCGGCGTCGCCCGCGAGCGAGATGCGGTGCATGCCCTCGGAGTGCCGCTCCTGCAGCTCGTTCCGGTCGCCGCTCGCCCTGATGGCGCCGCCCGAGATGATGACGAGGTTGTCGCTGAGTCGCTCCACCACGTCGAGCTGGTGGCTCGAGAAGAGCACGGGCACTCCGCGCGCTGCGAAGCCCTGCAGCGTCTCGAGGACCACCTCGACGGCAAGCGGGTCGAGTCCTGAGAACGGCTCGTCGAGGATGAGGATCTCGGGCTCATGCGCGAGGGACGCCGCGATCTGCGCGCGCTGCTGGTTGCCCAGCGAGAGGTCTTCGACGTTGTCGCCCGCCCGCTCCGTGAGGCCCAGATCCTCCAGGAATCGGTCTGCGTTGCTCGCCGCCTCCCTGGCGCTCAGGCCGTGCAGCTCCGCGAAGTACGTGACCTGCTCCTTGACCTTCATCTTCGGGTAGAGGCCGCGCTCCTCTGGCATGTACCCGAAGCGGGCACGGTCGGTGACGGCGACGGGCCTGCCGCTGATCGTGACGACGCCCGAGTCCGGCTTGACGACGCCGAGGATCGTGCGCATCGTCGTGGTCTTCCCCGCCCCGTTGCCGCCGACGAAGCCCGTGAGCTTGCCCGGCTCGACCGTGAAGCTCACGTCATCGAGCACCTTGCGGTCTCCGTAGGTCTTGGAGATGTTCTGGATCTCGAGCATCACCCCTCCTGTCTCGCGCGACGTCCGCCGCACCGTCTCTCGGCCCGTCCACCTCTGGGCCTGATGGAAACGCTACGGAGATCGGTCAGAGGAGGGATCGGCCGCGCGACGGAACTGCCCTCGCTCGGCGTTCATCCGCTCGGGTGAGGAGGTGCCGACCACGACGGAACCGCCGGGCCCGGCTGCACGATGCCACGCACCCGGCCGCGCGCACCCGGCCGCTACTCGACGGGGGCGACGACTCCCACGTTGTACGCGAAGATCACCGCGTGGATGCGGTCGCGCACGCCGATCTTCGCGAGCAGGTTCGAGACGTGCGTCTTCACGGTCGCCTCGGACACGAAGAGCCGCTGCGCGATGTCCGCGTTGCTGAGGCCCTCCGCGATGAGGGCGAGCACCTCCCCCTCCCGGTCGGTGAGGCTCGCGAGAGTGGGATGCTCGGCAGCGGACTGCGAGACGGGCACGGCCTGGAGCGCGTCCGCAGGCTGGGACGGCGCTCCCTCCGCGGGGTCCTGCAGCATGCCGGCGATCACGCCGCGAGTCACCTGGGGGTCGAGCAGCGCGTCACCGGAGTGCACGACCCGCACCGCCTCCACCAGGGTCTCCGGCGGGGAGTTCTTGAGCACGAAGCCGCTGGCCCCCGCGCGAAGCGAATCGCGGACGGCGGCCTCGTCGCGGAAGGTCGTCAGCATGAGCACTCGCGGCACGGCCCCTCCGAGCTGCATGATCTCGCGGGTCGCTGCGATGCCGTCGAGGACCGGCATCTGCACGTCCATGCAGACGAGGTCGGGGCGGAGCTCGGCGACGACGGAGACTGCTTCGCGGCCGTCGGTCGCCTCGCCGACGACGACGATATCGGGTTCCGACTCGAGAATGAGCTTGAACCCCATGCGAACGAGCTGGTGATCGTCGACCAGCACGACGCGGATCTTCTCAGACACTTGGCCTCCTTTGGCACCCGCCGGAGCGGTGTCGTTCTCGTGACCGTATCGGGGCGAGGTTACCGGGAGCTTGCCGATCGGTGCTGGGACACGGGCGCATGCCGTCAGCTCTGCCGCTCGTAGGGGACGCGGAGGAGCACGCGGAAGCCGCCACCGCCCCGCTTGCTCGTCGTGAGGTCGCCGCCGGCGGCCCTGGCGCGCTCTCGCATGCCCACGAGGCCCAGGCCGCCGGAGCCGTTCGCTTGCTTCGACGCCGCGGCATGCGCGAGGGAGGCTGGCCCGTCGTCGGTCACGTCGAGCTCGACGCCGCGCTCGAGGTAGCGGAGTCGCACATCGGCGGGGGCATCCGGGCCTGCGTGCTTCCGCGTGTTTGTGAGGGATTCCTGCAGCACCCGGTAGACCGCGATGCCCGTCAGGGGCGACACCGGCCGAGGCTCGCCGAGGGTGCTGAACTCCACCCGCATGCCTGCCCCGCGCAGTTCCTCGATGAGCGCTGGCACCTGCTCGATCGTGTGCGTCGAGGGGGCGGATGCGCCGGATTGCGCTCCGAAGGCACCGTCGTTCTCGCGCTGGCCGCCGTCGGCGGACTCCGAGTCAGCATCAGCGTCTGCGCTGCGCAGCGTCGTCAGCAGCGAGTGCAGCTCGTCGATCGCGACTCGAGCGCTCTGCTCGACGCCGAGGAGCGCCTGCTGGGACTTCTCCGGCGAGGTCTCCGCCGTCCGGCGCGCGGCGGCTGCCTGCAGGCCCATGAGCGAGACGTGATGTGCCACCACGTCGTGGAGCTCCCGCGCGATGCGGACGCGGTCGAGGCGGATGGCCTGCTCCTCGACGAGGCGACGCTCGTCGGCGAGCGCCGCCGTGTACTCCTCGAGCTCGCGGGTGCGCTCCTCGAGCGCCGCCCGCTGGCCGGCCCTCCTGAAGTCGGAGTTCCCGAACCAGAACGCGCCGATGAAGTACAGCACGTTGATGAGCAGGGTGTAGGCGCCGAAGACGCTCGTGATCCAGTTCTCGCTGTCGCTGCCATCCGAGAACGTGAACACGAGCGTGGCGCGTGTGAGGGAGTCGACGAGCGCCCACACGGTCATGCCGATCGTGATCCCGATGCGGAGCAGCGTTACCAGCGCACGCTGGTTGCTCCACGCTCCCGCGGTGAAGAGCACCAGGAAGTAGCCGATCTGGGTGACGATCGTGTCGAGGTACGTGAAAGCGAATGCCGAGACGAACGCCACCGAGCAGAGCACGAGCATCCACAGCGGGAAGCGACGCCGAAGCGCGATGGCGACCCCGTACATGGCGGGGACGAGGAACATGCCGACCAGCGCCGAGGCGGGGTCGGTGTCGTGGAGGATCGCGCCGACCTCTGCCGGGTCTGCGCCCTTGCGCAGCTCGAGCACTGCCCAGTTCGAGAAGGCCATGAGCGCGACGGCGACCAGCGCCACGACGATGTCGGTGCGCAGTGCGCGAGGCGACGGCCCCGGACGCTTCCAGTCGGCGGGATGCTCGGCATCGATGCCCTGCAGCCGCTGCCACAGCTCGCTGCCACGTGCTGACGTGATCATGTGGCCAAGCGTAGGCGGGGCCTCCGACATCCGGCGCGCGAGCGCATCAGTCGAGGAGCCCCGTCGGCTCGGCGGGGAGGCGGCGCCAGGCGGCGTGCAGCCAGATCGCGCCGACGACGCCCGTGCCGAGCCCCACGATCAGCTGCACCGTGCCCGTCGGGCTCGCACCGGTGATGGCGAGCACTCCGGTGAGGAGCAGGCCTGTGACGGCAAGGACCGACAGGATGCTGCCCGCCGTGCGGGCACCCTCCGCGCGCTTCCGCTTGGGCGAGCCGAGCAGCTTCCAGATCGCACCGTAGCCGACCACGACGACGACGAGCATGACCGCGAAGCTCAGCACGCTCGCCGAGCGGAACTCGGCCTCCTGCTGCCAGTTGGCGAACGCGCCGGCTGCGATCATCACGGCGAGCAGGATCGTGAGCTTGCGCAGCCTCGAGACCCGGGACGGCGTGAGCGCGCGCTCTGGCTCAGCGTCGCGCGCGACGTCGTAGCCCGGGCGTGGTTCTTCGAACGGGGTGGAATCAGGCATGACCCAAGCCTCCCACGTCGAGCCCCCGCGGCCGTCTCCGTCCCGTCACAGAACGGATTCGAACACCTGGATGCGCGTCCAGCTTCGCCAGCGGTCAACGTGAAGCGAGTGCCGCCCCCTGCCCAGATGAGCTCAGGCGTCGAGGCTCGGCGCCGCTCCTGTGGTCCGAGTGCGGAGCCTCCGCGCGCGCTGCACGAGCACGTCGTCCTCGGCGCCTGCGCCCGCGAGCGCCTGGAGCGCCCCGGCGAGGGCATCCGCCCCGACCTCGTTCGCGGCCGCATCGTCGGCGATGAGCTCGATGAGCAGCGACGTCGCACGCGACAGGTTCTTCGCGCCGGCGTACCGCGGCAGGCAGGCCTCGTTGACTTCCGCGAGGCGCTGCGCGAGCGCGTGGAAGCGCATCAGGTGGCAGCGCTCGTGCGCCACGACAGCCTCGAGCTGCTCCCGCGTCAGCAGCTCCACGAGTCCGCTCGACACGATGACGACCGGCGCGCGCCCCGCGGCAGCGAGGGCGTGGGGCACTGGCGAGTCGACGAAGCGCACGAGCGCTCCGCCGATTCGCTCGTCCCGGTAGGACAGCACGCGCGCGGCGTCTCGGAGCTCGTCGTTCGCGCGGCGTCCGTCGGCGAAGGCGCGGCCCGACCGGCGCGTCACGATGAAGCCCCAGCCGAACATCGCGATCAGGCCGGCGCTCGCGAAGACGGAGGCGAGCGCGATCTCGAATCCGCTCAGCCAGCTTCCCTCGTCATGCTCCCAGGTGAGCACCGCGACGACAGAGAGGGCGACGGCCGCGAGCAGGGCGAGCGACCCGCCGACGACTGCGCCGTGCCAGAGGCCGAGGGCGAGCTGCGGGTGTCGCACCTGCCAGGTGCCGCGGGTCAGCAGCGAGGGCGCGGCGAGCATCGTGAACACCGCGAACGCGAGGCACACGAGGGCAGGGATGATCCACATCGGAGATCACTCGCGCTCGGGCAGCATGCCCGAACGCCCTCTCGGAGCCATGGTGAAGGCCAGTCCGGCTCCGGCTAGCTCGCCGTGGCGGCCTCGGAGGCCGCGGCAGGCGCGTGCTGGAGGGCGGCACGCAGCAGGTCGGCGTCGCGGGCGTCGAGGTTGCCGGCGAACTTCAGCAGTGCGGCCTCGCGGCCGTCGATCGTCTTGAGGGCGTTCAGCATGGCCCGGGAGGCGTGCTCTGCCTCGCTCTGCGTGGCGGCGAAGCGGATGCCCCGCTGCTCGTGGCCGACACGGGCGACATCGCCCTTGGCCCTGAGCCGGTCGAGGGCGGTGAGGATGGTCGTGGAGGCGGGAACCCGGCCCGGGAAGCGGTCCTGGATCTCGCGCGCCGTGAGGGGCTCCGCCGCCGCCCAGAGGAGTCGCAGCACGACGAGTTCGAGCTCACCCCGCGCTCGAGTGCGAGTTCCTGGCATTGTGTTGCTCCAATTCTTGTCGCGGAGGTGCCGTGGGGAACGTCACCCAGGCATCCGCGAATACCCAGGCTATCAAGCCCGGAGCCCCGTCGCGCGACTCGCTCTACATTTTGTAGACTTGGGTCAGCCCGTGACCCCAGCGGGACCGTATCCCGCTGAGGGAAGGCGTGGAGCCCAATGAGAACCGTCAGCACTCGTCTGCTCATGAGCTGTGCCGCGATCGGCGTCGCCGGCGGCGTGGTGTTCACCGTCAACGCCTACATCGGCGGCGCGGTCTCGAACCTGCTCCCGCTGGTCTACGGGCTCACGATCGGCCTCTACTTCATTCCCGGAGCCCTGGCCCAGGCGCTCTTCCGTCGGCCTTGGGTCGGCCTCATCACCTCTGCCCTCGCCGGGCTCGTCGCGAGCCCGTTCCAGCCGATCGCCTTCGGGGCGTTCCTCATCGGCGTCGGCATCGGCGTCCTGCAGGAGCTGCCGTTCCTCATCACCCGCTATCGGCGCTGGCAGGCGTGGCTGTTCCTCGCGGGCGCGGCCTTCGCCGGCCTCATCATGACCGCGGCCGCGTTCCGCATCCTCGGTGGCGGCGAGTACGACGTGCTCGGCACGGTGCTGCTCATCGGCAGCTTCTTCATCTCGCCCCCGCTCTGCACCATGCTCGCGGTGTGGCTCGCGAAGCAGCTCGAGCGAGCGGGCATCGGCCGCGACCTGCGCCTCGCCGAAGACCGCAGAGCAGCCAGGTGACGACCCCGCTGCTGCGAGTCGAGCACCTCTCCGTCACCCACTTCGACGCTTCGGCCGCGCGCCCCCACGACGTCTCGTTCTCGATCTCGCGCGGCGAGGCGGTCCTGCTGCTCGGCCCGTCCGGCTGCGGGAAGTCGACCCTCGCGAGAGCCCTCAACGGGCTCATCCCCCAGTCGCTGGGAGCCGAGGTGACCGGGCGCGTCCTGCTCGCCGACTCCGAACCCGGCGCCGGGTGGCACGATGTCGCCGAGCTCGGCGTCGCGGCCGCCAGCCAGCAGGTCGCCATGGTGTTCCAGGATGCGGACGCCCAGATCGTCACCGGGCAGGTCTTCGACGAGGTCGCCTTCGGCCCGGAGAACCTGCGACTGCCCGTTCCGGACATCGAGGAGCGCGTCGAGCGGGCGCTCCGCCAGCTCGGCCTCTGGGACCGCCGCGAGGACTCCCCAGACATCCTGTCCGGCGGAGGACGGCAACGGCTGGCCATCGCGAGCGCCCTCGCCATGGGCTCGCCCCTGCTTGTCCTCGACGAGCCGACCGCGAACCTCGACCAGACCGCGAAGCACTCCATCTACCTCGCCCTCGGCGAGCTCGTGCGCGCGGGCACGCACGGTCTGCTGCTCATCGAGCACGACCTCGACGAAGCCCTCACCATCGCGACGCGCGTCATCGTCCTCGACGCCGAGGGGCGGCTCGCCTTCGACGGCACACCACGCGAGGTCTTCGGGCAGAACGCCGCACGGCTGCGCGAGCTCGGCGTGTGGTTCCCGGTCGCGCACGAGGCCGCGGCGTGCTTCACGGCGGCGGGCTGGGATCTCGGCACCGGCCCCCTGCCCCTGCTCGGCAGCGAGCTCGCGCGGCGTCTCGAGCGGGTGGATCGCGCATTGCTGCCCGACTCCAGCGGCAGCGGCGCGCATCGGCGCGAGCTGCCGCCTCCTGCGGAGGCTGAAGCGGGTGCCGGCGCCAGCGAGCTGCCGCAGCAGTCGGACGCCCTGCCGATCACGGGCCTGGCCGGGAAGCGGGCTCCCGGGGAGCCAGCTCCCCGGCTCGAGACCCGTGCGCTCACGGTGACGCGGGGCCGCACACGCGTGCTCGGCCCCGTCTCCCTGAGCATCCAGCCGGGCTCGATCACGGCCGTCGTCGGCCACAACGGAGCAGGCAAGTCGACCCTGCTCCAGGCGCTCGCCGGAGTCCGCCGGGCACCGCGCGGCACGGTCCTCCTCGACGGACAGGACACGGCGCGCATGCGGGCGGGCGCGCTGCGCACGCGCGTCGGCTACGTCTTCCAGAACCCGGAGCACCAGTTCCTCACGCACACGGTGCGCGACGAGCTCGCCTTCGAGATCGAGCGCGGGGCGGCGGATGCCCAGACCCGCGTCGACGACATGCTCGAGCGCTTCGGCCTCGCCGAGCATGCGGACCGGCACCCCTTCCTCCTCTCCGGGGGACAGAAGCGGAGGCTCACGGTGGCCGCCGCGCTCCTCGACGGTGCCGACGTGCTGGTGTTGGATGAGCCGACGTTCGGACAGGACCGGGCGCGCGCGGAAGAGCTCGTCGCCCTCCTGCGGGAGCTGCCCCGGGACGGGGCGACGCTGGTGCTCGCGACCCACGACCTGCAGCTCGTCACGGAGCTCGCCACGCACCTGCTTGTCCTCGACGGTGGGGTGGTGGCGGCGCACGGCGAGGTGAACCGGGTCGTGGCCTCCGGGGCGCTCGAGGCCGCGGGGCTCGGCCTGCCGCCTCTGCCCCGAGCGCTCGCCGGGGTGCACCGGCACTCCTACCTGCGCGAGATCACGTCGGTCTCGCAGCTGGAAGCCGCGCTCGCTCGCCACCCGGACATCCACGACGGCGGCGCCTCGTGAGTGGCGCCGGGAACGCCCTCGTCTCGCGCCCGAGCGTCGATCGCTCCCGTCGTGAGCACCTGCCGTGGCTGCACCGGCGCACGCCGCTCGTGAAGATCGCGGCGACGCTGCCCGCCATCGTCGCGATGTTCGTCGTACGGGACGCGTTCAGCCCGGCCCTCCTGATCCTGCTCTGCGCGCTGGTCATCCTCAGCGGCACTCGCCTGTCGGCACGCGGCACACTGCTGCTGATCGTGGGCGTTCCGGTCGTGCTGGCCGTGCTCTCGGTGACGCTCGGCGTCTGGGTCGACCCGAGCGTTGCGGCGGAGACGTCGAGTGCCGCTCCCCTGCTCGCGGCGGTCGGGCTCGACGGGGCATCCACGATCTTCGAGATCGTGGGGCGCCCGTTCACGGTCGCCGCCTGGGCGACGGGTCTCGGCACGGCGCTGCGCCTCGTCGCGATCGTGCTGCTGTCGCTCGTGGGCGGCATCGCCACCGCCGGGGACGACTTCGTGCGCTCCCTGGTGCAGCACCTCCGTGTGCCCTACCGCTTCGGCTACGCGGCGATGGCGGCGTTCCGGTTCGTGCCGAGGTTCCAGTCGGAACTCGACGTGATCCGGGCAGCTCGCCGCGTGCGCGGCATCGACCGCGGACGCGGGCCAATCGCGTGGCTGCGCTCCCAGCTGGACGTCGCCATCCCGCTGCTCGCGGGCGCGCTGCGGCACGCCGACCGGGTTGCCCTGTCGATGGACGCGCGCGCCTTCGGGTTCGCAAGCACACGCACCGAGCGTCACGTGCTGCAGACGGACACGGGCGATTGGGTGCTCCTGCCCATCGCCTGGGCGGCCACGACCCTCGCGCTCATCACGCCGAGCCTGCTGAGCTGACGCCGCGCGCCGAAGCGCAGCAGCGCCCGCGCTACTCGGCGGTGTTCTGACCGAAGTTGCTCTCGGCCACACCCGACTCGTCCGGGCCGGTTGCGAAGCGCGTGTCGTGCGCCTCCGCCTCCTCGACCTCCGCCTCGAGCTGCTCCGGGGTGTCGACCTGCTCCGGCTCGAAGAGCGAGCCGGCGTCGGGGAAGAGGTTCCCGTCGCCGTGTGCGCGCTCGTTCTCGAGCTGCTCCGTGCTCATGCGGGCCGAGCTCGCCTGCGCCGCACGCTCGCCGGCAGAGCCTTCGCCGTTCGCCGCGACGTCTTCGCCTGCACTCGCCTGGTCTGCCCGCGCCTGCGGGTCGTTCGCCTGCTGTTCGCTCATGTGCGCAACGCTACGCGGGCTTCATCAACGTTCCGCGTGCGCCGCGAAGACGGATGCCCCTCGGGCTGGAGCAACGTCCATCCCGAGGGGCATCTGTCATCTGCGTTCGGCAGGTCAGTCGGCGTAGGCCATGAAGGCGTCGAGCTCGGCGCCACCCGGGCGTGCCGGGATCATGGGCGCCTCGATCTCGGCGCGCTCGAGCAGCTCCGACATCCGTCGACGGCGCTGCTTCGGGATGACCGTGACGACGGTGCCGCGCTGACCCGCGCGGCCCGTGCGGCCCGAACGGTGCAGGTACGACTTGTACTCCTCGGGCATGTCCGACTGGATGACCAGGCGGATGTCGTCGACGTGGATGCCTCGCGCGGCGACGTCGGTCGCGACGAGCACGTTGACCTTGCCGCTCGTGAGGAGTCGCAGGTTGTGCGTGCGGCGACCCTGCGTGAGGTCTCCGTGGAGGGCGGCCGCGGGAACGCCGGCCATCGAGAGCTCGGTCGCGAGGCCTTCTGCGGCCACGCGGGTCTTCGTGAAGATGAGGACCCGTCCGCCCGAGCCGGCGAGCTGCTCGATCACGGCACGCTTGTCGTCGCGTTCGACGACGAGCACGCTGTGGTCGATGTCGGTGTGCTGCTCTTCCTCACCGGCCACCTCGTGCACCGATGGCTTCTTGAGGAACTCCGTGACGAGCCGCTGCACGGCGGCGTCGAGCGTCGCCGAGAACAGCAGTCGTTGACCACCCGGCATCGTCATGCGGAGGATGCGCTGCACCGGCTCCAGGAACCCGAGGTCGCACATCTGGTCGGCTTCGTCCAGCACCGTGATCTCGACCTGGTCGAGGCGCAGGAAGCCCTGGCGCTCGAGGTCCTCGATGCGGCCGGGCGTGCCGATGACGATGTCGACGCCGCGCCCAAGGGCCGTGACCTGCCGCTGCTGCGGCACGCCGCCGTAGACCTGGGTCGTGAAGAGGCCGACGCTGCGGGCGATGGGCTGGATCGTCCGGTCGATCTGCAGGGCGAGCTCGCGAGTAGGCGCGACGATGAGGGCGCGGGGTGCGCGCCCGATCTTGCGCTTGCTCGCGTCGGCGTCGCGTCCGCGGGCCACGCTGAGGCGCTGCACGAGTGCGGCGCCGAACGCGATCGTCTTGCCGCTGCCCGTGCGGCCACGGCCGAGGACATCTCGACCGTGGATCGCATCCGGGATCGTGGAGGCCTGGATGGGGAACGGGCTCGGTGCGCCGAGTTCGGCCAGCGCGTCGACGATGTTCGCGTCGAGACCGAGGTCGCCGAAGCTCAGGCCGTCGGCGTTCTTCGCGCCGACCGCGGTCGGGGCGAGGCGCTCGAGCACGCGGTCCTCGTCGTGGGAGGGGGCGCGGCCGGCAGCTGACTGGCTGTGACTGCGGTAGTCCTGGATGGCCCCGCGCTGCGGCTGGTTCGCGCCTGGCGCCGTCGGGTCGAAGTGCTTCGCGCTGCGATCACCGCGGGAACCAGCGGCCGGCTGGCGGCCGTGCGACTGGCGCAGCGCGTCGTGGTGGTGCCGGTCGATGCGCTCGTTGCGGTCCGAGAACTGGCCGTCGCGACCGCGAGCGCCGCCACGGGCGGGAGCTCCACCGCGAGTGGGTGCGCCTCCGCGAGCGGATGCTGCCCCCTTGCGAGTGCTGTAGCGGTCTTCGCCGCGGGGACGGCTCTGGTCGGAGCTGCGCGAGCTGTCGCGCGAGCGATCGAAGGACTCGGCCCGTCCTGCACCGTCGTAGCCGCCGCGGCGGTCGTCGCCGCCTGCACGGTAGCCACCCCGCCGCTCGTCAGCGCCCGCACCTCGGCCCGTGCCGCGACGGTCATCGCCGGCGGCCGGCCGCGAAGCGCGTCCGTAGCCACCCTGTCGGTCGTCGCTGCGTCCGCCGTAGCCGCCACGGCGGTCATCGCCGCCTGCGCGCGCGCCGGGGCGCCGGTCGTCGCCGCCCGACGAGCCGCCTCGGCGATCGTCACCGCGGTACGAGCCGCGCTCGCCGCCGCCCGTTGAGCCGGAGCCGCGTCGGTCGTCGCGGCCGCCTCGGCGGTCGTCTCCGCCGGCACCGTCGCGGCGGCTCTCGCTCGCCCAGCGCGGGTTTCCGTTGGCGCCAGCGCCGCCACCGGCACGCGCCGGTCGCTCGCCACGACCCGAGGAGTCCTTGGGGATGTAGTTGCTCGCGGGCTTGAACCCGCCCTTTGCTTTGCGCTTGGGCATGTGTGCCTTCTCCAGTCCGGCACGCTGCTCACACAGAATTCGGCGCATGCCCAACTTGCCAGGATACGCGACAATCGGCGGGCTGGCCAGGGTGGCACTCGCGGGCAGGTTCGGCCCGGTGGCCCGTCGCTATCGCGAGGTCGTCACGAGCAGCGACCATGGGCCGTCAGGGACGTCACCCTCGTCCACGAATCGCCAGGAGACGCCGCCCTCCACCCCGTTGGTCGCGGCAAACCCGAGGCAGGAGTTGAGGGCGGGTGAGACGTCCATGCCGGCGCCGCCGTACCGCTCGTTCGCGGGCCTCGCGTCGTGCGCCCCGAAGACGTACTCGGCGTCGTCGTACTCGCCGGGCCCCGCGTCCTGGATCTGGCCGTAGCAGGTCCGTCCGTCGTGCTCGAGCTGCACCCACCGGTTCTTCATGAGGCTGAACGACGGATCCTCGAGCCCGCGGGAGTACGCGGCGTCCCCGGCCCACGGCACGACTCGCTGCCGCATCCCGGCCGCCGACGCGTTGTTCACGTCATCGAACGGCAGGTCGAGGTAGAACGGGTTCTCCTCGGCCGTCATCCGTGTCGGGAAGTAGCCGTTCGCCGCGGAGCGAGGCTCGGTCTGGCACACGCCGCCGACCACGGCCCCGTCGCAGCCGCCGTAGCTCGCGTACCAGTCCTTGTCGTAGGTCGAGTACACCTGGCTGCCGTCAGGTGCGTCGGCATCGAAGACCTCCCCGACCCAGAAGGTCGTCGCGGTGATGTCCGTGTGCAGCGGATACTCCCGACCCTGCCCCGCTCCCCACGGGGTGCCCTGGCCCCCGGCGCAAGCGGCGCTGCTGAGGAGGATCAGCAGCGCCGCCGAGATACCGGAAGCTCTCGCGATGCGCCTCCTCGTCACCACCAGCGCGGTGGCTTGCACTTGGACGGCGAGCCGTGCTTGGTGGACCCTCCGTCAGAGAAGGAGTGCTTCGGGTACGGATCGTAGGAGGACGTGCCCGCTGGGTTGAGGTAGGAGCCCCAGCTTGTGTGGTGGTGGTGGTGGTGGTGGTGGCCCGCGTCGTGGACGGGCCAGGGCTTGGTGCACTTCGGGTCCACCGGCGGTTTGGGCTTCACCGGCGGCTTCGGCGGCTTCGGCGGCTTCGGCGTCACGGTCGGCGTGGATGTCGCCGATGTCGACGGAGTTGCCGTGGGCGTCGGCGTCGCGGTCGCAGCCGGCGTGGCGGTCGGCGTGGCGGTCGCGGTCGGCGTCGCAGTCGCAACCGGCGTGGCGGTCGCGGTCGGCGTCGCAGTCGCAGTCGCACTCGGCGTCGCAGTCGCAACCGGGGTAGGCGTCGTCGTCGGCGTGGGCGTCGGCGTCGGCGTCGGCGTCGCGGCCGGGGTCGGCTCGACGGCCGCGGGCCCGACCATCGATGCGGCATCGAGGGTGAGCGAGCCGTTCGAGAACACGGTGAGGCCGAACGACAGGGCCGTCGCATCTGCCGGCATGGGCGGCGTCGTCCAGGTGGCGGTGGACGCGGACGCGCTCGGATCGAACCACGGGCTGGAGTCCCAGTAGCGCCACGCGCCACGTGCGTCACGGAGATAGACCGCGAACTGCGTGGCGGTGGTCGAGGCGTACGTCGCGCTCAAGTCGTACACGGCTCCGGGTTCGGCCGCTGGCGCGCATTCGCCGAGGTCGAGGTTCGGCATGAGCGACGAAGAACCGCTCTCGTAGTCGCTGACCGCGACGGTCAGGCCGCCGCCGTCCGCGGTGCGCGTGAACTTGGCGGTGTGCGCGCCCCAGGTGTTCGGTGTCCAGCAGGTCGGTGCGGGTGCACCTGTCGCCCAGTCGTCGAGCTGGGCGTTCACCACCCGGTTCCCGTCCTTCGCGGTCTGGCCGACAGGCCAGTCGCCCTGCCGAACGGGCTTCGCCTCGCCTCCGATGACTTCGTCGACGGTCTTCACCGCGACTCGACCCGCGGCGGCTTCGTCCCGGAGGTAGCTCGCGAACTGCTCGAGGGTCTGGGTCGTCACCCCGATGCTGGAGCAGCCGGCTGCCTCGCACACCCGGTGGAAGGTGATCGGCATCCAGCCACCCGCGGCCTGCGCCTGGACGACCAGCGACTTCAGGTTGTCGAAAGACCACGTCTCCGTGACCTGGGCCGGCGCGAGCAGCGCGAAGGCGTCGAGAGGCGGGATGCTCTCGACCGGCGGGCAGCCGTTGCACCCTTCGTGCGACTCCACGCCGCCGAGGAGTCTCGCGCTGGAGAAGCCGCACTCCTGCACGGCGGCCTTCGCCGACTCGCTGAAGCCCGCGAACGGGTAGGCGAAGCTCGTCGTGACGAAGCCCAGGTCGGCGAGGTTCGCGCGGTCTGTGCACACCTGCCGGACGGCCTCGTCCCTGCTGATGGTCGATAGGTCCACGTGCCCCGTCGTGTGCGAGCCGATCTCGTGTCCCGCGGCGCTGAGGCGCGTGAGGTCGCCGGTGGAGAAGTAGCCATCGGTGTTGAGCGCGCCGCTCTGCACGAAGAACGTGCCGTCCAGGTCGTAGCGGTCGAGGATGTCCACGCCGAGCAGCTGGTCGATGTTGCCGTCGTCGAAGGTGAGCGAGACCACGGGAAGCGCATCCGCAGCCGGTGCTGACGGGCTGATGGGTGCCGCCCCGGCCCCCGTCGCGAGCACGAGCGAGACCACGATCGCGACGGGCACCGCGAGATGCTCCGCGAGACGGAGCGGCATCGGGCGCCGGCGGGCGACGTTCAGCGTGCGCGTCATGCGCGACTCCCCGCCCGCTGCAGGCGGCCACGCACCCCGTCGACGACCGCGTCGACGATCCGCTCCAGCGGAAGACGCGGTTCGTAGCCGATGAGCTCAGCCGCGAGCTGGTTGTTCGGGACTCGCCGCTGCATGTCCTCGTACCCTTCGCCGTACGCCTCCGAGTAGGGCACGAGCGTCACCTCGCTCTCGCTCTCCGTGCGGTCGCGGATGATGCCGGCGAGCTCGAGGATGGACACCTCGCGAGCGCCGCCGAGGTTGACGGCGCGCCCGTGGGCATGCGGTTCCTCGAGCAGGGCGACGAGGGCGGGGGCCACTTCACCCACGTAGCCGAAGCACCGGGTCTGCGTGCCGTCACCGTGGACGGTGAGCGGGGCGCCGGCGATCGCCTGCCTGACCAGGTTCGGCACGACCATGCCGTACCGGCCCGTCTGTCTGGGGCCCACCGTGTTGAACGGGCGCGCGATGGCGACCCGGAGTCCGTGCTCGCGAGCGTAGGCGTGGGCGAACGACTCGTCGAGCCCCTTCGCGGCGGCGTACGTCCACCGCGCGGTGAGCGGAGACCCGAGGATCCGGTCGGCGTCCTCGCTGAGCGCATCCGCCGTGTTCTTGCCGTAGATCTCGCTCGTCGACGCGATCAGGATCTCGGCATCGTGCGTGAGCGACGCCTCCAGCACGTTCTCCGTGCCGTGCAGGTTCGTGCGCAGGCTCCTGAGCGGTTCCCCGAGGATCGTGTGGACGCCCACCGCGGCGGCGAGATGGAACACCCGGTCTGCACGAGCGACCAGGGAGTCGACGAGGTCCTCGTCGAGCACGCTGCCCTCGACGAACTGCAGCGAGTCGATCGAGGTCGCCAGATTGTCGACGCTGCCGGTCGAGAGGTCGTCGAGGACGACGACCTCGTCGCCGCGCGCGACGAGGAGGTCGGTGAGGTGGCTGCCGATGAACCCGGCCCCGCCCGTGATGAGAGTTCTCATGTTCTGGTGTGTCCTTCGTTCTGCTAGATGAGCGCTTGCCCGGTGCGGGCAGGCAGGGTGTAGGTGGCGTCGAGGACGCACTGGTGCTCGCCGAGCCAGGCGAGATCCGTGTCTTCGTGGCGCGTGTGGAGCAGCACGAGATCGGCGTCGAGGAGCTCCTCCTGGCTGCTCGCCGCGAGCAGCTGCCCGTCCGCCAGGCGGATGGACGGCACGTGCGAGTCGATGAACGAGACATGCATCCCCTGCTTGCTCAGGAGCTGGATGATCTCGATCGCCGTCGATTCGCGGACGTCGGCGACATTCGGCTTGTAGGCGACGCCGAGGACAACCACACGGGCACGGCTCGCGACGACGCCGGCGGTGGCGAGCATCGACCCGACTCGAGCCGCGACGCGCTGCGGCCGGTGCGCGAGAGAGTTCATCGCCTCCTCGAGGATCGGCGACGACACCCGATCGGCCCGCAGCTGCCACAGCAGGTAGTGCGGGTCGCACGGGATGCAGTGCCCGCCGACGCCGGGTCCCGGCCGGAACGGCATGAAGCCGTACGGCTTCGTCGCGGCGGCGTCGATGACCTCGGTGACCGGGACGCCCAGCTCTCGGCAGACGCTCGCGAACTCGTTGATGAAGGCGATGTTCACGGCCCTGAAGGAGTTCTCGAGGAGCTTCGACGCCTCGGCGATCTCCAGCGTCTCGACGAGGTGCGGCGAGTCGACGTACTGGCCGAGCGTGGCGGCGGCCAGCTCCGTGCAGCTCGCGGTGAACCCGCCGACGACGCGTGGCACCTCCTCGTGGCCGAACGCCTCGTCGGCGGGGTTGATGCGCTCGGGGCTGAAGGCGACGTGCACGTCGACCCCCGGCTGGAGCCCCCTGGCGATGAGCGGATGCACGAGCAGGTCCCTGGTGCAGCCCACGTACGACGTCGAGGTCAGGATGAGGAGCTGACCTGGCACGGCGGCGTCGAGCACCGCCGAGCAGGCGGACGTCAGCGCGTGGAGGTCTGGCACCGCGTGCGCGTCGATGGGAGTCGGAACGCACACGATGACGGCGCGCGCCCGACTGATCGATGCGACGTCGGAGGTCAGCCACCAGCCCTCGGGCTCGGCGTTCGCGGTTCCGAGTCGAAGCTGATCTCCGGGCACGAGGTCGACGCTCCCCGTTCGCACCGAGGCGAGCCTCGACTCGTCGACGTCGACGCCGAGCACCCTGGAGCCCGCTGCCCGGAAGGCGAGCGCGGTGGGCAGGCCGACATAGCCGAGGCCCACGATGGCGATATCGAAGTCCCAGACCTGGGACACGGACGGTGGATCGGTGAGCACTGTGTTGACGCGCGACAATTGACGCCCCTTTCGCGACGATGTGAACAGAGACTGGCAGGCTACGAATCCCCCGGCCATCCACCAGCTCTACAACCGAGGCTACCGTCGGAACGGGGTGCGCAAAGGGGCAACTTCTCCGTGAACACCCGCACAATGAGCGGAATGTGGGCCACCTGTCTGGGTTTCCGAACCACCGCATCGAGTGCGGGAGTATTCCGATGCGCACGCATCGACATGGGGAGAAGTCCCCGGTAAGTGATCTTGGAATCCCACCCGAGAAGCGCTCAGCTCGATACACTTCTGCAGTGTCGAACCCAGCGATCCTCCTCGTGGCGCTCGTCGTCTTCCTCTTCGTCGGGGCCAACGCATCGTTCTGGACCGCGGTCTCCGCGGTGCGCGCCCTTCGCGAGCGACGGCTTCGCCTGCACGAGGTGCCGCAGACCCTCACGAGCACAGCCCTCCGACCGAGGGACGTCGCCATCCTCATCGCCGCGCACGACGAGGAACGCGGCATCCAGCGCACCGTGCGCTCGGCGGGTCAGCACGTCCCGCGCTCCAACGTGTTCGTCGCCTCGGACGGCTCCCGCGATTCGACCGCCGCCATCGCGAGAGCCGAAGGCGCGAACGTCGTCGACATCTCACCGAACCGCGGCAAGGCGGGGGCACTCGAGCACGCCATCCGATGGTTCAGGCTGGCCGATCGGTTCGAGGTGGTGATGCTGCTCGACGCCGACACCGTCCTCGGCCCGGACTACCTCGACTCCGCGCTGCCGCTCTTCGCCGACGAGCGTGTCGTCGCCGTCGCGGGGACGGCGAGGACCGCACTCTTCCCAGGACCGACCTCGCGTCTCGGCGACCTCCTCATCACCCACCGCGACCGCATGTACGTCGTCATGCAGTACCTGCTCAAGTTCGGTCAGGCCGCGAGCTTCGCCAACGCCGTGATGATCGTGCCCGGCTTCGCGTCGCTGTACCGCACGCGCATCCTCGCCGAGCTCGACATCGCCGCACCCGGCCTCGTGATCGAGGACTTCAACATGACCTTCGAGGTGCACGCGAAGCGGCTCGGCCGGATCGCCTTCGACCCACGCGTGGCCACGGCGTACACGCAGGACCCGGACACGCTTCGAAGCTACATCGCGCAGGTGCGTCGCTGGAATCTCGGCTTCTGGCAGACCCTCCGGCGCCATTCGCGGATGCAGCCGCGCTTCGGCACCCTGGCCGCGGCGTCGGTGGTCGAGATCACGATCAGCTCGCTGCTCATCGCCCTGGCTCCCCTCCTGGTGCTGGCGTCGTTCACGGTCGGCCTCCCCGAAGTGGTCGCGTGCCCGTCGCTCGAGGAAGCCGCCGCACGTTTCCCCGCGCTCCTGCTGCTCGCCGCGTTCTTCGCAGCGGACCTGGCGCTGACGCTCGTCGCCCTGTGCATCTCACGGCGACTCGCATTCCTGAGATGGGCGCCCCTTCTGCCCGTTCTCCGCTGGCTGGACGCGCTGCTGTGCCTGCAGGCCGCCCTGCTCAGCCTGCGCCGGAGCGGCGACGGCCGCTGGCGGAGTCCCGTTCGCCGCTAGGTGCGCTCCAGCTGGGGTGGCGCGGCGCTCCGCTCCTCGTCGTGTTCGGCGGAGGCGAGCTCCTGCTCGATGCGCTCCTCGCGGCGAGCTCGTCGGCGTTCGAGCGGCCCTTCGACAACGGAGTAGAGGGCTGGCAGGACGAGCAGCGTCAGCACCGTGGAGGAGAGCAGCCCGCCGATCACGACGAGCGCGAGCGGCTGCGAGATGAAGCCGCCGTGCCCCGTGATGCCGAGCGCCATCGGGGTGAGGGCCAGCATCGTCGCGAGCGCGGTCATGACGATGGGCCGGACACGTCGGGCGCCTCCGGCGAGCATGGCCTCATGCACGGCGAGGCCCCGCTCCCTGAACTGGTTGACGAGGTCGATGAGCACGATGGCGTTGGTCACGACGACGCCGATGAGCATGAGCACGCCGATGAGGGAGGCGACGCCGAGGGGCACGCCGCTCGCGAGCTGCAGCAGGATCGCGCCCGTCGCCGCGAACGGCACGGACACGAGCAGGAGCAGCGGCTGCAGGAGGCTCTTGAAGGTGGCCACCATGACGATGTAGACGATGAGGATCGCAGCCAGCAGCGCGAGCCCGAGCTGCTGGAAGGCGGCCGCCTGGTCGGAGCTGACGCCGCCGAGGGCGGCGGTGGCGCCCTCTGGCAGGGTGATCGTGTCGAGCTGCTCGGTGATGAGCGCATTCGCCGAGCTGAGGTTGTCGTCGGTGGGCACGACCGTGACGGAGGCGAGTGGCACCCCGCGCTCGGACGAGATGGAGACGGGCCCGTCGACGATCTCGACGCTCGCGAGCGTCGTGAGCGGGACGGGGCCGAGGGCCGTTGGGATGCTCGTGGCTCGGAGCGCATCGATATTCGCCGGCGGTTCCGACCCGACGAGCACGACCTGGACGCTGGACCCGTCGACGGTGAGCGAGCCGACGGGGGTCGGCTGGAGCTGCTGGGCGACGATCGCCCCGATGGCCGTCTGGCTGAGCCCGTACTGGGCGGCCGTAGCCTGGTCGATGTCCATCTCGACGAACGGTCGGGTCTCGTCGAGGTCGCTCGTGACCTCGCCGAGCTGCTCGACTCCCGCGAGCACGGCGACGACCTGGTCACTGGCCTGGCGGAGGGTCTCGGCATCCGGTGCGGTCAGGTCGACACTGATCGCGCTCGAGAATCCGGCGCTGCCGCCGCCGCCGACGGAGATCTCGCCTGCCCCCTCGAGGCCGTCGAGCTCCTCGCGGAGCTCGGCCTGGATGGCGTCGGAGTCGGCGTCGGTTGAGGTGGTCACGGAGAAGCTCGCGCGGGAGGCTCCGCCGCCGGTGAAGAGCGATGCCGCTCCCCCTCCGCCGATCGTGAGCTGCACCGTCTCGACGCCTTCCTTGGCCCTGATGAGGTCTTCCACCTGGGAGGCGGCCTCGCCGGAGGCGGCGAGCGTGAGGTTGGGTTCGAGGGTCTGCGTCACCGTGAAGCTGTTGCTGCCGGTGTTGCCGAGGAAGTTGGTCTTCATGAGCGGCGCGAGTGCGCCCGTGAGGATGAGGATGAGCAGCGCCGCGCCGAGCGTGATGAAGGGGCGGCGCAGGGTCCAACCGAGGACCGGCTCGTAGCCGCGCTGCAGCCAGCTGCTCTCTTCGCTCGACGAGGCGAGTTCGGAGTCGGGGCCGTTCTCCGCGCGGCCGACTGCGGTGGCCTCCTGCTCCGCCTGGCGGCGGAGCGCACGGCGGGGGTGCAGGTCCCCGTCGTCGCTGCGCAGTCCGAGCGGCGCGAACCGACCGGCGTCGCGCTTGGCACGCTCTCGACGCGGGCGCACGCGGACCGGCTCGATGGGAGCCTCACCGCCGCCCGCAGCGGGGAGCGGCTCCTGCGCGGTGACGCTGCCCGAGGTGCGTGTGGCCTCGCTCGCGAGGACCGCCTCGCGGTCTCGGGCGGTCTCGCCTGCGGGGGTGCTGCCTCCGGCCCAGGTCTCCGCCGTGCCGACGCGGGCGCGGCGCTTGCGATGCCGCCCTCCGAGCATCCAGTAGGCGAGCACGGGGACGATCGTGAGCGAGACGAGGAGCGACGCGAGGAGCGCGATGACGCTCGTGAGGGCGAACGGACGGAAGAGCTCTCCGGAGATGTCGCCGACGAATGCGATGGGCAGGTAGACGGCGACGGTTGCGATCGTGGCGCTCGTGACGGCCGTCGCGACTTCGCGGACCGCCTCCGTGATGACGCGCACCCGCTCGGTGCCGCGCAGGCTCGCATCCGGGTGCATCGACATGTGCCGCTTGATGTTCTCGATGACGACGATGGAGTCGTCGACAACTCGCCCGATCGCGATGGTGAGGGCGCCGAGCGTGAGGATGTTGAGCGAGTACTCGGCGGCCTGCAGGCCGATGAAGGTCACGAGCAGCGAGGTCGGTATGGAGATCGCCGTGACGAGCGTGGCGCGGAAGGACAGCAGGAAGACGAAGATGACGATGACCGCGAAGACAAGGCCGAGGAGGCCTTCCACGACGAGGGTGTCGATGGACTGCTGGATGAACGGGGCCTGGTCGAAGACGATCTGCAGGGTCGCTCCCCCGCCGATGGATGCCTGCAGCGCCGGGAGCGCGTCCCGGACCGCCTGCGACACCTCGACGGTGTTGGCGTTCGCGAGCTTCGTGACGGACACCGTGAGGGCGTCCTCGCCGTTGACGCGGGAGATGGAGGTCGCGGGCTCCGGCCCGAGTTGGAGGGCCGCGACGTCGCCGAGGGTCGTCGTGGCGGGGGTGGCCCCGCTGAGGGGCAGAGCGGCGATGGCGTCGACGTTGTCGAGCAGCGTTCCGGCCTGCACGGTGAGGGCGTCGTCACCCTCGGTGATCTGTCCGATGGGGATCAGCGTGCCTGCCGCGTCGAGCGTGTCGCGGATGCTCTGGACGCTGGCTCCCGCCCCCGCGAGCGCCGCCTGGTCTGGCGTGATCTCGATGCGGGAGACCGGTGCACCGCTGACGGCCGCCTCTCGGACGCCATCGAGCTCGGTCAGCCCTGGCACGGTCGAGCTCTCGAGGCTGGCCGCGAGCTCCTCCGTGCTCGTGCCGCCCGTCGCCGCGATCTGGATGACCGGGAAGTCGTCGATCGAGCCGCTCAGCACGGTCGTCTCCGTACCTTCCGGCAGCTGGCTCTCGATGCGGTTGAGCGCCTGCTGGATGCGCTGCTCGGCGTAGACGGTGTCGGTGCCGTACTCGAACTCGACCGTCACCGACGAGAGGTTCGCGCTGGAGGTGACCTGCGTCGAGGAGAGCCCCTGCAGCCCCTGAAGGGAGGTCTCGACGAGCCTGGACACGTCCTCGTCGACGATCTCCGGCGATGCGCCCGGGTAGCTCGTCACGACCGACACGATCGGCAGGGAGACCGAGGGAATGAGCTCCTGCTTGAGCGAGGTCATGGACAGTCCGCCGAAGAGGAGCACGGAGAGCGTCACGAGGGCGATCAGCGCGCGGTTCTTCAAGCTCATCTCAGCGAGTTTGTGCACTCCGTCAGTGTCGCACGCACCACCGACACAGCCCGGGACCCTGACTGAGTGCGTCCCGAATCCGCGGTTCGGGTCGCGCTCGCCGATCAGCCGCGCCGACCGATGGCGGGATCAGCCGTTGCCGAGCGCGACCCAGAGGCTGAGTGCGGGGATGGGGAACGCGAAGAGCACCCCGGCGACGAGGTTGAGCAGCCAGTAGCGCCTGAGGATCGCCGCGAACTCACGCAGGATCGCGCTCGGCCAGTAGTAGCGGGCGACGGGTGCCTGCACAGCCTGCGCATCGATGCCGAGCTCCCTCGCGAGCATCGCGGCGCGCATGGCGTGGTAGTTGCTCGTCGCGATGATGCCGGGGCCGGTGACGCCCTCGCGCTCGAGGATCCGCGTCGTGAAGCGGAGGTTCTCCTCGGTGTTGACCGATTCCTCCTCGCTCAGAATGCGCGGCTCGGCGGCGTTCCCCGCCATCCGCACGGCCCCCTGGCGCCCGTCGGTGCCGGCGTTGGCGGAGTCGGCGTTGGCGGGGTCGAGCGCCCACTCGCGCATGGCGCGCCCCTCCGCGAGCGCCTCGTCGCCGCCCTGCCCGCCGGACATGACGACGACGGAGGCCCCGACCCGGTGCGCCGCATCCAGGCCCGCCCGGATGCGCGCGGCGAGCAGCGGCGGCACGCGTCGCCCTCCGCTGAGGCCGGAGCCGAGCACGACGACCCAGGTGCCGACGGCACCGCGAACGAGTCGCGAGTAGAGCCACGAGTAGGCGAGGAACAGGGCGAACGCCGCCCCGAGGTAGGCGGCTCCGGCCGCGAGGAGGAGCGCGATGGAGATGAAGACGTCGTCGCCGACGAGGATGGCCGCGAACGGCAGCGCCGCCAGCGCCGTCAGGATGACAGCCAAGACGAGGGACAGCAGGTTCCCCAGCGAGCGCCCCTCGCGTCGGATCATGCGGGCCCCATTCACGTACAGCAGCACGATGAGCGCCAGCAGCAGAGCGGGCGAGAGCACGAAGGGCAGCCACGTCAGCGTGCTGACGAGCATCGACACCTGACCGTCGAAGCTGGAGACGGCGCTGATGAGGACGACGGCCGCGGCGACGATCCACACGCCGTTGCTGAGGCGTCGAGGCTCGTTCCTCGTGCGCCGCACGGCGATGAAGGCCAGTCCCGCGCCGACGACGAGGGTGAGCAGCACCGACACCCATGACAGTTCCTGCGTGATGATGTCCTGCTCCCTCGCGACACACCCGCCGGGGGCCGCCGACGGTGCGCCCAGTATGCCGCACGCCAGAAGCCAGCTGAGAGAGTCGCGAGCGCACGCGAATCCCCAGACTCGCGATATAACGTGACTTGCAGTCGTCGGGCGTGAAGCCCGACGCGCATCAAGAACCCTTTCCCGAGGAGCAGCAGTGGCTATTGAACAGTGGATCGTGGACGGACCCCGCGTCATCGACGTGCAGACCGTCCGCAGCGTTCGCGCGAGACTCGCAGGCGGCGCCATCAGCGTGCTCGCGCACGACGAGCCGAGCACCCGCATCGAGGTGTCCGGCATCACCGGCCGCGATCTCAAGATCGCCATCGACGGAGACCAGCTCCTCATCGACCATCCGCAGCTGTCCTGGACCGACGTGCAGACTTCGGCGAAGACCATCTGGAACCAGCCGAACGTCGTCGTGAGTGTGCTCGTCCCCGCCGGCGTCGACGTCGATGTGCTCGGCGTCAGCGCGGAGGTGCTCGTCGCCGGGATCAGCGGACGCGTCGACATCAACACGGTGGGCGGAGAGCAGTTCCTCGACGCGACCCGCGGCGAGCTGCACCTCAACTCCATCGGCGGCGAGATCAGCGTCCGCGGCCACGCTGGGACGGCCGTCGTGAAGACCGCGTCGGGGGACGTCACCGCCACCGGATCTCTCGTGAGCTTCGACGGCAGCACCGTCTCGGGTGCCACGATCGTCGACGTCACCTCTGGCGCCCCCAGCCTCATCGCGAACAGGTCCGTCAGCGGCGCCACCACGGTGCGCCTCCCCGGCGGCACCCACCCCAGCTACCAGGTCTCCACGGTCGGCTCCTCAGTGCAGCTCGACGGCCTCCACCTCGAACCGCTGCGCGGGACCACGTACCGCTCCGAACCCACCGAGGGCGCCGTCACCGACGTGCGCATCAGCACCGTCACCGGTCGAGTCTCCGTGCTCCTCTCCGCCCGCACTCCGCGGGCAGGAGATGCGCCAGCGGACTTCGACGAGCGCATCGACGCCCGCATCGCGACCAGCCCCGTTCCCGACGGCGTCCCCGCCGGGGATGGCGACCGCGAGGCCGCGGCCCCTGCATCCGAGAACGCGGGCGACGAGCCCGAGAACGACACCACACAGCCGGGAGGCACCGCGTGACCCCGCCAGTCTTCGCCCACGGACACCTTCGCCTCTACCTGCTGAGCCTGCTCGAAGACCAGCCGCGCCACGGCTACGAGCTCATCCAAGCGCTCTCCGAGCGCTTCGACGGCACGTACTCGCCAAGCGCCGGCACCATCTACCCGCGCCTCGCGAAGCTCGAGGAGGAAGGGCTCGTCACCAAGCACAACGACGGCCGCAAGAGCGTCTACCGCATCACGGAAGCCGGCCGGCGTGAGCTCGATTCGCGCCGAGAGGAACTCGCCTCCATCGAGCAGGACGTCGACTCGTCGGTCCGCCGTCTCGCCGCCGACGTCCGCCACGGGCTCGCGAGTGCCCGCGAGGAGCTGCGTGCCGAGTTCGCGCGACTCGCCCAGGAGCTCGGGCCGGATGCACGTGCCGGGTTCGAGAAGGCCGCGAGCGCGGGAGCAGCGGGAGCCGCATCCGCTCGTGGCTTCTTCTCCGGCGCAGGCAAGGGATGGGATGCGCCGCGCGAGAACCCGATCACGACGCCAGGCGACACACCGCCCGGCTTCGTGCCACCGGGATTCACGCGCGGCTCGAGCGCCGCGGGCGAACCGCGCCCGCAGGACCCGCCCCGGCCCCCAGCGGGACCAGACGCACCTGGAGCCCCCGAGGCGCCGCAGACGCCGCAGGCTCCGACGGCTCCGACGGAAGCGGGCGACGGTCACCGAACGCATGGGCGCTACGACACGTGGTCCTCCGCGAGCAGCTCGCACGTCTGGAGCAGCGGCACGGCAGACGACGGGGCCTCAAGATCCGAGCCAGGTGGCGACAGCCGGCCGCCGCGAGACGCCCTGCGCGCGCAGCTCGAGGCTCTGTCTCAGGCCGACCTGGTGCTCAACCGGTTCCGACACGAGCTGCGGCAGGAGCTGCGTGCCGCGCAGAGCGAGCAGCGGCTCTCCCCCGGAATCGTGACGTTCCTCGACCAGGAGCTGGAGCGAGTGCGAGAGCGCATCTCGCACGCCCTCGGCTCGCGTGACGACAAGGGCGGCAACGGCGGGGGCACCGCCGACGCCTGAGCTGTCGCACAGGCGCACGCCAGGCGCCGGGCAAGGGGCGCTCTCCACCACGGGGAGCGCCCCTCGCGATGGGCGCGCCGCAGGATCGCCGCCGCCGCGGGCTGCTGGCGCCCAACCCAGCCCGGGAGTACGGTTGCCGCGTGCGTTCGCCTGCCCGCCTCCTCCTCGCCGTGTTCCTCGGCGGCACCCTCGGGACGCTCGCGCGCGTCTGGCTGACGTCCCTGACGACGACGTCGATGCTCGATGGCGACCAGACGCTGTACGTGCCACTCTCCGCGAACCTGCACGTCCTCGACTCCGACATCGTCGCGGCGCTCATCGCCAACGTGGCCGGGTCCCTCGCGCTCGGCATCGTCGCGGGAGCGCACTGGCCGGAGCGGCTGGCCACGTTGCGCGCGGCCCTCGGCCCCGGCTTCTGCGGCGGCTTCACCACGTTCTCCCTCATCGCCCTGGCGCTCGCCCTCGTCTTCTCGAACTCCGGCTGGGCGGTCGTCGCGTTCGCGGCCGGCACCGTCGGCGGCATCCTCGCCATCGTCGCGGGGCGAGCCATCGGCCGTCGCGTCTCCCCTCCGCCAGGTGCGGGCCGAGGCCCGGTCGCGCCGAGCCACGACACGTTCGGCCCCGACGGCGGAGCGCCAGCTGGCGGGGTGCGCTGATGGACGTCCTCGTGCTCCTGGCGGTCGGGCTCGCAGGAGGCCTCGGCGCCTGCATCCGGTACGTCGCCGTCGAAGGGTGGCCGCGGATACGCCAACCGGCATCGGCGATCTCCACCGCCCACCCATCGAGCCCGCAGGGCGCAGCCGCACCGCGCCGTATCGCCCCGGAGTGGCGGCTCATGATCGTGAACGTCGTCGCGTCGCTCATCGCCGGCCTCGCGGCAGGGCTGCTCCCACTTCCAACCGTCGCGTCGATGCTCGTCATCTCCGGCTTCTGCGGGGGCATGAGCTCGTGGAGCTCCGTCATGCTCGACGCGACGAACGCGTTGGGCGCCCGCAAGATCGGCAAGGCCGCGATCATCGTGATCATCCAGATGCTCTGGGGAGTGCTCGCGGCGCTGATCGGCGTGACCGTCGGCCAGCTGCTCGGCGAGAGCCTCGGGCTCGGGATGCTCGGCTGGTAGACCCCGGCCGCGGCACCAGCGGTCATCCTCCCGGATGACGCCGGCCCGCGAATACCCTCCCAGAGTCGGGGGCGGATGAGCCCGCAGGCGGTCGAGGCGCGCACCCCCAGACGGGCACCTTGGAAGCATGACTTCCCACCCAGGCTTCCAGACACCGGCCGCGGCACAACCGCACGCGGCAGCAGCACCCGCACCACGCTTCGCCCCGCACCCGAACGATGCGGCGGGCCGCGCATCCACAGCCCTGCCAGCTGCCGGCGGGGTGCTCACGGCGCATTCACTCAGCAAGGCCTACGGACCGACGACCGCCCTCGCGGGCGTCAGCATCGCGGTGCAGGCAGGCGAGGCGCTCGCCATCATGGGCGCCTCCGGGTCGGGCAAGACCACGCTCCTCCACTGCCTGGCCGGCATCGTCACGCCGGACGCGGGCCGCATCGATCTGCACGGCGCTGCCGGCACCCGCGAGATCACCGGAATGTCCGACGCGGAGCGCACCGAGCTGCGCCGCACCGAATTCGGCTTCGTGTTCCAGGAGGGGATGCTCCTGCCGGAGCTCACCGCACTCGAGAACGTCGCCATCGCGGCGATGCTCTGCGGCGTCGACCGCACGCGCGCCGAGCAGGCCGCTGCGCAGTGGCTCGCGGCGATGGGGCTCGCCGGCATGGAGGCCCGCCGCATCGGAGAGCTCTCCGGTGGGCAGGCGCAGCGCGTCGCCATCGCCCGCGCCCAGGTCACCGGCGCCCGCGTCGTCTTCGCGGACGAGCCGACGGGCGCCCTCGACTCAGCGACGAGCGCCGACGTCATGACGGCGCTGCTGGCCGCGACCGCACGGGCCGGCCGCAGCCTCGTCGTCGTCACCCACGACCCCGAGGTCGCGGCGCGCTGCGACCGCACGGTTCGGATGCGCGACGGGTACCTCCTCGAGGACACGGCGGCCCGCGCATGAACGGCAGCCACGACGCCGGGCCCCTCGGCCTCGCAGCGGATACCCGACCGACCGCGAAGGTCAGGGCCGCCGCCCCGTCGTCCGCAGTCGGCACCGTGAGCGTCCCGAGCCCCGCGCCCCGCGGCTCCAGCCGCATCCCGCTCCTCACGATCCTGCGGATGCTCACCCGGCCCGACACCGTCGGCCGCGCCGCCGTCGCCCTGCCGGCCGTGGCCTTCGCCGTCGTGACGGCCCTCACGCTCGTCGTGGTCGGCGGCACCATGATGCTCTTCAACCCACCGCCCGGCATGCCATCCCACGGCTTCTTCGCCGTCTTCGCGCTGACCCTGCTCGCGGTCCCGCTGCTGACCCTCGGCGTCGCGGCGGCACGCCTCTCCGCCCGCCGCCGCGACGATCGCCTCGCGACGCTCAGGCTGCTCGGCGCATCCACCAGAGTCGTGACGCTGCTCGCCGTCGCCGAGGCGACGCTCGTCGCCATCGCGGGCATCCTCGCCGGCATGGTGCTCTACGCCGCACTCCTCCCCCTCGTGGGACTCCTGCACTTCTACGGCGCCCCCATCGGGGCGGCGTCCGTCTGGGTGGGGTTCCCTGTGCTCCTCGCGACCGCGGCCGGCATCACCCTGCTGGCGGCCCTCAGCTCGTTCGCCGGGCTGGCAGCCGTGCGCCTCACGCCCCTCGGCGTGCGCAAGCGCGGCACGCAGCCGCGGGTCAAGTGGTTCGCGCTCGCCTCCGGCGTCGTCATCCTGCTCATCAGCCTCGGCCTCGTCGGCATGATGCAGGGACTCGCGTCGGCCTTCGGCATGATCGGAATCGTCATCGCCGTGCTCGTCCCCCTTGCGGCAGGGATGCTCGCCCTCAACCTCATCGGCAGCCCCCTGGTCGGCCTCATCGGCCGGCAGATGGCGAAGCGCGCAAAGTCACCCGCACGCCTCATCGGCGGGCGCCGGCTCGCCGAGACGCCCGGCGTCGCGTGGCGCAGCGTCTCGGGCATCGCGATGATCGCGTTCGTCGCCGTCATCGGCGGCAGCGGCCTCGCCCTCCTCGACATGGTCGGCACGTCGGGGATGCAGGCAGAGGATCTCATCCTCATGACCGACCTGCGCACCGGCGTCTTCCTGACGCTCTTCATCGCGTTCCTCATGCTGGCGTGCACGGTCGGCGTCTCGCAGGCGGCCGCGATCCTCGACGAGCGCAAGCTGCTCATCTCCCTCGACAGGGCCGGCATGCCGCGCAAGGTCTTCGAGCAGGCGCAGCGCGTGCAGGTCTGGGCGCCGCTGCTGCTCGCCGCACTCGGAGGAGCCGGAGCCGCGGCAGCCATCATCCTGCCGATCGTCGGCGCCTCACTGATCATCGCGCCCCTCGCGATGCTCACGATGGCCCTCTGCTTCGCGCTCGGATTCGGTGCCGTCTGGCTGGCGCTCCTCGGCACGCGCCCCGTCGTCACCTCGGTGCTCGCCTCCGCGCACCGCGGCTAGCGCTCCTGCCGTGCGCCTCGCCCCCTGGCCCCTCTGCCCCCGTTCCCTC
>NZ_PSXX01000012.1 GCF_002931055.1 Pseudoclavibacter sp. AY1H1 | reverse complement strand
CTTGCAAGAACAAGTGGCAGATGCTGATCTTTCTTTCGGACTGTCCGGCCCGTGCGACCCGCTCTCGCGTTTCGCTCCGTTGGCCTGACGAGTGATTACTTTACGCAGGGCAGGGTCGGCGCACAACTCAGGGCGCATCCCGGGCGTGTCGATGCACGCCCGTTCCCCCGTCAGGCCCGGAAAACCAGGCCAGCGAGAGTCTTCTTGCCCCGGCGCAGGACTGCGACGCCGCCGGCCAGCGCTGCTGATGCGCTCACGATCGAAGCCTCGTCGGCAACCCGCTCGTTGTTGAGCGAGACGCCGCCCTGGGAGATCCCGCGACGCGCGTCGCCGAGACTCTTCGCGAGCCCGGTGTCGACAAGAGCCTGAGCGACCAGCGTTCCATCGGCAACCTCCGCGTTCGGGAGCTCGAGAATCGCAGAGCGAAGCGTGTCTCCATCGAGCGCGGTGAGCTCCCCCTGCCCGAAGAGGGCGGCCGAGGCCGCGATGACTGCGTCGGTCGCCTCCTGTCCATGCACCAGCGACGTCACCTTCGAGGCAAGCGTCTTCTGGGCGACGCGCTTGAACGGCTCGTCTGCGACGAGCTTCTCGAGCTCCGCGATCTCGGCGCGCGTCAGGAACGTGAAGATCTTGATCCGCGCGATGACATCGGCGTCGTCCGTGTTGAGCCAGAACTGGTAGAAGGCGTACGGGCTCGTGAGGTCGGCATCGATCCAGATCGCGTTGCCCTCGCTCTTGCCGAACTTCGTCCCATCCGAGTTCGTGATGAGCGGTGTTCCGAGCGCGTGGACGCTCGCACCCTCGGTACGCCGAATGAGATCGACGCCGGAGGTCAGGTTCCCCCACTGATCGCTGCCACCCGTCTGCAGCACGCAGCCGTAGTTCCGGTGCAGCTCCAGGAAGTCGATCGCCTGCAGGATCTGGTAGCTGAACTCCGTGTACGAGATGCCGGCCTCGGAGTTCAGTCGCGCAGAGACGGCATCCTTCTTGAGCATGGAGCCGACGCGGAAGTGCTTGCCGATCTCCCGCAGGAAGTCGATCGCCGAGAGCGGCGCCGTCCAGTCGAGGTTGTTCACCATGCGCGCCGCGTTGTCGCCCTCGAACGACAGGTAGCCGTCGATCTGTCCGCGCAGCCCCTCGACCCATTCCGCGACGGTCTCTCGCGAGTTGAGCGTGCGCTCGGCCGTGGGACGGGGGTCGCCGATGAGTCCCGTCGACCCGCCGACGAGGCCGAGCGGCTTGTGGCCCGCGAGCTGCAGTCGACGGAGGAGGATCAGCTGCACGAGGTGCCCGAGGTGGAGACTCGGGGCGGTCGGATCGAAACCGCAGTAGTACGTGATCGGCCCCTCGTCCATCCGCGCCTTCAGCTCGGCCAGATCCGTCGAGACGTGGATGAACCCGCGCCACTCGAGTTCGTCGATGACATGCTCGAAGGTGGTGTCGTTCTGCTGGGTCGTCAGATCACGCGTAGTCACCGGGCAACCGTATCAAGCACCTGCCGCCTCAGCGCCGCCCCGCGCGGAGCGACTTGTGCGCGATATAGCGCGAAACGGACGGGTCTCCGTCGATCCAGAAGCGCCAGTCGAACGGCAGAGCACCACCGGGAGCGCCCACGCCGACGCGGAGCCCGCGCACCACCGCCCCTCTGCTGGAGCGTTCGCCCGGAACAAGCGCGAACGGCGCCTCATCGAGCCGGGCACCGTCATCGCCGAAGGTCGCGCCGAGGGCCCTGACCAGGTTCCCGGGCCCACGAGCCAGCTCGTGGTCGCGCACGGGTGTCCCGGAACGGCGCCCCGCACCGCGGCGGGCTCTCGCGAGTTCGACGCCGTCGACCACTTCGCCTGCCCTCAGGAGCACTGCGGATGAGGTGCCGGACTCCCCCGCCACGACATTGATGCACGTGTGGAGCCCGTAGATGCGATACGCGTAGACGTGACCTGCCGGCCCGAACATCGTGGCGTTCCTCGCCGTCCGACCCCGGAAGCCATGCGACCCGGGATCCCCGGAGCCGGCATACGCCTCCACCTCGGTGAGGCGCACCGAGACCGTGCCGTCCGGGGCCGAACGCGAAAGGACCGCCCCCAGCAGCGCGTCTGCTGCCGAGAGCGGTCCCTCGAGAAGGGCCGCGCGGAAATCGTCATCCACGCGGACACCTAGGATGTGAGCTTTGCCAGCCGCTCGCGGAGCTCGACGATCTGCTCAGCGACGCGGACAGGTGCCGTACCGCCCCTGCCATCGCGAGTTGCCACGGACCCGTCGACCGAGAGCACCTCGCGCACCTCCGGCGACAGGTGCTCGGACACGGCCGAGATCTCCTCGTCGGTCAAGCCATCGAGGTCGACGCCCTTGGACTCCGCTGCCTGCACCATGGAGCCGGACACCTCGTGCGCGATGCGGAAGGGGACCTGCCGCTTCACCAGCCACTCGGCGACATCCGTCGCGAGCGAGAAGCCCTGCGGTGCGAGTTCGCGCATGCGCTCACCGTGGAAGGTGAGCGTCGCGACCATGCCGGTGAAGGCGGGGAGCACCAGCTCGAGCGTCTCGACGGAGTCGAAGATCGGCTCCTTGTCCTCCTGCAGGTCCCGGTTGTACGCAAGCGGGAGTGCCTTGAGCGTCGCGAGGAGGCCAGCCAGGTTGCCGATGAGGCGACCTGCCTTGCCGCGCGCGAGCTCCGCGATGTCGGGGTTCTTCTTCTGCGGCATGATGCTGGACCCGGTCGAGTACGCGTCGTGCAACGTGACGAAGCCGAACTCCTTCGTGTTCCAGAGGATGATCTCCTCCGAGAAGCGCGACAGGTCGATGCCGATCTGCGCCGCGATGAACGCGAACTCCGCGACCAGGTCACGACTCGCCGTCGCGTCGATCGAGTTCGGGGATGAGGATGCGAAGCCCAGCTCGCGTGCGACGCGGACCGCATCGAGACCGAGGGTGGAGCCCGCGAGGGCCCCTCCGCCGTAGGGCGACTCGTCCAGCCGGCGATCGAAGTCGCGCAGGCGGTCCAGGTCTCGAAGGAGCGGCCAGGCGTGAGCGAGCAGGTGGTGCGAGAGCAGCACCGGCTGCGCGTGCTGCAGGTGCGTGCGCCCCGGCATGATGACCTGGATGTTCTGCTCCGCCTGCTGGGCGAGGACCTCGACGAGCGTCTCGACCTGCTCCGCGATGATCGCGCTGTGATCGCGAAGGTACATGCGCACGAACGTCGCGATCTGGTCGTTGCGGCTGCGACCAGCTCGCAGCTTGCCGCCCAGCTCCGGACCCGCGATCTCGATCAGACCGCGCTCCAGGGCGCCGTGCACGTCCTCGTCGTCGTCGGCCGCCACGAACTCGGCGGACACGACGCGACGTTCGAGCTCGGTCAGCGCGTCCAGCATGCCCGAGAGCTCGGCGTCATCGAGGTATCCCGCCGCCGCGAGCGCACCAGCGTGCGCTCGCGAGCCGGCGATGTCGTACTTCGCGAGCTGCCAGTCGAAGTGCGTCGACTTGGACAGCCGCGCGAGCTCCGGGGACGGCCCGTCGCTGAAGCGACCGCCCCAGAGAGCTCCCGGCGTGGTCACTCCCCCGGACTTCGAGGCGCCCTCGGATGCAGCCATGCTCAGAGTTCCGGCTTGTCGCGGCGAGCCGAGATCTTCGACGGAAGGCTCCACAGCTCGATGAATCCCTTGGCGTGCGACTGGTCGAACGTGTCGCCGGTGTCGTAGGTCGCGAGGCTGTAGTCGTAGAGCGACTCATCCGAACGGCGGCCGGTGACGACCGCGCGACCGCCGTGCAGCGTCATGCGTACCTCGCCGGAGACGTGCTCCTGCGTGTGGTTGATGAACGCGTCCAGCGACCGCTTGAGACCGGAGAACCAGAGACCGTCGTAGACCAGGTTCGACCACTCGGCCTCGATCCCGCGCTTGAAACGGGCGACGTCGCGCTCGATCGTCAGGTCCTCGAGGTGCTCGTGCGCCTCGATGAGGGCCAGCCCGGCCGGGGACTCGTAGATCTCACGGCTCTTGATGCCGACGAGGCGGTCCTCGACGACGTCGATGCGGCCGACGCCCTGGTCGCCAGCGAGCTTGTTCATGAGCTCGACGACCTGGATGGGCGTCAGCGATTCCCCGTTGATCTTCACCGGGACGCCCTGCTCGAACGTCACCGTGACCTCGGTGGGCTCACGCGTCAGGTCAGGATCCTGCGTATACGTGTAGAGGTCCTCGATCGGCGGGTTCCACGGGTCCTCGAGGAACCCGGTCTCGACGGCGCGACCCCAGACGTTCTGGTCGATCGAGTACGGGCTCTTCTTCGACTGCTCGATGGGCAGGTTGTGCTCCTGCGCGTACACGATGGCCTTGTCGCGAGTGAGCGCGAGGTCACGCACGGGTGCGATCGAGGTGAGCTCCGGTGCGACAGCCGCGACCGCCGCTTCGAAGCGGACCTGGTCGTTGCCCTTGCCGGTGCAGCCGTGCGCGATCGAGTCTGCGCCGAGCTCGCGAGCGGTCTTCGCGAGGTGCTTCGCGATGAGCGGGCGGGACAGCGCGGAGACGAGCGGGTAGCGCTTCTGGTAGAGGGCGTTCGCCTTGAGCGCCGGGACGATGTAGTCGCTCGCGAACTCCTCGCGCGCGTCGACGACAACCGATTCTACAGCGCCGCAGTCGAGCGCTCGCTGTCGCACCTGCTCCATGTCCTCACCGGCCTGGCCGACGTCGATCGCGAGAGCGACCACGTCCTTGCCGGTGGCATCCTTCAGCCATCCGATGCCGACGGAGGTATCGAGACCTCCGGAGTATGCGAGAACGACGCGTTCCGTCATCAATGCTCCTAGCGTTTGAGTCGTGTGTTCAGTCTATGTGGAGTGGATGCGCGGGTCAGGCCGCGGCCTTGGCGAGCAGCCAGACGAGCAGCGCCTTCTGGGCGTGGAGGCGGTTCTCCGCCTCATCCCAGATGACCGACTGCGGGCCGTCGATGACGGCTCCGTCGACCTCGTACCCGCGGTCTGCCGGCAGGCAGTGCAGGAAGATCGCGCCGGTGGCGGCGTTCGCCATCGTGGCCTCGGTGACTCGGTAGGCGCTGAGCGCGTCGATGCGGGACTGCTTCTCGTCCTCGCGGCCCATCGAGACCCAGGTGTCGGTCACGACGACGTCTGCCCCCGCGACCAGCGTGTCGATGTCGTCGCCGACCACCACGGAGCCACCCGTCTCGGCGGCGATGCGCTCGGCATCGGCGACGACGTCGGGGCGCGGCTGGAAGCCGACGGGGGCGGCGATGCGAACGTGCATGCCCGCCGTGGCGCAGGCGAGCAGGTAGGAATGCCCCATGTTGCTCTCGCCGTCGCCGAGGAACACCAGCGTGCGGCCGGCTGGGTCGCCGAGGTGCTCGTTGACGGTGAGCAGGTCGGCGAGCAGCTGGCACGGGTGGAAGTCGTCGCTCAGCGCGTTCACGACCGGCACGAGCGCTCCGTTGGCCATCTCCTCCAGGCCGCTCTGCGCATAGGTCCGCCAGACGATGGCTGCGACCTGGCGCTCGAGGACTCTGGCGGTGTCGGACGCCGTCTCCTTGCCGCCGAGCTGACTGGAGGCGGTCGAGATGATGAGCGGCGAGCCACCGAGCTCGGAGATGCCGACGTGGAACGAGACACGCGTGCGCGTCGAGGTCTTGTCGAAGATCACTGCCACGCTGCGCGGGCCCTCGAGCGGACGTGCTGAGAAGCGGTCGCGCTTGAGCACTGCAGCGAGCTCGAGCACCTCGCGCTGCTCGGCGGGGGTCAGGTCGTCGTCGCGGAGGAAGTGGCGAATCACGGTTTGGCCTTTCGGTGGGTGGAGCGGCGAAGTCGAATCATCGGGCGCTGAGCGGGCAGGTGCACGTGCCTCACGCGGAGACCTTGGTGCCGAAGCCCTCGGTGGTGAAGATCTCCAGCAGCATCGAATGCGGGACACGGCCATCGATGATGGCGGCCTGGTCGACGCCACCCTCGACCGCCTCGATGCAGGCCTGCACCTTCGGGATCATGCCAGCAGAGAGCGTCGGCAGCAGGGCGCGCAGCTCGTCGAGCTTGATCTCCGAGATGAGCGAGTCGAGGTCGGGCCAGTCGCCGTAGAGTCCCGCGACGTCGGTCAGCATGATGAGCTTCGCCGCGCCGAGCGCCTGCGCGAGGGCGGAGGCGGCCCGGTCTGCGTTGATGTTGAGCGCCTTGCGGGGCGAGTCGATGTCGCTCGCGATCGAGGAGATGACGGGGATGCGACCGGCCGCGATATCCGCCTTCACGACCGTGGGGTCGACCGTCTCGATCTCGCCTACGAAGCCGAGGTCGACGGTCTCGCCGTCGATGAGGAGCTTCTTTCGCCGCGCCTGGAAGAGGCCGGCGTCTTCGCCGCTCGTCGCGACGGCGATCGGGGCCCGCTCGTTGATCGCGGCTACGAGCTCCCTGGCGACCTGCCCGCCGAGCACCATGCGGACGATATCCATGGCCTCCTCGCTCGTGACGCGGTAGCCGCCCCTGAACTCGCTCTCGATGCGCAGCTTGCCGAGCATCCGCGAGATGTGAGGTCCGCCGCCGTGCACGATGACCGGCTTGATGCCGGCGTAGCGGAGGAAGGCGATATCCGACGCGAACGCCTCGAAGAGCTCGGCGTCGACCATGGCGTTGCCGCCGAACTTGATGACGAGAACCCGCCCGGCGAACTCCTGCATCCAGGGAAGGGCCTCGATGAGGGTCTCGACCTTGGAGGTCGCCTTCTCGTACAGGTCAGAAGTGGTCATGCTGCCCCTTTCGGGCCGGTCAGAAACCGTCGGGCTGGTCGGGCAGACGCTCGGCGGCTGCCCCGCCTCGCGGGAGTCGCTCGCTCGTCAGGACGAGTAGGCGCTGTTCTCATGCACGTAGTCGTGCGTCAGATCGTTGGTCAGGATGGTCGCTTCGCTTACGCCGGCGTGCAGATCGATGAGCACGCTCGTGTCCCGAGGCGTCAGGTCGACCAGGTCCGCGGACTCGTGGGGCGTCCCCGCCCGGCAGACCATGACCCCGTTGATCGTGACATCGAGCGCCTGGGGGTCGAACTCGGCGTCGGTCGTGCCGACGGCGGCCAGGACGCGTCCCCAGTTCGGGTCGTTGCCGAAGATGGCGGCCTTGAAGAGATTCGAGCGGGCGACCGCCCGGGACGCGTCGAGCGCATCCTGCTCCGTCGCGGCCCCGATCGTCGTGATCGTCACGTCGTGGCTGGCGCCTTCCGCGTCCTGCTGCAGCTGACGGGCGAGGTCAGCGCAGACCTCGGTGAGCACTGTCGTGAAGGCCGCCTCGTCCGGGGTGACGCCGCTCGCCCCAGAAGCCATGAGCGTCACCTGGTCGTTGGTGGACATGCAGCCGTCGGAGTCGACGCGGTCGAAGGTGACCCGGGTCGCGGCGCGGAGTGCCCGGTCCAGCGCCCCGGACTCGAGGTCGGCGTCGGTCGTGATGACGACGAGCATCGTCGCGAGTCCTGGAGCGAGCATGCCAGCCCCCTTGGCCATCGCGCCGATGACGTAGCCGTTACCGTCGCGGACCGAGCGCTTCGGCTTCGAGTCGGTCGTCATGATGGCCAGCGAGGCCTCATCCCCCGCCTCGACCGTCGCTGCCAGCGAATCGGCCGTGAGCTCGACCCCGCGCAGCACGCCGTCGCGGAAGCTCTGGTCGCCCACCCCGATGAGGCCGGTCGAGCAGACGAGCACGTCTCCCGCGCCGATGCCGAGCTTCGCGGCGACGGCCTCGGCCGTCTGGTGCGTGGTCTGGAACCCGAAGGACCCCGTGTAGCAGTTCGCGCCGCCCGAGTTCAGGACGATGGCCGAGATCGAGCCGCCCCTGATGGCCTCCTGGGACCAGAGAATCGGGTTCGCCTTGCAGCGGTTGCTCGTGAAGACCGCGGCGCAGGCCGCGCTCGGCCCGTCGTTGACGACAAGCGCGACGTCTCGACGCCCTTCTGACTTGATGCCTGCCGCGGCTCCTGCCGCGCGGAAACCTGCTGCTGCGGTCACACTCACGGTGCCACTCCGTCCAAGGGAAGACCGAGGGCCTCTTCGAGACCCAGGGCGATGTTCGCTGACTGCACCGCGGCGCCCGCGGTGCCCTTGCCGAGGTTGTCGATCGCCGCGACCGCCACGAAGCGGCCTGCGCGCTCGTCGATGCCGATGCCGATCGAGGCCCGGTTGGAGCCGGTCACGTCGCCCGTGCGCGGCCATTCGCCGTCGGGCAGGAGCTGCACGAACCGCTCAGCCCCGTAGGACTCCTCGTAGGCGGCGCGGAGCTGCGCCGCGTCGACGCCCGCTTCGAGGCGCGCCGTCGTGGTCGCCAGGATGCCGCGCGCCATCGGCACCAGCACGGGCGTGAACGCGAGGCTGACCTCGGCGCCGGCTGCGCGGCGGAGGTTCTGACGCACCTCGGGGTTGTGCCGGTGCTCCCCGGTCACTGCGTAGGGGTTCGCCGAGCCGATGAGCTCGGAGCCGAGCAGCGAGACGGCCGCCTTCTTGCCGGCACCGGACGGGCCGACGGCGAGAACCGCCGTGAGGTCGAGGGGATGCACGAGCCCGCGGTGCATGGCGGGTGCGAGTGCGAGCGTGATCGCCGTGACATTGCAGCCGGGAACAGCGACCCGCGAAGCGCCTCGGAGGTTCGAGCGCTGCTTGTCGGGCGCTCCAGCGAGCTCGAGCTCCGGGAGCCCGTACGCCCAGGTGCCGAAGAAGTCGCCACCGTAGTACTCGGCCCAGTCTTCCTCGCGCTCCAGACGGTGGTCGGCGCCGCAGTCGATGACCAGCGTGTCGTCGCCGAGTTCGGCGGAGATCGCGCCGGACGCGCCGTGCGGCAGCGCCAGGAACACGACGTCGTGGCCGGACAGCACGTCGGCGGTCGTTGGCTCGAGGACCAGGTCCGCGTAGCTCGCAAGGTGAGGGTGCACGCGCAGCAGCCGCTCACCCGCATTCGCGTGCGCGGTGACGGTGCGGACCTCGAGTTCGGGGTGCGAGGCGAGAATGCGCAGGAGTTCCCCACCCGCGTACCCGCTCGCCCCAGCTACTGCAACGGAGAAAGCCATGCCGTTCATCCTAGGCCGTGCCACCCTCGCGCGAGTCCGGCCGGCGCGGGCAGACCAGCCCTCGAGCGACGCAGACGGGAATGCGGCGGGCAGCGAGCTCGTTGCACTCGTAGGCTTGACAGGCTGAGACCGTCGACACTCGAGCGTCTGCGGTGCGAGGCCAACGAGAGGACGATGTGACACTGAACACCGAAGACGCAGCTTCATCACTCCAGAGCAGCGCAGCACCCGAGGGCGTCCACGCCCTGAGCGACGCCAGGGTGCTCGAGCTCCGACAGGATTTCCCGATCCTGGATCAAGAGGTGAACGGCACCCCCCTCGTCTACCTCGACTCCGGTGCGACCTCGCAGCGGCCGACTCAGGTCCTCGACGCTGAGCGCCGCTTCCTCGAGACCGAGAACGCCGCCGTGCACCGTGGAGCGCACACGCTCGCCGCGCTCTCGACCGTCGCGTTCGAGGACGCCCGTGAGACCGTCGCGGGCTTCGTCGGCGCGGCACCCGAGCAGATCTCCTGGACCCTCAACGCCACCGACGCGATCAACCTCGTGACGGGTGGCATCCGCATCGCCAGCGCGGGCAGAGGCGGCCCCCGAGCAGAGCGGCTCGCGATCGGCGAGGGCGACGAGATCCTCATCACGGCGGCAGAGCACCACGCCAACCTCGTGCCGTGGCAGCAGCTCGCCCTGGACACGGGAGCGACGCTCGTCTACGTCCCGGTGAACGACCGGGGCACGTGGAGCGTCGACGATGCCGCAGCTCTCATCTCGAAGCGAACCAAGGTCTTCGCCTTCGCGCACGTCTCCAATGTGACCGGGCTCATCGCCGACGCGAAGCGCCTCACCGAGCTCGCGCACGAGGCCGGCGCCATCGTGGTCCTCGACGCCTGCCAGTCGGTGCCGCACCTGCCGGTCAGCTTCCCGGCGCTCGGCGTCGACTTCGCGGCGTTCTCTGGCCACAAGATGCTCGGCCCCAACGGCGTCGGAGTGCTGTACGGCCGCGCCGAGATGCTGGATGCCCTGCCGCCTGCGCGCACGGGCGGATCGATGATCACCACCGTCACGATGGAGGCCAGCGACTTCATGGCTCCTCCGACGCGCTTCGAAGCCGGCACGCAACCCGTCTCGCAGGTCGTCGCCCTCGCCGAAGCCGTCCGCTACCTCGAAGGGGTCGGCATGGAGGCGGTGGCCGCCCATGAGGCCGAGATGGGCCAGCTCCTCCTCGCGGGCCTCGCAGGCATCCCCGGGATCCGCACGATCGGGGACGAGGTGGGCACCCCGCGCGCCGGGCTCGTGAGCTTCGAGGTGGAGGGGGTCCATTCGCACGACGTGACCCAGTTCCTCGACTCTAAGGGCATCGCGGTCCGCGGCGGGCACCACTGCGCGCAGCCGCTGCACCGCCGACTCGGGCTCACCGCGTCGACCCGCGCGAGCAGCTACCTGTACACGACGCGAGAGGACGTCGACCGACTGCTCTTCGCGGTCGGCCAGGTCCGCGCCTGGTTCGGGGTCGACGCATGAGCGCCCTCGACGGCCTCTACCAGCAGCTCATCCTCGAGCATTCCAAGAAGCGAACGGGCGATGGTCCGCTGCTAGACGCCGACGCCGAGCACTTCGAGCGCAACCCGAGCTGCGGCGACGAGATCACGGTCCGGGTCAAGCTGGATGCTGATGGAACAGGGCTCTCCGAGCTCGCGTGGCAGGGCGATGGCTGCAGCATCTCGATGGCCTCCGCGTCCGTGCTCAGCGAGCTCGCCGTCGGCAAGTCGACGGCGCAGATCGACGAGCTCATCGCCGCATTCCGTCTGATGCTCCGAACTCGCGACGGCTCCGAGCCGGACGAGGATCTGCTCGAGGACGCCGTCGCCTTCCAGGGCGTCTCCAAGTTCGTGATGCGGGTCAAGTGCGCCATGCTCGCGTGGGTCGCCCTCGAGGCGAGCCTCAAGGAGGCTTCGGTCTCCCGCGAGGACTGACCCCGGTCGGGGATCGGGCCGCAGCCGCGGTGCAGCCGAGCCGCAGGACACAGAATCGCCCGGCCCCATTGGGGCCGGGCGATTCGCGTCAGGGTGAGCTCAGGCGCGCATGGTGGCGCCGAAGCGCTCGGACGCCAACGCCGCGCCGGCTTCCTTGGCCTCGCTCGCCTCGGAGGCCGTCAGCGTGCGGTCCGTCGCCCGGAACCGGAGCGCGAACGTCAGGCTCTTCTGCCCGTCCTCGAGCCCGGTCCCCCGGTAGTCGTCGACGATCGTCAGCTGCTCGAGCAGCGCACCAGCACCCTCGGTGACGGCGGCAGAGACCTCAGCGGCCGGGACCGCCTCGGCCACGACGAGGCTCAGATCCTGCGTAGCTGCGGGGAAGGTCGAGATGGGCGCTGGAAGCACCTCTCTGCGAGCGAGCTCGATGACCGCGTCGAGGTCGACCTCGAACGCAGCGACCACGCGAGGCAGGTCGGCGGCCTCGGCGATGTCCGGGTGCACCTCGCCGGCGTAGCCGACAACCACCTCGGCAGCCCCGTGGCTCAGGTACAGTTCAGCGCATCGGCCAGGGTGGAAGGCCCTGTGCGCACCCTGTCGCACCTGGATCTCCGCACCGGTCGCCAAGCCGAGCTGGGCGACGAGCTCGAGCGCGTCCTCCCACGACGCCGCAGTCGGCGCGTGCCCCGGGCGCTTCGGCTCGCGGTGACCGAGCACGATGCCGGCGGCGTGCCGCGGCTGCGGCGGGAGCCCAGCCTCCAGCTCCGCGATGCGCTCAGCCGTCGGCCGCACTGCGACCGCGGGAACCTCGTCCACGCCGTAGACCACGCCGGACTCTGGCTTGAAGACCGTTCCCGTCTCGAAGATCGCGAGGTCGGTGAGACCACGCGAGACGTTGCGGTGCGCGATCGTGAGCAGACCGGGCAGCAGACTCGTGCGGAGCCACGCGGCGCGCGGGTCCAGTGGGTTGGCGAGCTTCACAGCAGCCACCTCGCCCGCATCCGCCCGACCGAACGTGACCGTGTCCGTCTCCGCGACGAACGGGTAGCTCTGCACCTCGACAGCCCCGGACGCGGCCAGCACGTCGGCAGCCGCGCGGCGAAGGCGCTGCTCGCGGGTGAGCCCCCGACCCGGAGGCGCGACGGGAAGCCGCGACGGGATGCGCTCGAAGTCGCACAGGCGCCCGATCTCCTCGACGAGGGTGACCGGCTCGGTGAGATCCCCGCGCCAGCTCGGCACCGTCACGCCGAGGAGCCCGTCGGCCTCCTCCCAGACCTCGCAGCCGACGGCACGCAGCGCGCCGATCGTCTCGTCGAGCGTGTAGTCGACGCCCATGATCTTCGAGGCGGCATCGACGGGCAGCGTCAGCGACTCCGGGGCCGGGATCTGCTCGTGCACGCTGCCGGCACGCACCACGCGACCGCCTGCATGCTCGATGAGCAGCTCCGCGACACGAGCGGCTGCCGGCTGAGCGACGCGAGGGTCGACACGGCGCTCGAAGCGACGCGAGGCCTCGCTCGGCAGCTTGTGGCGGCGCGCGGTGCGCGCGATCGAGATGGGCGAGAACGACGCCGCCTCGATGTAGACGTTCTTCGTCTCGCTGCTGAGCTCGGTCTCCGCTCCCCCCATGACACCAGCGAGCCCGATCGGGCCGCGGTCGTCGGTGATGAGGATGTCCTCGGCGCTGAGCGTGCGCTCCTTGCCGTCGAGGGTCGTGAGCTGCTCGCCCTCGCGCGCACGGCGCACGTGGATGGCGCCGCGCAGCTTGTCGAGGTCGTAGCCGTGGATCGGCTGACCGAGCTCGAGCATGACGTAGTTCGTGATGTCGATCGCGATGCCGAGCGGGCGGATGCCCGCGAGCCGGAGCCGCTGGGACATCCACGTCGGGGTCGCCGCCGTCGCGTCGATGCCCTCGACCACGAGGCCGATGAAGACCGGTGCCATGGGCTGGTCCCGCACGGACGCGTCGTCGTCGATCGTGACCTTGACGCGGACGTGCTGAGCATCCGCGGCGATGCCCTCGCCGAGGAGAGCCTCGAGCTGGGGCCGGAGCGCGGGGTCGGTGAAGGCCACGCCCGTCGCGTTCGAGTACTCGCGGACGAGCCCGCGGATGGACATCGCGTATCCGCGATCGGGGGTGACATTGACCTCGACCGCCTGCTCGGTGAGGCCGAGCAGCTCGATGGCGTCGGTGCCGGGGGCCGCGCTCACGCCGAGCCGCGAGAGCACGATGATGCCGTCATGGTCATCGCCCATCCCGAGTTCAGACTGGGAGGCAATCATGCCGTCGGAGACGTGACCGTAGGTCTTCCGCGCCGCGATCGCGAAGTCTCCGGGAAGGACCGCTCCCGGGAGCGTGACGACGACCGAGTCGCCGACACCGAAGTTGTGTGCGCCGCAGACGATGCCACGCACGTCCGCGCCGCCGTCTGCGGCGAGCTGTCCTTCTGGCGCGACGCGCACCTGGCACCAGTTGATGGTCTTGCCGTTCGACTGCGGCTCCGGCTCGGCCGAGAGCACCTCGCCGACCACGATCGGACCCTGCAGCTGGGTGCCGTGCACGGCTTCGTCTTCGAGCCCGACGCGCACGAAGGCGTCGAGCACCGACGCGGGAGAGGCCGAGGCCGGGATCTCCGCGTACTCACGGAGCCAAGAGAGTGGAGCGCGCATCAGATGTGACTTTCGTTGAGAGGAGCAGAGGGAGCACGCACGGCTAGATCACCATTCCGAACTGGGTGCTGAAGCGGACGTCGCCCTCGACCATGTCGCGCATGTCGGTCAGCGCGTTGCGGAACATGAGGGTGCGCTCGACGCCCATGCCGAAGGCGAAGCCCTGATACTCCTCAGGGTCGACGCCGGCGGCGAGCAGCACGTTGGGGTGCACCATGCCGCAGCCGCCCCACTCGATCCACCGCGGGCCGCCCTTAGCGCCGGGATGCCAGATGTCCATCTCGGCACTCGGCTCCGTGAAGGGGAAGTAGTTGTTGCGCAGGCGGATGCGAGCCTCGTCGCCGAACATCGAGGTCGCGAAGTGCTCCAGCGTGCCGCGGAGGTGCGCCATCGTGAGCCCCTTGTCGATCGCGATGCCCTCGAACTGCGTGAAGACGGGCGTGTGCGTCGCGTCCAGCTCGTCGGTGCGGTACGTGCGGCCAGGGGCCAGCACGTAGAGGGGGACGCCGCGCTCGACGAGCGAGCGCATCTGCACGGGAGACGTGTGCGTGCGCAGGACGAGGTGGCGGTCTGCCGGCTCGACGAAGAACGTGTCCTGCATGGCGCGGGCGGGATGGTCCGCGTCGAAGTTGAGCGAGTCGAAGTTGAACCATTCGCTCTCGAGCTCCGGGCCTTCCGCGATCTCCCACCCCATGCCGACGAAGATGTCGCTCACGCGGTCCTGCAGCACGGTGAGCGGATGCCTCGCTCCGGTCGCGCGTGCCGGCCGTGCGACGGTGACGTCGACGGCTTCTGCAGCGAGACGCTCGGAGGCCTCCGCCGCTGCCAGCTCGCTCTCGCGCTCGGCGAAGGCGGCGTTGACGCGGGTGCGGGCCTGCCCGATGAGCTGGCCCGCTTCCTTCTTGCTCTCCTTCGGCACGGCCCGCATGGCGGCGTTCAGCGATGCGATCGCAGAGCCCTCCGCCAGATGCTCGGCGCGCACGCGCTTGAGTGCTGTCAGGTCGGGCGCCGCGTCGATGGCGGCGAGCGCCGCTTCGACCGCGGAGCCGACGGCTTCCTGCGTGATGGGGTTCGATGAGGCGTCAGACACAAGTGTCGAGTTTAGCGAACCGCGTGCGCAACGGCTCCAGCATGTGGAAACACGCTTTCTCACCCCGTGAGAGAGGCCGCCTCGACGACTCGGCGGGAATCTGCGTTCCTCTCGCGCGACGCCAGAGATCCGCGAGAATCCGGCGATCTTCCAGGCTCGCGGTGTATCCATGAGCACCGAAATCCTGGCAGGGAAGCACCGATCAGGTAACCATCTCGTTTCGAAAGCGAGAAATAGGCGACGACGGAGTCTGACGCTGTGGTGGAATCGCACCATGCAAAATCAGAGCGAGCACCTCGTCGTCGTAGACCACGTCGAGAAGCACTACGGTGAATTCCACGCCCTGAAGGACATCAACCTCAGCGTCGAGCGCGGTCAGGTCGTCGTCGTCATCGGACCGTCCGGTTCCGGCAAGTCGACCCTCTGCCGCACCATCAATCGACTCGAGACGATCACCTCGGGAGAGATCCGCATCGACGGGAAGGTGCTTCCCAAGGAAGGGAAGGCACTCGCCGCGCTGCGGGCCGACGTCGGGATGGTCTTCCAGTCCTTCAACCTCTTCGCCCACAAGACCATCCTCGAGAACGTCGCTCTCGGTCCCATCAAGGTCCGCAAGCTCTCGAGGGCTGACGCAGAGAAAGAGGCAAAGGCGCTTCTCGATCGAGTCGGCATCGGTCACCAGGCCGCGAAGTTCCCCGCGCAGCTGTCCGGTGGGCAGCAGCAGCGTGTCGCCATCGCGCGCGCCCTCGCGATGAAGCCGAAGGTCATGCTCTTCGACGAGCCCACGAGCGCGCTCGACCCCGAGATGATCAACGAGGTCCTGGACGTCATGGTCGATCTCGCCAAGGAGGGCATGACGATGATCGTCGTGACCCACGAGATGGGCTTCGCCCGCAAGGCGGCCGACCGGGTCGTCTTCATGGCCGACGGCCAGATCCTGGAAGACCAGTCGCCGGAGGACTTCTTCACGCATCCGAAGACCGACCGCGCCAAGGACTTCCTCTCCAAGCTCATCACCCACTGATCGTCGGCGCAGACCCCGCATCGACGCTCACGCAAGACGCAACAGACTTCCAACAGAAGGAGAAGAAATGCGAAAGACCAAGCTCAGCGCCATTCTCGGCGCAGGCATCCTGGCCTCGCTCGTACTGACCGGCTGCGCCGAGGGCGCTCCGCCCGCTGCAGGCGGCGGCGAAGGCACCACGACCGGTGAAGCACCCGTCTTCGAGGTCGCGACGGACGTCACGATCGAGGGATCGCCCACGTTCGACGCCATCAAGGCACGCGGCGACAAGGTCGTCGTCGGTGTCAAGGAAGACCAGCCGAACCTCGGCTACCTCGACGCCGTCACCGGTGAGCGCACCGGCTTCGACGTCGACGTCGCACGCTGGATCGCCGCATCGCTCGGTGTCACCGAAGAGAACATCGAGTTCAAGCCGATCGCCTCCGCCAACCGCGAGCAGGCGATCTCCAACGGCGACATCGACTACTACGTCGGCACGTACTCGATCACCGACAAGCGCAAGGACCAGATCGACTTCGCCGGTCCGTACTTCGAGACCGGCCAGGGCCTGCTCGTCGGCGCGGACTCCGACATCACCGGAGTCGACTCGCTCGTCGCCGGCGTCACGGTCTGCTCTGCGACGGGTTCGACCCCGATCCAGAACATCAAGGACAACTACCCGGAGGTCACGACCACCGAGTTCGACACGTACTCGCAGTGCGTCGACCAGCTGATCAACGGCCAGGTCGATGCGGTCACGACTGACGAGGCCATCCTGATCGGCTACGCCGCCCAGGACCCCGACAACCTCAAGGTCGTCGGCGAGCCCTTCAGCGAGGAGCTCTACGGCATCGGACTCGCCAAGGGCGATGACGCCCTCCGCGACCACATCAACACCACCCTCGAAGAGGGCGGCGACGTGTGGCAGGCGATCTTCGACTACAACCTCGGATCGTCCGGAACGACGGTCACGCAGCCAGCGGTCGACCGCTACTAATCCCACAGGCGAGCGGCGGCGAGACACACTCTCGCCGCCGCTCGTTCGCACCTAGGGCGCCTTGCGCCCTGTCTCAGAAAGGAAGGCGAGCGTGTTCGATATCTTCACGAACCACCTCGACCTGTGGAGTGAGGCCCTTCTGGGGACGCTCATCCTCTTCTTCGGGGGCGCGCTCCTCGCGCTCGTCCTCGGCTTCATCGTGGGTGCCATGCGAGTCTCGCCGGTCCCGATCGCGCGGGCGGTCGGCGCCGCCTACGTCAACCTCGTGCGCAACACCCCGCTCACCCTCGTGTTCTTCATCTTCGTCTTCGCGGTGCCCGTCCTCTTCCCCATGGGCCGCACCGACTATCTGCTGCTCGGCGTTCTCGCGCTGGGCGTCTACACCGCCACGTATGTCGCCGAGGTGCTCCGAAGCGGCATCAACACCGTCCCTGTCGGCCAGGCAGAGGCCGCGCGAGCCATCGGCCTCCCCTTCGGGCAGGTCATGACCCTCATCGTGCTCCCCCAGGCAGCACGCGCCGTCGTCCCGCCCATGATGAGCGTCCTCATCGCACTGCTGAAGAACACCACCGTCGCTGCTGGGTTCTCCGCCGTCAACCTGGGCATCATCCGCGCCAACATGAGCGAGCGAGGTGAGAACGCGATGGAGGTGCTCATCTGGGTCGCCATCGTCTTCATCGTCCTCGTGCTGCTGCTCTCGTGGGTGCAGAACGCGCTCGAACGCCACTGGAAGGTTGCCCGATGAGCCAGACCTCTGTTCTCTACGATGTCCCAGGCCCCCGCGCGCTCGCTCGCAACAAGCTGCTCGGGATCGCGACGGTCGTCGTCATCGTCGCCCTCGTCGCCTTCCTCGTCTACCGCCTCAGCGCAACGGGCAACCTGAGCGCCGACAAGTGGCAGATCTTCGGCTACGCGGCTATCTGGACGCAGATCGCGGAGGCGCTCTGGGCCACGCTCAGCGCCTTCCTGGTCGCAGCCGTTGGTGCGTTGGCGCTCGGATTCGTCCTCGCCATCGGCCGCCTGTCGGACCACGCGTGGGTCCGCATCCCGTTCACGGTCGTGGTCGAGGGTCTCCGTGCGATCCCCGTCCTCATCCTCATGATGCTCATGTACTACGGCCTGCCGGCCATCGGCATCAAGATGGAGCCGTTCTGGGCCGTCGTCATCGCGCTCATCGCCTACAACGGCTCGGTGCTCTCCGAGGTCATCCGAAGCGGCGTGCAGTCGCTCCCGAGCGGTCAGGCTGAAGCCGGATACGCCATCGGCCTCCGCAAGAGCGGCGTCATGCAGATCATCCTGCTCCCGCAGGCGATCCGCGCGATGCTGCCCGTCATCATCGCGCAGCTGGTCGTGACCCTGAAGGACACCGCTCTCGGCTCGATCATCACGTACAACGAGCTGCTCTACATGGCGAAGCTCATCGGCGGCCAGGCGGATTACGGTCGCCCGTACATTCCGGTCACGATCGTCATCGGCGCCGTCTACATCGCCACCTGCGTGCTGCTGTCCTGGCTCGCGACCGTGGTGCAGAAGCGCATCTCGCAGAACCCGAAGGTCATCGCGGGCGCCGCCCCAGAGCCCGTCACCAATGCGGGCAATGTGACCGACACGGAGCTGATCCTCGTGCAGCAGTCCGACGTGCTCGAGCTCGAAGAGGAAGCTCGCCAGAAGACGAAGCACGATCAGGCGGAAGCGCAGCGCCAGATCGATCTGCGCAAGCAGGGCGACGGAGACCGCATCTAGGCGCGCGCTCCGCAGGGAAGCTCCCCGCGGGCCGGCACCGAGAGTCTCTCGGCACCAGCCCGCGGGGAGTTCTCCGTTTCTCGAGAGGTTCCCCGTCTCCTGGGAAGTCAGCGCCCTCCCCCGACGCGCCGCTGCACCGACAGAGGCGACTAGCCTGTATCGGATGCGCGCTGAGCCCGGACTTCGAGAACTGCTGCGACTCTGGGAGTTCGTGCGGCCGGTCAGATGGAGCCTCTTGGCCGGCTTCGCCTCGGCCCTGACCGCAGCCGGGCTGAGCCTCGTCGGACCGCAGATCATCCGCCTCATCGTCGATGGCCCCGTCTCCTCCGGCGAGCGGGCGGCCGTCATCTGGGGCTCGCTCGCGCTCCTCGCCGTCGGCTGCTTCGAGGCGCTCCTCTGGTACCTGCGCCGAATCTTCGTGCTCACGCCCATGGTCGGCGTCGAACGACGCGTGCGGGATCAGCTCTTCGCCCGGCTGCAGGATCTGCCGGCGGCCTTCCACGACGAGTGGGAGGCAGGCCAGCTCCTGTCGAGATCATCCGTCGACCTCAACCGGATACGCCGGTGGCTCGCGTTCGGCCTCATCATGCTGAGCGTCAACCTGCTCACGGTCATCGCCGGCATCGGCGTGCTCCTCTGGCTCGATCCGGTGCTCGGCTGCCTCTACGCGGTGTTCAGCATCCGAACTGCCCTCATCACCCTTCGCTTCCAGCGCGTCTACGGACACCTCTCCCGGCGCAGCCAGGACCAGGCCGGGGCGCTCGCGACGACGGTCGGCGAGGCGGCGAAGGGGATCCGGGTCATCAAGGCCTTCGGCCGTGGCGGAGAGTTCCTCGAGTCGTTCCGCGAGGAGGCGCAGGCGCTGCGTGAGACCGAGCTCGAGAAGGCCCGCCGCCAGGCCGACATGCGCTCGTGGCTCATCCTGCTCCCCCAGCTCGCCGTCGCCACCTCGCTCGCCCTCGGTGTGATCGCCGTCGCCGACGGCAGGCTCACGATCGGCGCGCTCTCCGCGTTCCTCTTCACGGCGCTCATGCTCGCCTGGCCGGTCCGCTCCCTCGGCTTCCTCTTCGCCGACACCCTCGACGCGGCGGCGTCGACGACCCGTGTCTTCGAGGTCCTCGACACTGCGACTGCAGTCTCCGACCCGGAGCACCCGCTCCCCGTTCCGGACGGGCCTGGGGTCCTCGAGTTCCGGGATGTGCGCTTCGCCTTCCCGGATGCGCCGGACGGAGACGAGGTGCTGCGAGGCATCGACCTCACCCTCGTGCCCGGCGAGACCCTTGCGCTCGTGGGCGCGACCGGGAGCGGCAAGAGCCTGCTGAGCGAGCTCGCCGTGCGCCTCCACGATCCGACAGCTGGCGAGGTGCGGCTCGACGGCACCGACATCCGCCGTCTCCGCCGAGACGACCTCAGGGGCCACGTGGCCATCGCCTTCGAGCAGCCTCTGCTCTTCTCGGCCAGCGTCAGAGACAACGTCGCGCTCGGCCGACCGGACGCGAGCGATGACGAGGTGCGGGACGCCCTGACCGTCGCGCAGGCTGGCTTCGCGCTCGAGCTCCCGGAAGGCCTCGAGACCCTCATCGGAGAAGAGGGGCACAGCCTCTCGGGAGGCCAACGGCAGCGCCTTGCGCTCGCCCGCGCCATCCTCGCGCGCCCCCGCGTCCTCGTCCTGGACGACCCACTCTCGGCCGTTGACGTGCGCACCGAGACCCTCGCGACCGAGGCCCTCCGGTCGGCCCTCTCCGGTGTGACGACCCTCGTGGTCGCGCACCGGTCATCCACCGTCGCCCTCGCCGACCGGGTCGCCGTCCTCGTCGACGGTCGCATCACGGCCCTGGGCGAGCACCGCGAGCTGCTCGCAGCCGACCCCGTGTACCGGGGTCTGCTCTGGCAGGGCGACCACGTCGATGAGGTGGTCGCGTGACCGAGCCCAGCGCTGCTGCACCCCTCGGGGTGCGGGTCGAGCACCTCACGAGCGTCGACCGCGACACTGCCAGACTGCTCCGACGGCGCTCGCTTCGGCTCATGGGCCAGCTCCTCGCCCCGCACAAGGCACGCCTCGTGTGGTTGGGGGTGCTCGTCCTCATCAGCCAGGCGGCGTCGGCTGCCGGGCCTCTGCTGCTCTCGCAGGCCATCGACACTGGGCTTCCCACGCTGCTCGACGGCGACGCGGCCCCGTTCCTGGTCATCGTCGTCGCTCTGGTCCTCGCGACGACCACCGATGCCGTGCTCTCCAACCTCTTCACCCGGAATGCCGCAGCGCTCAGCCAGCGTGTGCTCCTGCGAGTCCGGACCCTGCTCTTCGAGCACACGGGGCGTCTCGGCCTCGACTTCCACCAGCGCTACACGTCCGGGCGAGTCATCAGCCGGCAGACGAACGACGTCGATGCGGTCGCCGAACTCCTCGAGTCCGGCTTCGGCGACCTGGTCAACGCCGTCGCGCGGATGGCATTCATCGCGGCGGCCCTGCTCATCCTCGACCCGTTGTCGGCCCTCGTGGCGTTCGCGGTCTTCGTGCCGGTCGTGCTGGTCACCCGACGGTTCCAGGTCGTCTCCTCACGCCTCTACCGCGAGTCGAGCGAACGCTCCGCGCGCCTCATCGTGCGCTTCGTCGAGACCATCACGGGCATCCGCGCCATGCAGGCCTTCCGCGCCGAATCGCGAAACGCGGACGTGTACGGCGGACTCAACGGCGCCTACACCGACACCGGTCGGCGAACCGCGATGGCGTTCGGCAATCTCTTCACCGGCATCGAGCTCATCAGCAGCATCGGCCTCGCGGTACTGGTGCTCGTCAATGGCCTCCGCACGCTCGAGGGCAGCATCGGCGTCGGCGTCCTCGTCGCAGCCGCGCTGTACCTCGTGCAGCTCTTCCAGCCGATGGAGGCCGTCGGCATGTTCGCGAACACCTTCCAGTCCGCAGTCGCGGCCCTGGAGAAGATCTCGGGCGTGCTCGAGGAAGAGCCAAGCGTCGCGGCACCCGCCCGAGATGCCAAGCAGGATCCGGCCCGACGGACGGCGGACCACCGCGGTGTCACCGAGCCCGGTGACATCGCCCTCCGTGGCACCGCGTTCTCCTACGGAGACGGACCACTTGTGCTGCAGCGTGTCGACCTGCACATCCCCGCCGGGCAGACCGTTGCGATCGTCGGCCCGACCGGGGCGGGGAAGACCACGCTGGCGAGCATCATCGCCCGATTCGCGGACCCGACGCAGGGGCAAGCGCTCCTCGATGGCGTCGACCTCCGCGACATCCCGGACAGCCAGCTTCGACGACGCGTCATCACGGTCACGCAGGACCCGTTCCTGTTCCAGGGCACCGTCGCCTCCAACATCGGACTCGGGCGGCCGGGCGCGAGCCGCCAGGAGATCGAGGACGCCGCGAAGCTCATCGGCGCCGACCCGTTCATCCGACGCATGCCGAACGGCTACGACACCGACCTGAGCCACCGCGGAGTGAAGCTCTCGGCCGGGCAGCGCCAGCTCATCTCCTTCGCCCGCGCCTTCGTGGCCGATCCGGAGGTGCTCATCCTCGACGAGGCCACGAGCTCCCTCGATATCCCGAGCGAGCGAGCCGTCCAGAAGGCGCTCGGCACCCTCCTGCACGACCGCACGGCCGTCATCATCGCCCACCGCCTGTCGACCGTCAACGACGCCGACCGCGTGCTGGTCCTCGATGGCGGAGCGATCGTGGAGGACGGCTCCCCCGCAGAGCTCGTGGCGCGTGGGGGTCGCTACGCCGAGCTGCACAGCGCCTGGCTGTCATCGCTCGACAGCGACTGACGCGAACGCCCCGCCGCTCCCGCGACGCGAGCAGGATGCCCCGAACCCGACTGACGACCGCGGAAGACGAGGCGAGATTCACCGCCAGCCAGCCAGCCGGCCAGACATCCGGATCACCAGACGCGCGGAGAGACAGAGACGCCCGGGCCGCTCGACGCGAGTATCGCGAAGAGGCCCGGGCGTCCAGGTGCGCTGCGGTCAGGCGCGCTGCGCGAACGCGCTCTCGTACAGGCAGACGGAAGCCGCGGTCGCGAGGTTCATCGATTCCGCTCGCCCGTAGATCGGCACGCTCATGGTCGCGTCTGCATACGCGAGCTGCTCGGCGTCGAGGCCGCGAGCCTCGTTCCCGAAGAGCCAGGCCGTCGGCTGCGCCAGCTCGCCGGCGTCACGAGCCGACAGCAGGTCCGAGCCGTCGATGTCGGCGGCGACGATACGGAGACCAGCGTCTCGAGCGCGCGAGGTGGCCACGTCCAGGGTCACCTCGACGGCGATCGGCAGGTGGAAGATGGAGCCGGTGCTCGAACGCACGACCTTCGAGTTGTAGAGGTCCACGGTCCGGCCCGTGAGGATGACCGCGTCGGCGCCCGCAGCGTCGGCAGCACGGATGATCGTGCCCAGGTTGCCCGGGTCGCGCACCTCCTCGAGGATCGCGACGAGCTTCGGCGAACCGCTCAGCGCATCGCGAATGGAAGCGGGGAACTGACGGCACACGGCGATGACGCCCTGCGGGGTGCGCGTGTCCGCCATCGCGTCGATGGCCTCCTCGCTCGCGAAGTCGACCTCGAGCTGCGCCTCCTCGGCAAGGCCACGCAGCTCGGAGTGACGCTCGAGCGCCGTGGGCGTGACGAACAGCTCCTCGATGAGCTCTGGGCGCGAGACCAGTGCCTCGCGGACCGCCTGGGGGCCCTCGATGACGAAGAGGCCAGTCTCCTGACGCTCCGACTTCTGCGCGAGCTTCCTGACGTCCTTGACGCGCGCGTTGCGCGGGCTCTCGATCATGGTGTCGACTTCTTCCTGCGCGCGAGGCGCTGCGTTGCTTGAGTGGATGCTCATCGAGCCAGGTGCGGATGCAGAGTGCAGGCCCTAAGAAAAGAACATGCGGCCGAGAGCTGGACTCTCGACCGCATGTTCATACGGCCGGCACACTCAGAGAGCGAATCGGGCCGCGGTGGTGACTAGGCCGCTGCGCGCGGAGCCGACGTGTCGGCCGGGAGCGCCTGCTTGGCTGCCTCGACGAGACCGGCGAACGTCGCGGGCTCGTTCACGGCGAGCTCAGCGAGGATACGGCGGTCGACCTCGATGCCAGCAAGGCCGAGGCCCTGGATGAAGCGGTTGTACGTGAGGCCGTTCGCGCGGGATCCGGCGTTGATGCGCTGGATCCAGAGGCGACGGAACTCGCCCTTCTTGGCGCGACGGTCACGGTAGGAGTAGACCATCGAGTGGATGACCTGCTCCTTGGCCTTGCGGTACAGGCGCGAGCGCTGTCCACGGTAGCCGGATGCGCGCTCAAGGATGACGCGACGCTTCTTATGGGCGTTTACTGCCCGCTTTACACGTGCCATGTGTGTTGATTCTCCTCAGTAAGTGTGGGTGCGGGCGGCTTAGTGGCCGAGCAGCTTCTTGGCGACCTTGGCGTCTGCCTTGGAGAGCAGCTGGTCCTGGTTCAGTCGAGCCTTGCGACCCGGCGACTTGACCTCGAGGTTGTGGCGAAGGCCGGCCTGCTGCTTCATGAGCTTGCCGCTTCCCGTGACCTTGAAGCGCTTCTTGGCGCCCGAGTGGGTCTTCTGCTTCGGCATTAGTTCTCCTCTGTGGTTGCAGACTCTGGTACAGACTCTGTTGCAGCTTCATCTGCAGATTCATTCGCAGCTTCGCCAGTTGACGGCTGCCCGTGCTTGGCCGCTCGAGACGCCTCGCGGGCCGCATTCCGCTTCGCGGAAGCGTCAGCCTTGACGTCGGACTTGTTTCGGAACGGGCCGATGATCATGACCATGTTGCGGCCATCGATCATGGGGTTTGACTCGACAGTGCCGTACTCCGAGACTTCATCGGCGAAACGCTGGAGGAGGCGCACACCCATCTCCGGGCGCGACTGCTCGCGGCCGCGGAACTGGATCATGGCCTTCACCTTGTCACCGTCTTCGAGGAAGCCGATGGCGCGCTTGCGCTTGGTCTCGTAGTCGTGGGCGTCGATCTTCAGACGGAAACGGACCTCTTTGAGGACGGTGTTCGCCTGGTTGCGACGCGCTTCCTTCGCCTTCTGGGCGGCCTCGTACTTGAACTTCCCGTAATCCATGATCTTGGCGACGGGGGGCTTCGAGTTGGGGGCGACCTCGACGAGGTCGAGCTCAGACTCCTGCGCGAGGCGCAGCGCCATCTCGAGCTTGACTACTCCGACCTGCTCACCGCCCGGGCCGACAAGGCGGACTTCACTGGCACGGATGCGGTCATTGGTACGTGGTTCGCTGATGGAAGGCTCCTGACTTCACTGAATGTGGAAAGGAGGCGTCACACCAACCACGCTGCGCTCGCAGCGTGTTTCCACCCATCGCCACCGAGCCTGCGCATCCTGCAGCGAGTGCAGTTCGTGCGAACTCTGTGACCTCTTCCTGCACAGCCGCGAGGCCGGGCAAGGAAGGGAGTGGAGCAACCCGGTAACCTACGTAGAGCGGTTTGCGCGGGTGGGACGAATCCTCTTTCGTGGCCTCTGCACAGCAGAAACCGCTCGCCACATTACCAGAACTCCGGACAAAGGACCAGCGTGACCGACGCCTCACTCGAAAACCCCTCCGCAGCCGAGCCAGAGTACGGTGATCTGCGTCGCGACATCGGCGAAGTCCCGGCCGTCGAGCTCATCACGACAACCGCCGTCCACCTCATGAGCGCCGCCGCAGTCGCGTGCGGCCTGGACGAGGACAGCGGCGACGACGAGCTCGACCTCGACGAGGCCCGCAAGCTCATCTCGGCGCTCGCAGGCCTGCTCACCGCGAGCCTCCCCTACCTGGGCGACCACCACGCGCGCCCCCTGCGCGACGGCCTGCGCTCGCTGCAGCTCGCGTTCCGTGAGGCATCCGAGCACCCGGACCCCGTCGGCAAGGGACCAGGCGAGGACCTCACCGGCCCTGTCTACGGCTGAGTTCGGACCACGCGACCACGGCCCGCTTGCCGAGCCTTCGGGCCGTCGAGCGGGCTTCGTCGATTCGTGGGTCGGCCTCCGGGCGTTCAGCGGTCTTCGGCGGGCCCGACCAGTTCCGCGACGATAGCCGCCGAGAGGGTCACGAGCGGAAGTCCCCCGCCCGGGTGCGAGGAACCGCCAACGAGGTACAGCCCATCGACGGGCTGACGGTTGGCCGGCCGCAGGAAGGACGCCTTCGCGCCGTTCGACGCCGTCCCGTAGATCGAGCCTCCGGGAGAGAGCGTGTCGCGCTCGATGTCAGCCGGGGTGCGGATGCGCATCCACCTCACGTGCGGCCGCACGTCGAGGCCTCGTTCGGCCATGAGCTCCAGCAGCGACTCCGCGTAGCGGTCGGCGAGCCCCGGCTCGTCCCAGTCGACACCGTGCTCCGGGTCATGCCTTGGGGCATTGACGAGGACGAACCAGGCGCCGCTGTGCGGCCCCGGAACGGTCGCCGGATCCTGCGGCGCCGAGACGTAGATCGTGGGGCGCTCGACCGGCCTCGGCCCGGACCCCGCGTGCGCCCCGACGCCGAAGACCGCATCGAACTCGGCGTCGTAGTCCTCGGCGAAGAGCACCCTGTGGTGCGTCGCCTCGTCGTGCGCGAAGCTCGCACGCTCGAGGTCGTCGAGGGCGAGGAGCATGACGAAGCCCGAGAGCGAGGGGTCGAGCTTCTCGTGGCTCCTGGCGGCGCGCCTGGCCCCCTCGCTGTGCAGCAGCTCCCCGTAGACGGACTGGGCGTCGGCGTTCGCGACGACGACATCCGCGGCGAGACGCTCCCCCTCGCTCGTCTCGACCCCGGAGACCCTGGCGCCTTCCTGGAGGATGCGGGCGACCCTGACCCCGGTGCGAATGCGCGCCCCGCACTCCACGGCACGTTCGGCGATGGCCTCCCCGAGCCGCCAGAGGCCACCTGGCACGTACCAGGAGCCGTAGGCCTGCTCGGCATACGGCACCGTCGCGAGCGCAGACGGCACCCGCCTCGGGTCCGACCCCGTGTACGTCGCGTAGCGATCCAGGAGTGCGCGCAGGCGAGGGTCCGAGAGGTCGCGCTCGCCGAACCCGCGCAGACTGCGCCACGGGGCCACCCGTGCGAGCGACAGCGGATTCACGGCGAGCGACGCGATCCCAGCCGCATCGATGGGCGATTCCAGGAAAGGACCCCTGGCGATGCCCCAGACGCGCTCCGAGCGCTCGAGGAAGCGCGCCCACTGCTGCCCGGTCCCCGCACCGAGCGCGGCGTCGAGCGCAGCGGGGATCTCCTCGATCCGTCCGGGCATGTCGAGCTCGCTGCCGTCGGCGAACCGGTACCGGCAGGCGACCTCGAGTCGGCGGAGCTCGACGACCGACTCGATCGGCGCCCCCGTCTCCGCGAACAGCTCTGCGAAGACGTACGGCATGGTCACGAGCGACGGACCGGTGTCGAAGAGGAAGCCGTCATGCTCGAGGGTGCCGAGCTTGCCCCCGACCTTCTCGGCCTGCTCGAGCACCGTGACGTCGTGGCCCAGCGCGGAGAGGCGGGCTGCCACGGCGAGCCCGCCGACCCCCGCCCCGATCACCGCGACCGTGCTCATCGCGGGGAGTCCCCCGTGTGCGCCCCGGAAGCCACGAGGGAGCGCTCGGCTCTCCTCGCCCGCCAGTCGCGCAGCAGCACGGCGACAAGCGGGATCGCGATAGCACCCATGATCAGGCCGCCGACGAGAGCCACGCTCGGTCGCTCGAAGAACGTGAGGTTGCCGACGACGCACGTCGCGTACGTCCACAGGTAGACCGTGAAGGGTGCCGCGTCGCTCGGTGCGCCGTCGACCTTCTGCGAGCGAGCGGCGACGGCGTCGATGAGCCCGCAGATGATGAGCGAGACCAGGTACCAGCCGAGGAAGTTCGTGAGCGGGATGCCGTCGACGCCGGGGATCCCCGGGTCAGGGTGCTTCCAGCCCCAGTGCCCCGAATCGACCATCTGGGGGTCGAGGAAGACATCCCAGGCGGTGAGCGCCCACGCGGCCACGGCGACGCGCACGATACGCCGCAGCGCGCCAGGCGCCGTGCCGATGAGTCTCCGCGCGATGATGACCGCGGGGTAGGCGATCGTCACCCAGGCGAGGGGCACGATGAGCGGCACCTCGAAGAGCGAGAAGCCGAGCGACGGCGTGTAGATGTACTGTCCGAACGGGAAGCTCGTGGCCACACCGACGACTTCCGCGAAGAAGCCGATCGCGGCGGCGGCGAGCAGCACGGAGGCGAACCGCGGCCCGCGGGTCGCCCAGGCGTGGAGCACCCCGGTGGCGGCGAGCAGGGCGACGCTCGCGATGGTCAGCGGCACGGTGCCGCCGCCGGTGAAGGCGAACAGGCTCTGGACGAACATGCCTGCTGCGAGTGTCACCCACATGAGTCGTCGTGTGATGGCGGTCATCTTGAGTCCGTTCCTCTCGGTCGTGGCTCTGGATCTGCGTCGTCTGACGTTCTGGCGGATGGTGGCCCGCTCTTCGCGGGAGAGGTCATGCAGTTGTGGCCGACCAGCCCTCGACAGCATCGACCGCGAAACGCGCGAACAGCTCCTCAGCGAACCATCCGCCCGCTCGGCTGTCGGCCATGGCGGCTCTGTGCGATGGTGCGCCGCTGATGAAGGCGCGAAGCGCCGGCTCGGACTCCCAGAGGGTGAAGGTGCCGAGGAGGCCTGCTGGCAGCTCGCCCATCCCGAACGCGAGACCGAGACCGCGCGACTTCGCGCGGAGGAGTTCGGCAGCGATAGGTGGCACGGTCCCCGTGAAGCGCGGCACCGACGAGGCCCGGATCCGCGCCCGCGTGATGACGGCCACCCGCTGCCCCTCCTCGGCCTCCGCGACGGCGGGCCCGAACGGCTCGCGACCTCCCCAGAGGCCGACCGAGCGAATGGCGCGCATCCGCACTCTGAGTCGCTCCCGCGAGCGTGCGTCCCACGCACCCACGAGGGCCCCTCGATCGAACGCGTCCGCAGCCTCGAGCGACTCCCAGGCGGCGACCAGCGCCCAATGCCCGAGGTCGGCGTCGCGCGAGGAGAAGCTCGTCGCCCGCGCCGTGCCCATGACACGCGCGAATCGCAGACCCTCCGGACGTCGACGGCCCAGGAGGTGCAGCGTGGTCTTCGCGGTCAGCGAGAGGCCGGCGCTCGCGCTGCCGGTTCCCCAGAGGTGGACGGTGGTGACCGTCACCGGCGGTCGACCTCGAGGGGGCCAGCGCTCCGGTCGCCCCGCACGTGCTTGAGCACCAGCTCGGCGCTGATCAGGCACATCGGGACGCCCACGCCGGGGTTGACGGTCGCGCCCGCGTAGTAGAGCCCCTTGACCTTCGGGGACGCGTTGCCGGCACGCAGCATGGCCGACTGGGCGAGCTCATGCGACGGGCCGAGGATGCCGCCACGCCAGGAGTTGTAGTCGTGCACGAAATCGGCGGGGCCGAGCGTCCGGCGAACCACGATGCGGCGCTCCAGGTCGGAGACTCCCGTCCATTCGGCGAGCTGGGAGATCGCGAGATCGGCGATCCGCTCGACCTCTGCATCTCCCGCCCCATCTGCTCCTCCCCCACCGATGCTCTCCTCGCCCTTGACCGGGATGAGCAGGAACAGGTTCTCGTGCCCGTCCGGCGCAACTGCCGAATCCGTGGCGCTCGGCTTGCAGACATAGACGGAGACCGGGTCAGGCAGGGCGACGCCCTCGCCGAAGATGGCGTCGAAGTTCTCCCCCCACTCCTTCGTGAGCAGCAGCGAGTGGTGCGGCAGGGCGGGCAGCTCGCCCTCGACGCCGAGCATCACCAGCACGGCGCCCGGACCCGACGAGGTGCGCTTCCACACGCGCTCCGGGTAGCTGCGGTACCGCTCTGGCAGCAGCCGCGTCTCCGTGTGATGCAGGTCAGCGGCGGAGACGACGACCTCCACGTCCTCGAAGTGCCGCTGCCCGTCAGCGTCGCGCCAGTGCACGCCACGGCTCCAGCCATGCGCCACGGCGATGTCCGTGACCTCGGCCTCGAGCCGGAACTCGACGCCGGCGTCCACGGCGAGCCGGTGCAGCGCATCCACCACGGCGGTGAAGCCGCCCATGGGGTACTGCACGCCCTCGACGAGATCCATGCGACTCATGAGGTGATAGATCGCCGGAGCGCGGCGCGGGTCGGTTCCGAGGAACACCGCCTGGTAGGCGAGGATCTGCCTGAGCAGCGGATGCGTGAACGACTCCTCCACGAACTTCTCGAGCGGGACCGTGAGCCACGTCAGCAGCTCGGGGAGCTCGCGGCGAACGGGGGCGCCGAGCAGCGTGGCCGGGTTCTTGAACGTGTTATAGAGGAACGATTCCTCCGCCATGTCCATGGCGCGTCTCGCGGTCTCGAGGTAGTCGTCGAAAGCGCCGAGCGCCTCGGGCTCGAGCTCAGCGACGAGTTCGCGCACGGCGTCCTGGCCGTAGGGGATGGAGAGGGGCTCGCTTGCGCCCCCCGCATGCTCCGGCTCGGGGAAGACGCGGTAGCCGGGGTCGAGCATGCGCAGATCCAGCTGCTCCTCGGTGCTCGTGCCGGCAAGCGCGAAGTAGTGGTCGAAGACGCTCGGCATCAGGTACCAGCTCGGGCCGGTATCGAAGCGGAAGCCGTCGACCTCGAGGAGGCCAGCACGGCCGCCGACCCTGTCGTTCTTCTCGAGGACCGTCACGGCGAAGCCGTCCCGCGCGAGCAGGATCGATGTGGCGAGGCCGGCCATTCCGGCGCCGATGACTACTGCTCGGGTGCTCATGATCGTGTCTCCAGAAGGACTCGTGCTGCGATGCGCGCCTTCTCGGCGCCGGGAACTCTCACGCGTGTGGTGCGCAGCTGGTCTGCCGGCGTCTCCGCGATGCGGTCGGCGAGCGCAGCGAAGAGCGCGCTCGCGAGGGCCACGCCCCGTCGGCAATCCCTCGGAAGCAGCGGGATGCCCGCTTCCGCTGTCGCAAGATCGGCGCGGATGCGGTCGAGCCAGATGAGCTTGCGCCGCTCGTCGAGCGGCGCCGATTCCAGACCCTCCACCGGCAGGTAGTCCCTGCCGAGCCGGTCGGCGTCATCGCCCACGTCGCGGAGGAAGTTCACGTTCTGGAACGCGGCGCCGAGCGCGCAGGCCGCCGCGTCGATGCGCTCCCGCTGCTCCGGGGTGCGAGAGACACCGGTGAGGAATACCCGCACGCACATCAGCCCCACCACCTCCGCGGAACCGTAGACGTAGCGCCGCTGCTCCTCCACGTCGAGCGAGCGAGGTTCGAGATCCATGCGCATCGAAGCGAAGAAGGGCACGACCAGCTCGGCCCCGAACCCGCAGCGTCGCGCCGTCACCGCGAACGCGTGGACGACCAGATTCGTGCTGAAGCCCGACTCGATGGCCTCGAGCGTCTGCGCCTCGAGCCCGTCGAGCGCCGCGTGCTGCTGCTCGAGGGAGAGGCCGGCGAGCGCGCCGACACCGTCCACGATCTCGTCCGCCACGCGGACCAGCGCGTAGATGCTGCGCACCGGCTTGACCGTCCGGCGCCCGAGGAAGCGCGAGGCCGCCCCGAAGGAACTCGAGTAGGCGAAGATGACCTCGGCCGCGGACTTCTCCGCGGTGCGCGTGTACTGCTCGAGTGGCGACATCATGACGTTCGCCTCTCCAGCAGCATCAGCAGACGCTCCAGCATCTCGGCCAGGTTCCGCTCCCCCTCGCGGCCCGACGCGCCCACGGCCCTCGCGGCGGCTCGTGCCCTCGAGAACTGGGCCGCGAGCTCCTGCTCGACAGCGGCGCGCGAGCCCGACGCGTCGATGAGGTCGCGCGCCTTCGCGCCATCCGCCTCGCTGAGCATCGGGTCGCCGAGCAGCGACTCGAGCTCACCCCAGACCGGGGTCCCGCAGGCCAGGGCGATGAGCGCCGTGAACTTGCCCTCCCGGATATCCGAGTACGGCGCCTTCCCGAGCTTGTGCTGGTCCCCGAAGACACCGAACAGATCGTCCTGGAGCTGGAAGGCGAGCCCGGCGGCGTCCGAGAACTGGGCGATGAGACGCGCATCCACCGAACTTTCGGCACCCGCCGCGATCAGACCGAGCTCGAGCGGCAGCAGCACGGTGTACGCGGAGGTCTTGTTCGAGCTCATCGACAGGACCTCGGCCAATGCCGGATGGTCACTTCGAACCGACAGGCTCACGTCGCTGAACTCACCGGCAACCGAGACCGCGAGGGCACGCTCGATGGCATCGAGCACGCGCAGACGAACGGCGTGGGGCTGATCGATGCGCGCAACCCTCAGGTGCGCTTCGGAGAGCAGGAGGTCGCCGACCAGGATCGCGGCGGCCTGCCCCAGGCGGTTGCCGCGCTCATCGTCGAACTCCGGTCCTCCCACGATCTCCTCGACGCTGCCGAGGAGATTCAGCTCCCCCCTGCGCATGGTGTCGTTGTCGATCACGTCGTCGTGGGTCAGGAACGCGAGGTGGAGCAGCTCGGTCGCGGTCGCCAGTTCCATGACCGACTCAGGCACCTCTGCTGCACCCGTGTAGGACAGGTAGGCCTGCATGACCAGCGCGGGGCGGAAGAGCTTCCCCCCTTCGGCGCTGCGCGCCGTGATGCGCCACAGCGTCGCGAGGCCCTCGTCGATCGCGGCCGCGGCAGCGACTCGTCCGGCCAGGAACTCCTCGATTCGCCTTCTCACCTCGAGCAGCTGCTGCGCTGCGAGGTCGAAGTCCGAACCCTGGCCACGGGGGCTCGCCAGAGGCTCACGGATCACTCGGCACCACTCCCTTTAGCTCGGTTGGCTAGCAATAAGAGTATCTAATTACTTCTGCTCGAGCGTACAGGCAAGCCTTCCCCGAGTTGCCGCGCCTGGTCAATCCCCTCAGCGCCTCCACCACAAGCGCTTAGAATCTCGCTGCCGCTTCTCCGCGTCGCTCGAAGCAGCAGTGCTGGCCCGCGCGAACGAGATGCCGAGCGAGTCGACCTCTGTGCGGAACGCCTCGCTCCCCTGCAGCAGCTCGCTGGCTCGGCGGGACAGATCCGCGAGCTCCTCGCGGCCAGCGTCACCACCGACGTGGAGCACCACACGCAGCTCGGGCCCAGCCAGGCGAGCCTCCGGATCGCCGGGCACGAGATCCATGCCAAGCACCTCGTCGAGCTCTGCCATCACCCTCGACAGCTCAGCCGTGACAACCGGGTTCACCCACGGGGCCGCCCAGCCCTGCTCCTGCGCGATCGCCCACACGGCCGGACGGCGGACGACGAACTCCGTCTCGCTCGTCGGATCAACCACGATGAGGTCGCTGCCCTCGGCAGCCGCCGAGATGGCCGCCCGCTGCATGAGCGCAGGCACCGGCCGAGCCTTGGGATTCCAGACCCTCATCGCCTCCGCCGAGGTGAACACGGGCAGGACGGTGCGACCGTCTGGGCCGGCGACCGTCACGATGGAGAGATCAGCGCTCTTGTCGACGGTCACACCCTGCGTGTTGACATCGGCTTCGCCCAGCTTCGCCACGAGCGGGATCAGCACGCGAGCCTGACGCAATGCGTCGACCACCGCGTCGGGACCCACCTCCCGAGCCCGGAAGCGCCGGATCGCCGCGACGAACTGCGCCGGCGCCGTGCCGTCGTCGTCGCGGAACGGGTTGTCGCCGAAGCTCCGCCCAGACCAGCTCTGGCCAGCAGAGTCGGCCTTGCTGGGCTGGAAATGCTCTGGCAGCGACGGCATGGGTCAAACCTCTCGAGTCAGGATGCGACGTCGAGCGCTTCGACGAGCGTGAAGGCCCCCGAGTAGAGCGCCTTGCCGATGATCGCGCCCTCGAGGCCCTGCGGCACGAGGCCACGCAGCGCCGCGATGTCGTCGAGACTCGAAACGCCGCCAGAGGCGACGACGGGACGGTCGGTCCGGTCGAGGATGTCGCTGAGGAGCTGGAGGTTCGGGCCCTGGAGGGTGCCGTCCTTCGTCACGTCGGTCACGACGTAACGTGCGCAACCGGCCTCCTCGAGCCGTTCGAGTACCGACCAGAGGTCACCAGCATCGCGCGTCCAGCCGCGAGCCGCGAGCGTGGTGCCACGCACGTCGAGGCCGACGGCGATGAGCTCGCCGTAGCGAGCGATGACGTTCGCCGCCCACTCCGGATTCTCGAGCGCGGCGGTGCCGAGGTTGATGCGGCGCGCACCGGCGTCCACCGCACGCTCGAGGGACTCGTCGTCACGGATCCCGCCGGACAGCTCCACATTGACGTGCTTGGCCGCCCGGATGACGCGCTTGATGACACTGCGGTTCTCCCCGCGCCCGAAGGCCGCGTCGAGGTCCACGAGGTGGATCCACTCCGCACCCTGCTCGATCCAGTCCTCCGCCGCATCCACAGGATCGCCGTAGTTCGTGGCGGAGTCGGCCTCGCCCTGAACCAGACGAACCGCCTTGCCGCCGGCGAGGTCGATTGCGGGGAAGAGCACGAGCTCCGGTGACGTGTTGAATTCGCTCACGCGCGTAGGTTCCTTGTTCTCGTTCTGAGGCGCCGGGGCATCGACGCCGAAAGGGGATGCCCTGGCAGTCCGGGCAATAGCGTATCGGCAGGCGGCGGTGCAGCGCGCCGATGCAGCAGCACTAGGCGCGCTTCGGCAGCGTCTCGATCCAGTTCCGAAGCAGGCGCACGCCAGCCTCGCCGGACTTCTCCGGGTGGAACTGCGTCGCCGACAACGGGCCGTTCTCGACTGCCGCGATGAAGCGCTCGCCGTGCTCGGCATGGGTCACGAGCACCGGGCGGGCCTTCGGATGCGGGTCGAGCGGGAGCTCATGCGCCGCGTACGAGTGTACGAAGTAGAAGCGCTCGCGAGCAATGCCGGCGAAGAGCTTCGAGTCGGCCGGGGGGTCGACGAGGTTCCATCCCATGTGCGGAAGGACCTCTGCCCGCAGTTCGGTCACCTCGCCCGGCCATTCGCCCAGACCTTCGGCTCGCCTGCCACCCTCGATGCCGCCGTCGAAGAAGATCTGCATGCCGACGCAGATGCCGAGCACGGGGCGCCCCCCTGCAAGGCGCCGGCCGACGATCTCCCCGATGCGCTGACGATTGATGGCCTCCATGACGTGAGCGAAGCTCCCGACACCTGGCACGACGTAGCCGTCGGCGTCGGCGGCGGCAGCGCGGTCGGCCGTCAGCTCGACCTCAGCACCAGCCGCTTCGAGCGCCTTCACGGCGGAGTGAACGTTGCCCGAGCCGTAGTCAGCGACGACCACCCGCGGACGTGCGACTGAAGTCACAGCGCGCCCTTGGTCGAAGGAATGCCCACGACCTCCGGGTCGAGTCGCTTGGCCGCGCGGAACGCACGGGCGAACGCCTTGAACTCCGCTTCGGCGATGTGGTGCGGGTCGCGCCCGCGGATGACCTCGACGTGCACCGTCAGACCGGCGTGGAACGTGATCGCCTCGAAGACGTGACGCACCATCGCGCCCGTGAAGTGCCCGCCGATGAGGTGGTAGATGAAGGCCTCCGGCTCCCCGGTGTGCACGAGGAACGGACGCCCCGAGATGTCGACGACGGCTTCGGCGAGCGACTCATCGAGCGGCACCCTCGCATCGCCGTAGCGCGCGATGCCCGACTTGTCGCCGAGGGCCTGGCGGATCGCCTGACCGAGCACGATCGCCGTGTCCTCGACCGTGTGGTGCACGTCGATCTCCGTGTCACCCGTCGCACGGATCGTGAGATCGGTCAGCGAGTGCTTCGCAAAGGCGTTCAGCATGTGGTCATAGAACGGAACCGACGTCTGGATGTCGGCGATGCCGGTCCCGTCGAGGTTCAGGCTCAGCTCGATCGAGGACTCGCTCGTCGCGCGTGAGACGGTCGCGGTGCGTGGCGTCGTGGTCATCGCTCCAGCCTAGGCCTTCCCTGCATCGGTGATCTCGGCGAGTGCGGCCAGGAACGCGCTCGTCTCCGCGCGCGTCCCGGCGGTCACCCGAAGCGCGTTCGGGATGCCGACATCCCGCACCAGGATGTCGCGGTCGAGGAGCTGCTGGAACGTATCCGCGGGATCCGCGACGTCGCCGAACAGCACGAAGTTCGCGCCAGACTCCCACGGCCTGTAGCCAAGACGGGGCAGCTCCACCAGCAGGCGGTCGCGCTGCTCGCGGATGGCGTCGACCTGCTGGAGCATGATCTCCGAGCACTCGAGCGCTGCGGTCGCGGCGGCCTGGGTGATCGCGGAGAGGTGGTACGGCAGCCGAACGAGTCGGACGGCGTCGACGACGGCCTCGTGAGCCGCGAAGTACCCGACGCGGGCGCCAGCGAAGGCGAACGCCTTGCTCATGGTCCTCGAGACCACGAGCCGCTCGCGACCCGGGAGAAGGGAGAGCGCGGTCTCCCGACCATCAGGGAGGAACTCGGCGTAGGCCTCATCGACGATCAGGATGCCGTCGGTCGCGTCGTACGCAGCCGCGATCACGTCGAGATCGGTGACGGTGCCCGTGGGGTTGTTCGGCGTGCAGATGATGGTGATGTCGGGGCGCTCTCGACGAAGTGCCTCCGCGACGAGGTCCGCGGTCAGCGCGAAGCCGTCAGCGCGTGACACCGGAATCCATTCGGACCCAACCCCTCTGGCGAGAAGGGGGTACATCGAGTAGCTGGGTGTGAAGCTGAGCACGCTGCGCCCGGGGCCACCGAAGACCTGCAGCAGCTGCTGCATGATCTCGTTCGAGCCGTTGGCGGCCCACACCTGCTCGGGACCGATGCCCCGGCCCAGGTAGACGCTCAGCTGCTCGCGCAACTTCGTGAACTCGCGGTCCGGGTAGCGATTGAGTCCGGGGAGCTCGCGGGCGATCGCCTCGATGATTCGCCTGGCCACGACCTCCGGCACGGGGTGCGGATTCTCGTTGACGTTGATGGCAACGCGCACCGGCTGCTGCGGCGCTCCGTAGGGGGTGAGTCCGCGGAGGTCGTCACGGATGGGCAGGTCTTCGAACGAGGTCACCGCACAAGCCTACGACGCGGTCTGCGCCTGGAATGGGCTGTGGACTCAGTCGAGTGGGAGGGCGAGGCGCTGCCCGGCCTGAACCGTGCCGTTCTCAAGAGCGTTGAGCTTGGAGATCTCGACGATGACGTCGCGGATATCGGAATCGCCCGCGACCTCCTCGGCGATGCCCCAGAGCGTGTCGCCAGCGCCGACGGTGACGTACTCGAACTCGACGCCTGCGGCGTCGCTCGAGGCCGCCGCGGAGTTCATGTGCGTGGCCCCGAGGGCGATGGCTGCGGCGACGGGCAGCGCAGCGATGGCGAGCAGGACACGACGGCCTCGGACGGTGAGGCGGAGTGGTGCAACGGCAGTGGTGTTCATGATTCCTCCTGATTCGTCCACATCTTCGAGTGGTCGAATGTATGTACTGAATATAGCTACGAACAAAGTGCCAAGTCAAGGCTTCCAGTTCGAATCTCTCGAACTTTCATCCACAACACTCGAAGAAATGTTTCGTACCTGCGTGCACCCTCGGTAGGGTTGGCGCTATCAGGCAGTGCATCACCTGCCACCGACATTCCGTGTCGGAGAGCGGACGGAGACGACATGGCCAAGAAGCCAGCGAGCGACATCTACAGAAAACTGACCGAGAAGCAGGAGCGCATCCTGACCTGCATCATGGAGTCGGTGCGCACGCGCGGGTACCCGCCGAGCATGCGCGAGATCGGCGACGAAGTCGGCCTCGTCTCCCTGTCGAGCGTCACCCACCAGCTCGGCCAGCTGGAGAAGTTCGGCTACATCAAGCGCAATCCGGGCATGCCCCGCGCCCTCGAGGTGCTGGTGCACTTCGACCACACCGACGATGGCGATTCCAACGAGACGGCTGAGGCCGCGTTCGTCCCGGTGGTCGGCAGGATCGCAGCCGGCATCCCGATCACGGCGGAGCAGCAGGTCGAAGACGTCTTCGCGCTCCCCCGTCAGATCGTCGGCAAGGGAGAGCTCTTCCTGCTCCGTGTCGTTGGCGAGTCGATGATCGATGCTGCCATCTGCGACGGCGACTGGGTCGTCGTGCGGTCACAGCGCAACGCGGAGAACGGCGACATCGTCGCCGCGATGCTCGACGGAGAAGCCACGGTCAAGACCTTCCGCAAGCGTGACGGCCACATCTGGCTGCTCCCCCGCAACAGCGACTTCGAGCCCATCCTCGGCGATGAGTCCGAGATCCTCGGCAAGGTCGTCGCTGTCCTCCGCTCCATCTGAGAGCAGCCGGAAGCACCGGCGCCTGCACACGTCAGCAGATGCAGAAGAGCGGCGAGCCCGATGGGCTCGCCGCTCTTCTGCATGCCTCCCTCAGGAGGACTGAGGCGTGTGCGTCAGCCTGCGACCGCGAACGCCTCGAACAGTCCGAGCTGGTCGGGGTGGACCCGGGCCTTGAGCCGCGTGCCGCTCTCCACGTGCTCGAGCTCGAGCACGGCACCTCGCTCGTGCAGGTAGGAGACGAGATCGCCGCGCTCGAAGGGCACAAGGACCTCGATGGTCACCTCGGGGGTTGGCAGGAGCTCGGCGATGCGCCCGAGCAGCAGGTCGATGCCCTCACCCGTGTGCGCGGAGACGAAGAGGCCGTCGGGGGCGAGCCCCTGGAGCTCGAGGCGTCGATCGCTATCGACCAGGTCGGCCTTCGTGAAGACCACGATCTCGGGAACATCGTGGGCTTCGACCTCTCCGATGACGTCTCGCACCGTGGCGAGCTGCGCGGCGGGATCCGGGTGGGAGGCATCGACGGCATGCACGATGACATCGGCAGCCTGCAGCTCCTCGAGCGTCGAGCGGAAGGCTTCGACCAGCTGGTGGGGCAGGTTGCGCACGAAGCCGACCGTGTCGGCAATCGTGTAGGGGCGACCGTCTTCCGTCGCCGCCTTGCGCACCGTCGCGTCGAGGGTCGCGAAGAGAACGTTCTCGACCAGGACGCCCGCATGCGTGATGCGGTTGAGGAGGCTCGACTTACCGGCGTTCGTGTACCCCACGATCGCGACGGCCGGAACCTGGTTGCGCTGTCGGGTCGCGCGCTTCACGTCACGCGAATCCTTCATGTCGGCGATCTGGTGGCGAAGCTTGGCCATCTTCGTGCGGATGCGCCGACGGTCGAGCTCGATCTTGGTCTCTCCAGGGCCTCGTGACCCCATGCCGGCACCGCCGGAGCCGACCTGGCCACCGGCCTGCCGGGACATCGACTCGCCCCATCCGCGAAGGCGCGGGAGCATGTACTCCATCTGCGCCAGCTCGACCTGCGCCTTGCCCTCGCGGCTCTTGGCGTGCTGGGAGAAGATGTCGAGGATCACCGCGGTGCGGTCGATGACCTTCACCTTGATCTCGTCTTCGAGCGCGCGACGCTGGCTGGGCGCGAGCTCGGTGTCGGCGACCACCGTGTCGGCTTCGAGCGCCGCGACGATCTCCTTGAGCTCAGCGACCTTGCCTCGGCCGAGGTACGTGGCGGGGTCGGGGTTCGGCCGACGCTGCAGCACGCCGTCGAGGACGACGGCTCCCGCAGTTTCGGCGAGCGCGGCCAGCTCCTGCATCGAGTTCTCGGCCTCCTCGAGGGAGTTCCTGCGGTAGACGCCGACGAGCACGACCCGCTCGAGGCGCACCTTGCGGTACTCGACCTCGGTGACGTCCTCGAGTTCCGTTCGCAGGCTCTCGACTCGTCGCAGCGACTGCCTGGCTTCTCGTTCGAGCTGGTCGCCGTCGGCCTCGCCGTCATAGCTCGTGCTGGCGCCGTCCTGCAGCGCCTGCGCTCTGCCGGAGGAGAACAGGGTCATCGTGGCGCCCGGTTCCTTCGCGGCTCGGAGGATTCGGTCGATCGCGTCGTTGCTCTCGCCTGGAGGAGTCTCAGAATCTCGCATATTCGTACTATTCTACGCCGGTGCTAGCGTCTAGGGGTGACCGCTCAGCATTACTTCTCAGCAACCCCGGACGGGCCTCTCGAGCGGCGACGCGTCGTCGCCAACCTCCGGGGCCGAACGGTGACCGTCATCACGGCAGGCGGTACCTTCAGCCCTGAGCACGTGGACCGCGGCACCCAGGCGCTCCTGCACGCAGCACCCCCGCCGCCCTCGACCGGAACCGCGCTGGACCTCGGGTGCGGCTGGGGACCGATCGCACTCGCACTCGCACTCGAGTCGCCCGAACTGGACGTGCGGGCCGTCGACGTCAACGAACGGGCGCTGCTGCTCACCGGTGAGAACGCGCAGGCCCTCGGACTCGACAACATCACGCCGACACGCCCCGAGGATGTCCCCGAGGACACGACCTTCGACCTCATCTGGTCGAACCCGCCCATCCGAATCGGCAAAGAGGCCCTGCACGAGCTGCTCTCCGCGTGGCTGCCGCGCCTCAGCGCCGAGGGAGAAGCCTGGCTCGTCGTCGCCAAGAAGCTCGGCGGCGACTCACTGCAGTCCTGGATCGCGGCGCAGTTCGGACCAGAGCTGTCCGTCGAGCGGCACTCGACGGACGCGGGCTTCAGAGTGCTGCGGGTGAGGCGAGTTCGCTAGCGAGCTCGTCCTCGATACTGCCAGTGAAGGCGATCTCGGCCGGCCCCGCCAGGAAGACATGCTCGACGCCGTCGACAGCTCCGACCGTCACCTGCAGCACGCCACCCGGCACACCGACCGACCAGGCATCCGGCGCGCCAGCGCCCGCCCAGTAGCGAACCGCCAGTGCTGACGCGACGGCCCCGGTGCCGCAGGAGAGGGTCTCGCCGACGCCCCGCTCGTGCACGCGCATCCGGATGTGCCCGACGCCGTCCTGCACGAGCTGGTCGTGCGGGACGACGAACTCGACGTTGGCTCCCAGCTCAGGGGCTGGATCGATGAGCGGTGCATGGAAGAGCTCGAGCCGCTCGAGCTCTTCCTCGCTCGAGAGCGCGACGACGACGTGAGGGTTTCCGACATCGATCCCGAGCCCCGGGCGTGAGACGCCGATGTGCGGGACGGTGACGAGCGGCTCGCCACCTTCGAGGCGCCACGGCCCCATGTCGACCTTGAAGCCCGTGCCGTCTCGCTCGACGACCCGCAGACCGGCACGCGTGCCGATCTCCAGCCGCTCACCCGCCTCAAGGGTCACCAGCCCTGTTTCCGTGAGGAAGCGCGCGAACGCGCGCACCCCGTTGCCGCACATCTCCGCGATCGATCCGTCGCCGTTGCGGTAGTCCATGAACCATTCAGCCAGGGGGTGGGCTGCCTGCAGCTCGCGCCCTTCAGCGAGGTTCTGCGAGCGAACCGCTCGGATGAGACCGTCTGCGCCGACACCGAAATTGCGATCGCACAGCCGCGCCACGCGCTGAGGCCCGAGGTCCAGCTCCCCGTCCGGGTCGGAGACGAGGACGAAGTCGTTGCCGGTGGCCTGCGCCTTGGTGAACGCGAGTTGTGTCATGGGGCCAATGCTACGGAACTCTCGATCCCCGTGTGCGCCGTGCGTGGTCTCCCGGTCAGAGTCCGGCGGCCTGGAGGATGCGCTGCGCCGCGAACCCCTCCCCGCTCTGGGCGCGGACCGCGCTCTCGTAGCGTCGGAACCAGGAGACCTGGCGTCTGGCGTACTTCCGGGTCAAGAGCTGCGCCTCCGCGATCGCCTCGGCACGGCTCATCTCGCCCCGAAGCTCCGCGAGTGCCTGCTGGTACCCGATCGCGCGCTTGGCGGTGCCGCCCTGCTCCAGCCCGGCCTCGGCAAGCGCCTGCGTCTCCTCCAGCAGCCCCGACTCCCACATGCGCTCGACGCGGGCGCCGAGCCTGGGGGTGAGCACCTCCCGGTGCTCTTCGACGACGGCGAACGTCACGTCCCGCCATCTGGCTTCCTGGTCAGGCAGCTGAGCGCTGAACGGCTCCCCCGTGACCTCGATCACCTCGAGCGCCCTCACGAGGCGCCGTCCGTTGCGCGCGTCGATTGTGGCCGCGGCCTGGGGGTCGAGTGCACGGAGCCGCGCGAAGAGCGGACCGGGACCCTCGAGCTGCAGCTCCGCCTCGAGTTCGGCTCGCACGGCGGGGTCGGTCCCTGGAAAGCGCAGATCGAAGCAGACGGCCGCGATGTAGAGCCCAGAGCCCCCAACGAGGATGGGCACATCTCCCTCGGCCTCGATCTCCTCGATCAGCCCTCGAGCCCGCTCTTGATACCAGGCGACACTCGCGTCTTCCGTGACATCGAGCACGTCGAGCAGGTGATGCGGCACCCCCTCACGGTCTTCGGGGGCGAGCTTGGCGGTTCCGACATCCATGCCCCGATAGAGCTGCATGGCGTCGGCGTTGATGACCTGAGCTCCGCGCCCGGAGGCGCGCAGGCGGGCGGCGATGTCCAGCGACAGCTGCGACTTCCCCGTGCCGGTTGCTCCCCCGATGGCGATGAACACGCTCAGCCGCGCCGGATCGTCGGGAGTCCGAGCGAGACGCGAGCAGGTGCCCCGGCCGGCGCGGGGACTGCGCAGCTCTCGGCAAGCGAGCGGTCCCAGGCGTCCCCCGCTCTCGTGCGACGGACGTCGAGGCGGCTCGATGTGGCATCTGCGACGAGGTGGAACGATGCCGCTCCCGTGATCTCAGCGGTGACGACATCACCGGGTCGTGGACGTTCTGCGCCGTCTGGGAGCGAGAAGTGCACAAGCCGGTTGTCCTCCGAGCGTCCCGACATGCGGTGTGTCTCGTCGTCCTTCTTGCCTTCTGCTGCGCTGACCAGGATGCGCTGGACGCTGTCGATCAGCTTCTCGTTCTCTTCCCGGCTGATGCGATCCTGCAGCTTCATGAGTCGCTCGTAGCGCTCCTGCACGACTGCCTTCGGCACCTGATCGGGCATCGTCGCGGCCGGTGTTCCTGGCCGGATGGAGTACTGGAAGGTGAATGCGCTCGCGAATCTGGACGCCTCGACGACACGCATCGTCTCTGCGAAGTCTTCCTCGGTCTCGCCGGGGAAGCCGACGATGATGTCCGTCGTTATCGCGGCGTGAGGCATCTGCTCGCGGACGCTGTCGAGGATGCCGAGGAACTTGGCGCTTCGATAGGAGCGCCTCATGGCCTTCAAGATGCGGTCGGAGCCCGATTGCAGCGGCATGTGCAGCTGGGGCATCACGTTGGGTGTCTCGGCCATGGCGTCGATGACGTCCTGCGTGAAGGCCGCCGGGTGCGGGCTGGTGAAGCGCACCCGCTCGAGCCCATCGATGCTGCCAGCGGCACGCAGGAGCTTGCTGAACGCCTGCCGGTCGCCGAACTCGACTCCGTACGAGTTGACGTTCTGCCCGAGGAGGGTGACTTCGATGGCGCCATCGTCGACGAGCGCCTGGATCTCGTTCAGGACATCGCCTGGCCTGCGGTCCTTCTCCTTGCCCCGCAGAGATGGGACGATGCAGAACGTGCAGGTGTTGTTGCAGCCGACGGAGATCGAGACCCACCCCGAGTAGGTCGAGTCACGCTTCGTCGGAAGTGTGGAGGGGAACACGTCGAGGGACTCGAGGATCTCGAGCTGTGCTTCCTCGTTGTGCCGGGCTCGCTCGAGGAGACTCGGGAGCGCACCCATGTTGTGCGTGCCGAACACGACGTCGACCCATGGGGCCTTCTCGAGGATCGTCCCGCGGTCCTTCTGCGCGAGGCATCCGCCGACGGCGATCTGCATGCCCTCGTGCTCGCGCTTGATCGCGGCGAGCTGGCCGAGGTTGCCGTAGAGCCGGTTGTCGGCGTTCTCTCGAACCGCACAGGTGTTGATGACGACGATGTCCGGGTCGGCTCCGTCGGCTTCGACGTAGCCTGCCGCACGAAGGGATCCGGACATGCGCTCGGAGTCGTGCACGTTCATCTGGCAGCCCAGAGTGCGCACCTCGTAGCTCCGCGGAGTACCGTCCGGCTTGAGTGCTGCCGGGGATGATGCGATGGGTGTGGCTGTCTCGCTCATGATCCGTCAATTCTACGTTCGCTTCACGCCTGGCCATTCCCACCGCTACGCTGACGGGATGCGAGCCATGACCTCAGATGACGGCGTCACGCCAGCAACTTCTCTTGCTCTTCAGCGAGGTCTGCTGCAGACCGATGCCGGCCCAGTGGAGGCTCATGGTGCGCGGGTCGCTGCGATCTCGGCCCCGAGCGGGGCTCTGTACGTAGGTCCCGCTGGCGGTGAGAACGGTGTCGATGGCCTGGTCCTCCGGACGAGCGGCGGCCCGCTGGCTGCGACGACGACGGTGGTGTCGGATGCGTCTGGGGCCTCGCGAGTGGAAGCGCTCACGGTCTCGACGAACGACGAGCCCGAGCGCTGGCGCGATGCGCCCCGCGAGGAGGCGTACTGGCATTCGCTGCCTGGCGAGCTGCAGGGCGAGATACCGGTGGTCGAGCCCCGTCACGGTCTGCTGATCGTGTGCGACGCGGGGCTGCGCGACCAGTACCGGCAGAGTGATTTCGCGTGGGATCGCTGGATCGACGAGGTCGTGGCCCCCGCCGCAGCCGCGAGCTCGGAAGCGGCGGTTGCTGTGGCGTTCGCTGGTCGAAGTGAGGTGCTCCTGGCCCTGTCGTCCGTCTCGTTTCCGTCGGGTGCCGCGGTTTTCGCCGGGTTCGATGCTGGCCTGCAGATCGCTGCAGTGCATCTTGCGCCGGTTGCCGAGCATGAGCAGGAGGCTGCGATCGTTCTGGTGCGGCGAGCGCGCGCCTCGTTGCGTGACGGAGACCCGGCAGGGGCGACGGCTCAGGCTATGGCGGCGATCTCTGCGCTCGAAGCGGAACGTGATCTGCGCGCCGCTGGCCGAGTCGGATTCGTGCTCGCAGAGGCGCATGACCGTGCCGGTGCCCCGGCTGCCGCCCGCCGAGCCCTCGAGGAGGCGCTTGTCCGCCTCGAGGTGACGCGCGACGCCGAGGGCCAGCGAGTGGCGCTGGCGCTACTCGACGGGCGTGGCGCCGAAGAACACGCCGGCTGAACCGCTCGAAGACCTGCCTGACCTCGGTCCGCCCTGCACGACTTCGCGTGCCGCGTTGAAGGCAACACCAGCGGAATAGCCGCGTCGTGACAGGAAACCGGCGATGCGCCGGATCGCGACGTCGGGCTCCAGGCCCTTGACACGTCGAAGCCGGTCGGCGGCGAGGTCGCGAGCCCGTTCGAGCTCGTCGTCACGGTCGACTTCGGCGAGGGCCTCCGTCATGGCCTCAGCCGAGATGAAGCGCTCTCGGAGCGCGCGCTCGACTCCCTGGATGCCGGAGTGCTTCTTGTCTCGCGCCTTGTGAACAAGCAGCTCGGCGAGCCGCAGGTCGTCGAGGTAGCCGAGTTCCGTGCACCGTTCGATGACCTGTTCGATCTCGTCGTCGTCGAGGCGAAGGGACTCTTCGAACTCGGCGGCTTCCTCGGTGCCGTCCTCCGGAGCATGCGCACCCTTGGGATCTTCACCACGCCAAGCCCGGAGGAGGCGTCGCGCCTCCTCCGTGGACCGGTCGCTGCGAGCAAGGGCCCGCACGAGCGTCTCCTGCGCCTCCGCGGTGAGCCGCTCTCGAGCTTCCGAGTCCATCCCAGCGGGCACGACGGCCGTGAAAGCCTGTGTATCGCCTTGCCCGCCAGGGATGGAAACGAGTCTTGGAGCGCTCTCCGCTGCGGTGTGAACGCCCGACGCCGGGGCCTCAGGCGCCGAGGGGCGTGTTTCAGCCGGAGCTTCAGCGGCAGCGGGGCCGCGTTTGCGCCCCTCCGGTGACGCCCCGAAGAGGGGCGTCACCGGAGCGAGGTCGTCGGTCATGCGCCGCGCCGCTGAGCGACCTTCGCGTCGGCGACGGGCGCCAGTGGTGCCTCGACTGCCTCGGCAGGAGCCTCGGCAGACTGCCCGACGCCGAGCTTCGCCAGGATCTTGCGTTCGATCTCCTCAGCGATCTCGGGGTGCTGGATGAGGAAGTTGCGGGCGTTCTCCTTGCCCTGGCCGAGCTGGTCACCCTCGTAGGTGTACCAAGCGCCGGACTTGCGCACCAGGCCGTGCTCGACACCGAAGTCGATGAGCGAGCCCTCGCGAGAGATTCCGACGCCGTAGAGGATGTCGAACTCCGCCTGCTTGAAGGGCGGCGCCATCTTGTTCTTGACGACCTTGACTCGCGTGCGGTTTCCGACGGCTTCCGTGCCGTCCTTGAGGGTCTCGATACGACGGATATCGAGGCGGACGGAGGCGTAGAACTTCAGCGCCTTGCCACCGGCGGTCGTCTCGGGGCTGCCGAAGAAGACACCGATCTTCTCGCGCAGCTGGTTGATGAAGATGGCTGTGGTCTTGGTCTGGCTGAGACCACCCGTCAGCTTGCGGAGCGCCTGGGACATGAGGCGTGCCTGCAGGCCGACGTGGCTGTCGCCCATCTCGCCCTCGATCTCGGCCTTCGGCACGAGTGCTGCGACGGAGTCGATGACGACCAGGTCGACCGAGCCCGAGCGGATCAGCATGTCGGTGATCTCGAGCGCCTGCTCTCCGGTGTCTGGCTGAGCGACGAGGAGGGCGTCGATGTCGACACCGAGCTTCTTCGCGTACTCGGGGTCGAGGGCGTGCTCGGCGTCGATGAACGCCGCGATGCCGCCCGCTCGCTGGGCGTTCGCGATGGCGTGCAGCGTGAGGGTCGTCTTACCCGAGGACTCGGGACCGTAGATCTCGACGATACGTCCGCGAGGGAGTCCGCCGATGCCGAGGGCGACGTCGAGCGCGACGGAGCCGGTCGGGATGGTCTCAACGGGTGCGCGCTCGTCGCTTCCGAGGCGCATGACCGACCCCTTGCCGAACTGGCGGTCGATCTGAGCGAGTGCGGCGTCAAGCGCCTTTTCGCGGTCTGCTGGGTTTGGCATGGTGGTGATCCTCTCGGGATGTGGCGGTCGCCTCTCGGCTGTCGCGCGCTGATGGAGAGCGCTGACGACAAGGCGGATCGGGTTCCTTGGCTACTCGAGTTTCACGGTAGAGGCGACCACCGACATTCGGTGATCGAGACCCTGCAACTGTGGACAAGTCTCCGAGGAGTCCGACAGGAACACCCTACGCGCTTAGAACACGACTTCGAACATTCCGCAGGCGTGTCGGATCCGACACGGAGTCGCGCGGGCCGGAGATCAGCCTCGACGGTCGGGATCTATCGTGCCGACTCCGTGGCGCCTACCCTCGGGAACACCGGTGTCGATGCAGAGCGCGAGCCAGATCGCACGCGGCTCGACGCCATCGTCGAGGGCCTGCTTCGCGGTGCGATCGCCGAGGGCCCCCAACACGAGGTCTCTCATCAGCGAGCGCCCGTAGGCCTCGCCGAACTCATCGACCACGGCCCTGTCGAACTCGCTCTTGCGCATCCCCCAAGCGTACGCCGACGGCGCCGCAGCAGATGCTGCGACGCCGTTGGACGTACCTTCGAAGCCGTCCCGCTAACGAGTGACGAGCGGCTTGCGCATGCCGAGCAGCAGGTCGTCCGGAACCGTGTCCGGGATGCTCGTCTCAAAGCGCTCATGAACGGCCAGACGGTCGCCCACTTCGCGGTAGATGGTTGAGAGGGGGGTCTCGAGGGCTTCGGCCACCGAAGCGAGGATCTCGCTCGAGGCTTCCTTCTGCCCGCGCTCGACCTCACTCAGGTACCCGAGTGCAACCGAGGCGCGACCCGCGACCTGCCGGAGCGTGTGCCCCTTGCGCAGGCGCACATCGCGCAGGACTTCACCGATCTCTTGACGCGCTAGGACCATAGCGGGGTCCTCCTTACTGCCGTGTGCCAAGAACTGTAACTTACGAGACTTCGTGGAGACTTCGTCACGCTGAGAACAACCAAGCAAACCCCGATGGTATTCCTGAAAGAAAGCCGAATGTTGAGGCGATCCGACTCAACCTTCGTGTGGCTCCGACCACGATACCTCGTCAGTGTTCCACGAGCATTTCGAGCACGTTGTGAACAGCCGCCTCGACCGTCGCCCCACGCACGCGCTGCCGACTGCCCTCGGGGTCGTCGAGTCGAACGAGCGAGGAGAAGTCCAGGTCGATCACCCGATCGCCGAAGAGCGAGGAGATGCCCACGAAGACGATGCCGGGCGCTCGCCCGGCCTGCGCCTGCGGACCGGCGACCCCCGTCGTCGACAGCCCGATGTCGAGGCGATCGGCGCGACCCGCTGCGAGCGCTGTCCGAGCGCCGAGCGCCATCGCCGCAGCGACGTCAGGATCGACCGGGCCCCGCTCCGCGAGCAGGTCCTCGTCGACTCCGAGCAGCGAGTGCTTGAGCTCTGTGCGATAGGCGACGATTCCGCCCGCCAGCGACGCCGAGATCCCAGGGATCTTCACGAGTTCGGCGACGAGCGCCCCGCCGGTCAGGGACTCCGCGACGCCGATGCTGAGGCCGGCCTCGAGGAGGACACGCCCCAACTCGACCGTCTGTGGGAGTGCTGGTGTGATTCCGCCGGTCATCGCAGGGTGCTCCCATCATCGGCCCGCAGTTCGGGCGCCTTCTTCTTCTGTGGCCGGTAGGCCTCCCACAGGTAGTCGAGACCAGACCACACCGTGAGGATGAACGCCGCGGACATTAGGATCCCGTTGACCCAGTGCACCCAATCCCCGAACACGACCCAGAGCGGGAGCAGGGCGAGCGAGATGGCGATGGCCTGGACCAGGGTCTTGAGCTTCCCGCCGCGTCCGGCCGGGAGCACGCGCTTCTTGGCGACGGCGAGACGCCAGAAGGTGATGCCGAGCTCGCGGACGAGGATGATGATCGTCACCCACCACGGCAGCTCTCCGAGCACCGACAGCATGACGAGTGCCGTGCCGGTGAGCGCCTTGTCTGCGATGGGGTCGAGCAGCTTGCCGAGGTCCGTGATGAGGTTCCTGCTGCGCGCGATGTGCCCGTCAAGGCTGTCGGTGGCGATCGCGACGATGAAGAGCACCGCGGCCGCCCAGCGCCAAGGGCCGTCGCTCGATTCGTCGAGGAGGAGGAACCAGACGAAGACCGGCACGAGCAGGATGCGCGCGATGGTGATGAGGTTCGGCACGCACCAGTTGCTCACCGGTCCATCGCCCCCGCGGAGTATTCGGCCGGTCATCGTTGTGCCTCTCGCTAGTCGCGCCCTGTCAGACTCCAGGCGTCGTCGTCGCCGCTTTCGGCTTCGACTTCTTCCAGCCCATCGTATTGGGCCGCGACGGCGTCGAACGACGCGGCCATGCCATCCTGCTCGGCCATCGACGCCGCATTGGATGCCGGAGCACCTGCCGCCGGGTCCTGGCCGCGGATGCGCGCGAGCACGCCGGGGAGCTCCTCGGCGGTGACGAGGACGTCTCGCGCCTTGGACCCCTCTGAGGGACCGACGATCTCTCGGGATTCCATGAGGTCCATGAGCCTGCCGGCCTTCGCGAATCCGACGCGCAGCTTGCGCTGCAGCATCGAGGTCGAGCCGAACTGCGAGTTCACGACCAGCTCGGCTGCCGCGAGCAGGAGCTCGAGATCGTCGCCGATGTCGGCATCGATCTCCTTCTTCTCCACGACCTGCGCGACGTCGGCTCGATACTCGGGCTGCGCCTGGCGCTTGACGTGCGCCACGATCTCCATGATCTCTTTGTCGTTGACCCAGGCACCCTGCACGCGGGCAGCCTTGTTGGCTCCCGATGGGAGGAAGAGGGCGTCGCCCTGGCCGATGAGCGACTCGGCGCCGACCTGGTCGAGGATGACGCGCGAGTCGGTGGAGCTGGTCACCGCGAACGCGAGGCGGCTCGGCACGTTGGCCTTGATGAGACCGGTGACGACATCGACGCTCGGGCGCTGCGTCGCGAGTACGAGGTGGATTCCGGCGGCACGCGCGAGCTGGGTGATGCGGACGATCGAGTCCTCGACGTCGCGCGGGGCAACCATCATGAGTTCGGCGAGCTCGTCGACCACGACAAGCAGGTAAGGGTACGGCTTGAGCTTCCGCTTCGAACCCTCAGGGAGGACGATGCCGCCCGAGCGGATGGCCGCGTTGAAGTCGTCGACGTGGCGGTAGCCGAAGCTCTCGAGGTCGTCGTAGCGCATCTCCATCTCCTTCACGACCCACTGCAGCGCTTCCGCCGCCTTCTTGGGGTTCGTGATGATGGGGGTGATGAGGTGCGGGACGCCGCTGTACGGCGTGAGCTCGACGCGCTTCGGGTCGACGAGGACCATTCGCACCTCGGCAGGGGTCGCGCGCATGAGCAGCGACACGATCATGGAGTTGACGAAGCTCGACTTTCCGGCCCCCGTGGCACCCGCCACGAGGAGGTGCGGCATCTTGGCGAGGTTCGCGAGCACGAAGCCGCCCTCGACGTCCTTGCCGACGCCGATCGTCATGGGGTGGCGCGCTGCGATCGATTCCGGGGACTGCAGGACGTCTCCGAGCGAGACCACCTCGCGGTCGGAGTTCGGGATCTCCACGCCGATGGCGCTCTTTCCGGGAATCGGCGAGAGGATGCGGACCTGATTGCTCTTGACCGCGTAGGCGATGTTGTTGGAGAGCTGAGTGACGCGCTCGACCTTGACGCCGGGGGCCACCTCGACCTCGTAGCGCGTGACGGTCGGGCCGCGCGAGAAGCCCGTGACCTTCGCGTCGACCTTGAACTGCGCGAACGTCGAGTTGAGCGCCTCGACGATGAGGTCATTGGCTTCGGTGCGCGCGAGTGCCGGCGCACCGCGCGAGAGCATCGACTGCACCGGGAGGCTGTATGCCTGGCCCGGGGCGCCCGCGTCGCGGGAATCCCACTGCTCGGCTCCGTCTTCCGCCGAGGCCGAAGGCTCTGCCGTCGCGGCTGTCGGCGCCGGTGTGGCCGGCGCCGCGGCTGCGGGTGGCCCGAAGAGATCGGCGAACTCGTCCGGATCGGTCGGCGTCGAGTCGTCCTGGATCCCTGTGGCCGAGAAGAGCGTGGGCTCGGCGACGTCGATGACATCGGTGGCGTCGTCCATCCGCACTCCGGAGAGGACCGCGGTCGGCTGCGGTCCGGTCACCGCGTTGTCCGGGTCCTCGGAGGTGAGACCGCGCAGAACGGTCGTCGTCGCCTCCGGATCGATGCGGTGGTGCTCGTGCTTCTTGGTGTCGGCGACGGCGGTGTCGTACGGCTGCTCCTCGTAGTCGACGTCCTCTTCGCGGCCGGAGTCGTTGCGTCGCCACCACGGGAGGCGGTCCGACTCCGACGAGCGTCCGCGGTCTTCTCCGCCGAGCAGGCTCTCGTCGTCGCCGGACGCCGCCTTGCCGGCCTTCGCCGAGCGGGCGTGGGCTGCGGACTCCTCGTCGATGCCGAACATCCAGGCCCACAGCTCGCGAAGCCTGACGACGACCTTGTGCGGCGGGGTCTTCGTGATGATGAAGACGGAGAGCAGGATGAGGAGACCCGCGACGATGGCCGCACCGATGGGGGTGATGACAACACCGAGAGTGCCGCCGAGGAGCCAGCCGAGGACTCCGCCGCCCAGGGCGAGCGCTGGCATGCCGTTGACGGGGTCGGGGCTGTCCGCGAGCACGTGGCAGATCGCGGAGCTCGAGACGATCCCGAGGAAGAGGCCGACGCCGATGCGCCCGTTGTCGCTCACGGAGGAGGGATGCCGGAAGAGCCAGAGCGCGAAGAACGCGAGCACGACGGGCAGCGCATAGGAGACGCGGCCGAAGAACCCGCCGAACGTGTAGTCGTTCAGAGCCGTGGCGACGCCGTTCCCGGGGAAGAACCAGACGACCACGCCGCCGATGACCGCGAGCAGGAGGAGCAGGAACGGGAATCCGTCGCGCCGCTGGTCCTTCTCGAGCGTCTCGGGCCCGAGCGCCCGAGCGGTCTGGCCGGCGACGTTCGCGGCGGCCATCCAGGCGCGGGTCGCGATGCCCGGCTTCTCGGTCTCCGCCGGCGCCTTCGCGGCTGCCGCGCTCGCCCGCTTCTTGGGCGCGGGGGTTCGCTTGGTGTTGGACGGAGTTGTGGCCATGGTGCCCAAGGTACCCGCGGCCACCGACAGGATCGAGGATGACGCCCCGAGAGCCGCCGAGATCGGCGACTCCCGGGGCCTGAGGTCAGGCCTCGATGACCACCGGGATGATCATCGGGTGACGGCGGTGCTTCGTGTTGACCCAGCGGCCGATCGTGCGTCGCACGACCTGCGAGAGCTGGTAGGAGTTCGAGTTGCCCGCCTCGACGGCTTCCTTGAGCGCCTTCTGGATGCCCGGGATGATGTCGTCGAAGACGGCCTCGTCCGGCGCGAACCCGCGCGCGTGGATCTCCGGGCCGACGAGGATGTTGCCGGTGGCCGCCTCGACGACGGTGAAGATGGAGATGAACCCCTCTTCAGCGAGGATGCGGCGGTCCTTGAGATCGGCGTCGGTGATGGTGCCGACCGTGGATCCGTCGACGTAGATGAAGCCGATGTCGAGCTGCGCGACCTGGCGCGCGATGCCGTCCCGCATATCGATGACGGCGCCGTTCTCGACGACCAGCACGTTCTCGTCCGCGATGCCGGACTTCTTCGCGATCTCGGCGTTGGCGACGAGGTGTCGGATCTCGCCGTGCACGGGCATGACCTGACGCGGCTGCAGGATGTTGTAGCAGTAGAGCAGCTCGCCTGCCGCCGCGTGACCGGACACGTGCACGTTCGCGTTCGCCTTGTGCACCACGTTCGCGCCGAGCTTGATGAGTGCGTTGATGACGCGGAACACCGAGTTCTCGTTGCCCGGGATGAGGCTCGAGGCGAGGATGACGGTGTCGTCCTCCCCCACCTCGATGGCGTGCGTCTTGGACGCGATGCGGCTGAGGACGGCCATGGGCTCGCCCTGCGACCCCGTCGACATGAAGACGATCTGGTCGTCGGGCAGATTGAGCGCCTTCTTGTGGTCGATGAGCACGCCCTGCGGCACGTTGAGGTAGCCGAGCTCGGACGCGATGCCCATGTTGCGCACCATGGAGCGGCCCATGAGCGCGACGCGACGACCGTTGGCCGCGGCGGCGTCGATGACCTGCTGCACGCGGTGCACGTGGCTCGAGAAGCTCGCGACGACGACCTTGCCCTTGGTCCGCGAGATGACGTCCTCGATGACCGGGCCGATGTTGCGCTCGGTCGGCGTGAAGCCCGGGACCTCGGCGTTGGTGGAGTCGGCCATGAAGAGGTCGATTCCCTCCTCGCCGAGGCGAGCGAAGGCGCGGAGGTCCGTGAGGCGACCGTCGAGCGGCAGCTGGTCCATCTTGAAGTCGCCCGTGTGGAGCACCGTGCCGGCGTCCGTCGTGATGTGCACGGCGAGCGCATCCGGGATGGAGTGGTTGACGGCCACGAACTCGAGCGTGAAGGGCCCCATCTCCTCGATCTGCCCTTCGGCGACCGTGAGCGTGTACGGCTTGATGCGGTGCTCCTTGAGCTTCGCCTCGACGAGGGCGAGCGTCAGCGTGGAGCCGATCAGCGGGATGTCCGGCTTGAGGCGGAGGATGTACGGCACCGCTCCGATGTGGTCCTCGTGTCCGTGCGTCAGCACGATGCCGACGACGTCGTCCAGACGAGCGCGGATCGAGTCGAAGTCGGGCAGGATCAGGTCCACGCCGGGCTGCGTCTCTTCTGGGAAGAGCACGCCGCAGTCGACGATGAGGATCTTGCCGTCGATCTCGAACGTCGCCATGTTGCGGCCGACCTCGCCCAGTCCGCCGAGCGGGATGATCCGCATCGAGCCTGGTGCGAGCTTGGGAAGGTGTTCGGTCTTTGTCATATGAGCCTTCAGGAAGTCAGCGTTGCCGCTGGTGAGGTGAGGGTCGAATCAGCGGGTTGTGCCTGGGATGCGCGGGAGCGCACCACCCGCGGCCGCGTTGCGGTCAGGCCGGAAGTTCGTGAAGCTCGCGCCTTCGACGTCGCGAACCAGGTCGAGCTCATCCTCGATGAGGGCGGCTTCCCACTCCTCCGGGCCGACGAGCGGCAACCGGACGCGGGGGGACTGGATGCGGCCGAGGCCGTGCAGGATGTACTTGGTCGCCACGGTTCCCGGAACGTGGGTCATGGTGGCTCGCACGAGCGGCTCGAGGCGCTGGTGCGCGTCCGTCGCGGTGCGCAGGTCGCCCGCGTTGACGGCGTCGACCATCATGCGGTACGGCTGCGACGCGATGTTCGCGGTCACGCCGATGAGGCCCGTCGCGCCGATCGAGAGCAGCGGGAGCGTGTTGGCGTCGTCTCCCGAGAAGTAGAGCAGCTCGGTCTGGTTGAGCACGCGGGACACCTGCGCGAGGTCGCCCTTCGCGTCCTTCACCGCGATGATGTTCGGGTGCTTGGCGAGGCGCAGGATCGTCTCGTAGGTGATCGGGATGCCCGTGCGGCCCGGGATGTCGTAGAGGATGAGCGGCAGGTCGGTCGCGTCCGCGATCATGCGGAAGTGCGTGAGCACCCCAGCCTGCGTCGGCTTGTTGTAGTACGGCGTGACGGCCATGACGCCGTCGGCGCCGGCATCCGCCGACTGCTTCGCGAGCTGGATGGCGTGTGCCGTCTCGTTCGACGGTCCACCCGTGATGATCTTCGCGCGCCCGGCCGAGACCTCTTTGCCCACGACGACGAGCTTGAGCTTCTCGGCGTCCGTGAGCGTCGACGTCTCACCGGTCGTGCCGGTGACGACGATGCCGTCAGCGCCGGCCGAGATGACGTCGTCGATGTGCTTCTCGACTCCCGCCCAATCGACTTCGCCGTCGTGCGTCATCGGAGTCACGAGTGCAACGAGCACCTGGCCGAAAGGGTTGTCCTGTTCCATCACGTCTCTCAGGCTACTTCCACTAGGTAAAGACTGGGTCTTGGTGTCGAGCTTGCTATTTCTTCTTCTCTACATCGCCGCTGAGCGCCGCGATGAAGGCTTCCTGCGGCACTTCCACGCGTCCGACCATCTTCATGCGCTTCTTGCCGGCCTTCTGCTTCTCCAGGAGCTTGCGCTTGCGGGAGATGTCGCCGCCGTAGCACTTCGCGAGCACGTCCTTGCGGATGGCGCGGATCGTCTCGCGGGCGATGATGCGGGCGCCGATGGCGGCCTGGATGGGCACCTCGAACTGCTGGCGCGGGATGAGCTTGCGGAGGCGCTCGGTCATCAGCAGCCCGTAGGCGTACGCCTTGTCCTTGTGGATGACGGCACTGAACGCGTCCACGCGCTCGCCCTGCAGCAGGATGTCGACCTTCACGAGGTCGGCGACCTGGTCGCCCATCGGCTCGTAGTCGAGGGACGCGTACCCCTGCGTCCGGCTCTTGAGCTGGTCGAAGAAGTCGAAAACGATCTCGCCGAGCGGCATCGAGTAGCGCAGCTCGACGCGCTCCTCGCTGAGGTAGTCCATGCTGATGAGCGCTCCGCGCTTGCCCTCGCACAGCTCCATGATCTTGCCCACGTAGTCCTTCGGAGCGAGGATCGCGGCGCGCATCATCGGCTCGCGAACCTCGAGGATCTTGCCCTCGGGGTACTCGCTGGGGTTCGTGACGGTGTGGAGCTGCTTGTCCTCCGTCTTGACCTCGTAGACGACCGAGGGTGCGGTCGTGATGAGGTCGAGATCGAACTCGCGCATGAGGCGCTCGGTGACGATCTCCAGGTGGAGGAGGCCGAGGAATCCGACGCGGAACCCGAAGCCGAGCGCCACCGATGTCTCGGGCTCGTAGTTGAGCGCCGCATCCGAGAGCTTGAGCTTGTCCAGCGCCTCGCGGAGCTCGGGGTAGTCGCCCGCGTCGATCGGGTACAGGCCGGAGAAGACCATCGGCTTCGGCTCCGTGTAGCCGGGAAGCGGGTCGTCGGATGGACGCGTGCTGCCCGTCACGGTGTCGCCCACCTTCGAGAGACGCACGTCCTTCACGCCCGTGATGAGGTAGCCGACCTCCCCGACGCCGAGGCCCTTGGCCACGGTGGGCTCTGGCGACGAGACGCCGATCTCGAGCATCTCGTGCGTGGAACCGGTCGACATCATCTTGATCTTGTCGCGCGCCTTGAGCTCGCCGTCGACGACGCGAACGTACGTGACGACGCCGCGGTAGGCGTCGTAGACCGAGTCGAAGATCATCGCGCGAGCGGGGGCATCCGCCACACCGACCGGCGCTGGGATGCGCTCGACGACACGGTCGAGCAGCTCCTCGACTCCCATGCCGGTCTTGCCGCTCACGCGCAGCACGTCGTCGGGGTCGCCGCCGATGAGGTTCGCGATCTCCGCCGCGAAGCGATCAGGGTCGGCGGCAGGCAGGTCGATCTTGTTCAGGACCGGGATGATCTCGAGGTCGTTCTCCATCGCCAGGTACAGGTTCGCGAGCGTCTGGGCCTCGATGCCCTGCGCCGCATCCACCAGCAGGATGGCTCCTTCGCAGGCCGCGAGCGAGCGCGAGACCTCGTAGGAGAAGTCGACGTGGCCGGGCGTGTCGATCATGTTGAGCGCGAACGTGTCGCCCTCGACGGCCCACGGCATGCGGACCGCCTGGCTCTTGATCGTGATGCCGCGCTCCCGCTCGATGTCCATGCGGTCGAGGTACTGTGCACGCATGGCGCGGTCGTCGACGGAGCCCGTGAGCTGAAGCATCCTGTCAGCCAGGGTGGACTTGCCGTGGTCGATGTGGGCGATGATGCAGAAATTGCGGATCCGGGCGGGGTCGGTCTGAGCCGGCTCGAGCGGAGTGGAGGCGCGTGGTGACATGGTGTCGCCTATTCTCCCATGAGCCGCGCACCCAGCGCTCATCGCCCGGCGCTTGAGCGCGCAGCCAGCGTGCGCACCGCCAGAGAACGGCCCAGGAAGGCACCACCGCATGAGTCTCATCCGCCTCAACGACGTCGAGGTCGGCTTCGGCCCCTCCCCCGTGCTCAAGGAGATCTTCCTCACCCTCGACCGGGGGGATCGAGTCGGGCTCATCGGGCAGAACGGCTCAGGGAAGTCGACGCTGCTGAAGCTCATCCTCGAGCAGGTCTCGCCCGACACGGGCACCGTCTCGATCGATGACGGCGTGCGCATCGGCTACTTCTCGCAGTTCTCCGAGCTGGACGGCTCGTCGACGATCCTCGAGACGCTGGAGACGCTCTTCTCGCACGTGCACGACATGGAGGCGGAGCTCGCCGAGATCGACGCCGCCATCGCCGCCGAGCCAGACGCCGATACGCTCGACCGCCTCATCCTGCGCCAATCCGAGCTCTTCGAGGAGATGGACCGCGCGGACGGCTGGGACTACAAGCGCCACATCGACACCGCCCTCACGAAGCTCGGCTTCAACGAGGCACACCGCACGAGCCCCATCGAGAAGCTCTCCGGCGGCTGGCGCAACCGCGCGGCGCTCGCCAAGCTCCTGCTCGAGCAGCCCGACGTGCTGCTCCTCGACGAGCCCACCAACTTCCTCGACGTCGCAGGCGTCGAGTGGCTCGAGACCTGGTTCCGCTCGTTCCGCGGCGCCGCGATCATCGTGTCGCACGACCGCACGTTCCTGGACGCGGTGGTCACGCGCATCCTCGAGGTCGAGAACCTGCACCTGCACGAATACCCGGGCGACTTCGGCGAGTACGTCATCCAGAAGCAGTTCCGGCTCAAGACCCTGCAGGCGCAGTTCGTCCACGAGGCCGAGCTGCTCGCCTTCGAGGCGGAGGGCATCTCCGACCGCCGCGAAGCAGCGAAGGCTGGCGGCAAGGGACTCGGCAAGCGCCTCTCGAGCATCAAGAAGAAGCGAGCGCCGCGGCCCGTCGACGAGATCGTGACCGAGATCTACGGCTCGCTGCACGTCAAGGATGTGCTCGCCCGCGTCTCGGGCCTCGGCAAGAGCTACGGCGACCGGACCCTCTTCGACGACGTGACCTTCGAGGTGCACCGCGGCGACCGCATCGCCGTCATCGGGCCCAACGGCAGCGGCAAGTCGACGCTCCTGCGCGTCCTCACGGGCGAGGAGTCCGGCGACGTCGGCCGGGTCGACTGGCCGAACGGCGTGAAGGTCGTCTCGTACAACCAGGTGCTCGCGGAGCTCGACGAGTCCGACACGGTGTCGCACTCGGTGAACGCCATGCCGGACAGCATCGCGCTGCGGGCGACGAAGAAGTCCGTCGCCCGGTTCCTCAGCATGTTCCGCTTCAGCGAGGCCGAGCTGAAGTCCCGCATCGGCACCCTCTCGGGTGGCCAGCGGGCGCGAGTCGCGATGGCGCAGTGCCTGCTGTCGGGCGCATCCGTGCTGGTGCTCGACGAGCCGACGAACCACCTCGACCTGCCGAGCACGCAGGTCATGGAGCGCGCGCTCGTGCACTTCCCCGGCGCCGTCATCGTCGTCAGCCACGACCGGTTCTTCATCGACAAGGTCGCCACGGGGACCGTCGTGTTCGGCACGAAAACGGATGCTCCAGCCGAGCTCGAGATCACCATCGCCGATTCAGGTACCGACGTCGCCTGAAGCCTGGTAGAGTTTCTGTTTGGCTTACGCGTCGCCCACTCGGCGCGGATTGGCGGCACGGCCCTCTTCCGTGCGGCACCGTTCCAGTACACCTTCCTGTAAGAAAGAAGCAACGTGGCAAATATCAAGTCGCAGATCAAGCGCATCGGCACCAACCGCAAGGCGACCGAGCGCAACCGCGCCTACAAGAGCGAACTCCGCACGGCTATCCGTCGCGTTCGCTCGGCTGTCTCCGAGGGCAACAAGGAGCAGGCTGAGCTCGCGCTCACCTTCGCTGCCAAGAAGCTCGACAAGGCCGTCTCCAAGGGCGTCATCCACAAGAACCAGGCAGCGAACCGCAAGTCGGCCATCGCCAAGACGGTCGCAGCGCTCTAAGCCTCCTGTCATGCCGACATCGACCCCCGCATCCTCTTCCGAGGTGCGGGGGTCGATTCGTCGTATCGCGCTCCTGCAGAGCATCAACCTCGGCCAGCATCGAAAGCTGCCGATGGCCGAGCTCAGGCATGCCCTCGAGGCCGCCGGGCACACCAGCATCGCGACGGTCCTGCAGACCGGCAACGTGCTGCTCGACGCTCCGGCAGCGGTCACGAACACCGAGCTCGAGACGCGGCTCCGGACCGAGATCGCGGCCGCCTTCGACCTCGACGTGCCCACGCTCGTCCGCGACGCCGACGAGTGGCGGGCGGTCGTCGAACACGATCCGTTCCGCCAGTTCGATCCCCACCCGAGCCGCCTCGTCGTCGTGTTCTGCGCCGAGCCGCCGCTGGAACGTGTCGAGGCGCTGCTCGAGGGCATCGACCTCAAGGATGATCGGTGGGTCGCGCGCGGACGCGAGCTGTACGTGTCCTGCCCGAACGGGCAGATCGAGAGCCCGGTGCTGCAGCGCCTCGGCCGCCCGAAGAGCTCGGACACGTCGAGCGGGCCGGCCACGGTGCGCACCTGGGGCACGGTGCTGCGGGTCGCGGCCAAGCTCTAGCGTCAGTGCATCCGCGGCCCACCTTCAGGCGACGGAGCATCCCGGCCACCACCTGACCAACTTGCGTGATCAGAAGCGCTCCCAGCGACGCTGGTGCCCCGCGAGCGCCGTTCCATCACGGAAGTTGGCCCGCGGACCCGCCGGAGGTGGCCGGAACCGCCGCACAGACCATCCCGGCCACCACCAGACCACCTGACCAACTTGCGTGATCAGAAGCGCTCCAAGCGACGCTGGTGCCCCGCGAGCGCCGTTCCATCACGGAAGTTGGCCCGGGTGCGCGGCTGCGGTCAGACGTCGCGCAGGGCGATGCAGCGCAGCATCCGCTCGACGGCGAACTGCGGGTCTCTCCCCGCCCCCTTGACGGCGTGGTCGGTCTCAGCGACCAGCGTGATCGCGCGTCCGAGGGATGCGTCGTCCCAGTCGCGGAGTTCGCGGCGAGCCTGGCCGACCTGCCACGGCGACGCGCCTGCGCGGCTGGCGATCTGCGCGTCCGAGCCGCTGAGTCCCTGCACCTTCGCCATGATGCGCAGCTTCGAGGCGACGGCCGAGACGATGGGCACCGGGTGCAGTCCGGTCGAGAAGCCGTGGCGCACCAGCGCCAGCGCGTCGCGGACTCGCCCAGCGAGTGCGGCGTCCGCGATCTTGAACCCGGTCGTCTCGACGCGGCCGCCGAAGTACTTGTCGACGTGCTCGTCGGTGATGGTGTCACTCGTGACGGTCAGCAGCTGGCGGGCAGCGCCGATGAGCTCAGCGAGGTCGGTGTTGAATGCGGCAACAAGCAGCGAGGCAGCCTGCGGCTCGATGCGTCGGCCAGCGTTGCGCACCTCGGCGACGACGACGTCCACGAGCTCGCTCGGCTTTGGCTTCTGGCAGTCGATCTCGACGGCGACATCCTTCGCGCCCCGCACGGCATCCAGGAGCTTCTTCCCGCGCACTCCCCCGCCGTGCCGGAGCACGAGCGTCGCGCCTTCGACGGGCATCTTCGTGTAGGCGACCACGTCGGCGATGAGTGCGTCCGTGCACTGCTGCACGCCTCGGATGATGACGAGGCGCGGTTCGAAGAACAGCGATGGGCTGACGAGGGTCGTGAGGTGCCCGCCTGCGTAGCCGGAGGCTTCGATCTCCGTGATCTCGAGGTCAGGTGACTCTGCGCGGAGCACATCGCGGAGCCGTGTGATCGCGGTCTCGGCGAAGTAGTCCTCCGGGCCGCTCACCAGCACGATGCCAGCAGGCCGCACCTCCCGGTGGGTGAGGACGGGAATCGCCCTCTTGGGGGTGCTCGCCCGCTTCGCCTGTGCCATAGCTCAATGGTAACGACGCGCATCTGGCCGTGCGACCGAGACCCCGATCTGTCGAACCGGGCTAGGAGGATTCGACGCGTCGGTTGTGGGCGGCGAGGATCCCCCTGACCGCGCCCTGAGTGCGCGCGACGACACAGGTCGCCTGCGGGCTCGCGGGGCCGTGGCGACTCCCGCTACCGCGGGAGGGTCCGAACCTCCGTGACCTCCCTCGCCGATGACGATGGTGCCGAGCTCGTCGGTGCGCAGCGGCCGCGTGCCTGCCGCGGTGAGCATCCCGAGGGCCGCGTCCGTCGGGTGGCCGTAGCCGTTGTCTGCGCCCACCGAGACGAGTCCGATCGACGAGGAGAGCTCTTCGTAGAGCTGCGCGCTCTGGTCGCGCGAGCCGTGGTGCGCCATCTTGACGATGTCGGCCCGCGGGTGCGGGTGCTCGCGCAGCAGGCCGCGCTGCGCCTCCTCTCCCAGGTCGGCGAGGGCGGCGAGCGACAGGCAGACCGTCACGCAGGACGTCGTCGGTTCGAGCAGCGTCACGAGACTCCCATCGTTGCCACCGACACTCGCCGGTTCCCCGCCGCTCCCGCGCTTCGGCCACAGGACGCTCCATGCGAGGTCGCCGAGCGTCCAGGAGTCGCCGCTCGCGGCGTAGTGCACCTGGGCACCGGTCACGCGCAGCTCGTCGACGAGCGGCTCCGCTCGCGCCTCGGCAGTATCGGGGACGACAAGCGACCCGACGCCGACGCCGGACTCGAGCAACGCCGTCGCCGCCCCGGTGTGGTCCAGATCAAAGTGCGTGAGCACGAGCAGACGCAGCTCGTCGACGCCGAGCGTCCTCAGACAGGCCAGCAGCGCTTCGGGCTCCGCACCGGTGTCGATGAGCGCCGAGCCGCTCCACGTGGTGACGAGCAGCGCATCCCCCTGTCCGATATCGCACGCCGCATAGCGCCATGCACTTGGGATGCTCCTGCTGAGGTGGACCGCCTGCCCGATGACCGTGCCGACATACGCCACCAGGGCGACGCAGAGCAGGAGCGCCAGCCACGCTCTCCAGCAGTGGAGCAGGACGATGAGCGCGACGACGACGGCGAGACAGAGCAGCGCCCCCGGGAGTCCGCCAGGCCACGGCAGCAGCGCCCCGGGCCAGTCACTGACCGCCATCGCCACGAGTCCGATCCACTGCGCGGGCAGCCAGGCGACCCACAGAAGCGCCTGGCCGAGCCAGGGAGCGGCCCACAAGAGCAGGCAGCCGACCAGCCCGGCGAGCGTCGCCACGGGCGCTGCTGGGGCGGCCAGCACGTTCGCGAGAATGCCGTAGAGCGGCAGTTCCGGGGTCAGGAGCAGCAGCACCGGTTGACACGCGAGCTGCGCCGAGGCGGGCACGGCGAGCATGAGCGCGACGGGCCGTGGCATGACGCGTGCGAGGCGATCGCCGATCGGGTTCGCGAGCGTCAGCAGCCCGACCGTCGCGAGCACCGAGAGCGCGAAGCCGTAGTCTCGGCTCCGCCAGGGGTCGGCGACGAGCACGACCACCGTGGCGAGGGCGACGAGCGCAAGACCTGTCGACCGACGCGGAGTGGCTTCGAGCACCAGGACGACCATGGCCATGATGCTCGCCCGGATGACGCTGCCCTCCGGGGTGACGAGCGCCACGAACACGGCGAGAACCGCGGCTGCGAGTGCGAGGCGCACTCCTCGCCGCAGCCCGCAGAGGCGAGCGAGGACCAGGGTCGCGGCGACCACGACCGCGCAGTTCGCCCCCGAGACGGCCGTGAGGTGCGTGAGCGCGGCCGTCTTCATCCGCTCGTCCAGCTCGGCCCCGACCAGGCGCGTGTCGCCGACGGACAGCCCCGGGAGCAGCTGCGCGCCGAGACCAGGGAGGGTTCGCGCCGCGTCGACGAACCGGTCTCGCGCCCCTGCGGTGACCTCGAGCAGACCGCCGGGCGCGGCGACGACGTGCGCCGGAGCATCGAGGAAGACCAGAGCGGCGACGCTGTCGCCCGCGTCCGCAGGACCGAGGACCCCCTCGAGCTCGACCCGTGAGCCGATGGCTGGGAGCCGCTCCCCCGCCGACGTCGGCATGCTCAGCTGGCCGAACGCGAGCAGCGAGGCGCCACTGCCTCCGCTTCTCCCATCGACCTCGAACGAATCGAGGCGCACCTCGAAGTGGGACGGCTCCTGCAACTGCGCGCCGGACCAGCGCCCACGGTCGTCGCCTGGAGCAGCGACGGCACCCTCCCCGACGAGGGTCGTGAGGGTGCCCGTCGCCTGCACCCGAAGCCCCTCCACGGCGCCCGCGCGAAGCGCCTCGGGAGACCTCACGGGATGCTGAGCGCCTGCGCTCACCGCGAGCAGCGCCATGACGGCCGCGACAACGGCGAACGTCGCGAGCGCTGGCCGCAGACGCGCCGCGGCCAGGAGCACGATCGCGAGCAGTGCCAGACCGATGCCGCACACCCAGGCGAGGGAGGGATGCGTGACGCAGATCCAGGCCATGACCCAGGCGCCGGCCGCCGCCGGCACGAGACGCGCGTCTCGACCATCGAGCCGCTCGGCCAGCGCTCCCAGATTCCCCACCTGAACGGCACGATCTTTCCGAGTCGTCACACGGTCACCAGGTCGACGAGCCCCTCGTAGGTGGCGTCCCCGATGCCGGCGACCTCCTTGAGCTCCTCCACAGCACCGAATCCGCCGTTCTGCTCACGGTGGTCGATGATGCGCGACGACATGGCCGGTCCGATCCTCGGCAGCTCTTCGAGCTCGACCGCAGACGCCGTGTTCAGGTTCACGAGGCCACCGCCGGCCGCACCCCCGGCACCGGCCGGCGCCGCTTCCCCTCCGACGGGCTCGGAGGGGGCCTCGCCGATCCGCGGAACCCGCAGCTGCTCGCCGTCGACGAGCGTTCGAGCCATGTTGAGGAGCGACGGGTCGGCGTCGTCGGCAAGACCACCCGCCGCGGCGATCCCGTCGACCACCCTGGCCGTCGACGGCACCTCGTAGACCCCGGGACTCGTGACGGCCCCGACGACGTGGACCAGCAGCGTCGACCCCTCGGAGCTCGGTACGCCGGCAGGCGGTTCCGTTGCGCTCAGCTGGAGGCTCTCGGTCGGCGACACCTCCCCGAGGGCACCGAGACTCGGTGTGGGACGCAGAGCCGCGAGCGTGATCGCCCCGGCGAGCACGACGAGGACAAGCACGACCGCAGCGCCGACCCCGATCCGCAGACGCGGTCGGGGCGGACGCTCGAAGAGGTCGGCCAGCTCGGATTCGGACACCCTCGGACGCTACGACGGCGCGCGCATCCGCTGGCCCGCGAAGTCCCCTCCTGTGGAGGGCGACTCTCGCACAGGGCAGGTGACTGCAGAGTGGGCCGCGAGCGCCCGACGCCATTCAACCGACCACGCTGCGGAAGCCGTCGATCGCAAGTTTCGGGATGGCTTTCGCACTTCGGGATGGGTTGCAACCCATCCCGAAGTGCGAAAGCCATCCCGAAACGGGAGAAGAAGCCGATCAGAGGAAAGAAGCCACCTCGAGCGAAGCCACCGCGAGCAAAGCCACCTCGAGCAAAGCCACCTCGAGGAAAGCGCCTGCGAGGAAAGCCACCGCGAGAAGGCGGTAGACCGGTAAACGCGCAGACGCAAACGCGCCCTCGCTCGGCTGAGCGGGGGCGCGTCTGGCGCCAGGCTTTGGGCGACTGGCTGCTGCTAGCCCTTGACCGCGATGTTCACGAGCTTCGGGGCCCGCACGATGATCTTGACGATCTCGCGGCCGTCGATGGCGGCCTGCACCTTCGGCGAAGAGATGGCGAGCTGCTCGAGCGACGCCTCGTCGATCGTCGGGGGCACATCGAGGCGGTGCCGCACCTTGCCGTTGATCTGGACGACCGCCGTCACCTGGTCCTGCGTGAGCAGCGAGCGAGCCGCGGTCGGCCACTTGACGTGCGAGATGCTGCCCTCGTGGCCGAGTCGCTCCCACATGTCCTCGGCCGCGTGCGGCGCGTACATGTCCAGCACAACCGCGATGGCCTCGGCGGCCTCGCGCACGGCGGGGTCAGCCGGGCCAGCACCCGAGTCGATGGCCTTGCGCGTCGCGTTGGTGAGCTCCATGAGGCGCGCGATCACGACGTTGAACTTGAAGCCGGAGGCCAGCTGCGGGATGTCGGCGAGGAAGCGGTGCGTCTCGCGGCGCAGACCACGGTCGCCCTCGCCGAAGTCGACGCCGACGGGGCTCGTGACCTCGCCGGAGATGCGCCAGGCGCGCGCCAGGAACTTGCCGGAGCCTGCGACGGAGACATCCGCCCAGTCGACGTCGTCTTCCGGCGGGCTCGCGAAGAGCATCGTCAGGCGCACGGCGTCGACGCCGTACTGGTCGAGCTCGGCCGAGAGGCTCACGACGTTGCCCTTGGACTTCGACATCTTCTTGCCGTCCATGACGACCATGCCCTGGTTGAGCAGTGCCGAGAAGGGTTCCGTGAAGTCGACGTGCCCGAGGTCGTAGAGCACCTTCGTGATGAAGCGCGCGTAGAGGAGGTGCAGGATGGCGTGCTCGACGCCGCCCACGTACTGGTCGACGGGCGCCCAGCTCGCGGCCGTCTTCTCGTCGAACGCGGCGAGCTCGTTGTTCGGCGAGAGGAAGCGGAGGAAGTACCAGGAGCTGTCGACGAACGTGTCCATCGTGTCGGTGTCGCGCAGCATCGGCTCGCCCGTCTCCGGGTCGACCGTGTTCACCCAGTCGGTCGCGCCGCCGAGGGGCGAGGCTCCCTTCGGGCGCAGGTCGAGCCCTTCGGCCTCGGGGAGGCGCACGGGCAGCTGGTCCAGCGGCACGGGAACCTCCTTGCCGTCCTCGCCGTGGAGGATCGGGATGGGCGTTCCCCAGTAGCGCTGGCGGGAGATGAGCCAGTCGCGGAGTCGGTAGTTCTTCGCGGCCCGGCCCGTGCCACGCTCGTCGAGGAGCTCGATGGCAGCCTGGATGCCCGAGCGCTTCGAGAGCCCGTCCAGCGGTCCCGAGTTGGTGAGGCGTCCGTCGCCGGACAGCGCCTCCCCGGTCTTGGCGGGGTGGAGGTCTTCGAACTCCGGCATCGACCCGTCTTCGGGGATGATCGGGATGACACCCGTGACGGCCTGCGTGACGTCGACGACCACCTTGACGGGCAGGTCGAACGCGCGTGCGAAGTCGAGGTCGCGCTGGTCGTGTGCGGGCACCGCCATGATCGCGCCCGTGCCGTAGTCGGCGAGCACGTAGTCGGCGGCCCAGATGGGCAGGCGCTCGCCGCTCAGGGGGTTGATGGCGAAGCGACCGAGGTCGACGCCGGTCTTGGGGCGGTCGCTCGACTGGCGGTCGATGGAGTCGAGCGCGCGGGTGTCGGCGAGGTACTTCGCGAAGCGCTCGCGAACCTCGTCGTCTGCGCCTTCGGCGAGCTCGGACGCGAGGTCAGAATCGGGGGCCACGACCATGAACGTGGCGCCGTACAGCGTGTCGGGGCGCGTCGTGAAGACCGTGACGGGCTCATCCCGCCCCTCGACGACGAAGTCGACGTCAGCGCCGAGCGAGCGCCCGATCCAGTTGCGCTGCATCGTGATGACCTTCTGCGGCCAGTGCCCCTCGAGCTGGTTGAGGTCGTCGATGAGCCGGTCTGCGTAGTCGGTGATCTTGAAGTACCACTGGTTGAGCTTCTTCTTCACGACGATCGCGTCGCAGCGCTCGCAGTGCCCGTCGATGACCTGCTCGTTGGCGAGCACCGTCTGGTCGTTGGGGCACCAGTTCACGTCGGAGTACTTGCGGTACGCGAGACCTCGCTCGTACATCTGCAGGAACAGCCACTGGTTCCAGCGGTAGTACTCGGGGTCGGAGGTGTGGATGACGCGGTCCCAGTCGAAGGACGCCGCGTAGCGCTTCATCGACGCGCGCTGCTGCGCGATGTTCTCGTACGTCCAGTCCTTGGGGTCGCCACCGTTCTTGATGGCGGCGTTCTCTGCCGGCAGCCCGAAGGAGTCCCAGCCGATGGGGTGCAGGACGTTGAAGCCCTGGTGGCGCCAGTAGCGAGCGACGGCGTCGCCGAGTGCGTACTGCTCGGCGTGCCCCATGTGCAGGTCGCCCGACGGGTACGGGAACATGTCGAGGACGTACTTGCGCGGGCGATCGTCACCCTGGAGGTTCGTCGCGAAGGGCTGCAGCTTGTCCCACTCAGCCGACCACTTCGCTTCGAGAGCCTTGAAGTCGTATTCCTGGGGCTCAGCGCCTGTCGCTTCGGTCACAGATTTCTTCTTTCGCGTTGCCGGTTGCTGCACGGAGGGTGGTTCTCGTCGCGGTCGTCTGGCGTCATCGCGAAGCGCGGGGCTCCTCGCGTCGGACACCAACGACCAAGACTACTCGCCGTCGAGCCGAAGCGCGCGTGTGACGAGGGAGGGGTCGAGCGGGGTGTGCGAGATGATCACGACGGAGCGCTGGTCACCGGATGCGGCGAGCAGCTCGGCGACGAGCCTGTCGGCGAGACCCGGGTCGACGTTGGCCGTCGGCTCATCGAGGATGAGCACCGGGAAGTCGGCCAGGAGGCCGCGAGCGAGCGCGATGCGCTGCGCCTGACCGCCGGAGACGAGCGCGCCGTGCTCGCCGACCCGCGCCTCCAGCCCACCCCGCTCGTCGAGCCATTCGCCGAGGCCGACTCGTTCGAGGACAGCGCTGAGCTCCTCGTCGTCGGCCCCCGGCTTGGCGAACAGCAGGTTCTGCCTGATGCTCTCGTCGAAGATGTGGGGCCGTTGCTCGATGAGGCCGACGACGGATCGCAGCTGTGCGGGCGCGTACGCCTTCGCTTCCACGCCGTTGACGCGGTACGAGCCCTCGTAGTCGAGGAACCGCACGAGCACGTTGGCGAGCGTCGTCTTGCCTGCGCCGGATTCGCCCTCGACCAGCAGCCGATCGCCGGGAGCCAGCTCGAGCGAGACGGAGCTGATCGCGGGCTCGCGCGCACCCGGCCACGCTGCCGAGACGTCTTCCAGGGTCAGCGTCACCGGCAGGCTCGGGTCGGCGCGAGGGGCGGGCAGCGGCTGAGCATCCGGGAGCTCCTTCGGCGCTGCAGCCGGGGCGACATCCGCGACTCTGGCGGCGCTGGCTCTGACCTGGCGCCAGGCGGCGACCGCCTGGGGCACCTGCGCGAAGATCTCGAAGAGGGCCATCGGCACAAGCGCGATGAGGGTGAGCATCGGCGCGAGCAGCGTGCCGTCGACGGTGGGGTCGATGCCGACGGCAAGCGCGCCCGCCGTCGCGAGGCCGGAGAAGAGCATGACGAGTCCGGCGACGGCGCCGCTCCCCCGTGCCCGCGAGACGAGCGCGTCGCGGAGTCTGGCGTCCGCGGCGTCCACCTCGGCGAGCTTCGCGTCGAGCGCCCCGTATGCCTCGAGCGTCTCGAAATTGGAGACGGTCTCGTAGATGCGGTCGTTGAGGGCCGCCCGGAGCGGCGCGGCCTCGCGGTCGGCGCGTCCCGAGATCGCGAGATTGGTGGTGGTCGCGACGATCCCCGCGAGCACGAGGCAGATCGCGAGCACGAGTGCGGCCGGGGCGCTCACGAGCCAGATGCCGATGACGGCGAGCGTCGACGTGAGGCCGGCGATGATGAGCGGCTGCGCGACGCGCAGGGGCAGGAACTGCAGCTCGTCGACGTCGCTCACGAGTCGTGTCAGCAGGTCTCCCCGGCGGTGCGTGGCGAGGCCAGCGGGAGCCAGCGGGATGAGACGTTCGAGCACGCCGACGCGCAGCTCGGCGAGCTGCCGGAACGAGGCGTCGTGGCCGAGCAGCCGCTCGACGTAGCGGAACGCCGCTCGTCCGATGGCGAAGGCGCGCACGCCGACGATCGCGATGCCCAGGAGCAGGATGTGGATGATCTCCGACGCCCGGGTCAGCAGGTAGGCGCTCGTCGCGAGCAGCGCCACGGCGCAGATCGCGCTGAGCAGGCCGATGGCGATCGAGGGCCACAGGCGCCGAGCGGAGGGCATCGCAAGACGGAGGATCCGCCGCTCGTCGTCGGAGACGCGTTGCTGATTCCCGGTCATGCGTTCGCCACCGTCTCGAGTCGTTCGATGGTGTGCACCGAGTCGGCGGAGGCGACGAGCGCGCGCCGGTGGCTGACGACGAGCACGGCCCGCCCTTCCTGTGCCAGGCTCCGGAAGGCGGCAGCGATGCGCTGTTCCGTGTCGGCGTCGAGCGCCGAGCTCGGCTCGTCGAAGAGCACGACGGGGCAGTCGAGTCGGCGGGCGCGCAGGAGCGTGCGCGCGAGCGCGACGCGCTGCGACTGCCCACCGGACAGGCCCGCGCCCGCGACCCCGAGCATCCGTTCGCCGTCGAGGAACTCGAGGCCGGCATCGGCGAGGGCCGCACGGACCTCGTCTGGTGCTGCTTCCGGCTGGCCGAGTGCCACGTTCTCGGCGACGGTCCCCTCGATCAGCGAGGCCGACTGGCCCATCCAGGCGATCGCGGCCCTGCGGCGGTCGCCCGTGAGCTGCTCGCCGTCGATGGTCACGGCACCGGAGGCGCCCACGGTGCCGCGCGCGACGCCGAGCAGCGTCGACTTGCCGGCGCCTGAGGGGCCGACGATGGCCGTCACCTCGCCCGGAGGCACGACGAGGCTGTAGTCGCGGAGGACCGTGCGTCCCTCGTAGCCGACGGTGATGCCGGTGAAGGCGAGGCCTCGGTGCTGGAGGCCTGCACTGATCGGGCCACCTGCAGCAGCAGCAGCAGCGCGCGCATCGCTCGGCGTAGGCGCCCTCTCCGCTTCCTCGATGATCGAGAACACGTCGTCGGAGGCGGCGACGCCGTCCGCGGCCGCATGGAACTGAGCTCCGACCTGGCGCAGCGGCAGGTACACCTCGGGAGCGAGCAGCAGCACGAAGAGCCCGACCTCGAGCGTCATGTCGCGGTTGATGAGCTGGATGCCGATCGTGACGGCGATGAGGGCGACGGACAGGCTCGCCAGCAGCTCGAGCGCGAAGCCGGACATGAAGGAGAGCCGGAGGACCTTCATGGTCGCGACCCGATACCCGTCGGTGACCTCGCGGATGCGCGCCGGCTGGCGTTCCGCACGGCCGAAGATCTTGAGCGTCGACAGCCCTTCCACGACCTCGAGGAACCCGGTCGCGAGCGTCGACAGCGCAGTCCACTGCCGCTTCTGGACCTTCTCGGTCGCCCAGCCGATGAGGATCATGAAGACGGGGATGAGCGGCAGCGTGATGATGACCGTGATGGCGGATGGGAGGTCCCAGAGCGCCATCACGACGATCAGCACGGGAGCGGCGATCGCCGTCAGGATGAGCTGCGGGAGGTACTTGGCGAAGTACGTGTCGAGGGCGCCGAGGCCTGGGCCGGCAAGCGTCGTGAGCCGGGAGCTGGAGGTGCCCGTGAGCCAGGCAGGGCCGAGCTTCGCGATGGACGCGAGCAGCTTGGAGCGCAGCTCGCTCTTCACCTTCGCGGCCGCGCGTGCGGAGATGGCCTCCATGCCCCAGGTCGCCGCGCTTCTGACAGCGATCACGACGAGCAGGGCGCCGAACCACGGCAGCAGCTCCACGACGCGCTCGCCAGCGATCGCGGACACGATGAGGTGCGTGACGAGCCAGGCGAAGCCGATGATGGATGCGGTCTGGACAGCGCCGAGCGCCGCGCCGAGCACGAAGAAGCTTCGTGCCGACGCGGCGTGGCTCAGGAGGCGGGGGTCGAGGGGTTTCACGGGTCAGGCGGCGACGACCGCTGGCTCCTCGTGCGCGTCTCCCGTGATCGTCTTCCTGCTGATGCGCTTGCGGAAGACCCAGAAGGTCCAAGCCTGGTAGCCGAGGACGAACGGGACGATGATGAGCGCCGCCCAGCTCATGATGCCGAGCGTGTAGTCGCTGGACGAGCCGTTGGTGATCGTCAGCGGGTTGGAGGGGTCGAGCGTGTTGGGCAGCAGGTTCGGGAAGAGCGAGGCGAAGAGCGTCAGCACCGCTGCCGCCACGGTCAGCGCGCCGAGCGCGAAGGCGATGCCGTCACGCCCCAGCAGCGTGCTGATGTAGGAGCCGACGAACGCGAGGACGGCGACGAGCGCGAGGGCAAGACCTGCGACCGAGAAGTGCGCGACGACGGTCCAGCCGAGGAAGGCGATCGCGAGCACCGCGACGACGACGCCGACCTTCAGCGCGAGGGATCGTGCACGGTCGCGGATGTCACCTTCCGTCTTCCGAGTGATGAACACCAGCCCATGGTAGAAGAACAGCGTGAGCGTCGTGAGCCCGCCAAGCAGGGCGTACGGGTTCAGCAGGTCGAAGAACGAGCCGATGTAGTTGAAGTTCTCGTCGAGCGCGAGGCCCTGCGTGATGTTCGCGAACGCGACACCCCAGAGGAGGGCCGGGACGGCCGAGCCGACGAAGATCATCCAGTCGAACCACCTCGTCCACTCCACGCCCTTGCCCTGGTGGCGGTACTCGAACGAGACGCCGCGCACGATGAGCGCGAGCAGGATGAGCAGCAGCGGCAGGTAGAAGCCGGAGAAGATCGTCGCGTACCACTCCGGGAAGGACGCGAAGAGTGCGGCCCCGGCCACGATGACCCAGGTCTCGTTGAGGTCCCAGATGGGGCCGATCGTGTTGATGAGCACGCGTCGGTCGGTGTCGTCCTTGCCGATGAACGGGAGGGCGATGCCGACGCCGAAGTCGAAGCCGTCGAGCACGAAGTAGCCGACGAAGAAGAAGGCGACGATCCAGAACCAGAGGACTTGCAGATCCATCAGTAGACGCTCGCTTTCACCTTGACGGCGGCAACGTCATCGACGGTGCCATCTGCGTTGGAATCGAAACTCGGCGGGTCTTCTTGCGCGGCCTTCAGCAGCAGCTTGACCTCGACGACGGCGAGGATCGCGTAGACGAGCGTGAAGGCGACGAGCGAGATGAGCACGCTGAGTCCGCTCACGTTGGGCGAGACGCCCGCCTCCGTCTTGAGGAGGCCGAAGACCAGCCAAGGCTGGCGGCCCATCTCGGTGAAGATCCAGCCGACCGTGATGCCGAGCGTCGGGAACAGCACCGTGAGGATCGCGAGGTTCCACATCCACTTCTTCGGCGGGTTCTTCGCCTTCTTGCGCGTGACCCAGAGACCGGCGACGGCGACCGCGATGGAGGCCATGCCGAAGCCCATCATCCAGCGGAACGCCCAGTAGGTGACCCAGATGACCGGGGCGTAGTCGCCAGGGCCGTAGAGCGCCGTGTACTGGGCCTGCAGGTCGTTGATGCCCTCGACGGTGCCGTCGAAGGTGTGCGTCGACAGGAAGGAGAGGAGGTAGGGGATGCGGATGGAGAACAGCTCGGACGAGCCGTCCGGGGTGCCCCACGTGAAGATCGAGAAGGAGGCGTCTGCGCCGGTCGCGGTCGTGTAGAGCGCCTCGGCCGCGGCCATCTTCATGGGCTGGGCCTCGACCATGGCGAGGCCCAGCTGGTCGCCGCTGAGCATCGTGCCGACGCCGCCGACGAGCATGAACCAGAGGCCGAACTTCAGCGCTGGCTGCATGACGTCGTGGTTCTGGTCGCGCTTCAGGTGCCAGGCGGCGGTCGCGATGATGATCGCCGCGCCCACCATGAGGGAGGCGAAGATCGTGTGCGGCAGCGCCGCCATCGCGACGGGGTTGGTGAGCACCGCGCCGAAGTCGACGAGCTCAGCTCGCCCGTTGGCCTCGTTCATCTCGTAGCCGACCGGGTTCTGCATGAACGCGTTGGCGGCGAGGATGAAGTAGGCGGAGGTCCACGTACCGATCATCGTGAGCCAGATGGTCGCGAGGTGCAGCTTCGGCGGCAGCTTGTCCCAGCCGAAGATCCACAGGCCGATGAACGTGGCCTCGAGGAAGAAGGCGACGAGCCCCTCGAACGCGAGCGGCGCACCGAAGACGTCGCCGACGAAGCGCGAGTAGTCGGACCAGTTCATGCCGAACTGGAACTCCTGCACGATGCCGGTCACGACGCCCATGGCGAAGTTGATCAGGAACATCTTGCCGAAGAGCTTCGTGAGGCGAAGGTAGGTGACCTTGCCCGTGCGGACCCAGGCCGTCTGCCAGATGGCGATGGCGAGGACCAGCCCGAGAGTGACGGGCACGAAGAGGAAGTGGTAGATGGTCGTGACACCGAACTGCCACCGCGCGAGTATGAGTGGATCCAGCAGGGCGTCCACAGTGCCTCCTGATGCGTCTGAGGTTGGGCGTGATGCCCCGGGATCGCAGCGCGACTCCTGGCCCAATGCTACGCCGCCCCGACTACTACATCGTGTCGAATAGGACACCCTAAGTTCTGCTGTTTTCACCTTCGGATCAGGTACTTCTACATATTGTAGTGGATGTAACGAAATGATAACGGAGGGGAATCTCCAGGGATGCCAAAGTTCGGGCCCTAGAGTCTGCGACATGGATGCGGGGAGCAGAGCATGAACGAGCTGATCGAGACCGCCCTCCAGTACATCGAGTCCGTGCCTCCGGTGTGGCGGATCGTGCTGGTCGGCGTCGCGATCCTGCTCGAGACGAGCGTGCTCATCGGCCTCATCGTGCCCGGCGAGACGGTCCTGCTCGCCCTGAGCACCGGCATCGACGCACCACTCCCCTGGGTCCTGACGATCGCGGCCTCCATCGTGGGCGCACTGCTTGGCGAATCCTTCGGGTTCTGGCTCGGTCGCACGTTCGGACCGAGGATCCGCGCGTCACGAGTCGGCCGCTGGCTCGGAGACGAGCGATGGCAGCGCGCGGAGCTCCTCATCCAGCGTCGAGGCGGCCCCGCGGTCCTCATCTCCCGCTTCCTGCCCGTGCTCCACTCCCTCGTGCCGCTGACGGCAGGGATGGGCGGCATGCGCTACCGGCGCTTCCTCGCCTGGACCATCCCCGCCTGCGTCATCTGGTCGACGGCCTACGTGAGCGCCGCAGCCGGAGCGTCCGCTAGCTTCCGCGAGCTCTCGTCGTCACTGCATTGGGCTGGCTACCTCTTCGTCGGCGTCATCGTCGTGTTCCTCCTGATCATGTGGCTGGTCAAGCGCGCCGTCGGCAAGGTCATGAACCGCGATCTCGACGAAGCGAACGCGCAGGCTGCCGCTGCATCAGCCACTCCAGCCGCCTCCGACGCCCCGACGGGCCACGACGACTCAGACGCCGAGACCGCGGGCGTGCGAGGATGAGCGGGTGACGCCGACCTCCGACGCCCAGTCCCCGCTCGAGCGCTGGCTTCTGAGCCTCAAGCCCGTCAGGGCCGTGATCGACAACGCCTTCCGCATCGAGGACCGAGTGCGCCTCGTGCGCGTGAAGCTCGTCCGCAAGCGCGGCTACCTCACGGTCCTCGAGCCCTATACCGGGTACGGGACAACGTCCTGGGTTCGCGCCCTCGCGCGGGTCCACATGGCGCCTCCAGGCAACCGGCGCCGATTCAGCCTCTCCAGGCTGCTCAGGCGCAAGCGCCGCGAATCGGTCGTCCGCGGATGGCGGAGCTTCGCGCGCGTCTCCGCAGGCAACGTCCCCGCGACCGTCATCATCGACGGCGTTCGACACTCGGTCAAAGCCGACCGCGGCGGCATCGTGGACATCAACCTGCCCGCGAACCTCAAGCCCGGGTGGAACACCATCACGTTCGAGAGCTTCGACCGCCAGACGAGCACCGCGCCTGTCTTCATCGTCGCCGACGAGCAGCGCGTCGGGCTGCTCTCCGACATCGACGACACCGTCATGGTGACGGCGCTGCCTCGTCCGATGCTCGCAGCCTGGAACACCTTCGTCCTCGACGTGCACGCGCGCACACCGACCCCGGGCATGAGCGTGCTCTCCGAGCGCATCCTGACCTCATTCGGGCGCAGCGAGACCCCCGTCGTCTACCTGTCGACGGGCCCCTGGAACGTCGCCCCGACGCTCGCGCGCTTCCTCGGGCGAAACCTCTACCCCGCCGGTCCGCTCCTGCTCACCGACTGGGGGCCAACCCCGGATCGCATCTTCCGCTCCGGGCTCGAGCACAAGGTCTCCAACCTCGACCGCCTCGCGCGGGAGTTCCCGGACATCAAGTGGATCCTCGTCGGCGACGACGGACAGCATGACGAGCAGATCTACGGCGAGTTCACGAGCCGCCACCCAGATCGCGTGCTCGCGATCGCCATCCGTCAGCTGTCCACCAGCGAGGCAGTGCTGGCGGGTGGACGCGCGGCCAGTGCGCACTGGCGCAAGAACGCGCCCATTCCGTGGGTCTACGCTCCGGACGGCGCGGGACTCGCCAAGCAGCTGACCGAAGCTGGCATCCTGCCCGACCTCACGCAGGCACCGGCACAGGCACCCGACGCGACCCGCTAGGCGGGCTCCTCCCGCGGGGATTGCGCCCTACCCAGGGCGAGCGTGAAGTTCAGGGAGTCCATCTCCGAGTACGGGCGGTACATGCCGTTGAAGACCCTCGAGCCCTCCGGAGTGAGGATCACCCGCACCCCGAGCCACTCGGCGACGTCGTCGCGCACGAGCGGAGTCCCGATCTCGCAGCTGGCGAAGTCGATGAGCTCGCCGCCCTCACCCTGCACGACGAGCCTCGCGTCCTCACCCTCGAAGACGAGCTGCGGGTTCCGGAAGCTGACGTCGAGCATGCCGCCGTGCCCGGTGAGGCGAACGGCTCCGGTGAAGGAGGCGCTGCCCATGGGGGCGTCGCCGGCCAGCCACGCCGAGTCGGTGGCTCCGCGCGGGTAGGCGAACTCCTCGTCGTCGACGAACGCGCCACCCTCGAGCAGCACCTTGCCGCCGGAGCGACGCACGTACTCGACGAAGGACGACTTGATCGGCCATCGCAGTTCCCCGCGCCAGAGCTCCATGCCCCCACGCTAGCCCGCCTCGAATTCGAAGCGCCAGCGTCAATCTGCTCTCGTTACTTCGAGAGCAGCAGCGAGACGACGAAGATGACCGGAACAGACAGGAACGTCGACGCCAGGATCGCTTCGCGCGCGACCCTCATCCCCACCCCGTAGTTGCTGGCGTAGGTGAAGACGTTCTGCGCGGAGGGCAGGGCCGCGGTGACGACCACGATGAGCAGAGCCGCCCCATCGAGGCCGAAGAGCCACGCCCCGATGAGCCAGGCGAGCGCCGGATGCACGAATACCTTGAGCACGGTGGCCACGATCGCAGGAGCCCGCTCTGGCTCCCGGAAGGGGATCGCGTTGCCCCACAGGGACATGCCGAACGCGAGCAGCATGGCAGGAACGCTCATGCCCCCCAGCAGCTCGAGCGGATCGAGCAGGAAGGGCGGGATGGTGATGCCGGATGCGCTCACGACGATGCCGGCGAGCGCACCGATGACGATGGGGTTCCGGAACGGACGCAGCACGATCTGCCACCAGCGGAGCCTCGGCGCGTCCTCGGCCCGCGAGGCGATATCGAGCAGGGTCATGAAGATGGGACCCATGATGAGCTGCTGTCCGAGCATCACCGGAGCGACCAGCGTCGCATCACCGAGGACATACACGGCGATGGGGATGCCGAGGTTGCCGGCATTGACGTAGCTTGCCGCCATCGCACCTGAGGTCGTCGTGCCGAGCCCCCACTTGCGCAGCGCGCCGATGGCGCCGTACACGAGTGCCACGGCAGTCATCGCGATCGCGGTCACGACGAACTGGCTCGAGTAGAGGACCTCGAGGTGCGCGTCTGCCATGAGCGTGAAGAGCAGCGCCGGCGTCGCCACGTTGAACGCGAGCTTCGAGAGGCCGGTCTGCCCGGTCTGCCCGAGCACGCCACTGCGTGCCAGGAACACGCCCACCGTGACGATGACGGCGATGACCGCGAATCCCTGAAGAACATTCATAGCTGTCGAAATCGTATCCTGCCCGCACCAGCCACCAGTCCGCTCTGAGGTGCCGTCATTCGCTCCCGAGCGTCCGAGTGGCATTCCGGCGGGCCGCGGGATCGGCAACCGAAATCCCTTCGGCTGTGCGTGACCTCGTCGTGTCGTCACCTAGTGTTCGGGGAATTCGGCACCGACTTCGGCCTTCTGGACGAACCTGGATTCAAATCACCGGATAATCATCTAGCATGTATTCGCTCTGCATTAAACGAAGGGGATCCACATGGCTCGGAAAGTCATCTATCAGCTCGTCGACGACATCGACTCGAGTTCACTCGCCGAAGGCGAAGGCGAGACCGTCCAATTCGCCCTCGACGGAACCGACTACGAAATCGATCTCTCGGACGCGAACGCCAAGAAGCTGCGCGACGCGCTCGCTGACTACGTGTCGGCGGCCCGCACGGTAGCGAAGACCCGCAAGAACAAGTCGACGGGTTCCAGCTCCAGCCGTCCGAAGCGCGACCTCGCGGCAATTCGTGCCTGGGCTCGCGCTGAAGGACACAAGATCTCCGACCGAGGCCGCATTCCCGGCTCGATCATCGAGGACTTCGAAGCGGCGAACTCCTAAGCTGCGGGACTGAGCGGCCGCAGGGGCAACCCGGAACGGACCGCACGCAGAGAAGAGGGCCAGACGGCGAATGCCGTCCGGCCCTCCTTTCGTCACTCACCCGCCGCATTCACGACTTCTTCCCCATGAAAACGCTCGGGAAACGCGGCAGCGAGACGCCCTACTTGGCGACGATGGTCGGCGTCTCGAGGTGCGCGAGGACCCCGTGGCTCACGGAACCCAGCAGGAGACGAGCGAAGGTGCCGCGTCCACGACTGCCGACGACCACGAGCGACGCCGAATGGGCGGCATCGACGATCGCCATGTCCGGGATGCCCTCCACGACCACCGGCGTGATCTCGAGATCCGGGTAGCGCCCCCGCAGCCCGGCGAGGGCCAGTGAGAGCGTCTCCTCCGCCGAGAGGCGGAGCTCATCGAAGAAGTCGCCGGTCACGATGACGCCGCCGCCGTAGACGTTCGGGGCGTGCCAGGCGTGCACCGGGATGAGCGGCTCTCCGCTCAGGCTCGCCTCCTCAGCCGCCACGGCAAGAGCGTGCTCCGAGAGGTCGGAGCCGTCGACCCCGACCACCACCCCGCGCCGGCCCGAGAGATCGACATCGGGGATCACGGCGACCGGAGATTCGCTGGCTGCGGCCACGCGCACGCTGTGCGTGCCACTCGCCCGCCCTGAGGACTCCCCCCGGTTGCTGCCGACCACAAGGAGGCTGGACGTCTTGGACAGCTCCGTGAGGGTCTCGATGATGGCGCCGGTCATGACGGCCGTCTCGACCTCGAGCGCCGCGTCCACGGCAAGCGCCGCCTCCTCGGCCTCCTGGAGGATGCGAGCCGCAGCGCTCTCCGCTTCGATGAGGAGGTCTGGGTTTCCGGCCCCCGCGATCCTCGGATCGACGATGTGCACGAGCTTCAGACGTTTCCGACCGCGAGATGCTCGCGCGGCCGCCCATCGCGTGGCGACGATTCCAGGCTGGTTTCCGGCGACTCCGACGGTGATGTTCTCGCTCATACCCGAATGCTAACGCCGTCGGCCAGTGGAATCACTGCGTAGAGGTGTACTCCCGCTTGAGATCCGTGAATCCCGCCAGTCGGAATGGACCGGGCGTCTCGTTGGGGAGCGCGAACTCGCCAAGTCCACTCGGGTCGCGTCGCTCATGCCACACGAGGTATTCCGCGGCGTCGATGGGGACTCGCGCCTCGAGAACCGCCCGATTCTCCTCGGCACGCAAATGCTGTCGATATCCGGGCTGCACCGTCCCCGCGAAGAACTCCGCGACACTTCCGGAGCCATAGCTGAGGAACCCGATCTTCGCTGCCTCGAGGTCCTCATCGCTGTCCAAGAGGCTGAGGAGCGCCAGATAGATCGATGCGGTGTAGGTATTTCCTATGATTCTGTTGTATTTCAGCGTCGATGCGATCTGCGCGTCGAGCACCCCGGCGTCGAGATCGCCACCCGCGGTCTTGATGAGGTGACGGTGCGCTTTCGACGCCATCTTGGTGAACGGCTGGTGATAGCAGAAGCGGCTAAATTCGCTGATCGGGAATCCACCCTGGGCCGCGTAATCGCTCCAGGCGTTCTCGACGGCCTGCAGGTAGGCGCGAATGGAGTATTTACCATCGACGAGCGCGGTGACTCGCCCGTTCGGCCGCCAGAAGTCCATGATGTCGCTCGTGAAGACTCCGGAGCCTGGCTCGATGACCACCAGGTCCGGGTCCGCAGCGACGAGCATCGCGACAGCCCCCGCGCCCTGCGTGGGCTCCCCGCTCGAGCCGAGCTCGTAGCGCGCGACGTCGCTGGCGATGACGAGCACCCGCTGACGGGGATCACGGGCGACCAGGGCGGTGGCGAACTGCAGCGCGGCGGTCGCCGAATAGCAGGCCTGCTTGAGCTCGACGACGCGGCAGGTCGCCGGAAGGTCCAGCAGCTGGTGCACGTACACACCGGCGGCCTTCGACTGGTCGATGCCGGTCTCCGTCGCGAAGAGCACCGTCCTGATGCCCTCGACGCCGTGCCGGTCGATGATCTGCTTGGCCGCGGCCGCACCCATCGTGACGACGTCCTCGTCGGCCGCGGTGATGCTCATCCGCTCCTGGCCGATGCCGATCGTGTACTTCTCGAGTTCGGTCCCGAGCCGCTCGGCGATGACCGAGAGGTCGAGCACGCGTGACCCCGTCGCGAACGCGAGGTCGTGGATGCCGATTGGTGTAGTCATAGTCTTCGATCGTCTCCGAGCGTCGCTCAGTTCGCGGCGCGTTCCAGCTTGATGTGCGAGGCCATGAGCTCGCCTTGGTTCGTCTGGGCGGCCATGAGGGAGAGCTCGCCGCAGAGAACGGTTGCCGCACACAGTACGGCCAGTCTCCGAGCGTTCGCTCCGGGCTCTCGCTCTTCCTTGCAGCCGAGTCGGGCGAGGTTCGCCTCGATGAAGTCGAGACCCTTGCCGTTTCCGACGCTGCCGACGATCAGATTGGGCAGCGTGCAGGAGAAGTACAGGTCGCCGTCGCGCACCTCCGCATGGGTGATGCCCTGCGAGCCCTCGACGATGTTCGCCGCATCCTGGCCGGTCGCGAGGAAGAACCCGAGGAGCATGTTCGCGTAGTGCGCGTTGCCCGTCCGGAGACCGCCGGCGAGCATCGTGCCGATGAGGTTCTTGCGGACGTTGAGCTGGGCGATCTTCTCAGGGGTCGATCGCAGCCACCGCTCGACGGTGCGGCGCGGGAGCACCAGCTCGGTGACGACGTTCTTGCCCCGGCCCAGGATGCCGTTGACGGCAGTCGCCTTCTTGTCTGAGCAGAAGTTGCCAGAGATGGACTCGTAGCGAAGCTCGGGCCAGCGACGCAGGATGAAGTCCATGAGTCGCTCAGAGGCGAGCGTCACCATGTTGTGGCCGGAAGCATCCCCGGTCGTGAGCTCGAAGCGCAGGAAGAGCAGGTTGCCGGCGATCTGCGCGTGCAGGTCGATGAGGCGCGCGAATCGGCTGCTGGTCGCGACCACCTCCTGCAGCAGGTGCATGTGCGCCTCGATCTCGCGGAGCGCCTTGAGCGCGACGCCGGCGTCGTCTGCCTCGAAGAGCACCGAGCGGCTCATGCGCTCATCGATGAGCGTCGCCTTGATGCCGTCGGGCACCAGCATCGACATCTTGGCACCACGGCCGACCGACGGCCACAGGGGCTGCTCGTAGGTCGCGAGCGGCACGAGCTGCTCACCCTCCATGACGTTGCCGGTCACGCGAACCGGACCGACCCACTTGAGCGGAACTGGTGCGTGGTCGAGGAGCTCGGTGCTCATCGCTGTCCTTTCGATGGGAGAATGCCCCGCCCGCGTGCACGCGAGACGGTGGCCGGGTCGATGCCGCGGGAGGTGCAGAAGTCGAGGAGGGCGCCGTGGAGGACCAGCTCCTGCTGGCTGAGCGCGCCAGGGGTGACGGCGCCGAGCATCGTCTGGAGCGATGTGAGCTGTTCCTGCCAGGAGCGGATGTGCTCGATGAGCGTCTCGACCCCGTGCTCGACGAGCACCTCGAGGAAGTGCCCGGAGACCCCAACCGCCCGCGCGCCCAGCGCGAGAGCGCGGAGCACGTCGAGGGGCGTGCGCACTCCCCCCGACGCCAGGAGGACCGGCAGAGCGGCAGTGCTCGAGTCAGCCTCGATGAGCGCCTCCGGCGTCGACTGGCCCCAGCCCACGAGGGACGCGTAGTCGCCGAGGCGGCGCCGGGAGTTCTCGATCCTGGCGAAGTCAGTGCCGCCGCGCCCGCTCACATCGGCGTACTGCACGCCGAGCTGGGCCAGCCGCTCCAGGGTGCTCGCGCTGAGTCCGAAGCCGACCTCCTTCACGATGACCGGCACGCTCACGCGCTGCACGATCGACTCGATCGCGGCGGGCCACGCGGCGAAGTCCCGGTCGCCTTCCGGCATGACCGTCTCCTGCACCGAGTTGATGTGGATCTGCAGCGCGTTCGCCTCGAGCAGGTCGACGGCGCGCTGAGCGTCATCCGGCGACACGGTCGCGTTGACGTTCGCCATGACGAAGCCGGTGGGGTTCTCGTCACGGATGACGCGGAAGCTGGCGGCCGTCGATGCGTCCTTGAGGTAGGCGGAGAGCGAGCCAGCGGCCATCGCGATCCCGGTCTCGCGAGCTGCGCGCGCCAGGTCGCCGTTGATGATGCCCGTGCGCTCGCTGCCGCCCGTCATCCCGTTGAGGTAGAACGGCACCGGCCAGCTCGCGCCAGCCACCTGCACGGCCGTCGAGACGGTCGCCCGGTCGACCCCGCCGAGCGCGTGATGGATGAAGCGGACATCGTCGAAGTCGTTCCGGACGATGCCGGAACGCTGCGCGAGTGCCAGGTCGACGTGCTCGTCCTTGCGGTTAGCCATGTTCTCGAACTCCAACTCGACGGTGCCGTACGACGTGCAGATCCAGGACCTCGATGCCGGCGGCGCGCCACGCGGCATCGAGCTCCTCGTTGTGGGCGGGTGCCAGGGCGATGCCGCAGTCTCCGCCACCGGCCCCGGAGGTCTTCGCGGGGATCCCGACCGAGCGTGCTGCCGAGATGAGCGCCGAGAGCGCCTCGGTGCGGATGCCGATGCCGCTCAGCTCGTCCAGCGCCTCGAGGTTGGCCTCGGCGTCGCGGATGGCCGCGAGGGCCAGCTCGCTGCGCTCGGCACGCACGGCGGCGACGAGCGCGGCCGTTATGCGGTCGCTTTCCGTCAGGAAGGCCGCGTACTGCTCGGTCGATCGCCAATCTCCGGCGTGCAGGGTGCTGACGAGCTCGGCGGTCGAAGCCGGCGCCGAGGTCCACCCCACGTGCAGGACGACGGAGCTCGGGGACGGAAGCGCCTCGAGGACGAGTCCGGGCCAGGCCTCGACCAGGCTCGCCTCGACCCCGCTGCGGCGTCGGAGCTCGCGAGCGGCGAGGCGATCCGGTGAGGCATAGTGCACCCACCCGCCGAGTGTGCTCGTCGCGATGTCGGCGCACGATGCGGCGGGGCGCAGCTCGATCGTGGCGAGGCTCGCGAGGCGGTACACCGCGTCGTCGCCGACGTTGATGCCGAAGTGCTCCGCCACGGCGCGGACGGTGACGACGGCGACCGCGCCGCTCGAGCCGAGGCCGAACTTGCGACCGCTGACGTCGTCGAGCTCGCTCTCGATGTCGAGCGCGAAGGGCTGCGGCTCGATGCCACGCTCGTGCGCCAGCTGGACGAGCACTCGGATGCACTCCCGGACGAGGTCCGCCCCGGGGGCATCGATCGAGACGAGGTCGCCGTCGATGTTCACGGGGACCGGCTGCGCGCCGAACTGGTGCGAGCTGACGGTGCTGCCCTCGTCGGCCGAGGCAGCCCGCAGGCTCGCTCGGATGAGTCTCGACACACCGACGATCACGGCGTGCCTGCCCGGTTCGACGACCGCGTATTCGCCGTTGACGAAGAGCTTGCCCGGTGCCTCGGCGACGATCACCGCACCACTCCGGGGGCGGCGTCTGCCTGTGCGTCGGCGTTCGTGACCGCCACACCCGGACCGGCCGGGGCGATCACGAACTCGGTGCCTGGGGCCGCGGATGCGAGCGCGTCACGCACAGCCGGGGCCTCGGAGGCCCTGCACAGCGTCTTCACGTTCGGCCCGGCGTCCATGGTCGCGTAGGCCTCGAGCCCACCGCGTCGGAGGGCGGCGACGGCATCGAGCAGCGCCATGCTGCCCGCCGTGAGGTAGCGGACCGGGGGCACGGCCCCGAGCATGGCCGCGTGCATGCGGAGGGCGTTTCGCTCGGAGATCTCGCCGACCTCCGTGAAGTCGCCACGGCGGAGCGCATCGCGCATGAGCGCCAGCTCGCCTGGGTTCGTCTCGACCCATGGCGCGTTGTATGGGGAGGTCTCGACGGTCCGGCGCATGGCCTCCCTGCTCGAGATCGACTTCGCCCCCGCGTTGACGATGCCGAGCACCATGGCGGCGTCGATGTGCGCATCGTCGACCGGCTCGGCGTACGAGCTGAGGTCGTCGGTGCCCGCGTTCCAGACGGCGAAGCCGCCGAAGATCGAGCGTGAGGCCGAGCCAGAGCCGCGCCGTGCGAGCCGCGACAGCTCCCTCGGCGACAGGTCGAGGCCGTACGCCGACGATGCTGCCGCTGCGAGCGCGGCGAAGCCGGAGGCGGAGGATGCGAGACCAGCGCCCGTCGGTCCCGCGTTGCTCGTCTCGACCCGCGCTGACCGCACGCTGCCGGCGAGTTCGCCGACGTGGTCCAGGAAGCGCGCGACCTTGGCGGCCGCGGCCTCCGGCATAGCCGTGCCGTCCTGGAGGATCTCGTGGGACTGGCCCTCCCCCAGGAGCGAGACGGTCGTCGTCGTCGGGTAGACCGCGAGCGTCAGCGACAGGCTCGAGGTCTGCGGGATGATGAGCGCCTCATCGCGCTTCCCCCAGTACTTGATGAGCGCGATGTTCGGGTAGGCGACGGCGGTCGCGGTCACAGCGGCGTGCCAGTGCTGGTGACGCTCCAGGTCTGGATCGCACCAGCGCTCTGCAGCGCAGCCGCGACGACCGCTGCGTTTCCCCGATCGACGACGGCGACGATGCACCCGCCGAGCCCGCCTCCCGTGAGCTTCGCGCCGAACGCGCCAGCGCCGGTCGCAGCCTCGACCAGCTCGTCGAGGGCTGGGTGGCTCACGCCGAGACTGGAGAGCAGCACGTGCGCCTCCGACATCCGGGAGCCGAGCGAGCGTGCCTCGTTGGTCTCGAGGTCGGTGATGGCCAGGTCGGAGAGGTCCCCGAGGGCGTCGATGATCGACATCGTGGCGTCGTGGTCGCGTTCGAGCGAGGTGCGCACGTCGTCGACAGCCTGGCGCGTGGATCCGTGCACACCGGTGTCGGCGATCACGAAGCAGGCATCGAGGGCGACCGGCACGGGCACGGCGCTCGCGTTCTGGAAGCGGATGGGCGACGGGATGGTCGTTGCGAGCGCATCGAGCCCGCTCGGCTTGCCGTGCGCCACCTGCTCGGCCAGCTGGACAAGCGCGAAGTGCTCACCACCGGAGAGCGTCACGTTGTGCAGGCGGGAGACGGCGTCGACGATCGCGCCGGCCGCCGCGGCACTCGACCCGAGTCCTCGTCCGAGCGGGATGTTGCCGCGGACCGCGACCGTGAGTCCCGCGAGCTCGCCCCCGATCGCGCGCAGCGTCTCCTCGATGGCCTTCCTCGGAGCCTCCACGATCTCCGGAGCTGCCGCGAGCGGCCCCGTGTAGTGGTCGGACTCGAAGCGCGGCTCAGTGCCCTCGCGCCAGGCGGTCGCTCGCATGCGCATGGCACGCAACGGCAGCGCGACGGCCGGCTTCCCGTAGACGACGACGTGCTCGCCGAACAGGATGAGCTTGGCGTGCGCGCTTCCGCGCCCAACGGCTCGTCCGATTCGCGGCAACGCAGAAGTGTCGAGAGAAGCAAGCGACGTCACGTCGAAACTCGATGGCACCAGGGTCACTCACCTCGCAGTAGGTCGGCGTCAAGTGTACGGCGCAGCCAGGCCGAACGCATTTCGGGCACTCGTCAGCTTCCCAGGATGTTGACCATCCATGCGACCCCGAAACGGTCGACCAGCATTCCGAAGGTGTCTCCCCACGGCGCCTGCACGAGCGGCTGCTCGATCTCGCCGCCGTCGGCCAGCTTGTCCCAGTATCCGCGAAGCTCCTCGGCGGCGTCGCCGCTGAGCGAGATCTCGACCGTTCGTCCGGGGTTGGGCTCGATGAAGGATGGCGTGTCGGAGGCCATGATCGTGAACCCGCTGGCAGTCGTCAGCTGGCCGTGCATAATCTTCTCCGACTCGGAGGGGTCCATCGGCATGCCGGAGCCGCCGAACGTGCTGAGCACGAGCTCGCCCCCGAACACCTCCCTGTAGTACTCGAGCGCCTCGCGCGCGTTGTCGAGGAGGTGGATGTACGGGTTGAGGATGACGGCCATGGTCGTCCCTTTCTCTCCTATGGACGACGGGCCTCGTCACACCATCCGATCGTGGCACAGGCCGCCGACATTTCGAGGCATCCCGGCAGGGAATACCGTGAAACAATCTCGGCATGGAATTCACGACGACCATGAGCCTCGTGGGGAGGAACACGGGCATCGAGGTGCCAGTGGAGGTCATCGAGCGGCTCGGCGCAGGAAAGAAGCCGGCCGTCGTCGTGACCGTCAACGGCTACACGTACCGGAGCACTGTCGCGGTCATGGGCGGGCGCTTCCTCATCTCGTTCAGCGCAGAGAAGCGCAAGGAGACGGGCATAGAGGGTGGTGACCCGATCACCGTCGTCATCGAGCTCGACACCGAGCCGCGCACCACGGAGGTGCCGGCGGACCTCGCCGAGGCGCTCGACGACGCGGGCGCGCTGGCGCGTTTCGATGCCCTCTCACCGAGCGCCAGGAAGGCCCACGTCACCAAAGTCGAGTCCGCGAAGGCCGACGCGACTCGCGAACGCAGGATCGCCGCCGTCGTCGCGTCGCTGGCATAACTCCTGAGTCACATCCGGGTTCTGCATGACCGCCTAGCGTCGAAGCGACTCGGCGAGCGCTGGCTGGACCTGGGCGAGCGTGAGGTGGCCCGCGATCACGAGGTGGGACAAACCCTGCACGGTTGCCCAGAGCGCCGTGGCACGTGCCTCGATCCTGGCGGGGCTCGCCTCCGCGTCGAGGCCGGCGGCCGCATTCCCGAGCAGCCCCTCGAGCTCCTGGATGAGTGGCGCCATCGTGGCACTTGGCGCCCCCGGGATGCAGACCTCCGGGTCGTAGATGAGCGTGAAGGCGTGTGGATGCTCGACGGCGAACTCGACGTAGGCGACGGTGAGCGCGAGGGCACGCTCCTGTGGGGCGGCCCCGGGAGCATCCGCCGAGCTGACCGCGTGCACGAGGTGCTGCATGCTCACCTCGCCGAGGCGCTTGAAGAGCCCGGCCTTGTCTCCGAAGTGGTGGTACGGCGCGTTGTGGCTGACACCCGCCTCGCGGGCCAGCTCCCGGAGGCTCATCGTGGCGTGCGACTTCTGCGCGAGCAGCTCCATGCCTGCGGCCTCGAGGACCGGGCCGAGGTTGCCGTGGTGGTATGGCGCATCCGATCTTGACATGAGCAACATCATAGCTAAGCTGGCTGTCGTCCCATCTTGACACTGTCCACTTCAAGGCTCTGGAGCCCGAATGCACACCCTCGTCATCGACGGCCACCCCAACCCCGACTCGCTCTGCGCGGCCCTCGCCGCGCGCTATGCCGACGCCCACGGCGACGCTCAGGTCCTCGCAGTCCGCGACCTCGTCTTCGATCAGAATCTCCGACGCGGCTACACCAGGCGCCAGGAGCTCGAACCAGATCTGCAGCAAGCCTGGAGCGCGATCCAGGACGCCGCACGCATCGTGATCGTCACCCCGGTCTGGTGGGGCTCGGTCCCGTCACTCCTGCAGGGGTTCTTCGACCGGCTGCTCCTGCCGCGCATGGCCTACGACGCCTCCGGCCCGCTGCCGAAGGGCCTGCTCAAGGGACGCAGCGCGCGCATCATCCTCACCGCAGACAGCCCAGGCATCTACCTGCGCCTGACCGGCAACACGCCGATCAGGCAGCTCAAGACCCACGTGCTCGGATTCGTCGGCCTCGGGCCCATCGCGGTCACCCGCTACTCCCCCGTCAAGACCTCGACCGAGCGGCGTCGCGAGCAGTGGCTCGCCGACGCGGCCCGGCTCGGCGCGAAGGACGCGAGACGCTACTTGCCCGCGCCGAGACCCGCCCTGATGAGCTGACCCGTCGTCGCCGTCGGGAGGTAGGCGCGCGTCAGACCGATGCCGATGCGCGGGAGGTCGGCCTCGTCGCGGTAGAGCAGGTACATGGGTTCGTATCGCGGATTGAACTTCGTCTTGAAGCTGTGCAGCGAGGAGAAGCCGTAGAGCGGCTCCAGGATCTCGGAGACCTGGCTCAGCACCTGGTCGAGCGCCGTCGCCTCCGCCTGCCCCGAGCCCGCGAGCGGCGCTCCGGAGAGCGAGGCGAAGGCGGCGCCCTCGTCCCGGAAGGCGAGGGCCGACGAGATGATAAGGAACTCCATGACGGGCTTGAAGCCACCGTCACGTCGACGCATGAGGTCGAGCGTCCAGCCGCGGACCGCGCCATCCTGTCCGTACACCGGCAGCCACGACGTGACGCCGTGCACGCTGCCGTCGTCGTCGATCGCGATGCCGAGGCGCACGGCCGGGTCGAGGGCCTCATCGACGCCGCCGAGCGTGAAGCCCATCTCCGGCAGTCCCTTGTCGCCGACCCAGTCCTCCGAGATCGCGCGCACCTGCGCGAGCACCGCCCATGGCTCCTCGGCGAGGGTCGTCATCTTGAAGCGGATGCCCTCGCGCTCTGCACGGTTCACGGCGGAGCGCACCGGCTGCCATGGCTTGCCCTTGAGCTCGAGCCCGGGGAGGTCGATGATCGTGTCCTCCGCGACCTGCACGCGCTGCCAGCTCGCGGGGGCCGCATCCACCGTCGCGCGGGTCGCCGAGAAGAAGGCGGGCGTGTGCCCGGCCAGCTCGGCCCGAGAGGCGAAGTCGTGGATGAGGTCGCTGAGCTCTTCCTTCGGCGCGACCGGGTCGCCGAGCGCGAGGGCGACGCCCGAGTACTCCTGGTAGGCGATGTAGCCGTCCTTCTTCGCACTCAGCAGGTAGTGGTTGCGCGGCCAGAGCGTCATCCACGAGATCGTGCTGCCGCCGACCCTCGGGAGGATCTCGCGAGCTTCCTCGACCGTTCCTCGGCGCTCGCCTGAGAGGGAGTTCTTCGACGGCCGCACGCGGACCGCGAACGAGCGGCGGGCGACGATGAGGAAGACCACGACGAGCACCCAGAGCAGGGAGCCGGCGAAGTTCATGGTGAGGCCCTCGTCGAGGCTGCCGGAGGTCGCGACCACGACGACGATGAGGGCGAGCTCCAGGAGGTTGAAGACGCCGAGCGCCACCGCGACGACCCAGGCGAAGCGCTGGCCCCGCCTGATCCCGTTGGCGACGAGGAGGATGACGACGACGTCGATGGCGACGCCCACCCACGTCTCCGTCTCCGCGTCCGTCTTGCCGAGCGGGCCGTCGAGCGAGAAGAACGCGGCGACGACCTGGGCCGCCCCGAGCGCGATCAGGGCCGTGAACGCGATCAGCCGGTCTTCGCGCGTGCTCGTCGCGAGGCCCGTCTTGCGATGGCGCTGCACGGCGTAGATCGTGAAGATGACGGTGACCGGCAGGAAGTGCTCGATGTCGGCGAGGTCGCCGACGTAGAGGAGGCGCAGGGAGACGAGCGCCCCGAGCGCGAGCCCGAGCCGAAGGCGCCACGGCGGACGCAGCACCCAGACCAGCGCCGCGGTGAGGGCGGCGATGCCGCCGGATGCGCCGACGTCGAGGTCGTCGGCGAGGCGCGTCGCCCACTCCCAGCCGGTCGGGGCGAGCGCCGCGACGATGGCGAGGGTGCCGAGCACCGCGAGGGTCTGGCCGCCGAGGAACACGAGTGCGGTGCGCTTCCAGCCGAAACGGAACTCGAAGACGCCGCCGACGATGAGCAGCTGCACGATGAGGAGCGCGTAGTGCCAGGCGCCGCCGCCGAGCAGCGATCCGGTGATGGGGGTCCACCACATGCCGGCCTCCAGCGGCGGGATGCCGAAGGCGACATCGCCGTACCAGGGCTGCGCCCGTGAGAGGTGCCACATGGCCCCCGTCGCGATGCCGATGGCGATGATGACGAGCGAGAGCGCGGTCGTGAATGGGGCCCGGCGAGCGAAGGTGACGATCGGGCGCACGGCTGCGGCGAGGGCGTCGCGAGCGGCGGCGTCTCCCGGGGTGGAGTCCTGCGCGTCCTTCGCCGCGGGGATGAGGAGGTCGAGCTCCTGCTCGGTCTCGCTCGTCGCCTCCGCACCCTCTGGTCGTCTCCGGGCTCGATAGACGACGATCGCGACGATGACGATGACGAGGACCGCGGCGACCGCGAGCGCGGCCCAGCCGAAGGCGTGGATGAGTGCGAGGGCGCTCTTCCCGAGCGCGACGGTGATGGCGGTGACGCCCGTGGCCCAGGCGATACCGCCGAGCGCGTTCGCGAGCAGGAAGCGCCCGTACGGCATGGCCATGGCACCGGCGAGCGGGCCGGCGAAGACTCGGAGGAGCGCGATGAAGCGTCCGAAGAAGACCGCGTACGCACCCCACTTCTGCATGAGACCGACCGCCGCGTTGATGCGCGCGACGCCGAAGTACTTCGGGTACCGCTGCGAGAGGTAGCGCAGCAGTCGTGCGCCCCAGCGCTTGCCGATGTAGTAGCCGATCGAGTCGCCGACGATGGCGCCGACGGCCGCGGCGGCGGCGAGCAGCCAGGGGTCGATACCCGTGCCCGCGACGCTCATGAGCACGGCTGCGATGAGCACGCTCTCGCCCGGGAGGGGCAGGCCGAGGCTCTCGAGCGTGACGATGACCGCCACGAGGAGGACGACAAGAAGTGGGGGGAGCGCTATGAGCCAGTCGAACACGGGTTCAGGCTAGCTGTGAAATGCCCGAGAGACGCGGGATTGTTGCCAAACCGCCGCCAGATGCGCTCCGAACGACCCCCGTGACCAACCCCGGACACAGCGAATTGAGGAGCAACACATGAAGAAGACGACGACTCGGACCATCGCCAGCCTCTCCACGGCCGCAGCCCTCTCCCTCGGCGCCGTCGCCCTGACGGCCGCTCCCGCGAGCGCCGCCGAGCTCGCACCCGCGTCGGCTTCGAGCTCCGTGTCGACGCTGGCCGGCGGTGCCCTCATCAACGGCCCCCTGATCGACGGCCCGCTCATCGACCTCGGCGGTCTCCTCAACTCTCTCCAGATCGGCCAGTTCCAGTAGCGGGTCCGCCTCCGTCCGAAGGAGGCAACCCAGCGGCCAGCGCCGCACGCCGAGCAGGACATCAGGTGCCGAGGGAGACCTCGGCACCTCTATGAGGAGCGCACAGTGACCGAGACCAGCCGCCGCATCGAGACGAACCAGCAGACCACCGCGGGTTCCCCAGATCGCCTTCCCCTCACGGCAGCGCAGCTGGGCATCTGGTATGCCCAGCAGCTCGACCCCGAGAACCCCAGCTACCAGATCGGGCAGTACCTCGATCTCCGTGGCCAGGTCGATGAGGGGCTGCTGCGGATCGCGTTCACGAAGACGGTTGCCGACCTCGACGCGATGAGCCTCGTCCTGGCCGAGGACGGCGACGGGCCGTACGCCGTGCTCGAGCGCCCCTCCCCGACGGCCGACCTCCTCACGGCGTCCGATCTCCGTCGCCTCGGCGAGGAGGAGGCGGTCCGGGTCGCCCGCGAGCGCATGGACCTCGAGCTGGAGACGCCCCGGTCGATGACCGGCGGCGACCTGCTCGGCACGACGCTGTACCGAGTCGCCGAGGAGCGCTGGCTCCTGTTCCAGCGCGTCCACCACGTGCTCCTCGACGGCTACTCGGCCGTCGTCGGCCTGCGCTACCTCGCCGGCGCGTACACCCGGCTCGAGAAGAGCGCCCCTCGCGGCGTGCTCGGCACGCTCCTGTCCGGGCCCATCGCGCACCTCGCCGCGAGGAGCGCGTCTCCCTTGCCCGGCCTGCACGAGCTCCACGAGCATCTCGACGAGTACGCGTCGTCGGAGAAGCACGAGGCGGATGCCGACTACTGGCGCGCCCAGCTCGCCGACGACAGCGTCGTCACGGGCCTCGAGGGCACGACCGGACGCGCCGCCAAGCGCGTCGTGCGCGTCTCGACGAGCATCCCGGAGGCCGACGCGGCTCGTCTGCGAGCGCTGGGCCGCGACCTGCCGAAGACGGCCGTGGGCCTCGTGGCCCTGTACCTGTCGAAGATGACCGGACAGGCGCGGGTCTCCCTCGGCCTCCCGGTCACAGCGCGGCGCGGCAAGGTCGCGAAGACGACCCCCTCGATGCTCTCGAGCATCCTCCCCCTGCGCGTCGACGTCTCCGCGGGGCTCAGCCTCTCCGAGGTCATCGCCAATGCCGGTGACGCGGTCCGCGGCGCCGTCGCCCACCAGCAGTTCCGAGTCGAGGAGGTGGCCCAGACGCACGCGCTCGCGGGCCCTTCCGTCAATCTCCTCCCGGTCATCGACGAGCTGGTCTTCGGCCGCGCTCGCGGCACCGTGAACATCCTGTCGACGGGACCGGTGCATGACCTGTCCGTCGTCATCTCGGGGCTCACGAGCGAGGCCGCCGCGCCGACGCTCCAGCTCGAGGGCGACGCGGAGCTGTACACGAGCGACGTCCTGCGCGAGCACGCCTGGCGGATGCTCGAGCTGCTCTCGCAGGTCCTCGACGAGCCGGCGACCACCACCGTCACCGACGCCAACGTCGTGCGCGCCGACGAGATCGCGGGGCTCCTCGAGCAGGGCTCAGGCGACGATGTCCCGATCGGCCAGGAGTCCGTGCTGCGTGCCTTCTCGAAGGTCGCAGCGGTCCGAGACGCGGAGACGGCGGTCGTCGCCGCAGACGGCACGCTCACCTTCGCTGAACTGGACGCACTCTCGACGAGGCTCGCCCACCACCTCGTTGGCGAGGGCGTCGGTGCGGGGCGCACGGTCGCCGTGCGCATCGAGCGCAGCCGACACCTCCCCGTACTGGTGCTCGCGGTGCTCAAGGCCGGCGGCGTGTACGTCCCCCTCGACCCCGAGTACCCCATCGACCGAGTCGGCAACATGATCGAAGACGCACAGCCAGCGCTCCTGCTCACGAGCAAGGCGCAGGAGCAGCGCGACCTGGCGGCGGGAGCGCAGTGGCGGGTCGCGACCCTCCCGATCGACGCCGACACGTCGGTCGCCTGGCGTCGGAAGACGGCGGACCCCAGCGGCCTTCCGACGGTGGCTCCCTCCGAGCTGGCCTACGTCGTGTTCACCTCGGGCAGCACCGGCCGCCCCAAGGGCGTCGGCGTCGACCGCCTCGCCCTCCGGAACCTCTTCGAGCACCACCGGGCAGAGATCTTCGACCCGGCAGCCGAGCGCCTCGGTAGGCCGGCGCGGGTCGCGCACACGGCTGGCCTCTCGTTCGACGCCGCCTGGGACCCGCTGCTCTGGCTCTTCGCCGGCCACGAGCTGCACATGATCGACGACGACGTCCGCCGTGACCCCCAGCGGCTCGCCGCGTACTTCGCCGAGCACGGGATCGACGCGATCGAGACGACCCCGTCGTTCGCCGAGGCGCTGATCGCCGGCGGGCTGTTCGACCAGGACCGCTACCCGACCGAGATCGCGCTCGGCGGGGAAGCCGTCGGACCCGCGCTCTGGGATGTCCTGGCGGCCCAGCCGGACGTCCGCGCCCTCAACCTCTACGGGCCGACGGAGACGACCGTCGACAGCCTCATCGCGCCGATCGAGAGCGGCTCCGAGCCGCACATCGGCACCTCCGTGCGCAACACGCGCCACTACCTCCTGGATGCATCGCTCACGCCCGTTCCCGACGGCGCGATCGGCGAGCTGTACCTTGCCGGCGCGAACGTCGCCTCCGGCTACGTCGGGCAGCCAGGCCTCAGCGCCGAGCGCTTCCTCGCCGACCCCTTCGCCGGCGACGGGACGCGCATGTACCGCACCGGAGACGTCGTGCGTCGCCGCCGCAGCGGCTCGCTCCGCTTCCTGGGCCGCATCGACGAGCAGATCAAGATCCGCGGCTACCGAGTCGAGCTCGCCGAGGTGGAGGCCGCGCTGCGTCGGCAGCCCGGCGTCTCGGCCGCCGCCGCGATCGTGGTCGGCGAAGGCGCATCCGCCCGCCTCGTCGGCTACGTGACCGGTGACAGCGAGATCACGGACCTGGCCGCCCGCACCAGGGCCTCCCTCGCGACCGAGCTGCCGGGCTACATGGTGCCGAGCAGCGTGCTCGCGCTCAGCGAGCTGCCGATGACGCCGAACGGGAAGCTCGACCGGCGCGCACTTCCCGCGCCGGACCAGGCGCCGAGCGACCCCGTGCAGCAGCCCCGCACCCGCGCGGAGCGCGTCACGGCCGAGGCGTTCGCCGACGTGCTCGGCATCACCTCGATCGGCGTCGACGAGGACTTCTTCGCCGCGGGAGGGCACTCGCTGCTCGCCACGAAGCTCGCCTCGAAGCTCTCCGAGCGCCTCGAACGCCAGGTCACGGTGCGCGACGTGTTCGAGCGGCCCACGGTCGCAGGCCTCGCCTCGCTCGATGCCGAGGATGCCGACGCCGCTCGGACGCTCCCGCTCGTTCCGACACCCCACTCGGACGAGCTCCCCGTCTCACTCGCCCAGCGTCGCCTGTGGTTCCTGAACAGCCTCGAGCCAGGCTCGAGCGCCTACAACATCCCCGTCGTGCTGCACCTGGACGGCGAGCTCGACGTTGCCGCCCTCCGCTGGGCGTTCCGGGACGTCGCGGAGCGCCACGAGCCGCTGCGCACCGTCTTCCCGTACATCGATGGGGAGCCGCGCCAGCACATCCTCCCGATCGACGAGGGCGCCCCCTCCTTCACGGCCGTCGAGGTCCCCGCGGACCGGGTCGACGAGATCGTCAGGCAGGAATCGCTGCGTCCCTTCGACGTGACCGTCGAGGTTCCCCTGCGCGCTGTGCTCCTGCGCCGCTCCGCGACCTCGCACGTGCTCGTCGCGACCATGCACCACATCGCCTCGGATGGCTGGTCGCTCGCGCCCTTCGCCGCCGACCTCTCCGCCGCCTACACGGCGCGCACGGCTCCCGAGTCCGCCGGCTCGAGCGCCGCCCCGTCCCCCGCGCTGCCCGTCTCCTACGCCGACTACACCCTGTGGCAGCGGGAGTCGCTCGGCTCGGAGGAGGACTCCACGAGCGCCATGAGCACTCAGCTCGACTTCTGGCGCCGGGCCCTCGCGGGCGCACCGGACGAGATCGACCTACCGCGAGACCGCGAGCGCGGGAGCCGGCCGAGCGACATCGGTCACCTCGCCTTCGAGCTCGACGCCGAACGCCACCTCGCGCTGCGCCGCGTCGCCTCTGAGCACCGCACGAGCCTCTTCATCGTCCTCCACGCTGCCGTCGCCGCCGCGCTCGGCCAGCACGGCGCAGGCACCGACATCGTCCTCGGCACGCCGGTCGCGGGCCGCGTCGACCCCAAGCTCGAGCGCCTCGTGGGCTTCTTCGTCAACACGGTCGCGCTGCGCACCTCGCTCGTCGGCAACCCGACCCTCGCCGAGCTCATCGAGCGCGTCCGGGCGGGGAACACCGAGGCCTACGCGCACCAGGACGTGCCGTTCGATGCTGTCGTCGACGCCGTCCGCCCCCCTCGCGTCGCCGATCGCCACCCCGTCTTCCAGGTGCTCCTGACGCTGCAGAACACCGAGCCAGCCCGGCTCGACCTCGGTGATGTCGAGGTGACCGTCCCCGGCCAGGTGACGACGGCGGGCGTGAAGACCGACCTCATGCTCGACTTCTCGACGCCCGCTGGCGACGCGGGGCCGCTCGAGGCCGCGCTCGCCTACGACCTCGCCCTCTTCGACGAATCGACGATCGAGCGCATGCGCGACACGGTCGATCGGATGCTCGCCGCCATGGTCGAGACGATCGAGCGCCCCCTCTCGGAGATCCCCGCCGTCGACGCGGCGACGCGGCACCGCATCGACACGCAGGCCCGTGGCCGCTCGCTGACCGTCGAAGGGACCGTCCTCGACGTGCTCGCGGCCAGCATCCGCCGCGCACCCCGGGCCTCTGCGCTCGAGGACGCGCACGAAAACCTCTCGTTCGCCGAGCTCGGAGCCCGCGTCGACGCCGCGGCCCTGGGGCTCGTCGCCTCCGGTGTGCGTCCCGGCGATCGCGTCGCCATCGCGCTTCCGCGCTCGGGCGACGCGGTGACCCTCGTGCTCGCCGCGCTCCGCAGCGGAGCGATCGCCGTTCCCATCGACATCGACTACCCGGACGCGCGCATCGCGCAGATCCTCGAGGCGAGCATGCCCGCGCTGCTCGTCGCAAGCGATGCTGACCGGCTCGCCACCCTCGCCGCTGACTCCGGCACTCCGGCAGTCGCCCCCGCCGCGCTCGTCGCGCTCGGGGAGAGCGCCGAGAACACGAGCCTGCCAGAGCTCCCCCATGCCGAGCAGCCCGCCTACCTCGTGTTCACCTCGGGCACGACCGGCACCCCCAAGGGCGTGCAGGTGCCGCACTCCGCGCTCGCCAACGTCCAGGCGCAGCACGAGGACGCCATGATCGCCCCGCTGCGCTCGCGCCTCGACGGGCGAGCCCCGCGTGTCCTCCACGTCGCCGGCCTCGGCTTCGACGCCGCCTGGGACCCGATCCTCTGGCTCGCCGCCGGGTCAACGCTCGTGATGGCCACGGACAGCACGCGACGAAGCGCCGACGAGCTCGTGCAGCGCGTCGTTGACGCCGCGATCGACGTGCTCGAGACCACGCCCTCCTACGTCCGACAGCTCATCAGCACGGGACTCCTCGACCGCGCCGCGCACCGGGAGACGCCCCTGCTCATCGCGCTCGGCGGCGAGGCCGTCTCGCGAGAGCTCTGGGACTCCCTCCTCGCCGCGGACGGCGTCGACGCGTGGAACCTCTACGGCCCGAGCGAGTTCGCCGTCGATTCCGTCGTCACCCGCATCAGCGAACCAGGACACGTGCGCATCGGCCGCCCTGTCGCGAACGTGACCGCGCGAGTGCTCGACGCGTTCCTCAGGGATGTGCCGGACGGAGTGCCGGGAGAGCTGCACCTCGCCGGCGCCTCGGAGGCGCACGGGTACCGCGGGCGAGCCGCCGAGACCGCGACCGCCTTCATCGCCGACCCTTCCGGCGACGGCTCCCGCCTCTACCGCACCGGCGACATCGTCCGCCGCCATGGATCGGGCGAGCTCGAGTTCCTCCGCCGCGACGACGACCAGATCAAGCTGCGCGGCTACCGCATCGAGCTCGGGGATGTCGAACGGAGCCTCGAGCGCACGGCTGGCGTGGATGCCGCAGTCGCGACCATCCACGCGCCTGCCGGCCGGGACAGCGCGCGGCTCGTCGCCTGGGTCGCCGGGACCGCCGACGCCCAGACCGTCACCGCCCACGCCCGCGCCGCGCTGCCCGACTACATGGTGCCCTCGAGCGTCACCGTGCTCGAGCGTCTGCCCCTGACCCCGAACGGGAAGGTCGACCTCGCAGCGCTGCCCGCGCCCGAGTCCGCCGCGGGTTCGCGGCGCCCGCAGACCGAGGACGAGCGCGCCATCTGCGCGGCGTTCGCCGCCGTCATCGGCCTCGACGAGGTCGGACTGGACGACGACTTCTTCCGCCTCGGCGGGCACTCCCTGCTCGCCGTCGCGCTTGCCGGGGAGCTGCGGACGCGCTTCGGCACCGCACCGGCGCTCCGCGCGATCTTCGACGCCCCCACGCCTGCTGGCCTGCTGGCGCTGCTCGGCCGCACCGGCGAGCGCACCGAGGACGCCCACATGGTGGTCTCCAGCACGCGCCCGCCGCTTCGAGAGTGGACGGCAGCGAACCCCCGCGTGGCCGGACAGCCGCTCCCGCTCTCCCCCGGTCAGGCCCGCCTCTGGTTCCTCAACCGACTCGCGCCGAGCTCCGGCGACTACAACGTCGTCCTCAGCGCTCGGCTCGACGGCGAACTGGACCGGGAGGCGCTCGTCGGCGCGCTCGACGACCTCGTCGCCCGCCACGAGGTGCTGCGCACGAGCTACCCGGAGGCCGACGGGGCACCTGTGCAGCGCATCCACGCCCCGGTCTCCGGCCTGCTCCAGAGCGAGCCGGTCGACGCCTCCGCCGGCTTCGACCTCACTCGCGACCTGCCCTTCCGCGCGGGACTCTCCGAGCTGGGCGACGGATCCTGGCTGCTCCAGCTCGTCATCCACCACATCGCGACCGACGGAGCCTCGCTGGCCCCCCTCGCCCACGATCTCGCAACCGCGTACACGGCGCGAAGGAGCGGCTCCGCAGCACTCCGGCGCCCGCTGCCTGCCCAGTTCGCCGACTTCGCGCGCCTGCTCACGGCGCATGAGGACGACGCACGCGAAGCACGCGAGCTCACCGCCTGGACCGACTTCCTCGACGGTGCGCCGTCGGTGCTGGAGCTCAGCGCAGACGGCGCCCGCGAAGCCGGGAGTGCCCAGCCGGCGCGTCAGCTGGCCTTCACGGTCCCCGCGAACGTCGCCACCGGTCTCGGCTCCGTCGCCGCCGGCACGTCCGCGAGCGGCTTCCACGGCTGGCTCGGCGCGCTCGCCGGCTTCCTCATGCGCACGGGCTCGGGCACGGACCTCGTGATCGGGGCCCCGTCGGCGGGGCGCCAGGATGCTGACCTGAGCGACCTGATCGGGTTCTTCGTCAACACGCTGCCCCTCAGGATCCAGCTCGGAGACGACGCCACCCTGGCAGGCGCCGTCGAGGCCGCACGAGCGTCAGCGCTCTTCGGCATCGACCACGAGCAGGTGCCGTTCGAGCGCATCGTCGAGGCCGTCGCGCCGGAACGCGTGCTCGGACGCCACCCCCTGTTCCAGACGATGCTGGCCGTGGAAGAGCAGAGCGATCTGCCGCTTGCGCTCCCCGGCGTCGATGTCTCGCCCGTGGCCCCGGAGAGCACGGGAGGCGCGAAGTTCGACCTGTCCTTCACGCTGCGCCCGGCCGAGGCCGGCTCCGACGTGCCAGGAGTGCTCGAGTACAACTCCGCGCTGTTCAGCGAGGCAGCGGCCAACGGCCTCGTCGAGCGACTCCTCGCCTTCCTCACGGTCGCGACCGAGACCCCGGATGCGCCGCTCGCGTCGATCACCATCCCTGGCACCCCGGAACGGCTGCCGGCCTGGCGGCCTGACGGCGACGTGGCTGCGGACGCGGACCTCCGCTCCGTGCTCGAGGCCTTCGATGCCGCGGCGGAGCGCACCCCGGACGCACCGGCCGTCGTCGCCCCGGACGGTGCGGTCGATTTCCGGACCCTCGCCGAGCGAACCGAGCAGGTGTCCCTGGCGCTGCGTCGCAGCGGCGTGACACGGGGCGGCGTCGTCGCCTACCGCCTGCCACGGTCGATCGACACCGTCGCCGCTCTCCTCGGAATCTGGCGGGCCGGTGCCGTCGCGATGCCCATCGACCCCGAGTACCCGAACGAGCGCGTCGACGGGATGCTCGATGCGGCCCGTCCCGCGCTGGTCATCGACGGAGGACTCGACGAGATCCTCGCCGAAGGCGCCGGCGCCGCCGGCGAGGCGGGCAAGGCCGGCGGCTCCGAGGTGCGCACCGCGCAGCTCGACGCCCCCGCCTACCTCATCTTCACCTCGGGAACGACCGGGGTCCCCAAGGGAGTCCAGGTGCCCCACCGCGCTCTCGCGAGCCTCCTGCGCAGCCACCGCTCGACCCTGCTGCCGGACGCCGCCGAGCGCCGCATCCGCGTCGCGCACACCACCGGCGTCGGCTTCGACGCGGCCATGGACCCCATCCTGTGGCTCGCGAGCGGCCACGAGCTGCACGTCATCGCAGACGACGTGCGCCGCGACCCGGAGGCGCTCGTCCAACTGTTCGCCGACCGGCAGATCAGGGCATGGGAGACGACGCCGAGCTACGTCGAGGCGCTCACCGCGCAGACGGGCCTCGAGCACTGGCTCGACTCCCTCTCAGCCGCGGACAGCTTCACGCTCCTCCTCGGCGGCGAAGCGATCAGCGGCGAGCTCTGGACCTGGCTGCGTCGCCGGACCAGCACCCGTGCCTGGAACCTGTACGGCCCGACCGAGGTCGGCGTCGACTCGATGCTCGCCAGCATCGAGGACACGAAGGAGCCCACGCTCGGATCCACGACTCGGGACGTCGTCGGCCACGTGCTCGATGCCCGCCTCCGACCGGCACCAGCTGGCAGCATCGGCGAGCTCTGGCTCTCCGGGCCCCAGCTCGCCGACGGCTACACGGGCCGCTCAGCAGCCACCGCCGAGCGCTTCGTCGCCGACCCCTTCGCCCGCGACGGCAGCCGCATGTACCGCACCGGCGACCTCGTGGTCGTGCGGGACGCGATGCCTGACGAGCCCAGCCGCGTCGTCTCGCTCGGCCGCACCGATGCGCAGCTCAAGATCCGCGGACACCGCGTGGAACCCGAGGAGCTGACCCGCGTCATCTCCGAGCAGCCCGGCGTCGCCAGTGCCGTGGTCCTTCCCGTCGAGTCGGCCGGACAGACCGTGCTCGGCGCCTGGATCGTGCCGAGCGAGCTGCCCGCCGAGTCGGACGACACGGCGCGGGAACAGCTGGCCGATCAGGTGCTCGCGGCCGTTCGCGGACGGGTGCCCGACTACATGCATCCGGTCGGCATCAGGGTCATCGCGCGCATCCCGCTCACCCCGAACGGCAAGCTCGACCGAGACGCCCTCCCGGAACAGCAGGCGAGCGGAGGCACCGGGCGCGCCCCGAGCACACGCGCTGAGCTGGCCGTGGCAGCGGCCTTCGCCGAGACGCTCGGCGTCGACGACGTCCGCGCCGACGACTCGTTCTTCGCGCTCGGAGGCCACTCGTTCGTCGCGCAGCCGACCATCCGGGCCATCAACGACGCGCTCGGCACCGAGCTGCCCGTGCAAGCCATCTTCCAGGCGCCGTCGGTCGAGGGCCTCGCCGCCCTCGCAAGCGACGGTGGCGGCGACATCGCGGAGAGCCTCCGGATGATCCTGCCGCTGCGCCCAGCGCGCGACGCGGACGGCTCCACCGCCGGCCAGGAGCCGCTCTTCGCGGTCCACCCAGCGAGCGGAATCTCCTGGAAGTTCGCGGGGCTCCTCGCGCACCTCGAGGGCAGCCGGCCGCTCTACGGACTGCAGCTGCCCGGCATCGCGCCCGATGTCGATCACGAATTCGAGCACAGCTCGCTCGAGGAGCTGCTCGACGCGTACGTGAAGGCCATGAAGAGCGTGCAGCCCGAGGGTCCGTATCGGATCGTCGGATGGTCCTTCGGCGGACGCCTGGCGCACCACCTCGCCGCCCACCTCCAGCGCGGCGGCGACGAGGTCGAGCTCCTCGCCATCATCGACGCCTACCCGACGGAGCATTCTTCCGTCGCCGGAGTCGACGGCGGCGACCGCATGTGGCGCGCGTTCCTCGACGCCAACGAGGTGGCGGCCCCGGCAGGCGAGCTCGACGCCGAAGCGGTGCGCGCAGTCCTGGCAGAGGCGGGCAACCCCCTCGCGGACATCCCGGCACGGAGCATCGACCGCATGGTGCGCGGCTTCCTCCGCGTCGGGGCGCTCCTCGACACGACCCCGATCCCCACCTTCGAGGGCGGGCTGCACGTGTTCGAGGCGCGCGTCGACGTGCCGGCAGACCGGCCAGCCCCACAGGCCTGGGCGGCGCACGCCACGGGTCGGGTCACCTCGAGCGGAGTCCAGGCTCGCCACTCGGCGCTGCTCGACGACGCCTCCCTCCGCGTGATCGCCCCAGTGCTCGACACGCTCATGTCCGATTCACATGCACAGCTTGCCAACCGATAGCGAGCCTGCTCCGAAGCACCTGGAGAACCATTCGCGCCACCTCACTCACGAACCCCCGCGTGAACAGAGAAGGGAACATCATGACCAATCCGTTCGATGACATCTCCGCAGAGTTCCGAGTCCTCGTCAACGAGCTGCAGCAGCACTCCCTCTGGCCCGACTTCGCCGACGTGCCCGCAGGCTGGGTCGTCGTCTACGGCCCAGCCCCCAAGCAGGCCTGCCTCGACTACGTGACCGAGAACTGGCGAGACATCACGCCCGTCCGCGAGCGCGACCTGGCGGTCTCGTGATCTCGATCCGCGGGCTCAGGAAGCGCTTCGGCGACTTCACCGCACTCGACGGCGTCGACCTCGAGATCCCAGCAGGCTCCGTCCACGCACTCCTCGGCCCGAACGGGGCGGGCAAGACCACCACCGTCCGAGTCGTCACGACCCTCCTCGACCCGGATGCCGGCGACGTGCAGGTCGCCGGCCACTCCGTCCGGCGCGAGGCTCAGGACGTGCGCCGCAGCATCGGCGTCTCCGGCCAGTACGCGGCCGTCGACGAGAAGCTCACCGGAGTCGAGAACCTGACGATGGTCGGCCAGCTCTACGGCATGCGGCGCCGAGACGCGAAGGCACGCGCGAACGAGCTGCTCCGCGACTTCCGCCTCGACGACCTGCACCCCAAGAAGCGCGCGGGCGACTACTCGGGCGGCATGCGCCGCCGCCTCGACCTTGCCGGCGCCATCGTCGCCAGGCCGCCCGTCGTGATCCTCGACGAGCCGACGACGGGACTCGACCCGCGCGGGCGTCGCGATACCTGGGATGCGATCCAGACGCTCGCGACGGCAGGCACGACGGTGCTCCTGACAACCCAGTACCTGGAGGAGGCCGACCAGCTGGCCGATGCCATCTCGGTCATCGACTCGGGCCGGATCGTGGCAGAGGGCACCGCGTCGGCGCTCAAGGCGCGGGCAGGAGGAGCCGCGATCGATCTTGTTCTCGAGCGGGCGGAGGACGGCCACAGGGCTCTCCAGATCGTCGCCGCGGTCGGACGCGAGGCGTCCCTCGACGACCGCGCCGTGCGCATCACCGCCAAGGCACCGAACGGCAGCCGTGATCTCGCTGCCGTGCTCGCCGGCCTCTCGGAGGCCGGGATCGGCACGATCGAGGCGGCGCTGCGGCAGCCGACCCTCGACGAGGTCTTCCTCCAGATCACGGGGCAGCGACCCGACGATGCGTCCGCCGAGCTGCACACCAACGACGAGCGACAGGCGGTCACCGCATGAGCGCAATCACCGCGGCCTTCCGCGACGGCAGCATCGTCGCCCGCAGGAACGTGCTCAACGTGCAGCGCACGCCTGGCGCCCTCGTGACCGGCATCGCGCAGCCCATCATCTTCGTCCTCATCCTCGCCTTCGTCTTCGGCGGCGCGTTGGGCGGCGCCGACTACCGGCAGTTCCTGATCGGCGGCATTCTCGCCCAGACCCTGACCTTCAACTCCTCGTTCACCGCCGTCTACCTCGCGAAGGACCTGCAGTCCGGCCTCATCGATCGGCTCCGCACGCTCCCCATGTCGCGCGTCGGCGTCATCCTCGGACGGACGAGCTCCGATCTCGTCACGAGCATCATCTCCATCGCCGTGATCCTGACGTGCGGACTCGCGATCGGCTGGCGCGTCGAATCCGGCCCGCTCGAAGTGCTCGCCGCTTTCGCGCTGCTGCTGCTCTTCGCCTTCGCGACCTCCTGGATCGGCGCGACCATCGCGCTCACCGCAAAGAGCGTCGAGGTCGCGCAGAGCCTCGGCCTCCTGTGGCTGTTCCCCGTCTGCTTCATCTCCGGTGCCTTCGTCTCAGCGGACATGCTCCCCGGCCCCCTTCGCGCGTTCGCGGAGTGGAACCCGGTCACGGCGGTCGCAAGCGCCGTCAGGGAGCTCTTCGGCAACGCGGCCCCGAGCGGCTTCACGGCTGCCGGAGGATGGCCCGCCGAGAACGCCGTCCTGTACGCGTTCCTGTGCAGCGTCGCGATCATCGCGATCTTCGCGCCGATCGCCGTGTGGCAGTACCGCCGCATCAGCCGCCGATGATCGCCGTGCTCGCCGCTGGCATCGACGAGGTCCTCGACGCCGCGTCGCAGTGCGCGAGCGCCGACGACCTCGCCGCCGCCGGCGCTCGGAGCACCGAGGAGCTGCGTCGCCGCACGCTGGCGGGGCGCGCCGCCCTCCGGCTGCTGGCGGCGTGGGGCCGCGGGGTCCCGCTCGAGCTGGCCGGCGAGCTCGTCATCGACCGCCGCTGCGCAGACTGCGGCGGGCGCCACGGGCAGCCGACGAGCAGCGACCTCTCGCTCAGCTCCTCGACGACGAACGGCCGGGTGCTCGTCGCGATCGCCGACCCGGCGGACGCGATCGGCGTCGACATCGAGACCGTGCCGACACAGCTGTGGTCCGAGTTCGACGCGTACGCCCTGCACCCAGCAGAGCGGCTGCGGATGCCCGCGTCGACGCAGCGGGTGGGCGTCGCCGCTCGCATCGCCCTCTGGACGGCGAAGGAGGCCGCGCTGAAGGTCTCCGGCCGTGGCCTCCGAGACGAGCCGTCCTCGCTGCTCGTCGAGGAGCATCCGCTCGATGGGCACCCCTCCTGGCGCATCGTCCACGGTGCGCCGAGTCCCGCATCTGGTCCGTCTTCCGTGAGTGTGCGCCAACTCGCGATCGGCGGCAGCGCGGCGGCATCGATCGCCACCACCCGCCCCCAGGAGGTACGGCTGTGGAGCATGCCCGAGCTGCTGACCGAGCTCGGCTGCCTCCCGAACACCGGCTACGACGTGGGCGAGCTCTCGCACCTGACCTGACCGCGGAAGCTCCCCGAGCCCGCCAGATGGGCCGAGCCCACCAGATGGGAAAAGGCTGTGCTTCTCACCCCACACGGGCCGGCATCTTCCCGGATTCCAGGCGTGGAAAGCACAATGTGGCTATGCGGAGAGTCAACGTCATCGTGGCCGGGACTGTCCAGGGTGTCGGCTACCGCTTCACCACAGCGCAGGAGGCGCAGCGGCTGGGTGTGAGCGGCTGGGTCCGCAACCTCCACGACGGCCGGGTCGAAGCCGAGCTCGAAGGAGAGGAGCACCAGGTGGATGCGCTCCTCGCGTGGATGAGCAAAGGGCCCCCGTATGCCGAAGTCACCGCATCTCGCGTCTCCGAGCGGACCCCAAAGGGAACCGAGGGCTTCCGCGTCGTGCGCTGAGCGTCCCGACGTTAGCCTCCCCGCGTTGACCTCCCCCTAGGTCGTGAGCCCACCGAAGAGCACGGAGACCATCATGGCGACGATGACCGAGTTGAACGCGAACGCCAGCACCACGTTGGTCCGGGCGATGCGCCAGCCGCGGCGTGACGTGATCTCAGCCGACGCCGTCGCCGCCATGGTCGACATCAGGACCGCGAGCGTCAGGTAGTCGCCGAAGCGAGGCTCCTCCTCGAACGGGAACACGATCTGCGACCGGCGCGCGGCATCCCGCTCGCGCTCGTCCGCTCCCCCATGTCCCGCCTCAGCATCAGGGACCGCGTCGAGGCGGAGGTACTCCAACGCGAACGCGTAGACCATGAGCGCCCACGAGGCCGCGACCGTGGCGAGCCCGAGCACCACGAAGATGGTCTGGTCGCGGAAGGCGGGTTCCTGCGCGATAGCGACCGTGAGGGCGACCGCGACCATGGCGCCCGCCATCGTCCAGTCCGTCGCTCCCCCGTAGCCGACGAGCCGATGCCACCAGCGGCGCTTCGTGATGCGCTCTCGCCTCGAGGCGACCCGCAGCTGCACCGCGTCCGCGTTGCGATAGGCGAGGTGCGTCCAGACCAGGTACACCGTTCCGAACAGCGGCCAGAACACGATGAAGATGCTCACGAGGTAGCGAACCGTGTCGCCGATCTCGACGCCGAGGCGTCTCGCCACGAACAGGTAGAAGGCCGCTGCGAACGGCACCGCGATGAGCGCGCTCCAGTTGGCCCGTGCAGTGTCGCCCATGATGCGTCTCGCCATGCGGACATCCTCCCGCATCGCGCGGGGAACCGAGCGGCAGCTCGGACGAAAAAGCCCCGGTCAGCTTCAGCTGACCGGGGCTTCGTGGTGGATCTGAGGGGATTCGAACCCCTGACCCCCTGCATGCCATGCAGGTGCGCTACCAGCTGCGCCACAGACCCGCACCCGTTTCCGGGAACTCGAAAATAATAGCTCAGAAGCTGGGACGCACCAAATCGAGGCGGCCAGCGCGTGTCGCTACCGAGCGGTGCGACGGGGCCAGGCATCCACACCCATGCGCACCGCGATCACGACGAGGAAGGCCGCGAAGAGCAGATTCGCGAGCGACGGCGAGATGGCGGCGGCGCTCAAGCCCCCGAGGCTCGTCGTGAGGCAGGCGGCGCCACCGACCGCGAGGCCGGCACCCACATCCACGTTCTTGCGTCGCAGGTTGCTGATCGTGCCGGACAGCGCCGTCGGAATCATCATGAGCAGGGAGCTGCCCTTCGCGAGCAGGTCGCTCGAGCCGAAGAGCACGACCAGCATCGGCACGACCACGACTCCCCCGCCGATGCCGAGCAGGCCGGACAGCACGCCCGTGCAGAGGCCCAGGAACACCAGCAGCGCGCCGCCGAGCAGATCGATGTGCACTGCGGCGTCCCTCGACGGCACGACGAGGAAGAGCGAGACGATGACGACGCCGATGAACGCGATGAACGCCCACTGCAGCGTGCGCTTCGAGATCTTCTCCAGCAGCCATGACCCGAGCGGGGCACCCGCGATCGCGCCGACGGCCAGGAGCCCCGCCAGGAGAAGGTCGACGTTGCCGCCGACCGCGTACGTCACCACCCCGACGATCGCCGACGGCAGGATGGCGAGCAGCGAGGTGCCAGCGGCCAAGCGGGTGTCGAGCCGCACCAGATAGACGAGTGCGGGCACGATGAGGATGCCCCCGCCGACCCCGAAGAGCCCCGAGAGGAAGCCCGCCAGCAAGCCGGTGAGGATGAGCCAGGCCCATCCGCCCTTCGACCTGCGGGGCGTCACGCCGCTCAGCTCTGCTCGGCCTGGTTCGGCTGGTCGGCGGCTGCGTCGCCCTCGCCGAGATCGAGCTTCACGACGGGTGCGTCGTTCCACAGTCGCTCGAGCCCGTAGAACGTGCGCTCCTCCTCGTGGAAGACGTGCACGACGATGTCGTTGAAGTCGAGGAGCACCCAGCGACCCTCGCGACGGCCCTCTCGGCGCAGCGTGCGCTGCCCGATGTCGCGCATCGCGTCTTCGATCTCATCGGCGATGGAGAGCACCATGCGCTCGTTGCGACCGGAGACGAGGAGGAAGATGTCCGTGAGCGGCATGTTGTTCGAGACATCCAGGGCGACGATGTCGAAGCCGAGTCTCTTGTCGGCAGCCTTCGCTGCGATGTCTGCCAGTTCGATTGCTCGCGTACTCGCGGTCATTCGGTCCCTTTCATTGAGAGCCCAGATGAGCTCAACGTGGTGTCCGAGAGGCGATGCGCTCGCCAGCTGATCAGAACCAACCCTGAACAATACCCAGGATCACTGCGACAACGCCAGCCACAGCGACGGCAAGGCCACTCACGACCGCCCAGATCGACAGCCGCACGCCGTGCCCACGGCGGGGTGCGAGCGGCATTCCAGGCTCGCGCACCGCGCGGCTGGCCGCGACCGGACTGTGCTCCTCGACGGCCCTCGAGTGCAGCTGCTCGTCGCCCTCGTCAGCGTGGTCGATCTCCGGCGAGTCGAGCCCCGTCGTCAGCGTGCCGAAGTTGGAGAGCTCGCGGGAGACCTGCATCTTGCCCGTGATCATGAGATCACCCGCGCCGCTGAGGGCGCCGGTGATATCGGGCGAGCTCATCTCCGGCATGACGATCATGCCCGTCGGCGTCTCGTCCGTGGAGTGGCTGGCCATGACGAGGCGTCGGAAGTAGTCGCCGCTCGTGCCGTCCTCCTGAGCCTCCTGCTCGACGGCCGCCGGGCTCCGATTGAACGAGTCGCCGGGCAACTCGGGGGCCTCAGCGACCTCCTCGACCTCAGCGACGTCCGGGGCCTCAGATGCCTCAGTGGCCTCGAGCGTCGCCGTCACGTCGATCGGCGTCGGTGAGCGGCCGTCGATCTGGAGCGGAGCCTCGAGCGCGACGCCGGATGCGAGCTGCGCCAGCTGCGCCGATTCAGCAGGAGGGGCCGGAGCAGCTGGAACGATAGGAGCGGCCGGAGCAGCTTCGTCGAATCCCGCCCCGGCCTCCACGGAGACCGTCGGCGCCATCGTCGGGAGCTCTGGCTGCTCGCCCTTCTCGCGGCGACGTTCGAGCTCGCGAAGCTCGCGGCGAGTCAGTGGGGCGTCACTCATATGGCATCAATCTCTTCTGCCGTGTACAGCCTGTGCTTGGCCATGTACTGCACGACACCGTCTGGCACCAGGTACCAGACCGGCTTCTCCTCGTAGGCCCTCGCCCTGATGTCCGTCGAGGAGATCGCCAGGGCTGGGATCTTGAGCGCCGTCACCTTGTCGGCGGGGATGCCGTCGGTGCGCATCTCGTGCCCCGGTCGCGAGACCGCGACGAACTGGGCGAGTTCGAACAGCTCGAGCGAGTTCTTCCACCCGAGGATCTGCGCGATGGCATCCGCACCCGTGATGAAGTACAGGTCTGCATCCGGGCGGAGTCGCTGGACGTCGCGCAGCGTGTCGATCGTGTACGTGGGGCCGTCGCGGTCGACGTCGACACGACTCACCTTGAACCGGGGGTTCGAGGCCGTCGCGATGACCGTCATCAGGTAGCGGTGCTCGACCGGGGTGACGTGCGACTTGTGCGACGGCTTCCCCGTCGGCACGAAGAGCACCTCATCGAGATCGAAGTGCGCCGCCGCCTCGCTCGCCGCCACGAGGTGCCCGTGGTGGATCGGGTCGAAGGTTCCACCCATGACGCCGACTCTGCGGCGCTCGGGAACGGGGGAAGGCTCGACGGTGTGAGGCATAAGGCGGGCGCGTCTCCGCGCTAGTGCTTCGAGTGCTCCGAGCCGGACTCGATGACGCCAGCGTGGTTGAACGGCTCGTAGGGAACGACCTTGGAGTCGACCGGGTTGCTGTGCCACGTGTTGCGGAACGCGTACGTGACGACGATGAGGGCCACGAAGGCGACGAGCGTGACGACACCGAACATGATCGGGGGCATCACCAGCTCGTTGACGATGTGGTGCCCCTCTTCGGCCAGCACGGATTGGGCCAGCACGGCATCAGCAAGCGCAGCGGGAATCAGCTCGATCATGCGTCCCACCCTACCAATGTTCGCGAGGTCACTCGTCGACCTTCCACACGCCGCCCTCGCGCTCGCGCTCGAGTTCGGCACGCGCCGCGGCCTTGCCGTCCATGCGCTCGTAGTAGCCCTCGCGCCGCTCACGCGTGGTGGTGCGGCTGTTCTCCTCGAGGCGACTGTCCGTGCCACGCGGCGAGACCGTGAGCTCTGCCGCGCTCGTGAGCGTCGGCTCCCAGTCGAAGACGATGCCCTGCGCGCCAGGCCCGATGATGACGGCGGAACCGGCGACTGCACCGGCCTTGAAGAGGGCTTCCTCGACACCGATCTTGTTGAGGCGGTCCGCGAGGTAGCCGATGGCCTCGTCGTTCGCGAAGTCCGTCTGCGCGACCCAACGCTGCGGCTTCTCACCGAGGATCCGGTACGTGTTTCCGTGCGTTCCACCCTCGACGCGGATCTCGAACGGCTTCTCGTCGACGGGGCGCGGACGCAGCACGATGCGCGGCTTGATGGCCAGCTCGGCGAGCTTGGCCTCCCTGTCGCGGTCGATGAGCTCGCCGAGCGCGAAGGAGAGCTCCTTGAGACCCTCGTGGCTCACCGTCGAGATCTCGAAGACACGGTAGCCGCGCTCCTCCAGCTCGGGGCGCACGAATTCGGCGAGCTCACGCCCATCGTGCAGGTCGATCTTGTTGAGCGCGACGAACTGCGGGCGCTCCAGGAGCGGCGTCTGCCCCTCCGGCACCGGGTAGTTGCCGAGCTCCTCGAGGATGACATCGAGGTCGCTGATCGGGTCGCGGCCCGGGTCGAGCGTTCCGCAGTCGAGCACGTGCAGCAGCGCGGAGCACCGCTCGACGTGCCGCAGGAAGTCGAGGCCGAGGCCCTTGCCCTCGCTCGCGCCCTCGATGAGGCCGGGAACGTCGGCGACCGTGTAGCGGTACTGGGCCGCCTGCACGACGCCGAGGTTCGGGTGGAGCGTGGTGAAGGGGTAGTCGGCGATCTTCGGCTTGGCCGCGGACATCGCCGCGATGAGGCTCGACTTGCCAGCGGACGGGTAGCCGACGAAGGCCACATCCGCGACGATCTTGAGCTCGAGCTGCACCTGCAGCTCCTCGCCTGGCGTGCCGAGCAGAGCGAAGCCCGGCGCCTTGCGCTTCGTGTTGGCGAGCGACGCGTTGCCGAGACCGCCCTGTCCGCCTTCGGCAGCGACGTAGCGCATGCCGGGCTCGGAGAGGTCAGCGAGTTCGACGCCGTCCGCGTCGCGGACGACCGTTCCGATGGGAACCGGCAGATCGAGCGGCTGCCCGGTGTACCCGTTGCGCCAATCGCCCATCCCGAAGCCGCCCTTGTCGCTCGAGCGATGCGGCTTGTGGTGGTACGACAGCAGCGTCGTCTCCTGCGGGTCGGCGTAGAACGTGATGCTGCCGCCGTTGCCGCCATCACCGCCGTCGGGGCCGGCGAGTGGCTTGAACTTCTCGCGCTTGACAGAGACGCAGCCGTTGCCACCCTCTCCAGCGCGCAGATACAGCGTCACCTGGTCGACGAAGGTGGCCATGAAGAGCTCCTGTAGAACGATAAGTCGTGAAAATACGGATGAGGGGCGGACCGTGGCCCGCCCCTCATCCTGACACCGCCCTGGATTCAGGGACTGTGCTTGCTGCTATTCGCCAGCGACGATGTTGACCACCTTGCGGCGGCCCTTCGCACCGAACTCGACGATGCCTGCCGAGAGGGCGAACAGCGTGTCGTCGCCACCGCGGCCCACGAGGGCGCCGGGGTGGAAGTGCGTGCCGCGCTGACGGACGAGGATCTCGCCCGCGCTGACGGTCTGGCCCGCGAAACGCTTCACGCCGAGGCGCTGAGCGTTCGAGTCACGGCCGTTGCGAGTCGAGCTCGCTCCCTTTTTGTGTGCCATTGAAGTCTGCTCCTCGACTTACTTGATGTCGGTGATCTTGATGCGCGTGAGCTCCTGACGGTGGCCCTGACGCTTCTTGTAACCGGTCTTGTTCTTGTACTTCTGGATGACGATCTTCGGGCCGCGGAGGTCGTTGAGGACCTCTGCAGTCACCGTGACCTTAGCGAGCTTCTCTGCGTCACTCGTGATGGTCTCACCGTCGACGAGCAGCACAGCCGGAAGCGTGACGTTGCCCTTCTTGTCGGCAACAACACGGTTCGTGGTGAGCACAGTGCCCACCTCTACCTTCTCCTGCCGTCCACCGGCGCGCACAACTGCGAATACCACTTCAGTACCTTTTCTCCGAGCCCGACAAGGTCGGACGCTGTGTCTTCAAACTCTGGAAGCCCTGCTCGCTGCGGCGAGCTGACTCTGCCCTGCAACCGGGCGAGGGAATGCCAGCACGAATGCAAACGTGCAACAGCGAACCACTTTACCCGGCAGGGTCGGTGCGCGCAAGCGCACCCACCCACTCGACGCTTTCGCGTCCGGTCGCCCTACTCTGTCATCTTACTCGGCAGAGAGCGGCGGCGTCGTGATGCGGCGGCGGCGCGGACGCCCCGAAGCACCCTTGGGCGGCTCAACCGTCGCCGGTTGCGCTGCCTTCGGCGCAGACGCCGTCGGCGCTTCCTGAACCTTCTCAGGGGCGGCGGCGGGCGTCGTCACCTCGACCGCGGCGGGGGCCTCGGTCGTTTCGCCCGCTGCCGGCTGCTGCTCACCCTCTGGGGTGACCAGCGCATCCAGCAGCGAGTCGAGTTCACGAAGCGCTGCCGGGTCGGCCTCGCGCTTGGTCTGTGCCGGCTCGGCGCTCTGGGCCGAGTCGAAGTCGAAGAGGTTCTCGCTGGCGCGCGCCTTCCGGTCGTCGCCGTCCGACTGCTGCACCGCATTGCGGTCGAGCGTCACCGGCTCACTCGGCGCCTGCTCCGGAGCCTCCGACGTCGCCGGAGCCTGAGCATCCGTCTTGGCGCGCCTGCGGCCGCGACGCGAACGACGCGACTCACCCTGCTGCCCGGACTGCTCGTCGCCGCCACGCTCGTCGGCGACCGGCGCCTGGGCGCTCGCCTGCACGACGGGCTGCTGCTCTTCCGAAGACTCGCCCTGCTTCTGCCCGGTGAGCGTCGACGCCGCGATCTTCGAGAGAGCGCCCCGCGCCTCCTCGGTGATGCCGTGCGTCGACGTCGCGGCCGGAGCTGCGACGGCACGAGGAGCCTGCTGCTCACGCTGCTGACCACCGCGGCCCTTGCGACTGCTCTTCGCGTTCGCGCTGCTGTCAGGCGCTCCCCCACGGTGCTTGAGCACCGGGTCGTGGAAGACGATGACACCGCGGCCAGCGCAGGACTCGCACGGCTCGCTGAACGTCTCGAGCAGGCCGAGACCGAGCTTCTTGCGGGTCATCTGCACGAGCCCGAGGCTCGTCACCTCTGCGACCTGGTGCTTCGTGCGGTCACGGCTCAGGCATTCGATGAGGCGACGCATGACGAGGTCGCGGTTCGATTCGAGCACCATGTCGATGAAGTCGACGACGATGATGCCGCCGATGTCGCGAAGACGCAGCTGGCGGACGACCTCTTCGGCCGCCTCCAGGTTGTTCTTGGTGACCGTCTCCTCGAGGTTGCCGCCGGAGCCGACGAACTTCCCCGTGTTGACGTCGACGACCGTCATGGCCTCCGTGCGGTCGATCACCAGCGAGCCGCCGGACGGCAGCCAGACCTTCCGGTCCAGCGCCTTCTCGATGTGCTCGGTCGCGCGGTACTCGGCGAAGACGTCGCCGCCCTGGAACGCCTCGACGCGGTCGACGAGGTCAGGGGCGACCTGGTGCAGGTAGTTCGTGATGGTCTCGAGCTCTTCGCTGCCCTGGATCACGATCTTGTGGAAGTCCTCGTTGAAGACGTCGCGGATGATCTTGACGAGGAGGTCGGGCTCGGAGTGCAGGAGCGCCGGAGCGGGTCCCGCCTCGATGCGCGAGGAGATGTCGGCCCACTGCGCGGTGAGTCGGTTGACGTCGAGCTCGAGCTGATCCTGGGTCGCGCCCTCGGCAGCCGTGCGCACGATGACGCCGACGCCTGCCGGCAGCGTCTCCTTGAGGATCTTCTTGAGGCGTGCGCGCTCCGTGTCCGGGAGCTTGCGGGAGATGCCGTTCATGGAGTTCCCCGGCACGTAGACCAGGTAGCGACCAGGCAGCGACACCTGGCTCGTGAGGCGGGCGCCCTTGTGGCCGATCGGGTCCTTCGTGACCTGGACGAGCACGCGGTCGCCCGGCTTGAGGGCGTTCTCGATGCGACGCGACTTGCCGCCGACCTCCGCAGCGGCCCAGTCGACCTCACCGGAGTAGAGCACGGCGTTGCGGCCGCGCCCGATGTCGATGAAGGCGGCCTCCATGCTCGGGAGCACGTTCTGCACGCGACCGAGGTACACGTTGCCGATGAGCGACGACTCCTGCGAACGCGCGACGTAGTGCTCGACGAGCACCTTGTCCTCGAGCACGCCGATCTGGACGCGGTCGTCCTTGGCGCGGACGAGCATCACGCGGTCGACCGCCTCGCGACGAGCGAGGAACTCGGATTCGGTGATGACCTGGCGGCGACGCCCGCTCTCGCGGCCCTCGCGGCGGCGCTGACGCTTCGCCTCGAGACGCGTGGACCCCTTGATCTTCTGCGGCTCCGTGATGAGCACGGGCTCTTCGACCGGCTGCTCCTCGCGGGACTGACGACGACGCGTCGTCGACTGCTGGCGCTCTGCCGGGGCCTGTCGGCGGTCGTCGCGCGACGACTCCCTCGAACGGTCGCCGCGGTCAGCGCGGTCGTTGCGGTCAGCGCGGTCACGCTCGCCACGGTCCGAACGCTCGCCACGCTCGGGGCGGTCGTTGCGATCCTGCCTGTCGTAGCGATCGTTCCGGTCGCCGCGCTCCTGGCGCTCGTACGGCTCGTCGTCCTGACGGCGACCGCGGCCGCGGTCTTCGCGTGGGCTGCGTTCCAGCACCGGGGGCAGATCCGGCTGCAGGAAGAAGAGCGTCGTGGAGGAGATAACGGACGGGACCGACGACGCGGACTCCTCGGTCGACTCGTGCTCCACTGCGCCTACCTCTGCCGCAGTCGCGGACTCCTGGCCCGCCTCTGCGTCGAACTGCTCATCGGTGGTGTTCTGGTCTGATTCGTTTGTGGTCACCATTTCTGGTGTGCTCCTACTCCGGCGTGGCGCAAAGCGTGCGCCCACCCCTCCGGGCGATGAAGATGCCATGCATCCTCATCGAAAATGGTCTCCGCCCGTTCGGCGGAAAGGTTGTACGTGGTGTGCCGCGGTTGCGGCGATCCTGCCTGCGGCCCGTGCGACGGAGCGTTGCTCTGCTCGTGGCTCGTGCCTGAAAAACTTCGGGTGCCGTGGGACTCTGCCCGGTCGACCTTTCCAGTATCGCACGGCCACCGCATCCAGACCCGATTTCGGCTGTGCGCCCACCGTCAGGGCAGGACCCGCCTGTGGTGTGCGATGCCGAGGATGCGCTCGGCGGCCGCGCAGTACCCGGCGAGGAACGCGCTCGCCACGAGCCCGACCGCATCCTCCGTCGGAAGGAAGCGCGGGTGGTGGAGCGTCGGGGCGTAGGCGCCGCCGGGCCCAGGCAGACCTGCCGTCTCGACGCCGGCGAAGCACATGATCGAGGGAACCTCGTCGCAGTAGTACGAGAAGTCGTCGCCGCCGAGCGAGCGCATGGGCTCCGCCCCGTCGACGCCGAGGCGCGCGAGCCAGTCGTCGGCATCGGACGCGAGGTGGGTGTCGTTGATGAGGACGGGCATGTTCTGGTGCATGTGCACGATCGCCTCCGTGCCGTACGCCTCAGCAGTGCGCACCGCGAGGTGCTGCACGGCCGCGAACAGGAGCTCGCGGTCTTTCGGCGCCGTCGTGCGCATCGACGCGAGCAGCCGGGCGCTCGAGGGCAGCACGTTCGCAGCACCCTCGCCTGCGGTGAGCGTCCCGACGCTGATCACGGCGGGATTCATGGGCGAGATCGTGCGACGGACGACCTCGGGGAGTCCGAGCGCGATCTGGGCGACGGCAGCGACAGGGTCGGCCGCCTGGTGCGGGTACGCGCCGTGGCCGCCTCGTCCCTGCAGCGAGATCTCGATCTCGTCGGCAGCCGCGTTGATGTAGCCGCCGCCGATCGCGATCGCCCCTCGAGGGACGCCCGGGTGGACGTGCGCGCCGATGACGTGCTCGACCTGGAAGCGCTCGAGGCCGCCCTCCTGCACGATCTGATGCGCGCCCGAAGGGTAGGTCTCCTCCCGTGGCTGCAGGATCGGCACGAGTCCGACGGGGAGGTCGAGGTGGTCCGCGGCCCGGATGAAGGCGACGAGCGCCGCTTGGTGGACGTCGTGCCCGCAGGCGTGCATCGCGCCGTTCGACGAGGCGAACGGCACCCCGGTGAGCTCGGTCAGCGGCAGCGCATCCAGCTCGGCGCGCACCCCGACGGCACCCCCGGTTGCGGGGCCGAGGCGCCCGATGCGTCCGGAGTCGGCGATGCGGTGCATCGTGACCCGGTCGCCGAGCTCGGCCTCGAGGCGGGCAGCGGTGTCGTTCTCCTCACCGGAGAGCCGGGGGTCGGCGTGGAGCTCCTGACGCAGCCGGACGGCCGCTGGCAGCTCCTCGCGCAGCGCAGCCCGCCACGCCGAGGCCAGCTCGTCGAGCCGCTCGCTGTGCTCCGTCGACGACGATCTCCCAGCCTTCATCTCGCAACTCGCCCCCGAATCAATGTTCTCGCACCTGACGGCCCGCCTACCGCGAAGCCTACGACTCGGCCGAAGCCCGACCGAGTCGTCCACCTCTCGAGTCGGTCAGGCCGCGAACCAGATGCCGAGCTCGCGCTCGGCGGACTCGACGGAGTCGGAGCCGTGCACGATGTTGAGGAGCACGCCGGCATCCCAGTCACGACCGAGGTCGCCTCGGATCGTGCCGGGCGCGGCAGTCGTGGGGTCGGTCGTGCCGGCGAGCGATCGGAAGCCCTCGATGACGCGGTGGCCCGCGACGCGGATCGCGACGGTCGGCCCCGACTGCATGAACTCGAGGAGGCCCTCGTAGAACGGCTTGCCCTCGTGCTCCGCGTAGTGCTCCGAGAGGAGCGCACGGTCTGCGTGGACGAGGCGGAGGTCGACGAGCGAGTAGCCCTTCGTCTCGATGCGGCGAAGCACTTCGCCCGTGAGGCCGCGCTGAACGCCGTCCGGCTTGACGAGGACGAGCGTCTCTTCGATGGTTGCCATGGTTCCTCCATTGGTCGTGGTGGTCGGCCCTGCGAGGGGCCAGGTCGTTCGGTGAATGCGTGCAGGTCAGCTGGTCAGCTGCTCGGTGGGTTGTTCTGCTCCGTGATGGGCATCCCGTCGACGCCGATCTCGCCCGCCGCGAGGCGACGGTTGTACTCGGCGATGATCGGAGCGCGTTGCCGGTCGATCTGGCCGCCCTTCCACATGAAGTACGTCCAGGATGCGAGGAACAGCGCCCCGACCACGAACATACCGGGGTGGAGGAAACCGGCGGCGACGAGCAGGATCTGCACGGCCCACCCGAGCCAGATCCCCCACTCGTACCTGAGCAGCCCGATCGTCACGACGATGAGCACGGCGAAGGTGAGGCCGAGCGCAAACGCCGGAACGGGCTCGAGCACGCGCATCCCGAACACGAGCAGCGTGCCGAGGAAGACGACGAAGAGCTCGAAGCCCAGGAAGATGGAGCCGATGACCTCGCGGATGCTGCGCTGACGGGGCAGCCGCCCGCTGTTGCGCGGACTCACGACTCCTGCGCCCAGCCTTCGTCGCGCGAGAGGGTGAGCGCGGTGCCGATGAGCGTGACGGAGCCCGTGATGAGCACGGCGGCGTTCCTGCCATCATCTGCGCCCTCGGCGAGGAGATCGAGGGCGATCTCGCGGGCGCGCTCGATGGCATCCTCCGCTCGCTCGAGCACCTCGGGCTCGCCGCCGGTGACCTCGCGCACGATGTCGCCGAGCTCCTCGGCGTCGATGGCGCGCACCGAGTCGGACTGGGTGACGACGAAGCGCTCCGCGATGGGCTGCAGGGCGCGGACGATGCCGGCCGCGTCCTTGTCCGCCAGGACTCCGAGCACCACGACGACGCGCGAGAAGTCGAACGACTCGGTCACGGCCCTCGCGAGCGCCTCGGCGCCGTGCGGGTTGTGGGCGGCGTCGATGAGCATGGGCGGGGTGATGCCGATGCGCTCGAGGCGACCCGGCGACTTCACCTCGCCGAACGCCGCCTCGACGAGCTCATCGCGCAGGCTCCGGTTCGCGCCGAAGAACGCCTCGACGGCAGCGAGCGCGACGGCGGCGTTGTGCGCCTGGTACTCGCCGTCCAGCGGCAGGAGGAGGTCCTCGTACGTGCCAGCGACGCCGCGAACCGTCACGAGGCGTCCGCCGACGGCCAGCTGGTTGCTGACGACGGAGAAGTCCTTCGGCTCGGCGTACATGTGCGCCTCGGACATCTCTGCGGCACGTGTGATCTCCGCGAGGACCTCGGGCTGCTGCTCTGCGGTGACGACGCGCGCGGCGGGCTTGATGATGCCGGCCTTGGTGCGCGCGATCTCCGAGAGCGTCCTGCCGAGTCGCTGCGTGTGGTCGAGCGCGATGGGCGTGAAGACGGCGACCTCGCCATCGGCGACGTTCGTGGAGTCCCACTCGCCTCCCATGCCCACCTCGACCACAGCGACATCCACGGGAGCGTCGGCGAAGCACGCGTAGGCGAGCACCGTGAGGGCCTCGAAGAACGTGAGGCGCGGCTCTCCCGCCGCCTCGAGCTCCGCATCGACGATCGAGAGGAAGGGCGTGATGTCCTCCCAGTTCGCGACGAGTCGCTCGTCGCTGATGGGACTTCCGTCGACGGCGATGCGCTCGTTGATGCGCTCGAGGTGCGGACTCGTGAGGAGGCCCGTGCGCAGGCCGTGGGCGCGCAGCACGGTCTCGATGATGCGCGCGGTCGAGCTCTTGCCGTTGGTGCCCGTGATGTGGATGACCGGGTACGCCGTGTGCACGTCTCCGAGGAGCTCGACGGCGCGCCGCGTCGCGTGGAGTCGCGGCTCGGGGGCCGCCTCCCCCACGCGCTCCATGAGCTCGTCGAAGACACGCTCGCCTTCGCTGACCCAGTCGGTGCCCTCGAGGAGCGTTCGCTCGTCTTCCTCGCGCTCCGTCAGGACCTCGTCCTCATCGTCGGAGAGCGCCGGTGTGAACGTCTCGGCGATGTCCCTCGGCTCGAGCTCGAAGTCGCCGGATGCGTCCGAGGCCTCCGATTCGGAGGACTGCTCTTCCCAGTCGCCGGAATCCTGCTGGTCGCGTTCGCTCACGCCACTACCTCCACGTCGATCTCAAGGGCACCATACGTGTCCGCGCTCACCTCGTCGTCAGCCGGCGAAGCGAGTCCGCCGGTGACGTGGAACTCGACCGCGAGGGTCTCCCCCGAGATGAGCTCCCGATGCGCCTCGATGGCGGCGACCGACGCGTCGTCGGCGCGCAGGGCGAGGCGGATGCGGTCGGAGACCTCGAGTCCTGCCTCCTTGCGCGCGTCCTGGACCGCACGCACGACATCGCGAGCGAGGCCCTCCGCGGCGAGCTCCGGACTCACGTTCGTGTCGAGCACGAGGATGCCGCCGCTCGGCAGCAGGGTGATGGCTCGGTCGTCGCTCTCGCCTGCGGTGACGAGCTTGACCTCGTACTCACCCGCCTCGAGCTGCAGTCCGCCAGCCGTGACGACGCCGTCGACCTCGCTCCAGTCTCCGGACTTCGAGGCCTTGATCGCCAGCTGCACCTGCTTGCCGAGGCGCGGGCCGGCGGCGCGCGCGTTGACCTGCAGGACGCGGTCGATGCCGTACTTGGCCTCGGACTCGGCGACGAAGCGCTCGAACTCCACGGACTTCACGTTGAGCTCGTCACGCAGGATGCTCGCGAAGGGCTCGAGCGCGTCCGTGTTCGGCGCGACGACGGTGAGGCTCGCGAGCGGGAGGCGCACGCGGCGCCCGGCCTGCTTGCGCAGGGACAGCGCCGAGCTCGTGACGCGGCGGACCGCATCCATCGAGTCGACGAGCGCCTGATCGCTGGGGAACGCCGACGCGTCCGGCCAGTCGGTGAGGTGCACGCTGCGGCCGCCCGTGAGCCCGCGCCACACCGTCTCGGAGATGAGCGGCGTGAGTGGCGCGGCGACGCGCGTGAGCGTCTCGAGCACGGTGTAGAGCGTGTCGAACGCCTCGGTGCTCGTGGCGTCGTCGGTCACTCCTCGCCAGAAGCGGTCGCGCGAGCGACGCACGTACCAGTTGGTGAGCACGTCCCCGAAGTCGCGGAGGCGCGATGCGGCGGTCGTCGAGTCGAGTGCCTCGAGGTCTGCCTGCACCTCGGAGACGAGCACGCCCAGCTTGGCGAGGATGTACTGATCGAGCACGTCGCTCGAGTCGGTGCGGAACGTCGCCTCGTACGCCTGGGTCGAGCCGACCGCGGTGTTCGCGTAGGTCGTGAAGAAGTAATACGTCGACCACAGCGGCAGGAGGAACTGGCGGACGCCCTCGCGGATCGTCTCCTCGGTCACGATGAGGTTCCCGCCGCGCAGCACGGGGCTCGCCATGAGGAACCAGCGCATGGCATCCGACCCGTCTCGGTCGAACACCTCCTGCACGTCCGGGTAGTTGCGGAGGCTCTTCGACATCTTGCGACCGTCGTTGCCGAGCACGATGCCGTGGCTCACGACCCGCTTGAACGCGGGGCGGTGGAAGAGCGCCGTCGAGAGCACGTGCATGACGTAGAACCAGCCGCGCGTCTGCCCGATGTACTCGACGATGAAGTCGGCGGGCGAGTGCGAGTCGAACCACTCGCGGTTCTCGAACGGGTAGTGCACCTGCGCGTACGGCATGGAGCCGGAATCGAACCACACGTCGAGGACATCGGGGATGCGCCGCATCGTGGATGCACCGCTCGGGTCGTCCGGGTTCGGGCGCGTGAGCTCGTCGATGAACGGGCGGTGGAGGTCGGTCGGGCGCACCCCGAAGTCGCGCTCGATGTCGTCGAGCGAGCCGTATACGTCGATGCGCGGGTAGTCGGGGTTGTCGCTCTTCCACACGGGGATGGGGCTGCCCCAGTACCGGTTGCGGCTGATCGACCAGTCGCGGGCCCCTTCGAGCCACTTGCCGAACTGGCCGTCCTTGACGTTGTCCGGCACCCAGTCGATCTGCTGGTTGAGTTCGACGAGCTCGTCGCGGAACTGCGTGACGCGCACGAACCAGCTTGAGACGGCCTTGTAGATGAGGGGCTTGCGGCAGCGCCAGCAGTGCGGGTAGGAGTGCTCGTAGCTGGCCTGCTTGAACAGGCGGCCGTCGGCCCGCAGGAGCTGGGTGAGCGGCTTGTTGGCGTCGAAGACCTGCAGGCCGGCGACGGGCTCGACGGCGGAGAGGAACTTGCCGCCCTCGTCGACGGAGAGGATCGTTGGGATGCCGGCGGCATCGCTGAGCACCTTGTCGTCCTCACCGTAGGCGGGCGCCTGGTGCACGATGCCGGTGCCGTCGCTCGTGGTGACGTAGTCGCCGAGCAGGAACTGCCACGCATTCTGCGTACCGTAGGTCTCGGTGTCGGCGTAGAAGTCCCACAGGCGCTGGTAGCGGACGCCGGCCAGCTCGGCGCCCGTGAGGCTGCGGCTGGTCGCGTCAACCGCGTCCTCCGCGCTCTCGTAGCCGAGCTCCTTGGCATGGGCCGCGACGCGTGCACTGGCGAGCAGGAAGGAGCCAGCGCCCGTCGCCGTGCCATCTGCCGCGCCGAGCGGGCCAGCTGGCACGACGGCGTAGTCGATGTCCGGGCCGACCGCGAGCGCCAGGTTGGTCGGGAGCGTCCACGGGGTCGTCGTCCAGGCGAGCGCCTTCACGCCGGCGAGGCCGAGCGCATCCGCTCGCTCCCCCTCGAGCGGGAAGGTGACGGTGACGGTCTGGTCCTGACGCATCTGGTAGACGTCGTCGTCCATGCGCAGTTCGTGGTTGGAGAGGGGCGTCTCGTCGTTCCAGCAGTACGGGAGCACGCGGAAGCCCTCGTAGGCGAGCCCGTCGTCGTAGAGCTTCTTGAAGGCCCAGAGCACCGACTCCATGTACGAGATGTCGAGCGTCTTGTAGTCGTTCTCGAAGTCGACCCAGCGGGCCTGGCGGGTGACGTACTCCTGCCACTCGCGCGTGTACTTGAGCACCGACTCGCGGGCGGCGTCGTTGAACGTGTCGATGCCCATGGCCTCGATCTCGGCCTTCGACTGGATGCCGAGCTGGCGCATGGCCTCGAGCTCGGCGGGCAGGCCGTGCGTGTCCCAGCCGAAGCGGCGGTGCACCTGGCGGCCGCGCATCGTGAAGTAGCGGGGGAAGACGTCCTTCGCGTACCCGGTGAGGAGGTGCCCGTAGTGCGGGAGCCCGTTCGCGAAGGGAGGGCCGTCGTAGAAGACCCACTCCTCGGCGCCCTCGCGCTGGTCGATGGAAGCCTGGAAGGTGCCGTCTTCGCGCCAGAAGTCGAGCACGCGCTCTTCGAGGCGCGGGAACGACGGCGAGGCGGCGACGCTGTCTCTTGTCGAGCTGGCGGGATCGGCGGCTGGTCCGAACGAGGCCTTCGGGTAGCTCATGCGGTGGAACTCCTGGCAGTAAGTGGATGTGCTTGGTCTGCTTCAGGGACGCCTTCCGGCGCGGTACCACCCCGATTGCGCGCTCCCCCGGATCTGCCTTCCGTTGAAGGAAGGACGTCCGGCGGCGCTCGCCACTCGTTCCGGGCTGTGACGGGCCCTCCCGACCGGTTCTACTTGGCCTGCGTTCCTCGAGAGGCTCGCTCACCGTTCTTCCGGGGACTCCCCGCTGATGGGCGGATCACAGTCATGCTGCCAACATCGTACGCGCCCGGGCAAGCTGCGCGAAACGGACAGGCCAGGCTCAGGGGAAGGCTGTGTACGCTCGCTTCTTCTGGATTCATCGACGGACGGCACTCAGCGCATGCTCACCTCTCACCTCTCGAAGCTCGCAGCGACCGGCATCTTCGCGACCATCGCGCTCACCGGATGCTCAGCGCTCGGCGGAGGGGAGACTGCGGCTCCGTCTCCCTCGGCTGCGACGACGACCGAGGCCACGACGGCCGAGGGCGGCGGAACCTGCGCGGACGTCCAGGCCGAGATCGATTCGATCAACACGAGCGTCCAGGGCATCCCCGACCAGGTGCCCGGTGACATCCCCGGAGCTGTCGCGACGCTCGAGACCGTAGGCGCCAGCCTCACGACGCTGCAGCAGAGCGTCACGGACCCCGACCTCAAGACGCACGTCGACACGCTCGTCACCGAGGTGACGGAGCTGCAGACCACAGCTGGGGAGCTCACGAACGGCGAGGGTGGCTTCGCGGCCGCCGCGAGCATCCTGACGCAGCTCGGCGAGGTCGAGTCGGCCCTCTCGTCGCTGACGGCTTACTGCGAGCTGCAGACGAGCTAGAGGAACCGGAAGGCCCTCGAGCAGCACTGTCCGGAACCTTGCGAGAACTGCGGCCCCGCGCGACGGTCTCACCTGCAGTCAGCTTCCGTGAAGCGGCTCCCGCAGTGCTGAGCCGCGCAGAGTTCTGCGCCGGAAGAGTCGATACTCCCAGCCCGGTCGGAGGGCTCGCCACCTGCCCGTCCGGTCGCGCACGATTTCGAGCTGGTTCTTGTGGGCCAGGTGATGATGGAAGCTGCAGAGGAGCACTCCCTCGTCGACGTTCGTGACGCCGCCTTCAACCCACGGCGTGGTGTGGTGCGCTTCGCACATGCCAGGCGGCTTCCAGCAGCCCGGCGTGATGCAGCCCCCGTCGCGGGAGGCGAGCGCTCGGCGTTGCGCGCGACTGTACAACCGCTGACGGCGGCCGAGTCTCAACGGTTCTCCGTTGGAACCCAGGAGCGCCACCTGCACGAACCCGTCGCAGAGGGTCTTCGCGACCAGGCTCGGCGGCACTGGCGTTCCGGTGCGCTCGAGGTGCGGCACGTCGAGCGGGCGCTTGGCCTCTCCCTTCAGGCCAGCGTCCGTCGTGGTGATGACCACGGTGGGCGCCTCTCCGCCCGCGCGGGGAGCGTCCGGGGCTTCCGCGAATCGCGCGAAGACCGACTCCACGGCGTCCATGCGCTGCTGGGCTGGCGTGCGTCGGTCGGGGATTTGCTCATCCGGATGCGAGACGTCCACGTCCGCCGCGTCGATTCCCTCGGCACCGCGTCCGTCAGCGCCAGCGCTCCCGATGGGCGGGGCATCTTCGAAGGCAACCTTGCGGCGGGGCGAGGTGACCGTCTCGCACACCTTCCGGAGCAGCTCCCCCTGCTCCGGAGTCGCAACGAATCGCCCCGTGACCGTGCCATCCGAACGCTCCCGCATCCAGAATCCCCGCTTGCGCGCAACGCGCTCCGCGAGCGGTTCCGTGCCGTCGGGGTCGAGGAACGCCACCCACTGCGCGGCCTGGACCCGAAGCAGTTCCGGAGTTGCCGGGGCAAGATCTTCTGGGTTCACGCCCCGCGCCGAGTCGACAAGCTCTGCCTCAGCCGCGTCGAGATGCGCTCGCTCGGCACGGCCGTTCACGGGCTTCAATCCCTGCACGATCGCGGACGCCTGCGCGAGCGAGATCTGCGCGGCTGCAAGCGCGGTCGCAACGGCCGGATGTGCCGGCCCGAGATGCTCGCCCGTCAGACTCATCGGGGCACGGGTGGTCTCCGCGACGCGAACCAGCGACCCGGCCTCGGCGCAGGGGACCCCCAGAAGCTGCTGGAGCATCTCCGCGAGGTTGGCGAAGCCCATGCTCCGGACGAGCTCGTCGCGCGCCGAGCCCTCCTCGTCACGTCGAAGCACCTCCCCCGCAACCTCGACCAACGCCGCGTCCAGCTCGCGCCGACGGCTCGCGAGCTCCGCGATCACCACGGGAATCTCCATCGCCAGCAAAACCAGGGCGTTGCCGGGGGCCACGATGAGCGCGTCGACCGTCGCGGTCTCGGGCGAGGACCGCCTGGAGGCCGCCTCGTTGCGCCCCGTGCCAGCCTGCCCAAGAACCATGATGACCTCCCCCCGGGATCACCTCGAGCCTACCACTTGGAGCGTCACTTGGGTCCTGTTGACCAGGAATTTATCGATGTTCTTCGAAGACAGAATCGAACCTCCAAGCTCCAGATCAGAGGACACCAGGCTGCAGCGGGCGTCTCGAGGCCGAACGCCTTCAGCACCGCAGGCTTACGCGGCCGAGTACGCCAGGAAGATCGGGGCGCTCGCCTCGTCCACGACGCTCGAGAAGCTGCCTCGGGTCGGCCCCTCCTCGATCCAGAACACGGTCGCGGCGATGGTCGCCGAGATGATCGAGCCTGCGCAGACGGTTCGCCGCAACCGGCCCAGCCCAGGCTCTGCTCGGGCGAGGAAGTCCGTGAGCGCCGACTGCTGGGCGAGCGCGCGCTTCGTGCCCGTCGCGGCGAGGTCTGCACTCGTGCCTGCCACACTGCGCAGCGAGCCCGCCCAGCGGACGGTCTCGGGCTGCACCGTGTCGGCGATCTCGAGGAGCACCTTCCGGAGCGTCTCGAGACCGTCTCCCCTCTTCGGAACGCCGCGCGCGACGAGCTCGGTCGCCGCGGCCTCGAGCCGGAGAGGAACCTCGGCGAGGAGCGGGTCGAGACCGACCCACAGCACGTCGGCTTTGGCAGCGAAGTAGTTGAAGAACGAGCTTCTCGCGACGCCGGCACGGCGGGCGATGTCGCTCGCGCTCGTCTGCTCGTAGCCCTGCTCGAGGAACAGCTCGAGGGCGGCCTCTTCGAGCGTCTCGCGACTCGACGCGGAGGGTCGGCCTCGACGCGCGACCCGTTCCTCGTGCTCCGTCATCATCTTCTCATTTCTGCATGGTGTTCAAATAAGCAGTTACACTCTCCGAGTGCCAGCATCAGCCACCCGCCGCGCGGCGAAGCCCATCGCGCTCCTCGCCCTCGCCGCAGCCCTCATCGTGCCACTTGCCGCATGCTCCAGCGAGGCGACCTCGTCGGACCAGCCGCAAACCCTCAGGTACGCCTCAGGAGACGCTGAGCCCACGTGCCTCGACCCGCACGTCGGCGGCAACTGGCCCCAGGCGATCCTCGCGAACCAGTTCCTGGAGTCGCTCTTCTCGAAGAACGACGCAGGGGAGATCATCCCATGGCTGGCAACAGGAGCCGAAGCGTCTGACGACCAGCTGAGCTGGACGATCACCCTCAAAGAAGGCGTGAGCTTCACCGACGGCACCCCGTTCGACGCGGACGCCGTCGTGGCGAACGTCGAACACATCAAGAACCCCGAGACCGCCTCCTCGACGGCCATCCTCGCCCTCGGGAAGGTCTCCGAAGCGGTCGCAGTCGACGCGCGCACCGTGCGCTTCGACCTCAGCGAGCCGGACAGCGCGCTCCTGGAGTCGCTCGCACAGACCTGGCTGGCCATCGAGTCCCCAGCCGGGCTCGAGCGCGGGACCGAGGAGAACTGCCTCGCCCCGATCGGCACCGGCGCCTTCCAGGTCGCGTCGTGGGAGAAGCAGTCCCAGGTCGTGCTGACTCGCAACGAGAACCACACGTCAGCGCCGGAGGACGGCGTGACGAGCGAGGGCCAGCCCGGAGCGACGGTCGGCACCATCGAGTGGAAGTTCATCCCGGACGCCGCCACCCGCCTCGCCGCACTCCAGTCCGACCAGGTCGACATCATCGACTCCGTGCAACCGGATGCGCTCTCGCAGTTCCAGGCGAACGGCACGGAGGAGACGCTCATCGGCGCCCGCCCCGGTGTGACGGCCCGCATCGAGCTCAACACCACGCGTGCACCCTTCGACGACCCCAAGGTGCGCGAGGCGTTCGCCGCCTCCGCCGACATCGACGCTGCGGTCGAGTCGCTCTACTTCGGAACCCTCGACCGGTCGACCTCCGTGCTCTCGAGCGCAACACCCTTCGCGACCTCGCACCCCGACTCCTTCGGGTTCGACGCGGCACGCGCATCCACGCTGCTCGACGAGGCCGGCTGGACCGAGCGCGACGCCGACGGCGTCCGCACGAAGAACGGCGAGCGCCTCGAGGTCGCATTCCCGGTCTCCACGAACCAGTCGATCCCGGCCGAGATCTCCGTACTCGAGCAGATCGGAGCGACGAGCTCCGAGGTGGGCTTCGATGTGCAGCTCGAACTGCTCGACCTCTCGACCTGGTACGAGCGCAGCGGCACGTGGGAGTTCGATGCCATCGTCGCGCCGTACTCGAAGAACTCCGCCGACGTGCTCCGCATCGTCTACTCGACCGACAGCATCACCCCCGCCCCGAGCGGCTACCACGCCAACAACACCGGCCTCTCGCTGCCCGCTCTCGACGAGGCGCTCGACGCGGCCGTGAAGACCAGTGACGACGCCGAGCGCGAGCGGCTCTACGGCGAGGCCCAGCAGCTCATCATCGACAGCGGCACCGTCATCCCGCTCTACGACCAGACGGTGCAGTTCGCCTACGGCGCCAACGTGCACGGCTTCCGCCTCCAGCCGAACGTCAACGTGCCCTCGCTCGTGAACGTCACCATCGAGTAGCTGGGCCACGACTGAGTACGGCGCACGAGACAATCGAGCGATGACGAAGGATGCGCGATCTCGCGCGGCACACCTGCTGCCGCTGATTCCGCGCATCCTCCTGCGTCTCGGCGGCGCGGTGTTCGTGCTGTGGGCCGTCGTCACCGTCACCTTCTTCGCGGTGCGCGCCGTGCCTGGCGACCCCGTGCTCGCGATCCTCGGCGGGCCGGGCTCCAACGCGAGCGCCGAGGCCGTCGCGCAGGCCCGCGCCGAGAACGGGCTCGACCAGCCGCTCTTCCTCCAGTACCTCGCGCAGCTGTGGCGCACGGCGACCGGAGACCTCGGCTTCAGCTACGCCCAGCGCGAGAGCGTCGCATCGCTCATCGGCGAGCAGCTGCCCGGCACGCTCGCCCTCGCCGGCCTCTCCCTCCTCCTCGCCTGGGCGATCGCGCTCACCGTGGCCTGGTGGTCGACCGGGAGGAGCCGAATCGCGTGGGGCATCGCATCGACGCTCGAGGTCGTCGCGGCGGCGGTGCCGCACTTCTGGCTGGCCTCCGTGCTCGTGCTGATCTTCGCCGGAATGCTCGGGCTCCCCGTCGCCGTCTCGGGTCCGGGACTCTCCGGGCTCATCCTGCCGAGCGTCACCCTCGCGCTCCCCCTCGCCGGGTACCTGGGGCAGGTCATGCGCGAGCAGATGCTCGACGCCCTCGAGTCGCCGTTCGTGCTGGCCGCGCGAGCGCGCGGCGAAGGGCCGAGCGGCATCTTCTGGCGGCACGTGCTGCGCCACGCGGCGATCCCCGCAGTCGGCCTCAGCGGCTGGGCTCTCGGCTCCCTCGTGTCCGGCGCAGTGGTCGTCGAGACGATCTTCGCGAGGCCAGGACTCGGCCGCTCTCTGCTCGCCGCGGTCGGTGCGAGGGACGTGCCCTACGTGATCGGCGTCCTCGTCGTCGTCGCGGCCGCCTACATGCTCGTGACCGTCCTCACCGACCTGATCGAGCCGGTCATCGATCCGCGCTCCCGCGACCGAGCGGGCGTGACCGCATGAGTCTCGACGCGGCCGCGGTTCGGGATGCTCGTGCGGGCACGACGGGACAGCGCGACGGCCGCACCCGCACCGGCTCCCGCTCGCGGCGCGGGCTCTGGCTCGGCGTCTGGCTCGCCGTGGCGGCGATCTACCTGCTCGCCGCGGTCTTCCCGCAGCTCCTCGCCCCCGGCGACCCGCTCGCCGTGAACCCCGCCGATGCGTTCTCGCCTCCCGTCCCCGCGCATCCGCTCGGCACGGACGAGTCCGGCAGGGGTGTCTACACCCGCATCGTGCACGGCGCCTCGTCGTCGCTCACGATCGGCGCCCTCGCAACCGTGATCGGGCTCCTCCTCGGCGCCGTGCTCGGCCTCGCCGCGGGCCTCGGACCCCGATGGCTCGACTTCGGCACGACGAGGATCGTCGAGGTCTTCTTCGCCTTCCCAGGCATCCTCCTCGCGCTCCTGCTCATCACGCTCGCGGGCCCTGGCGTCGTCACGACGACCATCGCGGTCGGCCTCTCCACTGCCCCTGGCTACGCGCGCCTCATCCGCTCTCAGGTGCTGCGCGTGCGGGCGAGCGCCTACATGGAGGCGGACCTCGTGCTCGGCAGGTCGCGCTGGCACAGCTTCACGAGGACGCTGCTGCCGAACGTCGCCTGGCCCCTCTTCTCGCTCGCCACGCTCGGCCTCGGCCAGGCCATCGTGTGGGCGGCTGCGCTCAGCTACCTGGGCCTCGGCGAACCGCCACCCAGCCCGGAATGGGGATCGATGCTCTCCGCAGGCCGCCTCTACCTGCCGACCGGCAGCTGGTGGCTCACCATCTTCCCTGGCACCGCGATCGTGGGCGCGGCCGTCACGGCGACGATGCTCGGTCGCATCATGCAGCAGCGCACGAGGCAGGCAGGATGAGCGACGCGTCGCGCCCGGTACCCCAGCGGGAAGCGCTGACCGTGCGGGCAGAAGAGCTGCGTATCTCCTTCGGCGACTTCGAGGCGGTGCGCGGAGTCTCCTTCGACGTGCGGCGCGGCGAGTGCCTCGCGCTCGTCGGCGAGTCGGGCTCCGGCAAGTCGGTGACCGCCCGGGCGCTGCTCGGGCTGAGCGGTGACGGCGCCCGAGTGGACGCCAGCACGCTCAGCCTCGGCGGCGTCGACCTGCCATTGGCGAGTGGCGACGGCGGCTGGAGGTCGATCCGCGGCGGTCGCATCGGGCTCGTGCACCAGGATGCGCTGGTCGCGCTCGACCCGCTCCGCCCCGTCTGGCGCGAGGTCGACGACGCGCTGCGGCTGCACACCGATCTCGGGCGCGAGGCTCGCCGCAGCCGCGTCCTCGAACTGCTCGGGCGGGCCGGTCTCGAGGATCCCGAGTCGATCGCGCGCCGCCGCAGCGGTCAGCTCTCCGGCGGCCAGCGACAGCGTGTGCTCATCGCCGCCGCCCTGGCGGGGGAACCCGAGCTGCTCATCGCCGACGAGCCGACGAGCTCCGTCGACCAGGCCGTGCAGGCGCAGCTGATCGAGCTGTTCGACGCGCTCAAGGCCGACGGTATGACGATGCTCTTCATCACCCACGACCTGGGCGTCGTCCAGCGCCTCGCCGACCGGGTCGCCGTCATGAGCGAAGGACTCATCGTCGAGACGGCGCCGACGGCGCGGCTCTTCACCGCTCCCGAGCACAGGGTCACTCGCCAGCTGCTCGCCGCGCAGCCGAAGGCGGCTCTCGACTCGCTCAGGGCCGCGCCCGAGGTGGATGCGCCTGGGCCGCTCCTGGAGGTGCGCGGCGTCTCGAAGACCTTCCGGGGAGCGGGGAGCGCGCCCATCCAGGCCGTGCGGGAGGCGTCTTTCACACTCTCGCGCGGCGAGACGCTCGGGATCGTCGGCAGCTCGGGCTCCGGCAAGTCGACGCTGGCCCGCATCGCACTCGGTCTGGAGCGGCCGGACGCGGGCACCGTGTCGTTCCTCGGCGATGCCTGGAGCCCCGCCCCCGAGCGCCTGCGCCGCTCCCGCCGAGCCAAGCTCGGCTCCGTACCCCAGGATGCGCTCTCGAGCTTCGACCCCAGGCGCACGGTCGGCGAGATCCTCGCCGACGCGCTCACCGCTGGGCGCTCGACGTCCGTCCGGACGCGGCGAGCCGCCATCGACGCGGCGCTCGAGCGAGTCGGGCTCGACGGCTCGATCGCCGGTCTCCGCCCGCTCCACCTGAGCGGTGGCCAGCGCCAGCGCCTCGCCATCGCCCGCGCACTCGCCCCCGAACCCGAGGTGCTGCTGTGCGACGAGCCCGTCTCATCCCTCGACGTGACCGTGCAGGCGCAGGTGCTCGCGCTCCTCGAACGACTCGTCGACGAGCTGGGCCTGGCCTGCGTGTTCATCTCGCACGACCTCGCCGTCGTCGCGCAGCTCGCCGACCGGGTCGCCGTCATGAGCGACGGCGAGATCGTCGAGACGGCATCCGTGTCCGAGCTGTTCTCCACACCGAAGCACCCGGCCAGCCGCGCGCTCCTCGACGCCCACAAGAGCCTCGAGGTGCGCTGAGCCGACCGGGCGCATCGCCGCCGGTACCGCCTACTCGACCGTCAGGAACCCCGAGCCGACGGACACCGAGAGCGTGTTCTTGGCGGAGTCCGACTGCCGGACATTGACGTTCGCCATCCCCGACTCGTTCAAGCCCGTCTCGAGCTTGTAGGTGCCGTCCGGCAGCGAGACGCTTCCGAAGCCCGACTCGATGGAGATGTCGGTGCTCTTCGGGGCCGCTCCCCCGAAGATGGCATTGAGGGCCCCCGAGCTGGCGGCGAGCGTCACATCCCCCGGCACCTCGGCGTCGATGTTGGAAGCGCCAGACCCCGTCGTGAGGCTCAGGTTGGCAGCCGACCCCTCGAAGTCGCTCGCACCCGAGTTCGTCTCGATGACCAGGTCCCCGAAGTCGCCGTCGATGGTCGCGGCCCCCGAGGTGACGTTGACCTGCGCGTCCAGCTTCCCGTCCTCCAGGCTCTCCGGGAGGGTCAGCGAGAGCTCCTCCTCACCGAACCCGTCGCCGTTCCTGCTGCCGCCCACCCGCTCGACGACGAGCTCGCCGCCCTCGGTCACGAGCTGCCACGCGTCGGCCTTCGTGAACCCCTTCGACTGCACACGCAGCTCGGCCTGCGAGACATCGCCGAACTCGATCTCCAAGCCGACCGAGTCGATGTCGACGCGCAGCGAGGTGACGCCGGCGATCGACTGGCTGATCGTGGTCTCCTCGCGCAGGACGTCGCGGAGGTTGGCGAAAAATCCGCTGGTCACGGTTCCGGCGACGACCATGCCGCCGATGATCGCGACCGTGATGGTGATCCACCCGAATCGCTTCGGGCTGATGCCGTCAGCATCTGGGCGGGTGTCGGGCTCGAGAGTTGGCGTGGTCATCGGAGTTCTCCGTTCGTGGCGCGGGCGGTGAGGCCCTGTCCATCGAGGTGTGTCTGTGGCTGCGGGCGGGGCGCATGCCCCTGCCCGTCGAGGTGGGCGAGCACGGCGAGCACCCTGCGGTTGCCGCCGTCGCCCTGGTCGAGCTCGAGCTTCTGGAAGACTGCCGAGATGTGCTTCTCGACGCTCCCCGAGCTGACGTGGAGCGCCTCGGCGATCGCGTGGTTGGAGCGGCCTTCGGCCATGAGCCCGAGCACCTCGGACTCGCGGGGCGTGAGGCGCTCGAAACGCGCATCCCTGGTCTTCCTGGCGAGCAGCTGGGCGACGACCTCTGGGTCGAGCACCGTGCCGCCGGCCGCGACGCTGTCGACGCCGGCGAGGAACTGCTCGACGTCGGCGACCCGGTCCTTGAGGAGGTAGCCGAGCCCGCCCCTCGAACTCGAGATGAGCTCCGACGCGTACCGCTCCTCCACGTACTGCGAGAGGACCAGCACGGCGAGGCTCGGGTCGGTGGCCCGGAGCCGGAGCGCGGCCCGGATGCCCTCGTCGGTGAACCCTGGCGGCAGGCGGACGTCGAGGATGACGAGCTCCGGGTCGGTCTCGGCGACGAGCCGGTCGAGCCTGCCGTCGTCGGCGAGGATGCCCACCATGGTGTGGCCGGCGTCCTCGAGCAGGCGGGCGATGCCCTCCCGCAGGAGCGCGGAGTCTTCGCAGATCAGGATGCGCATGGCACGCTCACCTCGATCGTCGTCGGGCCTTCCGGCGGGCTCGAGATCATGATCGCGCCGCCTGCCGCTTCGATGCGGTCGGTCACCCCGTCGAGTCCGCCGCCAGGGACGAGACGTGCCCCTCCATGTCCGTCGTCCTGGATGCGAGCCCAGAGCATCGAGCCGCGCATGCGGACCTGCACCGAGATCTCCGACGCACCGGAGTACTTCGCCGCGTTGCCGAGCGACTCGGCGACCGCGAAGTAGACGGCGGCCTCCGCATCCTTCGAGCAGCGTCCGGGGAGCTGCGCGTCGAGCACGACGGGGATGTGCGAGCGGGCAGCGAGCCCCGAGAGCGCGGCGTCGAGGCCACGGTCGGTGAGCACGGCGGGCTGGAACCCACGGGCCAGCTGCCGCAGCTCGGTGACGGCGTCCTTCGTCGAGGCGTGCGCCTCGTCGATGAGCTCGGCAGCCCTGGCGGGATCCGAGTTCAGCTTCTGCTTGGCCATGCCGAGCGTCATGCCGATCGAGACGAGCCTCGGCTGCACGCTGTCGTGCAGGTCACGCTCGATGCGGTCGCGCTCCGTGGCGGCGCCTCGAACAGCGACGGTGCGGCGACGCCCCGCGTCGCGCACCTCCTCCTCGAGCTGCTGCTCCCGGTCACGGGAGAGGAGGCTGATGGACGCCGCACGCTGCACGTAGGCGAACGCGACGATGAGGGCGACGGCGACCAGCAGCATGCCGATGCCGATGAGCAGGCCGATGAACGGGGTGACGGCGAAGTCCATGCCCCAGACGGTCAGGGTCTCCCGGTTCTGCAGCGGCAAGAAGAGCGCGAAGACGCCGGAGACGCCGAGCTGCAGGGCGCCGAGGGAGAGCGTTCCGAGCACCGCGACGATCACGAGGTGCAGCATCGCCTTCCAGTTCGCCCCGTCGGCGAACTGCACGAGCGGCGTGAGCACGAACCGCCAGCCGTCGCGGCGACGCGAGCGGCGCATCCCGGCGTCGTCGAGTGGCCGGTCGTAGAGGGCCGCCACCCGGCGCCGCTCGAAGGCGGAGACGCCGCGGAACGAGAACGCGAGGCCAGCGAGGACGACGACGCCGAAGCCCAGCACGAAGAGCAGTCCGACGCCGAGTCCGAGGAGGCCGAACATGAGCGAGAGGAGGAGCGGCGCGATGACGCCGCCGGCGGCGAGGTGCAGCGAGGTCAGACTCAGCTGCTTGACGTTGTTCTTCATGTCCACAACGCTATGGTCGCGCGCCTCGCCGCGACACGGAGCATCCCTCACACCTCAGCGGGGGTTTTCCCCCAGATGTCCCTCCGCCCGCACAGGGAGGAATCCGGGCGCAGCTGCGAGCATGGACGCATGACTCTGGACGTCGTGATCATCGCCGACACCCACCTCCCGAAGCGCGCTCAGGCACTCCCGGAGGTGCTCTGGCGGGCGATCGAACGCGCGGACGTGGTCTTCCATGCCGGTGACTGGGTCGACAGCGACACGCTCGATGCGCTGCAGGCTCGGGCGCGCAGGATGGTCGGCGTGTGGGGCAACAACGATGGCCCGGAACTGCGAGAGCGCCTGCCGGAGGTCGCCCGCGTCGAACTCGATGGCGTCCGCTTCGCGATGACCCACGAGACCGGGCAGAAGGCGGGGCGGGAGCGCCGCATGGACACGCTCTTCCCCGACACCGACGTGCTGGTCTTCGGGCACAGCCACATCCCGTGGGACACGACCACCCCCACCGGGCTGCGCCTCCTCAATCCCGGCTCCCCCACCGACCGTCGCCGACAGCCGCGGGTCACCTACCTGACCGTGCGGGTGGATGCCGGGCAGCTCACGCGGGTGGAGCTTCGGGACGCGCGCACGGGTGATCTGGTTCCAGGCGCCGACGGCGCTGACTGAGCACCGGGTCCCGACTCCCAGCCCGGCTCCCGGCTACGCGTCGGCGGTCGCCGTGTCCGCGTCGATGTCGTGGCGCTCGAGGAACTCGAACACCTCGCGCTGGTCGACGCCGGGGAAGTCGCCCGTCGGGAGGGGCGAGAACACGTGCGCGTGCACTCGGGCACTCGGCCAGGCCTTCGCCGACCAGCGCTCGCTGAGCTCAGCCCCCGGCGTGCGGCAGCACGCACCGTCGGGGCAGGTCGACGATGCGCGCTGCTTCGTGTCGCGCCCGCGGAACCAGCGGGCCTCGTCGAACGGCACGCCGATCGTGATGGAGAACTCGCCGGCGTCGGCGTGCCCCGTCTGGGTGGAGCACCAGAACGTGCCGGCAGGGGTGTCGGTGTACTGGTAGGTCTCCGTGGTCCGGTTCGTCCGGGCGAGGGCGCTCACGGCCGAGAACTTCCGGCACACGAACTGGCCCTCGACGGAGCCGGTGACGTCCTGCGGGAGCGGGAGGGAGTCGTTCTCGTAGGCCTTCGAGATGGAACCCTTGTCGTCGACGCGCAGGAAGTGCAGCTTGATGTCGAGGTGCGAGGTGAGCAGGTTCGTCATGCGCAGGGCGGCGGCTTCGTGGGTCACGCCGAACGCGTCCCGGAAGTCCTCGACGGCCATGTCGCGGCGCTCCTTCGCGTCGCGGAGGAACGCGACCGAGCGCGCCTCCGGCATGAGGCAGGCCGCCGCGAAGTAATTGATCTCGAGGCGCTGGCGCAGGAAGTCGGCGTAGTCCTCGGGGCGGCGGTGGCCGAGCACCCGGTGCGCCATCGCCTGCAGCGCCATCGCGCGCAGCCCGTGCCCGCCGGGGATGGAGGCTGGCGGCAGGTAGATGCGACCGTTCTCCAGGTCGGTGATGGAGCGCGTGGACCTGGGCAGGTCGTTGACGTAGATGAGCTGGAACCCGAGGTGGTCGGCCATCTTGCCGACCGAGTGGTGCATGAGGGCGCCGCGCGTGTGGTCCACTCTGCTGAGCAGCTCGTCGGCGAGCTTGTCGAGGTCGGGCATGTAGTTGTCGTGGGCGCGCATCGCGAGCCGCAGCTCGGTGTTGGCGCGGCGCGCCTCCTCGGGCGTCGCGCTCGCCTCGGTCCGGCGGCGCACGATCTCGCTGTGCATGCCGGTGAGGGCGCGCAGCACCTCGTCGGAGAGCGACTTCGTCGAGGGGATGCGCGGGAGCCCGAGCTCCTGGTAGACGGTCGAGGTCTGCGCGCGCTCGAGCTCGATCTCGAGGCGGGAGCGATCATCCGGCGGCGTGTTGGCGAGCATCTCGCTCAGGTCGACGTCGAACACCTCGGCGAGCTGCTGCAGCACGGAGAGCTTCGGCTCGCGCTTGCCGTTCTCGATGAGCGAGAGCTGGCTGGCGAGCAGCCCGGTCTTCTCGCCGAGCGCTTCGAGCGTGAGCGAGCGCTCCTTGCGGTAGTAGCGGATGCGCCGCCCGAGCAGGAGGGAATCCACTGCGCCGCCTTTCCCTGTGGTTGCTGTCGATTTTTGCGCAGCGGGGAAAGGACCGAGTCCGCTCATGGGTGCCTCCGGGCATCTGAATTGCTGATGTGTGAAATTTTGCCATTTTTCTCGGCCAATCTCCATCCCGGGGCGTCCGGCGCAGGTCAACACTGGGTGTACGACGCCATGCACGTATGCGAGACGGAGACAGCTCGCATGCAGAACCGTGAAAGCAGCATCGAAATGACTGAACAGGCACATGACCACCTCGACGTCCCGCAGCGGGCAGCGAACCCGGAAGTCAACGACTGGGTCCGCGAGATCGCCGCACTGACGAAGCCGAGCCGCATCGTCTGGTGCGACGGCTCACAGTCCGAGATCGACGCCCTCACCGCCGAGATGGTCGAAGCAGGCACGCTCATCAAGCTCAACGAAGAGCTCCGCCCTGGCTCCTACCTCGCCCGCTCCGACGCCGGCGATGTCGCCCGCGTCGAGAGCCGCACCTACATCTGCTCGGAGAACGAGGAAGACGCGGGCCCCACGAACAACTGGCGTGCGCCCGCCGAGATGAAGGCCGAGCTGAGCGGCCTCTTCGACGGCTCCATGCGCGGCCGCCCCATGTACGTCGTTCCCTTCGCGATGGGCCCGCTCGGCGGGGCGATCACGCAGTACGGCGTCGAGATCACGGACTCCCCGTACGTCGTGCTGTCGATGGCTCTCATGACCCGCTCCGGCGACGGCGCCCTCGAGCACCTCACGCCGGGACGCGACTGGGTGAAGGCCCTGCACACGGTCGGCTTCCCGCTCGAGTTCGAGGACGGCTCGAGCCGCCCCGACGTCGCCTGGCCGCACAACGAGTCGAAGTACATCACCCACTTCCCCGAGACGCGGGAGATCATCTCCTACGGCTCCGGGTACGGCGGCAACGCGCTCCTCGGCAAGAAGTGCTTCGCGCTGCGCATCGCGTCGGCCATGGGGCACGACGAGGGCTGGATGGCCGAGCACATGCTCCTCATCCAGGTCACGAGCCCTGAGGGCAAGACCTACACGCTCACGGGTGCATTCCCCTCCGCGACAGGCAAGACGAACTTCGCGATGATGAAGCCCAAGCTCGATGGCTGGAAGGTCGAGACGCTCGGCGACGACATCGTGTGGATGCGCAAGGCGGCCGACGGTCGACTCAACGCCATCAACCCAGAGTTCGGGTTCTTCGGCGTCGCACCGGGCACGGGCTACGACACCAACCCCGTCGCGATGGAGACCATCACGACGAACACGATCTTCACGAACGTCGCGCTGACCGACGACGGCGACGTCTGGTGGGAGGGCATGACCGACGAGGCGCCCGCGCACCTCATCGACTGGCAGGGCAACGACTGGACTCCCGAGTCCGGAACGAAGGCCGCGCATCCGAACGCCCGCTTCACGGTGCGCGCCTCGCAGTGCCCGACCCTCTCCCCCGCCTGGGAGGCTCCCGACGGCGTGCCCGTCGACGCGATCCTCTTCGGCGGCCGCCGTGCGAGCAACGTCCCGCTGGTCTTCGAGTCGAAGGACTGGCAGCACGGCTGCTTCCTCGGCGCGACGCTCGCCAGCGAGCAGACCGCGGCCGCAGAGGGCCCAGTCGGCATCCTGCGCCGCGACCCCTTCGCCATGCAGCCCTTCGCCGGCTACCACATGGCCGACTACTGGGGACACTGGCTGAACATCGGCGCCGACCTCGGCGACAAGGCACCCCGCATCTTCCAGGTCAACTGGTTCCGCAAGGACCAGGACGGCAAGTTCCTGTGGCCCGGCTTCGGCGAGAACGTGCGCGCCGTGAAGTGGATCGTCGACCGACTCGAGAACCGTGCCGACTCGCTGGAGAGCCCTATCGGCCAGCTGCCCGTGACGAGCGACATCGACATCTCGGGCCTCGAGGGCTTCGAGCCCGCCGCACTCGAGGAGATCTTCACGGTCGACCCCGAGTCGTGGCTCGTGGAGGTCGGCGTGACCCGCGAGTACTTCGACAGCATCGGCGAGAAGGTCCCCGCGGCGCTCTACACCGAGCTCGACGCCGTGCACGGTGCGCTGGACGCGGCTGCCGCATCCACCCAGACCAAGGCCCCCATCGGAGCCTGAAAGACGGCGGCGAGCGGGACTCCGACCACTCGCCGCAAGCTGTGCCCCTCCGCGCGCGCGTGGCGCGGAGGGGCGCACAACTCCTGGCAGCTCGAACCCCTGTGTTCGCAGCTGAGCCCCTCAAGGATGCGCCCCTGAGGGGCTTTTCCTTGCCCTCGCACGCGACCCGCCCGGCAACCCGCGACACCCCTGGAGCCGCTACCCTGGATGGGTTCACAACAGGCACCCCAGACTCGGTGCCGCCAACATCGACACGGAGTGTGCATGTCCAGCTCGCCCTCAGTTCCTTCTTCTTCCTCAACTCAGGGCATTCCTGACAAGCCCGTCCTCGAGGGCCTCGAAGTCAAGTGGGGTGAGCGCTGGGAGGACTCCGGCACCTACCACTTCAACCGCGAAGGCGCGACTCGAGGCGACATCTACTCGATCGACACGCCTCCCCCCACGGCGTCTGGCTCGCTCCACGTCGGCCACGTCTTCTCGTACACGCACACCGACGTCGTCGCGCGCTTCCAGCGCATGAGCGGCAAGCGCGTCTTCTACCCGATGGGCTGGGACGACAACGGCCTCCCCACCGAGCGACGCGTGCAGAACTACTACGGCGTGCGCTGCGACCCGTCGCTCCCCTACGAGGCCGACTTCACGCCGCCGCACGAGGGTGGCGACGGCAAGAGCATCAAGGCCGCCGACCAGCAGCCCATCTCGCGCCGCAACTTCATCGAACTGTGCGAGCAGCTCACCATCGAGGACGAGAAGGCCTTCGAGGAGCTCTGGCGCCAGCTCGGCCTCTCGGTCGACTGGACGCAGAGCTACCGCACGATCGACGACTCCTCGCGCCGCAAGAGCCAGCTCGGGTTCCTCCGCAACCTCGAGCGCGGCGAGGCCTACCAGGACCAGGCGCCGACGCTGTGGGACATCACCTTCCGCACGGCCGTCGCGCAGGCCGAACTCGAAGACCGCGAGCAGCCGGGCGCCTACCACCGCATCGGCTTCGCCCGCGAGGGCGGCGAGCCGATCTTCATCGAGACGACGCGCCCCGAACTCCTCCCGGCGTGTGTGGCCCTGGTCGCGCACCCCGACGACGAGCGCTACCAGCCGCTCTTCGGCACGACCGTCACTACGCCCCTGTTCGGTGTCGAGGTGCCCGTGCTCGCGCATCCGCTCGCCCAGAAGGACAAGGGCAGCGGAATCGCCATGATCTGCACGTTCGGCGACGTCACCGACGTCGTGTGGTGGCGTGAGCTGAAGCTCCCGAACCGCACCGTGCTCGGCAAGGACGGCCGCCTCATCGCGGATGCCCCCGAGGCCATCACGAGCGAGGCGGGCAAGGCCGCGTACGCCGAGCTCGCCGGCAAGACCGTGTTCAGCGCCAAGAAGGCCGTCGTCGAGCTCCTCCAGGCGTCCGGCGACCTGGTCGGCGACCCCAAGCCCATCCAGCACCCCGTGAAGTTCTTCGAGAAGGGCGACCGCCCGCTCGAGATCGTCTCCACCCGCCAGTGGTACGTGAAGAACGGCGCGACCGACGTCGACCTCAAGGCCCGCCTCATCGAGCTCGGCCGCGAGATCTCCTTCTGGCCCGACTTCATGCGCGTGCGCTACGAGAACTGGGTCGAGGGCCTCTCCGGCGACTGGCTGATCTCGCGCCAGCGCTTCTTCGGCGTGCCCATCCCCGTCTGGTACCCCATCGACGCCGACGGCGAGGTGCAGTACGAGTCGCCCATCACCCCGGATGCGTCACAGCTGCCCGTCGACCCGTCCTCCGACGTCCCGAACGGCTACACCGAGGCGCAGCGGGGCGAAGCTGGCGGCTTCCTCGGCGAGGTCGACGTCATGGACACCTGGATGACCTCCTCCCTCACCCCGCAGCTCGCTGGCGGATGGGAGTCCGACGAGGAGCTCTTCGGTCTCGTCTTCCCCTACGACCTGCGCCCGCAGGGCCAGGACATCATCCGCACGTGGCTCTTCTCGACCGTGCTGCGCGCGCAGCTCGAGCACGGCGTCGCCCCCTGGTCGAACGCCACGATCTCCGGCTTCATCGTCGACCCCGACCGCAAGAAGATGTCGAAGTCGAAGGGCAACGTCGTCACGCCCGCCGACATGCTCCAGGCGCACGGCTCCGACGCCGTCCGCTACTGGGCGGCCTCCAGCCGCCTCGGCACCGACGCGGCGTTCGACCCGAAGAACCCGACGCAGATCAAGATCGGCCGCCGCCTCGCGATCAAGGTGCTCAACGCGTCGAAGCTCGTGCTGGGCTACGGCGACCACGTCGGCGAGGTCACGGAGCCGCTCGACCGCTCGATGCTCGCCGAGCTGAACCGCGTCGTCGGCGAGGCGACGAAGGCGTTCTCCGACTACAACCACGCTCGCGCGCTCGAGGTCACCGAGACGTTCTTCTGGACGTTCTGCGACGACTACCTCGAGCTCGTGAAGGAGCGCGCGTACGGCGCCGGCGAGGACGCCGCGGCTCAGGCCTCGGCCGTCACCGCCATGCGCTCGGCAATCGACGTGCTCCAGCGCCTCTTCGCCCCGTTCATCCCCTTCGCGACCGCCGAGTCGTGGTCGTGGTGGCACGACTCCGAGCTGCACACGGCGGCCTGGCCGACGTCGGCGGACCTCGCGGCGGCCGGCGACCAGGACGGCGCGCTCCTCGCACTGACAAGCACGGCCCTCACGAGCATCCGCGGCGCGAAGACCGCGGCGAAGGCTTCCCAGAAGACGCCAGTGGCGAGTGCGGTCATCGCGGCACCCGAGGAGTCGGTGGCGCTGCTTCGCCTCGCTTCCGCGGATCTCCGCCACGTCGGTCGCATCGAGCAGCTCGACTTCGAGGTCGCCGAGGCGCTCGAGGTCCGGGATATCGAGCTGCTCGTCGTCCCGCAGACCGAAGCGTCGTCGTAGGCTGGGGGTTCCCCCCAAGTCTGAGTGCAGCAGCGACGTCAGTGACAGAAGAGGAGTCAGGGCCGGCATGACAGTTCCTGAAAAGGCCAAGCCCCGCAAGCGAACGCGGGACCGCGCCGCGGCGCGTCCCAGCATCGAGGTCAGGGCCATGGGCCCGACCGACTACTTCGTCTGGCAGCCGCTCTTCGCGCAGCACGTGGATGCGCTGGGCGAGAGCTCGAACGACGGGCGCGCGCTCGGCGTGTGGCGCCACGTCGCCAGCAAGACGGGCAACCTCGAGGGCATGATCGCGTTCGTCGAGGGCGAGCCCCGCGGCTACGTGCTGTTCCGTGAGCGCCTCGACATCCGCGGTGCGCGCACCGTGCTGAACATCGAGGCGAAGTACTCGGGCGCCGACTCGAACCGGGCGGCCGTCAACGAGGAGCTCCTCGGCGCGGTGTTCGCCGCGGCCGCGAAGCGCGGATTCGACGCCATCTCGTGGCTGGTCGACGCCGAGGACGAGGTCGGCCTGCAGCAGTCCGCGCGCATGGGCAGCCGCAGCGACGAGGTCCGCTTCGAGATCTCCGTCGACTCCCGCCAGCAGAACGAGGGCTAGACGTGCTCATCGGCGAACGGTGGCGGGCGGGCAGCCGCCCGCCCCGCTCGCTCGAGAAGTACCCGGAGTTCGTCGAGGCCTGCTCCGCGCAGGAGCACGTCCTCTCCCCGACCGTCGACGATGTCTCGAAGCTGTGGTGGACGCTCACCTGGCTCGAGGGGCGGCCCGTCGCCGAGCTCGAACAGGGGCCGCGGGTCGCGCTCCGCGCTGACGGCTCGGTGCATGTGAGCGGCGCCGAGGAACCGGTCGGAGCTGGCGTCGGCGTCGCCGACGGGGACTCCCCCGAGCACGACGTGTTCGACGAAGACGAAGATGACGACGACCTCTTCCCGGAGCCAGCGCCCCGAGCCTGAACGACGTCTCCCCAGCTGCCCGGCCCGGCCCTGCTGCCCGCTCGACCTCTCCGCCCCGCCGGGCCCTGCCTGCTCCGATCCCCTCTCGTCCCCGGTCCGCTCCCTGTCCCGGTCCCCGGCCCCGAAGCTGAGTTGTGGTCGTCTCGATCGCGTGAGAACGACCACAACTGCGCTCTGCGTTTCGCGGACGGGGTCACGACCGGATGCGTCCGCTGAGCGCGGACAGCGGATGCGCGTGCCGTGTCGGTGGTCGCGCCTAGGGTTGGAAGCATGACCCAGACCGTGCAGCTCGACGCCGAGAACCCGTTCGCCAACCCCAGCTCGCTTCCCTTCCAGTTGCCGCCTTTCGGAGAGGTGCGCGAAGAGCACTTCCTCCCGGCGTTCGAAGCTGGCATGGCGCAGCAGCTCGCGGAGGTCCAGGCGATCACGGCGAACCCCGAGCCTGCGACGTTCGCGAACACGGTCGAGGCCCTCGAGCGATCCGGCCAGCTCCTCGAGCGCACGGCCGCCGTCTTCTTCACGCTCAGCTCCGGCGACGCGACCCCGGGCATCGACAAGATCGAGGCGGAGATCGGGCCTCGGTTGACGGCGCACGAAGACTCCATCACGCTGAACCGGGCACTGTTCGCGCGCATCCAGTCGGTGTACGACACCCGCGAGCAGGCAGGGCTCACCGACGAGCAGACGTTCCTGGTCGAGAAGCTGCACCGCAACTCGAGCCTCGCGGGTGCCGGCCTCGACGATGCGTCTTCGGCTCGTCTGCGTGAGCTCAACGGCCGCCTGTCGGAGCTCGAGGTGCAGTTCGACCAGAAGCTGCAGGCCGACAGCAACGCGCTCGCCCTGGTCGTCGACTCCGCGGAAGAGCTCGCGGGGCTCGACGAGAGTGCCATCTCGGCCGCATCCGCTGCCGCGGAGGCTCGCGGGCTCACCGGCAAGTACTTGATCTCGCTGGTGCTCTTCACGGGCCACCCGCTGCTCTCGACGCTGACGAACCGCGAGACGCGACGCAAGCTGTTCGAGGCGTCGTCCGCGCGCGGCAGCCGCGGTGGCGACCACGACACAAGGGCCACGGCGCTCGAGATGGTGCGCGTGCGCGCCGAGCGGGCCCGTCTGCTCGGCTTCGAGAACCACGCTGAGGCCGCCGCGGCGAAGTCGACCGCAGGGAGCGCATACGCGATCCGAGCGCGCCTCGAGCAGCTCTCGACTCCCGCCGCCGCCAACGCGCGCCGTGAGCAGGACGTGCTGCAGGCCACGATCGACGCCGAACAGGCCGCGGCCGGTGAGCCGAGCTTCGCGCTCGAGCCGTGGGACTGGGCGTTCTACACCGAGAAGGTGCGCGCCCGCGACTACGCCGTCGACACGTCGCAGATGCGCCCGTTCTTCGAGGCGAAGGCGGTGCTCGAGAACGGCGTCTTCTACGCCGCGAACCGCCTCTTCGGAGTCACGTTCACCGAGCGGCCCGAGCTGCGCGGTCACCACGCGGACGCGGTCGTGTACGAGGTGGGCAACGAGGACGGCACCGAGGTCGGGCTGTTCTCGCTCGACCTCTACACGCGCGATTCGAAGCGGGGTGGCGCGTGGATGAACTCGGTCATTCAGCAGAACCGCCTGCTCGGCGAGCCGACGGTCGTGCTCAACACGTTGAACGTGCCGAAGCCCGCTGAGGGGTCGCCGACGCTGCTCACGTTCGACGAGGTGGAGACGCTCTTCCACGAGTTCGGGCACGCTCTGCACGGCCTGTTCGCGCTGGTCGGCTACCCGAGCCTCGGTGGCACGAATGTGCCCCGCGACTTCGTCGAGTTCCCGAGCCAGGTGAACGAGATGTGGATGCTGTGGCCCGAGGTGCTGCGCAACTACGCGAAGCATCACGAGACGGGTGAGCAGCTGTCGGAGGAGCTCGTCGAGCGCCTGCTCGACTCGGCGTCATTCAACGAGGGCTTCGGCACCAGCGAGTACCTGGCTGCGTCGGTCATCGACCTCGAATGGCACTCGCTGTCGCCCGAGGAGGCGGCCGGGGTGACCGACGTCGAGGCATTCGAGCAAGCCGTCCTGCGCCGCTACGGGCTCGATCTTCCCGCCGTGCCGCCGCGGTACACGCTCCCCTACTTCCAGCACATCTTCGCCGGCGGCTACAGCGCCGGCTACTACGGCTACATCTGGAGCGAGGTGCTCGACGCGGCGACGGTCGACTGGTTCGCGGAGCAGGCGGAGCTCGACGGCGGCCTGCGAGCTGCGGGCGAGCGCTTCCGTCGCAGCATCCTCGAGCCTGGTGGCTCCCGCGAGGCGATGTCGCTGGTCAGCGACCTCCTCGGCGGCCCGGCCCCCATCGAGCCGCTGCTCAAGCGCCGCGGACTGCAGTAGCGGGGTGGAGGGGCTTCGGCCCCTCCACCCCGCGGCCGCTTCGGCCCGCTTTGAAGGCCTTGGGACGCAGCCGTCCGGAATGACGAGGTGTTCCTCGGCACGACTGATGTCCGGGTACTGTGTCCCGCTCGAACCGGGCTGAGCCGACGTCCAGAAGGGCATGTTCGGCTGGACGGCATGGAGCTCTTCTGGGGAATCGCGTTGATCGTGGTCGGCGGCACGGCAGCGGTCGTCGACAACTGGCGCCACGCGGTCGTGAACCCTGAGCACCGGATCCCGTGGATCGGCCGCCCGCCGGTGCTCCCCCGGGCTTGGTACGTGGCGGTCATGGGGTTCGCCACCGTCTACGGCGTCCTGACAGTCATGAGGGCCACCGAGCTGCCGATGTTCATGGCTGCGGTGCTCGCAGCCGTCGCTGTCCTGCCCGGGTTCTCCGTGGCGGTGGCCCACAACCGGCGGGTCAATCGTCAGCAACTCGAAACTGCCCCGCAGTAGGAATAGACCTGTGCGAGCCCGAGTCGCACTCCCGAAGAGACACAATCAGGATTACTGCATCAGCAACGCTATAACCGGTGCGGCTTCATTCCTCGACCGATACGGTGGATGCATGAGCTCGTCGGTCGTTGTCGTTCCGCGAAGCCACTGGATCAGTGCCTGGTTCCTCCTTCTCTTCGCGGTTCCCGTCGTCCGCGTCGACGACGTCGACCACCCGGCCCGTTGGGGACAGCCGACCGAGGTCACCGTTGAGCCTGGCTCGCACAGAGTCGGCGTCGGTGCGAGGTACCACGGAACCAGAAGCGCGGTCGGCATCGGGGGCGCGGAATCCAGCTTCGTGGTCGCTGAGCAACAGCGACTCCTCTTGGACGCCAGGAACGGCTTCTTCAACCACGACCCCTTCCGAGTGACCGAGCGATCGATCGGAGCACTTCGGTGACCGGTCCGGATGTCCCGGCCATGGGATGCTCGGGAGCCGCGCGCGATGTCGCCGCCCGTCTGCTCCTCGGCCCCCGCGGGCGCAGGCTGTGCCTCGAGTACGCCGTGCACTCCAGCCCAGCGGTCGGCTCAGCCCTGTTCCCACTCGCGCGCCACGTTGACGTCAACCCGGGGGTTCGCTACAGCCTGACCGGACATGCGCCCATGCCCACGGACGATCCGATCCCCACTGCTGAGGAGTTGGCCGCGTGCCTCAGCGGCGTCGACCTGGCAACGGTCGATCCCGAGGGCGTGACGGAAGCCCTGCGCGCGTCACTCAACTCGGCCCGCTACTGGCAGGAACCAGACGGCAACGACGAGGTTGCGGCGTTGCCCGAAGTCCGGGCCGTACTCCACCCGATCGCTGAACTCGTCGCCGCAGCGCTCCCGGGCCTCGCCTCCCCGCGGGGAAAGAAGCAGTGGGCTGTGGACTGGAACCCGGCGGAGAACGCCGCACCGCTCCCCACCGACCCGGCAGCCGCCCTCCGGACGTGGACGCGGGAGCTGGCCGACGAGGAGCAACGGGCAGCGCGAGACCGCCCATTGGATCCGCACGCGCGCTGGTCGGGAACCTGGTGGTCGGTGCCACAGACAATCCTCGAAACCCGAGGAACCGTGGAGGCGGCGCTCGAGCTCATGGAGGACTGCTTCGGCTGGACGGCGGCGACCTTCATTCCGGTCAGCGGCGTTGGGTCCGTGCTGGAGATCGAGTCGGCTGACGACTGGGCGAGGCTCTGCCGCGACTACCCGGCCGAGGTGACGGCGTCGCGGCGCCACGACTGGTTCCGGACGACTGGGCGGAACGGTCGCTGGGTCATTCCGCACTGGGAGCGCGTCGCGCAGGACTGGGACGCCGTGCACCTCACGGCCCTTGGCTACTACTCCTCGGCAACGCAGCTCGTGCGCGTCGATACGGAGTTCGCATCCGTGATCGCAGGGTGGGCGCCCGACTCGACGCTGTGGCTGCGCGACGTCGCTCGCGAAGCTACCGCGGCACGCGAGGAGTGGTCCCGGCCGACTGAACAGGATGAATGGGCACGCAACACCGCCGCGTAGTCACAACGCCTGACCTTCAACCTGTGGGCCGAGCCGGAGTGATGCTCGCTCGTGCGGGACAAGCCGAGCATCTTTCCAGGGCTCTCACGAACAGCGCCGTACGTTGGTGAATCATGATCGAAGACCACGTTCGCGTCGAAGCGGCGTCCGAGCTTGACGTCGCCGCGGTAGCGAATCTCATCGCCCAAGCGCGTGCCTGGTTGGCGTCTCGTGGCATCGACCAGTGGCAGGACGAGGTGCCGATGTCGCTCCTGGAATCCGATGCGGCGGACGGGCGCCTGTTCGTCGTGAGGGACGGGGACCGCACCGTGGCGACGGTCACCCTCTCCGACTCCGACACCGCGATCTGGGGCACCACCGCGCGCACGGCTCTCTACGTGCACCGCTTGGCGGTCGCGCAGACGCACCGGGGCCTCGGTCTCGGCGAGAGCGTCCTCGATTGGGCGCGGTCGCAGGCGACGGCTGGCAGCATTCCGCTCCTTCGCCTCGACTGCGCGACCGAGAACCGCGCGCTGCGGTCGTACTACGCACAGCGAGGGTTTCGGCACGTTCGGGATGCCACCGTCATCTCATCCGACGGTGCACGCGAGCTGGCGTCCAGCCTCTATGAGGCAGAGCTCCCTCGCCTCTGAGAGGTGCTCGTGCCAATCTTCGCCACGAGCGCCAGGACGATGACGCCTGCGGCGACGAAGAGCATCGCTGTGAGGAAGATCATGACCGACACAACAAGACCCTAGACGCATCGCCTCCATGGGCGACCAGGTCCTCGAGTCCCACCGCCGCGGTGAGGCGTCACCCAGAACAACGTGTTCGTGTGGGCCATATGGAACTCTTCTGGGGCATCGTGCTGCTGGCCATCGGATCGGCGGCGTGCGCCGTCGACGTCGTCCGACTGTCCAGGAGCAACCCGGGGCGGAGGATCCCGCTGTTCGGCCGGCTGCCGAAGCTGCCGCGCCTGTGGTTCCTCCCCCGCCTGGTCATGGTCTTCGCCGTCATTGGTGGACTGCAGCTGCTCGGGCGAGCCGCAGACCTGACATTCCTCCTGACCGCCGTCTTGCTGGGAGTGGTCCTGCTCGTGCCGGCTCTCGGGGTCGCAGCGCTGCACAACCGCCGGATCGGCATGCGCGACGCGAGGCGATCCGCTCGGCAGGGCCGCGAATCGCTGCCCTGAGCCACAGCGTCCCGGGCAGACGAGATCTAAGCTCGTGCCATGTCAATGGTGGAATCCGAGCCGGAAAGCGCAGCGGTAAGCGCACGCGCGCCGCGCGGGGAAGCCAGGATCATTGCCCTCGCCGTATCGGGGGTGTTCGTTCTCGGGTTCTTGGCGCTCGCACTCGGCCAAGGGATCACGGAGATGCTCGTCTACGGTGCCGCGATGGAGACTGATCGGGATCCGCGCTCGTCCGCCGCGCTGAACTACGGCGAGGCGAAGTCCATGACCGACCTCACGATCCTCGCCCTCGGCGTCGCCTGGATCGCATACCTCGGGGCCGCCGTCAGTTTCGCCAGCATCGGTCCGCGCGCCTTCGGCCGCACGTTCGGGATGCTCGTCCTGCTCTCGGTCATCGTCATCGTGGTTCCCGTCGGCTGGCCTCTACTCGACCTCGCGGTGCGATGAGCGACGACGTGCCCACCTGGCACACGGCCGAGCATCGCCCAGTTCGCCCCTCGGCCTGGCGCCCGATCCTCGGGTGGAGCATCGCAACCGTCATCATCCTGTTCGCGGCGGCGGCGACGCTCGTCATCGGCGTCTTCCTCGCGCTCAGCGTCGGCGAGGTCCTCCACTACGGCCCCGAAGCCAACGCGAGCGACACCTGGACCACACCCAAGGGACACTACGAGGAGGCCATCCTCACGACGTGGATAGCCGGTGTCGCTCACTTCCTGGTCTGGTTCTTCAGCCTTTCGGCGGCCGCCATCACCGCCGCCTGCACCCACAAGTCAGTGTGGTGGTCGCTCGGCATCATCACGGTCCTCGTCGCGCTCGAGATCAGCGCCGCTGTCGTCATCCAGCACGTCAGGTACGAGGCGGGCGAATACCTGGGGTGAGCGAGCCCCGCGGTGCGCGCCGCTAGATCTGCGCGGCCGCTGCGAGGTCAACGACGCGCATGACCTCGCGCTTGGGCGAGAGCTGCACCACCGTGATCGCGGCCGCGAAGGCTCCGCTGTTCTTCTCGCGAGCAACCTGGATGCGGCGCCGGAACGTCCCCAATTGCACGTCGAGCTTCTCGGCAGCGTCGGCGACCGACATGCCAGGCAGCTCCCCGCGAGGTGTGGCGCCGATCGCCTCGGATGCGATCTTGTTTCGCTGCGCCGCACGCTCGCGCGACTGCCGCGCCCTGGCCTCGCGTTCCTCCGGGGTGCCGCCGAATCTCGTGGTCGCGGTCGCCCCCGTGACGCCGAGCGCCGCTCCGATCTGCGCCCACGTCGAACCGGCGGCGCGAGCGCGCTCGACAGCATCCACGAGGCCGACTTCCTCGAGCCATCTGGCCGCGTCGCGCGTCGCCGTGACGCGCGCAAGCGGATCGCCGTTGCCCGGCGCCAGTCGTTCGAGGGCAGCTTCAAGTGGTTCACGCATGGCATCCATCTGATCGAGCGTACGTCGAGCAACGTCACCCCGTCCGCCGGCCACCTCGAACCGCTCCGACGGCACTCCCTGGCCGCCTCGCGCCTCGGCCCGGTATCCTCGGCGGCATGCTCAGCGACGGCAACCAAGTGCCTGCAGAGTCGGTCCCGGACTGGGAGTTCCGGTTCAGCACAGGCGAGCGTGCGCAGGCGTCGCTGACCGGGGATCAGCGCATCCGCCTGACTCACCTGCAGTCATTTCTCCCGGCGACGGGTCACGCCCCGCCCGCGCAGCGCCGCGAGGAGCTGACGGTGGGGTTGCGAGCGCTCGTCGAGGAAGGGGTCAGCGTCGACCTGCTGGCAGTCGAGCTCCGCCTTCCCCGTGCCTTCGTGGCCAGCATCAACGAGGCCTGAGCCAGGCTCTCGGCTCTCGGTTGATTCGCGATCCGCCCCGCCAGGCGTAGGGTGTTCTCCATCGTGATCCGAAGCCAGGAGGTGACACCCATGAACGCAGGACCAACAGTGGGTGCTCCCCGCAGCTCACGAACTCGCGACTAAGCAGGTCGCGCTGGGAGCGCCCGTCACGCACCGTGTGAAAGGCAACCTCCATGGACCTTCCTTCCTCCTCCGCTCCCCTGCTCGTGCCGTCTGACGCACACAGCCCCCGCCGTGCACTTGTGCTCGGCGGAGGCGGCTCAACCGGCAACGCCTGGCTCATCGGGGTGCTCGCGGGCCTCGACGCGGCGGGCCTCGACGTCGCGTCCGCCGACCTCGTCGTGGGCACCTCGGCGGGGGGCAACCGCCGGTGCTCAGCTCGCCGGGGCGACACCGTCCGACCTGTTCGAGGCGATTCTCGCCGCGCCCGCGCGACCCCTCCCGTCCGGGCCCCGGCACCCGCCCACACCGGGGGCAGTATCCGAACAGGTCGCAGCCCAGCTCGAACAGATGCAACGGCTCATCGCCGGATCCGCGGACGCGACCGACATGCGCCGACGACTCGGCGCATCCGCGCTCGAGCGGCTGGCGGCTGCCGACGGATCGCGGCAGGACCGCTGGCGCAGCATCGTCGCCTCCCGCCTCCCAGTGCTGGACTGGCCTGCGAGGCAGCTGCTGCTCACCGCCGTCGACGCCGCGACCGGCGATCCGGTGACGTTCGACCAGCACAGCGGTGCGGACCTCGTCGACGCCGTCGCAGCGAGCACGTCGAGCGGCCTCCCCTACAGCGTCGGCGATCGGTGGCTCATCGACGGCGGCTTCCGCCGAAACGAGAACGCCGACCTCGCAATGGGCTTCGAACGTGTCCTGGTGCTTGCCCCGTTCTCGGGGAAGAGCCTCACACCGCGCGAGTGGGGCCTGCAGCTGGATGCGCAGCTCGAGGAGCTGCGCACGACCGGCAGCACCGTCGAGACCATCTTCCCGGGTGCTGAGCTCGACCACCTGTTCGGGGCCAACGCCATGGACCTCTCGCTGCGACCATCCGCCGCTCGCGCCGGATTCGCGCGTGGGCAGCGCTGTGCGGAGGAGGTGTCTGCGAGCTGGGTGTAACGATGGGGTGAAATCTTCGCCCAGAGGATTCCCAGAAGAAGTAAGGGTCACCTAAGCTGAGGGAATTCAGTCTTCGGTGCGATCCCCTCGCACCGATCCCGCCCGAAGGGATCCCTCATGACCATCGTCACCGACACCGCGACGACCATCAGCGCGCGCCTGCGCGAGCGCACCTCGCAGGCCCACGAAAGCGCCGAACGCTCGCGCTTCCTCGAGCGCCTCCTGGGCGGCCAGCTCGGCATCGACGCCTGGGCTGCGCTGCTGCAGCAGTACGGCTTCATGTACGAAGCACTCGAGAGCGCGGCGGTCCCCGTGCGCGAGAGCAACAAGCTCGGCGCTATCCCGGCCGTTGAGCTGAACCGTGCCGCTTCGATCGCAGCCGACCTGGAAGCGCTCGCTCCGCGGCTCACGCAGCCGCTCCCCGGTGAGCTCCCGGCCACCCGCGAGTACGCGGAACGCATCACCGCATCCGCCGACGACCCGGCCCGCTACCTCGCACACCACTACACGCGCTACCTCGGCGACCTCTCCGGTGGCCAGGCAATGCGCGTCATGCTCGACCGCACCTACGGGCTCCCCGCGGATGAGGCGACGTTCTTTGAATTCACCGAGATCCCCGCGATCGTGCCGTTCAAACGCGCCTACCGCACCCAGCTCGACGACCTCGCCTTCGACGAAGCGGCCATCGTGCACCTCCTCGACGAAGCCAACGCGAGCTTCACCTGCAACGAGCGCATCTTCGAAGCGCTCGACGCGCGCTTCTAGCGGCAAGCGCGCGCAGACGCAGACGTAGACGCGCAGACGCGCAGACGCGCAGACGCGCAGACGCGCAGACGCGCAGACGCGCAGGTGCGCAGGTGCGCAGGTGCGAACGGCCCGCGTCCACTCGGATGCGGGCCGTTCTCGCGTGCCCGCAGGCCTCCGCACCGACTCGCGCACCTCGCGGGAGCGGCTCCTAACCCGGCCAGTGCGCGCAGAGTTGTGGCGAAACGCGGTCGGGACGAGCGGCACCAGCACCGGGCCACAACCCTGCGCCGCCGCCTGAGCCTGGACCTGCACCCTTCACCCGCACCCGCCACGCGCGCCCGCAGCGGTCCCTGCATCTGCGCCCGCATCCGCACTTGCGCCCGCACCTGCCCCCGTGCTTGCACCCGCACCCGGACCTGGACCCGTGTTTGCACCTCTCCCCGCATCTTTACCCGCGGCGCGCCTGCAACCGGACCTGCGCGCCTGCACCTGCACTCGACGGCGCCGCCCACGAGCGACACGAGCGCAAAGTTGTGGCCAGGTGAGGTCGGGAAGCGGAGCAACAGCATCCCGCCACAACTATGTCGAGGTACCAAGGCAGCGAGTAGAGCAGCGCGCAGAGCAACAAACGACACGGGCGAACCCCGCAAACGTGGCGCGCGTCCCAGCACAAGGCCGAGAGCTGAGTTGAGGTCGCTAAGAGCGCGTCTTGACGACCACAACTCCACTTTGGGCGAGCGGACGACGGCTCCGACGGGTCGGAAGCCACGACTCCCCGCAACCGTGGCGCGCGTCCCAGCACAAGGTCGAGAGCTGAGTTGCGGTCGCTACGAGCGCACTTTGACGACCACAACTCCACTTTGGGCGAGCGGACGACGGCTCCGAAGGGTCGGAAGCCGCACCTACCCGAAGAGGTTCGGGTCGAGGCCGAGCCTTCGTCGGACGAGGAGCGAGATCGACCAGTTCAGACCGGCGATGGCGAGCATGCCTGCTCCCCCGCCGAGCACCATAGGCGCAGTGATCTCCCCGATCTGCAGGCCCGAGGCCTCACTCGCGGTAGCGACCGGGCCAGCCTCCGACTGCGCGGCTCCCCCGCCGGCGGTCGCGACACCGGCCGCAGGCGCCGTCGTGGTGGGGGCGGGTGCGGCCGCGTTCGGAGCCCGCGTCCCGCTCGAGGCGTTGTTCTGCGTGAGCGTCGGCGCGGCCGGCGCGCTGTACGCGCCCACGGTGGGCGTGTGGTTGCCGGCGAGGCTCACCGTGAGCGGGATCGTCGGCTTGTAGGCGTCGCGAGCGCCGTTCGAGGTGAACCAGTACGAGAACTGGCCGGTCTCCTTCTGGAAGTCGACGAAGTCCGATGGGAACGCGCCCCAGTAGCTGGAGTTCAGCGCCGTGCGTGCCGCCTGTGCTGTCGCGGTCGAGTCGCCCCCGCCGACCACTCCCTGCGACTGGCCCGTGCCGCTGTACGAGACGCCCACGTAGTCGGGGGTGGTCGTGATGACATCGCCACTGGTGTCGACGCCGGTCAGGTTGGCGAGGGTGATGGTGCGCTCGGCCAGCTGCATCCACTTCGAGGCATCCGTCATCGACGCCCCGTAGCCGGACGCGGTCGCGGTGATGGTGCCCTTGCCGCTCCCGTCCACCTTGAGCACGGGGTCGGTTGCCGTCCAGTAGGTGAGGCCGCCGTAGAAGGCGACGGTGAAGCTGCCGCGCCACTGCACGGTCAGCTCTGAGCCGGAGCGGGTCGCCGCACCGCCCGTGATGCGCACCTGGGATTCCGTGTGCGAGCCGAGCCGTGCCGTCGAGACGGCGGTGCCGGTGCGGTCGATGCACTTCGTCGCCCAGCTCGCCTGCTCGAAGCCGTTGCCGTTGGGCTTGATGATGGTGACGTTGCCGTCGGCGGAGCGGTACTCACTCGCGTTCCAGGCCCGCGATGATCCCGTGTCTCCGGTCTTGCCAGCCGCGAGGAAGTTGCATCCTCCGGCATAGGCGCCGCTCGTGGCTTCCTTGTTGAGCCCCCAGTAGAACGTCGCGCCGTCGGCGGATGCGCCGCCGCCGTCAGTGGGTGTGGTCGGCTCGGTGCTCGGGGGCGCCGTGGGCGCGGTTGTGGGCTCGGGCGGCACGGTGGGTTCGGGGCGCGATCCGGTGCTGAGCTGCTGCGTCGCGGATGCACCAGCCTGGGTCGCGAGGTACGGGGTCACGGTGATCGCGTACTCAGTGTCGACGGTGAGCCCGGGGACGATCGTCGTTCCCCGGCCTGTCCCATCCGCTGGAACCTGCAGGATCGCGCCGACGGCGGTGCCGCCCTGCGTGAGCTGCACCTGGTACTCCGTCGGGGGGCCTCCGCCGTCGGCAGGCCAGGTGATGGTGGTCGTGAACGAGCTGGCCTGGATGTCGCTGACCGTCACTCCTGGCTGCGTCGTCGTCCCGAGTGGCGGTACGACGGTGATGCGGAGCTGGTGGCCGGCACCGAGGTCGATCGGGGTCTCTGCTGCGCCGTTGCGCACGGCGAGGGTGAACACGTGCGCACCCTCGGGCAGGTCCGCGACGTCCCACGTGCCGAGACCGGCACCGGCCGTGATCTGCGCGGTCGTGCCCGGCAGCAGCTGCAGCTCGCTCCCGTCCGCGGCGCGGAGCACGGGCTCCCCGGAGATGTCCTCGCCGAGGTTGGCGAATCGCACCTCGGTGCCCTCGGCGTAGCCGAGCGGCACCCGCTCGTGGGCGGGAGTGGCCGTCGGGGATGTGTCGAAGCGCAGCTCGAGCGGCGCGGCGACCTTCTTCGGGTCGGCGATGCCGCCCGAGGAGTACCAGTAGCTCGACTGCCCGCTCGCTTCGTGGAACGCCACGAAGTCCTTCGGCCAGGAGCCCCAGTCGTCGCCCGTGCGGGCCTGCGGTGTGCTGACGGCGCCCGCATCCACGCCCCGGTAGTCGGGGGTGATGGTGGTACCGGATGCCGTGAGCTCCGCGGGCGTGGCATCGATCGTGGCGAGCGTGACGCGCTGCGGGTCGAGTCTCTGCCACTTCGTCGGGTCGTCCATGTCGGCGCCGTAGCCGCCAGCGGTGCCCGTGAGCGTGCCCCTGCCGTCGGTGAGGTCGAGCCTGAGGTCGTCGACCGACCAGTACGTCATGCCTCCGTAGAAGACCACGGTGAAGGCACCGTCCCAGGAGATGCTGGCCGTGCCGGCTTCGAGGTCGACGGTGCCGGTGCCGTCGGCGAGGTTGACCTGGTTGGCGCTTGTCGATCCGGCTCCCGTGCCGACTCTGCTCCCGCCTGCGTCGAGGCACCTGGAGTCCCACGTGGCGGGCACCTGGTTGCCGGCGGCGTCGGGCTTCGTGATCGTGACGCTGCCGTCGCTCGCCGAGTAGAGGCGATCGTCGGCCCAGACCGCGGAGCTGCCGTTGTCGCCGGATGCTCCGGCGGAGAGGAAGTTGCACCCGCCGAAGTAGGCGCCACCGCCGGCCTCGTCGTTCATGGCCCAGGAGAGGCCGACCCCCGTGACCGGTGTCGATGCCGCCTCGGCGGAGTCCGCGGCCAGGAGCCCGACTCCCGCGAGGAGCCCCATGATGCCGATGCCGGCGAGGATGCGCGTGCCGATCCCCGGGGCCGGCAGCCGGCGTCCGCGCGGGGTCAGGTGCTGCGTCGCCGAGGTCACCGCGCGTCCTCCCGGCGTCCGGCCGCGCTCGAGAGGATGAGGGTGGGCGCATCCCGCTCCTCGCCACCCGCGTCGACGCTCGCGTCGGCGCGGGTGTCGTCGAGCGGACTCGGGTGGCGCGGTGAAGGAGCGTCCATGGCGAAGAAGTCGACGAGCTTGTCGTTCTCGAGCGGCGCGGGGCCGGCGGGGACCTGCGAGAGCGCTTGCTGGGCACCGACGGCGCCCAGCCTGCGCCTGGCGCGAGCCTCGCGCTGCTCCTGGGAGAGCCTGACTGCCGCCGTCTTCCTGCGCTGCTTCTCTCGCTCCTGCAGCGCCTTGCGCTCCCGCTGCCCGCGCACCTTCTCGAGTGCGGCCGGGTTGACGCCGAGGAGGAGGCTCTTCGCGGCGAGGTACGCGCCGATCCCGACGGCGAGTGCGACGACCGTAAGGCCGACGAGGAGCAGGACGGGCGCGAGCACCACGAGCCAGGCGAGCGCGTCGCCGACGGAGCCGAGGCCCTGCGACGCGGCTGTGCTCTGCGTTGTCGTCCCGACGGGGGCGGAGGTCGCGACAGGCGCCGCGTCGCCAGGCTGCTCGGCGGGAGCCGCGGGGGCCGCCGCCTGCGGCTGCTGGGCGCTGGCCTCGGCCTGAGGGGCGACGGCTGCCGCACCGCCGGCGAAGGTGAGCGGCGTGAACGACTCGTTGTTCGTGTTCTTCACGCCGTGCGCCCCGATCGTGATGATGCCGCATTGCACGGTAGTGCAGTCGACCGAGGTCGCGTTCTGGTCGCGGTCGTACGTCTGGAAGACGGCGCCGGGAATGCGCAGCGTTCCCGACCACGTGCCGTCGGCCGCGACCTCGCCGCCGTTCGCGGCGTAGGAGGTCGACCCGCCAGGGAAGGCGGCGAACAGCTGGTAGCCGACGGGGTTCGTCTCGTCGTCGTACACGTACCGGTAGTCCTCCCCCGTGACGCCCCCGGCGCTCGGCTTCCACGAGCCGCCGTTCGGATCGTCGACCCAGCCGAACAGCACGTAGATGCCGCCGAACCCGCCCTGCACCGACTGGAAGCCGGAACCCGACACCTGGATCTCGCTCTGCGCATCCGCCGCGGGCTGTCCGGAGATGGTCACCTGGCCCGCGGCGTGTGCGGGCGACGCGGTGACGCCGGCGAGCAGGGCACCGAGGGCGAGGGCGAGGGCCGCGACGATCGAGGCGGCCAAGCGCGCCCGGGAGAAGCGGCTGGCCGTTGGGGTGGTGGCGGTCATGCGTTCTGCCCTTCTGCGGCGGGGGTCGAGGG
>NZ_PSXX01000011.1 GCF_002931055.1 Pseudoclavibacter sp. AY1H1 | reverse complement strand
CTTCCCCCCTCCCCGCGCCCTTCCCCCTCGCGCTGCTCTTCTCGCCGAGGGCTGAGTTGTGGTCGTTCTGCGGCCGTCTTGACGACCACAACTCAGCTCTCGGCGCGCGCGGGCGGGCGCGGCGCCCGTGCGCGTCAGCGGGCGCGGAGGTCCTTGCGAAGGATCTTCCCCGAGGCCGACTTCGGGATGACGTCGATGAACGCGACGGCCCGCACCTTCTTGTGGGGCGCGACGTGGCCCGCGACGAAGGCCTCGACGCCCGCCTCGTCGAGGGGCGAGCCCTCGCGGCGCACGACGAATGCCTTCGGGATCTCCTGCCCGTCGGCATCCAGCGCCCCGACGACGGCCGAGTCGGTGATGTCGGGGTGCGTGAGCAGCAGCGCCTCGAGTTCGGCGGGCGCGACCTGGTAGCCCTTGTACTTGATGAGCTCCTTGAGCCGGTCGACGATGGTGAACTCGCCGAGTGGGCCGACCGTGGCGATGTCGCCGGTGTGCAGGAAGCCGTCGCTGTCGACCGCCTCGTGGGTGGCGTCGTCGCGGCCGAGGTAGCCGAGCATGATCTGGGGTCCGCGCACCCAGATCTCGCCCGGCTCGCTCTGCCCGTCTTCGACCGCGTCGATCTCCTTGCCCGTGTCGACCGAGACGAGCTTCACCTCCGTGTTGGCGATGGGCACGCCGACGGACCCGAGCGACATGCCGGTCTCCGTGGGCGGCAGCACGTGCGTGACGGGGCTCGCCTCGCTCATCCCGTAGCCCTGCCTCGTGCGGGTCCCGATGCGGTCGGCGACGGCTTTCATGAGGGCGACGTCGATGGGGGCTGCTCCGGAGAAGACGGACCGCACGCTCGACAGGTCGAACGTGTCGATGAGCGGATGCTTCGCGAGGGCGACTGCGATGGGCGGCGCGATGAACAGGTACGTGCATCGATGCGTCTCGATGATGCGGAGGAACTCGCCGAGCTCGAACTTCGGCATGGTGACGAGTCTGGCCCGCTTCTTGATGGCGATGTCGAGGAGCACGGTCATGCCGTAGATGTGGAAGAAGGGGAGGAGCGCCAGCACGACGTCGTCGTCCTCGACGTCGAGGACGGGGTAGGTCTGCACGACGTTGGCGACGAGGTTCGTGTGGCTGAGCATGACGCCCTTCGGCTTGCCCGTCGTGCCGGATGAGTAGGGGAGCACGGCGACGTGCGTGGCGGGGTCGAAGCTCACCTCTGGGGCGGGGAGTCCCGCGGCGAGCAGCTCGCGGAGGTCGTGGTAGCCCTCTGCGCCGTCGAGGACGATGATGGCGTCCTGCTCGAGGCCGGCGGCGATGGCGCCGGCGCGCGCCTGCTGGAGGAGGGGGCTCACCGTGAAGAGGAGCTTCGCGCCGGAGTCGCGCAGCTGCGTCTCGATCTCCTCCGCGGTGTAGAGCGCGTTGATGGTGGTGGCTGTCGCGCCGGAGCGGAGGATGCCGTGGAACACCGATGCGAAGGCGGGCACGTTCGGGCAGTGGAGGGCGACGACGTCGCCGAGTCCGAGCCCGCCCCCGGCGAGCGCGCCCGCGATGAGCTCGATGTGCTGCTTGAGGGTCCCGAAGGTCGTCTCGGCGCCGGTGGTGCCGTCGACGATCGCGGTGCGGGCGGCATCTGCTTCGCTGAGCTCGGAGAAGAGGAAATCGAAGACCGAGACGTTCGGGATCTGCTCGTCTGGGTAGGGGCTCTTGAACACGGCGATCTCCTTTGATCGATACGCGGGCGGCACGGCGGGCGGATTGCGCCCGTCCGCGCCTGTCAGGTGGGTGCACGTCTCGCACCCGCTGCCCATACTGCTGACCGCAGATGGGAGCAACCCCAGCGACCCGCTCAGGAGGACGCCGACGGCGGGTTACTCCGCAGGCGCGACGGCGGCCACGGCTTCGATCTCCACGAGCTGGTGGTCGTAGCCGAGCACGGTGACGCCGAGGAGGGTGCTCGGGACGTCGTGGTCGCCGAATGCGTCGCGGACGACCTCCCACGCGGTGACGAGGTCGGCTTGCGAGGTGGATGCGACGAGCACGCGGGTGCTGGCGACGTCGCTGAGCTCGGCCCCGGCTTCGGCGAGGGCGACGCGCAGGTTCTCGACGCACTTGGCTGCCTGCCCGGCGTAGTCCCCGATCGCGGCGGTCGTGCCGTCGTCGTTGAGCGGGCAGGCGCCGGCGGGGAAGATGAGGCGGGCGCTGGGCTCGACGGCGGAGGCGTAGGCGTACTCGGCGGCGTCGCTGAGCGTGCTGGCTCGGATGAGGGAGACGAAGGTCGACACGGGTGTTCTCCTGCGCTGGATGCTGGTCGGACGGGGGAGACGCTTCGGGTCGGCGGTGCGACGGGGAGGTGCGCTTCGCGGACTTTCGGAGCACAGAGAGCGTACCCACGTTCTGGGGGCGACGCAGCCGGCACGCGAGGTTGGCGAACGGTCAGGGCTGCGGCGAGGGGAGTCCTCGCCGCACCACCCCGCGGCAGAGTTGTGGCCTCCTGTCGCTCCCGGGGGCGGGAACAGCAGGAGGCCACAACGCTGCGCCAGCGAGGCGGAATGTGGGCTAGCCGCGCTTGCGCCCGTAGAGGGAGATCACGACGAGGATGATGGCGCCGTAGATGAGCTGCTGCACGTTGGAGCCCAGGTTGAGGACGGTGACGAGCGTCGCGACCTGGCCGAGCACGAGCGCTCCGCCAACCGTGCCGACCACCGATCCTCGGCCACCGAAGATGGACGCTCCACCCACGACGACTGCGGCGACGGAGGAGAGCAGGTAGCTGTCGCCCATGGTCGCGGACGCCTGCTGGAAGTAGCCGACGATGACCATGCCGGCGAAGGCGGCGAGCATGCCCGAGATGATGTACCCGGTGATACGGATGCGGTCGACGGGGAGGCCTGCGAGCCTCGCCGTCTCGGGGGCCGCACCGACGAGGAAGAGGGAGCGTCCCCATCCGGTGTAGCTGAGGACGAGCTGCAGCACGACCATGAGCACGAGTCCGAGGGGGAGGACCGCGGCCATGGAGAGGCCGAGGACGCTGATCTGCGCGGAGGTGATCGCCGTGATGAAGTCGGGGATCTGCGTCAGCTCGGAGAAGTTGAACTGCAGCAGGATCACGCCGAACAGGAGGCCGTTCATGGCGATCGTCGTGACGATGGGGGTGAGGCCGAGCTTCGCGATGACGAGCCCGTTGAGGAGTCCGATGACGGCGCCTGCGAGGAGCGCGCCGAGGAACGCGCCGAACGGGCCGAGGGGGCCGACCATGGCGAGGAACGACAGCGCGGAGAACGCGATCGTGTTGGGGACGGACAGGTCGATGCCGGCCTGGATGACGGCGAACGTCTGCCCGAACGAGGCGATGGAGAGGATGATCGCGAAGGTCGCCGTGCCGATGAGCGACTCGATCGTGATGAGGTTCGGGCGGATGATGCCGCCGATGAGGAACAGCACGAGGAATGCGACCAGCGGCCACACGCTGCGTGGGACTCGCGCGAGCAGCGACTTGGACGGCGCGTATTCGACCTCGTGGTCGCCGGGGGCGGGGGCTCCCGCGCCTGCCGTCCCGGCATTGCCGACTGCGGCCGGAACTGTTGCGGTCATGACCGTGCTCCCTTCCGAGCGAACGACAGCTTTCGCCAGACGACGGGGATGCCCACGACCGAGACGATGATGAGCGCCGAGATGACGTACTGCCAGTACGAGTTGATGCCTGCGAAGAAGAGCAGGTTGCCGATGAGGCCGAGGGTGATGCCGGCGAGGATGGTGCCGATGATGCTGCCTCGTCCGCCCGTGAAGCTGGCGCCGGCGAGGGCGACGGCGGCGATCGAGGAGAGCAGGTAGGGGTCGCCGCTTCGCGGGTCGCCGGTCATGGTGGAGCCGGCGAGCATGATGGCGCCCGTGGCGGTGAGCACGCCGGCGATGCCGAAGGCGGCGAGCTTCGTGAGGCGGGCGTTGAGGCCCGCGGCGCGGATGCTGTCCATGTTCGATCCGACGCCGTAGATGTGCCTGCCGAGGGCGCTGCGCTGCAGGACGAACCAGAGCAGCACGGCGATGATGGTCAGCCAGACGAGGGCGACGGGCACGAAGGGGATGGCCTCGCCGCTCGTCGCCAGATGGAACTCGGTGGTGATGTTGCCGCCTGGCCTGTCCATGACCTCGCGGGCGAGCGAGCCGAAGATGAAGGCGCTCGCCAGCGTCACCGCGATGGCGGGGAGTCCCCCGTAGGAGACGAGGAATCCGTTGAAGAGGCCGCAGGCGAGGCCCGTCGCGAGGCCGAGGAGCACGGCGATGGGGATGGGCACGACCTCGGTCTGGGCCGCGAAGACCACGTTGGAGAGGCTCATGATGGCGCCGATGGAGATGTCGATGCCGCCGACGAGCACGATGAGCAGCTGGCCGAGCGCGACGAACGCGAGCGGCACGACGAGGTTCGCGGCCGTCTGCAGCTGGAAGCGCGTGAGCAGCTCCGGGTTGATGATGAGGTAGACGACCAGGAACACGACGAACGCCGCGGCGGGGGCGAACGCGCCCTCGCGTCGCAGCCTGACGAGCCCCTGTCGGCGCGCGACGGCCCGGGTGACCGGCTGCGCCGGTGGAGGGGTGACGGTGGCGGTCATCTGCTGCTCCTCGATGTCTTCTCGCGCGCTGCCCTGCCGCGCGTTGGCGTCTTCGCGGCTTCGCTCGCCGCTTCCTCGAGCTCGGCGGCCGAGACGGTCTGGATGCTGCCCGTCACGCCGACAGCGGCGCCGACGATGGCATCCGCGGTCAGTCGCTCACCGGCGAGCTCGTCGGTGATCTGCCCGTTGTAGAGCACGAGCACCCGGTGGCACACGTGCACGAGCTCCTCGACCTCGGTGGAGAACCAGAGGACGCCGACGCCCTGCTTCGCGAGGTCGACGATCGCGCCGTACAGCTCCTGCTTGGCACGCACGTCGATGCCGCGCGTGGGGTCGTGCAGCAGGATGACGGACCGGGAGCGGTTCATCCACCTGCCGAAGACGAGCTTCTGCTGGTTGCCGCCGGAGAGCGAGCCGGCCGCTTCGAGGGGGCCGCGCGTTCGCACGGAGAGGGCGGCGAGCACGCCGTCGAGCCAGCCGCGCTCGCGGGCGAGACGTGGCTTGCCGCCGAGCTGCCAGGCCTTGAACCAGGGCGCGAGGAGGTTCTCTCCGACGCCGAGCTCGAGCGCGAGCCCTTCCTTCTTGCGGTCTTCCGGCACGTAGCCGAGGCCGCGGCGCACGCCGCGGACGGGCGTGAGGCGGGTGACGGAGTCGCCGTCGATCGTCCACGAGTCTGCCGTGGCGGCGGATGCGCCGAACAGCGCGCGCAGCAGCTCAGCCTGCCCGTGCCCCGCGAGACCGCCGATGCCGACGATCTCGCCCGCGCCGATGGTGAGCGAGATGCCGTGCACGCCTTCGGCTCGCAGCCCTTCCACGTCGAGGACGTCGCCCTCGCGGGTCCGGGCGGGCGGGTCGGGGAAGAACCGCTCGGCCTTGCGGCCAGCCATGAGCGAGATGAGCTCGTCGTCGGTCCAGGAGCCGCGAGAGAACTCTCCGGCGAGGCCGCCGTCGCGCAGCACGATGCCGCGGTCGGCGATCTCGGCGATCTCCCCGAGTCGGTGCGACACGTAGATGACGCTGCCGCCGCGTGCGGTGAGCTCGCGGATGCGGGTGAACAGCCACTCGACACCGGGAGGGGTGAGGGCGGATGACGCTTCGTCGAGGATGAGCAGCTTCGGCTCGCCGGCGAAGGCCCGCGCGATCTCGACGAGCTGCCGGTTGGCGAGCGACAGGTCGGAGACGAGCGCCCGAGGGTCGATCTGGGGGAGGTCGAGCGAATCGAGCAGGGCGCTCGCCGCGCTGATCGCCTTCTTCTGCGAGAAGCCGCGCAGCGGTGCCCCGTCCGGGAGGCTCAGGTTCTCGGCGACGGTCCATTCGGGCACCAGGGCCAGCTCCTGGAACGCGCAGCGCACGCCGGAACGACGCGACAGTCGCACGCTCCCTGAGGCGAGCGGCGCATCCTCGACCGTGATGGTGCCGGACGTGGGGGTGACCGCGCCCGCCAGCATCTTCGCGACGGTGCTCTTTCCCGCGCCGTTCTCGCCCACGAGGGCGAGCACCTCGCCGGGGTGGCAGACGAAGCTCACCCCCTGCACGGCCTTGACCGGGCCATAGCTCTTCACCAGGTCGGTCGCGACGAGGAGCGCCTCGCCCGACCCCGCGTTCCCGGTGCGTGCCGGCCGGGTGGCTTCCGCCTGCCCGGGCGCCGCGGCGACGTCCGCGGCGCCCACTTCACTTGCATTCATGACTCGATGTGTCCTCGCTGATCGGTTCGAGTGAGAGCTGGCGGCAGCCCTGCTGGTGAGGGCTGCCGCGGTGCCCTAGGACCCGGAGTAGTACTCCATGACGTCCTCGAGCTTCAGGTCGAGGCCGGGGAAGTCGTAGCCGAGCTGGAAGTTCGCGGGGCGGTCTTCGAGGCAGTAGTCGGCGGCGTTCTCCGTGGTGATCTCGAGCGGCGGGAAGAACTGCTCGCGTTCGATCTCCTGGCCTTCGAGGAGCAGGACGGCCTGTTCGAGGCCCTTCGCGTAGATCGACGGCTGGCCGAAGATCATGTTGCCCGTGAAGCCCTCGGGGGCGTACTCGACGAGGGCGCAGGCCTCGCCGTTGTAGCCGGAGCCGCCGACGGTGGGGACGAAGGGGATCCCGGCGGCCTTGTAGGCCTCGGCCACGCCCTGGCCTCCCGTGAGGAAGGAGTAGACGCCGCCGATGTCCGGGTTGGAGCGGAGGATGTTGGCCATCGACTCCTGCGCGGTGGCCTCGTTCCAGCCGTTGGTGTCCTGGGCGACGACGGATGCGCCGCCGGCCTCGAGCGCGTCGATGACGCCCGGCATGGAGCCCTCGTTGAGGGGAACGCCGGCGAGGCCCTCGAGCACCGCGACGTCCTTGTTGTCGGTGAGGTTCTCGAGCAGCCATTCGGCGCCGATGGTGCCGGCGCTCGCCCAGTCGGTGGAGACGGTGTAGACGTCCTCGCTCTCGTAGGGCCCGCCGTTGGCGATCACGGGGATGCCCTGCGCGGTCGCCTGCGCGATGGCGGGGTCCGCGCCGCTGGAGGAGGCCGGGTCGAAGAGGATGAGGTCGACGCCGTCGGCGATGAGGTTCTGCATGGCGGCGTTCTGCTGGGCCGCGTCGTTGTCGTCCGTGCGCACGATCTTGAGCTCGACCTTGTCGATGTACTCGGGGGAGTTCGCGAGCGCCTGGAGGGAGGCGAGGCCCATCTCGCGCCAGGCCTGGCCGCCGAGGGGCTGCTGGAAGCCGATGACGAACTTGCCGTCCTCGCCTCCTGCGGAACCGCCGCCACCTTCTGCCGGTGCGCTCGTGCATCCGGCGAGGAGGACCACGGCGGAGGCCGTGGCGACGAGTGCTGTGCCCATCCTGAAGCGCGATTTGGGTCGACGAGTGTGCATGATTTCTCCTTTGAAATCTGGCGGATGCTGCTGGCGGCGTGAGTGGGGTGGAGGGCCTCTGACCGAGATCCGGGGCTGTTCGCCAGCTTGCTTCGTGACACTAGCCCAAAAATGGCAGCGCTACCAGTAGCGCTGCCAAATTGGCTGTGGACAGTTATCCGAATGCGGTCGCCAAGCCGGTGGCGGGTCTCCGTGAGCTGTCCCACGCGTCTTGCCGCCCAGTCCGCGCCGCCACGCAGACATGTGAGAAGTGCAGCTTCCCGAGGGCGGGAAGCTGCACTTCCCACATGTCTGTCGCGGGTGGGGGCTGAGCGGCTGAGTCTGCTGGGTGACTGGGGCTGCTGGGTGGCTGAGGGGACTGCGGCCGGGCGGGGCTGCGCTGAGTAGTGTGACCAAGGACGAGGGGATGCGACGTGAGATCACAAGCGGAGATTCCAGAGGCCGTCGGCGCGAAGATGCGAGCGCGGCTCCAGGAGACGCTCGCGCGACGTGCCGAGCTGCTCGGTGGCGGGGCGGATGCATGCGCCGAGTCGAGCGAGAATGCGGGTGCTGCCGCATCCACCGGAGCATCCACCGCGGCACCCACACACCCAGCGCCCGAGCCGACCTCGGGTGCCGCCGAGAGAATCGGCGAGGCGTCCCGGCACGAGTGGGTGGCGCCGCCGATGCACTCCGACGCGGCGATCCGCGCGCAGACCGGGCAGGGATGGGACGACTGGATCGACGCGATCGACGCGGGTGTGGGGCGCGACGCGGCGCATCCGCGCATCGTCGAGTGGGTCATGGCGAACTCGACGCAAAACGGCTGGTGGAGCCAGGGCATCGCGGTCAGCTTCGAGCGCATGACGGGCCGGCGTCTCGCGGGGCAGATGCCGGACGGCACGTTCACGGCGAACCGCTCGCGAACGCTGCCCGTCGACCGCGAGGTGCTCAGGGCGCTGATCGCCGACGACGCGGCCCGGGATGCGCTGCTCGGCTTCGAGACGGAGTTCCGCTCCAAGGTCGCGTCGAAGACCTACAAGGTGCTCATCGCTCGCGACGCGCAGCCGTTCGGTGGGCTCCTGTTCACGTTCGACGCTGCACCGAACGGGCGCACGAAGCTCGCGATCGCGCACGAGAAGCTGCAGGTGGTCGACGAGATCGAGCTGTGGAAAGCCCACTGGGGCGCATGGCTTGACGCCCTCGAGCTGGCCCTCTCCTAGCCCCCTCCCTCTCTCCCGCCCTCCCTCCCTCCCTCCCTCCCTCCCTCCTCTCCCCGAACGTCGAAAGCGGACTTGTGGTCGTCAAACTCGAGGTTTGACGACCACAAGTCCGCTTTCGGCAGAGTTGAGGGGTGAGCGTAGCGAGGGATGCGGCTAGCGCGTTGTGCGCTCCGCATCCGCTGCCCCGTCGGCGCCGGCGACGAGGTCGTCACCAGCGTCGTCGGCGTCGGAGCCACGGAGCCGGGCGATGCCGCTCATGAGGTGGTAGACGACGAGCGTCGCCACGGTGCCGAGGACGATGCCGCCGAACGTGACCTGACCGCTGTTGATGGTGAAGTCGCCGATCGCGACGATGAGGCCGACGCCCGCCGTGAACTGGTTGGTCGGTGACGAGAAGTCGACCTTGTTCTCGAGCCAGATGCGCACGCCGATGATGCCGATCAGGCCGTACAGGGCGGTGGTGATGCCGCCGAGCACGCCGCCGGGGACGCTCGCGATGAGCACTCCCACCTTGGGCGAGAGGGCGAGGAGGATGGCGGCGATCGCCGCGACCCAGTATGCGGCCGTCGAGTAGACGCGGGTTGCCGACATGACGCCGATGTTCTCGCCGTACGTGGTCGTGGGGGAGCCGCCGCCGAAGCCGGAGAGCACGGTCGCGAGGCCGTCGGCGAGCAGCGCGCGGCCGGCCATGGGGTCGAGGTTGCGGTTCGTGAGCTGGCCGACGCCCTTCACGTGACCGACGTTCTCGGCGATGAGCGCGAGCACGACGGGCACGAACATGAGGTAGACGAGGAGGTGCTCGGCGGCGAAGACGGGGGCCGTGAACGTGGGGAGCCCGACCCACGCGGCCTCGTCGAGCCCGGCGAGGTCGACCTGGCCCATGAACGCGGCGACGATGTAGCCGACGACCACGCCGATGAGGATCGACAGGCGACCGATCATGCCCTTGAAGGCGACGGCGACGACGATGACCGTCAGCAGCGTGATGGAGGCGACGATCGGGGAGGCTTCGAAGTTGTTCTTCGCGGCGGGTGCGAGGTTGAAGCCGATGAGGGCGACGATCGTTCCTGCCACGACGGGCGGCATGAGCAGGTTGATCCAGCGCGTGCCCGCGAGGTTCACGATGAGGCCGACGACGGCGAGGAGCGCGCCGACGACGATGATGCCGGCGAGGGCGACGCCCTGCCCGTCGGATGCGACGGCGGCGAGGATCGGCGCGATGAACGCGAATGATGAGCCGAGGTAGCTGGGCACCCGGTTGCGGGTGATGAGGAGGAACAGCATCGTGCCGATGCCGGAGAACAGCAGCGTCGTCGATGGCGGGAAGCCGGTGAGCAGCGGCACCAGGAATGTCGCTCCGAACATCGCGACGACGTGCTGCGCGCCGAGGCCGATGGTGCGCGGCCAGGTGAGCCGCTCCTCGGGGAGCACGATGTCGCTCGCGGGGACGTTCTTGCCGTCTCCGTGCAGTTTCCAGGGCAGTGCCACGATGGTCTCGCTTCCAGGTCGTTCGGCGGGGTTGGGCCTGCGCGGGGGAGCGGCGCGTGACCTCTACGAGATTAGGGGATCGGGTGAGGGTCGGCGCGCCCGGGGTCGCGGCGGGGTCGGTCGCTGCGTTCGGTGCGCGCCTCGCCGGTCTCGCGCGCTGACTACGCTTGTCCCTGTTAACGCGAGCAGCACGATCAGGGGAGCCGCATGAGCGACAGCCACGAGTCCGCAGGCGATCACGAGCAGGCGGGAGCTGGCGACCTCGGTCACGCGGCGGCTCCGGCCCGCGCGACGATGGTCGCGCCGACGAGACGCGGCAGCGGCTCGACGTTCAAGGAGCGCATCGACACGTTCTTCGAGATCACGCATCGGGGCTCGAGCGTGCCGCGGGAGATCCGCGGCGGGCTCGTCACGTTCATGACAATGGCGTACATCGTCATCCTGAACCCGCTCATCCTCGGCGGCTTCTCGCAGGACCAGGCCACGCTCGACGTGGAGGGCGGTTGGCTGCAGGCCTCGCAGGTGGCGGCGGTCACGGGGCTCACTGCCGGTGTGATGACGATCCTGTTCGGTGTCATCGCGAATCTGCCGTTCGGTCTGGCAGCGGGGCTCGGCATCAACTCCTTCCTGGCCGTCAATGTCGTGCAGCAAGTGACGTGGGCTGAGGCGATGGGGCTCGTCGTCATCAACGGCCTGGTCATCGTGGTGCTCTCGGCGACCCGTCTGCGCGAGATGATCTTCCACGCCGTGCCGCCGCAGCTGAAGACGGCGATCACGGTGGGCATCGGCCTGTTCCTGGCCTTCATCGGGCTCGTGGATGCGGGCTTCGTCACGTCCTCGGGGAACGCGTCGCCGCCCGTCCAGCTGGGTGTCGGCGGCTCGGTCACAACGGTGCCGACGCTCATCTTCGTGGTGGGGCTCATCGTGATGGGCGTGCTCATGGCGCGCCGCGTGAAGGGCGCGCTGCTCATCGGCATCGTCGGCACGACGGTCGTCGCGGTCGTGGTCGAGGCGATCATGAAGCTCGGCCCGGCGTTCGAGAACGAGGGCGGATGGTCGCTCAACGTGCCGGTGCTGCCGACGCAGATCGTCTCGGTCCCGGACCTGGGCCTGATCGGCGCGTTCGATTTCGGCGCGTTCGAGCGCATCGGCGTCCTGGCGGGCGTGATGCTCGTCTTCACGCTCGTGTTCACGAACTTCTTCGACGCGGTCGGCTCCCTGACGGGTCTCACGCGCGAAGCGGGCCTGCAGGACAAGCAGGGCAACTTCCCTCGCCTCAAATCGTCGCTGGTCGTCGAGGGCATCGGCGCCGTCGCGGGTGGCGCGACGTCGAGCTCGTCGAACACGATCTTCGTCGACTCTGCGGCCGGAGTCGGCGAGGGGGCCCGCACTGGCCTCGCGAGCGTCGTGACGGGCGTCATGTTCCTGCTCGCGATGTTCTTCACCCCGTTGACGCAGATCGTGCCGCTCGAGGTGGCCGCCGCGGCGCTGGTCGTCGTCGGTGTGCTCATGGTGTCTCAGGTGCGCGAGCTGAAGTGGGACGACTTCTCCGTCGCGCTCCCCGTGTTCTTGACGATCGTCATCATGCCGCTCACCTACTCCATCGCGAACGGCATCGGCGCCGGCTTCATCTCGTGGGTGCTCGTGCAGACCCTCACGGGCAAGGCCCGCAAGGTCTCTCCGCTGCTGTGGATCGTGGCGGTCGGCTTCCTCATCTACTTCGCCCGGGGCCCCATCGAGGGCATGTTCGAGTAGTCCCGCTCGGCTGGCGGGACGCGTCCATCCCGTGACGTGACGCGCACGAGTCGGCCGGCTCCGCGGCACGCCGCAGCTGGCGTGCGCGGTGGGAAGCTGGCACTCCACTCGTCCCTCCCGAACGCCGGAGCAGCTCATGGACTCAGCCGCTGGACCGAACACGACCCCCCGAGGCCTCTCCGTCTCGGATCCGCTCGTCGAAACGCGAGACGGAACGCTTCGCGGGTCTTCAGACGGACGCACCGAGCGCTGGCTCGGTGTCCGCTATGCGCAGGCGCCAACAGGTGATCGCCGCTGGCGTGCCCCGGTGCCCGTGGAGTCGTGGGCGGGAGTGCGGGACGCGCGAGCCCTTCCGCCGATCGCCCCGCAGCTTCGCATGAAGGCTGTCGACATGGGGGAGCGAGCGATGACGGATGAGGACTGCCTGTTCGTGAACGTGTGGCGTCCAACGGCGGCCGGTGAACCTGGTGCGGCCCCGCGGGCCGTCATGGTGTGGGTACACGGCGGCGCGTACGTGATCGGAGGAACCTCGGAGCCGATCTACGACGGGGCGGCGCTGGCGGAGCGCGGCGACCTGATCGTCGTGTCGCTCGGCTACCGTCTCGGCGGTCTCGGATTCCTCGAGCTCTCGACGCTCGAGGGAGCAGAGCAGGCGTTCGATTCGAACCTCGCGATGCGGGATGTTCTCTGCGCGCTCGAGTGGGTGCAGACGAACATCGGCGCGTTCGGAGGTGACCCCGAACGGGTGACGGTCTTCGGGGAGTCAGCTGGTGCAGGCATCGTCTCGACGTTGCTCGCGACGCCGTCAGCGCGGGGCCTGCTCTCCGCGGCGATCGTCGAGAGTTCACCGGCGACGAGCATGTACGGCCTTGCACGAGCGAAGATCGTGGCCGAGCGATTCGTCGCCAAGCTCGGCATCGACGATGCTGCCGCGCTGCGTGCGCTCCCGGTCTCGAGCATCATCGAGACCTCGGCCGAGCTGTTCGCTGAGATCCCGACCGAGTTTCCAGGGACGCTTGCGTTCGCGCCTGTCGTCGACGGAGATCTGGTTCCGGAGCATCCAGTGACGGTGCTCAGCGAGGGCCGAGGGCTGCCTGTTCCGCTCATAATCGGAACGAATCGTGATGAGGCCACGTTCTTCAAGGCCTCGAACTCACCACTGCTTCCGGTCGGTGAGCAAGCGCTGACGACCATGATCACCTCCATCGCCGCCGAGAACCCCACCGTCGAGATGCCGGATCGCGAGCACATCCTGGAGGCCTATGAGGGCGTCCGGCAACGGCTTGTGGGCCTCGGCGTGGTGAGGGATGTGGCCTTCCGGATGCCGACGGTGTGGATAGCTGAGGGCCATTCGCGGATCGCCCCCACGTTCCTCTACAGATTCGACTTCTCGACACCGCTGTTGAGAGTGCTCCGACTCGGCGCGACGCATGCGTCCGAGCTTTCGCTCGTCTGGGGCAACCTCGACACGGACCCTCGTGGACTGGCGTACAAACTCGGCGGGCGAAGGCAAGCCGGGGAGGTGTCTGACCGGATGCTCGCCCTCTGGACGTCGTTCGCGCGCGAGGGGCGGCCCACCGACGGGGGCTTGTCGGGCGCGGTGCCGTGGCCCGCGTTTGGGGCGGCCCGCTCGACCCTCGTCATCGACCACGCAGATCGGGTCGTCGACGACCTCGACGCGGACCTCCGTACCGCCTGGGGCGATCGGGCCTTCTCGCTCAGTTGAGCCGGGACCGGCGCGGGACGTGCGCTAGTACTGACCCGGGTACGACCCGCCGCCACCGGCCGGGCCGTAGCCCTGGTTCGCCGCGTACGCGCCGGCCCCGGCGAGGCGCGCGTTGGCTTCGCGCACGAACTGCGGGATGAGGAAGAGCTCGACGATGACCCAGATCGCGACGCCGAACATGAGCAGGAGCCCGATGCCGAGCCACGAGGTGGCGATTCCGACGAGGTACAGGACGAGCTGCGTGATGGCGATGCCGGTGCGCCCCAGATAGAAGTTGTGGATGCCGAGCCCGCCGAGGAAGATCGCGAGCACGTAGGTGATGCCGACCTCCTTGCCTCCGCTGACCACGACGGTCTGCTGGTAGAGCATGGGAGCCCCGATTGCCTGCGACTGCGCTGGCGCGTACTGGCCCCACTGCGCGCCGTCCCAGTAGCGCTGTCGTCCTGTCGGGTCGGGGTACCAGCCGGCGGCAGGTGAGGAGGGTGTGCCGCTCGCCTGCGACGATCGCGACTGGCCATCGTCGGGCTGTGAGGCGTACGGGTCCGTTGGAACGAGGCTCATCGGGCACTTCCCTGCTGTCGAGTGGATGCGCGTCTCATGCTACCGAGCACCACCGACATCGCGCGGGCTGGCCTGCGAAATCGTGCCCGGACGCCCGGCGCGAGCTACGCGTGCGCTTCAGGAGCGCGACGGAGCGCGCGACGCACGAGCAGGCCCTCGGCGATGAGGAGGGCGGCGACGATCGCGGCTCCGAGGAGGAACCAGAGCACTGGGCCGACGACGTCCCCGGAGGCCCAGAGCAGCTCGCGGTCCTCGGTCTGCCAGGGCCAGAGGGCGCGGAGCGAGCCCGCCATGAGACCCGTCATGAGGGCCAGCGTCACGCGTCGGTGCTTGGAGAGCAGCCACAGCAGCACCTGGACGAAGAGGGCGAGTCCCGTGATGGCGCCGACGGCGAAGATGGCGACGTACCCGAGGTCGAGCGAGTTGAGGGCCCGCAGCGTCGGCTCGTACATGCCGGTCGTGACGAGCACGAAGGAGCCGGAGACACCGGGCAGGACCAGCGCGCAGACGGCGACGGCGGCGGAGACGAAGATGGCGAGCGCAGAGGGGTCGGCGTCGTTGGCCGAGGGGAGCCCCGTGAGCACGAAGCTCAGGACCGCGGCGGGCACCGCGATGGCGTAGTCCCGCAGCTGCCAGCGGGCGCCGAGCATGCGTGCCGGGACGATGAGGGAGACGGCGATGAGTCCCGCGAAGAGCGCCCGCGAGGGGATGGGGTGCGCCTCGATGAGCGGGGCGACGAGGCGGGCCGCGACGACGAGCGCGACGAGCATCCCGATGCCGATCGGGAGCACCATGCCCCACCTCACCTGCGCGAAGTGCTCGCGGGCCCGGTTCAGGCCTCGGCGGCGCAGCGTGTCGGCGACGGCGCGGACGACACCCCGCACGAGGTGGCCGGCCGAGTCGATGAGGGTCTCGTAGACGCCGATCAGCAGCGCGATGGTTCCACCGCTCACGCCGGGGATGATCTCGGTCACGCCGATGAGCGCGCCGCGAAGCAGATTGGCGAGGACGTTGAGCGCTGACAAACCGGCCCTTCTCGGGCGCCGGGGTCGGAACGGCGCCGGATGCACGTGCGCCGGGTGACGCGGCGCAAAGCCCCCAGTCTGCCAGGCGCGGTGGGTGGCCGCACCCGAGCCGCTCTCGTGCAGGCGGCCCCTGAGGCCCACCTCGGGTCACTATTCACAGGGGATGCACACCATCCGCCCACACTCAGCCCGGCCGGGTTTCGCGCGCGTAGCGTGTCCGCCATGTCCCTCGAAACCAGTCCCGAACAGGTGAGAACGCGCCGTCGTCGCCTCCGCGAGTCCGTTCCGGCGGGCCTCGCCGGGATCGGCGCGGCGGCCCTCGGCGTCGGCCTCGGAGAGCTCGCGGCTGCGTTCCTGCAGACCACCGCGAGCCCCATCGTCGCGGTGGGCGCGCTGCTCATCGACCTCGCCCCGCCGTGGGCGAAGGACACCGCGATCGCCCTGTTCGGAACCGCGGACAAGATCGCGCTCATCGCGCTCGTCGCGGTGGTGCTCGTCCTCCTCGCAGCGGTCGCCGGGGTGCTCGAGTCGCGGCGCCCGCCGTGGGGTCGGGTCGTCCTCGGACTCATCGCCGCCATCGGCGCCGTCGCAGTTGCCACCCGCACTCCCTTCTCGCCGCTCGACACGGTGCCTCCGCTGCTCGCGATGGTCGTCGCCGTGCTGACGCTGCAGTTCCTCGCCAAGACCCTCGAAGGTGCTGAGCAGCGCGCACGTCAGCGGTCCCGCGAGGCGGCCGTCGCGGCGACGCGGAGCTCCGCGGTCGGAGCGACGGGCCGTGCCGCTGCGTCCGACGGCGAAGACCTCGACGTTCGCGGGGACACGACGCCCGCCGGAGTCGATCGCCGCCGCTTCCTGATCTACACGGGTGCCTCCGTCATCGTCGGTGCCATCGCCGCGGCGTCCGGTGCCGCCCTCTCTGCCGGGACTCGCGCCGTCACAGCGGTGCGTGAGGCGATCGCGCTGCCGCAGGCGGCCGTGCGCGCCGCGGCGGTTCCCGCCGGAGCCCAGTTCGAGATCCCCGGCCTCCCACCGGTCGTTACGCCGAACGATGACTTCTACCGCATCGACACCGCGCTGAGCGTGCCGCTCGTGAACCCGGAGGGCTGGTCGCTGCGCATCCACGGCCTCGTCGACAACGAGGTCACGATCACCTGGGACGAGCTCCTCGCCCTGCCGCTCGAAGAGAGCATCACGACCCTCATGTGCGTGTCGAACGAGGTCGGCGGCGGCCTCATCGGCAACGCCCTCTGGCTCGGCTACCCGCTGCGCGAGCTGCTGAAGCGCGCTGGACCACAGGCCGACGCCGACATGGTGCTCTCGAAGTCCGTCGACGGCTGGACGGCGAGCACCCCCATCGGCGCCCTCACCGACGACCGCAACGCGATCCTCGCGGTCGGCATGAACGGCGAGACCCTGCCAGCCGAACACGGATTCCCCGTGCGGATGGTCGTGCCAGGCCTCTACGGGTACGTCTCGGCGACGAAGTGGGTCGTCGACCTCGAGGTGACGCGCTTCGACCGCGTCAACGCGTACTGGACCGACCGCGGCTGGAGCGCGGAGGGCCCGATCAAGATCGGCTCCCGCATCGACGTGCCAAGCGGCGGCAGCCTCAACGCGGGCCCCACGACGATCGCCGGCTTCGCCTGGCAGCAGCACACCGGCATCGAAGCGGTGGAGGTGCAGATCGACGACGGCGAGTGGATGCCGACGGAGCTCGCGGCTCCCATCTCGGACGACACGTGGCTGCAGTGGAAGCTCGACTGGGATGCCCCAGCCGGCGAGCACTCCGTGAAGGTCCGCGCCACGTCGAGCGACGGCGAGGTGCAGACGGATGCGCGCGCCAACGTCGTCCCCGACGGCGCGACCGGCCACCACGAGATCACGGTCAACGTCACGGCCTGACGCGTCGCTGTTCTTCTGCCCGTGCTTCCGCCCCCACCCGCACGGAAGTGAGCGAGACGCACCCTCGTCTCGCGAAGAACCTGCATCTGGCTGACGGATGTGCTGCAGCGGGCCGTTGACGGCACCCCGCTAGCCTGATCGGGATGCCCCCACATTCCGCTCAAGCGCGCCCCCGTCCGTCGACCGTCCGGGATCTGCCGCGTGCCGCGTGGATCTCGGCCCGCGCGTCCACGCCGAACGTCCCGTTGGCGGTGCTGTCGGTGCCGATCTACGCGTTCTCGATCCTGCCGATGACCCTGCGGGGTGGCCTCTACCTCGACAGGACGCGCACGGGAACCGTGCTGTTCGAGCGTCGGAGGCCCATCCTCGACGGGTTCGTCGTCGCGCTCGTGACGATCGCGGCGTTCGTGCTCTGGGTGGCCTGCATCCTGGTCTTCGACGCCACGACCGTGCTGCTGCTCGGCTTCTCCGTCTACGCCGTGCTGCTCGCGGGTGCGGTGATCGCGCTGGTGCAGCCGGGTGGGACGACGCTGTCGGCGTCCGGTCCTGAGACCCCGGAAGGGGATCGGTGGATGGTCGCGGCCCTCGCGCAGCATCCTGGCACGCGGCTGACGGCGGTCATGCTCGCGAGGCGACTCATCGAGCACGCGCCTGCCGGTTCCGTGCTGGTCGCGGCGGCGGCGACGGATGCACTGCTCGAGCGCTACGTGCGGGCCGGCTTCACCGCGGGGCGGGCGCGGCGTGTCTACCGCCTGGCGCCTGCGCGGACATAAAGAAACCCCGCCATGTAGAAGCTAGGCGGGGTTTCAGTGGCTCCGACGGGCGTCGATCCCGTGACCTCACGATTTTCAGTCGTGCGCTCTACCAACTGAGCTACAGAGCCGGAGGCCGAGGCCTCGTGGCGACGCACTGATGTTCGTCACCGTTGCAAATTGCCCTCTCCGAGAAGAGGGCAAGATGCTTGGCGACCCTGACGGGACTTGAACCCGCGACCTCCGCCGTGACAGGGCGGCGCGCTAACCAACTGCGCTACAGGGCCTTACTGTGGTGTCTCAGCCGGGGCTGATTCATCCGTATTCGATTGCGACAGTTCAATGTACAGCATCTCAGCACCTGGTGTTGTCACGACCGTGACCCCAACGGGATTCGAACCCGTGTTAACGCCGTGAAAGGGCGCCGTCCTAGGCCGCTAAACGATGGGGCCGAGTGCTTGTAGCTGACTTGACTACCGAGAGAAAAGCATAGGGGCGTTTTTCCTTCGCGGCAAATCGGGTGCCGCATCGGTGCCTCTTCGGCGTGTCGTGGGGTGCTCAGGTGGTGGCGAGCGCAGGCTTCGTCGTGACCGGATGTTCCCCGAGATGCGCGGAATCCCGGTGCAGACGGCGACCCGGTACGTGATTTGTCACCCGGGTCTCTGTGACGCGCTAGGCAGATGTTGACAAACTTGTTACTGTTTCTCGTGTTGTTGGTGTGAAACGAGTGGCTGCAGTGGTAGATGCGGTCTCGCGTTGCCGCAGAGGCGTCCGCCTCGTTCCGCACCCAAGATTCATCACGAGGAGAGCGCATGCCCGCCACCAGGAGCCCGAAGCCCCTGCGACTTCGCAACCGCTGGCGCACACCGCTCGTCGGTGCGGCATCCGCAGCAGTCCTCGCCGCGTTTGCGCTCGCAGCCGGCCCAGCCTTCGCTGCCGATGACGGCTACGCGACCTGGGAGGACGTCGTCGCCGCAGAGGGCAACGTCGACCGCCAGGAAGCGCTCATCAGCGAGATCGAGCAGCAGATCGCAGACCTCGACGCGAAGGTCACCGCAGCCGCCGCGCAGGCGAAGACCGCAGGCGAAGAGCACGGCAAGGCGCAGACCGCGTCGAGCGAGAAGTTCGCCGAGGTCACCATCCTGCAGGACCAGGCCGATGCTGCCGAAGAAAAGGCATCGACCTCTCGTGAGAAGGCAGGCCAGCTCGCCGCCGCCATGAGCACGCGAGGCGCGGGCGACCCCAAGCTGGCGCTCTTCCTCAACCCCGGCGACGCCGACACGCTCCTCTACCAGCTCGGCACCATCAGCAAGCTCTCCGAGCAGACCGACGGCATCTACAACCAGGCCGTGACCGAGAAGAACACAGCGGACGTGCTCGGAACGCAGGCGACCACCGCGCACGACGAGTTGGCGAAGCTCGAGTCCGAGGCGAAGACGAAGTTCGACACGGCGCAGGCCGAGCAGGTCGTCCTCCAGAACGAGAAGTACCTCGCTGACAGCAAGAAGGCCGACCTCCAGGCCATGCTCGCTCCGCTCAAGGAGAAGCGCGATGTCACCGCCACCGACTACGCGGCGGGTGAGAAGCTGCGTCAGGAGCAGGTCGCGCAGACCAACCGCGAGCGTGCCGAGGCGGCCGCCGCGTACCAGGAAGAGGCCTACGCGCAGGTCGTCGCCGAGGCTGAGGCCGCCGGCGTGCAGGCCCCGCCGAAGCCGGACATCTCCAGCGAGGCTCCGGCAGTGAACGCGCCGCTCGCGCCTGCCGACCCGACCGACACCTCCGTCGCGCCCGAGACGCTGCGCCCGCCGCAGCAGGTCACGCCTCCGCGCCAGCCATCGACCCCGCCGACGGCGACGGCCGACCCGACCGCTCCGGTCACGCCCCAGCAGCCGACCACGCCCGCCGAGTCCCCGGCCCCGGCACCGAGCCAGGAACCGGTCACCCCGCAGCCGACGACGGCACCGGAGCCGACAGCTGCACCGGAACCCTCGACCCCCGCTGAGCCACAGCCGACGGCAGCGCCCACGGCGGCTCCCGAGCCGGAGCCCACGAAGCCCGACATCGAGATCCTCCCGGAAGAGCCGCAGAAGCCTGACGTCGAGCTCGAGCCGGAACCCGAGCCGGAGCCGGAGGTCGTCCCACCGACGACGCCCGAGACCCCGAACGGTGTCCTCGCCGGCTACTACGGCCCGATCAGCAGCGGCGTCGTCACCGATGAGTACGGCATGCGCCTGCACCCGATCTTCGGCACCTACCGCATGCACAACGGCCTCGACCTCGGTGTCAACGGCGGCACGTGCGGCGCCCCGCTCTACGCGGTGCACAGCGGCACGATCACGTACGCCGGCTACAACGGCGGCTTCGGCAACCACGTCGTGCTCGACTTCGGCAACGGCACCGAGGTCTCCTACTCGCACATCATGGACGGCGGCATCAACGTCTACGTCGGCCAGACCGTGAACGCGGGAGACGTGCTCGCCTACGCCGGCACCACCGGTTCGTCCACCGGCTGCCACCTGCACTTCGAGCTGAAGTACTGGGGCACGCTGATGGACCCGAAGCCTTGGCTCGCCTCGGCAGGCATCTACTACTACTGATCCGCACGGACGTCAGCTGACGTCAGCGCGCACGAGAGGGCGGCTCCTCGCTTCGGCGGGGGCCGCCCTTCTGCGTGCCTGCGAGCCTTCTGTGCCCGGCCGCCGCCCGGCCGCCGCCCGTGCCGGCCGCCGCCCGTGCCGGCCGCTGTCCGCTGCTGGTTCCTGCCGGCCGCTGGCAGCCGCTGCGTCGTGTCGGTCGCTGCCCGCCGCTGTCCCCGCCCGCCGCCGCTGTCCGACTTGCGTAACGGTTCGGGTATCGGCGTGCTCTGAGGGCCCCTGCGGCTGGTTTCGTCACGCAAGTTGGACAGCGACGGGATCGGCCGCACCGGGCGCTGACCAACATGAGTGCAGATTGGGGCGGATTCGAGCGGATCGACGCCGCGAGCCCCAGATCTGCACTCATGTTGGTCACGCGCAGCGCCAAGTCCCCGCAGCGCCGAGTCCGCGCACGACCGAGTCCGCGCACGACGAAGCCCCGCAGCCACTTCTGCAGTGGATGCGGGGCTTCGTCAGCCGGTCACCGGTCTGGCCGGTGAGCTGCGCCTACTCGGCGGGCTTGTACTGCGCGATGGAGCGCTCGATGATCGCCTCGGCGGCGGCGGCGTCGCCCCACGCCTCGACCTTGACCCACTTGCCGGGCTCGAGGTCCTTGTAGTGCTCGAAGAAGTGCTTGAGCTGGTCCTTGGTGGAGTCGTCGACGTCGCCGAGGTCCTGGATCTTCGCCCAGCGGGGGTCCTTCGCCGGCACGCAGAGGATCTTGTCGTCTCCGCCGGCCTCGTCGGCCATGTTGAGGACGCCGACGGGGCGCACCTTGAGTCCGACACCCGGGAAGAGCGGGTACTCGAGCAGCACGAGTGCGTCGAGGGGGTCGCCGTCGTCGGCGAGGGTGTGCTCGAAGTAGCCGTAGTCGACGGGGTACACGAACGGCGTGAAGAGCACGCGGTCGAGGAACACGCGGCCGGTCTCGTGGTCGACCTCGTACTTGTTGTGGCTTCCGCGCGGGATTTCGATGACGACGTCGTAGCTGCCCATGGCGCTCCTTCGTTGCGCCTGGTGGCGCTCATTCTGTGTGGCTTGTCGGCGGGCCCGGTGTGGCGCTGCTCGCCGCACGAAACCGTTGGTTTCGTTCGGCTTCAGGGTAGTGGATGCGCCTCGCTCGGGGCTGCGGATGCGCGGTTCGCGTCGCGCGTTTCGGCGTCGGGCGCGGCGGGGGTGCTGTGTGACACCGGAATGATCGCCGGGCGCACGGTCGTGGCATGCTGGTCTCCATGGTTGATCTCAAGGAAGCGCTGCACGTCGATCCGTTCATCCCGCTCCGGGAGGGGACTGGCCAGGCGCTTCCGCACGCGTTGACGCTGGGCACGGCGTTGGCGGCTGGTGTGCAGTTCACGCTGCTCGGGGCCGCGCTGCTGAGCCTGCTGCGCCGCAAGCCAAGCCAGGTGCGGGGTTCGCGACTCGCGTGGGGCGCGTTCTCGCTGGTGAACTTCGTGGGTCCCATCTCCTACTTCCTCTTCGGTCGCAAGCGTTGAGCCGTCTGCCCGTTTCCGCGGCTCGCGGGTTCGTCCTTCTGGGATGTTCCGGCTTCGAGCGTGACGGTTCGCGCGGGCGCGTTTAGGCTGTACCTGTGTCAGATCGCCCTCGCCTCACTCCAGCTGTTGCCGACCTTCGTCGAGCCGTCCGTGGTTCTCTCCTCGGGCGCGTGCAGAAGGGCGACCGCATCCTCGTCGCGCTGAGTGGTGGTCCGGACTCGCTGGCGCTCGCTGCCGCGACGGCGTTCGAGGCGAAGCGCCTCGAGGTCGAGGCTGGCGCGGTCATCATCGACCACGATCTGCAGGAGGGTTCTGCGCGGGTCGCGGAGCGCGCCGCAGAGCAGGCAGCCGAGCTCGGGCTCGCCCCGGTGAGCGTCGTGCGTGTGAGCGTGGAAGACGTCGGAGCCGGTCCCGAGGCATCTGCCCGGGTGGCCCGCTACGAGGCGATCGAGGCGGTGCGCGTCGAGACGGGTGCGCCGTGGGTCCTCCTTGGGCACACACTGGACGACCAGGCGGAGACGGTCCTGCTTGGCCTGGCTCGCGGTTCCGGAGCGAAGAGCCTGCACGGCATGGCCCCGGTCACTGGTGCTCTGCTTCGGCCGCTGCTCGGCATCCACCGCGCGGTGACGGTGCAGGCGTGCGAAGACCAGGGGCTCTCGCCGTGGATCGACCCGCACAACAGCGACCCCGCGTACACGCGTGTCCGTGTTCGCGACACGGTCCTCCCGCTGCTCGAGAAGGAGCTCGGCCCCGGCATCTCGGAGGCGCTCGCTCGCACGGCGACGACGCTCCGCGAGGATTCTGAGACGCTGGATGCGCTTGCGCTCGAGTGGGCGCACGAGATCGTCAACACCGATGCGGACGGCCGCATCTCCCTCGATGTCGGCGGCATCGTCGCGCAGCCTCCGGCGCTGCGTCAGCGCATCTGCCGCATCGTCGCCGAGCAGGGCTTCGGCGTCTCGCTCACTCGTGGGCACACGATGGCGGTCACGGCGCTGGCGACGGAGTGGCGCGGGCAGGGCCCCGTCGATCTGCCTGGCATCCGGGTCGAGCGCGAGAAGGGTCGCATCCTGTTCGGGGCGACGGCTTCCGCGCACGACGACCACCTCGACGAGACCGCCTAGCTTCTACCGTTTCGCACACCGCGCTCGCTTCGTCGAGCGCTGAACCACCCAGGGAGCCAGGATGCGCGCTACTGATATTCCGAACGACGTCCGCGAGGTCCTCATCACGGAGGAGGAGATCCAGGCGAAGCTCGCCGAGATCGCCCGCCGTATCGAGAGCGACTACGCCGAGTGCGAGCCGCTGCTCATCGGTGTGCTGAAGGGCGCGGTCATGGTCGTGTCCGACCTGTCGCGGGAGCTGACGATTCCGCTGAAGATGGACTGGATGGCGGTGAGCTCGTACGGTTCCGGAACGGAGTCGAGCGGTGTGGTGCGCATCCTCAAGGACCTCGACACGGACCTCACGGGTCGCCACGTGCTCATCGTCGAGGACATCATCGACTCGGGGCTGACGCTGTCGTGGCTCAAGCAGAACCTGGAGTCGCGGGGCCCGGCCTCGGTCGAGATCTGCACGCTGCTGCGCAAGCCCGAGCGGCTCAAATCGGATGTCCCCGTGCGCTACGTCGGCTTCGACGTGCCGAACGAGTTCGTGGTGGGCTACGGCCTCGACTACGACGAGCAGTACCGGCACCTGCGCGACATCATCGTGCTCCAGCCGCACGTGTACGGCGGCGAGTAGGCGCGCACGCTCGAGCGGATGCGCCGCGCGCCTGCAGCGAACACTGGACGCCGGTGTCGGGGGCCGCGGGTACCATGACTTTCGATTGAGCGCCCTGGTGCGCTGGCGAAGAACCGGCTGAAAGGCACCGAGCACGCCACTCGAGTCTCGACTTATGAAGCAAGTTACCAAGATTTTCAAGAGCCCGATCTTCATCGTGGTGCTCGCCGTGCTGGTCATCGGCCTGGGCTTCAGTCTCATCAACGGCAGCGGCACCCGCGAGGTGACGACGCAGCAGGGCCTTCAGCTTCTTCAGGAGAAGAAGGCCGACAAGGTCGTCATCGTGAACGGCGACAACCGCGTCGACATGGAGCTCGCGCAGGCCGACCCCGAGTACGGCCAGAACGTGCAGTTCTACTTCGTGGATGCGCGCGCCGACGATGTCGTGTCGGCGGTCGACTCGGCTGCTCCCGCTGGCGGCTACGACGACGACGTGCCTCAGCCGAGCTGGCTGCTCTCGGCGGTGAGCATCCTGTTCCCGCTGCTGCTCATCGGCTTCTTCATCTGGATCCTCTTCGCGGGCGGCCTCGGTGGCGGCGGCGGTCGTGGGGTCATGCAGTTCGGCAAGTCGAAGGCGAAGCTGGTCTCGAAGGAGAGCCCGCAGGTCACGTTCGACGACGTCGCTGGCGCGAACGAGGCGCTGGAGGAGCTGCAGGAGATCAAGGAGTTCCTCAAGGAGCCGGCCAAGTTCCAGGCTGTGGGCGCTCGCATCCCGAAGGGCGTGCTGCTGTACGGCCCTCCGGGAACGGGCAAGACGCTGCTGGCCCGTGCGGTCGCCGGTGAGGCTGGCGTGCCGTTCTACTCGATCTCCGGTTCGGACTTCGTCGAGATGTTCGTGGGTGTCGGCGCGAGCCGAGTCCGTGACCTCTTCGAGCAGGCGAAGCAGAACTCGCCCGCCATCATCTTCGTCGACGAGATCGACGCGGTCGGACGCCACCGTGGTGTGGGGATCGGCGGCGGCAACGACGAGCGAGAGCAGACGCTGAACCAGCTCCTCGTGGAGATGGACGGCTTCGATGGGTCGACGAACGTCATCCTCATCGCCGCGACGAACCGCCCCGATGTGCTCGACCCGGCCCTGCTCCGTCCTGGTCGCTTCGACCGGCAGATCGGCGTGGACGCCCCCGACCTCGACGGACGCGCCCGCATCCTCGGCGTGCATGCCAAGGGCAAGCCGCTCTCGCAGGACGTCGACCTCCGTGTCATCGCCCGAAAGACGCCCGGCTTCACGGGTGCAGACCTCGCCAACGTGCTGAACGAGGCGGCCCTGCTCACGGCTCGCTCCAACGCGCAGATCATCGACAACGAGGCGCTGGATGAGGCGGTCGACCGTGTCATCGCCGGCCCGCAGCGTCGCAGCCGCGTCATGAACGACCAGGAGCGCCTCATCACGGCGTACCACGAGGGTGGGCACGCGCTTGCTGCCGCGGCGATGCGCCACACCGACCCGGTGACGAAGATCACGATCCTCCCGCGTGGTCGCGCGCTCGGCTACACGATGGTGCTCCCACTGGAAGACAAGTACTCGGTCACCCGCAACGAGCTCCTCGACCAGCTGTCGTACGCGATGGGCGGACGCGTTGCGGAGGAGATCGTCTTCCACGACCCCACGACGGGCGCGTCGAACGACATCGAGAAGGCCACGAAGACGGCGCGCAAGATGGTCACGGAGTACGGCATGACCGCATCCGTCGGCTCGGTGAAGCTCGGAGAGTCGTCGGCCGAGACGGTGTACGGCCAGCAGGCGGGAGCCGGGCGCAACTACTCGGAGTCGGTTGCGGAGACCGTCGACCGCGAGGTGCGCCTGCTCATCGAGCAGGCCCATGACGAGGCGTGGAAGGTCATCAACGACAACCGCGACATTCTCGACCAGCTGGCGGCGGAGCTGCTCGAGAAGGAGACGCTCGACCACATCCGCCTCGACGAGATCTTCAAGCCCGTTCGGAAGCTCCCGGAGCGCCCGCAGTGGCTGTCGAGCCCCGACCGTCCCGTGAGCGCGCTGCCGCCGGTGCCGCTCAAGCCGCACATCCCGGTCGACCAGATGGACCCGATCGAGCATGCGCAGGATGGCGGAGCCGAGCTCGGCTTCTAGACCCCACGCCGCGCCGCACGCCGCACGGTGAGCGTACGCCACGCGAGAAGAATGCAGGCTCCCAGATCTGGGAGCCTGCATTCCTCGTCAGCGGGCGGGTCTCACGCGCTGCGGGGGTCGAGGTTCAGCCGGTGCCGCGCCTCGTCTTCTTGAGGGCGGAGACGGTCACGGCGACGCTGACGGCCGCGAGGGGCACGATGAGGATGGCCATCTGCAGCAGGTTCCATCCGAGCGCGAGGAAGAGCGCGGTCGCGCCGACGGTGACGACCCACAGCGCGATGGCGAGTGGGGCGGATGCGAAGCTCCGGAAGCCGGGCCGGTCGTCGGTCATGGTGACTCCTCTGCTCGTCGGTCCTTCGACCCTTTCGAGATCCACCGGGTCTTGTCAATCTGGCGGCGCCTCGCACAGGGACCGCTGAGTGTGACGCGCGCGGCGAGGCCGGGGGTGCGCGCGGGGTTCGATTCGCGGGAGGATGGAACCAGACCCGCGCCGCGGGCCACGCGGAGTGAGGACTTGCAGATGAACGACATCGATTCGGGGTCGGTGGGGCGCATCGACCTGGTGCGTGCTCAGGCGGCTGTCCGAGAGTTCCTGTCGGCGATCGGTGAAGATCCTGATCGCCCTGGGCTCGAGCGCACGCCGGTCCGTGTGGCTGAGGCGGCGCTCGAGCTGTTCGGCGGTGTCGGTGTGGATGCGCGCGGGCCGCTCGCGAGTGCGAGGTTCCCGGTGGCGGAGATCGAGTCGCCGTTCGAAGAGGATGCTGGGGTGGCTGTGACCGGGGGAGTGTCGCAGCCTGTCGTGCTGCGAGATCTCGCGTTCCGGTCGGTATGCGAGCATCATCTGCTGCCGTTCTCGGGGCGTGTGCACCTCGCGTACGTGCCGTCTGCGTCGATCGTGGGGTTCGGCCGTCTGCACCGCATGCTCGAGACGCTCTCCGCACGCCCGACGCTGCAGGAGCGGCTCGGCGACGAGCTTGTCGACGTCATGATGTCGGCGCTGGATGCGCGTGGTGCCCTCGCGGTGATCGAGGCGAGTCACGCCTGCGCGGGGCTTCGCGGCTCCCGCCAGCAGGCTGGCACCGTGGTGACAGTGTCGGCGCGCGGGGAGCTGTCGGACCCGGTGGCCCGGGCGGAGATCATGGGGCTGATCGGCTCGCAGTCCCAGGCGCAGGTCACCTCGGCGCCCGAGGTTCCCGAGGGCGCTGCCGGATCCGATCAGCCAGTCGCGGTGCAGGGGCAGGTGCTGCGCGGTGCGCGGTTCGATCCGGTGCGCCGCTCTCGCTCGACGGCGGGCGAGGACGACGCGCCGCTGTTCGTCGAGCAGGAGGCCTCGGGGTCCGAGCAGGCGCTGGCGTTCGAGGCGTCGGCCTCGGCCGCGGAGGCGCAGTCGGGTGCGGGTCTTCCGGCCGCGGAGACGCCGACCGAAGCCGAGACCGAAGCCGCTGGCTCAGCCGCGGTCGCCAGCTCGGTGGATGAGGCCGACGACACTGGCCCGGTGACGACGAACACGAGGCCGTTCGCCCTGCCGCAGCGCTTCACGAACCTGCTGCAGCCGGCTATCCCGAAGCGTCCGCGCATCCTGGGCATCCTGAACATCACGCCTGATTCGTTCAGCGACGGCGGCAGGTTCGAGGACCTGTTCAGCGAGAAGCGCCGCACGAAGCGGGCCATGCGGCGCGCTCGGGAGCTCGTCGACCAGGGCGCAGACATCATCGACGTCGGCGGCGAGTCGACGCGGCCGGGCGCGGTGCGGGTGCCGCAGGAGGAGGAGGCGGCCCGCGTACTGCCGGTCGTCAAGGAGCTGGCGGCGCTCGGTGTGCTGGTGAGCATCGACACGATGTACGCGAAGACGGCCGCGGCTGCGCTCGCACTTGGTGCTGAGTACGTCAACGACGTGTCCGGTGGGCTGGCCGATCCGGCGATGCTCGAGGTGGTCGCCGAGAGCCGGAGCCCGTTCATCCTGAGCCACTGGCGCGGCCATTCGGTGCGCATGAACGAGCTCGCCGACTACCGCGACCCGGCGGCGGAGATCCTGGCCGAGCTGGCCGGTGCGCGAGACCGCGCCGTCGCGGCGGGGCTCGACGAGTCTCAGATCGTCCTGGATCCGGGCCTCGGGTTCGCGAAGCGCAGGGATGACAACTGGGCGGTGCTGCGCGAGCTCGAGCAGTTCGTGGCGCTCGGGCACCCGCTGCTCGTGGGCGCCTCCCGGAAGCGCTTCACGGGCGAGATGCTGCGCTCGGACGCGCAGGTGACGGAGCGTGACCTGCCGACGGCGGTCATCACGGCGCTGGCGGCGAAGGCGGGCATCTGGGGCGTGCGTGTCCACAATGTCGAGGCGAACCGGGTGGCGTTGGATGTCGTCGCCTCCTGGCGTGAAGGAGCACAGGATGACTGACCACATGAGCGGGCACGAGCCGGACCTTGATCGGCGGCGCGGTGCGGAGGTGCGGGCGGCCCAGGCGGTCGCGGCCGGCGGGCAGGCGCACGAGCACGCGTTCACGCGCGAACGGGTCGCGGATGCGAGTGGCGGCGGCGCCGATCTGGCGCCTGGTGCGGTGGCGGCTCTTCGCCCCGGCGCGCCCGAGCCTGAGCTCGACCGCATCCTCATCACGCGCATGCATGCGCGCGGGCATCACGGTGTCTTCGATCACGAGCGCCGCGATGGTCAGGATTTCTATGTCGACGCGGAGGCGTGGGTCGATGCGGCGGCGGCTTCGTCGAGCGACCACATCGGCGACACCCTGCACTACGGGGAGTGGATGCACGCGCTGCACGCGATCGTGACGGGCGAGCCGGTCGATCTCATCGAGACGCTCGCGGAGCGTCTCGCGTCGGCGACGTTCGGCTTCGACGATGCCGTGGCCGTGCGCATCACGGTGCACAAGCCGCAGGCGCCGGTCGCGCTGGACTTCGAGGACGTGGCGGTGAGCATCCTCCGTCACCGGCCGACGCTGCGGGGCGATCATCTCGAGTCGTCGGCGGCCCACGCGGTGTCGGCGAGCGCGGAGGACGACTTCCACGCCCGTGAGGCGGCGGCAGCGGCGGCGGCGCGAACGGCGTCGGACGCGGCGATCGTGATCGGCTCTGGGGGCGCTCCGAACGTCGCACCCGCTGAGCGGGCCCGTCGGGTCCGTCAGGCCGTGATCGCGCTCGGCGCGAACCTCGGCGACCGGGAGGCGACGCTGAGGTCGGCGCTGCGGAGCATCACCGAGCTGCCTGGCACGAAGCTCGTCGCGGCCTCGAGCCTCTACGAGACCCCGGCGCTCACCCTCGAGGGGGTCAGCGAGGAGGCGCCCGCGTACTGCAACGCGGTGGTGCTGGTGGACACCGAGCTGCCGTCAACCGAGCTCCTGCAGGCGCTGCATGCGATCGAGGATGCGCATGGACGCACCCGTGAGACGCGGTGGGGGAGCCGGACGCTGGATCTCGACCTCATCCAGGTGGCTGGCGAGGTCAGCAGCGGCGAGCTGGTGCTGCCGCATCCACGGGCGCACCAGCGCGCGTTCGTGCTCGCTCCGTGGCTGGAGGTCGATCCGCGCGCGCAGCTCGCCCCTCACGGCAGCGTCGCTGAGCTGCGGGCCGCGGCGGAGGATCGCGTCGAGCGGATCGCTCAGTGAACCTGGCGAGCAGAACGAGGCCGGGCCTGCTCGTCGGGCTCGGCGTCATCGGCGGTGTCCTGGCCTGGTGTGTGGAGACGTGGCTCGTGACCTCAGGGCGCGCCGTCGTGGCGCCCCCGCTGACCATGCCGCTGACGCTTGTTGTTCTCGCGGGGCTGCTGCTGTGGCTCGCGTGGCCGATCCGCGCGTACACGCGCCGTCTGTGGCGTGAGCGTCGCGACGCCGAGTCTCGGCGGCGGGCCCCCGGGCTCGAGCGAGACCGGTCGTCGAACGACGGCGCGCGTCAAGAACATGGCACCAGGGGGCCACAACGTGAGGTGAAGGGGAGGCGTGTCGATCCGCAGTACGCGTTCCGGGTTCTCGCGTTCGCGCGGGCGGCGAGCCTCGCGTCGTCGCTGCTGGCCGGTGCGGCGCTCGGCGTCCTGGCGTTCGCGGTGACTCGCACGGTGCCGCCTGAGGAGCCCATCTGGCACGCGGTCCTCTCGCTTGCCGGGGCGGTGGCTCTGCTTGTTATCGGTCTTATCGCGGAGTCGTGGTGTCGCATTCCTCCGGGAGGAGAGGAGCCGTCGGCATCGCAGGATGCGGTCGCCGCGTAGCGGTCGTCGTTGAGCTGCCGCATCGTCGGAAAGGCGGCAAGTTCATAGGCATTCCTTTTTCGCATTCTCCGGGTATTTCGCTCGCATTCGAGAATCGCCGGAAGCGGGTGCCGCTGGTTGCTTTTCCGATTACTGTTGGCGACTATGCCAGAGGCTTCGTACCGCATTCTCATCATCGAAGACGATGGCGACGTCGCCGAGTTCCTGGAGACGGTGCTCCGGAGGCGCCTCGGGTGCGAGGTCCGCGTGCTTCGGGACGCGGTTGCGGTGCTGATGCACGTGAATGACTTCAACCCCGACCTGGTGCTCACCGATGTCGAGCTGCCGGGGGCGAACGGACTCGAGGTTCTCGGGAGTCTGCGCGAGATCAAGCCAGATCTGCCCGTCGTCGTCATGACGGCACACGCCTCCGTCGAGTACGCGGTTCGCGCCCTGCGCGATCGCGCCGACGAGTTCCTGCAGAAGCCCATCCCTGGGGCGGTGCTGGTGAGCACGGTGCAGCGTCTCGTCGAGGCGGCGAGGGTCAAGCGGGCGCGCAGCCCGCGCCGTCGGGTCCTCGCGATCGGCGCGCATCCGGACGACGTGGAGATCGGCGTCGGCGGCACGCTGGCGGCGCACGCGGCAGCCGGAGATTCGATCGTGATCCTGACGTTGTCTCGCGGCGGCCGCGGCGGTGACGCTGCGGATCGGCAGCACGAGTCGCTTGCCTCTGCGGAGTCGCTCGGTGCTCGTCTCTTTCTCGAGGACCTCACGGATACCGCCATTCCGAACAATGACCCGACGGTGGGCATCATCGAGCGGGTGATCGCGGAGACCGACCCGACGATCGTCTACACGCATTCTCGGAATGACCGGCATCAAGACCACCGTGCCGTGCACGAGGCGACGCTCGTCGCGAGTCGCAGGGTGGCGAGTGTGGCCTGTTATCAGAGCCCGTCGTCCACGATCGACTTCCGTCCGACGCGGTTCGTGACGGTCGACGGATTCACGGATATGAAGCTCGGTCTGCTTGCGCAATTCGCGTCGCAGGCCGACATCCGCGACTACCTGGCGCCGGACTTCGTGCTCTCCGCCGCACGGTACTGGTCGCGCTTCGGCACTGGCACGTACAGCGAGCCGCTCGAGGTGATCCGGGATGCGAGTAGCATCACTGCGGAGCGCGGCGACGGTGAGTTCGCGACGGTGCATAATCTGGGCACGACTGAGACTGAGAAGAAGAACCGCGCATGAGATTTCGAGTCCTGGTCACGGGTGCCGGCGGGCCGGCTGGGGTGGCGGTCATCCGCTCTCTCCTCGGTCGAGATGACCTCGAGGTGTTCGCCGCCGATATGGACGGCTGGGCGAGTGGCCTGTACCTCGTGGATGAGGCGCACCGGAGGCTCGTTCCTCCTGGCCTCTCCGAAGGCTTCTGCGATGCGCTGATCGACCTGGTCGCCGCAGACGGCATCGATGTGCTCGTGTCGACCGTCGACGTGGAGCTCCCGCCGCTCGCGGCGCGACGCGCGGAGCTCGGCGCGGTGCTCGCCGCGCCCTCCGCGGAGGCGCTCGCGACGTGCCTCGACAAGTGGCTGCTGGTGCAGGCGTGCGAGCCGCACGCACTGGTGCCGGCCACGGCTCTGCTCGACGACGAGGGCATCGCCCGCGACTGGGTGTTCCCGGTCATCGTGAAGCCCCGAAGCGGTGCGGGCTCTCGCGGCGTGCACCTCGTGCATTCGCGGGAGGAGCTCGAGGCGAAGACGCGGGATGCTGCCCTGCTCATCCAGGAGAACCTCCCGGGCGACGAGTTCTCCGTGGACGTCGTGATGGGTGCCGACGGCGAGGCGATCGCGGCGGTTCCCCGTCTGCGTGCTCGCGTCGATTCGGGCGTGGCGGTCGCCGGCAGGACGGTGCACCGCGCTGAGCTCGAGGAGACGGCTGCCGCCTGCGCCCGTGCGGCTGGGCTCGTGGGGGTGGCGAACGTGCAGCTGCGGTACAGCACCGATGGTCGCCCCGCGCTGCTGGAGATCAACCCGAGGTTCTCTGGCGCCATGCCGTTGACGATCGCGGCCGGTGTCGATATGCCGTCGCTTGCGGTGGATATCGCGCTCGAACGGCCGGTTCCGTCGCGCGTCGAGTTCCGTGAGGTCGCGAATGTCCGCTTCCTCGAGGATGTGTTCCTGCCCTTTGACGAAGTTCTCGCTCGTGACTGACACGAAGGCGGGTCCCGGTCTCGAAGCGCTGCTGCTCGGCGACTGGCATGTCCATTCCGATTTCTCGGACGACGCGGAGAGTCCCATCTCGGCGAACGTCCGTGCCGCCGAACAGCGCGGCCTGGTGACGATGCGGGCGACCGATCACGTGCGCGGCAGCACGGCCTGGGTGCCGGACTTCGTGGCTGCGGTCGTCGCGGCGAGGCGCACCACCGGGGTCGAGCTGGTGATCGGCGTCGAGGCGAAGATCATGGATGCGCGGGGCACGCTCGACGTGCCGAGCGACTTGCGGGTGGGGGCCGGAGGGGTGGATGGCATCGTCATCGCCGATCATCAGTTCCCTGGTCCGGATGGCCCGTGGTCGCCGCGTGAGACGCGGGAGCGTCTGGCGGCTGGTCTTGCGGTCGAGGATGCACTCGATCTGCTGATCGGGGCGACGATCGGCGCGATGCGGACGGCCGGTGGCGGTGCGCAGCTGGCGCATCCCTTCTCGATCCTTCCCAAGGTGGGCATCGAAGAGTCTCAGCTCTCTGCGGAGCACCTCTCGGCGTGGGCGTCTGCCGCTCGTGAGACGGGAACCTCCATCGAGGTGAACGAGAAGTGGGTATGCCCGAGTTCGCGGGCGATCGAGGCTGCTCTCTCGGAGGGGGCGACGCTGGTCGCCTCGACGGATAGCCACCGTGCTGCTGACGTCGGCGTCTATGCCCGGGTTCGCGAGCTGCTGGCGGAGGTGCCCGCGTTCGGTTCGTCGGACGCCGGGGGGCTCGCGTGAGCGCCGACGCCTGGCTCGATATCGGCGGTGCGGTGCTGGCGACGATCTTCGTCGTGTTCGTCGCCATCGGCGCTATACCGGCCTTCACGATGGCCTACCAGTTCCTCATCGTGCCGCTGCACGCTCGTTTCAACCACTACGAGAAGGCTGCGCCGTACCTGCCGAACGTGGCCGTCGTCGTCCCGGCGTGGAACGAGGGGGCGGTGATCGGCGGGTCCATCGACCGGCTCATGGCCCTGGAGTACCCGCCGGAGCGGCTCAGGGTGTACGTCGTCGACGACGCGTCGACGGACGACACCCCTGACGTCGTCCTCGAGCGTGCCGGTCGGTACCCGGGCCGGGTCTTCCACCTTCGTCGCGAGAAGGGCGGGGAGGGCAAGGCGCACACCTTGAACCACGGGCTCCGTCGCGTGCTCAGCGAGGACTGGATGGAGGCGCTGCTCATCATGGACGCCGACGTCATCTACCTTCCGGATTCGATGCGGAAGATGACGAGGCATCTCGCCGACCCCGAGGTGGGGTCGGTCACGGCGTACATCAGCGAGGGCAGCCTGCGCAAGAACTACCTGACGCGGTTCATCGCGTTCGAGTACGTCCTGTCGCAGGTCGGCAGCCGGCGTGCGCAGAATGTGCTCGGAGCTCTGGCCTGCCTCGCTGGAGGTGCGCAGCTGCATTCGCGCGAGAACCTGCTTGCCATCGGCGGGCAGATTGACACGAGCTCGCTGGCGGAGGACACGGTCACCACGTTCGAGACGCAGCTCTCTGGCCGCAAGGTGGTGTTCGAGCCGCACGCTGTCGTGCTGGCCGAGGAGCCGCGTCACGTCGGGGATCTCTGGAAGCAGCGGCTGCGCTGGGCCAGGGGCAACGTGCAGCTGACGAAGCGGTACAGCCACCTCTGGTTCCGCCCGTCGAAGGAGCACAAGCTCGGCACGATCTCGTTCGGCCTCTTCTGGTTCAGCGTGTTCCTGCTGCCGGTGCTGATGCTGCTCTCGTCGGTGGGCCTCATCGGCTTGTACCTGATGGATTCGCCGCTTGCCATGCTCGTGTTCCGCGCGCTCTGGATCGTGGTGGGCTGCGCATACGTGTACATCATGCTGTTCGCCGCACAGCTCGATCCGAAGGTGGGCAGGGTGGCGTGGCGTGAGGTCTTGCTCTTCCCCGGGCTGATCTCGATGGTCGTGCTGCTGGCGGCGTTCTTCCCCGGCCTGTTCGAGCAGCGCATCCCGGCGATGTTCGGTCTGACGCTCACCGAGGGCGGATACGACGCGTGGAACCTGGCGATCTTCGCGTGGATCTCGCTGTGCATGGTCGCGGCGTGGGGCATGAAGCTGATCGACTCGACGAAGTTCGGCCGGGTGGTGAATCCCATCCTCGTCTACCTCATCGGCTACGGGCCGATTCTCTGCGCGGTGACGTTCGACTCCTACATCAAGGAGGCGCGTGGCGCCGCGATGACGTGGGACAAGACGGAGAAGAGCGGAGCCGTGCTGGCATGAGCGAGTTGGGTGAACGCCGTCTGACCGAGGAGATCAAGCGGGACGCCAGAGCGGAGAACCGCCTGTACCTGCAGGCGACGCTGGCGTTTGTGGGTGTCGCAGTGCTGGTTGTCGTGAGAGAGGTGTTCTTCCTGTGAGCGGTGACCAGTTGCGGGTGCTGATCGTGGACGACAATGCGGACCAGCGCGAGCTGCTGCGCACGCAGTTCCGGAAGGCGGGGTGCGCCGCGAAGTCGGCGGCAACGCTCGACGAGGCCCTTGCGAGCATCCGCGTGGAGGTCCCGGACGTCGCGGTGATCGATCTGCTGCTGGGGGTCGGGAGCGGCTGGGAGGTGCGCGAGCGGATCTGCGAGCTGGTTCCCGAGGTGGCGATCGTCATCTCCTCGGTGCTCGACGAGACCGACTACCCGAGCTCGGACGATGTGCTCCCGAAGCCGTTCACGGGCAAGCAGGTCAAGGGGCTTGTCGCGCGTCTGCGTGCGAGGCGCACCTGATGGCGGCGAGGGTGGTGATCGCGGATGACGACGACGACATCCGCTTCCTGCTCGAGACTGCCGCGCGGCGGGCAGGCTTCGAGATCGTGGGCTCGTACGGCGATGGGGTGAGCGCGCTGCGGGCCGCCCTCGAGTCGGTGCCGGATCTGCTGCTCCTGGACGTCTCAATGCCTGGGCTGTCGGGGCTCGAGGTGCTCGCGCGTGTGCGCGCCCAGGAGGGCGACGTTCGGGCGCACGCGATCATCGTGTCGGCCAATGCCAATGTCGTGGCGCAGGAGGCTGGTGAGGCGGCGGGGGCGGATGACTATCTGACGAAGCCCTTCTCGCTGGCCAGCCTCGTCGCGAGGCTCAGAGAGGTCCAGTCATGAGTGTCTCGGTGAAGAGTCCATTCGGCCAGTTCACGGTCGACACGACGTCGCCCGCCATCCGTCAGCTCGCGTCGGTGCTCGGCCTGCTGATAGCGCTCGGGGCCATCCTCCTCGTTCCCGGGGCCCTGATCACGGAGCCCGTTCCGGCGTGGACGGGGGTGGTGATCGTCGTCGCCCTCGCGGGAGCTGCCTTCCTGGTTCCGTGGGACACAGCGCCGCCGTGCACGCGGCTGATCCTCCCCATGGCTTCCATGCTCGCCCTTGGCCTCTTCCGCGTGGGAACCGGTGGGGCGCTGTCGATGTTCACGTCCCTCGTCCTCCTGCCGCTGATCTTCATCGCGACCGAGCCCGGGCGTCGGGCGATCTGGTGTGCCATCGGCACGCTGCTGGTGACGCTCGCGCTTCCCTACCTCATGGGGACGGCGCCGTGGAATGATCCGCAGATCCTGCGGATCGTCTTCACGCCGCTGGTGTTCGCGGTCATCGCGAGCGTCATCAACGAGATGTCCCACCGTGCCAGGGTGCAGGTGGAGAGCGCCAGGCTCTATGCCGAGGAGCGCGAGCGACGCCTGCTGGAGGTGCAGGCGAGCGAGAAGGCGCGAGAGGTGGCCACCCGTGAGCTGCGCGCCTCGGAGGCCTTCAACCTCAGCGTCTGGAACGCGGCGGTCCACGAGATCGCCATCGTGACGGAGCTCGACGGGACGATCGTGGCGTGGGGGCCAGGGGCGCGCAACCTCCTCGGTCCGTCGTCCTCTGCTGTCGTCGGCAAACGAAATGTGACGGACTTCCTCTCGGAGGACTCCGCGTCCGCGATCCGCGGCGAGGGCGATGACGAGGAGGACGGAAACCGTCTGCTGCGGCGTCTGGTCGAGACCGCGGGATGCAACGAGCAGGCCGGCACGCTGGTCGAGCTCGTGCGCGCCGAGGACGAACCCATGCCGGCGCTCATGACGTGTGCTCCTCGCAAGACGCCGGATGGTGAGACGGTCGGCCACATCTTCATCGCCTACGACATGACGCCGGTCAACGAGGCGTCTCGGCTCAAGGACGAGTTCGTGGGCACCATCTCGCACGAGCTGCGCACGCCGCTGAGCTCGATCCTCGGTTACCTCGAGCTCGCCCGCGATGAGGAGAGCGGCCCGCTGAACGACGAGCAGCGCCACTACCTGGACGTCGCGGAGCGCAATGCGAACCGCCTGCTGTCGCTGGTCGGCGACCTGCTCTTCGTCGCGCAGGTCGATGCCGGGAAGGTGCCGATGGAGTTCTCGCCGGTGCGTCTGGGGGAGGTCGTGCGGCTTTCCCTGGAGACGGCCCTGCCGACTGCCGCGCAGGCGTCGGTCGAGTTGGTCGGCGAGGCCGGCGGCGAGGACGTCGTCCTCTCCGGGGACGCGATGCGGCTCGGGCAGGCGATCGACAATCTGATCTCGAACGCGGTGAAGTTCACTCCGGAGGGCGGCGTCGTCCGTGTCGGGGTGCGGCGTGACGGCAACGAGGTCGTGGTCTACGTCTCGGACACCGGCATGGGCATTCCCGAGGAGGAGATGCACCGCCTCTTCACGAAGTTCTTCCGTGCGACGACGGCCACGAAGCAGGCGGTCCCCGGTGTGGGTCTCGGCCTGAACATCACGCTCGCGATCGTGAAGGCGCACCGTGGGCGCCTCGAGGCGTCCAGCACGGTCGGCAGCGGCACGACGTTCGAGATCCACCTCCCGCTCTCCGCGCGCTGAGGGCGGCCACGGAGGGTGGGGCGGGCTCGTCTCCTCAGCCGGTCATTCCCACCCGGGGAACGGGTCGGCGTAGTCGCACCAGGCACTGGGGCCCGCGATGAGCTCCTCGTCGGTGAGGGCGCACTCGTGGAGCAGGCTGGCGATGGCGTCGGTGCGGAGCTGGCGCCCGAAGACGGCGATCGAGGTGCCGAGGGGCGCTTCGGGATCAGCGCTCGTGACGCCGGATGCCCCGAGCTGGATGTTGCCTCCCGTGCTCGACCAGTCGCCGACGTGATCTGTCCTGTTGGCGAGGCGGAAGTGGCCGCGTGATCTGGTGATGAGCCCGACCTGCTCGGGGGTGAGGTTCGCGAGACCGGCGGCGAGGCGCTCCGGGTGGAACGGTCGTGGCTCGGTGAAGACGGTGCAGTCGATGTGGCCGCGGGCTGGCGGGAAGTGCATGCGGTCGTCGAGGCGCAGCATCCATCCGGCGGTCGAGGCGAGCTGGTGTGCGAGCCCTGGTCGGATCGGTCTGAGGTGCCTGCCGAGATCCGAGGCCGCGGCCGGGGTGGTGATCACCGCCGTCGGGTTGAGCTGCTGGATGAGCGTGCAGGTCTCGCTGATGAGGCCTGAGGGGTGTGCGTCGGCTCCGGTGAGCACGACGATGGTGGCGAACTCGAGCTGCTCGGCGAGCGTGGCGGAGGTGTTGGCATCCTCGGGTAGCGGCGTGCCTTCTTGGAAGAGGAGGCGTCGGATGTCGCCGATGCTCGCGACGGTGATGAACTCTCTGGCCCCGACGGTGACGTCGGCGGTGTCCGGCGCGGAGGGGTGGCTGCGTGCCTCGGCGATGACGTGGTCTATGGCCAGGCCGACGCTCTGCGTCTCGGCGTCCGAGGAGAGCTCGACGATGATGTTGCCCCTGCGTCCGTCCGCGGCTTGCCGGAGGAGGTCGTCGGCGATGTCGACGCCGAGTTCCAGGGCGTTCGTCTGCTCGTCGCCGAACTCCGTGACGGGTGTCGGTCCGCTCGGTTCTCCGCACATGAGCGCGGTGACGAGCTGTCGGCCCGATGTCTCGAGCCCGCTGACGAGTGTCAGGCCGAGCGAGCTGGTGACGGTCTGGGCGCTTGGTCGATCGGAGGTCATGGGGCTAGTCTAATGAGAAAGATTCTCAAGAAGAAAGGTCCTCGTGAAAGTTCGCAACTCGCTCAAGGCGCTCAAGAAGGTCCCTGGTGCGCAGATCGTACGGCGTCGCGGCCGCGTCTTCGTCATCAACAAGAAGAACCCGCGCATGAAAGCCCGGCAGGGCTGAGTCCGTTCCCATGATCGTTTCGCTTCGTTTAGGCGCGCGATCAGGGAGATCGACCACGGTCGGCCCGGGCGGCTCCGAGAACTGCCAGAATGTCGGAGGGCGCACTTCGGTGGGCTCGACGACATCGGCAACGACGCGCAGGAGCGCGTCGTTGGCGCACCTCTGAGGGGATTCTCCATGACTGTGCTCATCACCGGCGGTGCCGGCTACATCGGCGCTCACGTGCTCGCGGCCCTCGAGGCTCGCGGAGACAAGGTGGTTGTCATCGACGACCTCACGACGGGAACGGCCGAGAAGGTCGGTGCCACGCCGCACTTCGACTTCGACATCTCGACGACGGGTGCGGCGGACGCGCTGGCCGACATCATGCAGGCGCTCGAGGTGACGAGCGTCGTGCACTTCGCCGCGAAGAAGCAGGTGGGGGAGTCGGTCGCGAGGCCCGCGTGGTACTACCAGCAGAACATGGGTGGCCTCGCGAACGTGCTCGAGGCGATGCAGCGGGCCAACGTGAAGAGCCTCGTGTTCTCGTCATCGGCGGCGGTGTACGGGCTCGGCACGGGCTCGGACGAGCCGATCCGTGAGTCGGACGTGAAGAACCCCATCAACCCGTACGGGCAGACGAAGCTCGCCGGCGAGTGGCTTGTGCAGGCCGCGGCGAAGGCCGCAGGAATCACGGCCGTCTCGCTGCGCTACTTCAACGTCGCCGGCGCTGGCAGCGACGAGCTGGCCGACCGCTTCGCCCTCAACCTCGTGCCGATGATCTTCGAGAAGCTCGCTGAGGACAAGGCTCCGCTGGTGTTCGGCGACGACTACCCGACTCCGGATGGCACGTGCGTGCGCGATTACGTGCACGTCGTCGACCTGGCGGATGCGCACCTGGCGGTGCTCGACGCGATCGCGGCGGGCACGCCGGTCTCTGCCGAGTACAACGTGGGTCGCGGTGAGGGCTACTCGGTGTTCGAGGTGGTGGATGCGGTGCGTCGCGCGAGCGGCCTGTCGTTCGAGCCCGAGGTGGCTCCGCGTCGGCCCGGCGACCCTGCGCTGCTGGTGGCCGACGCATCCCGGATCACGGACGAGCTCGGCTGGACCGCGCAGTACACGCTCGACGACATGGTGACGTCCGCCTGGGCGGGTTTCGTGCACAACGGGGCCCCGCTCAAGGCGTAGCGGGGCTCCCGCTCGTCCGCAGCTTGGGGAAGACGAATGCGGCGTCACCTGCTGGCCACCGTCGCAGCCAGCAGAACAGGCAGCTGAGGCCGATCGCGACGACCGTGTTGATGATCAGCATCCAGGTGGGGTCGAGCAGGCCCCAGTCGCCGACCCACGAGGTGATCATGATCTGCGCGGGGTAGTGGACCACGTAGAAGACCACCGAGTTCCGGCCGATGTACTGCAGCCAGCGGGCGCTGTCGCCGTCGCGGCCGCGCGTCGCGCCGGTGAGGCGCCGCGTGATCATGATGATGGCGGCGACGCCGGCGAGCACGACGGGGATCCACACGAGCTCGTAGCGGTCGATGAGGCGCGTTGCGGCGGTGAGGGATCCGTCACTTGGCGCGGTCGAGCTGGTGTCGGAGACCAGGCGGAGTGCTTGGTCGAGGCCGAAGTAGGTGCCGTGGGTCTGGCCGATGAGCAGGGCCCCGAAGCCGACGGCGGTCAGCGTGCAGGCGATGATCACCGGCCACCGCTCGAAGCGCGCGAGCTGGCCGCGGTACTGCGCGATGAGGTGGCCGGCGAAGAAGAAACCACCGTAGTAGGCCAGGTCTCCGAGCGGGACGAGGGGGACGATTCCGCGGGTGGAGAGGATCGCGCTGAGCGCCCAGAGTCCGAGCGGGACGACCGCGAACCAGGGGCCGCGGATGCGCGTGAGCAGGGGAGCGACCAGGTAGTAGATCGCCAGGTAGAAGATGAACCACAGCCAGCTGAGAGCTATCCAGCTGCTGGGCTGCGTCCAGCCGTCCTGCATGGTGACGAGCCAGTAGACCGTGCCCCAGACGAGGTAGGGCCAGAGCAGCGTGCGCAGCTTGCCCGCGAAGTAGGTGGGGCCGGTCTTCGCGAGGGAGCGGCCGAGCAGCATGCCGGAGAGCAGCAGCAGCGTGCTCATGCGGTAGGGGGCGAAGAACGTGTTGAGGTCGCTGATGAGGCTCGTCGGCGCGACGTCGATGAGGAAGATGGGGATCGCGCTGGCGTGGAAGGTGACGACCAGCAGGATCGCGGCACCGCGCACGAGGTCCATCCAGTGCTCGCGGCCCGAGGCGGGCGGGGTCGCCTGGCGCGATGGGCCTCGAGGCGACGGCCGCTCGGTGGGTGCGAGTGCGTGGGCTGGTGTGGTCATCGGGCTTTCAGACGGGGCGCAGGCGGGGGTCACCGTGCACGTGCCGGGCTCAGCTGCTCTCGTCTCGGGAAGACGAAGAGCGCATCCACGACGCGGCTGCGGCGGCGGAGTGCGACAGCGGCGAACGCTACGGCAAGTGCGGCCAGGATGCACGCGGTCATCATCATGGGCTGGGCGGTGACGCCCCAGGAATCGAGTAGCTTCACGACCACGATCTGCAGCGGGTAGTGGACGAGGTAGAAGACGATCGAGTTGCGGCCGACATACTGCAGCGCGCGGGACAGCGCGGACTGGCGCGCGCCGTCGAGCGCTCCGCGGACGCGTCTCGCGAGCAGCATGGTGCCCGCGATCCCGGCGAGCACGACGGGAACCCAGATCAGGTCGAAGCGCTCGATGGCGCCGTTGTCGTCGGTTGCCGGTGTCTCCGCGCCGCCGAGGGCCAGGCCGTGCTCCTGGAGCACGAGGAGGACCGCGAAAATCGAGCTGCCGGCGAGGAGCGCGAGCATCGTCGGCGTCGTGTCGAAACGGCGCAGCCGGTGCCGGTTCTCGGCGACGAGGTAGCCCGCGAAGAAGAAGCCGCCGTAGTAGGCGAGGTCGAAGAGGGTGCCGTCCGGCGCGGCGATGCTCAGCAGCCAGAGGGTCACCGGCACGGAGGCGAACCAGGGGCTCGGGATCCGGGTGAGCAGCGGCGCGGCGAGGTAGGCGAGGAACAGGCAGAGGATGAACCAGAGCCAGCTGCGGGTGATCCAGCCGTCCGGGCGCATCCACTCGGTCGCGTTCTCGGTGGCGATCCAGAAGATGACGAGCCACACCACGTAGGGCCAGGCGAGGGTGCGGAGCTTGCCGGCGTAGTAGCGACCACGCGGTTTGGCGAGGGCGAGGGGGAGGAGGAGTCCAGACAGCAGCATGAGCGAGGTCATGCGGAAGGGCGCGAAGTACAGGGTGAGGTCGTCGATGACCGTGCCCGGGGTGACGTCTGCGATGTGCATGGGCACGTCGATGGCGTGGTTGGCGATGACGAGCAGGATGGCAGCGCCGCGGATGATGTCGATCCACCGTTCGCGGTGGCGGGGGAGGGTCGCCGCGGGCTGTCTCGCCGCGTCGTGTGCTGCCATGAATTCCCCGTCTCGCCGTGTCTCGACGCTACACTTCCCGGTTTTCTGGGCCGGAACATGGCGAATCGAGACAAAGTTCGGACCAATTCCGGGGCTAAATCCCGGGGATTTGAGCGTGTCGGGGCAATCGAAAGTTCCCAGGGGAGTATCAGCTTGGCCGCTGGGCCGGTACGATCACATGGAAATGAAAACACGCAACCAGAGTGCGCGTCGTTGGCCCCAGCTGACACTGCTCGTGGTCGTGGCTCTCGCTGCGGTCGCGTTGGTGGCTTTGGCGTTCATGCCACGTGAGGCCCCCGCGGGGGCTGGCGCAGAACCTATTCTTACGATCTCCAGCTCAGAAGACGCCGGTTCGGTGACGAGCTCCGCTGGTGGTCCATCCGCTTCGGCGCCATCCGCGACCCCTGCGGGCACCGGCCTGACCGTCGCGTTCATCGGCGATTCCTACACCGAGGGTGTCGGCGCGAGCGACCCGTCGCTGCGCTGGACGACCCTGCTGGCTTCAGCCAACGGCTGGGAAGAGCTGAACCTCGGCGTGAGCGGCGCGAGCTACGGCCAGGGCCTCGAGGAGTGGAACTCCTACGCGCTCCAGGTCGAAGAGGCGATCGCGGCCGAGCCGGACGTGGTCATCGTCTCCGGCGGTCTGAACATGTCGGAGCTCGACCAGGAGCTCGGCGTCGAGTCGGTCTTCACCGATCTCCGTGCCGGTCTGCCGGATGCCCGCATCCTCGCGGTCTCGCCGTTCTGGGTCAGCACGGCGTACCCCGCCCAGCTGGCGCTCACGAGCGAGCTCATCGAGGCTGACGTCACTTCCGTCGGCGGCCAGTACCTGGATGTCGGTCACCTCTTCGAGGACGAGTTCCAGTACTTCGAGCTCGACGGCCTGCACCCGGACGACGCCGGCCACCAGCTCATCGCGAACGCGGTCGACGCCGGCCTTCCGGTGGAGATCGGCGGCTGATCGTCGCTCGGCACCGAAGTGTGGTCACTCTGCGACTGATTGATCACATTTCACGAATTTACAGCCCAATAACATCACACCAGTAGTATGAGGCCGGGCTCGCCCCAGCTTGCCTGAGATACCCCCTGCGCTCCGAACCGCGAGCCACCCGTTTCGTGCCAGCCGCGAAAGCGGCAGCGGCACGAGCGCAAGAGACACACGGACGGACCTTTATGGAACTGCGCGACTACCTGCGAATCCTGCACAAAAACTGGATCATCATCTTGATCTGCACGCTTGCGGGGGTCGCTGGCGGTGCCGGCGTCTCGCTGCTGCAGACACCGAAGTACTCCTCGACGGCGGAACTCTACGTCTCGGTGCGCTCCTCTGACGGTGCTGTTGTCCAGGAGCTGAACCAGGGAACCTCGTTCGCCCGGCAGGCAGTGCAGTCGTACACGACAGTCGTCAACAAGGAGATCGTGACCTCACGGGTCATCGCGGAGCTCGGCCTCAACATGACGCCGGCGGAACTCGCCTCCAAGATCACGGCGACCAACGAGCTCAACACGGTTGTTATCGAGATCGCGGTCACTGACGAGGACCCGGTCCAGGCCGCGTCCATCGCGAACTCCGTGGCCACGAACTTCATCGATGTGATCGTCAACGAGCTGGAGAAGCCGGATGGCGCGTCGCCCAGCCTCGTGAAGATCGAACCTGTGCAGTCGGCTCAGCCCTCGGGAACCGCCGTCAGCCCTCGAGTGCCCATGAACGTCGGATTCGGCGCCCTGATCGGGCTCCTGGTCGGTCTGGGAATCGCCTTCCTCCGCCAGTTCGTCGACACGAAGGTCCGGAGCACTCACGACATCGCGCAGATCACTGACCGTCCGATCATCGGCACGATCACGTTCGACCCGGATGCCGGCAAGCGGCCGCTCATCGTGCACGAGGAGCCGAAGAGCCCGAAGGCCGAGTCCTACCGTGCTCTGCGCACGAACCTGCGCTTCATGGACATCGAGAACACTCGCCACAGCTTCGTCGTGACGAGCTCGCTCCCCTCGGAGGGCAAGAGCACCACGTCCGCGAACATCGCGATCGCGCTCGCCGAGCAGGGCGCCAAGGTCGTCCTGGTCGATGGCGACCTCCGCAAGCCGAAGGTCGCGACCACCATGGGCGTCGACGGCTCGGTTGGTCTGACCGACCTCCTGAGCGGCCGCGCAGAGCCCAAGGACGTCCTGCAGCGCTGGGGCCGTGGTCGCCTCTACGTGCTCCCCGCCGGACGCATCCCCCCGAACCCGAGCGAGCTGCTCGGCTCGCACACGATGCAGCAGGTCCACGACCAGCTGCTCGCCGAGCACGACTACGTCATCATCGATGCGCCCCCGCTGCTCCTCGTCACCGATGGTGCGGTGCTGAGCGAGCTCGCCCACGGCACGCTTCTCGTCGTCGCGAGCGGGCAGACCCCGCGTTCGGCGCTCGCCGGTGCGGTCGCCCAGCTCGAGGGCATCGGCTCCGAGGTCTCGGGAATCGTCGTCACGAAGGTTCCGACCAAGGGCCCTGACTCCTACGCCTACGGCTCGTACGGCGCCTACGGTGCGTACTACGGGACGGATGAGGCCGGCAACCCGACGACCGAGTACCGCAAGATCGGCACGGGGCAGATGCCGATCATCAGCGCGAAGTCCAGGCGCAACAACTAGTCCTCGAATGCGTTGCCCAGTGCGCGGACACCTCCGAGCACTGGGCAACGCGCACGTTCCTCAAGAAATCATCCCCCAGCCCGGTCTTCAGTCAGTCGGGTGAGATTCATGGAGAAGAAGCAGATGCGAGTTTCCGTTATCGGATGCGGGTACCTGGGAGCCGTCCACGCCTCGGCGATGGCCGAGCTCGGTCACGAGGTCATCGGCATCGACGTCGACGAGCGGAAGATCGAGGCCCTGGCCGCCGGTCAGCCACCCTTCTTCGAGCCCGGTCTCCCCGAGATCCTGACGTCGGCCACGGCGAGCGGGAACCTTGAGTTCAGCACCGATATCGCAGCGGCGGCCTCAGCCACGGTGCACTTCATCGCGGTGGGCACCCCGCAGGCCAAGGACAGCGCCTCAGCTGACCTCACCTATGTTGATGCGGCGCTCTACGGGCTCCTCCCGCACCTCAAGGCCGGGGACCTCATCGTCGGCAAGTCCACGGTCCCCGTTGGAACCGCGGAGCGTCTCGCCGCCATCGTCGCAGAGCACGGAAGCGGCGCCACGCTCGCCTGGAACCCGGAGTTCCTCCGTGAGGGCTTCGCCGTCAAGGACACGCTCGAGCCCGACCGCCTCGTCTATGGCGTCGCTGACCAGACCGCGGCCGACGTCCTCGACGAGGTCTACGCACAGGCCCTGTCCACCGGCACACCTCGCATCATCACCGACTACGCGACGGCAGAGCTCGTCAAGGTCGCGGCGAACGCGTTCCTCGCCACGAAGATCAGCTTCATCAACGCCATGGCGGAGATCTCCGAGGTCGTCGGTGCCGATGTCAAGGAGCTCGCGGATGCGATCGGACACGATGTGCGCATCGGTCGCAAGTTCTTGAACGCGGGTGTCGGGTTCGGCGGCGGTTGCCTCCCGAAGGACATCCGTGCGTTCACGGCTCGCGCCGAAGAGCTCGGACGTGGCGAGTCGGTCGCCTTCTTGAAGCAGGTGGATGCGATCAACCTGCGGCGTCGCCAGCGGGTCATCGATCTGGCTGTGGACGCGCTGGACGGATCCGTGAACGGCAAGAAGATCGCCGTGCTCGGCGTGACCTTCAAGCCGGAGTCCGATGACGTGCGTGATTCGCCTGCCCTCGACGTCGCCGTGCAGCTCAAGGGGCTCGGCGCGAACGTCGTCGCGACGGACCCGCAGGGCATCGAGAACGCCCGTCGGCGCCACCCGCAGCTTCAGTACGTCGAGTCGACCGAGGAAGCCCTCCGCGACGCCGAGGTGATCGTGCTGGTGACCGAGTGGGCCGAGTACCGTGCGCTCGACCCGGCCGCGGCAGCTCAGCTCGTCGCGAACCGCGCGATCATCGACGGCAGGAACGTGCTCGACCCGGCTGCGTGGCGTGAGGCAGGTTGGAACTTCGTCGGCATGGGACGACGCTAGCTGCGCGAGCTCGGAGATGCAGGTGCGCGGGGAAAGGCTCGGGCGTCGAACGGGATCGTCAGACTCCGTTCGTTGACTCGAAACATAGCCCGGTTAGGCTTGGAGCGGCGCGAATGGGGCATCCCAGCTTGACTCGGCAAGTCCCGGCGACTTTCGGGGAACACTGACCCGCCAGTCGAAAGCGAGTCTCGCAGGTGTGCGCGTCACGTCCGACTTCGCCTTGATCAGCAAGGAGTGCCGAGCATGACAGAACCGTCCAAGCATGCGTTGAGTAGGCGAGGCCTCCTTCGAGCGGCCATTATCGGCGGCGCTGTTTCTACGGTCGGATTGTTCGCGGCGCAGAACCCCGCACATGCCGCGACCGCGTCGTTGGCGAAGATACGCACTCTGAGTTCGACCTGGACGCCGGCAGACCGCGCTTTGTACACGGAAACGTCAGCGATCGCTGCCTACTACGAACGCTCCCTGGCAGCGGTGACCAACGCGATGGTCGGCGATGGACCGGTAGCGGCGGGAGCCGGTCGACACGTGGCACCAAGAGGGTGGTTTACGGGCAAGTACTGGAGAGCAGCCGCGTCAACATGGTGGAACGCGCGCACTCAGGAGCACATCTCTACGCTCGCCTACTTCCTTGCGAACGACGAACCGTGGAATGTGGAGTACCGGGGTAACCGCGAGCTGAGGCTTCGACTCCTCGCTGCGATAGAAACCTACGCAGCAACACAGCTCGCGGATGGCTTCTTCCCTGAGGATTCAGGCGCACAGAGCGATGCTGCCGTTCCAAACCCGACGGTTGTGTCTGGTCTTGCTGCCACTGCATTCGGGGTGCAGGCCATGGCCTCCACCTTCGGTCTTCTCACGAAAGATCGTGCGACTGCCCCCGCAGCAGACCAAGGCGCAATTGACGCCGCGCTCTCCTCGCTGCGAAGCATGATCGGCAAAGCCGTGGCGACTGGTCTCGACCCCAACTCGCAGCTCTGGGGCCGCGCTGAGATTGACGTCGCCAATCAGCCAATCGGCATGATCGCTGCGGCAGTGCTCGCGGCCTTCGAGATACCAGACGATCGAACAGCACTTTTGGCAAACGTGCCCGCTACGTTGGCCATCATTGCTGAGCGTGGGATCTCGACAAGCGGCCACACCGTGGAGCGCAAGGCCTACGACTACGGGTACACGGCGAACGTTGCAGTTCCGGACCTTGCAGTCATCGCTCGCCTAGCTCGCGAGATGGGACGAGCAGACGTCGCCACCACGACCGAGGACATCGCCCAGCAGGTGACTAGGTTCGTGACACACACAGTTTTCTTCGAGCCGACTCCAGGACCGGATGGCTCCCCGAACTATGTGGAAGGCTTCCACTACGCTGGCCTTTCCGCCCGCAACACCGTCTTCACCTTCCAGCCCTACGATGCGATCCCCGGAGCCTGGAAGGCACCCCTCGGGAAGTCGAACCAGACACAGAGCTCGCTGACCCCGAGCCGCGACCTGCTCGCGGTGACTCCCGAGTTCGCCGCGCTGCACCCCTCTCAGGAAGCGGTGCAGGCCTGGTTCGACAACTGGGTGAGCGACCCCGCCATGTACCCGATCACGGACTGGGCGGCGAGGGTGCTCTCCGGGAGCCGCGAGCTGCTCAGCCCACGTCGCCTTCTCGGGACGGTGCAGACCGTCGCACCCGCCCCCAGTGATGCTGAGCGTCGCGCGTCCGCCGCCGACTACCCGTATTTCACCGCCGCGTCGAGCAATACCCTGCTGGCGGACACCGCCCCGACGGCGCCCGAGATCCTGCCGCGCTGGTACGGGTTCGTGCAGAGGAAGAACTTCCATCTGGGCTTCCAGTACGGATCGAACAGACTCGAGAACCTCGCGTACGAGGGTGACACGAAAGCTCGCCCGCGCTACGGCCCGGGGATCCTCTGGACTCCGACCCGAGGCACGGTCGTCCTGTCCTCGAACGAGCCCGTCGCGAAGCTCTCGGGCTCCAAGGTGGTCAGGGACAACGAGGCCATCGACCGGAGCTGGGGCACCTACGCTGGCAAGACGGCGACCGGGTACGCCGAAGCCCTCACCCCGATGATCGCGACCTCGAGAAGTGCCTCAGGTGCGGTGATGGGCGCCGGGGAATCCACTGGGGCGTTCACGGTGACCGCCGTGAGCTCGGCGAAGTCGCCAGTCATGACGACGACGCTGCGGTTCAACGCCGGCCGGGTCTTCGGCAGCATGCAGGGCGAGCAGGACCGGTTTGTGCGACGCGTTCAGACACCCGGCAGAACCGGGTACCACTGCATCCCCCTGCTCCTGGGCCCGGAGGACCATATCGAGTTCTCCGTGCAGCCGTCTGCGGTCGTCGGTGCGGTGGTCGACAGCTCGGTGAGTGGACGCCCGCTCGTCGTGAACTCGCAGCTCAAGTCCACGCTCAGAGTATCGACCGACCGGTTCACCATCGTCACGGGCGCGAACCGAGCGAATCGGCTCACCTTCATGTTCTCCGAGGGCACCAGGGCGTCGGCGTCCGAGCTCTCGTTCCTCGTGTACGAGAAGACGTACTTGTCGACCGCGAAGCGGCGCGTGGTCGTCAAGGTCCCCCACGGGGCCGACTTCACGGAGACGATCGTGTTCGGCGACTGAGCGCCCCAGCGGCTCACACGCGAATCGCCAGGAGAGCGGGTATCGTTTCATCTTCATTCGGTGGTCACGACGACGTGCTTCCTTCTAGCTCTGGAGGTTCTTGTGCGTCGGCTCGTTCTCTGGCTTTCTGTTGGCGCGTTCGTCGTCGTCGCGGCGCTGGTCGCGGCGACGATCGTCTACGTCTTCCCGGCTTCGGACGATGTCGAGCATGCCAACGCCGTCATCGTCCTCGGGCCAGCGACGCCCGACCGTGTCGCGCTCGGCCAGCAACTCGTCGATGAAGGCCGCGCCGATCGCATGATCATCTCGGCGGGGAGGCCGGGCTGGGCCTACGACAAGGCCTCCATTCCCGAGTGCCGTGATCGCACAGCTGACTGCTTCATGCCGGTGCCCGCCACCACTTCGGGCGAGGCGCTGAAGATCCAGGAGATCGCAGAACGCGATAGCTGGACCTCGGTGACCGTCATCACGGCGACGCCGCACGTCGCGCGCGCGCGGACCATCTTCGAGTCCTGCAGCGGGATCGCCGTGAACGTCGTGGCATCTCCGACTGTGCTCGACCCGGGGACGTGGCTCTACGAGTTCGCCTACCAGACGGGCGGCTACGCGAAATTCGCCCTCGACGGCTGCGCACAACCCGACGCGGCGTAGAAGCTCGTGACGGCACCAGAAACTGATGGGTTGAAACCGCCGCTCAAGGCCGCCCTGCTCCTTCTGTGCGGGGTGCTGCTTGTCGCTCTCTCCGGGGTGCTCGTCTTCTCGGTCAGCGACTTCACCCAGCCGAAGCCGCCCCCGCCATCCAGCGAGGCCCTTCCGCCGACGAGCGCAGTGGCGACCCAGGTGCCGGTCGTCGTGGGCCTCAGCGTGGACGAGGCGGCCGCGCGGCTCGCTGAGGCAGGCCTTGCACCGATCTACATCTCGGAGCGTGACATCGACTGGGATCCGGAGGACCGGATCGTCGTGACTGCCTGGCCCCAGTCCGGTGAGATCACGGAGGATGGGACGGTCGCACTCCGCGTGTCGGCACCGGTGCGATCACCGCAGGGCAGCGGCTCGGGGAGCGATGCCCAGGCGCTTCTCGAACGGCTCTGGCAGGTGCAGGACTTCGCAGACGGGTTCGATCGACCGCACGATGGCGGCGCCGCGAGCTGGTACGTGGGCGAGGTCAGCGGCTCAGTCAGTGACGGGCTCCAGGTCGAGCTCCGCGCAGACTCGGGCTCGGTGAGCGACACCGACCGGCGTCGCCTGGTCGCTGAGATCGGCGCCCTGGTCAAGGGCACGTACCCCGATCTCGAGAAGGTCGTGCTGACCACCTCGGACGGAGTGCCGGTCGAGTGGTCAGCGGCGTCCGGCGGCTGACTTCTTCCCAGACCGCCCTCGCGCCAGCTTGTCGAGGCTCTCCTCGTAGCGCGCGCACACGCCTTCCCACGAGTACTCCGCTCGGCCGCGAGCGAACGCACGAGCGCTCAGGTCCTCCTGCAGAGCTGGGTCGCCCAGGAGGCGGAGGACACCGTCCGCGATGGCTGACGGTGTGGGCTCGACGAAGACCGCCGCATCGTCGAGCACCTCTCGGTTGTAGACGGTGTTCCGCGCCACGGTCGGTGCGGCGCACGACATCGCCTGAACGAGCGCCGGGTTCGTGCCGCCAACGCTGTGTCCATGGAAATAGGCTCCAGCGTGCTGCCAGAGCGAGTGCAACCGGTCGTCATCGCTGACGTGGCCGAGCCAGTGCACCCTGGCGTTCGCATCTGCGAGCTTCTGTGCCTTGTCGTCGAGCTCGCCACCGTAGCCGGTTGAGCCGACGATGACCACGTGGTGCGTCTTCGCGACGGTCTCCGCCGCTTCGAGGAACTCGCCCACCGTGTTCTCCGGCACGAACCTCGCGACCGCCAGGGCGTATCCGCGGTGCGTCAGGCCGGGCTCGATGGGGAGGTCCTCCGGCACATCGCCACCGTAGGGAATGAAGACACCGTCGCGACGGAAGTCCCTGCGCCAACGATCGCCGATGGCGTGCGCGTCGAAGACGAGCTCGTCCGCCCACCACGCGGTCGCCTTGGCTCCTCCTCGGAACATGGCCTTCGCCAGGCGCCCCCACTTGGCGCGATCCCACTCGATGCCGTCGACGTTGAGCAGCGTCGGGACTCCGCGTGCGCGGAGGAAGGGGAGCCAGAATCCATTGGCGACGTTCATCACGAGCGCGACGTCAGGGCGGCGCCTGGACGCGTCGAACATGGCCGTCGCGCCGTACGACAGCGTGCTGAGGGACTTCGACTCGATGCCTCGAGTCACGGGAGTGTGCACACGTGGGTCGCGCGTCGGGTCGCCCTCTTTCGTGGAGCCATCCCTGCCGTAGACAGTCACGTCCCAGCCCTGGTCGACGAGGTACGGAGCAAGGCGCCGAACGGCTGTCTCGAAGCCGCCGTAGTAGCTCGGGTAACCGCGAGTACCGATGATCGCGACTGATCGATTCATCAGGTCAGGCCTCTTTCGCGTTGAGGTGGGAAGGGGGTGAACGTCAGTCCTGCGACTCGCAGGGCTGAGGTCGACCGACCTCCAGCGCAGGTGGGGGATGCGCTAACGGGGGAAACGAGCGCGACGCGATGCGATAGCTCGATCACGCTACACTCTATGGCATCCCCGATGACGGTCCTGTTTCGTGCGAAGACTCATGCTTCTGCGAGTCAGGACCGAGCTGTTTGCACGTGCCTGAACCTACCGAAAGGCCCAGCCGATCGTGACTCGCGTCCTCCTTACCCATCCTGGTGCGGAGCTGTACGGAAGTGATCGCATGGCCGTAGCCTCGGTGCGTGCGCTCGTCGAAGCCGGCGACCAGGTGGATGTGGTGCTGCCGTCTGACGGACCGCTCGTGCCGCTCCTCACGGAGGCGGGCGCCAGGGTGCTCGTTCTCCCTCTTCCCGTGCTGCGCAAGGCGATGCTGCGCCCCCTCAAGCTGCTGCAGCTCGCAGCCACGATGCCGCGCACGATCGTTCGCTCGATGAGGGTCCTGCGTCGCCTCGAGACCGATGTGGTCTACGTCAACACGATCACGCAGCCGTGGTGGCTCCTCGCAGCTGCCTTGGCGAAGAAGCCGAGGCTCGTGCACGTGCGCGAAGCGGAATCAGAGCAGCCGGCGATCGTCCGCAGGGTTCTGCTCGCTCCGCTGGCACTCGCGACCCGAGTGGTCTGCAACAGCAAGGCCACCGAGCGGTACGTGCTCGACGACGCGTCCGGCGTCACGGGCAAGACCTCGGTCCTGTACAACGGCAAGGACTGGGCCCCGTACGAGGCTCCGGCATTCGAAGGGTTCGCGGAGCCCGTTCGCCTGCTCCTGGTGGGGCGCATCAGCCCTCGCAAGGGCACCGACACCGCGATCGAGGCTGTCCACCTCCTCAGGCAGCGAGGCATCGACACGAAGCTGACGCTCATCGGTGACGTGTTCGACGGGTACGAGTGGTACCGGGACGAGCTCGGCGCGCAGATCGCGAAGCACGGTCTCGAGGATGCCGTCGTCTTCGCCGGCTTCGACCCGGAGCCAGCGGAGCGCTTCGGAGAAGCTGACCTGGTGCTCGTCCCATCGCGGCTCGAGCCGTTCGGAACCGTGGCGGCCGAGGGCATGGCCGCGGGTCGGTGCACGATCGTCGCTCGCACGCAGGGTCTGGTGGAGATCGTCGACTCGGCAGAGGTCGGGCTGACCTTCGAGGCCGAGAACGCTGGGGAGCTGGCCGAGGCCTGCGCGCAGCTCATCGCCGACCCGGATCGGGCTGTGGCCATGGCTGCCGCGGGACGCGCCCGAGTCCTCGAGCGGTTCTCGACTGAGCAGTACGCGGCAGGGACGCGTTCCATCGTCGCCGAACTCGAGAAGAGCGTCTGAGCGACATGAAGGTCTGCATCGTCTCCGTCCCACTCACCACGAGGAGCGGCGTCTACCGCTCCACCTACGACCTCGTGACCGCCGCGCGGGAAGCCGGCCTCGACTGGTCCGGGATCATCGCCATGAGGCCGAGCGCACTCGGCTCCCCGCCGCAGGGCGATCTCGGAGTGCACGAGACCACGATCGACGTGCACGGCATGAAGCTGATCCCGGCGATCAGGCGGCTTCTGCTGAGCCGTGCCGAGTTCCGCGAGGCCGATGTCGTCATCACGATGATCGGCCAGAGCGACATCGCGGTGAGCGGCCTGGGAAGCAACCGGCCGAGCACGTGGGTCTCGTTCGTCCGCGGACTGCCGTGGCCGGCGCACGGTGAGGCGAAGGCGCTGCGCCGAGTGCTCCAGCGAGTTCTCGTGACCCGTGCCATGCGGAAAGCCGACGAGGTCTGGGCGACGACGACGGTGCTCGCCGACGGAGTCCGCTCTGCGGTCGATCCGGTGATCGTGCCGGCTGGGGTCCCCTCTGTCGAGCGCATCGCTGACGGGTCACTGGGACGGGACGGGCACCTCGTGTTTGCCGGTCGCCTCGACCGCGACAAGCGCCCACTCTTCTTCGCTGAGATCGTGCGCCGGACGGGGGCGCTGGCCAAGGCGTTCGGCGCCGGCCCATTGCAGGGCGAGCTCGAGCAGTCACGGCCCGAGACGCTCGACATCTCCGGCTGGGTGGACCCGGCCGCCCTCTGGCAGGGAGCGACGGCCTTCCTCGGCACGTCGAGCCGTGAGGCGTTCGGCAGGAGCGCGGTCGAGGCCGCGCAGCACGGCGTCCCCGTGATTCTCTCCCGGGACTACGGTGCCGCACCGTTCCTCATCACGGACCCCGAGCTCGTGGATGCCTTCGTGCTGCCGAGCGAGCCCGTCGAGCTGTGGGTTGACGCGGTTGAACGACTCCTCGACGACGAGGCGCTGCGGCGACGGCTCTCGGACCACCTCGTGGAGAACGCACGCGAGATCACCATCGAGCGGTCGGTTGCACGCGTCGACGCTCGCCTCCGGGAGTTGGCGGCCGGCTGAGAGCCTGCCCTCAGGCGGCTTGATCCGGAGCGGCGACTGCTGCGGCAACCCGCGCACGCATGTCCGCGGCTCGGGCGGCTCGGGCTCCGCGCAGCGCCCGGTACAGGCGCACGTGTGCGAGGCCGGTGGTCGCCCACGAGCGACGCTCGGAGAAGGCGGAGGCTGACGTGCGCCGTGCCGGGGCATCCCGGTAGGCGGCTTCCAGCACCTCGCCCGTGAGAGGTCCCTGGTAGAGCGTGAGGAGCTTCGACCCGACCTCTCGCTGGAGCGCGAGGTTGGAGGAGCTGACCGGCGCGAGCACGGGGCACCCGAAGCTGAGCGCGTAGATGAGGGCGCCCGAGTTGTACATCTGGAGGTACGGGAGCACCACGAGTCTGCTCTCGGCGAGCTGATCGAGAAGCTCGGGGTCTTCGACGAAGCGCGCATCGAACGCCGTGCCGGGATGCGCATCCGCGAGCTGCTGGATCGTGTGACGGTACTGCGCGTTCTTCGCGGCACCGAGGATGACCAAGCTCGACCCAGGCAGCCGCTGCTGGTCGTAGCTCTCGATGAGGGACTCGATGCCCTTGTAAGGGCGAACGAGGCCGAAGTGGAGGATCTGGTGCACCACGCGTTCCTGAGACGCCCAGCCCCCCTCCTTGTGCTGACGCAGAAGTGGGACGTAGTCCCCGTGGGGCACGGTGACCCCCAGCGAGAGGTCGTTGTCTTCTGAGCTGTTCAGGTAGATGCGCACGTCGACGGCCCGGATCAGGAGGTCGATCGCGAACGCTGTGGTCCGCCGCCCTGCTTCGTGGGGCTTGAGATTGTGCACCGTCCACACCAGCGTCTTGCGGGTGAGCCGGATGCGCAGGACCAGGGCGACCAGGAGGAAGGACTTCAGGAGCTCACGCACGGCGGAGGGGGCGACGACAAGAGCATCGGGCCAGTGCAGGTGGAAGATGTCCCAGCGGCCGATGAGCGCCGTCTTCCACGAGAAGAACTGCAGGTCGACGTCGTCGGCGAGCGCTTGTGCGAGAAATGCCGTGTACGGGTTCCCACCTCCGGGCGGCCGGTTGTAGGACATCAGCACTCTGGGCTTCGGGGGAACGCTCGACATGTTCAGTGCCCTCAGCTCGCCGTGGTCCACAGATCGGTGGGGAAGGCCGCCTCGAGGGGCGCGGGGTCCCAGGCGGCAAGCGGGTCCTCCGTCGAGGCCGTCCGGGCAGGAAGCAGCTGCAGAGCCTCGTCGAGGTTCGAGGCGATCGTCCAACTGCTCCTCCCCGTGCCGCGGAAGTAGTCCTCGTACTTGAAGACAGGCTCGACGGGAGAGGCGATGAGCACGACCGGCACGCCGAGCATCTCGGCGAAGACGAGTGCGTGGAGTGAGCTTGTGACGAGTGCCTCGCTGCCGGCGATGCGGGCTGCGATCTCGTCCACGGAGCGCCTGGGGCTGAAGAAGTCCGGGTGGCTGCGGTACTCCCGCGCGTCGTTGAGGTTCGGGATGACGCTCAAGCGCCGGGACGGGAGGAGCGGGTGCCGCGCGCGCAATCCCTCGCCCAGCAGCAGAGCCGGGTCGCCGTAGACCTCGGGCGCGTCGATTCCGCGCTCGCGGCGAAGCCATTCCCGGGTGAGCGGCCCCCGCACAGCGCGCACATCGAGTCGAGTGAAGCGGTGGGCTTGCTCGTCCGTCTTGCCGTTGACGCCGGTTCCCCAGATCACGTCGTTGTCGACGGCGAAGTGCATGACGGATCCGACGGAGAAGAGCGTCCGCGTCGAGTCCACCGCCTGGTGGGGGGCCGAGCCGAGTCGGGACTCGGCGACCTGCGCGACGACCTGCGGGCCGATCAGGTCACCGAAGTTGTTCTTCCGGGGCCCGAACGTGCGACCTGCGAGTCGCAGACGACGGTACCGGTGGGGGTTCCACATGAATGCGGGCACACCGTGGACGTGCTTGAGCACAGGCTTCTCCTGGAATGTTCGTTGGGAGGGAGTCGTCAGCGCAAGCGCAGACCCCTGGTGGCCGGACGGATCGGCAGGGCGGCGACCGCCGGCGGGAGTTCGACGGGCTTCTTCGCGAGCTTCCCGCTGAAGTAGCCGAACGTGAAGAACCAGATGTGGAGCAGGAAGCCTCCCGCGAATCCCCATCCGGTCAAGCCCACGACGATCATTGCCATGGTCAGGGTGAAAAGCGCGAGACCGGAATCTGAGTGCTGGTTCTTCCTGTTGTAGTCGCGCAGTCCCTTGATTACCAGAGCGACCATCGGTCCAAAGAAGAGGAGTGCCCCTACGACACCTTGTTCTGCCGTGACGTAGTAGAACACGTTGTGCACCGGCCACCCGCGCGCGGTGAGCGCATCGAACTGGCCGAAGTAGGTGATGTAGTTGCCCGGCCCGATTCCGAGCATGAGGTTCCTGCCGATATACTCCTGCGCCACTGCGAGGAGGTGCTCGCGCTCTCCGCCGAGCGGGTCCTGTTGGAAGCGCGCGAGGATGGCATCGAGAGAGAGCGCGCCCACGAGCGCTATCGCGCCACCGAACCAGATACGTCGCTTCATGACGCCCTTGCCGCGCTGGAGAATGATCCAGAGTCCGAGCATGCCGATCAGCGCGATGAAGTTCGTGCGGCTCGCGGAGAGACCCACGCCCAGCAGGCCGGCGAGCATCGCGAATGTCGCTGCGCGAGCGACGACCTTGTCGCTGGACGTGCTCAGCGGCAGCGCGATCGCCGTCAGGCAGATGACGATCTTCCCCAGGTTTCCGGGGTGTCCAGCCGTGCCTGCCGAGCGCCCGGATTCGAGGATGGACGCTTCGGAGACGGCGGCGAACCAGGAGAGCCCGAAGCTCTGGCCCAGCGCGATGAGCGCTTGGAAGCCGAGGATGGCGAGGATCGCGAGGGCAAGCCAGCGCTCGAGGTGCGGGGCTTTCTCGGCGCGTCCGATGAACGTGCCGACAAACCAGGCGAGGATCGCGACGAGGATGAGCGTCAGAGCGTCCGCCGAGACGTGCGGATTCGTCCATCCGGTGGTCACCATGAGGAGGAGGTAGGCGACCAGCGGGATGAAGACGACGGGAATCGGCAGCCGCGGCTTGGCGAAGCAGGCGATGATGACGCAGATGAAGATGCTGACCGTGGACAGCGGCACCGGGTCGAAACCGAATAGGTACACCTGGCTGCGTGGGAACAGCGCCAGACCGACGAGCGCGACGAGCGCGACCGTGGTTGTGGCTCCCGCGACGCGGAGGCCAATCAGCGTCGCGACGACGATGAGGATCGGCAGGAGGACTTCGGTCATCGAACCAATTCCTTTCTCGGTGCGTCAGCGCTCTGCTGACTTTCGGGTTCCTTCATACTCACAGGTCAGCGCCGCGCCGTCACGCGGAGGATGCGGATGCGATGCCGCGTTCGACGAGTTCGGCTCGAGTAGGGAACGCGAAGTCGTCGAGGGTCTTCTGAATGTGGACCGGGGAGCCGAGGCGAGGCCCGCGCAGGGCCTCGTCGATGGAGACGGGGGTCGACCAGGGGAGGTCGACGGATGCGAAGTAGTCCTGGTACTTGAGTTCAGGCTCGCCGTTGACCGGTGCCACGAGCTTGACGGGGCGTCCGAGCGCATGCGCGAAGATCAGCCCGTGGAGCGACGAGGTGTAGACGAACTCCGCGCGGAGGATCTCGCGAACCAGGTCCTCCGGCTCGCAGTCGATGCTGACGAGGGAGAACTCGCGGCGGCGGCGGAAGAGCGGCAGGTCGCGGTAGTGGGGGATGAAGATGACCCGACCCGCTTCGGCCTGAGTCTCGGCGCAGGTCTTGGCGTAGATCGATTCGACTGCGAGACCCGGGTCGAGCTGAGACGTGACGTTCGAGGTGTCGTACCCGGCTTCGTCGAGGGCTCGCATCGTCAGCGGGCCACGCACGGCGCGGATGTCGGAAGGCCCCTCAGCCACAGCAGGCAGCTCACGCCCCTTCGTCCCGACCCCGCACACGATGTCACCAGGCAGCGCGCGATGGATGACGGAACCGACGAGCAGCAGGCGCCCGCCGATGTCGGTCAGGTTGTCCGGCTCGTCGTCGTAGAGGAAGCGCACGAGGTCTCGATTGAAGAGGTCGCCGGCGTTGCCGACCCGAAGCTTGCCTCGTCGGGGGATCGAGAAGCGACGGGTCCGGTCGACCGGGTCCCAGTAGAACGTCTTTACTGCCACAGTGCCTGCTCCTCGATTTCCGCGATGCCGAATTTCACGTCATTGACTCCGTAGCTGAGCCGAACCGTCGACCCGAGGACATCGGCCCCGGCGAAGTAGCTTGCGCTCAGCAGATTGCGATTGTGGACGCCTCGCCGTGGGAGAGCGCTTGCGACCGAGTGCACCAGGCGGTGCTTGGAGAACTCCACCGTCGGTGTCGTCGTGTCGAGCCGAGAGATGCGTACGGGACGTCCGACGTAGGCGCGCTTGGACCGGATGGAGAAGCGCTCGTGCGCCATGAGCACGAGCGAGCCATCTGCGGTCAGGCAGGGCTGAGAGCCGATGGTGGTCGCTCGAGGAACCCTCACCGGGTACTGGGCGTCGTGCCGCGTGAGCTCGAAGGTGATGTCCGGCGTCTCGCCGACCTGCCCGTCGACGCGGAGGAGCGTCATGAGCGGTTGCAGGCTGTAGATGCCGCCAAGCTCCCCGTCGGAGAGCTGGTGGAACGCCCAGTTCTTCTCGATGCGCTGCCGTTCGGCGTTGGCGAGCTGCACCCGGCTCGGTGCGGACAGCAGGGGGGCGACCCTCATGATGAAGATGTCGTTCTGAGCTCCGCTCGGCCATCCCGTGTTGAAGGTCGCGAACACCCCGTCCTTCGTCGCGAAGAGCTTCGGGTCGGCGACCGGGGCGACCCCGTGCGAGCCAGCGTGGGAGGTGAGATCGACGACCGTCCAGTCGTCGCTCCCGACCGGGGCCGAGGCGAGATATGCCCGGAATGGCTTCTGGCCGCTCTCGTCGAGCGCTCGGAAGGAGACATGCAGTGCGTTGTCGCGCTCGAGGACGCACACGTTGAAGACGTCGCTCAGGCCAGCGTCGTGTGCTGCCGAACGCAGACTTGTCGACAGCGCCAGGTTCTGGCGTCTGACCAGCGTGCGAAAGACCATTCGAACGTGACTCCTCGTAGCACTGCGGGGGGATGTCACGCGGACCGGCGACGCAGTTTTCGTACCAGTCCGATGATCGTCGTCCGCTGCTCACGACCGGCGACGAACCACAGGACGCCGAGATACAGTGCGAACGCGGTGATGGCCGCTGGCACGGTGTACCCGACGACGCGGGGCTCAACCGCAGCCCACGGTGTCAGGTCGAGGATCAGCAGCAACGCGACCATCGGGACGGCGGCAATTGTACATCGGATGAGCTGCCCCATGTAGGGGCCGATGGCGATTGAGGCCTGTTTCGCAAGCAGCACGAGGCGCAGCGGCCAGAGCAGGATCACGCGGACGCTGCGGGAGAGCGCCACCCCCTGGATGCCGAACGGCAAGGCGACGAACAGCAGAATGACGCCCACGATGTTCTGGGCGAGCGCGAGTCCGAAGGCGGATTTCGCTCGACCTGCTGCGATGAGCACGCTTCCATCGAAGTAGGTCACGGAAACCAGGATGATCGACGGGATCAGGAGCTGGAACACCGGAATCGATGCAACCCATTCCTCGCCGAAGAGGTAGGGGATGAAGTCCGGCGCAAGCAGTCCCAGGATGAGGAAGACCGGGATCGCGACTGCGGACGAGGCGAAGGTGAGGCTGCGCATGACCACGTTGGTCTTCGCGACGTCTCCCTGTGTTCGGGAGAAGGTGGTGAGCGAGACGCGGCCGACCACCGAGGTCACGAGCTCCGAGGTGATCGTGAGGATCCGCTGCGCGAAGAAGTAATAGCCGAGCGCGGTCGGATTGATGGCAGCGCCGATCACGAGCTTGTCGATGTTCGCCTGCGTCGCGCTGAGCAGCTCCACGCCGAGGACACTGAAGCCGATCGAGGCCATGGAGCGCAGCGAGGTCCAGGAGAATTCGAACTTGGGACGCCAGCGCGAGGCTGCCCAGAGCGTCACGAATCCGACGAAGCTCTGCACCAGGGCCTGCCCGACGAGCGCCCAGACGCCGTAGCCCATGATCGCCATGGGGACCGCGACGCCGGCGCCGGCCACCGTGCCCGCGAGCTTGCGGATGGAGAGCTGCTTGAAGTGGAAGTCGCGTTCGAGGAGTGCCGCCGGGGTGCTGCTCAGTGCGGCGAGCACGATCGCGATCGACTGCACGCGCAGGATGTCGCCAAGCTCCGGTTCGCCGAGCAGGAGGGCGATGAGCGGCGCGCTGAAGAAGAGGGCGACGTAGATGACGACGGAGATGCCGAGGCTGGTCCAGAAGGTCGTCGACGCGTCTTTGGGCTCCAGGGTGAGCCGCTGGACGAGCACCTTGTTGAAGCTCGAGTCGACGAACACCTGCAGGATCGCGGTGAAGACCGTGGAGAGGGCGAGGAGCCCGAAGTCTCCAGGTGCGATGAACCGAGCGAGGAGCGCGAAGACGCCGAGCGCGATGAACCGCGAGGCCCATCGCTCGAGGACGATCCATCCGATGCCGCGGACAGCCTTCGCGCCGATTCCATCATCGTCGGATGCGACGGCCACCGTCAGCTCACCTTCGCGGGGATCAAGCCGCTCGCGGTCAGAGCCTCGCCGAACGCTCCGGAGAGCTCCGAGCTGAAGGTCGCCGTGAGGTGATGGGCATCTCGGTACACGAGCGTGTCGCCGATGATGGTCGGGCACATCGATTCGCCGCAGATGTATGGCGTCAGATCCAGCAGCGGAACTCCCGAGGCCGCGGCGATGTCCACTTCGACGCCGCGGACCGGCGTCTCCAAGGCTCGTGAGCGCTCGACGTCGCAGGCGTCTGCGTCGGAGAGGTGGTTCGAGAGGCAGATCGCAGGAGTGCTGCCCATGTCAGGGGTGTCTGCGATGAGTGCAACGGGGGCATCCACGGCATCGAAGGTCGCGCCGAGTGCGCTCGCCCAGGCGGTTTGGTAGCTTCCCCCGTCATCGAGGAAGGTCACCTGGCCGTAGTTGGCGATGAGGACGAGGGCGGGGTCGATGGCCGAGATGTGATCGAGCACCTGTGTCCGCCATTCGTCGCACGCCGCGTAGGGAACGGCGTTCCTGGTGAGTGGCGCTGAGATCGAAGGACACGAGCTCTTGGTGTGCGACTCCACCGAGTAGCCGTTCGCGAGCGCCCACGTGCTGACGGCAGGGAACCACTGCGCCGCGTGGGAGTCGCCGAAGAGCACGATCCGAGGATCCGAGCTCTCCCCGTAGATGCAGGACGCAGGCGCCGTGGCCTCGAAGTCCAGGTGGCAGCCGTCGGCATAGATGTCAGGCTGGTCGCCGGAGACGCTGCGCAGTGACGGTTGCAGGTTGCTCGGCACGAAGTCGGTTGCGGTCGGTGGGGCCGTGAGAGCTCCAGCCGTCGCCGCCCTGTCGACGTAGAGCGGCTGCGAGTTGGAGTAGACGAAGCTACCGCCGACCAGTGCGATCGCGGTTGCCGAGGCGGCCGCGGCGGCGAGCAGCGATCGGCGAGGCCGAGCCGAGGTCAGCCATCTCGCCTTCCTGGCTGGATCCTCGACGAACCGGTACATGAGCCATGCCAGCGGGAAGGCGACCGCCCCGAGGGCCAAGGTCTGCCAGAGCGGCAGCGGGCTCTCGTAGCCGACCGCGGTCTGCGGCACGACGAGCAATGGCCAGTGCACCAGGTACAGCGAATAGGAGATCGTCCCGACGAAGAGCATGGGACGGACAGAGAGCGCGCGTGCTGGGCCCCACCCACCGGACGCGGAACCGCCGAGGATGACCGCGGCGGTACCGAGGACGGGGATCGCCGCCCAGAAGCTCGGGAACGGAGTCGCGCTCGTGAAGAGGAACACGGGCGCGAGGATTCCAGCGAGGCCGAGCCACGCGAGCGGAGCTCCCCAGCTCCGATCCACGACGGACGGACGGTAGACCAGGACGAACGCGATGATGCCGCCGACACCCAGCTCCCAGGCTCGTGTCGGGAGCCCGAAGAACGCCCATGGCTGCGACTGGTACGTCAGGAGCACACCGGCGGCGAAGGACAGCGCCACGAGCGCGACGAGCGCGATGAGCAGCGCCCGCGGGCGCTTGAAGAGCGCGAAGCCGAGGGCGATCAGCACCGGCCAGATGAGGTAGAACTGCTCCTCGATCCCGAGCGACCAGTAGTGCTGGAAGAGGGACGGCGTCGTCTCTGCGAGGTAGTTCGTGCCCTGGGCGGCGAACAGGTAGTTCGGAACGTAGAGCGCCGTGGCGACGGCCCCGGTCCAGACCTCGCGCAGGAGGAGCGGCGGGTACCAGATGAGTGCGGCGAGCACAGAGAGGGCGAGGACGACGAACGAAGCGGGCAGGATGCGTCGAACTCGCTTCGCGTAGAAGCTCGCGAACGAGATCCTGCCGTCACGATTGAGCGTCGCGAGGAGGTGTGAGGTGATCAGGAATCCGGAGATGACGAAGAAGACATCGACGCCCACGTAGCCGCCCGTGAGGAAGGGAACACCGGCGTGATAGAGGACGACGGCGCCGACGGCGATCGCACGGAGGCCCTGGATATCGTTCCGGAACCCACCGCGCGGGGGGGTCGCGCTCGTCACGGGGGAGGTGGATGCGTTCGGCGTCACAGTCTGCTTTCGGCTCGCGTCGGGGGAGTGCAGGGGCGGTGCGGAAGTCTGTCATGAGCGAGGCTGCGCGGCTCGCATCGCGAGTTTACGAGAGTCTCGGCCCGCGCATGTGACCCGATGGGCGCGAGCGCCCCGACAGTATCGAGCCACGGTCGCTCGGCTGTGCACTCCGGACCCGTCTTCGTGTGACGCCAGCCGACGCGACTTCGCCCCACCTACCCCCTGCATGGACGCGCCGCCGATCGGTCGCCTTCGTCGAGCGCCACGCGCCCACGAGGTGGTGGTCGACAGGTCGAGGACCTCATGACCGCACCTCCCACCGCTCATACTCGACGCGGTGACCTCAATGGCCTCCGCGCTGTCGCGGTCCTCCTCGTGGTCGCGAATCATCTGACGGTCAGTCCCGTTGGCGGGTTCATCGGCGTTGACGTGTTCTACGTGCTCTCCGGCTTCCTGATCAGCGGAATCCTCATCCGCGAATACCAGCGGACGGGGTCCATCTCCTTCCAGCACTTCTATATCCGTCGTGTGAAGCGCATCCTGCCGGTCGCGACGCTCGTGCTGCTGGTCACGGTCGCGGTCGCCTTCCTCGTCTGGTTCCCGACGCGAGCGAACCAGACGGTGCTGGATGCGCTCGCCGCGCTGTTCTTCGTCTCGAACTGGCATTTCGTGCGACTCGGCACCGACTACCTGCAGGCGACCGGGCCAGTGTCTCCACTGCAGCATTACTGGTCGCTGGCTGTCGAGGAGCAGTTCTACGTGGTCTGGCCGATCGCGCTGCTGATGGTCGCGAGTCTCGCCACGAAACGTGGCAGGAAGATCGTGCGGCCACTGCTCTGGTTCATGGTGGCGGCGACGGCGCTCTCCTTCGCCTGGGCGCTCTACTCGTCCAGGGCCATGCCGGAGTTCGCCTACTTCGACACCATCTCACGCGTCTGGGAGCTGGGTCTCGGGGCGATAGCGGCGCTCCTGCTTCCCTTCGCCAAGATCTCGCACGGGGTCGGCCGTCTGCTGGCCTATGCGGGGGTCACCCTCATCGTGGTCGGCGCGTTCGTCATCACGCCAGAATGGCCGTTCCCCGGGCCCTGGGCCGTGGTCCCGGTTGCGGGCTCCCTGCTGATCCTCGCTGGAGGTGCTCAAGGGAGGGGAATCGTGCTGCTCGACAACGCCGTTGCCCGGTACATCGGACGCATCTCGTACTCGCTGTACCTCTGGCATTTCCCCGTGATCGTCTTCCTGCACTCCGTCGACTCGGCGAACAGCGTCGTCATGGGCATCGCGGCGGTCTTCATGATGTTCGGGCTCTCGATCCTGTCGTACCACTTCATCGAGCTCCCGATCATCAACTCCTCCTGGCTGAAGTCGCACACCTCGGCGCGCCGCAGCAGGCAGCTCATCGGCGCGATTGCGGTCGGGGTCTTCGTCCTCGGCATGTCGGCAGTCCAGCTGCGCGGCCCGTACTCGCTCGTCGCCGCAGGAGGCGACAGCAGCACGGGTGCGTCGGTGGCCGAGGCGACGATCGCGCCGGGCTGGGACAGCGCGGCGGCCCTCTCGGCCCGTGTCGACGAGTCGTTGCGCACGAACACCTGGCCGGAGATCGACCTCGGGTCACTCGACGAGTCCCTTGCCACTCCGGGGATGGACACGGAGGTCGGCTGCCGCAACAGCGTCTCGAGCTCCGAGGCGCTCGTCTGTGAGCGAGCAGCTTCCGGGGGAGAGACTCGCACCGCGGTGGTGGTGGTCGATTCGGTCGCGATCTCCTGGATCCCCGCTGTGGAGCAGGCCCTTCCTGGATGGCGCGTGCTCGGCTTCGGCTACGCAGCATGCCCGGCGGTACTCGCCCCGGTCGGCAGTGGGGAACGCGGTGAGCAGTGCGCCGCCGCACAGCAGCGGATGCTCGACTTCGTCGCTGCGGAAGCCCCCGATCTCGTGCTCACCTCGTCGGCGCAGTCAAGTCTCGCCGGCTTGTCCTCGGGGGCGAGAGCGGATGCCGCGCTCGACGAATGGCAGCTCGGTGTTGAGGCGTTCACGACCGAAGCAGCTGCATCCGGAGCCCAGGTCGTCGTCATAGGCAATCCACCTGCTGGCCTGAACCCGCAGGAATGCGTGACCCGTGCGACGGGACCCCTCGCCTGCACAAGCAGCCTCCAGGAAAGCACCCTGGCGAAGGCCCAGGCCGAGGCGTCGGCCGTCGACGCCGCCGGCGGGCGGTACGTGGACGTCATCGACTGGTTCTGCTCGCATGGCTCCTGCCCGATGCTGATCGACGACACCGTGCTCCGTTACGACGGGGCCCACCTGACGAACGACGCTTCGGCCAGCTTCGGGAGGGTGCTCGCGGAATCGCTGCAGTGACGCTCCGGGGGTGTCTCGGGGAGTGGTCGGTCACCTAGTATCGACCTGACACCCCCGTCGACGTCGGAGAACTCATGAAGAAGTTCCACGCCCTTGTCTGCGCGATGCTCGCCGGATTCCTCATCGGAGGCGTCGCCGCAGCCCCCGCAGCGGCAGAGCCTGCCATCGTGGCGCAGGCTGCCAGCGAGGAGCCCGAGCTGCTCTCCCTCGAGATCGTGTCCTCCCTCAAGGTCAAGGGAGGCGAAGAGATCCGATTCAACTGGACCGTCCGCAGCAAAGCCGACATCGACTCCTCTCACGTGAGCCTGAAAGCCGTGACCCCCAAGCGAGGCCAGCCGGACTGGCAGATCGTCGGCCGTGAAGACACCGAGCCGACGACTCGGGTTGGCGACATCATCTCCGGAACGGACTCGTTCGTCGTGGGTGGGCCGACTTGGGGCGCACGCACGTGGTACGTCGACTTCTTCCGGTTCAGGGATGTCGAAGGCAACTCGCTCGCCTATGACGACAACTTCAGGGACATCATCGCGAATGTCCCGAGGCTGCACGTCGATGGCAGAACCGGTGGTGACAAGGACGCCCCCGAGCTCCTGTCCGTGTCAATGGACCCACCCGGTGACCTGGTGCTCGGTGACCAGTTCACCATCGATTACACCGCGCGCGACCCCGCCGGGGTCAAGAGTGTCGCTTTCACCGTCTCCACTCCCGACGGGTCCGAGCAGACGGAGACCTCTGCGCCAGACAGTGTCGACGGGGACACGGTAGCTGGAACCGTCACCTTCACGGTCGATCGTCCCTCCTGGAGGATCAGCGAGTACGCGGTTGTGCGGTCCGCGCTCACCGACGGGTTCTGGAATTTGCGGGTGATCGACGCTGCGAATAATGCGATGCTCGCCTCGCTGCCGTCCTTCAACGTGACCTACATCGGGGAGCCTGACAACTCGCCTCCCGAGTTCGTGACCGCGAGGTTCCTCTCGCCTCAGATCGTCTGGGGCCAGCAGGAAGTGCTCGTCGAATGGCGGGCTCGAGACGACAGCGCGATCCAGGACATGGTTGTCATCCTTGAAGGTCCGGATGGCGAGGAGTACGTGATGCCCAACCGTGGTCCGATTCCCCGGACGAAGGACGCAGACGGCCTGTTCACCAGCATCGCCTTCACCCACTTCGAGCCTCCCGCGGGCCCGGACGGGACCTACACGGTCACCGGCATCGCTTTCAGGGACATCTACTACAACATCAGCGTCGTGAACGCGGAAGACAACTGCATCCTCGCGTCCCTGCCCACCTTCACCTTCCTCGGCTACGAGGTCACCGAGCCCCCGGCGCCCACGGCTGCCCCGACGCCCAGCGAGACAGAGGTGCCGGCGGTGTGCCAGACGGCCGCCCCCACCGAGTCGCCGGTTCCGACGGGGACTGCTGTTCCGACCGAGACGGCGGTTCCGACGGGGACTGCTGTTCCAACGGAGACGACGCTTCCGACGGAGACGACGCTTCCGACGGAGACTGCTGTTCCGACGGAGACGGCGCTTCCGACGGAGACGGCGCTTCCGACGGAGACGGCGCCTCCGGGCGAGACGGCTGCCCCCACGGAGACGACCGCCCCGACGGAGACGACGACAGCGACCGCCACGCCCACTTCAACCGAGGCGCCGACCGCCTCGGCTCCGCCGGAGACGGCTCCTCCCACCCAGTCCGCGGAACCGGTGCCCGGCGAAACCGTGCCCGAGCCCACCTGGTGGGCAACGCCGACCGTGCATCCGCTGCCGTCCGAATCCGCGACCCAACCAGCGGCCCCCGGATCTCCGTCTGCATCATCGATCGCTGGCGTGCCGGCGGCGACTGCAGCAGCGACGGACAGCGGAACAGGCCTCGCGACGACCGGAACCGACGGAGGCGGCCCTTGGCCGATCTTCCTCGCCGGGAGCGCCCTGCTCCTCGGGGCCGCCTTGTTCCTGGGGCGGCGGATGCCCACGAAGTCGCAGAAGTAGTGGACCTGCCGCGAAACGCGCAAGACCTCGCGGACCGGGTCGCGAAACCTCCCGGATACCGAATTCCAATACGCTAGCTCCATGCGCGCACCAATAACCAAGGCTGTCATCCCCGCGGCAGGCCTCGGGACTCGCTTCCTGCCTGCCACGAAGGCCATCCCGAAAGAGATGCTCCCCGTCGTCGACCGCCCCGCGATCCAGTACGTCGTGGAGGAGGCTGTCGAGGCCGGCCTCTCCGACGTGCTCATGATCACCGGCAGACACAAGGCGTCGCTCGAGAACCACTTCGACCGCGTGGCCGAACTCGAGACGCTCCTCGCGGCTCGCGGTGAGCACGAGAAGCTCGCCCGCGTGAACGCGGCGACCAACCTCGCCGATGTGCACTACCTCCGTCAGGGCGACCCGCTCGGCCTCGGCCACGCCGTGCTGCGCGCCAAGCAGCACATCGGCCACGAGCCGTTCGCCGTGCTGCTCGGCGACGACATCATGTCCTCCGGCGGGTCCCTGCTCAAGCGCATGATCGAGGTGCACGAGCAGACCGGCGCCAGTGTGGTCGCGCTCCAGGAGATCGACCTCGACCAGATCTCCGCGTATGGAGTCGCCGCCTACGACACGAGCATTCCGCGCGAACAGGGCGTCGTCGGCCCCGACACGATCCAGCTGACCGGGCTCGTCGAGAAGCCAGCCCGTGAAGACGCACCCTCGAACCTCGCCGTCATCGGTCGCTACCTGCTGCGTCCCGAGGTGTTCGAGGTCCTCGAGCGCACAGCCCCCGGCCGCGGCGGGGAGATCCAGCTCACCGACGCCCTCGAGGTGCTCGCCGGCGACCCCGAGGCGTTCGGCGGAGTCGTGGGCGTCGTCTACAGCGGACGCCGCTACGACACCGGCAACAAGCTCGAGTACATCAAGGCGACCGTCGAGCTCGCGAGCCAGGACCCGAAGCTCGGCCCCGAGCTCCGCCCTTGGCTGCAGTCCTTCGCGGCGCAGATCGCCGACTGAACCGAGACGACCACCAGACGGGGGCCCTGCGCAGGACGCGCCGGGTCCCCGTTCTGCTTCTCGCCGATCTCCGCGACCTCGTTCACTAGCCGGTCACCTAGTGGACATCGGGTGATCTCCCCGGGCCTCTACGCTCGCCGGGTTCATCCCCCGACCGTTAGGCCGAACCCCGCATGCGCATCACGACGTCTCGACGACGCCTCGCTTCCACCATCGCTGTGACGACCGGGCTGGGGGTGCTCCTCTCCGGCTTCGGCGCGGGGGCCGCATCCGCCGCCGAGCCGTTCACCGACGACCAGCTCGCCTACGACTACCCGTCGAACGCCGAGTACGACTACGTGCCGATCATGGACCAGTTCTCCTGGCTCGTCACCGACCGCGCCGACATCATCGCGCTCAACGACAGCCAGACCGTCGACATCAACACCTCGGCCACCCCCGAGCAGGTCGAGCGCGCGATCGTCGACCAGTACGACGACATGTCGGTCTCCATGGCCGACGGACTCGGCGAGAACCTCGGCGCGATCTACACCGAGGCGCGCCTCGCGGGCGAGCTCCCGAAGATCGACGCACTCCTCGCGAAGAGCGGCGGCCTCGTCGGGTACTACTCCTCGTCGAACCCGTCGAAGAACTACTTCGACTACGACCGCCCCTACATCCGCTTCCCCGAGCTGCTCCAATACCGCGACAAGGAGGGCGGCGACGCCTGGGACTCCACGAGCGGCGCCTACCCCAGCGGTCACACCTCGCAGGCGTACTGGCAGGGCACGTCGCTCTCGATGATGCTGCCAGAGCTCGCCCCGCAGATCCTCGCGCGCACCTCCGAAGCCGGGAACAACCGCATCGTCATGGCAGCGCACTACCCGCTCGACGTGATGAGCGGACGCATGATGGGACAGCACATCGTCGAGCGCCGCATGAGCGACCCCGCGTTCCGCGAGCTCTTCGCCGAGGCCGAGGCCGAGCTGCGCGGCGTGCTCGAGGCCGGATGCGGCGCCGCCCTCGCCGACTGCATCGAAGCCGACACCCCGTACCTCTCCGAGGACGACGCCCTCGCGCTCTACGAGCAGCGCATGTCGTACGACTTCCCGCAGATCGCGCCCGCCGGGGAAGCCGTGACGATCCCCGCGAACGCCGAGTCGCTGCTCATCACGAGCCACCCCGACCTCACGCCCGAGCAGCGCCGCCAGGTGCTCGAGCTCACCGCGCTCGACTCCGGCTACCCGCTCGATGAGGGCGCAGAAGGCAGCTGGCAGCGCCTCAACCTGGCCGCCGCCATGGCAGCTCAGGTCGAGGTCGACGCCGACGGGAACATCAGCCTCGTCGACGCAGGAGCCGAGCAACCCGAGCCCAGTACGCCGGGCACCGCCGAGCCCACCGTGACCCCAGCCCCGACGGTGGCGCCCACCGCCACCACGGAGCCCACCGCGTCCGCGACTGCGGCGCCTACCGCTTCGGCGACGACCACGCCCTCCGTCTCCGCCACGTCGACGACCGCACCGGTCGCTGGCGGCGGCAACGCCGATAACGGCTCGGACGCGCTCGCGACAACCGGCGCCGAGAACGTCGGCGCTGGCATCCTCGCCGCATTCGCGCTGCTCGGGACCGGTCTGACCGCACTCGTCGTGCGGAAGCGCTCCGCGAAGACGAACAGCTAGCAGACGGCGAGAACACGAGGCCCGCAGGCCCGCCGCGCCCGGAGCATCCACCAGATGTCGGGGGCGGCGACCTGCGGGTTTCGTCTACCGCTGATCGACTCGAGGGCGGCCGGTCCGCCCCACCGAACTTCCTGCGCATCCATGGCAACCACTGGCGTCGTCGTTCACCCCGAGGTGGACTTGACCCATGGCAAAGACAACACGCGTGCTCAGCGTCTCGGTTCCCGTCTCCGATGTGGACGCGGCGCTCGCCTTCTATACGGACGTGCTCGGCTGCGAGCTCGTCATGGACGTCGAAGCATGGCCAGGCGCCCGCTACGTCGAGGTGCTCCCGCCTGGCTCGAGCGTCGGCATCGTCCTGCTCCCGCACGACAGCGAGATCCCCATCGCCGTGCGCCTCGGCACCACCGACGCGCAAGAGGCGCACGACCGGATCAAGGCCAGCGGCGTCGAGCTCCACAACGCCGAAGTGCTGCGCTGGGAGAGCGTTGCACCCATGTTCTCGTTCGAAGACCCAGACGGCAACGGGCTCGTCTACCTGGAGGACCAGCCCGGCCAGACACTGGGGGAGTAGGGGCGCGGATGCGCGAAGACACCCGCGCCCGCACCCGCCGCTCGCGCAACGCCGCACGCATCCTCGTGCTGGCCGCTGCCGTCATCGGCGTCGTGCACGCCGCCTTCAGCGCCTCCTGGGCGCTCGGTGGAACCTGGCTGCTGTCGACCATCGGGGCGATCGCCGTCGAGTTCTCGAGGCGAGAACCACTGGAGTCCGGCCTCCTGCTGGGCACCGTCGCGCTGGTCAAGCTGCTCGCCGCCCTCATTCCCGTCGCTCTCGACGCGCAGCGGATGCCGTGGCCGAGAGTGTGGCGCGCCATCTGCTGGGTGGGCGGCCCCGGCATCGTGCTCTACGGGCTCGTCAACATCGTCGCGAGCGGCGCCGTGCTGCTCGGGGTACTCGTGCCCGAAGGCGGCTACGACCGGGATGCCATGATCGGGCACGCCCTCCTCTGGGACCCGCTCTTCCTCCTCTGGGGGCTCGCCCTCACCGGCTGGCTCTGGCTCACGAGGCCAGTGGCCCGGAGAGTGCCACCGACCCCCGAGAGACGCGTCAAATAAACTCGACCCCATGCGCGTGCTGCTCTGCGAAGACGACGACCAGTTGGCAAGGGGGCTGAGCCGCGCTCTCAAGCACGCCGGACATCGCGTCACGCGGGCCGCCGACGTCGCAGAAGCCCTCGCCTGCATCCGCGACGAAGTGCCCGAGCTGGCACTCGTCGACATGTCCCTCCCCGACGGGCTCGGCACGCAGATCATCGCGAAGCTGCGCCAACATCCGGCCGTCGGCATCATCGTCGTCAGCGCGCACGGCCGCGAGCAGGACCGCATCGCGGGGCTCCGCGCCGGCGCCGACGACTACGTCACCAAGCCCTTCAGCGTCGCCGAGCTGCTCGTCCGCATCGAAGGCCTCGCCCGGCGCACCCGCGAGATGCGCCGCTCCACGAGCATCCCCGAGTCTTCCGTCATCGAAGTCGGGATGCTGCGCCTCGACACCGAGACGCGCACCGCGACCATCACCCCAGACGACGGCGCCACCCCCACCGCTCAGGCGCTCACGCAGAAGGAGTTCGAGATCCTCCGGCTCCTCGCGGCGCGGGCAGGACAGCCGGTGACGCGCGAGGACCTCCTCGACCGCGTCTGGGAGAGCAGCGTCGAGACCGGCACCCGCTCGCTCGACACCCACATGGCCACACTGCGCAGCAAGCTCGGCGACACCGTCACCATCACCACCCTCCGGGGCGTCGGCTACAGCCTGACGGCACCCGCCAACCCGGACGGGCCCACCTGATGCACCGGCGACTCGTGCTGTGCGCCGTCCCGCTGCTCGTGCTGCTGCTCATCATGATCGCCGTGCCCACCGCCGTCGCGATCGCCGACCGTCACTCGGCGGAGCTCACCAACGACCGCCTCAACGACGCCGCCCGCTTCTCGACCGCCGCCTACACGGCCATCGGCACCGACCCCGTTCGCCTCCAGGCCGAGCTCGACGACTACGCCGAGCTCTTCGACACCCCCACCTGGCTCCTCAACCGCGACGGGCAGATCATCCACTCGGCAGGCCTGCCCTACGCGGTCGACGACGCAGACCTCGCGCTCGTCGACGCCGCCCTCTCCGGGCAATCGCCAGACATCACCACCACCGTCTGGCCGTGGGGGCCCGAGCGGCTCACGATCGTCGCCCCTGTCGGCCGCGACTCGCAGGTCGTCGGCGCCCTCGTCTTCGACGTGCCCACCGAAACGGCCCGCACCACGATCCTGACCGAATGGCTCATCCTCGCCGCAGGGCTGCTCGTTCCCGGCGCCGTCGCCTTCTGGCTGCTCTGGCCCATGTCTCGGTGGATCCTCCGCCCCGTGCAGGAGCTCGAACGCTCCGTCGACGCCGTCGCGCGCGGCGACCTCGACGCGAAGGCCGGCACCGACGCGGGCCCGAGCGAACTGCGGCTCCTCGCCTCCACCTTCAACTCCATGGTCGGCACCGTCTCCGCGACCGTCACGAGGCAGCAGGAGTTCGTGTCGGATGCGTCGCATCAGCTGCGCACGCCCCTCGCCTCCACGCGCATCTCGGTCGAGAACCTCGAGCCGTACCTCCGCGACGACGTCGAAGCCCGAGAGGTGCACGCCGAAGCCATCGAGACCATCGACCGCATGACCGGCACCGTCGCGGGACTGCTCGACGCGACCCAGTTCCAGAGCCGGCCGCCGCGCATCTCGGCGATCGGCGACGCGCTCGCCGGGGCGGCGTTCCGGTGGGCAGAAGCCGGAGCGCGAGCCGGCATCGCCGTGCAGACCGTGCACCTCCAGGGGGAGACGCTGGAAGTGCAGGAGCCGGCCGGCGGCCTCGACGCCGTCGTGAGCGAGCTCGTCACCAACGCCATCAAGCTCTCCGGCGGCACCGAGGTGCGCGTCGCTGGCAGGCCGGACATCGGCTCGCGCAGCTACGTGGTCACGGTCGACGACAACGGCATCGGGCTCGCATCTGACGACCGCGAGCATGCCACGCAGCGCTTCTGGCGCTCACCCCGCACCAGCAACCTGCCGGGAACCGGCCTCGGCCTGAGCATCGTCGCGCAAGCCCTGCGAGATATCGGGGGCGGGCTGACGCTCGCGGATGCGCCCGGCGGCGGCCTCCGCGTCGAAGCTGCGGTGCCCCTGGCCGGCGAGGAGTAGCCGGCCTGTCGCCCTTCGAGTGGCCCCTATGGCTTGTTCGCCGTGAACCAGCCGGCGGCCCCGGGATGCAGCGCGATGGGAGTCGTCCCCGCGCCCGTCCGAGGGTTGATCTGTCCCGCCTCAGGGCGCACGTGCGACAACGCATCCGAGTTCTCGAACAGGCAGGCGGTGAGGAACTCGGCCACCGAATCCGCCATGCCAGGCCTCACCGCGAGCACCGTCGGCACCGCGAGCGTCGTCGCCGCCTGCAGGCCCTCGTACATCGTCGACGGGATCGTGACCGGGAAGTACACGAGCGAGAAGCGGTCGATGAGATGCTCCGCGTTCGCGCCGAGGTCGATGAAGCGCACCCGCTGCCCGGCGCCGATCTCGCTGATCGCAGGGGTGGGCATGCCCGTGAGGCTCGCCGCCGCCTCGACCGCGCCGCCCGCGAGCGCCGCCACGGAATCGGCCTGCGAAAGGCTCACGTAGTCCGCCTCGACGCCCAACTCGTCCAGGATCGCCGACGTCGTGAAGCGGGTGCCAGACAGCTCGAGTCCCCCCGCGATGGTCTTGCCATGCAGGCCCCGCAGGTCGGTGATGTCCGAGTCCTCCGGAACCACGAGGTGCAGCACCGAATCGAAGACACGCGCAAGCGCTACGATCTCGCCCTCGAACTCCGCAGCGACATCGACGTTGATGAGCGCCGCATCCACCTCGCCCGAGCTCAGCAGCTGCGCGTTCTCGAGCGATGATGCGGTGTCGCGCACCAGCATCTCGCCGGCCGGCCACGAGGCGTTCACCGCGTCGGCGTAGGCCGCCCCGATCTCCCGGAACACCGCCCCCTCTGGGCCGGTCGCGAGCGTCAGCACCTGCCCGGAAGGCTTCGGCGAGGCGCACGCCGCGAGCGCAAGCGAAGACAGCGTGGCCGCCGCGCCTCCCAGGAGCGCTCGCCGCGTGACGCCGCCTGCTGGCAGCTCAACCGACGACATCCACGGTGCAAACGCCACGGTTCGAGCCTAACAAGCGGGCATCCGCGACCGAATGTCAAGAACACCTTAAGGATGCGCCGAGCCCCTGGGCTCCTGGCTTGTGGGCGCCCACCCTTGGAAGACGAGCCGTCACCGATGACGCACACGCTGGAGTTCAAAGGAGAACACCGTGACACACGACTCGAGCCCCGACAAGGGCAAAGCGGTCAAGACCACCCCGAGCTCACCAAGCCGGGCAGCAGGCAGCACCCCTCCCGCCAAGAAGAAGAAGCCGTTCTGGCACCACCTCTACGTGTGGGTGCTGGTCGGCATCGCGCTCGGCGTCGCCGTCGGCCTGATCTTCCCGGCCTTCGCCTCCGAGCTGCGCTGGCTCGCGACGCTCTTCATCAACCTGGTCAAGGTCGTCATCGCGCCGACCATCTTCGCGACCGTCGTCGTCGGCATCGCGGGCCTCGGCAACCTCGCGAAAGCGGGCGGCCTCGCCCTGCGCACCGCCGTCTACTTCAACATCACCACCGTCGTCGCCCTGGGCCTCGGCCTCATCGCCATCAACGTGTTCCAGCCGGGCGCCGGCCTGAACTACGACGTCGCGAGCTTCGACGGATCCGCCGCCGACGCAACCATCGCCGACGCGGGCGACGCCGGGGGAGAGGGCCTGCCCGGCTTCATCCTCGGCCTCATCCCCACCTCGTTCATGTCGGCGTTCGTCGATGGCCAGCTCCTCCAGGTGCTGCTGCTCGCCATCCTGACCGCCATCGCGATCGCCATGCTCGGCAAGCGTGGCGAGAAGGTCGTGCGCGCCATGGACTCGCTCGCGAAGGTCATGTTCGGCATCATCAAGATCGTCATGTGGGTCGCCCCCATCGGCGCCTTCGGCGGCATCGCCTTCACGATCGGCAAGCACGGCGCCGAGATCCTCGGCAACCTCGCCTTCTTCATGGGCTCCTTCTGGCTCACCTGCCTCATCTTCGTCTTCCTGGTGCTCGGCCCCATCTGCCACTGGGCTGGCTTCAGCATCTTCAAGTACCTCCGCTACATCAAGGACGAGCTGCTCATCGTGCTCGGCACCTCCTCCTCCGAGACGGTGCTGCCCCGCATGATGACGAAGCTCGAGGCGGCCGGCGTGCCCAAGCACGTCGTCGGCCTCACCATCCCCACCGGCTACTCGTTCAACCTCGACGGCACCGCCATCTACATGTCCATGGGCGCCATCTTCATCGCGCAGGCGTTCGGAGTGGACGTGCCCATCGGCACCCAGATCGCACTCCTCGCGTTCATGCTCATCTCCTCGAACGGAGCAGCGGGCGTCTCCGGCGCTGGACTCGTGACCCTCGCCGCATCCATCGCCGCGTTCGACCACATCATCCCCATGGTGGGGCTCGCGCTCATTGTCGGCATCGACCGGTTCATGTCGGAGGGCCGTGCCCTCACGAACCTCACCGGCAACGGCATCGGCACACTCGTCATCGCCCGCTGGACGAAGGCGCTCGACCGCGATCGACTGCAGGAAGTGCTCGACAACCCCAACGACGTCGACGTCGAGCACCTCATGAGCCTCGACGGCGAGGAGGACGCCGAAGCTCGCGCCGAGGGGGAGAGCAACCTGGAGCTGGCTTCCGACAGCATCGACCGCAAGACGGAGTTCGCGGTTGGCGGGCCGGCTGCGGACTCAGCTGAGGGGACCTCGGACCGCAGAGGCTCCTCCAGCGAGTCGAACGCCCGCGGCTGACCGGAAAACGGCGGGGCCCGGGGTGTCGTTGTGACGCCTCGGGCCCCTTTCATCGGCGCCGCTCGGTAGCTCCGCCGCCGCTGACCAACTTCAGTGACGATTCGGCCGGTTTTGGCCTGGAGCGGCGGGAAATGGCCGTCTGAGCACTGAAGTTGGTCAGGGGTGCCGGATGGGGGCGATGGTGTGACGCTCCGCCACTTCGCCGCCTCGGCCACCGCCTCGGCCGCCATTACCGCCCCCACCTCGGACCAACTTCAGTGCTGATCCGGCCGGTTTCGGCTTCGAGCGGCGGGAAACGGCCGTCTGAGCACTGAAGTTGGTCAGGCAGCAGCGGCGGGTGTCTCCGAGAGTCGGCAGCTCGCCCTACGCCGCGGGGGCGCCGAGCTCGCGGGAGATGCGGTCGGCGGCCGCGATCGCGGCAGGCGCGAGGGCTTCGATGCTGAGGCCCGGGTACTCGAGCTCGATCGAGGACACCGAGAGGCCGTGCGTCACGGCGCCGGTGTGGTCGCGGATGGGTGCCGAGACGCACACGGTGCCCGTCTCGTTCTCGCCCAGGTCCGTCGAGTAGCCGCGCTCGCGGACGCGGGCGAGCTCCTCGTGCAGCAGGCCGAGGTCGGTGATCGTGAGGTCGGTGCGCCGGGGCAGGCCGACGCGCTCCGCAAGCGCATCCACTCGCTCGGGCGCCCAGTCGGCGAGCACGACCTTGCCCATGCCGGAGCTGTGCAGGGGCACGCCGAGGCCGACGCGCGAGCGCATGCGGTACGGCTTCGCCGAGTCGCGGCGGATGAGGTAGACCATCTCGCTCTCCGTCGCGACGCCCACGTGGATGGTGCAGTCGACGGAGGCGGCGAGCTCGTCGACGATGGGGCCCGCGACCTGCGAGATGTCGACGCTCGCGAGCGCCCGGCCCGCGAGGGCGAGCAGGTTGGGCCCGGCCCGGTAGCCCTGCTCGGAGTTGCCTCCGAGGTAGTGCTGCGCGACGAGGGTGCCCAGGATGCGGTGGACGGTGGCCTTCGCGAGTCCGGCTTCGGCGACGATGTCCGTGAAGCGCGGATGCGCGAGGGCCGCCGCGAGCACAAGCAGCGTCTTCTCGCTTGCGCCCGCGGGCGGGGTCGGCGACTGGCCTGCGTCGTCCATCCTGACCACCCTCGTTGTTGGAGTCGTCACCGCATCGCGGTGATCGGGACAGAGTCCATGTCGTCGAACGACTGGTTCTCGCCGGCCATCGCCCACACGAACGAGTAGCTGGAAGATCCTACTCCCGAGTGCAGCGACCAGCTCGGGGAGAGCACGACGTCGCCGTTCGCGACCATGAGGTGGCGCGTCTCCTTGGGGTCGCCCATGAGGTGCACGACCCGCTGGTCCTCTTCGAGGTCGAAGTAGTGGTACACCTCGGTGCGACGGTCGTGGGTGTGCGCCGGCATGGTGTTCCACATGCTGCCGGCGTGGAGGCTCGTGACGCCCATGACGATCTGGCAGCTCTTGACGCCGTTCTCGTGGATGCACTGGCGCAGCGTGCGGCGGTTCGACGTGACCTGGTCGCCGAGCTCGCGGATCGTGCCCTCTTCGGGGGTGACGAGGGTGTTCGGGTAGGGCGTGTGCGCGGGGGCGCTGAAGCCGTAGAACTTGGCGGGGTCGGCGGCGTCGTTGCTCTCGAAGGTGACGTCGACGGTGCCGCGGCCGAGGTAGAGCACGGCGGTCTTCGCGAGCTCGTAGCGCTCGCCGTCGGCGACGACGGCGCCGGCGCCGCCCGTGTTGACGATGCCGAGCTCGCGGCGGTCGAGGAAGTTCTCGCTGCGAAGCTCGTCGACGGTCTGAAGCGTGAGGGGGCTGTCGGTGGGGACGGCGCCGACGGTGACGACGCGGTCGAAGTGCGTCGCGACGACGCGGATCTCACCTGGCGTGAGGAGCTGCTCGACGAGGTAGCGGTCACGGAGTGCCTGCTGGTCGAGGGTGGGGATGTCTTCCGGGCGACCCGGGCGGTACTGCTGGGACAAGGGAGTTCCTCTCGTGATTCGTTCGTGGCACGTCTATAGTAGGTGAATGAAACCGAGTTCCGCCAGGTGGACCTGGCCTCACGCGAAAGGGTCGCTATGACCAGCTTCGACCTCACTGGAAAGACCGCGGTCGTCACCGGCGCCCGCCGCGGCATCGGCCTCGGCATCGCCACGGCACTCGCTGAGGCGGGGGCGGACATCATCGCCGCGTCCTCCCAGCAGGAAGCCGACGGCGGCGAAGTCGGGGCGCGTGTCCGCTCGCTCGGCCGCAGCTTCGAGGGCCACGGCGTCGACTTCACCGACCGTGCCGCCGTCGAGCAGTTCGGCGCATCCGTGAAGCACGCCGACATCCTCGTCAACAACGCAGGCACCATCCGCCGCGCGCCCGCCGCCGAGCACTCCCTCGACTGGTGGGACGAGGTCATCCAGGTGAACCTCTCGAGCCAGTTCGTGCTCAGCCAGATCGTTGGCGCGGCAATGGTCGAACGCGGCAACGGGCGCATCATCTTCACCGCCAGCCTGCTCAGCTTCCAGGGCGGCATCAACGTGCCCGGGTACACGGCGTCGAAGTCGGCCATCGCGGGCCTCGTCCACGCCCTCAGCAACGAGTGGGCATCCCGCGGCGTGACCGTCAACGCGATCGCCCCCGGCTACATCGCGACCGACAACACCGAGGCGCTGCGCGAAGACAGCGACCGCTCGCGGTCCATCCTCGAGCGCATCCCCGCGGGTCGCTGGGGCGAGGCAGAAGACCTCGGCGGTGCCGCCGTGTTCCTCGCGAGCCCGGCCGCTGCCTATGTCACGGGCGTCGTCCTCCCCGTCGACGGCGGATGGCTCGCACGATGAGCGCCCTGTTCGAGGGCCACTCCGTCGTTCCCCTCTCAACGCCGAGCACGCAGGCGCAGGCCGAGGCGCTCGCCGACGGTCTCGTCGCGGGCGGCATCGGCATCGTCGAGATCGCACTGCGCGGCGACGGGGCACTGGATGCACTGCGCCACATCGCGGGGCGCCCCGACCTCATCGTGGGTGCTGGCACCGTGCTCGACACCGAGCAGGCCAAGCAGGCGCTGGATGCGGGGGCGCAGTTCCTCGTCTCGCCCGGACTGTCGGCGGAGGTCGTCCGAGTCGCGCAGCACGCAGACGTTCCGATCCTCCCGGGAACGCTCACGCCGAGCGACATCACGGCGGCCCGCGACCTCGGGCTGTCGCAGCTCAAGCTCTTCCCGGCGGGCAACTTCGGCGGGCTGTCCTTGCTCACCACGTATGCCTCCGTGTTCCGCGGCATCACGTTCATGCCGAGCGGCGGCATCAGCATCGCCAACCTCGCCGAGCACCTCGAGCACCCGGCGGTCTTCGCCGCGAGCGGAAGCTGGCTCGGCAGCTCGAAGCTGCTCGACCAGGGTGCAGACGCGGTCGCCGAGGCAGCCCGCGCGGCGGCCGACATCGCGACCCGCGTGAGCGCCGCCAAGGTCGGCCGCACGTGAGCGCCATCGTCACGATCGGGGAGGCGCTCGGGCTGGTGATCGCGCGCCGGGCCGGCGGCTTCGACCTGCAGTCCGACGCCGAGATGAGCTTCGGCGGTGCAGAGAGCAACGTCGCGATCGCCGCCGCCAGACTCGGCGTCGAGGCCGCGTGGATCGGCCGGGTCGGCGATGACGCCGTCGGCAGGCGCATCCTCCGCGCCCTCAGGGCCGAACAGGTGCAGCTGCACGAGACGGTCGACGCGGATGCACCGACCGCAATCATGCTCAAGGACCGGCCCCGTCCGGGCCGCAGCCGCGTCACCTACTACCGCGGCGGACTCGCCGGCAGCCGCATCACGCCGGCCGACGTCCCAAGCGAGGCCATTGTGGGCGCCCAGGTCCTGCACGTCACGGGCATCAGCCTCGCCCTCAGCGACAGCGCCGCCGAGACGGTGCTCAGCGCCGTCCGCCTCGCTCGCGAACACGGCGTGATCGTGTCGTTCGACGTCAACCACCGCAGCAAGCTGTGGTCGGCCGAGGCCGCGGCTCCCCGCTACCGCGAGCTCGCCGCGCTCAGCGACATCGTCTTCGCCGGAGACGACGAGGCCGCCATGCTCGTCGGCGAGGCATCCCCGATCGAGCAGGCCCGCGCCCTGCAGGCCCTCGGTCCCCGGCAGGCCGTCATCAAGCGCGGCGAGCACGGCGCGTCCGGCGTCGACGGCGACCTCGAGGCCGAGGTGCCCGCCTTCGCGGTCGACGTCGTCGACACGGTCGGCGCCGGCGATGCCTTCGCGGCCGGCTACCTCGTCGAGCTCACGCGTGGGGCGCCCCTCGAGCAGCGCATGCTGACGGCCGCCGCGTGCGGAGCCAGCGCCTGCCGCAGCGACGGCGACTGGGAGTCGCTGCCGAGCTGGGGTGACCTGCGCGAGCTCGTGGACGGCGTCGGCGACGCCGTCCAACGCTGATCCACCCCGGTTCCTCTCAACACCCCCCCCCGATGTCAGCGAAGACAGAAGACAGGAGTCTGCTCACATGACCTTCGAGATCGGCGAAGAGCACTTCCTCCTCGACGGCGAACCCCACCGCGTGCTCTCCGGGGCGCTGCACTACTTCCGCGTGCATCCCGAGCAGTGGGCCGACCGCATCCACAAGGCCAAGCTCATGGGCCTCAACACGATCGAGACCTACGTCGCCTGGAACGCCCACGAGCCCCGCAAGGGGGAGTGGGATGCGACCGGCTGGAACGACCTCGGCCGGTTCCTCGACCTGATCGCGGCCGAGGGGATGCACGCCATCGTGCGCCCAGGCCCCTACATCTGCGCGGAATGGCACAACGGCGGGCTCCCGACGTGGCTCACCGCGATGCCCGGGGTGGGGCTGCGACGCTCGGAACCTAGCTACCTGCACGAGGTCGAGACCTACCTGCAGCGCGTCTACGACATCGTCGCGCCGCGGCAGATCGACGTCGGCGGCCCCGTGGTGCTCGTGCAGATCGAGAACGAGTACGGCGCCTACGGCAACGACACTGCCTACCTCGAGCGGCTCGTCGAGGTCACCCGCGAGGCTGGCATCACGGTGCCGCTCACGACGATCGATCAGCCCACCGACCAGATGCTGAGCGACGGCAGCGTCGACGGCGTGCACCTCACCGGCTCGTTCGGGTCGCGCGCCGAGGAGCGCCTCGCCACCCTGCGGCGCCACCAGCCGACCGGCCCGCTCATGTGCGCCGAGTTCTGGGACGGCTGGTTCGACTGGTGGGGCGCCTTCCATCACACGACGAGCGTCGAGGATGCGGCTCGCGAGCTCGACGCGCTGCTCGCCGCAGGCGCCTCCGTGAACTTCTACATGGTCCACGGTGGCACCAACTTCGGCCTCACCAACGGGGCGAACCACAAGGGCAGGTACCTGCCCATCACGACCTCCTACGACTACGACGCGCCGCTCGACGAGGCAGGGAACCCCACCCCGAAGTTCTTCGCGTTCAGGGACGTCATCGCGAAGTACGCCGATGTGCCGGCGGAGACCCCCGCGCTCGCGGTCCCAGCTTCCGAGTTCGAGGTGCCGCTCTCCGTCGTGGCTCCGGATGCGTGGCTCCCGCCCGTCAGTCCCGAACGCCACACGACGCCCCCGACCTTCGATGCCCTGCAGCATCTGAGCGCCCTGGTCGCCTACGAGACCGAGCTGCCGCGCGCATCCGCACCCCGCCTGCTGGAGTTCGAGGACGTGCGCGACTTCGCGTGGCTCTCCATCGACGGCGTCCCCTTCGGCACGCTATCGCGCACCCTCCACGAGACGTCGATCGTCGTGCCCGCCGGGACGCGGCTGCGCGTGCTCGTGGAGGAGCAGGGTCGCGTCAACTACGCCGAGCGCATCGGCGAGGAAAAGGGCATCATCGGCACGCCGCTCCTCGACGGGGCTCCCCTCGAAGGGTGGACGGCGACGCCCATCGACGTCGCAGAGGCCGGAATCGCGATCGGCTCGGCGCTCACCAGCGCACCCGGCGCCGGTGGTGCTGCTCTTGCTGCGGCCGATGCATCCGCGCCACTGGCTCATCCCGAGACGCCGCTCGGGCTCACCGGGCTTCGCGGCGAGTTCGAGCTCGAAGCGCCGAGCGACCTCTACCTCGACACCGCCGAGTGGGGCAAGGGGTACGCCCTGGTGAACGGGTTCCTGCTCGGGCGCTATTGGCGCAGCGGACCGCAGCAGACGCTCTACGTGCCGGGCTCGGTGCTCCGCGCCGGCGTCAACACGGTCGCGATCGTCGAGCTCGAGGTGACGGCGTCTCCCGTCGCTCGCTTCGTCGCGCAGGCCACGCTCGGCCCCCTCGAGGAGTAACCGGGGTCCGCCCCGCGCCCCGCACACCCGCCGGCCCCTGCGCCCGCCCGTCTGCGACGCTGCCCGGCGTTTCGCCCTCTGGGAGCGGTCTCAGAGGGCGAAACGCCGGGCAGTGATCGGCGATAGGGCCCGCCGGGCCCTATCGCCGGGAGGCTCTTGCTACTGACCTCGGCGACCGAGTCGTCGAGCACCCAGCACCGCTCCGCCGCCGACAAGCGCCAGGCCGAAGAGGACCGCCGCCAGGGGGAAGTCCGCGCCGGTCGACGCCAGCCCCTCCGGAGTCGGCGTCCCGGTGTCCGATCCACCCTGAGGCGTGGATGTGGGTGCGGACGTGGACGTGGGTGCGGATGTGGATGCGGAGGTGGCTGACGGCGAGGGCGTGGCGCCCCCGGTCGGAGCTGCCGTGGCCGTCGCGGTCGGCGGGGTAACGACGGGTCCGGGCTCCTGCCACATCGTCGGCGTGACCGGCGTGACGGTGATGCGTCGTAGCGTCGCCGCTCCGCCCTCGGACCAGGCGGTGATGGCGTCCGCGCCCTCGTTCGGGAACACCTGATCGGTGATGGTCACCATCCCGTCCGCCGTGAAGAGCTCGACGGATGCGCGATCCAGGTAGAGGGAGAAGGTAACCGAGCCGTCGTCGTCGAGGGCGACCGGCGCATCCTCCACCGATGCGAAGGCGGGGTGGAAGTCGACGTCGCCGGAGTTCGTCCGGTCGACGAACAGGCGTCCCTGCGCGGCGTCGTAGCCGATGCGGGTTCCCGACTCGGCGTCCCCGAAGACCGTGATTCCCGCCCGCTGCGCCTCGCCCGGTTCCAGGGTCACCTCGAGTTTCACGACGTCTCCCGAGAGCCCGAGATCCACCGCGCCATTGAGGGCGACGTCCGTGCGCGTGGCCGCGCCTGCCACGTCGAGCTGCTCAGCGACCTGGGGGACGACCTGCTGCTTGAGGCGCGGTCCCGCTGGAGTCGAGGTCAGGACGACCTCGCGCGGGAGCGTCATCGAGCTGCGCCACGTCGAGGTGGGAATGTCGTTGGCGTAATCCCAGTTGTTCATCCAGCCCTGCATGATCCGGCTCCCGTCCGGGGTGCCGAAGTACGAGACCGTCGCGTAGTAGTCGCGGCCCCAGTCGAGCCAGTCGTAGCTCTCGAGCGTCGATGGGACGCTCGTGTCGGCGAACATGATCTGGTCCAGCATCAGGTGGCCCCAGCCCGACCTGTTCTGATCGACCGCCTGAATCGTGGCCTGCTGTCCGCGGAGGTCGGAGACGTCCCAGCTCGACCAGTCGAGCGTCTCGCTGTTCCTGCCGGTCGCCGTGCGCACGACTTCGCCGTCGACGATGAGGTTGACCGCGGTCTCCTCCGAGCGAAGCTGCGAGGGCTCGTCGCCGATCACGAGGTGATCGAAGGTGAGGTGCCCCCAGCCGCCTGTCGCCTCGTCTCGAACGCGGAGCTGCGCATCCTTGCCGGCGAACTCGCTGATGTCCCACGACTGCCATGTCATCTGCCCGGCGTTGGCGCCGGTCTGCGTGCGCACGACGCTGCCATCGACGAGCAGCTCGACCTGGAGGGTGCCGTCGGTGCGGTTGCCCCCGCCGACGAGGAAGGAAGCGAAATCGCCGTCGAGCGTGAAGGAGGGCGACGTGATCGTGCCCGTGTTGTCGTCTCCGAGCGGCCCGCCCTCCCACGTGTTGACGCGCTTGTCGCCGAGCGCGTACTCGCCGCTCGTCGTCGAGGGACTGCGTGCCGGGTCGAGGGCGAAGTCGCCCGTCGCCTCCCAGCCTGAGCCGAGGAGGGTCTCGCCATCGGCGAGCTCGAAGTCGAAGACGGTGGTGCCCGCCGGCGGTTCGTTCCCGAGCTGCGAGCCGTCCACGTGCGGGTGGTTGCCTCCGCCGACGAGCAGGTTGATGACGTCGGATTCGATCGTGAACTGCGGGGACTCGAGCGAGCCCACCGGCCAGTCTCCGCCGTGGAAGCCGTTCGCGAAGCCGGCTCCGATGGTGCCCTTGACGGGGCCCTGGCCCGGCAGCGTCCCGGCCGCCGGTGCAAGCCCCCACGGGCCATCGGCCTCGTTCCCGGACTCGTTGGTGACGGTCCACCCGCTGAAGTCTCCGCCGTCGAAGGTCGCGAACGGGGTTCCTTCTGCCGTGGTGCCTGGCTCGACGGTGGTCTCGCTGGTGAACTCGGTGCCGTCGAAGTCGCCGACGAAGTACTGGCCCCCGCTGCCGCCAGCCACGGCACCCGGGTTGAGATTGACGACCATGACCCATTTCGTCTCATCCGGGTTGCCGTCGACGGGCAGCTCGAAGAGCTCCGGGCACTCCCAGATGCCCTCCGTGGAGTTCGCGGGCCCGAACTCCGAGAGGTGCTCCCAGGAGCGCAGGTCGGTGCTCTTCGCGAGGATCACCTTGTGGTCGACCGCCTCGACGGCCGCCATGACCCAGTACGCACCGGCCGGACCGTCGTACCAGAAGACCTTCGGGTCTCGGAAGTTGGCGGAGCCGCGGTCGTAGACGGGGTTGCCCTCGTGCTTCGTCCAGGTGTATCCGCCGTCATTGCTGTAGGCGAGCGACTGGGCCTGGATCCCGGGGTGAGTCGGATGATCCTGGGTGTATGCGCTCGTGTAGATGGCGACGAGCGGGGGCTCGTCTCCGGTCCCGAAACCGGAGCTGTTGGTCTCGTCGACGACGATGGAGCCAGAGAAGATGTCCTCGATCGCGACTCCGGAATCGTCGAAGGTCTGGGGGAGTGCGAGCGGCTGCTCCTCCCAGTGCATGAGGTCGGTGGAGGTCGCGTGGCCCCAGCTCATGTTCCCCCAGCGTGTGCCCTCTGGGTTGTGCTGGTAGTAGAGGTGATAGATGCCGTCGACGTACACCATGCCGTTGGGGTCGTTCATCCAGTTCTTCTCGGGGGAGAAGTGGAACTGCGGGCGGAACTGCTCCTGTCCCGCCTCGGCCGACTCCTCGGCGGTGGCTGTGGCGGCTGTGCCGGCGAGGACGGCGAACGCGATGCTGGTGGCTGCCAGCGCGGCGAGAGCCTTCCGCGTCCTTCTCGGGTGTCTCGGTGACGTCGATGTCATGGATTCGCTCGATTTCTTCTCAGTGCGTCGAATGCAACGGACTGGACTGACAACGATGTCAATCCATTTCGAGCGATGCTAGAGACTGTCCACCGGACAAAGCAAGAGTCGATTGGCGTCAACCTCGACGGGAGGGGGTGATGGCCTCGTCAGGAGGCGGGGGCGAGGATCTCGCCGCTGCCGCGCTCGATGAGGCGGGTTGGGACGGTGACGCGCTGGGCGGGGCCACGGTCGCCGCCGAGGCGGTCGAAGAGCAGCTCGGCTGCGCGCTGCCCGATCTGCTGTGGGTCCTGGGCGATCACGGTGACGCCGGGAACCAGCAGGTCTGCAAGTGGGAGGTCATCGAAGCCGACCAGCGCGATCTCGTTCTGCAGGCCCCGCTCCCGGAGGGCGCGCAGGGCCCCGATGGTGACGAGGTTCTGGGCGCTGAAGACCGCCGTCGGTGGCGTCTCGGAGTCGAGCAGTCGGCCGAGCGCCGCGCGCGAGGTCTCCTCGTCGTGGAGCTCCGTGACGATCGTGGCGAGCCGTGTGGGGATGCCGGCCTCACCCAGGGCTTCGAGGAAGCCTCGACGGCGCTCTTCGGCCGTCTGGATCGAGAGTCGGTCGGTGAGGAGCGCGATCCGCTGGTGGCCGTGCTCGATCAGGTGCGCCGTCGCCCGTGCTGCCGCGGCCTGGTTGTCGCTCGAGACGACGTCGAGGTCGAGCCCCTGGGGGACACGGTCGACGAACACGGCCGGGATGTCCCGGTCGCGGAGGGTGGTGAGGTAGGTGGGCTGCTGGGTCGTCGTCAGGATCAGGCCGTCCACGCGCCGTCGCATGAATGCGCTGACGGCACCCTCCTCGCGGGTGGCGTCGTCGTCGAGCGACGATGCGAACACGGCCACGCTGTGGTGCAGGGCCGCGTCCTCCACCGCGCGGTGGATCGCGGCCGCGAACGGGTTGTCGACGCTGCCGACCAGGAGGCCGATCGTCCGGCTGCGTCCGTCGGCTCTGCGGAGGTTCCCGGCGGCGAGGTCCACGTGGTAGTTCAGGGCCCTGACGGCGTTCCACACTCGCTCGGTGGTGGTCGCGGACACGTTCGGCTCGTTGTTGACGACGCGGGAGACGGTCTTCACTCCGACGCCTGCGAGGGAGGCGACCTGCTTCATGGTCGTGCGCGAGCGCCCGCTCGCGGGGTCGTCTCGCCGAGGTGCTGTTGTCACGATCGACCTTTCTTTCGACGGCCTGTTGACTCTACTCGGCGCATGGAGTACAAACGTCGTTGACAACGTTGTCAATCAACGCAGACGATCAGGGGAATTCAATGAAGAACCGCAATCCAATCGCTCGGAAGCCATTTCTCGCCGCCTCCTCGGTGCTCGCCATCGCAGCGCTGACGCTGACGGGATGCGCCGGAGCCGACCAGGGCGCGCAGGGTGGGGGAGAGGGCGACATCGGCGTCTCGCTCATCGTCAAGACCAACTCGAACCCGTTCTTCATCGCGATGCAGGACGGCGCGCAGACGGCAGCGGATGCGAACGGGGTGACGCTCACCCTCGCAGCAGGCAAGGAGGACGGCGACGAGGACACGCAGATCCAGGCCATCGAGGCGGCCATCTCCAAGGGCGACGCGGGAATCCTCATCACCCCGAACGGGCCTGCCGTGCTCGACGCCGTCCAGAAGGCTCGCGACGCCGGCCTGTTCGTCATCGCCCTCGACACCGTGCCGGACCCGGCGGACTCCGTCGACATCACCTTCGCGACCGACAACTTCCTCGCCGGGCAGTACGTCGGCGAGTGGGCAGCGGACTCGCTTGCTGGCAAGGATGCCGTCATCGGCCTCATCGACCTCTTCGACGACAAGGCGGTCTCGGTCGACTACAACCGGAACCAGGGGTTCCTCCAGGGCATGGGCATCGAGCTCGGCAGTGACACGGTCAACGGCGACGAAGCCCCGCAGGGGAACTACTCCGGCGGACAGGGCGGCAAGTACACGATCGTCGGGAACGAGGCATCCCAGGGTGCCGAGGACGGTGGGCGCACGGCGATGGAGAACCTCCTCGCCAAGAACCCGGACATCAACGTCGTCTACACCATCAACGAACCCGCCGCCTACGGCGCCTACCAGGCTCTCGAGGCAGCGGGGAAGAGCAAGGACGATGTCACGATCGTCTCGATCGACGGCGGATGCGCCGGTGTCGGCCAGGTCGCCGACGGCATCATCGACGCCACGAGCCAGCAGTACCCGGTGAAGATGGCGGAGCTCGGCGTCGAGGCGATCGCTGAGCTCGTCGGAACGGGCAGCACCCCGGAGACCAGCGAAGGCCTGGACTTCTTCAACACGGGTGTCTCGCTGGTGACCGACCAGCCCGCTGACGGTGTGGAGTCCATCGACACGACCGAGGGTGCGGAGCTCTGCTGGGGCACGAAGTAGTCCAGCACCCGTCGCGACAGCCACACGGCGCCGCGACGCCTCTCGCCACTGCAAGGAAGTGAACTCGTGACTCAGACCTCTCCTCCCACCTCATCTCTCGACCTCGCCGCCGAATTCCTCGACCGGCGGACCCCGCTCGATCGGGTCCGCGGCGTCCTCCACCGCTATCCGGCCATCAGCCCGGCCGTCGTGCTCGTGATCGCCATCATCGTCTTCGGCACGATCAACCCCAGGTTCTTCGCCCCGGGAAACCTGTCGCTCATCCTCGACCAGGTCTCGGTCGTGGGCACGGTCGCGATCGCCCAGACGCTCATCATCCTGACCGCAGGCATCGACCTGTCGGTCGGGGCTGCCATGATCCTGGCCTCGATGGTCACCGCGCAGACCGCGGTCCAGAACGGGTTCCCCGCCCCGCTGGCGCTGCTCGCTGGCCTACTCGCCGCGCTGGCCGCCGGCACCCTCAACGGGTTCCTGGTCACGAGGGTCAAGCTGCCGCCCTTCATCGCGACGCTCGGCACGCTGAACGTCTTCGTCGCGCTGACGCTGCTGTACAGCGGCGGGCAGACGATCCGCAAGGCGGAGATGCCAGAGCTTCTCACGTGGACGGCCACGGCCTTCCCGGTCGGCGACGTCATGCTCACCGTCGGCGTCATCATCATGTTCGCGCTCTACGTGCTCGTCGCGTACGTGCTCGGGCGGACCGCGTGGGGGAGGCACGTCTACGCGGTCGGCGACGATGCCGAGGCTGCGCGACTGGCTGGCATCTCCACGACGAAGGTGCTCATGAGCGTCTACGTCGTCGCCGGTGCCGTCCTCGCGGTCGCCGCGTGGATCCAGATCGGCCGATCGGGTGCCGCCAGCCCCAACGCCGGCGCCGACCTCAACCTGGACTCGATCACCGCCGTCGTCATCGGCGGAACCTCGCTCTTCGGCGGGCGGGGAATCATCTGGGGAACGCTGCTCGGGGCGATCATCGTGGGCGTCTTCCGAAACGGCCTCTTCCTTGCAGGCGTCGACGGTCTCTATCAGACCCTCGCCATCGGAATTCTCGTCATCGTCGCGGTCTCCGTCGACCAGTGGATCAGGAAGGTACGCAAATGAGCCTCGTAGCAGACGCGGTCGAGCCCATGACAGCACCGAAGGGGGTCCCGGTCCTCGAGGCGAAGCGGCTGGTCAAGACCTTCGGCAAGGTCGTGGGGCTGGATGGGGTGAGCCTTCAGCTGCACGCCGGAGAGGTGCTCGCGATCATCGGCGACAACGGCGCCGGGAAGTCGACGCTCATCAAGTGCCTCACCGGCGCCTACGTGCCGGACCAGGGGGAGCTGCTGCTGGACGGCGAGCCGGTTCACTTCAAGCGACCGCAGGATGCACGCGACGCTGGCATCGAGACCGTGTACCAGAACCTCGCGGTGTCGCCTGCGCTCGACGTGGCATCCAACCTCTTCCTCGGGCGTGAACGGCGCAAGCCTGGCATCGCGGGCACGGTGTTCCGTGCCCTCGACACCTCGGGGATGCGCAAGGAGGCCCGCGAGCAGGTCCAGCGCCTCGGCATCTCGACGCTGCAGGACGTCACGGTCGCCGTCGAGAACCTGTCGGGCGGTCAGCGGCAGGCGGTCGCGGTCGCCCGGGCGGCGGCGTTCGGATCGAAGGTCGTCGTGCTCGACGAGCCGACGGCGGCGCTTGGCGTCCGGGAGTCGAAGCAGGTGCTCGAGCTCATCGAGCGGCTCCGCGAGCAGGGCGTTCCCGTCATCCTGATCTCGCACAACATGCCGCACGTCTTCCAGGTCGCCGACCGGATCCACATCCAGCGCCTCGGGAAGCGAGCGGCGACCATAACGCCGCAGTCGCACAGCATGACCGACGCCGTCGCGATCATGACGGGGGCCGCTGATGCGTGAGGGCGAGGACGGCGCATCGGGCGCTGAGCAGACGACGCTCTACGCGGAGTTCACGGCCAGGCCCGGCACCGAGGCCGCAGTCCTGGAGCTGATCCTCGCCTACGCCGAGGTCGTGCGAGCCGAGCCAGGCAATCTGGAGTTCCAGGTCTACCGCAGGCAGGAGGCGCCTGCCCGATTCCTGGTCTTCGAGATCTACGCGGACGACGCCGCGTTCCAGGCCCACCTGGCGCATCCTGCTGGGCAGGCCTTCAACGACCGGCTCACCCCGCTCATCGAAGAGGCGCAGAGCGAGCTGAGCTTCCTGCGCTCGACGGGGCGTTGATCGGGATGCGAGGCACCGCAGGCATGGCGCCCGGCCTGTCAACCGCCAGCGTCCTCGTCATCGGCGAGGCGCTCGTCGATGTCGTCCACCGGGTGGACGGGAGCATCGACGAGAGCCCAGGGGGAAGCCCCGCGAACGTGGCGCTCGCGCTCGGACGACTCGGCTGTCGCCCCCGCCTGCTGACGCGGATCGGCGACGACCGGCGCGGCGAGAGCGTCCGCGCGTGGCTGCAGGCGTCCGGCGTCGAGATCCTGACCGGAGGGGGATCGAGCACAGGCACCACGTCGACGGCGACCGCATTCCTCGACGAGTCGGGGTCGGCGAGCTACGACTTCCAGCTCGACTGGGACGTCCGAGTCGATGACGCCGTGACTGCCGGCATCGTGCACACCGGGTCCATCGCGGCGCTGCTCGAGCCGGGCGCACGCGAGGTGCTCCAGGCGATCCGGCGACTGCGCGGAGGCGCGCTCGTCACCTACGACCCGAACATCAGGCCTGCACTCCTCGGCGATCACCGCGAGGTCCGTGGGCGCGTCGAGGAGATCGTGGCGCTCGCGGATGTCGTGAAGGCCAGCGACGAGGACCTCGCCTGGCTCTACCCCGGGGAACGCCTCGTCGACGTCGCCAGCGCCTGGCGCGCGATGGGCCCCTCGGTCGTCGTCGTGACCGCAGGGGGCAACGGTGCAACCGCAGTGACCGAGGCCGGAACGACGGACGTCGCCGCGGCCTCGGTGGCGGTGGCCGACACGGTGGGCGCCGGTGACACGTTTATGTCGGCGATCATCGAGGGCATGCTCCGGCTCGGCTTCAGGGACGGCGCGGCCCGCGGGGCCCTCCGCCGCATCGATCGCGCAGACCTGAGCAGCCTGCTGGAACGAGCGGCCAGGGCGGCGGCGATCACCGTCTCCCGTCCCGGCGCGGACCCGCCCTCATCCGCCGAGCTGGCTGAAGAGCCCCGGCCACGCGTGCCCGTCTCGGCCGCGCTGGACTGAGCACACGGGCGAATGCGCCTCAGCGGACCTCGAGCTCGATGATCTCGAGGTCCGCGAAGGTCATCTGGCCGCCCGCGGCGAGCAGCCGGATGCCGTCGTCGGCTGGCAGCGGGAACACACGATGCGAGTGCACCTCGAACCCCTCGCCGACGAAGACCTCGATGCTGGACCGGTCGACGAGGATCCGAAGGTGGAGCGATCCCGTCGACGCGTCGATGCTCGTCGTCGTCGCGCCGCCGCTCGGGCTCCACGTCTCACCGCGGTCCACGGAGATCGAGGCATCCGCGAACGACAGCCCTACCCCGATGCGCCGAGCACCCCCGCTCGCGCGACGGAGCTCCAGCCCGGCACCGGTGGGTGGCGAGCTCGGGTCCCAGCGCAGTTCGCAGCGCAGCTCGTACGCCACCGCCCGCACCTCGAGGTCCGAGAACCCGGCGACGGCGACGGTCCCCAGCGAATGGCGGCGAGTGGCGTGCTCCAGGAGCGCGGCCGGTGGCTGAGCGCTCAGCGCGTAACCGCTGCCGCGTCGGTGCAGGCGAAGCTCCCGCACGATCATGTCGTCGCCGTTGTACCCGTCGGTCACCATCGATGGCGCATTGTGCGGGTAGTCCCAGAAGTTCGCCCAGCCGATGGCGCGGCGCAGCGACTCGTCGACGTCTCCGCCCGCGTCATGCGCGTCGTAGGTGACGGCGCCGTAGAAGTCGAACCCGTGGTCGAGCCACAGGGCCTCCCGCTCGTCGCAGGTGAAGGCCGAGCCATCGAACTCGCCGACCCAGTAGGCGTACGTCGCGGGCAGGCCCCTAGCCTTGCCGTTCGCACTCGTGCCGAGGACCCAGTGCCGCGTGCCGTCGCTCGCGCGCATCCGGAACAGGTCGGGGCATTCGAGGAGGCCGATGCCCTCGATGCGATGCTCGCCGACCCGCCGCCAACCGTGCAGGTCAGCCGACACGTAGAAGCCGATCGTGTCGCCCTCCGCGTGGAGCATGCACCAGCGCGCACGGTCGTCATCCCACACGACCTTCGGGTCGCGGAAGTCGACGACCCCGGGGTTCGCGAGGACGGGGTCGGGCGGGCCAGGAGTGAAGGTGCGCCCGCCATCCGTCGAGACCCAGAGGTACACCGCCTGCACGCCAGCCGGCGCCTGCGTGACCAGCCCGACAACCGCGTCACGTCCGTACCCGGCCGTGTTGTGCGCATCGACGACGACGGAGCCCGACCAGCAGTCCCCGTTCCCGTTCGCGAACTTGGGGATCGCCGTTCCCTGATCGCTGAAGCGAACGTGGTCCCGCGTGGTCGCGAGCCGCCACGAAGTTCCGATCCCGCCCTCGACGTAGTCGTCGTTCGCCAGGTAGTAGGAGAGGTACTCGTCGCCCACGCGGATGGGGCGCTGCGGATCGTTCTTCCACCCGCGGGGCACGCTCATGTGGAACGCGGGACGGAAGGTGGTCGGTGCGGTGCTCGTCATCAGGTTCCCTCGGGGGTGGGTCGGTGCCGTGTTCAGTGCAGCTGGATCCGGTTGTGCTCCTCGGCGCCTGCCATGTGCCACGCGGTCGCGCGCGTGACCGCCGCGTTCCCCTCGACTCTCGCGCCGAGCGCATCGGTGCGGGTGGGGTAGACACGAGCCGTCAAGGCGATGCCATCGCAGAACACCTCGATCGAGGACCGATCGACGACGATGCGGAGACGCGAGGGGCGCTCGCGGTCGTCGGCGGTGCCCGGCTCCGGCACCGTGCCGGCGAGGCGCGAACGGTCCGCGGTCGTGTCGGCGGAGGACCGGGATCGGTCGAGGCTCAGGTGCAGCGCTCCGTCCCGGCGAGCGAGCTCGACGACACACGCCTCCTCGCCGTCCGGGGTGGCGAGAACGGTCACGGCGAGCCGCTGACCGTCCCCGACGAGCGCATCCACCTCGATGTCGAGGGTGTCGCCAGACCAGTCGCCGGCGAGCTCGTGCGTTCGCAGGGCGGCGAACTCCGGAACCGGCTCCTGTCGGACGACGCCGTCACGGTCGAGCCACAGGGTCCGGGGGAGGGCCATGGCCCCCGACCAGCCCGAGGCGATCATGGCCTCGTCGGTGCGCCCCTCCTGCATCCACGACCAGAGGATGCGTCGGCCCGCCTCGTCGCGGTACGTCTGCGGGGCGTAGGCGTGGCGCCTCCCGAGATCGAGCCGCTGGACACGGTCGATCTGGAACCGGTCACCCCGATAGCTCCCGAGGGCGATCAGCGGATGCAGGGTCGCGCCCTCGTGCCATGCGGAGAAGATGAGCGCGTGCGGGTCGCCGCTCGCGGCGTCCGGCGCTGCCGTCGCCGCGGTTCCAGCTGAGTCGCCGGGGAGCAGCCGGAAGAAGTCGACGCACTCCCACATCGTTCCCGTCCAGTCCGGGTCGTCGAGGGCGATCTGGCCAGCGGGGAGCGACGCGAGCGGGCCGATGAGCCGCCACTCGCGGAGGTCAGTGGACTCGTAGAGGAATGCGCACCCACCGTCCCCGCGCACCCCCGAGCCGATGAGCTGGCGCCACACGTCGCCCTCGCGCCACACGCAGTGGTCGCGGTACGCCGTGAGGTCACCTTCGGGAGGGGTCGAGATGACCGGCTCAGGCAGCGGCGACCACTCCTCGAGATCGGCCGAGCCGACGGCGAGGCACGGCAGCTCGCGGAGCCCCTGGCGGCCAGAGTAGACGAGTGTCGGCGTGCCAGCGTCGTCGACGAGCACGCCGGACCAGCAGCCGTCGCCGTCGGCGCCCTCTCCGGGGCGGAGCGCGATCGGACGATCGCGCCAGTGCACGAGATCGTCGCTGACGGCGTGACCCCAGTGGATGCGGTTGTGCACCGGAGCTTCCGGGTTGTGCTGGTAGAAGAGGTGGTGGAGGCCGTCGATCTGCGCGACCCCGTTCGGGTCGTTGAGCCAGCCGGCCGGCGAGGTGAAGTGGAAGGCGGGGCGAAGCCGGTCCGATTGAGCCCTTACGAGCTGCTCGTCGGCGCGGACGGTGGTGTCGGTCATTCGTTCTCCTCGGGTGCGAGCACCCAGTGGTCGTTGTCGGCGTCGACGATGCGGCGCGAGAGCGCTGGCGCGGAGGTCCACGCGGCGATCTCCTCCCGCAGGCGGGCGCGAACGCCGACATCCGGCGCGGAGCTCCGATTGGGGTCGGGGACGGCGCCGACGAGCAGGCGCGTGTAGGGGTGGCTGGGGTTGGCGAGCAGCGTGGTCGACTCGCCGCCCTCGACGATCCGTCCGCGGTGCATGACCAGGATCCGATCGGCGAGGTACCTCGCCGAGGCGAGGTCGTGCGTGACGTAGAGCATGGCGATGCCGCGTTCGTCCCTGAGCCCGGCGAGCAGGTTCAGCACGCCGATGCGCACGGAGACGTCGAGCATCGACGTCGGTTCGTCGGCGAGGATGACATCGGGCTCAACGGCCAGCACGCGTGCGATGGCGATGCGCTGCCGTTGGCCGCCCGAGAGCTCGTGCGGGAATGCGCTCAGGACCTGGCGATCCAGGCCCACCGACTCGACGAGCTGGGCGCAGCGTTCGTGCACGTCGCCCTGGCCCATGCCGTGCAGCTGGAAGGTCCGCTCGAGGACCGCCCCGACGCGGTGGGCCGGGTTGAGCGATCCGAAGGGGTCCTGGAACACCATCTGCACGCGGTTCCGGTAGGCGCGGGAGGCTGAGCGGCGCTCGGAGCGCAGGACATCCACTCCGTCGAGCTCGACGGTTCCCGACGTCGGCTGCTCGAGGCGCGCGACGCACCGCGCCAGCGTCGACTTGCCCGACCCGGACTCGCCGACGAGCGCGACGATCTCACCGCGGCCGATCGACAGGTCGACGTCGGACAGGGCATCCACCGCGCCGCGGCGGCCGAAGAGGCCGGCACCGGGGAACCGCTTGGAGAGGCCCCGCACGCGCAGGACGGGTTCGTGCTCGGTGACGACGCTCATCGCGTCTCCTCCTCGATCAGTGCGCCGCTCGGAGCGACGAGGTGGCTAGGGGCGACCTCGACGAGGTCGGGGACATCGGTGAAGCGCACACCCTCAGCCAGGCCGGAGAGCTTCGTCCTCGGGCCGCTGATCGGTGGGAACGCCCCGAGCAGCGCCCGGGTGTACGGATGACGCGCGCCGTCCCGGATGACCGCGGCGGGCGCGACCTCCACGATGCGGCCGGCGACCATGATGCCGATGCGATCGGACAGCTCGAGCATGAGCGACATGTCGTGGGTGATGAACAGCACGGCGAAGTCGAGCTCCTGCTGGAGGTCCCGGATCTGCTGCAGGATGTCCTGCTGCACCACGACATCGAGGGCCGTCGTGGGCTCATCGAGGATCAGCAGGCGGGGGCGGAGCGAGCAGGCCATCGCGATGACCACCCGCTGTCGCTGGCCACCGGAGAGCTGGTGCGGGTACGAGCGGAGACGGTCCGCGCCCACCCTGACCATCTCGAGGAGCTCCCCTGCGCGGCGCCATGCGTCGCGCTTCGAGATGCGCTCGTGAGCCCGCAGCGTGTCGACGAGCTGGTCGCCGATGCGCATCACCGGGTTGAGCGAGCTCATCGCCGATTGGAAGACCATGGCCACCTCCCGCCAGCGCCAATCGCGAAGGCGCCCGGCGTCCATGCTCAGCACATCCTGGCCGTCGAAGAGGATGCTGCCGCCCGTGATCCGGGCCGGCTCCTTCAGCAGCCGCATGATGGCGTTCGCGCACGTCGACTTCCCGCAGCCGGACTCCCCGGCGAGGCCGAGGATCTCACCCTGCGCGATCGAGAAGGACACGCGGTCGGCGCCGCGGACGGACCGCTCGTCGCTGACGTAGTCGACCGTGAGGTCGCGGACTTCGAGGACGCTCATCGTGCCTGCTCCTTGCGGTCGACGGTCGTGGGTGCCGTTGCGGTCCGCGCGGTGCGCGGCCTCCGGAGCCGTGGGTTGGTGACCTCGTCGACCGCGTAGTTGCAGAGGGCGAGGGCGAAAGCGACGAGCGCGATCGCGAGACCGGAGGGGACGAAGATCCACCACTGGCCGATCATGAGCGCGCCGTCGCTGGACGCCCAGAACAGGTTGGTGCCCCACGAGAGGGTGTTCGGGTCGCCGAGCCCGAGGAATTCGAGGCCGGCCTGCGCTCCGATCGCCCCGATGATGCAGGCGAGGAGCGTGGTCATCACGATCGATGCCACGTTGGGCAGCATCTCCCGCAGGATGATCGACAGCGGTCGCTCTCCGGAGGTGATGGCGGCGCCGATGTAGTCCTTGCCGCGGATCGAGAGGCCCTGAGCGCGGAGCACCCGAGCGCTGCCAGCCCAGCCCGTGATGACCAGCACAGCGATGACCGTGCCGAGTCCCGGCGGGAGGAACGCGGCGAGCAGCACCAGCAGCGGGAGGCCGGGAATCAGGAGGAAGACGTTCGTCACCAGCGAGAGCGCATCGTCCACGCGCTTGCCGAAGAAGGCGCTCGTGAGCCCGACGACGATGCCGACGAGCGTCGAGAGCACACCCGCGACGAACCCGACGAGCAGGCTCGAGCGAGCTCCCCAGACGGTGAGCGCGAGCACATCCTGCCCCTTCGCGGTCGTGCCCAGCAGGTGATCCGCGCTGGGTGGCGTTGCTCCGCCCGACCCGATCCGGGACGGGTCACCTGGGAAGATCACGGGTGCGGTGAGCGCGAGCACCACGAACACCAGCAGGATGATGAGCCCGGACAGCGCCTTCTTGTTACGCAGCAGGGCGCGGAGCAGGCGCGTCAGCTGACGTCCGCGCGAGCGGTTCTGCGCATCCGGCTCACGGGTGGCGATCGAGCTGGTGCTCGGCGGTTGGCTCGCGTCGCGGACGGCTGAGGCGTGCGCGAGCGACTCGGGGCTTTGGATCGACATGGGTACCTCTCAGCGCACGCGAACGCGCGGGTCGAGTCGGACGTAGATGAGGTCGACGAGGAAGTTCGCGAGGAGCACCGCGGCGGTGATCGTGAGGAACAGGCCCTGCATGAGCGGGTAGTCGAGGCCCTGGACGGCAGCGAGCAGCTGGTAGCCGACGCCCGGGTAGGCGAAGACGACCTCGGTGAGCAGGGCGCCGCCGACGATGAAGCCGAGGCTCATCCCGATGGAGGTGACGCTCGGGAGCAGCGCGTTCCTGGCCCCGTACCGGAGCATGACACGTGAGGAGCTGAGCCCCTTCGCCTCCGCCATGAGGATGTAGTCCTCCGAGTTCGTGGCGATCATCGTGTTGCGCATGCCGAGCATCCACCCGCCGATCGACACGAGCACGATCGAGAGCGCAGGCAGGACGAGGTGCGCCGCGACGTCGCTGATGAACACCGGATCCCACGAAGGCGTGAGGCCGACGCTGAACGCGTGCCGCAGCGGGGCCCACCCGAGCATGACTCCGAAGACGTAGAGCGCGCCCATCGCGAGCCAGAAGTAGGGGAACGAGCCGATGAAGACCAGTAGGGGCGGGACGATCGAGTCGAGCACGCCGCCCCGACGCCACGCGGCCAGGATGCCGAGGAGGTTGCCGATGATCACGGCGATGAACAGGGACACGGCGCCGAGGAGCAGCGTCCACGGCAGCTGCTGGGCGATGACCTCCGTCACGGGGGTCGGGAACCTCGAGATGGAGACGCCGAAGTCGCCGGTGAGGATGCGCACCAGGTACTCGGGGTACTCCTGCCACCATGGGCCGCCGTTGACGCCGAGCATCTCGCGAAGGGAATCGACCTGCTCAGGGTCGAGCCGCTGCTGAGAACGCGAGAGCATGCGCGTCACGGGGTCTCCCGGCATGAGACGCGGGAGGAGAAAATTGAGGGTTATGGAGACCCAGAAGGCCAGCAGGTAGAACCCGAGCCTGCGCAGAATGAAGCTCACGACATCCTCCTCGATGGATGGAGCGGGTGGAGTTGATGGGATGGCGGCGCGGCCCCTTCAGGGCAGGCGGCGGCTGGGCCGCCGACCGGGGTATGGCCCGGCCGGCGGCGGCGGGAGGAGGCGGCTGCTACTCGGCGGGTGTCAGCTTCGTGAGCACGAGCACGGTGGTGGAGGAACGGGTCGCGAGGGTCGCGTACGGGTCCTCCTCCGTCGGCCAGCCGACGAAGCGCTCGGTCGTGTACGCACCCCATTCAGGGCCCGAGAATAGGGGGACGACCGGGGTCTGCTCCGCGAAGAGCTGCTGCAGGCCCGAGGTCGCGGCTGCCTGCTGCTCCGGCTCGGACGCGCTGGCCAGCTCGGCGAGCAGCGCATCGGCGTCCGCACTGCCGAAGCGGTGGTAGTTGTCGAAGGTCTGCTCGCCGACGGGAACGACGGTCTCCGTCGACATCGTGTTGCGGTAGTACTGGTACGGAGTCGGCGCGGCGGCGCTCCAGACGATGCCGGTCTCGAAGTCGCCGGTCTCGTATCCGGCGACGACCGAGGCCCAGTCTGGCGAATCGACGGTCGCCTGGATGCCGAGCTCGCCCAGGTTCTGCGCGATGATGTTCGCGACCGAGAGCCAGTCGCTCGACGTCGAGCCGACCGAGATGGTGAAGGAGAACGGCTGGCCGTCCGGGGTGGTCCGCGTCCCGTCTGCGCCCTCCGGGTATCCAGCCGCGTCGAGGAGGTCTGCCGCCGCTGCGAGGTCGAGCGAGGCCCAGCCGCAGGAGCTCGCGACCGCCTCGTCGCGCCAGGTGTCATACGCGCCAGAGAGCCCGGTGCAGTCCGCCGCCTTCGTGTAGCCGGACATGCCGACGTCGACGATCTGCTCGCGGTCGAGTGCCATGGACAGCGCCTGCCTGACGCGGACGTCGGAGAACATCGGGAGCGTCGTGTTGAGCTGCCAGTTGATCATCGATCCCGTCGGCGGGAACCAGTAGTGCCGCTTCTCGGGGTCGCGGTCGACGAACGCGGTCTGGATGTTCGGAATGTACTGCGGGGCCCAATCGACATCGCCGTTGATGGCCGCCAGGTTGGCCCCGTCGTTTCCGGCGAACGCCAGCATCCGGATGCCGGGGATGTTCTGGGCGCCCTCCTGCCAGTAGTTCGGGTTCGGCAGGAGGTCGAACGACTGCGCCTGGAAGTTCGTGACCTCCGTGTAGGGGCCGGTGCCGACGGGCAGAGGGTTCTCGAAGTTGCCGGGATCTTCCTCGGCCGCCCAGATGTGCTCGGGGACGAGCGTCAGCTGGCCCAGCTCGTAGAGCGCCGGGCTGTACGGCTTCGAGAGCGTGAACTCGACTGTGTCCGCATCGACGGCCTTGGCGTCGGCGAGGTAGTCGAATCCGCCGAGCAGCTCGCGCTGCAGGTCGACGGTGAACACGACGTCGTCGGCGGTGAACGCCTCGCCGTCGGACCACAGCACGCCGTCGCGGAGGTCGAAGGTCTGCGTGAGGCCGTCACCGCTCGTCTCCCAGGACTCGGCGAGCCACGGCACGGTGTCCCCAGCGGCGGGGTTGTAGATGAGCATCGACTCGTAGATCGCCTGCTGCGTCATCGGGGCGGCGGTCGGCGAGAACGGGTTGAAGTTCTGGCTGAACGTCCCCATGTCCTCGCGAGGGATCGTCAGGAGTGCTTCACCGGCGCCGGAAGCGGACGCAGTGCAGCCGGACATGGCGACCGCGGCAACGGCGCCCATGCCGACCACGGTGACGACGCGCTGTCTGATGGATAGGGTCATGGTGTCTCTTTCTTCGCGTGCGTAGGAGTTCGCAGGGCAGGGATTTGCTCGATCATCGGATTCGACCTCCGATGGACGAGCGCGAGCGCAGCGGGCAGGCGATCTCGATCTGTCGATCGGTGATCGTCTCGCCCGCTGCCAGCGAGGTGAGCATGGTCACCCCTGCCGCGCCCATCTCCTCGAAGGGAAGGGCGACGGTGGTCAGGCCGGGTCGCAGGTAGCCGGCCAGGATCTCCTGGTCGTCGAAGCCCACGACGGAGATGTCCTCGGGAATCCGGAGCCCGCGTTCCTTGATGGCGTCATAGGCGCCCATCGCGACGCGGTCGTTGCCGCAGAAGATCGCGGTCGGTCGCTCGGGCAGATCGAGGAGTCTGGTGGCCGCGGCGTAGCCACCATCCGCTGTCCCGTCGCTCGACTCGATGAGCTCGTCGCCGAGGGGGAGCCCCGCCAGGCGCATCTCGTCGCGGAGGCCCGCCAGGCGGCCGACCGTCGCCGCGATGCCGGGGGAGAGCGTGATGTGGCCGATGCGCTCGTGTCCGGCGTCGAGGAGCGCGCGAGCTGCCGTGCGCCCGCCCTGGCGTTCATCGGGGACGATGCTCGGCACTCGATTGTCGAGGTCGTAGCAGTTCACCAGCACGCAGGGCACGTCGTGCGCGTTGTCCGGCACGCGGATGCCGCGATGCCAGGTCGCGGCGATGATGATGCCCTCGACCCGCTGCTCGAGCAGCTTCTCGATCGCGAGCGACTCCATGGTCGGCTCCTCATCGCTCGGGGCGATGAGGAGGAAGCTGCCGAGCTCCCACGCGGCGGCCTGGGCGCCCTTCACGATGTCGACGGCGAACGGGGCCGTCACGATCTCCGTGACGAGGCCGTACCATCCGGTGCGCTGGACGGCGAGTGCTCTGGCTGCCGCGTTCGGGCGGTACCCGAGCTCGGCTGCGGCATCGCGGATGCGGCGCCTGGTGCCCTCCGGGATGGCCGCGTCCGTACCGTTCAGAGCGAAGGAGACTGCCGTCCGGCTGACGCCCGCGTGGCGTGCCACGTCGGCCATCGTGACTGCCTTCGCACGCACGGGACCCCCGTGTGCCGACGCATTCTGACCGCTCATTGGAATCCTGTCTTCGTTGACTAACTCGCGTTAATGCGAGCGATAGGAGCACAGTACGACACTGACTAACGCGCGTCAACTGGAGCGCTGGCCCTGTCCTCGCCGAGGCATCGCATCGTAGCTTTCGCCCCATCTGCGACGCTGCCCGGCGTTTCGCCCTCTGAGAGTGGTCTCAGAGGGTGAAACGCCGGGCAGCGTTTGCGGTGTCTGGGTTCTGCGGCGGCTAGGCGTCGCGGGAGTCGCCGCCGGAGACGGGGGACCCGCTCGAGGTCGCGTCGCTCGCGGCGCGGCCCGCGCTGGCGGCGCGGGGCGCATCCGCAGCGTCGGCCGCCGTCTCGATGGGCTCGTCCTGCACCGTGGAGCGCTCGGACTTGCTGCGGTCGTTCCGCGTCTTGAGGAGGCTCGCGATCGTGGCGACCGCGATGGTCGCTCCGATGAACGTGAGCGAGAACCAGATCGGGATCTCCGGCACCCACAGCAGCGGCTCGCCGCCGTTGATGAACGGCACCTCGTTGACGTGCAGGGCGTGGAAGACGAGCTTCACGGCGATGAAGCCGAGGATCACGGCGAGGCCCTGGCTGAGGTAGACGAGGCGCTCGAGCAGTCCGCCGATGAGGAAGAACAGCTGACGCAGGCCCATGAGCGCGAAGGCGTTCGCGGTGAACACGATGTACGCCTCGTTGGTGAGCCCGTAGATCGCGGGGATCGAGTCGAGCGCGAAGACCAGGTCGATGAAGCCGATCGCGACGATCGTGAGGAGCATCGGGGTGACGAAGCGCTTGCCGTCCTTCTTCACGGTCATCTTGTCGCCGTGGTACTCATCCGTGACGGGCAGGATGCGGCGTACGAAGCGCATGAAGGCGTTGTTCGAGGGGTCTCCGTGGTCGCCCTTGATCTGCTGGTAGGCGAGCACGAACAGCAGCGCGCCGAACAGGTAGAACACCCAGGAGAAGTTCTCGATGAGGGCGGCCCCCACAGCGATGAAGCCACCGCGCATGATGAGCGCGATGACGATGCCGATCATGAGCACCTTCTGCTGGTAGATCTTGGGCACCGCGAAGCCGGTCATGATGATGAGGAACAGGAAGAGGTTGTCCAGCGACAGCGCCTTCTCGGTCAGGTAGCCGGCGAAGTACTCGCCGCCGTAGCGCCAGTCGGTGACGAAGCCGATGCCGACGCCGAATAGCAGCGCGAGGCCGATGTAGAACGCCGACCAGCGAGCGGATTCGCGGATGGTCGGCTCGTGCGGCTTCCGCACGTGCGCGAAGAACTCGTAGACGAAGAATCCGATCGTCACCGCGATCGTGATCAGCCAGACAGAGGTCGTGACCTGCATGGGGGTACTCCAAAGGGGGATTGGTGTTCGACAACGACACCAAGGTCTCCTCCGCCCCGACCAGATCAGCGACGCTGACATGGTGGAGCCGATGCCCCGGAACGTGGAATCACGCTCGTATTGACGGGCACACCGCAGACGGGAGTACTCCCCTTGCTTCGGAAGAGCTTAGGGGGATGTGCGGGCAGGAAGGCTGGGAGAACGCCCGCAAGCGGCTCAGCTGTCGCGAGGCGGCGCCGTGGAGAGTCGCGAGTTGAAGCTCGGGCTGAGCACGGTGCGGTGCACGGGGCGCGTCGGGTCGGCGATGCGCGCGAGCAGGGTCGTCACGGCGGCCCGCCCGAGTGAGGACCGGGGCGGCGTGACCGCGGTCAGCGCCGGGGTGAAGAGGTCGGCGACCTCGTCGTCGTAGGCGACCACCGACAGGTCCTCCGGCACGCTCAGCCCGCGGGCGAGGGCGACGTCGATGATCGCCATCGCCTCCCGGTCGGAGTGCACGAGGAGGGCCGTGACGCCCGCCTCGAGGACCGCGTCGAGCACGGCATCCACTGCCCCCGAGAATCGCGGGTCGCGGCGGTCGGGCAGGATGCGCTCGACATGCTCACCTGGCGTGAGGCCGAGCTCGCGGCACGCGGCGGACCAGCCCGCGATGATCTTGCGCGAGGTGGGGGAGTTCCGCGAGATGAAGAGGCCGACCTTGCGGTGCCCGAGCTGCGCGAGGTGCCGGGCCGCGAGCACGGCCCCCAGCGCGTGGTCGGTGGTGACCGATTCGGCCGGGGTGCGGTCGGGGCCGACGACGGCGTCGCGTTCGGCGAGCACAAACGGCAGACCGGATTCGTGCAGCCACTCCATGACCTCGCGCGCGTGGTCGGTATCGGTGTTGGGCGCGACGACAAGGCCGGTGACGCCCTCGTGCTCGACCATGCGCTCGAGCACGGGCCGCTCATCCTGCATCTCGTAGGACGTGCCGCGGAGCAGGAGCTTCGCGCCCTGCTCGCGGGCCGCCTGCTCCATGCCGCGGATGACGCGTGGCCAGTAGAAGTCGAGTGACGGCACGAGCACGCCGATGGTCTGCTGCGCGCCGTTGTTCGCCTGGCGCGCCTGCAGGGCCGGTGCGCCGTCGGGCGGGAGCACCGCGCCGCCGTGCACGCGCACGAGCAGCCCCTCCGCTTCCAGCTGCTGCAGGTCGCGTCGCAGCGTGACGGGGGTGACATCCAGAGCGTCGGTGAGCTCGGCGACCCGCACCGCGCCGGACGCGAGCAGTCGCTCGAGGATGAGGTCCCGGCGCTCGGTCGCGAGTCGTGATCCCTGTTCCATCATTCTGTGACCCCCACAGCTTCTGTCTGCCCGAGGGGCAGTGTCGAGTGCTCTTGTCGCGCGGTGACGGTCAGCGTTGACCGGTGTGCGACGTCGAGGTCGAGTCGCACGAGTCTAGGGCCCCACACGTCCGTGAGCATCGGATCGTCGAGTTCGATGGGCGTCAGGCTCGCGTGCACGCCCTCGTCCCATGTGATGCGGATGCGCGGAGCGCCGGCGAGCGGGGTCACCGTCGCGCCGCGGCGAGCGGGGCCGGCATTGGCGCTGGCGCTGTCCTCGTCGCCGTCGAGCGCGACCTCCCCGGCGAGCAGAAGCCGCAGCTGCGTCGCACCGGCGGCTTCCGCTGCGGAGAGTTGTGGCGAAGTGGGGTTCGCGTCGCGGGCGATCGCGTTTGGCCACAACTCTGCGGGCGCGGAGGGCTCGGCGGGCGCGGCGAGAGCGGGGCCCGCGTGGGGTGCGGGGGACGGGGCGGCCGCCGGGGCGGCCGCCGGGGCGGCCGGCTGCGCGAAGCGCCAGGCGTCGTGGATGCGGACCTCGGCACGCTCGCGGTCGAGGCGCACCTCGCGGCGCCAGGACTCGAGCTCGGCGACGTCGTAGGCGCCAGCGAGCTCCAGCTCGAGCGAGGGGGCATCCCCCGTCTGCACGTCGATGACGGTGGCGGCATGCTCGCGGCCGGTCGGCTGGCCGCGCCCGGCGACGAACGGCACGTTGTGCCACTCGCTCTGCATCGGCCACAGCTCGTAGCGGCGCTCGCTGAAGGTGCGGGCGTCGTAGCTCGGGCGGCCGGCGTCGACGATGACGGGCACCCCGTCGGAGGCGAGCAGGAAGCTGCCGACGTCGTTGTGGTTGTGGTGCTCGTTGTTGTGCCCGCCCTTGACCGCGACAGACAAGCCAGAAGACGAGCCCTCGCGCTCGCGGGCGACGAGCATCTGGGTGGACGGGAGCCAGGTCGCGGCGGGGGTCGGGGGAGTCGAAGCCCTCGCCCGCAGCCAGGCCGCATCCGTCATGCCGCGCAGCACCCGGCCGAGCCCCTCGGCCTCGACGGCCGCTGGCGAATCCGGACGCCGATGGGAGGCGGCAAAGCGCTGCGCGTCGAGGTCGCCGGCGCGCACCGCGGCGCGGTGGAGGGAGTGCCAGGGCTGGTCGGCGCTCGGCTTCGCCTGTCCGTCTGCGGCGTTCACGAACCAGCCGGCGCCGAGGTGCATGCGGTGGGGGAAGGCCACGGTCTCGCGAAGCGCCCGGATGCTCGGCACAGGGTCGAGGCGGCCGCCGGTCGCGGAGGTGAGCAGGTCGAGGGCCTCGAGAAGGCGGCAGGCGCCGTTCCACCAGTAGGCGTAGCCCTCGTCGATGGCGCCGTCTTCTGGGAGCACGGCGACGTACCGGTCGAGTCCCTCGATGACGAGCGCGAGGATGCGGGCGCGCTCGTCGGCCTCCGTCGGGTCGTCGAGCAGGCGCAGCGCGGCGACGAGCACGTTGCCGTGGATCCACGGGTTCCAGTTGTGGGCGTCGCCGTCGAGGCCGAGCCAGTGCCAGTCGCGGCGGCGCGTGAACGGCTCGAAGACCCGCACGCGCGCCTCGTGGCGGATGCGGGCTCGCACGCCGGGGTAGCGGGCGTCGAGCTGGTCGCCCAGCAGCTGGTCGACCCAGGCCAGCTGGCCCACGACCTCGCCTGCTCCGAGGTCGAGGTACGGGTCGGTGACGGTGGCGAGGACCGAGCCGTGGCGCTGGAGCGTGTCGTCGTGGGCGGGCCAGCACCAGGAGCTCTGCTCGCAGAGGAGGGTGATGCCGTCGACGACGTCACCGAGCATCGCCGGGTCGGCGGTGGCGGCCACGGCGACGCGGGTGAGGCGCTCCTGCCGCGCGAAGGCGGGCGTCTCCCAGGCGAGGCGGTCGCCGTCGCCGTGGTAGCGGGCGGCGTCGCTGGCGAGCGGCTGCGGCCAGGGGGTGCCCCGCTCAGTGCGGGCGCGCGCGCTCAGGGCGGCGAGTGTCATCGGGTCTGGTCCGTCCGGCTCCCACGAGGATGCGGGTGGCACGGGCAGGGCGTCGTTCGGGTCGGCGAGTATCGCGCGGAGGGCGGCTGCGAGATCGAGGTCGCCTCGAAGCCCGAGCTGCGCCGTGAAGGCGTGCAGCAGGGGAGCGCGAAGCGTCGGCTTAGGCCTGGTGTCTGTCATCGTTGACCTCTTTCACAAATCGATCGTAAACGATCATGCACGATCATAACCGCATTGTTGTGATCGAGAATGATTGCTACGCTCGGAAATGTCACCACCCCCGAGGAGACGGTTCGCCCTCCCTCGGACGGCAATTCAAAGGAGAATCCGTGTCCACTGCATTCACGCCCGCGTCGCCCGCCACCGCGGCGCAGTCAGCGTCGCAGTCGGCATGGACCCGCGACGACTGGACCGGCTACGCCGACCGCCTCCTTGCCGGAGCCATGGCCTGGGCCTCACCGGGCAAGGCGCGCATCACGCCTCCCGGCGCCGAGGGCGGCTACGGCCACGACATCGACGGCCTCGAGGGCTTCGCACGCACCTTTCTCCTCGCAGGATTCCGCATCGCCGGGGAGCGCGGTCAGGGCGTCGACGAGCTGATCTCCTTCTTCTCCGAGGGCATCCGAACCGGTGTCGACCCCGAGGCCGCGGACCGATGGGTGCGGCTCGAGGAGCACCCCCAGGCGAAGGTCGAGGCGGCGTCGCTCGCCCTCATCCTCGACCTCACCCGTCCCTGGATCTGGGACTCGCTCGACGAGCTCACGCAGCAGCGTGTCGTCGACTACTTCGCTCCCGCCGTTGGCGACGACACCTATCCGCGCACCAACTGGCTGTGGTTCCGCCTCGTCGTCCAGACCTTCCTCCGCTCCGTCGGCGGCCCGTGGTCGCCCGAGGACGTCACCGCGGACCTCGCGCTGCACGACTCCTTCGTGCGTGCCGACGGGTGGCTGTCCGACGGGGAAGAGCGCTCCTACGACCACTACGTCGGCTGGGCGCTGCACATCTACCCGGTGCTCTGGGCCCGGATGCGCGGCGCCGACGAGCTGGCAGGCGACCGCCTGGCGGGCGACGTCGCCGCGCTCGACCGCTTCCTGCAGGACGCCGTGCACCTCATCGGCGGAGACGGCTCGCCCCTGCTCCAGGGCCGCAGCCTCATCTACCGCTTCGCGGCGGCTGCCCCGTTCTGGGTCGGCGCGCTCGCGGAGGTCCCCTCCGTGTCGCTCGGCGCCCTTCGGCACGCGGCCGAGAAGGTCGTCACCCACTTCGACGAGCGCGGTGTTCCCGATGAGCGCGGCCTCCTCACGATGGGCTGGCACGGTGAATGGCGGCAGCTCGCGCAGGCCTACTCCGGGCCGGCCTCACCGTACTGGGCCTCCAAGGGACTCCTGGGTGTGCTGCTTCCCGCCGACCACCCCGTCTGGGCCGCCGAGGCCGAGCCACTCCCGGTTGAGCAGGGCGACTTCGTGCGCACGATCGCGGCCCCCGGCTGGGTGGTCACCGGCACGAGCCGCGACGGCATCGTTCGCATCGCCAACCACGGCACCGACCACGCGAAGCCGAACACCCTCGTCGGCGACTCACCCCTCTACGCCCGCCTCGCCTACTCGAGCGCAACGAGCCCGCTGCTCGACGACCTCGCCTGGCACGAGCCCCTCGAGCAGTCGGTGGCGCTCGTCGACGGAACCGGCACGGCCACCCACCGCGCCGCGATGGAGCTCCTCAGCACGAGCGAGGACGGCGCCGCCGGAGTGGCCGCATCCACCTGGCTCGCCCACACGCTGCAGCCAGCGCTGCAGCAGCAGCGTCACGGTTCGGGCCTCGACGGCGACGCGAGCGTCATCGCGCGGCTCACGGTCGTCTCCGTCGTCCGCGGCGCCGAGGAAGTGCGCCTCGCCCGGGTCACCGATACCGAGGCAGGGGTCGACGCGGCCGACTGGCGGCTCCGCTGGGGCGGCTGGCCCGTCACGAGCCGACAGGACGCGCAGGTCACGAGCGCGCTCCGCGGGCTGACAGCAGGCACAACGGCCCGGACCGTGACGAGGACGGATGCGAGCCCGCTCGGCGCATCCACCCGGGTCCCGATCCTCGACGCCCCCGTCGAACCGGACACCTGGGTCGCCGCGCACCTCACCCTCGCGGGCGCAGACCACACCCCCAGCAGCACCACCGGCGTCGAGCTCACCGAAGAGCGAGCCGCCATCACCTGGTCAGACGGAGCCCACAGCGCCGTCGACCTCACCAACTACCGCCTCTCGTAGCCCGGGCGTCGGTTCTCAGAGATTCGAAGCGGATCTCGTTCATTGCAGCAAAGGAGCAGCACCATGAAGAAGCGCACCATGATCGCCACTGCGGGCCTCGCCGCCGCCGCACTGGCCCTCACCGGATGCAGCGGCGGCGGGAGCGTCGACCCTGACGGCCCCATCACGCTGTCGGTGTCGGGCTGGAGCGTCGCATCCACCCCCGAGTTCCAGCTGCTCGCAGACGGCTTCACGGAGAAGTACCCCGACGTGACCGTCGAGGTCGTCGACTACGACCCCGCCGAGTACAACACCCTCATCACCGCGGACCTCGCGGCGGGCTCCGGGCCGGACATCATCACCCAGAAGGAGATCAAGTTCGTCACGACCTTCCAGGAGGGCGGACAGCTCCTCGACGTCTCCGATGTCGCGCTCCCCGAGGGCATCAGCGGTGCCGAGTCGTACAACATCGACGGCACGACGTGGGCGGTTCCCTACCGCCAGGACTCGTGGGTGCTCTACTACAACAAGGCCCTCTTCGACGCGGCAGGTGTCGCCTACCCCGACGGCAGCTGGACCTGGGATGACTACGTCGAGAACGCCGACCTCCTGACCACGAACCTCGCCGGTGCGGGTTCGACCGCCAAGGGCGCTCACCAGCACAGCTGGCAGTCGACCGTGCAGGGCTTCGCGAACGCGCAGGCCGGCGGCGACATCTTCAGCGGCGAGTACGACTACTTCGCGCCCTACTACGACAAGTCGCTCAAGCTCCAGGACGACGGCGCGCAGGCCTCCTTCAACACGGTCACGGCCAACAAGCTCACCTACCAGGGCGAGTTCGGCAAGCAGAAGGCCGCGATGATCCCCATGGGCTCGTGGTTCGTTGCGACCCTCATCTCGCAGCAGGCCTCCGGCGAAGCCGACGACTTCGAGTGGGGCATCGCACCCGTCCCGCAGATGGATGCATCCACCACCGGCATGGACAACACTCCCGTCACGTTCGGTGACCCGGCAGGGTTCGGCATCAACGCCAACATCGACGAGGGCAAGACGCAGGCCGCCAAGGACTTCCTCGCCTACGCCGCGAGCGAAGAGGCGGCAACCAAGCTCGCTGGCATCGGCATCACGCCGGCGCTCCTGAGCGACCCCGTCGTCGAGGCGTACTTCGCCGTCGAGGGCGCCCCGCAGGACGAGCTCTCCGCGTTCGCCGTGCAGACGCACGAGACGCTCCCCGAGAGCCCGACCAACTCGAAGACCGCAGCCGTCCAGAACATCCTGAACGACATGCACTCCTCGATCCTCTCCGGTTCCAAGTCGGTGCAGGACTCCATCGCTGAAGCCGAAGGCCGCGTGGCCAACGAAGTCGGCCTCGACTAACCCCCTTGCCGTCGGTCGGCCGGTGCTCTCTCACCGGCCGACCGGCACCCTCTCTCCAGGAGAATCATGACCACCACCACGGAACCGACGCCGCCGTCGGCAGCCCCGCCGGAGTTGACAGCCGAGGCGCGCAAGCAGCGCAACCGCCTGCGACGGAAGACAACCCTCGTCGGGTGGAGCTTCATCCTGCCGAACTTCATCGGGTTCGCGACGCTGACGCTCGTGCCCGTCATCGTGATGTTCTACATGTCTCTCACGAACTGGAACATCTTCGGCACGTCCACGTTCATCGGCTTCGACAACTTCACGCGCCTCTTCAACGACGGCAGCTTCCAGGTCGCCTTCGGCAACACCATCTACTACTCGGTGCTGCACATCCCGCTCACGATCGTCGTGTCGCTGAGCCTCGCCCTGCTGCTCAACAACAAGCTCCGGGGCGTCGCGTTCTTCCGCACCGCCGCGTTCTTCCCCTACATCACGTCGATCGTCGCGATCGCGCTCGTCTGGAACCTGCTCTTCAGCCCGGACTTCGGCCCCATCAACGAGGGCCTGCGCCTCATCGGCATCGACAACCCGCCCGGCTGGCTCACCTCCACGGAGTGGGCGATGCCGGCGGTGGTCATCATCAGCACGTGGCGCGACATGGGCTACTACATGGTGCTCTTCCTCGCGGCCCTCCAGACGGTGCCGCCCGAGCTGCACGAGGCCGCCCGCGTCGACGGCGCCAACGCCTGGCAGCGCTTCTGGAACGTGACCCTCCCGTGCCTGCGCCCGACCATGTTCTTCGTCACCGTCATGCTGACGATCAACTCCTTCAAGATCTTCGACCTCATCCTCGTGCTCACCGAGGGCGGGCCGGGACAGTCCACGACTGTCATCTCACAGTTCATCTACCGCAAGGGCTTCGAGGAGAACGAGTTCGGATACGCGTCAGCGGCCTCCGTCGTGCTGTTCTTCCTCTGCATCGTCGTCACGATCATCCAGTTCCTGTGGAACAAGCGGAAGGACAACTGATGTCCCAGACCATGGCAGTCGTCCTCCCGGAAGAGGACTCACGTCGCCTCCTCATCGACCCGCCCGCGCACCCCGCGGCAGCCGGCAAGAAGAAGAAGGCCGGGCTCGCGAAGGCGCTGCTCTACATCGCGCTGATCATCGCCGCGGCAGCCATGCTCACGCCGTTCTTCTGGATGATCATGAGCTCCCTCAAGGACGCGAACGCGGTCTTCTCGGTGCCGGTCAGATGGATCCCCGAGGTCTTCGTCTGGCAGAACTACGTCGACATCTGGACCAAGTCGGACATCATGACCTGGATCGGCAACACGCTGTTCCTGTCGGTCACCGTCACGGCGCTGCAGGTGCTCACCGGCTCGTTCGCCGCCTACGGCTTCTCGCGAGTGAAGTTCCCCGGCCGCGATGCGCTGTTCCTGCTCTACGTCGGAACGATCGCCGTGCCGTGGCAGTCGTACATGATCCCGCAGTTCATCATGCTCTCGAACGCGAACCTCTCGAACACGCTCTGGGCGATCATCCTGCTGCAGGCCTTCGGCGCCTTCGGCGTGTTCCTCATGAAGCAGTTCTACGAGTCCATCCCCATGGAGCTCTCCGAGGCAGCACGCCTCGACGGCCTCAGCGAGTACGGCATCTGGCGGCGCATCATGCTGCCGCTCTCGATTCCCGCCATCGCCAGCCTCTCGCTGCTCACCTTCGTGAACACGTGGAACGACTACCTCGGACCGCTCATCTACCTGCGCGACCCGAGCCTCTGGACCATGCAGCTCGGTCTGAAGAACTTCGTCTCCAGCTTGTACGACGTCGACTACGGCGTGCTCTTCGCGGGGCTCACGATCTCGGTCATCCCGATCGCCATCGTCTTCCTCCTCGGCCAGCGGTACTTCGTCGAAGGCGTCGCCACGAGCGGACTGAAGGGCTGATCATGAAGCGCATCCCGCACAGCATCTACTCGACGGCGTTCAACGTCGCGTACCTCGCCCTCGGCGTGAACGCCATGCTCGCCATCATGAGCCTGCCGTTCCTCGTGCTGCTCGTGACGACGGACCCATCGCTGTCGTGGCCGCTGCTCGCGGCGAGCGCGGCACTCACGGGCCCGGGCATCGCCGGTGCATTCGCGACCTTCCGCGCGCATGCCGAGGGCGACAGCGACGTGATCCGCGCGTTCCTCCGCGGTGTTCGCCGCACCTGGAAGCGTGCACTCGTGATCTCGGCGGTCACCTCCGCCGTCGTCACGGTCGCGCTCGTGGACGTGTTCGTCCTCGTTCCCACCGGCATCGGCGTCCTCATCGTCCCGCTGCTGGCCGTCGTCGCGATCCTGACGCTCGCGACCGCAGCGGTGTCGCTCGTCGCGATCACGCAGGCCGACGACACGCGCCTGCTCGTGCTGGTGCGCGCATCCCTCTTCCTCGCCGTGCGCCGTTGGCCGATGACCTTCGCGTCCTTCGCGATCGTCGCCGTCCAGGCCGCGGTGCTCACCGCGGCCCCGGCCATCGCCATCGGGCTCTCGGCCGCCGCCTGCCTCTACGTCGTCTGGGCTGGCGGCCGCTACACCCTGCAGCAGACCCCGGCACACGCCGCGGCCTGACGGACACCACGAACTCACTCGAAGGAATTCCCATGACTTTCGCGCCCGCATCCACGACCGTGGAGAACGCGCTGGCAGCGGCCACCGAAACCGTCCGACGCAACATCGTCGCGTTCGGCGCCGCCTACCCTGACGACACGACCACCGACGGCCGCTACCTGCTGCGACCCGCGACCGAGGCATTCGCCGAGGGAGCCAACCGCGGTTGGACGACGAGCTTCTGGCCGGGCATGATGTGGCTCGCCGGCGATGTCACCGGCGACGCGGCCTTCCACGAAGCCGCCCTCGCGCACGCCGCCGACTTCGAGCGCCGCCTCTACGGGGACGAGGACCTCGAGACCCACGACCTCGGATTCCTCTACTCGCTCTCGGTCGTCACCGCATGGAAGCAGACCGGCGATGAGCGCTGGCGCACCGCCGGGGTCAAGGCCGGGGAGCGGCTCATGACGCGCTTCCTCGAGCCTGCCGGGATCCTGCAGGCCTGGGGGGACCTCAGCGACCCAGCGCAGCGTGGCCGCGCCATCATCGACAGCCTCATGAACATGCCGCTGCTCACGTGGGTCGGCGAGCAGACGGGCGACCCCCGATACGCGGATGCGGTCCGGCGCCACACGGAGCAGCTGCGCACGCAGATCTTCCGTGCCGACGACTCCACGTTCCACACGTTCTACTGGGACGCGGAGACCGGCGAGCCCCTGCGCGGGGGCACCGAGCAGGGCGCGTTCGACGAGTCGTGCTGGGCGCGCGGGGAAGCCTGGGGCATCTACGGCTTCGCGCTCAACTCGCAGGCCGTTGGCGACCCGAGGCAGCTCGAGGCTGCCTGGAGGTGCGCCGACTACTACCTCGCGCACCTGCCGAGCGACGGCATCCCCTACTGGGACCTCGTCTACACCGAGGGCAGCGACGCTCCCCGCGACAGCTCTGCCGCCGCGATCGCCGCCTGCGGGTTCTTCGAGCTCGCCGCGGTCGAGCCGGACCCCGAGCGGTCGGCGCGCGCCCGCGCAGCCGCGTACGCGCAGCTCGACGCGCTCATCGCCGAGGCCACGCCGCGGCCGGCCGAGTCCTCTGACGCGCTCCTCCTGCACGGGGTGTACGACATGCCGAAGCTCGTGGGCGTCGACGAGGGAACACTCTGGGGCGACTACTTCTTCCTGGAGGCGCTGACGCGCGCGTCGCGTCCCGACTGGCAGCGGTACTGGTGAGCGGGGGAGCAGGCGCATGAGAATCGTCACCTGGGATCGTGCCGGGCAGAGCGTGCCCGCGGCCCTCGTCGAGTCGCCAGAGGGTGATCGGCTCCTCGACCTGGCCGGTCTCGTCGCATCGACACTCGAGCTGCTCTCCGACGAGCAGCTGTTCGCGGATGCACGCGCCGCGGTCGCGTCGGCCGACGTCAGTGGCCTGCCGCTGCGCGACGGGGAGCGACTGCTCGCGCCCGTGACGCCGCGGGTGCTGCTCTGCGTCGGCTACAACTACCGCGGCCATGTGGTCGCGGGCGGGGAGGGACAGCCCGACCCCGAACGCCCCGACGTGTTCGTGAAGACCGCGAACACGCTGCTCGGACCAGACGACGCCGTGAGGCTGCCCCCACAGAGCAGCGACGTGGACTACGAGGGCGAGATCGGTCTGGTCATCGGACGGGCGGCGCACGCCGTATCCGCCGAGGACGCGCTGGCGCACGTCGCCGGCTACACCCTCGTCAACGACGTGTCTGCCCGTGACTGGCAGAACCGCACCAGCCAGTGGACGCTCGGAAAGTGCTTCGACGGCTTCGCGCCGCTCGGGCCCGCCATCGTGACGGCGGACGAGATCGACGACCCCGCAGACCTGCTCGTCGAGGTCATCCGGGACGGCGAGACGACCGTGTCGCAGAGCACGTCGACCCTCATCTTCCCGTTCGCGGAGCTCGTCTCGTACATCTCGCAGTCCATCACGCTCCAGCCGGGTGACGTCATCGCGACAGGCACCCCGCAGAAGCTGCCGGATGCACTCCGCGGCCACCGCGCCGTCGCCGACGGCGACTCGGTGCGCATCCGAGTCGAGGGGATCGGCGAGCTCACGACGGTGTTCGCGAGCTAGGTCGTCTCGGCGGCACGGGAGATCACGCGAAGGTCCCGGCAGCGAGGCTCACGCCGCCGATGACGACGCTCAGGCTGCCCAGCGTCGCCAGGATCACGCTGAGCGCCTGCAGCCTGCGCTTCGAGGAGTCCTGCCGTCGAGCTGCGAGCACCGCCGCCACGATCATGAGCGCGAAGAGCGCAGCACCGCAGGCGAGGAGCATCCACCCGACGAGCTGCAGGACCGTGTCTGGCTGGTGAACCACGCAGCGACCGTCGCCTGTCCGGCCTACGCCGACGCCGGGCGGTCGGCGGCGCGTGCATCGGGGGATGGGCCGCGGGGCGTGTTGGGGGACACCGGCACTCCTTCGTGGTGAGGCCAACAAGCCTAGGCGCGGCCCTCTTCTCGAGAGAAAGGTTCTCGAGGTGAAAGGCGAGGTGAAATCGGCGTGGATGCACACAGAACCGAGACCTGCCGTGGAGCATGATGACGTCATGCGCGTCTCTCCAGCAGCTCTGCTCCTCGTCGTGAGTGTGTTCGTCCTCAGCGGATGCGCGCAGGGCGGGGTGGTGGAATACACCGGGTCGTACGTGCCCCTCCCGCCGACAAACGGCACCTTCGACTACCAGCTCGGCGAGCCGTATGAGATCGACGGTGGCCTCGACGTCGTCGCCCGAGACTCCACTGCCGCCCCCGACTCCGGGGCGTACAGCATCTGCTACGTGAACGGCTTCCAGACGCAGCCCGGGGAATCTGCCACCTGGCTCGACGAACGCAGCGAGCTGCTGCTCCACGACGACGCCGGTCATCCGGTCGTCGACCCGGACTGGCCCGACGAGTACATCCTCGACCCGTCGACGGCCGAGCAGCGCGACGGCATCCTCGCCGTGATGGCCCCGATCATCACGGGCTGCGCCGAGTCGGGCTTCGACGCCGTCGAGATCGACAACCTCGACACCTTCACGCGCTTCGACGCGTCCACGAGCGGTGGGGGAGCCGGCATCGACGAGAGCGGGGCACTCGAGCTCGCGGCGGCCTACGTCGAAGCCGCCCACACTGCTGGCCTCGCGATCGGGCAGAAGAACGCGGCAGAGCTCGCCGATCGCGGCCGAGCCGAGCTGGGCTTCGACTTCGCCGTCGCGGAGGAGTGCGGTGTTTACGGGGAATGCGCCGCGTACTCGAGCGCCTACGGCGATCTCGTCCTGCAGATCGAGTACACCGATGCTCTCGCAGGAACACCTGAGGAGGTCTGCGCTGACGACAGCCGCGCTCCGCTCACGGTCATCCGCGACCGTGATCTCCTCGCACCGGACGTGCCGGACTACTTCCGGATGCAGTGCTGAGTCCTCCTCCGCGCCTGGAGGTCACTCCCCGTCGGGGGAGTCCCTCAGACCAGGGCCGACCCCGACGCGTTCTCGGAAGCGTCCTCAGACGAGCTCTCCGGGCCATCCTCCGAGGTCGGCTGTGCGCCCTGGACTCCTCCGGTCTGCGCCTCGGCCTGACCTGACTCTTCTGCGCTTGCCCGGCGGAACATGCGGAGATTTCTGAACCCGCTGTAGGCGGCTGCTGCCTTCAAGTCCTGCACCGTCGGGTCGCCGGTTCCGAGGAAGTCCTCCGCCAACGCGAGACGGGTCTCGCGCAGGAGCCTCGCGGGCGTCGTGCCCGTCTCCCTGAACACCCTGTGCAGGTGCGACTGCGAGATGCCCAGCTGCTGGCCGAGATCGACCACCGAGAAGTTCGCGTCGTGGGCCTGCTCCGCGATCAGCCGGTGCGCGCGCATCAGCAGGGTCTTCGAGGGGCCGGCCACGGTGCTCTCGCGAATCGACGAGCGCAGCACGGCGATCACCAGGTTCTCGATCGCGGTCCGCCAGGCGGGGAACCCCGGGTTGTCCTCGTCGATCGAGCCGTCGAGCGACGCCATGGCGGCGCTGGTCAGGACCTTGCGCAGGTGCGCGTTCGGTGTGCGCGGGCCGGTGTAGTTGAGCTCGTTCCCGAGCACCGCCTTGATCTTCGACCGTCGGATCCCGAACAGGAGTCGAGTCGAGGCGTCCGAGGATTCGACGCGCATGGGCTCCGAGGACTCGTGGACGTAGAACGGCGACGGCACGGAACCCTCGGACTCGTTCTGACCGTTCAGCCTCGACGTGCCGCGCATCGCGAAGCTCAGGAAGACCAAGCCGTTGTCGTCCTGGGGGCGCGGCTTGATCTGGACCACCATCGGGGTCACCCAGATGCGGCCGATGACGATCGTGGGGCACGTCGCGAGGTCGGCGAAGATCTTCACTTCGCCGTCCGCTGAGACGACCTGGAGGCCACGTGACTGGAGCCAATCGACGGCCCTCTCACCACGAAGTGCGACATCGAGCTCCGAGATCACGCCTGTCATCTCCTTTCCGACTCACATCACGGCGGGCTTCGGTGGAACGGGGAGAACCCCTGCTGTGACCGCGGAAGGATCTGCGGGTTGAACGAAGCTGTATCGAGTCTCACTCTTTGCCGCATCACCAGAAAATACGTCGCACTTTTCGGCGGGAGATGCCATGTTCTGGCGATTGTCGTGGACTGCTGCTCGGGTCTCGCGACGGAGACGTGCTTCAGTCCCGAGCATGTGCCTCGGACATGTTGGTGTTCGCAGACTCGGGCGGATTCGGTGATGCGTGGATCCGGATGCGGAGACGCAGATCGCCCCGCGCATCCAGTCGGATGCGCGGGGCGAGGAGGCGGAGCGGCCCTGCTATCGCCCGGTGGGCTGGTACTCGCTGACGGTGTCGGTCACGAGGTGCTTCTTGAGCTCCCCGATGCTGACCGTGTCGAGGAATACGACCGACTGGTCGCCGACCATGCCGGTGCCGTTGGTCGGCAGGGTGAAGCTGCGCACGTTGCTCCCGCGGATGTCCCGCATCGAGAGGCCGAGGTTGAGCATGGTCTGCAGGTCGAAGGTGCTGTCGACCGCGATGAAGGGGGAGAACTTCGTGATGATCTCCTGCACCTTGCCCGGGTTCGTCAGGGTCTCCGCCGTGAGCATCTTGTCGAGCACCGCCTTGACCCAGGCCTGCTGGTTCCGCACGCGCTGGTAGTCGCCGTCGGTGAAGGCGTAGCGCTCTCGCACGAAGGCGAGCGCTTCATCGCCCGTCAGCGTGATGGGCCCGGCCTCGAAGGTCTTGCCCTGCATGTGCGACGAGTTGAAGGCGACGTCGTTGTTGATGGTGACGCCACCGAGCGCATCCGTGATGCCCGCGAAGCCGTCGAAGTCGACCACCCCGACGTGGTCGATGCGGAGTCCGAGCAGGCCCTCGACCGTCTGGACGACGAGCGGGACGCCACCGAAGGACAGTGCGGCGTTGATCTTGGCCTCGCCGTGGCCCGGGATCGCGAGCCAGCTGTCGCGCATGATCGAGATGACCTGCACGTCGCTGCGATCGGCGGGGATGTGCACGAGCATCATCGTGTCGCTGCGGCTGCCGAGGTCGGTCATGATCGATGTGCTCCCGCTGACGCGCGAGTCACTTCCGAGCAGGAGGATGTTCATGGGCGAGCCCGCCTCGGTGACGACCTGCTCCGGGCGTCCCTCGTAGTCTCCGGGGAGGGCGTCATCGATCTTCTCGATGTTGTTGAACGCCTGGTTCACGTTCCACCAGATGATGCCGGCACCTGCCACTGCGACGATGAGGACGCCCACGAGTGTCCACAGCAGGATCTTCGGCCCACGACGCTTCTTCTTGCCGTGCTCGCGTGCCGCGCGGCGTGTGCCGCCGGAACCGCTATCGGCCTCGTGCTCGAAGAGATCTGTGAGGGCGTCGTCGTCGCTTCGAGGGCGCGACGAAGGCTGTCCTGGGGTCTGCTCCATGCAGGCGAGTATGACACGGCGCAAGTTTCGAGCACGAGTCGGGCCGAGCGATGTCTCGCTTCCCTGAAATGAAACCCAAATGCACAACAAGTGTGTTTCGGTCAGGAAAACACGCCAGAGATGCGGAAAAAATACCTGGGTGACCCTTTTGTTATGCGGGAACGTTGAGATAGTCTCAGCTAGCACCCAGGATCTCTACGATGAGCCCACAGGCCCATACAGAGCGTGGCCCGTGGCCACGGAGACCCGAAGCGCATTCCCGGAACCGACGCGGTCTGCGCACCAAGAAGTACTCATCTCTTATTGGAGCACACGTGACGCCACCCACCTCAGGGCCCGCTACCTCGCAGATCCCAGTCGCAACCGCGACTGACGATTCGCGAGACAGCGACATGCTGCCCTCGGTCGAACCGCACTTCGCGCAGACCTCCTCAGAACAGAACGCTCGGGTCCAGCGAAGCAACAAACGCCGCGCCAACTGGCGCCAGGGGTACGCGCAGCTCCTCGTTCTGACCGACCTCGCCATTCTGGCGGTCGTCATGGTGGGAGCCCAGCTCGTCTGGCTCGGCGGCGGCAACGCGGCCGTTCCCGCCGGCGGCAGCGGCTTCATCAGCAGCGAAGTGTCCTACTGGCTCGTCTCAACCGTCATCGTCGTCGGCTGGGCCTGGATGCTCTCCCTCTTCGACACCCGTGACTACCGCATCCTGGGCTCAGGGTTCGAGGAGTACCGCGGCATCTTCAACGCCTCGCTCATGCTCGCGGGAATCGTCTCGATCTTCGCCTACCTCTCGGCATTCGAGCTTGCCCGTGGATACGTGCTCATCGCCTTCCCGGTCGGCACCGTCGCGCTCCTCCTCTCCCGCTGGATCGGTCGCCAGTGGCTCGTCCGCCAGCGCAAGGGCGGAAACCTGCAGGCACGTGTGCTGCTCGTCGGCTCGCGCTACTCGGTGCTCGACCTCAACCGCGACCTCTCGCGTCGTGAAGCCGCCGGCTACAACGTCGTCGGCGCCTGCCTCATCGACGGCAAGAGCGGCGAGCTCGACCCCAACTCTCCCGACTTCCTGCCGGGAACGGATGTCCCCATCGGCGGCAACCCGGAGGACCTGGCAGGCTCGCTCGACGCCATCGGCGCCGACACCGTCGTCATCGCAGGCAACGACGTCACCTCGACGCAGTGGCTTCGCGAAGTCGGCTGGGACCTCGACCCGGACCGCCACTTCCTCATCGTCGCGCCAGGCCTGCTCGACGTGGGTGGCCCGCGCATCGTCACGCGCCCGGTCGCCGGCCTGCCGCTGCTGCACGTCGACTCCCCGAAGTTCACGCGCATGGGGCTCCTGCTCAAGCGCGCCTTCGACATCCTCGTCTCCGGCCTCCTCATCCTCGTCCTCTCGCCCCTCCTGGTCGGAACGGCGATCGCCGTGGCCGTCACCTCGCCTGGCGGCGTGTTCTTCAAGCAGGAGCGCGTTGGCTACAGCGGCGGCCGATTCACGATGTGGAAGTTCCGCAGCATGCGAGCCGACGCCGAAGAGGTGCTGAAGAAGCTGCAGAGCGAGCGCCGTGACGCGGGCAACGACATCCTCTTCAAGATGAAGGACGACCCTCGCATCACGAAGGTCGGCAAGTTCATCCGTCGCTACTCGATCGACGAGCTCCCGCAGCTGTTCAACGTCTTCGGCGGCTCCATGTCGCTGGTCGGCCCCCGTCCGCCGCTGGACCGAGAGGTCAAGCAGTACGAAGACCACGTGCACCGTCGCTTCATGGTGAAGCCCGGCATCACGGGCCTCTGGCAGGTGAGCGGACGCTCCAACCTGACCTGGGAGGAGACGGTGCGCCTCGACCTCTACTACGTCGAGAACTGGTCCATGGCCGGCGACTTCGTCATCCTCTTCCGCACTGCTCGTGCAGTCGTCGCCAGTGAGGGCGCCTACTAGGGCGAATCACGCACAGTGAGCAGCGGCGACCCACCAGGTGGGTCGCCGCTGCTTCTTTGTGTGCGCCGGTCTGTTGCACGCAGTGGATCTCAGCCGAACAGTAGGCTGGCGGGATGGATCAGGCGATAGGCGATCAGCGTCGTGAGAGCGGGCAGCTCTTCGAGGCCGTGATCACCCCGGCGCCTGCTCTGGCCCTCGTCCGCGACGATGAGAGCGGAGACCTGACCGTCCTGTCGCTCGTCGACACGAGCTGCAAGCCGCTGGTGCTCAGCGGGACGGCGGCCGTCATCTGGGACGAGCTCGACGGCGTCCGCTCGCTGAAGCTCATCGTGCGCGAGCTCTCGGCCGACTACGGGCTCGACGAGCAGGTCATCGGTGAGCAGGTGCTCGGCTTCGTGACGCAGCTGCTGGACGCCCACCTGCTGCAGATCCTCGACTCGCACACCTCCGCGTAGCAGTCGCGACGTACGCCGTCAGCATCGGGGTGGCCGACGCCGCTAGCGCTTGTCGAACGCCTTGAGATCGCGCCTGGCCTGCACAAGACCGTGCAGCCCTCGGCTCGCTCGCTTCCACCAGGCCCTGACGACGCTGATCGTGCCGTTGCGCAGCTCGGGGTCGATGGCCGCGAGATCCGCGCGAGAGGGGAAGAACGCGCGGGCCGCGATGCCCGGCTTCTCGAGGAGGGGAGCCCGCTGCAGCTTGAGCATCCAGCCCGTCATCGCGTGCTCAGCCTTGGCGTTGAGACGCCACAGGCGCAGCGCCTCGCTGGCGTTCGAGTTCGGGACGAGCGGGACATCGTGTCCGAGGTCTGTGAGGAAGCGTCGCGCGGTCTGCGTCGAGTCCGTTCCGACCGCGTCCTGCAGGATCTGCTCCGTGAGGGACGCGGTCGAGCGCGCGTCCGAGACGAACTGCGTGTCGGAGCCATCCATCTTCTTCAGCGCGCTGACGAGCTCGCTGTACTCGGTCATCTGGCGGGAGTCCGCTGAGACCTGGCCCTCCTCGCGGAGGGAGTGCAGCGCGAGGACGAGGGCGCTGCCCGCCCGATCGGGAGTGTCGATGGGGTGGCCGGCCACGGTGACCTGGATGTGGTGCGCCCACAGGCGATCGAATGCCTCCTGCGGCCTGCCGAGGAAACCAGGCCAGTAGTGATGCACGTCGATGTCGTTCGGCCAGGACTCGTGGATGAGGGTGCGCGAGTGCTGCTCGAGCAGCTTCGGGAAGTCGGGCCAAGGGCGAGGGCGCCACCCGTACGCCTGGAGCGCTTCGATGAGGTCCTTCGCGCGGCCGGGCTCGACGATGATGTCGACGTCGGTGGAGTACCGGCGAGTGCGCAGTCCGAGATCGGCGGAGATCGGCCCCTTGATGACGAGCATGCGGATGCCCTGCTCGCGGGCGACATGCTGCGTGAGCGCCGTCGACAGCGCGACTCCATCGTTCACCGAGAACGCGATGGTCGCGGCGTCCGGGGACGCGGCTGCTGCGGTCACTGGGGTCCTTAGATCTGCGTCGCGAGCCGAGAGAACTCGCAAGAGCGAGCATATCGAGGTCTGCGAGTGTGTGGGCGTGCACTTCCGAGGCGTCGGACGGCACGTTCGGACCGCCTCGAAGGTGTGCTCGAAGCCTCCCTTTCGGGCGACAGCTCGAGGCGCGGGAATGGGGAGTGCTCCCCTGAGCCGTCCCAGGCCGCGCCTGCTTGGTACAGTTGCCAGCATGACGAGAACACTGCGCCTGAATCCACTTGGCGTAGACGTAGAACTTCGCCTCGATGAGAGCATCTCGGCGGAGTTCGAGGCGGATCTGCGGGAGTCCTGGGCCGACGTGACTGGCCAGCCCGGGGAAGGTGAGCCTGACGAATCACATCGTCTTGCGCTCGCTCCCTTGAGCGAACCCGAGGCAACCGACGTGGTGAGCGGTTCGGCAGCCGATCTGGCCTCGCAGATCTCGACCACGGTGACGCTCGACGCGATCGAGCACAACGGCGGTCGCCTCGTGATGCTCCACGCGGCGGGCGTCGCGCTCGACGACGGTCGGGTCATCGCGTTCGTCGGTCCTTCTGGGCGCGGCAAGACGACCCTCGCGAAGACCCTCGGCCGCGAATTCGGCTATGTCACCGACGAGACCCTCGCCGTCGACTTCGACGGCACCGTCCTGCCGTACCGCAAGCCGCTCTCGGTCATCGTCGACTCGGCTCGGCCCAAGGCGCAGCTCTCACCCGCGAAGCTCGGGCTGCGCCCCCTCCCGCAGGCGCCGCTCAAGATCGCCGCGATCGTGCTCCTGCACCGTGTCGACGAGCACGAGCTCGTCGACGGCCCGCAGCTCTCGCCAGTGGCGACCGGCAGTGCGATCGGCTCGATGGTCCCGGAGCTGAGCTACCTGCCCGCCCTGCCGGATCCGCTGGTGCAGCTTGCGGAGCTCATCGACGCCACCGACGGCGTGCGACGGGTCACGTATTCAGAGGCCTCGCAGGTCGTTGCGCTGGTCCCCGAGATCCTCGCCGCTCAGGGCGACCTCCAGCCGTGGACATCGGGTCACAGCGTGGCAGACACGAGGACACCCTCGGCCACCGTCCGAGAGGACTCCTACCGACGCGCCTCTGGCGTCCACTGGCTGCTGTTCGAGAACGAGGCGGTCACGCTCGAATCGCGCATCGTCAGGCAACTGGCCGGCATCGCGCCTGGTCTGTGGGAGCTTCTCGGCGACTGGACGACCCTCACGAGCCTCACGGCTGCGCTCATCGAGCAGTACGGTGAGGTCCCGGACGCGCGTCACCTGGTGCAGGTGGCCCTCGAAGGTCTCGTGGAGGCGAATCTCGTCGAACGCGTGCAAGCCGCGGTCGTCGGCAATACGGCGGGTCAGTGAGCGACGGCGACCTCGCGGACGCCCCTGGCAGACGGGCGCCGCGATCGCGGTTGCGACGTGTGACGTCGCATCCGCTCTTCCATCTCGTCGCCGCGTTCGCGGTCCTCGCGCTCGTGCAGGCGTTCTTCGTGAAGGTGTACGCCATCCCGTCCGCCTCCATGGACGACACGCTCGCCGTCGGTGACCGCATCCTGGTCAATCGCCTCGCGTACCTGGGTGACGCCGAACCGATCACTGGTGACATCGTCGTGTTCGCGGCCTCTGACACGTGGGACGAGGCGCCGCCCGAGGCTCCCAGCGATCCGCTGCGATTCGCCGCACGCGTGGTGGGGGAGGTCTTCGGCATCGGCCAGGGCTTCTCGCACATCCTCGTGAAGCGCGTCATCGCGACCGGAGGTCAGACGATGGCGGTCGACCCGGCGACAGGTGGCATCGTCGTGGACGGAACCGCGCTCGACGAGAGCTCCTACGTCGACCTCGACTTCGAGTTCGTGCCAGGCACGCTCGACTGCTCCACGTCTCCCGCCTCGTTGCGCTGCTTCGACGAGTTCACCGTGCCGGAAGGCCAGATCGTGGTCCTCGGAGACAACCGCACCAACTCCTCCGATTCGCTCGCCGCGTGCCGCGGCGGAGGAGTGGACGCCTCCTGCCTGCGCACGGTCCGCGACGACGACGTCGTGGGCGAGGTCTTCTCCATCGTGTGGCCGCTTCCGCGGTTCGGCGCCGTCTGACCCGTCAGCGGCCCGGCGCGGTGGGCGCGGCATCTGCTGCCGTTTCGTGCCCCACTTGCGCCAGAATCTCCCTTTCGCGTGAGCGGTATCCGCGTTCGCAGCACAATGGACGTGCTGTCGCGATGCTGGCGCCTGGGGGCACCGGCCGCCGCTTCGCGGCGCAGGTCGGGTCTCGTGTCTGGGGAGACGCGTCCCGGCCCAGACGCTTCCAGCTCGGCCCCCTGCGCTGGAAGCACAGCGCCCGACCCGCCTCGTGCGGGTCGGGCGCTTCGTCGTCTCGTGGGTTGCCGGACGCTGCCGGGTCGGCGACCTAGCTGACGCGCTGCTGGATGGGGAAGAGCGCCCCTTCGACCTCCGGGCCCGCTGCCGCCTGACGGACGAGCCAGTCAGAGTGTCGCTGCGAGTAGATGCCGAGGCCGATGCCGATGGCGATGAAGGTCGGGAGGGTGATGAACACCTCTCCGAGGCGGAACGAGCAGAGCAGGATGACGATCGTCGCGGCCTCGACGATGCGGGCTTCAGGCGTCTGCTTGCCCTTCCCCAGGAACTGGAATCCAGCGAACGCGAGGAGCGCGAGGATGGCGAGCAGGAAGGCGTAGCCGCCCTCCGTGATGAGGCCCCAGTAGGAGTTGTGGAAGAACCAGACATCCCCGGCGACCTCGGTGGTCGCCTCTCCGAGTCCGTGGCCGTACCAGGGCGCAGCCAGTGTCTTCTCGAGCGATGCGGCATCGATTCGGTCGCGCAGCTCGTCTGATCCGGAACGTGCGGCGTAGGCGCCGACCTGCGAGAGGTTGTTCTCTGCATAGAAGAACCCGCCGAGCAGCACTCCGGCGAGGACGACGCGGAAGAACGGGCCGAGGAAGCGCGCGAGGACCAGCCAGATGATGGCTGCGGCAAGTGCGGCCATCGAGGTCCGAGAGTCGGTCAGCACCACTGCCCCCAGGCCGAGGCCGGTGAGGGCGATTCGGGTCCAGAGGCGCCTGTAGATCAGGAAGAGGAGCACGGTCATGATCGCGTACGTGAATCCGGCGACGTTCTTGTCGTTGAGGAAGCCGGTGAGGAGCCCGCCGTAGGTGTCCGGGGCGAGCCCTGCGTAGAAGAGCGGGATGTTGGCGAGCAGCCCGACCGAGAATCCCTTGAGGCCCGAGACGATGTCGATGCGTCCGCTGGCGATGAAGCCGGCCAGGAAGAACAGGATGAGGATTCGGCCGAGGCGGGTGATGTCTGCCTGATTCGGGCCCGTCGCGATCGCCACGATGACGAGGAACGTGACGAGGAGGACGCTGATCGCCGCGAACCAGGTCGTGCCGCTCAGCTGCCTGGTGGGCCGGCGGAAGGCGGCGACGGCGACGAGGAGCAGTCCGGCGACGTCGTTCACGGGGAGCCCGATGCCGGGTGTCGCGATGCGGACGACGAAGAACATCATCAGCACGGCATCGATGATGCGAGTGCTGCCGACGGCAAAGATGGAATCTCGAACGAAGTCCGGAGTTTTGCTGATGGCCCCTGCCAACGGAGAATGCTCTGTCACGTTCCGATGCTACGGTGTTTGCCGGTGCTGTCCAACAGCGCCGCTGCAGAGCGGTTCCGGGGGGAAGCGATTCTGCGGGATCGTTGCTCCTCGGCCACAGGGCTGAGCCGGCCTGCATAGAATGTGGGGAGTCGGGTTTCTGGAATTCCAGGATCCGCATTCGGGGAATCTGCATTTCACCTCCCATTGGTGGCCCATGAACGAAAACCGAGGTGGTGGAATGCGCGCGACTGGCTCTCCGCGTCCCCGCGTCGCGATCGCCCACGACTACATCACGCAGCGCGGAGGCGCAGAACGTGTTGTGCTCTCCCTCAGCCGAGCGTTCCCCGAGGCGCAGGTCTTCACGACGCTCTACGAGCCGGAGACGACGTTCCCCGAGTTCCGCGACATCGACATCGTCACGTCCCCGCTGAACAAGGTCGGGCCGCTCCGGAGAGACCACCGCAAGGCGCTGCCGCTCCTGGCGGCCGCGAGTTCCGGCATGCACATCGACGCCGACGTCGTCATCGCATCGACAACCGGGTGGGCGCACGGCTTTCGAACCACCGGAAGAACGATCGCGTACTGCCATTCGCCCGCCCGCTATCTCTACCTGAGCGACCAGTACCTCGGCGGCGCTGGCCGTCTCTCCCCTGCGCGAATGGGCCTGCGCATGCTCACGCCGTTCCTCAAGCGCTGGGACCAGAAGGCGGCAGCCAGCGTCGATACCTACCTCACGAACTCGTCCATCGTGCAGCAGCGAGTCTCCGATGTGTACGGGCGTTCGTCAGAGCTGCTCTTCCCACCGCACAGCGTCGACATCAGCGGGCCGAGAACCGCAATGCCAGAACTCGCTGACTTCGTCGGCGGCGGTGGGCACCTCCTGCTCGTGTCGCGCCTGCTTCCCTACAAGAACGTGGACGCCGCGATCCGAGCCGTGGCGGGCCTGCCGAACGAGCGCCTCGTCATCGTCGGCGACGGTCCCCAGCGGGCTGAGCTGTCGGCGATGCTGCCGGACAACGTCCGCCTCGTCTCCGGCATCAGCGACGAGCACCTTCGCTGGCTGTACGCCAGGAGCCGCGCGCTGATCGCGCCATCGCATGAAGACTTCGGACTGACCGTGATCGAGGCGGCGGCGTGGGGCAAGCCCAGCATCGCCCTCCGGGCCGGCGGGTACCTCGACACCGTGCGCGAAGGGGCCACTGGACGCTTCTTCGACGTGCCGACCGCCGCCGCGATCGCGGACGCCGTCGCGGCCTCGCGCTTCCAGGTCTGGGACGTCGCGGCCATCAAGGCCCACGCCCACGGATTCTCCGAACAGGCATTCGCGCGGCGGCTGCACGAACTCGTCGACGAAGCGGCCACGCGCCGTGGGGAGAAGTGACATGCGCGTGTCGCGCGATGCCGCATCCCTGGACCGCATGAACGGCCAGCGGATGGCGTTCGGTGCGTCCAGTTGTTACTGTGAGTTGTCCTCGCGCACGGGTCTCATGCCCGTGCGCGGAATGTTGTGTCTAGGAGAGGCGTACGCGCTGTGACGGTACTCGATTTCTTGCGTCTCACCGGCAAGAGCTGGAAGATCCTCGCTATCGGGGTCATCGTCGGGCTGCTGGCCGCGTTCGGCTACACGCAGATCCAGCCGAAGGTCTACGAAGCCGACTCCGCAGGATTCGTCATCGCCGGCAGCTCCGGAGAGTTCTCGTCCATCGACGGCTCGGAGCAGGCGATCACCAAGGCGAACTCGTACCTTCCCCTCATCACGAGCCAGCCCGTGTACGCCAAGATCGCCGAGAACCCCAACTCCGGACTCGCCGCGGGCGAGACGCTGACCGGTCGCCTCTCCGCGACGGTCGCACCCAACAGCAACCTCATCCAGGTCAGCGCCAGTGCCAGCACGCCTTCATCGGCGGTCGCGCTGGCCAACGGGGCGCTGCAGGCGATGGCCGACGTCATCACGGAGATCGAGACGCAGGTCGGGGGCGGAACCTCCGGAGTCACCGTCGTTCCCCTCCAGAACGCCGTCGAGCCAACGTCGCCGGTCAGCCCCAACCTCCGCAACAATCTCATCATCGGCGGTGCCATCGGCCTCGTGCTCGCCTACGCCTTCGCGCTCCTGCGTCGCTCGCTCGACGTCAAGGTCCGCGACTCGAAGGACCTCGCAACGGCCTCCGGCGCCGGAACGCTCGGTCGCATCCCGAAGTCGCCGCAGCTCATGGGCAAGAACCGGGGCACGAACGACGCCGACGCCATCGCCGCCGAGTCCTTCCGGCGTCTGCGCACGAATCTCCGCTTCGCGAGCGTCGACGAGGAGATCCGCTCCATCGTCGTGACCAGCGCCAACGCGGGTGAGGGCAAGTCGACCGTCGCGACCTCGCTCGCGCAGGTCCTGGCGCAGTCGAACACGCCGACGATCCTCATCGACGCGGACCTCCGTCGTCCGACCGTCGCGACCGTCCTCGGCATCGACGGCAAGATCGGTCTGAGCGAGGTGCTCAGCGGCCAGGTGTCGCTCGAGGATGCGCTCGTCGGCTCGAAGATCCCCGGGCTCTACGTACTGCCGTCCGGGCGCATCCCCCCGAACCCGTCGGAGATGCTCGGCTCGGAGGCGATGAAGTCCATCGTGAGCCTGCTCTCCAAGGACTACATCGTCGTCATCGACGCGCCCCCGCTGCTGCCCGTGACCGACGCCGCCGTGCTGTCCACGCGCGTCGACGGCGTCGTGCTCGTCGCCTCCGCGGGTCGTACCCGCCGGGAGGACGTGATGGCCGCGCGCGACATGCTCAAGCAGGTGCACAGCCGCATGCTCGGAACGGTGCTCAACATGGTGCCCCCGCGCGACAGCGCAGACGGCTACGAGTACCGCCGCAACCGCAGCTACTACGTCACCGCAGACAAGAAGGGCATGCCGAAGTTCAAGGCGGTCAAGGGGCACACCGACCCCTCGGAGCACTTCGGTGCCCAGCCTGACGTGGCCGCACCGCAGCGGGAGTCGCTCTCGCCCTCCCGCCCGGCCCAGCCGGCCGCCGAGCAGGCCGCTCCCTCGCAGCCGCAGGCGGGCCCCGTTCCGTCCTCGGCTCCGACTGCCGTCGCAACCGAGCAGCCACAGAGCCGTCGATCGCGCAGAGGCGCTTAGTGCCGAGCCTGCTCTTCGTCTGCCACGCGAACATCGCGCGCTCGGCCGCGGCCGAGTTCCTCGCGCGTGCGCAGCTCGGGCCTGAGAGCGACTGGCAGGTGTCGAGCGCTGGCGTCCGTGCTCTCGTCGGCGAGGACATCGACCCGACGATCTCGGCGGCCGTCCGTGAGCTGGGCGTCGAGCCGACGCCCCACGCGGCGCGGCAGGTCGACGTCTCCATGCTGAAGGAGGCAGACCTGGTGCTCGCGTTCGAGGGCGCGCACCGATCGTGGATGCTCAGCGAATCGCCCAAGGCCGTTCGAAACACCTTCACGATCCGCAGCGCGGCACGGCTGCTCGAGACCATTCCCCGGCGCGCGGCGCCGCTGCCATTCCTCGCGCATGTCAAGACCCCCCCGGGCGGCGACCTCGACTTCGCGGATCCGTACGGCCGCGGCCCCGCGGTGGCCAAGCAGGCAGTCGCCGAGATCGACGCCCTCCTGGCGACCATCCTCCCGGGCATCGACGCGATCGCACGGACTCCCCGTCTGCAAACGACCTGACCTCGAGGGAATGAACGTGGACATGTCACGCTGGCGCCGCGCGAGTGCGGGTTGCGCGGGAGCTGGCGCATGCTGAAGCGCCTGCTCATCGTGAGTCCCGACTTCCACGGGTACTGGAAGGCGGTTGCCTCGGCGTTCGAGTCGATCGGCTATTCGGTGAGGGTGCACCGCTACGACAGTCACGCGACGTTCGCCGATCGGTTCCAGAACAAGCTGCTCCATGACCTCCCGGAGTCGATGCGGTCTCGTGCCGCGGCGGAGAAGGCCACCTCGCGCGCAGTAGAGCAGTTGCGCGCAGAGACCTTCGAGGCGGTCCTCGTCATCAAGGGCGACCAGCTCGGCGACGCCTGGTGGGAGGCCCTGGGCGCACAGTCGGTACCGTCCGTCGTCTGGCTGTACGACGAGATCCGCAGGACCAGGTACACGCCGGAGTTCCTGGCGTCGACCGGTCGCGTCGCGAGCTACAGCCACGACGACGTGCGCCTCCTTCGAGAACACGGCGCGGATGCCGTCTTCGTTCCCCTCGGCTTCGACTCGAGCCAGTCGTTCGCGCGCGTCGAGGTGCCGGCGGTGACGCTGGTCGGTGCCCGCTACCCGAATCGCGAGCAGCTGGTGCGCGGCATCCAGGGCTCTGGAGTTCCCGTGCGCGCGTACGGCCGCGACTGGTCACGGAAGCTCTCCGACGTCGTGAGGACGCGACGCTTCCGGTCGGCAGGCGTGCCTGCCAGCGGAGACCTGACGCGGGGCGCCGCGTACGGCGTGATGGCGGGAAGCCTCGCGACGTTGAACGTGCACGCGAATCAGGACGGCTTCACCATGCGCACCTTCGAGGCCGCAGGCGTCGGCGGGCTCGAGCTCGTGGACAGGCCCGATGTGAGCGAGTTCTACGACGTCGGCAAGGAGGTGCTGGTGTTCGAGAGCGTCGAGGAGATCGTGGAGTCGGCGCGTCGCGCGCAGCGCGAGCCCGCGTGGGCCGCCCAGGTGCGCGAGGCAGCTCGCAGACGGACGTTGGCCGAGCACACCCTCGAGCACCGCGCTCGAGCATTGGAGGCGCTGTGGGACTGAACATTCCGGAGGACCTCGAGGCGTGGCAGCGCTGGCAGAATTCGAGGTCCCTCAAACGCCAGATCATGACCCGTGTGCGGCGTCCCTCTGCGGAGCCGGAGTTCACGCTCATGGTCAACGGGCCCGAACCGCGTCTGCTTGTCCTCATCGATGTGCCCACCCCCAGTGCGGTCGCGGCCTACGCGGAGCCCTTGCGGTTCCTCGAAGGCGAACAGGTCGCCGTTCTCGCGCCGAAAGACCTCAGCGGGATGCTCGACGGCAGCTGGACGAGCCGTCGGCTCAAGGGGCTGGACCTCCCGGGGGAGCTCCGCGGCGTTCGTGCCGTCTTCGCAGCAGGTCACTTCCTTCCCGCTGGGGCCGTCGGCTACCGCTGGAGCAGGCAGCTCGGGGCACGGTTCGTCGTGGCCCAGCATGGCTTGACGACGCCGTTCGCGCCGCCGTTGGCTCGCGGCAGTCACCTGCTCGCGTTCTCCCAGGACGACGCCGAGTTCTGGAAGTCGGGACGAGGTGATGTCACGCATGAGGTCGTGGGTGCGCAGCTGCTCTGGCATGCCTCGCGTCGCAACCGCGGGCGTCCCGAAGGTCCCGGAGACGCGACTCCCGTCTTCCTCGGCCAGCTGCACGGTGCTGAGCTGTCTCGGTGGACGTCGGCGAGGACCGCCCGGACGTTCTGCACGACGACCGGTGCCGAGTATCGTCCGCACCCAGCGGAGACCGACCGCCTGTCGCGTCTGCAGCACCGCGCCTGGCAGCGGCGCGGAGTGCGTTTCGAGAGCTCGGGCCAGTCGCTCGCGACCCTCGACCGGCCGGTCGTCTCCGTCTTCTCCACGGGGGTCCTCGAGGCCGCCGCCGCCGGCCAGGATGCCTGGGTGACGTGCGTCGACCCGCCCGAGTGGGTGCGCGACTTCTGGACACGGTATGGTCTTTCGCAGTGGGGCAGCGATTCGACTCCTGCCCCTCCTGTTCCCCAGACAGAGCCAGCACAGTTGATAGCCGCGAGCATCTCGCGGATTCTGGAGGAAACAGTATGAGGATCTTGTGCGTCATCCCCGTGCGGGGAGGCTCCAAAGGCATCCCGGGCAAGAACAGGCGCCGAGTCGCCGGCAAGCCACTGGTCGCCTGGACCATCGAGCAGGCCCTCGCGGCGCGTCCCCAGATGGATGTCCTCGTCTCCACCGACGACGAGGCCCTCGCCGCCATCGCACGGGAAGCCGGCGCGCAGGTGCCGTGGCTGCGCCCCGCGCACCTCGCTGAAGACACGACGGCGACCGAGCCGGTGGTCGAGCACGCCATCGCCGAGTACACGGCCGCCGGGCGACGACCGGATGCCGTCATGCTCCTGCAGGCGACCTCGCCCGTGCGGCTTCCGGGCACCCTCGACCGTGCGATCTCGCAGTTCGCGGCGACGGGCGTCGATTCGATGGTGGGTGCCGTGCCCCAGACGCCGTTCCTCTGGCAGTACGGAGCGGCAGAGGGGGACCAGCCGAAGGCGCACTTCACGATCGGCGCGAGGCCCCGCCGCCAGGAGCTGCAGCGCACGCAGATGTTCTACCGCGAGACGGGCTCGCTCTACCTCACGAAGACCGAGATCTACGAGCGGGAGCACAACCGGCTCGGTGGCACGATCGGCATCTTCGAGATGGATGACCTCGAAGGCGTCGACATCGACACCGAGCTCGATCTCTCCATCGCAGACCACCAGCTCTCCCAGCTTCATCCTGACGCGGCCGCCGCTCCGTCAGCGCACACCGCAGCATCGACAGACAAGGACTCCGCTCAGTGATCTTCGAGCGCAACCTCACCCCGTACATCGTCTTCGCGGAGGACCCGATCGTCGTCGGCCTGCAGAAGATCAGCGCGAACCAGCAGCGCATCGTCTTCTGCGTCGACGAGCACGGTCGTCTGCGCGGCTCGCTCTCCGACGGTGACTTCCGTCGCTGGATCGTCGCGAACCCGACGGCCTCGCTCGACGTCACGTGCGTCGAAGTCGCCAACACGAGCACCCGCACCGCGCCGGCGACGTCGACGCCGTCCGAGCTGGCTCCGCTGCTCGGGCACGGCGGCATCACGCACCTGCCGCTCGTCGACGAGACGGGCCACCTGATCGCCGTCGCCATCGACCGCAACGATGTGCTGCGCATCGGTCGGCACGAGATCGGCGCCGGCCACCCCGCGTTTGTCATCGCTGAGATCGGCAACAACCACAACGGCGATGTCGACCTCGCGAAGCGACTTGTCGACCTCGCCGCCGACGCGGGCGCCGACGCCGTGAAGTTCCAGCTGCGGGACATGGACGCGCTGTACCGCCAGAGCGGCGGGTCGACGGCAGGCGAAGACCTCGGAGCGCAGTACACGCTGGATCTCCTCTCGCGCGTCTCGCTCCCCGCGGAGAAGCTGTTCACGGTCTTCGACCATGCGCGCGACCGCGGTGTCGACCTCATGTGCACGCCGTGGGACGGACCGAGCGTCCAGGCGCTCGTCGACTACGGCATCGAGGGGCTCAAGATCGCCTCCGCCGACCTCACCAACCACGAGCTGCTCCGCGATGCGGGCTCGCGTGGGCTCCCGCTCATCCTGTCGACCGGAATGTCCCGGGAGTCGGAGATCCTCGAGACCGTCGGGCTCATGCGCTCCCTGGGTTCCAGCTTCGCGCTGCTCCACTGCCAGTCGACATATCCGGCACCGTTCAAGGACATCAACCTCGCCTACCTCGACCGGCTCGCGGAGATCGGCGACAGCATCGTCGGCTACTCGGGCCACGAGCGCGGCTGGCACGTGCCCGTCGCTGCGGTCGCACGCGGGGCGCGCATCATCGAGAAGCACTTCACCGTCGATCGCGGCATGGAGGGCAATGACCACACGGTCTCGCTGCTCCCGGACGAGTTCGCGCAGATGGTCGAGCAGATCCGAGACATCGAGCTTTCGTTGGGCGACGCGGCACCGCGAGAGGTGTCCACGGGCGAGCTCATGAACCGGACGACGCTCGCGAAGTCGCTGGTCGCGGCGCGAGAGCTGCGCGAGGGCGAGGTGCTCCGACCTGAGGACATCGCCGTGAAGAGCCCCGGTCGCGGACTGCAGCCGAACCGTCTCGACGAGCTCGTGGGTCGCGCGGTGAACCACGACATGGCGGAAGGCGAGTTCTTCTTCGAGAGCGACCTCACCGACACCGCTTCCGTCGGGCGAGAGTTCGAGTTCCGTCGCCCGTGGGGCCTCCCTGTTCGGTACCACGACTACAAGAAGCTCATCGAGAACTCGACTCCCGACTTCCTGGAGTTCCACTTCTCGTACAAGGACCTCGAGGTCGACATCGGCAGCTTCTTCACGGAGCCCCTCGACATGGACTTCACGACGCACCTGCCAGACCTGTTCTCCGGCGACTTCCTCGTCGACCTCGCATCGACGGACGACGAGCACTGGGAACGGTCGATCCGCGAGGTGCAGCGGACCATCGACACGACCCGCAGCCTGAAGAAGTGGTTCACGCGCTCGAGCGAGCCGATCATGGTCGTCACGATGGGCGGCTTCACGAAGGACAAGCACGTCCCCGCTCAGGCGCGCACCGCCATGTACGCGCGGATCGCGGATGCAGTGCAGCGTCTCGACACGGACGGCGTGCGGATCGCGGCGCAGACGCTTCCGCCGTTCCCGTGGCTCATGGGAGGCCAGCAGTTCCACAACCTCTTCCTCGATCCTCATGACACTGCGGAGTTCTCGGCGACGACGGGGACGAAGCTCTGCTTCGACGTGTCTCACTCGAAGCTCGCGGCGAACTTCCTCGGGATGCAGTTCTCCGACTACACGGAGCTCGTCGCGCCGCACAGCATCCACCTGCACCTCGTCGACGCGACGGGGGTCGACGGCGAGGGCGTCCAGGTCGGCGATGGCGAGGTCGACTGGCCGCTGCTGGCGGGCCAGCTCGACGAGTTCGCGCCGGGTGCCCCGTTCATCCCTGAGATCTGGCAGGGTCACATCGACAACGGCCAGGGCTTCTGGACGGCGCTCGATCGGCTCGAGAAGTGGCTCTAGAGGCACGGGCAGCACCTGACGGAGGCCGCTCTTCGCGGCCGATCGCGCTCTGGGTGATTCCTGTTGCCGACCTGGGCGGGGTCGCGCGTCACGTCCTGGACGTGGTCGAGGCGGGCATTCCCGGCTTCGAGCTCGTCGTGCTCTGCCCGGAGGGGCCTCTCGTCGATCGTCTCCGTGCCGTCGGCGCACGCCTCGCCGTGGGCAGGGTCGGGCCCGACGCCGGCCTGAGCCGGTCGATCCGGACCCTCAGGTCGGCGGCGCGCCGCCTCCGGCCTGCTGTCGTGCACTCGCATCTCGCGTACGCGGATGTCGTCGTGGCCGCCACGCCCCTGCCACCTGGCACCGTGCGCGTCACGAGCGAGCACGGTATCGCCGGCGAGGACAGCGTCTATCACGGGTCCTCCTGGAAGTCGCAGCTCATGGCTCGGGTGCACGGAGCGCGGCTGCGTCGGTTCGAGGGCGTCATCGCCGTCTCCGAGGCGACCAAGCAGGCGATGCTCGCGAAGTGGGGTCCGAAGCAGCACGTGCACGTCGTGCACAACGGCGTCGACCGGCTTCCCCCGCACGCGGCGCGCGCCTCCGACTCCCTGCGCGTGCTCGCCCTCGCGCGACTCTCTCCCGAGAAGCGCATCCCGCAGCTCATCGATGCGTTCGCTCGCGTGCACGCGCAGAGACCGGGCGCCAGGCTGACGATCGCCGGGGTCGGCGAGCTGGACGCGGAGCTGCGACGTCGGGTCAGCGACCTCGGCCTCGCCGACGCCGTCGACTTCCCAGGGTTCGTGGACCCCGACGCGGCCATGGCGGAAGCCGACGTGCTGGCGCAGCTGTCGGTCTGGGAGAACTGCTCCTACTCGCTGCTCGACGCGGCCAATCGCGGGATGCGCGTCGTGGCCTCCAGAGTCGGCGGGAACCCGGAGATCGTCGCGGAGGCCGGACTCGTCGACGCCGAAGATGTCGCGCAGGTCGCGCGTGCGCTCCTGGACGCCGACGCCGTCACGACGCTCGACGACTGGCCGTCGGTCTCCGACATGACCTCAGCCATCGCCGGTGTCTATGCCGAGGCGGGAGTCACGTCCGAGCTGCCGGGCGGCCTCCCGGACCACATCACCATCGCCACGAACAACGGCGACATCGGCGGGGGAGAGGTGATGCTCCTCAACATCGCCGCCGTGCTCGAGGAGCTCGGCGTCGACGTGACCATCGTCGGCCCCTCCGAACCGGGCGAGCTGGTCGCTGCGGCGCGGGGCGCCGGGCATCGCGTGGTGGAACTCGAGGCGGCCGGGCGGAGATCCTGGATGCTCGCGCTCCGCCGCTGGGATGCCGCACAGCGACGGGGAGTCCTCTGGTGCAACGGGCTCGTACCCGCCGCCGCGACAGCAGGGCACCCCGGTCGAATCGTGCACCTCCACCAACGCCCACTGGGTGCGCTGCGCGTCCTCGAGCCCTTGGCGCGCTTCAAGGCGCTCACGACGCTCGTGCCATCCGCGTCGATGGCGGCCGCCGTCGGCAATGCAGAGGTGCTGCCGAACTGGAGCCAGAGCCCCGGCACACGCAACCGGGTGTCGAGCGGACCGCCGATCGTGCTCGGATTCCTGGGCAGGCCATCCATCGACAAGGGCGTGGACGTGCTGGCCGCCGCCGTGCAGGAGCTGGAGGCGCGCAAACCTGGGCGCTATCGGCTGCTGCTCGCCGGCGAGCCACGGTTCGTCTCGAAACAGGCTCAGCTGGCCGTGGAGAAGGCGCTGCAGCCCGTCGCGCACCTCACCGACCGGCCGGGCTGGGTGGCGCCAGCTGCGTTCTTCGATCGCATCGACCTGCTTGTGGTCCCTTCGGTGTGGCCCGAGCCGTTCGGACTCGTCGTGACCGAAGCGATGGCCGCGGGAGTCCCGGTGCTCGTCAGCGACGCTGGGGCCTTGCCGGAGATCGTTCCGCCGCAGAGCGGCGACGTGTTTCCTGCCGGCGACGCACTCGCACTCGCGGCAGCTATCGAGCGGAAAATCGAGCGTGGGCTTGACGGCAACGTGGACGCGAACGCGCGGCGTTGGCAGGACCACTACTCCCCGAGTGCCGGCGCGGCTTCGGTGAGTGAACTCCTGCGTCTGGTGCTGGTAGGTCAGCCGCTCGGGAAGTCGAGGTCAGCGTGAACGATGGCAATTGGCACTTCTACTGCGAAGATCCAGAGGTAGCAAGCGTTGCCCGGCACTGGAGACCGGACGAGGATCCCGAGAAGTTCGCATCGGGATTCGGGCACAACATCCTCGAGCTCTTCGCGCGTTTCCGTGATCGGGGGTACGACGTCACGCTCGGACCGGATGTGCCGGGCGGCACATCTCTTGTCGTCGCCTTCATCTCGGACTTCGTCAACCTCCGGACGGCGCTGGTGCTGTCGGGATTCCCGTGTCTGATGATCCGCAGTGATTCCGCGTTGCAATTCGACGCACCATTCCGACCAGACCGTGTGATCGTGCCGAATCGTTCGGCGTACTGGATTCAGCGCTACGGTGCTGACGCCGAGTACCTTCCTGCGCTCCCGCAGAGGGGGCTGATACCAAGGGATCAGACGAGGACGGTCTTCGAGGCGATCACGCTGAAATGCAATCCGGAGCATGTGCCGAAGGTTCTCCTTGAGCCCGACATGGTTGCAGGCATCGTCGCAAGCGGCTTCAGCTTGCACATAGATTCTCCAAGCACGACAAACGGCAGCGATCAGACCTGGCATGACTTCAGCAACGCTGATCTCACCTTGTGCATCCGGGGCAGCATGGTCGACAACGCCGATGTGCGGAAGCCGCCCACGAAGCTCATCAACGCATGGAATGCCCGCACGGTGCCGATTATCAGCGGCGAGGCCTCGTATCTCGAGCTCGCGAGCCCGGGAGAGGACAGCCTGCTGATCAACGACGCTCGAGAGCTTCCAGCGACGCTCGCACGGTTGCGGGCTGAACCCGAGGCGTTCGAGCGTATCCGCCTCGGGGCGGCACGCCGCGCCGATGAGTACTCGCTTGTGAAGCTCGTCGACGAGTGGGCAGCCCTCTGTGGTCGAGTCGAGCGTCAGCGCATCGGCTCGCTGGAGCGGTGGCAGCGTGTGTTGCGCATCCTCACCGTGAAGATCTCGAATCGACTCCAGCGGCGACGCTCGGCTTCCACGTCGAAGTGAGCACTGCGTTTCATCGCCGTGCTGGTGAACATCGAATGTCGACACCCATCCTGTCCACCTCCTTCTCCAAGGAATGCCCGTGAGATTCTTCTACCTCAACGACAGCCCGCTTCGTGTGACTGCGGATGGCAAGCTCGGCATATTCGCGAAATCCATGACGGGCTTGGCCGAGTACGCGAAGAGGTGGCCGGGCAAGGTGCTCGTGTCCTCGCTCGAGGCTCCTCTTCTCGCCGAGGAAGACGACCCCCAGATGATGTGGGCCGATCACGATCTCGCCGCTGACCTGGAATTCATCCCGCAAGTTGACGCGCCCGCCCTCTCCCGACTCGGGGCTGACCTGGTCATGCATTCAGTGGTGGGACCGCTGAGTCAGTCGCTTCTCGGCCATCACTTCAAGGTCATCTTCACTGACGACTGGTCCCCCGCCGTTCGCCTTGAGGTTGGTCTCGTCACGGCCCGTGGAGCTGTCGACCGGGCCCGCATCAGAGTCGGCGCGCTTCGGCGCACGAGGCGTCTGGATGCCCTCGCGGCCCGAGCCGATGGTTTTCAGTGCAACGGTCACTCGGCAGCCGAGCACTACAAGGTCGTGAACCCCTCCACGCATATGTACTTCGATCACAGGATGCGTGCAGGTGACATGGCTGCCGCAAGCCGTCGGGAGCACTGGCACGGCGATCGGCCGTTGCGAATCGCGTACTCGGGCCGTCTGACCGAGATCAAGGGAGTGAAGTTGATCGAGCCGTTCATCGCGGAACTCGAACGGAGATCGATCAGCTTCGAGTTCACGATAATCGGATCAGGAAATCTGGAACCGGAGCTCCGCCGGCTCGAGTCGAAGAATGTGCGCTTCGCGGGATTCATGGACTTCGAGAAGGACTGGAAGCCCTTTGTGCGGAGCGAGGTCGACCTCATGTTCCTGCCGCACGTTCAGGGGGATTCGGCGAGTACGTACTTCGAGGCGATGGGTTCGGGGGTTCCTGTCCTCGGTTTTCACAACAGGACGCTCACGCCGCTGCTGGCCGCTGGCGGTGGTGGCTGGGCCGTAGCAAGACCAGACGTGGTCGCGGCGGCAGCAGTGACTGAACGGCTCGCGACCGGGCCGATGGAGCTCGAGGTTCAGGCCCGCCGTGGACTCTCGTTCATGGAGGCTGTCCCCTTCGAGACCACCTTCGACGAGCGAGTGAACCACTTTCGAGCGATCGCTGGCGCGTCGTAGCTTCGCCTCCGAGGCGAACGGCCGAGTACACCTAGGCGCGCGGAGCGCGGAGGAACCCTCGAACGCGATCCACTGCCGTTGCTCGAACCCCTGCACGAGCCAAGAGAACGTACACCCGTGCGGTGACCCGGTTCGGAGCTGAACGGAAGGAGGTCTTCAGGTAGTCGACGACTCGTGGCGTCGGTCCTTCAATGCGCCAGAGACGCAGAGCCAGCGTCCAGATGCGATTCTCCATCTCAGCGTCGAGTTCGGGCGTGATCCCGAGTTGTTTCGAGAATATCTGGAGATACGCCATGACGAAGCGGGGATTCGTGGTGTGGAACTGCTGGTGTCCAAGCGACGACCCGAGTTCGCGGAAAGCGACGAGAGGCTCGTCGACGCAGAGAAAGTCCGACTTCAGTGCGAGCCGGATCCACAGGTCGTGGTCTTCGAAGAAGAGATCGGGGTCGTAGCCTCCTGCTTCCTTCACCGATTGAGTCCGGAGCATGACCGAGGGCGCAGGCAACCAGTTGTACTCGCAGAGCTCACTGTAGACAGACCCGCTCAGTCGAGGAGGCCACGCGTATTCAGTCTTGAAGTCGCGCTCGAGCTGCTTTCCGTGCTCATCGACTCGGAGTGCGTTCGAGTAGACGACAGCGACATCTGCGGAGGCGCCGGCCATCGCTTCGAGTTGGCGCTCGAAGCGGGTCGGGAGCATCCAGTCGTCGGCAGAGATGTATGCGTAGAACTCTGTGTCGATCGTCGACAGCGCGGAATTCAGGCTCGCGCAGAGCCCTCGATTGACCCGGTTGCGTTGAATGGACACGTGAAGAGGGTTCTCTTCGAGGTACACCTCGGCGGCGTCCGCGGTCTCTCCTGCTGGGTCGTCGTCGATGAGCAGTATCCGGCTGGGCAAGATCGTCTGCTGCTGGAGAGAGAGCAGCAGGTCTCCGACGTAGCGCTCGTGCTTGTAGCCCACGATGACGAGGGTCAGATCGTGCGCGATCATCCGAGAGCGCCTCTGTGCAGAGCGGTCACGGTCGCGGCAGTTTCAGCGAGTGCCTGTGTCCAGGACTCCTCGGTCTTCGGAACCGCGCCCTCCTGCGCTGTCTCGCGCGTCGCGCGCTCGATGATCGCCTGCGACATCGCGGCCACGGTCGGTTCGACGAGCGTGATCATCTCGGAGTAGCGGTCGAGGTCGATCTTCGTCTCCCAGGAGGTTGTGATGACTGGCGTCCCGAGGCGGGAGAACTCGAGGGTCGGGTAGTTCGGGTGGGGTGCCAGCATCGGGGAGATGGCGAGGTCTGCGGTCAGCGTGAACTGCTGGTAGTCCTCGAACGACATCTTCCCCAGCCGCTGCAACTCGAGTCCGCTCTTGAGCCGCAGCGGGGGGATCGTGTGGGTTCCGCCGAGCCAGACATCCCAGTTGTCACGAAGCTCGGCGCTTTCCTCGAATGCCTGGTCGATGGCGAGCAGGCCGGTGTAGAAGAGGTTCCGATCAGTCTCTGGCCTGGCATAGAAGAAGAGGCGCTTCTTGCCAGGTCGCTCGACGAGCGTCGACTCTCGCTTGGGGACTCGCACCGCTGGCTCGAAGACAAGCGCCTCGGCCGCGACGCGATGGTGCGGAGTCGTCCGGAAGTAGTCGTGCAGGATCGAGCTGTTGAGGACGGGCACGAACTTCACTGACTCGTACGTCGACGAAGCCCAGAGCTGCTGGTCGCCGTTGTTGTAGAAGATCGGCTCGTAGTCCTGGATGAGGTACACATACGGGCGGTCGTGTGCCAGTCGATCCACCGCGAATGCGTCCCACCAGGCGCTGACCACCAGCAGATCGTCGGGGTGCAGGGGGAGCGAGGCACCGGCGGCCCGGCGGTGAGCTGCGTTCACGAAGTGGATGCGCGAGGGGTCGACATCGATGCCCTGGTTCCTGAGGAAGCCGGCGACGTCCGGGTCACCGTCGAACGAGGTGGTGTGCACCAAGCGCAGGTCGTAGTCGAGGTGGTTGGCGACGGTCGCACTGAAATTGAGCAGGGTCGCGATGCCGCCGAAGAAGCCGCTGCTGTTGAAGAAGCCGAACACCGTGACCGACGGGCGCTGACCGGGCGCTGGCGGGGCTGCGTGGAGTGGGCGGAAGGCGGCGAAGCGACTCGCCAGCAATTCGTCCGGCGTGACGGAGGCTCCCGCACCCGCATCTATACGCCTGCTGAGGTGGGCCTCCACGTCCGCGAGTGCGCCGTGGACCTTGCCGAGCGCACCCTTCGCGAGGTGCGCGGCCTTCCTGGTCCCCAGAAGGGCCACCGTGCGTGGAGTCTTGGCGGTCATGCGTGCTCCGCTCGGATACGGGTCGACGGGTGCGACGGTTGGCTCGCCTGCTGCCTCGCTGCCCGGAGGAGGCCGAGTTCGTATCGCAGCGTCGCGCGCGCGTCGAGGTCACGTCCGGTCAGCTGCCGGGGGGCGTTCACCGCGAAGTTGACGAGGCTCGCCAGCGCCAGGGATGTCGTGAAGGCGACCGAACCGCCCCACTTGTTCACGTAGCGCTGCCGAGCAGTCAGAAGCCACTGCCGCCGCAGAGAAGTGTCCGACGATCCGCCACCGACGTGCGTGACGGTGACGGTATTCGCCACGTAGGAGGGAACGCCCCGTGCGAGGAGACGCCTCTGCAGATCGACTTCCTCGGACGTCATGAAGTACCGCTCGTCGAAACCTCCGACACTCCTGAAATCCCTGACGGGAAGGAGCATCGCGGCACCGATGACCCAGTCGACTCGGTCGCTGCCCCCTGGTGTGAGCGCAGTCACGTGCCCAACGGCACGCTGCAGTGCAGGAAGGTGGCGCCAGCGCGCGAGCGGGGAGAGCCACTCGACCACGTGGTGTCTGATGCGTGGGAATTGGCGAGCGGTCCACTCCGGCTCACCGTTCGACTTCACCACCTGAGGGCTGACGACCGCGGTAGGAAGTGGTCCAGCGGCATAGAGCAGGTCGCGGATGAACGTTGCGCCCACCTCCAGATCGCTGTTCAGGACCAGCATCAGGTCGGTCTCCACCAGTTCTGAGCCGGTGTTCACTGCGGCGCCGAACCCGCCGTTGGCCTCGCGGCGCACGAGTCGTACCCCCGGCTGCTGGGGGAAGGGGACGGGAGACGCGTCATCGGCGACGATGATCTCGGCGAGACCGTCCTGCCCGCGCAGCTGCTCGATGAGGTTGAGCGTGTCCGTCGGCTCCCCGTAGTAGGGAATGACCACCGTCACGGAGTCCCTGTCGATGGCTGCCTGTGGCTCGTCTTGGCCGTAGATTCTCTTCACTGTCTCCCTGAACCGTTCTTCGCCGTAGGTCGCCGAGAGTCTCCCGGCGAGGTCGTCGGCTCGGAGGTCGGCGCCTCGCTGGTCGCGCAGGACCCCGACGACGGCCCCCGCAAACGCTGCGGGGTTGTCCGTCACCGCCTCCAGCTCGTCGCTGTGCGCAATCCCCTCGGCGCCCACGGAGGTCGAGATCGTCGGCACGCCGTGCGTCATCGCCTGGATGGTCTTGAACTTCACACCCGAGCCTGAGAGGAGCGGAACGACCACAGCAGCGGCTCGCGCGTAGACCGGCGACAGCTCGTCGACGAATCCCGCCGCGGTCACCTGGACCGCCCGCGAGACGAGAGGAGCCAGAGCCCCATCCGGGTCGAGGCCGACCAGCGTGAGCCGGGCGTGGGGAACCGCGGCGATGACCTCCGGCCAGACCTGATCGATGAACCAGGTCGCCGCATCGACGTTCACCTGCCGCGCGAAGTATCCGACGAACACGACCTCCGGGGAGGCGCTGTCCACGTCACGATTCGGCAGTGCAACTGGGGAGAGAGGCGGGTCGATGACCTCGACCTCGGTCGCTCCGCGTCGCCTCAGCAGCTCCGCATCCTTCTCGTTCAGAGTCAGGACGCTGTCGAGGTGCCGGAGGGAGCGACGTTCCGCGGCGATGGCCACGGTCTCAGCGCGCCGCCACCGCCCGAGGCCTCCGTCGTCAGCGCGACGCGCGTAGAGCTGCGAGAGCACATCGTGGAAGGTGCCCACGATCCGTGCGCTCGGATTGAGACGTCGGATGTGCGGGGCGAGGCGAATGAACTCGAACCACTGCAGGTCGACGAGGTCGGCGCTCGCGACGGACTCGCGCACCCGCGGATCGAAGTAGAGGCTCACGAGGATGCCGAGTGGGGGTGCTGCAGGATCGACGCGCCTCCAGCCCCTCTCGACGATCCCGACGCCGCGTTGCAGCAGCCGCTGTCGTGAGCTGGGGGACGCCCATCGGCCGACCAGGTGCGCTGCGACGCGCGTGTCCACATGCTCGAGCGCCTTCTGGTTCGCGGTGTGGTCCGGAGCGATCACCTCGACCACACCGTGTTCCGACAACGACCGCGTCAGGTGGTGGACGTACAGGCCGCCCGCGTGGCGAACACCGGGGTACGGGACCGCGCCGCCGAGCATGACGACGCGCGTCTCAAGAGGTTGAGGCCGCGTCACGGAGTCACGGGATCGCTGTCGGTGACCTTCAGCAGGCCCAACTCGACTTGACGAGCGAAATCAGCGTTGCTGGAGCGCACTTCTTCGAAGGTGCCGTATCCGGCGACCTGCCCGTTCTTCATGTAGGCGAGCGCGTCTGCTTCGCGGACCGTGGACAACCGGTGAGCGACGATGACGACGGTCACCTCGCCCTTGAGCCCGTCGATGGTCTCGATGATCTTGTGTTCTGTCTCATTGTCGAGAGCTGAAGTCGCTTCATCCAGCACGAGAAGCGAAGGGCGCCGGTAGAGGGCACGAGCTATGCCCACGCGCTGCCTCTGACCGCCGGAAAGCCGTGAGCCTCGGTCGCCGACAGAGGAGTCGAGGCCTCCCTCCAGAGAATCGACAAGGTCCTGCAGCTGTGCTCGTTGCACGACCTCGGCGAGGAGCTCCTCATCGATCTCATCGGCCGTGGCGTCGAACGCGATGTTCTCCCGCAGGCTGGTGTCGAGGAGGAAGACCTCCTGCGGAACCATCGCGACGTGGTGCTGCCAGGCCTTGACGAGGTCGTCGCGCAGGTCCTGCCCGTCAACGGTGAGCGTGCCTGCGGTGGGGCGATGGAGCCCGAGGATGATGTCGACGAGTGTGCTCTTGCCTGCACCGCTTGATCCGACGAGCGCGAGCGTCGAACCTGCTGGGATGGTCAGGTTAATGTCGCTCAGGACATTCTCCGAGGCGTCTTCGTAGCGGAAGCCGAGATTCTTCGCCTCGAGAGTGTGAGAGAAATCGAGCGTGCCGTCGTTGGCGGCCGCGAGGTTCGCGCTCGTCTCGTACTCTGTTGCGCGTTCGAGTTCGGTGCAGACCTCGTCGAGCGCGGGGGCTCCGACGCGCAGGTTCGAGATCGAGGCGAGGAGACGAGAGAGCGACGGGAGGAGCCTGAAGCCAGCGGCTCCGACGAGACCGATCGAGGTCACCGCTGCAATGCCTCCACCCGTGTTCAGCAGGAACATGATGAGCCCGCCCAGGCCCAGGATGAACAGCGCCTCCAGCAAGTACTTCGGAACCTCCGCGAGGAAGCCGACGAGGCGGAGAGCCTGCGCGTGCTGGAGCTCGACCTTCTCGTAGACGTTGACGAAGTGCGGCTGAGCGCTGCGGATCTTGATCTCCTTGACGCCGCCAAGGGCGTGCAGGGCCGCGCGATAGCCATGTGTTGCTGCATCCATCTTCATCCGGCCAGCCGCTTCCGCACGCGGACGGATGACTCGGGCGAAGACGAACATGGCAATGCCGAAGTAGACGAAGGCCATCAGCGTGGGCAGGGGCATGACGATGAGCATCGACACAAGAAGCGCCACGATCGTGATGCTGTCGGTAATGGCGTTCAGCGCCGCGATCACGCCGAGCGAATAGAGCTGACCGACGGAGGTGCCCATGGTCCTCAGGAGATCAGCCGTGCCTCGACCGAGATGGAGGCTGTACGGCGCATGCAGGTAGTAGTTGAGGATTCGAGTGGCCGTTCGGGCCTGTTCGCGGTTGATGAAGCCCAGAATCCACCAGCGGAACGCGATCGAGAAGATGTCCTTCAGCACGAAGCCGACGACCACCCCTCCGAGCAGGTACATGATCAGTACCTCCGGCGTGGGGTTCCCGAAGAGCGTCGCGACGGTGCCCAGCATGCCCTCTGTCGTGGAGCCGCCGGCGAGGATGGCCAAGAGCGGACCGACGAGGAGCACCGACCCAGTCTCAGCGAGTGCGACGATCACCGAGCCGATCAGCCCGATGATCAACTTCCGGCGAGCCCCCTTGGAGAAGATGAGCTGCAGTTTAGATAGCAAGATCGTAGTCACCTCAAGTGGACTTCGGTGTGTGAAGAGCCGACAGCATCAGCTGGCCCCGAACGGAGGATATCACCCGCGAAATCACGTGCAATTTCCAGAAGTCGCGGTTTACATCCGGGCCCCGACTCGGGAGAGGAGCGCCGCGGCGTTCGGCAGATCGTCGCGGAGGCCGGCCTTCGTGCAGCTTGAGGCGCCGGCGAGAACGCGCCAAGGAGCAGGTCGGCCCGAGACTGGCGCCAACGGCCATGGCCAACGTGTTCACATGGCTCACGTCGCGGTCCTTCCTCGTCCGTCAGCCCGGCGCAGCAATGAACGTCGCAAAGCTGGCGTGATGCGGGTTTCGGCGAGCGAGTACAGGCCCCAGGCCAGAACGGTGACCACGAGCATCGCCACGAGCACCGCGAGGTCGCGTCCGATGAGCGGCCAGAGGAGATCGATCGTCGCGTAGCCGACGACGACGTGCACGATGTAGAGCGAGTAGCTGATCTTTCCGAGCCAGAGCAGGGGACTCAGCCGAAGCGGAGGAGTCGACGTGCGCAGCGCGACGAAAGCGAAGAAGACGCTGATGCCGGCAACGATCGCGGCGTAGCTCGGCGAGTGGAGCAGGGCGGCAGACACGACGACGGCGAGGAAGGCCGGGATCGTCAGCCACTCGAACCGCTGGTTCCTGCGGGCCATGAAGAGCAGCATTCCGAGGCAGAACAGCGGCCCGTACTCCGCGAGGGTGACGTTGACCATCGCGCGGACAAGAACTGGAGCGGCCGTGATGTCGATGCCGGGGGCAAGGACTGCCGCCACGACGGCCGAACCGACCGCGATGACGAGCCAGGCCGCCACCAACCATCGCAGGAGCACGTCCGTCAGCCTGCACTTGGTGAGCAAGAGCACGAGGAAGACGATGATGTAGAACTGCATCTCCACCGCCAGCGTCCAGAAGGCGCCGTTGACGTCAGGAACGAGCAGCAGCCGCTGGATCATCGTGAAGTTGAGGAGCGTCTGGAGCGGCGTCAGCTGCGTTCCCGGAACGTTCGCGAGCGCGCCCACGACGACCGAGATGACCACGGCTATCCAGTAGGCCGGGTAGAGACGGGCGAACCGTGAGATTGCGAAGTCGGAAGCGCGCTTGGCCCGATCAGCGGTCATGAGGATGACGAACCCGCTGATGAGGAAGAAGAGCTGAACTCCGAACTGGCCGTGATGCAGCTCGAAGGAGCTTGCCGGCGCCGTCGGGTAGTGAACGGAGAATGTGGTCGTGAAGTGACCTACGACGACCGCAGCAGCCGCAAGGCCGCGCAGCCCATCGAGTTCTCTGAATCGTGTCGATGAAATGGATCCCCCTCAAGAAGTACGCGCGCCTTCAGGGGGGTGGACGCGTTTGCGCACTCAGGCTAGCGCCTGGTGTGCAACAAGATGCGCCCGAGCATACAAGATGGGAGAAAATGGCCGCGGTGTCTCTAGGCTGAGGTTGTGAACAACAACATCACCATCCTGGGCCTCTTCGACCACGACGGGCTGCCCTCGATCCGTTCGGGGACTTCGCCCGGCGATCAGCTGCGAGGGCCCTACTGCGCGGAGCTGCTCGGCCAGTACGCCAACCTGGTCACGGTTCGCATGCCGAGCTCTCGGGTGCACCGAAAGGTCAAGGACGTCGTCGAGCACCGAACGGGTGTCCCCGCCGACCTCGCGATCCGGGGGCTGGCATCGGCGCGGCGGGCGGATGCTGTCCTGGCGATCCTCGAAGACAAGTCTGTGCTTCCGGCCGCGCTCAAGCGCCGGGGTCTGACCGCGTATGCCAAGACGAGACTCGCCGCCGTCTCCTGCTGGTGGGGGGAGGAGCTGAAGACCGGCTCGGCTGCGCGGCGCGAGGAGATCGCGCGAACGGTGGCGGGTGTGGATCGCATCTTCGTCTTCTCACGGAACCAAGTCGAGCTCTTCGCTCAGATCGGCGCCGGTGGGAAAGTCGCTCCCATCAACTTCGGGGTCGAGCACACGAAGTACGTGCCGGACTCCTCGGTCGAGCAGCGATTCCAGGTCTTCAGCGGAGGCCTCGATGCTGGCCGCGACTTCGAGACCCTCGTCGAGGCCGCACGGCTCCTCCCACACGTCGACTTCCACCTCGTCTCGCACCTCCACCGATTCCAGCAGATGGACCTGCCGAAGAACGTCACGACGAGCGGCCCCACCGACGGGCAGACCCACCGGCAGAATCTCCTCGCGGCCCAGCTCGTCGTCACCCCGACCCATGACCTCGCCTACCCCACTGGCCAGAGCGTGCTGCTCGAGGCCATGTCGTCTGGCAAAGCCTGCGTCGTGACCGAGACGGAGGCGATGCGCGAGTACATCGACGAGGGCGTGAGCAACTTCGGTATGCCCCTCCATGACCCGCAGGGGGTTGCCGCGGTGATAGAGAGGGTTCTCACCCGGCCAGCCGAGCTGCTCGAGGTGGGCCGCAGGGCGCGAGCTGCCGTCGAGGACCGGTACACCTTCGACCAGATGTGGAAGTCGATCGCCGAGCAGCTCGAGCGCGATCGGGTGGAGAACTCGCCGGGGGCCCGTCGCCGTTCCCCGGGAGCGGGGCGGAATGCGGCGTAGTCGCTTTGACTGGCTATCTGTCAGGACGATGCCCGGCCAGGGCTCGGCGAGGCCCTGAGCGGCTCGCTCCGATCGTCGACCGCGTCTTGGGCGGGTTGGGTTCAGGGGCCTCTCTTGTCCTGCTCCTCGGTGGTGCCCTTGTCGCCTGGGCCGCGCGCACGGCCCGAGAGGTCTAGAAGAGCATCGTGAAGGTCAGGCGCAGCGTCTCCTCCGTGAGGACTGCAGCCGACGAGAGCCCAGCGGATGCGAGCAGCGCACCGGGGTGCGCAAACCCGACGACCACGTGGCGCATCCTCGGGAACTCGGCGAGGAACGTGCTTGGCACACGCGAGCGCTCAGGGGATGGGTGCTCCCGCCATCCGCGGAGCTTGGCGAGGAACCAGGCGCAGCGAAGCAGGAAGACGAGCCAGATCGCCAGCACGACCGGGAGCATGAGGCCTGCGAAGAGCTGGATGCCCGAGTAGGTGATCTCGTCCTCGCGGTTCTCCGCCATGAGCTGCAGCAGCGTCGAGAGGCTCGCGCTCATGACCACCGAGATCGTCCACGCCGCGAACCCCACCACGAGCGTCACGAATCGGACGAAGAAATGACCGAAGACCGAGTCGTGCTCGTCGAGGTGGCTGCGAGGAGTGCGGAGGAGGAGAGCGACCGTCGCCGTCAGCGAGGGCAGCGATCCCACGACGACCACCGCCGCCCACACGGGCATCGGCCAGTCGGCGACCCAGCCCAGGATCGTCGCGGACGCCAGGACCACGAACCACGCCCAGCTCCAGCGCAACGGATGCTCGACGAGCGTGGCAGGAAGCCGCCGCTCGACAGCGCCGAGGAAGCGTCTTGGAGGCGGCTCCGCCGGGACATTCATGGGCCAATGCTATTGCCCTGCGCGATCGACGGAGCAGGCGCCCTGCCCCTGATTCCTGCGTGACCGCACCTGCCCGGCGGCGACGTTCGGACGGGCCACCGGCTCGAAGCATCCACAGGGGAGTTCTGCCCATACCTGGACCGAGCCAATCCGAGTAGGGTCGGGGATTCGGGAGGTCGGAACTCGACGGGGGTCAGTCGCCGGCCGACCTGGTGCGAGGGAAACGCCCCGCGCACGAGAGCAAGGGGGAACGACGATGTCCACACACGAATCAGCTGCAGAGTCGGAGCGGGGCGCTGAACGGCGCAGCCTACTGGGCGCTGTCGCATGGGCCACTCCGATCATCGCCATCGCCGTGGCGGCGCCAGCTCAGGCCGCGTCCACCCACGAGGTGCCGGGGTGAGGGTGTGCTCGGACCGCGCGCGGCAGTGAGACGCGGCGCCTGGCGGAGGCGGGTCCCGCCGCTCACGTAGCCTGTGCTGGTGAGCGGAAGCAGGACGGGGATGGCGAGACGGGTGGCGTCCATGGCAGGCGTGGCGCTTGCTCTGCTCGTCGTCGTCATCGCAGCCGGACTTCCCCTCTTCGTCTTCCCCTCCACGGACGAACCCCGAGAGGTCGACGCCATCATCGTGCTCGGTCCGCCGCGTGAGGCACGCATCCAGGCCGCCCAGCAACTGGCCGCCGACGGCTACAGCGACACGGTCGTCATCGCCGTCGACGACTACGGCATCGACTCCGCCATCAACATCCCTGCGTGCGAGGTCGGAGCGGACCACGCGTCCACCGCGCCCGTCACGCGGTGCCTCATCCCGGAACCCTTCACCACGGCAGGGGAAGCGCTCATGGTCAAGCGGTTGGCCGCCGCGGAAGGATGGGAGTCGGTCATGATCGTCACGAGCGTCACCCACATCTCCCGCGCCCGCATGATCTTCACCGACTGCCTTGGTGGGGGAGTGCTCGCCACGGACGACGGCGTCGGCATCGGCGACTCCAACTGGGCCTGGCAGTACCTGTACCAATCCGGGGCATTCATCAAGGCGCTGGTCGCACCGACCTGCTGACGCGGACAGTGCAGTTCGGCCGATGCCAGGCAGGGCGACCCGACATGTCGGTCGTTCTCGATACGGTAGGCGCATGACGACACGTCGCAACGAGGGGGCAGCATGACCGCGCTTGACCACACCACCGTGCAATGGCGCAGGGTTTCCGCGAAGTACATCTGGTCTGAACTCCTCGGGGCGTTCTTCTGGGCGCTTGTGGCGCTCGCGGGAGTCATCGTTCTCCTCGTGATCCCGGACGTTTCGAACTGGATCGCGTTGGCCCCTGGTGCCATCCTCCTGCTGATCCTCATCTCCATCCCCTTCGAATGGCGACGCGTGCGCGCCATCGGCTACCAGCTGCGCCAGGACGACCTCGTCTTCCGCCGTGGTCTCTTCTGGAGCCGCATGGTCGCGATCCCGTACGGCCGTCTGCAGCTGGTCGACATCCAACGCGGTCCGGTCACCCGCATCTTCGGGCTCTCCTCGCTCAAGGTCGTCACCGCCGCCGCGATCACCAACGTGACCATTCCCGGCCTCGATTGGCGCGACGCCGAGAAGCTCCGGGACGACCTCGTCGCACTCGCCGAGACTCGTCGAGCAGGGCTCTGATGAGTGCCCACCTCCCGCCTCAGTCACCCGGCGCCCAGTTCGGGGGCCCGCCGTCTGGGGCGCCACAGGCGCAGCCTCCGGGGCCGGCGCTCGGCCAGGGCTCCGACCTGATCGACGGTGAGTGGCATCGACTCCACCCGCTCACACCGCTCCTCAAAGTCGGCGTGTTCGTCATCGCGATCGGCGCCTTCCTCATCAACCAGTCCTGGCAGACGATCACGAGCTTCATCTTCCCGCAGCTCGACGAGTACAGCGGCGCCGAGTACGACCCCACGAGAATGGTCTTCGAGAACCAGACCTGGCTGCTCTGGGCCGCGCTCGGGACGCTCCTCGTCATCATCCTCCTGGGACTCTTCAGCTACCTCTCGTGGCGCTTCGCGCAGTTCCGAGTCAGCGACACCACGATCGAGCTGCAGAGCGGCGTGCTGTTCCGGAAGAGCCGTCAGGCGCGACTCGATCGAGTGCAGGACATCAACATTCAGCGCCCGCTCGTCGCGAGAATCGTCGGGGCGTCCAAGATCGAGATCGGCGTCGCCGGCGAGAACGCGAACATCCAGCTCGTCTATGTCCGCACCCGCGACGCCGACGGCATTCGCGCCGGCATCCTGCAACGCGCATCGGGGGCGAAGCGCAACGAGCGCGCAGCCCACGGCCAGTCGTTCGAGGGCCCCGCTCAGCCCGGTTTCGCAGGTGCCAACGGCGGCATGCACATGCCGACGAGCGCAGGCCAGCCGAGCGGTGCCGGGGCAGTGGGCCAGGGAGCGGCCCAGCGCCCGCCGACCGCCGAGCAGCTGCGCACGAGAGCCTCCGAGTTCTTCGCGCAGCGAGTCGAGGAGCTCACGAGCCCCGAGCTCGCCCCCGGAGAAGTGGCGCCGCAGTCGGTGGTGCGCCTCCCGCCGTGGCGCCTCGTCGTCGCCAACCTCGTCAACCCGTGGCTCGTCGTCGTCATCCTCACGCTCATCGCGGGGCTCATCATCACCTTCACCTTCGAGTTCTGGTGGCTGCTCTTCTCGATCCTGCCTCTCGGCGCGGTGTTCTTCGCCATCACGGCCGGTCAGATCCTGCCATCCCTCAACTACAGCATCGCCGCGACGCCCGACGGCGTGCGCGTCGGGCGAGGGCTCCTCACCACGAGCAACGACACGGTCCCGCCCGGCCGGATCCACGCCGTCCAGGTCTCCCAGCCCCTCTTCTGGCGCCCCTTCGACTGGTGGATGGTCCGCATCACCCGCGCAGGCACCGAGCAGGTCTCCTCCGACGGCTCGCAGAACCAGGCAGCGCTCACCCGCAACCTCGTGCTCCCTGTCGGCACGCGAGCTGAGACCGAGCGTGTGCTCGCGCTCCTCCTCCCGATGCTCGTCAACGATGAGGTGCGCCGTCTCATCGAGCTCGGCATGTACAGCAAGGGCGACGACGACTACTTCGTCACGGCCCCCAAGCGCGCGGCGTGGATGCGGCCCTTCTCGTGGCGGCGACACGGCTTCCGCCTCGACAGCCGCGCCCTCTACCTGCGCTTCGGCGCCTGGTCACGCAAGCTCACCATCGTGCCCGCTGAGCGGATGCAGTCCATCGGACTCGACCGCGGCCCAGTGGGCTACTTCGCGAACGTCGTCAACCTCCACGCCCACACCGTGCTCGGCATGGGCGTCACGACCCGCATCGGCATGGTCGACGGCGACATCGGCGTCCGACTCTTCGACGACGTCTCCGCCGTCGCCATTCGCGCCGCGAGCCTCGACACGTCCCACCGCTGGCGCGAGGCCGCCACGCTCAGCGCCATCGCAACCGCGCGCATGCGCGTTGCCGACGCGGAAAGCCGCGGGATCGCCGTCGACAGTCAGACGATCGCCGTGCTGCAGGCCGAACGCGAATATCAGCAGGCTCTCGCTCAGAGCGGTGTGGACGGCACCTCCACACCGCCCGTCGCGGAACCGGTCGCCGCCCAGCGGGCCACGCCCGCGCCGGATCTCTCGAGGATCCCGGCGCAGTTCGGCTCAGCCAGCTCAGCAGGATCCATGCCCTCAGCTGGCGTCGGCCCTTCTGCTCCTCCCGAGAGCGCAGGCCCGCCTGCGACCACCCCCGGTCCTTCAGCGTCTCCGTCTCCGGCTCTGGCTCCGGCGCCCTCGCCCACGTCCATCGGTCCCGTCCCAGGGCCGCCGGCGAACGGCGCCTGGGCCCCCGTCTCCTGGGAACCCGTCGCCGCGCCGCCTGCGTCGGTGGAGTCCGCGATCGACACGACCCCGACTCCCATCCAGTCGCCGGCCACGATCGCCCCCGCGCCGACGCACCGCCCGCCAGTCGAGCGCGAGGCTGCCCCCACGGCGGCGCCGCAGATCGCGAGCGACCAGGCCCAAGAGTCTGCGGGTGCCGCCGACCAGGCGCAGCCACTGACCCGACGTCAGCTGCGGGAGCAGCGGGAGAACGGCACCGCGCCAGACCAGCAGCCGGGCCACGACAGCAGACAGGCTCCGGAGGGCAACGCATGAGCACACGGGAGGGACGGCTCGGCATAGGACTCGTGGGGGACTCGCCCACAGGCCTCATCGTCGCAACGGCACTCGCCGGAGCCGGGCACGCGCTGGTCGGCGTCGCCACCGAGTCCGTCGAAGCGACCGAGCGCGCATCCGCCATGCTGCCCGGGGCCCCCAACCTCACCCAGCGGCAGGCCATCGAGCGCAGTGAGCTCGTGATCCTCGCCTTCGACGAGGACGAGCTCGAAGCACGTGTCCTCGAGCTCTCCGAGACCAAAGCGTGGGTCGCGGGTCAGCTGGTCCTGCACACCGTCGCCGGGCGCGGGACTGCCGTGCTCGGCACGGCGCTCGACCGAGGCGTGATCCCGCTCGCCGTGCATCCCGCGATCGAGATCACCGGAACGAGCCTCGACCTGCACCGCCTCAAGGAAGCCTGGTGCGCAGTGACCGCGCCGCGGCCGGTGCTGCCCATCGCGCAGGCCCTCGTCGTCGAGATCGGCGCGGAGCCGGTCGTCATCGCCGAGCAGGACCGCCCGACCTACGCGGAAGCACTCCACACTGCGACGGAGTTCACTCGCTCCATCGTCAAGCAGGCCACGGAGCTGCTCACCGGAATCGGTGTCGAGAACCCCGGCTTCATGCTCTCCAGCCTCGTGCGCTCGGCCGCAGACAACGCCCTCGCCGACGCCACCCCGCAACGCCTCGACCCGCTCGACGGTACGCTTCCTGAGGCGGACCCGCGCTCGTAGCGGCAGCCGCAGGTTCCGAGGAGGGCTCTTGCCACACGTTCTGACCACGATCGCCGAAGCCAAAGCAGTGCTCCGGGAAGTCGGGAAAACCGACACGATCGCCCTGGTGCCCACGATGGGCGCTCTCCACGAAGGCCATCTTTCGCTTGTCGACATCGCCAAGCGAAGCGCCTCGAAGACCGTGGTGTCCGTCTTCGTGAACCCGATGCAGTTCGCGCCCGGCGAGGACTTCGAGCGCTACCCTCGCACCTTCGAGGACGACCTCGCGAAGCTCGACGCGGCCGGCGTCGACTACGTGTTCGCGCCCGCGGTCAGCGACATGTACCCCAACGGCATCAAGCAGACGCGCCTCGTCGGCGGACCCGCCGCGGGCATCCTCGAGGCGGCACACCGGCTCGCGCACTTCGACGGTGTCCTCACGGTCGTCGCGAAGCTCTTCAACATCATCCGCCCGAACGTGGCGGTCTTCGGCGAGAAGGATGCACAGCAGCTCTTCCTCGTGCGGAGCCTCGTCCGCGACCTCGACCTCGATATCGACGTGGTCGGGGCGCCGATCATCCGGGAAGAAGACGGCCTCGCGCGCTCCAGCCGCAACGTCTACCTCTCCGACGACGAGCGCAGCGCGGCCCTCAGCCTCGTGCGCGCGCTCTCGGCCGCCGCCGCCAACGGCGACCGAGGCATCCGCGAGATGATCTCGCAGGCCCAGGGCGCCCTCATGGATGAGAAGCTCGTGAAGATGGACTACGTCTCCATCGTCGATCCCGAGACGTTCGTGCTCGTCAATGAGGCGTACCGCGGGACGGCGCTCGTGCTCGTCGCCGCCCGCGTCGGCACCACACGCCTCATCGACAACATGCCGGCCTACGTCGGCGAGTACCGCTAAGGCGCTCGCGGGCGGCTCCGGCTTCAGCCGGACGCGCGCGAACAGCACGAGTGCCGCGTCCCGCTCGTCTCGTTGCTACGCTGAACGTTCCACGACCCCTGGGGGAACACACGCATGAGCTTTCGCATCCTGACGGTCTGCACGGGCAACATCTGCCGTTCGCCACTCGCTGAGCAGCTGCTTCGAGACGGACTCCGGGATCTGCCCGGCGTCACCGTCGAGAGTGCGGGAACAGGTGCCCTCGTCGGCAGCGGTATGCCGCAGCAGGCACTCGCGCTCGCAGCCCAGTACGGGGTGACGGATGCGGAAGCGCACATCTCGAGGCAGCTCACGGAAGACATCGCCCGCGGAGCAGGCCTCGTGCTGGCGCTCTCCCGCGACCACCGCCAGCGCATCGTCGAGCTCGCCCCCTCCGTCGTCCGGCGCACGTTCACGCTGCGCGAGTTCGCGCACATCGCGAGCCAGGTCACCGCGGAAGACCTCGAGGAGTCCTATGAGGCGCCGGGCGCGAGCCACGGCTCGCGTCGCTCGCGCCGCGAAGCGCTCGAAGGCGCCACAGACGGCGCCGGCGCTGGCGCCTCAGAGCAGGACATCGTCACCGCCGCGCTCGCCGCGGCCGTTGCCGCCGCCGCCCCGCTGCGCGGCCTCGTCGCTCCGCTCGAGAACGCCGCCGACTACGACGTGGTCGACCCGTTCCGCCGCTCGGACGAGACCTACCAGCGCTCGGGCCGCGAGCTCGTGCCAGCGGCCGAGACGATCATCGCCTACCTCGAGGGCGTCGTCGACTGGGCGAAGGCCCGCACCGCGTAGCCTCCTCGAGGCTCGCCGGTTCGCGCGACGGCGCGAAGTGCACCAAACTGGGGGAGTGCGTTTCCGAGCGCCATTCGTCGCGCCCGGGACACGCATCCACACCCAGCCGCACGAAACGCAAGGAGCCCGAATGGCCGACGCGCCCATCCAAGACGCACTCTCCGAGGCCGAAGCCTCCGAGCAGAAGCAGGTGCGTCTCGAAAAGCGCGCGCGGATGCTGGAGTCGGGCATCGCGCCCTACCCCCTGACGCTCCCCATCACGCACACCATCGCGGAAGTGCGGGCAGCCCACACCGAACTGGAAGACGGCGCGTCGACCGGCGAGCGCGCGGGCGTCGCGGGGCGCATCGTGCACCTCCGCAACACCGGCAAGCTCTGCTTCGCGAGCCTCCAGGCGGGCGATGGGTCGCGCATCCAGATCATGCTGTCGCTCGCCGTCGTCGGCCAGGAGCAGCTCGACCTGTGGAAGGAATACGTCGACCTCGGCGACCACGTCTTCGCTGCCGGTGAGATCATCTCGTCTCGCCGCGGCGAGCTCAGCATCATGGCCGACGAATGGCGGATGGCGTCCAAGGCCGTCCGGCCGCTCCCGAACCTCCACGCCGAACTGAGCGACGAGACGCGCGTCCGCCAGCGCTACCTCGATCTCATCCAGCGACCCGTCGCCCGGGAGGTGGTGGTCGCTCGTGCCAAGACCAACGCCTCGCTGCGCCAGACCTTCGCGAACCACGAGTTCCTCGAAGTCGAGACGCCCATGCTGCAGACCATGCACGGCGGCGCCGCGGCCCGCCCGTTCGTGACGCACTCCAACGCGTTCGACACCGAGCTGTTCCTGCGCATCGCGCCCGAGCTGTACCTGAAGCGAGCCGTCGTCGGCGGCCTCGACCGGGTCTTCGAGATCAACCGCAACTTCCGCAACGAAGGCGCCGACTCGACCCACAGCCCCGAGTTCGCGATGCTCGAGGCCTACCAGGCCTACGGCGACTACACCTCGATCGCCGACCTCACCCAGGAGCTCGTGCAGAACGCGGCCCAGGCCGTCGCCGGCTCGCACGTCGTGACCTGGGTGGATGGCACCGAGTTCGATCTCGGCGGTGACTGGGACCGAGTCTCCATGTACCCGTCGCTGTCGGAGGCGGCAGGCGTCGAGATCACGCCGTCGACGTCGCTCGCCGAGCTCGAGGCGCTCGCGGCGAAGGTCGAGGTCGAGGTCGACCACCCCACGCACGGCAAGCTCGTCGAAGAGCTCTGGGAGCACTTCGTGAAGGAGGGCCTCACGCGCCCGACGTTCGTCATGGACTTCCCCGTCGAGACGTCGCCGCTCACCGCATCCCACCGCTCGATCCCCGGGGTCGTCGAGAAGTGGGACCTGTACGTTCGCGGCTTCGAGCTCGCGACCGGGTACTCGGAGCTCATCGACCCCGTCGAGCAGCGCGCCCGCTTCGTCGAGCAGGCGGCGCTCGGGGCGCGGGGAGACGCCGAGGCGATGCGCGTCGACGAGGACTTCCTCGCTGCGCTGGAGCACGCCATGCCTCCTTCCGGCGGCATGGGCATGGGCATCGACCGCCTGCTCATGGCCATCACCGGCCTCGGCATCCGCGAGACGGTGCTGTTCCCCCTCGTCAAGTAGGGCCCGCGTGAGGTAGCTCCCCGCCCCCAGTCTTCCCAAAGATGACTTGTGGTCGTCAAACCTCGAGTTTGACGACCACAAGTCATCTTTGGAGCGTGGGATCGCGCGGGGCGGCGCGAGGGCGGGCGGGATGGCGCGCGGGATGGCGCGTGGGCGGGGCGGTTTGCAGGCACGTCGGGTGTCGAGAGTGCCCTCTCCACAGGCGGGGAGATGGGCGGGGCGCAGCCGCGCGCATCCATCTACCGTTCCTGCATGCGACCCAAGACGCCGCTCCCACCCGAGTTCGCCAACACGACGTTCCGCTATTCCGCTGCTCTCGAGAGCGGAATCACGCGGGGTCAGGTCAGAGCGTCGACGACGACCGGCCCGCACCGCGGCATCAGAACCACCCGCGAGATCACGTCACCGCGAGACGCCGACCTCGCCTACGCGAGAGCCTCACCGCGGGACGTCGCGCTGGCCAGCGTCTCCGCCTGCCGGGTCTGGGGAATCCCGCTCCCGCTTGCCATCGAATCGCGCAGACACACGTTCGTCGCCGTGCGGAGTCCACGGCACGTCCCAACGGGAGTCGCGGTCACGGGCATCCGGCTGGCTCCGCACCTGTTCAGCGACCGCGAGTTCGAGGGTGTCCGACTGCTGTCGCCCTGCGTCGCCTGGGCGCAGCTCGCCGCTCAGGTCAGCCCGCGCGAAACCCTCGTGCAGGCGGATGCACTTCTCACACGCGCAGACAACTACCCCGGACGGCGCCACGGCGGCTCGCTGGCCACGCTGGACGAGCTCCGTGCAGTCGCAGACGCCTGGGCGAAACGTGCTGGAGTCGCCCAGCTCCGTGCTGCCGTCGAACTCGCCAGACCGCAGGTCGAGTCGCCCGGAGAATCCCGGCTTCGCCACGCCCTCATCTCGGCCCGCTTCCCGGAACCCGTGCTGCAGCACCGCGTCTTCGACGGGCGGCGTTTCGTGGCACGGATCGACCTCGCCTATCCCTCGCTGAAGATCGCGCTCGAATACGACGGAGAACACCATTTCACCGTGGCGAAGGCGGTGGAGGACATCGAGCGACGACGTGAGCTCGAGAGCCTCGGCTGGACCGTCATCCAGATCACCCGACGCGACATCCAGGACCCGACGCGCCTCTTCGCCCGACTCCGCGCGGCGATGCGTCCACGCTGAGGCCTTCGCCCAGAGCTGACTTGTGGTCGTTCTCGCGCGAGGTTGACGACCACAAGTCAGCTCTGCGCGATGGGGGCGAGCGGCGGGGGCGAGGGG
>NZ_PSXX01000010.1 GCF_002931055.1 Pseudoclavibacter sp. AY1H1 | reverse complement strand
GCCTCGACGATCGACTTCCTGAAGTCGGTCACGTCGGCTGCCTGACCGCCGCCGGATAGGTCACCTTCGCCCCATTTCGACGCCGAGAACGGGGTGAAAGCGACCTATTGGCGGCGGGGGTGGCGGCGGCCGAGATGAGCAGCGCCCCGAGCGATGCGGCGATCGTGATCGACGCGGCCGCCCCGAACGCGAAGCTCGCCGGCATGTTCGCCCCCACGGCGAGGTAGGTGCCCGCGTAGACCGAGAGCGCCAGGGCCGCCGCGAGGCGTTGGCTGAGCTGGAAGAATCCGGCCGCGACCCCGTTCACCCCTGGCGGCGCCTCGTTGAGCGTCAGCGATTGGTTCGATGGGATGAAGAGCCCGGAGAAGAACCCCTGCAGCGTCCCGGCGCCCAGGATCCCGAGCACGATGAGCGGCTCCGATCCGGTCGTCACCAGGGCGATCTCGACGGTCACCACGATGAGCGCCAGGCCGAGGACCCACGTGATCCCGCTGCGGCCGAAGCGCCGCACGAGCCGCCAGCTCAGCATCGACCCGACGACCATGCCGAGGGCGCGGGGCGTGAGCAGCAGCGCCGCAGCGAACGGCGAGTAGCCGAGCCCCTCGATGAGGAACAGCGTGGTCAGCAGTCCGATGCCGAGGGCAGAGCCGAACGTGAGCGCGGCTACGGCGGTCCCGAGCAGGTAGCCGCGGTTGCGGGCGAGCTCGGGATGCAGCACCGCGGCGCCACCCCGCGCGTATACGTGACGCTCCCAGAGGGCGAAGAGCACGAAGAGCGCAACCGCAGCCGCAGCCAGCGCTGTGAGGAGGACCCCGTCGCTCACCGCCGCGACCAGCAGCGCGAGCGTGCCGGTGCCGAGCAGCACGACGCCCACCGCGTCCACCTGTCGCAGCGCACTTCGCACACCGCCCGGCACGGCAGACGGCCGCGGCAGCACGAACACCGCCGACACGATGAGCACCACGGCCAGCGGCACGGCGAGCAGGAAGACGAGCCGCCATCCCGTGTCGTCGGGGAGGACGGTCAGCAGGATGCCCCCGCCGAGCGGTCCGACGAGCCCGGCGGCCGAGCCTGCGGTCGTGTACCCGGAGAGCGCGCGCGAGCGCATGATGCCGCGGAAGGTGTCTTGGAAGAGCCCAAGCACCTGGGGGTTCACGACGCCGGCTCCGAACCCCTGCACGAGGCGGGCGATGATGACGGTGGTCGTGTCGTCCGCGAGCGCGGCCGCGAACCCGGCGACCGCGAACAGCGCGAGCCCGAGCAGGTACAGCGAGCGTCGCCCGAGCAGGTCGCCCAGCCTCCCGGCGCCCACGAGGGCGAGCCCGAACGCGAGTGAGTACGACGACGTCAGCCACTGCACCTGTGCGCCATCGGCGTCGAGGGAACGCTGGATGCTCGGCACGGCGAAGCTGAACACGGCTTGATCGAGGAGGGTCGTGAAGGCCGTCGCGACGCCGAGCGCCAGTATGAGCCCGTCCGGGCGCCCTCGACGACGGAGAGCTGAGGGCGCGGCGAAACCCGCCGCGCCCTCAGCCTTCGAGGACGCGACGGGTTCCGTCGCCATGGGGTGCGCGGCGATGGCTACTCCTCGCGCGGGAGGCCCGCGGGGTTCACCTCGGAGACGTCGATGCGCTCATCCTGCAGTCCCCAGCGGTCGAGGATCGCGTCGTACTGGCCGTTCTCGATGGCGTGGTTGATGACGATCGAGACGGCTTCGATGAGGCCGTTGTCCTTCGCGGTGCCTGCTGCGATCTGCGCGTTGGCGGGGAAGCCGCCGTTGAGGGTGCCGACGAGCTTCGTCTCGCCGTCGCTCGCAGCCTTGAACGCGGCGGTCGCGTTCGGGCCGAAGTTCACGTCGACTCGACCAGACTGCAGCGCGAGAGTGCCCGCCGCGTCGTCTTCGAAGTACTGGAAGTCGACCGGCTCGAGCCCTGCGGCCTTGTTCTCCTCGTCCCAGGCGACGAGGATCTTCTCCTGGTTCGTGCCGGCGCCGACGATGACGGAGAGGCCCGCGACGTCCTTCGCCTCGGTGATCGACTCGATCTCGCTGTCGGCCTTCACGTAGAAGCCGAGCACGTCCTCGCGGTAGGTGGCGAAGTCGAAGAGGTCCTTGCGCTCTTCCGTGACCGTCACGTTCGAGGTGATGAGGTCGTACTTGCCGGACTGGATGCCGAGGGGCCAGTCGGCCCAGGCGGCGACCTCGCCCTTCAGCTCGAGGCCGAGTCCGTCGGCGATGAGCTGCGCGAAGTCGGCCTCGCTGCCGAGGCGCGTCACGTTGTCGTCCTCGGCGAGGAAGCTGAGCGGCGGGATGTACGCGCTGCCGACGACGGTGAGCTTGCCTGCCTCGGCTGGCTGCCATCCGGAGGCCTCGAGAGCCGCGATGGCTTCGGGGACCGGATCGATCTGCGGGCGGCCGTCGACGTTCGCGCTGGTCAGGTCGAACTGGATGAGGTCGCTCGCGGGGGCCGCGCCGTCTGGCTCTGCTGCCGTGACGGGGGCCGACTGGCCGTTGACGATGAGGGTCGTGGCGACGACGCCGATGACGGCGAGTGCTGCGACACCGCCGGCGATGACGCCGACCTTCTTCTTGTTGAGCTTTGCCATGGGTGGCACCTTTCGGGTACGTGCGTTGCTGAAGTTCTGGGGTGGGAGATGAGCGACAGGCCAGGGTGTGGCTAGAGCACCTTGCGGATGAAGTCCTGCGTGCGCGGATGCTGCGGGTTCGTCAGCACCTGCTCCGGTGTGCCCTGCTCGATGACGCGGCCGGCGTCGAGGAACACGATGCGGTCGGCGACCTCGCGGGCGAAGCCGATCTCGTGCGTCACGATGACCAGCGTCGTGCCGCCGTGGGCGAGCTCGCGGATGACGTCGAGCACCTCCCCGACCAGCTCGGGGTCGAGTGCGCTCGTCGGCTCGTCGAAGAGGAGCACGTCCGGCTTGAGCGCAAGCGCTCTGGCGATCGCGACGCGCTGCTGCTGGCCGCCGGAGAGCTGCCGCGGGTAGTGGTGCTCCTTGCCCTCGAGGCCAACGCGCTGGAGGAGCTTGCGCGCCTGCGCCTCTGCATCCGCTTTGGATGCTCGCTGCAGCGCCACCGGCGCGGCCGTGATGTTCTGCAGCGCCGTGAGGTGCGGGAACAGGTTGAAGTTCTGGAAGACCATGCCAACCCTCGTACGGCGGCGAAGCGTCTCAGCTTCGCGCAGCTCGAAGAGGCGGTCTCCCTTCCTGACGTAGCCGATGTACTCGCCATCGATGAGGATCGATCCGCCATCGACGGACTCGAGGTGGTTGATGGTGCGCAGGAGGGTCGACTTGCCGGAGCCGGAGGGCCCGAGGAGGGCGACGACCTCGCCTGGTTCGATCTCGAGGTCGATGTCGTGCAGCACCTCGTGGGTGCCGTACGACTTGCTGACGCCGCACACGCTGACCTGCCCGGATGCTGCGCTGCTGCGTTCGAGTTCCGCTTCGGCGTTCCGATTGATGGTTGCCTGGCTCATGCTTCGCTCGCGTCCTTTCGTGCTGGTGCTGGCGCTGGTGCTTCTGTGGGGCGGGCTGTCGCGCCCGCGGGTATGCCGTGCTTCTTCCGGTCGAGCGCCTTCGCGCTCTCGGCGTGCTCTCCGTCCGGCTTCTCGGGGGCCTCGCGTTGTTTCTCCCTGCCTGCGCTTTGCTCACCGTCGTCGAGCAGCGCCCACTTCTCGGAGATCCACGCGCGCGCCTTCTGGATGGGCGTCGGCGGCAGCTCCCGGTGCGCGCCCTTCGAGAAGTGCCGCTCGATGTAGTACTGCGCGATCGAGAGGAGCGTCGTGATGATGGCGTACCAGACGACCGCGACGAGGAGCAGCGGGATGATGCGCTGGTTGCGGTTGTAGATGACCTGCACCGTGTAGAACAGCTCCGGCAGGGCGACGACGAACACCACGGAGGTGCCCTTGACGAGGCCGATGATCTCGTTGAAGGCGTTCGGCGTGATGGCGCGGGCCGCCTGCGGCAGGATGATGCGGAAGAAGCGGTACCGGCGGGGCAGGCCGAGCGCGGCGGATGCCTCAAGCTGGCCCTGGTCGACGGACAGGATGCCGGCGCGGATGATCTCCGCCGAGTAGGCGGCCTGGTGCAGGGAGAGGCCGAGCGTCGCCGCGGCGAACGAGGAGATGAGCTGCACCGTCGGGAACTCGACGAGCCAGAAGTCGGTCGTGAAGGGCGTCCCGAGCCCGAGCGTCGGGTAGAGGTAGCCGAGGTTGTACCAGACCACGAGCTGCACGACGAGCGGCACGGACCGGAAGAACCAGATGAAGCTCCACGAGAACGAGTTCAGGAGGGGCGACTTCGAGAGGCGTGCGACCGCGAGCAGGGCACCGAGGATGAAGCCGATCGCGCCGGAGAGCACCGTCAGCTGGAGCGTCAGGACAAGCGCGTTGAGCACGATCTGGCTGAAGAAATACTCGCCGAAGACGTTCCACTCGTAGCGCTGGTTCGTGACGAGCGACCACGCGAACTGGGCGACGGCGAACACGGCGACGGCGGAGAGGATCCACAGCACCCAGTGCTTGGGGTGGACGACCTTGAGGTGCTCGCCCGGCCCGAGCGTCTGCATCCGCCGGCTCGCGAGTGGCTTCGCGTCGTCTGGCGGCGTCGACGACGGGCTGTCGGTGGTCGGTGCGGTGTCGAGTTGTGACATCGCGTTCTCCTCTCGGCGGACCCTCGATTCGAGGGGCTCACCCTCGATTTCGAGGGCATGTCGAGAAGGTATGGGCACGCGGATGCGGGGGCGACGGCCTCCCTTCACGGAAGTTCCGACACGGTCGCGCGGCGAAGCTCCGCGTCACATTCGGTCACCTGCTCGTCAGGTGAGGGGCCAGCGAGGGGTGCATCCGCGGCGTAGCGTTGAGGTCTCCCCCCCTCCGGCCGCCCCACCCGCACGACAGGAGCCCCCGCATGCCGACCGTCCTCCTCACCGGCTTCGAACCCTTCGACGGCAACACGAGCAACCCGTCGTGGACGGCCGTTCAGGAGGTGCGCGATCGCTGGGACGGCGACGCGGAGATCCACGTGCGTCAGCTCCCCGTCGACTTCGCGAGGGTGGACGACGCGCTGCGGGCCGCCCTCGCCGAGGTCGACCCCGACATCGTGATCGCCGTCGGGCTCGCCGGCGGCACCGACACGATCAGGGTGGAACGGGTCGCGATCAACGTCGACGACGCGCGCATCCCCGACAACAGCGGCTTCCAGCCGATCGACGAGCCCATCGTGGGCGACGGCCCCGCCGCGTACTTCAGCACCCTGCCCATCAAGGCCGCGGTGGAGGCCGTGCGCTCGAGCGGCATCCCTGCCGTCGTCTCCCAGACCGCCGGCACCTACACCTGCAACCACGTCTTCTACCTGCTCCTGCACGAGCTCCGGCAGCGGGCCGGCGCACGAGGCGGCTTCGTGCACATCCCGTACTCCGCGGAGGAAGCCGTCGGCACCGACCGCCCCTTCCTGCCCATGGACCAGCTCGCGAGCGCGCTCACCGCCGTCGTGCGAGCGACCCTCGCGCACGAGAGCGACGTGCGGGTCGGCGGCGGCACCCTCGACTGAGCAGGGCCTCAGAGCCGGTACGCGATGGCATCCGAGGCGGCGAAGGCGAACCACACGCGAGTGCCGGGCGCCAGGTCGAGCTCAGCGACTCTGCCAGGCGGCACGTCGGCGGAGAACTCGGCGCTCCGGACCCGGATGATGTCCCCTCGCGGCTCGAGGTCCGTGACGATGCCGGGGAGCACGTTCCGTGAGGCAGTCGGCTCCGATGGGTCCTCGGTGGTGACGGCGACCTGCGTCGGCCGCACGGAGATCCCGACCCGCGTGCCGGCCGGGAGCGTTTCGACGAAGCTCGCCGCGAGGCGCTGCCCGCCGTCGGCTCTGACGGAGGCGTCGTCGAGGGCGGTGCCGGTCACGAGGTTGAGCGCGGCGAGGCCGGCCGCGAACTGCGTGGCGGGCCGCTCGAGCACTTCGCGCGTGGGGCCGACGTCGACGATGCGCCCGCCCTCGAGCACCACGACGCGGTCGGCGAGCATGAAGGCGTCGAGCACGTCGTGCGTGACGATGATCGTCGTCTGATCCGCCAGGACGTCTCGGAGCATCCGTCGGATCGCCGGCGCGACCGACACGTCGAGGGCTGCCATCGGCTCGTCGAGCAGCAGCAGAGCGGGGTCGGACGCGAGCGCCCGGGCGACGGCGATCCGCTGCGCCTGGCCCCCGGAGAGCTGAGCGGGCCTGCTCTGCGCCAGTCCTCCCGCATCGACGCGGTCGAGCCAGCCGGATGCGCGCGAGTTGGCCTCGGCACGCGAGCGTCCCTTGCTGCGCGGACCAAAGGCGACGTTGTCGAGTGCGGTGAGGTGCGGGAAGAGCAGCGCGTCCTGCGCGAGCATCGAGACGCCGCGAGCATGAGGTGGCAACCAGCGTCCACGGCCGCGATCGCCGATGTCGAAGAGGACCTCGTCGTTGAGCCGGGCCGTGCCGGTGTCGGGGCGGACCAGGCCCGCGATGAGCGTGAGAAGCGTCGACTTCCCGGCACCGTTCGGCCCGAGCACCGCGACGGTCTCGCCGTCGGCGATCGTGAGCTCGACGTCGAACGCCCGCGCCCGCACGGTGGCGGCGAACTCGAAGCTCACGACGCGCTCCGCCGGAGCCGGAAGCCGTTGGCCTCGCCGGCCTGGTGGGCCACCGCGACCACGATCACCGCGACGGCGACCAGGACGAGCGACAGGGCGACCGCCGCATCCGGATCGGTTTCACGCTGGAGGTAGATCTCGAGCGGGAGGGTGCGCGTGACGCCCTGCAGCGAGCCCGCGAAGGTGAGAGTGGCCCCGAACTCGCCGAGCGCGCGCGCGAAGGAGAGGACCGCGCCGGAGATCACGGCGGGCAGCACGAGCGGCAGCGTGATGCGGCGCAGCACCGTGGTGGGCCGTGCACCGAGCGTGGCGCCGATCGCCTCGTAGCGCGTTCCGACGGTGCGCAGCGCCCCCTCGAGGCTGAGCACGAGGAACGGGAGCGCCACGAAGGTCTGCGCGAGGACGACGGCCGTCGTCGAGAACGCGATGGTGATCCCCATGGCCTCGAAGCTCTGGCCGAGGAGCCCGCGCCGACCGAAGGTGGCGAGCAGGGCGATGCCGCCGACCACGGGTGGCAGCACAAGCGGGAGCAGCACCAGGGATCGGAGGAGCTTCTGCCCCCAGAAGTCGGTGCGGGCGAGCACGATGGCCATGGGCACCCCCAGGAGGACGCAGAGCACTGTCGCGCTGAGGGAGGTGCGGAGGCTCAGCAGGAGCGCGTCGATCGACGACTCCGACGTGACGAGCGGAACGAACTCGGCCCAGTTCACGCGGGTGACCATCCCGATCAGCGGAAGCAGCACGAAGGACGCGCCGATGATCGCGACGCTCAGCACCCAGCCGGGCACGGCGGCAGCGGCGGAGCTTCTTCGGGGCACTGGATGCGTTCCTACGGCTGGCCGAACCCGGCGGTCGCGAGCACGTCCTGGCCCACTGCTCCCGTGACGAAGTCGATGAACGCCTGGGCGACCTCGGGGTTCGTCGACGCGGCGACCGGGGCGATCGGGTAGGTGTTCACGGCCTCGCTCGACTCGGGGAACCGGATGCCGGTGACGGCGTCTCCTGCGGCGATGATGTCGGTGACGTAGACGAGTCCGGCGTCCGCTTCTCCGGAGGTGACCTTGCCCAGCACGTCGGTGACCGACGACTCCTCACTCACCGGGGTGATGTCCACACCGGTCGCCGTCTCGACGGCGAGCGTCGCGGCGCCGCACGGCACCTGGGGAGCGCAGACGACGGTCTTCGCCTCCGGCTTGGCGAGGTCCGCGAAGGTGGCGATGCCGGCCGGGTTGCTCGGCGGGACCGCGATCTCGAGCACGTTGGTGGCGAAATCCACCGGAGCGTCTGGCGCGATGAGGGTGGCGTCCGTGAGCTTCGCCATGTTCTTCTCATCGGCCGAGGCGAACACGTCGGCCGGGGCGCCCTCGGTGATCTGGGTGACCAGGTCGGAGGAACCGGCGAAGTTCAGCTCGACCGTCACGCCCGGGTTGCTCGACTCGAACTCGTCGGCCAGCTCCGTGAACGTGCTCTTGAGCGACGCCGCCGCGAACACCGTGATGGATCCCTCGAGGGCGGACGCGCTCGCCGGGGCAGTTTCCGCGGCGGGAGCTGCGGGGGCGCCACTGCCCGCGCAGGCCGAGAGGCTGAGAGCAACCGCCGCCGTCAGCAGCGTCGCCGCGATCTTCCTGGTGGGGGTCATGTGTCGAGACCTTTCGGGCAGTGGTTCGAAGATCGAGGCACGGGAGCTTCTGAGTGATCCTGGATCTGAGGAACCAGTTTGACCCAGGGCCCGAATTTGCGCCACGAAGCCAACTCTACTGCCGCAGCTGCGGTTCTGCCGTGCCTGCCGGAGACCCGAGGGCACGCCGGCCGAAAGCACCCACGCACGACACCCCGCACCTCACGACCACCCCTAGGGCTGTGCGACCTGGATGCTCCAGGGCTGCGGGGTGCCGTCGATGCGCCTCGCCTCTTCGACCTCGACCACCATCGGACCCGGCTGCCAGGTGCGCGAGACGGTCTCGGGAAGCTCGACCTGCGTCAGCTCGGGCGTCGCCCCGTGCGTGGTGATCTGCAGCTTCCCGTAGTCGCCGGCACTGATCGCGGCCTCCCCGCCAGCCCCCGTATAGAGGTACAGACCGGCGCCCTCACCGGAGAGGGTCGCATCGAACGTCGGAAGGACGTCGACAGCGGAGAGCGTCATCTCCCACACGCCACCCGAGATGACCTGGATGCTGTTGGTGGCCACGGGCGTCGGGTCTTCGCCCCGAGCCGCGGCGTCCGCACCAGCCGTGTTCACGAGCCATTGCGTGGTGTCCCCCGGGATGCCGCTGCTGAACTCCACGTCCTCCGTGGCCTGCGGGTTCGCGACCAGGAAGGTGACGTCGCCCATGGTGTCGACGACCTCCAGCACCGCGAGCTCTCCGGCGCCGGAAGGAAGCAGGACGTCGATGTTCGCCTCCCCGTATCCGCTGAGCGGCACCCCTGGCTCGAGCGTGAGCTCTGGCACCGGATCGGTCACGACGGCGTCGCCCTCCAACCCGACCGGCGTCGACGTCGCGCTGCTCTCGGCGGCAGAGCTCTCCCGCGAGTCGGAGGCGAACTGCAGCAGCTGGATGCCGGCGGCCACCACGAACAGGAGGATTGCGAGGATCGAGACGGCGACGCCCTTGGCGCCCGAGCGGAAGCCGCGCCTGATGGACGGGGCCGCGAAGATCAGAGCCAAGACGATCCCGAACCAGAGGCCCACGAGGGCCGCGACGATCGCGGCGACGCCGGCACCCACGGCGAGGCCCGGCTTGAGCCCGGGTTGATTGCCGGTCGGCCTGCCACCCTGGCGAGCCGCGCGACCAGACGGCGCCGGCGGGAGTGGGGGTGGCGGGGCTTGCCCCGCGGTGGTGGGCTGCGGTGCGTCGGCCGCCTCGAAGGGAGCCGACACCGAGGGAGACGCGGGCCCGGACCCGCGCCGCAGGGCGTCCTGCGAGCCGCCGTGCGTGTAGGCGAGGCCGCGCTTCGCCCCCTCACCGAGCCGGTCGAGGTCGTACGTGGCGCGCGCTGCGGTGCTCGTCGCGGCGCGCCCCTCATCGCGGGCGAACTGCTCGGCCGCGCGCTGCGCATCCCGCGCCGACTGGCCAGCCGAGCGCTGGGCGTCCTGCGACGTCTGATCGAGGGCACGCTGTCCGTCCTGCGCGCGCTGCGCGGCGGCCCGCTCGGCGTCCCTCGCCCGCTGCTCGCGCTCCTGCTCGATGCGGTCTGCGCCGCGACTCGCGGTGTCGGCCCACTGCCGCACGAAGTCAGGCGCCTTGTAGTCCGCCGGCGGCGTGTACCCGTTCTTGCTCTCCACCACGGTCGCACCCCTTTGTCACTGTCTGCGCCCATTCAACACCACACCCCCGACAGGCGAGCCGTTGTCACCCGGGCACCCCTGACGTAGCCTTGTCCTGTCATTAGAACGAATCACAGCAGCGCAGAATCGAGAGCACCATGAGCGCGTCCACCCCCGCACGCATCGGCGTCGTCGGCTACGGGGCTGGCGGCCACCGCTTCCACGTGCCCTACATCCAGGCCGTCAAGGGCTGGGAGCTCGCCGGCGTCGTCACCCGCTCAGCGGAACGCCGCGCGATCCTCGCCACCGAGGCACCGGGCGTGCCAGCCTTCGATTCGCTCGACGCCCTCCTCGACGCCGGCGTCGACGCGGTCGTCATCACCACCCCACCGGACACACGCCGCGAGCTCGTCCTGCGAGCCCTCGAGCGCGGCGCGCACGTCGTCGCCGACAAGCCCTTCGCGCCCACCGCGCAGGGAGCGCGCGAGCTGCAGGCAGCCGCGGAGCGCAGCGGTCGCATCCTCACCGCCTACCAGAACCGCCGCTGGGACACCGACCTCGTCACGCTCAAGCAGGTCATCGACGAAGGCCAGCTCGGGGACATCTGGCGCGTCTCCTCCCGCATGGACCAGGACGACTCCGGCACCCTCGAGACCGGCCCAGCCCACGGACTCCTGCGCGACCTCGGCAGCCACCTCGTCGACCAGATGGCCTTCCTCTTCGGCCCCGTCGAGCGCGTGAGCGCCCACCTCGACATCACCGAGGTGGACGGCGTCGAGGTCGACTGCGGCTTCGACGTCGCCCTCCACCACGCGAACGGCGTCTTCACCCGCGTCGCCTCCAGCAAGATCAACCACCTCGACGGCCGCGAGCTCATCGCGTACGGCGACCTCGGCGCCTACGAGTCGCGCATGGACGACGTGCAGACGGCGCAGATCGATGCCGGCCTGCGCCCAGCATCCGCCGCCGCCGGCTGGGGAGTCGAGGCCGAAGCGCGCTGGGGCACCCTGCACACCACCGAGGGCAGCCAGCAGATCCCGTCCGCGCGCGGCGACTACGCCGAGTACTACCGGATGCTCCTCGCCGCAGTCCGGGGCGAGTCCGCTCCCCCGGTTCCCATCGAGCAGGCCGTGCACACCGTCGAGATCCTGGATGCGGCACGCGAGAGCGCGCGCACCGGACTCACCGTGGAGATCTGAGCCGCACCCCTCACCCCTCCACCCCGCTACCCCGCTACCATCAAGGCACGGGGTGCGACGGCGGGCCAATGGGGGCTCGCCTGCGAAGGGGGAAGCATGATCCACGGAACCGAGTTCACCGGACTGCGCGAGGCGCTCGACGACATCGAGCCGAGCTTGCGGACCGGACTCGAACGGCTCATCGACGACGTCGACGCCGACGACATCGCCACGCGCGAGCCACGCGACATCGTGGGCGCCGCGGCGACCATGCGCCGGCTCGCCACACGACGCAAGACGGGCGATACCCTCATCGCCGTGTTCACGCCGACGCTCAAGGAAGAGGGCTGGAGCTCCCGGCGCACGATCGTCGACATCTGCACCGCGGATGCGCCGTTCCTCGTCGACTCCGTCACTGCGGCGATCGCGCGCCAGGGCCTCGCCGTGCACCTGCTCGCGCATCCCGTCGTCTCGGTGCGCCGCGACGACGCCGGCGAGCTGCTCGAGATGCACGCCCACGGCGGCACCCTCGAATCGTGGATCCACCTCGAGGTCGACCGCATCCCCACCGAGGAAGGCCGCGACGAGCTCGCCGACCGGCTGCAGCACGTGCTCGACGACGTGCACACCGCGGTCGCCGACTGGCGGCCCATGCGCCGAGCCTGCCTCGACCTCGTCACCGACCTGCGCACGGAGCCGCCCACGAGCGTCGACGACGGCGAGGTCACCTCCGCCGTCGAGTTCCTGACCTGGCTCGCGGAAGACAACTTCACGTTCCTCGGCTACCGCGAGTACTCGCTCGAGACCGATGAGCGGGGCGAGGAGGTGCTGCGCCCGCTGCCGCACACCGGGCTCGGCATCCTGCGCCGACCGTCCACCGCGACCACCCACCTCACCCCGGAGGCCCAGCGCACCGCCCGCGAGCCGCGACTCCTCACCATCACCAAGGCGAACTCCCGCGCCACCGTGCACCGCGACGTGTACCTCGACTACATCGGCGTCCGCAGCTTCGACGAAGCGGGCAACGTCACCGGGGAGCTGCGCTTCCTCGGCATGTTCACGTCCGTCGCCTACGCCGCCTCCGTGCTCACCCTGCCCATCGTGGGTGCCAAGGTGCGATCCGTGCTCGCCGCATCCGGCCACGCGCCGAACTCCCACTCCGGCAAGGACCTCCTGCAGATCCTCGAGCAGTACCCGCGAGACGAGCTGTTCCAGGACAGCACCGAGCACCTCCACGCCGTCGCGTCCGAGATCAGCCGGCTGCGAGAGCGCAGGCGCTACCGCATCTTCCTGCGCCGCGACGAGTTCGGCCGGTTCGCGTCCGCACTCATCTACCTGCCGCGAGACCGCTACAACACAACCGTGCGCCTCCGCATCGAGCAGGAGCTCCGCACCGCCTTCGACGCGAGCCAGGTCGATCACGCGACGAAGGTCGGCGACTCCCCGCTCGCCCAACTCCACTTCGTCGTGCGCGCCGCCAAGGGCGTGCACCTGCCAGAGGTCTCCGAGCAGGACATCCAGCCCCGCATCGAGCGCGCCATCCGCGGCTGGGATGAGGAGCTCGTCGACGCCCTCCACCTCGACCACGATGAGGAGCGGGCAGCCGAGATCCTGAGCACCTACGGCTCGGCCTTCCCCGAGGGATACAAGGAGAACATCCCCCCGAGCGACGCGGTGAAGGACATCGCCCTCCTCGAGCAGCTCGACGAGGACACCACCTTCGCCGTGCACCTCTACGCACCGGAAGAGGACGAGCCCGGGAAGCGCTACTTCACGTTCGCGTCGCACGACGTGTACCCGCTCACGATGGTGCTCCCCACCCTCACCGATCTGGGCGTCGACGTCGTCGACGAGCACCCGTACGTCGTTACCCTGCCGGACGGGCGCAACCTGCACATCTCCGACTTCGGGCTCACCGCGCCGAGCGCGTCCGTGTGGAACGACGCCGAGTGGGGTGCCGAGCTCGAGTCGGTCTTCAGCGCCGTCTGGTCGGGGGCCGCGGAGAGCGACCGCCTCAACTCGCTGGTCCTCCTTGGCGGGCTGCGCTGGCGGCAGATCGTGATCCTCCGCGCTATCAGCATGTACCTGCGGCAGGTCGGCACGACGTTCTCCGTCGACTACATCGAGCAGGCCCTCATCGCCAACCCCGTCATCGCCGCCGATATCGTGCGGCTCTTCGAGACGAGGTTCGACCCGGACTTCGCCGGCGACCGAGAAGCGGCGCTCGCCGCGCTCGCCGAGCAGCTCCAGGAGGCCCTCGACAACGTCGCCAGCCTCGACTACGACCGCATCCTCAGCTCCATGATCGGCATCGTCGACGCCACCTGGCGCACCAACTTCTACCAGGTGGATGCGCAGGGCGAGCCCAAGTCGTGGGTGTCGATGAAGCTCGACTGCACCCGCGTGCCCGGCCTCCCGAAGCCCCACCCCATGGCCGAGATCTGGGTCTACTCGCCAGAGGTCGAGGGCGTCCACCTCCGCTTCGGCCGCGTCGCCCGCGGCGGGCTGCGCTGGAGCGACCGGCGCGAGGACTTCCGCACCGAGGTACTGGGCCTCGTGAAGGCGCAGATGGTGAAGAACGCCGTCATCGTGCCGACCGGATCGAAGGGCGGCTTCTTCGCGAAGCAGCTCCCCGCGCCGAGCGACCGGGGCGCGTGGCTCGAGGGCGGCCGATCCGCCTACCGCACCTTCATCCGCGGGCTCCTCGACATCACCGATAACCGCGACGGCACCGACATCGTGCCGCCGCCACGGGTCGTGCGCCACGACGGGGACGACTCCTACCTCGTCGTCGCCGCCGACAAGGGCACGGCCTCGTTCTCCGACATCGCGAACGGCATCTCCGAGGAGTACGGCTTCTGGCTCGCGGATGCCTTCGCGTCTGGCGGCTCGGCCGGCTACGACCACAAGGGCATGGGCATCACCGCCCGCGGCGCGTGGGAGTCCGTGAAGCGGCACTTCCGGGAGCTGGGCCACGACACGCAGACGCAGGACTTCACGGTCGTGGGCGTCGGCGACATGTCGGGTGACGTGTTCGGCAACGGCATGCTGCGCTCGGAGCACATCCGCCTCGTCGCGGCGTTCGACCACCGGCACGTGTTCGTCGATCCGACCCCGGATGCGGCGGCCACGTTCGTGGAGCGTCAGCGGCTCTTCGACCTCCCCGGCTCCTCGTGGGACGACTTCGACCGCAGCGTCATCTCGGAGGGCGGCGGCGTCTTCCCGCTCTCCCAGAAGTCGATTCCGGTGACGCCGCAGATGCGGGAAGCGCTCGGCCTCGACGCCGACGCGCAGCGCCTGACCCCGCTCGAGCTGAAGAAGGCCGTACTGCTCGCCCCCGTCGACCTCCTCTGGAACGGCGCCATCGGCACCTACATCAAGGCCAGTGACGAGACGAACGCGGAGATCGGCGACCGCGGCAACGACGCGGTCCGCGTCGACGGCCATCAGCTCCGGCTGCGCGTCGTCGGCGAGGGCGGCAACCTCGGCGTGAGCCAGCGCGGTCGCATCGAGGCGGCCCTCGCCGGGGTGAGCCTCAACACCGACGCGATCGACAACTCCGCTGGCGTCGGCACCTCCGACCGCGAGGTCAACATCAAGATCCTCCTCGGCGCCGTGGAACGCGACGGCCGCCTCGACCGCGACGCCCGCAACGAGGTACTGCGCGCCATGACCGACGAGGTCGGTACGCAGGTGCTGCGCGACAACTACGAGCAGAACGTGCTCCTCGGCAACTCGCGCTCGAACGCCGCCAAGATGCTGCCTTCCCACAAGCGGCTCATCACGTGGCTGGAGGAACGCGACGAGCTCGACCGCGACCTCGAGTTCCTGCCGAGCAACGCCGAGATCAGGCGCCGCATCGACGAGGGACGCGGCCTCACGAGGCCCGAGTTCTCGGTGCTCGTCGCCTACGCGAAGCTCGCGCTCAAGAGCGACCTCGCCGAGACCGACCTCGCCGAGGACCCGTGGTTCGCGAACACCCTCGCCGAGTACTTCCCGGCCGAGGTTCGCGAGCGGTACGCGGACGACCTGCACGCGCATCCGCTGCGCCAGGAGATCATCGTGAACTCCGTCGTGAACTCGATGGTCAACCGCGGTGGCATCACCTTCGCCTACCGCGCCCAGGATGAGACGGGCGCAACGAGCGAGGAGATCGCGCGCGCCTACGTCGCCGCCCGGGAGATCTTCGACCTGCGCGGCTTCGTCGTCGAGATCGAGGCCACCGACAACCTCGTGCCGGCGTCCATCCAGACCGAGCTGTACCTCGGCTTCCGTCGACTCCTCGACCGGGCGACTCGCTGGATCGTGCAGCACCGGCCCGACAGCATCGACGTCGGTGCGGAGATCGAACGGTTCAGCGGCCCGGTCGCGCAGTTTGCCAGCCGGATGGGCGAGCTGCAGCAGGGCGAGGAACGCGAGCGCTTCGACGCCCGCGTGCAGGAGTTCGAAGATGCCGCCGTCCCGCGTGCGCTTGCGCTGCGCGGGGCCGGCCTCCTCGAGCTCATGCCGCTGCTCGACATCATCGAACGCGCGGACCAGCACGGCTGGGACCTCGAGGAGTTCGTCGGCCTCTACTACGTGCTGTCGGCGCGCGTCAGCTTCGACGACATGCTCGTGCGGGCGACGGCACTGCCGCAGGACGACCGCTGGGGGTCGATGGCGCGCGCCGCCATGCGTGACGACCTGTACGCGGTCATGATCGAGCTCGCCGCCTCCGTTATGACGCAGACCGCGCCGGCCGAGCACACCGCGCGCATCGACGCGTGGATCAGCCAGCTCGGCCCCAGCGCCACCCGCGCGCTCGACGAGGCTGCGGATGCGGTGCACGCTGGCGACGACACAGGTCTCGCCACGCTGTCGGTCGCGCTGCGGCGCCTGCGGTCGCTCGTGCGCTGACCGCGGGCGCGGGTCCGGCCTCGACGCCGGCCCTCACCGCTCAGCGGCGAGCGCGCGGAATACTGGCACGAGCGAGTCGGGCACCGGCTCGTAGGAGAAGCGATCGGGACCGGAGAATCGTGATCCCTCGTTCCACATGGCAGCCGTGACACCTGACGTTGCGGGGTCGTAGTCGATCTCGAAGCGACTCAGCTCCGAGACGTGCTGCATGAAGAGCTTCGATGCGCGCCCGTTGCCTTCACGGAACGGATGCGCATGGTTGACGTACGCGAACACCTCGGCAGCCGCGGCCGCGAACTGGTCGATGTCGAGCTCCGACCAGTCGAGCTCGTCGATGATCCGGGCGGCGTCCTCGAGGTATCTGGGGATGTCGTCGAGCTCCGCGAACCCGAACTGGTCTTTGTAGATGGGCACCGTGCGGTACTCCCCTGCCCACTCGTAGATGTTCCCGAAGAGCTGCCTGTGGAGCGCTTTCACGTGTGCAGCGTCGTATGTCTTCGGGATCGACAGCAGACCCTCTTCGACGAGCGCCTGCTGCGCATTCGCCTCGGCGAACTCCGCCCTCGCCAGATCGGCCTTGTCCCGCAGCCCGAAGAGGTTGCGCAGCACGGAACCGCCCGGCTCCCAGAGGTACGAATCCCAGGCGGCGCAGTCGGCCGCCATCAGCTCGCGGCAGCGTGCGCGTGCGTGCGCTCGATCGCACCGGCGACTCGACGGTCGTACTCGGCCTTGTCGATCGCTCCGCGCAGCAGGTCAGTCAGGTTCTCGACGTCTTCGCGATTCGGCACCCAGCCCTCGTGCCAGCTGGAGGCGAGCGCGTTCACGACGATCTTGCGCTGCTGTGCGCTCAGCGGGGCGAAGAGCTCCGGCCAACGCTTCTGGATGTCGAATTCGACGGCCATCTCGAGCCTCTCGCTCAGTGGGCTCCAAGTCTACCAAGCAGCCCATCCCGCATCCTGGCTTTACCGATCGATACAGCGTAGCCTCTGTACCAATCGGTAAAGAACCGGTGGTGACATCGAGGAGCTTTCATGGACGAGCGTCCACCCCTTCCCCCGTTCACAGCAGAGACCGCTGCACGCAAAGCGCGAGCGGCCGAAGATGCTTGGAACACGCGTGATCCCGAGCGGGTCTCCCTGGCCTACACCGTCGAGAGCGCCTGGCGGAACCGTGATCGGTTCGTGAACGGGCGCGCCGAAATCGTGGCGCTGCTGACAGAGAAGTGGAGCCGGGAGCTCGACTACCGGCTCATCAAGGAGGTCTGGGCCTACGAAGGGAACCACATCGCTGTCCGCTTCGTCTACGAGTCCCACAACGCAGCTGGGCAATGGTTCCGCTCGTTCGGCAACGAGAATTGGGAGTTCGATGAGCACGGCCTGATGCGTCGTCGACTCGCGGCGATCAACGACGTTCCGATCGACGAGGCCGACCGGCTCTTCCACTGGCCCCTCGGCCCGCGACCGAGCGATCACCCGGGGCTGACCGAGTTGGGCATCTGAGCGTCATGGCCAAGCCGTCGACGACTCGCGAAGCCGTGATCCCCCTCCTGACGGAGGCATTCCGCGAGCACGGATACGAGGGGGCCAGCATGGCCATCCTCCAGGACGCGACCAGCCTCGGCCGCGGGAGCCTGTACCACTTCTTTCCCGGTGGCAAGGAAGAGATGGCGGCGGCAGTCCTCGCCGATATCCAGGCATGGTTCGACGAGCGCATCTTCACACCGCTGCGCGCCACCAGCACCAACGCGGAGGAGGCGCGACAGGGCATCCACGCCATGATCGACGAGGTACGGGCCTACTTCCGCTCCGGTCGGCGCGCGTGCCTCCCCGGCGCATTCGCCACCGGCCGCGAGCGCGACCAGTTCGATGAGGCCGTGCGCGGCTACTTCACCGAATGGGTCGACTCGCTCACTGCCGCCCTGGCCGCCGCGGGGTCGCCGGAGCCCCGCTCGCACGCGCTCCAACTGGTCGCTGCCATTCAGGGCGGCATCGTCCTCGCCCGCGCGCTGGATGATCCCGACGCGTTCGACACCGTTCTCGACGCAGCATCGCCAGCGCGCAGGCGCTAGCGGCTCACTGCCGCTGGCCGTCACTCATCCTGAGTTCGGCCCGCGCCTGCGGCGACGCGATCGTGACGATCGTCTACTCGTCGAGCGCCCGCAGCGCGCGCAAGTGCACCCCTGCCCACGAGCGGAACGGCTTCCACGCCTCGGCGATCTCGTCGATCGAGCGGTCGGGGCCGTAGCGCTTCATGACCTCCTCGCTCAGTCGACCCTCGTTGCGCGGCAGGACATCGGGGAAGTTCGCGCCGCGAATCACGACGAGCTCGGCCGAGAACGGCCCCATCCCCAGGATGCTCTGCACCTGGACGAACGCCTCGGACGACTGCAACGAGCGCAGGTAGGTGCCGGAGAGCTGGCCGTCGAGCGCGGCCTCGGCGATCGCGTGCAGGTACTCCGCCTTGCGCCCGGGCAGGGTGAGTGACGCCGCCCGCAGCGTGGCCGGAGACGGAAAGGCTCCGTCGTCGCCGAGCTGCAGCGTGAGCCGCGTCTTGATCGCCACCGCCTGGCGCATCTGCAGCCGTTGCGACAGCACCGACCACACGGCCGCCTCGTATGGCGAGAAGAAACCGCACGGCCTGAACCCGGGGAGCCGAGCCTGCGCTTCCGCGACGACCTCATCGCGCGCCGCGACATCGGGCCAGCCGCGCGCATCGATGTCTATCGACAGCAGCCGACGGACTTGCTCGGTCGCGGCATCCAGATCACCCGGGCCCTCCACCACGATACGGACGGATGGCCCGTCCTGGGTGATGACGGCATCCACTCGCTGCCAGTCGGTATCGCAGAGAAAAGTGGTCTGGATGCCCGCGGTCTCCGTCTGGGACGCGAGCCTGCCGGGGGCGAACCCCTCCCAGAAGCGCTTGCTGGTGGCGAGCGACCAGGGCCCGACGATCTCGTGAACCGTCTCGAGTCGAGTCATGTGTCCGACCTTGTCGTGGAGAGTGATGGCAGTGCCGCCGGGCTCGGTGGAGGTCAACGTGCGGCCAAAGGCTCCGTCGACGGGCGCTGGGAACGATCGCAAATATAGGGCCATCCACCTGGATCGAGACTCGGAGGCGGCCGACATCGGCCACCACCAGTCGATGGGCACGCCAGCAGGGAGGGCGCCGCTGAGCCGACGACGCCTTCCCTGCCCAATGCACCTCAGCGCCGAGGCTGGTCAGCCGATGCGCAGTGACAGAGGATCGTTCACGGCATAGATCGGGCTTTCACCGCGCAGTGCCCTCGCAACGTCGTCGAGCGCCTTGGACTTCGTCTCGGCGAGCGACTCCACGCTGTAGTGAGCAGAATGCGGGGTGAGGACCACGCGCTCCAGACCACGCAGCGGATTGGTTACCGACATGGGGGCCGGTTCGCCCTCACGAGCGTCGATCCCTGCCCCGGCGAGGCGCCCGGAACGGATCGCAGCAGCAAGCGCGCCCTCATCGACCAGGCCGCCTCGCGAGACGTTGATGAGTGCTGCGCCGGCGGGCATGCGATCGATGACGGCACTGCTGATGATGTTTCGCGTGGACTCGAGGAGGGGGACGTGCAGCGAGAGGATGTCCGACGTCTCCACCAGCTCGTCGAAGCTCACGGGAACGAATCCGAGCGCTCGGATGTCGTCGGCCGAGACACCCGGATCGTAGGCCTGGACGTGATATCCGATCGCCGAGGCCATGCTGGCCACGCGTCGGCCGATCCGTCCGATCCCGAGCAGCCCGAAGGTCTGGTCATCCGGTCGCCTGGTTCCGGCCGCGAGAGCGAGCGACGCCGTCCCGTCTCGGTGCATCGCCTGGTCGAGCGAGGCGATCCGCCGCGAGACTGAGAGCGCGAGCGTGATGGCGTGAACGGCCACTTCGCGGTAGTTCGAGTCCGGCACGTTGGTGACCCACATCCCATTGGAGGTTGCCGCATCGATATCGACACCATCCAGGCCGATACCGAATCTCGTGATGGATCGGCAGCGGGAGAGGCTGTCGATCACGCGGCGGCTCAGGGGCTCCGCCAACGCGATGATCGCGTCGGCGTCCCCGGCAACCCTGATCAGCTCGTCTTCAGTGGGTGCATCCACCGTCACGAACTCGACATCCATGCCGAGGAAGGCCTTCTCTGCTTCTTCGGCCAGCGGGACAGCGCTGTTGGTCAGGACCACTTTGTAGGACGCCATCAGCGGGTACCTGCGGTTTCTGCCTCGGTCGAGAGGCTCTGGATAGCGTGCCACTCGGACATCGCGCCGCTGACGGCCCAGTTCAGGTCGCCACCCGACAGGATCACCCGTGCTCCGCTCGCGAGGTACCGCTGCGCATCCGGAACCGTGAAGCAGAACGCGCCCGTGCCGACGCCGTGGGCGGCAGCGCTGCTCAGCACGCGATCGATGGCTGCCCAGTGCTCGTCCGATCCCATGCGAACGCCGAGGGAGAGGGCGAGATCGCCCGGGCCGATGATGACCGCGTCGAGGCCAGGAGTGGCAAGGATCTCATCGGCCGCTTCGACACCTTCCGCGGATTCGATCTGGATCGCGACGAGGACGCTGGCGTTGGTCACGGCGGAGTAGTCCGGGGATGCGAGGCTGGCTCCATAGGCAGCACCACGGCCAGGACCGCTTCCTCGCTTCCCCTCCGGGGCGTATCGAGCTCGTTCGACGACTTCAGCTGCCTGAGCCGCCGTCTCGATACGGGGAACGATGATGCCGGCGGCGCCTGCGTCGAGCACGCGGGAGATGTAGTGACCGACTTCGGGCACCCGCACGAGCGCGGGAGTCCTGTGCACGTCAGCAGCACGGACGAGCTGCTCGAGCTGCTCGATCGTCGTGGCGGAGTGCTCGAGGTCCATGCAGAGCACTTCGAAGGGGGTCGCGGCGAGGGCTTCGACGAGCGTGGGGGAACCGGTGAGGATCGTGGTGCCGATCACGGGTGCGTCTCGCACACGGGACCGGAGGTCGTACTGCGGCATTGCTGCTCATTTCTTTCTGGTGGTGCTGGTGGGATGTGTGCAGCGCGGAGTGCGGTGCATCGGTGAGACGTCGAGGATCATGCGGAGGACTTCACTCCGAGCCCGCGATGGGCAGATGCTGATTCCACTTCCTCAGCGGTGAGAGTCGGGCGGGCGATGAGCATTCCGACGATCGTCATCGTCTGAGCGAGCACGATCATGGCGGCGACGAGCCACGGCGCACCGCCGAGTGCGAGGACGAGAGCCGTCGCTATCAGCGGAGTAGGACCGGCGACCAGCGCCCCCTGCAGCTCACGCGAGGAGGTGAGACCTGATGATCGATATTCCGTGCGGAAGATGGCCGGGAGGATGATCAGCTGGGCGGCATTCCCAGCGGCCCAGCCGACAGCCCAGATGAGGACGCTCGCGACCACGATGAGCGGGAGGTTTCCCGTCTGGAGCGCCATGAAGTACGGGAACGCGAGGATGATGCCGCCGATCGCTCCCGCGTACAGGACGAGCTTGGCGCCCAGCTTGTCGGTCAACCGCCCCCAGAGTGGCAGGACCAGAACGCCGACTCCCATCATCACGAAGATCGTGAGCAGGGTCTCATCGGCGCTGAGCCCGATCTGACCCGAGAGGTAGCTGATGCCGAATGCCTGCGCGACGAAGCCGGTGACGTTCAGCCCTGATGGCAGGAGGAAACCGGCAATGAAGTTTCTCGGGCTCGCCTTGAACGCGTCCCCCATCGCCGCGAGCGGATTCCTGCGCGCCATCGGGGCCCGGCCGGCGTCACGCTCACGCTGGACTCGCTCGAACTCGGGCGATTCACCGACCTTTCGGCGCAGGAGGAGACCGATCACCGTGAGCACGGCCCCGAGCAGGAAGGGCACACGCCATCCCCACTCGAGGAACGCTTCGGAGGTCAGCGCGGCGCTGAGTCCCGTGAAGAGCACGAGCGAGAGGATCGCGCCCATCATGGATCCGACCAGCAGGAAGGAGGAGTGATAGCCCTTGGCCTTCTGCTGAGTGGATTCGTTGACGTAGATCATCGCCGAGGCCAGTTCGGCTCCTGCTCCGAATCCCTGCATGAGGCGGAACAGGACCAGGAGCGCTGGTGCCCAGATGCCGATCGCGGCGAACGGCGGGAGGAGACCGATGCTTGTCGTTGCGACTCCCATCAGGATGATCGAGAAGATCAGAACCGGGCGCCTGCCCCATCGGTCGCCAGCGGCGCCGAGGACGATGCCGCCGACCGGGCGGGCAGCGAAACCGACCGCGAACGTTGCGAAGGTTGCCAGCACCGCGACGGAACCCGCCCCTTCGGGGAAAAAGAGGGGCGCGATGACCAGGCCCGCGACGTAGGTGTACAGGCCGTACTCGTACCACTCGATGAATGTGCCTGCCGTCGCTGCGGCGATGGCGCGAAATGATCGCGCTCGGGTAAGTCCGTCTGCCGGCGATGTTGGGGACGCCACGACATCTTGGTTGGACACTAGAGCTCCTTTGCTCGGTTGAGGTCAGAGTATTGCGTACTGTCGACAATCGCAAGTCGCCTGTACTCTAAGAACATGGCCTCACGCAGCGACTTCCAGAAGATCAGACCCATGTCGCTGACCGATGAGGCCCAGATGCAGATTAGGGAGCAGATCCTGAACGGCACGCTCCGGCCGGGCGACACGCTGCCGGACTCGGTGATCGCCGAACGCATGGGGGTCAGCCGTTCGCCTGTGCGCGAAGCGCTGCGGCTGCTCGAGCAAGTCGGGCTGGTGGAGAAGGCGACCCATCGCGCATATCGCGTGCTCTCGATCGACCGCTCCGACCTCCCGGAGCTGGCCGCGCTGAGGGTTGCCGACGAACTCCTCGCCGTGCGACTCATCGTGCAGAACCGCACCCCGGTTGATTCGCTCCGCGTGCACATCGACGAGATGCGCACGGCGGAAAGCTCCGAGGAGTTCGTCGCAGCCGACACTGATTTCCACGCCGGCGTCGTCGCCCTGGCCGGGCTGCCGCGGCTGTCGAGTCGCTACGGGGCTTTGCGCGACCAGATCCGACTCGCGCTGAGCGTGACGCCGCACCCGTCCGGTCTTGGGACTCCCGAGTTCCTCCGGTCTCACGAGGAGTTGTATGACCTGCTGGAGGCGGCTCTGGCCCACGGGCAGACACGCGAGCTGCTCCGAGCTTGGGAACTCCACGTCCTGGCGGGCATGTCATCGACGGGAATGCTGACGCCACAGGACTAGGCCGACTTCGGCGCAGCACGCGGTGCTGCCCAGCAGAACGCTGTGCACATGCGGCCTCCCCCACGGCCCCCTAGGAGAACTTGCGGCCCTCGTCGCGCTTGTACAGGAACACGGCGAGGAAGCCGAGGACCGCAGTCCAGGCGAGGATGCCGAGCAGCGCCCACACGGGGAACTCGCTTCCGGAGACGGTCGCGATGACGAGCTCGCGGGCCTGGCGGACGGGCAGCACCTTCGACGCCGAGTCGAGCCAGTCGGGGAACAGGAAGGGCGGCAGGAACAGGCCCCCGCCGAACGCGAGCAGGAACATGAGCACCTGCGTGATCGCGATGGCGGCCTTCGGGCCGGCGGTCGTGCCGACGATCGCGCCGATGAGGGCGGAGGGAATCGCGGTGAGCACGACGGCGACGAGTCCGAGCAGCACGCGCATCGGGGCCGGGTCGGCCGCTGTGAACAGTCCGCCGACGACGAGCAGGGGGATGATCGCCAGCGTGGCCATGACCAGCGTGCTGATCACGAGACCCGCGATGCGCGCCGACGGCTTCCCGGGCAGCGTGCGCAGGTAGGGCACCCACGGCTTCGACCGCTGCTCCGCCAGGTCGAGGCCGAGGCTGAAGAGGCCGTTGGTCATGAATGCGAAGACGATCATGGACGCGGTGGCCTGCGTCGCGAACGCCGGGTCGTCGACGATGGCGCTCTGCGGCAGCACGAAGAAGCAGAACGCGAGCGTCGGGAAGACGAGCGAGCCGATCACGGCGATGGGCACGCGCGCGGTCTCGATGAGCGAGTACTTGACGTGCGTGGCGATGAGTCCTGCAGTGGACATGGTCCTCAGCTCCTGTTCTGGGCGTTCTGCGTCATGGCGAGGAACGCCTCCTCGAGCGTGGCTCCGCGAACCGTCAGGTCCGTGAAGGGGGCACCGGATGCGACGAGCGAGCGGATGAACGCGTCCGAGTCGCGGACGAGTGCCGTCACGAGCCCCGCATCCGCTGTCCGCCCGCCGGACACCGAACCCTCGACAACTTCGGTGAGGGCGTCGGCGTCGATGGCCTGGATGCGCGCGACGTCCACACCGCGCATCGTGACGCGCCGCCGAGAGACGCTGCCGACGACCGAGGCGAGGCTGCCGTCGGTGATGACGCTGCCGTGGTCGATGACGACGACTCGCTCGGCGAGCTGCTCGATCTCCTCGAGGTGGTGGCTCGTGACGATGACCGCGCAACCGCTGCGGTGCTTGGCACGGAGGGCACCCCAGAGACTGCGCCTCGCATCGACGTCGAGGCCCGTGGTCGGCTCGTCGAGGAGCACGAGCTCGGGGTCGCCGACGAAGGCGAGGGCCACGGCGAGCCGACGCTGCTGCCCGCCAGAGAGCGAGCCGCACTGCTTGCCGAGCAGGGGGCCGAGGTCGAACGCATCCACCAGCCCTCCCCTCGCCGCGGGTCTCGGGAAGTGCGCGGCGACGTAGTCCAGCACCTCCCCGACCTTGAGGGCCTCCGGCAGCGCGCTCGCCTGCGGTGTCGAGCCGACGCGGGTGCGGGTGCGCACGTCGAGCGGGTCGCCGTCGAAGAGACGGACCGTGCCGGTCGTGGGCGAGCGGAGGCCGAGCAGGAGCGACAGCAGCGTCGTCTTGCCCGCGCCGTTCGGGCCGAGGAGACCCACGCACTCCCCCGCCCGGACGTCGAGGGTGACGCCGTCGAGGGCCGCGTGCTGGCCGAAGCGCTTCACGACGTCGGTGACCTCGACGATGGATCGTGCCGGCGTGGTGGCGCGCTGTTCGCGGGTGGGCTGTGCGTCCATGTCATCCTCCGAGGAGCTTCAGGAGCGCCGTCCGGTAGCTGCGAAACGCTGCGCGTCCGGCTGGGCTGATGGTCAGATACGTGATGGGCTTGCGGCCGGCGAAGGCCTTGTCGATGACGACGTAGCCGGCGTCCTCGAGCTTCGAGAGGTGCGTCGTGAGGTTCCCGGCGGTCATGTCGAGGAGGCTGCGGAGCTTCGAGAAGGTCATCTCGTCGCCGTCGTCGAGGCTCTCGGCGAGGGTCGTCATGATGCGCAGCCGGGCAGGGGCGTGGATGATCGGATCGAGGTCGATGCTCGTGTCGCTCATGCGCGCACCTCGTCCCGCAAGGTCGGCTCGCTCGAGATGATGCCCGCGCGAAGCAGCACGATGAACGTGATGAAGATGAGCGGACCCACGGTGCCGTAGACGAGGTAGTGGGTTGGGGCGCCGAGCGCCGTCGCGACGACAACGAGGGCGATGACCGCGGCGCCGAGCGCGAACTGCGCTTTCGATCGTGACATGGCAGCGCCCGCCATGTAGAGGACGCCGATCGTGAGGGCGAAGATGCCTGGCATGAGGAGCGGCGCGAGCAGGGGATCGTTCACCTGGCGCAGGAGCGACGCCGCGAAGAACCAGGCACCGATCATCGAGATCGACCAGGAGAAGCCGTAGAGCATTCCTGCGGTGTTGCTGCGGCCGCGCATCCCGCGGCCCATGGAGATGCCGGAGACCGCCGAGACGATGATGCCGATGACCATGAGCACCCCGAAGACGATGAATGCGGTCGCGGTCGGGATGCGCAGCGCCGGGTTGCCGCCGCCGTCCTCGGCACTCCAGAGGGCGAGGAATCCGACGAGCCAGGCGAGGGCCCACGTGGCGAGCAGGATGTAGAGGGCCCGGTCGAGGCGGGTGCGCGTGGTGCGCTGCTGCTCGCGCATGAGGGCCAGCATCTCGCTCGGCGCGAGGGCTGCCTCGTCGTCCTGCGACGGGGTGATGCCGGCGGGGGTCGAGCTTCCGTTTGTCTCCATGCAAAGTAGTTTGCATTACAAACTAATTTGCGTCAACCGCGATACCTGGGCGATAGCCTTGATCGCATGCGCATCGCCACCTGGAACGTCAACTCCATCCGGGCCCGCTCGGGCCGAGTCATCGACTGGATGGTGCGGGCCGACATCGACGTGCTCGCGATGCAGGAGATCAAGTGCAAGCCGGAGCAGTTCCCTCGCGAGGTGTTCGAGGAGGCCGGCTACGAGCTCGAGATCCACGGCCTCAACCAGTGGAACGGCGTGGCCTTCGCGAGCCGCCTCCCCATGAGCGACCCTGAGATCACGTTCGCCGACATGCCCGGCTTCGGCAAGACGACCCCGGAGGGCACGCTCCCCCTCGAGGCCCGCGCGCTCGGCGTCACCGTCGAGGACCTCCGCCTCTGGTCGCTCTACGTGCCGAACGGGCGCGAGCTCACGCACGAGCACTACACCTACAAGCTCGCCTGGCTGAAGGCGCTGCTCGCCGACATGACCACGTGGCAGCAGGCGCATCCGGACACCCCGCTGGCCCTCATGGGCGACTTCAACATCGCGCCCCTCGACATCGACGTGTGGGACCTCGCCGCCTTCGTCGACTCGACGCACATCTCGGCCCCCGAGCGTGCCGCGTTCGAGGCATTCCTCGAGGCCGGCTTCGTCGACACCGTCCGCTCGCGTGGCGTCGAGGGCTACACGTACTGGGACTACAAGCAGCTCCGCTTCCCCCGCAACGAGGGCATGCGCATCGACTTCATCCTCGGGAACACCGAGTTCGACGACCTCGTCGTGGATGCATCCATCGAGCGCGACGAGCGCAAGGGCGACGGCCCGAGCGACCACGTGCCCGTCGTCGTGGAGCTCGACCTCGAGACCTCCCTCGACGACGACCGCCCGATGATCTTCTAGAGCCGGCCCCGGGATGGGACGCCGGCTACTTCTCGGAGCCGGCGACCATGCCCTTGATGAAGTACTTCTGCAGGAAGAGGTAGGCCACGAACACGGGCAGGACGGCGAGCAGCGACGCCGCCGCGGCGGCCGGGAGGTTGCTGCTCTGCACCGAGAAGAACGAGGCGATCGCGGGCGCGATGGTCTGCATCTCGGGCGAGGTGAGGATGTACCCGGAGATCGCGAACTCGTTCCACACGGCGACGCCGGTGAGGATGACGACGGTCGCGGTGACCGGCTTGAGCATGGGGAACACGACGAGGAAGAGGATCTGCAGTCGGTTCGCGCCGTCGATGGTGGCCGCCTCCTCCACCGATTGCGGCAGCGACCTCATGAACGCCGTGTAGAGGAAGATGCTCAGCGGCAGCTGGTGGGTGACCATGACGAGGATCGCGCCCCAGTAAGTGTTGAGCGCTCCCATCTGGTTGAGCAGCGTGTAGAGCGGAACGAGGATCGACAGCGGCGGCACCATGATCAGGCCGAGGATGCCGAACGAGACGATGCTGTTGAGCGTCGAGGCGCGTCGGGCGAGCGGATACGCGGCCAGTGCTCCCAGCACGCACACGAGCACCGTCGAGACTCCGGTGACGATGACGCTGTTGCCGATGGCCCGCAGGATGTTGCCGCTCTCGACGGCGATGGCGAAGTTGCCGAAGAAGATGTCCGTCGTCGGGAACAGCCATTGGGAGGAGCGGTCGGTGCGCTCCTTGAAGGCCGTGGTGACGGCGATGAAGAACGGGAGCAGCTGCACGACGGAGGCGACGATGAGGACGGCGCCGAGCCCCAGGGCCGTCCCCGTGGCTCGGCTCGTTCGCTTCGGGCGGCCGGTGCTGCGCGCACGCCCGGCGCTGCGAGGCGGCTTGGTCGGTGGGGCTGGATGCTCCACCTTCGATTCGGTCACGGTCGTTGCAGTCATGCGCGGTCCAGTCGTCGTCGGTTGAGCAGGGTGTTGAGCCCGAGGGTGAAGAGCACGATCACGAGGAACAGCACGATGCCCATCCCCGAGGCGTAGCCGGCGCTCTGGTTGTCGAAGTAGGCGACGCCGATGAGCGTCGAGACCGAGTTGGTCGAGTAGCCGGGGCCTCCGCCGGTGAGCACGACGATGACGTCGAAGAGCTTCAGCCCGCCGATGAGGTTGAGCACGATGCTCGTCGCGAACGCCGGCTGCAGGAGGGGCAGCGTGATGTGCCAGAACTGCTTCCAGTACCCGGCACCGTCGAGGGTGGATGCCTCGTAGAGCTCGGTGGGGATCGATTGCAGCCCGGCGAGGTAGATGATCATGGAGACGCCCACGAACTGCAGCGAGTTGACGAGCACGATGATGGCGATCGCGGCGCCCGAGTCGCTGAGCCAGGCGACGCGCTCGCCGCCGAGCCCGACGACGATGTCGTTGAAGGCGCCGTTGTTGTACTGGAAGAGCAGGTAGTACATGGTGCCCATGACCACGGGCGAGACGAGCACCGGCAGGTAGATGATCGCCCTGGCCAGGTTGCGGCCGCGCACCTTCTGGTCGAGGGCGAGCGCGAGCCCGAGCCCGAGGGCCTGCTGGATGATGGTCGACCCGAAGCCGTAGATGAACGTGTTGATGAGCACGAGCCGGAACGTCTCGTCCTGGAAGAGGCGAGTGTAGTTCGCGAAGCCGACGTCGCTGCGGTCGGCGCTGTACCCGTTCCAGTTCGTGAAGGAGATGGCGGCGCCCGTCACGAGCGGGTAGATGGTGAAGACGGCGAACAGCAGGAGGGCCGGCACGTAGAGCAGGTTCATCCCTGCTCCGGCGAGAGGGGAGGACCCCCTGCTCCGCCGCGCCCTTGGTGCTCTGGCTGGCAGCTTCTGTGGCGTTCTTGCAGTGTCAAGCGAGCTCATGGGGATCTCCTCTCAGCATCCGCTCGCCGTTCAGCTCTGGCCCCAGAGGCTGGTGAAGTCGGCGTCGACCTGGGTCACGGCCTGGTCGACGCTGGACTGGCCGGTGATGATCGAGTCGGTGGTGGTCACCATCGTGTTCCACATGCCGTTGGGCAGGTAGACGCGGTCGAAGTACGGCACGAGCGGCGCTGAGCCGGAGATGACGTGGGTGTCGAACGACTCCTGCAGCGGGCCGAGGTCGGCCGAGGCGTCGGTGAGTCCGGGGAGGTTGCCGACGGATTCGGCGAGCACGGTGATGTTCTCCGGCTGCGCGAGGAACGCCAGGTAGGCCTTCGCGTCGTCGAGGTGCTCGCTCGTCTTCGAGATGCCGAAGGCGTTGAACTCTCCGCCGACCAGGTACGGGTCTTCGTCCGTGAGGGAGGGGACGGGCATGAAGCCGAGGTTGGCGTCTGGGTTGTACTGCAGGGCGTTGTTGGCCGCCTGGTTCTGGCTGAAGACGAAGGCGGTGTTGCCGTCGGCGAGCGCGCGCGACACGTCGTCGGAGGTCGCCGAGGAGTAGTCGGGGTTGAAGTAGCCGGAGGTGCGCCACCCGTCGATGAGGTCGAGCGTCGTCGCGTAGGGCGCGTCGACGAACGAACCGGCGCTGAGCTCGTCGAGCTGCTCGGGCGTGTAGGCGCCGGCGACGATCCAGTCGGCGAGGTTGCCGGCCGGGCCACCGTCCTTGCCGGACACTGCGATCGGGGCGATCCCGCTCGCATCGACGGCCGCGGCGGCTTCGGCGAAGTCGTCCCAGGTGGAGATGGAGGCGGGGTCGACGCCGGCCGCGGTGAGCACGTCGGCGTTGTAGATGATGCCTGCGACGTCGGTGTCGATGGGGAGGGCGAAGAACTCGCCGGCGTCGTTGCGCATGGCCGAGTCGAGGGCTGGGTTGAAGTTGGCGGCCCAGGCCTCGTTCTGGAGGGGCTCAAGGAACTCGCTGTAGCGGAGGAGCGACCATCCGTGGGTGGCGAAGATGTCCGGGGCGTCGCCTGCTGCGAGCCTGACCTTCATGTCGGCCTCGTACTGCGAGCTGGGCGCGACGAGGTCGATCGTGACGCCCGGGTTGGCTTCTTCGAAGGCGGCAGTCACTTCCTCGAGGGCGATCATGAGCTTGGAGTCGACCGAGGCGTTGGTCTGGAACTCGATGGTCGTGCCGGATTCGGCGGAGCCGCCACTGCAGCCGGTGAGGGCGAGGAGGAGCGTCGCTGCGACGGAGGCTGCCGCGACGGTGGTAGCGCGAGACTTCATTGTCATTCCTTCGTGTGGGCGATGGATCCGGCCGACCGCAAGGACGCGGATGGCTCCATCGCTATCTGCCGACAATTTATGCGAGTAAATATTTAACCGCAAGGGCCAATAATTCAGACACATATCGTGTTGACGCGAGTAAATAGTCATGCGATGCTCGAGGTCCGCGCCCGACTCCCCACCGTGGTGGAGCCAGGGTTTTCCTGTCACCTTGAAAGGTCACCAATGTCGCTGTCCCTGGGAATCGTCGGAGCCGGTCAGTTCGCCGGCCAGTTCGCCACCCTCTTCAAACTCCACCCCGGCGTCGACCGGATCCTCGTGACCGACGTGCTGTCCGAGCGCGCGGAGGCGCTCAACGCATCCGCCGACCTCGACGGAACCGCCGAGAGCTTCGAGGCCCTCCTCGCCGACGACTCGATCGACGCGATCGCCCTCTTCACCCAGCGCTGGACGCACGGTCCGCTGGTGCTCCGCGCGCTGCAGGCTGGCAAGCACGTGTACTCGGCAGTGCCCATGGCCATCTCGGAAGACGAGATCGCCGCCATCATCGATGCGGTGCGCGAGACCGGCCTCACCTACATGATGGGCGAGACCAGCTACTACAACCCGGCGACGATCTACGCGCGCAACCAGCTCGCCGACGGGAAGTTCGGGCGCATCTTCTACGCCGAGGGCGACTACGTCCACGACATGGACCTGGGCTTCTACGATGCCTACGCCTACTCGGGAGGCGCCGAGTGGAAGCGCACCGCGAGCTACCCGCCCATGCTCTACCCGACCCACTCCATCGGCGGCGTCCTCGGCGCCATCCCGGGGCACGCCACCAGCGTGAGCTGCATCGGCGTGGTCGACGATCGCCAGGACGGCGTCTTCGACCGCGAGATCAGCATGTTCGACAACAACTTCTCGAACGCGACGGCGCTCTTCGAGCTTTCCGAGGGCGGGTCCATGCGGATCAACGAGATGCGTCGCGTCGGCTACCCCTCGCACATCCGCGAGAGCCGGTTCCGCTACTTCGGCACGGAGGGCAGCTTCGAGCAGCTCGCCGAGGTCGCCGTGTGGCAGGACAAGCAGGGCGTCACGGATGTCTCCGACCTGATCGCGACGGATGCGACTGCGGATGCCGACGACCCGTCGCTCGCGCACGTCGCCCCCGCCCTACGCGACGCGTTCGTGTCCGGGCACTCGAAGGTGCACGACACCTCGCGGCTCCCCGCGGAGTTCTCGGGCGTCCACAACGGGCACGAGGGCAGCCACCACTTCCTCGTCGACGACTTCGTCACCGCCGTCAACAACCGCACCCTCCCGCCCGTCAACGCCTGGGTCGCCGCGCGCTTCACGCTGCCAGGCATCGTCGCGCACCGCTCTGCCCTGGCGGGTGGAGAGCGACTCCCGATCAACGACTTCGGCGACGCACCCGCGCCGCTCGGTGCAGTGAGCGCCGACGCCGCACGCGCCTGACGGAGCGAGCGATGAAGATGCGGGCGTCCGAGGATTCGGGCGCCCGCATCGACCGTAAGATCGACTCGAGTGAACGAGGAGTAGTGATGCCCGAAGGTGCACCCCGGAAGGTCACGCGCCGGGACGTTGCGCGCCACGCAGGTGTCAGCGATGCCGTCGTCACGTACACCCTCAACGGCCGTGCCCCCGTCGCGCCGGCGACCGCGGCGCGCGTGCGCGAATCGATTCGCATCCTCGGCTACACGCCGAACGCCGCGGCCCGCGCACTGAAGATGGGGTCCTCGCGGCTCATCGGCATCATCGTGCCGGACACCACGAACCCCTTCTGGTCGGAGCTGTGCCAGCAGGTCGAGAACGTGGCGGCACGTGAGGGCTACGCCGTGCTCGTCGTGAACTCGCGCGACGACGACAACCGGGCCATCGCACTCGCCCGGTCCCTCGCCTCCCGGCAGGTCGACGGATTCCTCGTCGCCTCCATCGTGCACCCGAACGAGGTCACCGCCTTCAACGCGCTCGGCATCCGCTGGGCCACCCTCAACAACCCCCACCCCATCGCAGGCACCATGGGTGTCGGCGTCGACCTCGATCAGGGCGCACGCGACGCCACGCGCCACCTCATCGACCACGGCTACCGCAGGATCGCGTTCGTCGGCTCGACGAAGGATGCCCGCTACGGCGGGTGGACCGCCGAGCTCGCCTCCGCCGGCCTCGAGCCCGGGCTCGTGTTCCCCGCCGACTTCGAACGCCGATCCGGGTACCTCGCCGGCCGCAACCTCGCCGCCGCGAGCGCCCAGGTCGACGCGGTCTTCATGAGCTCCGACCAGCTCGCGATCGGAGCGATGCGGGCGCTCCACGAGGCGGGCGTCGATATGCCGGGCGACGTCGCCGTCGTCTCGTTCGACGGCACGGACGACGCCGAGTACGCCTGGCCGGGGCTCACGACGCTCGCCCAGCCCATCGCCGAGCTCGCCGAGCAGGCCGTCTTCCGGCTGCTCGGCGTCGGGAGCATCCCGGACGAGCGGCCTCGGGGCGAGCTCGTCATCCGGAGGTCCTGCGGCTGCGAATGAGCCCACCGACTCGGCGGTCGCGGCCTCGCGCCACGCCGATTCGGGCGACTGGCGAGCTCAGGCGTCGGGGAGCTCGAACTCCCGCGCCTGGTCCCAGGGCTCGGTCCAGCCGAGGCGGTCGAAGATGCCGTCGAGCAGCATCGCCGTGAAGCCCCAGACGAGGTGCTCGCCCGATTCGTTCCGCACCATGAACGCCGGCCCACGCCATTCCTCGCCGTCGCGGCGCAGCACCGTGGTGCCCCGATTCATGGGGTCCAGCAGCTCGGCGACGGGGGCCCGGAACACGGCCGCCGACTCCGCCTCATCGACGACACCGACCTCGGACGCACGCCGCCACCAGGCGAGCACGGGCGTGACGAGATGCCGCGAGTAGGTGAGGGGCACGGGCTCGAGGGGGCCGAGCACGTCGATGCCATCGGCATCGAGCCCCGTCTCCTCCACCGCCTCGCGCAGCGCGGCCGCGACCGCATCCCTGTCCTCCGCGTCGACCCGGCCGCCCGGGAACGCGACCTGGCCCGGGTGCGAGCGCAGCGTCGAAGCTCGCGCGAGCAGCAGCACGTCGAGGTCACGGGAGACGGCGCCGGCCTGTGCTTCGCGATCGCTGGGAAGCGAGTCGAGGACGCCGAAGAGGATGAGCACCGCGGCCGAACGGGAGACGCGCACGAGGCGCTCATCGACGGGCGACAGGTGCACGGCAGGCTCTCGCCCAGCAGCCGCGCACTCGGCGAGCTCGGCCAGCTGCGCTCGCGCCGCCTTCGTCACGGGTTCAGGATGCACGGCTTCAGCCTACGCGGCGCTCGCCGGCTCAGCCCTGCACCGCGCACAGGCCCCACATTGCGCGAAGCACGCATTCTGTTGCGCGCAACGTGCAATCATGAGACGCTGAACACCCGACTCGACGAGGAGAACCCAATGACTCGCGCACAGCCGCTGGCACTCGATGGCACCTCAGTGCACCTGACGCCCCTTGTCCTCGGCACGATGTCGTTCGGCGACACCGTCGAGGCATCCACTGCCCTCGAGATCTTCGAAAGCGCCGTGGAATCCGGCATCACGGGCATCGACACCGCCAACGGGTACGCGAAGAGCACCACGGAGACGCTGATCGCCCCCGCGGTCGCACGCTTCCGCGATCGCATCGTGCTCGCGACCAAGGCCGGGATGCCGCACGCAGATGCAGGGGACAGCTCTCCGCTCTCTGCCAAGGGACTCCGCGCCAGCGTGGAGGGCTCCCTCAGACGCCTCGGTGTCGACCGCATCGACCTCTTCTACCTCCACCAGCCCGACCGCAGCGCCGGCCTCGCTGAGACCATGGGCACGGTCGCCGAGCTGCACGCCGAAGGCAAGATCGGAGCCCTCGGAGTCTCCAACTTCGCCGCCTGGCAGGTCGTCGACCTCATCACGGAGGCCGCACGAGCCGGCGCACCCCGACCTGCCGTCGCGCAGAACGTGTACAGCATCTTCGCGCGGCGCATCGAAGACGAGTGGACAGAAGCTGCCCGCACCCACGACGTCGCGACCATGGTCTACAACCCACTCGCAGGCGGGCTCCTCGCGCGGCGCCCATCATCGGCAGGAACGCCAGACCGGTTCACAGGCTCCGTGCTCGCAGACATGTACCGCCAGCGATACCTCTCAGAGACCGTCACCCTGGCTGCGGAGAGCCTCGCGGATATCGCAGACGCTGCCGGCATCCCGCAAGCGGAGCTCTCGCTCCGGTGGGCGGCACATTCGCCTGCCACCGACGCGCTCCTGCTCGGAACGAGCACCGTCGCGCAGCTCCAGTCCAACATCGCAGCCGTTGCCAAGGGCCCGCTCGCCGCCGACATCCTCGACGCGATCGATGTGGCCACCACGGGCATCCGCGGCACCATGCCGCTCTACAACCGCTGAGTCAACGACCATCGCGCCTCCGCGTAGCCGCGCAGGCGACGACCCAATGAGAGGAACACCTTGCCGCAGTTCTCAGGCATCTTCGCCGCCGTCGCCACCGCCTTCAACGATGACGAGACCTTCAACGAGGGCGCCATGCGCGCGCACCTCGACACTCAGCTTGCAGCAGGCATGCACGGCATCTTCGCGCTCGGCACGAACGGCGAGTTCTTCGTGCAGTCACCGGCCGAGCGTGCCCACGTCACACGGGTGGTCATCGACCAAGTCGCTGGTCGAGTGCCCGTCATCGTCGGCGCCGGGGCAGTCAGCACCAGTGAGACCATCAGCATCGCGAAGGACGCCGCGGCAGCGGGCGCCGACGGCCTCTCGATCATCGCCCCGTACTTCGCTGCCGCGTCCCAGAAGGAGCTAGAGACGCACTTCCGGGCCGTCGCCGACGCCGTTGACGCACCCATCATCGTCTACAACATTCCCGCCCGCACCGGCGTGAGCGTCGCCCCCGCGACAATCGAGCGTCTGGCGCACGTCGACAACATCGTCGCGGTGAAGGACTCTAGCGGCAACTTCGACACCATCCTCCAGTACCTCGAACGCACCGACCGGGCAACGTTCTCCGTCATGTCCGGCAACGACTCGCTGAACCTCTGGGCTTTGCAGGCGGGCGGCACGGGCGGCATCAGCGGCATCGCGAACATCTACCCGAGCGTCATGGCCAGCATCTACGACCTGTTCAGGACTGGAAGCTTCGATGACGCCCGCAAGGCGCAGGACAGCATCCGCCCGATCAGGAACTGCCTCGCACTCGGCAACCCGAACTCGGTCGTGAAGCACGCCGCCAACCAGCGGGGTGCCGGCCTGGGCCCCTGCCGTGCTCCCTTCAACCAGCTGTCGGACGAAGCGATCGCAGCCGTCAAGGAGACCGTGGAGGCTGACCTGGCCCGCGGCCTCCGCTGACCGACACCAGGCGCTCGACGAAGGCGGGGCCGCATCCACGTGGATGCGGCCCCGCCTTCGCTGTCTGAGGACGATCAGCGAGCATCAACCACCGACGCGGAAGCGTGGCTCCCCGCCGCCGAGCACTCTCGCCACCTCTGCGACGGCCATCGTCCCCATCGCCGTGTTCGCCGCATCCGTGAACGCGCCGATATGCGGTGTGAGAAGGAGGTTCGGCGCCACCAGCAGCGGATCGTCAGCACGCGGCGGCTCATGCTCCAGGGCATCGAGCGCCGCGAAGCCCAGCCGCCCGGATTCCAGGGCTTCCGCGAGCGCGGACTCGTCCACCAGCCCACCACGGGCTGCATTGACGAGCCCCGCACCGTGCGGCATGCGCAGGATTCGTTCGCGGGTCAGCAGCGGACCGCTGTCTCCGGGGAGGTGCAGCGTGAGGATATCGCTCGAGGCGACGATCTCATCGAGGGAACCCGCCTCGACGCCCGCCTCTTCGAGCACCGACGCCGGAACGTACGGGTCGTAGGCCGAGACGCGCATCCCGAACGCGACCGCACGATGCGCGACGGCACGTCCGATGCGCCCGAACCCGAGGACACCGAGGCGCTTCCCGCCGAGCTGAGCCCCCAGGAAGACGTCCCAGTTCCCAGCGCGCAGACTGCGCTCGGCTTCGACGATGCGCCTCGACCCCGCGAGCATGAGGCCCAGCGTCAGATCTGCGACAGCGTCCGCATTCGCGCCTGGGGTGTTGACCACCACCACCCCAGCGGCCGCAGCAGCTGCGAGATCGATATTGTCGGTGCCGACGCCGTGCTTCGCGACGACCCTCAGCTGAGGACATGCCGCGAACACTTCCGCGGAGACCTCATCGAGGCCGACGAGCACCGCAGGTGCGTCCCCGATCGCGGCGACGACGTCGGCCGCCGCCTTCGGATGGCCGTCGGTCTGGTACTCGAGCTCGACCCCGAGCTCAACGGCGAGCGCGGACGGCTCGCTCGAGTATCGGCCGAACGATGGGGTGAGGACGCGCAGTCGCATCAGGCTCCGATTCCGAGGCCGAGGATCTCGAGGGCGGAGTAGATGCCGAGTGCGGCGACCGCGAACGAGGAGACCCCGAGCATGACAGTGAAGAAATGGTTCGACTTGAATTCTGGTGCAACCTGGTGCTTGCGCAGGTGCCAGACCGCGATGACCACTGCGACGAGGAAGATGCCGCTGGCGATTCCTCCGATCTGCACCATCAGCACGGGTGACTGGATGACGAGGTAGCTGAGCGCCCAGATGATCGGGAAGACGACCGTCAGGACCCGGATGATGCGCTTGCGCGTCGCCAGGTTGGTCCAGTCGTAGAAGCCGAGGATGGACGCGGTGTTCGCCCACAGGCGCGGGACGCTGGCCGTCGACGCGATGAAGGTGGAGAAGAGCACCATGAACGCGCCGACGATGAAGATCCAGTACCCGGCTGGCCCCATGACGGACGTGTACATCGACGAGAGCGTGACGATCATGTCGTTGCCGGAGGGGACGAGGTTCTGCGGGTGCAGGATGGCCGCGCCGATGACATAGAAGCTCATCGTGCAGATCGTGGAGATGATCCACGAGACGAGCACGTCGGTGCGCATCACACGAATCCAGCCGTGGGCGCGCCGGGCCCGCTCGGGACTGCCGTCGTCCGGTCCCACGTACCGTGCGTATCCCTTCTCGATGCACCAGTAGGTGTAGGTCGTCATCTCGTCCGCCCCGACTCCGGTGATGCCGAACATGGCGATGGCGAAGCCGATGGCCCCGACCGGGAGCGCGAAGGTGAGGCCGCCAGCGATATCTGCAGTGCTGTAGGCGAAGCCGGTGAAGGGCAGCGCGAGGGCGAGCGCCACGGTGATGATCGTGAAGAGCACGACGGCCACGACAGAGAGCCGTTCGACGACGCTGTACTTGTTGGTCAGCAGGAGGCTGATCACGACAGCAAGGCTCAGCACGGTCCAGAAGATGAGGGACGGCAGGCCGAGGGGTTCCCCGATGACCGGGAACGCGAGACTCAGGCAGGCGACCGCACCGCCGATGATGCCGCCACGCTGGAGCACCTTCGCGAAGTCCATGAGGACCCAGAGCAGGTTGATCCACCCCGCGCGGCCGAAGACGCGCGGCCCCACGTTGCTGTACCCCTCGAGCGCCGGCTTGCCGGCGAGAATGGTCCACTGCGCGAGCTCGAGCTGCACCCAGACCTTGATCCCGGTCGAGATGATGACGAGCCAGAGCAGGATGAAGCCGGCCTTGGCACCGAGTGCCGTCGTCGTGATGAGCTCCCCGGAGCCGACGACGGCCGCCGAGATGACAAGCCCAGGACCCAGGTACTTGAGTCGCCCACGGAACGTGGTGGGTGGCTCGATCGCGTCAGCGGGGTCGAGGTGGTACGGGTCTTCGTTGTTCGCAGGATCGCCGGCGACAGCGATTCGAGTGTTGGCCTGTTCAGTCATGTTCGGCTTCCTTGCGCGAAATGTGCAGATGGATGCGGCGCCGACGGGACCCACACGAGTGCGGGGTGTGCCACGCTGCGACGAAGACAGTCTGACATCACAAGCGCGTTTCGCGCAAGAGATACGCGCAGTTCGCGCACTATGGGCTTGATTACCGTCACAAACTGCGCAAGACTGCTCACAACACGCAATGTCAACGGTTCCCGCGACCCAGCAACCACGGCAGACCGCAGAGAGGACAAGCCATGCAGCACCTCACTGTCATCGCCGATGATCTGAGTGGCGCAGTGGAGGCCGCGGGTGCCCTCGGCCCCGCAAGCGCACTCGTGCGCGACGTCACCGCAGGCCTCCCCCACACCTCTGCTGCGCCGCGTCTCGTCATCGATACCGACAGCCGCTCGCTGCCATCCGATGCTGCCGAAGCGCGTACCCGCACCGTGCTGCACACGCTGCGTGACCGCCCCGGCCTGCTCATGAAGAAGATCGACTCCCAGCTGCGCGGGAACATCGCCGCCGAGCTGCGGCCGCTCGCCGCGCACGCCGCAATCGTCATGACCTCTGCCGCTCCGAGCCTCGGCCGCACCGTGCTCGCCGGACGCCCCCTGGTCGGCGGCGAGCCGCTCGCGGTCACTCCCGCCTGGCAGCGCGAGACGAGCCGCGCACCTGAACGACTCAGTGACAGCACGGGAGACCTCACCACCTTCTCGATCCACCTCGATGAGCTGCGTGGATTCCCCACACCGGCGCTGCTCGGCCGACGGCTCGCCCAGCTGGCGGAGACGCATGAGTGCATCCTCGTCGACGCCGAGACCACCACGGACCTCGAGCGGCTGGCTCTCGGCATCGTGCGCCTCGACGTGCCGGTGGCTGCGGTCGGAGCGGCCGACCTCATCCAAGCTGTCTCGGCAGCGCAACTCGACTCGAGACCCAGCATCGGAATACCGGCGGCCCTTGCCGACCACCACGCGCCTGCTCCGCCTGCTCGTTCTCCAGATCGCCGACCGGTCGCCGTCGTGGTCGGCTCGCCCGAGCCCAGTGCGCTTGCACAGGTGGAGGCCCTGCGCGCCGCGGGGGCCACGGTCACCCGCTTGGATCCCCGCGACTCCCGCGCCCCGATCGCCACCGCGTCCCGGATCTGGGTGCTCCACGCCGATCCTCGTGCCGCCGTCATCGACCGTCCGGCGTACGCCAGAGCATTCGCGAGCCTCTGTGCCGGCGCCCTCATCGACCACGACCTCGTGCTCACCGGCGGTGAGACCGCCGGTGCATTCCTCGATGAGCTCGGCATCACCTCGCTCACCCACCCGAACCCCGTCCTCGACCCCGACGGGAGAGCAGAGCCGGGCATCATCACGATGCGCGCCGATGACGGACGCCTCATCGCCACCAAGCCAGGGAGCTTCGGTGGCCCGAACGCCCTGCTCACCGCAGCCGCTGCAATCCAGCTGCGAGCATCCACGACCCCGAAGACCACGGCGGACCCCGCCGCAGACGACTACAACGAAAGGTGGCTCCCATGAGCCTTCCCACCATCGGAGTGACCATGGGCGACGCCGCAGGCGTCGGACCGGAGATCACCGTCGCCGCGCTGCTCGACGCTGAGATCACCACGACCTGCCGCGCCGTCGTCATCGGCGACACGGCCCGCCTCCGCCGGGGAGCCGAGGCGCTCGGTCTCGACGCGGAGTTCCACGAGATCACCGACCCGAACGACGCGCGCACGGAGACTGGCGTCATCAACGTCATCAACCTCGGTCTCATCCCGGAGGACCTCCCCTTCGGCGAACTCTCCGCCATCGCCGGGGACGCCGCCTTCCAGTACATTCGCGTCGCCTGCGAGCTGGCGGCGGCGGGCAGCATCCAGGCGATCTGCACCGCACCGCTCAACAAGTCCGCGCTCCACTCCGCAGGCCACAAGTACCCCGGGCACACGGAACTGCTCGCCGAGCTGACCAACACCGAGGAGGTATCGATGATGCTCTCCACCCCGAAGCTGCGCGTGATCCACGTCACGACCCACATCGGACTCATCGATGCCATCGCGAAGATCGAACCCGGCCTCGTCGAGCGCACCATCCGACGCGGCCACGCAGCTCTGCAGGGAGCAGGCATCGCCGATCCCCGCATCGGCGTCGCCGCCATCAACCCGCACGCAGGAGAGAACGGCCTCTTCGGCTACGACGAAGAAGCACTCAAGATCGCGCCAGCAGTCGACGCCGCCCGCGCCGATGGCATCAACGCCGAGGGGCCACTGCCCGCCGATACGCTCTTCTTCCTCGCGGGACGAGGCGACTACGACCTCGTCGTGGCCCAGTATCACGATCAGGGACACGGGCCCATCAAGGTGCTCGGCATCGAAGCTGGCGTCAACATCACCGTGGGGCTCCCCGTGCCGCGCACCTCCGTCGACCACGGCACCGCCTTCGACATCGCAGGCAAGGGGATCGTCGACACGCGGAGCATGGTCGAGGCGATGCGCCAGGCGATCGTGCTCGCCCCCGTGCACGCGTAATCTCTCAACCATGAGCAATCCCCGACTGTCCGCGCAGCAACGACGCCAGGACATCCTGCAGCGCACAACAGCCGAGGGGCCATCGACGGTCGACGATCTCGCCGCGCGCTACGACGTGACCCCCTCGACCATCCGCCGCGATCTCACCCGTCTCGGCGAGGCGGGACTCCTCGCTCGCACCTACGGCGGCGTGATAGCCGTGAACGGGCATGGCGAGTCCTCCCTGCCGGAGCGGGCGGGCGAAGCGCAAGGAGAGAAGCGGGCCATCGCGAAGCTCGCCGCCGAGCGCATCACCGCGGGCGCGACCCTGATCCTCGACGCAGGCTCGACGATCGCGGCGATGACCCCGCATCTTCGGCACCGCGAGGAGCTCACCGTGGTGACCCCCAACCTCCAGGTCATCAACGACCTCTCTGACGAGAACTCGCCCGTGCAGGTCATCGCCGTGGCGGGTCGCCTCCGCAAGCTCAGTCGCAGCTTCGTAGGCGCGCTCGCCGAAGCGACACTCGAACGGGTGCGGGGCGACATCGCCTTCCTCGGCGCCGACTCCGTCTCCTCGGACGGGCAGCTCTGCGAGATGGAGACCGAGCAGACGCGACTCAAGGAGATCATCGGGCGTCGCGTCACCCAGGTCTACGTGCTGGCACACGGAGCGAAACTGGGGAAGGCCATCGGGCAGGCGTCCCTCTCCATGCCGCCCTCCTGGACGGTTGTCACCGACGAGTCCGCACAGCCAGAGCACATCGAGCAGCTGCGGGCCCTCGGCCATGAGGTCATCGTCGCGTAGCGCCTGCACATCGGCGCTCGGGTGTGGGGACACGCCTCGCGCGTCCCCCACCCGAGGCGAGCCGTCTGACGACGGCGCGATCGGCCGAGCCGGCTGCTAGAGCGCGCCGCCTGCCGCCGCAGGCGCGTCCGCGTCCTGGCCGCTGTCGCCGATGGTCTCGCGGGCGATGAAGTTCTCGATGTCGAACAGGTTGTCGCCGGCGCGCTTCGCGATCGTGACGAGCGTCGACATGGAGGCGACCTCCTCGACCTGCTCCTTCAGGAACCAGAGCATCGCCTGCTCGCCGATCGCGTCGCCGTCAGCACGCGCAGCGCGGAACAGCGCCTCGATCTGCGAGGTCACCTCCTGCTCCTGCGCGAGCGCAAGCGCGATGGGCTCGACCACATCGGCGAACTCGGTCTTCGGCGCGGCGACGCCGGGGATCGTGACGCCGAGGTCGCGGTCGAGGCGGTACTGCACGAGCATCATCGCGTGGTTCCGCTCCTCGACCGACTGCTGGTAGAAGTGCGCCGCGAGCTGCGGGAGGTCGTGGTTGTCGAACCAGACGGCGATCGCGATGTACTGCTGCGAGGCCGAGAACTCGTTGCCGATCTGGGCGGTCAGAAGGTCATTGAACGTAGATGAAGTCACGCCGCAACGCTACTCCTGGCAGGTTTCGCGTGGCGGTCAAGTTTCGTCGCGGTGCGAATCGTCCACAGGAGCAGGGCGACACCGGTCGCCGCCACGAAGGGGAGGCAGGTCAGGCCGAAGGCATCCCCGATGATCGCCCCCGTGCTCCCCCAGTACCTGGTCTGGTCGGCATCCACGCCGATCCCCGCGACGATGCTGTCCACGATGACGGCGACGCTCAGCGCTGCGCAGGCGGATGCAGCCAGGACGGCGACCGAGGCAAGCCACAGCAGCGACGCTCGCAGGCTCATCGCGATGGCCCTCGTCACATCGAGCGCCAGCCACACGCCCAGCACCACCGCTGCCGCGATGCTCGCGTACGCGATCGGGATGAGCGTGCCGGCGAGGCGCGCACCCTCGGCGGAGTCGCGATCAACGTCGGATCCGGCAGCCGCGTTCGGGAACACCAGCAGCATGTACGCCAGGTACCCGGCGATGATGACGAGCAGCACCGCCCTGATCGCGGCGCGCGCGACCCAGCCACGGTCAGCACCAGCGCTCGTCTCGCTCATGACCGCAACGCTAGAGCCAGGCGCGCCCAACACCAAACGACGCGGGCGGGCCGGTCGGCGAAAGCTAGGCTTGAACGGAACCCCGGAGGCTGCATGAGCGACGCACACGACCACGACGAGATCGGCGTGGGCTCCGTGCACCGCGAGGTCGACCCGGCCACGGTCGGACCGCAGCCGGGCGACCTCGAGCGTGCCATCGCCATCCAGGTGCGCGCGTACCGCCTCGCGACCGGGATGTCGGTCGCCGAGATGGCCGACAAGGTCGGCATCTCCAAGGCCATGCTCTCGAAGATCGAGAACGCCCTCACCTCCTGCAGCCTCACCACCCTCGGCCGCCTCGCGCACGGCCTCGACGTGCCCGTCACCGCCCTCTTCCGCGGCGTCGACTCCGACAGGGAGGCCGTCTACGTGCCGGCAGGCCACGGGGCGCAGATCGTGCGCCGCGGCTCCCGATCCGGCCACCTCTACGAGCTCCTCGGCGCCCTGCGCGGCCAGCACAAGCGCATGGAGGCGGTGCTCGTGACGCTGACCGAGGCGAGCGAGGTGTTCCCCCTCTTCCAGCATCCGGGCACCGAGCTGCTCTACATGCTCGAGGGCCGCATGGCCTACGGGCACGGGGACGCGCGCTACGAGATGGGCCCCGGCGACACCCTGCAGTTCGACGGCGAGGGCCCCCACGGCCCGGAGGAGCTCATCGAGCTCCCGGCGCGTTTCCTCTCCGTCACGGCGTACGGAGACCGCGCGGAGGGCTGAGCCTCGGCTGGTACCTTGGCCGGCACGACGACTCGCGCACCTGCCAGGGGGAACCATGGAACAGCCCGACCACATCCCGACCATCGGCCCCGAGGAAGCGAAGCCGCTGCTCGCCGAAGATCTGCTGCTGCTGCTCTTCAATCCAGACGACGGAACGATCGGCGGCGAAGGCACCCTCTTCTACGTGCTCGCCGGTGCCGTGCTCACCGAGCTGGCCCTGAACGACCAGGTCGCTATCGAGAAGGCCGGCCTGCGCGGGACCCTGGTGCTCTCCGTGGGTGAGACGGCGCCGGAGGACGAGATCCTCCGGGGCGCGTGGGAGTACTCCGACGGGAAGCGGCGCGAGGTGCAGGGCATGCTCGCGTCCATCGGCCCCCAGCTGCGCGGCCAGCTGCTGGAGAGCCTCATCTTCCGTGGCGACCTGCACCGCGAGCAGGGCAAGACGTTCGGGTTCATCCCCAAGACCACCATCAGTCTGGGCGACACGGGCCGACGAGCCGCACTCATGAGCCGAGTCCAAGCCGTGCTCATCGACGGCGCCGAGCCCGACGCCCGCACCGCCGCACTCGCGGCGCTGCTCTCCGCGAGCGGCTCGCTGCCCACCCTGCACCGAGAGCTCCCGTGGGAAACCGAAGTGATCAACCGAGCGAAGGCACTCGAGGCCGGCGACTGGGGAGCTGCCGCCGCGAGCTCGGCGGTCTCGCGCACCATGAACGCGATCACCATCAACGCCGCCGTCGCCGCGAGCGTCGCCGCCAACGCGAACGCAGCGAACAGCTAGCCCTGCGCTTCCCCGGGCCGGCGCGGCCCCCGCGGCCCCGCGGCCCCGGCGAGCAGTCTCCGGGTGGGTTCCACGCCTCGGGATGGCTTGCACTCCATCCCGAAGCGTCAAAGCCATCCCGAACACGGTAGGAAAGCGGACGAAACGCGCGCCCGACCGAACCCCGCGGACCCGACCGAGCCCCGCGGCCCCCGAGAGCAGTTTCCGGGTGGGTTCCACGCTTCGGGATGGCTTGCACCCCATCCCAAAGCGTCAAAGCCATCCCGAACACGGCAGGAGAGCGCACGAGACGCGCGCCCGCCGACGACTACCGAACCGCAACCGGTTCCGAAACTGCGGCCGGGCCGCCGCTGGCCTGAGCCCCCACGAGCCCCGCGAAGCCGGCGAGACCGACTGATCCCTGCGGGCCCCCGCTGGGCCGACCGGCCCCACGAACCCCGAGAGCAGTTTCCGGGTGGGTTCTACGCTTCGGGATGGCTTGCACCCCATCCCAAAGCGTCAAAGCCATCCCGAACACGGCAGGAGAGCGCACGCAACGCGAGCCCGACCGAACCCCGCGGCCCCGACCGATCCCTGCGGGCCCCCGCTGGCCCGACCGGCCCCACGAACCCCGCGAGCAGTTTCCGGGTGGGTTCTACGCTTCGGGATGGCTTGCAAGCCATCCCGAAGCGTTACAACCATCCCGAACACGGTAGGAGAGCGGACGAGACGCTCGCCCGCCGACAACTACCGAACCGCAACCGGCTCCGAAACAGCCGCCGCCGGGGCCGCCGCTGGCTTGAGCCGCTCCCGGCGCCGCTTGAGCGCGATCGACAGGGTGGTGAGCGCGAGGGCGGCAACGAGCCAGACGGTGAGCATCCCGTACGCCTCGCCGATGCCGATCGACCCGCCGGCCACGAGTGAGCGGAACGCCGTGACGGCGTAGTTCAGCGGCAGCCAGGAGTGGATCAGCTGGAAGAACGCGGGCGCCGTCTCGACCGGGTAGGTGCCGCCGGCCGAAGAGAGCTGGAGCACGATCATGATGAGCGCGAGGAAGCGCCCGGGAGGGCCGAGCAGCGCGTTGAAGGCCTGGTTGACGGCGACGAACGTGACGCTCGTGAGCAGCGCGAGCGCGACGAGCCCGAGCATGTTCGCCGGCTCGAGGCCGAGACCGAACCGCACGATCGTGAGCATGAGGAGGCTCTGGGCCGCGCCGAGCATCGCACCGGGTGCGAAGCTGCGCAGTGCCACGACGATCGCCGGCTGGCGGCCGAGCACGAGCCGCTCCCGCAGCGGCGGGAACATCAGGTAGAAGGCGAGCGCGCCGACCCAGAGGCCGAGCGTCATGAAGTACGGCGCGAGACCGTAGCCGTATGCCGGCACCTCGTTGAGGCGGGTCTTCGTGATCTCCACGGGCGTCGACGTGACCCCGGCGAGGTGGTCGGCCTGCGCATCCGTGTAGCTGGGGATGTCGGAGACCCCGTCGTCGAGGCCGTCGGCGAGGGTCTTGCTGCCGTCCGCGAGCTGCGTGATGCCGTCGTTCAGCTCGGTGCCGCCCGACTCCGCGTCGGCCGTCCCGTCGGCGAGCGTCGTCGCGCCCTGCTCGAGCTGCGTCGCGCCGGAGGCGAGCTGCGGCGTCGACTGCGCGAGGGTGGATGCACCAGCCGAGAGCGTCTGCGTTCCCGTCGCGAGCGTGGATGCGCCATCGGCGAGGGACTGCGTGCCCGTCGCCAACGTGGCTGCGCCGTCGGCGAGCGACTGCGTGCCTGTCGCGAGCGTCGACGCGCCGGATGAGAGCTGCGAAGCGCCAGCCGCGAGTTCTGCGGACTTCGTCGAAGCCGTCGAGATCGCCGCGACGAGCTCGTCGGCCTTGCCGCTGAGCGGCGCGACGGATCCGGAGAGCTGGGTTGCACCGGCCGCGAGGTCTGCCGACTTCGACTGGAGGAAGCTGAGCCCCGTACCGGCCGCCGCGTCGCCGACCAGGCCCGTCATACCGGCGCTGAGCCCCGCAGCTTGCGTGTTTGCGGCTTGGGCGGATTCGGAGAGCTGCGTGATCTGCTCCTTGCGCTGCTCGTCCGAGAGCGTGTCCCAGCTCGAGAGCAGCGAGTCGACGTCGCCCGAGAGCTCGCTGGTGCTCGACGCCAGCTGCGACGCCCCGCCGTTGAGTGTCTCGGCTCCGGTCAAGGCGGTGTCCACTCCACCGGCAAGAGCTGTCGCCCCTGTGTCGAGCGCCGTGGCACCAGATGTGAGGGCGGTGACCTTCCCTGGCAGGTCGGTGGCGGCCGTGGACAGCTCCGCGAGTCCATCGCTGAGGAGCTGCGCGCCGGAGCTCGCCGTGCCCAGCCCCGTGCTGAGCTCCTGCGCGCCGCCGTTCGCGCTGGCCGCGCCCGCGCTGAGCTGCTGCGCGCCCGTGTTCGCGTCAGCGGCGCCGGAGCTGAGCTGCTGGGCACCCGAGTTGGCGGTGACGAGGCCGGTGTTGAGCTGCTGCACCCCCGCATCCACCTGGGTCGCCCCATCGGCGAGGGTCGCGCTGCCGTCGGCGAGCGCGAGGCCGCCCTCACGCAGCTGCCCGAGACCGACCACCAGCTCACCGGACCCCGTGCGCGCCTGCTCGGCGCCGTCGTTGAGCTCGGTCGCGCCGTCGGCAGCCTCCGAGACGCTCTCGTGGATGTCGGTGAAGCCCACGTAGACGTTGCGGAGGTACTCGTCGGAGACCTCGGCGGCGAGCTCGTCGGCGACCGTGGTGCCGACCGTCGACGCGATGTTGCCGACGATGATGTTCGCGCCGTCGTTGGTGGTGATGGAGAGGCGGGCGATCGCCGCATCGAGCGGGTCATCGCCGGCCGCGGAGACCGCTGCCGCCGAGAAGCCCGACGGAATGTCGAGCACGGCGAGCACCTGGCCGGACTCGAGCGCGCTCTGCGCCTCGTCCGCCGACATCTCGTGCCAGCTGAAGTTGTTCGACTCGGTGCTGTCGACGAGCTTCTCGGTGAGCGTCGCGCCGAGGTCGACGGGCTCGGCGGGCTCGCCGTCGGTCGTCTTTGCGGGCGTCGCGGCCTGGTCGCTGTTCACGATCGCGGCGTTGATGTGGTCGAGGCGGTGCGTCGGGTCCTCGTTCGACCAGATCAGCGAGCCCGCGTAGATGAGGGGGATGAGCATGATGCCGACGATGACGACGAGCGTCCGCCGGTGCGTGCGCACGAAGTCGGGGAGGGAGAAGGAACGCATGGGCGTGGGGAGTCCTATGAGCGAGCGTGCTCGACGCGGAGGGCGTCAAGCTCGGCGACAGTCGCGCCGGAGGATGCGAGAAGCAGGGAGGAGAGGCGTTCGACGAGCTCGTCGATGGATGCGCGTGCATCCGCTGCCGTGCCGGCAGCCGTGGTCGCCTCGGCCGGGGTCGCGACCTCAGCGGCGGCGAAGAGCCACCTCGTGACGTGCCACATCGCGCCGGCCGCGAGGAACTCGGCGCGATCCTGCGGGGTGTCGGGACCGCGGCGGCGGCGGATGACGGGGCCGAGCGGCGACGACTCGAGCAGGCGCGTCGCGAGGTAGGCGATGATGTCGCCCGTGAGGAGACCGAAGCTGCTCTCGAGCGCCGCCCGGTAGAAGGGCGCGTCGGCGGCGAGCTCGCCGAGCAGGGCGCGCAGCGTGCCCCGCACGAAGGTCGGCCACGAGGGGTCGTCGCCGACGCTCGGGATGCGGTCGAACGCCGACTGCAGACGCCGCAGCGCAGCCTCGCGGATGAGGGCGGCGGTGTCGTCGAAGTGCTTGTAGAAGGTGGGGCGGCTCACTCCTGCGCGACCAACGATGTCGGTGATGCTGAGCTGCGCCGCATCCGTCCCCTCATCCAGCAGTTCGACGACGGCTGCGACGAGCGCCGCCCGCGAACGGACGAACCTCGCATCTTCCTGGGTCACGGCACTCCTCGATCAGATCTAATTTACAAATGTAAATTAGCACGATCGAGTGAGAACGCAAGGGGGCCAGATGGGTCAGCGCCGACTCTGGCTCACCCAGACTCCGGCCGACTTCCGGGACCGATCACGCGCATCCGCCAGCAAGGGCCCCGGAAGTCGCGTTTGATCACGCGAGTTGGCGGCGCCACCTACCGCAGCACGCGCCGCGTGAAGTCGTTCGCGAAGACGCCGCTGGGGTCGTAGCGTTCGACGAGCTTCCGGAAGTCGGCGAAGCGCGGGTACAGTTCCGAGGCCTTCACGCGCTCATCGAACACCTTGCCCCAGTGGGGGCGCCCGCCGAGCGGCGCGAAGATCTCGTCGAGCAGCGGCAGCAGCTCGGCGACCTCCGGGTCCTGCTTCCACGTGAAGTGCAGGCCGACGACGTCGTTGCCGTGCATGGGGCTCAGCCACAGCGAGTCGCGCGCGACCGTCCGCACCTCGTTGACCAGCAGGTGGGGGCGGATGCGGTCGGCGATGCCCGCGAGCGCGAGCAGCGCATCCTGTGCCCGAAGCCGTGGGATGAGGTACTCGCTCTGCAGCTCGGCGCCGTTGGAGGGCTGGAACTCGAGCTTGAAGTGCGGCAGGCGCTCGTACCAGGGGCCGGCGACGCCGAACTGCTCGCTGCAGGCCACGGCGGAGACGCCGCGGATGGGGTGCATCGCCTCGGTGGCGGGTGTTGCGCCGAAGAAGTCGCCAGGTGCCACCTCGCTCGCGAGCTGTTTCACCCACACCTGGTCGATGAGCTCGGGCTCCGCCCACGTCGTGAAGGCGCTCACGCTGTACCCGGCGCCCGTGATCTCGTCGAAGTTCTCGAGCAGCGCCGCGAACGGCAGGTTCTCGAAGACGCGCTGCCGCACCTCGAAGTGGGGCACGACGTCGAGGCGGATGCGCGTGACGACGCCGAGAGCGCCAAGCGACACGACGGCCCCGTCGAACCCCTCGTCTCCCCGCTCGAGCACGACGACATCCCCATCGCCGGCGACGAACTCGATGGCGGCGACGGCTGCCGCGAGGCTCCGGTTGGTGTTGCCGGAGCCGTGCGTTCCCGTGGCGACCGCGCCGGCGATGGAGATGTGCGGGAGGGAGGCGAGGTTCGCGAGCGCCAGGCCGTGTTCGGCGAGGTCGATCGCGAGCTCGCCGTAGCGGGTGCCCGCTCCGATGGACACCCACCGCCGGTCCTCGTCGATGCGGAGCGGGCTGCGCAGGCCGCGCGTCGAGACCTGCACGCCGCCCGTGTCCGCTATGCGGTTGAACGAGTGCCCACTGCCGAGCGCGCGCACCGAGTGCCCGCCGGCCACCGCGGCCCGCACCACCTCGCTGACCTCGGCCGTGCTCGTGGGGGTGGCGATCTGCTCCGCCTCGAAGGTGATGTTCCCGGCCCAGTTGGAGGTCACTGCGGTCCTGCTTTCTGCGACGTTGCGAAGTGGATGCACCCGGCGGAGCCAGGCCAGAGAGTCAGGCCCGAAGCTCCACCGCCGACCACCATACGGGGGCAGGGCGGGTTGATCAGTCGCTGGCCGACTTCCGCGACCAAACCCGCACGTCCGACTCGGGCAGCGCGCCGGCCCGCCTGACCAACATGAGCGCGATTTCGCGCCCAATCGCCGCCGGACACCGGCAACGCGCTGTCTTCGCACTGATGTTGGCCAGCCGAGCGCGAGCTCGCGGACCCGCCCCCTGGCGGTGAAGCCGCGCACCACCTAGGCTCGCCTGCCATGCGGATCGTCGTGTCGGGAACCCACGCAAGCGGCAAGAGCACGCTCATCGGCGACGTCGTGGCCGCGCATCCGGAGTACCGCGTCCTCCCCGACCCCTTCGAGGAGCTCCTCGACGACCGCTTCGACGACCTCGACGCTGGCCTGTTCAGCCGCCAGCTCGACATCGCCGCCCACCGGCTTGCCGAGCTGCCGGGCGGCTCCGACGTCATCGCGGAGCGCGGCCCGCTCGATTTCCTCGCCTACCTGCACGCGCTCGAGGCGCTCGGCAGGCCCGGGCGCTCGCGCGCGGCGATCGGGCGCGGTGCAGCGCTCACCCGGCACGCGGCCGAGCGGGTGGATCTCCTGGTACTGCTCCCCCTCGCTTACCGCGACCAGATCTCGGTGAGCGATGACGAGGACCTCGAACTCCGGGATGCCATGAACGACGCGCTCCTGGACCTCGCCGCCGAGCCGGAGCTCAGCAGCCCACGCGTCGTGGAGCTCACGGGCGACCGAGCGGAGCGCCTCGCGGGGCTCGAGGCGGCCTGCCTCGAGCTCTGACCAGCCTCCGTGACAAGACCCCCAGCTCCGGGGCTTCAAAGCCGGGAGGTGGGGGTCTCGTCACGGAAGTCGGTCAGGCGGCGTCGGTGGCCGCAGACCGGCCGTCGCCCTAGTACTGCTTGCCGGGGATCCAGCTCGTGCCGGCGAGCGGCACGTTCGCCATCGCGGCCGACTCGACGGTCAGCGCGACGAGGTCCTCCGGCTCGAGGTTGCGGATGTGCGACTTGCCGCACGCGCGGGCGATGGTCTGCGCCTCCATGGTGAGCACGCGCAGGTAGTTCGCGAGGCGACGCCCTCCCTCGACGGGGTTGAGGCGGGAGGCGAGCTCCGGGTCCTGCGTCGAGATGCCGGCCGGGTCGCGCCCGTCCTGGAAGTCGTCGTAGAAGCCGGCGGCCGAGCCGATGTCGGCGTACTCCTGCTGGTAGCGGGGGTCGTTGTCGCCGAGCGCGATGAGCGCGGCCGTGCCGATCGCGACGGCGTCGGCGCCGAGCGCCATGGCCTTCGCGACGTCGGCTCCCGTGCGGATGCCGCCGGACACGATGAGCTGCACCTTGCGGTGCATGCCGAGCTCCTGGAGCGCCGCGACGGCCTGCGGGATCGCGGCGAGCGTCGGAATGCCGACGTTCTCGATGAACACCTGCTGCGTCGCAGCCGTGCCTCCCTGCATGCCGTCGAGCACCACCACGTCGGCACCGGCCTTCACCGCGAGCGCCGTGTCGTAGTAGGGGCGGGATGCCCCGATCTTCACGTAGATCGGCTTCTCCCAGCCGGTGATCTCGCGAAGCTCGGCGATCTTGATGGTCAGGTCGTCCGGGCCCGTCCAGTCGGGGTGGCGGCTCGCGGATCGCTGGTCGATGCCGATCGGCAGGGTCCGCATCCCGGCGACGCGCTCGGTGATCTTCTGCCCGAGCAGCATGCCGCCGCCGCCCGGCTTCGCGCCCTGGCCGAGGACGATCTCGATCGCATCCGCCTTGCGCAGATCGTCGGGGTTCATGCCGTACCGGGAGGGCAGGTACTGGTAGACGAGGTGCTTCGACTGTCCACGCTCCTCCGGCGTCATGCCGCCGTCGCCCGTCGTCGTCGAGGTGCCGACCTCGGAGGCGCCGCGCCCGAGGGCCTCCTTGGCGTTCGCGGAGAGAGCGCCGAAGCTCATCCCGGCGATCGTGACCGGAATGTCGAGGTGCAGGGGCTTCGAGGCGAAGCGGTCGCCGAGCACGACGTCGGTGCCGCAGCGCTCGCGGTACCCCTCGAGCGGGTAGCGCGACATGGATGCGCCGAGGAACAGCAGGTCGTCGAAGTGCGGCAGCTGCCGCTTCGCGCCCCACCCGCGGATGTCGTAGATGCCCGTGCGGGCGGCGCGCTGGATGTCGGAGATCGTCGCGCGGTCGAACGTCGCGGACTCGCGGAGGCCGAGCTCGGCGAGGCGAGCGGGTGACTGCGGTGCGCCGACGGTGGACGTGGGCTGGTCGATGAGAGTCATGAGTGGCGCTTCCTGCTCGGCCTAGTAGGCGTTGTCGACGTTGAAGTGGTAGAGCTTGCGGGCCGAGCCGTAGCGCTTGAACGCGGCCGGGTCGTCGTCGCGGCCGGCTGCGACGAGCAGCTCGGCGAGCTCGGCGAGGTGCTCCTCGCGCATGGGCTTCTCGATGCAGTCGGCGCCGAGCGATTCGACGGCACCCTGCACGTAGATGCGGGTCTCGTAGATGGAGTCGCCGAGCGCCTCCCCGGCGTCGCCGCACACGACGAGGCGTCCGGCCTGCGCCATGAACGCCGACATGTGCCCGATGCTGCCACCCACGACGATGTCGACGCCCTTCATGGAGATGCCGCAGCGGGCTCCGGCGTTGCCGTCGATGACGACGAGGCCGCCGTGGCCGGTCGCGGCGGCGGACTGGGAGGCGTCGCCCGTGACGTGCACGGTGCCGCTCATGATGTTCTCGGCGAGCCCGACTCCGGCGTTGCCGTTGATGGTGACGGCGCCCCGCTGGTGCATTCCGGCGGCGTAGTAGCCGACGTGCCCGTCGATCGTGACGTCGATGGCCGAGCTGATGCCGACGGCCACGTTGTGCTTGCCGGCGGGGTGCTGGATGCTCCACCTGGTTCCGTCTTCCGCCGCCTGGACGGCTGCGTTCACGACTCGCACATCCTGGCCGGCGAGGTCGATCGTGGTGGGACTGGCCGCAGCCGTGGCGGACGACGAGGGGGCCGCCGCGGGAGCAGCGGCGCGAGGAGCTGCGGGTGCGGCCGCTGGGGCTGCCGCGTACTGGGTGCTGTCTAGAGTGACCACGTGTAGACCTTTCCGGGGACTGGTTCGAAGATGTCGGCGGACTCGATGCCGGGGAGCTGCGCGAGGGCGCGGTACTCGGAGGCCATGGCCACGTAGTCGTCGGTGACGGCCACGATGGCGGGCTTGCAGGCGATGGGGTCGCGCACGATGGCCATGCTGTCGGCGGTCGTGACGACAAGCGTGTAGAAGCCGTCGAAGACGTCGCCGAGGTTGATGAGCGCCTCCTCGAGGGTGTCGCCCTGCTCGAGGCGGGAGGCGATGTAGCGCGCACCGACCTCGGTGTCGTTCTCGGAGTCGAACTGCACGCCCGTGCGCTTCAGCTCGCGACGGATGGAGGCGTGGTTCGAGAAGGATCCGTTGTGCACGAGGCAGAGGTCGTCGGCGACGGCGAAGGGGTGCGTGCCGCCCGCGGTCACGGCCGATTCGGTGGCCATGCGGGTGTGCGAGACGCCCTGGCTCCCCGACATGGACTCGAGGCCGTGGTTGGAGGCGACGTCCATGGGATTGCCGACGCTCTTCATGACGGCGAGGTGGCCGCCGCGGCCGATGATCGTGGCGGCGGGGAGGGCCGCGCTGACCGCATCCGCGAGGATGCTCGTCGACAGCTCGCCGCTCACGAGCGTCGTGTCACCCACGACGGACACCTTCGGCGCCGCCCCGGCTGGGAGGGTGCGCTCGAGTTCGGCGGTGAGCTCCTCCACGGTGAGCAGCTGCGTGCCGCCGAGGAGGCTGAGCGTCGACGCGGCGCTGCCCGTGAGGTCGGGGTTGTCGTACACGGCGAGGCCCGCGGAGTCGGGTCCACGGTCGACCATCTCGCAGAGCATGGTCTGGAGCAGGTCGCCCATCTGCGGCCTGAGCTGGGGGTTGCGCAACTGCAGCGCGGCGATTCCACACACGGGCGTGGTCCTTTCGGGGTGGTCTTGTCTGGTCTCTGGATGCGGGTGGGTCAGAAGGCGGTGAGGTAGGTGTCGAGTTCCCAGTCGCTGACCTGCGCGTGCCAGGTGAGGAACTCGGTCTCCTTCGCGTCGGCGAAGTAGCGGCCGGTGGCCTCGTCACCGCTGAGGCTGGCGAGGATCACGGGATCGCGGCGCAGCGCCTCGACGGCGTGGAGGAGCGTCGCGGGCAGCACGGCCGCGCCTTCGGGTGCCTGGCCTGGGCCGGAGGGGTTGCCTGGGTCGATGCTGTTGTCGATGCCATCGAGGCCGGCCATGATCGAGGTCGCGACCGCCAGGTAGGGGTTCGCTGCACCGTCCCCCGAGCGGAGCTCGACGCGCTTGTTGTCAGGAACCCGCACCATGTGCGTGCGGTCGTTGCCACCGTACGACGCCTTTCGCGGCGACCAGGTCGCGCCCGAGCTGGACGTGGCCGTGCCGATCCGCTTGTACGAGTTCACCGAGGGAGCGAGGAACGCCTGCAGGGCGGGCGCGTGCTCGAGGAGCCCTGCCACGAAGCCGTACGCGACGGGCGAGAGGCCGAGGCCCCGCGCATCCGGTGCCGACTCGCTCGCGGCGTCGCCGGTGGATGCGGCGGTGCCGCTCGCGCTCGGGTCCGCCGGGAAGAGCGGCTCGTCCTGCTCGCTCCACAGCGACAGGTGGAGGTGCAGGCCCGTGCCCGTGCGGTTCGTGAAGGGCTTCGGCATGAACGTCGCCGTCATGCCGCGCTCTTCGGCGAGCACGTTGAGGATGTAGCGGAGCGTGATGACGCGGTCGGCGGTCGTGAGCGCGTCGGCGTAGTCGAAGTTCTGCTCGAACTGGCCGGCGCCGTCTTCGTGGTCGTTGGCGTAGTTGCCCCAGCCGAGCGAGTTGATGGCGGTCGAGACGGAGGCGAGGTGGTCGTACATGCGAGTCACGCCGCGGGCGTCGTAGCAGGGGCGAGGGCCGTTGTCGCGCTTGTCGGCGGGGGCGAGGGTGCCGTCTTCGGCGCGGTCGACGAGGAAGTACTCGACTTCGGCGCCGACCTTGGCGGTCATGCCGCGCGTGGCGAGCTCGGCGATGGCGCGCTTCAGGATGTTGCGGGGCGCGTACGGCCACGGCTCCCCGTTGACGTGCGGGTCGCAGTGCACGAGCGCGAGGCCCTCGCGGACGAACGGCAGAGGGGTGAACGAGTCGAGGTCGGGGATCGCGATGAGGTCGGGGTCGTGCTGCTCCTGGCCGATGAGGCCGGCGGCGAAACCCGCGAACCCGAGGGCGCCCGCCTCGAGCTCGTCGGCGGCCGAGGTCGGCACGAGCTTCGCGCACGGCTTGCCGTTGAGGTCGACGAACGTGGCGAGGATGAACTGCACGCCGTGCGCCTGGGCGAGGTCGCGGAGCGTGATGCGGTCGCCTGCCGCGAGCTCTCCTTCGACCAGCTTGGGGGCTAGTTGTGTCATGGTCGTCTCCCGCATGGTGTTGATGTTACCTGACATGAAACCTTGTTCGCCAATAGTAGACAGATGGATGTTTCCGCAGCGTTCGCCCCTGTAAACACTGGGTTACGGGAAACGGGGTGAGGGCCGCCCATCCGCATCCACAGACGTCGCGCCTGCGCACCCCTGCGCGCCGAAACGCGTGCACAACCCCCAGGTCTGGCGAAGCCCCACCCGCAGACCTCGCGCCTGCGCACCCCCGCGCCCGGAAAGGCGTGCACAACCCCCAGGTGCAGCGAAGCCGCATCCGCAGCCCCCACGCATCCGCAGACCTCGCACTTGCGCAGACCTCGCACTTGCGCACCCCAGCTGGCGCCTCCTGGTGCCCTAGCCCCAGGTCTGGCGAAGCCCCACCCGCAGACCTCGCGCCTGCGCACCCCTGCGCCCAGAAAGGCGTGCACAACCCCCAGGTGCAGCGAAGCCGCATCCGCAGCCCCCACGCATCCGCAGACCTCGCACTTGCGCACCCCAGCTGGCGCCTCCTGGTGCCCTAGCCCAAGGTCTGCAGCCGACAGGCCAGGCCAGGGCGCAGCGCAGGGCAGGGCAGGGCGCAGCGCAGGGCAGGACGCGGCGCAGGACAGCGCAGGGCAGGGCGCGGCGCAGGGGGCACTGCCAGGGCCTCCCTGGTGTCGGTGGTGCGACATACGCTCCTGGCATGGAGTACACGAACCTCGGCCGCACCGGCCTCCGCGTCAGCCGCCTCGCACTCGGCTGCATGAGCTTCGGCGACCCGGAGCGCGGCCTGCACAGCTGGACCCTCGACGACGACGCGGCAGCACCGCTGCTCCGCCAGGCGGTCGAGCTCGGCATCACCTTCTGGGACACGGCGAACGTGTACCAGCAGGGCACGAGCGAGGAGATCATCGGGCGCGCGATGCGTCGCTTCAGCCGTCGGGAGGAGATCGTGCTCGCGACGAAGCTCTCCGGCAAGATGCACGACGGCCCCGGCGGCTCCGGCCTGTCCCGCACGGCGGTCCTCGAACAGGCGAACGCGTCCCTCGAGCGACTCGGCACCGACCACATCGATGTGCTCTACATCCACCGCTTCGACGACAGCACCCCCGTCGAGGAGACCATGCAGGCGCTCGACGACCTCGTGCGTGCCGGCAAGGTGCGCTATCTCGGCGCATCGTCGATGCACGCGTGGCAGTTCGCGAAGCTGCAGCAGGCCGCCGTGGTAGGCGGATGGACCCCGTTCGTCGCCATGCAGGACCAGTACAACCTGCTGAAGCGCGAGGAGGAGCGGGAGATGATCCCCATGTGCGCCGACATGGGCGTCGGCCTCGTCCCGTACTCGCCGAACGGCAAGGGGCGCCTGACCCGGCCGCGCGGCGAATTGACGGCACGCGCCGAGCTCGACTCGGTCGCGAAGGCGTTCGATGCCGATGCCGACGGCCCCATCATCGACGTCGTCGAGCAGATCGCGACCGAGCGCGAGGTCCCGATGGCACGAGTCGCACTGGCGTGGGTGCTGCGCAACCCGACGGTCGCAGCGCCCATCGTCGGGGCGACCAAGGCGAAGCACCTCGATGACGCCGTCGCGGCCCTCGAGCTGACGCTCACCGAGGACGAGGTCGCGCGACTCGAGGCGCCGTACGTGACCCAGCCTCCATTCTGGTGGTGACCCGACGCCCCTGGCGGTGATCGAGCGGCGGGCGTAAACACTGCGTTAAGAGCGGTCGCAGGCAGGTTTCCGGAGGGGCATCGCGCCCTTCCGGGGCGATGGAATGGGCGCATCCACCCCATTCGCGAAAGGCGCACCATGCCAGCTGCTCCCTTGTTCGACCTCTCCGACACTCGCGTCGTCGTCACCGGCGGCACGAAGGGCATCGGCTTCGGCATCGCCAGCGTGTTCGCGCAGGCGGGCGCACGGGTCGCCGTCGCTGGTCGCTCGCAGGCGGGGGTGGATACGGCCGTCGCCGCGCTCTCGCTCGTCGCCGACGCGGACACTCGAGCTCAGATCTCGGGGTTCACGGTCGACGTCACCGACCCCGAGTCGTGCCGCGCGCTTGCGGCGTCGACCGCGGCGGCGTTCGGCGGCATCGACGTGCTCTGCGCCAACGCGGGGATCTTCCCGCAGGCGGACCTCGCGACGATGACGCCGGCACAGCTCGACGAGGTGCTCGACACGAACGTGAAGGGCACCATCTACGCCGTGCAGGCCTGCCTGCCCGCCCTGCAGGAATCAGGCCGCGGTCGTGTCGTGCTGACCTCATCCATCACGGGCCCGACGACCGGCTACCCGGGCTGGTCGCACTACGGGGCCTCCAAGGCCGCGCAGCTGGGCTTCATGCGCACCGCCGCGATCGAGCTCGCGAAGCACGCCATCACCGTGAACGCGGTGCTGCCGGGCAACGTCGAATCCGCGGGGCTCGACGAGATGGGCGCGGACTACCTCGCGTCGATGACCTCCGCCGTCCCGCTGCGGAGACTGGGCCGAGCCGAGGAGATCGGCTACGCCGCGGCGTTTCTCGCGAGCCGCGAGGCGGGGTACATCACGGGTCAGACGATCGTCGTCGACGGCGGCCAGACGCTCCCCGAGTCTCCGGATGCACTGGGCTGACCCGAGCAGCACCGCGTCCAGCGAACCCTGTGGCGACTCTCAGGATTAGCTAGCTAACCTAACTATTCGATCATCCACTCTTGAACCAAGGAACCCCATGAGCCTGCTCGAGATCCCCCGCGAGTCCACGACCCGAGCGGTCGTCGATTCCGCTCCTCGACAGCTCCGCTGGCTCTCCCCCGCGAACGGACTCTGGGTCGCGATGCGGGAGACGGCCTCCGGCGACGACTTCGCCGGGTTCGTGGAGCTCGTGCACGGAGAGTTTCGCGCACACGACGGGCAGGGCACCTTCCTCGGCGCCTTCGCCACGCGCGAGGCCGGGCGCGACGCCATCGAGGGCGCAGTCCGCAGCTGAACCGGCGCACCGAGCGACCGGAGACCGGAACCGACCAGCTGGTAAAGTTGGGGCCACCAGACACCAACGACCAGCGACGCTTCCGTCGCCGGCCGTCGCGCGCCAGGGCTGAGCCCGCGCGAAGCGGTCCGCCGAGGACGCTGCTGGCCTACCGCGAGATTGGATCCCATCCCGCATGCCTCTCCTCACCATCCTCATCGGTGCCGCCCTCGTCGTGACGGGCGCGGTCGCCTACTTCGTCAGCGACACCGGCAGCCTCACGGCCCTCATCCCGGCCGCCGTCGGCCTCCTGCTCGTCATCGCCGGCCTCATCGCCCGCAACCCGAAGCTCCGCAAGCACGCCATCCACGGCGCGCTCGCCGTCGCGCTCCTCGGCGCGCTCGGGTCGCTCATGAACGTCGCCCAGCTGGGAGACCTCTTCGCCGGCACCGCCGAGCGCCCCGGCGCGGTCATCAGCAGCACCGTCATGCTGGTCCTGCTCGTCGCCCTCATCACCGCCGGCGTGCGCTCGTTCATCGCCGCCCGCCGCAGCCGCCAGACGTCAGCCGTCACGAGCTAGCGGCAGCTCCCCGCCCCAGGCTCGCCTGGAAGCGGATCAAGTACCCGTCGGGGTCCGTCACAAGGAATTGGCGGACCCCGACTTCGTCCCCACCCACCCGGTACCACTTCGTTTCCGGCGGCATGAAGAGCTCCCGACCGGTCGCGAGGACAGCCGCCGCGACCTCGTCAGCATCGGCCACGGAGATCTGGAAGTTGATGCCCCTCCCGAGCGGCGGCTCGAGCGGCCCGGTTACCCAGTTCCGGCCGACGCCGCGCTGTTCGAGCATGAGATGAGCGTTGCCACGGGTCAGATACGCGAACCCCTCCTCGGGTCGGTCATACTTCACCTCGAAACCGCATCCATCGACCCAGAACGCAAGGCTGATTCGGACGTCGGTGACGAGCAGCTCGGGTACGAGGTCGGGCAGATACTCGGATGGGGCGAGAGCACTCATGTCCGCATCGTCGCACGTCGATGCAGCCATGTTCCCGTCGTGTCGCCGAGCTACGGCGTGACCCGCATCCGCCGCCCGCTTCCACTGACCCGACGCCCAGTCTCGCGACGTACCGTCGATCGATGATCGGACTCAACCCAATGCACACCGTCGTGATGGTCGCCTACTTCGCGGTCATCCTTGCGATCCTGGTCCTCACCATCTGGGCACTGATCCTCGCCATCAAAGCCCTTCGCAAGTACCTGCGCACCCCGGATGCGCAGCAGCGGCTGCAGCCGCCAGCTCCGCCCGAGATCGACTGAGATCGACTGAACCCGGACTCGGGACTCCGACCGGCCCCGAGGTCCCGCGCGTCGAGGCCTAGACCCGGGTGAGCACGCGGAGTCCGGCGATCGCGCAGTCGGTGCTCCCGTAGCCGTCGAGGTCGCGCACCGAATCTCCCGGCGCGAGCCGCGATTCGGTGGATGCGAGCACGCGCTGGGCTGCGTTCACGACGCTCACGTCGCCGAACTCACGCAGCGCCGGGAGCAGCTCTCGTTCGACGTCGTCGACGAGGAGGTCCATGGCGACGACGCCGAGGAATCGCCGCCCGTTCCAGACGGGCATGCTGACGGTGAGCGTGTACTCGTCGCTGCACAGGTAGTCGACGTGCGGGCCCGCGACATGACCCTCGCCGGTCTCCCGGGGCACGCGGAACCATTCGAATCCGCTGTAGTCGATGTGCTCTCGGCTTGGCGTCTGCGCTGCGAGCCGCAGCTGCGAGCGCATCGGGCCCTGCCACCAGGACAGGTGGCCGCGGGACGGGCCGCGAAGGTCGAGAGATGCGACGAATCCGGCCCCGAACGCGGCCGGCCAGGTACGAGTGAAGACCGCGAGCGCGAGCGGCTCGACCAGCTCGTCGAGGCGACGGTCGCTGAGTTCGCCCCGCGACTCGAGGTCGCCGAGCACGGCACCGAGGTCGCGGCTGAGCGTTTCGAGCACGTCGAGTGTCGATCGGAAGTAGTCGTCGAGGAGCGCAGCTGGGCCGCGTCGAACCGCGGTGGCGTCGATCGTCATAGAGCGGCTCCTCTGCCTCGGTGTTGGCCGATGGTACACAGCGGAGGGCCGCTTTCACTGGGTCGACCGGCGAAGATCGGCGAGAGCCCGTTCCGCGTCACCAGGCGAGCGGCGACATGCGACCATTCAACAGCACCCGCAGCGCCGCGTGCACCTCGAGCGCGTTCCTTCGGTGGTCGTCGGGTGCGACGTCCCGCGCCGCACGGAGGCACACTCCCTCGAGGTCTCGTTCTGTGACCCCGTCGGGGAGGCACAGCATCCACTGCACCGCCCGCGGGGGCGCCGGCACCCCAGCATCTGCGAGGTACTGGACCATGTCGTCGTGGATCCCGCTGATGTCCTCCTCACTTGAGAAGGTGCCGTCGGCTGGCCCGCCGACACGCTGGCCACCGCCGTCCGTCTCGATGACGGGGTCGTACCGCGCCGGCTCCTGATACACCCAGCTGGGGCCGGCGAGGTAGGCGATGAGCGCCAGCCACCCGTTCGGCTCCAGCCTCATGAGGTTGGTGGTCTGCATCACGTTCTCCGTGAAGTCGCTCCAAGACCAGTTCGGCAGCCCCGCGAGTGCGGCGATCCTCACCTCGTTGTCGTTGATCGGCATACGTTGGCCCCCCAGCCATAGTCGTTCCCCGGCACCCGGCACCATCACGGCGCCGGCGCGCCTACCGCTCGAGCAGCGACCTGCGCTTTGCCTCGAGCCGTTCGACGACGTCGCTCACCGTCGCGCGCAGAGTCTCGCGCGCGCCAGCGGTGTCCCCCCGAGCGACATCATCGACGAGTCCAAGTATCTCGCCTCGCTGCGCCTCCCGCTCGGCGTCGTCCCCAGCGAGCAGCCCGAGCAGCGGGGAGAGCTCGGATTGCACGCGCATCTGCTCCTTGGTGAGCCGCACCGACTGCCCGAGTGCGCACAGTTCGACGACGATGTCGTCGGCGACGTGTCGCCACAGCGCGGGCGTCGGCTGAGCCTGCCGCCCGGAGATCGCGGCGTCGCCGAACGCCGTGAGCCGGGCGCGGATCGCGTCGACCTCGCTCGGCGCAGCCCTGGAGGCTGCGAGTTCGAGGCAGCCAGCGGTGACGGCGAAGTAATGGGCGGCGAGGTCACGCAGCGCCGTGCGGGAGATGGATGCGAGCTCGGCGGCGGCGTGTGAGGCAGGGTCGGCGCCCGCGGTGACGAAGCTGCCGCCTCCGCGTCCTCGTTTCGTCGTGACGAGGCCGCGTTGCCGCAGGAGGACCAGCGCTTCGCGAACGGTGACCGGCGAGACCCCGAGCGACTTGGCGAGCTCGCTCTCTGGGGGCAGGCGCTCCCCTGCTTGCAGAACGCCGCGGTTGATGGCGACGCTCAAGCGACGCTCGACGAGCGCGGCCTTGCCCTGGTCGGCGACGGACCGAAACACCGCGTTGCGCAGGCGCGACGGCACCCCGGCTTCGGGGTTTGTCCGCTGCGGCGTTGGCACCCCGCCATTGTCGCCCATCCGCCCCTGTACTGGCAGGGTGCAGATCAGACGCGGCGGGCGCGGCGGCCCCTGTCCAACATGAGTGCAGAATCGGCCCCTGAATCGCCAGTGACGTCCAGAGGCGACGAGTCTGCACTGAAGATGGTCAGCCCCGCAGGCGCGGACTGAAGAACGGCAGCGCGATGGGGGCGAACACCACGCCGCGCGAGGCCTTCACGCTGCCCACGATCGAGAACACGATGTGCGTCACGGAGACGGCGAACCAGAGCGTGATGGGGATGCCGATGGGGAAGAACGACCCAGAGTAGTTGTCGTCGAGGACGAAGAGGAACGCGATGTGCAGGGCGATGAGGATGATCGAGGAGAGCAGGTAGGTGAGCCCCCAGTTGGCGGCGTTGGTGCGGTTTCGCTCGCCTGCCTCGGTGGCGGGCGCGCGCGACCGGCCGGCCGCGATCATCACGATGCCTGCCGTGATGGCGGTCACGAACGGGAACGGGATGACCGCGATCAGCCCGAGGCTCCACTGTGTCGCGCCGTTCGCCAGCGGCCGCGTCAGGAAGACCGGCGAAGCCGACGCACCGGTGGGCGGGGCGAACTGCGGTGCGTTCGGGCTCGTCGGCGGGGCGCTCTGGGAGGGCAGGCTCGTCGCAGGGATATTCGGCGCCGCCTGGACCGGTGCCGCCTGGGCGGGCGGCTGCGGCTCTCCGGACGGCTCGAAGTAGAGGTTGCTCGCCCACGCCCCGGAGCCCGTCAGCTCCTGCAGCCGCTCCGGCGGCAGCTCGAGTGCTGTGCGGATGAGCGCGTCCACGTGCTGCTCGGTGTCGCAGACCATCCCCTGCGCCTCCCGGAGCATCTCGGGGTGCGGGTTCTCGTCGTCCGTGGCGCTGAGCACGTGGATCTCCGCGACCTCGAGCAGCAGGTAGCGTCCACGGTTCGCGGGGTCGCGCAGCACGCTGCGCGCCTCGGCGATCTGCCGCTGCGTCTCCTGGTCCTGCGGGAGCCGAGCGAAGAGGCGCTCGAGGTTGGCGACGCCCTGGTCGTAGTCGCCGAGGATCGCTGCCGCCGGCGCATCCCAGATCGTCGACGGCACCAGCCGACCAGACCCCGAGACGAGCAGCTCGTGCACGAGCGGCACATCCCAGTTCCACTCCGACAGCCCGGAGACACGAGTGAGCGGAGCCCCCTGCCCCGGAACCTCGTCGACAACGTAGAGATAGCTGCGGTTCGCCATCACGCGAGCCTAACGGGAGACGCCCGCACGCCGAGATCGCTCGCGGCGATCCGGGGTGCGGGCGTCGAGATCGACCCGGTCAGTCTTCGTCCTCATCCTCCAGCTCGGCCTTCTTCTCCACCTTCGGGAGGCAGTTGAAGAGGGCGTAGCCGATGAGGCCGACGACGATGGCCGAGATGATGGCCGGATGGAGGAGCGTCTCCGAGGCTCCCTCGATGAGCCAGGGCTGCGCGAAGATGAGCCCGATGACCTGGGCGAAGACGAGCACGAACGCCAGCAGCAGGAAGACGATCATCGCGATGCCGAAGAGCGGATGCAGGATGCGGTGCAGTGAGGTGCGCATGATTTCAGACTCCTATCCGCCGGGGACCGGGACGATCCCGAGCGCGATCAGGACGCCGAGCGCGAAGAACGGCACGACGTAGTAGATGATGAGCGGCACGAACGTGGACTCCGGTTTGGCTCCCGTGAGGCCGCTCGCGACGAAGATGGCGCCGGAGGCGGGCGGGGAGGCGCCCTCCGTCGAGGCGAACACGAGGATCGCGATGACGGCGAGCAGCGGGTCGATGCCCGCGGCGATGAGCGTGAACAGCGACACCTGACCGACGGCGGTGAGGGTTGCCGTCGACGACAGCGGGCCCGCGACCAGCACGATCAGCAGCCCGATGAACGTCACGAGCAGCCACAGCGGGATGTCGACGCCGCTCAGCAGGTTGTCGACGTCCTCCGCGAGGCCGAGCTCGGCGAGCACCTCGCTCGCGACGACGGCGAAGAAGAGGAGCGCGACGATCGTGTAGAACTTCGGCGCCCCGCTCGTGATGAGCTCCCACCATCCGCGCGGCGAGCGCGGCAGGTCCTTCCAGGCGACGAGCGCGGCGAAGAACATGATGAGGACGGGGATCCACACGATGAGCGAGATCGATCCCATGGCTTCGGAGAGCACCGGCGACGCCTTGAGGGCGTCGGCGAGGGGCCCGACCGAGATCGCGATCGGGATGATCGCGCCAAGGAAGATGAGGGTCGACGTTCCGCCGCGCTTCATCGCGCTGCGCCACGGCAGGATCTCGGGTCCCGAGGCTGCCGTGATCTTGTCGCGCTTCACGAACCAGCCGATGAGGCCCATCCGGAACACGAACTGGTAGATGCCGGCGACGAGCAGCGCCAGGTAGACCTCGCTGGTCGTCACGAGCGTGCCGGCGAATCCGATCATGATGACCATGGACGCGCTCGGAGGAAGCGCGGTGCCGAGGCCCGCGTTGCCGGCGATGACGGTCGCGGCGCGCGAGCGCTTCCATCCGGTGCGCACCATCCACGGACCGGTGATCGCTCCGGAGGAGGCCGCGTTGCCCGTGTTGGAGCCGCCCGCGACGGCTCCCATGGCACCGGATGCGAGCGTGTCGACGATCGCGGGGCCGCCCGGCAGCTTGCCGAAGAGCGAGGAGAGGATGGCGATGAGGCGATCGATGACGCCGGTGCGCTCGACGAAGTGCGTCATGAAGACGAACGCGACGGCGGCGTAGAGGACCTGGTTCTCGGATGCTTCGACGACGGCGGTCACGGCGTACTCGGGGGCGTTGAACCCGGCGAAGGCGAGCGTGACGAGGAAGCCGAGGATCATGGCTTCCGCCATGTTGCGCTTGACGACGACGTTCCAGGTGACGATCGTCGCGATGAAGGCGACGAGGGCGATCAGTGCGACAGGCATGACCCTCCCCTACGTCGGCGGGGCGGGTGCCCCTGGTCGGTGATGCTCATGGCAGCTCCTTTGCTGTCTATGGTCTGGTGCGCCGGATCAGGCGCTGGGATTCGCTTCGGCGCGCTGGCGCAGGATCTCGACACGGCGGCCCGCCTCATCGGCGAGCACCGCCCGGCCTGCCCTGAGCGCGGCAACCGCGCGGTCGATCGGGAGGACGAGCACGCCATCCTCGTCGGCGACCACGTAGTCGCCGGTCGAGCAGATGGCGCCTCCGAGCGAGATGGTCTCGCCGACCCGCCCGGGGCCGGACTTGTAGGGGCCCGCCGGGGAGACTGCGACAGCCCAGACGGGTAGTCCGATCTCGGCGATGGCGGAGACGTCGCGCACTGCGCCGTCGACGATGATGCCGCGCACCCCCGCGTTGACCGCGCGCTCCGCGATGAGCTCGCCGAGCAGCGCACGCTCGGCGTACCCGCCACCCGCGATGACGAGCACCTCGCCGGGCCGGACCACCTTGAGCGCCTCGTGCAGGGCCCGGTTGTCGCCTGGGTTGACGAGCACGGTGCGTGCGCGTCCGGCGATCGGGCCGGAGGGCCAGATGGGCTTGATGCTCGAGTGCGCGAATCCGAGCCGGTCCCCGCCATCGCCGAGCGCCGCCGTCGGCACCGACTCGAGTTCCGCCGCGAAGTCGGGCTTCGCCTCGAAGGCGAGGTCGACGTGTCGGCGCCTGGCGCCTTCGGTGACGGGCCAGTTCCCCGGAAGCGCGCTCAGCAGCTCCAGGCTGTCGCCGAGCTCGTGGCTTCGCCGGTCTGCGTGGATGCGCGTGCCCTCGTCGAGACGCGTGACGGCGGCCTCTCCGTCGACCAGGGTCTCGACGATCTGGGCGCGCATCCACGCTTCCTCGCCAGCAGCACGGCCGGCGGACATGGCCTCGCTGATGAGCGCGCCGAGTCCCTTCATGTACACGCTGCGCAGGAGCTTGCGGCCGGATGCGTCCCCGATGGTGTCACTGACGACGTCCGCAGTGGCGCCGATGGAGCGCAGTACGTCGGCGGCCGAGTCCGCGTCGGGGCCGGAGAGGATGACGCGCACCTGCGCGCCGAACTTCTTCACCGAGCCGATCACGGCCCCGTCGACGACCTTGGCGCGTTCGCCGATCTCGTCGGCGACGGCCCGCTTCAGCTGCGGGGATCCGGCGTTGAGGTCGAGGAACACCGCGGTCGGCTCGAGGTGCGGTGCCGCGTCTCGCGCTGCCCCTGCGGCGTGGGCCGCCGTGGTGAGGCCGAGCACCGCGTCGGCGCCGGCGACCGCCTCGGCGATCGAGGTGGCGCTGGTCATTCCGGGGATCTCGACGCTCCTGGGGTCGAAGCCGACGACCTCCCAGGAGGCTTCGACGAACGCCTTCGCGTACATGCTTCCGGCTTCACCGAGGCCGAGGACAGCGATTCTCATGATCGACTCCGTTGTCATCAGGCAGAGTTTTCTATCACTCTGCGCAAGTTGATTTCGCGTAACGATAGCAGGCGTCCACGTTCGCGGCCAGGGACGGGACCAAGCAGGGTCTCGTTGCACCCGGTGGTACGTTGAGGAATCACCTGGCACGGAGGGGAAAACGCAGTGAGCGTTGAGCGCGTCAATCAAGGCCGGACGCTCGAACGAGCGCTCGACGTCATCGAGTGCGTCGAGGCATCACGGACGCCGCTGAAGCTGACGCAGATCTCCAAGGCCACCGGCCTGCACATCACGACCACGCAGCGCATCACCACGACCCTCGCGCGGCGCGGGTACCTCAACTCGACCGAGGCCGGCTACACGCTCGGTCCCGTCGTCCTCGCGCACGCGCACGCGTTCATGCTCCAGGATCGGCTCGCCTCCGTCTCGCATCCGGTGCTGCAGAACCTCACCGAAACGACCGGATTCACGTCGTCCGTCTACGTGCGCTCGGGCTGGTCGCGCATCCTCGTCGCGCGCGTCGAGCCACCCGAGTCGCTCCGCTACCGGTTCCCGATCGGGCAGCGCCTCGACCTCGACGTCGGTGGCGGCAAGGTGCTGCTCGCGGCCGTCGCACCGGAAGAACTCGACGAGTTCCTGAAGGACTACTCGGGGCTCGCACTCGCCAGCGGACGGCATCAGACCGCCGACTCGCTTCGATCTGAGCTCGCCGAAGCCGCGGCGACGGGCACCTACGAGAGCCATTCAGAGCGCTACCCGGGAACGGTGAGCCTCACCGCCGCCATCACGGACTCGCGCGGCACCGTCATCGGCGTCGTGAATCTCGTGACGACGGAAGAGACGATCAGCGAGGACGGGCTCGCGAGGTTCAGGTCCCGCGTCATCCAGGCAGCTCGCGTCATCGGCGAGCAGCTCTGACGGATCAGGCTCCCAGCGCCGGCCCTTCTCCCGGGTGCGCCAAGGCGTGCATCACTTGCCGAACAGGTCTCCGAGGCCGGGGATGTCGAAGCCGAAGTTGCCTGCCTGCTCCTCGACGCCGCCGAGGAACTGGTCGCCCGCGCCCGTGAGCTGGTCGCCGGCGCCCGCGAACTGGTCGCCGAATCCGCTGACCTGGTCGCCGAGCCCCGAGACGGCCTCACCGATCCCGCCGAACTCGCCGAGGTCGGCCGTGAGCCCCTCGAAGCCCTCGATCCCGGACGCGGCGATGCCGTCGAAGTCGATTCCGGATGCCATCGCGTCGCCGATCAGCGGAAGCGCGACGGAGCTGGCGACGGCACCGCCGACGACGCCGAGCGCGATGCCGCCGAGCGCACCAGCCCCGACACCCGCCGCAGCTGCACCGGCGACGCCCGCGCCACGGCCGAAGCGAGCGGACCCGCCACGACTCGAGCCGGGCGTGAAGTTGGAGCCACCGCGGGAGCCCGCGATGCGCTTGCCCGCCCCGAGCACCTTCGCCATGAACCCGGGTCGCTGCACCTCGCCGCGCGTCGCCGCCCGTGCCAGGTCGTCAGGGGAGCTCGACTGCGGGCGGTCGTACGGACCGGACTCCGCGCTCAGGCGCTCACGCACCTGGTCGCGCTGCTCCGGCGTGAGTCGCTGGAACGCCTCACGGTGCGCCTGCTCGAGCTGGTCAGGCGCCGCGGTCTTGAGGAGGTAGTCGTACTTCGCAATGGCCGCCTTGTCCGCGGCAGTCCCTGAGCTCGGATTAGAGGCCGGGCGCGAGCCATAGCTCGGAGCGCTCGGCGGCTGCTGCCCGTACCGTGGGCCGGAGTCGCGGCCGGTGTACTGGTCAGACTGCTGGTACTGGTCGCGCTGCTGGTGCTGGTCACGCTGCTGCGCGGCGTCCCGGGCGGGGTAGCCCTGCTGGCCGCGTGGCTGCTGCCCATCCCCCGTCACCTGATCGGCGACCTTGCGGACCATGTCCTTCCAGTCCCCGGAGCCGCTCTTGCCGCCCCGGTTGCCCCCGGAATTGCCGGAGTTGCCGAGGGCCTTCGAGGCCGCGCCGAGGATCTTGTTGAAGTCAACCATGCGCTTATCGTCACCTATTGATCTATGGAGAACGTATGGAGCGCGTGCGCGTCCGCTCAGAGCGTCTTCGGCAGCATCCGGCAGAGTCCGACAACCGACCTCTTCTGCCCGACGCCCGCAGGCCGTATCGTTCGCAGAGCGGCGCCCCCACGCCGCAGACCGGAGCATCATGCCTTCCTTCCTCCCCTCGAGCCACACGACCGCAGAACGGCCTGCGCCTGGCCGCCCGTCCCGCCGAGCACTGCTCTCGACCGCGGCCTGGACCACCCCTGTCTTCGCCGCCGCCCTGGCAACTCCCCTCGCCGCCGCATCCACGGCCCTCTCCACGATCGAAGGCAACTTCACGCCCTTCGACACCGAGCTGGCAGTCGGCCAGAGCACGGAGGCGGTCATCGCCTTCATCGAGACCTCCGGCGTCGACTACACGGGCACCGTGTCGATCCTCATCTCCCCCTCCCGCGAGACGGATACGGTGATCGCCACCCTCTCCGCGTTCGGCCCGATCACCACCGACCCGGAGACGACCGGACAATGGAGCTACGCGCAGGAGGGCACCAAGCTGCGCGTCACCTACTCGGGCTACATGGAGGGCTCCGTCGGCATCCGCGGCTACCTGCAGTCGGACACGAATTCCGGGATCACGGTCGACACCGGCGGACAGTACCTGCTCACGGAGACCAGCCACACCATCGAGGTCGAGTCGGCGAAAGCCGTCGCCGACAACGTGCAGACGGCGTGGACGATGACCTACGGCACTGACGGCATCGGCGCCCCCTGATCTGGTGCGGGTAGCGTGACGCCATGAAGTTCACCGTCGAACCTGCATCCGTCCCCCGCCGATGAGCACGCGTGCTGTGCAGGCCGGTGCGGCCGCGGAGGTGCTCGGCCCGTATCTGGAGCGGCTCCGCACCGAGCTCGAGATCCCGGCCGACTACCCAGCCGACGCGCGAGCCGAGGCCGAGGTAGCCGCAGCCCACGAGTTCGGCTCGGACTCCGGGCGACACGATCTCCGCGAGCTGCCGTTCGTGACCCTCGACCCTGTCGGCTCGCGTGACCTCGACCAGGCGTTCTTCCTTCGCCGCGTCGAGGCCACCGGCGAGGACGCTGACGGTTTCGAGGTGTTCTACGCGGTCGCGGACGTCGCATCCTTCGTCGAGCCCGGTGGGGCGCTGGACGCGGAGACGCACCGCCGCGCCCTCACCGTCTACGGGCCGGACGGCCGATTCGGCCTGCACCCGGCCGTGCTCAGCGAGGGCGCCGCGAGCCTGCTCCCCGGGGTCGATCGGCCCGCCGTCGTGTGGCGGATGCGTCTCGACAGCTCGGGCGCGCTGCTCGATGACATCGAGGTGCGTCGATCCATGGTGCGTTCCCGGGCGCAACTCGACTACCCCTCGGTTCAGGCACGGCTCGACGCCGGAACCGCCGACGAGCTGCTCGGGCTGCTGGCGGAGATCGGCCGGCTGCGCATCGACGCCCAGTTCGCGCGCGGCGGCGCGACGCTCGAGGTGCCCGACCAGGAGATCGAGCGCAGCGACGACGACAAGCGCTACCGGCTCGTGCTGCGTGAGCCGCTCGCCTGCGAGGAGTTCAACGCGCAGCTGTCGCTGCTCACGGGAATCGCAGCCGCGACCCTGCAGCGGCGCGCGGGAGTGGGCATCTGGCGCACCTTGGATCCCGCCCGCGACGAGGACGTCGAGCGCCTGCGTCGCGTCGCCGCCTCCCTCGGCTTCGACTGGGCACCGGACGTCTCGTACGCCCAGTTCGTCCGGACCATCGACGTGGCCCGGCCCGAGTACGCGGCGTTCGCGACCGAAGCCACCCGCCTGTTCCGCGGAGCCGGGTACGCGGCCTTCGGCACGCCCGAGCATCCGGACGTGCCGAGCGCCGCATCCCACAGCGCCATCGCCGCCGAGTACGCGCACGTGACCGCCCCGCTGCGGCGCCTCGTCGACCGCTACGGCACCGAGATCGCGCTGGCGTTCTGCGCCGGAGAACCCGTGCCGTCGTGGGTCGTGGATGCGCTCGAGGCACTGCCCGGCGAGATGGCCGAGGGCTCACGCCGTGCGAACGCGTACGAGCGGGCGGCGGTCGATCTGCTCGAGGCGGTCCTGCTCGCGCCCCGTGTCGGCGAGGAGCTCGACGGGATCGTCGTCGATTCGTCGCCCACCGGGGCCGCCGATGCGGGTCAGGCGAAGGCGACCGTGCTGTTGCGCGACCCCGCAGTGCGGGCGAGGGTCGTCGGCGGCGCCGCGGCCCTGGAGCTGGGCGCCGCCGTGAGAGTCCGCGTCGACTCGGCTGATCCGGAGAAGCGCGCCGTCACGCTGAGCGTCGCGTGATCCGCCCCTGCCGCCGAGTAGGGCGCTTTCAGCCCGTCGCGGGGGCCCAGGTGGGGCGAAAGTGACCCGCTTGAGCCGCGCGAGCTCGCCTGAACCGCGCGACGCCGCGCTGCCACCCCCGCCGCCGCCTCCAAGTAGGCCACCTTCAGCCCATCCCGGGAGCCCAAGTGGGACGAAAGTGGCCCATCTGGACCGGATGAGCCCGCCTGGCCTGCGCGAGCCCGCCGAACCGCGCAGCGCCGCGGGCGCCGCGCTACCGCCGCCAAGAAGGCCACTTTCAGCCCATCCCGGCAGCCCAACTGGGGCGAAAGTGGCCCGCCTGGCCCGCGCGACGCCGCTGCCGCCGCCGCCAAGTAGGCCACTTTCAGCCCATCCCGGCAGCCCGAGTGGGGCGAAAGTGACCCGCCTGAACCGCATGAGCCCGCCTGGCCTGCGCGAGCCCGCTGAACCGCGCAGCGCCGCGGGCGCCGCGCTGCCGCTGCCGCTGCCGCTGCCGCTGCCGCTGCCGCTGCCAAGAAGGCCACTTTCAGCCCATCTCGGGAGCCCAGGTGGGGCGAAAGTGGCCCATCTGAACCGCGTGAGCCCGCTCTACCTGCGCGACGCCGCGGCGCCGCCCCTTACACCGCTGCCGCTGCCGGCGCCGAGTAGGCCACTTTCATCCCGTTGCGGGGCCCGGGTGGGGCGACAGTGACCCGCTTGAGCCGCGTGAGCTTGCCGGATCCGCTTGAGCCCGGCTGAGCCGCATGAGCCCGCTTGAACCGCGCGACGCCGCGCCACGTATCCGCCGCCGCCGAGTAGGCCACTTTCTGCCCGCTCCGGGAGCCCGGGTGGGGCGAAAGTGACCTTCTTGCCGCAGATGCGTTGCCCGGCGGTGCGCAGGCGACGCGCGCAGAAGGCGCGGTCAGGAGAAGCCGACCAGGGCGAACCAATCAGGCCAAACCGGTCAGGACAGAGCTATCAGGACGAACCAATCAGGCCGAACGGAGCATCCACGACCTCGCCGGAGACGCCTTAGAGCGAGGTCCAGGTGAACGAGTAGCCGTTGCCGTTGCGGTGGCAGGCCTCGGTGATCTTGGTCCACGAGCTGATGTAGGTGCGCTGCACGGCCTGGCAGTCGGCGAGCGATCCGCCGGTCCAGTACGACTGCGTGGTGCCGGCGCTTGCTATCGCGGGTGCTGAGACGGCGATGCCGACGGCGAAGAGGGCTGCGGTGACGGTCGAGACGATGCGACGCATGTTGACTCCTTCGACAGGCCCGGCTGGTCCGGGGTGTCGGCGAGCGTAGTCCCGCGGATTGGGGCGGGCTGGTGGATTCGCGCTCCGAGATGGGACGGGGAGAACTCCCCTCCCCCGAATCAGCGGGCGAAGCGGCGCCGAGCTGGGCGTTTCCTTGGCGATCTCGCCGGGTCTTGGAGCAGAGAGTGCTATTGACCCGGAGGAGAAACAGGATCACCCGGACGATGTGAGCAGCTCAGCAGAGCCTGCCCCCACTCGCCGGTCGAGGAAGCGCCATGTCCGGATCCCGCTCGGCACCGCGGTCGGCCAAGGCGAAGTCATCTCGGGTCAAGACGAGCAGCCGTTCGCTCTCGCGGCGGCTCAGCTCGTGGAATCCCAGACGCTCCGCGAGCCTGAGCGATCCGGTGTTGCGCGAATGCACGACCGCGAGGACCATCCGGGCATGCACAGCCTCGAATGCGAACTGGATGACGGCCTCCGCCGCCTCCCGCGCGTATCCATTGCCCTGAGCATCGGGATGCAGCACCCACCCGATCTCGACGCTGCGCACTTCGCTGGCAACGGCCCGCAGCTGCAGGGAGATATCACCGATGAGCCGCCCCTCGAGTTCGACGGCCAGCGCCATGAAGTCCTCGGCCCTGCAGAGCCTCGTGGACTGCGTGCGGACACGGAGGTGGCGCAGTGCCTGGCCGCGACTCCTCGGTGGCCAGTTCAGGAACTCGCGAACTCGCGCTTCCTCGTGGAGGAGGAACCACTCCTCAGCGCTCGCCAGAGTGTGGGCGCGCAGAAGGAGACGTCGAGTCTCGAGCGTCGGAGCGGAGACCGCTTCGCCGATGCCTTTCCCCCGGAGTCGCCCCACGCTCGCCCTCAGGAAAGCGCGGAAGCTCATGCTTTCCCATCACCTGATCCCGTCTCCCTCTGCCGGAATGCCGACCGCCGGCCGACGAAGGTCAGCAGCAACGCCACCGCCCCGAGCAGCATCATGGCAGCGGGCAGGACAAGGCCATCGAAGACTTCGAGGAGCCCTGCGCCGAGAATGCCGGCGCCGAAGATCGCGAGATTGAACGCGACGGGAAGGAATGAGTTCGCGACGTCCGAATTCTCGCCCCCGGCTCGCGTGAGCGCGTTCTGCAGCTGCGGCGAAGCCCCTCCGAAGCTCACACCCCACAGCGCCGCCGCCGCCAGGAGCGCGACGGGCGAGCCCTGCCCTGCCAGCAGCACGACCGCAGCGACGATGAAGGCCAGCACGCTGAGGTGGAGCAGCAGGCTCGGATACCTATCGAGGAGCAGGCCGGTCACCGCCACGCCGAGTAGAGAAGCGATCCCGTAGGCGAGCAGCATCAGGTCCGGGGTTATCGCGGTGCCCGTCTCACGGAGGTAGGGCGCGACGTACGTGTAGATCGTGCTGTGCGCGAGCATCCAGACGAAGATCACCGCGAGCACGACGGGGACCCCTCGCAGGCGGAGCACCCGCGCCATGGGCAGGCCCGCGAGCGCGGGACGGCCTGGCGCGTCCGGGACGACAAGGACAACCGCTATGGCGACCAGTGCTGCGAGCGCGGAGAGACCGGCGAACGACCATCTCCAGTCGGACACGGCTCCGATCCAAGCCCCAAGTGGCGTCCCGAACGCGAACCCGAGGGGCGCGCCGATCGCGACGATCGCGATCGCGGCCCCCAGCCGCGAGGGCGGACTGATTCGCACGGCGTAGGGCGCGAGCATCCCCCAGATCACTCCAGAGAATGCCCCGGCGATGAACCTCGTGACGAGTGACAGCGCGATGTCAGACGAGAACGCGGTCACGGTGTTGGCCGCAACCAACCCCGCGATGCTGACGAGCAGCAGGGGCTTTCGACGGAGGCGGCGCGTTAGCGAGATGGCGGGAATCGTGACGATGACCGTGCCAAGTGCGTAGGCGCTGACGAAGAGCCCCACGGTGCCCTCCGCGGCTTTCAGCCCGTCGGCGATCTCCGGCAGAAGACCGGCGGGCATGGTCTCCATCGCGACCAGGATGAATCCCATGAGTGCGAGGACGATGAGCGGTGCGAGGCGCAGCTGCGGAGCCCTCGCGCCTCCAGTGGACGCCGGCGCTTCGGATGTGCGCGATGAGGGTGAGGTCATTCGGCGGACACCGTTCCAGTCGCAGGCACAGCAGCACGCACTGCCTCGACGTCTTCGAACGTGCCGATCGGGATGATCCCGGGGAAGTGACCGACGGAGTCGTAGTAGAGGACGAGCCCCTCATTGGGTGCGTAGTAGCCGATCGTCCCCGCTTCGGCGGCGCTTCCGGACGGCATGCCCTCGAGGGAGAGCGCCCTGGGGAGGGTCGCGATCTTCTCCTGACCGCCGAAGTCCTCGAACGACAGCTCGAGGGGCAGCTGCGTGAGGAGATCGGCGGAGGTCGCGGACTGGTTCAGCACGCCGCGGACGGTGACGTCCCCCATGCTGATCGTGATGTTCGTCGTGGTGGGCATCAGGTCTTCGCCCTCCGTTTCGCTCGCCGCCGATGGTGGTGTCGAGCTCGTGGCGCCAGTAGCGTGCGGTGCCGCCTCGCTCGCGCTCTCTCCGGAGGCATCCACACCCGTGCAGCCCGCCAGCAGGAGTCCTGCCGCGAGCAGGCCCGCGGCGGCAGCGCGCACCTTCCCTGCGCAGTCGATTGCGATGCTGCTCATGTTGTCCTCTCCGAGGGAGCGGTCGTCGTCCCTGTGTCGTCCAGCAGTCAACGCCTCACGTGAGGTGGGAGGGAGAGTCCCGCTAAAGGGGTTCCAGCAGAGGCACCCCAGAAGGCGGACACTGGTCGTACCGTGGATCCATGGACAACCGGGGCGAAGTGCGAGCATTCATCAGCTCCCGCAGAGGCAGGCTGACCCCAGAGCAGGCGGGGATCGATCCGGGCACGACCCGACGGCGTGTGACCGGCCTCCGACGGGATGAGGTGGCACGGCTCGCGGGGGTGAGCGTGGAGTACTACACCCGCGTGGACCGGGGCAACCTGACGGGTGTCTCTGAGAACGTGCTCGATGCTGTGGCTCGGGCGCTGCAGCTCACCCAGGCGGAGCACGACCATCTGAGGGATCTCGCTCGGACGGCCAACCTGGGCGCGAAGGTCCGCTCTCCCAAGCCGCGGGCGTCCGGGCTGCGCCCGACCGCGCAGCATCTGCTCGACTCGATCACGGGCGGTGCCGCGATCATCGGGAACAGCCGCATGGATATCGTGGCCGCGAACGAGCTCGGCTTCGCGCTCTATTCGGAGATGTACCGGGGCACTGCGCGGCCCGCGAACCACTCCCGATTCATCTTCCTCGACCCTCGTGCGCGCGACTTCTACCCTGACTGGGAGCGGGCAGCCAACGTCAACGTCGAGATCCTCCGGCGAGAGGCCGGCCGTTCGCCGTTCGACAAGCAGCTCACGGACCTGGTCGGAGAGCTGTCTGTGCGCAGCGACGAGTTCCGCATCCGATGGGCAGCCCACGATGTCCGCCGACATTACTCCGGCGCGAAGCACTTCCGACACTCGGCGGTCGGCGCGCTCGAGCTGGTGTACCACGCAATGGACCTCGAAGACGACCCCGGCCACACCATGACGGTCTACACCCCCGTGCCAGGCAGCTCTTCCGAGGAAGGCCTGCGTCTGCTCTCGTCCTGGGCCGCCACGGAGAACATCGCGGCCATCGCCCGCGAAGGAACGGCGCGGAGCATCGCGCAGGCTGACCGCGCTGACGCCTAGCAGCGTCGCGCAGGTCGAGGGCTACCTGCCGGGTCCGTCGAGCTCCGACTACGATCGATCGCGTGCATTTCTCGAGCTCCCCCAAGCAGGCAGGCGCCGTCACGCAGTCGAGGTCGATCCGATGAGGCTCGCCGTCATCGGTGCCGGCCAGATCGTCGCAGACTTCCTGCCGCACGTCGTGAACGTACCCGGGCTGGAGCTGGCGGCGATCTACGGTCGCCCGCCGCGTCTCCAGCACCTGGAGGAGCTGCAGGAGCGGTTCGGCATCGAGCGCGTCTTCACCGACCTCGACGAGTGCCTCGCCGACCCGAGCGTCGACACGGTCTGGGTCGCCGTCCCGAACTCGCTGCACTTCGAGGTGTCGCGCAAGGCGCTCGAGGCGGGGAAGCACGTCATCTGCGAGAAGCCGTTCGTGCTCCAAGAACGGGAGCTGCAGGAGCTGCGCAGACTCGCGACGGCGCGTGACCTGATCCTGATCGAGGCGATCACGACGCAGTACCTCGCGAACTACCGGTGGATCAAGGAGCATCTCGACCTCGTCGGCAGGATCAAGGTCGTCCAGTCGGACTACTCCCAGTACTCGTCCCGCTACGACGCCTTCCGCGAGGGCACAGTGCTGCCGGCGTTCGACCCCGCGCAGGGCGGCGGTGCGCTCATGGACCTCGGCATCTACGCCATCCACTTCGTCGTGGGGTTGCTCGGCCGGCCGAAGCGGGTCAGCTACACCGCGAACGTGCAGCGCGGCGTCGACACGTCCGGCGTCCTGATCCTCGACTACGGCGAGACCACGGCGGTCTGCGTGTGCGCGAAGGACTCGGATGGCCCCATCCGCAGCAAGATCCAGGGAGAGGACGGGTGGATCGTGGCCGACGGCTCCCCGAACGTCCTGCCATCGCTGAGCTACGCGACCCGCGGCGGCGAGGCCGAGCAGATCGACCTCACGAAGTACCCGCACCGCATGGTGGAGGAGTTCCGCGAGTTCGAGCGCATCATCCGCGAACACGACACCAACGAACGCGACCGGCGCCTCGACCACAGCGCCGACGTGCTCTCCGTCCTGACCATCGCCCGAGAGGGGCTCGCATGACCACACCACTCATCCTCGTCGCGAACGCAGGCGAAGGCTCGATCTCGGTCTTCCGCTTCGACGGCGCCGCCCTCGAGCGGACCTCGGTCGCAACGGATCTGCAGGGATGCTCGAACTTCGTCGTCGACGCCAGCCGCGACCTCGTCTACGCCGCGGTGAAGGGCAGCCCCGCGGCGATCGTCACGTTGCGCCTCGACCGCGAGGCGGGCGAGCTCACCCCGATCTCGCGTCGCGAGACGCCCCGCGGCGGTCTGAACTACGTCGCGCTCACACGGGACGGATCCGCGCTGCTCGGCGCGGCCTACTCCGCCAGCTACGGCCTCATCGCGCCGATCGACGAGGGCACGGTCGGCGAGCCGACGACGATCGTGGAGCATCTGCACCTGCACTCCGTCGTGGCGAGCAAGGACGGCCGTTTCGCGTACTTCGTGTCGCTCGGCGACGATCTCGTCGGGCAGTACGCCATCACCGATGACCTCGAGCTCGAGGCGCTCCACCCGGTGGGTGCGACCGCGCCGACCGGCAGCGGCCCGCGCCACATCGTGCTCAACGGTGCCCAGACGCAGGCCTACGTGATCACCGAGTTCAGCGGCGAGGTGCTGCGCTTCGAACGCGACACGAGCACCGGTGTGCTCTCGCTCCTCGATTCGGCGAGCTACGCGGACGCGCTGCAGGGCCTGCAGCGCGGAACCCTCGGCGCGAATCCGCTGGAGCCCCGCTCGATCTGGGGTGCCGACGTGCACTGGGGCGCGGATGAGCGGTTCCTGTGGACCTCGGAGCGCACGACGAGCACCCTCGCGCCGCTCGAGGTCGCCGAGGACGGCTCCCTCGAGGATGCGCGGTCGTTCACCGTCACCCAGCAGCATCCCCGCGGGTTCGCGCTCAGCCCCGACGGCCGCTTCCTCGTCGCCGCAGGCGAGGGTGGGGCGCAGGTGTCGCTCTACGAAGTGCGCGGCGACCACCTCGCCGAGTTGCAGCAGGTCGAGACCGGCGCCGGCGCGAACTGGGTGCGCTGGGCCTGAGGCCGGGGTCGGCTGTTAGCGTCGTGCCGTGACCGAGCCGATCATCCGCCCCGCCGTTCCCTCCGATGTCCCGCAGATCCTCGACCTCATCCGCGGCCTCGCCGTGTACGAGCGCGAACCGGATGCGGTGAAGACGACCGAGGCGCAGCTGCACAGGAGCTTCTTCGGCGAGCGGCCTGCGGTGTTCGCGACCGTCGCCGAGGCGGCGGGAGCGAGCACAAGCCAGCCCGGTGCCCCTCGCCTCGACGGCATGGCGCTCTGGTTCCTGAGCTACTCGACGTGGGAGGGCGAGCACGGCATCTGGCTCGAAGATCTCTACGTGCGCGAGGCTACGCGGGGCAGCGGCCTCGGGAGGGCACTCCTCCGCTCGCTCGCGCAGGAGTGCGTCGCGAAGGGCTACCGGCGCCTCGAGTGGTCGGTCCTCAAGTGGAACGAGCCGTCCATCGGCTTCTACAGGAGCCTCGGCGCGTTCCCCATGGACGAGTGGGACACGTTCCGGCTCACGGGCGATCCGCTGCAGGCGCTGGGCGGCTGAGCAGGATCTCGCCGAGCCAGGCGGCGGCGGGTGGCACGGCGCCCCGTCGGGTGACGTACGACACGTGCCGCTCCCCCAGATCCTGCACGGCGGGCCGAAGCACGACGTCGAAGTCGTGGTCGATGGCGGCGTCCGTCGAGAGGGCGAAGCCGAGCCCCTCGGCGACGAGGCCGTGGATCATGTAGAGGTCGTCCGTGCGCATGAGCTCACGCACCGGGTAGCCGAGCGATTGGCCGACGCGGCGCAGCACGCGGTCTGAGGCCTCGTCGTTGCTGCGGCTGAAGACCCACGGCACCTCCCGCAGGTCGGCGAAGTCGATGCTGTCGCGGCTCGCCCATTCGCTGTCGCGCGCGACCATCACGCCGTATGGCTCGGTGAGGAGACGCTGCAGCATGAGGTCCGGGACGGCGAAGGCGGGCTCGACGGACACGTCGAAGATGAGCCCCGCGTGCACCTCGCCGCTCCTGAGCATCCGCACGATCTCCGTCGGCTCCCCTTCGACCACCTCGACCCGCACCGACGTGCGCTTCTGCAGGCTGGCGATCGCCGAGGGCAGCAGGCGTGAGCCCATCGAGGCGAACGTGCCCACGCGCAGGGTGACGACGCCCGCGTCGCGCTGATCGGCGACCAGCTGCTCGGCCCGGTCGACACGCGCGATCGCCTGCTCGATCTCGGCGGCGAACGACACTCCGAGCGGGGTCAGCGACGTGCCCCGCCGCCCGCGGTCGACGAGGCGGGCGCCGAGGTGCGACTCGAGGCTGCGCAGATGGTGCGTCACCGTCGGCACCCCGTACTGCAGCGCCTTCGCAGCCCCCGTGAGGCTTCCGTGCTCCTGGACGGCGAGGAGCACGCGGAACTGCTGGAGGTTCATCACCCCTAGACCGTATGTCACTGACGGCAGGATCCTGCTATATCGCCGTCGTCAGTTCGTTCCTAACCTGAACGCATGTCCATCCTCCACGCACCCGTCCCGAGCAGCGCAGCTCAGGTCGACGGCATCACGACCCCCGCCGGGCACCGCATCCCGCGAGCGCAGTTCGAGACCCCGTACGCCGACGCTCTCCGCTCCCTCGCCACCCACGACTGGCAGCGGATGCACGTGCCGGCACATCACGCGAAGGCGGTGAATGCGCCCGGCGTCGCGAGCATCGTCGGTGCCGACGCGCTGAGCCTCGACTTCCCGATGCTGTTCAGCGGCGTCGACCAGGACACGTGGCGCCTCACGACGCCGGGCCGAGTCACCCCGCTCATGCGGGCGCAGGACCTCGCCGCCGATGCGTGGGGAGCGAGCCGCGTCTGGTTCACGACCAACGGAGCCTCCGGCGGCAACCACGTCGCGACGACCGTCGTGCGTGGCCTCGGCACCGAGTTCGCCGTGCAGCGCAGCGTGCACTCGAGCGTCATCGACGGCATCACGCACGCCAACCTGACCCCGCACTTCGTGCACGGCGCCGTCGACTCCGGCCTGGGTGCCGCGCACGGGGTGACTGCGGAGCAGGTCGCGGCGACCCTCGCCGAGCATCCCCGGTCCGCTGCCGTCTACATCGTCTCGCCGAGCTACTTCGGGGCGGTGGCCGATGTCGCGGCGATCGCGGCAGTCGCCCACGGGCACGGGGTGCCGCTCATCGTCGACGAGGCGTGGGGTTCGCACTTCGGGATGCACCCGGCGCTCCCCACGAACGCGGCACGCCTCGGCGCAGACCTCGTCATCTCCAGCACCCACAAGGGCGCGGGCTCGCTCACGCAGTCGGCCATGCTGCAACTCGGCCACGGGCCCCACGCCCGGCACCTGGAGTCGCTCGTCGACCGGGTCGTCCGCTCCTACCAGTCGACGAGCTGCAGCGCCCTGTTGCTCGCCTCGCTCGACGAGGCGAGGAGGCATCTCGTGACGCGGCCAGACGCGGTCGAAGAGGCCCTCGCATCCGCGCAGCGCATCCGCCGACTCGTGCACGACGACCGCAGGTACCGCGACGCGACTCCCGACATCCTCGCCAGCCCCGATGCCATCGCGAACGACCCCTTCAAGATCGCCATCGACACTCGAGGTGCCGGCATCACGGGCACGGATGCGCACTACCAGCTGCTCCGCGACCATCGTGTCTACTGCGAGCTGTCGACCCCCTCCGCGTTGCTGGTGCTGGTCGGCGCGACGGCTCGGGTGGACGTCGAGCGCCTGTGGGGCGCACTGCAGGCGCTCCCCGAGGCGGAGGTCGAGCCGATCCGCCCCGTCTCGCTCCCCGCGAGCTGCGAGCGCGCGATGGGCCTCTCGGACGCGTTCTTCAGCCCCGTCGAGACGGTGCCGCACACGGAGGCGGTCGGCCGCATCTCCGCCGACTCACTCGCTGCCTACCCGCCAGGTGTGCCCAACGTGCTGCCAGGCGAGGTGCTCAGCCAGGAGGTCGTCGACTTCCTGCGGCACACGGGCGCAGCGCCGTCCGGCTACGTGCGCGGCGCGAACGACCCAGAGCTCTCCACGTTCCGCGTCGTCGCCTGACCCCCAGTTCTGCCCACAACCACCAGCGCGCACGCGGCGCCCAACCTCAGCACCACGACATCAGCACAAGGGAGTGTCATGTCCACGACAACCACCGCACATCCGCCTCAAGGCGAGATGCAGCGCGGCCTCAAGAACCGCCACCTGCAGCTCATCGCCATCGGCGGCGCCATCGGAACGGGGCTGTTCCTCGGCTCCGGCAAGCTCATCAGCGTCTCCGGGCCGTCGATCATCTTCGTCTACATGGTGATCGGGTTCTTCGTCTTCTTCATCATGCGCGCCCTCGGCGAGCTGCTGCTCTCGAACCTGCACTACAAGACCTTCGGCGACATCGCGAAGGACATGCTCGGGCCGTGGGCGGGCTTCTTCGTGTCCTGGAACTACTGGTTCTCGTGGGTGATCGCGTGCGTCGCCGACATCGTCGCCATCACCGCCTACGTGCAGTGGTTCAACGCCGACATCCCGAACTGGCTGCCCGCGCTCATCGCGGTCGTCGTGCTCACCGTCCTGAACCTCCAGCCCGTGAAGTGGTTCGGGGAGACCGAGTTCTGGTTCGCGATCATCAAGATCGTCGCCATCCTCGGCCTCATCGCCGTGGGCATCGTGCTCATCCTCACCCGGTTCCAGAGCCCAGACGGTGACACCGCCACGCTCGCGAACCTCTGGGAGCACGGCGGGATGTTCCCCATGGGCGCGAGCGGGTTCGTGCTCGGCTTCCAGATGGGCATCTTCTCGTTCATCGGCGTCGAGCTCGTCGGCACGGCCGCCGCAGAGACCGAGAACCCGCGCAAGACCCTGCCGAAGGCCATCAACTCGATCGTCGCTCGCATTCTCATCTTCTACGTGGGCGCCCTCATCGTCATCATGAGCGTCACGCCGTGGGACAAGATCGAGCCGGGCAAGAGCCCGTTCGTGTCGACGCTCGCGATCGCCGGGTTCGGCCTCGCCGCGTTCGCGATCCAGCTGGTGGTGCTCAGCTCGGCCGCGTCGAGCGCCAACTCCGGCCTGTACTCGGGCACGCGGATGCTGTTCGGGCTCTCGAAGGACGGCCACGCCCCGAAGGCGTTCGCGATGACCAGCAGCCAGGGCGTGCCGACGAAGGCCGTCTTCTTCACCTGCGTCTTCCTGTTCTCCGCCATCCCGCTGCTCTTCGCGGGCGACGAGGTCATCGCCGCCTTCACGTTCGTCTCCTCGATGTGCGCGACCCTCATCCTCTTCACCTGGGGCTCCATCGTGGTCAGCTACATCGTGTACCTGCGCCGCTTCCCCGAGAAGCACCGAGCGTCGAAGTTCAAGATGCCGATGGCGCGCGTCGCACCCTGGCTCGTGCTCGCCTTCTTCGTCTTCATCGCCGGCACGCTGCTGTACGGCGACGACACCCGGCTGCCGTTCCTCGCGGCCCCGGTCTGGTTCATCATCCTCTCCGTCCTGTGGCAGCTGCGGAAGCGGAAGCTGCAGCGGGAGGGGCGTCCGCTGACCGCCCCGATCCCGACCATCCCGCATCCGCTCGACGAGCGGGACTGACCGGGTGGAGGTGCGGCATGCGCGTCGCACCTCCACCCTCCGCCCAGGACGGCCGGGCATGCTCTGCGCATGAGGAAGCTGATGCTGAACACGTACCTGTGGGTGGCGGTCGCCTTCTACGTCATCGCCCTCGCCGATCTCGCGAACGACGGCAGCATCTGGATCGTCTGGTTCGCCCTCGGCGTGGTGTTCACGGTCATCGCCTTCCGGAGGCCGAAGCCCGAGCCTCACCCCGAGACCGCCGAGCAGGAGGAGAGACCGTGACCGCAGATCTGAGCAAGGGCGACCGCGTGAGCTGGAACACCCCGCAGGGCCGCACGCAGGGCGAGGTCGTCGAGAAGAAGACGAAGGACTTCCAGTTCGACAAGCAGAAGTTCACCGCCTCAGAGGACGAGCCGGCGTACATCATCGAGTCGGAGAAGTCTGGGGCGAGGGCCGCGCACAAGGGATCAGCGCTGCGCAAGCTCTCGTAGGCTGGGGCGCATGGCAGATACCGTTCTCGAGACCGCCGACCGCCACTACGAGTCCTCGCTCGAGGGCAACGACGTGCGCCTCGTCGTCGCCGACATGGACGGCACGCTGCTGCTCGACGACCACACGGTTCCCGACGCGTTCTGGGCTCTCCTGCAGCGGATGCGCGAGGCCGGCGTCGAGTTCACCCCCGCGAGCGGCCGACAGTACGCGACCCTCGCGAAGCTCTTCGAACGCGACTCCGACGGCATGTCGTTCATCGCCGAGAACGGCACGTTCGTGGTCCGCGACGGCCAGGAGGTCAGCTCGCTGACGCTCGATGAGTCGTTCATCCGGCAGGCGATCGCGCTGCTGCGCGGCCTCATCGAGAGAGGTCACGACCTCGGGATCGTGCTGTGCGGCAAGAAGTCGGCGTACATCGAGCGCGGCGACGACGTGTTCATCGCAGAAGCCCGCAACTACTACGAGGCGCTCACGGTCGTCGACGACATGCTCGACACCGATGATGAGTACGTGAAGATCGCCGTCTACGACTTCGCCGAGGTCGAGACCGGGGCGGCCGCCGAGGTGGACGAGCTGCGCGAGTCCCACCGGGTCGTCGTGTCGGGCCACCACTGGATGGACATCATGCCGCCTGAGGCCAACAAGGGCCTCGCTGTGCGACAGCTGCAGGAGCGCCTCGGAGTGACTGCGGCGCAGACAGCGGTCTTCGGCGACTTCTTCAACGACGTCGAGATGTTCGCCGAGGCCGAGCGCTCCTACGCGATGGTTGGCGCGCATCCCGAGGTCAAGGAACTCGCAAAGTACCTCGCCCCCTCCAACCAGGAGCAGGGCGTCGTCACCGTCGTGAGCGCGCTCCTCGACGCGCAGGCGTAGCGCTCCGGACCAGTTGTTCCCGCGCCCCGGGATGCGACCGTGATGGGTTTCGGCGACCGTGATGGGTTTTCGCTCGGGCTCGTGATGGGTTTTCGTGACCGTGATGGGTTTTCGCGCGGCCTCGTGATGGGTTTTCGCGACTGGTGATGGGTTAATTCCCATCACGGTCACCGAAACCCATCACGGCCACCGCTCGGGGCACCGGCAGAGCACCCAAGGGCCCGCGCGAGGGGCTCCACAGGCAAGGCCTGCACCCCAGACAGTTGTGGGCTGACGCTGTCGCGCAAGGTTGTGGGGTGACGCTGCCGCGCGGTGGCGGGCGGACGCTGCCGCGGACCGTTGTGGCCTGGTGCTGTTCCACGGAGAGGGAACGACATCAGGCCACAACTCTGCCGGTGAGTGGTGGGCTGGTGCTGCCGCGCGGTGGCGGGCCGACGCTGTCGCAGACAGTTGTGGCCTGGTGCTGTTCCACGGAGAGGGAACGACATCAGGCCACAACTCTGCCGCGTAGTGGTGGGCTGGCACTGCCGCGCAAAGTCGTGGGCCGGCAGTGTCGCGCGGAGAAGTGGGCTCGTGGAGTCGCGGACAGTTGTGGGCTGACGCTGTTCCACGGAGAGGGAACGGCATCAGGCCACAACTCTGCCGCGGAGGAGTGGGCCGAGGCTGTCGCGCGAAGTCGTGGGCCGACAGTGTCGCGCGGAGTGGTGGGCTGACAGTGTCGCGCGGAGTGGTGGGCTGACGCTGCCGCAGACAGTTGTGGCCTAGTGCTGTTCCACGGAGAGGGAACGACACCAGGCCACAACTCTGCCGCGTGGATGCGCGCGGCCGGCGGGCGCATCCGCCGGCCGCGCGAGACCCCGCCAGCCTCAGCCCTCGCGGGCGCGAGCACGCGAGGCCTGACCGGGCGGACTCGCGCGGGCTACACGCGGTCGGGGGCCGCTTCGATGAACGTCGTCGGCACGTAGCGCTTCAGCTGCGTGACGTGCGACGGGTTCAGCTCCTCGAGGGAGTGCGCACCGAGCAGCTTCATGGTGCGGATGATCTCGTCGGAGAGGATCGCGATGGTGCGGTCGACGCCCTCGCGCCCGCCGGCCATGAGGCCGTACAGGTAGGCGCGGCCGATCATCGTGAAGTTCGCGCCGAGTGCCACGGACGCGACGATGTCGGCGCCGTTCATGATGCCCGTGTCGACGCCGATCTCGAGATCTTTGCCGACCTCGCGTGCAACGGCGGGGAGCAGGTGGAAGGGGATCGGAGCCCGATCCAGCTGCCGCCCGCCGTGGTTGGAGAGGACGATGCCGTCGACGCCGAGGTCGGCGAACGTCTTGGAGTCCTCCAGGTTCTGGACGCCCTTGATGACGATCTTGCCCGGCCACATCTCGCGGATGACCTTGAGGTCCTCGAAGTTGATCGTCGGGTCCATCGCCGAGTCGAGCAGCTCGCCGACCGTGCCGCCCGTCGTCGCGAGCGACGCGAACTCGAGCTTCGGGGTCGTGAGGAAGTCGATCCACCACCAGGGGCGCGGGATGGCGTTGATGATCGTGCCGACGGTCAGCTGCGGCGGGATCGAGAAGCCGTTGCGCTTGTCGCGCAGGCGGGCGCCGGCGACGGGGGTGTCGACCGTGAAGTGCAGCGTGTCGAAGCCCGCCTTCGCGGCGCGCTCCACGAGGCCGTAGGAGATCGAGCGGTCCTTCATGACGTACAGCTGGAACCAGTTGCGGCCGTTCGGGTTGACCTTCGCGACCTCTTCGATCGTCGTCGTGCCGAGCGTCGACAGGGTGAAGGGGATGCCCGCGGCGGCGGCGGCGCCGGCACCGGCGGTCTCGCCCTCGGTCTGCATGAGGCGCGTGAACCCGGTCGGGGCGATCGCGAACGGCATCGCCATCGGCCCGCCGAGCACAGTGCTCGACGTGTCGACGTTCGCGACGTCGCGCAGCACGGACGGGTTGAACTCCACATCCCGGAACGCGGTGCGCGCGCGGCGCAGCGACAGCTCGCCCTCGGCGGCGCCGTCGGTGTAGTCGAACGCCGCCTTCGGGGTGCGCCGCTTCGCGATGCGCCGCAGGTCCTCGATCGTGAGCGCCGAGTTGAGGCGGCGGCGACGGCCGTTGAGGTCGGGTTTCTTGAACTGCATGAGCTCGAGCAGCTCGAGGGGCTTGGGGGCTTGACGTTTCACCATGGGGCAGCTGCCTTTGCTTCTATCGGGTGATCTTCGGGTCGTAGCGGATGATCTGCGTCGATCTGGCGACGATGGAGCGGATCTCAGAGAGACTGTCGGGGATCCAGCCGTGCGCGCGCGCCTGCACAAGCAGGTTACCCATCGCGGTCGCCTCGACGGGGCCCGCGAGCACGGGCATCCCGGATCGGTCGGCCGTCGCCTGGCAGAGAAGCGCGTTCTGCGATCCGCCGCCGACGATGTGGATGACGCTCACCGGATGCTCGGCGAGGGCCGCGGCTGTCGTGACGGCCTCGGCGAAGGCCTGCGCGAGGCTCTCCACGATCGAGCGGACGATGCCGGCTGGTGTCGTCGGCGCCTCGAGGCCGCGCTGGGTGAGCCACTCGGCGATGCGCCCTGGGATGTCGCCTGGCGCCATGAAGACGGGGTCGTTGACGTCGAAGATCGGCACGTCGCCGCCCACCTGGGCGGCGTCGGCGAGCAGCTGCTGGAGGGTGCTCGAGCGCTGCGCATCCGTCGCCGCCGGCTCCCAGTGCCGCTGCGATTCCGACAGCAGCCAGAGGCCCATGACGTTGTGCAGGAAGCGCACGCGGCCGTCGACGCCGCCCTCGTTCGTGAAGTTCGCCTCGCGGGCGGCGTCGGTGACGACCGCCTCGTCGAGCTCGAGGCCCACGAGACCCCACGTGCCGCACGAGATGTACGCGAAGTCGCGCCCCTCGTTGGGGATGGCGACGATCGCGGAGGCCGTGTCATGGGAGCCGACCGCGACGACGTCGATGTCACGCCCGACGATGCGCGCCGCCTCGCCCTCGAGCGAGCCGAGCACGGCACCAGGGTCGACGAGGTGCGGCAGGATGCGGGCGGGAACCCCCACGCGCTCGGCGAGCTCCGCATCCCACTCACGCGTGTCGGCGCAAAGCAGACCCGTCGTCGAGGCGTTGGTGCGCTCGGCGACCTGCGCGCCCGTCAGCCAGTAGGCGAGTAGGTCGGGCAGGAGCAGCAGCTGGTCGGCGAGGCCCAGCAGCTCACCGTCGGTCGCGAGCTGGAAGACCGTGTTGAAGGGCAGGTGCTGGAGGCCGTTGCGGCGGTAGAGCTCCTCGGCGGAGGTGATGGCGTGCACGGCTTCGACGCCCCGGGCGGTCCGCTCGTCGCGGTACGCGTACGGGACCCCGAGGACGCGCCCCTCGCGCAGCAGCGCGTAGTCGACCGCCCACGAGTCGATGCCGATGCTCGCGATCTGGCCAGGCGCGTCACGCTCAGCCGCGGCCAGCCCGTCGAGGACATGCTGGTAGAGGCCGAGGAGGTTCCAGTGCAGCCCGTCGCGTGTGCGGACGGGGTTGTTCGGGAAGCGCGCCTCGTGGCGCATCGTGAGCACGCCGTCCGTGATCGTGCCCGTGATGACGCGACCGCTCGTGGCTCCGAGATCGACCGCCGCGACCGTGCGGGGCGCATCCGCCCCGCCCCGGCCTGCGGCGCTCGATCCCTGCGCAGCAGACTCGGTCATCGCAGGAAGGCCGCCGCGACGCCCGAGTCGACGGGGATGTGCAGACCGGTCGTGCGTGTGAGCTCTGGCCCCGTGAGCACGTACACCGCGTCGGCGACGTTCTCCGGCACGACCTCGCGCTTGAGGATGGTGCGGTTCGCGTAGTACTGGCCGAGGTCCTCTTCCTTCACGCCGTAGGTCGCGGCGCGGTTGGCGCCCCAGCCTGCCGCGAAGATGCCGGAGCCGCGGACGACGCCGTCGGGGTTGATGCCGTTGACGCGGATGCCGTGCTCGCCGAGCTCGACCGCGAGGAGGCGGACCTGGTGGGCCTGGTCGGCCTTCGTCGCCGAGTACGCGATGTTGTTCGGGCCCGCGAAGACGGAGTTCTTCGAGGAGATGTAGATGACGTCGCCACCGAGCTTCTGCTCGATGAGCGCCTTGGCGGCGGCCTTCGACACGAGGAAGGAGCCCTTCGCCATGACGTCGTGCTGCAGGTCCCAGTCCTTCTCGGTCGTCTCGAGGAGCGGCTTCGAGAGGGAGAGGCCGGCGTTGTTGACGACGAGGTCGATGCCGCCGAACGCGAGGAGGGTCGCGTCGATGGCGGCCTGCACGCCGGCGGCGTCCGCGACGTTCGCTGCGACGCCGATCGCGACGTCGGTGCCGCCGAGCTCGGCGGCGGCGGCCTGCGCCTTCTCGAGGTCGAGGTCGGCGACGACGACGCACGCGCCTTCGGCTGCGAGGCGGGTCGCAATGGCCTTGCCGATACCGGATGCGGCGCCCGTGACGAAGGCGATGCGGCCCTGGTGCGTCTTCGGCTTCGGCATGCGCTGCAGCTTCGCCTCCTCGAGCGCCCAGTACTCGATGCGGAACTTCTCCTCGTCGGAGATCGGGGAGTAGCTCGAGAGCGCCTCGGCGCCGCGCATCACGTTGATCGCGTTCAAGTAGAACTCACCGGCGACGCGCGCGGTCTGCTTGTTCTTGCCGTAGGAGAACATGCCGACGCCGGGGACGAGCACGATGAGCGGGTCGGCGCCACGGATGGCGGGCGACTCGGCCGTCGCGAACTTGTCGTAGTAGGCCTTGTAGTCGGCGCGGTACGCCGCGTGCAGCTCCTCGAGGCGAGCGCGCTGCTCCTCGACGGATGCCGTGGTCGGCAGGTCGAGCACGAGCGGCTTGACCTTGGTGCGCAGGAAGTGGTCGGGGCAGCTCGTGCCGAGGGCGGCGAGCTCGGTGAGCTTCTCGCTCGCGAGGAAGTCGAGCACGCGCTCATCGTCGGTGAAGTGACCGATCATGGGGGCGTCGTGCGAGGCGACGGCGCGGATCGACGGCGCGAGGGCCGCCGCGCGTGCACGGCGCTCGTCGGCGGGGAGCGCCTCGAAGCCGCTCACGACGCCGCCGAAGGGGTCGGCCTTGCCATCTGCATCGATGTACGCCGATGCGGTCTCGATGATCCAGAGCGAGTTGCGCTCCGACTCCTCGGAGGTGTCGCCCCACGCGGTGATGCCGTGCCCGCCGAGGATGCAGCCGATGGCCTGCGGGTTCTCGTCCTTGATGTTGGCGATGTCGAGGCCGAGCTGGAAGCCGGGGCGGCGCCAGGGCACCCAGACCACCTTGTCGCCGAAGATCTTCGCCGTCAGCTCCTCGCCATCGGCCGCTGTCGCGATCGCGATGCCCGAGTCGGGGTGCAGGTGGTCGACGTGCGCCGCATCCACGAGGCCGTGCATGGCCGTGTCGATCGACGGGGCCGCGCCTCCCTTGCCGTGCAGGCAGAAGTCGAAGGCCGCGACCATCTCGTCCTCGCGCTCGACGCCCGGGTAGACGTTCGTGAGCGCGCGGAAGCGGTCGAGGCGGAGCACGGCGAGGCCCTGCTCGGTGAGCGTTCCGAGGTCTCCCCCGGAGCCCTTCACCCAGAGCAGCTCGACGGGCTCGCCCGTCACGGGGTCGGTCTCGGTGCCCTTCGCGGAGGTGTTCCCACCCGCGTAGTTCGTGTTCTTCGGGTCTTCGCCGAGGCGGTTGCTGCGCGAGATGAGATCGGCTGCTGCTGGGTTCGTCATGTCAGTTCCTTCGAAGCTCGTGAGGTCGGTGAGGGGTGACGCTTACGCGCCCCAGCTGGCCTGGACGCCGCCGACGCGCTCCTCGGCGACCTGCTGCTCGTACCCGGATGCACGGAACGCGGCGAGCGGGTTCGCGGGCAGGCCGCGCGACTCGCGCCACTCGGCGAGGGCGGGGCGCACGTCGGTCGAGAACGCGTCCATGTAGATCTCGTGTGCGACGAGCACGTCGCCGGCCTTCTGCGCCGCCGTGAGGGCGTCCTTGTCGATGAGCAGCGCGCGGGCCGTCATCTCCTGCACGTTGAGGACGGAGCGCATCTGGCCCTGGATCTTCGACTCCACGTTGTGGCACTGGTCGAGCATGAAGGCCACGTCGGGGTTGTTGAGCCCACCGCCGCGGATGACCTCGGCGAGGATGCGGAACAGCTGGAACGGGTCGGCCGAGCCGACGATGAGGTCGTCGTCGGCGTAGAAGCGCGAGTTGAAGTCGAAGGAGCCGAGGCGTCCGAGGCGCAGCAGCTGCATGACGATGAACTCGATGTTGGTGCCGGGCGCGTGGTGGCCGGTGTCGAGGCAGACCATGGCCTTCTCGCCGAGGGCCGCGACCTGCACGTAGCTCGTGCCCCAGTCCGGAACGTCGGTGTGGTAGAACGCCGGTTCGAAGAACTTGTACTCGAGCACGAGGCGCTGGTCGTCGCCGATGCGGGCGTAGATCTCCTGCAGCGAGTCGTGCAGGCGGTCCTGACGGCCGCGCAGGTCGGCCTGGCCGGGGTAGTTGGAGCCCTCGGCGAGCCAGATCTTCAGGTCGCGCGATCCGGTCTCGTCCATGACGTCGATGCAGCGGAGGTGGTGGTCGATGGCCTTGCGGCGCACCGCTGCGTCCTCGTGCGTGAGGGCGCCGAACTTGTAGTCGTCGTCCTGGAACGTGTTGGAGTTGATCGTGCCGAGCTCGACACCGAGGTCTTCGGCGTGCTTGCGGAGCGCGCCGAAGTCGTCGACGACGTCCCACGGGATGTGCAGGGCCACGCTCGGGGCGAGCGCGGTGTACGTGTTGACCTGGGCTGCGTCGGAGATCTTCTCGAACGGGTCGCGCGGCGTGCCTGCCGTCTGGAACACCTTGAATCGGGTGCCTGAGTTGCCGAACGCCCAGGACGGGAGCTCGATGCCCTGTCCTTCGAGCGCTGCAAGCTGGTCTGCGGAGAGGATGCTCACGGTTCGTCGCCTTCGTTGGTCGGTTGCGGATGCGCTCCCGGGCCGAACGACGTCGTCCACGGCTTCGGGAACTCGATTCACGGTATGTGGGCGAGCGGGGATGCCTGTTCGCGCCGAACCGTATTGAATCGTTTCAGTGATCTCAGATTACGAGCCGGAGTGAATCGTGTCAAGCACGCGCGGCGGTTCACGTCCGCCCACCGGGGTGAGCCGGGCGGGACATCCGCGTGAACACGGGCGAAACCCGCATCCACTACCCTCGGAAAGCGCATTCCAGGACACCGCACGAGCAGGGACCATCGCACGCACATGACACGAACCCACCCGATGGCCGAGCTGCCACACCCCCGCCGCCTCTTCGACCTCGGCCCCCACAACGGCGCCCACCGTGTCGCGATCCGCGCCGGCATCTCCGTGGGCGCCCCACTCCTGATCCTGTGGAGCATCGGGCACGTCGAGCTCGCGCTCTACTCGACCTTCGGCGCCTTCGTCTCGTTCTACGGGCGCAGCCACTCGCACGTGATCCGCGCTCGCCTGCAGAGCGGCGTGGCCGTCGGCATGGTCGGCGCTGTCAGCGTCGGCGCCGCAGTGAGCCTCTCCGAGCAGCGCGAGTGGCTCGTCCTCCCGGCGACCGCCGCCTACGCGGCGGTCATCACGGGCGCCGCCCAGCGGTTCGGATGGAAGCCGACTGGCGCGCTCTTTCCCGTCTTCGCGCTCTCCGCGACGGCCTCCATCCCGGGAGGCGAGGCGGATGCGCTCCTCGCGGCCGGCACGGCCGCCGCGTCGGCGGCCTTCGCCCTGATCGTCTGCATCTCGGGCCTGGCCCGCCCAGCCGCCCGCGAGTTCGAGCGCCGGGCACGAGCATCCGCCGCCCCGACCAGACCCGAGAGACTGCGCATCAGCGCGGCAGTGGGGGCCGGCCTCGTCGTCGGCGTCGCGGGGCTCATCCCCACATCTCTCGGGCTCGACTACCCCTACTGGGCCATGGTCGCGGCCGCCGCCGCGCTCGCGACCTCGGGCCCCGACGAGCAGCTGGTACGGGCCGGCCACCGCCTCACGGGGACCATCGCCGGAGTGGGCGTCGCGTGGCTGATCATGGCCGTCGACCTGCCTCCGCTCGTGACGATCGCCATCATCTGCGTGCTGCAGATGTGCGCGGAGCTGTTCGTCGTGCGCAACTACGGACTCGCCCTCGTCTTCGTCACCCCACTGGCGCTGGTCATGCTCGACTTCGCGCACCCGCAGCCCGATCTCACCCTGCTCTTGGCCAGGATCCTGGAGACGGGCGTCGGCGTCGCCGTCGTGATCGCGGCCGCCCTGGCCTGGCGCTGGGTGGAGCGCTCGCGGGCGCAGTCGGCGGGTTGAGACCCTCGTCGCGATCTCGCTTGACACGTTTCAGAGCGAGTGGCAAAGTGGAAAGCGCTTACCCGCTCCGAGCGGGATATCGACCACGGTCAAAGATGACGAGGATTTTCAATGACGAGAACACAGAGTGACACTGGTGCGGTGTCACAGGAGAACGAGGGCAAGACGCCCCGCAAGGCCGCGCTCAGCGGATGGATCGGCAGCGTCCTCGAGTACTACGACTTCACGCTCTACTCGCAGGCGGCGGCGCTGGTCTTCCCCGTCGTCTTCTTCCCGACCGGCGACCCCACCGTCGCCCTCATCTCCTCGCTCGCGACCTACGCCGTCGGCTACGTCGCGCGCCCCATCGGCGCCATCGTGCTCGGCAACTGGGGAGACAAGCACGGCCGCAAGAACGTGCTCGTCATCGCGATGCTCCTCATGGGCCTCTCGACGCTCGCCGTCGGGTTCCTCCCCACCTACGACCAGATCGGCCTCTGGGCGCCCCTGATCCTGGTGTTCCTGCGCCTCATCCAGGGCTTCGCCGTCGCCGGAGAACTCGGCGGTGCGAGCGCCATGATCGTCGAGCACGCCCCAGCAGGCAGACGAGGGTTCTTCGCGAGCTTCGGCCTGCAGGGCACCCAGGCCGGCTCGATCATCGCGACCGCCGTGTTCATCCCCCTCACCGCGGTCCTCACGGACGAAGCCTTCATCGAGTGGGGCTGGCGCATCCCGTTCATGCTGAGTGCCGTCGTCGTCCTCGCCGGCTTCCTCATCCGCAAGCACGTCGAAGAGCCGCCGGCCTACACCCGCTCGCTCGCGGTCCAGCAGGCCCAGAACCGCCAGGCGCCCGTCATCGAGCTCTTCAAGAACAACGGCTGGACGGTCTTCCGCGCCATCCTCATGACCCTCGCCAACGTCGCCGGCGTCACGACCCTCGTCTTCGGAACGAGCTTCGCGACGCAGGAGGCCTACGGCGTCGCGATGCCCGCCTCCACGTTCCTGTGGGTGCCGCTCATCGCCAACGTGGCGGCCGTCATCGTCATCCCCGTCTTCGGCATGCTCTCCGACAAGATCGGGCGCCGCACGCTCATGATCGTCGGCTCGTTCGGATCCGGGCTCGTCGCGATCGGCTACCTCACCGCCATCCAGTCCGGCAACCTCGTGCTCACGATCGTGCTCGCGATCCTCATGATGGGCGTGCTCTTCCAGATGTGGAACGCCACCTTCGCGACGTTCTTCCAGGAGCTGTTCCCGACGCAGACCCGAGTGACCGGCTTCGCGATCTCGCAGAACGTCGGCCTCATGATCGTCGCCTTCCTGCCCTCGATCTTCACGTTCGTGGCCCCTCCAGGCTCGGACAACGTGCCGCTGGTCGTCGGCGGGCTCACCCTCGCCATCGCCACCGTCTCAGCCCTCGCGACGCTGTTCACTCCGGAGACGCGCGGCAAGGACATCGAGAACCACGACTGAACCGACCCGAAGGGGCGTTGACCGAGGCCGTCCCCGCGCGGGGGCGGCCTCGACCGGCATCGAGGACACCGCACGCGCCGGCATCGGCGAGACTGCATCACGACGGAACGAGGACACCATGACGAGAATGCGCGCAGCCATCGTGGGCACCGGCGACGTCGCTCGACTGCACGCCGAGGCGATCGCCGCCAGGGATGACGCGGAGGTCGTGGTCGCCGTGGACGTCGACGCGGACCGGGCAGCCGCCTTCGCCCAGAAGTACGGCATCCCGCGCTCCGCGACCTCGCTGCCAGACGGGCACCTCGACGTCGTGCACCTCTGCACCCCGCCGGCAGGCCACGCGGCCCAGGCAGAAGACGCCTTCGCGCGCGGAGCTCACGTCGTCGTCGAGAAGCCGCCGGCGCTCACCCTCCGCGACGTCGACCGGATGGTCGCAGCCGGCGAGGCCGCGGGCAGGCACCTCGCCGTGGTCTTCCAGCAGCGCACCGGCACCGCGACGGCGCACGTCAAGCGCCTCCTCGACGACGGCCACCTCGGGCGCCCGCTCCTCGCCCGCTGCGACACCTTCTGGTTCAGGGACGACACGTACTTCGCCGCGCCCTGGCGAGGCACGTGGGCGAACGAAGGCGGCGGGACGACCCTCGGCCACGGCATCCACCAGCTCGACCTGCTCGCCTATCTCCTCGGCGAGGTGGATGAGGTGCACGGCCAGACCTGGCGCCTCGCGCGCGACATCGAGACGGAGGACGTCTCGACGGCGGTGCTGCGCTTCGAGTCCGGCGTCGTCGCGACGGCGATGACCAGCGCCGTCTCACCCAGGCAGGCGAGCTCCATCCGCATCGACACCGAGCTCGCGACGGTCGAGCTCGAGCACCTCTACGGCCACGGGCACGCCAACTGGCGCATCACCCCACGCCCGGGGGCGGATGCGCCGAGCAGCTGGGCGTTCCCCGCGGCCGAGCGGCCGAGCGGGCACGACGCCTACATCGACGCCGTCTACCCCGCCCTCGCGGCAGGTGCCGCGCTGCCGGACATCGCCTCCGCGCCCGCCAGGTCCATGGAGATCGTGGCCGCCCTCTACGCGTCGAGCGAGCGCTCGGCCGCCGTCGCCCTCCGTGAGGTCATGGAGTCGGGCGAGCTGCGCGGACAGATGTCCGCGCGAGTGCGCGACGAGCGCCGGTCATGAGCTCCCCCTCCCGCGAAGAGCTGCCCTTCGGCCTCGGCACGGTCGTGCACCGCGACCCGAGCGCGCTGCCGATCGAGTCGCCCCGCCCCTACGTGCATCCGCTGCGCACCCCCGCGGGCGCCGTCGTGAGCGACTTCCGGCCCGCCGACCACACCTGGCACTGGGGCCTCTCCGTGACCGTCGCGAACATCCGCATCGACGACGCCGCTCACGACGTCAACCTGTGGGGCGGCGTGACCTGGGTGGATGGTCGAGGCTACGTGCAGCTCGACAACAACGGCTCGCAGACGGTCGACGAGACGCAGCCGGCCGACGGCACGCGGCTCACGTGGCGCGAGGCCGACGGCTCCGCGTTCCTGCGGGAAGAGCGGATGCTCGACGCGAGCATCCGCGACGACGACGGGCGCAGCGTCGGCGTCCTCGATGTCAGCAGCCGCTGGACGAACCTCCGCGACGCCGAGCTCGCGTTCGGCTCGCCCACGACCGCCGGCCGCCCGGACGCCGGCTACGGCGGACTGTTCCTGCGACTGCACCCCAGCTTCTCGGGCGCGCGCCCGCTGTCGCCGCTGCTGCCCGCCGACCCGGACGCCACCCTGCACGGCGCGGAAGCCGCCTGGCTGGGTCTCGAGAGCGGACCCGTGACCGTCGTCATGGGCGCGCATCCGGCGAACCCGGTCTCCCCCACCCCGTGGTTCGTGCGGAACGACGGCACCCCCATGCTCTGCGCGGCTCCGTTCTTCCACGAGGAGTGGAGGCTGGGGCCCGGCGGGGGCGCGACGTGGCGCTGGCGCATCCTCCTCTCCGACTCGCCGCTCCGCGCCGAACGCATCACCCACCTGCTCGACGAGGCCTGAGCGGCGAGCCTCCGTGGCCTTCGGAGTTGCCGCCCACGAGCGAGGCACCCGCCCCGCAGACCCCGCGTGCCCTAGCATCGCTGTACACCGAAGGAGGCCCATGGCAGTCAGCGTGCGCGACGTCGCGACACTCGCAGGCGTCTCCGTTGGCACGGTCTCGAACGTGCTGAACCACCCAGAGAAGGTCTCGAAGGCCACCGTCGACAAGGTGCAGTCGGCCATCGAGGAGCTCGGCTTCGTGCGCAACGACGCCGCCAGGCAGCTGCGCGCAGGCGAGAGCCGCACCGTCGGCCTCATCGTCCTCGACCTCCGCAACCCGTTCTTCACCGAGGTCGCGCGAGGCGCCGAAGAGCGCGCCGCCGAGCTCGGCTTCTCCGTCCTCGTCGCCAACAGCGACGAGCAGGAGGAACGCGAGCGCACCCACCTCGGCCTCTTCGAGGAGCAGCGGGTCTTCGGCGTGCTCGTCACCCCCATGGCCGCCAACATGCCCCAGCTCGAGCGGCTCCACAAGCGCGGAACCCCCGTCGTGCTCGTCGACCGCGAGAGCGCCGACGAACGCTACCCGTCCGTCGCCGTGGACGACCGCACCGGCGGCCGCATCGCCGTCGAGCATCTCCTCGAGACAGGGCACCGCCGCGTCGCGTTCCTCGGCGGGCCGATGGAGATCCAGCAGGTCACCGACCGCTTCGAGGGCGCCCGCGACGCGGTGCGCGAGGTCCCGGGCGCGACGCTCGAGGTACTGACGACGGATGCGCTCTCCATGTCCGAGGGCAGGCGGGCGGGGCTGCTCCTCGCCGAGCGCGACGGCGCCGATCTCCCCGACGCGGTCTTCGCGGCCAACGACATGCTCGCGCTCGGGCTCCTGCAGAGCCTCCAGGGCACCAGCCACGCGACGGTGCCCGAGAGCATCGCGCTCATCGGCTACGACGACATCGACTTCGCGGCTTTCGCCTCGACCTCGCTCAGCTCCATCCACCAGCCGGCGCACCTCATCGGCTCGAAGGCCATGGACCTGCTCGTCGCCGCGGCCCGGGACCCGAAGTCGACCCCCGAGCACATCCGCTTCACCCCCGAGCTCGTCGCCCGCGCCTCGACGGCACCCCGCGCCTGACCCCGCCCCGTCCCCGTCCCCGCGCCCGCCCCCGCCCAGGGCTGAGTTGTGGTCGTCAAGAACGCTGCTGAACGACCACAACTCAGCTCCGGGCGGCCGAGCGCGGCGACGACCACCGGTCGGTCCTGCGCGCGGTCATCGCCGCGGACTGATGCGGATCGCACGTATCCTGGAGCCGTGACCCCAGAGCTCGCGCGCGCCGAGTCGCTCATCGCGACCATCCCGGATTTCCCCGAAGCGGGCATCCAGTTCCGTGACATCACCCCGCTCTTCGCCGACGGCGCCGCCCTGCGCACCGCCGTCGACGCCGTGATCGAGCCCTTCGCCGGCACCTTCGATGTCGTCGCGGGCGTCGAGGCGCGAGGGTTCCTGCTCGCAGGCGCCATCGCCAACGCCGCGGGCGTCGGCCTCATCCCCATCCGCAAGGCCGGGAAGCTGCCCCGCCCAGCGGCGTCGATCACGTACGACCTCGAATACGGGTCGGACAGCCTGGAGGCGGCACAGGACCTGCCGGCCGGCACCCGCGTCCTGCTCGTCGACGACATCCTCGCAACGGGCGGCACCCTCCGTGCGGGCCAGGAGCTCCTCGAGCAGCTCGGCTACACGCTGATGGGCACGGCCGTACTCATGGAGCTCGTCGACCTCGACGGGCAGCAGGTCGCCGGCCCCGTGCACAGCCTCTTCGAGGTCTGAAACGCAACTCGCCCCGGGGCGCCTCCGAGTCGTGACAGGCCCGAAACATGGGCTGGCTAGCGTTGCGAGCATGTCCCTTCTTGTCACCCACGCGCGCCTCATCACGATCCCAACGGGCTCCACGGATGCCGGTTACATCGAAGACGGATGGATGCTCGTCGAAGACGGCCGCATCGCCGCGATCGGGAGCGGGACGCCGTCCGTCACCGCCGACGAGACGATCGACGTGGCCGGCAGATTCGTCGCCCCCGGCTTCGTGTCGAGCCACTCGCATCTCTTCACGAGCGGCCTCAGGGGCCTCGGCGTCGCCGACACCCTGTACGGCTGGTGCGACTCCATGCTCGGCACGACCGCCCACATGACGCCGGAGCAGCTGTACTGGTCGACCCTGCACGGCTCGCTCGACTTCCTTTCCAACGGCGTCACGACCGCATACAACTTCACCGACCCGCTGCAGGCGTGGGAGTCGATGGTCGACGGGAAGCGAACGGGAACCGCGGGCATGCGCCCCCTCGAGTACCACTACCGCCAGGCGGACGGCACGCTCGATTCCGGCATCCGCTTCGTCGACGCCTCGGGGATGGATGCGACCGTCGGCAGCGACGACGAGATCTTCGACCGGCTCCAGGCGGAGGTCGCCCACACGAGGGCCATGGACCCGGCGTACGCCCTCGGCTCGTCCATCATGGGCCAGGTGCAGTGGTCGCCTCGGGCCGATGCCGCCGACCTGGAAGCCGAGGCCATGCGTCGCTTCGGCATCACGAACCAGGCGCACTTCCTCGAGTCGCCAGAGGCCGTCGAGCACCAGCAGTCGAAGTTCGCCCTGTACCGGGATGCTGGGGCCCTCGAGCTTGGCCTCATGTTCGGGCACTTCATCCAGACCACTCCGGAGATCATCGCCGAGGCCGCCGCTCGCGGGGCGAGCATGTCCTGGCAGCCGGCCTCGAACGGGCGACTCGCCTCCGGCGTCGCGCTCGTGCCGGAGATGCTCGAGCTCGGCATGAAGGTCGGCGTCGGCCTCGACGACCAGGCCTGCACCGACGTGAGCGACCCGTGGCAGAACATGCGCATGGGCATCTACATGCAGCGCTCGCGCACGAAGGATCCCCTGTCGATGATGCCCGAGCTGATGCTGCGCCTCCACACGCTCGGCGGGGCCGAGATCATGGGAGTCGCCGACCGGGTCGGCTCGCTGGAGGTCGGCAAGTTCGCCGACTTCGTCATCGTCGACCCGCGCTCCCCCGACGTCGGGCCGCTCTGGCACCCCGTGCGGTCGTACGTGCTCGCGATGAGCCCGCGGAACCTCAAGGCCGTCTACGTGGGCGGTCAGCTCGTGAACCGCGACGGGACATCCACGAACCCCCTCGCCGAGGAGGCATCGGCGAGGCTCCACGAGCTGCCGGCGGCGATCATCCCGCTGCGCGGCCACCCGCACTGAACGACGTCGCGGCCGGGAGGATGCTCCCGGCCGCGAGGTTCGAGCGCAGACTGCTCAGCGCTGGGAGACGCCCATCCCCATGCGGTCGAGGACGATGTTCTCGACGATCTGCACGAGGTTGTACGACACCAGCGTGATGATGGTGATGAGCGCGATCGAGGTCCACAGCTCGGCGAACTGCGCCTGCGCGTTGAACTTCAGGATCGCCCCGCCGATGCCCGTCCCGGTCGAGAGCCATTCGGCGAGCAGCGCACCGGTCACGGCTCCCGGCACGGAGACCCGGGCGGCGGCGAAGATCGACGGGAGCGCCCCGGGCAGGTTGACCTTCGTGAGGCCGGCGAGCCGGCCGCCGCCGAAGACGTGCACGACGTCGAGGCTCTCCTGGCTGGCACGGCTGAGGCCGAACAGCACGTTGGCGAGCGCTGGGAAGAGCACGACGATCGTCCCGATCACCGCCACGGAGGCCGTGGTTCCTCGACCGGTCATGAGGATGATGACGGGTGCGATGGAGACGAGCGGGATGGTGCGCAGCAGGAGTACAAGCGGCATGACGCCGGCCTCGATGGCTCTGGAGAGGCTGAAGGCGATCGCCAGGACGATGGCGACGGCCATGCCTGCGACGAAGCCGAGCGCCGAGTCCATGAGCGTCTGCCCTACGAGGGGGAACATCTGCGCGCGGTGCTCGGCGGCGTCCTCGCCCACGAACAGGAACTGCCACACGTCGAGCGGCCCCTTCGCGATGAACGAGGAGATGCCGGTGAGGCTCACCACCGCCTGCCAGAGCAGGAGGAGCACGAGCAGCGTGATGCCGGCGGAGCCCAGGGAGCGGAGCACCGTCTTCCGGAGCGCGCTGCGCCGCTCGCGCGCGATCCGCGTCTCGGCGGCGTGATCGGCCGTCGTCGCTGTCTGCTTGTCCTGCACGATCACGGTCATCGCACTGCCTTCCCTGAGACCCACGGCGTGATGAAGCGGATGACCAGCCCGAAGAGCCCGTACGCGGCGAGCGCGAACACGGCGCACAGCAGGAACACCGACCAGACGCCGGCGGAGTCGAGCTGCCCCTGCAGGCGGATGAGGGTGGGCCCGACTCCCGCCGTGATGGAGCCGAGGTACTCGCCGAGCACGGCGCCGAGGAACGCCGAGGGGACGGCGATCTGGAGCGCGTTGAGGATGGCGGGCAGCGCGGCCACGAGACGGACCTTGCGCATCTGCATCCACGAGCCGCCGCCGAAGACGCGGACGACGTCGAGCGAGGCCTTGTCCGCGGACTTGAACCCGAGGATGGCGCCGACGACGGTCGTGAACACGCACACGAGGGCGGCGAGGAAGACGGCCGTCTCCGAGGGGTCGCCCGGGCTCTTCGCGCCGCCGAGCACCACGATGGAGATGCCGCCGACGGCGACGATCGGCAGGCAGTAGGTGACGACGGCGATCTGCGTGATCACGGTCTCCAGGCGGGGGAACACGAGCACGACGGTCGCCAGGAGCAGCGCGATGCCGTTGCCCCACACGTAGCCGATCGCCGCCGCGGTGACCGTCGGAGCGAAGACGCCCCAGGTGCCCGCGATGTTGCCCTGCACGAAGAGCCAGTCGATGACGGCGAGCGGTGAGGGCACCGGCGTGAAGCTCGTGCCCTCCTGCGGCCGGAACGCCGTTGCCGATGCCAGCCACCAGATCGCGACGAGGGCGGCCCCGCCGATGAGCGCGGCGAGCCAGCCTGGGATGCGCTCCCTCGCCACCGTCACGCCTCGGCTTCTGCGTGCCCGTGCACGCCGAACAGCAGCTCGGAGGCACGGTCGACCAGCGCGTGGAACTCGGGAGTGCGCATCATCTCCGGGGTGCGCGGCCGCGGCAGGTCGACCTCGATGATCTCCTGCACGCGCCCGGGGCGGGCCGACATGACGGCGACCCGGTCTGCGAGGAAGATCGCCTCGCTGATGCCGTGCGTGACGAGCAGCGTCGTCGCGGGCTTCTCCGTCCAGATGCGCAGCAGCTCCAGGTTGAGGTTCTGCCGAGTCATGTCGTCGAGCGCTCCGAAGGGCTCGTCGAGCAGCAGCACCGACGGCTTGAGCACGAGGGCCCGCGCGATCGACGCCCGCTGCCGCATGCCGCCGGAGAGCTGCGCCGGCTTCGCGTTCGCGAAGTCGCTGAGCCCCACGAGGGCGATCAGCTCGTCCACGTACGCCTTGTCGACCGGTCGCCCCGCGACCTCGAACGGCAGCTCGATGTTCTTGCGGATGCTCCGCCAGGGAAGCAGCGCGTGGTCCTGGAAGGCGATCCCGAGCTCGCTGTTCGCGCGCAGCTGGTCGGGCGTCTGCCCGTCGACGAGCGCGCTGCCGGTCGTCGGGTGGTCGAGCGCGGCGAGGATGCGGAGGATCGTGGACTTGCCGCATCCGGAAGGGCCGAGCAGCGCCAGGAACGAGCCCTTGTCGGTGTGCAGGTCCGTGTCCTGCAGCGCCAGCAGCGACTTGCCGCCGCGCAGGTCGAAGGACTTGGACACTCCGGAGATCTGGATTCCGGTGCCGGTTGCGGCACCGGAATCCGTCGTTGTATCGGTGAGGGTCATGAGCTTAGGGCTGGTAGTTCTTCAGCTCGGGGTTCTCGGTGTAGATCTCGTCGAGAATCGTCGTGTCGAAGAGGTCGTCGACCTCGAGCTCCCACCCTGCGGCCGCGAGGGAGGCGATGGACTGGGCCTTGAGCTCGTCGGAGATCGTGAACAGGCCGTTCGCCTCCGTCTCCGGGGTCGAGATCAGCGCCGCCTGGGCTTCGAGGCCCGCCTTCACCTTGGCTGGGTCGAGCTCCCCGAAGGTGAGGTCGCCAGCTGCGGCCGAGGCGTTGTAGTGCTCGGTCACCTTCGTGACGGTGTCATCCGTCGGCTGCGTGAACGTGTCGGTCCAGCCCTTGATCTCGGCGATGAGGAACGCCTTCACGAGGTCGGGGTTCTCATCCAGGTACTGCTGGGTCACCGTGACCGCCTCGGCGACGTACGGCAGGCCGTTGTCGGCGTAGGCGAGGTTCGTGACCTCGTAGCCCTCCATCTCGACCGTGATGGCCTCGTTCGTCAGGTAGGCCATGAAGCCGTCGACCTCCCCGTTCATGAGGGGCGTCGGGTCGAAGTCGACAGGGACGACGGTCACCTGGTCCTCGTCGATGTCGTTCGCGGCGAGGAGCGCCTTGAACACGGACGCGTTCGAGTCCTGCACTCCGATCTTCTTGCCGATCAGGTCCTGCGGCGTCGCGATGTTCCCCTTGTCCGTCAGCGAGAGCACCGTGAACGGGTTCTTCTGGAAGGTGGTCGCGACGATCTTCAGGGGCGCGTCCTGCTCGGCGACCGCGGCGCCGACTGAGGCGGCGTCGCTGAGGGCGAACTGCACCGACCCGGAGAGCAACTTCGCGACGCCCGTGTCGGGGCCGGCGATGCCCTGCACCGCGGAGAACCCCGCCTCGTCGTAGTAGCCGTTGTCGTAGGCGTAGTACTCGCCCGCGAACTCCTCGTTCTTGATCCACGAGTACTGCACGCTGATCTCACCGTGGTCGACGGATGCGCTCCCTGGGGACGTCTCGGATGCGGTGGGTGAGCACGCGGTGAGGGCAAGCGCGGCGGTGGCTGCGAGAGCGAGGGCCGCGGTGACGCGTCGGCGTGGTCTGGTGAGTGTGTGCATCGGATCTCCTTGACTGCAGTGGGCTGGGTCGTGTCTGCCGGTGTCTCGCCTGCTCAGCTCGTCCTGACACTCCCTAGCCGCGACACTAGGCAGTTCATATTTCGGGGACGGGGTCGTGGGTGTTACGGGCGTGATTCGCAATCCGCCAGACCCGGTCGCGGCTGAAGGGCTGCTCGAACGGGCGGCTGCCGATGGCGCGCGCGATGGCGTTCCCGATCGCGGGAGCGACGGGGTTGTACGGCGACTCGCTCATCGATTTCGCGCCGAACGGCCCGAGGTCGTCGCTCGTGTCGGCGAAGTACACCTCGGTGACGGGCACGTCGGCGAACTGCGGCACCCGGTAGAGGCGGAAGACGGGGTTGGCGACGCGCCCCTCGTCGTCGAGCGTCACCTCCTCGTACAGCGCGCTGCCGAGGCCCTGCGCGACGCCTCCCTCGATCTGCCCGCGGCACTGGGCTGGGTTCATGACGTAGCCGGCGTCGGCGGCGTGCACCGACTGCAGGATGCGCACCGTTCCCGTCTCCGGGTCGACGGCCAGCCTGACGGCGTGCACGTTGAAGGCGAGCGAGCGTTGCGCGCCGAGCTCGCTGCCGTCTGCCGTGATCTCCCCGCCGTTCTCCTCGGCTGCCAGCTGCGCGAAGGTGACGAACCCCGCGGGCGTCAGCACCCCGTCCGCGGTGAGCTCGCCGCCGTCGGGGGCCGAGCCGGTGAGCTCGGCGGCCCGCTCCCGCATCCGCATCGCCAGGGTCAGGCAGGCGGCGTGCAGCGCCTTGCCCGCGACCGTGATGCCCGCGGATGCGAAGGCGCCCGTGTCGTGCTCGACCGCATCCGTGTCCGAGTTCCACAGCTCCAGCCGCTCGAAGCTCGTGTTCAGGTCTGTCGCCGCGATCTGCTTGAGCACGGTTGTCGTGCCGTTGCCGAACTCGGCCGTCCCCGTGCGCAGCAGGTACGTGCCGTCGGCCCGGAGCGTGGCCGTCGTGTGCGCGATGTGCCCGAACGGCGCCATGGTGGCGATCATCGCCGCCGCGACCCCCTCGCCGACGAGCCAGCCGGGCGGAGCCGCCTGGCCGTTTCCTCGGCGGAGCGCGTCCTGCGCCAGGTCGAGGCACTGGTCGAAGCCGTAGCTTCCCCACACGAGGTCGTCGTGCCCCGGATCGTCGCCTTCCCTGATGGCGTTGCGTCGGCGCAGCTCGAACGGGTCGAGACCGAGCTTCTCGGCGAGCATGTCCATCGCCGATTCGACGCCGAGGATCACCTGGCCGAGGCCGTAGCCGCGGAACGCGCCGGACGGCACCGTGTTCGTGTACACGACCTCCGCATCCAGTCGCCGCAGCGGGACGCGGTAGATCGTCGTCGACTCGGCGAGGGAGTGGAAGAGGACGCCACGCGAGTGGTTGCCGTAGGCGCCGGTGTCGCTGAGCACGTCGAGCTGCATGGCCGTGAGCGCCCCGTCCGCGTCCGCGCCAAGTGTCACCGACACCCGCATCGGGTGCCTGACGGCGGCGCGCTGGAACTCATCGGTGCGCGAGAACTCGTACGCGACGGGTCGGCCGGTCCTGAGCACCGCGAGCGCGACGAGATCCTCCGTGAAGATCTCCTGCTTGCCGCCGAACCCGCCGCCGAGCCGTGCCGCGAGCACCCGCACGCGGTCACGGTCCAGGTCGAACAGGCGCGCGATCTCGTCGCGGGCGAGGAACGGAACCTGCGTGGAGGAGCGGATCACGAGGCGTCCGTCGTCGTCGAGCCAGCCGATCGAGCCGTGGGTCTCGAGTTGCGCGTGCGTGACGCGGGCCGTCTGCCACGTGCCGGAGACGGTGGCGGCGCTCGAGGCAAGCGCTTCGGTGACATCCGATCCGGCGTGGACGCTCGTGATGACGTTGCGGGCGGCCTCGTCGACCCGCTCCTGTGCGGTGCGGTCCGGGTGGAGCAGCGGCGCGCCTGGCCTGCGGGCCTCTTCCGGGTCGAAGACCGCCGGCAGCAGCTCGTACTCGACGCGGACGAGTCGGCGCGCGGCGTCGGCCGCCTCACCGGTCTCCGCGACGACGGCCGCCACGCGCTGCCCGACGTGGCGCACCACGTGGTCGAGCAAGAGCGTGTCGTCCGGGTCGTCGGTGCGGTGCTCATGGCGGGCCGAGGAGTACCGGAGCTGTGGCACGTCCTCGTGCGTGAAGATCTGCACGACCCCGGGCACGGTGAGGGCCTCGGTGGTGTCGATGCTCAGGATGCGCGCGTGCGCGTGCGGGCTCGTCACGACCCGCAAGGTCAGGGCATCGAGCGCCGGATGCCCGAGTGGCAGGTCGAACGTGAACGGCTCGAGGCCCTGCACGATCCGGCGCGCGGCCTCAGGGACGACGGAGTTGCCGACGGTCTGCGCTGGGGCCCGCGCTTCCGGGTCGGCGGCCTTGGGCGTGACGCACGTCTGCGCGCAGGCGCCCGCTCGCACGGAACCGCAGATCGCCTCCCGGATGGGGCGGTAGCCCGTGCAGCGGCACAGGTTTCCCCGCATCCGCTTGTCGAACTCGCCCAGGTCGGCTTCACCGAGGGTCGACGCGGTCACGCTCATCCCCGGCGTGCAGAAGCCGCACTGGAAGCCGAACCCCTCAGCGAGCGCCTCCTGCACGGGATGCAGCTGATCGCCGGGTGCGAGGCCGGCCGCCGTCGTGACGCTGCGCCCCTCCGCCCGCACCGCCGGCACGATGCAGGAGTGCACGGGAGCGCCGTCGAGCAGGACCGAGCAGGCTCCGCAGTCGCCGGCATCGCATCCCTTCTTCACCGTCGTGGAACCCGTCTCGCGCAACAGGGTCCGCAGGCATTGGCCCGCCCGCGGCTCGGCCGAGCGGTCTGTGCCGTCTACTTCGAACTTCACGCGAGTCCCTTCCGGATACGCTCCGCCAACACGATGCTCACACCGCGGCGCCAATCTGCTGAGCCGAGCGGGTCGCTGTAGTAGCCGTCCGCGTCAGCGACGCGCGCGGCGAGGTCGCCTGCGGTCGGGAGGTGCGGGAACACGAGCACGGTCGGGGTCTGCGTGGCTGCGGTGACCGTGAAGACGCTGCGCCCTGAGGGATCGACGCGCCCCGTGACGACGGCGCCAGAGCGCCCATGCTCTGCGAGCGCGATCTTGAGGAGCAGCGCCCGCGAGCGCAGCGCGGCTGCGGGCAGGTGGATGCTGCGGAGCACGTCGCCCGGTTGGAGGATGGTCGTCCCGTCCCCGGTCACGAGGTCAGCGACCGGCAGGCGCACCACCTCGGCTCCTCGCCAGATCTCCGCCTCCCCATCGAGCGCGACGCACAGCGAGACCATGCCGGCAGCTGCGAACGCCCGGCAGATGTTGCCGCCGACCGTCGCCGTGTTCCAGATCTTGAACGACGCGAGGAGAGCATCCGCCGCGGCCGGCACGAGCGAGAGCGCCGGCCAGTCCTGCTGCGACGGGAGCGTGCCAGCATCCCGTGCCTCCTTGGCCCACGCGACCAGCGTCGCGATGGTGCATGTGGCCGAGATCCGGAGCCCACCGTCGTCGGCCTCGATATCGGGCCACCCCATGGCGGTCACGTCGACGAAGCCCGTCGTCGTCGGCTGCGGCTCGCTCATGAGCCACGTGCCGCCAGCCAGGATGGCCTCCCCAGGGGCGAGAAGCAGCTCCTCGCGGGTTCGTGCGACGCGGTACGAGCGCACCGTCGTGATGTCCATGGCCCTCCCGGTCGTGGCTCCGCGCCGTCGGTCGCTTGCTGGCGCGAGTGGATTCTCGGGAGTGAACCAGAACGCCGTTTCGGCGGTGTTTCGATCGTGGGTCGGGGGTCGTGACGACCTTCACGTGCCCGCAACAGCCACGCAATGGGCCCGGCTTAGCGTTTCGTCATGCGTGGAATCCTGCCGATGGGCGCCGAGTGGGCGCGCCGAGGTCGACCGTTCGCGATGGCGACGCTCGTCGCCGTCAGCGGCAGCGCGCCCCGAGAGGTGGGCGCGAGCATGATCGTGTCGGCCGACGGCGAGGTGTTCGGCAACGTGTCCGGCGGATGCGTGGAGGGGGCCGTCTTCGAGCAGTGCCTGCACGCGATCCAGAGCGGCAGCGCGAGCGTCGAGACCTTCGGGTACAGCGCGGCAGCGGCGTTCTCGGTCGGGTTGAGCTGCGGAGGGGTCATCGAGGTCCTGGTCCGCCCAGTCCTGCCGGGCAGCGCGGCGGCCGCTGACGTGCTGCTGCTGGCGGAGCGTGAGGCGCGCGCGATGCCCGCGAGCTACACGCTGACGGTCGCCGGAGCCGACGTGGGCCGCGGCGTGATCGACCAGACATCGCCGCCCTCGTCGGGAGCCGTGACGATCGCCCTCGGCTCGCCGCCCCGGCTGATCATCGTGGGCGCGGTCGAGTTCGCCGTGGCGCTCTCCCGCATCGCGATCGCCGCGGGCATGCAGGTCACCGTCGTCGACCCGCGCGAGGTGTTCGCGACGACGGCCCGGTTCCCGGGCGCCGAGGTGGTTGTCGCCTGGCCGCACCGCTACCTGGAGACCGCGGAGGTGGACGCGCGCACCGCCGTGTGCGTCCTCACGCACGACCCGAAGTTCGACGTGCCCGCGCTGCGCGTCGCCCTGGCCTCTGCCGCCGGCTATGTCGGTGTCATGGGGAGCCGTCGGACCCATGAGGAGCGGCTCGAGCGGCTCGAGCGGCTCGAGCCGCTCACCGACGCATCGGCACCCGCCGCAGAGGCTGTGCCAGCCGAGCAGCTGGAGCGGCTGCGCTCGCCGATCGGGCTCGACCTGGGCGGGCGCTCCCCCGAGGAGACGGCCCTCTCGATCCTCGCCGAGATCGTCGCCGACCGGCACGGCGCATCCGGTCGCCGCCTGTCCGAGCTGTCGGGGCCGGTGCACCGACCGCTGGGAGCGCGCGTCGCCTCGTGAGCGGTGACGGGTGCGGGGTGGGGTGGGGGTGCTGGTGCTGGTGCTGGGGGCGAGGTTCGGAGGTCGGGCTGCGGAGTTCGGAGGTCGGGGCCAGGGGCTTGGCGGGGGTTGTGCGCAGTCCGGGTTCCTGCGCCTGGGCTGGCGAATGCGGGTGGCGAAAGCACAGGTCTGCGGCGGGGGCGCGGATGGACCCTGGGCTCGTGCCTGCGGCGTGCAGCTGCGGCGAGACCAACCCAAGCGCATCCACCCCAGCCGCGCGGAAGACGGTGCGCAAATGAACGTCTGCGGAGTTGTCCTCGCGGCCGGCGCCCGTCCGCGACGCAGCGGACGCGCCAACAGACCCACGACCCAAACCCGCGGCGAGACCCACCCAAGCGCATCCACCCCAGCCGCGCGGAAGACGGTGCGCGAATGAACGTGTGCGGAGTCGTCCTCGCGGCCGGCGCCGGGTCGCGATTCGGCGGGCCGAAGGCCCTGGCATCCCTGCCCGACGGCACACCCTGGGTTGCGCGCGCCGTGGGGACCTTGCTCAAGGCCGGATGCTCTGATGTGCTGGTCGCCCTGGGCGCCGGTCGCTCGGAGGCGGCCGCGCTCGTACCGGCGAGCGCGACGGTTGTGCCCGTGCCGGAGTGGTCTGGAGGGCTCGCCGCCTCGGTCCGCGCCGCGCTGCACGCTGCCGCCATGACCGACGCGGACGCCGTCCTGCTCGTTCCCGTCGACACGCCCGACCTGTCAGTCGCGTCCTGCCGGAGGGTCCTCAGCGCGGGTGGGGTACTCGCCCGGGCGACCTACCGCGGCGAGCCCGGGCATCCGGTGCTCATCGGGCGCACGCACTGGGCCGCCCTCGCATCGACGCTCGACGGTGACCGAGGCGCGGGCCGGTACCTGGCCGAGCAGGGCGCTGTCGTGGTGGAGTGCGGCGACCTGTGGCACGGCCGCGACATCGACGAGCCGGTCGCCCCTCCCGTCGCGGCACGCTCTCCGCGCCCCGACCTCCGCTCACTGGGTCACTTTCACCCCATCTGGGACGCCAAAACCGGGTGAAACTGACCCATCGGCGATAGAAGCAGCGTCGAGTGGGGCGAAAGCGCCCCATCCCGGCGGAGGACCCGGTCGACAAACCCTCCGCGCCCCGACCTCCGCTCACTGGGTCACTTTCACCCCGTAGCGGGCACCAAAACGGGGCGAAACTGCCCTATCGGCGGCAGACAGGGCGGCGAAACGGGGCGAAGATGCCCCATCCACGGGGGATGCGGCGGATGCGGACGCCGATGCGACGCGGAGCGGGGCGCAGCTGTCTCCATCGACGCCGGACGCGGGAGATGCGGCAGCGGAGCGGGACGAAAGCACCCCATCCCCGGCGGAGGACCCGGTCGACGAACCCTCCACAGCACGACCCCCGCCGATTGGGTCACTTTCACCCCATAGCGGGCGCCAAAACGGGGTGAAAGTGACCCATCGGCGATGGATGCAGCGTCGAGGCCTCGGGGACGGGCCGCTACACGCCGAGCTGGTCTTCGAGGTTGAAGACCTCGACGAGGGGCGACGCCGCCTGGTCGGCGCGGCCCTCGAGGCCGTCGAAGAACTGCGACATGTCCGCTTCCCAGCGCGCCGCGACCGGCGAGGCTGCGAGGTAGGCGTTCGCGGCCGCCTCGTCGTCGACGTCGTAGCTGCCGAACAGGGTGCCGTCCGGAGCGAGGAACAAGGAGTAGTTGCGGCGGCCGGCGGCGGCGATCTCGGCGAGCATCTCCGGCCACACCTCCGCGTGACGGCGCACGTACTCGTCGATGTGCTGAGGTGCGACCTTCAGCTGGAATCCGATTCTTGGCATGTGGTTCTTCCTATCTGCGTTCGTGTTCCCGGATTTCGTGACCCCGGACCGTGCCGGGCAGAACCGCGCGGACGCGGACGTGGCCGCGGCCACGACGCGCGCCGGGACTTGGGCCGGGATGCGCGAACGCCGCGCCGGGAGATGGTCCCGGCGCGGCGTCCGCAGTTCAGCTCAGCGGGGCGACTGGCCCCCCGCATCCTGCTTCGAAAAGCTCTTCAGCTCCTAGAAGCTGAAGTCGCCGATGTTGGCCTTGTCGAAGACGAAGGGGTCGCCGAGGAGGACGACGCCGTCGGCGCCGACCGTGTACTCGCCGAGCTTGCCGGCTTCGAAGGTGTCGCCCTCGGCGCCGGTGATGTCGCCGGCGATGAGCGCCTGGGCGGCGAACGCCGACAGGTAGCCGAGGTCTTCCGGGTTCCAGAGCGCGAACGAGGTGACGGTGCCGTCTTCGACGAACTCGCGCATCTGGTTCGGCGTGCCGAGACCGGTCACCGCGACCTTGCCCTTGAAGTCAGAGGTCTGGATGTAGCGTGCCGCAGCCGCGATGCCGACCGTCGTGGGCGAGACGATGCCCTTGAGGTTCGGGTGCGTCTGGAGGAGCGCGGCGGTCTTATCGAACGAGGTCTGGTCATCGTCGTCGCCGTAGACGGTCTCGACGATGGTGATGTCGGGGTACTCGGTGCCGACGTACGCTTCCATCTTCTCGATCCAGGCGTTCTGGTTCGTGGCGTTGGCCGCGGCGGAGAGGATGGCGATCTCGCCAGATCCGCCGATCTGCTCGGCGATGAGGTCGATCTGCGCCTTCGCGATGCCGTCAGCGTCTGCCTGGTTCACGAACAGGTCGCGGCACTCGGGGTTCGTGTCGGAGTCGAAGGTGACGACCTTCGTGCCGGCTTCGCGTGCCTCGTTGAGGGCGTCGCAGATCGCTTCGGGGTCGTTGGCGGAGATGACGATGCCGCCGACGGCCTGCTGCGTGAGCGTGTTGATGTAGCTGACCTGCGCGTCGGGGGTGGCTTCCGACGGGCCGACCTCGGCGAACGTTCCGCCGAACTCGGTGGCGGCTGCCTGTCCGCCGACGGAGGATGCCTCGAAGTAGGGGTTTCCGAGGTTCTTCGGGAGGAAGGTGACGGTGAGGTTGCCGGTGTCTCCGCCGCCTGCGGCGGTGTCGTCGCCGCCGGTGGTGCATCCAGTGAGCACGAGTGCAGCGCTTACTGCGAGTGCGCCTGCTGCGCTCAGCCGCTTCGTTGCGAGCTTCATGGGGGTTCCCTTCGGGTACTGAGCCGCTCGGTGTTCCGGGCGACGGTTGGGGTGTTGCGTGTTGGGTTCGAGGTGGGGCTGCAGTTCTTGGGAGGCGATCAGCCCTTGGGAACTGTCCCGCTGGTCGTGCCGACCAGCGGTTTCTCTGCCTTGGGCCGCTTGCGGCGGATCCTGGGCAGGAGGCTTGCTCCGACGACGGAGGCCACGAGGAGCACTCCGGTGATGATGTTGATGACGTCGGAGGTGACGTTCGCGAGGCGCAGGGCGCTGGCGAGGACGCCGATGAGGAGGACTGCCGCGACGACTCCGTAGAGCTTGCCGCGTCCGCCGAAGACGGACACGCCACCGAGGACGACGGCTGCGATGACCTGCAGTTCGAGGCCGGTCGCGTTGTCGCCTCGCGCTGAGCCGTAGCGCAGCGTGAAGTAGATGCCGGCGAGGGCGGCGAGGCCGCCTGCGAGCACGAAGAGGACGAACTTCGTGCGGCCGACGGGCACTCCCGAGAAGTGGGCGGCTTCCTTCGAGAGGCCGATGGCGTAGACGCCTCGGCCGAAGGGCGTGTAGTGGAGCACGATAATGAAGATCGCGAGCAGGATGAGGAACGGGATCATGATGGCCGGGATGGGCGTGCCCACGATCTTGGCCTTCGCGATGTCCGTCCAGAACTCGGGGAACGAGGTGACCGCGGCGGTGCCGAGCACGCCGACCGCGATGCCGCGGAAGAGGGCGAGGGTACCGATCGTGACGGCGAGCGACGGCAGGCCGACCTTCGTGACGAGGAAGCCGTTGAAGGCTCCGCCGACGACGCCGACGATGAGGGCGGCGAGGGCGGCGATTTCGAACGGCACGCCAGCCTGGTAGAGGGCACCCGTGGTGACGCTCGAGAGGCCGACCATGGAGCCGACCGACAGGTCGATCTCGCCCGTGATCATGATGAGCGTCATCGGCAGGGCGATGATGAGTACCGCGGCGACGTCCATGAGCAGGTACGTGATGGTGATGGGCTGCGAGAAGCCCTTGACCGCGGACATCGAGACGACGCACACCACGACGAGGAGGGCGACGATCGCCATCTCGCGAGTGAACAGCATCCGACGCCAGGCTGGCTGCGAGTAGTTCTCGATGGTGCGCTGCGTTGCAGCGGACGACGTTGGGGTCGTGAGAGCGGTCATGATTCCTCCCTCGCTTCGACGAGCTTGCGGGATTGACGGATGGCGAGGACGCGATCGAGCACGATCGCGGCGAGGATGAGCACACCGACGACGGCGCGCTGCCAGAAGTCCGGGATACCGACGAGCGGGAGTACTCGGTTGATGGTCATGAGGAGCATCGCGCCGATGGCGGCGCCCCACAGGGTTCCGACGCCGCCGGTGATGGCGACGCCTCCGATGACGGCAGCGCCCACCGCATCCAGTTCCCAACCGGCACCGGCCTGCGAGCTGACCGTGCCGTAGCGGGCGGCGTAGAAGACACCGGCGAGGCCGGCGAGTGCGCCCGAGAGCACGAACGCGGTGAGCACGCGGCGCACGTCGGGGAGGCCGTAGAGCTTCGCGGCGTCCGGGTCTGAGCCGATGGCGTAGAACTCGCGGCCCGCTCGCGTGTTCTTCATGACCCAGGCGGCGATGGCGAGCACGATGACGGCGATGATCGTGAGGATCGGGATGGTCAGGATCTGACCCGTGCCGAGTGCGAGGAAGTCGCGGGGCATGTCGCTCGCGTTGATGCGGCTCGAGCCGGCCCACATGACGTTGATGCCTCGGTACGCGTAGAGCGTGCCCAGCGTGATCACCATGGCCGGCACTCGCACGTAGGCGACGAGTGCGCCGTTGACGAAGCCGAGGATCGCGCCGAACAGCACTGCCGCGACGACGACGACGGGGATGGGGATGCCCGGGTAGTCGATGAACAGGCGGCCCGTGAGGAAGGCGGTGAGGCCGATCACGGAGCCGACCGACAGGTCGACGTTGCGGGTGATGAGCACGATCGCCTGGCCGACTGCGACGAGCAGCAGGATGGACGGCGTGAGGAACAGGTCTCTCCAGCCGTCGGGGCTGAAGAGGAAGTTCGGGTTGGCGATGGTCGCGACGATGAGGACGACCGCGAGGGCGAGGAGGATGCCGAGCTCGCGGGCCTTGCCGAAGTTGCCGAAGCGGATGGCCTTCTTGGGCGGCATGGGCGCGCCGGCGGTGGGGTGCGGCCCCTGGGTGGTGGTCGTGGTCATCAGAGCACCACCGTCACTGCGCCGGTCGCGGCGCGCATGACGCTTTCGCTGGTCGCCTGGCTGCGGTCGATTTCCTGGGCGATGCGGCCTTCGTGCATGACGAGCACGCGGTCTGCCATGCCGAGGACCTCTGGGAGCTCCGAGGAGATCATGAGGATTCCCATTCCGGTGCCCGCGAGCTCGGAGAGCAGGCGGTGCACTTCTGACTTGGTGCCGACGTCGATTCCTCGTGTCGGCTCATCGATGATGAGGAGCTTGGGGTTCGTCGCGAGCCACTTGGCGATGACGACCTTCTGCTGGTTGCCGCCCGAGAGGGTGCCGGCGATCGTGTCGAGCGCCTGCGCCTTCACTTCGAGCTTGGTCGCCCAGGTGCGGGCGTCGTCGTGCTGCTTGCGGCCGCTGATGACGCCGAGCTTCGTGAGCTGGTTCAGGATGACGCTCGTGATGTTCTCGCCGACTCCGGAGTCGACGACGAGGCCCTGCTTGCGGCGGTCTTCTGGGATGAGCGCGAGGCCGGCCTGCATGGCGGCGACGGGCGAGCCCGGCTTGACGACCTTGCCCTCGACGCTGACGCGACCCGACTTGTACTTGTCGACCCCGAACACGGCGCGGGCGACCTCGCTGCGGCCGGCGCCGACGAGGCCGGCGAGGCCGACGATCTCGCCGGAGCGGACGGTGAAGTTGATGTCGTGGAAGACGCCGGGGCTCTCGAGGTCCTCGACGACGAGCACTGGCTCGCCGATGACGGCTTCCTGCTTCGGGAACAGCTCGGTGACCTCGCGGCCGACCATCTGCTGCACGAGCGCATCCACGGTCGTCTCGCTGATGAGGTTCGTCGCGATGTAGCTGCCGTCGCGCATGACGGTGACCTTGTCGCAGAGGGCGAAGACCTCGTCGAAGCGGTGGGAGATGAACATGAGGCCGCGGCCCTCGTCGCGCAGGCTGCGGGCGATGGCGAAGAGCCGGTCGACCTCGACGCCGGAGAGGGCGGCGGTCGGCTCGTCCATGATGAGCACCCGCGCGTTGAGCGAGACGGCCTTGGCGATCTCGATGACCTGCTGGTCGGCGATGGAGAGGCCTTCGGCGGGGCGGTCGGGGTCGATGTTCACGCCGAGTCTGGCGAACAGCGCCTTCGCCTCGTCGCGCATCGCCGAGCGGTTGATGCGGCCGAAGCGGTTCGTGGGCTGGCGGCCCATGAAGATGTTCTCGGTGACCGAGAGGTCGGGGAAGAGCGTCGGCTCCTGGTAGATGACCGCGACGCCCGCGGCCTTCGACTGGGCCGTGGATGTGAAGTTGACGTCTTCGCCGCCGAGCTGGAAGGTGCCGGCGTCGCGCTGGTAGAGGCCAGCGACGATCTTGACGAGCGTGGACTTGCCGGCGCCGTTCTCACCCACGAGTGCGTGGATGGAACCGGACTCGACGGCGATCGTGCCGGATCGGAGTGCGACGACGGATCCGAATGACTTCTGCACATCGCGCAGCTCGAGTACGACTTGCGAACTCGTCACGGTGGCTCCGTTCTCTTCGTTGAGTATTGCGGGGGTGTTGAGGGGTGCTCGGTGGTGAGCGGCGTGAGCCTGCCTGCTGTTTCACGGACTTTGTGAATCGTTTCAAGCGACTGGATGCGACACTACGCGACGCTCGCAGAAAACGTCAAGCCAAGGATGCAGAGTTGTTACCGGAGGGCGTGCCGCGCTCCTCGGAAGCTGACCCCAACAGCCCCTCCAACCCCTGGAAAGCTCGCGCGACGGCAGTGTGGGCGGCCTCATCTGCGCCCGCCTCGGTCGCCCACCAGGAGAGCGCCTCGGCCATGGCAGCCTGCACGGCCGCACTCGCGGCACGCGCAACAAGGCCGTCCGGATGCAGTCCGCCCCTGCGCGCCAGGAACACGGCGACCTCTTGCCGCCAGCCGAGATAGGCATCCGGGCGCGAAGACTGCCCTGGAGGCATCGCGGCGATGGCGCGGAGCCGGAGGCGTGCGGTCGGCTCCTCCTCGACCTCGAGGTCGAAGACCCTACCGACAGCGACGGCGAGCGCCTGGAGGGGCGCCAGCCCCTGGTCGACCGCGTCGAGCTCGCGCCTGAGCGCTTCGTGCCCACCCTCGGCACCCAACCAGACGATGTCACCCTTGGCCGGAAAGTACCGATGCAGGGTGCGCAGGCTGATGCCCGCCTCGGCGGCGAGCTGCGCCATGGTGACGTGCTCATACCCCTCGCGGAGGATGATCTCCAGCATCTGCACGCGGAGCTGGCGCGGATCTGCAGACGCGGGTCGCCCGGGCCGACGTGTCTCACTCATGTCCACATTGTTGCTCCTTGCCGGGTCCGGAGTATTGACATACTCTGCCAATACTCGCCTGAACTCAACGTGGAGGTCTCATGCCGCATCCGCTCCCCGACGTCTCGAACGCCCCGATCTCGGACCTCGTCTCACTCAGAGGACGGCGCGCCGTCGTGACCGGAGGCGCCCAGGGCCTGGGGCGGGCCATCTGCGAACGACTCGCCGAAGCCGGTGCAGATCTGCTCATCGTCGATCTCGACGCGACCCGTGCGACAGCCGCAGCTGACGAGATCGCCGCCAAGCACGGCACCCGCGCCATGGGCGCCGCCGCAGACGTGAGCGTCCCCGACTCCATCTCCGCCGCAGCCGCCCGCGCCGCCGCTGAGCTCGGAGGAATCGATATCTGGGTCAACAACGCGGGCATCTCCCCGAACGCCCCCGTCCTCGACATGCCGGTCGAGATGTGGGACCAGGTCTTCGCGGTGAACGCCCGAGGCACCTTCCTCGGCTCCCGCGAGGCGGCGAAGCACATGAGCGGGAACACCTCCGGCGGCGTGATCGTCAACGTCATCTCGACAGCGGGGTTCACGGTCGGATTCCCCGGCATGGCCGCCTACGCAAGTTCGAAGCACGCGGAACGCGGACTCACGAAGTCGCTCGCGCTCGATCTCGCTCCCATGGGGATCCGCGTCCTCGGGGTCGCCCCGAGCTACGTGCCGACCGAGGGCAATATCGCCGCTGCCGCCGCCGGCATGGAAGCCGCGAAGGCCGCCGGCGTGGAACTGCCGGAGCTCGACGTCATGAACCACAGCTTGATCGGCCGCACCGGCACTCCGGATGACATCGCGCGCGTCGTGCTGTTCGCCGCCAGTGATCTGTCGATGATCATGACCGGCAGCACGCTCCTCGCCGACGCCGGGGAGACGATCTGATGTCGGCGCAGCACCAGGGGCGCCTGCACGGCAGGGTCGTCATGATGACGGGCGTCAGCAAGGGGCTCGGCAAGCAGAACGCGATCGAGCTGGCGAAGGCCGGAGCGAAGCTCTCGATCTCAGCACGGAGCGAGACCGCACTGCGCGAGACCGTGGCGCTCTGCGAAGCCGAAGGGGCAAAGGTTCTCGGCGTGGTCTGCGACGTGACCGACGTGGAGCACCTCGAGCGCTATGTCGCGCGAACCGTCGAGCGCTTCGGCCGCATCGACGTGCTGGTCAACAACGCCAACTTCGAAGCTGAGCTCACGCCGTTCCTGGAGCAGGACGTGTCGTCGCTTCGCACCGCGTTCGAGGTCGGCGTGGTCGCCGTGTGGCGCCTCATGCAGCTCTGCCATCCGCACATGTCCAGGACGGAGGGGACAGCTTCCATCATCAATCTGGTCTCCGGCGTGTACGAGACCGGGATGGAGGGCTACGCGTCCTACGTTCCCGACAAGGCGGCGATCCGAGGCCTCTCCATGGTGGCTGCCCGAGAGCTCGGGGCGAGTGGCATCCGCGTGAACACGCTCGCGCCGGTTGCACTCACTGACACGATCCTGCACGGCCTCGCGCCCGAGTACTCGGAGTTCGTGAAGCAGCAGATGTCGGTGAACCCGCTTGGCAGGTTCGGCGACCCAGCGACGGACATCGCCCCGGTCCTGATCTTCCTCGCCAGCGACGACAGCCGCTGGATCACCGGCCAGAACTTCAACGCCGACGGCGGAGCCGTCATCCAAGCCTGAGTCCGTCACCCCCGCTTCCTCGAGCAGTCGAGGGAGCGGGGTTCTTCCGGCCTAGTTATGAATCGTTTCACCTTCCGATCGAACCACTCGAATCCTGCCGAGCGCAGGGAGAGGAACACTCCGTGACCCAACCAAGACGAGGTCGAAGGCGGCGCACCGTCGCCATCGCCACGGCAGCGAGCCTGTCCGTCCTCCTCAGCCCACTGCTCGCCACTCCCGCAACGGCCGACCCGACGCCTCCCACGGCCGCGGTCCCCGTCATCGACACCGCCGCCTTCGCTGACCCGCCCTCAGCCGTTCGCCCGATGTTCCGGTGGTGGATGCCATTGGCCTACACGGAGGACAGCGTGCTGCGCGAGCAGCTCGACCAGATCGCCGCCTCCGGCGCCGGCGGTGTCGAGGTCGCTCCCTTCATCGTCGCCGGCGAAGGCAACCAGAGCAACGCGTTCCTGGCCGAGTACGGCTGGGGCACCCCCGCGTGGGCACACAAGATGGAGGTCATCACCGAGAAGGCCGCCGAGCTGGGCCTCATCGTCGACCAGAACCTCGGGCCGCACTACCCGCCGACCGTGCCGACGCTGAACAGCTTCAACCAGCCGGAGGCAGAGCAGCAGCTCATCTTCGGCTGGTCAGCTCACGCAGCAGGCGAGGCCGTCACCGGCGCCCTCCCCTCGCCCCTGACAGCACCGCCCTCGGTCGCGACGAAGCTCGCCGAGGGAGCGACCGCAGGCCAGACGGCCCTGACCGTCGCGAGTCTCGGTGGCTTCGCGATCGGCGACGTCGTGACGCTCGGGGCAGAGGGAACGTCCGAAACCGTCACCGTCACTGCCGTCGGCGACCGCCTCGGCGCAACCGGAATGCTCAGCGTGACGCCGATCTCCGGCGATCACGCTGTCGACGCGCCCCTCGTGAACGTCGCGGAGACCACGCGCCTCCGCACCGTGATCGCACAGTGCGAAGCCGAATGCGCCCCCGGCAGCGAAGGGCCCGCCGCACTCGTGCCGGGATCGATCGTCGACGTGACCGACAAGGTCGTCGATGGCCAGCTCGACTACACGTTCCCAGCCGACGGCGCACGCTGGGTGATCATCGACTTCCAGCAGACCGCATCCGGTCTGGTCGGACAGCGCGGAGGCTACACGGCGACACAGCCCAACTACGTGGTGGATCACCTCGGCAGGGGCGGCGTCGACATCCAGGCCGACTTCTGGGACGAGAACATCCTCACCGACGCCGTGAAGGCGAACCTCGACAAGGTCGGAGGCGGCGCCATCTTCGAGGACTCCCTCGAGCTCGGCGAGTCACAGAAGTGGACCTGGAGCTTCCTCGACCAGTTCGAGGAGCGCCGCGGCTACGACGCCACGGAGGTACTGCCCGCACTCGCAGGTATCGGCATCCAGGGCTCGCACGAGGCGGCATTCGAGATCGGAGAGGTCGGCGAGAAAGCCCGCGAGGACTACCGCGAGACCGTCAGCGACCTGTTCGTCGACGAGTACGTGACCCCCATGCAGTCCTGGGCCCAGACGCATGGCCTCGACTTCCGAGTCCAGGCGTACGGCCTGCCCACCTCGACGTCGCACGCTTCCTCCGCATCAGGCATCCCCGAGGGCGAGTCGCTGAACTTCGGCAGCCCGAACCCGCTCGGCGCTGAGCAGAACTACCGCGTCGTCAGCGGTGGCGCCCACCTCGCCGGCAAGGACACCGTCTCGGTCGAGTGCTGCGCCGTGTTCTTCGGCGGCTACCGCTCCGGCATGGCCGGCCCGAACATCGGTGGTCAGTTCTCCGACAGCGGCGAGGGCTCAGTGCTCGGCGGCAAGTACTCGCAGGGTCTCCTCGACAGCGTCTACAAGAGCTACGCGGGTGGTGTGAATCAGCTGGTCTGGCATGGCTTCGCCTACCCGGATGCACCTGCGGGTGTGGGCACGGCGGGCCGCGATGGCGGCACCTGGCCCGGTTACCAGCCGTGGGATATCTTCGGCGCGCTCAACGTGAACGATGTCTTCGGACCCCGCCAGGCCAACTGGGAGGACATGACGGGGGTCAACGACGCCCTCGCCCGCACGCAGTACGTGCTGCGTGAAGGCCAGGCGAAGCTCGACCTCGGCGTTTACTACGAGGACCTGGGCCTCAAGGGCTCGTCGGTGAGCGGACAGCAGGCAGAGCAGCACATGCTCGGCACCGACTCCGCGACCTCATCGGCCGGGTACACCTACGACTACTTCGCGCCCCAGTTCGTCGCGGAAGAAGGACTGGCACCGGATGCGGACGGCGGCCTGTTCGGCGACCGTTCCGGCTACAAGGCGGTTGTCCTCAACGAGCAGCGCACGATCTCCCTCGACGGGGCACGCTCACTGCGTGACCTCGCGAAGCAGGGGCTCCGCGTGTATGTCGTCGGCCAGGCGCCGAGCGAGCTGACGGGCGCTGAGCCGGGAGCTGAGGAGCTGGCGACGGTCGTCTCGGACCTCCTCGCGCAGCCGAGTGTCACGCAGCTCGGCACCGAGGCGGAGCTGCCCTCTGCCCTCAGCGGCGACTCGATCGCGCCCGCCGTGTCCCCGAGCGACCAGGGCTCAGCACTCGGCTTCGTCCGTCGCGCGGCAGAAGGCGTCACGTACGACTTCGTGTACAACCGGTCCGGTGAGGCTGTCCAGCAGTCGCTGACCCTCGCGGGCACCGGCCGCCCCTACCAGCTCGACCCCTGGTCTGGAGAAGTGACTCCGATCGGCGAGTTCACGCAGGATGGTGACAGCGTCACGGTCTCCGTCGACGTCGCCGCTCACGACACGGCGATCTTCGCCCTCGTCGACGACGACGGATCCGCCGTGCACGCGGTGTCCAGCGATGCTGATGTGCTGGCACCGGCAGCCGACGGCAGCATTTCGGTGCGCGCGACCGGCGACGGCACGTTCGGGACGGAGTTCAGCGACGGCTCGTCGACGACGACCGACGTGACCGGCCTGGCGGCTCCGCAGGGCCTGAGCACCTGGTCGCTCGCCGCCCAGACGTGGGGCCCGGCGCCCGATGCGACGGGAATGACCGCATCCAAGACCGAGAAGGTCGACCAGCCAGCCATCGACATCACGGCCGACGCCGACGGGAAGCTGCCGTCGTGGCGAGAGGTGACCGGCGAGGTCGACCTGAGCAACGCATCCGGGCTCGGCACGTACTCGACGACGGTCACGCTTCCGGAGGCCTGGACGGAATCGGATGGAGCCTACCTCAGCCTCGGTGACGTCCTCGATACGGCCCAGGTCTGGGTGAACGGCGTGCAGGTCGTCGTGAACCAGGCCGACCGAGCACGCATCGACCTCGGCCACCACCTGGAGCCGGGCGAGAACCGCATCGAGGTTCGGGTTGCCACGACGATGTTCAATGCAGTCAAGGCGACCGGCGACTCGAACTACCAGACCGCGGAGCAGCAGCGGACCGGCCTCATGGGCCCGGTCACGTTGACGCCGTACCGCGACACGGTCGCGTTCGAGGCACCGACGGCGACGGCCACCCCGCAGCCGACCGGCGAGCCGCAGCCGACGTCGACTGACGGCACCGGGACCACGGCGCCGACCTCGGCACCGGGCAACGGTGGCAACGGTGGCAACGGTTCGAGCAACGGCGACTCGGATGCTGGTGGCCAGGACGGCGACCTCGCCACGACGGGCGTCGACGGCAGCCTCGCGGGCCTCCTCGCGCTCCTCGGGGTCGTGCTCGCCGGCACCGGAGCCGCGTTCCTCATCAGGAAGCGCCGCGGACGCGTGACGAGCGAGTAGTTCGGCTCAGAATGCGGCCCCTGCTTCCATGATCGTGTGGATGCAGGGGCCGCTTTCGTTGCACGAGCCCGACGATTCTTGGCGCGGTTCCTGCCTTACAGCGGCTCGCTCACGTACGACTGCAGCTGCACGCGGAACGCGGCGACCGCATCCACTTCGGGCGCCAGGAGCCACTGCTGCGTCAGCCCGGCCCTGAGGCCGGCGATCTGGACGGCCGCGAGCTCGACGGGAACGCCGGCGCGAGCGTAGAGCCCCTTCTCCTGCAGATCCGTGAGCGCGTCGAACGCCGTCGACCGCAGGAACTCGTACCACCGCGCGATCGAGGCGTGTGCTGGATGCGTCGGGGCCAACGCCTCCGCGGACACGATGCTGAACATCAGGACCCCGTCCGGCTTCGCAACGTCGCGTTCCGCGAGCGCCAGGAGTCCGCGCAGGTAGGAGAGCCCGGTGGAGAAGTCGAGGCCGACCTCCGCGGCGGCGCGCTGGCCACGACGCTCGAGGAGCGTCTCGAGCAGCACCGCCTTGTCGGGGAAGTGGTGGAGCACTCCTGTGTGGGACATGCCAGCCTCGACGGCGATCTCGCGGATCGACGCCGCGTTGAAACCCTTGACCGTGAAGACCCGCGTGGCCGCATCCAGAATCTGGTCGCGCCTCGGATGCGGAGTGACGTCCCTCTGCGAGAACCGCGGGACGGGATCGGCGGCTGCTCCTGGGGACATGGCGACCATTCTCCCTTGCCGAGATTGTCTAACACGTGTTAGGTTCGCGACTGAATCGATTCAACTCCCAGAATCCGGTCTCACTCGCGCCCTCGGACACCACGAGCTGGCGCGGCAGTTCACACCCCGTCGTTGGCAAAGATGCCAGAGAGGTCACAAGATGAACGATCCACGAAGACGAGGGCGACGAGCCGTTGCGCTCGGCGCAGCGCTCACCGTCGCCTGCACGCTCGCCGTAGCCGGCCCAGCCGTCGGCGACGAGCACGCCACCACGACCAGCGCCATCGACCCCGCCGCGTTCGCGGAGCCGGGCGTCGACTTCCGCCCAGGCGTGCGCTGGTGGTGGCCCGGCAACGCGGCGAGCCAGGAGGACCTGCTCGCGCAGGTCGACTACCTGCACGAGAACGGCTTCGGCGCCGTCGAGATCGTGGCCTTCTCGAAGGGGTTCCTGACCGAGGAGGGCATCGCGGGCAACGGCGGCAACGGCGGCTCGATCTACGACGCCGCCCCGGGCTACGACACGGAGGCCGTGCTCGGCTACGAGTCGCCCGAGTACTTCGCGAAGCTCGACGCGGTCATCGCCCGCGCCAACGAGCTCGGCATCACCGTCGACCTCAACATCGGCAGCGGTTACCTCGCAAGCGACGACTCCATCGACCTCGAGGACAGCCAGAACACGATGGCGCTGGGCCGGGCCACCGTTCGGGTGGATGCGGCTGGCGCGCTCACCCTCGTGTCCGGCGACGTCTCGGTCCCGACCGGCACGGGCAAGCTCTCGCTCGGCATCCCCAAGGCGGAGGTCAGCCCGTTCTTCGCCTCGGAGAAGTTCGGCTTCGACTTCGGCGAGTGGGACCCGGCCAACGTGCACCTGAACTCGGTCATGCTCGCGCCGATCACCGGACAGGGCGCCGACCTGACGACGGCCAACCAGACCCTCACCTCCGACTTCAGCTCGGTCAAGACCTACGAGCAGCAGTCGGTGCTCGACCTCGATACCGCGCAGCTCTCCTACCCGAGCGACGGGCAGACGACCTTCGGCGTCGACACCTCGACCCTCGCGGCAGGCGACTACGAGATCGTCGCGCTCTACAGTGCCACGACGGGCGCGTACGGCTTCAACTCGATCATCGAGAACACGACGACCGACAAGCGCAACTACGTCGTCGACCACCTCAACCCGGTCGCGATCACGAAGCTCGTCAACGGCTGGCTCGGCGAAGCCGCGCTGAACGACATCGTCGAGTCGCGCGACATCCGCGCGGCCTTCAACGACAGCTACGAGTTCTACACCGACCGCCACTACAACGATCTCATCCAGGCCGCGGCGGAGTCGCAGGAACTGCTCGGCTACGACATCACGCCGTACCTCCCCTCCCTCTACTCCATCTACCAGGACTCGTTCCTCATCGACGGAACCCCGACGGTCAAACCGGAGTATGCCGCGCTTGGACTGCAGACTCCGGAGGTCAGCCGCTTCGGCGGCGGCAGCGGAGTGCCGCTGCTCGCCAGCAACCTCAGCGAAGAGGAATCGCAGCGCATCGTGCACGACTACGGCGTGCTCCTCAACGACTCGTTCCTCCAGGGCCTCGAGGCGTTCTCGAGCACCCTCGGCGAGTACGGCATCGACTACCGCCAGCAGGCGTACAACCCGCCCATCGACACCCTGAAGTCGTCGCAGTACGTCGACATCCCCGAGACCGAGGGCCTCGACGAATACCAGCTGAAGCGCGTCGCATCCGGAGCGCACCTCTACGGCAAGAACCTCGTCACCTCGGAGGTCTTCACGCTGGGCTCGGTGCCGTTCCAGATCACGCCGGAGTTCATGAAGCAGGGGTACGACCTCATGGCCACGAGCGGTGTGAACAACTTCTTCTACCACGGGCTCAGTGCCAACTACAGCGGCAACGACGACCCCGCCTTCACATCCGACGACAACCTCTTCGCCGAGGAGGGCTGGCGCGCCTGGCCCACGATCGGCGTCGAGATGGCCGACACGGCCGGCATCGCCGACTACTACGCGTCGATGAACGACTACGCGTCGCGCGCCAACTACGTCATGCAGTCGGGCACGAACAGCAGCGACGTGGCGATCTACATGCCCCTCTTCGGGGCGCTGGCGAGCGGCGGCGGCTTCGGCGGCGGCTCCACGCCGCTCGCATCCGTCACCACGGCCCAGGCAAACGGCTGGGCGTGGGATGCCATCAACGACGACACCATCCAGACGGGCCTGAGCTGGGACGGCTCGCACCTCGTCGCGAACGGCGGCAACGCATCCTTCGACGCCATGCTCGTCGAGAGCGGCACCGTGCCCCTCGAGACGATGCAGGCGCTGCAGAAGCTCAAGGATGCGGGCGCTCCGATCGTCTTCGTCGATTCAGCTCCCGCCGCGCAGCCCGGCTACGCAGGCGGCGAGTACGCGGCCCTCGATGCTCAGGTGAGCGAGATCGCCGCCGCCATGGGTGGCGCCGTCGAGGCAGCCGCCGTCCCCGCGGCACTCGCAGCCTCGGTCGACGCTCCCATTTCCTACGAGGAGAACGCGGACATCCGCTTCGGGCGCCGCACGCTGCCGACCGGAGGCGAGCTCGCGTACGTGCGCAACACCTCCGCGGAGGCGGCAACGGGTGTCAACCTGACGGTCGCCGACGGCCTCGACTCCTGCTGGTGGCTCGACCCCGAGACGGGCGAGATCTTCGACGCGGAGGTCGACGGCAACGTCGTCTCGGCGACGCTCGACGCGAGCGGAGCGGTTGTCCTGCTCTGCGAGCCAGCAGGCACCGGCATCGCCGATTCCGCCGTCTCCGACGGGACCCCCTCGTCGATCGACACGACCGAGCGCAGTGTCGGCCACCAGCTCGGTGCCTTCTCGCTCGAGGTCACGGCAGACAACCTGGGCACGAACGCACCGGGTGAGCCGAGCACGTCCGAGTACACGGGCGAGGTCCTCGGCGACTGGAGCGCCGACGGGTTCCTCGGCAACGAGCTGCGGTACGTCACCGACTCGGGAACGTACCGAACCACGGTCGAGATCCCGGATGCGGCCGACCTCCTCGAGGGCGGCGCGGTGCTGAACCTCGGCACCGTGAGCAACGCGGCGACGGTGCGCGTGAATCCCGGCACCGAGCACGAGCTCGTGACGCAGCTGTACGCCGCGCCGTACGAGGTCGACATCGCGCCGGCGCTCGTGAACGGCTCCAATGTCATCGAGATCGACGTACAGCCCGTTCAGAGCAACCGCCGCGAGGGCCTCAAGGAGCTGTACAACAGCGACCCGGTCGCCAACGTGAAGTACCAGGCGTACAACAGCGTGCACGGCGGGTCCGGCCTCATTCCGGCCGGCCTCGTCGGCCCGGTCACGCTGAACAGCGCTGTCGAGAGCATCGCGGAGCCGAGCCCGACTGGCACGACTGATCCCACACCGCAGCCGACCTCGACGGACGGTACCGGGACCACGGCGCCGACCACGAGCCCCGGGAACGGCGGCGGTGACGGCGGCGGGAACGGGTCCGGGAACGGCGGATCCGACGCCGGCGGCCAGGACGGCGACCTCGCAACGACGGGCGTCGACGGCAGCCTCGCCGGCTTCCTCGCCCTCCTCGGGGCTGTGCTCGCTGGCACCGGAGCCGCGTTCCTCATCAAGAAGCGCCGCGGACGCGTGACGAGCGAGTAATCCGACGGGCCTCGCAACCGCGGCCCCGCGCATCCACTTCAGCGTGGATGCGCGGGGCCGCGGTCGTGGGAAGGCGCATAGCATTGCGTGGTGGCAACAGGAGAACCTGCCGGCAGGAAGCCGAATCGAGCCGGCATCCGGCGGCGGGAGGAGATTCTCGCCGCGGCGGAGCGGCTCGTGCGGGAGCACGGCCATCTGCGAGTCTCCCTGCAGATGATCGCGGATGAGGTGGGCATCAGCCAACCGGCGATCCATCACCACTTCCCCAGTCGCGACGAGCTGTTCGTCGAGTTGCTCAGGTACCGAGACACGCACGCGGTTGAAGTCGTCGAGCCTGATGCGATCTCCGCGCTCCTCAGTGCGGCGAGCAACAGCGCCAAGAGCCGCCATCTGGCCGCGCTGTTCACCCACTACGCGAGTTCCGCGTCCGACGAGCAGCATCCTGCGCATGCCTACTTCCTGGAACGCCAGCGTCTGATGCTGCATTACTTCACGCTCGGCGTACAGGCGCGTGCCGCGCGTGCCCAGCTCCCTCAGGACTTCGACGCGCGACGTGCGGCGACGCTCCTCCTGACACTCAGCGATGGCCTCCTCACCCGTTGGCTCATCGATGCGGACGTCGATATGCGCTCCGAACTCGAGCACGCAGTGCACGCTCTCGGCCTTGGCACAGCAGTGACGGACGCCGCGCCGGCCCCGGACAAGCAAACTTCTTGATTACTTATAAATAATCAGTTATTACTTGATTCGGTTGCGCCATCGAGGCGACATCGTGTTCAAGGGAGAACTGCATGTCATTGAAACGTTCCACACCACCCATCTTGCCCCGCTGGGTCAGAGCCTGTGCCGCCGGGGCTGTGCTGGCGGTCGGCGCGACTGGACTCGTGACGGGACCGCTCGCCTCACCCGCGAGCGCCGTCACCCAAACCGGAGCTCTTTCTGCCGAAGAGCTCTCCGATCCCGGCTCCGAGTCCAGGCCTGGGATGCGTTGGTGGTGGCAGACCCCGATCTCTGAGGCGGAAGCCCTCCGCGAGGTCCGTGCCATCGCCGAAGCAGGCTTCAGTTCCGTCGAGATCGCCTTTTCATCAACGTTCTGGGCGAGCGACATACAGCGCCAGATGCTCGGCGTTGTCCTCGATGAAGCCGAGACTCTTGGCATCGAGGTGAGCATGACCATGGGCGCGGCCTGGCCGGTGCAGACGCCGAACACCGGTATCGGAACGCCCTACGTGCAGAAGGAGCTCCAGTACGGTCGCGTCGATGTCAGCGCAGGATCCGTGTTCTCGGGCGCTCTCCCTCGAGCGCTCGACGATGCGTCTGGGGAACGGCCCGCTGAGCTCGTCGCGGTCACGGCGGCACGCGTCGTCGAAGCGGGCCCGGTTGTCGCGGGTGAAGCGACTCCCCCGGAGAAGTCGACGATCCTCGATCCGAACTCCGTAGTGGACCTCACGTCAGCGGCTGTCGACGGCTCGATCTCTTGGGCCGCCCCTGCCGAAGGCGACTGGATCCTCTTTGCATACTGGCAACGCGATGCCGAGCAGAATGTCACGAGCGCCTTCGACCCGGCAGCCGCGAAGGCCGCAACCGAGTACCTCGACGAGCAGCAGATCGGCGACAACGGCGAACAGCTCGGGAAGGTCGGTGGCGATCTTTTCGAGGATTCACTCGAGCTGCACGCTGATTCCTTGTTCTGGACTCAGGATTTCTTGGCTTCTTTCGAGAAGACGCGGGGCTACGACGCCACGGCGTATCTCCCGTTCTTCTTTGCACATGGGATGTCGCACTACTGGGTCCCCAACGAGGAGCCGACTCCCGACTTTGCCGCGGTTGATGAGACTGGCGAGCGAGTCCGGACCGACTACTACACGACGCTCACAGATCTCTACGTCGACGGCCACCTGAAGCCGTACCAGGAATGGGCCGAGGGCTACGGCATCGACTTCAAGACGCAGCCCGCCTACGGTCAGAACCTCGACGTCATCCGCAGCGCACGCGAGCTGGCACTCATGGGCGCGGGCATAGAAGGCGAGTCCCTCAACTCTGGAGACAGGTTCCCCGTCCGGTCCGACGAAGCAACGTGGCGGTTCGCGCTCGACTGGCAGCGCACCCTCGTCGCCGGAGCCCACCAGGGCGGTGCGAACCGAGTTTCATCGGAGCTTGGCGCACAGTTCCAGGGAGCCTTCGAGATCACCCTCAACGATTACCAGCAGCTCATGGACAAGGAATGGGCCGCTGGCATGACGCAGCCGTACGTCCACGGTTATGCCAGCCAGGCCGACGACGCGCCGTGGCCCACCCAGGACCGATTCTGGGGATTGACCGGTGAGAGCTGGAACGACGAGACGTACCCACAATGGGCAGCTTGGAGCGAGCTCACCGACTACTGGGCACGCGGCACGCTGGTTCTTGAAACGGGAACCCCGAAGACGGACGTCGCGATCTACTCCACGGACTTCCTCACGACGTCCGCCAGAGGCGTTTTCGACCCGAGCGAGGATGCGACGACACCGGACCAGCTGTTCGAGACACGAGGCCTCGAGAACCATGGGTACTCGGTGCAGTACCTCGACCCCCAAGGAATTGTCGATGCGGGCCCCGTTCGCGATGGGACGCTCTTCCCTGATGGCCCCGCCTACCAGGCGCTTGTCATTGATGAGCGGAGCATGGACGGCGCGGCCGCCGGAGCGCTCGCCGACGCCGCCACCGGCGGTCTCGCGGTCGTCGTCGTCGGCGATGCGCCGAAGGTCGACTCGAGCTTCACGAGCGGCGAGGCTGGCAACGCGAAGGTCGAAGCGGCGATGTCAACGGTTCTCGCGTCGGAGAACACGCGCACGGTGTCCACGCAGGCCGACGTGCAGCCCGCCCTCGAAGACCTCGGCGTATCCGCCCGCGTCTCCTGGGACTCCGCGCCTGTACTGACCCAGTACCGTCAGAGCGGTGACACCACGTACGTCTACCTCTACAACACCTCTTCGGAGACCGTGAACTTCGCGCCAGAGATCAACGTGCACGGGTCGGTCAGCGAGATCGACCTGTGGGAGGGCGAACGCAACCCGCTGGCCCAGTTCGCAGCCAGCGGCACGACCACGGTCGTTCCGCTTTCGCTGGAGCCGCTCGGCACGAGGGTCATCGAGATCGACTCGACCCAGGCGCCGTGGTCCGGAGCGATCACGAACACCGAGCCGCTCCCGCTCACGTTCGATGATGGAGGATCCCCGGTCTGGACGACGAAGGTGACCGGTGGCGCAGAGCTGAGCCGCGCGGACGGCTCGACCGCGTCCGTCGCAGCTGAGCTCGGTACCGATCGCGCTCCCATTGAACTGAACACTTGGGATCTCCAGGTCACGAGCGCCGCAGCCGACGGAGGCGCGACGATTCACGTCGAAGGCCTCACTGAGCTGAAGGACTGGCGAGAGATCCCGGGACTCGAAGACAAGTCGGGGACTGGCACGTACACGTCGACCTTCGACCTGCCAGAGAGCTGGTTCGATTCGGGGGCCGGAGTGGAGCTGGACATCGACGGCGCGCTCGGAACCAGCGTCGTCAGCGTCAACGACACCGTGGTCTCGCGCCACGTGGGTCGCGACACGACACACGACATCACCGACGCGCTTCGCCCAGGCGAGAACATCATCGAGATCGAACTGGCGACGACGCTCCGCAATGCCGTCTCAGCGGCTGGCGGCGTTCCCGCGCCGTTCCCGAACCCCGGCCAGGTGAAGACGCACGCGGTGGGCCTCACCGGCCCGGTACTGCTGATCTCGACACAGCAAGTGCCTGTTGACGTCGCCCCGGAGCCGACGACTGAGCCCACGCCGCAGCCGACCTCCACCGACGGCACCGGGACCACCGCGCCGACGTCGAGCCCCGGCAACGGCGGCGGCAACGGGTCCGGGAACGGGAACGGGTCCGGGAACGGCGGCTCCGACGCCGGCGGCCAGGACGGCGACCTCGCCACGACGGGCGTCGACGGCAGCCTCGCCGTCTTCCTCGCCCTCCTCGGGGCTGTGCTCGCTGGCACCGGGGCGGCGTTCCTCATCAAGAAGCGCCGCGGACGCGTGACAAGCGAGTAACCGCTCTCGGTCCGAACGAGATCGCCCGGGCGGATGGGCTGGCACTCACCAGTTCATCCGCCCGGGCTCTTTCTGCACCTTCAACTGCTCTGCCTGCCCAAGAGCGACCTGGTGCGCGACCGCGCCTTCGCCACAGCTCTCGACCGCGCACTTGGCGAACTCCCCCGACGCCAATAGCGTGGCCCGCGACACGAGGTGTTCGCGCTCACCCGAGCACCAAGCCAGCTCGCCCCGCGCAAGGAGTCCCGATGAAGGTCACCACCACGACCCTGGAGATGCTCGAGCAGCCCCGAGACGAGCCTCGGGCGTTTCCCGACGACGTCCGCCTCGACCGTGCGGGTTCGATCTCGCCGGAGTACGCACGGTTCCTCTACGGACTCGTCGGCGGGCCATGGTTCTGGACGGAGCGGCTCGACTGGACGAGGCGCCAGTGGGTGGATGAGCTCGCGGAGCCAGGGACCGAGTTCTGGATCCTCTACGGCGACGGCAATCCGCTCGGGTACGTCCACCTTCAGCCGAAGCCGTCCGACAAGGGAACCGAGGTGGAGATCCGGTACTTCGGCCTCGCCGAGGCGGCCCAGGGTCGCGGACTCGGGGGACGATTGCTCGAGCACGGCGTCCTCGCCGCGTGGACGCTGCCGGAGCGCGCCCAGCTCGCACCCGTCTCACGGGTCTGGGTGCACACCTGCACCCTCGACGGCCCGCTGGCCCTGGCGAACTACCAAGCACGTGGATTCGTGATCACCGGAACCGAGGAGACCTTCGAGGACCTCCCAGATCGACCGCTCGGGTCCTGGGTTTCCACGGGTGGGCGGGCCGCGCAGCCATGATCGCCGAACACAGGGGAGCAGCGGCTAGCGTGAAACGCATGCCGGATGCTCTGCCAGACCAGCCCACGCACGACGCGCCACGCGACCCTGTGCCCGGCCGAGCCACCTCGATGCGGGCGGTCGTGAACTCGACGGATGGCGGCCCGCGGAGCCTGCAGCTCCGCGGGGTGCCGGTCCCCCACCGGGCGCCCGGTCATGTGCTCGTCGAGGTGCGGGCGGCCGGCGTCGCGTTCCCCGACGTGCTGCAGTCGCGCAGCGAGTACCAGCACCGCATCCCGAATCCGTTTGTGCTCGGCAGCGAGTTCGCGGGAGTTGTCGCCGAGGCCGGCGAAGACTCCGGGTTCGCAGAGGGCGACCGGGTCTTCGGCGTCGCCAGCCATGGCGCCTTCGCCGAGTACGTCGTCGCACCGGCCGACCGGGTGCTGCCGCTGCCCGACTCGATCAGCTTCGTGGATGCCGCGGCGCTGCCCATCAACCTCCTGAGCGCCGACTTCGCCCTCCGCGACCGCGGGCAGGTGCGGGCAGGGGAGACCGTCCTCATCCAGGGGGCCGCTGGCGGGCTCGGCGTCGCGCTCATCCAGCAGGCGAAGCTCATCGGCGCCACCGTCATCGCCGTCGTCTCGACCGAGGAGAAGGCTGCGCTCGCACGCTCGGTCGGCGCAGACCACACGGTCTTCGCCGCAGACTTCCTCGCCGAGGTCCGCCAGCTCACCGACCATCGCGGCGTCGACGTCGTCCTCGACCCCGTCGGCGGCGACCGCTTCACCGACTCCCTGCGATGCCTCGCGAAGCGCGGGCGCCTCGTCGTGCTCGGCTTCACCGGCGGCAGCATCCCGACCGTCAAGACCAACCGGCTGCTGCTTGGCAACATCTCCGTCGTCGGCGCGGCCTGGGAGGGGCTCATGCCCGAGTGCCTCGTGTCGCTCCCCGAGCAGTGGGCACGGCTCTCGCCCGCCGTCGAGCGCGGCGAGCTGCGCGCCTCGATCACCGCCGTCGTCCCCCTCCGCGAAGCAGCCGAGGCCGTCGCGAGCCTTGAGGAGCGCCGCGCCCGCGGCAAGGTCGTGATCGACCTCGGCCTGGAGTAGGCGGACGCCGCGAGCTGCACCGCGGCTCACGAGACGACGCGCCCCTCGACTCACTCCCTCGCCCGATGCCAGACTCGGATGATGACCGACCCCACCGCCCCCGCGTTCGTCGCCGAACTCCCCGCCCCCATCGCTCGCCTCGCGGAGGGTGTCGAGCTGCTCGACCCGGCGGATGCTGCCCCGTTGCGCTGGGGAATCCTCGGCGCCGGCCACATCGCGCGCAGATTCGCGCACGAGGTGCCGCGTCACACCCGGTCGGCGATTGCGGCGGTCGGGGCGCGCGAACTGTCGCGCGCCGAGGCCTTCGCCCAGGAGCTCGACGTCGAGCGTGCGCACGGTTCCTACGCCGAGCTCATCGCGGATCCGAGCGTCGACGCGATCTACCTGGCAACCATCAACTCGACACACCACGAGCTCGCGCTCGCGTGCATCCGCGCAGGCAAGCCGGTGCTCGTCGAGAAGCCGTTCACGCTCAATGCCCGCGAGGCCCGCGAGGTCTTCGCCGCTGCAGAACAGCGTGGAGTGCTCGTCGTCGACGGCATGTGGACGCGGTTCCTCCCCCAGTTCACGGTGACGAGGCAGATCGCCGCCAACGGAATGCTCGGTCGCCTCGTCACCGCCCACGCGAACTTCGCCGGGATCATGGATGCCCCCGTCCCGCGCATCGTGGACGTCGAACAAGGCGGTGGCGCGCTGCTCGACATCGGCGTCTACTCGGTCGCCGCGGTCCACGACCTCATGGGCTCGCCCGTCGAGGTCGCCGCGGCAGGCAACCTGATTCCCGGGTACGCCGTCGACGGGTCCGCATCCGTCATCATGCGCACCGCGAGCGCCGTCGGCACGGCTCGGTGCAGTTTCGAGGGACGAGCCGCGTCGAGCGCGGAGTTCGTGTTCGAGCACGGCATCGTCGAACTGCCCGGGGAGTTCTTCATTCCGGGAATGCTCCGCGTGAGCGAGTTCGACCGAGACGGGTCCGGGGAGGCCACGGACGAGTCGACCGATGGCGTCGGCGGCGCCACCGTCAGCGAGTGGGACGCGACGGTGCCAGGCGGCTTCCAGTTCGAGGCCGCCGAGTTCGCGCGCCTCCTCGCAGGCGGGGCCACGCAGTCTCCCGTGATGCCCTGGCAGGCATCCATCGAGATCTTGGAAGTGCTCGACCAGGCCCGGGCCGCGGTTGGCGTTGTCTACCCGGGCGAGACGACCCCGTAGCCCTCCCGCTTGCCATGTCTCGAGGATGTGGTTACAGTGACAGCGGCTTGTCACTGCTTCCGCAGGCAACACCGCAGCTGTTTCGACGACGATTTCAGCAAGCGTGTTCCTAGGAGAGCAAGATGATCATTCGGCGGGTACTCAACAACAACGTTGTTGACGCGTTGGACGACTCCCTGCAGGAGGTCATCGTCTTCGGCAAGGGACTCGGGTTCCGCTCGAAACCGGGCGAGCGCGTCGACCAGTCGCTCGTCGAGAAGGTCTTCCGGCTCGAGGACGACGCGGCCAGCCGGCATTTCGCCTCCATCGTCGACTCGATCCCGGCCGAGATCCTCACCGCCACCGCCGACCTCGTCGCCCGCGCGCGCGCCGAGTTGAGCGCGAAGATCAGCGACAGCCTCTACGCGAGCCTCGCCGACCACTTCGTGTTCGCCGTGCAGCGTGCCCGCGACGGCGGCGACTTCACCGTGCCACTCGCCGTCGAGGTGCGCCGCTACTACCCGAGCGAGTACGCCTTCGCGAAGAGCGCCGTCGCCGAGCTCAACTCGCGCCTCGACGTCGAACTCCCCGAGGAGGAGGCGACGAGCATCGCCCTCCACGTCATCAACGCCCAGGTCGGCGGCGCCGCCGACAGCGCGGCCCGCCTCATGGAGCTCACCCACTCGATCCTCGACATCGTGCGCCTCCACTTCGGCCTGCACTACGACGACGCCAACTCGTCGTACCTCCGCTTCGTCACCCACGTGCGCTTCTTCGCGCAGCGTGTGCTCCTCGGCGAGACCGTGCAACGCGACGACGCCGAGCTGCTGCGCATCCTCACCGAGCAGAAGCCGGCAGCGTTCTCGAGCGTCGACAAGGTGGATGCGTTCGTGAAGCGCAGCCACGGGCACGCGATGAGCGCCTCCGAGAAGGTCTACCTCGGCCTGCACATCGCGAACTTCCTCTGACACGGCACCGCCGCATCCACCCCACAGTTTTCAACACCCCAAGAATCCACCGCAGCGTGAGGGCAACCGCGTGAAGCCGGGATTCTCCCCAACCAGGAGACACCCCATGAAGTATGAGAAAGACGCCGCAGCGATCATCGCCGCGGTCGGCGGCGAAGAGAACATCTCCTCGCTCTACCACTGCGTCACCCGCCTGCGCTTCGGCCTGAAGGACAACACCAAGGCAGACCAGGCCGCGCTCACCGCGATCGGGCCCGTCGTCGGCGTCAACGACGCCGGCTCGCAGTACCAGGTCATCATCGGCAACGACGTGCCGCTGGTGCACAAGGCGATCGTCGCCGAGCTGCCGCGCCTCGCGAGCTCCGAGGAAGGGGCAGCGGATGCATCCGCCGGCACCAAGGGCGGCAAGCAGAAGCTGCACACCCGCTTCTTCGACTTCATCTCCGGCGTCTTCGCCCCCATCCTCCCGGCCATCGCCGGCGCGGGCCTCCTCAAGGGTGTGCTCGCCCTCATCAACGCGTTCGGCTGGGTCGACCCGAGCTCGCAGACGTTCCTCATCTTCTCGGCCATCGCCGACGCGGTCTTCTTCTTCCTGCCGATCGTCGTCGCCGTCTCGGCAGCGCGGAAGCTCAACGCGAACCCCTACGTCGCGGCATCCCTCGGCGCGGTGCTCGTCTACCCGGCGCTCACGACCATGCTCAGCGCCGGCGAGCCGGTCGCGCTCCTCGGGGTCACGGTCACGTCGGTCTCCTACGCGTACTCCGTCATCCCGGTGCTCCTGGGCGTCTACCTCATGTCGTGGGCTGAGCGCCTCTTCACGAAGATCATCCCGTCGTTCCTGAAGCTGACCTTCGTGCCAATGCTCACGCTCGTCACGGTTGTCCCGATCACGCTCGTCGCCCTCGGCCCGCTCGGCACCTTCGTCGGCAACGGCGTCGCGGGCGGCATCAACTGGGCGCTCGACAACGGCGGCGCACCCGCCGGCTTCGTGATCGGCGCGCTGCTCCCGCTCATCATCATGACCGGGATGCACTACGCGCTCGTCCCGTTCATCCTGCAGAACCTCGCCACCCTCGGCTACGACAAGTTCCTGCCCCTCACCTACGTGCAGACCTTCGCGACCGCCGGTGCAGTCTTCGGCGTCTTCCTCCGCGCCAAGAACGCGCAGATCAAGGCACTCTCCCTCTCGACGACCTTCACGGCCCTCATGGGCGTCACCGAGCCAGCCCTCTACGGACTCGCACTCCCGCTGCGCCGCCCCCTCATCGCCTCCATGGCGGGAGCCGGCGTCGGCGGCGCCATCTCGCTCGGCTTCGGCGTGCAGGCCTACGTGCTCGCCGGCAACGGCGGCCTCCCCGGCCTGCCGGGCCTCGTCGGAGCCACCTTCGGGTGGGCGATCCTCGGCATCGTCCTCGCGTTCATCGTCTCGACCGTCGTCTCCGCCATCCTCGGCATCGACGAGTCAATCCTCGCCAAGGCCTCCCAGACCGTCGCGGCGCACGAGAAGCCGGCGGCCGCAGCCACCGCAGCCAGCGCCGCCTCGACGACGGATGCACCCCTCGCGCCCTCGAGCGGCGAGCTCATCGCCTCCCCCATGGCAGGCGAGCTCATCCCCCTCGACGACGTGCCAGACAAGACGTTCTCGCAGCGTCTCGTCGGCGACGGCGCCGCCATCCGCCCGACCAGCGGTCACGTCACGTCGCCCGTCACGGGAGAAGTCGTCACCGTCTTCCCGACCAAGCACGCCGTCGCCATCCGCAGCGACCAGGGCACCGAAGTGCTCATCCACATCGGCATCGACACGGTCTCCCTGCAGGGCCGCGGCTTCGAGGCGCACGTCGCGGAAGGCGACCGCGTCACCATCGGCGACCCGCTCATCGACGTCGACCTCGACGCTGTCAGCGCCACCAACGACACCGTGACGGTCATCGTCATCACCAACCTCGGCCTGCGCTCGATCGTGCCGGGTACTCCCGGCACGCGCGGGAACGGCGACGCGCTCATGCACGTCCTCTCCACCATCGACGCCGAGGCCAGCCACAAGGAGGCAACCGCATGACCCGCACCACGGAGCAGCGCACCGCAACCGACCCGAGCCCGCACGGAGCCTCCGGCGCCTTCCCCGAGGGATTCCTCTGGGGAACTGCGTTCGCCGCGAACCAGGTCGAGGGTGGCTTCGACCAAGACGGCAAGGGCCTCTCGCAGGCCGACGTCATCCCCTTCCGCAAGACCGGCGACTACGTCGACATCACCTCGCTCATGAAGGCGACGGATGCGCAGATCGCCGAAGCCATCGCCACCCCGGGCGCTGCCGGCTACCCCAAGCGCTCGGCAAGCGACTTCTACAACCGCTGGGAGGGCGACGTCGAGCTCTTCGCGGAGCTCGGCCTGAAGTCGCTGCGCATGTCGATCGCCTGGTCGCGCATCTTCCCCAACGGCGACGACGCCCAGCCCAACGAGGAAGGCCTCCTCTTCTACGAGCGTCTCTTCACGCGCCTCCGCGAGCGCGGCATCGAACCGGTCGTCACGATGTCGCACTACGAGATGCCCCTGCACCTCGTCACCGAGTACGGCGGATGGTCGAACCGCGCCGTCGTCGGCCTCTTCGAGACGTACGCGAGGACCATCCTCACGCGGTACCGGGGACTCGTGCGCTACTGGCTCACGTTCAACGAGATCAACACGACCCTCATCGAGCCGTACACGGGCGGCGGCATCATCGAGCGCGAACCCGAGGACGGCGTCGACCCACGCCAGGTCGGCTACCAGGCGCTGCACCACCAGTTCGTCGCGAGCGCCCTCGCCACGAAGGCCGCCCGCGAGATCGCCCCGGATGCGCAGGTCGGCTGCATGCTCGCCCGCATGGCCCACTACCCGGCCACCTCGGCGCCCGCCGACATCGTGCGGGCCCAGTGGGACAACAACATGAACCTGTTCCACACCGACGTGCAGGTGCGCGGCCGGTACTCGGGAACCGTGCGGCGCTTCTGGCGCGACACGGGCATCCACGTCGCCATGGAGCCGGGCGACGAGGCGCTCCTCGCCGCCAACACGGTCGACTTCATCTCGTTCAGCTACTACATGAGCCTCGTCTCCTCCGTGAGCCCCGAGCAGTACGGCGCAACGGGCGGCAACCTGTTCTCGACGATCAAGAACCCCCACCTGCAGACCACCGAATGGGGCTGGCACCTCGACCCCGAGGGCCTGCGGTTTGTGCTCAACGACCTGTGGGACCGCTACCAGGTGCCGCTGTTCATCGTCGAGAACGGCCTCGGGGCGACGGATGTGCTCGAAGGGTCCGGCGACGACCGGGCCGTGCACGACGAGTACCGGATCGACTATTTCCGCCAGCACCTGCAGCAGGTTCGGGAGGCCATCGAGGACGGCGTCGACCTGCTCGGCTACACGTCGTGGGGCGGACTCGACATCGTCAGCGCCTCCACGTCGCAGATGACGAAGCGGTACGGGGTCATCTACGTCGACCTCGACGACGAGGGCGCCGGCAGCGGCGACCGCGTGCGGAAGGACAGCTTCCACTGGTATCGGGAGCTCATCGCCTCGAACGGCGCCACGCTCGAGGCGCTGCCCGCAACCGGCGCGTAGGCAACACCGGCCAGTGACCACGGCCGTTCGTCCCGAGAGGGCCGCCATGCGTGCATGGCGGCCCTCTTCTGCCGCGCGGCATCGGCCAGCCGGGCGATACGCTCGAAGCCACTCCCCGTCCCCCAATGCGCAGATTCTGTCACGCGAGGGGCCCTCGTCAAGAGCGTTCCGCGTCGCATGCGATGCGGCAAGCCGCACCCTGGGCCGCGGCCTCTCCCATCGAGGGGCAGCAGGTATTGGGAGGACGGGGAAGAAGCGGGCAGGCCGCTTACGCGGAGAGCTGCGTGCCGTCGAGCTTGGCGTCTTCGGCGGCGCGACCGAGCGCACGCGAAACGGACGAGCTGCCGACGCCGAGCACGGTCGCGATGCGCTGGATGCTGTGCCCTTGGGCGCGCATGTTCAGCGCCTGCTCTGCGCGCTCGGGCGTCATCACGGACGGGCGGCCGCCGACGCGGCCCTGGGCTCGCGCGTGCGCGAGCCCGCGCTGTGTGTTCTCCCGGATCGTGTCCACGCGGAGCTGCGCGAAAACGGCGACGATGCCGAACAATGCGCGCCCCATCGGCGTGGTCGTGTCGATGTTGGGCTCAGTGAGACTCTTGATGTTGATGCCGCGATCGTGCAGCTCACTGATGGCCTGAATGGCCATCGTCTCGCTACCCGCGATGCGGTCGAGACGGCGCACGACGAGGGTGTCACCCTCGCGCAGATAGTCGAGGCAGGCGAGCCCCTGCGGCCGCTTGGCGGTGCCCGTTCCGGCGCCGGGTCGAGTGGCCTCCAGACACTGCGGGGCCCAGCGTCGCAGAGTCCGCACCGCCACGCCGGAGTGCTCCGCAAAACGCGTTCACGGCACGCCGTCCTGGTGTTGGCGCACGAGCTCGGCTTTCTGCCGGTCGCTGAGGTGCGCCATGATCCCTTGTCAGGCCCGCTCGACGTGCTCGGCCAAGTGCCGATAGATCGTGGGCCGGGACACCCCGAACGTGTCGGCAATTTCCTGCACGGTGTGGCCGCATTCGAGAATCAGCTTGCCAGGCTCTCGCTATTCATGCTTCACTACTAGCGTGTCTCGTATACAAGCTCGACAGGATGCGCAACTGACGCGCGCAGTGCTCCCGTTGGTAGTTCTGCAACTTATTCAGCAGGAGGAGTCCTACGGGTATGAGTTGGTCGAGCGCTTGACGGCGCTCGACCTCGAAGTCAGTACGGGGTTGGTATATCCCGTCCTGAACCGGCTCGAACGGGACTCTCTCGTCACGACGTTCTCCAGGTCGTCGCCGAGTGGCCCGCCTCGTAAGTACTTCGCGCTGACGGATGCAGGCGCAATTGCACTCGCGGTCGCCCGACATCAGTGGGAGCAAACTGCTACGGCCGTGTCCGAAGCCATCGAACTCGAAAAGGAATGAGCATGTCACACTTCACTCAAGCCAAACATTCGACATCCATGCGCGCATCCATGTACTTGCTTCGTCTGGACTGGCACCTCGAGGGAGTCGTCTCTGCCTCCGAGCGTAGGCGCATCCTGAGAACGCTGCGCGACGAGATTGACACGGATGGGCGGCCGGTGCAAGCGGTAATTGCCGACCTGGGTGCCCCGCGAACACTTGCAGCACGCTATGGCGAGGGAGGATGGATGCGGCCGCTCTGGTCAATCGGCACGTTGACTGCCGCGGCAGCGCTCGGCACGTACTGGGTCGTGTTCCTCTCGTTCGCCGGGGGCATGCTGGCAGTGGTGGATAGCGTTGCACCGATGAAGGCGGAGGCAACCTTCTTCTTCGTGCCCGTCAACGCGTTCTCGAATGATCAGGGCTTCGGCATTGGGTGGTCGGGGGGATGGGAATGGCTCGTCGTGCCCATCGTCATCATCGCCATCTTCCTGCTCGTCGGCGCAAGGGTCTGGCGCCTATTCCGTCGCGACAGAACGACCACCGAGTAGATCGAAGGATCAATCGGTGATGGCGGGGACAACCACCACTCCCCAAGGTCGATGACAGAGATCGGCGTCACTGCGCCGCCACGAGGCGAATTGACTCACGCATGAGACAGGACATACATCGCCGTGATCACGGCGACATTTGCGGCTGTGATTCACAAAAGTACCGTTTGTCCCGTGACTTCCATCGCCCGTATCGCCAGGAACCAAGACGTCCCCGGCATCATTCGGCTCGTAAACGGCATGTATGCCGACATGGCCGAGGAATATGCCGCTGTCCGACCGCCAGTCGATCCTGAGTGCATGCGCGCGGCGGAGTCGAACCTCTCGGAACGTCTCGGAGGCGACGTTATGGCGTTCGTTGTCGACCGCCCCTCGAACTCGGGCGACGTCGCCGCTGTGGCGGTCGGCCGCGTTCAAACGACCTTTCCAATCCCTCGTCGCCGTGGGACATCTGCCGGATATGTTGAGTGGGTAGCGACCGATCCTGAAATGCGCCGGCGCGGATTGGCGCGGGCTGCTGTCACCGAACTCCTCTGCTGATTCAAGAAACGCGATGCCGGCGTCGTAGAGCTGCACGTAAGCTCTACGGCCGAACCGATGTACCGCGCGATGGGCTTCGTTGGCGGTGGCCCGGTCTCTCTCAGCCGCCGTCTATGAAGATCCGTAACGCCGAGCATCTCGCGGATGCTCGAACGCCCGGCATCGAGAAACGCCTGCGCGCTACCGCCCGCTATACAGCCGCATCGGGTTCGCCGACGAATACCGACCCGTCCGAAGGGACGCGCTCGCCCCCTAATCCGTTGACGCCACGCGGGAGGCCCTACTCATCGGACGCTAAACGGCGCTGAAACCATGACACCTACCACCGTGATTCACAGCAATCGGACCCAGCGACCCAAAAATGTTGGCTAGCAGGTTGCGGGCAGCATGAGTTTCGGTGCACAGTTTCGGGCGACCCCGACGCGGCGTGTCGACGATGACGGCGTCCGACTCAACCTCTCCCCTACAAACGATCGATTCTGGCGCATAATTCCTCGACACGGGCGGAGCGTGGAACGCGACAGTAGATCTCGTGTCTTCAACGGTGAGTGATATCGCCTGCCAAACGAACGGGCGCTTGCATCGGATTTCGGGCACGTGCGCCACGTGTCCTCGAATTGGGCATTGCGTTGCACTCAACCACCACGCTGTTGCGCCACACCAGGCATACTTCCCTCATGGAGACAAACTCTCGCTGGGGCTCGGGCGCTCCACACTGGACTCGCACTGGCGTCATCGTGACTGCTGTCCTAGGTGTCGCTGCGCTGATCGCGACCTTGTCAGCTAACGGTGACAGCACTCGAGTGAACGGCACAGCCGGCAGCGCTGAGCCAGTAGCCGAAGCTAAAGTCGATGGGCAGGACCTCTGCGGGCCCAGTTCCGAAACGGATCTGCCTGTCGGCTGGGGTCCCGAACGGGCCATCTTCACAGACACTGCCTACCCCGACTCTTTGACGTTCAATTCCACCTACGAGAACGAAGGTCTGGGTGATGAGCGCAATTGGGTTGGGATCAGACCTGCCATGAGCTCGGGGGAGCAGGTCTGGTACGACGAAATGGAGATCGAGCCAGGTGCAGAGTACTTTGTGCGCGCTTACCTGAGTCTCGACGGTCCCGCCGATCAGGTCGCCAAGGATGTCGTCTTGAACTTCAACCTGCCAGACTGCACAGCCCATCGCATCGGCGTGATGGCAACTCTGTCCTCCGACCAAACGTTCCCAGCGCGGATCTGGGACGGAGCGGAGTTCTGGTCGCGGGACGACTTCACCTTGACCGTTGTGCCCGACTCGGCGCAACTCGAAAGCAACCGACACCCGGAAGGGCTGCCCCTGGCGACGTACGAGTTGGTGTCCGGCTCCGGTCTCCCTATCGCTTCCGAAGAAGCAACCGGCGAGTTTCTTCCTGGTTACGCTGAGTCGGCCTACGTCACGTTCCGGGTCATCGCGAACGCTGCTTAATTTCCGCGTGGTCCTGTAGTCGACGTGGAGCCAGAGACGCGCCGAACCCAATCGTTTCGGGCGCAGCCACGCGAGATGCTAGAAGAGCCGTGCAACTAACAGTGCTCAGCAAACTGTTCCGCACTCATTGGTGTGCAGGTCCTGTGGTCCCCGACGGCGATGTGCTTCTATGTGGTACAACGAGCGCGCTGGCCCTTACCAGCTGCATCACTCCGGCTTGAGAGGAAAGACCATGGCGAAGAAATGGCCTAGAGACCGCTACAACGGGCCCGGCGGGGGCCTCTATGGAGGACCAGGGGGTGGCCTTGACCCCTACAACGGCGGCGGTGCCGATATGTACAACGGGGGTGGCCTTGACACGTACAACGGGGGCGGTCTTGACACGTACAACGGGGGCGGTCTTGACACGTACAACGGGGGCGGTCTCGACACATACAACGGGGGTGGCCTCGACACCTACAACGGGGGTGGCCTCGACACCTCGCCGGGTGGGGGCCTCTATGACGGACCTGGAGGTGGGCTCTATGACGGCCCGTGCGGGCACCCCTACATGGCATCCACCCCGCCGATGGATGTTTTCGTGCGAGAGCTACGCGCCCGCGGCTACAGCGCCGAAGCTGACATCATCGCTCGAGCTCATGGATTGAACTAGTCAGCTCACCACGGTAGAGCCCCGGTCTTCACCTGAACCGCGGCGGCGCACTTCTTGTCTAACTCATCCGCGAATCGAACACACAGTTTGCGCCATCTTTCAACGTCACTTACCCGAGCTTCGTCTGGGGCCGCGCCGTGAGCAATCTTGTTTCGACGAGACGATAGATCGACCAAAAGCTGGCGGACGCCTCCCTGTGAAAGACCGTTCCATCCGATTTCATCGGCCACAAATGGTAGGCCAATGACCGCCGTGATTTGATGCAAATGGCGGACCGTGACGCCATGGCTCATGTCGACCTGACGCTTGAAGTCCGACAGCTGCTGGGGCGAGAAGGACATAGCTCCTGCGGTCTCAAGAGCAACCGCCTCAACATAGCCCTCCATAGCGCCAGCGAGCAGCACCGTCGCTGCTCGCGTGAACGGACGCCCCGGCCTCTTCACGCCCGCAACCGCCGCGGGGGCTCCCCGTCTGCCGGCCGCAAATGAGCGAGCGTGAGCGATGTGCGCGTCGACGTCTGCGAGAACGATGTCGAGTCGAGTCCGAGCGGTGGAAGGCATGCCCGCATGCTGCCGGGCTGCCAGAATCGATCGTTTTGGAACAGGCACAGGACGAAGTACGGGGCACGACCAACAGGTGGCCCAACCCACCGCTAGCCTGAGGTGACCAACAAGGGGGTCCCGGTGGGGAACAAAGAAGTAGAGCCCGACGAGATTCGAGCCGTGTCCGAGCAGCGGTTCAAAGCTCATGTGGTTTGGGCGCGCGGACCTGGAGGGTTGCCGCCGATCAAAGAAGTTGAGTGGCTGGAGATCGAGCCCGCACGGGTCTTCGGGACGATCTTTCTGGACCTCACCGACATGGACTTACACAGCGCCATCCTGGCTCCGGACCTCGCTGGGCGGTATCGCGGCGTGAACATCCTCCAAGACCACACGAGCATCCGTGAGGCCGTAGAACGGACTGCGGCGAGCATGGCTCGTGTTCACAACGACTACGACAACGAGCGAGCAAAGGGCGACGAGAAGCCTTCACTGGACTTCTTCGCGAAGGTGGCGAATGAGAACAAGTTGCACGAACGTTTTAAGTACCTTCGCGACAGCCCGAGTGCCATCGCGGCAAAGCGGCTGATCGAGGTCGCTATGCGCTGGTACGAGAACCAGGACGGCTCCTACATCGAGCAGTTTCAGACGACCGGCTTCGATGCGCGGGTCTGGGAACTCTATTTGTGGGCCGTGCTGAGAGAGGCGGGCCACCGCGTAGAGCAGCCCAAGCCTGCGCCTGACTTCTTGGCACGAGGCATCGTTGGCGATTTCTATGTGGAAGCAACCACCTCGAACCCTCCGCCTGCCAATCAGGTGGTGCCGCCCCCCACGACCGAGGAAGACATCTTCGAGTACGTGCACAACTACCTGCCGACTCGGTTCTCGGGGCGACTGTGGGAGAAGTTGAACGATAAGGGGTACTGGACCCGCGAGGGCTTGGATCTGACTATCCCGTTCGTCATCGCGATCCAGGACTTCCACCATCCTCTCTCTATGACTTGGACCCAATCGGCCCTCTACGAATACCTGTACGGCGTGCGCATCGAAGACGTGGAGAGCAAGGGCAAGATACAGAGGGTTGAAGTGCCGGTTGCTCAAATCAAGTGGGGTACGAAGGAGTTCCCTTCGGGCTTCTTCAAGCTGCCCGACTCGGAGCACGTCAGCGCTGTCGCATTCAACGCGGCTGGAACACTGACCAAGTTCAACCGATTGGGGATCGCGGCAGGCATGGGTGATCCGAGTGTGGCCGTGAAGCACGAAGGGCGACGCTTCTCGAAAGACAACACGGGTGTTGAAGAAGTCTTTTCGCAGATGGTGACTCCCGGTTATGAGGAAGACTGGACCGACGGCTTCACCGTCTTCCACAATCCGAATGCGCTCAATCCGCTTCCCTTCGAGGCATTCCCAGGAGCCGCACACGTCTTCGAAGAGGACGGGTTACGCAAGCAGGTCTCCCCCGCCGGTCACCTCGTGTCGAGCACGACGGAGATCGTCTCGCACTACCGAGGCCGTCCGTAAACCAGCGGTTACGGCCGTCCGGCCTCTGGCCGGTGAGACGCACTGCCCTTTAGTTGGTTCCTCCGCAGCGCGGTTGGCCTGCCCCGAACTAGAGTGCGGCCGTGACCGACTTCGAGGCCGCTGCTGATATCGCTTGGCAGGTGTACCGGCTCGTTCCGTCTGTACCGGGGAGAGCGCAACCCGCTTTTCTCAGCTTGCCGGATACTGGCCACGGGACGCCGAGCTGGCACTGCTTGAACATGTGCGCGGGCACCTGACCTGAGCATCCAAGCCGAAGAAATTGCAAATGAGGGAGAACCATGGCACCGTCGATCTCACGGGCGCGTCGCGCGTCGCATGCGGTCAAGATCGCTGCGTGGCGTGCACAGAGCACGGGTGTGGTCAGAGCCTACGTGGAGTCGTTTGAACGCCCCGACGGGAAACCTGACCTTCGCTTGAGGGAGAAGGTCACCCGTCGAATCATTCGAGTTCTCTCGGACGACCCACTCATGCACCAGATCACTCCCCTCGCGACACTGATGGCAGAGTGCTACTCCCACGGGCATGGCCTGACAAAGCCAGCCGGCCGCGACGAGCACATCGCTATCGCCGCTCCGATCGTTGATCAGAACTCGAAGGAGGTGTGCTTCTGGTTCGATCAAAACTTTGGTGTGACGGTGCGCATCCAGACCGCGGCCGTCGTCTCCCCGCCGACCTCTGTGTGGTGCTTCATCGAGAAGTACTCCGATGAGGACGGTGGGCCGGGTCTCCGCCTCCGCGAGAAGGGGACGGGACGCAAGGTCGAGATGTACGGCAAAACCAAGGACCACCTGATCGCCTTCCTCACCAGCCCACAGGCCACCGGAAGTGACCAGCTCCTCGCGAACCTCTACGAGAAGGATGGACACCGCGACTATGTGCTGGTGTCAGGTGGCACGACTGTCGACACGTACGACGTGATCCGGTACGAAGACGACAGCAAACTCAGTTACATCATCGGTCCGACAACAGACACCGCCTACCGCGACGCGTTCAGAATTGTGGACGAAGAAACAGCAGCCACCGCACACGCACGAACCGCAGCAACGCACCTCCGCGATGGGCGATACCGCGAGGCTGTGCTCTCGGCCCGGCTCGCGATCGAGGCCGCCTGCGGCGGTCGAGGTCTCACCGTTGCGAATCGCCTAGCAGATTCTCCTGAAGTTTCGGATGCAGCGATGGCGCTCAACAAGCTACGCCACACCGCCGTCCACGGCCTCGACACGCGGATCGAACAAGACGACGCGGAAGAGGCCGTTCGCTTCATGAACCAGGTGCTTGAGCACGTGCTCGGCTCTAAATTCCTAGGCGCTCGCTGACACGCACGATTGCCACCCCGCAGGCTCATAATCGGTGATCGGTTCCGGTGAACCACCAACCGTGATTCGTGCGCATCAGCCGGAAGCGATCGTTTGCGGCGGGCCTAGAACAATCCGCGCTCATGGGTTAGTCGAGGCTCTTAATCACGGTCGCCGAGACTCCGCCGACGACCGTGCGCGCGGCCACATCGTGCGTGACGACTGCTCCGGCCGCGACCGCAGCATCGTCGCCGATCGTAACGCCCTGCATGATGAGCGCTGAAGCTCCGATCCAGACGTTCTTGCCGATCCGAATCGGCGCGGATGTGATCTCCGTGCGCCGACGGGCGGGATCAACAGGATGTCCCGAGGTTAGGAGGCTCACGTTCGGGCCGAGCATCACATCGTCGCCGATCTCGATCCCGCCGATGTCGTTGAGCCGGCATCCCTGATTGATGAACACGTTCTCACCTATCCGAATGTTCACGCCGTGGTCGGTGTAGACGGGCGGGAAGAGGTTGAAGGATTCGTCGACCGGCTGCCCAGTGAGGTCACCCCACGTCGCTCGAACCTCCTCCTGTCACGAGTAAGGCAGCGTCTTGAGCTGCTCCGTCATCCGAATCGCTCGCTGAACTCACGCAGCAAACCCCATGAAACACTCCCTTGAACAAAACTCCGTGGACTTCCTAAAGCCAATCAGCGCCTGGTCAACGAGACAAACAACCGCTGAGCGTCGTGTCGCACAACCATTCGTTGTGTCTAGGGTTGAGGGATGGATCTTGAGGCGGTGCGCACCTTCGTCGCGGTCGCGGATGCCGAGCAATTCCAGGCGGCGGGTGACGACCTGGGACTCACTCACCAAGCAGTGTCGAAGAGGGTCGCGAAACTCGAACGCGCCCTTGGGGTTAGCCTGCTCGATCGCTCGACACGGCGCGCGCGGCTGAGCGTCGATGGACAGGTCTTCCTCCCGCACGCGCGCGACCTCCTCAAGGCAGCCTCGCGTGCAGAGGGATCGGTGCAGAAAGAGAACCGCGAGTTCCGCGTCGACGTCCTGAACACCAGGACGGCACCCGCGACGGAGCTGTGGAGGTTTCGCCGCTTGCAGCCCGAAGTCACACTGGACGTTGTCACGCTCCCCGACGCAGACACAGCCGCGGCGATCACCGCAGTCCTCGACGGCACCATAGACGCGACCTTCCGAGCCCTCACGGACTCCACAATCCGCATCCCAACAGCGATCCGCGCCGGACGAGTGATCGAGGATCACCACCAGCTGCTCGTCGGGCCACGACACCCGCTCGCCGACTCCACCACCGTCACGCTCGCGGATCTCCGACCGTTTCGGATTTGGATGCCCGGCATGCGCGCAAACACCGAGTGGGGCGACTACTACGCAGAACTCAGCAACGAGTTCGGCCTACAAATCGACACCATGGGGCCAAGCTCCGGCGTCGACTCGCTGCTCGATGAACTTGCCGAATCCGCGAACCTCTCAACGCTCGTTGGCGAAGGATCGCGCTACCTCTGGCCCGAGTCGTACGATCTGCGACGGATACCGATCATCGATCCAACGCCGACCTACCCGCACTCGATCCTCTGGCGAGCTGACAACCGTCATCCTGTTCTCACAGCGTTCCTCGACTACATGCGCGAACAGCACCGGCCACCAGCGTCAAGCACGACATGGGCACCATCACGGAGCCCCGACTCCTGACCCGTGACCGCCGAAAACGTCTGCCGAATGCTGATTCTGAGCATCGTTTCCGGCGGCACGTTCGAGGCTCCGGCATCAAGCGTGCCGCAAACGATCGTTTGCGGGGGAGCAGCTGCCGGGCCACGCTTGTGGGAACGAGCCGAGCGCGACGCCGAGGAGCAAGCTGATGACCGTCCGTCTAGACAGCCCGAAGCGGATGACCACGATCTCGTACCGCCTGCACGACGCGGCCGATTTCGAGACCTCCAAGGGTGGCTATCTCGTGAGGCCAACGTACTGCGAGGTGAAGTGGTCCTCCGGGGCAATCGGCAAGATCGAGGTGACGGGAAACGTCGTCTCTCGCAAGACGGGACTCGTGGGCAACCGGCTCATCAGCGAGACGTTCATCATCCACGCGGCCAACGAGGGGGAAGACGTGAACCCGAGCCAGGCCTTCGACGGCCCCGACGTAGTCGTGGAGATCTGTCAAGCCGCAGTCGCGCTCGGCGAACGCGGTTCCATTGACTGACAGCAGGACGGCGGTCACTGACCGGTTCCGGCAGCGGCTCGGGCATCCAGGCTCTGGCGCTGGAGGTCAGCAGCTGACATCACTCGCCCCATAGACCCGAGCCGTCTGGTCGAAGCGGGAGCGACCCATGGCCTGCGATCTCGGTCCAGTCACCGTCATAAACGATCAGTTTCGAGCGATTCCTGAAATCCACAAGACCGCATCCGCACCACTTTCAGAGACCCAGTTTCAGGGTCGTACTACAACCGGCAACGAGGGCAAGGCAAACGCCACAACCAAGCACTCGTGAACTCTCGCGAGACGACGCTGCGACGTTCTCTGCGCAATACTCCGAGACGGCACCATCTACCAGCCACCTATGGCTCCTGCCGCTTGACAAGACCATAGGGACACCCCCCCATCTGAAACGGACCCCAATTGCCCGCTTCCCCCCAGCGCCGCCGCTTCGCGCTGTTCGTGCTCTTCTTCCTGCCGGGCATCACGATCGCATCCTGGGTGACCCGCACCCCCGACGTCCGGGATGCGCTCGGCGCGTCGACCGCGGAGATGGGGCTGATCCTCTTCGGCCTGTCGGTCGGGTCGATGGTCGGCATCCTCAGCTCGGGCCGGCTCGTCAGCAGGTTCGGCGCGCGCCCGGTCATCGCCGTCGGCGTGACCCTCGTCGCGGCGAGCGCGCTGACGATCGGGGCGGGTGCGGCGCTGGCCTCCGGCATCGTCGTGGCCCTCGGGCTCGCCCTCTTCGGCCTCGGCATGGGCGGCGCAGAGGTGGCGCTCAACATCGAGGGGGCTGACGTGGAGCGGCAGCTCGGCAAATCGACGCTGCCCGCCATGCACGGCTTCTTCAGCCTCGGCACCACCATCGGCGCAGTCGGCGGCATCGTCGCGACCGCCACGTCCTTCCCCATCCTGGCGCACCTCAGCTTCGCCGCCGTGGTCGTCGCGGTGGGGCTCGTCGCCTCCATCCGCCTCCTTCCCCGGGCTACCGGCAGGGCGGCGCTCGAGGCGAGCACCGACAAGGAAGATGCGCCAACCAGCAGTCCGCTCTGGCGCGACAGGACGCTGCTGCTGATCGGCGTCATCGTGCTCGCGCTTGCCATGGCGGAGGGCAGCGCCAACGACTGGCTCCCTCTGGTCATGGTCGACGGACACGGCTTCGACGCGGCCTGGGGCTCCGGCATCTTCGCAGTCTTTGCCCTGTCGATGACCGTCGGACGGTTCGTGGGCGGCTCGTTCGTCGACCGCTTCGGACGGCCCGCGGTGCTGTGCGCGAGCGCGCTGATCGGCGCGGCGGGGTTGGCGCTCATCATCTTCGTCGACAACCAGGCGGTCGCCGCCTGCGCCGCGATCCTGTGGGGCCTCGGCACGGCACTCGGCTTCCCCGTGGCGCTCTCCGCCGCTGGTGCCTCGGGCAACCGGCCGGATGCACGTGTCGCGTTCGCCGCGACGCTCGGGTACATCGCGTTCCTCGTCGGTCCACCCGCGCTCGGCTTCCTCGGCGAGGACTTCGGGCTGAGGTCCGCGCTCATCGCCGTGCTGGCCCTCGTCGCCGTCGCCGCCGTCGCGAGCTGGCGGGTCGGCCGCGGGGCACCGCGGCAGGAGGGCTCCGACGTCGCAGTCGCACCGCGATCGAGCTCCGAGAACTCGACCTCGCAGCGCTGAAGACGCCCGCGCTCGTCAGCTACCCGGTTCGTTGCGACACAGGCGGATTCAAGCCGCCCGCCGGAACGCCTGCGCGTTCGCGACGACCACGCCGACGATGACGATCGCCCCGCCCACAAGCTGCCCGATCGTGAACGGCTGTCCTGCCAGCAGGGTGAACGCGACCGTGAACACGGTGATCAGGTTCAGGAACACCCCTGCTCTGGCCGCCGGGATGACGGCGAGCGCGCGGTTCCAGAGCAGGTAGGACAGCACCGACGGGAACACCGCGATGAGCAGCAGCGACGTGAGCGCTTCCGCTGAGACCGGGAGCTGCGGGCCGCCCGTCGCGAGGGTGACCGGCGCGACGAGGAGCACGGTGATGACCGCCTGGATCGACGTCGAGGTGATCGGGGGCAGCGGCGGCGATCGGCGGCCGATGATCGTGTAGGCCGTCCAGATGCCGACGGCGCCGAACATGAGCAGCTGCCCGATCCCGAACCCCGCCTCCAGGAACGCACCGACATCGCCGCCGCTGACGACGACGAACACGCCGACGAGGGCGATCACGACACCCCAGACGCCGGTGCTGGTGAGGCGCTGGTTCAGGAAGACCGCGGCGGCGACCGCGATCACCGCCGGGTTGAACGCGTTGATGAGGGATGCGCTGAAGGCATCGCTGTACTGCAGGGCGGCGTAGAGCGTCAGGTTGTAGCCGACGAGCCCCGTGCAGCTGAGGGCGAGCAGCCACGGCCAGGCTCGCAGCACCTCACGCCATTTGGGACGCTCCACGAAATGCGCGATCGCGAGCAGCGGCACGGCGGCGAGCGTCCAACGCCACAGCACGAGGCTGAGCGGGTCCAAGGTCTTGAGCACTGCCTCGCCGACGATGTAGTTGCTCGCCCAGAACAGGGTCGCCCCGAGCAGCGACAGCACTGCGATCACCAGCGAGCGACGAGCGGATGCATCCTGCGCCGCACCCAACGAGCCCACACTCACGAGCACCCTCCCTGACCCGGGCAGCGGAACGCGGCTCGACCACGTCAGCCTAGCCAGGCGGCTCGCCCGCTAGCGTTGGCGGCATGAGAACCGTTGGCGTTGACCTGGCCGCCGAGCCCACCCGGACGGCGCTCGCCGCCATCGAGTGGGGAGCGGATACGGCCCGCGTGGCCGAGCTGCGGCTCGGCATCCACGACGCGGACATCGTCGACCTGTCGGTGGATGCGACGAGCATCGGCATCGACTGCGCGTTCGGCTGGCCCATCGAGTTCGTCGAGTTCGTGACGGCGCACGCAGGACGGGCGACGGGGGCGCGCACGCACTCCGGCATCGACCTGCGTCGGCGTCTCGCCTACCGAAACACGGACCGGGTCGTGCGCGAGCGCACGGGGCGGTGGCCGCTGAGCGTATCCACGGACCGGCTCGGCATGACGGCCATCCACTGCGCCGAGCTGCTCGAGGCGTTCGAATCGACCGGCGAGGAGGTCGACCGCTCCGGCGGCGGACGCTTCGCCGAGGTCTACCCCGCCGCAGCCCTGCGCGCCTGGGGGCTGCTCACTCCCGGGTACAAGACCAAGCCGGAGGCGCGCGTCCTGGCGGCGGCGGCACTGCTGGATGCGCTCCCCTGGCTCGAGACGACCGACGAGCAGCGCCTGCTCCTCGGCCGCTCCGACGACGCCCTCGATGCACTCGCCGCATCCCTCAACGCGCGCGCCCACGCGCTCGGCAAGACGCTGCCCGTCGCACCAGACCAGCTCGACGCAGCGAAGGTGGAAGGCTGGGTCGCCCTGCCGACCTGCTCCATCGCCGAGCTGGCGCCCCACGCCTAACGCCTGACGCCTGACGCCTGACGCCTGACGCCAGCCGGAACCGCCGCCGAGCGCTCAGCCACCGCGCCTAGCATCAGCGCATGACTCGAGCTGCGCGCAACTGGTTCACCGAGGGCGGGCGGGCCTACGCCGACTTCCGCCCGAGCTACCCCTCGACGCTGGCCGCTGAGCTGGCCGAGCTCACGCCGAGCACGGCCCTCGCCCTCGACGTGGGCTGCGGGAACGGCCAGTTCACGACCACCCTCGGCGACGTCTTCGAGGAGGTCATCGGCCTCGACCCGAGCGAGGAGCAGATCGCCAACGCCGCGCCGCATCCGCGCGTCGAGTACGTGCAGGCGCCCGCCGAATCGCTGCCGAGCAGCATCCACGACGGCTCCGCCAGCCTGGTCAGCGTCGCCCAGGCCGCGCACTGGTTCGACCTGCCCAAGTTCTACGACGAGGTCACCCGAGTGAGCGCCGACGGCGGCATCCTCGCACTCCTCTGCTATGGCATCCTCCACATCGACGATCCGGCGATCGACGAACGCGCCCAGCGCTTCTACGCCGACGACCTCGACGCCTACTGGCCGCCGACACGGCGCCTCGTCGAACGCGAGTACCGCGACCTCCCCTTCCCGTTCGAGGAGCTCGAGTTCCGCGCCCCCAGCATCGAGAAGAACCTCACGCTGGATGCGCTGCTCGGCTACTTCTCGACCTGGTCGGCCGTCCGCGCCGCCCGCGAGGCCGGCCAGGAGCACCTCCTCGAAGCCGTCGGCCGTGACCTCGCCGAGCTCTGGGGCGACCCCTCGACCGAGCGGCGGACGACCTGGCCAATCGGCGGTCGGGTCGGGCGAGTGAACCGGTAGCGCAGGCCCCGCATCCGCTCGGCAAAGCTGAGTAGCATGCCGACCATGCCCATCAGACTCGAGAATGTCGGCATCGCCGTCCGTGACCTCGAAGCGACCATCGCCTTCTTCACCGACCTCGGCCTGACCGTGCTCGGCCGCGACGAGGTGAGCGGCGAGTGGGCGTCCACGGCCGTCGGCCTCGACGGGAACCACGCGAAGATCGCCGTGCTGCAGACACCGGACGGACACGGACAACTCGAGCTCTTCGAATACCTCAGCCCAGAGGCCATCGAGACCGAGCCGACGCTGCCCAACGAGATCGGCATGCACCGCGTGGCGTTCTCCGTCGACGACCTCGACGCCTCGCTCGCGATCGCCGCCAGGCACGGCTGCCTTCCGCTTCGCGGTGTCGCGAACTACCAGGACGTGTACAGGCTCACCTACCTGCGCGGGCCGAGCGGCATCATCGTGATGCTCGCCCAGGACCTCACGAAGAGCTGAGCAGAAGCCGAAGCGCGGCTACCGGCCGGCCAGGTACTCGGCGAACGAGACGGGGGCCCTGCCCGTGACCCGTTCGACGTCGACCGAGACCCTCGACAGCTCACCGCTCGCGATCGCCGTGTACGTGCTCACCCAGGCATCGTTCTGCCAAGGCGGCGCGCCCCACTTCGCCCGCGACTCGTATGCCTCGTCGAGCGTCTCGTCGTGGAACGTGACGGCGGTGCCGCTGGCGAGCGCGATCGCGTCCGCGATCTCGGCCGCACTGAGGGCCTCAGGTCCCGTCAGGTCGTACGTCGCACCCTGGTGCGCATCCGGCGCGAGCAGCACGCTCGATGCGACCGCGGCGACGTCGGCGCGGCTCACGATCGACACACGTCCGTCTCCCGAGGGGCCGCGCAGCACGCCGTCGTCGCCGACGAACATGGGCATGACGTCCATGTAGAAGTTGTCACGCAGGAACGTCCACGCCATCCCAGACGCCTTGAGGTGCTCCTCCGTCGCGAAGTGGTCTCGCGCCAGCGTGAAGGTCGAGTCCGGCGATGCCCCGAAGAACGACGTGTAGACGACGTGCTCGACCCCGGCGTCTGCCGCCGCGTCGATGAACGCGCGATGCTCGTCGAGCCGTGTCTCGCTCTCGGACGCCGACACCATGAAGAGCGTGTGGACGCCGCGCAGGGCGGCCGTCGATGCGGCACGATCCGCGTAGCTGAAGGGCGCGACGACGCAGCCGGGCAGCTGGGGCGCCTTCGCCGGCGTGCGCGCGAGGAGGAGCTGCGGTGCTCCCACATCCGCGAGCTGCCTGGCGACGCGTCCGCCGACAGCGCCCGTGCTGCCGGTCACCGCGATGCGATCGACGCGTGATTCGCTCATGCCGCCCTGCTCTCGTCGTACCGGAGCTGGGCATCCCCGACGTCGGACATGTGCTCGGCAGCCCAGTCGGTGAGGATGCGGAGCGGACCGAGCAGGCTGCGGCCGACCTCCGTCAGCTCGTAGTCGACACGGGGCGGCACCTGCGGGAAGACGGTGCGCGTGACGAGGCCATCACGTTCGAGGCCGCGGAGCGTCTGGGTGAGCATCTTCTGCGAGACGCCATCGACGGCCGCCTGGATCTCCGAGAATCGCTTCGGCCCGTCGTGCAGCGTGCCGACGACCAGCACCGTCCAGCGATCGCCGATCCGATCCAGCAGTCGCCGCGACGGGCAGTCACGGACGTACGGGTCCCACAGCGGCTCGGACATGGTCCACCCTTCCTCGGAGTATCCACAGGTTACCCAGTCACCAGCGGAGACTCAAGAGGTGCGCAAAGGGCACTTCGCGGTAACCGACTCCCCGCAAAGTGCCTTCTTCCCCTCCCCGCAGTCGGTCTCCTACGGTGACCTTCGGCGGCTGAAACGGCCGCCGCGACGAAAGGACCATCATGGCCAAGATCACCATCCTCGGCGGGACCGGATACGCCGGCAGCCACCTCGTCCGGGCGGCAGCCGCCGCTGGCCACGAGGTCACCTCGTTCAGCCGTTCGCGTCCCGCGGAGCCGATCGAGGGCGTCTCATACGTCAACGGCAGCGTGCTCGAGGACGGCACGCTGGAGCACGCGATCGACGGCGCGGAGGTCGTCGTCTCTGCACTGGCACCCCGCGGCGAACTCGAGGGACGCACCCGGGGACTCCTCGCGAAGGCCGCCGAGCTCGCGGCTTCCAAGGGGGTGCGCTTCGGTGTCATCGGCGGCGCCGGCTCGCTGTTCGTCGCCGAGGGCGGCCCGAGGCTCTTCGACACGGAGGGCTTCCCGGATGCGGTGAAGCCCGAGGCCTCCGAGATGGCGGGCGTGCTCGACGACCTGCGCGCATCCGCCCCCGAGCTCGACTGGTTCTACGTGAGCCCTGCTGCCGCGTTCGGGGCCTGGGCGCCGGGCGAGGCGACCGGCAAGTACCGCATCGGCGGCGACGTGCTCCTCACCGACGCGAACGGCGACTCGAACATCTCCGGTGCCGACTTCGCGACGGCGATCGTCGCCGAGATCGACACGCCCACCCACCGCCGCGCCCGCTTCGGCGTCGCGTACTGACTGACGGTACCCCCAGCCTCACCCTGCTTGCAGCACTCCTCATCCAGTCGCAGACCTGGGGGTTGCGCATGCTCGTTGCTCAGCAAGCATGCGCAAACCCCAGGTCTCCGGGCGGAGGGACAGCCCGGCGTCATCGGGCGACGCGAAGCGCCGCGAACCCGGAAGTGGGGTTCCGTTCGATGCTACGTCTCGCTATGTACCGAGTCAGCGACCGCGCGTGAGTTTCAGACGAAGAACAGCGCGACCGCGAAGCAGCCAGCCGCGAGCGCGAAGTGCAGCGTCGCCATCTTGCGGCTCGCCTTCACCTCCCCGGTCGTGAGACGCGCGTAGACCTCGCGGAAGCGCTCCCGGGGGCGATCCTTGAACAGGACTCCGAGCACAAGCGCGATCACGGTCGGCACCGCGTAGATCACCGTGTAGGCCGCGAGCGCCGCAACCGCCGTCGGGGCGGAGACCTCGGCGTCGATGAGGCGCTCCACGGCAAAGAACATCGGGAACGCGTTCGGCAGATCCGCGACCGTCGCGACGACCCCGAGCGGAAACGCGGTGGCCGGATTCACCCAGCGCAGCAGCGGGTAGCCGCGGCGCTCGCGAGTTCGGAAGCGCCGCACCCCGAAGACGACGAACAGGATCCCGAAGCCGAGGAAGATGATGCGGCGCATCCACGTGGCGAGGTCGTCGACGAGCGTCCCGGCGAAGCTCGCCCCGAAGTACACGAGCATCGTCAGCCCGAAGAAGGCGACCGCTGCGCCCGCCGCGTAGACCCAGCCCGTCGGGACCGGTCGCTGAACGGTGAGCAGGATGAGGATGACAACCGCGATCGTCGACAGGTTGAGCGAGTCGATGACGGCGAGGCCGATGAGCGCGGCGACCAGACCGCCGCTCACCCCTCGCTCCCCCGCATGCCGTGGACTCTACCGGGCGGGCCGTCCGCTGACTCGCCTCGTCGGCCGCGATGCCCGCCGCGCCTGACCAACTTCAGTGCTCATTCGGCTGAAAACGCTCCTCAAAGCCGGCCAGGCCCTGGATGAGCACTGAAGTTGGTCAGGCGGCCCGGGGTAGGGCAGATCGGGGGCTGGCAGCGGCGACCGCAGTCCGAGTCCGCGACCGCGCGCCCTCGCCTCAGCGCACCGGAACGTCCGCGAGCGCCGCGGCGAGCGCATCCGTGAACCGGTCGATGTCGTGCTCCTGGAACGACAGGGGCGGCCGAACCTTGAGCACGTTGTTGCTGGGACCTGCCGTCGAGGTGAGCACGCGGTGCTCGCGCAGCGCGTTGACGAGCGCGAGCGCTGTCACCCCGTCGGCTTCCTTGCTGGATGCGTCGGAGACGATCTCGACGCCCGTGAACTGCCCGGCGCCGCGGACGTCGCCGATGCGCGCATCCCCAACCGAGCGGATCGCGGCGCGCAGCTGGTCACCGACGCTCGCCGCACGTTCCGGCAGCCCTTCGTCGCGCAGCACATCGAGCACCGCCTGCGCGGCGGAGATCGCGACCGGGTTCCCGCCGAACGTGTTGAAGTACGGGATGTTCGTGGCGAAGGGCTCGAGCACCTCGGGGCGCGCGGCCATGCCGGAGACGGGGATGCCGTTGCCCATGGGCTTCCCCATGGTGACGATGTCGGGCACGATGTCGTGCCTCGCGAAGCCCCACATGCGGGGTCCGAGGCGACCGAAGCCCGGCTGCACCTCGTCGGCGATCCACACGCCGCCGGCCTCGTGCACGGCGTCGAACGCCGGTTTGAGGAAGCCGCTCGGGTCGGCGGCGACGCCATCGGACGAGAAGACGGAGTCGGCGAGGAAGGCCGAGAACTTCACCCCGTGCCTGGCGAGGTCGGCGATGGCCGCTCGGATGTCGGCGGCGAGCTTCTCGCCGACCAGCTCGGGGGCGGTTCGGTAGGTATCCGGCCCTGGCACGGTGCGCACCTCGAGCCCGAGCGTCTGCCCGCTGCCGAGCGCCGGGGAGACGCCCGAGGTCAGTCCAGAGGTGCCGTGGTACGCCTCGCTCGTGACGATGACGCCGCTGCCGCCGGTGTACGCGGCGGCGACGCGCAGGGCGAGGTCGTTCGCCTCCGACCCCGTGCACTGGTACATGACCTGGCCGATCTCCGCCGGCATCGTCGAGAGCAGGTCCTCCGTGTAGTCGAGGATCGCCTCGTGCAGGTAGCGGGTGTGGGTGTTGAGGGTGCCAGCCTGCGCCGCCATCGCCGCCACGACCCGCGGATGCGCGTGGCCGAGGCTCGCGACGTTGTTGTACATGTCGAGGTACTCGACGCCGTCGTTGTCGTAGAGGTACGTGCCGCTGCCCCGCACGAGGTGGACGGGGTTCGAGTAGAAGAGCCGGTAGGAGGGTCCGAGGAGCCGCGTTCGCCGCTCGACCATGGCCTCGGTCTCGGCCGCCGCTGAGGACTCCCCCACCCGGTAGCTGTTGCCGTCCATGATCGTCGATCTGCTCACGTGACGTGTCCTCTCCCGCGGGCGCGCTTCGCCCGGTCGGCGCTTCGATCCTGTCCGGCCCAGTCGAGCGCACTGTTTCCTCCTGGTAAATCGTGTGTAACGAGTGCCCGTACATCGCTCATCTTCAGCGAATCAGCACCTAGACATGGATCACCCCGCACTCAGCCGGCACACACCAGAGCCGCCGCGAGCCGTGCATCCGCTGCACGAATCGCCCCAGCCCGAGGAGACGACCATGATCGAGGCAACGCTCAAGCAACCCGTCTCGGGGCTGCGCGTCTTCGACGCCCTCGTCAAGGGGGAATCGGCTCCCGCCTGGCTGCACGACGGGATGCTCGCAGCGTTCGGGCTCCCGCCCGAGGCCGCGACGCAGCTCATCTCCGTCTCCGAGAACGCGTCGTACCTCGTCGAGCTGGCAGGCCAGCCGATCGGCGTGGTTCGCCTGCAGCAGCCCGGCTACCAGGAGGGTGAGGGCCAGCTCCGCTCGGAGATGCTGTGGGTCGAGGCGATCCGCGACTCGGGATGCGCGGAGGTCCCGTCTCCCATCCCGGGCGCCGACGGACAGGTGACGCAGAGCATCCCGTCGCCCGACGGGATGGCCCTCAAGGCTGTGTACTTCGAGCATGTTCGCGGCTCGATCCTGCAGGACGTCGAGGACGCGACGCCGTGGTTCACGGAGCTCGGGCAGATCACGGCCCGCCTCCACGACCACGCGCGCAGCTGGCGGCGACCGGCGGGGTTCGACCGGTTCACGTGGGGTCTCCCCGACCTCCTCGGCTCGACCGCGAGGTGGGGCGACTGGCGCCGCGCCTCGCTGACGCCGGCGCAGCTCGACCAGCTGGAGCGCGCCGAGATGTCGGCTCTCAGCCTCGTGCAGGCCGCGCCAGCTGGCTGGCAGGACTGGGGGCTCGTGCACTCCGACCTGCGCCCCACGAATGTGATCCGGGACGGCGAGCGGCTGATCGTCATCGACTTCGACGACTCCGGCTTCAGCTGGTTCCTCTACGACTTCGCGTCGGCGCTCACCTTCCAGGAGCACAAGCCCGAGGCACGCGTCATGGCCCGCAACTGGATCGATGGGTATCGATCCGAGGGACGACTGACGGATGCGCAGCTCGAGCTCGGCTGCGCCCTCTCCATGGTGCGCACGCTCACGATGCTCGGCTGGAGCACGACCCACCGCGATGAGGCGCTCCCGCCGGACCTGCAGGGCGGTGGCGTCATCGACGCCGCACTGTTCACCGCCGACCGGTTCCTGGCCTCCCCGACCTGGCTCATCGACTGACCCTCGCGGCTGTGGTCCGCTGACCGCCGCCGCGCACCCGAGGCCCAAAGCCCCATCACGAGCGTGGCGCGCCCGCGAGCCGCCCGCTCCCCAGACTGCTCCACCCGTGCATCCCGCACGCCATCTCCCTCCATGACCCCAACACAAGGAGCCATGTATGCCCGCTGCCGATCTCGCCTGGATGCTCGCCGCATTCGGACTCGTCCTCCTGATGTTCCCCGGAATCTCGTTCTTCTACGGAGGAATGCTCAACAGCAAGAACATGCTCAACATGGCCATGATGGTCTTCGGCTCGATGGCCGTGGTCGCCGTCATCTACGTGCTGTTCGTGCACGGGATGGTGCTCGGAAACTCGGTGGGGGGCGCCGGAATCATCGGTGACCCGCTCGCGTTCGTCGGCATGGAGTCGTTCATGACGGACTCGTCCGAGGGCGACATCATCGCCGTCGACGCCTACTGGGGTGCCTTCTACATCCTGTTCGCCGCCATCAGCATCGCGATCGTCGCATCCGGTGCGGCTGGGCGCATGAAGTACTGGGCGTGGCTGGTCTTCGCCGCACTGTGGACGATCCTCGTCTACGCGCCCCTCGCCCACTGGGTCTTCGCGTTCACGAGCGACGACGGCGAGACGGTCGGCGGGTGGATGCGCAACGTCCTCGGCCTGCACGACTACGCGGGTGGCACGGCGGTGCACATGAACGCCGGCGCTTCGGCTGTGGCCCTCGCCCTCGTGCTCGGCCGCCGCAAGAACACGGAGCTCCGCCCGCACAACATGCCGCTCGTCCTTCTCGGCGCCGGCCTCCTCTTCTTCGGCTGGATCGGCTTCAACGGCGGAACGGCCGCAGGCGCGAACTTCCTCGCCGGCTACGTGGTGCTCACGACGACCCTGTCCGCGCTGACCGGCGCGTTGGGCTACCTGCTCATCGAGCGCATCCGCGACAAGCACGCCACGACGCTCGGCATGGCGACGGGCATGATCTCGGGCCTTGTCGGCATCACCCCGGCAGCGGACGCCGTCACCCCGCTCGGCGCGCTGGCCCTCGGCTTCATCACGGGTGCCGTGGTGGCGCTCTGCATCAGCTGGAAGAACCGTGCCAAGGTCGACGACGCGCTCGACGCGTTCTCGGTGCACGGCATCGGCGGCATCGTCGGGGCCCTGTTCGTGGTGTTCCTCGGCGCGGCCGCGGCACCGGCTGGCATCGCGGGCCTCTTCTTCGGCGGAGACCCGAGCCTCCTGTGGCGTGAGCTCGTCGCCATCGTCGTCACGTGCGTCTACGCGTTCGTCGTCACGTACCTGATCGCGTGGGTCATGAACAAGATCGTGCCGATCCGCGTGCCCGACGAGGTGGAGTCAGTTGGTCTCGACCGCGGCATCCACGCCGAGAGCGCCTACGAGTTCGAGGCACGTTGACCATGATGGAGACAGGCCGCTCCGGTGTGCTCGGCAGGTCCGAGTTCACCCCGCGCGATCAGAACACGCAGTCGACGCGCGACCCCCACGACCAGAACGCACAGACAACGCCAGCACAGAAGAGGAGCGCACGCCGATGAAGCTCGTGACCGCAGTGATCCAGCCGACGAAGGTCGACGATGTGAAGGATGCTCTGGAGGCCGCAGGCTTCACGGGCCTCACGATTACCGAGGTGGAGGGGCATGGCCACCAGAAGGGCCTCACCGAGTTCTACCGCGGGCAGGCCGTGAAAGTCTCGTTCCGCGCCAAGACGCGTGTCGAGGTGCTGGTCGCCGACGAGACGCTCGAGAAGGCTCTGGACGTCGTGGTCGAGGCGGCCCGCACCGGCAACGTCGGCGACGGGAAGGTGTGGGTGACGGATGTCAGCCACGTCGTCCGCGTGCGCACGGGCGAGTCGGGCCCCGCGGCCGTGTAGTCCGCGCACCGTGTAGCTCACGCCATCGCGGCGCCCCAGATCGTTGTGGCCCGTTGCTGTTCCCGGCACTGGGAGCAGCAACGGGCCACAACTTTGCGCGCTGGTGTCAGCCGAGTTCGAGCCGCATGAAGGTGTCTGCCCGCGCGTAGTAGTCGTCCACGGGCAGCTGCTCCCGGGTGATGCGCGTGAACCCTGCCGCCTCGTAGAGGTGCAGCGCGGCCCGGAGACTCGAGTGAGAGCCGAGGAAGACCAGGCGACCGCCGAGCTGCGGGGCACGCTCGATCGCCGCCGCGATCAGGCGCCGGCCCACTCCCGAGCCCTGAGCCTCCGGCGACACGCCCATCTTCGCTAGCTCGAACACCCCTTCTCTGTGGGGAAGGAGCGCGACGCAGCCGACGACCCCGCCGGAGACCGCGCGCGCGAGCAGCACGTCGCCGCCCGGCTCCACGATCTGCCCGAGAGGATCGTCGAGCAGCCTGCGATCGTCGGTCGTCACGCTGAAGAGGCGCGAGATCCAGGCTTCGCTGATCTCCCGGAAGGCTGCGGCGTCGTCAGCGGAAACGAGTGAGGTCACGGTGATGTGGGTCTGAAGCTCTGGCATTCCCCCAGAGTGCCGCTCACACACCAAGAGGTCCAATACTGGTTGCACGCGTGATCAATAAGCTTGAGGTATGGATTCCCGGGTTGAATTGCGCCACCTCCGCTACTTCCTCGCGCTTGCCGAAGAGCTGCACTTCGGCCGCGCCGCCGCCCGCCTCCACATCGCGCAGCCCGCGCTCTCGCAGCAGATTCGCCAGCTCGAAGAGCTGATGGGCGTCACGCTCTTCGCGCGCACGTCGCGTTCCGTCGAGCTGACGGAAGCTGGGAGCGGGTTTCGTCCGAGAGCACAGGGGCTGCTCGCCTTGCTCGCCTCCGACGTGGATGAGGCGCGCCGCGTCGCGCGCGGCGAGTCAGGACGCATCGACATCTCGTTCATCTCGTCCGGGGCTGGCATCGTGAGCACGATCCTGCACCACTTCACACGCAGCCGCCCGAACGTGCTCGTCGAGCTCCACGAGGGCCCCACCACGGCGGTGCTGGACCGCCTGGAGCGCGGCACAGCCGACGTCGGGATCGTGCGCGACGCAGACGAACACGCGGGCCTCACGGTCTCGACCCTCTTCGCAGAGCCCTTCGTTGCCGTCCTCCCGGCCAGCCACGCACTGGCCGGAGCCGCAGCGGTGACTGCGACCCAGCTCGCGTCGTCTCCACTTGTGCTCTTCCCCCAGGCCTCCGGGTCGCGCGCCCATTCCCTCACCCTGCAGCCTTTCCGCGAGGCAGGCATCGAACCATGGCTCGGCCTCAGCGGCTCGGAGTGGGGCACCATCTTCCACCTCGTCGCGGCGGGACTGGGCGTCGCAGTCTCCCCTGCCAGCGCGGCCGCACCCCTGCCGCGCGGAGCTGTCGCGGTCCCGCTCGCCTCGACTGGGGCCGTCAGCCTGGTCCAGCTCGCGCACAGGGCCAGCGATGCGAACCCACTGGTGCGCGCATTCAGCGCGACAGCCGCGGAGGTGAGGGCGGCGACCACGCCGCAAGTCACGGCGACTGCATGACCATCGCGCTCGACGCTCCGCGTCAGAGCTCCGGGTGCTCGCGGCGGCGAGCTCGGTAGGCCGCGACGGCAGACCGATTCGCGCACCGCGTCGAGCAGAACCGCTTGGTGCGATTGCGGGTGAGGTCGACGACGACACCCTCGCAGCGATCGGCATCGCAGGTGCCGAGACGCCTCATCTCGTCGGCTCGGATGAGATCGACAACCGCGAGCGCCGTCTCGACCATGATGCGCTCAGCGAGAGGCCGGTCGGCGTCAACCGCGTGGAGGTGCCAGTCGTGCCAGCCCTGGCCGTCAGTGCTGGCGTAGCGCACAAGAGAAGGCTCTGGACGTCGTGGTCGAGGCGGCCCGCACCGGCAACGTCGGCGACGGGAAGGTGTGGGTGACGGATGTCAGCCACGTCGTCCGCGTGCGC
>NZ_PSXX01000001.1 GCF_002931055.1 Pseudoclavibacter sp. AY1H1 | reverse complement strand
GCCGGCCGCGAGCATCGCCGCGGCTGCTTCCTCCATCGCGAGAATCTCCGAGCGGCGAGCCGCGACAGAAGCCGGGTCCGAAGGGTCGAACCCCGGATCCGGAACCGGGCTCGGCCCTGTGCCCAACCCCTCGTGTCTGTCGCGCTGCTGCATGCCCAAAGTCTACGAACGACCACCGACATTCGAGAGGGTGGTGGATAACTTTCTCGGAGCACTTGGGGTGCGGCTAGCGGTTCAGTGAGTCTGTCCCCAGATACGACGTGCACTTCATTCAGCAGTTGTTGGTACATGTGTTCTATCCAGCGAGCAAAAAACAAGAACTCACGTTAACCGAGAACTGCGCTACTCACTCCGCCTTGACGACCGCCAGCTCGTCCCAGTGCGTGGTTGCGCGGGGTGAGACCATGTCGCGGCGCATGGTCCAGCTCCGCCCGTTGCGGAGGCCGGCGATGCCGAGCCCAAGCGATTCCTGGCCGAACTTCGCGGCGACGGCGTCGAGGGCCTCGCCCACGCGGCGATCTTCCCCGCGCTCGTCGAAGATGTCGAGCGCCGCGTACGAGTCTCGCGCGACGAACTCGAAGAGCGAGACGCCGACGCGCACGTACTTCAGCTCGGCTCGCAGCTGCGGGCCGAGGGCGGTGGCGGCGGCGCGGAAGAGCACGACCGGGTCGTCGGTGGGTTCCGGGAAGGCGACGGATACGGCGTGCGACTCGTGCCCCTCGCGGAAGGGGGAGGTCGCCGCGTAGCAGCTCATGGCCCGCGTGAGCGAGCCTTGCGCGCGGAGCCGGGCGGAGGCGCGCTGCGTGTACACGGAGAGCACCTCCTCGAGCTCCTGCACCGTCGAGATGGGCACTGCGAAGGAGCGGGAGAACTGGATCTGCTCGCGCTCCGACGGGACCTCGTCGATGGGGAGGCAGTCGATGCCGCGCAGCTCCTGGACGACGCGCTCCTGGACGACGCCGTAGCGGCGGCGGATGGCGGTGGGCGAGGACTCGCGGAGGTCGAGGGCGGTGCGGATGCCGAGGCCCACGTATTTCGCGGCCATCTTGCGCCCGACGCCCCAGACGTCGCCGATGTCGATGGTGCTGAGGATCCCGCTGAGCTGCTCGCGCCCGTAGGCGCCGAGATGGCAGACGCCGCCGAGCGATGGTTCGGATTTGGAGCCGCGGTTGGCGAGCTTGGCGAGCGTCTTGCTCGGGGCGATCCCGATGCTGACGGGGATGCCGATGAGCTTCCGCATCGCCACCCTGATCTCGCGGGCGACGGCGAGGGCCTCCCGGCGGTCGCCTGGCAGCCGGATGAAGCTCTCGTCGATCGAGTACACCTCCTGCGATGGCGTGTAGCGGCCGAGGAGCTCGATGGTACGGGCGTTGATGTCGCCGTAGAGCTCGTAGTTGCTGGAGCGGGCGACGACGCCCTTCATCGCGGCTTCCGGGGCGATGGCCTGCCAGGGGGCGCCCATCGGGATGCCGACGGCTTTCGCCTCCTCGGAGCGCGCGATGACGCATCCGTCGTTGTTGGAGAGCACGACGATGGGCTTGCCTTCGAGGCTGGGGTCGAAGATGCGCTCGCAGGATGCGTAGAAGTTGTTGGCGTCGACGATGGCGATCGCGGGCTGCCGGAGCGCCAGCGGCGAGGCCTGGGTCGAGTCGCGCGTCGTGTCCGTCATCTCAGACACGGTGGAGGCATCTCGTGACGACGCCCCACACGGTGAGCTCGCTGAGCTCTTCGAGCACGATGTCGGCGTACGCGGGGTTCTCGGGCGCAAGGCGCACGCGGCCGTGCTCGAAGCGCAGGCGCTTGACGGTGAGCTCGCCGTCGACGACGGCGATGACGACGTTGCCGTCGTGCGGTTCGAGGGAGCGGTCGACGATGATCTCGTCGCCGTCGAAGATGCCGGCCCCGATCATGCTGTCGCCGCTGACGCGGACGATGAAGGTCGCGGCGGGGTCGTTGATGAGGTGCCGGTTGAGGTCGACGGGGCCGGAGTAGTAGCCCTGGGCGGGTGAGGGGAAGCCGGCTGGGACTGCTTCGTCCGCGCGTTCCGGGAGCTGCGCATTGGGCGTACTGCCGGATTCGACCTCTTCCGGGTGCCCGAGGGGAGCGAGGATCTCGACGCCTGCATCGCTCACGGTCGACACCCTGCCCTTCGTCTCGGCGGAGAGAGCGGGGTGTGGTCCCGCTCGATCACGCGTGTGTTCGAGCCCCAATTGTCGCGGATGAACCTTCGGGATGCGTGACGGGTGCATCCGCCGAGTGGTGGCGACCGATGGGCACCATGAGCGGCCGGCCGGAGACGGGGTCCTGCACCACAAGGCTCTCGAGTCCGAAGACGGCGCGCACCGTGTCGACCGTGAGGACGTCGCCGGGCTCGCCCGCTGCGTGCAGTCCGCCGTCGGCGAGCGCGATGAGGTGGTCGGCGTAGCGCGCTGCGAGGTTGAGGTCGTGGAGCACCATGACGATGGTCGTGCCGCGGGAATGGTTGAGGTCGGTGAGGAGGTCGAGCACCTCGATCTGGTGGCTGACGTCGAGGAAGGTCGTCGGCTCGTCGAGCAGCAGCAGGTCGGTCTGCTGGGCGAGGGCCATCGCGATCCACACTCGCTGCCGCTGCCCGCCGGAGAGTTCGTCGACGTGGCGGTCGGCGAGAGCCGTCGTCTCGGTCGCTTCGAGGGCGGCGGCGACGGCGAGGTCGTCGTCGTGGCTCCACCTGGAGAGGATGCTCTGGTGCGGGTGGCGGCCGCGGCCGACGAGGTCGGCGACCGTGATGCCCTCGGGGGCGATGGGGGATTGGGGGAGGAGCCCGAGGATGCGCGCGAGCTGCTTTGCGGGCGTCCTGTGCACCTCCTTGCCGTCGAGGAGGACGTGCCCGTCGCGAGGCGTGAGGAGCCGCGACATGGAGCGCAGCAGCGTGGACTTGCCGCACGCGTTCGCACCGACGATCGCCGTGACCTTGCCTGGCGGCACGAGGAGGTCGAGCTCGTCGATGACGACTCGGTCGCCGTAGCCCAGGCTGAGCTGCTCGACGATGAGGGTGTGGTCTGCGGTCATAGCGAGCCTCCCGCGCGGTTCGTGCGGATGATCAGGTAGATGAGGAACGGCGCACCGAGCACGCCGGTCACGACGCCGACGGGGTAGCGGGTGCCGAGGAGGAACTGGCCGACGAGGTCGGCGACGAGCACGAGGAGGGCTCCGACGAGGCCGGCGGGGATGAGGAGTGATCCGCCTCCGCCGAAGAGCCGGGCGGCGATGGGTCCGGCGAGGAACGCGACGAAGGCGATGGGGCCCGCGGCGGCTGTCGCGAACGAGAGCACGCCGACGGCGGTGACGATGACGACGAGCCTCGTGCGGTTGACGCGCACCCCGAGGGCCGCTGCGGTGTCGTCGCCGAGCTGCGTTGCCGAGAGGCTGCGGCTCTGGGCGAGGAGGATCGGGACGAGCACGACGATCGAGATCGCGACCGGGAGGATGGCGTTCCAGGATGCGCCGTTGAGGCTGCCGTTGAGCCAGCGCAGCGCTTCCTGGAGGTCCCACTGGGCGGCCTGCGAGAGCACGTAGTTGGTGATGCTGTCGAGCATGGCGGCGATGCCGATGCCGATCAGGATGAGGCGCGTTCCCGTGACGCCGCCCTTGAACGACAGGACGTAGATGAGGATGGCGACGCCGAGGCCGACGAAGATCGCGAAGAAGGACACCTCGCTCGCGCCAAGCGAGAGCGTGACGATGCCGAAGGCGGCGGCCGCGCTGGCGCCGGAGGAGATGCCGATGATGTCGGGGCTCGCGAGCGGGTTGCGCAGCATCGTCTGGAAGGTGACGCCGGCGAGGCCGAACGCGAGGCCGGCGAGGATCGCGAGTACGGCACGCGGGAGCCGGAGCCGCCCGACCGTGAAGGTCGCGCCCTGCACGTCCTGGCCGAGGACGACGGCGATGACCTGGTCGAGGCCGTAGAAGGTCTGTCCGACCATGAGCGAGACGACGAAGACGACGAGGATGAGGGCGACGAGTACCAGCATCAGCAGTCGGCGTCGCGCGTTGCGTCGGCCGCGGCTGCGCGCGACGGCGCGGGCTGTCGCCTCGATGACGGAGTTCGGGGAGGCCGGGGCGAGCGAGGTCGGCGAGGAGGCTGGCGCGGCAGAGCCCCTAGGGCGGGTCGCGGTCATAGGGCGCGCACTTTCGAGCGGCGGACAATCCAGATGAAGATGGGGGCTCCGATGATGGCCGTGATGATGCCCACGTCGATCTCGGACGGGCGGGTGAGGATGCGGCCGAGCACATCCGCCCCCGTCAGCAGGGAGGCGCCGACGACGGCGGAGAAGGGCAGCACCCAGCGGTGGTCGACGCCGAACATGAGGCGGCAGGCGTGAGGCACGACGAGGCCGACGAACGCGATGGGGCCCGTGACGGCGGTGGCGGCGCCGCAGAGCACGACGGCGCCGAGGGCCGCCGCGCCGCGCGTCAGCGCGACGCGTTCGCCGAGCCCAGCGGCGAGATCGTCGCCGAGGGCAAGCGAGTTGAGGCCCTTCGCGGAGGCGAGGCTGACGAGGAAGCCGACGATGAGGAACGGCAGGACCTGCGAGATGCTGTCCCAGGTGCCTCCGCCGACGCCGCCGATCTGCCACGACCTGGCGCTCTGACTGATGTCGCCCCGGGGCAGGATGATGGCGGTCACGAACGACGCGAGCGCGGCCGACGTCGCCGCGCCGGCGAGGGCGAGCTTGAGCGGCGTCGCCCCGCCCCGCCCGAGCGAGCCGACGACGTACACGAAGACGGCCGCGAGGGCCGCGCCGGAGATGGCGACCCAGATGAAGCTCGACGCGGAAGCCAGGCCGAAGTAGGCGATTCCCGTCACGACGGCGAGGGATGCGCCCATGTTGACGCCGAGGATGCCCGGGTCTGCGAGCGGGTTCCTGGTGACGCCCTGCATGACGGCGCCCGAGACGCCGAGGGCGGCCCCGACGGCGACGGCGAGGAAGGTGCGGGGGATGCGCTTCGCGACGGCCGCCTCGTCGAAGCCGTTCGTCGATCCGCCGAGGGCTGCCACCGCATCCGCCCAGCTCACGTCGCGCGATCCGATCATGACGGACACCACGATGAGCGCGCCGAGCGAGGAGATCGCGAGGAGGAACCACAACGCCCGCAGCCGCCGGGGGCGTCGCACGATGGCGACACCCCCGGCGGCTACGGGAGGAGCGGTCTGGGTCACTTGACCTGTTCTGCTGCCTGCGAGAGGAGCGCGACGTAGTCGTCGAGGATCCACGAGATGGACAGCGGCGTGGGGTTCGCGGCCGTGCCGAGTGGCTCCGTGCCTGGCAGGTTGACGATCGAGCCGTTGGCGACGGCGGGGATCTGCGAGAGCACGGGGTCGCCCTGGAGGGTCTGGACGAGCTCCTCGCCACCGTAGGTGACGATGATCTCGACGTCGGCGAGCGTGTCGCTCTGCTCGGCGCTGATGGTCTGCGAGAACTGGTCGGTCGATGCCGACGCGTCGACGAGGCTCTGCGGGAACGTCATGCCGAGGTCCTCGAAGAAGGCACTGCGGGTGTCGTGCGTCGTGTAGAAGCTGACCTGGCTGAGGTCGGTCTCGTCGACGTGGGTGAGGAACATGGTCTTCTTGCCCTGAATGGCCGGGTACTTGGCCGCCGTCGCCTCGATCTCACCCTCGAGCTCGGTGATGAGTGCGTCGCCTTCGGCCTCGAGGCCCATGCCCTGGCTGTTGAGGCGGATCATGTCGCGCCACGAGGTCGCCCAGGCCGTCTCCGGGTAGGCGACGACCGGTGCGATCTCGGAGAGGGTGTCGTAGTCCTCCTGCGTCAGGCCCGAGTAGGCGGCGAGGATGACATCGGGGTTCGTGTCCGCGACGGCCTCGAAGTCGACGCCGTCGGTCTCGTCGAAGAGCACTGGGGTCTCGCCGCCGAGCTCTTCGAGCTTCTCGCTCACCCAGGGGAGGATGCCGTCGCCGTTGTCGTCGCCGAAGTCGGCCCTGGCCATGCCGACGGGTACGACACCGAGGGCGAGGGGCACTTCCTGGTTGGCCCAGTTGACCGTGGCGATGCGCTCGGGCTTCTCGGTGATCTCCGTCGTGCCGAGGGCGTGCTCGATGGTGATCGGCGTGAAGTCGCCGTTCGCTGCGCCCGGCTCCGCGTTCGTGCCGGCGGAGGGGGTGGTCGAGCAGGCGGCGAGGCCTGCCGTGAGCAGCGCTGTCGCGGCGAGGGCGACGAGCTTGGAAGCGCGGGGCATGGTGTCCTTTCGAGGGGGGAGCTGAGCCTTTTGCGCACGCCGATGAACGCCGTCTGGCGGCGGAGAGGCGGGGTGCGGTGTCGAAGTCAGCGGCAGCCGTGCAGGGCCGAGAGCTTGCCCTGTTAGGAGTGCCTTACCAAAGCTAAGCGACGCGCGTCGCGTTTGCAATCGAGGCGAACCGACACATTTCTTTGCGAAACGGACACCGTGTGGTACGTGTGGTCGCGATCGGCGGCTGCTTCAGCCCGCCAGGGCTACTGAGCCCGGAACCGCCCCGGACTCATCCCCGTGACCCGCCGGAACGCGGTGCCGAAGGCGCTCGCCGACCGGAACCCCGTGGCGACCGCAACGTCGTCGATGCTCTCTCCGTCAGTGAGGAGCACGATGGCGCGCTGGATGCGAGCCGTTGCGACCCAGCGGCTGAAGCCCAGGCCGGTCTCCGACTGGAACTGCCGTGTGATCGTGCGGGCGCTCACACCCAGCTCGACCGACCACTCCTCGAGTGTGCCAGCGTCGCGGACATCCGCCCTGGCCGCGTCGACGATGGGAGCGAGCAGGGGCGAGTCGGGGATGCGCAGCAGCAGTTCATGCGGGGAGGGGGCGAGCACGTCGAGCACCATCGCCTCGGTCGTCGCCCTGGACGCGTCTTCGAGTCCGGGCTCCGCGAGACGGTCGAGCAGCAGGCGCAGCAGGTCGGTGACGTCGACAGCGACGGGTTCGTCGGCGATGGGGGCCGTCGTCTGCACGCTGAACATCGCCGTCCGGTACCAGGTGCCGGCCGGCGTCCACGCCGTGTGCCTGACCCCGGCGGGGATCCAGAGGCCGACGGCCGGCGTGATCGTCCACGTGCGTGGGCCGACGGTCAGCGAGGACGCGCCGCGCGTGTTCCAGATGAGCTCGTGCGTGGGGTGGGAGTGCTCCTCCCAGAACGTGTTCCGCTCGATCGCCTCGTTCATGCCGTCGATGACATACGGCACGTCGATGGAGCCTGCCTCGTAGAGGGGCAGGCTCCTCCGGTCGACCTCCGGAGCGCCGAACGTGCTCATGGCACCAGCCTACGGAGCCGAGCGGATGCCGCCCGCACGGCGGTCGTCGTTCAGCTGTGCTCGGCCTTCAGCCAGTCACCGGACGTCGGCGTCCACCCGTAGGCGTCCCGCGCGTACTGCCCGGTCGCGGCCTGGTCCTGCAGGAGCGCGTCGGCGAAGGGGGCGCCGAGCCGCTCGCGGCTCGCATCCGGTGTCTCCTCGACGAGCTCGACCGTGCCGTGCCCCGACGAGGCGATCTCGCGAACCGTGGGGTTCTCTCCGCTGGCCGCGATCACGTAGCCGACGGCGGCACCCTTCTCGAGGACCCGGACGTACAGCTCGGCGAGGTCGTCGACGTGGACGAGTGTCCACCGCTGCCTGCCGTCGCCGACGAGGGACACGGGGCCGGACCCGTCACCAGCGAGGAGCTGGGTGACGCCGCCCTGCCCGCCGTAGACCACCGCGGGTGCGATGATCGCGGTGTTGACGTTGCTGTTGATGACCTGGCGGTCGATGGGGACGCGCCACGACACGATCTCGGGTGCGTCGGTTTCGGACTCCTCCGTGATGGACGAGTTGTCGCCGAACAGCCAGATGCCGCTCGTGTGCACGAACTGCGTCGGGGAGTGCACCAGCTCGTTGAGCACGCTGGGCACGAAGCTGGGGTCGACGTCTTGCGCCGATGCGGTGTGGATGACGCCCTCCGCCTGGCGGAGCAGCGGGGCGAGCGCCGCCCGGTCGGTGAGGTCGACGACAACCGCCTTCGCGCCGGTCTCTCGAACGCGCGCCGCCTTCTCCTCGCTGCGCACCGCGGCGGTCACGGCGTGGCCGTTCGCGAGGAGCGCGCGCAGGACTGCCGAGCCGATGTAGCCGGTCGCTCCGGTCAGGAACACCTTCATGTTGTCGCCTTCCGCTGTGTCGAACTGGACACTGGGGTGCAACCGAGGCGGGGTCGGAGTCATTCCGGGCGGTCGCACCCGCCGACCGGATCCTCAGCTTTCGTCCGGCCCCGACGGACGGGCGCGGGTGCCCTGCTCGACGGGCGTCGGGTTGTGCTCGTAGGAGTGCTCGTCGAGTGAGCCACCGGACTTCAGCACCCGCAGCTCCTCGGTCTGCACCCGGAGTGCGGGCGCGGCCGCCAGGTTCGACGGCTGCTCCGGGGTGCCGGGGAGCCACACGTTGAAGAAGAGGTTCAGGACCACCGAGACGATCGCCGCCGCGCTGATGCCCGAGTCGAAGATCGTCACGAACCAGTCGGGGAACGCGTGCCAGAACTGCGTCGAGACGACCGGGATGAGCCCGAAGGCCAGCGACGAGGCAACGATGATCATGTTGTTGTTGCCGGTGTAGTCGACCTTCGAGAGGGTGCGCACGCCGCTGGCCGCGACGCTGCCGAAGAGCACGATGCCCGCGCCGCCCAGCACGGGGCTCGGGATGACGCTGAAGACGGCGGCGGCCATGGGGGAGAGGCCGAGGAGGACCAGCAGCCCGCCTCCGGCCGCGACGGCGAAGCGGCTCTTGATGCCGGTCAGGGCGACGAGCCCGACGTTCTGCGCGAAGGCGGTCGCGGGGAACGAGTTGAAGACGGGGGCGATGAGCGAGGACAGCATGTCGGCGCGCAGCCCGTCGCCGACGCGGCGCGAGTCGACCTTCGTTCCGACGACCTCTCCGACGGCCAGCACGTCTGCCGTCGTCTCGACCATGATGACGAGGATCACGATCGTCATGGAGACGATGGCGCCGATCTCGAAGATCGGCATGCCGAAGGCGAATGGCTGCGGGAACGCGAAGATCGACGCGGACCCGACGGCGTCGAAGTCGGCCTGGCCGAGGATGAGCGCGAAGACCGTGCCGATCGCGAGGCCCAGCAGCACGGCGAGCCGGGAGAGGGCGCGGATCTTGCTCAGGATGAGCACCACCGCGAACGTGAGCAGGGCGAGGCCGATCTTGTCGGCGGATGCGAATCCCTCGGCGGTCGGGTCGGAGCCCGTCACCCAGCGTCCCGCGACCGGCATCAGGGAGAGGCCGATGACGGTGATGATCGATCCGGTCACGACGGGAGGGAAGAACCGCACGATCCTGGCGAAGAACGGGGCCACGATGAGGCCGAGGGCGCTCGCGACGATGACGGCGCCGAACACGGTCTGGAGTCCGGTCTCCCCGTTGCTGCCGATGATGGCGAGCATGGTCGAGACGGCCGCGAACGAGATCCCCTGCACGAGGGGGAGCCTCGAGCCGAAGTACGGCACCCCGATGGTCTGCAGCACGGTCGCCGCGCCGCTGACGAAGAGCGCGCAGGCGACGAGCAGCGCCTTCTGGCCGACGTCGAGGCCGGCGGCGCCACCCACGATGAGGGGAACGGCGATGACGCCGCCGAACATCGCGAGGATGTGCTGGACGCCGTAGCCGACGGTCTTGCCCGGGCTGAGCCGTTCGTCCTCCGGGCGCGCATCAGGTGACGGTGCTGGTGACGCGGATGCTGCGGGCGGAGTCGACGGCGCTGGGCTCTTGCTGGATTCGGGAGACATGAGCTGACCTCTCTTGGGGTCGTCAAGCAGCGCTGCCACGCGGGAGCTGGGCGGAGCGCTGAGCTGAGGGTGTGCGGAGAACGCCGGCTCGCTGGCCGGCAGGACCCTAGATGAACCCGGGCGTGTCTGCCCAGGCCTCGGGCGCCGGTGCGACGCCGTCTCGGATGACGGTTCCCTCGATGAGGCCGTAGGGGCGGTCGGCGGCGAAGAACACCTCGCCGGGGTTGTCGAGGTCGAACGGGGAGAGGTCGACGAGGAAATGGTGCTTGTTCGGCATCGCGAAGCGGACCTCCGCGATCTCGGGGAACTGCTCGATCGCGGCCTTGCCCATCTGCCACAGGGTCTGCTGCAGGGCGAGGGAGTGGACGGTCGCGAAGGTCGAGATCAGGACCGCGGAGATCGCCTCGTAGAGGGCGTTGTAGTCGGGCTCCGCATCCACGGCCTCTGGCGTGTAGCGCCAGCGCGCCGTGACGGAGGTCGCGAGGATGCGGTCGGTCGCCTCCGCGAGGGTCGTGTACTTGTCTCGCGGGAAGCCGTGGAACTCGCTGCCCGTCGATTTGAGCACCGTCAGGTCCTTGAGCCCGGCCGTGACGTGGGTCGCGCCGTCGATCTTCTGCACGGTCGCGAGCCGGGTCGCCTGGCCTTTGCGCACGAAGGCATGGTCGTGCTCGGCGCCGTCCACGCGGATGCGCTCCCACTCGAACTGCTCGGCCTGCCACAGGCCGCCCTCGATCCACTCGAACGCCTCGACGAAGTGCGAGCCGAGCTTGAGGAGGAAACTCTCGGGGGAGCCGACGCCGTGTTCGCGGGCGAAGGCGAAGATGGTGTTCTTCTGCGTGTCGGTGGCGACGACGAGCGAGTTGTCGCCGTCCAGGTAGGACCCGGCGAGGGCCGCTCCGCGCAGTTGGCTGGTGATGTTGAGGTCTTCGATCTCGTGGCGATCGGTGTCGCGGGTGATCCTGACGAGGCGGTTCTCCGCCTTGCCGTACTTGTTCGCGCCGAGACTCACGGTGACGTCGGTCATGGTCAGGTCCCCCTGTAGGTCGAGTAGGCGAATGGGCTCAGCAGCAGTGGCACGTGGCAGTGCGGCGGGTCGCCGTCGCCGGCCGTGCTTGGTGCGCTCGCGACGGTGAACGCCACCGTGATGTGCGGGTAGAAGGTCGCGACGCCGCGCTCGGCGAAGTACGCGCCCGTCTCGAAGACGAGCTCGTAGGAGCCGGCGGGGAGGGCCTCCGGGCCGAGGTCGGTGACGCGGCCGTCCACATCCGTCACCGCCTGCGCCAGCTCCCGGCCGTCGAGTGTCCGGAGGCGGATGCGCACACCCGCGGCGGCCAGTCCGACGGAGCTGTCGAGCACGTGGCTCGTGATGTGGCTGGTCATTCGGTCACCGATTCGTCGAGGCGGAGGAGGGTGATGTCGCGGAGTTCCGAGGCGACGACGGCGAGCTCCGCGTCGTCGTCGTTTTCGAGGCGCGCGTCGAGCTGCTCCAGGATCTCGGCGGGGGAGCGGCCCGCCGCCCTGACGAGGAAGATGCGGTCGAACCGCGCCTCGTAGCGGCGGTTGCCCTCGGCGATGCGCTCGCGGAGCTCATCGCCCGCGGTGGCGACCGCCCCTTGCTCCCTGGCGGAGTGCCCGGCGCCCGGTTCGGCGGCGCTGGCCCGCTCGCCGATGCGCGGGTGGCCGGACAGCGCGAGCTGCACCTCAGCCTGGCTCCAGGCGGACGCCGCCTCGGCGGCGCGCTCTCGCATGGCGGCCTTCGAGGCGAACGGTCGCGATCGAACCATCGTGGTCGTGAAGGTGGGTATTGCGACGAGCGTCGCGGCGAAGTCGGCTGCATCGGCTTCGCTGAGCCGATTGAAGTCGCTGATGAGCACAGGCAGATCCCTCCGTGGCGGATAACCGTAAAGCTATCCCTTCACGCCCCGTGGGAGATTTCAGCGAGGTAAAAGAGAGGTTTCGATGCGTTTCGAGAACACCGCCGACGAGCTCACCTCAGCGCCGACGAGCCCGCCTCAGCGGCGGGGCGGGTTGCCGTCAGGCGTGCGCGGTGTGCGACTCGGAGAACAGCGGATCGCTCGGGTCGGAGTGCGGGGACCTGGCGATGACCCAGTTCGCGACGCACGGCTCCGGCGAGCGGTTGCTCACGCGGTGCGGTGTCTCCGAGGAGTACGTGATGGAGTCGCCGGCACGCAGGGTCACGGTGTCGCCATGCACCTCGACGGTGAGCTCGCCGGAGATGACGACCCCTGACTCGACGCCCGTGTGGGTCGCGAACGAGCTCGCGTCGCCTGCGGAGGCGGAGGTCATGGGCGGGAAGGTCGACTCGAAATGGTCGATGCCCGAGGTACGCGAGCCGGAGAGGCGGCGGTAGATCACGCCGTTCTCGAGCACCACGGGAGCGATCTCGCCCTGCCGCAGCAGGCTGTAGCTGCCGAAGCTCGAACGCTCGGCATGCGCGCCAGTGCCGCCCGCGAACACATCCGTGATGGAGGCGCCCAGCTCGCCGACGATCGCGATCAGCCGATTCACGCTCGGCCGCATGACGCCACGCTCGATCTGCGAGACGGCGCTGGCCGAGATGTCGAGGCGCCTTGCCAGCTCCCTGAGGGAGAGGCCGGCTTCCTCGCGGAGCACGCGGAGCCTGGCACCTAGCTCGGCGGCATCGCCTGCCTGATCGGCGAGCGTCGAAGCGGCGGCGATCTCCGCGTCGGACCTGGGGGTGACGGTCTCTGGTTCTGGCACTGGTCACGCGCCTCTCGGCTCTGGGAACCCACAGAGTAGCAAGCGCGAGCTTCACACCGCCGGTAGCCGAAGCTCCGGCGGTGTGAAGGACAAGCTACGCCGTCGTCGGTCCCAGGTCCGGGTCGGTGGCCTCCGCAGCGGGCGCAGGCGCGACGACGTCGCTCTTCGGCACGCCGTCGGTGTCAGCCGAGCTGCCCGCACGGTCGGTGGAGTCCGGGCCGCGGCGCTCGACGCCGACCGTCACCTGCGTCACGAGCGCTGCGATCGCACCCACCGCGACGAGCACCGGGGCGAGCGCCGCGGCGACGACGGTGACGGCGAGGCCAGCGGTCAGGGGGATCTCGAGGAGTGTCGTGCCGTCGTCGTTCTTGATGAACACGCGACGCACGTTGCCCTCGTGGATGAGCTCCTTGACCTTGCCGAGGAGGTTCTCCCCGGAGACCTTGAACTCTTCGTATCCGCTCTTCTTTTCCGTCATGTGGTGCATCCCTTTCGTCGGTGATCTTGCGTTTCGGTGGAACTGGGTCAGGCCATCTTGGAGGAGTCGGGCAGCTCCTGGATGGACCAGGAATTGCCGTCAGGGTCGGCGAAGGAGATGAAGCGCCCCCACGCCTGCTCGTCGATGTCGCTCACGGCGACGCCTCGGCTCTCGAGGTCGGCGTGCGCCTCCTCGATGGACGCGACGACGCACTGGAGCGCGCGCAGGGAACCTGCAGGCATGTCGCTGATGCCCATGCCGAACGCGATCGAGCATGCGGAGCCCGGAGGAGTCACCTGCACGAACCGGATCTCGTCGCTCACCACCTGGTCGTGGTCGACCGGCCACCCCAGCGTCTCGCCGTAGAAGGCGCGCGAGCGGTCGACGTCGGCGACGGGAACGCCGACGAGTTCGATGCGGTACTCAACCATGATGATGCCCCTGGTTCCCCTCGTGTGCCGTTCGGCCGCGACCGGTGGATGCCGGTCCGTCGACGGCGCAACGTGCGGGCAATCTAGCACCGGCCGCCGACAGTTCCCGGAGGTGCTTTGGACGGGTCGCCCTCGGGTGTCAGCGAACCTCGCGCCAGGCGGCGAGGGCGGCTTCCCGCCCTTCCTTCAGCCCCACGATGGGTTCCGGGTACTCGTCGCTGCCGGCCTCGGGGACCCATCGCTGCACGTACGCCCCGTGCGGGTCGAAGCGCTCGGCCTGGCGCTCCGGGTTGAAGACCCGGAAGTAGGGCGCGGCATCCACACCGGAGCCTGCGACCCACTGCCAGTTGAAGGGGTTGGAAGCCTGATCGGCGTCGACGAGCGTGTCCCAGAACCACTCCTCGCCACGACGCCAGTCGGTGAGCAGGTGCTTGGTGAGGAAGGAGGCGGTGACCATGCGGATGCGGTTGTGCATGCTGCCCGTGCGCCAGAGCTCGCGCATGCCGGCATCCACGATGGGGACCCCGGTGCTGCCGCGCTGCCAGGCGTCGAGCGCATCGCGGTCGAGCTCGGGCCACGGGAAGTCCTCGTAGGCGGCTCGCCAGGGCCGCGTGTGCAGCTCAGGGAAGCTGTAGAGCGTGTGCCAGGCGAACTCCCGCCAGAGCAGCTCGCGACGGAAGGTCGCCGCCCCCTCGCCCGTGCGGCCCTCGAGGGCGTGCCAGGCCTGGGCGGAGGAGATCTCGCCCCAGCGCAGGTGCGGGCTGAGCCGGCTCGTGCCCTCGAGGTCTGGCCGGTCGCGATCGGCCTTGTAGTCGCCGACGACCCCGTCGAGGAACGCCTCGAGACGCTCGTGGGCGCCGTGCTCACCGGGGGTCCACTCCTCGCGGAGGCCCTCGGCCCAGTCAGGTCGTGTGGGGAGCAGCTCCCAGGAGTCGAGGGGGTCGGAGTCGAGCGAGCTCGCCTTCGAGCCGTGGGGCAGGGCGTCCGGGGCCTCGAGCGGCACGCGGGGCGGCTCGTGCTGGAAGCGGCTCTGGCAGGCGTTGGCGAAGGGCGTGTACACGCGGTAGGCCTCACCCTGGCCGGTCTGGATCTGCCAGGGCTCCGTGAGGAGCGACCCGGGGAGGCTATGCGCCTCGATCCCACCGTCGACGAGGCCCTGCTTGATGCGAGCGTCGATCTCGCGCTCTGCCCCGCCGTAGCGCCGGTTCCAGACGACGAGCTCGGCGCCCGCGTCCTCGGCGACTGCTGGCACGATCTCCTCGGCCTGGCCGCGGCGCAGCACGAGCGCCCCGCCGATCTCCTCGAGGCGCTCGCGCAGGGCGAGCAGGCTGTGGTGCAGCCACCACTTCGCGGCGCCCCCGAGCGCGCGCACGCCTGGGGATTCCTCGTCGAGCACGAACAGGGCGATGACGGGCCCACCGCGCTCGAGCGCGACGTGGAGGGCCGGGTGATCGTGGATGCGCAGGTCGTCACGGAACCAGACGAGCGTTGGGGAGGCCATGCGGCAAGGCTATTGGGCGAACCTCGTTCGCTGGCTGGACGTGAGGCTCGCCCGTGTCATCCCAGAGGAGCATGCGGCCGCGACCTGGGGTGGACGCGACCCAGCGGGGCGCGTTCGTAGCGTCGATGACATGAACACCACACCCCCACTTGTCGCGAGCGTCGTCGACGTTCGGAAGATCTACGGCACCCACGGCAGCGTCGCCGCCCTCGACGGCGTGAGCCTCGGCATCAGAAGCGGTGAGTTCACGGCCATCATGGGCCCGAGCGGCTCTGGCAAGTCGACGCTCATGCACGTCATGGCAGGCCTCGACGGTGCCTCGTCCGGGCGCGTGTTCCTCGGCGACACCGAGATCACGGGCATGAACGACGGCGAGCTGACGGTGCTGCGGCGCCGAGCGGTCGGCTTCATCTTCCAGGCCTTCAACCTCGTGCCCACACTGGATGTGCGCGGCAACATCATGCTGCCGTTCGACCTCGATGGCCGGACCGTCTCGCGCGACGAGGAAGCCTGGATCTCGCACCTCATCCAGACGCTCGGGCTCTCGCAGCGTCTCGCCCACCGCCCGTACGAGCTGTCCGGCGGGCAGCAGCAGCGGGTCGCCATCGCCCGGGCCCTCGCGACCCGGCCGAAGCTCATCTTCGCCGACGAGCCCACGGGAAACCTCGACTCCAAGACCGGCCGCGAGGTCCTCTCGCTTCTTTCGACGGCGAGCAGCCAGTACGGGCAGTCGATCGCCATGGTGACGCACGACCCGATCGCCGCGAGCCACGCCGACCGCGTCGTGTTCCTCGCCGACGGCAAGGTCGTCGCCGATCGTCCGCGCACGAGCGCCGCCGAGATCGCGAACCTCATGCTCTCCATGGAGACGGCAGCATGAGTGCCACGAGCACCGCACCTGAGGCGCAGGCCAGCAGCGCCGCCAAGGCGCAGCGCGCCCCCGAGTCCCAGCAGAGCAGCGGAGGCGCCGCCGTCGTGATCGTCTCCGCCCTCTCGGCGGCCTTCGGCACGGTGCTGATCATGATCGTCGCCGACCTGGCCGCCTACTTCGACGCGATGGGCCTCAGCGAGATCGGCGCCCTCGCCAGCGTGCTCGGCACGGTGGCCGCGCTGTTCTTCGCGATCGCGCTCTTCGTGGGCGCCGTCGTCACGTCGAACTCGGTCGCCACCGTCATCGCCGGACGCACCAAGGAGATCGCGCTGCTGCGCCTCATCGGCGCGTCCGGTCGGTCGCTGCGCCGGCGCACGGTCCGCGAAGGACTCGTCCAGGGTGCCTCGGGTGCCGTTGCGGGGGCCTCCCTCGGTGTCGGGCTGACGGCCCTCGGCGCGCAGCTCGCCATCACGAACGGTGCGCTCGACCCGTTCCCGTTCCCGATCGTGCACCCCGCGATCCTGGCGCCTGTCATCGCCGTCACGGCGGCGACCATCATCGCGTCCTGGGTCGGCTCGCGACGGGTGCTCACGGTCTCGCCGATCGCGGCGACTTCGTCCAGCGCAGAGCCCACCATGCAGGAGCTCCGCGCCGGTCGCGGGCGCAGCGTGACGGCGACGATCCTCATCGCCCTCGGCATCGCCATGCTCATCGGCGGCGTGTTCTTCGGCCTGCAGAGCCCGAGCGGCGTGCTCGTGAGCCTCGGCGGCGGCATGCTCTCGTTCGTCGGCGTCATCATCGGCGCTCCTGTCATCCTCCCGCCCCTCATGAGCCTCGTGGGCAGCGCCCTCGGTCGCGGCCCGGTGCCGCGCCTCGCCGCCGCCAACGCCGTGCGCAACCCCGCGCGAAGCAGCCGCGCCGTCATCGGCCTCGTGATCGGCATCACGCTCGTCACGATGTTCGCGGTCGCCAGCGAGACCTTCCGCGCCATCACCCTCCAGTTCGGGCAGATGGAGCCCGAGATGTACGCCGCCTTCGAGCAGGTCATCGACGTCACGACCGCCATCATGAGCGTGCTCCTCGGCTTCTCCGTGCTGCTCGCCGCCGTCGGCATGGTCAACACGCTCTCACTGAGCGTCATGCAGCGCCGGCGGGAGCTCGGGCTGCTGCGAGCGCTCGGCTTCACCGTCGGCCAGGTGCGGCGGATGATCGTGACCGAGGCGGTCGCCATGATCGCCTCATCCGCGCTCTTCGGTCTGCTCCTCGGGGTGTTCTACGGGTGGGTCGGCGCCCAGGCCACCTTCGGGTCGCTCGTCGGTCAGCTCGTCCCGCCCAGCATCCCGTGGGTGACCGTCGCCGCCGTGCTGCTCGTGACGCTGCTCATCACCGTCGCCTCGTCGCTGCTGCCGGCTCGTCGAGCCACCCGAGTCTCGCCAGTCGCGGCGCTCGCCGTCGACTGAGGCGCCGGTTGCGAGTCGCCGCCGCCGGCGGTCTCCGCTGGTGCCCGGCCCCGCGTGCACGGCCGCCCGCCCCGTGCTCACGGCCGCCCGCCCCGCGTGCACGGTCGCCCGCCCGCAGAGTTGTGGCCCGGTGCTGCTCCCGAGATCGGGAGCAGCACCGGGCCACAACTCTGCACTCAGGCAGGCTCAGGCAGGCTCAAGCAGGCTCGGGAGCGTGCCGAAGCTACGGCAGCGTGTGGCCGGCCGCCGTGAAGATGCGGTAGTACTCCTCGCGCGTCAGGTGCACGTCCGAGCCCGCGGCCGACTCGGCGACGCGCGACGGGGTCGTCGTGCCGAGCACCACCTGGATGTTCGCGGGGTGACGCGTGATCCAGGCCGTCGCGATGCCCATCGGCGTGACGCCGTACTTGTCGGCAAGCGCCTCCAGCACGTCGTTGAGCTCGGCGAAGTGCTCGCGGTCGCCGAGGAAGACGCCATCGAAGAACCCCTTCTGGAACGGCGACCACGCCTGCAGGGTGATGCCGTTGAGGCGCGCGTAGTCGAGCATGCCGTTGTCGCGGTCGATGGACTGGTCGAGGCCGACCATGTTGGCCGCGATCCCCGACGCGATGATCGGAGCGTGGGTGATGCTGAGCTGCACCTGGTTGATGATGAGGGGCTGCGCGACCACCGACTTCAGCAGCTCGACCTGACCGGGCGTGTGGTTGGAGACGCCGAAGTGGCGGACCTTGCCGCGGCTGTGGAGCTCGTTGAACGCCGTCGCCACCTCCTCGGGCTCGACGAGGGTGTCGGGACGGTGCAGCAGGAGCACGTCGAGGTACTCGGTGCCGAGGGCCTCGAGTGACTCGTCGACCGTGCGCAGGATGTGCTCGGCCGAGAAGTCGAAGTAGCCCTCGCGGATGCCCACCTTCGACTGGATGAGCACCTGCTCGCGCTCGGCAGGGGACAGGCGGATGGCCTCGCCGAAGCGACGCTCGCAGGCGTGGCGCTCGCCGCCGTAGATGTCGGCGTGGTCGAGGACGTTGACGCCAGCGTCGAGGGCCGTGCCCACGAGGGTGCGCAGTTGCTCGTCGTCGAGGTCCATGATGCGCATGAGACCGAGGACGATGCTCGAGGCACGCACGTCGGTCTGGGGGAGAGTGAAGGTCTTCATGCGGGCATCATCTCAAGCCACCTCCCGCCGAACCTGGTCGTCGCGGAGCGTCACAGTCGTTCCCCTCTGGGCCGAGCGCGCCTACCCTTTCGGCACAGCATCCGCTGCCGCCCCGGGTCTGGCTTCGCTCGAAGCCGTCGCCGAGGTCACCCCTGGAAGACGGAGCATCATGTCGGCACAGACTCGCATCGACCCACGCGGGCCGCGGTTCGGGGCAGCGATCACGGCTGCCCTGCTCCTCGTCACCGTCTTCCTCGGCCTCGTCGCCCCGGCGGCGGAGACGCTTGCAGGCAGGCTCCTGCAGCCCGGCTTCCTCTTGCTTGCCGCCCTGACGGCGCTCTTCGCGTGGGGCGCGTTCGCGGGCATCCAGCGGCACCCCTACGGGCGTTTCTTCGCCGCGGTGATCCGACCGCGGCTCGCGCCACCCGCCGAGACGGAGGAGGCGGCGCCGCCGACGTTCGCGCAGGGAGTCGGGTTCGCGGTGACCCTCGTCGGCGTCGTGCTGCACGTGCTCGGTGTACCGCTCGCCGTGCCGATGGCCGCCGGCGCGGCATTCATCGCGGCCTTCCTGAACGCCGCCTTCGGCTACTGCCTCGGCTGCCAGCTGTATGTCCTGCTCCTCCGGGTCGGCGTCATCCGGCCGCGCGGCGTGCAGGCCTGAAGGAGGCGCCCGTGGATGCCTCGCTCGCCGTCATGGTGCTCGTCGGACTCGTCGTCGTCGCCAGCGTCATCGGCGTCGTCCTGCAGCGGACGAACGGTCGCCTGAAGACCTCGCGTGCCCCAGGCGGTGCAGCCGCGGGGGCCGCGGACCTGCACCTCCTCGGGGCCGGCGTCGAGCCGGGGGACAGCGCCACGATCATCCTCTTCTCCACGGAGTTCTGCGCGAGGTGCCCCGCCACGAAGCGGATGCTCGACCAGCTCGCCTCGACGGCCCCCGGCGTCGTCGTGGCCGAGGTCGACCTCACCGACCGTCAGGACCTGGCCAGGAGCTACGACGTGCGGCAGACGCCGACCGTGCTGGTGCTCGACGCCGACGGCAAGCGGGTCGCACGCATCGGCGGCCCTCCGAGACGAGCTGAGCTCGAGGCGCAGCTCCTGCAGCTCAGCTCGTGACGCGAACGCCCGCGGACCTGACCTCCGAACCCTCGAGTATGGGAGGCTGAGCGCGTGGACGGATCAGTGGTGTTGCTCGTGATCATGGCGCTTGTGCTCATCGTCGCCGTCGTCGGGTGGGTCGCGCGACGAGGGGTGAGCCGCTTCGACGGCGAGGGCGAGCCCGAGCCCGAGCAGTCCGAGATCGACCTCGAGCTCCTGCCCGAGGACGTACTGCCTGGCCGCCGCGCGACGATCGTGCTCTTCACCGCCCCCGACAGTGCGGAGTGCGCCGCCACGAGGTGGATGCTGCAGGACGTCGCGGCGACCTCGGCGGGGGTTGTGCTCGCGGAAGTCGACACGAGCATCCGCCCCGAACTCGTGCTGCCCTACGACATCGTGGTGACCCCCACGGTGCTGCTCCTCGACGCCGATGGGAACCGCGCCGGTCGCTTCGACGGGTCCCCGCTGCGTGAGTCGGTGGAGGCGCAGCTCATCGAGCTCAGCGTGCGCTGACGGCGGTCTTGGTGGCAACCCGCGCCGGCACCGCGGCCGTCAGGTGTTGAACGGCCAGAAGTCGAAGCTCGCCGAATGCGCGAGCGCGTCTCTGAGCAGGAAGAAGCCGACGATGGCGATGATCCAGGCCGTGTTCTCCGCGGCGTTGCGGCTCAGCCAGTCGGCGAGCCGACGCAGGCGCGGCTCGACCGCGCGTCGAGCGGCGACGCGGCCGAGGAGCAGCAGCAGCGCCGGCGCGACCATGACCACGCAGTAGGCGGCGAGGAGCGGAGCCGAACCGGCGATGCCGAGCCCCGAGCCCGTGAGGAGGCCGACCGCCGCCAGGTACGGGATCATTGTCGCGAGCTCGATGAGCCCCGCCGCCAGCGCGAGCGCGATGACGGTCACGGGTGGGCCATCTCCGAGGGCGCGGTCGCGCCAGCGGGAGAGCCTGCCCTTGGCGGGCTTCGCCGGCTCCCCGGGGCGTGCCGGCAGCGCTCTCCCGTCCTGGGCGGCCCCGGCCCCGGCCGCGACCCGGTCCCGCTTCTTGGTCGGCATGCAGATGCCCACAACAAGCAGTCCGCCGCCGACCACCAGCTGAACGGCGTAGGCCGCAGGGGTCTCGAGCACGGCAGCCGCGTTCTCCAGGAAGGCTGAGGCGCCGGCCGTGAGGGCGAGCCCGACGAGGAAGTAGAAGCCGGCGATCGTCCCCAGGTAGGTGAGGATGCGTCCGAAGCGGACGCGGCCGGTCGCGAGCAGGAAGAAGATCGGGATGAGGAGCGTGCCCGCGCTCAGGCTGTCGACGAGCGCGAGACCGAGGAGCGAGAGCAGGAGTTCAGTGGACATGCCGCAACCCTCCTGCGCGCCGGCTCCCGGCCGCATCCGCTGAAGGATGCCAGCCGCGGTGCTCGCGTACATCGTTCGGGTGACCGCGCGTTGGCGTCCGTGTGCTGGGATGGTGCCATGACCGAACCGCAGAGCGCCGTCGCGCCGGGAACCCGGCACCTCCGCGCCGGTTGGCGGCCCGACGAGGACGCGACGACCACGCTCTTCGCGATCGCGGCTGCCGTCCTGCTGGCGCTCTTCGACTCGCCCCAGCACATCGCGCTGAGCCTCGGTGCGGTTGCGCTCGGCGGGCTGGCGCTCACCCAGAAGCGGCGCTTCCCCGTGCTGGTGCTGCTCATCTGCGTGACCGTTTCGGTGTCCGCCTTCGTGCTCGTCGGCGTCATCGGCGGGGCCGTTCTGGTGCTGGATGCCCTCTATATCGTCGGCCGGTACAGCCCGCCGGCGGCGCTGCGAGCGGTGCAGGTGCTCGTCGCGGTGGCCGTGGTGGCGGCTTTCGCCGTGCCCGTGCTGCTCGGCGAGGCGCTGCGGCAGGGCGTGTTCTTCGGACTGCAGGCCCTCGCGATCTTCGGCACGCCGCTCTGGTGGGCGAGCTCGGTGCGTCAGAGCGCGGAGCTCGCGCGGGTGCAGGAAGCGCGCGCGGACGACGCCGAGCGTCTGCTCGTGCTGGAGCGGGAGGAGGCGGTGCGCGACGAGCGGGAGCGCATGGCCCGCGACCTCCATGACGTTGTAGCGGCCAACCTCTCGGCGATCGCCATCACCTCGGAGGCGGCCCTCGCGGGGTCCGGGGTTCGAGGCCGGGAGGCGGGGGCGCTGCAGGCGATCCGCGACTCGGCCCTCGACGGGCTCGACGAGATGCGGTCGATGATCCTCATCCTCCGAAGCGGCGCCGGCGACGGGGAGGTCGCGGCGCCGCCGAGGCTGGCTCAAGTCGCGGAGCTCGTGGCCTCGGCGGAGTCGGTCGAGGCGAGGATCGTCGGGGAGGTGCCGAGTGCATCTGCCGCCACCGAGCAGGCCCTCGCCCGTGTGGTGGCCGAGGCCGTCTCGAACGCCGGGCGGCACTCGCCGGGGGCGGTCGTCGAGGTGCGCTTCGAGGAGCGGGCGGGCTGGCTCTCCGTCGTCGTGACCTCGACGGGCGGCACCCGGATGGAGGCAGCGCCGGGCACCGGCAACGGGCTCGGTCTCATCCGCGAGCGGGCGGAGCGCCTCGGCGGACGCCTCGAAGCCGGGCCGACGCCAGAGGGCGCTGGGTGGCGAGTCGCAGCGACGGTGCCGCGCACCGCGGGCTCGAGGGCGCAGACCACTGAACGACCCGAGGGGAGCGCATCGTGACCGAGGAGATCGACGACCCCATCCGTGTGCTCGTCGCCGACGACCACGCCGCGATCCGGGCCGGGCTGCGGCTGCTGCTCGAGGCCCACGGCGTCGAGGTCGTGGGCGAGGCCGGCGACGGGGCCGCGGCGATCAGGAACGCGCGCGCCCTGCGACCCGACGTCGTGCTCATGGACGTCCGCATGCCGGGGACCGACGGCATCGAGGCCACGCGAGCCATCGTCGCCGACTCGCTCGCGCAGGTGCTGGTGCTCACCACCTTCGACCTCGACGAGTACGTGTTCGGCGCCGTGCGGGCAGGGGCCGCCGGGTTCCTGCTGAAGACGACGTCGGGGCCGGCCCTCCAGGCCGCAGTCGAGGCGGTGGCTCGGGGCGAGGGAGCCCTGTCGCCGGAGGTGACACGGCGTCTCCTCGATCGCTTCGCGCAGACGGGTGACGGCGCTCCGACGCCGACTCCGGAGGTGCCCGGACTCGCCGAGCTCACGGCGCGAGAGCGGGAGGTGCTCTCCGCACTGGGCGAGGGGCTGTCGAACTCCGGCATCGGCCAGCGGATGCACATCAGCGCCTCCACGGCGAAGACCCACGTCTCGCGGGTGCTCGCGAAGCTCGGCGTCGTGTCCAGGATGGAGGCCGCCGTGCTCGCGCGTCGGGCCGGGCTCAGCGACTGACGCGCGCCCGCATCCGCGAGACGCGGCTCACCTGGCGACGTCGAAGGACTGCTCCGTCTTGCCATTCGAGAAGGACTCCTGCTCGACGCGCGGAGCCCTCGCGGTGCGCGCGGCGCCCGGCTAGGGTTTTTCCGTGACGACTGAACGGGTGCGGTGGGGAATTCTCGGGGCTGGCAACATCGCGAGGACCTTCGTGGGCGACCTCGTGGCGCAGGGCCTTGAGGTGGCGGCAGTCGCCTCTCGGGAGGCGACGCGCGCCGCCGAGTTCGCCGCCGAGCTGTCGATTCCGACCTCCTACGGCAGCTATGAGGCCCTGGTCGCCGACCCCGGCGTCGACGTCATCTACATCGCGACGCCGCAGGCGTTCCACGCCGAGCAGGCGCTGCTCGCGATCGACGGCGGGAAGCCGGTGCTCGTGGAGAAGTCGTTCACGAACGACGCCCCCGAAGCCGAGCGGGTCGTCGCGGCGGCCCGCGCCAAGGGGGTGTTCGTGATGGAGGCCATGTGGACGCGCTTCCTGCCGACGGCCGACGCGATCGGCGACGTCCTCGAGCGCGGCTCGATCGGCGAGCTCGTGAGCGTCTCGAGCTCGCACTTCCAGAACCTCGACGTGGCTCCGACGAGCCGCCACGGGAACCCACAGCTCGGCGGCGGCGTCATGGCCGACCTCGGCGTCTACGGCATCTCGTTCGCCTCGAGGTACCTCGGCGAGCCCACCTCGATGCTCGTCGACGGCGAGGCCTCGGAGCTCGGGGTCGACCTCTCGGCCTCCGTGCTCCTGCGTCATGGTGCCGGCCGCACCTCGGCGACCCTCACGCGCATGGATGCGCCCGGCTCGAACCGCGCGGCCATCGTCGGCTCGGACGGCTGGATCGACATCGACTCGGTCTTCTACGCGTCGACCTCGTTCACGGTCTACGACGGCGGCCGAGGGCAGCGGGAGCTCTTGCGCTTCGACAAGCCGCAGCACGTGGGTCGCGGCATGCAGTTCCAGGCGCTCGAGGTCGAACGGTGCCTCAGCGCCGGCGAGCTCGAGAGCCCGCGCATGCCGCTCGACGAGTCGATCGCCATCATGCGAACGCTCGACGAGGTGCGGGCGCGCATCGCGGCCGCTCGTTCCAGCTCGGTCTCGCGCTAGGAGCTCGACCAGACCCCGAGCTCGTTGCCCGCCGGGTCGGTGAAGTGGAAGCGGCGGCCACCGGGGAACTCGTAGGGCCCGCTCACGACCTCGCCGCCGGCCGCGCGCACCTGCGCGACGCTCGCCTCGAGGTCGTCGGAGTAGAGCAGCACGAGCGCCCCGCCCGGCGTGACCTGGGGGTCGAGTCGGAAGCCGCCCACCTCGTCGGTCGCGTCACCGCCGGGTCGCCGGATGCCGACGTAGTTGGGGCCGGGGCCGTAGTCGTTGAAGCTCCACCCGAAGGCATCGCCGTAGAACTGCTTGGCCACGGCGAGGTCGGTGACTCCGAACTCGAGGTAGTCGATGGAATGGTGGGCGCGGGCTGCTGGTTCCGTCATGCCAACCAGTCTGCCCGCAGCCACCGACATTTCACCGTCGCCTGGCAGGAGATCAGCTTGCCGCCGCGAGCTCCGCGAGCACCTCGCCAGCAGCGATGGGGCTCCCCGCCTCGGCGCGCTGGCGGAGGACTCCAGCGGCCGTGACCTGCACGGGCGTCTCCATCTTCATGGCCTCGACGACGGCGACGGCAGTCCCCGCCTCGACCTCGGCGCCGTCCTCCACGAGCCAGCGCAGGAGCGTGCCGGCCATCGGTGCGGTGACCGACGAAGCTGACGCGCCGCCCGCATCCGCTGACTCGACCCCACCCGCCGAGTCGAGCGATGACGCCCCGGGGCCAGAGCCTCCGGCGGCGAAGAGCGTCGCAGGGAGCCGGAGGGCGACGCGGCGGCCGTCGAGCTCGACCCACGTCGAGACCACGGAGGGGTCGCTCGGCTCGACGGCGAGCGCCTGCTCGGGGACCCGCTCGGCGAAGGTCGTCTCGATCCACTGCGTGTGCACGCCGAAGCCGCGGACGCCCTCGGCGCTCTCGCCGCCGACGAAGTCCGGGTCCTCGAGCACCGCACGGTGGAAGGGCAGCACCGTCGGCACGCCTTCGACCTCGAACTCGGCGAGGGCGCGGCGCGCGCGGCGCAGCGCCTCCTCGCGGGTCGCGCCGGTGACGATGAGCTTCGCGAGCATGGAGTCGAACTGGCCGGAGACCACGGAGCCGGTCTCGACCCCCGAGTCGACGCGGACGCCCGGTCCGGACGGTGCGCGGAACAGCGAGATGGTGCCCGGCCCCGGGAGGAAGCCGCGCGCCGGATCCTCGGCGTTGATGCGGAACTCGAGCGAGTGCCCGCGGGGCGCGAACTCGGCTGCGTCGAGCGCGAGCCCGTCGGCGATGCGGAGCTGCTCGACGACGAGGTCGACACCCGCGGTCTCCTCGGTGACGGGGTGCTCGACCTGCAGGCGCGTGTTGACCTCGAGGAACGAGATGACGCCGTTCGCGTCGAGGAGGAACTCGACGGTGCCAGCGCTGCGGTAGCCGGCGGCCGCGCAGATGTCGCGGGCCGAGGTGTGGATGCGCTCCCGCTGCTCCGCGGTCAGGAAGGGGGCAGGTGCCTCCTCGACGAGCTTCTGGTTGCGGCGCTGCAGCGAGCAGTCGCGGGTGCCGACGACGACGACGTTGCCGTGCTCGTCGGCGAGCACCTGCGCCTCGATGTGGCGCGGCGACTCGAGGAACTGCTCGACGAAGCACTCGCCCCGGCCGAAGGCGGCGACGGCTTCTCGCCCGGCTGCGGCGAAGAGCTCCTCGACCTCGTCGAGGCGGCGCGCGACGCGGAGGCCGCGGCCACCGCCCCCGAACGCGGCCTTGATCGCGATGGGGAGGCCGTGCTCCTCCGCGAAGGCGCTCGCCTCTGCGGGGGAGTCGACGGGGCCGCTGGTTCCGGCGACGAGCGGCGCGCCGACCTGCTCGGCGAGGCGGCGGGCCGAGATCTTGTCGCCGAGCAGCTCGATCGCCTCGGGCGACGGGCCGATCCAGACGAGCCCCGCCCCCTCGACGGCGCGCGCGAACTCGGCGTTCTCGGAGAGGAAGCCGTAGCCCGGGTGCACGGCGTCGGCGCCCGTCGCGTTGGCCGCGGCGAGGAGCTTGTCGGCGTCGAGGTAGGTCTCCTTCGACGTCGCGCCCTCGAGCGGCACGGCCTCGTCGGCGAGGCGCACGTGGAGCGCATCGGCGTCGCCGTCGGCGTACACGGCGACGGAGGCGACCCCGTAGTCGGCGCAGGCGCGGGCGACGCGCACGGCGATCTCGCCGCGGTTCGCGATGAGGACCTTGGTGATGCGGGTCATCGGAGTTCTCCTGGAGTCTGGGTGCGTGGGGTGTGGGTGCGTGGTGCCACGATGCGGAATCGCACGGCGGCGCCGACGGGCAGCTGGCCCGCGAGGGGCAGGTCATCGGTGATGACGGCCCCGAGCACGGGGTAGCCGCCAGTGAGGGGGTGGTCGGCGAGGAAGAGCACCGGCTGCCCGTTCGGGGGCATCTGGATCGCCCCGCTGACGCAGCCCTCGCTGGGCAGCTCGCCGCTCTTCGCTCGGGTGAGGGCGTCGCCGTCGAGTCGCACGCCGACCCGGTTCGATTGTGGCGTCACGTGCCAGTCCTGGCTCGTGAAACGCTCGATCTCCTCGGCCGAGAACCAGTCGTCGCGGGGGCCGAGCACGATGCGCAGCTCGACGGTGTCACCGCCGGCCCGGGGAAGCTCCCGCGGCTGGGCATCCGCGACGGGGCTCGCAGCGACGAGGGTGGCGTGCGGCGCGAGGACGCCGAGCACGTCTCCGGCTTGCAGGGCGTCGGGGCCGAGCCCCGCGAGGAGGTCGGTCGCGAGGCTCTCGAGCACCGGGGGCGCGTCGAACCCGCCGCGCACCGCGAGGTAGCTGCGTACTCCGGCGGCAGGGGAGCCGAGCTGCAGCTCGTCGCCGTCGTCCAGCGCGAACGCCGCTCCGAACGGGGCGGTGCGGGGAAGGGCGCCGGACACGGTCAGGGGCACGTCGGCGCCCGTCACTGCGACGACCTGCGGGCCGCGTGCCCGCAGCACGAGGCCGCCGTAGGCGACCTCGAGGGTGGCGGTTGCCGCGGTGTTGCCGACGAGGCGGTTCGCCTGGCGGTGGGCTGGCGCATCCAGTGCCCCTGAGGCGGAGACGCCCATGCTGGCATAGCCGTCGCGTCCGAGGTCCTGGAACAGGGTCTGCAGGCCGGGGGAGAGCACCTCGAGGGCGGACCCGCGGTCGGCGTTGCCCCTGGGACGCTCGGATTCAGCTTCCCGGGGCGCGTTCGCCCTGGCAGCGCTCAGGGTCGAGCGCGCCCGCTCGGTCGCGGCGGCGACGCTGAACGTGACGAGGTCTCCCGGCGCCATGAACGCGGCCGGGTCGCGGTCGAGGTCCCACATGGGCACCTCGGTCGTGCCGATGAGCTGCCACCCGCCGGGGCTCTCGCGCGGGTAGACGCCGCTGTACGTGCCTGCCAGCGCGACGGAACCCGCGGGGATGCGCGTGCGGGGCGTCGACCGGCGCGGCACGTCGAGCACGGGGTCGTCGCCGGTCAGGTACGCGAAGCCGGGAGCGAAGCCCACGAACCCGACCGTGAAGGTCGAGCTCGTGTGGCGGCGCACGACTTCGTCGGCGGAGATGCCGAGGAGCTCGGCGACCTCCGCGAGGTCCTCACCGTCGTACCGCGTCGGGATCTCGAGGCGCCTCGGCTCTCCCGTGCGCACGCCGCTGAGGTCGGCTGCCGCCGCGGCGGCCTCGATCTCCTCGGCGGTGACCCGGGCTGGCCGGAACGGGACGAGCAGGGTGCGCGCACCCGGCACCATCTCGCCGACACCGGGGATGCGCAGTGCGGTCAGGGCGTCGAAGAGCGCGATCGTCTCGTCGAGGCTGCTGCACTCGATGAGGACCGCGTCGTCGCGGGCGGTGAGGACTCTCATGGGGTCAGGCCAGCTTTCCGGCGGCTGCCGGGGCGGCTGCGAACGGGCGCAGCTCCACGCCGGCCTCCGTGAGCGCGAGCCGCACCTGCCTCGCCATGTCGGTGGCCCCAGGGCTGTCGCCGTGCACGCAGATCGAGTCGGCCCGCAGCTCGAGAGTGCTGCCGTCGATCGCCTCCAGCAGGCCCTCGGTCGCGAGGCGCACCATGCGCTTCGCGACCTCGTCGACGTCGTGCAGCACGGCGCCGGGCTCCCGGCGGGAGACGAGCGTGCCCTGCGGCGTGTAGGCGCGGTCGGCGAAGGCCTCGATCGCGGTGGGGATGCCCGCCTCGGTGGCGAGGCGGAGCACGGCCGAGCCCGGCATGCCGAGGAGCACGAGGCTCGGGTCGACGAGGCGCACGGCCTCGACGACGTCCGCCGCTTGCCGCTCGTCGTGCACGATCGTGTTGTAGAGAGCCCCGTGCGGCTTGACGTAGCTCACGCTGGTCCCCTCGGCGGCGGCGAGTGCCTGCAGGGCGCCGATCTGGTAGACCACATCGGCCACGAGGTCGTCGGAGGCGACGTCGATGTTGCGGCGCCCGAAGCCGGCCAGGTCGCGGTAGCCGACGTGCGCGCCGATCGCGACCCCCGCATCCGCCGCCCCCTTGACGGTGGCTCGGATGGCGCGCGGGTCGCCGGCGTGGAAGCCGCAGGCGACGTTCGCGCTCGTGACGATGCCGAGCATCTCCTGGTCGTCGCCGAGGGTCCAGCGGCCGAAGCCCTCGCCGAGGTCGCTGTTGAGGTCGATGGAGCGTGCGTTCATGTGGTCAGCCTTTCGCTCGGGATACGGATCAGGTGTTGAGGAGGTCGAAGATCGGTCCGACCGCGTTGACGGCCATGTACCAGGTGATGAGCGTCGCGAGCGTGCCGATGATGAGCAGCCACTTCGGGTACTTCGCGCCGCCCAGCTTCGACGGGCGGAACCAGCCGATGTACATGAACAGGGTGAGGCCGATCGGCAGGATGAGGCCGTTGAAGCCGCCGACGAACACGAGGAGCGTCGCGGGCGGGGTGCCGATCGACAGGTAGATGGCCAGCGAGAAGAGGATGAAGCCGACGGTCCAGAAGTCGGCGGTGCGACCGGCGATGCGCTTCGAGAAGACCGGCAGGAACGACACCGAGGTGTAGGCGGCGCCGATGATGCTCGTGAGGGCGGCGAGCCAGAAGATGGCGCCGAAGATACGGAAGCCAGCCTCGCCGGCTGCTGCCTGGAAGGCGTCTGCTGCCGGGTTGAGGGTCGTGTCGAGCACGACGCCGCTCGCGACGACGCCGAGGATGGCGAGGAACAGCACGTAGCGCATGATGCCCGTGATGAGGATGCCGGTCACGGCCGCGCGGTTGACTTCCTTGATGTGCTCAGGTCCGGCGTTGCCGGAGTCGAGCAGCTTGTGCGCCCCCGAGTAGACGATGTACCCGCCGACGGTGCCGCCGACGATCGTCGTGATGGTCGCGAAGTTGATGGTGTCGGGGAGGACGGTCTGGCGGAGTGCGTCGCCGATGGGCGGCTGCGCGACGATGGCGACGATGACGGTGAGCAGGATCATCGCGACGCCGGCCACGATGACGACCCGGTCCATGACGATGCCGGCGCGCTTGATGAGGAAGATGGCGATCGCGATGGCGGCGCTGATGACGGCGCCGACCTTGACGTCGAGGCCGAGCAGCACGTTCAGGCCGAGCCCGGCGCCGCCGATGTTGCCGATGTTGAAGACGAGGCCGCCGATGACGATGAGCACGGCGAGCACGTAGCCGCTGCCGGGGAGGGCGTCGTTGGCGAGGGCGCTCGCGCGCTTCCCGGAGAGCGTGATCATGCGCCAGATGTTGAGCTGGACGGCGAGGTCGATGAGCACCGAGATGAGGATGCCGAAGGCGAACGCGGCGCCGAGCTGCTGGGTGAAGGTCGCCGTCTGGGTGATGAAGCCGGGGCCGATGGCCGAGGTGGCCATGAGGAAGAGCGCGCCGACCAGCGAGGTGCGACGGGCTTTGGCGTACTGCTTGAGCTTCTCGGGGGTGCTCGCCTCGTCGGCGGCAGAAGAGCCGGACGCTGGGGACGCCGGGGAAGCGGGAGGAGGTGTGGAGGTCATGACTCGTTCCAGTTCGGTAGGGGAGCAGCGAGTGATTGCGGCAACCCTACGGTTGTTCAACGCTGAGCAACAGATTGTTCAACGATAGACGCGTAAATGTCTTGTTACAAGATGTATCGGGGGTATTTCGTGGAACGGGTCGCTGGGGAGCGCCGCCGGTAGAGTGCGAAGCGTGAACGCAGCCGACGAGACCCTCGACAGGGCGGAACGGGCGGCCTCGAGCCTCCGCCAGATGATCGTCACGGGCGAGATCGTGCCAGGGCAGCGGCTCTCGGAGAGCGCCATGACCGAGCGACTCGACGTCTCGCGCAACACCCTCCGCGAGGCATTCCGCATGCTCACGGCGGAGCGGCTGCTCACCCGGCGCCCCAACGCGGGCGTCTTCGTCGCCATCCCCTCACTGGCCTCGATCCTCGACATCTACCGCGTTCGGCGCATGATCGAGGTGCAGGCGCTGCGCGCCGCCCCGGGGCGGCACCCGGCCGGGGCGCGGATGCGCGAGGCCGTCGAGCACGCCATCCGAGGGCGAGAGGCCGGCGACTGGGCGGCGGTCGGCACCGCCAATATGGCGTTCCACACGGCGATCGTCGCGCTCGCGGACAGCGAGCGCCTCGACCGCGTCTACGCGAACGTCTCGGCGGAGCTGCGGCTCGCGTTCGGCTTCCTCGAGGACCTCGAGTACCTGCACGCGCCCTACATCGAGCTCAACCAGCGCGTGCTGGAGCTCCACCTCGCTGGCGATACCGCCGGGGCGGCTGAGGCCCTCGACGAGTACCTCGTGCGCTCCGAGCGCACCGTGCTCGCCGCCTACGCGCGCATCGCCCCGGCGCCGACGCTCTGACCCGACGCTCTGACCCGACGCGCTGACTCAACGCCCTGCCCCGACGCTCGACTCGTCGCCTCGAGTCGCACCCAACCCCAAGGAGCCCGCCGTGTCCCTCACCGCTCTGGTCGTCCGCCACGTCGTCTTCGAGGACCTCGGGCTGCTTCGTGACGTGCTCACGGAGCGCGGCTACGACATCCGCTACCTCGAGGCCGGGCAGGACGAGATTACTGCCGAGCTGCTCGTCGACGCCGACCTCGTCGTGGTGCTCGGCGGGCCGATCGGGGTGGGGGATGCGGAGCGGTACCCGTTCCTGACCCCCGAGATCGCCGCCATCAGGGCTCGCGTCGAAAGAGACCGGCCCACGCTGGGCGTGTGCCTCGGGGCTCAGCTCATGGCGGCAGCCATGGGGGCTGCGGTCGCGCCGACGGGGCGCGTGGAGATCGGCTTCTCGCCGCTCACGCTGACCCCGGATGGGGCGGCTTCGGTGCTGGGCGGCCTCGCCGACGTGCCGGTGCTGCACTGGCACGGCGACCAGTTCGAGATCCCCGCCGGCGCCGAGCGACTCGCCGAGACCCCCGGCTTCCCGAACCAGGCGTTCGCCGCGGGCCGGAACCTGCTCGGCCTGCAGTTCCACCTCGAGGTCGACCCGCGGATGGTCGAGACCTGGCTCATCGCGAACGCCTACGAGCTGGCCATCCACGAGCTGGACCCGCGGGAGATCCGCGCGGATGCGCTCACGCTCGCCCCACGCCTCACGGCCGCCGCGCGGACCGTCGTCGGTGGCTGGATCGACGCGCTCGATCCCGTCCGGGCCGGCGGGAACAAAGCCGGCGGGAACGACGCCAGCGGGAACTAGGCGGGGGAGCCCCCGGCCGCCCGTGAGCTCTCCGTCGAGCGAGGGTGGGGCATCCCGCGCGGCACGACGAGCGGCCCGCCCGTGATGGGGTCCTCGATGACGACGTTCGGCAGGCCGTAGATCTCCTCGACCCGTTCGCTCGTCACGACGTCGCGGGGTGTGCCGGAGGCGAGGATGCGCCCGTCGCGCATCGCGATGATGTGATCGGCGTAGCGCGCGGCGTGGTTGAGGTCGTGCAGCACGGCGACGATCGTGTGGCCCTGCCGGTTGAGGTGCGCGAAGAGCTCCATGAGCTCGACCTGGTGCGCGATGTCGAGGAACGTCGTCGGCTCGTCGAGCAGGAGGAGCTCGGTCTCCTGCGCGAGGACCATCGCGACCCAGACCCGCTGGCGCTGGCCGCCGGAGAGCTCGTCGACGCGTCTCGACGCCAACGGCAGGGTGCCCGTCGCGTCGAGGGCATCGCGGACCGCTCGCTCGTCGGACTCGGACCATTGGCGCAGAAGACGCTGGTGCGCGAACCTGCCGCGGCCGACGAGGTCGGCGACGGTGATGCCATCCGGGGCCAGGGCCGACTGCGGCAGCAGGCCGAGGCGGCGGGCGACGTCCTTCGCCCGCATGCTCGTGATGGCCTTCCCGTCCAGCACGACCCGGCCGGCGTCCGGCGCGAGCAGGCGGGACAGGCCGCGGAGCAGGGTGGACTTGCCGCACGCGTTCGGGCCGATGATGACGGTGAAGGAGCCGTCGGGGATATCGGCGCTCAGGTGCTCGATGATCGGTCTGCCGTCGTAGCCGAGGGTGATGTCCTCGGCGCTGAGGCGCGACGAGGCGGGGAGCGTGGCGCGCTCTCGGTGCGTGCGGGCGGTGGGTGGTGGCTGGTGCTCAGGCACGGCGGCGGATCTCCTGGACGATGGTGACGACGAGGTAGAGGCCGCCGACGGAGACCGTCACGACCCCAACCGGCAGTGTGACGGGAAGGACGTGCTGGGCGATGAGGTCGGAGGCGAGGAGGAGCAGGGCCCCGACCAGCGCTGCGAGCGGCAGCGACAGGTACGGGGTGCGCGCGATGCGGCGCGCGATCTGGGGAGCCGCCAGGGCGATGAAGGCGACGGGGCCGATGACGGCGGTCGAGATCGACACGAGGCCGACCGCGGCGAGCAGGACAAGCGCGCGGACGAGCTGCGGCCTGGCGCCGGTCGCGGCGGCCACGTCGTCACCGAGGTCGAGCTGACGCAGCTGCGGGGCGAGGAAGAGCAGCACGGCGAACAGCGGGATGCCGCAGGCGATCGCGCCGGCGAGGGGCGGCCCGGTCACGCCGTTGAGGGTGCCGGCGCCCCACGCGGAGGCGAACATGGCGGTCTCGAGCTCGACCTCGAGCAGCATCCACGTGTTCGCGGAGGCGAGCATGGCCGAGACGCCGATGCCGATCACGATGAGGCGGAACCCCTGCGCGCCACCGCGATGCGCGAACGCCCAGATCACGAGGGCCGTGAGGAGGCCGCCGATCACCGCGCCGGCGGTCATGAGCGGCCAGGAGGCGGAGAACACGACGACGCTCACGAGCATGCCCGTGAAGGCGCCGTTGGAGAGGCCGAGGATATCGGGGCTCGCGAGCGGGTTCCTCGTGACCGTCTGGAAGAGGGCGCCGGCAACGGCGAGGAAGGCGCCGAGGGTGATGGCCGCGATGACCCGAGCGAGTCGCCACTCGTAGACGACGGTGCGGTCGAGTGCGTCGCCGCCGCCGAGCAGGGCGCGGACGACGGCATCGGGGCTGAGCGGATACGTGCCGAGCCCCAGGCCCAGGAATCCGAGGACCAGCACGGCCGCGGCCACGGCCGCACCGACGATGGCGCTGCGCAGGCGGACGGAGACGGCGATGGGGCCGGCCCCGAGGCGGAGCTGCCGGTAGCCGAGGTCGACGGGCTCGAGGCGGTCCTCGGTGGGGGTCGGGGTGCGGGTCGCTGTCATGAGAGGGTGCTCGCCTTCCGCTGTCTGGCGAGGGCGATCAGGATCGGGGCTCCGACGAACGCCGTGACGATCCCGACGGGGATCTCGGCGGGCGCGATGAGGACGCGGCCGAGCACGTCCGAGAGGAGCACGATGACGGGGGCGAGGACCACGGAGATGACGAGGATGACCCGCTGGTCGACGCCGAACAGCCACCGTGCGACGTGCGGCACCATGAGGCCGATGAACGAGATGGGGCCGGCCAGTGCGGTCGCGGTTCCCGCGAGCACGGTGACGGCGAGGATGACGCCGACTCGGATCGCGCCCACGTTGGCGCCCTGGGAGCGGGCGACGTCCTCCCCGAGGGCGAGGGCGTTGAGGCCGGGGGCGAGCAGGAGGGCGCCGAGCACTGCGAGCGCGATGAAGGGGAGCACCGGCAGCAGGACGTCGAAGCCGCGGCCGAGCAGCGAGCCGGCGTTCCAGGACCGCATCCGCTCGAAGGCATCCGGGTTGCTGAGGGTCATGCCGGTGGTCATCCCCGAGAACACGGCGCCGAGGGCCACCCCGGCCAGGGTGAGGCGGATGGGGTCGGCGGGGCCGCGGCCGGAGGAGCCGATGAGGTACACGGCGACGGTCACGATGAGGGCGCCGAGGAAGCCCAGCCACACGAACGACGAGATGTCTCGGAGCCCGAGGAACGCCACTCCGATGGCGATCGCGAATGCGGCCCCGGCGTTGACGCCGAGGATGCCGGGGTCGGCGAGCGGGTTGCGGGTGAAGGCCTGGATGAGGGATCCGGCGACGCCGAGGGCGATGCCGACGACGATGCCCGTGACCGTGCGCGGCACCCGGAGCTCGGCGACGACGTAGCGCGCTTCGGAGGAGCCGCCGCCCCGCAGCACGTCGAGCACGACGTGCGGCGCGAGCGCGTTGGAGCCGAGCATGAGGGAGAGTGCCACTGCGGTCACGAGCATGGCGAGGAGCACGAGGGCGCCGATGGTTGCGCGCGCTCGTGACCCCGCCCTGAGCCGAGCCGGGGTGCGATCGGTGTGGAGGATCGTCACCGCTGGGTTTCGAGGAAGCGCTCGATGTCGTCGAGCACGAGCGCGCCGCCCTTGGGGCCGACGCCGGACACCCAGTAGCTGGTGTCGACGAGGGTCACCGAGGGGAACTCGGCAGCGTTCTGGGTGATCGCGGCGGGGACGGTCGATGCGTCGTCGACGTCGGCGGTCGTCACGAACACGTAGTCGGCCTTGGCGTCGAGGATGTTCTCGGGGGAGAGGTCGGCCTGGAGTCCGTCCTCCCATTCCTGCTCGGGGATGGTGAGGCCGGCGCATTCGAGCGCGCCGCCGGCGAACGAGGTCGGACCGTAGAGGCTGAGCGTCGTCTCGTCGCGGGGGCGGATGAGGTTGGCGGTCTTGCCGCCGACGCCGAACTCGGTCTTGATCTCCTCGCAGCGGTCGTTGAAGCCGGTCAGCAGCTCCTGTGCCTCGTCCTGCTGCCCGAGGGCTTCGCCGATGAGGAGGACGTTCTCCTGCCACGGGTCGGCCTGGCTTGCCATGAAGACGGTGGGGGCGATGGCTCCGAGCTGCTCGTAGAGCTTCGAGTGCCGCGACTCCGTGCCGAGGATGAGGTCGGGCTTGAGGGCGGCGATGGCCTCGAGGTCGGGCTCCGGCACCGTGCCGACGGGCTCGACGCCGTCGACGCCCAGGTACTCGGGCACGCCGGCGACGTTGCTCGCGACTGCTGCCCCCACTGGGGTGACGCCGAGGGCCACGGCAGTGTCGAGCTCGACGGGTTCGAGGACGACGACGCGCTGGGGGTCGGTCGGGACCTCAGCCGTGCCGCGGGCGTGCTCGACGGACCGGGTCCCGGATGCGCTGCCGTCCGCGTCTCCCGCGGTCGGGGCGTCCGCGGCTCCGGCCGAGCATCCGGCGAGCAGCAGGCCGGTGAGGGCTGCGGAGGCGATGAGCGTTGCGACTCTGCGTGTGGTGCGTGTGTGCATGGTGAACGACTTCCGTGGGGTGGGATGGGGAGGGGGGGATGCGCGGCCGGCGAGTGCTTACCGGTAGTAGACGGCGAGCGGGTAGTCGCCGTCGTCTCGCACCTGGATGGGGGTGCCGAAGACCTGCTCGAGCGTCTCGGTGGTCATGAGCTCGCTCGGGCTGCCGGAGTGCGCGAGCTGGCCGTCTGTGAGGGCGACGATGTTGTCGGCGTAGGCGGCGGCGAAGTTGATGTCGTGGATGACGATGACGAACGTCTTGCCGAGCTCGTCGGCGGCGCGGCGCAGCTGGCCCATCATGGCGACGGCGTGCTTCATGTCGAGGTTGTTGAGGGGCTCGTCGAGGAGGATGTAGTCGGTGTCCTGTGCGAGCACCATGGCAACGTAGGCGCGCTGGCGCTGCCCGCCGGAGAGCTGGTCGAGGTAGCGGTGCTCGAGCGCCGCCAGGTCGAGGAACTCGATGGCACGGTCGATGTGCACCTTGTCGTCGGCGGTGAGGCGCCCCTGCGAGTGGGGGAAGCGACCGAAGCCGACGAGCTCGCGCACCGTGAGCCGGGTGACGAAGTGGTTCTCCTGGCGGAGGATCGAGACGACCTTCGCGAGGTCTCGGCTCCTGGCCTTCGTGACGTCGTGTCCGCCGACGGTGACGGTGCCGGTGCTCGCATCCGTCAGCCTGCCGACGATCGTGAGGAGCGTCGACTTGCCTGCGCCGTTCGGCCCGACGAGCGCCGTGATGCCGCCAGCCGGGATGTCGAGGGTCACGGGGCCGAGCACGGTGGTCTTGCCGTAGGTCTTGGTGACGTTCAAGAGCGAGATCACAGAGCACCCTTTCGGAGGAGGTAGCCAGTCGGAGTCACAGTGCACCTTTGCGGAGCAGGTAGACGATGAAGAACAGGCCGCCGACGAACTCGATGATGATCGAGAGGGACCCGGCCGCGTAGAACACGTGGCGCAGCACGAAGTAGCCGCCGAGCAGCGTCAGCATGCCGAGCAGCATCGCGAACGGGATGACGTGCTTGTGCAGGGAGGAGCCCGTCAGCTGGTAGGCGAGGGTCGCGACGATGAACCCGAAGAACGTCATGGGGCCGACGAGGGTGGTCGAGATGGAGATGAGCACGGCCGTCAGGATGAGCAGCACCGTGACCTTGCGCTTGTAGGCGACGCCGAGGTTGACGGCGGTGTCGCGGCCGAGGGCGAGCACGTCGAGGGTGTTCCGGGTGCTCCAGATGAAGGCGAGCACGACCGCGATGATGAGCGCAGCCCACGGCAGGTACTCGGGGTTCGAGTTGCTGAGGTTGCCGAAAAGCTTCGCGGAGAGCACGTCGAACTCGCTCGGGGTGAGGAGGCGCTGCATGAAGGTGGAGAGCGACCCGAAGCCCACCCCGAAGACGACGCCGATGAGCAGCATGATGTGCAGGTTGCCGCGCTTGCCGGAGAACAGCCACGTGTAGAGCAGCGTCGCGAAGCCCACCATGAGGAAGCTCTGCAGGAACACCTTGGGCAGGCCGTCGGTGGAGGCGAGGGCGGCGCCGCCGAGGAAGAACACGAGCGCGGTCTGGAAGACGACGTAGATCGCGTCGAACCCCATGATCGAGGGGGTGAGGATGCGGTTGCCGGTCGCGGTGTGGAACAGCACGGTCGCGACGGCCTGGCAGGCGGCGACGACGATGACGGTCGCGACGGTCACGACGCGTAGGTTCACGGCGAGCCAGAAGCCGCGGCTGCCGGGCTCCATGGCGATGTCGTAGGTGAGGACGCCGACGGCGGCGAGGACGACGAGGGCGCCGAGGATGCTGAAGCGCAGCCACAGTCGGGGCGCCTTCGCGGGGCGGCTGGCGTCGCTGACCTGGTCGCCGATGCGACGGGACGTGGATCTCGGGAAGCGGGGCACGGTCTCAGCCATTGCGGCGCATCCGGAGCAGGAGGGTGATGAAGACGGCGGCGCCGACCATGCCGAGGATCATGGAGACGGGCAGCTCGAAGGGCATGCGGATGACGCGGCCGATGATGTCGCAGACGATGATGATGCCGACGCCGAGCACGCACACCCAGGGCAGGTTCGATCTGAGGTTGTCGCCGCGCGCCATGGAGACGAGGTTCGGCACGATGAGCCCGAGGAAGGGCAAGAAGCCGACGACGACGGTGGTGACGCCGGTGGCGATGGCGACCAGGGCCGTGCCGATGAACATGACGAGGGTGTAGTTGAGCCCGAAGTTCGTGGCGATGTCCTTGCCGAGGCCCGCGACGGTGAAGCGGTCGGCGACGAAGTACGCGATGACGACGATGACGGCGACGATCCACAGCACCTCGTAGCGGCCGCGGACGACGCTCGTGAAGCTGCCCATGAACCAGGTGCCGAGCATCTGCAGGTAGTTCGTCTCGATGGCGAGCCAGGTCGTGAAGGCGGAGACGACGGCGCCGAGCATGATGCCGATGAGCGGCACGATGAGGGCGGAGCGGAGGGCGACGCGGCGCAGCACGGCGAGGAACACCATGGTGCCGATGAAGGCCGAGACGCTGGCCATGACCATGCGGGTCGTGAGGCCGGCCGCTGGGGCGACGATGTAGCTCACGAGCAGACCGAGGGCCGACCACTCGGTGGTGCCGGTCGTCGTGGGTTCCACAAAGCGGTTCTGGGTGAGCAGCTGCAGGATGAGGCCGGAGACGCTCATCGCGCAGCCCGCGAGCACGAGCGAGACGGTTCGAGGAACCCGGGAGATCCAGATCATCTCGCCGCCGAACTCGTTGCCGGCGATGTCGTACGCGCCGACGAAGAGCGACAGGACGGCGAGACCGGCGACCGTGACGATGCCGATGGGGAGCGCCCCTCGCCGGTTGAGGAGCGGCACGTGCGGCTTCGGCGCGGCTCGGGGCGCCGGCGCTGCTGGGGGTGGGGCTGTTGCTGTCATTCGCTCGCTGTCGTGGGTGACGTGCGGATGGGGCCGTGCGGAGGGGGCCCCGCGGAGGGGGCCGTGCGGCAGTCGCGGCTTGCGCGGCTGTCGCGGCGGGAGACCCCGGGATACCCGGGGCCGGTTCGTGCCCCGCCGCTCGGGTGCCGCGAGGGCACCAGGGGAGCGGCGGGGCACGAGGCCCGGAGCGTGGCTAGCTGCTCGCGCCGGAGAACGCCGCTGCGACGTCCGTGTACAGGCCCGTGTAGGCCTGGATGCCCTCGTCGAGGTAGAAGGTCGGGTCGAGGTAGACGATCTGGTTCTTCTGCACGGCTGGCACGTTCTGCAGGGCCTCGGCGCCGGCGATCAGATCGGCTGCTGCCGCAGCGCCCTCTTCGCCGGTGCCGGCGTCGCGGTCGAGCACGATCATCCACTCGGGGCTGGCCTGGGCGATGGCCTCGACGCTGATGTCGTCGCCGTGGGAGGCGTCTTCAGCGGCCTGGTCGATGGCGGGGGTGAGGCCGATCGTGGGGAAGAGCTGGCCGACGCCGCGTCCCTCGCCGGGTGCCGCGTAGGCGATCTCGCCGCCGGAGGTGATGAGGCCGACGACCGTGTCGGTGCCGTTGTAGGCGCTCTTGGCGTCGGCGATGGCGGTGTCGAAGGCGGCGACCGTCTCGGCGGCTTCCGCTTCCTTGTCGAAGATCTGGCCGAGGATCTCGACCTGGCGCTTCAGCTCGCTCGTGGCCTCTTCGCCGTCGCGGGGGTTGATCTCGATGGTCTTGGGCTGGATGCCCTTGAGGTCCTCGTAGTAGTCCTGGAAGCGGTAGCCGCCGATGATGAGGTCGGGCTCGGCTTCGATGACGGCCTCGAGGTTGGGCTCGCGGTGGAGGCCGACGTCGAGCACCTCGTCGCCGCCAGCGAGGTCGGGCCAGACGCTCTCCATGAGCGGCTTGGGGGCTGCGACGACGTTGATGCCCCAGTCGCTGAGGGTCTGGAACGTCGTGTTGTCGAGGGCGATCACGCGCTCGGGGTTGACGGGAACCTCGATCTCGCCGTGGTTGTCGGTGATGGTGACGGTTCCGGATGCAGCGGCGGTCTCTTCGGGCGCGGCGCCGGTGGCCGCTGGGGCGCATCCGGCGAGGAGGAGCGCGGAGATGGCGAGCAGGCCGGCACCCTGGATGCGGGCGGCCGTGCGCCGCGTGGAAGTCGTGAGCGTTTCGGGCATGGCGGATCCTCGGTTCGGGGATGTGCTGTGCTGCGCGCACAGAGAGTGGAGCCGTTGCAGGGGCCGCACGGGCGCTTTGGGGGCGGACGGGCCAAGCCTGCGCGTCGCGCTGAACGTCCAACGCGACTCGGCTTTGAGTAAGGCGAGCCTATCTTAAGTTCGGGGACGTGGTCAGGGGTGGCAGACGGGGAGAAGTCCCCAGGGCGGGGAGATAATGGCGCAATGCCTTTTTCCCGACACGAGCTGATTCCTGGCTGGCGCGACCTCGTGACGATGGGGCCCTACCGACGTGACCACTGGGTGGCGCTGCGGGTTGCGCTGGCGATCGGCGCGCCACTGGTGCTCCTGTGGGCGACCGGATCCATGCAGCTGGCGATCTTCGCCGTGTTCGGCGCATTCACGAGCGTCTACGGTCGCGGGCTGGACGTCTTCGCTCGCCTCCGGCTGCAGTCGATCGCCGCGGGGGCGCTGCTCGTCTCCGTCGGGGTGGGTGCGCTCATTTCCTTGTCGCCCGAGCGCGGGCTGCTCGTGCTGCCCATCGCCGCCGCATGGGCGTTCCTCATGTCCCTCCTCGGCGACCGGGTGCGGTGGGCGCCTCCCGGCCCCATGTTCCAGATCTTCGCCCTCGCCGCGATCGCGGCGCTCGCGGTGGACGGGGCGGTGCTGCTGCGCGGTCTCGGCGTGGCCGTCGTGACGGCCGTGTGGTCGCTGCTCCTCGGCCTCGTGTTCGGCGCGGTCGGGGAGCTCGTGGACAGGGGCCGAGCGGCGCGCGCTGCTGGCGGCGGGGCCGGTGCTCCTGCTCAGGCTCCGGGGCCAGCTTTCTCGGGACCAGCCGCCTCGGGGGCCTCCGCTACGGGTGCACCCGCCTCGGGGGCCTCCGCTGTGGGTTCGCTGTCGACGGGGTCGATCAGGTCGGTTCGTCCGGCGAGGTCGACGCCGCTGGGGCGTGCGTGGATGTTCGCGGTCGGCACGCTGGTGGCTGGGGCGATTCCGCTGCTGATCGGCATCGGGCATCCGTACTGGGCGATGGTGTCCGCGATCGCCGGTCTGTCAGCGGCGACGGGGTTCCATCGGGTGCTGCGGGCGACGCATCGGCTTGTGGGGACGGTGCTCGGCCTCGGGGCGGCGGCCGTGCTGATGGCGTTCGAGCCGAGCGGCCTGGTCGTGGTGCTGCTGGTGATCGCCCTGCAGGGTGGGGTCGAGCTGTTCATCGTGCGCAACTACACGCTGGGGCTGCTGTTCCTGACGCCGCTTGTGCTGGTCATGGGGCGCCTCGCGGGGGATGTCTCGGCCGGCCAGCTGCTGCTCGAGCGGGGTGTGGAGACGCTCATCGGGGTGGCTGTCGCGGTGGCGATCGCGGTGGTTCTCGAGCGCCTGCCTGCCTCTTCCAAGTTATAAATCACCAGGGGCTTGCCGCAAGGCCCCGTCGAGGCACCAGAATGAGCGATCGTGACATCTTCTGCTGAAGTCTTTGCCCTCCCGCCCCACCTTTCTTTCAAGTCCGACCCGGAACTGGTGGGTGCTGATGCTGAGCAGTTCGCTGCGGTCGCTGAGGCGCTGGCCCTGCAGAAGGGCGAGCTCGCGGCGCGGCTCGACGAGCTGCGGCTGACGGAGGGTGGCGCGGGGCAGCAGGCGCTCGATCGGGATACGGAGATCCATCGCCTGTCGCGTCAGCTGCGTGGCCTGGAGCGCTTCGGGGTCGATGCGTGCTTGGGGCGCATGACGCCGGCGGATGGTTCGCCCGACGTGTACGTCGGCCGGTTCGGTCTCGCCGACGAGGCCGGGCGTCGACTGCTCATCGACTGGCGTGTGCCGGCGGCTGAGCCCTTCTTTGCGGCGACGCACGCGAATCCGCTCGGCCTGGCGAGTCGCCGTCGGTACCGCTGGAACGTGGAGCGGGTCGTCGACTACTGGGATGAGGTGTTTGTGCCCGGAGATCTCGTCGGCCGTGTGGCACTGGACGACCAGTCGTCGTTCATCGCGAGTCTCGGGTCGGCGAGGTCGGGGGAGATGCGCGACGTGCTCGGCACGATCCAGGCCGATCAGGACGCGATCATCCGTGCCCCTTCGCGGGGCGCGCTGGTCGTGGATGGCGGGCCCGGCACCGGCAAGACGGTTGTGGCGCTGCACCGCACGGCGTTCCTGCTGTACTCGGACCCCCGCTTCAAGCAGGGGCGCGGCGGGGTGCTGTTCGTGGGCCCGAGCCGCCCGTACCTGAACTATGTGGCGAACGTGCTGCCGAGCCTCGGCGAGGACAGCGTGCAGCTGTGCACGCTCCGGGACCTGCTCCCGGAGGGGGCCGACGCGCGGGAGGAGACCGATGCATCCGTCGCCCGGCTGAAGTCGTCGCTCGACCTGGTGCGGGCCGTGGGCAAGGCGGTGCGGTACCACCAGCGTCCACCGCGGGCGCCGTTCTCGGTGACGACGACGGACTCGCAGGAGCTGACCCTGGATGCCCGCGACTGGGCGGAGGCGTTCGTGGCGTACGAGCCCGGGCTCACGCACAACGAGGCTCGTGAGCAGGTGTGGGAGGAGGTGCTGCGGCTCCTCGTCGACAAGCGCTCGCCGCAGGCTTCCGAGCACGCGGTGCGGGCGTCGCTGGTGCGTGATGAGCGGTTGCGGGCCGCGTTCGCGAAGGCGTGGCCGCTGCTCGACCCGGCTTCCGTGATCGCCGACCTCTGGTCGGTGCCGGCGTACCTGCAGTGGTGCGCCCCTGAGCTGAGCGCTGAACAGGTTCGGGCGCTGCAGCGGGCGGATGCTCGCTCGTGGACCGTCTCGGATCTCCCGCTCATCGACGCGGCGAGGCGACTCACGGGCGACCCGAACGAGTTCCGGCAGCGGGCCCGGCGGGCCGAGGCACTGGTGTCGCAGCAGGAGCACATGTCGCACGTGGTCGACAACCTCATCGAGGGCGACGACGACGGCGAGGGTGTCGTCACGATGCTCCGGGTCGAGGATGCGCAGCACTCGCTCATCGACGAGGATTCCCTGCCCCCGGTCGACTTCGACGAGCTGGCTGGCCCCTTCGCGCACGTGGTGATCGACGAGGCGCAGGAGCTCACCGATGCCGAGTGGGCGATGCTGCTTGCGCGGTGCCCCTCGCGCAGCTTCACGGTCGTCGGCGACCGGGCGCAGGCGAGGCACGGCTTCCGCGAGACGTGGGAGGAGCGTCTGCGAGGCATCGGCCTGCCGAAGGTCGAGGTGGCGCAGCTCACGATCAACTACCGCACGCCGGAGGAGGTCATGGCTGAGGCTGCGCCCGTCATCCTGGCGGCGCTGCCGGATGCCAACGTTCCGGTGTCGGTGCGCAGCAGCGGGCTGCCCGTCGTGCACGGATCGGTCGCTGACCTCCAGCAGGTGCTGGATGTGTGGCTGGACGAGAACCTCGAGGGAATCGCCTGCGTCATCACGGCCGTCGGGGGCGGGAGCGGTGGCGGTGATGGCCCGAGCGGAGTCGAGTTCGACAACCGAGGCCGGGTGCGCTCGCTCACTCCGGAGACGGCGAAGGGCCTCGAGTTCGACCTGGTCGTGCTCGTGGATCCCGAGCAGTTCGGGACCGGGATCGAGGGTGCCGTCGACCGGTACGTCGCCATGACCCGGGCCACGCAGCGCCTCGTGGTGCTGACCACCGACTGACTCGGCGGACCGTGTCGCCGCTGCGGTTGCTGTGGCCGCCGCGGTTCGTGTCGCCGCCACGGTTCGTGTGACCTCTGTCGACAGCCTCGGAGGGAGCGTGAGCATCGGTCACGCCGCCACGGCGAAGTACTCGGCCTTGTCGAAATGGCGCACGCCCTCGCGCGATGCGAGGAGCTGCGCGCGCACGGAGAGCTCGCGCACCTCGCACGCGATGCCGAGAGCGGCTGCCCACAGCCGCTCGTCTGGCGTGGAGGCGCCAGGGCCTGGCCGCTCCCACGTGAGGATGATGCTCGCGGCCCGCAGCTCGGCGACCATCTCGGCGATGGCGCCGGCGATCTTCTCGAGGTGCGGATACGTGGGCCTGTTCGGGTAGGCCTCGATCGGCATGAGCACTGGGAGGGCGAGGTCGTCGGCGTCGAGGAACATGAGCCAGAGCTGGCGCCGATAGGCCTCTCCGACGAGGCCGGTCACGTGACGGAGCACCTCCTCGTCGGTGATGATGGGCTCGGTCATCGGGGCTGGGATCGCTGTCATGCGACGAGTGTGCGCGCGACGAACGGGCCGGAACCGCGCTGCCCTCTCGCCTGTGGAAGGGGCGCGTCCACAGGCTGCACGTCTGCGGAGTCGCCCCTCGTCCGCACGGTCCATGCGAGAGCATCTGTTACGCCCGTCTGGCTGGGCTCTTGGCAGCGGAGCCGCGCCGTGTGAAGCTGGCGGGGTGACGACTTCCCCCGCCGGCAACCAGGTTTCGCGCCGCCTGCTGCATGGGCCGCGCGATCCCGGCGACGCGTGGGTGTACTCCGAGACCGGACAGCGCTACTGGGGCAGGTTCGGTGCCGCAGGGCTTGTGGCCGTCGACCCGCAGCGCGGCATCCTGCTCCAGCATCGCGCCGAGTGGAGCCATCACGGCGGCACGTGGGGCATCCCGGGCGGGGCGCTGCACGAGGGCGAATCCCCGGCCGTCGGCGCCCTCCGCGAGGCCGCAGAGGAAGCGGGTGTGCCGTGCGGCTCCGTCTCGCCGCTCTTCACGAGCGTGCTGGAGCTGGGCTTCTGGCGGTACACGACGCTCGTCGCTCGCGTCGTCGAGCCGTTCGATCCCGTCATCGCCGACGCGGAGAGCCTCGAGCTGCGCTGGGTTCCCATCGACGAGGTGGACACGCTGCCGCTGCACCACGGCTTCGCAGCCTCCTGGCCTGCGCTGCGGGCCGCCCTCGAGGTGCGTCCGGCGGTTGTCGTCGACGCGGCGAACGTGGTCGGCTCGGTCCCCGACGGTTGGTGGCGGGACCGTGCGGGCGCAGCTGAGCGGCTGCTGTCGAAGGTCGAGGCCTTCGCTCGAGCCGGAGCGGCCTCACCTGTGTCGTCCGGATCCACGTCGGTGACGTCCGGCGTCTCGGCCGAAGATCTGGGGCTGGGTGGCACGAGCTGGTTCCCGGAGTTCGCGGTTGTCGTCGAGGGCGCCGCGCGGGAGATCCGCGGCCCGTCGGACGACGAGGCACAGCACGCCCAGGTTCGAGTGGTGCGCGCGAGTGCGTCAGGGGACGACGCGATCGTCGATGAGGCACGTCGCCGGGTCGATGGGGGCGAGACCGTGACGGTCGCCACGAGCGATCGCGAGCTCAGCGAACGCGTCGCGGCGGTCGGCGCGACCGTGAAGGGTGTCGGCTGGCTGCGCGAGCTGATCGGCTACGGCGCTCGCCGCTAGAGCACACGCCTTTCGTCTCGCTCCCAGGCGCCGCGCCGGGAGTGCACGGCGGGCATCCGGGAGACACGAGGGGGATTCGGAGGCCCCGTGCGTACGTTCGCCGGGTCCCGTCAGCGGGAGCGCCCGACGACGGGCGCGACGACGCGCACGATCTGATCCCCCGAGGAGCAACACATGACCGACCACACGACGCACGACGGCCACGGAACCCACTCGAACGCTTCGCATGCCGACGAGGTTGCGAAGATCGCGAAGCTCGTCAAGGAGTTCCGCTTCGCCATGCTCACGACGATCGAGGGCTCGGGGTCGCTGGTCGCGCATCCGCTCACGATTCAGGAGGCGGAGTTCGACGGCGACCTGTGGTTCCTCATCCAGAAGGACTCGACGACGGTCCGCAACCTCGCAGCGGATGCTCGCGCCGGGGTCTCACTGAGCTCGAACGACTCGTGGGTCTCGCTCTCCGGGACGGCGGGGGTCGTGGATGCGCCGGAGAAGCTGCGCGAGCTCTGGAACCCTGCGGCCGAGGCGTGGTTCCCTGACGGCCCCGAGGACCCGAACGTGGGCGTCCTGAAGTTCACGGCGAGCGGTGGCGAGTACTGGGACACCCCGGGCGGCCGCATCGCGACGGTCTTCAGCTTCATCAAGTCGAGGGTCTCCGGAGAGCCCATCGAGGGTGACAGCGGCAAGGTCGAGCTGTAACAGGCACGCGGGCGGCTCGGAGCCGGACTCCGCTGACGCCCTCGACCATGAGCACCACGCGGTGCGGTTCATGGTCGGGGGCGTTTTCCCATGCTGCGGCGACTCGATCGCCTCTGGCACGCGAGAGTGTCAACATCCACGCCGCATTCAGTTAGATCGTTTAGCTTCTTTGCATGTCCTCCGATCTTCTCCGCCGTCTGTTCGTGACCGTCTCCGGAATCCTCTGCGTCGTCGGGACCCTCTACGGGGTGGGTCTCTTCGGCGGCACTGAGGTCAATCAATCGTCGAGCGGCAACCTCTCCGCCGACGCAACGCTCATCGCCCCGGCCGGCACGGCCTTCTCGATCTGGTCGGTCATCTACCTCGGCCTGTTCGCCTACGTCGTCTGGCAGTGGCTGCCGAAGCAGGCCACGTCGGCCAAGGCTCGCTCCACGGGCTGGCTGGCCGCGCTGTCGATGCTCCTGAACGCCGGATGGCTCCTTGTCACTCAGTTCGGCCTGATCTGGGTGAGCGTCGTCGTCATCGTCGCGCTGCTCGCCGTGTGCATCGCGCTGGTGAGCCGCATCGCCGCGCGCCCTGCCGAGAACTGGGGCGAGCGCCTCGCGGTCGACACGACCTTCGGCCTCTACCTCGGCTGGGTGTCGGTTGCGACCCTCGCGAACCTCGGGGCGGCCATCGTCTCGACCGGGGTGGCTGCGGAGAGCACGCTCGGCGAGATCTCGACCACCGCGGCCCTCATCGCCGTCCTCGGACTCGCGACGTTCTACGTGTGGCGATGGAAGAACCTCGCCGTGTCGGCGGCCATCATCTGGGGTGTCGCCTGGGTTGGCTTCGGGCGGCTCGCGGATGCACCCGAGTCGACGCTCGTCGGCGTCGTCGCCCTCGCGGTCGCGATCCTCATCGCCGTCACGGGTGTGCTCGCCAAGTCGATCGACTCGCGCAACGCGAGCAACCAGCAGGCCGCCCTGGCCTAGGTCCTTGCCTCGAATGGTCCAGTCACCGCTCCCGCGGTGGCTGGGCCATTCTGCATGCCCTGTGCTGCGCTCCCGCGGGGCACGATGTCGTTAGCATTCGAGTATGGAAGCTACCGATGGAGCCCTTCTTCGAGACGAGACGTGTGCTGCAGCCCGCGGCGAGCGCCGGATGCGAGTCTCACGATGAGGGTCGCGCTCCACTCGGAGATCAAGCCGGGATCGATCGAGGGGTACCGCGCCAGCCACGCCGTCGTGCCTGACGAGCTCATGGCCGCGTTCGACCGGGTCGGCATCCGTAGCTGGACGATCTTCCGCTCCGGGCATCGGCTCTTCCACGACGTGATCTGCGATGACTGGGATGCGGCCATCGCCGCGCTCGACGTCGATCCCGCGAATGTGAGCTGGCAGGAGGACATCGGACGCTTCGTCGAGTTGTATCGAGACTCCGATGGTGAGGAGGGCTTCTCCCCGCTCGGGCTCGTGTGGGATCTCGATGCGCAGAAGCGCGGCGGCTGACGAGTGGAAAGCGCCGGTTCTCGCATCCGTTCTCGGCGTTTCCAACTTGCTCCCGGAACGATCATGGGCTTACACTCGAATCCTTGGGGGATGCGTTCTTGAGACGCCTTGTCTGGTGCAATTCCAGAGTCCTCCACCAATCTTTTCTGGTGAGTTTTCCTCTCACTGGATCTAGGCTCTGGCCATGAGCGGTATCGAAGGCGATTCCCCAACTGCCGGGCCATCCCTTGAGCGCGGTCTCAGCAACCGACACATTCAGCTGATCGCTATCGGCGGTGCGATCGGAACGGGACTCTTCCTGGGTTCCGGCATCGGCATCCATAAGGCTGGCCCGTCGATTCTGCTCGTGTATGTCGTCGTCGGGGCGATGCTGTTCGTGATGATGCGGGCGATGGGGGAGCTGCTGCTCTCGAATCTCGGCTATCGCACCTTCCAGGACTTCGCCGCCGACTATCTCGGTGAATGGGCGCGCTTCTTCATCGGCTGGACGTATTGGCTGTGTCTCATCTCGATCGCGACGGCCGACATGGTGGGCGTGCAGACGTATGCGAGGTTCTGGTGGCCGGATCTTCCCGGTTGGGTGCCGATGGTCATCGCGGTCGCGTTTGTGCTGGCGTTGAATCTCATCGCCGTGAAGGCGTTCGGAGAGGCCGAGTTCTGGTTCGCGCTCATCAAGGTGGTCACGATTCTCGGGCTGATCGTGGTCGGCATCTTCCTCATCGCGACGGCGTTCACGGCTCCGGACGGGGATACGGCGAGCGTCACGCATCTGTGGGACGACGGCGGCTTCTTCCCGAACGGTCTCATCGGGTTCCTTGGCGGCTTCCAGATCGCGATCTTCGCGTTCGCGGGTATCGAGCTCGTCGGCACGACGGCGGCCGAGGCGAAGGATCCTGAGAAGAACCTGCCGAAGGCGATCAACCAGGTGCCGATGCGCATCCTCTTCTTCTATGTGCTCGCGCTCGGCGTCATCATGTGCGTGACGCCGTGGAGCGAGATCGACCCGAGCGAGAGCCCATTCGTGGCGCTCTTCCTGCTCATCGGTCTCGGTGGGGCGGCGGCCCTCATCAACGCCGTGGTGATGACGTCGGCGGTGTCAGCCGCGAACAGCGGCTTCTTCTCCTCGAGTCGCATGGCCTACGGCCTCGCGACGAGGAGGCAGGCTCCCGCGATGTTCGGGAAGCTGACACGGACAGCCGTGCCTGGCCGTGCCCTGCTGCTGTCGTGTGGGGTCGTGCTGCTGGGCGGATCGCTCGGGTTGATCTTCGACGACGCGTTCCAGCTCGTCACGGCGGTCTCGTCGATTCTCTTCATCTTCGTGTGGTCGATGATCCTCGCGTCGTACCTCGTGTACCGGCGCCGCCGTCCCGAGCTGCATGCCGCATCCGCCTACCGGCTGCGTTTCGGGGTGCCGCTCTCGTGGGTGGTGCTCGGGTTCTTCGTCTTCATGCTCGTGGTGCTCGGCATGTTCGACGACACTCGGGGGCCGCTGCTGTTGACCCCGGTGTGGTTCGTCGTTCTCGGCATCGCGTGGACGCTCGTGAGGCGTCGGGTGGGGCGCGTTGCGGAAGCGCGTGACGCTGTGGGGTCGGCCCGCCCCTAGCTGTCGCTCGTGAGCGTGGTGGCCGAGGGCTGGCGGGAGCTCGTTCAGGTGCCGGTAGAGAGTCCGAGCACGGGGTAGAGCACGTCGAAGCCCTCGGTGAGGCCGCCGCTGACGGCGTCGCCGCCGTGGTCGGCGCCCTGCACGAGGAACAGGGTTGTGGCGATGCCGACTGCCTCGGCCGCTTGCGAGACGGCCGTTGCCGCGGCGGCGAACGTGGGGTCTTCGCTGCCGGCGGTAAAGATCGCGGTCATACCGGAGTAGCTGCCGGCGGGGGCAGCCTTCATGATGTTGATGGGCTTGGAGGCTTCGAAAGCGGTCGTGTCACCGCCGTAGATGTCGGCGGTCGCAGCATCGGCGCCCTCGGAACCGGGGAACTCCTCGCCCGAGACGCTGATGACGTTCTTGAAGAGGTCGGGGTGCTTGGCGCCGTATTTCGCGGCGCAGCCGCCGCCGTTCGAGTAGCCGGCGATGGTCCAGTACTTGGGGTCTTTGATGACGTTGAGGTTCGTGTTCGCCCAGTTGACGACGTCCGTCGTGATGTAGGTCTCGGCGTTCCCGTATTTTGCGGAGTCGGCGCAGGCCGGGTCCTGGACGCCGGCGGCGCCGAGTTGGTCAGCGATGATGACGATCGGCGCGAGGCCGTTGTTCTTGGCGGCGAACTCGTCGAGAACGTCGCTGATGATCGTGCCGTCGGGGTTTCCCGGGTATCCCATCATCATGATGATCACGGGGAGAGCGGGGGCGTTGTCGACCAGAGCCGCCGGGGGCAGGTAGATGCCCGCGTCTCGCGCCACGAAGCCGGATTCGGTCCCGGGGATGGGGGCCGAGCCGCGCTCGCCGACGGAGGGCATGTTGCTTGGCGCCTGCCAGGTTGCCGAGAGGGGCTGCGCGGGTGCGGCCCGGTTGTCTGGGTTGGAGTCCGGGAGTGAGATCTGCGCTTCTTCGACGTCGCCGAAGACGGAGCCGAGGGTGGGGTTGAGGCCGTAGAACGCGTTGATGCCGGTTGCCCCCGCGAGGAGGTAGGCGAGGATGGCGACGCTCGCGACGACCTTGCGCCACGGCTTCGCGTCCGGGAAGGAAGCGATGGCGAGGCCGACGCCCGCGAACATGGCGGTCGTCCACACGCCGACCATGAGGGGCAGGTTCACGCCGAAGAGGTCGAGCAGGTTGCCGGCGAAGTAGATGCCCATGCCGAGCAGCGCTCCCGCGACGGCGCCGATGGAGGCGCGCACGAACCACTTCGGGTCGGGGTCCCGCACGAGCAGCGTGATCGTGAGGGCGACCGCGAGGAGGTAGATGATCCACATCGCGGGTGAGTCGACGATGGGCAGCTCGAGAATGGCGCTCATGCGCGCGCGGGGAACGACATCTGGTGCTCCTTCGTACGAAGCGCTACGGGGATTCTGGTGAATCTCGGGTGCCGGTGGACTCAACTTCTCACACGGGGTGAGAGAAAGCTACACGCGAAGGCGGAGCGAATTGCTGGGTGGCGATGGGTGGATGCGGGGCTGAGATCACGCACAAGCGCTCGGCCGGGACCGCGGGTCGCCGCGGAGGCTTCCGAGTCGGCGGCATCGGCGCTACGTTTCGAGGGTGAGCACCCCAGGAGAGGTCGACGAGCCCGCCGACGAGCGCCAGCGCGACGTGCCGCTCGGCGTCGTCATGGTGGGCATGGCGGCGGTCGCCTGGTGGCCGGCGTTCACGCTCGGAGCGTGGGGAGAGGTGTTCTTCGACGACATCCTCGGGTTCTGGGCGGCATCGACAGCCGCGTTCGTGTTCGTGCTGCTCGAACGGCGGAGGGTGTGGGGCAGGCTGTGGCGCGCGGGGCTGCTGCTCGTGCCGACGATGTGGCTGGTCCTCAACTTCCTCGTCGACGACGACTCGGGCAACCTCGGTGTCGCCTTCGTGGACCTCGCCGCGATCCTCGTCGTGCTCGTGTGCGTGCCCTTCACACTGTGGGTGCTGCTGCGCATCGTGTGGCCCGACTTCGTCGACCGCACTTCACTGCATCGGCGTTGGCTGATCGTCGCCGTGGTCGGCGGCATCGTCGTGGTGGCCTACGCGCTCGGCCTCAACCAGGCGCACTTCCTCACCTGCGACGACTTCGCCATCAGCGGGAACTCGCTGCCGCCGGGGTGCGTGCAGGGGAGCTGACTTACTTTCCCGCCCTCACGCGAGGACCAGTCGCCTCTATGGTTGGAAGCTGATCGTTGCACGGGGGAGAAGCTTGATGACGTCGATTTATATCAACCGTCAGCGCAGTATCGAAGCTGACCCGCAGGCACGAAAAGCCCTCGAGACGCTCTTCAGGCGGATGCTCGAATTCGGTGCGGATTCCGCGCCCGGGCTTGAGCGTGTTCCCGGGGCAACAGACTCGCGGGCGCGACTGGTGGCTCTCGACGGCGGATATTCGGCGCTGGTCTTCGTGCTCGAGGTGTTGCCGGCTTCGAGCGCCGCGGTAATCGCCGGCATATGGCCTGCAGCTGTCGCCCGAGAGAAGGCACGCACTTTGGTGCTGCAGCTGAACCCGGTCAACGGTCTGCCTGAACTCGAGCAGGCGGCGAGCGCCGAGGCCGCAATCGAACGCCGCGCTGAGATGCAGCGCATGATGCGTTCGGACGCTGAGCGGTGTTCTGAGCACTTTGCGCCATTGAGCGGAGAGGAACAATCGGAGCCGGGGAACGCCCCAGAGCTCACAGACAAATCTGAAGCCTCGGACGACGCTGACGCTCAGTGGAGGGCAGCCACCGAACGAGTGATGGTGGAAGCTGCAGCCAAGGGGGATCCAATTGATGAGGCCCTTGGTGAGTGGATCGGTTCGCGAACGCAGAGCGGCGAGGTGACGGCTGTGTTCGTGACCTTCGAGCAGATGCGTGCCTTCGAGCAGGGGCAGCAAGACCAGAATGTGGATGGCTTCGAAGGTATCCATGGTCGTTTCCCGCCCATGGACGTCGAGCGGCGAATCGGTTTGCCTCGAGAACTCTTCGCGCGTGCATGGGATGCACGAACCCAGAGCGCCTTCGACGCGGTTGTCGCCTCCTGCGAGAACGAATGGCAACGTCTCGTGTTGACTCGCATGCTTGAGCAGCCGACGGTCGACGACGTTCTGGCCGAGTTCTCTCTCGAGACTCAGGTGGTGCCGTCGGACCCGGAGCCCACGGCAGAGCAGTGGGATTCTTACGAGAGAGCTGTCGAAGCTACCCGAGACCGCTGGGACGCGGGCCAATTCGTCGACGAGCCTGAGGTGCCGGAGCCGCCGTACCTCGTAGAACTTGGTCTCCCCGCATCAGACGCTGAGATCATTGCGTCCTTCGAGCATCCGACTGCTCGACTGCAGTTTCAACGCTCTCGCTCTTGACCCGCTGTTGGTTCGAGACCCGGTGACGATTTGGCTACTCGCAGCCGATGCCGTCACCGTCGCGGTCGAGGTGTGGGCCGTAGCCAGGATCCCCGGAGTAGACGGGTGCTGCGCCTGCGTCGCGAGCTGCGGTGCAGTTCTTGTAGTAAACGTTTGACGGCTGCTCGACCGGTTCCGCGGCGAGCGGCACTGGCGCCGTTTCGGGTTCAGGTGCGGGCTCCGGCGCCGCGGGTGCCGCCTCGGGAACGCTGACTTCTTCAGCGGGGACGACAACTTCAGGGGTCGCTGTGACGGTGACCGTCACCGTCTCGACGGGAAGCGTGGCCGTCGCCGTTACGGTGACCGTTGGGGCTGGCTCGGCGACTGGCTCGCTCGCGGACGCGCATCCACTGAGCACTCCGAACGCGACGATCGAAAGAGCCGCTGCTGCAGCCAAAAGGGTTTGGCGGGGCAGGCGCGACTTAGGGGTGCGAGGGGAGTTCACGATGAGGGGCTCCAGAGGTGGGGGAGAGCGAGGAAGACCGGGCGAGCCTATGCGACCAGAGTTCATGTCGTGAAATGCCCGGGTGCTGGGGAATTGGGTGCTCAGCTCTGAGTGGAGAGGGAGAGCGCGCGTGTGGCTTGAACTAGACGCACCCGCGAGGTTTTCCTCGTGCACGGCTATCGCTAGTCTAGAAACGTGGATTTCCCCTGGCCCATACGCATCGGTGAGACCCTTCGGCGACGCCGAATCCACGAGATGCTGGGCGGGCAACAACAGCAGGGAATATCGACTCCCCGTGGAAACCCGAATATCCTCATCTTCACGGACCCCAAGAAGGGGCAGCGATATGGGTACGACCTCCACGAAGGCCTCCGCGCCGACGGAATTTACGCGTATACGGGTGAAGGAACCCTCGGTAATCAGCAGTTTCTTCGCGGAAACGCAGCCATCATGTCCTCTGTGCAAGATGGTCGACTGATCAGGCTCTTCACAGTGCGGGGAGTTGATGCCACCTACGTCGGCGCTTTCACTCTTGCTGACCCGGCGTTCGAGTACCAGGAGATACCGGACGTAGAGGGGGGATCCCGGCGCGGCATCATCTTCCTACTCGCTCCGGTCGACGCGGACGTGGCGCGGCTCATGCCGAGTGGCGCACCCGAGGCTGAACAAGTCGTCGTCGCTGATTGGGTCATGCCCGAATGGGGAGGCTTCACTGTCGAGCTGCAGCCTCGCGAACTGGAGATATCGAGGGTCGAATTCAATCTCCAGGCAGCATTCGGAACCTGGCTGAAGTCAAAGAACCATGTGGTTCAGTCCATGTCGCTGACAGTCGGAAACACTCGGATCCGTCCAGACTTCTACGACAGCACTGCGGGCGAAGTCATCGAGGCGAAGAAATCCACCGCTCGCTCGTACGTTCGCACGGCCATTGGGCAGTCGCTCGACTACGCGCACAATGCGCGGCGAGCCGGCTACCCCGTGAAACCGGCGATCCTCATGCCAGGTCGCATGGAAGACGACCTCTCAGAGCTCTGTCGCGAGCTCAACGTTCGGGTCCACACGCGCGTGGGAGAGGGTTTCGTCGAAAGCGACTGGTGAACGGGGCGTTCCGGCTCAGTCGACGCTCCGTATGAGTGCCCCCACAGTTGGAAGATCTGGTTTCGCCCATTCGAGAGCCGCGAGCTGGCTAATCGGGACCCAGCGCAGAAGATCGTGGTCCGTGCTGCTGCTGGGCTCAGTTTCAAGAGCCTCGACGAAATAGCAGCTGAGGTCGATGGTCACATCTTGCAGCGTCGTCCTCGAACGATCGACGAGTTCTAGAACGTTGACCTGGATGGAAAGTTCCTCCGAAATCTCCCGAGCAAGCGCCACCTCGTGTGTCTCGCCAGGTTCCACTTTGCCACCGGGGAACTCCCATGATCCGGCCCCACTTTTGTCCGAGCCTCGTCTGCAAGCGAGCACGTTTCCATCTTGAAGAAAAACGCCCGCGACGACTGTAATCGTTGTCTCGTGTCCCATAGCCACGCCAGACAGTCTGGTCCAAGCTACGCGCGACGGCTAGTTGTAATGCTCAGGCAGTTGGTTGGTGGGTGACGATTCGCTGTAGGCAAGGAATGAGAGTGAGGACCTCTCGGTGCTTCGTGCCGCTGCTACCACTCCGCGCTGCACCAGAGAGGTCCTTGCTCGCTTGAATCGGCCCTCGCATGTTGATGTTCGGACAGTGGAACCAGTCCGCCGCTACGAGCCCGACCGTCCGAGCGCGGAGATCCACGACGGTGAGAAAGTCGCCACCGCGCTTGGGATGCGAAAACGAAACCACGCGTCGTTCATGACTGCCGGACTGCATCCTCGCATACGGTCATCACCGGCTCGATACCGGAGTCGGGATCGAGAGAGACAAGAGGACGGCTGTGAGTGCATCCCGCGAACGAGCGCTCAGGGGCTTTGCGGGCGCCCTCACGGTCGCCGCAGCAATGATGCCGCGGAGCACGAGTACTTCTTTGTGCACGCTCCAGGCGAGGCCGGGTTGCACACCCAAGAGAATCAGTGGCAGCAGGGACGCGAAACCGCGGCGTGCTTCGAGATGATTTCCAGCGTTCCACGCATCAAGGACAGGTCTGAGGACATCGACGAATTCGCTCGCAGGCATGGTGCCCGTCGCGCCACGAGCGTATTCCTCGAGGCAGAGCTGTGCGTTGTTCCCACCCAGAACGGTGAACTCGGGTGTAGCGCAGCTCGCGGCGACAGTGTCGATCTTCTCTGCCGTCGGCGGTGCCTCGACTTTCACCGATGAGATAGCCGTGACTCGGCTCAGCTCCACGATGGTGTCGACTGGGAACTGCACTCCGGTCGGGCCGGGAGCATCCTGCAGCATGACCTCGGAACCCAACTCGCTGCAGGTGTTCGCGACTTCGCCGTAGAAGTCGAGAAGTTGCGGTGGGGTGGGTTTCACCATGAACGGCGGAAGGACCATCAGTACATCGGCGCCCTGCTCGGAGGAATCTCTCGCCTGTTCGACGGCAGTAACTGTCGACATGGCGTTCACTCCCGCGACGACAGGAACGGCGCCGTCAGCCACGGCGCGAACTTCTTCGAGAACCAAGCGGCGCTCCGATGCTGTGAGCGCGAAGGCCTCGCTCGCGTTGCCGTTGACAGCGACTCCGTCGACTCCGCTTTCCAAGCAGAACTCAGTAAGTCTGCGGAGGCTGGGGAGATCGAGCGTGCCGTCGGGATTGAACGGCGTCGCGAGAATGGGAATGAGGCCTTGGGGGGCTGGCATCAGCTGTGTTCCTTTGCGAGTTGGCGGATATGTGGTTCGTCGATGTCGATTCCCAGGCCGGGGCCGTTCGGTATCCGGAAGCTCGCCCCGTCCGGGAGGAGCGAGGTGGTCAGGATTGATTGGCCGATCTCGGTGCTCGTCGGCTGGTATTCGAAAGCGAGAAGGTCGGGGATTGCGGCGCTGAAGTGGATGCCAGCGGCAAGGAGCACGCCGAGGCCCACTGAATGGTGGGGCGCGGTCGGCAAGTGGCGGGCTGAGCAGACTTCGGCGATGCTGAGAGCCTCGGTGAGGCCCGTGCGCCCGACGTCAGGTTGCGCGAGGTCGAGTGCACGCTGTGCGGTCCAGCGTTCGAACTCGAATCGGTTGCGTAGCGTTTCTCCGACGGCGATGGGGATGGGGCTGCGCCGAACAAGCTCGCGATGGGCTTGCTCGTCCTCGGGAACAAGCGGAGCTTCGAGGAACCAGCCGCCGAGTGCGCTGAGCCCTTCCGCGAGGCGCAGGCCGTCGTGGGGCGAATAAGCCCAATGGGCGTCGACGGCGATCCGCAGCTGAGGCGCTGCCTCGTGGACTGCCGCGACGGTCGCCAGATCGTGGTCAACACCCAGGCCGAGGTGCAGTTTTACGGACCTCATGCCCGCGTCCTGCCATTCGCGGGCGAGTAGCGCGCGGTCGGCGTCGGTTGAGCGTGGGAGGCCGGAGACGTACACGGGAACTTCTTCGCGGAAGGCTCCACCGAGCAGCTCGACGAGCGGAACGTCGTGGAGACGGGCTGCGAGGTCCCAGAGGGCTATGTCTATCGCTGCGAGCGCGTCAGCCTGGTGGCCCACGAGGTGTCCTCGCTCACGCATGAGAGAAGTCGTGCGGTTCCAGGCTGGTCGTGGTGCGACGGCACTCATGCCTATGAGTTGCGGCGCAATGAGCCGCCGAATGATCATGGCCAGAATCTCCGGGCCAACTGGTGCGAGCCCTTCTCCCCATCCGGCTGTGCCGTCATTGGCGGTGATCTTGACGAGCACTGTCTCGAAAAGTGGGGAGTACAGGCTCCGCCACGGTTCACGAACGTGGTAGCCAGCGGGCACGCTGGCTCCACCCTGCAAGGCCCCGAGGTAGTTCTCCCGGTGCTGCAGCTTGAGGACGAAGACCTCTACGGACGCAATTCGCATGCATATATCCAATCAGTGGTTGCAGTCATGCACTGTGCGGATTACGCTATCCATTATTGTCGGGGTTGTCTAGCGATGGGAGAAGTCATGGCAGCAGATGGAGCCAATCAGGGGCTTGAGCGGGCTGCATCCGTTCTAGAAGCGATAACCCGCTGCGGGCCTTCCCGGGTCGCGGACATCGTGACGGAGACAGGATTGGGACAGTCCACGGTTTCCCGGCTCCTGACCTCGCTCGAGCTGCTCGACTACGTCGTGCGCGATCCGGAATCCGGCACGTATCGTCTCGGGTTGATCTTCCTGGCGATGGCCGGTGCCGCGCTCAACGAGCAGTCCGTTTTTCGGCACGCGAGGCAACCCGGTCAGCACCTCGCGGCGTCGCTGGGGCTAGGCGTGAACGTCGCCATCCGTCGGGGTGGGGAGCTCTACTACCTCTCGAATTTCGAGGGTGCGCTCGCGCCGAAGAGCTTCACACTCATGGGGCATCGCAGTCCTCTGCATTCGACGGCTCTCGGAAAATGCTTGCTCGCAGGGCTATCCGGCGACGAGCGCCGTGCATTGCTGCCTGATCTCGAACCGTTCACCGTGCACACCATCGTCGACCATGAGCGTCTTGATGAGGCAGTCGCGTCCGTGCACCGCAGCGGCTACTCGACGGAACGCGAGGAGTTGGCCCTGGGGCGATCCTGCGTTGCCGCCCCCATCCGCAACTCCGAAGGAGGCATTGTGGCCGCGATTTCGATTTCAGGACCCCTCAGCGCGCTTGACCTGACTACTCGCGAGTCGGAGATCGCCCAGCGGGCAATCGAGGTTGCCGATTCCATCAGCACAGCGATGGGCTATCTGGGTCCCCGCGCTTCGACCCAACACCCGCACCGCGCATAGCTGGCTCAGCAATCATCCCCACCTCAGCACACAAGGAAGTGTCGCAGCATGCAACGAACCCGAAGAAACAGCATCCTCTCCCTCACAGCGATCACCGTTCTCGGACTGACCGCCTGCGGCTCCGGTGACACCCCGGATGCCACGGGGTCGATCACCCTGGAGTTCCCGAGTTGGCAGGCCGAAGACCCTGCATTCGGCGCTTGGTGGAGCGAGGTGATCACCGAATACGAAGCCCAACACTCCGACGTTGACATCGACTTCTACCAGGTCCCGTTCGGCAGCTACGTTGACCAGTTGACGACTCGGTTCGCCGCGAACGACCAACCGGAGATCGTGCACCTGCCTGCGCGCAACGCGTCTGAGTTTGCGAGCCGGGGTTGGCTCGCTCCGTTGGATGCGCACCTTGACGGCACCGACATCCCGGAAACGTGGACGCCGCTGCAAACGGAGATGGAGTGGGAAGACCAGTCGTACGGAGTGCTGCTCCTGGGCTATGGCTACACGCTCTACTACAACGCGGATCTGTTGGAGCAGGCCGGCCTACCCGTACCGACTACGGGCGAAGAGGTTGTCGCCGCCGCGGAAGCGATAACTGGCAACGGCGTCTACGGATTCGGTGCAACAACCCAGCAGAGTCCAGACAACTACACCGAGCTGATGTCGTTCATCACCGGCAACGGGGGTGCGCTCGCAAACGGGAGCGTGTTTACGGTCGACACTCCTGAGGCTATCGCCGGAATGGAGCAGTATAGGGCCGCGCTGGCGCAGGCACCGGCGGGTATCCAGACGCAGCAGCGCAACGAGCTGTTTCTCAACGGCAACATCGCGATGCTGTTGGACGGGCCCTTTTTTGTTGCAGAGCTCGACGGAGCCGCAGAGAGTGTCGCTGGTTCGCTGAAGACGGCGGCTGCGCCATTCGAGACCATCCCAGGCGGGGTGAGCAACAGCATCCACTTGCCGGCGGGCTTGGATGAGCGGACCGAGCAGGCGGCGTGGGAGTTCATCGAGCTCGCGTCGAGCGCTGAGTGGCAGGAACGCTACACGGAGCTCGCGGCGGTGCCTGCACCGCGCACTGGTTCGATCACCGAAGAAGCCCTAACCGACCGGCCGGAGTTGGAGCTCTTCCAGGAGCTCGCGGATGAGGCTGTGAGCATCTACCCGCAGGATGCGCAGCAGCGTGAAGAGTTCACAAGGCTCAGTCAGATCGTGTCGGAGGCGGCCATCACGCTCACGACCACAGACACACCCACGCCTGAGGTCGCAGCTTCCCTGCAGGAACAGTTGGTGCGCGAATTCGGGAGCGGCTCGTGACTGATGTACGCGAACGGGAGAGCGTGAACGTAGCTTCTGACCGGCAACCGCGGTCGCGACCCGCGACGAAGACTGGTCGGCAGGCTTCTCCGACTCGTCGACGGGATGGACTGTTTGCTTACTCGACGCTGACGCCAACGCTGGTCGTGGTTGGCCTGCTTATGGCGTATCCGTTCTACGTCGCCATCGACCTGTCGTTCAGGGGCGGCCGCGTGCAGTCGTTGGATGAGGTCGGCTCCTTGCCGTTGACGTTCGATAATTACGTGCAGATCCTTACCGATCCTCAACTGCTCGGCGACCTCGGACGGTCCGTCGTCTACACGCTTGGAGTGCTCATCCCGGCGTTCCTCATCGGACTCGCATTGGCGCTCCTGTTGAATCGCAGTTTCCCGGGGCGCAGGATCTTCCGGCCGCTCGTGCTGCTGCCGTGGGCCGTGCCTGGCATCGCAGTCAGCGCGGCATTCGCATGGATGCTGGACGCGTCGTACGGCATCGTGAACGCTATCCTCCGCAATCTGGGCATCATTCAGGAGAACATTGCCTGGTTGGCCGACCCGGATTCGGCAATGCTGGCGGTTATCATTCCGACTGTCTGGAAGTACTACCCGTTCTTCACTCTCGTGTTGCTGGCCGCGCTGCAGAGCGTGCCGGGTGAGCTGTACGAGGCTGCGCAACTCGATGGTGCGAAGGCCAGGCAGCAATTTCGCTACGTCACTTGGCCTGCCGTGCGCACTGCGTCGGCGCTTTCCATCGTCATCACGGCTATCGGCATCTTCCGGGAGTTCGATTTCATCTACCCGCTGACCGGGGGCGGGCCGAACAACGCCACGCAGACGTTGGCGATACGCATCTACAACGAGGCATTTCAGTACTTCCAGCTCGGGCTCGCTGCGGCCCTTGGGGTCATCACGATGCTCATCGCTACGGCAGTGCTGGCATTCTTCATGCGCTCGCTGCGCACTCAGAGTTAGGAACGAAGCATGCGTCAACTTTCACGCCCTCGGCAGTACGGGCTGCTTGCGATCGCTCTCGTCGCGAGCGGGATCCTACTGTTTCCCATCTACTGGATGGTCATGACGTCCCTCGTGCCGTCTCGAAGTCTCCTGACGGAGAACCCGCCACTTTTCCCTGCGTTGGACGAGGTCTCGTTCGACGCGTATACGGAGGTCATCACGGGCCGCCCGATCTTGACGTGGCTCGGGAACTCCGCGCTGTCGACGCTCGGCGCCGCCGTCGTGTCCACCGTCGTGAGCACGCTGGGCGGATACAGCCTGTCGCGATTCCGCACGCGAGGGCAGCAGGCTATGGGGTTCAGTCTTCTCGTGAGCCGGGTGCTGCCGGGCACCCTGCTTATTATTCCGTTGTTCATGGTGTTCGCCACGACACATCTCATCAACAACCTGTGGTCGGTCATCCTCGTGAATATCGCGGCGACGGTGCCATTCACGACTTGGCTTATGAAGGGCTTCATCGATTCGGTCCCGGTTGAAATCGAGCAGGCTGCCATGATCGACGGATGCTCGAGGCTCGAAGCGCTCCGGCTCGTCGTCCTTCCCGTGCTCCTGCCCGGCATCGCCGCAACATTCACCTACGCCGCAATCCTGACCTGGGGCGACTTCTTGTTCGCGCGCACATTGATGTCAAACCCTGACGGATGGACCATCACAGTCGGTATCGCTTCATTCATCGGCGAGTTCAGCGTCGACTGGTCCGGCCTCATGGCAACTGGCCTTCTGTCGACAATCCCGATGGTCATCCTCTTTCTCTTCCTCGAACCCTTCCTCGCGAAAGGTATGACAGCCGGAGCCGTCAAGGGCTAGATGGCTTCGCAACTTATGTGACGGTGACGGAGGCGACGTGCTCGAATGTGTTTTCACCCACGGACGCTTCCCGCAAAGTGTGGCGCGGGTGTGGGCACGTCGGGCCAATGCAGCAACGGTATTGTGGGCAGGAGGATCGGGGCGCACTCTCGATGAAACTGCCGGTGCACGCGGGTACTCGTCACTTCGAGTGGCGCTCGGGAGCAGGGGCGGAAACCGTGATGAGTGAAAGCGTCCTAGCTGTGCTGCGACAGCGGGAACGTCTGATCCGCCCCACTCCAGGTCGTTGACCTCCTCGACGGAAGCCCACCGAAAGGGATCGTGGGACGGTGCTGCTTTGCCGATCTACGTCCTGAGCCGTGACCAGATCACAGGCGAGATCGATGGCGACATCGTCAAACGCGGTCTTCGAGCCATCGACCAGCTCCGCTGCGTCTGTGCGAGTTGCGCGCTGCCATAGCTAGCTTTCGGACAAACGAGAGCTAGGACTTTCCCGATCTACTCCTCACGCCCCGAAGTTCACCCGCGACAGGAACTCCACCGTCTCGGGCCGCTGCGGGTTCGTGAAGAACTGCTCGGGTGCCGCGCGTTCGATGAGCACGCCGTCCTTGAGGAACACGATCTGGTCGGCCACGCGGCGCGCGAAGCTCATCTCGTGCGTCGCCATCAGGATCGTGGCTCCCTGCTCCTTCAACTCGAGCACCACATCCAGCACCTCACCCACCAACTGCGGGTCGAGCGCGCTCGTGATCTCATCTAGCAGCAGCACCTTCGGCTCCGTCATGATGGCCCGGGCGATCGCCACCCGTTGCTGCTGACCACCAGACAGGCGATCCGGGTAACTCGTCGCATGCGCACCCAGGCCCACGCGCTCGAGGATGGCCGTGCCCCGCGCTGCCGCCTCAGCCCGAGGCGTCTTGTGCACCTTCCGGGCAGCGAGCGTCACGTTGTCGAGCACCGTCATGTGCGGGAACAGGTTGAAATGCTGGAACACCACACCGATGCGGCTCCGCACCGCGTCGGCATTCGCGCGCGGGTCGGAGATGTCCTCGCCGTCGAGGAAGATCTGCCCATCGTCGACCCGCTCGATCAGGTTGATCGTCTTCAGCAGCGTCGACTTGCCCGAACCGCTCGATCCCACCAGCACGATCACCTGATGCGGCAGCACGGAAAGATCGATGCCGCGCAGCACCTGCACGTCACCGAACTGCTTGTGCACGCCCCGAACTTCCAGGACCGGCTTCAGGTCACCGGTGGTGCCAGCGGATGCAGCAGCGCCCGCGGCGGCAGGCTCGTCGTCGTACGCGTACACGTCGCTCATACCGTGCCCCCGATCTGCTCGCGCTTCTGCGCCCGAGCCGTGTACCAATCCGTGAGACGGATCATCGGCAGGCTGATCAGCACGAACAGCAGACCCGCGACTACGTACGGCGTGTAGTTGTAGGTGAGCGCCGTCTCGATCTGCGCGGCCCGCACCGCATCCACCGCACCCAGGATCGAGATGAGGCCGACGTCCTTCTGCATGGAGATGAAGTCGTTCATGAGGGCCGGCGTCACCTTCCGCACACCCTGCGGCATCACCACCAGGCGCAGCGTGGCAGCGTGTGAGAGGCCAAGCGAACGCGCGGCCACGCGCTGCGTCGGATGCACCGACTCCATACCCGCCCGCAGCACCTCGGCGACATATGCCGAGTACACGAGCACAAGCGCGAGGGTGCCCCAGACGGCCGCATCCACCCGAGGGAAGATGCCCAGCGCCGGAACGCCGATACCCACCAGGTAGAGCACGATGATGATCGGCATGCCCCGGAACAGGTCCGTGTATACCGTCGCGACGGCACGCAATGGGAAGAAGACCGGACCGCGCAGCGTGCGGATGACCGCCAGCAGCGTCGCGAAGATCGCCACCCCCACCACGGCGACGGCGAGCACGCGGATGTTCAACCACAGCCCCTCGAGCACCGTCGGCAGCACTTCGATCGCGTAGTCGAGATCGAAGAACGTCTCCGACACCGCCGCCCAGCCAGGCGTGTTGATGAGCGTCGCCCACACGATGACCGCGAACGCGAGCGTCGAGACGAGCGCCACCAGCACCGAACGCTGCGACTGGCGTCGCCGGAACGCGCGCCGCTCGAGCTCGATCGCACTCGGCGACCAAGGCTCGGCGGCCGCGGCGCTCGCCGACACCTCGGCGGGAGAAGGAGGGACCTGCGACACGGGCTACTTCAGCGTCGGAACGTCAACCGACGTCTCGAGCCACTCGGTCTCGAGCTCGCCGAGCTTGCCGTTGTCACGCAGCGCATCCACGGCGGCCGTGACCGGTGCGGTCAGCGCAGAGTCCTTCGGCAGCACGATGCCGAACTCGTCGCCACCCTCGGTCGAGTCGAACTGGCCGATGATCTTGCCATCATCGAGCTCCACCCCGGTGAGATAGAACGCCGTCGGCAGGTCGGTGACCAGCGCGTCGATCTGGCCGCTCTTCAGCGCCAGCACCGTGTCCTCGTTCGAGTTGAAGACCTCAGGATCCTTGCCGAGCGCATCCTTCGCGACCGAGTAGCTCGTCGACGCCGCGGCGACACCGACCTTGGCGTCCGCGAAATCGGCGATCGATGCAGCACTTGCGACGCTCGACCCCTCGGTCGTGATGATCGCCTGGGTCGTCGTGTAGTACGGCGACGAGAAGTCGACGGCGTTCTTCCGCTCCTCGGAGATCGTGAACTGCTGCAGGTTCAGATCGAAGTCCTTCGGCCCCGGCGCGACGGCGCTGTCGAAGGTCGTGCGCACCCACTCCACATCCTCCGGCGCGTACCCCAGCTCCTCGGCAACCGCCAACGCGACGGCGGCTTCGAAGCCCTCGCCCGTCTCCGGAGCGTTGTCGATGACCCACGGGTAGTACGCCGGCTCGCCGGTCGCGATCGTCAGCTTGCCCGGCGTGAGCGTCTGCAGCCCGTCACCCTCGGCAGCCGGCTCAGTCGTGGACGTGCCGGAGCACGCGGAAAGTGCGAACAGCGCGGCGATGACGCCAGCGGCGGCAGCGCCCTTGCGGATGCGGGAGGAGAGAGTCATGACAAGCCTTTCGTTCACTGCTGAAGATAAGGGAAGGCGCACGCAGGCATGCGCCCATTACGCCTGGTTGCAGGCAAGGCAGGCTCACGCCTCGTGATCGTCGACCAGCGTGAAATCGTCGAAGCTGAAACCGGGGGAGACGAGGCAGCTCACGAGCACCTCGTCCTCGCCCGGCAGTGTGCGCTGCCAGTGCCCGGCGGGGACAAGGGCCTGCGCGTGCCGGAGGTCGAGCGTGACGGGCTCGCGGGCATCCGGCGCAGACCCGTTGCCGCCCAGCTGCAGCTTGAGCGAGCCTGGGCCGTGCCACATCCAGATCTCGTCGCTCGTCACGAGGTGCCAGGCCGACGACTCGCCAGGTGGGAGCAGGAAGTGGATGAGCGTGGCCGCGGGCCGCTCGCCGTTCGGGGTCTGCAGGCGGTCGCCCGACGTCCACGTGCGGCGATACCAGCCGCCCTCGGGGTGCGGCTGGAGGCCCAGCTCCCTGGCGCGCGCGGGGATGGCGGACGGCTCGCGCGCATCCGCATCATGACGCCCCTGCGTAACTGCCCCTTCGGCTGCAGTCGCCTGCGTCTCGCCCTGCTGCTGCTCTGCGTTCTCCTGCTCAGCCACGTGAAACCTCCAGCTCAGTGGTGTCGGCGGCCCAGACGAGCTCGCCGCCGATCATGGTCGCGGACGCACGGCCTGCCCCCGCCTCGGCGAGCGCGACGATACCGTCAGCCACCGACACCACGGGCACGTCGAAGAACGCCAGGTCGGCGCGCGCGCCCACGGCGAGGTACCCGGTGCGGTCGGGACCGAGGTCGAGGCCCATCGCGTGCGCCCCGCCGAGCGTCGCCGCCGACAGGATCCGCTCGTGCAGGTCGTCGCCCCGATACCCTTGCGAGCGCGCCACCTCGACGAGCGTCGCGACATCGTGCATGAGGTCGAGCGAGGGACTCGATGACAGCGAGTCAGTGCCGATCGCGATCGGGCTGCCCTCCACGAGGTACTCCGCGACCGGCGGCGCATCGAGGCCGATGACCTCGTTCGACCGCGGGCACAGGGCGACGCTCGTGCCCCGCTTGCGCAGCAGCGCCCGGTCCGATGCCGTCATGTACACGCCGTGCGCGACGTGGCAGTCGGGGCCGAGCACGCCGAGCTGGTCGACGAACTCGGTCGCGCTCATCCCGAAGCCCGCCGAGCGCATCGCCCGGAAGCTCTCGAGCTTCACCATCTGCCAGGGCTCGCCGTCGACGCCGCTGCCATCGCGCTCACCCTCGAACGCGGCCTCGCCGAGGTGCAGGTGCGTGCGCAGCCCGCGCTGTCGCACGATGTCGGGGATGTCGAGCAGGGGAATCGCGTCGAGCGAATACGGCGCGTGCGGGGAGAGCCCGGCGCCGGGCGTGGTGGGGATGCGATCGAGCTCCTCCACGATGAGCTGACGGCCCCGCTCCTGCCAGTCCTCGTTGGTCCAGCTCATCACCTCCCAGTAGGTGATGCCGTGCAGGCCCGACTCGTGCAGCACGGGGATCGCCGTCGGGTCGGTGACGATATCGGCGACGCTGGTCGTGCCCGCGCGCAACAGGCTCTGCGCGCCCGCCATGGCGTCGGCGTACCAGTCGTGAGGGAGCACGTAGTCGCGGTTGAAGGCCTCGGCCCAGTCCTCGAACCCGTTGTACTGGCGCTGCCCGACCGCGGCCATGCCCGTGTACTGCAGGTGCGAGTGCGCGTTGACGAGCCCCGGCATCAGGATGCCGTCGTGGTGCACCTCCCGCGCCACGACGCCTTGCTCGGCGAGCGACTCCGTCACCCAGGCGCGCTCGCCGACGTGCACGATCTTGCCGCCGCGCACCGCGACCGCGCCGCCCAGGATCGGGGGCGCGGTGATCGGAATGACCAACGTCGCCGTGTAGACCGTGACGTCGTTCGTCGAGGTCGTCGCTGCGTTCTGCACGGGCGCTCCAGTCATGCGTTCGGGAATCTGGTGGGATGCCAGGCGGGCCTCGACCTCGGGCTCAGGCGCGAACCCGGGGCCGTCGGTTCGGACTCTGGCTCGGTCTCCGACTCGGTCTCCGCGAGTTCCGGACTTCTCGGCCCGTCGTCGGCACCGAGCATCCCCGCCGCGATGACCTCGTCGGCGCTCGGGGGCAGCGGATGCACACCCGGCCCCCGCACGTCGCCGCGCGCCAGCATGCCGGCCGCCGTGAGCTGCGCCGCGAACGAGAGGTCCATGATCTGCACCGGGTTGCCCTCAGCGGCGGTGATGTTGATGCAGCCGCCACGATCGAGGACCAGTGCGGGGGAGTCGCCGGAGACGGAGCTGGCCGCGGAGCCGGAGCCGGACGCGGATGCCGCTGCCGCGTCGTCGCCCGCGCGGTCGCCGTGCTCGGCCCCGGGCCAGAGCACCGCGTCGACCTTCCACGCCCGCGGTTCCAGCAGCGCACACAGCGAATGCGCGTCGCCGAGCTCGATCTCGTCGAGCACACCGCCCGCGACGGCAAACGCCGTGCCGGGGCCCGCCGCGCGCAGGTGGGCGGCGGTGATCGTCTGCGGCTCACCGGTCGCAGAGATGACGATGTCGGCGGTGCCCACCGTGTCCTCGAGGGGCGCCGTGTCGTAGCCGGCGTACCGCGCCTCGAGCGCCCGCACCGGGTCGAGCTCGCACACCGTGACCACCGCCCCAAGCGCGGACGCGTGCTGCGCGACCCCAACCCCGACCGGGCCGAACCCGACCACCGCGACGCGTGCATCCGCGAAGCCCCTGCCGAGCTGGTCGAGGAGGTCGGCGATCGCGAAGACGCACGACTGGCCCGTGCCGTACCGGTTGTCGAAGCGGGTCTTGACGCGGGCGTCGTTGACGGCAAGGACGGGGATGCGCAGCGCCTCGCCCATGGCGTGCAGCGGGCGGAGGCCGCTCGTGGTCTCCTCGGCGGCACCGAGCAGCTCGACACCGTCGTGGGCCGCGAGGCGGATGAGGTGCGAGCCGTCGTCGAGCAGGAACTCGTGGCCCTCGGCGAGATACGCGCGCGCGTTCGCGAGCTGCCCGTCGGCGTCCGCGCCAGAACCAGCGTGCACGGCGAAGCCGCGAGCCCTCAGGGCATCGGCGACGGCGTCATCTGTCTCGTCGCTGTGCGCGTAGAGCGACACCTGCGCCCCGGCCTCGGCGAGCAGCAGCGAGAGCACGGCCGTCTTCGGCTCGAGCACCATGCTCACCCCGAAGCGACGCCCCCGCAGCACTCCCTCTGCCGCGAGCGACGCGGCCACCCTCGAGGAGGCTGGCATGAACCGGCGAGCCCAGTCGAGGCGCAGGTCGGCGTCACGGGCGGCCGCGTCGGAGCCAGGTTCGAGCGCCTCGGCCCGGCGGCGAGTGGAGTCGAGTCGCGCAGCGACGGGGTCGAGGCGCAGGGCTGTGGGGTCGAGCCGGAGCACGTCGAGGCCGCGGCCGTCGGCGAGGCGATAGCGGCGCGAGGGCAGTCGCGTCGCGAGCGCTGCGAGGCCGAGTGCCTCCAGTGCGGTTGCGAGAGCCCCGTCGTCGCTCGCGTCGACAACGATCGCCCCGTCGCGGAACGGCAGCTCGTCCGCTTCAGCAGCCGACGGACTGGCTCCGTCGGCGGTCAGGAAGACGTAGTCGGCCCGGTCTGACCCGCTGGAGACCGCGCCAAGCGCGCGCAGCAGGCTGCGGAGCGCGCCGGCCAGCTCGCCCGAACCAGTGACGTGGATGCGCTGCCCGGCGATCACCAGGTTCGTGGCGGCAGCGAAGGCGCGCACAAGCCGCTCGGCAGTCCAGGAGGCGTCATTCACGGCGCAAGTCTAGAGACAGCGGGCGACCGACTCGGGACACACGACCGGATTTCGTCACCGTCCGACATCGCATGCCCGTCCGTCGCTCGTGCTAGCCTCCATCCCACGTTCACGAGCTGCAGCGTCAAGTACCTGGCTAGCTGCACGGCAACCCTCCACCTGAGTGGGGTGCCCCAGGGGAAGAACGGGTCGGCACCGCCCGGTGCGCGACAAGTCAGTTCACGCACCAGCCGGTGCCGAGCGGGGCAACCCGCGCGTGCATCCGCCGAACGCGTGGCGTACCCGCGAGGAGCGCACCCATGCCCGAAACACCAACCCCAGGTGGCGACACCACCCGCAACCGGCGTGGCATCCACCTCATTCACGCGAGGCGCGACTGGGACGCGGAACTCGACCAGGACGCCCTGGCCGCGTTCCGAGGGCTGCCCCAGGAGCTCCGCCGCGAGTGGCTACTCGCCGTCCTGCGCTGGCCGCCCCACTCGCACGGCACGCCGACCTTCGCCATGGCGTTCCTGTCCGGCATGTTCCGCAAGGGGCAGGTGGACACCAAACCCGACTGGCAGGAGTTCGCGGGGCGCTGGCACCAGCTCGGCTTCTCGCCGATGCTGTTCCTGCTGCTCAACGTGACGGCGCAGAGCCGCGCGCGGTTCCTGCTCGAAGCCCACGAGAAGGCGCCGAACGGGGCATCGCCCGCGCCGCTGCTCGAGCGCGCCGGGTTCGAGCAGGGGCGCATCGGCTACCGGGCAGGTCACCTGCGTCCCAGCGACTGGAAGGAAATCCCCACCGCCTACGAGAACGGCGACTTCGCCAGTGCGGTCGTCGTCTGGCTCACGAGAGCGGGGGAGGCTCAGAGCGGATGCGCGAGCTGCGTCGCCCGCAGGCTCGAACGGCGCGCCTTCCGCGATGAGGGTACGCGCGGCGATAACCGGCTGCGCGACACGAACCTCGAGCACCTGAGCCGGAAGCCCAGCGAGCGAGACTGAGGGGCGGCGTTCTCTCGAAACCACCGAACAGCGGGCGCTGGACGCCGTGCAGTGGTTTCGAGAGAAAGGTCATGCCCTCGCCGGCTGCCCTCGAGCGGGCGTCGGACAGGAGGAGCAGGGACGCCTACGCGTCGACGACCCCCGTGAAGCGAGTCCCGATGCCATACGAGAACTCCCGGGTCGTTCCGGCGGCAGGCTCCGGCAACTCGTCGAGGTCATGGTTGTCGCACGACACGTACGTGAACTCCGGCCACCACTTCTTGGGCCGCACCTTCTCCACCGTCCCGCACACCTCGCACGTCAGCGTCGCCCACACCGGGCGCTTGCCCGTGCGGTTCGCCCGCGACTGCGCCAGCCACGCCGGCGGGTTCGCGTCCAGCTCCGCCAACGCCTCCTCGGCGATGTACGGGGGCAGGCCGTTCCGCTTCGCCATCTCCAGAGGGATGTCGAGGCGGATCGCTGCATCATGTCGGCTGAGCTTCATCCCGCCAGCCTAGAGCGCAGCCGCACCGGCGGAGTCCGCGGCCGTGTTCGCAGCCGGCAGCGGAGCGAGGTACCTGGCCAGGCTGTCGTCGAGCTCATCCACCCACTTCGTGTGGTGCGTGGATGCGATCGTGCCCGTCATCACGGAACGGTAGGCGCGGTCGCGGTACCCCATGATGTCCTCCGCCTTGTCGCGCTTCCACTCGAGGAAGATCTCCACGACCTCATCGAGGTCGAACATGGGGTAGTCGGTGGCCTCGATGAGGTCACGCACGTAGTCGGCCTGGAAGCGGATCTCATCCGCTGCCCCGCCGATCGCGTGGAAGCGATCGAGCCACGCCTCGATGTCGGCCCGGCGCGCATCCACGCTCGGCAGCACGACGTCGCCCAGGATCACGTCGCGCACGAACCAGGCCTGCGCGTCGAACATGTTGAACGTGAACCACTGGTCCTGCGCGCCCAGGTAGAAGAGGTGCGGGTTCTGCTCCCACACCACGCCCTTGTAGAGGCCCTCCGGGTACACGTTGTTGGGGGAGTCGAGCGCCAGCTCGCTCGGGAGGAACGGGTACTTGTGCAGGTAGCCCGTGCACAGGACAACCGCGTCGAAGTCCTTCTCCGTGCCGTCCGCGAAGTGCGCGGTCGAGCCGTCGAACCGCGTCACGAGCGGGCGCTCCTCGAAGCCGAGCGGCCAGTCGTAGCCCATCGGCGCCGTCCGGTAGCTCGCGGTCACCGAGGTCGCACCCATCTTGTGGGCCTGGCTGCCGATGTCCTCCGCCGAATAGCTCGAGCCGATGACCAGCACGTCCTTGCCCCGCAGGTTCTCCGCGCCGCGGAACTCGTGCGCGTGGCTCACCTGGCCGGGGAACGTCTCCAGGCCCGCGAACGTGGGCATCTTCGGGAACGAGAAGTGCCCGGATCCCACGACGATGCGGTCGAACACCTCACGGCTCGTCTTCTTCGACTCCAGGTCCTCGCTCACGAGCGTGAACTGCTGCGTCGCCTCGTCGAAGTCGACCCAGCGCACCACCGTGTTGAAGCGCACGTGCTTGCGCACCCCGGCGCGCTCGACGCGGCCCGAGATGTAATCCCACAGGGCCGGCCGCGGCGGGTACGAGGAGATGGGGCGGCCGAAGTGCTCGTCGAAGCTGTAGTCAGCGAACTCGAGGGCCTCCTTCGGGCCGTTCGACCAGAGGTTGCGATACATGCTCGAGTGGACGGGCTCGCCGTGCTCGTCGAGGCCGGTCATCCACGTGTAGTTCCACTGGCCGCCCCAATCCGCCTGCTTCTCGAAGCAGACGATCTCCGGGATCTCCCGCCCCTGCTCTGCCGCCGACTCGAACGCTCGAAGCTGTGCCATGCCGCTCGGGCCCGCACCGATGATCGCAATTCTCATGTTCTGTTGTTCCCTGGTTCTGTATGTCTGGTCGAGTTACGTATGACGCTGTACTGACCACCAGGTTAACAAGTCGCGTTCTCGTCGCCGCCGACGGCGACGCGGATGCGCCGCTCAGGGCATGCAGACAGCGCTGTCCTCTTCGACCTCGGTGCTCGACGAGTCATAGCCGCCGGTCTGTACCGAGCCGGCGACGATGGCCGTCCCCATCGTCGAGAACGTGTACGTCGTCGTGACGAGCGGGGTCGGCTTCGCGGGCGCCTCCGTGTCGAGTCCGTAGACCGCGCCGAAGTCGGGCAGCTCGGGGAGCTCCAGCTTCTCGGTGTCCGTCTTCAGCGTCAGCTCGTGCTCGTCGGCGAACGCCTGCATGGAGGACGCAGTCCAGCCCTCCTGGCTGCGGGTCGCATCCAGTGCCGGCTTCAGCTCGGTCTCGCACCGCTCAGCCAGCGTCGAACGGAAGACGAGCGTGCCCCCGAAGATCGTGGCCGCGATCGCCAGCAGGCAGAACACGACGCCGCCGAACCTGATGTAGCCGAGGTACGCGTCGCTCCAGTTCGGCTCGCGGTCGCGGAACATCCACCGCTGGCCCGTCGATGCGGCAGCCGCCGGCCAGCCGGCCTGCCACACCCCGAGCACGGCGAAGAGTGCGGCGACGGCGAAGATCGGGAAGAAGTCCATGAGGGCTGATGCTAGACCCGACGCGGGGTGTCACGCGCGCTCCGTGAACGCCAGGTCACCGCGTCGTCGCGCCTCGCTCAGCAGGCGCAGGTCATGCTCGCGAACTGGTTGAGCCCGACGACCGCGAAGATGACGCCGGTGATGAGGAACACGGGCGCCCCCAGGATGCCGCACCAGAAACTCGGCGCCTGCTTCTCGCTCGGCAGGAAGAAGGTGACGATCGCCACCGCGATCGCCCACAGCGACACGGGGGCCAGGAACGGCTGCTCGAACACCCAGATCATCGGCACCCAGTGCAGGCCCACGATGAGCAGCATGACGGGTGCCATGAGCTCGCCCTTCTTTTTCCGCAGCAGGATGATTGCGGCGATGAGGCCGCCGACGACCTCGACCGCCACCATGGCGATGTAGACCGCGAACGGCACGGAGTCGACCCGCAGCGCCGTCGCGCTCGTCCAGTTCCTGATGGCCGTCGGCAGCGTGATGCCCACAAGTGCGACGCCGGCGAGGCTCAGCACCCCGAAGACGATGCGCCAGGCCCAATGTCGGGGCCGCTCCTGCGCCCACCCCGCCCAGACGAACGTCGCGAAGCCGAACAGGGACGCAGTGAAGATGACATCTCTCGGGAATTCGACGGACAGCATGCGCACCCCTTCATCGTTCATCGATGTGCGGCTCAGCCTAGGGGAGCGAGCCGCCCCGGGGCGGGGGAGAAGTGCCCTGACTCCTCGTCAGATCAGGTCGCGGATCGCCCCGTAGCTCGCATCCACGTCGTGCAGCCAGAACGGATGGCCGACCTCGGGAAGCTGACGCACCTGCCACCCGAGAGCCTCGAGCTCGGCGGGCATCGGGGCGGGAACCACTGCCTTCCCCTCGGAGGAGAGCACGATCGTGGATGGCACGACCGGGACGGCAGGCGCGTACGGGGCATGCGCGACCTGATCGAAGATGCCCACCGTCATCTTCCCGTCGAAGCGCTTCTTCGCCCGAGCGTTCAGCGCCCGCGTCTCTGCCGAGTACCGCTTGGTGTCATTCGTGCCCGTTGCGGCGCCCGCCAGCATCACGAGCGGCAGTGTCACTCCGGACAGCGCCCAGAACACGCGCGCTCCGACTCCCTCGCTCGGCAGTCCGAGCTTGAACCCCGGATCGAGGTAGATGGCCCGTTCGGGGCGAAGCCGGGGCGCCGCCCGCACGAGCAGGGCACCGCCCAGCGAATGCCCGACCGCGCTGTGCAGATCGTGCGGAAGCGTCTCGATCAGGTCATCGACGAACTCGTCGAGTCGGTAGCTCTCGGCCCGCGGGCTCTCGCCGTGGCCGCGCAGGTCGACGGCGATGGCCGTGTACTCGCCCGACTCGGCGATGCGCCCGGCCAGCGAGCCCCACAGGTCGGCGCTCGCGCCGATGCCGTGCACCAGCGCCACCTTCCGCGGGCCGTCGCCGGTGGTGATCGTGTGCAGCTTCATGCATCCGCTCCAGTGCTCGTGTCCGAATCGCCGCCCACGCTACGCGTGCCCGCTGTTACTCTGAGCGCGTGTCGGAACCCGGGGTCTTCCTCATACCGGCCCTCGCAGTGCTGGCCCCCCTCTTCACGCGCAGCATCTCGCGCTGGGTGAAGGTGCCCATCGTCGTGTTCGAGCTCCTCCTGGGCATCGCCGTCGGGCCGAGCTTCCTCGGCTGGGTCGACAAATCGGACCTGCTCGACTGGCTTTCCGAGTTCGGCCTCGCCGCCCTCTTCTTCGTCGCCGGCAACGAGATCCGCTTCCGCAGCCTCGGCGGCGGCCCACTCGCCCGCGCATCGCTGGCCTGGGTTGCGAGCCTCGTCATGGGCCTCGCCGCCGGGTTCCTCATCGCGCCGGGAGAGGCGGCCGTCATCATCGCGATCGCCCTCAGCTCGACCGCGCTCGGCACGCTCATCCCCATCCTCCGCGACGCGGGGGAGCTCAGCTCGCCCTTCGGCAAGGCGACGACCGCCATGGGAGCGGTCGGCGAGTTCGGGCCCCTCGTCGCGATCTCCATCTTCCTCGGCACCCGCTCCCCGGGCGTCTCCACGCTCGTGCTCGCGCTGTTCGTCGTCATCACCGGCGTCGCGATCTTCGTCGCGGTGCGCATGCAGCACGGGCACCTGCATCGGCTCGTGAGCGCGAGCCTCCACACCTCAGGTCAGTTCGCGGTGCGCGTCGTCATCTTCACGCTCGCCTGCCTCGTGGCCCTCAGTGCGATGCTCGACCTCGACATCCTCCTCGGCGCCTTCGCCGCCGGAGTCATGTGGCAGATCATCATGCGCAGCGCGCCGGAGGCCGACCGCGAGCAGGTCGAGAGCAAGATCGAGGCCATCGCCTTCGGCTTCCTCGTGCCCCTCTTCTTCATCTACACGGGCGTCACCTTCAACCTCGATGCGCTCCTCGGCAGCCAGCTCGCGCTCATCCTGCTGCCGGTGTTCCTCATCCTGCTGCTGGCGATCAGGGGGCTACCCGCCCAGCTCGTCGCACCGCGTGGCGCGGGCAACCGCGAACGGGCGGGTATCGGCCTCCTCAGCGCGACAGCCCTGCCCATCATCGTCGCCGTGACCGCGATCGGCGTCGACCAGAAGGTCCTCGACCCCGGCCTCGCGTCGTCGCTCGTCGGAGCGGGAATGCTCTCCGTGCTGCTCTTCCCCATCCTCGGCATGGCACTGCGGCCAGCGGACGCGAAGCGGCACGAGAGCGCCAACGTCTGACGCCGCGGGATTGCTGCAGGGACACGGCGGGATTGCCGACGGAACACGGCAGTGAGGAACGTACCGTCAGGTGTGAGGGCCGTCAGGTGCGGCAACCGTCAGAGACGGCGCTCGTGTGGAGAGGTCAGCGCGGCGCTCGGAAGGCCGTGATGTTCGCGGAGTTCCAGCGCAGCGCATCCCACTCGCCGTGGAACGTCAGCACGGTGATCCCCGAAGTGGGGTAGCCGTGCCGGATCTCCCGAGCCAGCTCCGAGTCCTTGTCGGCGGCCAGCGCTATCGCAGTGCCCGAGACGGTCGGCTCGTGGCCGATGACGAGCAGCGTCTGCACCTCGGCGTCGGTCTCCTTGACCTGCTCGAGGTAGTCGTCCTCGCCGCCCATGTAGAGGGTGCTCGGGAACTCGGCGGGAGCGAGGATCTCGGCGGTCTCGAGCGTCTGCCGCGTGCGGGCAGCCGGCGAGCAGAGCACCTTGTCGACCTTCGGCGCGTTCGCGCGCAGCCAGTCGCCGGCCTCCGCGGCCTCCTGCACGCCCCGGTCGGCGAGCGAGCGCTGGCGGTCGTCGATCGTCATCGGATGCTCGGCCTTGGCATGGCGGAGAAGGATCAGAGTGCGGGGCATGGGGCCAGCCTAGAGAACGAGATGGGCAACACGTCGAAGGCTGACCGCGTCGGTCGCTTTCGCGAGCTGCATGGGTCGGCAGCGACTGTTTCGCCACGCGATCGCGCCCCGCGCATCCGCTTTATATCTTTGATATCTGCGGAGGCGCGGGGCGCGACGTCGTGCGGACTGCTCGGTCTGTCAGGCCTTGACGAACTTCAGGAGCGCCGCGTTGACTTCCTCGGTGTGGGTCCACAGGAGTCCGTGCGGGGCGCCGTCGACCTCGACGTACTCGGCCTCAGGGAACGCCGCGTGGAACGGGCGCCCCGTCGCGTCGATCGGCAGGATGTTGTCGCTCGTGCCGTGCAGGATGAGCGACGGCTTGCCGCTCGCGCGCACCGCCGCGACGTCTTCGCGGAAGTCCTCGATCCACGTGGGCACAACGGCATAGGCGGCGACCGGCGCCGACTGGGTTGCCGTCGTCCAGTTCGCGTCGACGACCTCCTGGCTGATGCGCGAGCCCAGGTTCTCGTCGAGGTTGTAGAAGTCCTTGTAGAAGTTCGTGAACCAGGCGAAACGGTCGGCCTTCGCGTTGTCGGAGATGCCGTCGAAGACCTCCTGCGGAACGCCCGTGGGGTTGTCGTCGCGCTGCACGAGAAACGGCTCGAGCGAGGCGAGGAAAGCCAGCTTCGCAACACGGTCGTGACCGTGCTTGCCCACGTACCGCGCCAGCTCGCCGGTGCCCATCGAGAAGCCGACCAGGATCACGTCGCGCAGGTCGAGGGTCTCGAGGACCACGTTCAGGTCGTTCGCGAACGTGTCGTAGTCGTAGCCCTCGGTGACCTTGCTCGACTCACCGAAGCCGCGGCGGTCGTACGTGATGACGCGGTAGCCAGCGGCCAGCAGCTCTCGCGTCTGCCGCTCCCAGCTCGCCCCATTCAGGGGGTACCCGTGGATGAGGACCACCGGCTGCCCCGCGCCGTGGTCCTCGTAGTAGAGCTCGATGTCCGTGCTGTTCTGCGTCCCGACCTTGATGTAGCCCATGGCGGTGCTCCCTTCATCGTGGCGAATGCGACCGGCCCCGAGACGAGATCGTGCGGCGAGGCGTCGCGGAGGCAATCCAAGGGCACGCGCCTGACCGCGAACCGAGACTGTGACACCGAAAGGCTCCGAGCGTCGCCGTCTTGAGGGCGGAGGCGAGAGTCTCAGCGGGCGGGGCGAGGAGTGGTGGGGGCCGTGGTCGAGGTGAGTCAGGTCGTCTGGACTGCGCGGAGGTCACCTGCTGGTGGGAACGGCAGCAGGTACTCGTTGTGCGGCACGGTCATGTCACCCCAGTCCTCGCGCTTCACGCGGATGCGGATCGCCGACACCTCCGTGATGCGCACACGGGTCCAGCGGTCGTCCTCGAGGCGCAGCTCGTAGGCGTCGGCGAGGTAGCCGATGCCGGTCTCCTCCAGGAGGGTCTCGGCCTCCAGCCAGTCGATGGCATCCGAGCGCTCCCGCCCGAGCAGGTCGATGACGACGAAGCCGTCGCCGCGCGGGCACATCCACCCGAGAAGCTCGCCGTCTCCTCGTCGGTGCTCGATCCATTCGCTGGGTGCAGTCATGCGCCGATGCTAGCCAGCCGCCGCAGACGGTTGGCGAGGTGTGGATAACTTCTGCGCGAATTCTCGGAGGCCACTACGTTGACGCCCATGCGTTCAGGGGAGAGAAGCAGGCGTGCCGTCACGGCCGCGCTGCTCGTCATGCTCAGCGTCGGGTCGGCCATCGGGGTGAGCGGATGCGCGCCCCAGGAACCGGCCCCAGGGTCAACCCCCAGTCCAACGCTCAGCGCGCCGCTCGGCACCGCGCCCGTGCTGCCGACCAACGAAGAAGCCCTCGCGATCGTGGAGGAGCTCGTGCCCGCTGCGATCGCGGCTGAGGTCCGCGCAGGAACAACCGGCGACTTTGCGGAACTGGAGACATTGGCGGGCCCCGACTATGTAACTGAAGCACGTACCGGGGCGGAAAACATGGCGGCAGAGTCGCTCCACATAACAGGTCAAATCCACGTGGATTCGTTCGCGGTTCAGAGCGTGAGCGTCGATCACGGGCTTGTAGTCATTCGCACTTACGGGTGCTATGACATTTCGTCGACTCAACTTGTGGACGTGACCGGCACAAATGTTAGAGGTTCAGAAGTGCCGGTGCGCGTACCTGTGGTGTTCCGCGTGCAAACTGACCCGTTGGACTTCAAGCTAATGGAGACTTCGCCGTGGCCAAGTTCCACGTCCTGTTAGTGGCCTCGGTTCTGGCCGCGGGCATCCTGGTTGAAACACCTGATCTCCTGCCCACGTGCACGGTCTTCGCCTTCCAGGGCGGCAGCTGCGGAGGCGCATCGAATGGTGGCGACAGCGTCAACATTCAGGTGGAAGAGACGTACTCGGAGGAGTCCACATCTCCGGACTTCTCCGACGGCGGCGGGGGCGGGTGGGACGACGGAGAGAGCGGCGGAGATGGTGGCGATGCAGCTGCCCCGGGCGGCCCGCCTTCGTTCACGCCCAGCGTGAGGGCTCTGGCGTCGCCGATGAGCTCGCTCCTCACGCCGGTGCAGTGCCGAGGCTGCGGGGGCGGTGGGGGAGGCGCACGACCGACCGTGCCGGCCCCGCCCAGGAGCTTCACGATCAGCGACGTGCTCACGCTCGCACCGGCATCGGTGACGCTCACGGCAGAGCCGTCCACGTGGAGCATCGTCGGCTCCCACACGAACTTCTTCACGACAGCGACCAGGCATAGCGCTGCAGGCACCGTCCTCGGGCACCCCGTCACCGCGACGTTCACGCCCGTGTCCTACCGATGGAATTCCGGCGACGGCACCACGCGGGAGACGACCACGCCCGGAGCGAGCTGGGCGGCACTCGGCCAGGAGGACTTCACCGCAACGGCGACCAGCCACGTCTACCGCGAGAAGGCCACCGTGCAGGCTTCCGTCACCGTCGTCTACGCGGCAAGCGTGACCCTCGCGAACGGGGCGAGCATTCCCGTCACCGGCACCCTCGACCGAGCCTCCGCGGCTGTGCCGATCGAGCTCTTCACCGCCGACACCGTCATCACCGTCGGCGACTGCAGCGAGCACCCGCAACAGCCCCGTTGCTGATCTGCCCCAGACAACGACCGTCGCGAGCGAAGGCGAGCGAGCACGAACGCGAACTCGAACCCAGCTCGAGGCCGGCTACTCCTGCCCGGCCTGATCGAAGACGACGGAACCGTCGGGCAGCACCGCCCAGCCCGGGTTGTGCGCCACCTCCCAGACGACGCCATTCGGGTCCTCGACGAGCCCATGGAAGACCCCGCCGAACTCACCCTCCTGCGGCACCTTCAACATCACCCCGCCACCGGAAGCCATCGCCGACACCACCGCGACGACCTCCTCCCGGCTGCCCACGTTGTGCGCCAGCGTCACACCGGACACCGTCGACCGCTGCTCGCCCGTGCCCAGGTCACGGTCGAACTTCTCCGCATCGAAGAAGCCAAGCACCTGACCGGCCCCGATCTGGAAGAACAGCACCTCGCCCACCACGTCCAGCAACGGCTCCCACCCCAGCGCCTCCGAGTAGAAGCGCCGCGCCTCGTCCAGATCACGAGTCGCGAACGTCACGAAGTTCACCTGCTGCTTCACGAGCGACCCACGAACGCCGACAGGTTCTCCAGCGACGACGACATACCGTCGACGTGGTCCGCCTGAGTGATGCCGCTCGGCACGTCGTAGGCCGAGACCGTCACCAAGGTTCCGCCAGGGAACTCCGCCAGCTCCCACACCATCGTCATCGTTCCAGCGAACGCGGGGTCTTCCGACTCGAACACGACCTGCTGCGAGACCCGCTCGTCGGGGACGAGCTCCACGAGTACAGACGCCGAGACATCCCGAGACAGGGACGTCTTCCCGCCACCCGCCGGCGCCTCCGCGTAGGTGAGCTCGAGCACGCTGCGCCCGCCCACCCAGGGCTCGAAGCTCAGGTATCTCCCCGACATGCCCTGCGGCGGCAACCAGGACTCAAGCGCCCGCTGGTCCAGCAAAGCCCCGTAGACATGGGATGCGCTCGCTGGCAGCACCCGGGAGACCCGGTCGACGCGTGGTTCGAAATCGCTTGTCATGACCGGAAGGTAACAACCCGAGGTGGGGATGCGCCGACCGGCCTGCAGAAGAAAATCCAAAGAAGTTTCCGACGTGTGTCGATTCCGCCGGCTCCTGTTCGACGCAATAGTAGAAGGGTGCTGACCGGCACCCTGAAACCGGCCCCGAATGGGTCGCAGACAAGGAGAACCATCATGAAGTTCATGCTCATCATGCGCGCCACCGACGAAGCCAAGGCCTCGTACGAGAACACCGACTTCACCGAGATCATCAACGCCATGGGCAAGTACAACGAGTCGATGATGGAGGCCGGTGTCCTGCTCGCAGGCGAAGGCCTCGCCGACGACCTCAGCACGGCGTTTGTCGTCGACTTCACCGGCGAGCAGCCCGTCGTCACCGACGGCCCATACGGCGAGACGCATGAGCTCTTCAACGGCTTCTGGATCATCGAGACCGCAACCCGCGACGAAGCCATCCAGTGGGCGTCCCGCGCCCCGCTCCAGGGTCCAGGGTCGAAGCTCGAAGTTCGCCGCGTCACCGACATGAGCGATTTCGAAGGCCACGAGGACAACGAGTACCTCCGCAAGGAAGAGGGCTGGCGCGAGGAACAGGCGGGCGCCTGAGACCCGGCACGTCTCGAGTCCTCACCTCGCCAACGGCCATGACCGCCTCCGAGCACGGCCACGAACCTGAGACGCGCGGCGGCTCCGCCGGGGGTGCTGCCGCTTCCGCTGCCGATGGTGTCGAGGTCGACGTCGACGTCGACGCCCGCGGAGCTCGGCGTGCGAGCGCGGCGGCGGTCGATGCCGTCTGGCGCATCGAGAGCGCAAGAATCGTCGCCACCTTGACGAGGATGGTCGGCGACGTCTCCCTCGCAGAGGACCTTGCGCAGGAAGCGGTCGCCGACGCGCTGAGGCAGTGGCCAGAGTCGGGCGTCCCGGTCAACCCGGGTGCCTGGCTCACGGCCGTCGCCAAGCGCAAGGCCATCGACGGGTGGCGGCGGCGCGAGCGACTCGACGAGCGCTACAGCGCCATCGCGCACGACCTCAGCGAAGCGGATGCATCCGCGAGCGACGAGTGGGAGCCGATCGGCGACGACGTCCTTCGGCTCATGTTCGTCGCCTGCCACCCGGCGCTCTCCCGCGAAGCCCAGGTGGCCCTCACCCTGCGCATCGTCGGCGGACTGACGACTGGCGAGATCGCGCGCCTCTTCCTGCTGCCGGTCGCGACCGTCCAGCAGCGCATCGTGCGCGCCAAGAGGAGCCTCGGCGCCGCCAAGGTGCCCTTCGAGACGCCCGACCCCAGCGAATGGACCGTCCGTCTCAAGGGAGTCCTCGCCGTGATCTACCTCATCTTCACGGAGGGGTACGCGGCGACTTCCGGCGACCGCTGGCTGAGATCCGACCTCGCGGCCGAGGCGCTGCGCCTCGGTCGCTCCCTCAGCAGCATGCTGCCGCGCGAGCCGGAGGTGTTCGGGCTCGTCGCGCTCATGGAACTGCAGTCCTCGCGCTTCGCGGCGCGCGAAGCGGCGGATGGAACCCCGATCCTTCTCGCAGACCAAGACCGTCGCCGCTGGGACCGATCTGCGATCCTCCGCGGTCGCACCCTCCTGTCGCGAGCGGATGCGCTGGGCAAAGGGCGAGGCACTTACTGTCTGCAGGCCGCCATCGCCGAGCGTCATGCGGTCGCACCGTCCGTTGCGAACACCGACTGGCCGCAGCTCGTCCTGCTCTACGAGGTCCTCGGACGCGTCGCGCCGAGCCCCATCGTCGAGCTCAACCGTGCGGTGGCCGTGTCGATGGCGACGGGACCCGCCAGCGCGTTGGCGATCGTCGACCGGCTGGGTGCATCCGGTGCTCTCGACGGCGGTCCGCTGCTCGCGAGCGTCCGCGGGGAGCTGCTGGTGCAGCTCGGGAGGGTGGATGAGGCTCGCTCCGAGCTGCTGGTCGCTATCCAGCTGAGCGGCAACGAGCAGCAGCGCCGGGTGCTGCAAGGAAAGCTCGACGCGCTCGGGGCCTGAAACCGGGGTCGCGCTGAAGCCGCGTCACGCAGAAACGACCAACTTGCGTGACAGGCGGGCTGCCCGGGCCAAGTTCTGGCCGGATGCACCGGTTCTGTCACGCAAGTTGGTCAGCGGATGGTGTGCGAGGACGGGCGTGTGGGGCGGCTTGGGGACGAAGCCCAGGCCGGAGGTGTCGGCTGGGCGATGAAGGCTAGGCGCGCTCGAGCACCAGGAGGAACTCGACGTCGCCAGTGGGCTCGACGGAGACGAACCCGAGGTTCGGCGCCTCGACACCGTAGTCGGCGAAGGTCACGGGGATGCTGCCGGCGACCTGCACGGTCTCGCCGTCGAGGCCGGCCGTGATGTCGATGCTCACCTGCTGGCTGACGCCGTTGAGCGTGAGCGTGCCCGTCGCCGGGATGGTCTCCTGCGTGCCTTCGGCGAGGCCATCGAGTGCTGCGACGGGCTCGTCGAGCGTGAAGGTCGCTTCCGGGTTCGTGGTCGTGTCCATGGCCTCGGTGCGGAAGTACTCGTCGCGGCGCTGCTCGTCGGTGGCAATGGACGCCACGTCGACCGTGATGTCGGCGGCCGTGAGCTCGGTGTCGGTGGTCGTGAGAGTGCCGGAGACGGTCTCGGTGCGTCCGGTGACGGTCACATCCGTGCCGTTGAGGACCTCGTCGACGCGGTAGCCCGCGTAGGAGCCAGCGGCGACGGTCCAGGAGCCGGCGAGCGATCCGACATCCGCGCTGCTCGGGGTCGTGGATTCGATCTCGAGGGCAGGAGCTTCAGCTGCGGGGGCGGCGATGACATCGCGGTAGATCATGGGGCCGAACACTGCGGCCGCGATGCCGATCACCACGACGACAGCCGCGATGACGATGCCGATGGTGGCTTTCTTCGATGGCTTCTTCATAGTTGTAGCTTGAAGCACTTTTCTATGGACGAGCTATGGGTTTGGCGTCACCTTCGTCTGAGAAGAGGACTGGTGCTTTCATCCGCGACCCGTCTATGGCACGGCCCTGACCGACGCACGGCTCCAGCACAACCGCCCCGTCATAAGGTTCGAGTGCACCGCTGTGCGCGCAGCCGTGATCGTCGAAGGGACCCCGGTGAACGACGCCAACGAGACCAGCAAGACTTCCGCCCTCGCATCCCGGCCATGGCTGGCCGCCTACGCGGAGGACGTGCCCCACGACATCCCGGAGGTTCGGGAATCGCTCGTGGACCTGCTCGACAACGCGGTCAAGCGGTTCGGGTCTCGACCCGCGCTCGAGTTCTTCGGGGCGGAGACCAGCTATGGCGAGCTCGGCGAGCAGGTTGCTCGGGCTGCTGAGGGGCTCCGCAAGCTCGGAGTCGGGGCCGGAGACCGGGTGGCGCTCGTGCTCCCCAACTGCCCGCAGCACGTCGTCGCCTTCTACGCCGCGCTCCGGCTCGGGGCCATCGTCATCGAGCACAACCCGCTCTACACGGCCCGGGAGCTGCGGCACCAGTTCGAAGATCACGGCGCGAAGCTCGCGATCGTCTGGGACAAGGTCGCGGACCTCATCTCCGAGCTGCCGAGCGATGTGGTGCCGGAGACGATCGTCGCCGTCAACATGTCCTCGGCGCTCCCGTTCGGGAAGCGACTCGCCCTGCGCCTGCCCATCGCCAAGGCCCGCGAGTCGCGCGAGGCCATGACGGCAGCGCCCTCGGACCGCAGGGTGCTCAAGTGGGAGCGCATCGCGAACGCCAAGCGCATCTCGAAGCGAGTGCCGCATCCCGGCATCGATGACGTCGCGCTGCTGCAGTACACGAGCGGAACGACCGGCAACCCCAAGGGGGCGATCCTGACGCACCGCAACCTGCGCGCGAACGCGGCGCAGGGACGCGCCTGGGTGCCGGGCCTCACCGAGGGGCGCGAGATCTTCTACGGCGTCCTTCCGCTCTTCCATGCGTACGGCATGACGCTGTGCCTGACCTTCGCCATGAGCCTCGGCGCCAAGCTCGTCCTCTTCCCGAAGTTCGACGTCGATCTCGTGGTCGCGGCGGCGAAGGCGTCGCCGCCGACGTTCCTGCCCGCGGTTCCGCCCATCTACGACGCGCTCTCGCGGGCGTCCTCCCGCAAGGGCGTCAGCTTCACGAGCATCCGCTTCGCGATCTCCGGGGCCATGAGCCTGCCAGTGAAGACCGTCGAACGGTGGGAGGAGGTCACCGGCGGACTCCTCGTCGAGGGGTACGGCATGACCGAGACCTCACCGGTCGCCCTCGGCAACCCGGTCGGTCCGAGCCGCCGCCCCGGCACGGTTGGGGTGCCGTTCCCGAGCACGCACATCCGCGTCGTCGACCCCGAGGATCCGAGTGTGGAGCGTGCCTTCGGCGAACCGGGCGAGCTGCTCATCCGCGGCCCCCAGGTCTTCCAGGGCTACTGGAAGCGCCCCGACGAGACGCGGGAGGTGCTGCTCGCGGGCGGCTGGCTTCGCACGGGTGACATCGTCACCGTCTCGGACGACGGGTTCGTGACGGTCGTCGACCGCATGAAGGAGCTCATCATCACGGGGGGCTTCAACGTGAGCCCCTCAGAGGTCGAGGAGGCGCTCACGGCGCATCCCGACGTGGAGGGGGCGGCAGTCGTCGGCCTGCCCCGCAGCTCCGGTGGCGAGGATGTGACTGCCGCCGTTGTCCTCCGGGAGGGCGCCGCGTTCGATGCAGATGCCCTTCGTGACTTCTGCCGCTCCCGCCTCGCCTCCTACAAGGTGCCGAAGCGGGTCGTGCAGGTCGACGAGCTCCCGAAGTCGCTCATCGGCAAGGTGCTCCGTCGACAGGTGCGGGACGGGCTCGTCGCGAAGCGCAGCGAGTAGCGCCGAGAGGCTAGCGAACGAGGCGCGCATCGAGCCAATCGAGGAGCACCTCGTTGACCGCGGTGCGAGCGAGCGGCTCGCAGTGTGCGTCGGCGCCGTTGACGGCGGTGAAGCGGACGAGCTCTGCTTCGGGGACAAGCGACGCGAGTTCCTCGGATTGTCCTGGCCAGAACTGCTCGTTCTCCGGTGCCGTGATGAGCAGTGGCGTCGTGATCGAGCTGGCGAGCTCAGCCGTGAGGCGATACTTCTCGACCTCCCGGTAGACGGCGAAGTAGCCGGTGCTGGCGTACGGCTTTGCGCGGAAGCTCCACACTGCGCGCTCCGCAGCGCTGTGGCCGAGACCCAGCTTCATGTACTGGTCGAAGTGCTTCGAATCGCCCTTCGCGAGTTCGTGGCGCAGGGGAGTGGGCAGGTGCGAGAGCCATGAGGTCGACACATCCGTCACCCCGGGGTCGACGATGGCCGCGGCCACGCGGTGCTCGAACGCGAGCGCTCGTGGCACCCAGTAGCCGGCTTGGCTGACGCCGTAGACCGCGACTCGTGAGGCATCCACGCCGGAGAGTCCGAGCGCCGTGTCGACGACCGGCGTCAGCACAGCCTCGAAGTCGGACCTGAAGTGCGACCCGGCGACGAGCTGGCCCTGCTGGCCGGGGCCGTCGAAGTACAGCACGGCGTAGCCCCGGGCGGCGGCAGATGCTCCCATCGTGGAGTAGAGGTCGGTGAGTGTTCCGTCGCTGCCGTTCACGAGCACCAGGAGCGGAGACGGCCCGTCTTCGGCGCCGACCTCGGGACGCTGCAGGTAGCCGGGGAGCCTTCCCTTCCCGAAGCGGATCGAGAGTCGCTCCAGCGGCACTCGCCGGAGGTCCGCGAAGCGGTCCCAGGCAGCGCGGTGCAGCGCGAAGGCGTTCGTGTAGCCGTCATCGTCGCCGATCGCAGCGATCGCGTTCAGGGCATGGCCGTAGTAGGCGGATGCGCGAAGCCACTGGGCGGCGGCCGTCGCTGTTCGCCCATTGTCCGTCGAGACCTCGGCAAGCTGCCGCGTGACCTGGGCTCGGGCGAACCATGCCCTGATCCACGACTCCCGCTTCCCGTCCTCGATGGCGGCGAGCGTTGCGAAGATCTCGCCCAGATCGCCGGCACCCGCACCGACGGATCCGAGGACGACCTTGGCCTCGAAGTTCTGGTCTGCGTCGTGGAACAGCGGCCGCGACAGTGCTGGATGGTGCGACATAGCCTCATCATCCTCCTGCCCCGGCGGGCCAGGTCCGATCCGCAGGCATTTGGAAGGAAGGTCGGGTCGTTAGGATGCCAGCACGGTTCTCCGGCCAGAGGCGAGCCCAGGGAGGGTGCATCCATGTCGTTCCAGTCGTACCTCGACAACATCGAGGAGAAGACGGGCCTCACGCCGCGTCAGTTCATCGCGATCGCGAAGGAGAAGGGTCTCGATGGCGAGGCCACGAAGGCCGGGGAGATCCTCGCCTGGCTCAAGGAGGACTACGACCTCGGTCGAGGCCACGGGATGGCGCTGGTGCACGTCATCAAGAAGGGTCCGAGGATCAGCGACAAGCACGTCGGAAAGGCGGGCCCGCACGGCGACGAGTCGGACACCCTGTGGCTGGATGGCAAGGCCACCAAGCCTTCGGCGGCGAGCGAATGAGCGAGGCAACGGCAGCGTCCCACGACGCGGCGCCGGGCACGGAGACCCAGCCCGAGACCCAGTCTCGGGCCGAGCCCTGTCCGTGCGGAAGCGGGGCCACGTACGCCGAGTGCTGCGGCGTCTTCCACGCAGGCGCCCCAGCTCCGACAGCTGAGGCGCTCATGCGATCCCGGTACTCGGCGTTCGCTCGCCGGTTGCCGGACTATCTCAACGCGACCTGGGATGCGGAGACCCGCCCGGCGGACCTCGAGCTCGAAGACGGCACGGTGTGGCGGCGTCTGCAGATCGTCGACAAGTTCGGCGGCGCAGAGGGCGACTCGACGGGGGTCGTCGAGTTCCGGGCGTCGTACCGTGACGCCGACGGTGCAGGTCTCCTCCACGAGCGCGCCCGCTTCAGGCGAAGCGACGGGCGCTGGGTCTACGTCGACGGCAGGGTCATCCGCGACTGAGGCGCGCACCTGGGAGGGACTTGCCCTTTCGTGTCTCCACCAGCCAGCCGGGCCACAACGACGAAGAGGCCGCCATCCCCGCGGGGATGACGACCTCTCGCTGCGTCGGCGACACGAGTCGCCGGCGGCGTCAGCCGGTGTTCTGGAGACCGGCGGCGACGCCGTTCACGGAGAGCAGCAGGAGTCGCTGGAGCTCGGCGGCCTCATCCCCGTCCGGCTTCCTGGCGTCGTCACGCAGCCTGCGGAGCGCGCGCAGCTGCAGGAGCGAGAGCGCGTCCACGTAGGGGCTGCGCATCTTCACGGCGCGCTGCAGCACGGGCTTGCGCTCGAGCAGCTCGGCGCCACCCGTGATCCGGGTGACCCAGCTCGCCGTGAGATCGAGCTCGCTCGTCACCAGCTCGGCGAGCTCCGGGCGGTCGCCGAGCTCCAGGTAGCGGCGGGCGATGCGTCCGTCCGTCTTCGCGAGACTCATCGCGACGTTGTCGATCATCGACCTGAAGAGCGGCCATTCGGCGTAGGCGGCCTGCAGCTGGTCGAGGTCGCCGACCGCGTCGAGCGCCGTGCCGAGGCCGAACCAGCCGGTCAGGTTGATGCGCGCCTGCGTCCACGCGAACACCCACGGGATGGCGCGCAGGTCTTCCAGGGACTCAACGGAGAGGCCGCGGCGGGCGGGGCGCGACCCGAGGGCGAGCATCCCGACCTCCTCCATGGGGGTCACTCTGGCAAACCACGGTGCGAACCCGGGGGCCTTCACGAGCGCGAAGAACCGCTCGCGTGACGCGGAGTCCATGGTCGCGGCGACCCCTGCGTACTTCTCGGCGGCATCCGCGTTGCGGGTCTCCGTCGACGGGGCCGAGGCGAGGAGCGTCGCCGAGATGACCTGGTCGATGTGCCTGGCCGCGATGTCCGGGTCGCCGTACCTGGCGAAGATGACCTCACCCTGCTCGGTCAGCTTGAAGCGACCGTCGACGGAGTGCGGCGGCTGGGCCAGGATCGCGACGTTCGCGGGGCCGCCGCCGCGGCCGAGCGCACCGCCGCGGCCGTGGAAGAGGGTGAGCTCGATGCCGTTCTCGCGGGCCCAGGCGGCGATCTGGCTCTGCGCCTCGTACAGCGCGAGCGTCGCAGCCACTGGCCCGACGTCCTTCGAGGAGTCGGAGTAGCCGAGCATGACCTCGAGCCTGCGCCCGTTGCCGGCGAGCAGCTCGACGACCTCGGGCTGCTCGAGCATCTCGGCGAGGATGCGAGGAGCCGCCTGCAGGTCGGCGAACGTCTCGAAGAGGGGGATCACGTTGAGCGCGGGGGGAGTCGCCCCGGGGCCCGTCGCCGCGACGGCGAGCTTGTAGACGTTGGCGATGTCCTCGGACGACTGCGTGAAGGACACGATGTAGCGGCCTGCCGCGCGCGGGCCGTGGCGCTCCTGGATGAACGCGATCGAGCGGAACACGTCGAGCACCTCGGCGGTCAGCTCGCTGGGCTCCGCGCCCGCCTCCTGCTCGGCGAGTTCGGCGAGCACCTTGCGGTGCACCTGCGAGTGCTGGCGCACCTCGAGCTCGGTGAGGTGGAAGCCGAACGTCTCGACCTGCCAGATGAGGTGCTGCAGCTCGCCGTAGGCGTGCCGGCCAGCGCCAGCGGCGACGAGCGATGCCTGCAGGATGCGCAGCTCCCGCAGCAGCTCGTCCGGCACCTTGTAGGCGAGGTCCGCGTTGCGTCTCCGGGTGGCTTCGATGCGGCGGGCGATGAGCAGCAGGATGCGGCGGTGCGGCTCTCCGGGCGAGCGCTGGGCAATCTCGGCCGCGGCACTCTCGTCGCCGCTGCCGAGGCGCGCGAGTAGGGTCGCGGCGGCCGCGTCGAGGGGCGTGGTGTCGGCGCCGAGCGTGAGCGTGCGCCCGATTCGAGCCGAGGCGCGCTCGAGGCCGAGGAGGACGTGCTCGGATGCGATGACGGCGGCCTGACGGCTGACCTTCGCGGTCACGAACGGGTTGCCGTCTCGGTCGCCGCCGATCCAGGAGCCGACGCGCACGAAGGGTTCGGCGATGGGCTTCGACGTTCCAGAGAGCGCACCCTGCAGGGCCTCATCGACTCGGCGGTAGACGCGGGGGACCGTCGTGAAGAGGGTCTCGTCGAAGACGGCCATGACGGTGCGCACCTCGTCGACGGGCGTCGGCTTGTCGCTGCGCAGCGGCGAGGTGCGCCACAGCAGGTCGATCTCCTCGAGCAGGCGACGGGTCAGCTCCTGAGCGGCGGGGCTGCCCTCGGATGCGCCACCCGAGAGCCGCTGCTCGTCGCGTTCCTCGAGCAGGTCGCTGATGCGACGGATCGCGGAGGAGACAGCCCGTCGGCGGGCCTCGGTCGGGTGCGCCGTGAAGACGGGGTGGAAACGCAGGGCGCGGACCCGCACCGACGCGGCCTCCGCACCGATCTCGTCGCTCAGGCGCGCGAACGCCTGCGAGATCGTGTCTTCCTGCTGCTTCGATGGTGAGGTGCCGCGGGCGCGAAGCACGCGCACGCGGTGGTGCTCCTCGGCGAGGTTCACGAGGTGGAAATAGCAGGTGAACGCCCGCGCGACCTCGTCTGCTCGTGCCGGCGAGAGCGCATCCACGAGCTCCTCGGCGGAGGCGAACGAGTCGTTCGCGGCCGCGCCGTCGTGCTCGTAGGCCGAGATCGTGAGGCGACGCAGTCGCTCGACGTCGTCGAGGAGCTCGGGGCCTCCCGTCTCTGTCAGGACCTGGCCGAGCAGGGTGCCGAGGAGGTGCACGTCAGAGCGCAGCTCATCTGGCAGTTCAGCGCCAGCCTCAGTGCGGCTGGCGGGGGAGTTCGTTGGGGCTTCGAGCATGAGCCCAGGCTACCGATGCTGTGTATCGACAATGTGACACGGCATCCATCATGACCGGGAATGACATCCGCTCGGGTGATGCGAGGAGAAGTGGTGATCGCGCGGTCGGTCAGGCCTCTGCTGAGGGGGCCTCTAGGTAGTCCTCGAAGACGGGCGTCTCGAGGCCGTCCTTGGCAGCCAGCATCAGGTCGAGGTAGTAGTTCCAGCCTGCCCGGATGTCCGAGAGCATCGCCACGGGCACCTCGAAGTGCTCGAAGACGAGCCGAGTGGCCTCGCCCCGCACCCCGGACTCCGCCAGCGAGACACGCAGGTGCCACGATCCGGCTGCATCCTCGGTCGTGACCTCCAACAGGCTCGGGGCCTCGCAGCGCCGGATCGTCGCGGCGCTTGCCGGGGCACCCTCCTCGGCCACGAGCTGCAGCCCGATCCGGCCGCGCTGCTCGTCAGTGAAGTGCCACGGGCCGATCCACTTGGCCGTCTTCTCGCTCGCCGTGAACCACAGCCACAGCTCCTCCCGAGCGGTGTCCACGCTCCGCTCGAGGCGAATGGTCTCGGTGTCGACTGCTTCGGAGGGTTCTTCGGACATGCGGGTATCTCAGCACACCGGGTCGAGAACCAGGTCGAATTCGGCGAATCCGTGCCGGACACCGTTGACCTGCAGCTCGATGGCATGCACGCCGGGATGGTAGCGGCGCGTGGTGATGGGTCTGACGGCGTGCCGTTTGCTGATGCTGAGCGTGGCGCCCGGTGCGAGTGTCGTCGTCGAGATCTTGAACGTCTTCGGGGTGCGGCTGCCGTCCGCCTTGACGTGGTGCACGACGTAGTCGACGACGAGATCCGCCGCGACCTCACCGCGATTCATGATGGTGGCGGTGATGAGCAGTTCCTCGCCGAGCACCATGCTCGCGCGATCGAGCGTGGGCCCCTCCACGACGACCTCCGCCGAGCCGAAGCCGAGGAGCGCCAAGGCGTCGGGGTCTCCCCGTTTCACGAGCGTCCTGAGGGCGTGGCGAACGAGTCTCGGCGTTTGCTCGTCACCGTCGGCGAGCCACGCGGCGGCCGTCTCGCAGACCAGGGCCGCGTCGTGCCTGCTGATGTCGTTCAGGTGGTTGGCGACCGAACGGCGAACGACCTCGCTGTCGTCGCGGTAGAGCGCATCCAGAATCGGGATGCACAGCCGCGCATCGCGGGTGATCTCGGCGACTCGAGTGCCCCACGGCAGGTACGGCCGCGTCCCCTCAGACGCGAGCCGACGCACATGCTCGTCGTCGCTCCTGGTCCACTCGAGCATGATCTCGAGTGCCCGCTCGAGCCTCGCCCGCAGCATGGGCCGCACCGCCCACTCGCAGGTCAGCCGAGGGGTGAGTTCTGCGAGGAGCTGCATGCCGTCGTCGAACGCCGCAGCGCCGCCATCGGCGATGGCGGCAGCGGAAACCGCATTCGAGATCGGCCACACCATCCACCCTTCGAGGGCGGACGACTCCAGCGCACGGCGGATGATCGCGGCGAACTCGGGGTAGCCGACCGGGAGGTCCTCCAAGATGGAGGCGGCGAGGTGGGAGCTCCGCGAGCCGAGGGCGAGCCCGTCGAGGCCATCAGCGGTCGCCCGCGTCGCGGAGAGCTGATGGCCTCCGGCCGCCGATTGCAGCAGCTGCACCATCGCGGAAGCCTGTTGGGCTCCGAGGAGCTCATCAGCGAAGGGCATGCTGAGCCTCCTCCGTGCGCGACGTGCTCAGCGCGTCGTCAGTCATCTCGGAGACGCGGGTGGTCTGGTAGTCGCCGAAGGCCGAGTCCACGAGCTTCTCGACGCGCTCGGCGCTCTCGGGCGTCGTGAGGCCGAGCAGGATCATCCGCCAGTGCACGCCGATACGCTCCACGAGGTCCTGCCGGTCGGTCAGCGCCCCAGAGAGCAGCTGCGTGCCCGTGAAGGACGAGACGAAGAGCGAGCTGACGTGGTCGGCACTGAAGTCACCGCGGATGCTGCCCTCTCGCTGGCAGATGCGAATGACGGGACGGATGCGCGCGAGCCAGTCGAGATAGGAGCCGTGCGACAGGAAGCTCGAGCCGATCTCCGACGTCACGATGACGCCTGCGAGGACCACGACATCGCTCTGCAGGAGCTTCGCGAACGCGACGGACACCTTCAGGAGCGCGTCGATGCCGCTTGCCGCCGACCTCGTGGCCTCGGCCACCGCATTCGATGCCCGCGCCGCGTACTCGCCGAGGACCGCCTCGGCGACCGCCTCGCGGGTCGCGAAGTGGTGGTAGAAGGCCCCGTTCGTGACTCCCGAGTTCGCCCGAATGCGCGACAGGGTCGAGCTGGCGAAGCCGTACTCCACGAAGGTGGTGGCCGCTGCGAGCACCAGGCGACTCCGAGTCTGGATGCTGCGCTGCTGCTGGGGTCCGCCGGCCGATCGGGCGAGGGCATTCATAGCCAGTGAGTGTAGTGACGATCGGGGCAGTACCGCACCCCGTTCGGGGTGTGGCGAGGATGGCGGTATCGGCCATATGTGAAGACGAATTCGTCGCGAACGCGCCGACACTGCTCCGTCAGCATGCTACGTTGCGCGGAGATTTTCAGTGCGGAGCAACACCGCTCGTGAGTTTGGAGAGCCGTGGGAGTACTCGTACATCCGGACCAGGACGTGCATCCTGACGTCCGATTGGCGATCGTCGAAGGGCGTCTTCGAGTTGTCGCCGACCACGGCTCGGGTGCACCGTGGCTGCTCGCGCGACCATTGGAGCGGGCGCTCACCGAGGTCCGAACGAGGCACCTCGACCTCATCTTCCTCACTCGCCTCTCCAGTGAGCCGGCGACGTCCGTCGTGCTGCGGGCCCAGGGGCGACGATTCCTGGACGAGCTCGACGATGTCCCGGAGCTGCTCGTGCCATCCGCGATCATGATCGCCAAGGACCGGGCGGGGGCGCTGCGGGTCCAAGGCGCACGCCTCGGAGAACGAGGGGAGAGCAGGCCGGTGTGGCTGGAGGAAGGCACGTCGGCGTTCATCAGCGACGACCCCCGACTTCTCGAGGAGGTCTTCTCGCCCCGCTCTGGGCACCTCGACCGGGACGCCTGGCAGTCGATCAAGACCGTCCCGGCGGGCGCCTGGCTGCACACCCAAGCGGGCAGGAGCCCGCGAGTGCGAGCGATCACGGACGACCAGGCCTCTTCTCCGTCCCAGGGCTCTTCTCCGTCCCAGGGCGCGCGCACCGGGGCTGGCGCCACCAGGAGCTGAGCGTCGCGCTGCTCGGCGGACGACCCGCCAGCTGCCCTGAGACCGGGCCACCTGGCATCCTTGGGGTATGAAGCTCTCGCATCGCGCCCAGACGGTCGAGCCGTTCCACGCCATGGCATTCGGGCAGCGTGCCGCCGCCCTCGAAGCGGAGGGCAAGCGCGTCGTCAAGCTCTCGTTGGGGGAACCCGACTTCGGGGCGCCGCCTCAGGTTCGCGAGGCGATGCGCGATGCCATGGATGGTCGGCCGCTCCCGTACACCGTCGCGCTCGGGCTCCCAGCGCTCCGCGAGGCGATCAGCGAGTTCTACCGCATCCGTCACGACGTCGAGGTCGACCCGGCCCGCATCCTCGTGACCTCGGGCGCCTCGGCGGCCCTCCTGGTCGTCGTGGCCGCCACCACCGACCCCGGTGACGATGTGGTCATGGCCGATCCGTCGTACCCCTGCAATCGGCAGTTGGTCGAGAGCTTCGGCGGACGGGTGGTCGGCGTGCCCACGAGCATCGAGTCCCGCTACCAGCTCGACGTGTCCAGCGTCGAAGCGGTCTGGGGTGAGCGGACGTCCTCGATCATGGTCGCGACGCCGTCGAACCCGACCGGCACCTCCGTGCCCTTCGAGGAGCTCGGTGCCCTCTGCGCGTTTGCCCGAGAGCGGGGCGCGTGGCGAATCGTCGACGAGATCTACCTGAACCTCTCCGACCCGGGCGAGGACGGCACCCCTCCGCGGAGCGTCCTGAGCGTCGATCCGGAAGCGATCGTCATCAACAGCTTCTCCAAGTACTTCGGCATGACCGGCTGGCGACTCGGCTGGGCCGTGCTCCCTGAGGCTCTCGTCCCGGCCGTCGAGAAGCTCGCGACGAACTACTTCCTGTCGGCGTCGGCACCGGCGCAGCTTGCCGCTCTCGCCGCGTTCACCCCCGAGTCGCTGTCGATCTGCGAGGAGCGCCGGGTCGAGCTCGCCAATCGTCGCGAACTCGTGCTCGAGGGCCTGCAGCGCATCGGTCTCCCGGTTCCAGTCCTGCCCGACGGAGCCTTCTACGTGTACTTCGACGTGTCCCGGACCGGTCTGTCCTCGTGGGATTTCTGCGGACGGGCGCTCGAGGAGGCCCAGGTCGCGCTGACACCTGGCCGCGACTTCGGAGCGCACACGGGCGAGACCCACGTCAGACTCTCCTATGCCGCCTCGCGAGCGGAGCTCGTCGAAGGGCTGCGCCGCCTCGAAGCGTTCGTCGAGGGGCTGCGGCCGTGAGCGGGTCCGGCCCTGGGGGACGTGATCGCGGTCCTGGTCGAGCGGAGGATGGCTGCGTGCCAGTCGTCCGCGTCGAGGGTCTCTCGGTGAAGCGCGGGGGCACGCGGGTGCTCTCCGATGTCGATCTCGCGGTGCCGGCCGGATCGGTGCTGTGCCTGACGGGGGCGAACGGCTCAGGGAAGACGACGCTGCTCCGCGCGCTGGCCGGGCTCGTCACGCCGAGCGAGGGCCGAATCCTCCTCGACGACCGGCCGGTGGATGAACGGAGTCCGCGGTTCCGGCGCAGCCTCGCGGCTCTGCTCGGGTCGGTCCCCTTCTCGCTCACCCTGACTGCACGAGAGCATCTGACGGCCGTCGCAGCATCGTGGGGGACCACCACGCTCGAGGGGGAGCGTTCCGCAGATACGGTGCTGGCGCGCCTCGGCATCGAGCATCTGGCCACGCGGTTCCCGCACGAGCTCTCGTCCGGGCAGTTCCAGCTGCTCTCACTGGCCACCGTTCTGGCGCGTCCGTTCGACGTGCTCGTGCTCGACGAACCCGAGCAGCGTCTCGACGAGGAGCGACGTGAGCTGCTTGCCCGCATCCTCGTGGAAGAGCGAGACAGGGGCGCGGCGATCATCGTCGCGACCCACAGCCGAGCGCTCATCGAGGCGCTGGGTGCGGACGAGTTGCGGCTTGCCGGCGAACGCGAACGCGATGGCGACGACCAGGGCGGTGGGCGTGCGGCGGCGTGAGGGTGCGTATCGCGCGTACCTTGTGGGGGCGGTGGTGCTCGTCGCGGTCGCGCCACTGGCGCGGATGCTGTTCATCGCGCTCCTGGAACCGGCCTCGATCGCCTGGCTTACGTCTCCGGCGTTCGCAGAGCAACTTCGGATCGTGGCTGCCGCGGTGGTACCCCTCGGTCTGCTGGTGGGGACGACTCGTGGTCCGGCCCTGCTTGATCCCTTCGCTACGGTCACCCTCGGTTCCAATGACGTGCCGAGGCGCGTCTCGTTGCGGCGGCCGTTCCGGCGGAGTGCACTCGCAGCCTCGGCGGGGACGGGGCTATTGGCCTGTCTCCTGGGGGCCGCGTTGGTCGTGGGCGTCGGGGCCCCTCTGGTGCCAGTGGCGTGCTTCGTGGCGGCGTCCGTCGCCCTGGCGTGCCTCGGCGTGATCGCGGCGCTCGTAGGCCAGGTCATCGGCAGCCTGCGCGCGTGGGTGGCGGCGATCGCTCTCGGTCTTCTCGGGGTGGCGCCCGTTGGGGTCGGGGCCTGGTTCGGGTCGATCTGGACCGGCGTCGTCGGCCTGAGCGGCGGGAACGGTCGAGGGCTCCACTCGGCCCTCGAGGGCTGGCTTGGGCATGACGCGGGCCTGAGTCTCGTTCTCGTCGGTGCACTGGTGCTCCTCGGGGTCCTTGCGGTTGCGCTCGCCTCCGTGCCTCGGCTGCTGGATCGACTGCGGGGTGACGAGCTCCTCCGGCAGGCACGGCGCCGTGAGGCTGCCGCCTTCGCCGCAGCGGCAGGAGAGTTGGCGGGCGCATCGGCGGCGTACCGCGAGGTGCCCTCGATGGGGAGGGGGCTTCGAGCCGTCGTCGGCGGGCCGCGCGTGCTGTCCATGCTGGTCCGCGATGGGGTCGGTGCGTTGCGGACACCGCAGCGGACCGTGTTCGGGCTCGTCGGGGTTGTGGCCGCGGCCCTGCTCCTGGGTTTGGCCGTCAGCCCGTCGGCGGTCGCCGCGCTGGCCGCGCTCGGTGGCTCCATTCTGATGTTCCTCGCCCTGGCCCCGTTCACCGAGGGGTTCCGGCATGCGGCCGACGCTGCCGCAGGGGCCGCCGTCTTCGGAACGCCGACGGGCGAGCAGTTCCTCCTGCACGCCGCGTTCCCGCTGGTCGTCGTCGTCCTTGTCGTCGGAGTCACGCTCCTCGTCTCGGGTGGCGGTGGTGGTGCCGCGCCCCTGCTCGCAAGCCTCGCCATGGTCGCCGTGCGAGCCTACGAAGCGGGCCGCGGGCACCTCCCTCCGCTGCTCCTGACGCCCATGCCGAGCGAGGTCGGCGACGTGTCCGTGCTCGCGAGGCTCGTCTGGCAGCTCGACTCGGTCATCATCTCGGGGCTCCTCGGGCTGGCCGCGACGATGCTCTGGGCTGTGGGCCTTCCAGTCGTCTCGATCGTGCTTCTGGTCGCGGGCGCGCTTGTGCTCGCTCTGGCGACGAGGTCACGCCTTCGTCACCTCCGCGGGTAGCTCACCTCGTAGCGGGCTTCCACGAACTGTCCCCGCGCGTGCGCGGAGGTCAGGCGCAGTGCATCCGCTTCAATGCGGCGGGGGAGTACCGGAGCTCCGGAGGGGAGGGTCACCGGCGCGATGGAGAGGCGGACCTCAGTCAGGTGGCCCGAGTCGTAGAACTGGCCGGCGAGGTCTCCGCCACCCACGACCCAGATATCGCGGTCGCCGGCGGCCGCTGCAATGGCGCCGATGTGGTCGGCGATGGCACCTCGCACGAGGTGGATGTCGAGTCCCTCAGGGACGGGCAGGTCGCGGCTCGTGAACACGAACGTCGGACGGTCGGCGTAGGAGGCTCGCCACTTCTCGGGATGCTCGTCGAGACCCTCGTGGTCGTAGACCCACTGGTAGGTGGTCGATCCCATCACGAGCGCCCCGACGCTCGCCAGGAACGAGCCGAAGCTGTCGTCGTCGGGCTGGTCGACGACGAACAGCCAGTCGAGAGCGTCGTCGTCGTCGGCGATGAAGCCGGAGAGGGTCGTGGCGGTGTTGTAGATCACGTTCGTCATGCGAGGAAGGTAACCCCGACCTCCGACAATCGGGAGAAGGCGACACGCGAGCGGTCTCGGGAATGCGACATGCATCCCAGACGCTGTGCTCAGCATGCGCAAGAAAATCGGCTTCCTCTCGTTCGGGCACTGGCACCCGTCTCCGCAATCGGGCACGCGAACGGGCGGTGATGCGCTCGTGCAGTCCATCGAACTCGCGGTCGCGGCGGAAGAGCTCGGCATCGATGGCGCCTACTACCGCGTGCATCACTTCGCGCGACAGCTCGCTGCCCCATTCCCGCTCCTGGCAGCCGTCGGGGCTCGGACCAGCCGCATCGAGATCGGCACCGGCGTCATCGACATGCGCTACGAGAACCCCCTGTACATGGCGGAGGAGGCTGCCGCTGCCGACCTCATCAGCGCACACGCCGGTGGCGAGGGGAGGCTCCAGCTCGGTCTGAGCCGAGGCTCACCCGAGCCCGCCCAGGACGGCGCACACGCGTTCGGCTTCACCCCGCCTGCGGGCAAGACCGATGACGAGCTGGCCCGCGCGAAGACGGAGCTGTTCCGCGCGGCGATCACCGGTGCGGGGCTCGTTGCCGGCAACCCGCAGATGACAGGCTCGACGGCGCCGCTCCCCATCCAGCCGCAGTCCGCCGGCCTGGACGACCGCATCTGGTGGGGCTCCGGAAGCCGAGCCAGTGCCGTGTGGGTTGCGGAGCAGGGCATGAACCTCATGAGCTCGACGCTGCTCACGGAAGACACGGGCGTTCCGTTCGATGAGCTGCAGGCCGAGCAGATCCAGGGGTACCGGGACGCGTGGGCGGCCGCCGGACACCGTCGAGAGCCCCGGGTCTCGGTGAGCCGCAGCGTCATCCCCATCACGACCGATGAGGACGTGACCTATTTCGGCGGGCGAGGCGGCGGGGAGGGCGATCAGGTCGGTGTACTCGACGGGATGCGCTCACGCTTCGGTCGCACCTACCAGGGCACTCCCGATCGTCTCGCGGAGGAGCTCGCGGCGGATGCTGCCGTCCAGGCGGCGGACACGCTTCTGCTGACCGTGCCGAACCAGCTCGGTGTCGCCTACAACACGCGGATGCTCGCCACCATCGCCGAGCACATCGCTCCGGCGATCGGCTGGTCGCGCGAGGGGTAGTCGACAGCGCGGGTCAGCGCAGGACGCGGTATCGGAGATGCACGACGCCCGACTCGAAGGTTCGCGAGTCGAGCAGCTCGAGGTTCGTGCGGCGGTCGTTCTGTGAGAAGAACGGCGTGCCGCCTCCGACGAGGACGGGACATATGCGCAGCAGGTACTCGTCGACCAGGTCGAGATCAGCAACCTGATGCGCCAGCTCTGCTCCACCGATCGCGATCGGTCCTTCTCCCGGTTCGGCCTTCAGGCGTTCGATCTCCTCGGCGAGCCCGTCCTCGGCGATCCTGGTATTGCCTTGCACCTCGGTGATCGTGTTCGAGAACACGATCTTCGGCAGGGCGCGCCAGAGCTCGGCGAACTCCGTCTCGAGCTCCCCATATTCCCGGGCTTCATCGGTCGGCTCCCAGTAGACCATCGTCTCGTAGAGGCGGCGACCCATCAGGTGGAAGTCGGCCGCTCGCACCTCCTCGGTCGCCAAGCGGAACACCTCCTCGCTGGGGTCTCCCCAGTCGAAGCTGCCGTCTGAGTCCTTGATGTACCCGTCGAGGGTGAGGGCCAGCGAGTAGGTGACCTTGCGCATCAGCGAACCTCCTTGTTCGTGCCTTTCAAGCTACCACCGGCCGGGGGTCGGGCGTCTCCCTGCTTCCCGGAAACTCGCCGTTTGATCTGGGGTTTCGCTGAACGGTGAGCACCCGGGGTGCCAATTGTCGGTGGTCCGGTCCAAGATTCGGGTATGTCTTCGAACGATGATGTGACGCCGACCGGGCTGGGGTGCGATCCCCGCGATCCGGGGTCGGTCGCTGCGCGTCGTCGGCTGCTCCTGGCGAGGGAGACGGGGCTGATGGCAGCGGCGGCTGTGGTCGCGGCGGCGCAGGTGCGAGTTCGGGCTGAGCTGGCGGAGATCGCGGCAGCCTTGGATGCGGCTGAGGGCTCGGTGGAACACGGTCTGCATGTGCGGTCACTGGCAGCCGAGGTGGCGCTGGTCGAACAGGTTGGGCAGTCGGTCGCGGAGGGACTCCTGCAGGAGGCGGTGACCGCGGTGCGTGAGTTCCCGGGGCTCGTGGACGCAATGGGGGCGGGCGCGGTGAGCGAGGCGCAACTGCGGGTTCTGACCGAGGCAGGCCTGTCGGTGTCGCACGTGAATGCGGGGGAGCAGACAGCACGCCGAGCTGCGTTCGTCCGCGTGATGCTCGCGGAGGTTGGTGCGCGGGTGCTGCCGCCCCGCGCGTTGCGGGGGACGGCGGCGAGGGTCGCGGAGTCGTTGACGCAGGAGTCGGTGTGCGAGCGGTTCGCGCGGGCACGGAAGACGCGGTACATGTCGGTGACCGAGGCGGAGAACGGCATGTGCCTGCTGCGAGCTCGGTTGCCGCTCATCGAGGGCAGGGCGATCGCGGACCGCCTGCGCAAGCAGGCGAAGGCCGTGATCCGGGCGAGGCCTGCACCCGCCGGCATCACGGGCAGGGCCGGGACTGCCGGGAGGGCCGGGGACACCCAGAGCACCGAGAACACCGAGAACACCCAGAGCACCCAGAGCACCGGGGGTATTGGGATCAGCGAGAGCGCCGCGAGCGGGGCCCGCGCCGAGGGGGCGGACGCGACTCGGGATGAGGAGCCGGGCGTGATGCCGGGCGAGATGACGGACGAGGCTTCGGATGAGCGAACGGTCGACCAGGTCAAGGCCGACCTGTTCGCAGACGTGCTCCTCACCTCGACGCCCACCTCCAACGTCGCGGCTGCGGGGATACAGGCGAGCGTGCAGTTCACGATCCCGATCCTCACTCTCCTCGGCTCTGACCGCGCTGTCGCCTCGGACACTGATCGCCTGACTCCGGCGCCCGCGCTGCTGAACGGCATGTCACCAATTCCGCTCGAGGAAGCGAAACGACTCGCGGCGAACGCTCCCTCATTCCAGCGGATCCTCACCCACCCCATCACGGGCGCGGTCGCGGCCGTCGATACCTACCGTCCCACCGCGGCGATGCGCGCCTTCCTCACCGCGAGAGATATTCACTGCCGCTGGCCCGGCTGCCGGCAACCCGCCGCGCGCTGCGACCTCGACCACACCCACGCCTGGGAACACGGCGGCACCACCAGCATCGACAACCTCTGCGGACTGTGCAGAGGGCACCACGTCATGAAACACGCCACCGCCTGGACCGTGAGACAACTCGGCGGCGGCGTCCTCGAATGGCGCACCCCCAGTGGCAAGACGTACACCGACCACCCCGAACACCACGACACCCACGCCAACACCAACATCGAATTCAGGCCGAGCGATGAGGCGCGCGACGGTCGCGCCCCGACAGGCATGGCGATGCCGCGGCCAACGTCTCAGCAGAACAGCAACGTTGAGGCGCCAGCCCCAGATGAGCCGGAGCAGCGGGGGAGCGCAGACGAATCGCCGCCCTTCTAGGCTCGGTGCCGCGCGACGTCAAGAAGGTTGCCGTTGCCGTTGCCGTTGCCGCTGCCGCTGCCGCTGCCGCTGGATTTCACCCGAACCCTGTCAGAGAAGTCGGCAAGAGCTCGGCCTGCCTGCCTGCTTACCCGCCTGCGTGCGTGCGTACCTGCCTGCCTGCCTGCCTGTTGGTTTGTTGGCTCATCTGTCTGGCAGGCGAGCACGCAGCCGGTCGGCCAACAAGCGAGCGAACCAACAAGCCAGCGAGCCAGCCACCCAGCCAGCGCTAGCGGCGCTTGCGCTTGCCGCCCGATCCGCCCGCCTTTGCGCGCTTCGCGGCGAGCTGGGCGCCGCGGCTCGTCCCGGAGGAGGTGCCGATTCGCTTCGCGGTCGCCCGCTTCTTCTGCTGCTCCTTCACGCGGCGCTCGGCCTCCGCCAGCGCCTGCTGCTCTTCCCGCTGCAGCGCGGCAGACTTTGCGCCGGTGCGTCCCCTCGAGCTCCCCGCGGTGCGCCCGCGGACGATGCCGACGAACTCCTCGGTGTCGAGACGGTCATCGGCGACCGCCCAAACCACAGAAACGGGAACCCGAGGGAGGTCGCTGATGACCCGATACGTGACGTCCTTGCGGGCGTGCTGCCTCGCGACCGACTGAGGGACGATCGCCACCCCGGCCCCGCCCGCCACAAGCTCCATCGCGTCCGCCGGATCGGTCGTCATGGCCGCCTCGCCCGAGTCGAGCCCCAGGCGCTCTGCCGCCTCCGCCCAATCGGGGGTCCAAGCGGCCAGCACCAGCTGCCAGTCGTCGAGCTCCTCCAACCGCAACGGTTCATCGATGTCGAGATCCGACTCGACAGCGACCACAGCGACCACATCTTCGGCGAACAGGTCGATCGCGTTCAACCCCTCACGTTCGAAGGGATGCCGCACGAAGGCGACCTGCGCGCCGTCGTCGAGAACGAGCTGCCTGGCCTCGGCCGAATGCAGGGTCGCGAACTCCAGCGGCGTCTCTGCTCTCCGCTCCTCCCACACTCGAGACCACTTCCGTGGGTTGATGCCGGGGGCGAGAGCGACCGTGAGGTGCGTCGGAGTCTCCATGCCCGCAAGGCTACTGGGTACGATGCTCAGATGAGCGAATCAGAAGGCAACTCGGCCGAGAGCCACACCGCGGCCGACCGCGGGTCAGACCAGACCATGAAGCCGGCGACCGCCGCCAAGAAGCTCGGCATCTACCTGCCGGCAACCCCAGAAGCATTCCAGGAGGCCCCGCTCACCCGCAGCGAGTTCCTCGAGCTGCAGGAGACCCCACCCGAATGGCTGCAGGAGCTGCGCCGCACGGGTCCCCACCCGCGCGACATCGTCGCCCGCAAGCTCGGCATCACCAACTCCGGCCTCGCCCGTGGCGGCGTCACCGAAGCGCTCACAACTGAAGAGATCCAGGCTCTCCTCGAAAGCGCCCCATCGTGGCTCTCCCACGAGCGAGGCGTCCAGGCGAAGGTCCGCGCCGAGAACGCCCGAGTCGCCGAACTGCACGCGAAGCGAAAGAACTGAGCCGACCTTGGCCCAGCTGCTCGCCGTCTGCGCCGTAGCGCAGCTCCGCCGGGACCCGGGTGCCGTCGGCGTGACCGCGATCGACAAGCGGACCCTCGAGGGGCCCGTCAAGGTGGGGCGCTACGGGGTCTACGGCGACGTGCAGGCCGATCGGAAGCACCACGGCGGCCTCGACCAGGCGGTCTACGCCTACTCGCAGGTTGACGCCGACCACTGGGCCGAGGAACTCGGCCGCCAGCTCCCTCCGGGGTTCTTCGGCGAGAACCTCCGCATCGACGGGCTCGACGTCAACGACCTCCACATCGGTGACACCCTCCGCATCGGAGACCTCACCGCCGCGGGCTCATCCCGCGTCGTCGAACTCGTCGTGACCGCCCCGCGCGTCCCATGCCAGACCTTCGCCAGGTGGGTCGGGGGAGACGACGAACGTGGCTGGGTGAAGCGATTCAGCGCAGCCGCCCGCGTCGGCGCCTACCTTCGCGTCGCGAAGAACGGCAAGATCGCGGCGGGCGACACCGTCGAAGTCCTCGAGACTGCTGATGAGGGTGCGCCGACAGTTCGTCAGGTCTTCTCCGGCGACCACGGCGGCTGAGACAAGCGAAGTCGAAGCCGGTGCCGGTGTCGGTGTCGGTGGCAAAGTCAGAACCGGTGCCGAAGTCAAAGTCGGAGCCGTCGCCGACGCAGAATTCAGAGCAAGAGCGAGACCTGGGTCGGAGCGAGTACCGAAGCGAGCGCGAGTGCCAGAACCGAGGCCCAACCTGGAATGCACACTGCCTCGCACATGCCGGGTTCCCGCCCGTCAGGTGACACGGAGCCGACGCTCGGTGATGCCAAGCCGCCGGGCTGGTGATGCCGAGCCCGCGGTCTCGTGACGCCGAGCCGCTGGTCTGCTGATGCCGAGCCTGCGGTCTGGTGGCGCCGAGCCGCCGGGCTGCTGATGCCGAGCCGCCGGGCTGGTGATGCCGAGCCCGCGGTCTGGTGATGCCGAGCCTGCGGTCTGGTGATGCCGAGCCTGCGGTCTGGTAATGCCGAGCCGCCGGGCTGCTGACGCTGAGCCGCCGGTCTGGTGATGCCGAGCCGCCGGTCTGCTGACGCCCAACCACCCGCCCGCAGCAGCACCCGGCACCAGCACCTCGCGCCAATACCCCGTACCGGCGGGAGGGGCTCGCAGAACCCGCTCGCGCCCTCCGCCGGTGGGCGCGCGCGTGAGCCGCCTGCTACTGCGGGCGCCCGTATCCCTCGAGCAGCCGCAGCCAGAGCTCGCTGATCGTCGGGAACGACGGAACCGCATGCCACAGCCGTGACAGTGGCACCTCGCCGACGACCGCGATCGTCGCCGCGTGCAGCAGCTCGCCCACGTCGGGGCCCACCATGGTGAACCCGACGACAACCTGGCGATCCTCGTCCACGACCATCCGGGCCGTTCCCTCGTAGCCCTCCGCGTGCAGCGAAGCCCCAGACACGTTGCCGATGGGCACGTCGACGGCCCGCACCCGAAGGCCCTGCTCCTCGGCGGCACCAGCCGTGAGCCCGACAGCGGCGACCTCAGGGTCCGAGTAGACGAGCTGAGGCACCGCGGCATGGTCAGCCGTCGCGACGTGCGTGCCCCAGGGTCCATCGTCGAGGGTGCGCCCCGCGGCGCGCGCCGCGATCGCATCACCCGCCGCCCGCGCCTGGTACTTGCCCTGGTGCGTCAGCAGGGCGCGATGGTTGACGTCGCCCGCCGCGTACAGCCAGTCGCTGCCGCGGACGAGCATCGTGTCGTCGACATCGATCCAGGCCCCGGACTCGAGCCCGGCCGTCTCGAGACCGACATCGCCCGTGCGCGGGACCCGGCCCGTCGCCACGAGCAGCTCACTGCTCTCGAGTGTGCGGCCGTCGTCGAGCGTCACCGTGACCCGGCCGGACGCATCCCGGACGACACCAGCTGGCGCCGCACCCGTGATGATCGTCGCCCCACGCGAACGCAGGGCCGCCACGACCGCCTCACCGGCGAACGCCTCGAAGCTGCCGAGCACCGTGCTCCGTGCGACCAGCGTCACCTGGGCGCCGAGATCGGTGTAGGCCGTCGCGATCTCGACCGCCACGACGCCGCCGCCGATGATCGTGATCGACTCGGGGATGCGCTCGAGGGACGTCGCCTCTCGGCTCGTCCACGGCTCCGCGTCAGCGAGCCCCGGAATGTCGGGCAGCAGTGCCGCCGACCCGGTCGCGACGACGACGGCGACACGCGCCGAGTACGTCGTCTCGCCGACCGTCACCTCACGCTCACCCGCCAGGCGGGCATGCCCGCGCACGAGCTCGATGCCAGCGTCCGCGAGCCAGGCCACCTGGCCCTCGTCGCTCCACTCGGACACGTACGAGTCGCGACGAGCGAGGACCGCCGACACGTCGAGGTCTCCCGTCGCCGCCTCGCGGCTGCCCGGCACGGCACGCGCCGCGCGCAGAGCGGCCCCGCTCCGAAGGAGCGCCTTCGAGGGAATGCACGCCCAGTACGAGCACTCACCGCCGACCAGCTCCTTCTCGACGATGAGGGTGCTCAGGCCACCCTGAACGGTGCGGTCAGCGACGTTCTCCCCGACGGGGCCCGCGCCGATGACGATGACGTCGAACGTCGTCGCAGCCGTGGGAGGCACGTTTGCCTCGGACGAGGCCTGAGACTCAGTGGCCACGTGCGATCCATTCTTCGAGGTGCGGCGCTTCCGCCCCGATCGTCGTCGAGTCCCCGTGACCCGTGAAGACCTTGGTCTCGGCCGGCAGCGTCAGCAGGCGCTCCGAGATCGACGCGATGATCGTCCCGAAATCGCTGTAGCTCCGACCCGTGGCCCCGGGCCCGCCACTGAAGAGCGTGTCTCCGCTGAACAGCGCCCCGAGGGCCGGGGCGTAGAAGCAGACTGACCCGGGCGAATGGCCCGGCGTGTGCAGGACCTGCAGGTCGACCTCATCGATCACGATGCGGTCGTCGTCCGCCAGTTCGATGTCGGGAGCCGAGTCGGGGTAGACGGCATCCCAGAGCATCCGGTCGCCGTCGTGCAGGGCGACGGGCGCGTCCACGAGCGTCGCGAACTCCTGCGCCGCCGCGATGTGATCGTCGTGCCCGTGCGTCAGGAGCACCCGGCGCACCCGGCGGTCGCCGACCGCATCACGCACCGCCTGGGCGTCGTGGGCCGGGTCGATCACGACGACGTCCTCGTCGTCGCCGACGAGGTACACGTTGTTGTCGACGTCCCACGTGCCCCCGTCGAGGGAGAACGTGCCGCTGGTGACGACGCGGTCGATGCGCACCTTGCCGTGGCCGCTCACAGCTCCACCACCGAACGCAGAACCGTGCCGTCCTTCATGCGGCCGAACGACGCCTCGATGTCGTCGATGCCGATGCGCTCCGAGACGAAGGCGTCCAGGTCGAGCCTGCCGAGGCGGTACTGCTCGACGAGCATCGGGAAGTCGCGGCTCGGAAGGCAGTCTCCGTACCAGGACGACTTCAGAGCGCCGCCGCGGCCGAAGACGTCGAGCAACGGGAGCTCGAGTGTCATCTCAGGCGTCGGCACCCCGACGAGCACAACCCGACCGGCGAGGTCGCGAGCGTAGAACGCCTGCTTGTACGTCTCGGGGCGACCCACGGCCTCGATGACCACGTCGGCTCCGAAGCCGCCCGTGAGGGCCCTGACGCCTTCGACGACGTCCTCCTCGCGGGAGTTGATGGTGTGCGTCGCCCCGAAGTGGGCGGCACGCTCGAGCTTCGCTGGGTCGATGTCGACGGCGATGATCGTCGTCGCCCCGGCGAGGGCGGCCCCGGCGATCGCCGCCATGCCCACCCCGCCGCAGCCGATGACCGCGACCGACTCGCCGCGCTTCACCTCGCCCGTGTTGATGGCGGCACCGATACCGGCCATGACACCGCAGCCCAGCAGGCCGACGGCAGCCGCATCCGATTCCTCGTCGACCTTCGTGCACTGACCGGCGGCGACGAGCGTCTTCTCGATGAACGCGCCGATGCCGAGTGCCGGGGAGAGCTCCGTGCCGTCCTCCAGCGTCATCTTCTGCGTCGCGTTGTGGGTGTTGAAGCAGTACTGAGGCTGCCCCTTCGCGCAGGCACGGCACTCGCCGCACACCGCGCGCCAGTTCAGGATGACCCGGTCGCCGACCGCGACCTCCGTCACGCCCTCGCCGACCGCCGACACGCGGCCGGTGGCCTCATGGCCGAGCAGGAACGGGAAGTCGTCGCTGATCCCGCCCTGCTGATAGTGGAGATCGGTGTGGCAGACACCGCTCGTGATGATGTCGACCACGGCTTCGCCTGGCCCCGGATCGGGGACCAGCACCGTCTCGATCGACACCGGTTCGTTCTTACCACGGACAACTGCACCTTTGACACGGGAGACCATGTGGCAAGGGTAGTCGTAGTCTCTCTGGATGGTCATCCTGATCGATCCACCCGTCTGGCCCGCGCACGGCACGACGTTCTCGCACCTCGTGTCCGACGCCTCCGTCGACGAGCTGCACGCCTTCGCCCGAAGGGCGGGCATCCGCGACCGCGCGTTCGACGTCGACCACTACGACGTCCCCGCCGAGCAGTACGACGCCCTCGTCGCGCTCGGGGCCGAACCCGTCGGGGGCTCCGAGCTCGTGCGCCGACTCGTGGCGGGAGGCGTGCGCGTGCCCGCCCGCGACAGGCCCAAGCGAGCCCGGCTCACCCTCATCCGACGTTGGGCCGAGCTCGAGCTGCCCGTGACTGCTGACCGGCGGCCGGCGACGGATGCACTCCGCGACGAGCTCCTGGACGCCTGGTCGGCTCCCTCCCGTCACTACCACGACGCGACGCACCTGCTCTCGGTGCTGGACGCCATCGACATCATGCGCCTCCGCGCCGCCGAGACCGGGTCGCCCCTGGCCGAGCGCGAACTGCTGACCGCCAGGCTCGCCGCCTGGTTCCACGACGCGGTCTACGCGGGCGCCGCCGGCGACGACGAACGCGCCAGCGCCGACCTCGCCGTCGAACGGCTCACGGCCCTCCGCGTCGACCCCGCCCTCGTCGGCGACGTCGAGCGCCTCGTGCTCGCGACCATCGTCCACGCGGTGGCGGAGAGCGACACGGCCGGCCAGATCCTCATGGACGCCGACCTCGCCGTCCTCGCCCGTTCGGAGGACGGCTACGCGCGCTACGTCGCACTGGTCAGACGCGACTACGCGCACGTCACCGATGAGCAGTGGCGCGCCGGCCGCGCGTCCGTGCTCGAGACGCTGCTCGCGACGCCCCGCCTCTTCGTGTCACCCGCGGCCCCGGAGGACTGGGAGGAACGCGCGAGACGGAACCTCGAGGGCGAGCTCGAAGCGATTCGCAGCTAGGCGCCCACGTAGCTCGCGAGGTGCTTGCCGGTGAGGGTCGACGAATCGGCCACGAGCTGCGTCGGCGTCCCTTCGAACACCACCGAGCCGCCATCGTGACCAGCGCCGGGGCCGATGTCGATGATCCAGTCGGCGTGCGCCATAACCGCCTGATGATGCTCGATGACGATGACCGACTTGCCCGAGTCCACGAGCCGATCGAGGAGCGAGAGCAGCTGCCGCACATCCGCGAGGTGCAGGCCCGTCGTCGGCTCGTCGAGCACGTACACGCCACCCTTCTCTGCCATGTGGATCGCGAGCTTGAGCCGCTGGCGCTCGCCCCCCGAGAGCGTCGTGAGCGGCTGCCCGAGCCCCAGGTAGCCGAGCCCGACGTCGACGAGGCGCCCCAGCACCTTGTTGGCGGGACCGGTCGCGAAGAACTCGTGCGCCTCCGCGATCGACATCGACAGCACCTCGCTGATGTTCTTGCCGTCGAGCGTGTAGGCGAGCACCTCAGCTTGGAAGCGCTTGCCCTCGCATTCCTCGCACACCGTCGACACCGCCGCCATCATGGCGAGGTCGGTGAAGATGACCCCGAGGCCGTTGCATTTCTGGCAGGCGCCGGAGGAGTTCGCACTGAAGAGGCCCGGCTTGACGCCGTTGGCCTTCGCGAAGGCCGCCCGGATCGCGTCGAGGACCCCCGTATATGTGGCCGGTGTGCTCCGCCTGGAGCCGCGGATGGCGGTCTGGTCGACGACGACCACGTTGGCCGACTTCGGGATCGACCCGTGGATGAGGGAGCTCTTCCCCGAGCCTGCGACCCCCGTCACGACCGTCAGCACGCCCAAGGGGATATCGACGTCCACGTCCTTGAGGTTGTGACGCGTCGCCCCACGGATCTCGAGGCTCGTCTTCGAACTCCGCGGCTCCTCCTTGAGCGAGACCCTGTCGTCGAGGTGCTTGCCCGTGAGGGTCCCCGACGCGCGCAGGCCCTCGACGGTGCCCGCGAACTGCAGCTCCCCACCATCGGAGCCCGCACGGGGACCGAGGTCGACGACGTGGTCGGCGATCGCGATCGTCTCGGGCTTGTGCTCCACGACCAGCACCGTGTTCCCCTTGTCGCGCAGGCGCAGCAGGAGCTCGTTCATGCGCTGGATGTCGTGCGGGTGGAGCCCAACCGTCGGCTCGTCGAACACGTAGGTGACGTCGGTGAGGCTCGAGCCCAGATGCCGCACCATCTTCACGCGCTGCGCCTCGCCACCCGAGAGGCTCCCCGACTCCCGGTCGAGGCTCAGGTAGCCGAGCCCGATGTTCACGAGGGAGTCGAGCGTCTCCTGCAGGGTCGCGATGACCGGGGCGACCTGCCGGTCCTGCACGCCCTTCATGAACGCCGCGAGGTCGCTGATCTGCATCGCCGAGCAGTCCGCGATGTTCCTGCCCTGGATGCGGCTCGCGAGGGCCGCCTGGTTCAGGCGCGCCCCTCGGCACTCCGGGCAGGCGGTGAACGTGACCGCTCGGTCCATGAAGGCCCGGATCGCGGGCTGCACCGCCTCCGGGTCCTTCGACAGGATCGACTTCTGGATGCGGGGGATGAGCCCCTCGTAGGTGAGGTTCATGTTGAGAGCCGGCATGTTGACCTTCGTCGGCTCCTTGTACAGGAAGTCCTGCAGCTCGGCCTCGGAGAAGTCGGCGATCTTCTTGTCGCCGTCGAGGAACGGCGCGTCCGAGTATCCGCGCACCATCCACCCATCGACCTTGTAGCCGGGAATCGTGATCGCGCCCTCGTTCAGCGACTTCGTTCGATCGACGACCTCGTCGATGTCGAGGTCGGTGACGCGTCCGATGCCCTCGCAGCGAGGGCACATGCCCTCGGCGAGGTTGAAGCTGAAGTGGCCGGCTGGTCCAGCTGACGGAGCCCCGAGGCGGGAGAAGATGATGCGGAGCATGGTGTGCGCGTCGGTCGCCGTGCCGACCGTGGAGCGGGCGTTTGCCCCCATGCGCTCCTGGTCGACCACGATGGACGCGCTCAGCCCTTCGAGCACCTCGACGTCCGGCCGGGCGAGGCTCGGCATGAACGACTGCACGAAGGCCGTGTACGTCTCGTTGATGAGTCGCTGGGACTCGGCCGCGATCGTCCCAAACACGAGCGAGCTCTTGCCTGATCCGGAGACGCCCGTGAAGACCGTGAGCTTGCGTTTCGGGATGTCGACGTCGATTCCCTTGAGGTTGTTCTCACGAGCGCCGCGCACGCGGATGGTTTCATGCATGCCGCGATCGTAGCGACCCGCCGAGGCGCGAGCCACGATCCCGAGGGCAGGGTGTGCTTCGATGCCCCCATGCCTCCGATCCACTCCCTCGACGATCTCGTCGAACTCGTCTCGACCGAACTCGCTCGCGGAGACCTGAGCGCCGCCGCGACCGCCCTGGCGAGCGCGCCGCTCCCGGACCTTGCGGTGCTGCTCGAGCGCCTCCCGGCCCGGGATGCCGGGGTCGCGTTCCGGCTGCTGCCGAAGGACGAGGCCATGACCGTGTTCGAGCGGATGGACGCCCCAGCTCAGCGCGAGGTCGTCACGCAGCTCTCCGATGCCGACGTGGCCCGGGTCTTCGCGGAGCTCGACGCCGACGACCGCGTCGCCCTCATGGACGAGCTCCCGGCGAAGATCGCGAAGCGCCTCGTGCAGGAGCTGCCGGCGGATGAACGCGGCGAGACGGCGATCATCCTCGGCTACCCGGTCGGGTCCGTCGGCAGGCGCATGACCCCCGACTACGTGCACGTCTACGCGCACGAGCTCGTGGGAGTGGCGCTCGAGCGCATCCAGCAGCGAGGCGGGGACGCCGAGACGATCTACACGATCCCCGTCGTCGACGACGGTCGACGCCTCCTCGGGGTCGTGAGTCTCCGTGAGCTGTTCTTCGCGTCGCCGCACGACGCCGTCGAGGCGCACATGGCGACCGCCCTCTACGCGCACGCCGATGACGACGCCGAGGTGACGGCCCGGACGCTCGTCGACCGTGGGGTCCTGGCGATGCCCATCGTCGACCGCGAGGAGCGCCTCCTCGGTCTCCTCACGGGCGACGACGCACACCGCATGGTCGAGGCCGCCCGCGACGAGGACGAGGCGCACGCCGGCGCCTCCGAGCCGCTGAGGCGCCCCTACCTGACCACTCCGGTCTTCGCGGTCGTGCGCTCGCGCGTGGTCTGGCTGTTCGTGCTCGCGATCTCCGCCATCCTGACCGTGAGCGTCCTCGAGCTCTTCGAGGCGACCCTGGAGCAGCAGGTTGCCCTCGCCCTGTTCATCCCTCTCCTCACCGGCATCGGCGGCAATACGGGATCGCAGGCCGCGACAACCGTGACGAGGGCCCTGGCGATGGGAGAGGTGCGACCGAGGAACGCCTGGCCCGTCGCCCTCAAGGAGCTGCGCACGGGCATCGTGCTCGGCATCTCGCTGGGAGCGGTGGCCTTCGCCGTCGCGACGTTCTTCTACGGGGTGGGCATCGGCACCGTCATCGGCCTGACCCTGCTCTCCGTCTGCACCATCTCGGCGACCGTCGGCGGCGTCATGCCGCTCGTCGCGAAGTCCATCCGGGTCGATCCGGCCGTCTTCTCGACACCCTTCATCTCCACGTTCTGCGACGCGACGGGACTCATCGTCTACTTCTCGATCGCCAAATCCGTGCTCGGCATCTGACGGAAGCGACCCTGCTGCTCCACCCGAGGCGGGGCGCGCCCGAGCTGAAACGGAGTTCGTGCGTCGCATCGAGTGGACGCCGTTGGACAGCGCTGGACCGTATACGACGCGTGTATCTCCGAAACCGTATCGTGGGGCCGAGGCGTGGCGAAGGAGGACGATCTCCGAGACCACGCAGGACTCTGGGGGGAGTCCGCAGCGCTCAGCGCTGGGAATCAGCAGGAGAGAACACGCATGTCCAGCAGCACGCTCACTGATGCATCTCGGGCCGCAGAGCCTTGGCACACGCTCGAACGCGACCGGCTCTCCGAGCTCGCGCTCGCCGAACAACGCCTCACCCTCATCGTCGGCATGCCGGGCGGCGGTCGAACCACGCTCCTCAGGCAGATGCAGGGCAAGCTCGGCGCGGCCGGCTCCACGGTCCTCTGGTGCCACTCTCGGGCCGAGCTGATTCGCATCCTCGACGAGCTGGACTCCGGGGCGCACACGGGTCGCCCCGCGGTCATGCTCGACGACGTCATCGTGGCGCAGGACGACGAACTGTGGCAGGACATCAGGCGGTTCGTGGCTGGCCCCGACCGCGAGCGGGGCGTGCGGTTCCTCGTCGCATCCCTCTCCATGCCGGACTGGGCCTCCTCGCTCGGCTCCGACGGGGTTGTGCTCCATCCGAGCGAGCTCGCCTTCGACATCTCCGAGCTCGACGGGCTGCTGGCGCTCAACGAGCCGGGGGCACCGCCAGGGCTTCGGATGCGGCTCCTCGATGCGTTCGCCGGCCACCCCCTCACAACCCGCATAGCCCTGCAGCGGTATCGTTCCGACGCGGATGCGGAAGGATGGTCCGTCGTCAGCGGTGCGTCGAGCGCCGCCATGACCCTGCAGGAGCTCCGCCGCTTCGACCCCGCCGAACTCGCCCGCGTCGACGCGGTCCGCATGATGCGAGCCGTGAGCGTCCTGCGCCGCTTCTCGAGGGGCGACCTCCACCTGCTCGCCCCCGAGATCGCCGGTGATCACTGGTTCGACCAGCTCGCCTCCTCGCCGTACGGCACCACCGAGGTGAACCGCATCACGCTCGACGTCGAGTTCGTCTGGCACTCCGACACCTTCCGGCACCTCAACGCAGACCGCTCCCCACACGAGGCGCGGGCGTCCGCCGCCGCGGCCGTCGCATCCTTCCCGGGTGAGCAGAACGTCATGCAGCGGCTCTTCCTCGCCCTGAGAGCTCGCTCATGGGGTGAGGTCGAGTCGATCGCGCAACGCCACTTCAGGACCATCTACGAGTACGCGCCCCGCGAGACCGTCGAGGAGATGGTGCACGTGCCGACGAGCGTGCTCGCTCGCCTCCTGAGCACGCGCCTGCTGGTCGCGCTCTTCAAGTGGCGGCGCTTCGGGGCGACACGCGGCGTCCTGCTCAGCCTCCGCGAGTCGAGCCTCGCGACGACGAGGATCGCCCCGAGCGACCCCATCGGGCTCTTCGCCCAGATCACCAGGCACGCGCTTGCGACCTCCTTCGGGGGCGACCGTGCGGCTGCCCGGCGGGGTCTCCGTGACGCGAAGGCCCTCCTCCGCGACGGCGACGAGACCCTGCTCGCCGCGCTCGCCGCCTCTCCCGTCGCTCGGGGCCGGTTCGCGGCCGACTGCCTCGTCCTCGAGTGGGCCGCGATCCTCTCCGACGACCTGCCGTTCGCACTCGAGCTCGCCGCGCTCGCCGCCGAGCAGGGCGAGAGCTTCAACCGAACCGACGCGGATGCGCTGCGGCACGTCGAGATCATCGGCATCATCTGCGGCGTCCGCCAGGCCGACACGGAGAAGCTCAGCGGGCGGAGCCTCCCGGGCTTCGCCGAGTGCTTCGAGCTGCTCGACAACGGCGATGAAGCGGGAGCGCTCGACCTGGCCAGGCAGCTCCGAGACCTGCCGCGAGCGGTCCTGCCGCAGGACACGGCGGCCAGCGTCCGGATCCTCATCGAAGCGCTCGTCGGCGACGAGGACCCGATCGCCGAGGTCGATGAACTCCTCGAGCTCAGCGCGAAGGCCTGGCGCGATGGGCGACCCTCCACCCTGCTAACGTTCGCCGCGACGACCTTCTTCCTCACGCGCGGCCAGAGCGCCCGCGCGCAGCTGGCCGCCGACTACGAAGGTGCGCAGGGCGACTGCTACATCAGCCTCGCCCGGAGCCTCGTCGAGCTCGCCGACGGCCGGCACAGGGAAGCCCTCGCGCACGCCGAGGCGGCCCTGGCCGACACCCGGATCGCCCCGAGGTTCGCATCGATCGGGCGAACGATCACGGCGCTGTGCCTGCTGCGGATGGGCAACCTGGCCGCCGCCGCCAACCGCATCGCGACGATCGCCACCCAGTGCCTCGACGACCGCAACGCCCGGTTCGCGCTCCGCTTCGCGACGGATAGCGACGCTGCCCTCATGGCGTCCATCAGCGACAGGCTCCCGAGCCGCATCGCCGCCCTGCTCGTCGTCGCCGCGGAAGACTCCCGCCCGCTGTCAGCCTTTACGGTCGGCGAGGAGCTCTCGAGCGCCGAGATCGAGGTGCTCAGGCTCGTGGGCCAGAACTGGACCAACGCGCAGATCGCCGCCCAGCGCTTCGTCTCCGTGCACACCGTGCGCGCTCAGCTGCGCAGCGTGTTCCGCAAGCTCGGGATAGGCGACCGGCGGTCCGCGGTGGCCGCCGCCGAACGGCGGGGCCTGCTCGACTAGGCACGGTGTGACACGAGCTAGCGTCGCGCTTGGCCGGATCCCGGGTTGCAACCCGCGGTGTGATCCGCGAGGCGCTGCAGCCCCTCTTCCAGTGAAACGGCCGGCGCCCAGTCGAGATCGGCGCGCGTGCGTCGCTGGTCGAACCAGTGCGCCGTCGAGAGCTGCTCGGCGAGGAATCGTGTCATCGGCGGCTCGTCCTGCCCCGGTCGGATGCGCCACACACCCTCGATGAGGGAGCCGGCGGCCCGAGCGATGACGGCAGGCACCCGGAGGCGGGGCGGCGGAGCCCCACCCGCGAGGCAGATCCCCTCCATGAGCTCCGCGACGGTCCGCGGCTCCCCGTTCGTGATGACGTAGCTGTTCCCGTGGGCGACCGGCGCTCGCCGCAACGCCGCTGCGATACCCGACGCGGCATTGTCGACGTAGCAGGAGTCGATGAGGGCCGCACCGCGCCCGAGGAGCGGCAGCGTGCCCCTCGAGGCCCGGTCGAGGATGCGCGCCACGAGCTGCGTGTCGCCGGGGCCCCACACCAGGTGCGGGCGCACCGCGACCACGGCGAAGTCCGGGGAGTCGGCGGCGAGAGCCCGCAGCTCCGCTTCCGCCTTCGTCCGGGCGTAGCTGCCGTGGGCGAGGTCGGGCCTGGCCACATCAGCACCCGCGCCGTGGATGGCCGCACCGAAGTGGGCCACGGAGGGGGAGGAGACCATGACGAAGCGCGTCGCGCCCGCAGCCTTCGCGTGCTCGACGAGGCGCTCGGTCCCGGCGATGTTGACGGCCTCGAACTCGGCCTCCGATCCGCTCAGCGACACCTTGGCGGCGAGGTGGACAACCCCCTCCATCCCGGTGACGGCACGCGCCACGGCTGCATCGTCGGTGATCGAGCCGAGCGCATCCGTCACGCCGTCGATGCCGCTCGCACTGCGCTGCATCGTCGTGACCTCGTGGCCCTCGTCGCGCAGCTGCGTCGCGACGGCACGTCCCAACATGCCGCTCGCCCCAGTGACGAGCACCCTCACGGGGCCGACACCCGCTCCCCGGAGAGCGCGCGCTCGGCCCAGCTGGCGAGCGCTGTCCGGTCGATCTTCGAGTTGTGTCTGATGTCGGTGGGCAGCTCGGGAACGATGAGCGCGGCAGCGAGCGGCTGCGTCGTGGAGGCGCGAAGCGCGTCGGCGAGCTCCGCCTCGGCCACGCGGACCCCGCGAGAGGGCTCCCTGGTTTCGAGCACGGCCACCGCCTGCGCCGTTCCGGCCGGTCCGACGCCGACGACCGCGGCGCGCCGCACCCACGGCAGCGTCTCGAGGTCCTGCTCGGTGCCGACCGGCGCGAGTGGACCGTCGACCGTCACGAAGACGTGGGGGAGGCGGCCCTCGATCCAGAGGCGCCCCTCCGCGTCGAGGTGGCCGACGTCGCCGGTGCGGTGCCAGCGGCCCAGGTCATCCTGGTGGGGATTTGCCTGATCTGAGTGTCCCTGGCCGGCGGCCTCTGCGCCGCGGTGGGGCAGATCGCGCACGGCGGCCCGATCGGTCATGGCGAGGCGGTCGTAGCGCTCCTTGAGGTGGGGGGCGCTGATGATGACCTCGCCAAGCACACCAGCCTCGTCTGAGGGGGCGCCGGTCGCGGCACCCGTCTCGTCGAGAGCGCTGATGCGGACGACGTTGCGCCCGATCGGCGTGCCGACGCAGACGCCGTGGTCAGCGGCGAGCGCGGCAGCGGAGATGCCCTCGCGGTCGATGTCGGTGACGAGCAGGCACTCGGTCATTCCGTACGGGGTGTGCGCCTCCGCGTTCGGCATGAGGGCGCAGGCGTCGTCGAGCAGTCGAGCCCCGATGGGCGCTCCCGTCGAGAGGAACGTGTCGACGCTCCCGAGGGCCTCCCGCTGCGCCGCATCGAGGTCGTCTCGCGTCGCGACGACGTTGAGGATCGCGGCCGGCGAGAGGAACACGATGCGAGCATCCGCCGCCATGACCGCATCGGCCACCGCGGTGGCCGTGAGGGTTCGGGGGGAGGTGACGTCCATATCCGGCGTCACCGACCGGGTTCCGAGGGCCGGGCCGAGCAAGGCGAAGGGCGCGAAGCCCGTGACGAGGCCCGATTCGGCCGTCACCCCGTAGGTGTCGCGGAGCGTGTCCCGCACGGCCTGCAGCTGACGGTGCGTGTAGACGACGCCCTTCGCAGGTCCGGTCGAGCCCGAGGTGAACAGCACCGCTGCGAGGTCCTCGGGGCCGGGAGGAGTGGGCAGCGCCGCGCCGCGCCCGAGCTCGGCCACCTCGGCGAGCGAGTGCGCGACACCGAGGGCGGCTCGAGCGCTGGCGGGGATGCTCGTGGCGCTGATGCGCAGGCCAGGCCAGCCGAGCGCCTTGGCCGCCGTCAAGCCGGGGACTTGGCCGATGACGACGTCGGGCCAGGCGCCGCGGACGGCGCGGGAGAGGCCCTTGACGCCGAGCCCGGCATCCGCGACGACGACGACGGCGCCGATGCGCAGGCAGGCGTAGACGATGGCGGTGAGGGTGACGCCAGGCTGCACGAGCAGGGAGACGCGGTCGCCCCGGCGCAGCCCGACGGCGCTCAGGCCGGCCGCGATCTCGTCGACTCGGCGCGCAAGCTGTCGCCAGGAGACCCGCAGCGGGGCCCCGTTCGCCCCGCGCCCCATCTCGAGGGCGGCGATGCTCGGGTCGTCACGGTGCTCGTCCAACGCAGCCCACATGGGCGCGGATGCATCGTCGGGGCTCGCCTCCGGAGCGTGCTGGCCCCGGCGGCGAGCGGTTCCCGCGGCGACATCGTCGAGCCAGGCGAGGAGATGCGTCGCGTACGGGGTGTCCTCAGCGATGAAGTGACCCGCGCCTTCGAAGCGGTGCACCTCGGCGTGGGGGAGGCGACGCATGAGGTCGCCCAGGTACAGGTCGGTGAAGATCGGGTCGCGAGGGCCCCAGAGCAGCAGCGCTGGCACGTCGAGCGCCGCGACGCCAGCCGAGACCCCCTGCAGCGCCGCGTGGCTCTGGGTGGATTCGTCGACCGGGATGTCGGCCACGAACTGCTCGATGCCGAGCCGCGAGGCCCGGTCGAGGTACGGCGCCGAATAGGCGGCCTTCACCTGGGGGGTGAGCGACGGATTCGCGAGGGCGAGCGTCGTTGCCAGGAAGGCCGGGCTCGTCGACGTGGATGCGCGCAGCACGGGGCCGAAGCGGGCGAGGCGCAGGGCGGCCGGGATGGGCAGCTCGCTCGGCTGGTCGATGGCGGTGTTGAGGGAGGCGACCGCGGTGAGCAGCTCCGGGTGGCGGACCGCCCAGCCGAGCGCGACGACCCCGCCCCAGTCGTGGCCGAGGGACACGACGTCGCCGCTGAGCTGGAGCTCGTCGGTCAGCGCGCCGAGGTCGAGGATGCGCTGCTCGAGCGTGCGACGCACCTCGGTGCGCTCGGAGAAGCCCATCTCGAGCTGGTCGACCGCGATGACGCGCCACGCGGATGCCCCGGACTCGGCGGCCGAGATCGATTCGCTCACCAGCGAGCGCCAGAGGTACGACCACGTGGGGTTGCCGTGCACGGCGAGGACCGTGCCGACGGGTTCGATCCCCAGCTCATGGAGGATCGGCCCCGTGTCGAGGAGGTGCCAGGTGCGGCGCGAGCCGGTGTCCTCGCCGACGCCCGTCGTCTCGACGAGGCGGCTGAATCGTTCCTGGAGTCCGGGCAGGCCGGCGGGCGGGCGAGAGGCCGACCTCACCACTTGAGCTCCATCATCGCCGTGTTGAGGCCGGACCCGACCCCCATGAGCAGGACCCGGTCGTCGCGCTTCAGGCTCTTCGACTGCAGGTCGAGGGTGATGGGGATGGACGCTGGACCGACGTTCCCGAGCGTCGGGTAGGTGGTTGGCACGCGCTTCGCGTCGAGGCCGACGGCCTTGACGATCGCGTTGGTGTGGACGCGCGACACCTGGTGGGTGATGTAGTGGTCCATCGACGACCAGTTCCAGTCGGTCTGCGCCTCTTTCCAGGCCGACACGACGAGGTCGAGGCCGCCGCGCAGCAGCGCCTTGGCATCCGTGAACATGCCCTGCACGCTGCCGACGCACAGCTCGTGGAACTGGGTCGCGGCTCGCGTCACGCCGCCGAGGATCTGGTGCCCCTCGGGATGCTCATCCGTGCGTCCGAGCACGGCCGCCGCCGCACCGGAGCCGAGCGTGAGGCTCGCGAACTCGCTCATGAAGTCCTCGCGCCCGATGTCGTCGCGGAGCAGCCGGTTGATGGTGTTCACCTGGATCTCGTCGGCGTCCTCGCCGTTGACGATGATGGCGTAGCGGATCTGGCCAGCCTCGATCATCTGCGCCGCGAGCGTCATGCCGTTCACGAAGCCGAGGCACGCGTTCGCGATGTCGAAGTTCACAGCGGAGCTCGGCATACCCAGGCCGTGGTGCATGCGCACGGCCACCGACGGCTCGAGATGGGTGCGGGTCACGGACGTGTTGATGAGCAGGCCCACCTGGCTCGCGTCCACACCCGCGCGGCGGAGCGCCTCGTGGCCGGCGGCGACGGTCGCCTCGGTGAACGATTCCCCCTCAGCCCAGTTGCGTCGCTCGGTCACGCCGGCGACGCGCTCGAGGAGGTTGCCGGGGAGCCTGAGCCGCTTCAGGCCGGCGGAGAGCTTGCCTTCGATGTCTGCCGAAGCCGTTGCCTTCGAAGGAAGGCTGCTCGCGACCGACAGCAGCGAGACGTTGTGGAAGCGAGTAGTCGCGTTACCTGTCATAGATGTGATTTGCGTCCTGAGCCGTGCAGAGAGTAGGGAGGGGCGTAACCACGTCAGTCTAGGTGCTCGCCGATGACCGAACTCTCAGGCCCGATCATTAGCGTGCAGAGATGTTGCCAAGTGATATTCCTAGCCATGAAGATCTGCTTGAACTGACCGAGTACCGGGGCGAGGGCAGCGTGAGCATCGCCATCCCGGCCTCGAGCGCCCCGAGCGAGTCGGAGGCCCTGCGACTGGAGTTGCGGGCCGCCGTGAGCCAGGCGGCGAAGGAGCTCGAGACCCTCGGCCTGGATCGGACGCGCATCGCGAAGATCCTCGATCCAGCGAAGCAGCTCGAGTCCGATCCCGAGTTCTGGCGGGCGCAATCCCGCTCCCTCGTCATCCTCGCGTCCGGTGACCGTTTCCGTACCTTCCGCCTCGCCAACCGCCTCGGCCAGCACGTCGCGGTGGGCGACCGCTTCGACGTCGGCGCACTGCTGCGCGCGACCACGTTCCCGAACTGCGGCTTCGTGCTCGGGCTCTCCCGAGGCGAGGTGACGCTCTTCGAGGTGCTCGCCGACGCGAAGCCGCGCCAGCTGCCCATCGAGGGGCTCCCCGACGATCTCGCGACGGTGCTCGAGCACACGACCACCGGCGGCCGCTTCGACCGGCAGCGCGCGCAGGGAACTACGGGCGACCGGATCGGGCACGAGCGCTTCGCGCGCATCGTGCAGGAGCAGGTCATCCCGATCCTCCGAGACTCGGGTGCCCCGCTCATCCTCGCCGCGACCGGCGACTTCGACACCGCCTACCGGGCCGTGAACGAGTACCCGGGGCTCCTCGAGCAGCGCATCGGCGCCCACCCGGGTTCGCTCGCGCCTGGGGAGCTCGATGCGAAGGCGCGCGGCATCCTCGACGACCACTACCGGGGAGAGATCAACGACTGGCGGGAGGAGTTCGGCACGAAGCGGAGCAACGGCCACGCGACCACCTCCATCAACGAGGTCGCCAAGGCGGCCTCGCAGGGCGCCGTCGCCGAGCTCTACTTCGACATGGACTCGACCCTGGAGGGCGAGCTGGACGAAGACGGCAAGCTCACGCGCGCCGAGACGCCCGGCCCGCACACCTACGCCATCGTGGACGAGATCGCCGCCCGCGCCCTCAAGCACGGCGCCAAGGTCAGGGCCGTCCGGCGTGGCGACCTCGTCGACGGCGCCGAGGTGGCCGCGACGCTGCGGTATCCACTGAACGCCACGGCGTAGCCGCACCGACAGCGCTCACGGCAACGGCCGACGGGTGCTCGAGCGACATGGCGGGGTGCGGGCTCAGGACGAGCCCGCACCCCGCCGTCGTGTGTGAGGGAGTCGCATCGGGCGCCGCGCGAACTCGCGTCGGGCGTCGCGCGAACTCGCGTTTGGCCCGCCTCCCACACTCGCGTCAGGCGCCGCCGAAGCGGAGAGCCTCGGCATCGAGGCGGTGCTGCGCCTGCTCGATGGTCCGAGACGAGTAGCTCCCCGACGACCTCGCATCGAGCAGCGCCAGCTGGGCGTTGTCGAGCAGGATGCGCGTGAGCTCTCGCCGCTGCACGTGCGTGTCCTGCGCGTCCTCGTCGAGGTCGACGGGCTTGGAGAGCAGCCGGCTCATTCGGGAGGCGACGGCCTGCACCTGCTCGAGCAGCTCAGCGTCGTACGCTCCGCCATCAGCACGCCGAAGCTCCGGGTTCGCGAGCGACTCGCGCGCGACGTCGAACACCTCGTCGGCGAGGCTCGCGAGCTCCCGGGCGTCCGCGTCGGCGTCCGTGCCGGTGACCCCGAGCTTCCTGATGAGAAGCGGGAGGGTGCCGCCCTGCACGACGAGCGTCACGATTGCCACCGTGAAGGCGATCAGCACGAGCTGCGGCCGATACGGAAAATCCGCGGGCAGCGACTGCGCCGCCGCGAGCGTGACGACCCCGCGCATCCCGGACCACGCCAGGACGGCACCGCCTCGCCAGCCGAGCCCCTCGTCACGATAGAACGCGATGTCGGCGCTCGCGCGCTTGGCCCGGTCGACGAGGCGCGGCCGCGTGCTCGCGAGTCCGGGGGCGGTCACCCGCTTGAGGAACTGCTCGACGCGAGGCGCGACGAGCTCGGCTCGGCGCTGCTCCCTGCGGAGCATCAGCACGAGCGGGATGACGAACAGCACCCGGATGACGACCAGCGCGATCGTCGCGAGCAGGCCGATGCCGACAGCGTGCAGCAGCCCGATGCCGTCCTCGTCGCCGTCCACGGACTCGATGAGCGCCGACAGCTCGAAGCCCATGAGGAGGAAGACGCCGTTCTCCAGCAGGAGCTGCGCCGTGCGCCAGTTCGTGCGCTCGCTGATGCGATCCTGCGGGCTGAACCGGCTCGCACTGGCGTGCCCCGTGATGAGTCCCGCGACCACGACCGCGAGCACACCGGAGCCACCGACCTCCTCCGTCGGCACGTAGGCCAGGAACGGCACCGTGAACGAGATCGCCGTCGTCAGCACGGCGCTGTCGAGCTTGGAGCGCACGTACACGGTGACCGCGCCGACCACGGCGCCGAGGACGACGGCCAGGGTCACGGCGAGCACGAAGTCACCGACAGCTCCCCAGAACGACAGCGCTCCCGCCGTCGCCGCGATCGCGCTGCGGAGCATGACGAGCGCCGTCGCATCGTTCACGAGGCCCTCGCCCTCGAGCACCGTCACGAGGCGCGGAGGAAGGCCGAGCCGCTTGCCGACCGCCGTCGCGGCCACCGCATCCGGCGGGCTGATGACGGCCCCGAGCGCGATCGCGGCGGCGAGGTTCAGGTCGGGGAGGAGCGCGTAGAGGAGCAGCCCGCTGCCGAACGCCGAGATGATGACGAGCAGCACCGACAGTCCCGTGATGGAACGCAGGTTGCGGCGGAAATCCGCCAGCGGAACGTTCACGGCGGCCGAGTAGAGGATGGGCGGCAGCACGATCGTGAGGATCAGCTCAGGGGGGAACTCGAAGTCAGGGACCCCGGGCAGATAGCCGACCCCGATGCCGACGAGCACCAGCAGGATGGGCGCCGCGACCCCCAGCTTGGGCGCGATGGCGGCCACGGCGACGATGATGAGGACCGCCGCCACACCGAAGACTGCGAGTTCGAGCTCCATGGAACAGCAGACTAATCGGCCACGGCCGTGATCCCGGTCGCTCGCGCGCGTCGCAATGTTGCACTCCATTTCGGCGGGTGACGCACCCGGACTCCCGGCTGTGACGCGCGGAACTACGATCGGGCAACCCAGAACACCGCGGCTGCTGCGCTCCGCGGTGCTCGGACACCGGATCCCGTGAGAGAGGCATCATGTCGAGACGACCAAGCCCCGGACGATTCACGGTCGGGCTCGCGCTCCAGGGCGCAGGCTGGCACCCAGCCGCGTGGACGGTGCTGCCACGCGGTGACGGGACTCGGCTCACGGAGCTCGGCTACTGGCGCGATCTCGTCCAGCACGCCGAGCGCGCCGGCATCGACTACGTCACCTTCGAGGACGCCTACCAGATCGAGGGGAGCGCCCCGGACTGGGAGGCATCTCGCGATCTCGCCGAGGTGTCGCTCGACGCGACCCTGCTCGCGGCCGCCCTCGCCCCGCACACCAAGCGGATCGGGCTCGTCCCCACCATCGGCCTCACGCACGCGGAGCCGTTCCACGCTGCCACGAGCATCCAGACCCTCGACTTCGTGTCGCTCGGCCGCGCGGGCCTCCGGGCCAAGCTCAGCGCGAGTGCCGCGGAGGCGGCGAGCTTCGGACGCAAGAGCTCACTCGGCCTCGACGCGATCTTCGCCGAAGGGGCGGACTCGGTCGAGGTCATCCGGCGGCTCTGGGACAGCTGGGAGGACGACGCCGTCATCCGCGACGAGCCGACGGGCCGATTCATCGACGCGGACCGCCTGCACTACGCGGACTTCGAGGGCGAGCACTTCAGCGTGAAGGGGCCCTCGATCGTGCCGCGCTCGCCGCAGGGGCAGCCGCCGGTCTTCGCGCTCGCGCAGACGCAGGACGCGTTCGAGTTCGCGGCGCGGCAGGCCGACGTCGTGTTCGTCACGCCCGGCCGAGCCACGGTCGCCGAGCTCCTCGCCGCGATCCGGGAGGCAGAGCAGCGCGTTGGCCGCACGGGCGAGCCCCTCCGCGTCGTCGCCGACCTGGAGATCTTCCTCGGCGACGAGGACGGGTCGACCGAGGAGCACTTCCGAGCGCTCGACGAGCGCGTCCGCGCAGACTCCGGATACCGCAGCGACACCAGAGTCGTGGTCAGGTCCAACGTGACGACCGCCGAGCTCATCGCCAAGTACGCGGACGCCGGCCTCGACGGCGTGCGCGTCCGCCCCCTGACCCACGGCGACGTCGCCGAGTTCGTCGACAGGGTGCGCCCCATGCTCGAGGCTCGAGGCATCGTCTCGCCCCCGAACCCCCGCGAGAAGTCACCGAGCCTGCGCAAGACGCTCGGGCTCGAACCGCGCCCCGCGAACCGCTTCGCCGCAGCCCATGCAGACCGCCAAGCGGCTCGCGGCCGCGGCGCCCTCGTCAACGATGGAAAGGCACAGCGCGCATGAGCGGCACGCCCCTCAAGCAGGTCCACCTCGCGGCGCACTTCCCCGGGGTCAACAACACGACCATCTGGACCGACCCGGATGCAGGAAGCCAGATCGACCTCGCCTCCTTCCGGGCCTTCGCGGAGACCGCCGAGCGCGGCAGGTTCGACTACCTGTTCCTCGCCGAGGGGCTTCGGCTTCGCGAGCACAAGGGGCGCATCCACGAGCTCGACGTCGTCGGGCGCCCCAACACGCTCGTGATCCTCGCCGCACTCGCCAGCCTCACCGAGCACATCGGACTCGTCGGCACGCTCTCCTCGACCTTCAACGAGCCGGCAGATCTCGCGAGGCAGCTCGCGACCCTTGACCACCTCTCGGAAGGACGAGCCGGCTGGAACGTCGTCACGTCGAGCGACGCCTTCCACGGCCAGAACTTCCGACGTGGCGGGTTCCTGGAGTACTCGGAGCGCTACGAGCGGGCCGAGGAGTTCGTGCGGCTCTCGAAGCGTCTCTGGGACGCGTGGGAGGCCGACGCGATCGCCGCCAACCCCGGCCGTGGCGAGTACCTGCGCCCCGGCGGGGTCAGCCGCATCAACCACGTCGGCAAGCACTTCGACGTCGAGACGATCCCGAACGTGCCACGCAGTCCCCAGCGCTACCCGGTCATCGTGCAGGCCGGCGACTCCCCGGCTGGGCGAGACTTCGCATCGGCGAACGCCGAGATCATCTTCTCCCTGCACGCCGCCTTCGAAGACGGCAAGCGGTTCTACGACGACGTCAAGGGCCGCCTGCCCGCAGCTGGCCGCTCACGCGACTCCCTCCTGATCATGCCGGCCGCGACATTCGTGATCGGCGATTCTGAGGCGGATGCCCGCGAGCGGTCCCGCGAGGAGGCCCTCGCCCAGGTCAGCCCGCAGACGGCGATCGCGATGCTCGAGCAGGTGTGGGGAAGGGACCTGTCTGGCGTCGACCCGGACGGCCCGCTGCCCGACCTCGAGCCTGGCGACGAGCGCATCCGCGCCGGTCAGGCGAACGACCTCTCCAAGCAGCGCGCCCAGATCTCCAAGTTCAGGGAGATCGCGGAGCGGGACTCGCTCACCGTGCGCGAGCTGATGGTGAAGCTCAACACGCGGCACACCTTCGTCGGGACCGCGTCGCACATCGCCGACGAGATCTCCCGCTACGTCCAGGGCGGCGCCTCCGACGGGTTCGTCATCGTGCCCTCGCTGATCCCCAACGGGCTCGACCGCTTCGTCGACGGCGTCATCCCAGAGCTGCAGGAGCGCGGCGTGTACCGCGAGGAGTACACGCCTGGGGCCACCCTCCGCGAGACGCTCGGACTGCCGGCGGAGCCGCCATCGGCCGATGCGCCCAGCGGTCAGCTGCTCGGCGCGGGCGGTGCCTCCGGGGGTGCCGCCGGGGCGTGACGATCCAGGAACTCGTACACCTCCACCTCGTCGACGCCGGGGAACGCCCCGGTCGGCATCGCCGCATGCAGTGAGGTGTGGAGGCGGGCGTTCGGGAACGACGCGCCCGCCCACCTCGCCGACAGCTGCTCAGAGGGGCGACGACAGCAGTCGCCGTTCGGGCAGGTGGAGGTGTGCCTGCGCGTCGTCTCGCGCCCCGCGAACCATTTCGCGTGCTCGAAGGCCGTGCCGACGCTGACCGAGAAGGTGCCCCGAGGCGTGGTCTGGATGCGCGAGGTGCACCAGTAGGTGCCGACCGGCTTGTCCGTGTACTGGTGGTAGGGGCTGAAGCGGTCCTCGACGTCGAACACGCGTCGCGCGCTCCACTGCCTGCACACGAACTGGCCTTCCACGGCGCCGAGCGCGTCGGTGGGGAAGCTGACGCTGTCGTTCTCGTAGGCCTTCGAGATGACCCCGGACTCGCTGACCTTCAGGAAGTGGACCGGGATGCCGAGGTGATGGGTGCTGAGGTTCGTGAACCGGTGGGCTGCGGTCTCGTAGCTCACCCCGTACGCGTCGCGGAGGTCCTCGACCGACAGCGCCCGACGCTGCTGGGCCGCACCCATGAGCTTCGCGGCGCCCAGCTCCGGGATCAGGAGCGCCCCGGTGAAGTAGTTCGTCTCGACCCGCTGCAGGAGGAACTCCGCGTAGTCGCGCGGTGCCTCGTGGCCGAGCACGTAGCTCGAGATGGTCTGCAGGATGATCGATCGTGGGTCGGCATCCGCCGACTGGGCCAGGGGCACGTAGATGCGACCGTGTCTCCGATCGACGACCGAACGGGTCGAGACGGGCAGGTCGCGCACGTAGTGCAGCGTCAGCCCGAGGTGAGCCGCGATGTCGGCCGCGGTGCGCTGCGAGAGCGGCCCATCCTCGTGCCCGACGCTCGTGAGCAGCGCAGCGGCCTGCTCTTCGAGTTCCGCGTAGTAGTTGTCCCGCTCGCGCATGGCGCGCCGCAGTTCGGTGTTGGCTCGTCGAGCCTCCTCGGGGGTCGCGGCCCGCTCTGAGTCGATTCTGGCGAGCTCCCGGTAGAGCGCGAGGATCGTCTCGATGGCCTCGTCGCTCAGCGAGCGGCGGATGGGAAGCGGATCGAGGCCGAGCGCGAGGGCGATCCGGCCCGCCTGCGCGCGTTCGAGCTCGACTTCGAGGGACGCGCGCTTCGAGAGCGGGGCGTCGGAGAGCAGCTCGTCGACGCTCACCCCGAAGAGGCGCGCGAAGGCCTGCAGCTCGGTCAGCCGAACCTCGCGCTTCCCGGTCTCGATGGCGGAGATCTGCGAGGGTGCGCGCTTGATGGCGGTGCCGAGCGCCTCGAGGGTGAGGCCCCGCTCCTGCCGTATCGAGCGGATGCGTCGGCCGAGCGTCAGAACGTCGATGTCCATGTGCGCAACCGTGCCACACGCAGCCTTCTGCGCGCTAGAAGAACGGGCAGATTTCTAGTGGGACTTTTCGTCTCGAGCGTCCAGGGCGGCGCAGGATCGACACAACACCAGTTCTTCGAGCAAAGGAGCTCATCATGGACCAGACGACGCCTCATGGAACCGAGTCGGCGCAGGCGAAGGCCGCGAGCATCGAGACGGCCTGGAAGACGGAAGCCCGCTGGAGCGGCATCACACGCGACTTCTCCGCCGAGGACGTCGTCGCGCTGCGGGGGAGCGTCGTCGAGGAGCAGACGCTCGCACGCCGAGGAGCGGAGCGCCTCTGGGACCTCGTGAACGACGACGACGGCAGCTGGGTCGCCGCCCTCGGGGCGCTCACCGGCAACCAGGCCGTGCAGCAGGTGCGCGCCGGCCTCAAGGCCATCTACCTCTCCGGGTGGCAGGTCGCCGCCGACGCGAACCTCTCCGGCCAGACCTACCCGGACCAGAGCCTCTACCCGGCGAACTCCGTACCGGCCGTGGTCCGCCGCATCAACAATGCCCTCCTCCGTGCCGACCAGATCGAGACCGCCGAGGACGGGGCGCCGAGCCGCGACTGGCTCGCGCCCATCGTCGCCGATGCCGAAGCCGGCTTCGGCGGCCCGCTCAACGCCTACGAGCTCATGGCCTCCATGATCCAGGCAGGAGCCGCGGGCGTGCACTGGGAAGACCAGCTCGCGAGCGAGAAGAAGTGCGGTCACATGGGCGGCAAGGTCCTCGTGCCGACCCAGCAGCACATCCGCACCCTCAACGCGGCCCGCCTCGCCGCCGACGTCGCCGGCGTGCCCAGCGTTATCATCGCCCGCACCGACTCCCTCGCCGCGAACCTCATCACGAGCGACGTCGACGAGCGCGACCGACCGTTCCTGACGGGCGACCGGACCGCCGAAGGGTTCTACGAGACGAAGCCAGGCATCGAGACCGTGCTCGCCCGCGGGCACGCGTACGCCCCGTACGCGGACCTCCTCTGGGTCGAGAGCGGCGAACCCGACCTCGAGCTGGCCCGAACCTTCGCCGAGAGCATCCACGCCGAGTTCCCCGACAAGAAGCTCGCTTACAACTGCTCGCCGTCCTTCAACTGGAAGCGCCACCTCGACGACGGGCAGATCGCCGCGTTCCAGCGCGAGCTCGCTGCCATGGGCTACACCTTCCAGTTCATCACCCTCGCCGGATTCCACGCGCTCAACCACTCCATGTACACGCTCGCCCGCGACTACAGCGCCCGCCACATGAGCGCCTACGTCGACCTCCAGGAAGCCGAGTTCGCGAGCGAGGCCGACGGCTACACCGCGACGAAGCACCAGCGCGAGGTCGGCACCGGCTACTTCGACCGCCTGTCCTCGAGCCTCAATCCCGCCAGCTCCACACTCGCGCTCGTCGGCTCCACCGAGTCCGAGCAGTTCCACTGAACCGCGCGACGTCACGCTCTCCCTCCACTTCCCTGACCCCGACGACCCCCCCCTGACCCATCGACGCAGAAAGCAGCCATGACCATGAACAGCACACCAGAACCGCGCCTGAAGGTGACGGGGCCGATCGGCGATCGCTTCGACGAGATCCTCACCCGCGAAGCCCTCGAGTTCGTCCTGCGGCTCCACGACCAGTTCGCGGGCAGGCGCCACGAACGCCTCCTCGCCAGGATGGACGGCCGGAAGGCCGTCGAGAACGGCCGCGACTTCCGCTTCCTGAGCGAGACCGCCGCCGTGCGGGAGGACCCGAACTGGCGAGTCGCCGGCGCCGGCCCCGGCCTCGAGGACCGCCGCATCGAGATCACCGGCCCCACCGATCGCAAGATGACCATCAACGCGCTCAACTCCGGAGCGAACGCCTGGCTGGCCGACCTCGAGGACGCGACGAGCCCGACCTGGCAGAACATCGTCGGCGGGCAGGTCTCGCTCCTGGATGCGGTCAGGGAGCGCATCGAGTACACGAGTCCCGAAGGAAAGGAGTACTCGGTCACCGCCGACAAGACGCCGACCATCATCGTCAGGCCTCGCGGCTGGCACCTCGTCGAGAAGCACCTGAGCTACACCGACCGCTCTGGCCAGCAGCGGCCCGCATCCGGTTCGCTCGTGGACTTCGGGCTCTACTTCTTCCACAACGCCACGGAGCTGCTGGCGCGCGGGCGCGGTCCCTACTTCTACCTGCCCAAGCTCGAGAACCACCTCGAGGCGCGCCTCTGGGACGACGTCTTCACCTTCTCGGAACGGGCCATCGGCATCGAGCACGGCACGATCCGGGCGACCGTGCTCATCGAGACGCTCCCCGCGGCCTTCGAGATGGACGAGATCCTCTACGAGCTGCGCGAGCACTGCGCGGGCCTCAACGCGGGACGATGGGACTACATCTTCAGCTTCATCAAGCACTACCGCTCGCGCGGACCCCAGTACGTTTTCCCCAACCGCGACCGGATCACGATGACGGTCCCGTTCATGCGCGCATACACGGAGCTGCTCGTGCGGACCTGCCACGCTCGGGGCGCCCACGCGATCGGCGGCATGAGCGCCTTCATCCCGAACTCCCGTGAGCCCGAGGTCACGGCGCTTGCCCTCGAGAAGGTGCGCGCCGACAAGGCGAGGGAGGCTGCAGACGGATTCGACGGGTCCTGGGTCGCGCATCCGGGACTCATCGACGTCGCGCGTGCAGAATTCGACGCCGTGCTCGGCGGGGCGCCCAACCAGCTCGGACGAGACCGCTCCGAGGTCGACGTCACGGCGGCGCAGCTCCTCGACGTGCGCTCGCTGGAGAAGCACGTCACCGACGAGGGGGTGCGCGCCAACGTCTCCGTCGCGCTGCGTTACATCGAGAGCTGGCTGCGCGGGGTGGGTGCCGTCGCGATCGACGACCTCATGGAGGATGCGGCGACGGCCGAGATCTCACGCTCCCAGCTGTGGCAGTGGATCGCCCAGCAGACGGTGACCGACTCCGGCACGGTGGTGACGCGTGAGCTGGTCGAGTCGCTGCTCGACGGCGCCCTCGGCGACGCGCATCGCTTCGAGGGCGACCGCTTCGAGGCCGCCGCGCAGATCCTGCGACGGGTCTCGTTGGACGACGAGTTCCCGACGTTCCTGACGATCCCCGCCTACGCGCACCATCTCTGCGAGCGGCCGGTCGCGCGGAGCATCGAGCGTGAGGCGCACCTCGCCGCAGCCTGAGCGAGAGGCAGCCCGTCGCTCGCCGATGTGCGGCACGAGAGCAGCGCTGGTGGTTCGGGGGTCTGCGCCTGCCTCCCTGCCTGGACCGTCAGCGCTGCAGCGGCGCGAGACCGCGCGCCTCGAGGGCGCCCTCGAGGATGCCGACGGCGCGGGGGCCGACGCCGTGCAGGGAGAGCAGGTGCTCGCGGCTCGCACCGGCGACGTCGCCGAGCAGGGTCTGCCCATCGCCGGCGAGCGCACGGGTCGCGGGAGCCCCGATGCCCAATCGGGCGATCGGCTCGGAGTCCGAGCCCGATGGCTCCGTCGCGGTCCGGTGGACGCCGAACCGGTCCTCGGGGTCGATCCGGTCGAGCAGCTTCTGGGAGATCCTGCCGAGCGTGCTGAATTCCTCTGGGGTGAGCGCATCCACGATGAGCTCCCGCACCTTGCCGACGTGGCCGGGTGCGGTCTCCTCGAGGAACAGCATGCCGCTGTCGCTGAGCTTCGCGATCTTCGCCCTGCGGTCGCCCGGGTGGCTCGTGCGCTCGACGTGGCCGCGCTGCTCCAGGCCGAGGACGACACGGGAGAGGCGCGGGAGCGTGGCATTGGTGCGCGTCGCGAGGTCGGTCATCCGGAGGCTCCGGCCCGGCGACTCCGAGAGCACCGCCATCACGAGATACTCGTAGTGCGTGATGCCGGCGTCGTTGCCGAGCTGCGTGTCGAGCGCACCCGGGAGCAGCTCGACGACCCCGATGAAGTGCAGCCACGAGTGCTGCTCGTCCGCGGAGAGCCATCTGGGTTCGGTCATGCCCTCATCCTCGCGCCTTTTACTTGTAGATGCAAGTTCTTGAGTGCTACGGTTCGTGCCATGACGACTTCAGATGGCGACAAGCTCGACGCAGGCACCGGAATGGGCCTCGTCTCACTCCACGTCGGCGACCTCGCCGCGCAATCCGAGTACTACCGCACGGCGCTCGCCCTCGAGCCGATCGCTGAGACCGACGGCGAGATCACGCTCGGTCGAGGAGCCGCCCCGCTCGTGCGCCTCCGGCACACCCCCGGCCTCCCGGTCGCTCCGCGCCGTGCCGCCGGGCTCTTCCATACCGCGCTCCTGTTCGACACGCCGAGCGACCTCGCCGCGACCGTCTACCGGGCGGCCCAGCACCCGCGCTCCCAGTTCGTCGGCTCCTCCGACCACCACGTCAGCGAGGCCTTCTACTTCACCGACCCAGAGGGCAACGGCATCGAGCTCTACACCGACCGTCCGCGTGACACGTGGCTCGACGCCGCCGGGCGCATCGCCATGTCCACCGAGTTCCTCGATCCCAACGCCTATCTGCGAGCCAACCTCGTCGAAGACACCGCGGATGCGCCCCAGAAGGCCGCAGCGGACGTCGGCCATGTGCACCTGCAGGTCGGCGACGTCGACACGGCGAAGAGCTTCTACGTCGACACCCTCGGCTTCGAGACGACGACCACCTATCCAGGAGCGCTCTTCGTGAGCGCGGGCGGCTACCACCACCACATCGCCCTCAACGTATGGAACAGTGCAGGCGCCGGACCCCGAGCAGCGACCCTGGGCCTCGGCCAGCTCACGATCGAGGTTCCAGAACGGACCGAGCTCGACGCGGTCGCCGACCGGCTCCGCGGCGCCGGCCTCCAGTTCGCCGACGACGGCGCGACCATCACCGTGCTGGATCCCTGGCGCTCCGAGGTCGTGCTCCGCACGCGTGCGCAGGCGGTCGCGGCATGAGCGGGCTCGCGATCAGCACGGCGCTCTCGTCGATCGACGCCTCGAGCAAGCGGCCGATCCTCCTGCTCATGCACGGCTACGGATCGCACGAGGACGACCTCACGAGCCTCCTGCCCTCCCTCGGCGACGGCTTCGACTGGGCCTCCCTGCGCGCGCCCCTCGTCCTCCGCGAGGAGACGCCCGCCGAGGTCGGCTCCTACGCCTGGGTGCCCATCGACCGCCCGGGTCTGCCCGACCCGGCCAAGGCCGCAGCGGCCACGGACGCCGTGCTCGCCTGGATCGACCAGAACACGGCACCGGCCGCGAACGTCATCCCGATCGGCTTCTCTCAGGGCGGGCTCATGGTGACCCAGCTGCTGCGCCGGGAGCCGCAGCGCTTCGAGCGCGGGGTCGTCCTCTCCGGCTTCTCCCTGCAGGGCGAGCAGCCGGGCGACGAGGAGCTCACCAGCATCCGTCCACCCGTGTTCTTCGGGCGCGGGGACCGGGACCAGATCATCAGCGACGCCACCTTCGATCGGACCACCGCGTGGCTGTCCGGTCACGCGACGGCCAGCGAGCACACCTACCCGGGCCTCGCGCACGGCATCTCGCCGCAGGAGCTGGAAGACCTCGCCGGGTTCCTCCGCGCAATGTGACCCTGCGTGTCCTCCTGGTACCTGAGATTTCGGCCGTCCACCTGAGTGGGCGGCCGTCTTCCTAGTCTCTGGACATCCCCGTACCTGGGACGGATCCCGCAATCGGGGTGCGTTCCGCTGAGAAGGAGTCCAGATGACCCGCTCGACCAGACCGCTTTCCGCCGCCGCCCTCGCCGCGGTCGGGATGATGGCGCTCGCCTCGTGCGCGTCGCAGTCTGGAGCGGTTGCGGCGGCCGACGCAGAGCCTGTTCAGGGCGGCAACCTGCGCGTCGGCATCCTCAGCGACATCGGATGCATCGACCCGGCCCAGGTCGGCAACAACAACAACGTCAACATCGCCCGCCAGACCGTCGCGTCGCTCACGACGCAGGACGTCGAGACCGGCGAGGTGCTTCCGTGGCTCGCCGAATCCTGGGAGATCTCGGACGACGCGAGGGAGTTCACCTTCACGCTCGCCGAGGGGCCGACCTTCGCCGACGGCACGCCCATCGACGCCGAAGCCGTCAAGGCCAACGCGGAGGGTGTCCAGGCGCTCGGCGCGAAGTCGGCGCTCGGCAATCTGTACCTCGCCGGCCTCGAGTCGGTCACCGTCGTGGACCCGCAGACGGTCACCTACACCTTCGCCGAGCCGTCGGCGCAGTTCCTGCAGGCGACCTCCACCTTCACGCTCGGGCTCGTCTCCACCGAGAGCACGAAGCTCAGCCAGGAAGCGCGCTGCGCCGGCGACTTCATCGGCTCGGGGCCCTTCTCCGTCGAGAGCTACACCCCCAACGCCGAGACGGTCCTCGCCGCCCGCGAGGACTACACGTGGGGTGCCTCGACGACCGGCAACACCGAGCGTCCCTACCTCGACACGATCACGTACTCCGTCATCCCGGAGGCATCGACGCTCACCGGGTCGCTCCAGTCCGGCCAGCTCGACGTCTCGACCGACGTCTCCTTCGTCGACCTCGACGCACTCAAGGGCGCCGGCGCGAACGTGCAGAACCGTGCCAACCCCGGTGTCGTCTACAACCTCATCCCGAATGCCTCGCACCCGATCCTCTCCGACAAGAACGTGCGCCTCGCCGTGCAGAAGAGCATCAACCGCGAGGAGCTTCTCGCCCTCCTGACGCCAGAGGACAGCCCGGCCACGAGCGTGCTCGCCACGTCGACGCCCTACTACAGCGACCAGAGCGACATCCTCGAGTACAACGTCGAGGACGCCGCGAAGCTGCTCGACGAAGCCGGCTGGGTCGAAGGCGCGGACGGCATCCGCGAGAAGGACGGCCAGAAGCTGAGCTTCGAGCTCGCCTACTGGCAGCCGACCACCAACGTCCTCGAGCAGGTGCAGGTCCAGCTCGCCGCCGTCGGCATCGACCTCCAGCTCCGCGAGGCCCCCATCGCCGACGTGACCGCGATCAACGACGGCACGCAGCCGTTCACCTGGGCGAACATCACCCGCGCCGACCCGGACGCGCTCCGCGTGTTCTTCTCGGCTGAGGGCGGCAACAAGTACAACTACCGCGAGGTCGGCCCGATCGACGAGGTGCTCAACTCGCAGGCCGCCATCGTCGATGCGGATGCGCGCCAGACCGAGGTCGACGCGGCTGTCACCCAGCTGCTCGAGGAGGGCTACGCCGTCCCCGTCATCCAGCTCTCCACGAACCTCGTCCAGGCGCCCGGCGTCCAGGGAGTGCAGTTCGAGGCGTCCAGCAGGCTCGACTTCTCGGCAGCCTGGAAGGCCGCGGAGTAACCGTATGGCTCGCTACTTCGCGTGGAGGCTCGCCCTGGGGATCCTGGTCCTCTGGGCGGCCTTCACCCTGTCGTTCCTCCTCCTCTACCTCCTCCCGGGCGACGCGGCGGCCGTGGCCGCGGCCGGCGGCGGAGAGGGGGCCGCCGACCCGGCCGCCATCGAGGCGCTGAGAGCGGAGCTCGGGCTCGACGCTCCGTTCCACGAGCAGTACCTGGCCGCCCTCGGGGGAGCCCTGGTCCTCGACTTCGGCAGCTCCGTGCAGAACGGCATCCCCGCCACCGAGGTGCTCGCCCGCGCGCTCCCGTCGACGGCAACCCTCGCCGGGGCGGCCCTCGTGCTGTCCGTCATCGGCGGCATCGGACTCGCGCTCGTCAGCAACCTCATCCGATCCTCCTGGCTGCGCGGCATCCTCCAATCGCTGCCCTCCCTCGCCATCGCGGTTCCGACGTTCTGGCTCGGGCTCCTGCTCCTGCAGGTCTTCTCCTTCCAGCTCGGCTGGGTGCCAGCCTTCGGCAGCACGGGGTTCGTGGGGCTCATCCTCCCGGCGCTGACGCTCTCGATCCCAACCGGCGCCTACCTTGCCCAGGTGCTCACCCGCAGCCTGCACGAGACCCTCGCCCGGCCCTTCATCGAGCAGGCCAGGGCGAAGGGGGCCGGCGACACACGCATCCTCGTGCGCCACGCGCTCAGGAACGCGGCCCTGCCGACCCTCACGATCGGCGGGGTGCTCGTCGGCCAGCTCCTCGCGGGAACCGTCGTCACCGAGACCGTCTTCTCCCGCGACGGCGTCGGCCGCATGATCGTGACCGCCGTCGCCAACCGCGACATCCCCCTCGTCATGATCGCGGTCGTCTTCGCCGCCGCGATCTTCGTCGTCACCAACCTCATCGTCGACGCGCTCTACCCGCTCGTCGACCCCCGCCTCTCGCACTCCACGAAGCAGCGCCCCGCGACCAAGGGGCGTCCGACACCCCCATCGGCGCCCGGCGCAGCTTCCACGGAGCCCGGCAGGACACGAGCGAACGAGGTCGCAGCATGAACCAGCCCCTCCTCACACCGCCGTCGGACCTCGCTGTGCTGAGTCGCACCGAGCGGTACGTTGCCCCGGGCAGTGCCGGCGGCGCCGCCGCCGAGCGGACCCCGCAGCCCGTGCCTGCCGCCGTGAAGTCGTCGTCGTTCGCGCGCTTCCGCAGCCTCCTGCGCCTGCCGTCCCTCATCCTGGCGGTCGCCGTGCTCGCCACCGTCGTCGCTTGGGCTATCGCGCCGTCGATCTTCACGCCGTACGACGCCATCAACGGCACCCTCCTCGACCGCCTCCAGCCGCCGAGCCCCGCGCACCCCTTCGGCACCGACAACCTGGGCCGAGACACCCTCGCGCGCTTCATCCACGGCTCGCAGACCACCCTCCTCGCGTCCGGCCTCGCCGTCGTCATCGCGCTCGGCACCGGGGCGCTCCTCGGGCTCCTCGCCGGATACCTCCGGGGATTCGTCGACGAGGCGATCATGCGCTTCATGGACGTCATCCTCGCGATCCCCGCCCTGCTGCTCTCGCTCACCATCATCACGGGACTCGGCTTCGGGACGCTCAACATCGCGATCGCGGTCGGCCTCGCGTCCACCGCAGCCTTCGCGCGCATCATGCGCTCGCAGGTCCTCTCGGTTGCCACCGCCGGCTACATCGAGGCGGCGAAGCTCTCGGGCGCTCGCTGGCCGAGCATCATCTTCCGCCAGGTCCTCCCCGCCGCGATCACCCCGGTCCTCGCGCTCGCCGCCATCGAGTTCGGCGCCGCAGTGCTCGCCATCTCCGCCCTCAGCTTCCTCGGCTTCGGAGCCCCGCCGCCCCAGCCGGAGTGGGGCGCCCTCATCTCCGAGGGCCGCGACTACCTGCAGGCCGCTTGGTGGCTCACCACCCTGCCCGGACTCGTGATCGTCGCGGTCGTGCTCTCCACGGCGCGCATCTCGCGCTGGCTCCAAGAACGAGGAGACCGCTCATGACCTCCACACCCCTGACGCAGCAGGCAGGCGGCGAACCGCAGCCGCTCCTGTCCGTCCGCGACCTCCAGCTCGCCTACAAGGGAGCCACGACGCTCGCCGTCGCCGGCGTCTCCTTCGACGTGTACCCGGGGGAGCAGGTCGCCATCGTCGGCGAGTCCGGCTCGGGCAAGACCAGCGTCGCCAAGTCGATCGTCGACCTCCTCCCCGCGAGCACCGCGGTGACCGCGAACGCCCTCCGCTACGACGGCCTCGACCTCACCGCCCTGACGCCGCTCGAATGGCGTGCCGTCCGCGGTGCACGCATCGGCCTCATCCCGCAGGACCCATCGGCGTCTCTGAACCCGCTGCAGACCGTCGGAGCGCAGGTCGCCGAGGTGCTCCTCATCCACGGCCTCGCCACCAAGAAGGACGCACGCGCGCGAGCCGTCGAACTCCTCCAGGACGCAGGCATCCCGGACGCGGCGAAGCGTGCGGCGCAGTACCCGCATCAGTTCTCCGGCGGCATGCGGCAGCGCGTCCTCATCGCGGCCGCGCTGGCAGCCTCGCCCGGCCTCATCATCGCCGACGAGCCGACGAGCGCCCTCGACGTGACCGTCCAACGCCAGATCCTCGACCTCATCGCGGAACGGGCCGCCGTCGCATCCACGGCCGTGCTCTTCATCACCCACGACCTCGGGGTGGCAGCCGACCGGGCAGACCGCATCCTCGTCATGCAGCACGGAGCGATCGTCGAGGCCGGCCCGGCTGCCCAGGTCCTCGAAGACCCGCAGCACCCGTACACGAAGCGACTCGTCGCGGCCGCACCCACCAGGACCTCGACGCGGCTCGCGCCGGCCACCGGCGCCCTCGGTATCGACCGCAGCCGCCCCGTGCTGGAGGTCAGGGGACTGAGCAAGACCTTCCGGCTGCCGGGAGGCGCACGGGTCGACGCGACCAAGGACGTCGCCTTCTCGATCGCCCGCGGCGAGAGCTACGCGCTCGTCGGCGAGTCGGGGTCCGGCAAGAGCACGACCGCTCACCTCGCCCTGCTCCTCGAACGACCGGACCAGGGGAGCATCCGCCTCGACGGCCTCGAAGTCGCCGGCGCCAGAGGCAGCGCCCTGAGAGCCTTCCGCCGCAGGACCGGGCTCGTGCACCAGGACCCCTACTCATCGCTCGACCCGCGCTTCACCGTCGCTGACTCCATCGAGCAGCCGCTGCGGGCCTTCGGGGTTGGCGACAAGCAGTCGCGCCGCGCGCGGGTGCTCGAGCTGCTGGACGACGTCGCGCTCCCCGCCGATTTCGCGCAACGGCGCTCGACGCAGCTCTCCGGAGGGCAGCGGCAGCGCGTCGCCATCGCACGAGCACTCGCCCTGAAGCCAGAGCTCATCGTCCTCGACGAAGCCGTCTCCGCCCTCGACGTCTCCGTCCAGGCGCAGATCCTCCAGCTCCTCGTGGACCTCCAGGCCGAGCACTCGCTGAGCTACCTGTTCATCACCCACGACCTCGGGGTCGTCCGCCAGATCGCCGACCGCGTCGGCGTGCTCCGCGGCGGCGAGCTGCTCGAGGAAGGCACCGTCGACGAGGTCTTCGAGCGCAGCACCAACGCGTACACCCGAGCGCTCGTCGACGCCATCCCCGGGGGCAAGCCCACCGAGCGCGTCCTGGAGGCGATCGCATGACATCCGCGGCCAGGCTCATCGACATCGACAGCACCAGGGGAGCCAGGTGCATCGCGGTCCTCGGCGCCGGACCTCGCGGAGCTGGGCTCCTCGAGCGCATCGTCGCCAACTACGACGGGGACACCACGGGCCCGCTTGTCGTGCACCTCATCGACCCGCACCCGCCTGGAGCCGGACGCATCTGGCGAGACGCCCAGTCCGGGCTCCTGAAGCTCAACTCGCTGGCGGCCGACGTCACCATGTTCACCGACGAGACGAGCACCATCGAGGGCCCGGTCAGGCAGGGCCCCTCCCTCGTCGAATGGGCTGAGCTCGCGAGCCGCGGCGAGCTGGACGGGTACGACCTCGACGCGGAGGACCAGCAGGTGGCCGACGAGGTGCGCTCACTCGGTCCGGCGAGCTTCCCCACGAGGCGCCTGCAGAGCAGGTACCTGGGCTGGTTCTTCGAGCAGGCGGCGGACTCGGCGCCGGAGGGCCTGACGGTCCTCGTCCATGCCGCGGAGGTGACGGGCGTCACGACGATCGACAACGGCGCGCAGCGCGTCGAGCTCGACACGGGCGACAGCCTCACCGTCGACGTCGTCGTGTACGCGCTCGGCCATTCCGGAACCCTGGTCCACGAAGGGACGAGAACCGCCGAGCTGAGCGAGTTCGCGGCCCGCCACGACCTCGCCTACGTGCCGCCCTCGTTCACGGCAGACGCAGACTTCAGTGCAGTGGAAGCCGGGGAGCCCGTCATCGTCCGCGGTCTCGGCCTCGCCGCCGTCGACCTGCTCGTGCTGCTCACCGAAGGGCGCGGGGGAGCGTTCCTGCCAGGAGACGAGCCGGGACGCCTCAAGTACCGTCCCTCCGGCCGCGAGCCGCGCATCCTCGTCGGCTCCAGGCGGGGCGTTCCCTACCACTCCAAGGTCACGAGCGTGCTCCAGGGGGAGCCGTTCGAGACCCGCTACTTCACCGCGGACATCGCCCGCGAGATCGTCGCCGAGCACGAGATCCTGGACTTCCGGACGCACTTCTGGCCGCTCCTCGCCAAGGAGATGCTGCACGGCTACTACCGCGAGCTCTTCACGGGGCACCCCGACCGAGTCCGCGTGTCCTGGGTCGAGTTCCGAGCCGAGCTCGACCGATTCGCCGCGCAGTCGCCCGAACTCCACGAGGCGGTGCTCGCCGCGCTTGTCGACCCGAGCGACGAGCTCGACATCGAGACCTTCGACCACCCCCTGCGCGGGGCCGCGGCTACCGACGTCGGCTCGGTGTCGGTCGCCCTCCACGACTACATCCGCGAAGACCTCCGCAGGAGGAACAGCCAGCAGCACAGCGAGAACCAGGGTCTCTTCCTCGCCCTCCTCTTCTCCTTCATGACCTTCGTCGAGTTCCAGGATGCCCCCAACTGGTCGCCGGCCTCGCTCGCCGGAGACGTTCGCGTCTGGTGGAAGGGCTTCTTCAGCTACGTCGCGTCCGGCCCGCCAGGACACCGTCTCGACGAGCTCCTCGCGCTCAGCGAGGCCGGTGTCGTGCACTTCCTGGGCGGCGAGCTGCGCGTCTGGGAGGACGAGGAGGCAGGCCTCTTCCGGGCCAAGGGCACGACGCTCGAGCGACAGGTGTCGGCCCGCGCGCTCATCGACGCCTGGCTTCCCGACGCCGACGTCGCCCACACCGACAACCTGGCGCTCAGGCAGCTCATCGAGTCGGGCGAGGGGCGCGAGCGCATCGCCGCCACCCCGGAGGGCAGCCTCGCCACCGGCGTCATCGAGGTGCGCCGCGAGGACTCGAGGATCGTGCAGGCAGACGGGACGACGCATCCCCGTCGGTTCGCCATCGGCCCGTACACGTCCAATCCATTCGTCGGGGCTTTCTCCCGCCCCCGGACCAACGCCGTCTCGTTCCGCGAGAACGACGCCGTCGCCCTGAGTACGTTGAGACTCGTCGGCGAGATCAGCAGAGAGAACGAGGAGAGGGAACAGCATGAGCACGCAGCAGAGCACCACTACCGGAGATCACTTCAGCGCACGCTGGGCGGCCTGGCACGAAAGTCGTGAGCGCGCGGTCCGTGCCCCGTACGGACCGGCGGCCCTCGTCGCGACCAACTGGCTCGCCAACGGCGTCGAGCTCGAACTCGAGGGCGTCGCGGGAACCTGGAGCATCGTCGACGGCGCCGTCGTCGGCAGCGGGCTCGCTGAGAGCGGGTACGTGGACGCCTCCGGCTCCGGAGTCGGCGACCGCGTGGCCCTGAAGACGGGCGAGGAGCTCCGCGACGGTGCGCGCATCCTCCGGGCATTCGCGCGCGACGATCAGCGCGCCCTCCGAGTGCTCGACCCCGAGGCGTCGGGGCGAGCCGCGCTCCTCGGCATCGACAGCTACCAGCCCGACGACGACTACGTCGTGTCCGCGAGCTTCCGTCCCTCGACCGAGCAGGTCGACGTGCTCCAGGCGGACGGCTACGTGTCCAGGAAGGACCTCGGCGGGAAGCTCGACTTCGAGCTCGGCGGCTCGGCGTTCTCGATCGACGCCGACCACACCGAGGCAGGACTCCAAGTCGTGTTCGCCGACACGACGAGCGGTGTCGAGAGCTACCGTTTCCGGTTCCTGACCGTCCCAGCCCCCGAGGCCGACGGGGCGACGACGATCGACTTCAATCGCGCCTACCTGCCGCCGTGCGCCTTCAGCGACCACTTCGTCTGCCCGACGCCTGCCGCCGACAACCGACTCAGCGTGCCGGTCAGAGCTGGCGAGCGGAACGCCATCAAGGCCTGACGCCAACGTCCAGTCGCTGACGACGATCGCGAACCGCGCCCCACGGAACCCAACCCGGAGCGCGGTTCGCGATCACTCGTCCGGGTCGATCACTCGTCCGGGTCGAGCAGGGGCCGCTCGTCGCGGCCGCGGATGCGATCGATCTCTCGACGCTCCCGCTTCGTCGGACGCCCGGCCCCACGGTCGCGGTATGCGATGGGGGAGGCGAACTCCCGAGGGGGAGGCGGAGGGGAGTTGTCGATGAGCGCCTTCGCCGCGATCGGCGCGCCGACGCGCTTCTTGAGGAGCTCCTGCGCGACGAGGACCCGATCGCGGTCGGTCCGCACCCGAACCTCGTCGCCGACGTGGATGCGCTGCGCTGGCTTGGCCCGATCGCCGTCGATCTTGACGTGCCCGGCCTTGCACGCCGCGGTCGCGGCGCTGCGCGTCTTGTAGATGCGGACCGCCCAGAGCCACACGTCGACCCGCACGGACGCGGGTCCTGACTGGTGGTAGCCGTGCTCGTCTCGGTCCATCCGATGATCGTATCGAGTTCGCGCGGCTGCGCCCAGCGGTCGTGCACAGCGGTCGCGCACAGACGCGCGAGGCGTGCCACTGCGACAATGACGTCATGGCAGGCGACCGGCACGACAGCCCGATGCGGTGGGCGACGCTGCCCAACGCCATCTCGGTGGCACGACTGCTCGTCTTCGTGCCCCTCACGATCTGGCTTGCCGCCGACGGCCGGGAGCTGGCCGCCACCCTGAGCCTCGCTGCGTTCGGGGCCACCGACTGGATCGACGGCTTCCTCGCGCGCCGCCTCGGGCAGGTCTCCCGAGTGGGGGAGGTCCTCGACCCGGTCGCCGACCGGCTCGGCATCATCATCATCGGCTTCGGCCTTGCACTCCTCGGCTACTTCCCGTGGTTCGTGCTGGTCACGATCTTCCTCTGCGACCTGGCGCTGCTCGTCATCGGGCTGGCGCGGCTCGAGCGGGTCCGCGAGGGGCGCGTGAACCTGCTCGGCAAGGCCAGGTCGGCGTTCATCATGGTCGCCATGCCGCTCCACCTGCTGTCGTACGCCGAGCAGGTCCCCGCCGAGCCGCTGCGCACCATCACGTGGTGGATGCTGCTGATCGGGACGGTCCTGCACGTCGCAGCAGGAGCCGTCTACGCGGTCAGGTACCTGCGCCGCCGGGCTCCGTGACGAAGTCGATGAGCTCCTCCACCCGGCCGAGCAGCGACGGCTCCAGGTCCCGGTAGTCGCGGACGCGCTCCAGGATGCGCTGCCAGGCCCTTGCCGTGTCCGCCTGCTCCTCTGCGGGCCAGCCGAGGGCCTTGCAGATGCCCTTCTTCCAGTCCTGGCCCCGAGGAATGACGGGCCACGCCTTGAGTCCGAGGCGCTCGGGCTTCACCGACTGCCACACGTCGACGTACGGGTGGCCGACGACCCGCACGTGCGAGGCGCCGAAGCGCCGCGTGACGTCGTCGGCGATGCGCTGCTCCTTCGAGCCCTTGACGAGGTGATCGAGCAGTACTCCGACTCGGCGCGTCGGGCTCGGTCCGAACACCGTCAGCACCTCGGCGAGGTGGTCGGCGCCCTGCAGGAACTCGACGACGACCCCGTCGATGCGCAGGTCGTGGCCCCAGACCTTTTCGACGAGCTCGGCGTCGTGCTTGCCCTCCACGAAGATTCGCCCGGCTCTCGCGGTCCTCGCCTTGGCATCGGCGACGTGGAAGGAGCCGGACGCGCTGCGTGCGCGCCCAGACTGCTGCTTGGCGGCCGGGGGCCCGAGGAGGATGGCCTCGTCCTCGAGCAGGAAGATCGAATCGGCGGGGAACGCCTTGCGCTGGCCATCGAAGTCCTGCAGCGTCACGGTCTGCTTGTTCGCCGATGCGAGGCGGCCGTAGAAGCCGCTCGCGGCATCCTCGAGCCACATGCCGCTGGCCATGGGCACCTTCCGCGTGAGGGGCGCGGACTTGCGCTCGCGCATGCGGGCGATGGGGTCGCCCGAGTAGCGGTCGTCGGACTCGGCGCGGCCGTCGAAACTCGCGCGATCGCCGGAGAGGGAGTCGTCTAGCACTCCGGAAGTGTACGCCGAGGGTGAAAATCGGGTTCGATCTCCCCGCTCGTTTCGACAACACTCAGTCGTCTGACGCACAATGGCAGGCGGTGCTGCTGCAATTAACCGACCGGAATTCGGGCACCCCCGATTCCGCTACGCTTGAGCATCGACTCGAGGAGGCAAATATGGCTGGTTCTGACGCTGAGGCGCGGACCCCCGAAGGCGACGGCGTCGTCGATGAGCAGACACAGTCTTCGACGATGTCGTTCACCGGCGATTTCAGCGCGCAGCTCGCTGCGCTCATCGCAGGTGGTGTGTCGAAGGAGGAGATGGAGTCCATCAGTGCGCTCCCCTCCGGGTCCGCGCTCCTGATCGTCCGTCGCGGTTCCAACGTGGGAGCCAGGTTCCTGCTCGATACCGACCTCCAGGTCGCTGGCAGGCACCCGAACGCGGAGATCTTCCTCGACGACGTCACGGTGTCCCGTCGTCACGCCGAGTTCACGCGGCACGGCCGCGAGTTCCACATGCGCGATCTCGGTTCGCTCAACGGCACGTACTACAACGGCGAGCGCATCAACTCCGCCGTCCTCACCAACGGCGGCGAAGTGCAGGTCGGCAAATTCCGCCTCACTTTCTACAGCTCCCCGCTTGACACCAGCCTGACTTCCGCGTCTGCCGGGAACTGATCGTGGCCGCTATGGCGGCGGCGGCTTCTGCGCGGGGACCAGGTCGGACGCTCAGCATCGGTCAGGTGCTGCAGCGGCTGAACGTCGAGTTCCCGGAGCTGAGCCCCTCCAAGCTCCGCTTCCTCGAGGACAAGGGCCTCGTGCACCCCGAGCGAACGCCGAAGGGGTATCGCAAGTTCTCCGCGGCCGACGTCGCTCGCCTGCGCGAGGTGCTCACCATGCAGCGCGACCTCTACCTGCCGCTCAAGGTGATCGCCGAGTACTTCGACGACCTCGACCGCGGCCTCGAGCCTGAGCTTCCGGGATCGCGGGCACCGCAGCGGCAGACCATGCTCGCCGCCGGCACCGTCCTCGATCGCGCGCAGCTGCTCGAGCGCTCTGGAGCCAAGCCCGCGCTGCTCGAGCAGGCCGTGAGCGCCGGACTCATCCCAGCGGCGAGTCGGTACCAGGAAGACGAGCTCACCATGCTGAGCACGCTCGTGGAGCTCGAGCGAGTGGGCATCGAGCCCCGCCACCTGCGCCCCTTCCGCGCTGCCGCTCACCACGAGTTCGGGCTCATCGAGCAGGCGCTCTCGACGAACGCGCGGCGAGCACGCTCGCAGGGTGAGGCCGTCGAGCGTGCCAACGAGCTCGCCGAGCACCTCGGCTCGGTTCGCCGGTCCCTCATCCGCCAAGCGGTTCGCGGTCGCAGGTAGGTTCATCCTCCACTTGAACGTGAAGTGGATTCTCGAGCCACGATCTCGTGCCACGACACGCCGCAGGCCTGCCGTGGAGGCCTGAAATCCGGGGCAAGTCGGGTCAGGATCACATCGTTGTCGTTCGGAAGTAGCCGAGCGGCATGCACTCCAATAGAATCGACCCAGACGGCTCGGGACTTACCTCAAGTTCCCTTGTGGTACAAGGCTTCCCCAGGGCGCATCTGCTCCCCGGAGCGCAGGGCTTGCTCCAGGAGTACGGGGCGCTGAGTTGGTCGAAAACGTGTGAAAGGTGCAGGCATGAGCGAGCAGGGACAGGGCGACGCGCCAACCGGCGGCGAGTTGGTCTTCACCGACGGCATTCCGGACCTCGATCCGGGCTCCGGGTACCGTGGCGCCGTTGCCGCTCGTGCCGCGGGCATCACCTATCGGCAGCTCGACTACTGGGCTCGCACCGGTCTTGTCGAGCCGACGGTTCGAGGGGCGAAGGGTTCTGGCTCCCAGCGTCTCTACTCGTTCCGCGACATCCTCGTCCTCAAGCTCGTGAAGCGACTGCTCGAGACGGGCATCTCGCTCCAGCAGATCCGCACGGCGGTCGACCAGCTCGCCGAGACCGGCGTCGTCGACCTCGCGCAGACGACGCTCATGTCGGACGGCGCAAGCGTCTACCTGTGCACCTCGAACGACCAGGTCATCGACCTCGTGCACCGCGGGCAGGGCGTGTTCGGCATCTTCGTCGGCCAGGTGCTCCGCGAGGTCGAGTCGACACTCGTCGACTTCGAGCAGCAGACGCTCGACCCCGTCGACGAGCTCGCAGCTCGCCGCGCCAGCCGCGCGAGCTGAACCCGCAGGCGGCCCCGCTGCCGAGGCCGCCGGTTCTCAGGAGCTCGCTAAGTGTTCGACCGGCCCCGTTGACGCCCGCGCGTCACCGGGGCTTCGTCGTCTCCGGTGGCGGGGGCTTCCGCGTAGGTGCCCAGCCGGCCGGCCCGCATGATGCGGTCGAGCAGCTTGTCGAAGTTCGCCGCCATCTCCTCGGCTGAGCTTCCCGGCCAGAGGTGCACGGGCTTGGCCGCTCCCTGAGCCTGCTGCAGGGAGGTGCGCTCGGGGAGCGCGGGGGAGAGGACGAGGGGCCCGAACATGTCCCGGAGCTCACCGAGGCGGAACTGGTGCTCGAGGGACTGGTGCTTCGCACGGTTGACGATGATGCCGAGCGGCTGGAGCCGCGGCGACAGCTCGCGCCTGATCTCGTCGACGGCCCGGAGCGCGCGGTCGGCCGCGGCGACCGAGAAGAGCCCGGGCTCGGTGACGACCGCGACACGGTCCGAGGCGGCCCAGGCCGTGCGCGTGAGCGCGTTCAGCGAGGGCGGGCAGTCGATGAGGACGAGGTCGTAGTCCTCCTCGACGACGGCGAGTGCCTCCTCGAGGCGCCAGATCTCTCGGATCGAGGGATTCGGGGTATCGAAGCTCAGTGCTGCTGGACTGCCCACCATGAGGTCGATGACGCCGCGGCTGCCTTCGCCCCACGCCGAGCGGGCGATCGCGGCGCGAACCGTGCTGGGCTTCGGCGAGCGGAGGACGTCGGAGATCGTGGCGCCATCCTGCGCTCGGGCGTCGAGCCCGGTGGAGACGTCGGACTGGGGATCCAGGTCGACGACGAGGGTTCTGAGCCCGCGGGCCCAGGCGGCGGAAGCGAGGCCAAGGGTCACCGTGGTCTTGCCGACGCCGCCCTTGAGAGAACTGATGCTGAGGACGAACACCAGCCCAGGCTACATTCACTAGGCTTGAGGTCACGTTGCTGCATGCCCCTGTCGTGTTGTCGGAAGGTGGAACACCGGTGTTCAAGAAGATCCTGGTCGCGAATCGAGGCGAGATCGCGATCCGCGCATTCCGCGCCGCAGTCGAGCTCGGAGCGCGGACGGTCGCGGTGTACCCGTACGAGGACCGCAACTCCCTGCACCGCCTGAAAGCTGACGAGGCGTACCAGATCGGCACCGTCGGACAGCCCGTCCGCGCCTACCTCGATGTCGCCGAGATCCTCCGCGTCGCGAAGGAGTCGGGGGCTGACGCCATCTACCCCGGCTACGGCTTCCTGAGTGAGAACCCGGAACTGGCGCGCGCTGCCCAGGAGGCCGGCATCGCGTTCATCGGTCCGCCGCCGCGTGTCCTCGAGTCCGCGGGCAACAAGGTCACGGCGAAGAACCAGGCCATCGCCGCCGGCGTGCCGGTGCTGGCCTCGAGCCAGCCCTCGACGGATCTCGACGAGCTCTGCGCGGCCGCCGACGAGATCGGCTTCCCGATCTTCGCGAAGGCCGTCGCCGGAGGCGGCGGACGCGGCATGCGTCGCGTCGAGCGCCCCGAGGACCTTCGCGAGGCGCTCGAGTCTGCGATGAAGGAGGCGGAGAGCGCCTTCGGCGACCCGACGATGTTCGTGGAGCAGGCGGTGCTGCGGCCTCGCCACATCGAGGTGCAGATCCTCGCGGATGAGCACGGCAACGTCGTGCACCTGTTCGAGCGCGACTGCAGCGTCCAGCGTCGACACCAGAAGGTCGTCGAGATCGCTCCCGCTCCGAACCTCCCGCAGGAGGTCAGGGACAAGCTCTACGCGGATGCCGTGGCCTTCGCGAAGTCCATCGACTACGTCAACGCCGGCACCGTGGAGTTCCTCCTGGACACAGCCGGGCCGCGCGCAGGTCAGCACGTCTTCATCGAGATGAACCCCCGCATCCAGGTCGAGCACACCGTGACGGAAGAGGTCACGGATGTCGACCTCGTCCAGGCGCAGATGCGTGTGGCCTCGGGCGAGCGCCTCGACGATATGGGCCTCCAACAGCACCAGCTGGAACTCCACGGCTTCGCGCTGCAGTGCCGCATCACGACCGAGGACCCCTCCCAGGGCTTCCGTCCCGACACCGGCGTCATCACGACGTACCGCTCCGCGGGCGGCTCCGGCATCCGCATCGACGGCGGCACCATCGCAACGGGCGCGGAGGTCCTGCCGCACTTCGACTCGATGCTCATGAAGCTCACGGCTCGCGGACGCGACTTCCCCGCAGCCGTCCGGCGGGCCCGTCGAGCGCTCTCCGAGTTCCGCATCCGCGGCGTCGCCACGAACATCCCCTTCCTCCTCGGCGTGCTCGACGACCCCGACTTCCAGCGTGGCGACGTCGCGACCGACTTCATCGAGAAGCGTCCAGGGCTGCTCGAGTACCGCCGACCCGGCGACCGGGGGACCAAGATCGTCAACTGGCTCGCCGACGTCACGGTCAACGCCCCGCACGGCGCTCGGCCGACCTCCGTCGAGCCCCGCTCGAAGCTCCCTGAGCTCGACACCGCCCTCCCGCTGCCCGGCGGGCGCCGACAGGAGCTGCTCGAGCTCGGGCCGACGGCCTTCGCGGCGCAGCTGCGTTCGGAGCGGCGACTCGCCGTGACCGACACCACGTTCCGCGACGCGCACCAATCGCTTCTCGCGACCCGCGTCCGCACGCGGGATCTCGTCACAGCGGCGCCCTACCTCGCACGCCTCACGCCGGAGCTGCTCTCCATCGAAGCCTGGGGAGGGGCGACGTACGACGTCGCGCTCCGCTTCCTCGGTGAGGAGCCCTGGGAGCGCCTCGCGAGCCTCCGCGAGGCTGTCCCGAACATCCCCCTGCAGATGCTGCTCCGCGGGCGGAACACCGTCGGCTACACGCCGTACCCCGAGGCCGTGACCAAGGCATTCGTCCACGAGGCGACCGCGACGGGCGTCGACATCTTCCGCATCTTCGACGCGCTGAACGACGTCTCGCAGATGAAGCCCGCCATCGACGCAGTGCTCGAGACCGGCACCGCCGTCGCCGAGGTCGCCCTCTGCTACACCGGCAACCTCGCCGACCCCGCTGAGCCGTTCTACACGCTCGACTACTACCTGCGCCTCGCGGAGCAGATCGTGGAGGCGGGCGCGCACATTATCGCGATCAAGGACATGGCGGGTCTCCTGCGCCCGCAGGCGGCCTCGATTCTCGTCACGGCCCTGCGCGAGCGCTTCGACCTGCCCGTCCACCTGCATACGCACGACACCGCCGGTGGGCAGCTGGCGACGCTCCTGGCGGCAAGCGAGGCGGGCGTCGACGCCGTCGACGTCGCCAGCGCTCCGATGTCGGGCACGACGAGCCAGGCGAGTCTCTCGGCGCTGGTCGCGTCGCTCGAGCACACGGAGCGAGACACCGGCATCAGCCTCACGAACGTCACCGACCTCGAGCCCTACTGGGAGGCAGTCCGCCTCGTCTACCGCCCCTTCGAGTCGGGTCTCCCCGGCCCGACCGGTCGCGTGTACAAGCACGAGATCCCCGGAGGCCAGCTGTCGAACCTCCGCCAGCAGGCCATCGCACTCGGACTCGCGGACCAGTTCGAGCGCATCGAGGACATGTACGACGCGGCCGACAAGATCCTCGGCCGCATCCCCAAGGTGACCCCCTCATCGAAGGTCGTCGGAGACCTCGCCCTGCACCTCGTCGCGGTGGGAGCCGACCCGGCCGACTTCGCCGAGAACCCGGGCAAGTTCGACATCCCGGACTCGGTCATCGGCTTCATGGCGGGCGAACTCGGCGAGCTGCCCAACGGATGGCCGGAGCCCTTCCGCAGCAAGGTGCTCGAAGGCCGCGACGTGAAGATCGAGATCACGCCGCTCTCCGCGGCCGACGAAGCCGGCCTCGCCGGCGACAGCCTCGAGCGCAGGCGCACCCTCAACAGGCTCCTGTTCCCGCAGCCGACCGCGAGCTACGAGGACACGGTCCGGCTCTTCGGCGACCTGTCCGTGCTCGACACCCTCGACTACCTGTACGGGCTCGAGCCTGGCGAAGAGCACGTGATCCACATCGGCAAGGGCGTGCAGCTCTTCGTCGGGCTCGAGGCCATCGGCGAACCGGATGCGGACGGCATGCGCACCGTCATGGCCACCTTGAACGGTCAGCTGCGGCCGGTCTTCGTGCGTGACCGCAGCATCAAGGTCGACACGATCGAACGCGAGAAGGCCGACAGCGGAAATCCCGGTCACGTGGCAGCGCCGTTCTCCGGCGTCGTCACGCTGCGTGTGGACGTCGGCGAACGCGTCGCCCAGGGGCAGACCGTCGCGACGATCGAGGCGATGAAGATGGAGGCCGGGATCACCGCACCCGTCGCTGGAGTCGTTGAGCGCCTCGCGATCTCCTCACCGCTCGAGGTCGGCAACGGGGACCTCCTCGTCGTCGTGCGTCCGGGTGCCGAGAGCGCCGATGCCTGAGCGCACCGACGCCGAGCACTTCGGCCTCATCATCATCGGCGCAGGCTCGGGGAACTCCCTCCCCCCAGGCGACGAGAGCGGGCCGAAAACCGCGATCATCGACGACGGCCCGCACTTCGGCGGAACCTGCCTCAACGTCGGCTGCATCCCGACGAAGATGTACGTCCACGTGGCGGACATCGTGCGGGTCGCGCGCGACGCCGACCGCCTTGGCATCCACGACGTCCGGCTGCGCCCGTCGTGGCCGGAGGTGCGCGACCGCGTGTTCGGCCGCATCGACCACATCAGCGAGAGCGGGGAGCACTACCGGGATAGCGGCAACCCTCGGGTCACGCTCGTCCGAGAGCGAGTCGAGATGCTCGGCGACCGCGAGGTGCTCACGGCTTCCGGGAGGCGCCTCACGGCCGACACGCTGGTCATCGCCGCGGGCAGTCGCGCGCGCCACCACGACGTCGTTCCGCTCAGCTCGCCGCTCGTCCACACCTCCGACACGATCATGCGCATCGATGACGCGCCTCGTCGCCTGGCGATCATCGGCGGCGGCTCCATCGCCTCTGAGTTCGCGCACGTCTTCAGCGCCTTCGGCTCCGAGGTGACGCAGCTGGTGCGCGGGCGCGTGCTCTCCTCGCTCGATGCCGACGTCGCCGAGACCTTCGCGGACGCGGCACGGGAGCGCTGGCGCCTTGAGACCGGCACCTCCGTCGTCGGATTCTCCGACGACGGCGGCGTCGCGACACTCACGACCGACTCGGGAGAGCGCATCGAGGTCGACGCTGTGCTCGTCGCGATCGGACGCATCCCGAACACCGACACGCTCGGGACCTTCGAGGTCGGCTTCGACCACCACGACGACGGCCGGCTGCGCGTGGACGCCTACCAGCGCGTCCTCCGCGACGGCCACCAGGTGCCCGGCGTCTTCGCCCTCGGCGACATCGACTCGGAGCACCAGCTCAAGCACGTCGCCAACCACGAGGCGCGGGTCGTCGCCCACAACATCGCCGTCGAGCCCGGCCGTCGCCTCATGAAGAACACCCTCGGTCCGGTCCCCGACGTGGTGTTCACCGAGCCCCAGATCGCCAGCTTCGGAGCAACCCTCGAGCGGGCCGAGCAGCTCGGCTACGACGCGTTCGAGGTCGTGCACGAGTACGGGTCCACCGCATGGGGGTGGGCGCTCGAAGACCAGCGCAGCTTCTGTAAACTCGTGATCGCGCGTGGAAGCGCGACCATCCTCGGGGCGCACATCGTGGGCCCAGACGCGGCGGTCCTGCTCCAGCCCCTCGTCCTCGCGGCGAGCTTCGGGCACTCCATCCGGGGTCTCGCGCGCGGCCAGTACTGGCCCCACCCCGCGGCTAGCGAGGTGGTCGAGAACGCGCTGCTGCGCGCTGAGGAGGAACTGTGACCGTTCGCCCCATCCGCTTCTACGGAGATCCGGTGCTGCGCACGCCCGCCGAGCAGATCACTGTCGTCGACGACCGCATCCGCAGTCTTGTCGCCGACCTGCTCGACACGACGGCGCTCGACGGCCGTGCCGGGGTGGCTGCTCCGCAGATCGGGGTCGGGCTCGCCGCGTTCTCGTACAACATCGACGGGCAGACCGGCTACGTGCTCAACCCGGTCCTCGAGAGCACCTGGGGAGACGTCGAGGAGATCGACGAGGGCTGCCTCTCCGTCCCCGGCCTCTGGAACAAGACGCCACGGTACGAGCACGCTCGGGTCACCGGAATCGACCTGGACGGCGAGCCAGTCGTCCTCGAGGGCTCCGGCCTCATGGCTCAGATGCTGCAGCACGAGACCGACCACCTCAAGGGGGTCGTGTACATCGACACGCTCGCGCCCGAGCACCGCAAGGAAGCCATGCGGGAGATCCGGGGCAGCGAGTGGTTCGCGCCCGCGACCGCCTCTGCTGGATCCGCGAAGGCCAGCGCCTTCGGCCGCACGTCGCGCTGACGACGCTGACCGGAGGCGCTGGCCGCGAAGGTCCAGCTCTCCGAGCTACTTGAGCGTGATGCCCTGCGTCGCGGGTGCGGCGTTGTAGATGCCCTCGATGATTCCTCGGTACTTCTCGAGGATCACGTGGCGCTTGATCGACATCTTCGGCGTGAGCGTGCCGTCCGCTTCAGTGAACTCGCCGTCGAGCACGACGAACTTGCGGATCGACTCGGCCCGGGAGACGCGCGTGTTCGCGAGGTCGACGGCATGCTGGATCTCGGCCAGCACCTTCGGGTGCTCCGCGGCCTGGGCGACCGAGATGCTCGGGTCCTCGCCGTTGTTGGAGAGCCAGGTCTTGAGCATCTCGGGATCGAGCGTGACGAGCGCGGAGATGAACGGGCGCTGATCTCCGACGACGACGATCTGGCCGACGAGCGGATTGGCTCGGATCGGGTCCTCGAGCGCCGCGGGGGAGACGTTCTTCCCGCCGGAGGTCACGATGATCTCCTTGATTCGCCCGGTGACGGTGATGTAGCCGTCGTCGTCGATCGAGCCGAGATCTCCCGTCTTGAACCACTCGCCGTCGAAGGCCGCGGCCGTGGCCTCTGGGTTCTTCCAGTACTCGCGGAACACGTTGATGCCCTTGACCTGGAGCTCGCCGCTGTCATCGGTGCGCACGGCGACGCCGGGCAGCGCCGGCCCGACGGTGCCGATCTTCGACTTCTCCGCGAGGTTCACGGACGCAGGGGCCGTGGTCTCGGTGAGGCCGTAGCCCTCGAGGATGTTCACGCCGATGGCCCGGTAGAAGTGGCCGAGACGCGCGCCGAGTGGTGCGGAACCCGAGACGGCGTGCTTGACCCGGCCGCCCATGACCTCGCGCAGCTTCGAGTAGACGAGCTTGTCGAACAGCTTGTACTGGAGGCCGAGGACAAGCGGCGTCCGGCCCGCGTCCTGCGATTCCGAGTAGCGGACCGCGACGTCTGCCGCCTTGCGGAAGATCTTGCCCCGGCCGCCGGTCTCCGCCTTCTGCTCCGCCGAGTTGTAGACCTTCTCGAACACGCGGGGCACCGCGAGGAGGAAGGTCGGGTGGAAGGTGCCGAGCGACTCCACGAGCTTCGAGGTGTCGTGCTGGTGGCCCACCTTGACTCCGCCGTAGATGCAGAGCACGGAGATGAAGCGGGCGAAGACATGCGCGAGCGTGATGAAGAGCACCGTTGATGCGCCGGGGTAGATGAGCGCGCCGAGCGGGTCCTTCACGTTGCGGCACAGCTCGACGAAGTTCGAGTGCGTGATGACACACCCCTTGGGGCGTCCCGTCGATCCCGAGGTGTAGATGAGCGTCGCGATGTCAGCGCCGTTCGCGATCCCGCGACGGCGCTCGATCTCCGCGTCCTCGACGCCGGCCCCGAGCCGGATGAGCTCCTCGATCGCGCCGGCGTGCAGCGCGTAGCGCACGCGCAGCCCCTCGACGGTGTCCGAGATCTCGTCGAGCTTGTCGTCGTGCTCCGGGAGCTCGGAGATGATGCCGACGGCCTCCGAGTCCTCGAGCATCCACTCGATCTGCGCTGACGAGCTGGTCTCGTAGACCGGCACCATGACCGCACCGGCGTACCAGAGCGCGAAGTCGACGAGCGTCCACTCGTAGTTCGTCTTCGCGACGAACGCGATGCGCTCCCCGGGCTCGATGCCAGCGGCGACGAAGCCCTTGGCGAGGGTGTGCACCTTCGCGTGGAACTCCTTGACCGGCACGTCGCGCCAGGTGCTGCCTTCCGGCAGGGCGAAGAGGGCGAGATCCGGCGATTCTCGAAGTCGGTACTCGAGCAGATCTGTGGTGTTCCAGCTCGGCTCCGGGCTGACGACGGCGGGGGTCTCGGATAGCTTCATTGCAACTCCTGAGTGTGGTCCTGGTCGTGAGCCGCCTGAACGCCCATCGTCCGGACCGATTCGACTTCACGTTCCGTGGCTTCCAACCCTACCGTTTCGGAAACGGGGAGCGGCGCAACGGGGCCGGGCATGTCCCGAGTACACTGATGTGCCATCGCCTATCGGGAGGCCACGCATGTTGTATTGGGTGCTCAAGCATCTCTTCGCAGGTCCCTTGGTGCGCGGAACGTTCCGCCCTTGGGTGCGCGGCGTCGAGAACATACCGGCGAAGGGGCCGGTCATTCTGGCGTCGAACCACTTGTCGGTCATCGATTCGTTCTTCATGCCGTTGTCGATCGACCGCCGCGTCTACTTCCTCGCGAAGAAGGAGTACTTCACCGGCACGGGGATCAAGGGCTATCTGACGGCGCAGTTCTTCAAGTCGACGGGCATGCTCCCGATCGACCGGGGTGGCGGAGCAGCGAGCGAGGCGTCCTTGCAGACGGGCCTGCGCGTGCTCGGCGAGGGCAAGGTGCTCGGCATCTATCCGGAGGGCACCCGCAGCCCCGACGCACGGATGTTCCGTGGGCGCACGGGAATCGCGCGCATGATCATGCAGGCGGACAAGCCCGTCACGGTCGTCCCCGTGGTCATGGTCGACACGGAGCGCGTCCTGCCCATCGGAGCGAAGGTTCCTCGTCTCCGCAAGGTCGGCATGGTCTTCGGCGAGCCGCTCACCTTCACGCGGTACGAGGGCATGGCCGCTGACCGCTTCGTGCTCCGCTCCATCACGGACGAGATCATGAGCGAGCTGCACGCCCTCAGCAACCAGGACTATCGCGACATCTATGCCTCGTCCATCCGAACCAAGATGGACGCAGAGGCCAAGGCGCTCGCCGCCGCACAGAAGCACTGAATCGCCGAGCAGGTCCGGGCGTTCGAGAAGCCCTGAGCGATCAACAGAGCAGAGCGCCGCGGCCCCGAGTATCGTCGGGGCCGTTCGGCGTGAGATCCAGCAACACACCAGCGCTGCAGCGCCCAAGCTGCCAGCATGAGATCAGAGACATGAGATCAGAGAAGCGAGCATGAGCCAATTCACCTCCACCCACACAGAGTCGATCCCGACGCCCCCCGGCGTGCTCGAGGGGCTCGACGCCTGGCGCGAGCTGCCGATCCGGCAGCAGCCGCAGTGGGGCGACGCGACCAAGGTCGCGAGCGTCTCAGGTGAGCTCGCGTCGCTGCCACCACTCGTCTTCGCCGGCGAGGTCGACCGCCTGCGCGACCGTATCGCGACGGCCGCTGCCGGGCAGGCGTTCGTCCTGCAGGGTGGCGACTGCGCCGAGACCTTCGCGGGCGCGACGGCAGACAAGATCCGTGCGCGGGTGCGCACGATCCTGCAGATGGCCGTCGTGCTGACGTACGGCGCGTCGATGCCGGTCGTCAAGATGGGCCGCATGGCCGGTCAGTTCGCGAAGCCCAGGTCGAGCGACAACGAGACGCGCGGGGACGTGACGCTGCCCGCGTACCGCGGAGACATCGTCAACGACTTCGATTTCACCGAGGAGGGCCGCACCCCGGACCCGGAGCGCATGCTCCGCGGCTACCACACGGCCGCATCCACGCTGAACCTCGTCCGGGCATTCACGACGGGCGGCTTCGCCGACCTCCGCGAGGTGCACTCCTGGAACCAGGGCTTCGCCGCCAACCCCGCCAACGCGCGCTACGAGCAGCTCGCGGCTGAGATCGATCGTGCCGTCCGCTTCATGGCGGCCGCCGGAGCTGACTTCTACGCGCTCCGTGACGTCGAGTTCTTCGTCGGCCATGAGGGGCTCCTCATGGACTACGAGCGACCTATGACCCGCATCGACTCCCGCACCGGTCTGCCGTACGACACGTCCGGCCACTTCATCTGGATCGGGGAGCGCACGCGCGACCTGGACGAGGCGCACGTCGACTTCTTCAGCCGCGTGAAGAACCCCATCGGCGTGAAGCTCGGGCCATCGACGACGCCCGACACCATGCTGCGGCTCATCGACAAGATCGACCCGAACCGCGAACCTGGTCGGCTCACGTTCATCACCCGCATGGGCGCAGGCAAGATCCGCGACGCGCTTCCGCCCCTGCTCGAGGCGATCAAGAGCAGCGATGCGCAGCCGCTGTGGATCACCGACCCGATGCACGGAAACGGGATCACGACGCCGAACGGCTACAAGACGCGTCGCTTCGACGACGTCGTGGACGAGGTCAAGGGCTTCTTCGAGGCGCACCGCGCCGCGGGGACGCACCCGGGCGGCATCCACGTCGAGCTCACGGGTGATGACGTCACCGAGTGCCTCGGCGGTTCCGAGCACATCGACGAGAAGACCCTCGAGACCCGCTACGAGTCGCTGTGCGACCCGCGTCTCAACCACATGCAGTCGCTCGAGCTCGCGTTCCTCGTGGCCGAGGAGCTGCGCGCGGGCAAGCACTAGAGGGACTCGGTCGTGACCTCGAAGGCGCTTCGGGTCGTGTGACGTGACGAGGCCTCCTGGCATGGTGGAGCTGTCGAGCTCTGCCGTCGCCAGGAGGCCTCTCTCGGCGTTTGGGAGCACGAAGCCTGAACTCCGCCGCCGCATCGCTCGTGAAAGGATGAGCGCATGAGCGCTGACAGCGTCCGCCGAGTCGATTTCCTCCCATGGGAGTACGATCCCCACTCCGCCGACGGAGCCGCCCAAGCTGAGCGACTGCGCGAATTGGCAGCGTCGGGTGCCGTGATCGGCGACCGGGTGTTCGTCTCGGCGAGCGCCGCCGTCTTCTGCGATCGGCTGTCGATCGGCGACCGCAGCTACATCGCCGCCAACGCCTACGTGACCGACAACGTCGCGATCGGCGCGGACTGCTCCGTCAACCCCTTCGCAGTGGTTCGCGGCGACGTGCAGATGGGCGACGGCGTCCGAATCGGCGCACACACCTCGATCCTCGGCTTCAACCACGAGATGGAGCCGGACGCTCCGGTCTTCACCCAGGGGCTGTCGAGTCGAGGGATCGTCCTCGGAGACGATGTCTGGATCGGCTCGCAGGTGACGATCCTCGACGGGGTGGTGGTCGGCGACCACGTCGTGATCGGCGCGGGCTCGGTGGTCACGAAGAGCGTCCCTGACCACGCGGTCGTAGCGGGCAATCCTGCGCGCGTCCTCCGCGACCGCCGGGCGCCGGCACGCGAAGCCGGGCTCAGGGAGGGGCTCCGACGCTTCGGGGACACGGCTCGGGCTGAGATCACGGCGGTGCTCGCGCGCTGCTTCGAGGGCGGCCGCTTCGTCGATCGCCCAGGCACGGCTGCGGCGCCCACCCTTCGACCTTGGGCCGACGCCGTCGAGCTCGCCGACCTGCTGCTGCACGCGCCGCCGCCCGGCTTCGACGCCGCGGACCTGCTCCGGAGGCTGACGGCGAGGCAGGATCCCGCGACGGGCCTGGTCGCCGACGGCGATCTCTCGGACGCCGGTCTCGAGCGAGCGCAGACGTCGCCGGATCCGCAGTCGTCGGAGCGGCTTTCGGCCTTCGAGGGGCCGGCGAGCTACCACGTCCTCAGCGCCAGCTACGCCGTGCGGCTGCTGGGCGGGCGGATGCCCCACCCGATCCGCGCCGTGCACGGGCTGACGGGTACTGACCTGACGGCGGCCCTCGACGCCCGTGACTGGGCTGCTGGCGCCTGGGGCTCCGGTGCCGCGGTCGACGCGGTCGCGACGGCGTGCGCCGCGAACATGCTGGATCATTCCGACGCCCTCGACGACGGGGGAGCCGGGCCGCTCCTCACCGTGCTCGGCTGGGCGGTCGCGCGCGCGGACCCGCGAACAGGCCTGTGGGGGGAAGAGCTGCCCGGCGCGGAGTCGCCACGGCTGCAGGCCGTGAACGGCTTCTATCGGCTCACCCGCGGACTCTTCGCGCAGTTCGGACTGCCGCTGCCGTATCCGGTCGCGACGATCGACACCGTGCTGCTGCACGCCGCGGACCCCCACCTCTCCACGCCAGATGGCTGGACGGCGTGCAACGTGCTCGATATCGCGCATCCGCTCTGGCTCGCTTCGCAGCAGACCAAGCACCGCCGCGGGGAGATCGCGGAGTGGGCGCGCGGGGCGCTCGAACAGGCGCTCGGCCAGTGGGTTCCTGGCGAAGGGATGGCGTTCGCGCCGCGCTCCTCGGGGGAGGATGGCGAACCAGGGTTGCAGGGGACCGAGATGTGGCTGAGCATCATCTGGCTGCTCGCGGACCTGCTTCACGCATCGGATTCGCTGGGCTACCGCATGCGCGGGGTGCATCGTCCTGAGCCCATCGCGGCACTTCGGTCAGCGTCACGCTCCTAGCGCTCGGTCGCGGGAGGCGAGAGCCCGGGCCACGCCCCAGCGGCAGAGCGCCTACAGCGTTGCGGTGGCCGTGAGCGTGACGTTCGACCCGGCCGGTACCTCGACCCCGGCGGCGGGCGACTGCGTCGAGACGACGAACTTGATGACCGGGTTCGGGTCGTTGACGATGCCGGGTGGAACGTTGTGGCCGACCGTCAGCCCGAGTCCCTCGAGCGTCGCGATGGCTTCTCCGATGGGTGCGCCGACGACGTTGGGGAGGACGACGGGGGCTGGCCCCTTCGAGACCGAGATGTTGATGGTGTCGCCCGGAACGACCGGATCGGTGGTGGTCGAGGAGGCGATGACGGTACCGCTGGCGACCGAGGCCGAGAATTCCCGGCTCGACACGTTGACGACGAGACCGGCTTCCTCGATGAGCTTCGTCGCGTTCGCTTCCGTCTCACCGGCGACGTCCGGCAGGATTCCGGCCGAGGCCACGAGGCGGATGGGCTGCCCCTCGGCGAGCGTGGAGGGGAGTGGAGCGCCGGTGGTGTCCGTCGCCGCGATCACGATGTCGGCTTCCTCGTCGGAGAACTGGCGCAGGGTCGTGGCCTGGTCGTAGGTGAAGCCTGCCTCGGTGATGGCGGATTCCGCCGCCTCGAGGGTCAGCCCCTCCAGGGCCGGCACCGTGAGCATCTCCGGCCCGGCGGAGACGACGAGGGAGATCGGAGTCTCCGGGGCGAGCGACGTGCCGGCCTGCGGGTCCATGTCCATGACGGTGCCGGCAGCGACCTCGAGCGAGAACTCCTGCGTGACATCGCCGACGGTGAAGCCGGCTGCGGTGATCGCCGACTCCGCGTCGGCCTGCGTGAGGGAGACCGCCTCGGGGACGGTGTTGTAGGAACCAGGTCCGAGTCCGAACCACCAGCCGATACCACCGGCCGCTGCGACGAGCGCGATGACCAGGATGGCGATGACCGCCCCGAAGGTGCGTCGCTTGCGGGCGCCCTGCTCGGCCGTCGAGGTGGCTTGCGGGAGCGATGGCTCGAGCTCCGCGGCGCTTGGCTCCGGGAAGATCGGGGCCCCGACCACGGTGGGGGCGTCTCCGGGTCTGAAGGGCTCGACGTGTCCTTCGGAGAACTCCGGAGGTGAGGACGCGGACGACACCTGGCTCGTGATGAGGGCGAGCTCCGTCGGGTCGGTGTCCTCGACGTCGCTGTGGCTCGCGGTGGACAGGACCGCCGTCGGGTCGATGGGCCGGGCCGACTGGCCGAGTTCGGCTTCTGCGCGACGCAGCGCTTCGAGCATCACGCCGGCGTCCGCTGGCCGAAGCTCGGGATCGCGTTCCGTCGACCAGGCGACGAGCTCGTCGAGTTCGTGCGGAACGCTGGCGTTGACCTCGCTGGGGGCGGGAACCGTCTCGTTGGCGTGGCGGTACGCGATGTTGACCGGCTGGTCGCCTCGGTACGGCTGCTCGCCCGTCAGCATCTCGAAGAGCATGATGCCCAGCGAGTAGATGTCGCTGCGCACGTCCGCCGTGCCCTTGGTCACGAGCTCGGGACTCAGGTAGGCGATGGTGCCGAGCAGGACCTGCCCGGTCGCCGTGTTCGCGCTCGCCGCACGGGCGAGACCGAAGTCGCTGAGCTTGATGCGGCCGTCGTCGGCGAGCAGGACGTTCTCGGGCTTGAGGTCGCGATGCACGATGCCGAGCTTGTGCGCTGCCTGGAGGCCCGCGAGCACGGCGTCCATGACGTCGATCGACTGCTCCGGGGTGAGTCGGTGATGGTCGTGGAGCAGGTCTCGGAGCGTGATGCCCGGGATGTACTCCATCACCATGTAGGCGAAGACCTCGTCGTCACCCTGGTCATAGACGTTCACGACGTTCGGGTGGGTGATCTTCGCCGCAGAGCGCGCCTCGCGGATGAACCGCTCGCGGAAGCGCTCGTCGGCGGCGAGGTGGTCGTGCATCACCTTGACCGCCACCCTGCGCTCGAGGCGCAGATCAGTGGCGACATAGACCGTAGCCATGCCGCCCTTGGCGATCAGAGAGCGCACTTGATATCGGCCGTCGATCAGACGGCCGATCATGTCGTCGGGACCAACGGGACTCACGTCGTGCAGGATAGCCCGACAAGGCACGCGCCTCCGGGATGAAACACCGCACGGCATCGAGGAATCACTCGGGCTCGCATCGATGCGCCGAGTCTGCGACCATGTGAGGCGTGAGCGACGTCTTCAGTACCCGTGAGTGGTACACGATTCCCCAGGCAGCATCCGAGCTCGGTGTCTCGACGGGGCGCGTGTCGACCCTGATCGAGGACAAGCAGCTGCTGTCGTTCCGCATCGAGCGAGAGCCGCGGATCCCGCAACAGTTCATCAAGGACGGCGAGCCGCTGGCGGGTCTCCGGGGAACGCTCTTCCTGCTCGGCGACGCGGGGCTCAGTGCCCACGACCAGATGGTGTGGCTCCTGAGCGTCGATGAGACGCTCGGTGTCGCGCCCCTCGACGCGCTCGTGCAGGGACGGAAGACGCAGGTGCGTCACGCCGTCCAGCTGCTCGCCATCTAGTCGACCAGCGCGGCTCGCCGCCGGCCAGCCGGCTGCTGGCACCGAGCGGGTTGCCAGCTGGTCAGTGCTCCCGGTGCGCCGTGCGCTCCGCGAGCTGCTCGAGCAGTCGCCGCGACCCGGGGTCGAGCTCGAGGCCCTGCAGTCCGGCGAGCGCCTCGACGAGCGAGGAGCTGATCAGCTCCTCCACGCGCTGCAGTCCGCCGGACTCCGCGATGAGCGCCTGCATCCAGGCGATCTGCGTCTCATCGAGCCCCTGGTCTCCGAGGAGCTCGTCGAGCCGCGCCGAGTCCGAAGGCGATGCGAGCTCCTGGGCTGCGGCGATCATGAGGGTTCTCTTGCCCTCTCGGAGGTCGTCTCCGCTGGGCTTGCCGGTGACCGCCTCGTCCCCGAACACGCCGAGGACGTCATCCCGGAGCTGGAAGGCGAGGCCGAGGGGCAGCCCGAACGCGCGAATCTGCTGCACGAGGGCATCGGAGGCACCTCCGAGGAGCGCTCCGAGTACAAGAGGCTCCTCGACGCTGTACCTGGCGGACTTCGAGATCGCGATCGTCGTCGCCCGGGACGCGCGTGCGTCGATGGGCACGACCGGCCACGCCACCTCCTCGACGAGGTCGAGGTACTGGCCGATCGTCACCTCGCTGCGCATCTTGCTGAACTCGGCTCGTGCGCGAACGGCGTCCGCTGGGGGCACGAGGGCGCAGGCCTCCACGAAGAGCTGGTCGCTCCAGACGAGCAGCAGGTCGCCGAGCAGGATCGCGGCGCTGAGACCGAAGTGCTCCTCGTCGCCAGCCCAGCCGGAGGCGTGGTGGTGCTTCGAGAAGGCGCGGTGGGTGGAGGGCGCGCCCCTGCGCGTGTCGGAGCGATCGATGATGTCGTCGTGGACCAGGGCCGCGGCGTGGAAGAGCTCGATCGATGCCGCAGCGAGGATCACCGCCTCACTCTGCTCGGGCGTGCCGGCGGCGCTGCTGTATCCGGCGGCGCAGAACGACGCTCGGAGGCGCTTGCCGCCCGTCGTGAAGGCCCCGGCCTGCTCCAGGAAGGCGGGCACATCGACGCCGATCGGCCCCAGAACCTGAAGATTCTCGGCAATTGTGGCGTCCAGACGACGCTGGACTTTGGAGGACAGCGTAGAACTCTCAGACACGACACCACTCTACCCAGGTGCGCGCGCCTACAATGGGCGCAATACTTCGGAGCGGGGCTCCGATCGCCCCCTGAGCACGAGGTCAACATGGCACTATCTGAGCAAGAGCAGCGGCTGCTTGATGAGATGGAGCGCAGCTTCTACCAGAACGATGCGGACGTGGTGTCCACATCGCCGAGAAGCGGCGCTGCGGTCACCACGCGGGCCGTCGTGGTCGCGTTCCTTTCCGTCGCAGTCGGTATCGGCGTCGTCGTCGCGGGCGTCGCCACCAACATCCCGGTCCTGGGTGTCGTCGGGTTCGTCCTGATGCTGGCGGGAGTCGTCTACGCGTTCGCCGCCCCGAAGGGCGCGGCTTCGCAGTCCGACCCACTGCCGACCGGTCGCCCCTCACCGAAGAGCGGCGAGTCGTCCGACGGTTCGTTCATGGACAAGCTCGGCAACCGCTGGGACAAGCGGCAGCAGGGGGAGTAGCAACGGGGGAGTCCTCCCACTGCCCTCCACTTCGCATCTTCCCCCACCCACCTCATTTCCTCACCTCGGGACCGGCCACCTGGCCGGTCCCTTTTTTGTGCCCTTGTGAGATGAAAACAGCTCCACTTCCCTCCACCGTTGAGAGGCCAGTAATTTACTGGCCTCTTTCTGCATTCACAGGCGAGAAAAGGCGCGTTTGCGTAGATGTGTGGTGGGTTGTGGAGTAAAGTGGAGCATGTGGGGATTCAGCGACAGGGAGGGAGGCGTGCATGTTCCTTGGCACGTACTCGCCCAAGCTCGACGAGAAAGGCCGGCTCATCCTTCCGGCCAAGTTCCGCGACGAGCTCGAAGAGGGTGTCGTGCTGACCCGAGGGCAGGACCGCTGCGTCTACGTCTTCTCCACGAGCGAGTTCGAGGAGCTCCACAACCGCATCCGCCAGGCCCCCGTCACCAGCAAGCAGGCCCGTGACTACCTGCGCCTCTTGCTCTCCGGAGCCCACGCGGAGACGCCTGACCGGCAGAACCGCGTGACCATCCCGCAGCAGCTCCGGCAGTACGCGGGGCTCGACCGCGAGCTCGCCGTGATCGGTGCGGGCAGTCGCGCCGAGATCTGGGATGCAGAGGCCTGGAACACCTACGTCGCGGCCAACGAGGCCGCCTTCTCCGAGACCGCGGAGGAGGTGATCCCGGGACTCTTCTGACCCTGACCGCCGATTCTCAGCCGTTCCGCTCTGAAGCGTCTTCCCTCGCAGCAGAGCTCAGCAGCACCGCGGAGCCCCATCTGAAGCCACTTCCCCGGCGGCAGAAGGAATCTCCACTTCGCTCCCCTCGCGCAGCGCCGCGGGGAGAGAGAACGGATGGGAATCAGTGATCAGGGAGGAACCCGCATCGTCATGACAGAGAACAGCCAGAACACACAGCCGGAGAATGACAGCGAACGCGACCCGGCATCGCTGCACACGCCAGTGCTCCTCGAGCGCTGCGTGGAGCTCCTCGCGCCTGCGCTGCAGGCCCCAGGCAGCATCTACGTCGACGCGACGCTCGGCATGGGCGGCCACAGCGAGGCGGTCCTCGACCGCTGCCCGAACGCCCGCCTGGTCGGATTCGATCGCGATTCTGAGGCACTCGGCCTCGCCGGTCGGCGCCTCGCTCGCTTCGGCGATCGGGTCACGCTCGTGCACGCCGTCTACGACGAGTTCGAGTCCTCGCTCGACGAGCTCGGGATCGACACCGTCGACGCCGTCCTGTTCGACCTCGGCGTCTCGTCGCTCCAGCTCGATGAAGCGAGCCGAGGCTTCTCCTACAGCCAGGACGCGCCCCTCGACATGCGCATGGACGCCACGAAGGGCGTCACGGCGGCAGAGATCGTCGCCACGTACGGCGAGGAGGAGCTCAAGCAGCTGTTCTACCGGTACGGCGACGAAAAGCTCGCGCCGCGCTACGCGAGCTGGATCGTGCGCGAGCGGGCCCAGGCCCCGATCGCGACGACCGGACAGCTCGTCGACGTGCTCCAGCGAGCCACGCCAGCCGCGAAGCGCGATGCCGGTCACCCTGCGAAGCGCGTCTTCCAGGCCCTCCGCATCGAGGTCAACGCCGAGCTTGGCGCGCTCGAGCGTGCCCTCCCGCAGGCCCTCGATCGAGTCGCCCTCGGCGGGCGCGTCGTCGTCGAGGCCTACCAGTCCCTCGAGGACCGCTTCGTGAAGCGGCTGTTCGAGGCGAAGACCACGTCGACCGCGCCGAGCGGCCTCCCGGTCGAGCTGCCAGAGCACAAGCCCGAGTTCGAACGTCTCGTCCGCGGAGCTGAGCGGGCCGGCGCCGACGAGGGCGAGATCAATCCACGAGCACTTCCCGTGCGCTTGCGCGCGGTGGCGAGAGTTAGGAGCCCACGGGCATGACTGCAGCAACAAGCCTCCTCCGCGGGTCCACCTCCACGCGTCGCCAGAAGTCGGCCCCGAGGGAGGCGACATCGTCGCCGCGGTTGCGACTCGTCGAGGCGCCTGGCGCCCGGCGGCTCCCGAGCCTCCGCTCGATGCTCATCTCCCTCGTCGTCCTCGCCGGGGTCTTCGTCACGCAGCTGGCCCTGAGCATCGCGATCTCCCAGGGCGCCTACGAGGTCAGTGGGCTCGAGCAGACGCAGACGGAGCTCGCCCGCACCGAGTCAGCGGCGCTCGAGGAGCTCAGCGCCATGTCGTCGGCGCAGAACCTCGCCGTCGAGGCCACGAAGCTCGGCATGGTGCCGACCGACTCGCAGGCGTTCCTGCAGGTCGGCAGCGGCTCGCTCGCCACCGATGCGGCCTCCACCGGCACCGCCGCTCCCATCAACACGGGTCTCGTGACGAACGAGGTCACGCAGCCAGCGGCACCGGTCGCCGACCCCAACGGAGTTTCAGCGGAGCAGGCCGCCGCGCCTGCCGTACCCTCGGTCACCGAGCTGCGTTCTCCCTCCACGAGGTAGACCCACCAAGAGCAACGCCAGAGGGGGAGGACCACCGTGTCACCGAAAGTGTCCAGGCGCAGGGCAGGCCTCGTCATCATCCTGGTGACCGCGGTGCTCGTCGCCTTCGGAGTGCGTCTCATCGACGTGCAGCTGGTCTCCGCGTCGACCATCAACGCCGACGCCGAATCGAAGCGCGGCGTCTCCAGCACCATCTTCAGCGAGCGCGGCTCGATCATCGACCGCAACGGCGAGATCCTCGCCGACTCCGCCGACCGATTCGACCTGACGGTCGCCCCAGCGAATGTCGCAGAGTTCGATCGCACGGGCGACGACGGCAAGACCGCCACGGTCTCCAGGGACCAGGCGCTCGGCGAGATCGCAGCCATCACCGGGCAGCAGCAGGCCGAGCTCATCGGCGTCATCGACGGGGCGCTTGCCATCGACCCCGACAGCAACTTCGCGTACCTCAGCCGGGGGCTCGAGCTCGCCGCGTATCAGAAGGTGCGCGCGCTCGAGATCCCATGGATCTACCCGAAGCGGGAAGCGGCGCGCGTCTACCCCAACGGGCAGGTGGCCGGGAACCTCACCGGCTTCCTCGGCGCCGACGGCGAGCCCCTTGCGGGACTCGAGCTGTCGGAGAACAAGTGCCTCGCGGGCGTCGACGGCGAGGAGACCTACGAGCGAAGCGCGGACAACGTGCGCATCCCCGGCACCGAGGTCACGCTGACCGAGGCCAAGCAGGGTGGCACGCTCAAGCTCACGGTCGACGCCGACCTGCAGTACTACGCACTCCAGGTTCTCGCGCAGCAGGTCACGGCGATGGGTGGCCAATGGGGGCACATCATCGTCCAGGAGGTCGGCACCGGCAAGATCCTCGCCGCGGCGGACTTCCCGTCCGTCGACCCCAACGACCCCGGCGCCACGGCGACGGAGGACCGCGGCTCGCGCGCCTTCACAGCACCGTACGAGCCCGGCTCGACGATGAAGGCACTCACCGCAGCGATGGTCTTCGACAAGGGCCTCTCCACGCCCGCTGAGCAGTTCACGGTGCCCGGCCGCTTCGAGCAGACCGACGTCAGCTTCGGCGACGACTGGGCGCACGGCGACGAACGCTGGACCGCTGCTGGCATCATGACGCGCTCCTCCAACATCGGCATCGCCTTGATGGGGCAGCGATTGAGCGCGGGCGAGCGCTACGACTACATGCTCGACTTCGGCCTGAACGCCGACACCGAGGCCGACTTCCTCGGAGAGGAGGCCGGAACGGTCCGCCCGTACGACGAGTGGGACCCGCAGACCAACTACGCCACGATGTTCGGCCAGGGCCTGCAGGTCACGGCCCCGCAGATGGCGAGCGCCTACCAGACCATCGCCAACGGCGGTCAGCGGCTTCCCGTCCAGCTCGTCGAAGGCTGCGAGACCGAGGACGGCTTCGTGCCGAGCGAACCCGGTGAGCCGCGCCAGGTCGTCTCCGCGCAGGCCGCAACCGACACGCTGACGCTGCTCGAGGCCACGGCGCAGAGCGGGAGCCTCGCGAACGAGGTGGCGATCCCCGGCTACCGTGTCGGCATCAAGACGGGCACCGCCGAGGTCTCTGACGGGCAGGGCCAGTACGTCGACGGCAGCTTCATGACCTCGATGGCGGGAGTCGCTCCGATCGACGACCCCAAGTACGTCGTGACGGTCTCGATCATGAACCCAACTACGATGAGGGGCAGCGCCGCCACCGCGCCAGCATGGCACGATGTCATGGCCTACGTCCTCCAATCCAACCGGGTGGCACCATCGCCGAGCCCGTGGCCGACGATCCCGACCACGTTCTGATCCGCACTACTGCACAGGAAGTCATGCCCGCAGCAAGCATTCGTCCATCCCACCCAGTGCCGCGCTCGCTCTCCGAGCTGTGCGCGCACTTCGGACTCGACGCCCCAGAAGGCGTCGACCAGGTCGAGGTGACCGGCGTCTCCATCTCATCACTGGACGTCGAAGCCGGAGACCTGTACGTGGGGCTCCCCGGTGCTCGCGTGCACGGAGCCAGCTACGCCGCGAACGCGGCCGAGGCCGGCGCCGTCGCTGTCCTCACCGACGCCGCCGGGGCCGAGCTGGCCGGCGACCTCGGAGTACCGGTCCTCGTGACCGAGGAGCCGCGTCTCGCGCTCGGCGACGTCTCCGCGTGGATCTACCGCACCGACCCGGACCAGCCGAAGCTCTTCGGCGTCACGGGAACCAACGGGAAGACGTCGGTCGTCTACATCCTCGACGGCCTCCTGCTGCAGCTGGGGGTCGTCACCGGCCTCACCACGACGGTCGAGCGCCGCATCGGCGAAGAGCGCATCGAGGCGAGCCTGACGACGCCAGAAGCCAGCGAGCTGCACGCGCTGCTCGCCCGCATGCGCGAGGTCGGCGTCCACGCGGCCAGCATCGAGGTCTCCGCGCAGGCCATCACGAGGCACCGGGTCGACGGCATCGAGTTCGACGTCGTCGGCTTCATCAACCTCTCGCACGACCACCTCGACGACTACGTCGACTTCGATGCCTACTTCGGGGAAAAGCTCAAGCTCTTCACGCCGGAGCGTGCTCGACGCGGCGTCGTGTCGCTCGACTCCGAGTGGGGCGCGCGCGTCGTCGAGGACTCCCGCATCCCCGTCACGACCATCTCCTCCAAGCCCGGGACCGACGCCGACTGGAACCTGGTCGTCACCGACTCCAGCGGAGGCAGCACGAGCTTCACGCTCACGAGCCCCGATGACCGGGTCCTGCACACGAGCATCCCGATGCCCGGCTGGTTCTCTGCGGCCAACGCGGGACTCGCGATCGCGATGCTCGTCGAGTCCGGCTACGACCTCGGCGAGATCGCCGAGGTGCTCGAGCGCGACGGCGGCATCGACGCCTTCGTGCCTGGGCGCCTCGAACTGGTCTCCGGTGAGCGAGGCCCTCGCCTGTACGTCGACTACGGGCACACCCCGGACGCGTTCGAGCAGACGCTCGGCGCGCTTCGCGCCATGACGACGGGACGCCTCTTCATGGTCTTCGGTGCCGACGGCGACCGCGACCGGACGAAGCGGCCCGAGATGGCGCGAGTCGCCGCCGCAGGCAGCGACGTCGTCATCATCACCGACTACAACCCCCGCACCGAGGACCCGGACGAGATCCGACGCGTCCTCGTCGAGAGCGCCAGGTCGAGCCACCCCGAACGCGAGCTCTACGAGATCGCCGACGCGAGCCTCGGTCTGCGCAAGGCGGTTTCGCTTGCGGGCGCAGAGGACACTATCCTCGTTGCCGGTCCGGGCCACGAGAGCTACACCGAGGTCGCGGGCAAGAAGATCCAGTATTCGGCACGAGAAGAGGCCAGAGCGGCGCTCAGGGAAGCAGGGTGGTGAGCGGATGATCGAACTCCGACTTCGCGAGATCGCAGAGATCACCGGGGGAGAAGCCCGACCGGCGGCAGGTGACACCCTCGAGAGCGTCTTCTCCGGGACCGTCGACACCGACTCTCGGCTCATCCGAACCGGCGATATCTTCGTCGCCAAGCCGGGCGAGTTCACCGACGGACACCTCTTCGCGCCGAAGGCGGTCGAGAACGGAGCCGCCCTCCTGCTCGTCGAGCGCGTCCTCGACCTCCCCGTCACCCAGGTCGTCGTCGATGACGCCGTCCTCGCGCTCGGGCGCCTCGCCACAGCGGTCGTGACCCGCGTCAAGGCCCGCGGCGAGCTCACGACGATCGCCGTGACCGGATCCAACGGCAAGACGACGACCAAGAACCTCCTCCGCGAGATCTTCTCGGCTCGAGGGGAGACCGTCGCCCCCGTCGCCAGCTTCAACAACGAGGTCGGAGCCCCGCTCACCTTCCTCAAGCTGACCGAGGGCACGCAGACCCTCATCGCCGAGATGGGTGCGAGCGCACCCGGCGAGATCAGCCGGCTCATCGCGATCGCCAAGCCCGACGTCGGGATCGTGCTCACGGTCGGCCTCGCCCACGCCGGCGAGTTCGGCGGCATCGAGGTGACGCTGACCTCGAAGACCGAGATGGTGCAGGGCCTCGTCGACGGCGACACCGCCGTGCTGAACGCCGACGACGGCCGGGTCGCCTCGATGGCCGACAAGACCGAGGCCGACGTCCTCTGGTTCGGCAGGGGAGCTCGAGCGGATGTGCGTGCGAGCGACGTCTCGACGAGCCTCGCCGGCACCCAGTTCACCTTGCACCTGCCCGGAGAGGACGCCGTCCTGGTGCGCTTCGGGGTCATCGGGGAGCATCACGTCACCAACGCGCTCGCCGCGGCAGCCGCAGCCCACACGCAGGGAGTTCCGGCGACCGAGATCCGCGACGCGCTCGAGCGCGTCACCCGCGCTGAGCAGTGGCGCATGGAGCTCCAGCACTCTGGCCAGGTCAACCTGATCAACGACGCGTACAACGCGAGCCCGGACTCCATGGCTGCTGCGCTGAAGACCATCGCGCAGATCGCGCCGACGGGGTCGCGCACGGTTGCGGTGCTCGGCGCCATGAGCGAGCTCGGCGACGCGTCGATCGAGGAGCACGACCGCCTCGGACTCCTCGCGGTCCGCCTCGGCATCGATCAGCTCATCGTCGTCGGCCGTGACGCGCGCGCGCTCCACCTCGGCGCCATCGCCCAGGGGTCCTGGGACGGCGAGTCCATCTTCGTCGAGTCCATGGACGAGGCCTACGAGCTCCTCGTGCGGGAGACCCGCCCTGGTGACCTCGTGCTCGTCAAGTCTTCGAACTCAGCGGGCCTCCGACACCTTGGGGACCGTTTCGCCGAGCACCTCAGGGGGCACTTCGCGTGATAGCGATCCTTATTGCCGGGGGCGTCGGGCTGGCGTTCACGCTCTTCATGACGCCGCTCTTCATCCGGCTCTTCCATCGCCTCGAGTGGGGTCAGTTCATCCGAGAGGACGGGCCCCAGGCCCACCACTCGAAGCGGGGCACCGCGACGATGGGCGGCATCGTCTTCATCGTGGGGTCGGTGCTCGCGTACTTCGCGGCGACGCTCGCGACGGGCGACCAGGTCACGGCCGCGGGACTCCTCATCCTCGGCATGATGGTCGGCCTCGGCGTCATCGGCTTCATCGACGATTTCCTCAAGGTGCGCAAGCAGCAGTCGCTCGGCCTCGGCGGATGGTCGAAGATCGTCGGCCAGGTCGTCGTCGCCGGGCTCTTCGCGGTGGTCGGCCTCCAGTTCCGAAACAACGACGGCGTGCCGGTCATCTCCACGCACATCTCGTTCATCCGCGACCTGCCCATCGACTTCATGGCGCTCGGCGCCGTCGCGGGAACGATCGCGCTCATCATCTGGATCGTCGTCATCACGACGAGCACGTCGAACGCCGTCAACGTGACGGACGGCCTCGACGGCCTCGCCACGGGGGCCTCGATCATCTCGATCGGCTCGTACGGCATCATCGCCTACTGGCAGTTCAACCAGGCCTGCGGGACCGAGCGTCTCGCGGAGTCGCTCGAGTCGGCGTGCTACACGGCGTACGCGCCCCTCGACGTCGCGATCGTCGCGGCCGGCATCGCGGGAGCCCTCATCGGCTTCCTCTGGTGGAACACCTCGCCTGCGCAGATCTTCATGGGCGACACCGGCTCGCTCGGCTTGGGTGGTGCCATCGCCGCCTTCGCCATCATCACCCGGACCGAGCTGCTCCTCGTCCTCATCGGCGGGCTGTTCGTCATGACGACCGGATCCGTCATCGTGCAGCGCATCTACTTCAAGCTCACCAAGGGGAAGCGCATCTTCCTCATGAGCCCGATCCACCACCACTTCGAGTTGAAGGGCTGGGCTGAGACGACGGTGGTCGTCAGGTTCTGGATCATCGCGGGGCTGTGCGCCGCGCTCGGCATCGGCCTCTTCTACGCGGAGTGGGGGGTCACGACGTGACCCGCGACATCGAGGCGCTGCGAAGCTGGCACGACGACTGGAACGGCGTCGCCGTCGCAGTGCTCGGACTCGGCAAGACCGGGTTCTCGGTCGCCGACACCCTCACCGAACTCGGTGCGAGGCCGCACGTCATCGCCCAGTCCCACGACGAGGAGCGCGAGCGCATCCTCGACGTCCTCGACGTCCCCGTCACGATCGCCGAGAGCGACGACGTCGCGGTCGAGGCGCTGCGGGGCCTCGGCGCCGACCTCGTGGTCGCGTCTCCCGGCTTCGCGCCGAGCCACCCGCTCATCGCGGCGGCTGAAGCGCTCGGCGTTCCGCTCTGGGGGGACGTGGAGCTCGCCTGGCGGCTTCGCGACAAGTTCGGGGAGCCGGCGCCGTGGCTCGCCGTCACCGGCACGAACGGCAAGACGACGACCACCCAGCTCGCAGCGCACATGGGGCTCGCCGCTGGCATCCGCACCGCGCCGTGCGGCAACATCGGCGTGCCGGTCCTCGACGTGCTCAGGGACCCGGCAGAGTTCCAGCTGCTCGTCGTCGAGCTCTCGAGCTTCCAACTGCACTCGCTGCACTCGATGTCGGCGCACGCGGCCGTCGTCCTCAACATCGCGGACGATCATCTCGACTGGCACGGCGGAGCCGAGGCCTATCGAGCAGCGAAGGGGCGCGTCTACGAGCGTGCCCAGATCGCCTGCGTCTACAACAAGGGCGACGAGGCCACGCTGGATCTCGTCGAGGCGGCCGACGTCATCGAGGGATGCCGTGCGATCGGCTTCGGCACGGATGTGCCCGGCCCCAGCGACTTCGGTGTCGTCGACGGCATCCTCGTCGACCGCGCGTTCCTCGATGATCGAGCGCGCACCGCGCTCGAGCTGACGACGCTGGATGAGCTGCGCCTGCGCGGGCTCTCCTCGAAGCACCTCGTCGAAGACGTGCTGGCGGCCGCCGCTCTCGTCCGCGCGGTCGGTGTTCCCGTCTCCGCCATCTCGGCTGCGCTCTCGACGTTCTCCGTCGACCGGCACCGCCACGAGGTCCTCGCCGAGCGCTCTGGCGTCCTGTGGGTCGATGATTCCAAGGCCACGAACGTGCACGCGGCCGATGCCTCCCTCGCCGCTCACCGCAGCGTCGTCTGGCTGGTCGGCGGGCTCCTGAAGGGTGTCGACATCGCACCCCTCGTCGCGAAGCATGCAGGGCGGCTGCGGGGCGCCGTCGTGCTCGGAGCCTCGCGCTCCGAGGTCGTCGACGCGTTCGCGCAACACGCGCCCCAGGTCACCTTCATCGAGATCGACGTGAGCGAAACTGACTCCATCATGAGTCGTGCCGTGGCGGAAGCCGCTCGGCTCGCGCAGGACGGGGACACCGTGCTGCTCGCACCGGCGGCCGCCTCCATGGATCAGTTCGTGAGTTACAGCGACCGTGGTCAGCGATTCGCGCTGGCCGTCGCGTCGCATCTTGAAGGGGGCCTGCATGCCGAGACAGAAGGCTCCCCGGACCGCACCCCCGAGTAGTCCTGGCGGCTCGAGCGCCCGCACCGCGCCCGCCCGCAAGAGCTCCTCGACCGCCGTCGTCGTCTCCCTCGGCAAGCGCATCCGCGGCGTCAACAGGAACTTCGTGCTCCTGCTGTCCATCACGCTGTTCCTCGTCGCCTTCGGCATCGTCATGGTGCTCTCGAGCTCCTCGGTCGAGGAATTCGCGGGAGGGAACGCGGTCTCGTCACGGTTCGTGAGCCAGGCGACGTTCGCGGCGCTCGGCATCCCGCTCATGCTCTTCGCATCCCGGATGCCCCTCAGCTTCTGGAAGAGGTCGGCGTGGGCCGCGCTCGCCGTCGCCATCATCCTCCAGGCGCTCGTCTTCACGCCCATCGGCGTGGACATCAACGGCAACCGGGCCTGGATCAACCTCGGCTTCACGACGATGCAGCCGGCGGAGGTCGTCAAGGTCGCCCTTGTGCTCTGGCTCGGTCTCATCATCGGCCGCAAGCAGGGCAAGCTCCACATCGGCAAGGAGGTCGCGGTCCCGATCGTGCCCGTCCTGCTCCTCTGCTTCGGGATCATGCTCCTGAGCAAGGACCTCGGCACCATCATCGTGGTCGGGGCGCTTGTGCTCGGTGCGCTGTACTTCGGGGGAGTTGCAACCAGATACCTCCTGCTGGCTCTCGCCGTCGCCGTGGCCGGGGCGGTGCTGATGTCGGTCTTCAGCGACAACCGCATGGCCCGCATCACCAACTTCTTCGGCGGCGACGTCGACTACGAGTCGTGGGGGTGGCAGAGCGCCCACGGCCTCTATGCGCTGGCCGCCGGTGGCCTCTTCGGCTCCGGCCTCGGGAACTCGAAGGCCAAGTGGTCGTGGCTGCCTGAGGCCGACAACGACTTCATCTTCGCGATCATCGGCGAAGAGCTCGGGCTCGTCGGCGCGATCGTGGTGATCGGGCTCTTCGTCCTGCTCGCCGTCGTGCTCGTGCGCATCTACCACGAGGCGAGCGACTGGACCGCGAAGACGATCGTCGGCGGAGTGCTGACCTGGATCGTCTTCCAGGCCTTCGTGAATATCGCCGTGGTCATCGGCTTCCTCCCCGTGCTCGGCGTGCCGCTCCCGCTCGTCTCCTCCGGTGGTTCCGCGCTCATCACGACACTCTTCGCGATTGGCATAGTCTTGTCGATCGCCCGCAACCCGAAGAGATCGGAGTCACGCACGTGACCAACTACCTGCTCGCCGGAGGCGGCACGGCCGGCCACGTCAACCCACTCCTCGCAGTCGCAGATGCGCTGCGCGCCCGTGACCCGGAATCCAAGATCTTCGTCCTCGGCACGAAGGAAGGGCTCGAAGCGCGCCTCGTGCCAGCCCGCGGATACGAGCTCCTGACCATCCCGAAGCTGCCGTTCCCGCGACGCCCGAACGCGCAGGTGCTCACGTTCCTGCCGCGGCTTCGCGAAACCGTCTCCTCCGTCCGGCGCATGCTCGTCGAGCACGACATCGATGCGGTCGCAGGGTTCGGCGGCTACGCGGCCGCTCCCGCCTACCTGGCCGCCCGGGGGCGAGTGCCGATCGTCGTGCACGAGGCGAACGCGCTCCCCGGCATGGCGAACAAGCTCGGCGCGCGCTGGGCGAAGCGGGTCGGCGTGGCTTTCGACGGCACCCCGCTCCGTGGGGCCGTGACCGTCGGCATGCCCCTGCGCGCCGAGATCGAGCACCTCGATCGTGCGGCGAAGCGGAGCGAGGCCGTCGAATTCTTCGGACTCGACCCGGCACGCCGCACCCTCCTCGTCACCGGAGGCTCGCTCGGTGCGAGGCGCGTCAACGAGACGGTGAGGGCCGTGGTCCCCGAGCTGATCGCGGAGGGGTGGCAGGTCCTTCACCTCGTCGGCGGGCTATCCAAGTTCGAGCACGACGAGCTCGACGGCTACCACGTCCTCGAGTACTGCGACCGAATGGATCTGGCCTTCGCGGCCGCCGACCTGGTCGTGGCCCGCGCTGGCGCGTCGACGGTCAGCGAACTCGGCGTCGTCGGACTCCCAGCCGTCTACGTGCCGTACCCCGCGGCCACGGGTGATCACCAGACGATCAACATCCGCTCGGTGCTCGCTGCCGGCGGCGCCCTCCGCGTGACCGACGGCGACTTCTCCCCGGAGTGGGCGTCGAAAGAGCTCCTCGCGCTCGCTCGCGACGACGAGCGCCGCGCTCGCATGGAGGCCGCGACCCTCGCGTCCGCGCAGCGGGACGGCGCTGCTCGCGTCGTCACGCTCCTCGACGAGGCGCTGCGGAGCCCTCAGGGGCGCTAGATTTCCCACCTCGGTCAGGCGGAGTACCCTCGACCATCGACGTGGCATACGCCGCGCAGCTCGAAGACCGAGCGAACCCAGGAGCAGAGATGATCAATCCAGACGCCACCGCGCAGATCCCCGATGAGATCGGCGCGGTGCACTTCATCGGCATCGGCGGCTCGGGCATGAGCGGCATTGCACGCATGATGCTCGACCGTGGCCTCACCGTCTCCGGCAGCGATCGCACCGAGAACTACGCGACCAGGGAGCTTCGCGAACGCGGAGCCCGGGTGGAGATCGGGCACGCCGCCGAGCACCTCGGCGACGCCGACACCATCGTCGTGACGAGCGCCCTCTGGCCAGACAACCCGGAGCTCGTCCTGGCGAAGCAGCGCGGACTCAACGTCCTGCACCGCTCGCAGGCACTCGTCTGGCTGACGCGCGGAAGCCGTCTCGTCTCGGTCGCAGGCGCACACGGGAAGACCACGTCGACCGGCATGGTCGTCACGGCGTTGGACGCGCTCGATGCCTCCCCGAGCTTCGTGAACGGCGGCATCATCTCGGCGCTCGGCACGAGCTCCGCGGTGGGCTCCGGTGAGGCGTTCGTCGTCGAGGCGGACGAGTCCGACGGTTCCTTCCTGTTCTACGACACGGCGATCGCGCTCATCACGAACGTCGACAACGACCACCTCGACCATTACGGCACCGTCGAGGCCTTCGAGGCCGCGTTCGTCCAGTTCGCAGACGCCGCCACCGAGGCCGTCGTCATCTCGAGCGACGACCCGCTCGCCGTCGAGCTGACCGGGAAGCTCTCCCACGACCGCATCCTGACCTTCGGCCAGGCTCCGTCGGCCGACGCGCGCGTCTCCGACATCGCGTCCGAGGGCGGGGAGACCCGGTTCACCGTCACCTGGCAGGGCGTCGACTACCCGGCGCTCCTGCACGTGCCCGGCGTCCACAACGCGCTGAACGCGACCGGCGCGTTCGTCGTCCTCGTGCAGCTCGGCTTCGAGCCCGCCGCCGTCCTCGACGCGCTCTCGGAGTTCGGAGGCACCAAGCGCCGTTTCGAGCTGCACGGCACGGTGAACGGTGTCAGCGTCTACGACGACTACGCCCACCACCCGGCCGAAGTCGAGGCAGCGCTCTCCGCGGCTCGCACCGTCGTCGGCTCCGGCCGCCTCATCGCCGTCCACCAGCCCCACCTCTACTCGCGCACGCTGGCGATGAGCGACGTGTTCGCCGAGGTCTACGAGCGCCTCGCCGACGAGACCGTCGTGCTCGACGTGTGCGGAGCTCGGGAGGACCCGATCGAGGGCGTCACCGGGGCCCTGGTGGAGAACGCCTTCGTCGACCAGAGCAAGGTCGCCTATCGCCCCGACTGGCAGGATGCTGCCGACACTGTGGCCCAGATCTCCCGCGACGGCGACTTCGTGATCACCTTCGGCTGCGGCGACGTCAACCTCATCGTGCCCCAGCTCCTCGACGCGCTCGGCGCGAAGGAGCAAGGCCAGTCGTGAGCGTGCTCGGCGACGAGGCGCGCCGATTCACCTGGCGCGCGCGACGGCGTCGTCGCATCCTGCTCTGGATCGCGGCGGCCCTCGCCGCCCTCGTGGCGTTCGTGGCGGTCGCCGTCTACAGCCCCATCATGTCCGTGCGGGAGATCGTGGTGTCCGGCGCCGAGCGCGTCGACAAGGCGCAGGTCGACGCATCCCTCGCCGATCTCAACGGCCAGCCGCTCGCCCTCGTCACGAACGAGGACGTTGAGACCCGGTTGCAGTCCTACGTGCTGGTGCAGAGCTACTCGATTCGAGTCGAACCTCCGAGCAGGCTCGTCGTGACGATCGTCGAGCGCTCCCCGATCGGTACCGTCCAGGTGCCGGCAGGCTACGACGTCATGGACGCAGCGGGAGTCGTGCTGTGGACGCAGCCGGAACCCGCCGCCGACATTCCCACCCTCGAGCTCGACGGGCAGGGAGTCGACTCCGAGGCGTTCGCGTCGGCAGCCGCGGTCTCGCTCGCGCTTCCCGTCGAGTTCCGCTCCGGAGTGGCTGCGGTCACGGCCAAGAGCATCGACGACGTCCGCCTCACGATGCGAAGCGGCGCGGAGGTCGTCTGGGGGAGCGCCGAGGAGTCCGACCGCAAGGCCGAGGTGCTCGCGGCTCTCGTCGCGGCGACAGCCGAGCAGTCCATCTCGAGCTACGACGTGTCGAGTCCGGAGACACCCGTCACCCGCTGATGCGAGCCCGCGGTGGCGGTCACGGGGAAACCTTCAAGTGGGGGTTGAAGCGACTCACGGTCATTCGCCGCGCAAAACGCAACACACCTGCGGACTGCACGGATCGTGCGGGCTTCGCGACCTAGCGTCGAAGCAAGCAATCAGGAAACCGCATATCTCTGAGCTTCAAGTAGAGGTTGAAGCTCTCGGGCTTCTCGCCGAGGTGTGCACTCCGTACTTCATCCACACCACACGCCAACGAGGGGCCGGACACGTGTCGAACACCAACAACTACCTCGCCGTCATCAAGGTCGTCGGCATCGGCGGCGGCGGCGTCAATGCAGTCAACCGCATGATCGAGCTCGGCCTTCGTGGCGTCGAGTTCATCGCGATCAACACCGATGCTCAGGCGCTGCTCATGAGCGACGCCGACGTCAAGCTGGACGTGGGCCGCGAGCTCACCCGTGGGCTCGGAGCGGGAGCCGACCCAGAGGTCGGACGCCGTGCCGCCGAGGACCACGCCGAGGAGATCGAGCAGGCGCTCGCCGGCGCCGACATGGTCTTCGTGACCGCGGGAGAAGGCGGAGGCACCGGAACGGGTGGCGCTCCGGTCGTCGCCCGCATAGCCAAGTCCATCGGCGCCCTCACGATCGGTGTCGTCACGAAGCCCTTCAGCTTCGAGGGTCGCCGCCGCATGCAGCAGGCCGAGCAGGGCGTTGCGACCCTGAAGGAAGAGGTCGACACCCTCATCGTCGTGCCCAACGACCGTCTCCTGGAGATCAGCGACCGCGGAATCTCGATGATCGAGGCGTTCTCCACGGCAGACCAGGTGCTGCTCGCCGGTGTGCAGGGCATCACCGACCTCATCACGACTCCTGGCCTCATCAACCTCGACTTCGCCGACGTGAAGTCGGTCATGCAGGGTGCCGGCTCCGCCCTCATGGGCATCGGCTCCTCCCGAGGCGCGGACCGTGCCATCAAGGCCGCAGAGCTCGCCGTGGCCTCACCTCTGCTCGAGGCGAGCATCGAGGGTGCCCACGGCGTCCTGCTGTCGATCCAGGGTGGCTCCAACCTCGGCATCTTCGAGATCAACGACGCCGCCAAGCTCGTGCAGGAGGCCGTCCACCAGGAGGCCAACATCATCTTCGGTGCCGTCATCGACGACACCCTCGGCGATGAGGTGCGCGTGACGGTCATCGCCGCAGGCTTCGCCGGTGGCGAGCCCAAGACGATCCAGGAGCAGCAGGTGGCCCCGGCGGTCGCCGCGGCTCCCGTGCAGCAGGCGAATACCGGAGCGATCGGGCTCGGCGCTGCTGCTGCCGCAGTCGCATCGGCCCCCGCGGCGCCCATCGAACGGGAGCCCGTCCAGGCCCCGGTCCCCGTAGCGCAGGCCCCGTCCTGGTCGACGGCTGAGGCTCCCACGATCGCTCCGCGCCGCGAGCCAGAGGCGGCGTACGACGACGCCGAGGACATCCTCGACGTCCCGGACTTCCTCAAGTAGGGCGCACATGCCAGAGCACGCAGTGGAGGCGCTCGGCCAGGGTCATTCGACGCTGGCCGAGCGCCTCTCGGCGATCCAGGCGGCCATCGGCGAGAGCTGCAGTGCCGCGGGCCGGGACGTCGCCGAGGTCACCCTCATCCCGGTCACCAAGTTCCACGGTCCAGAGCTCGTGGCCCAGCTCATCGACCTCGGACTGCGCCGCTTCGCGGAGAGCAGGCATCCGGAGGCGAGAGACAAGGCCGAGGCGCTCGCCGGCCGCGCCGAGCTCGAGTGGCACTTCGTCGGTCAGATCCAGACGAAGAAGGCCAGGCAGATCGCCCAGTACGCGGATGCCGTGCACTCGATCGACCGCGCGGGCCTCGTCGACGCCCTGTCGACGATCGAGCGCGAGCGGCCGCTGCCCGTCTTCGTGCAGGTCAACATGACGCCAGACGCCACCCGGGGTGGCGTCCAGCCCGACGAGCTCGACGCGCTCGTCGAGCACGTGCTCCGCACTCCGACCCTCGAGCTGCAGGGCCTCATGTGCGTTGCCCCGCTGGGGGAGGAGCCGCGCGCATCCTTCGGCGAGCTCAGGGAGCTGGGCCAGCGCATCCAGGCGCTCGCGCCAGCTGCCACCGCACTCTCGATGGGCATGTCGAACGATTTCAGGGAAGCCATCGAAAACGGTGCGACACACCTAAGGATCGGCGCGGCAATCACGGGAAAGCGCCCCGACCGGACGTAGCGTGGACGCACGCCGAACACACGGAGGAGCACAATGGCCAACCCGCTGCGCAATGCCATGGTCTACCTGGGCCTTGCTGACGAAGACGAGCAGAATCTGCACGACGAGACGCCCCAGGCGCAGCAGCAGCAGAGGCAGTCGCCCACGGCGGCCCCCTCGCCGCAGCTCTCCCCGGTGGTCACCGAGCGCCCCAAGCCGGCGCCAGTGACTCCGATCACCAAAGCTCCCAAGCACACTTCGACCCCGGCGATGGCGGAAATGAACGAGATCCTCACGGTCCACCCGAAGGCCTACAACAAAGACGCGCAGGTCATCGCCGAGAACTTCCGCGATGGCGTCCCGGTCATCATGAACCTCTCGGAGATGGACGAGGCTGAAGCCCGTCGCCTCATCGACTTCGCGAGCGGACTTTCTCAGGGCCTGTATGGCAAGATCGAGCGCGTGACGAGCCGGGTCTTCCTGCTCTCTCCGCAGCACATCGCCGTCCACGGCGAGTCGAGCAAGCTCGAGGCGGAGAAGGAAGCCTCGTTCTTCCAGTAGCCCCATCCAGTCAGGCTCTGCCGCCAGGCGGACCGGCCCGCATTCGCGCGAACGGTGAGACGGTGCATCCAGTGGGTGCACCGTCGCCGTGTCTGCGCGACAACATCTCAGGAAACGAATGAACATCCTCGGCGCGATCCTCGGCTTCATCATCGGCCTCTACATCATGGTGATGTGGGGGCGGCTGATCCTCGACTACGCGCGCATGTTCGCCCCGCGCTGGAAGCCGAAGGGCTTCGTCCTCGTGCTCTGCGAAGGCGTGTACTCGCTGACCGACCCGCCCCTCCGTGCGGTTCGGAAGGTCGTCCCGCCGCTCCGCATCGGCAACATCGCGCTCGACCTCGCCTGGATCATCGTGATGTTCGCCCTCGTCATCACGTCGAATCTCGTCCGTCTCCTCTGAGCGCGGCTGCCGTCCGGTCCCGGTTCTGCCCCGTGGATGGCCGGAATCGGCGTATTCCACGAGGTCAATGCCGACTTTCCCGGCAGAATGTGACGCGCGGGACCCAAGTGCCGTAATGTGACCTATGTGCTGTGCAGCACAGCAACGTTCTGCGCGCACACCTGTGCAACGCTAGTGTTGTCAAGTCAGACCCAGTGTCTTGAAGCAAGATCCAATGTCTTGAAGTCAGGCCCAGAGTCTTGAAGTAAAACTCAGTGTCTATACCAGATACAGACCAATCGCAGAGAGAGTCGAAAGGTGGCCGACATGGCACTCACTCCTGAGGACGTCATCAACAAACGCTTCCAGCAGACCAAGTTCCGCGAGGGGTACGACCAAGATGAGGTCGACGACTTCCTCGACGAGGTCGTTGCAGAGATGCGCCGCCTCGTGGGGGAGAACGAGCAGCTTCGTCAGCAGCTCGAAGAGGCACAGGCCCGCGCCGATCACGCGCCGGCTGCAGCCGCTCCCGCCCCGGTCGAGGAGCCCAGCGTCGAGGTCGAGGCAGCGCCCGAGCCCGAGCCGGAGCCCATCGCTCCGCTCGCTCAGCCCGCAGCTCCCGCACCCGTCGTCGCGCAGGGCGAAGACGAGGCCGAGACGAGCAGCTCGCTCATCGCGCTCGCCCGTCGCCTCCACGACGAGCACGTCGAAGAGGGAACCCGCAAGCGCGACGAGATCATCGCAACGGGCGAGACCCGTGCACGAGAGATCGTCGCCGAGTCCGAGACCCGCGCCCGTCAGATCGAGGGCGACAGCGAGAAGCGTGCCCGCGAGATCACGGCCGAGTCCGAGGGTCGTGCCCGCACGATCGTCACCGAGGCCGAGGCCAAGGAACGCGAGACCCTCGGTCGCCTCGAGGAGACCAAGACGAAGCTCGAGGCTCGCATCGAAGAACTCCGCATCTTCGAGCGCGAGTACCGCAACAACCTGCGCTCCTACATCGAGGGACAGCTCAACGACCTGAACCGTCAGGCCAGCGACGTCCTCGAAGGCTCCGCACCAGCGGGCCAGTAGCAACCGGAACGTGGAGGACACACCTCTGCAGACCACCGAACGGCGATCGCGACCGAGCATCCGCATTCTTGCGATGCTCGCCGCGGTCGCCGTCGGCGCGTTTGCGCTCGACCAGATCAGCAAGGCCGCCGTCGTCGGATCGATGACCGAGGGCCAGACCATCGAAGTGCTCGGGGGATTCCTCCAATGGCATTTCGTCAGGAACCCCGGCGCGGCCTTCTCCTTCGCCGCAGGTTCGACGTGGATCTTCACGGGCGTCTCGACCATCATGGTGATCGTCATCGTCGTCGTGGCCAGGAAGCTGGGTTCGAAGCTGTGGGCCGCCGTCTTCGGGCTCGTGCTCGGCGGGGCGCTCGGCAACCTCTGGGACCGGCTCTTCCGCGAGCCGGGCTTCGGTGTCGGTCACGTCATCGACTTCATCTACACGCCCTGGATGCTGCCGGCGATCTACAACGTCGCGGACATGTGCATCGTCGTGGGGATGTCGGCGTTCGTGCTGCTCACCCTGTTCGACATCGGATTCGACGGCAAGCGCCGACCAAAGGCGAAGAAGGACGCGTGATGCAATCCAGGACGATCCCGATCCCAGACGGCCTCGAGGGGGCCCGCGTCGACGCGGGAGTCTCGAAGCTGCTCGGGCTCAGCAGGACGCAGGTGGCCGACATCGCCGCAGCCGGCGGCATCACGATCGACGGCAAGCAGGTCGGCAAGTCCGACCGGATGATGGCGGGTTCCGTCATCTCCGTCGAATGGCAGCAGGCTGGGCCGGTCGAAGTCGTGCCCATCGCGGTGCCCGACCTCAAGATCGTGCACGATGAGGACGACTTCGTCGTGATCGACAAGCCCGTCGGCGTGGCAGCCCATCCATCGATCGGATGGGATGGGCCGACGGTCCTTGGTGCGCTCGCAGCGGCGGGCTTCACGATCTCGACGTCCGGGCAATCCGAGCGCCAGGGCATCGTGCATCGCCTCGACGCGGGCACCAGCGGACTCATGGTCGTCGCGAAGAGCGAGCTGGCATACGCGCAGCTCAAGAAGGCCTTCCACGACCGCGAGGTCGACAAGGTCTACCACGCGGTCGTCCAGGGCCACCCTGATCCGCTCTCCGGAACGATCGATGCCCCCATCGGGCGCCACCCGGGGTCCTCGTGGAAGTTCGCCGTGACGAGCGAGGGCAAGCCCTCCGTCACGCACTACGAGACCACGGAGGCGTTCCGTCGTGGAGCCCTCCTCGAGGTGCACCTCGAGACGGGGCGCACACATCAGATCCGCGTGCACATGGCCGCACAGCGCCATCCCTGCATCGGCGACCCGCTCTACGGATCCGACCCGATCCTCGCCGCGAAGCTCGGCCTCAAGCGCCAGTGGCTGCACGCGAAGGAGCTCGGGTTCGCGCACCCCAGAACAGGTGAGCCCGTGCGGTTCACGACCGAGTACCCCGACGACCTGGCGCACTCGCTCGAGGTGCTGCGCGAGGGCGAGCTGTAGTCCACAGGCACGCTCGCGGACCCGCTCCGGCGATCTAAGATGGGTGCGCCGATCCACCCTTCTTCCCGGAGAGACATTGCCTTCAGCAGACTCGTTCGCCCACCTCCACGTCCACAGCGAGTACTCGATGCTCGACGGGGCAGCCCGGATCGGCGAGCTCATGAAGGCCGCTGTCGAGCAGGGCATGCCCGCGGTGGCGATGACCGACCACGGCAACGTGTTCGGCGCCTACGAGTTCGCGAAGGCAGCCAAGGAGCACGGCATCAAGCCGATCATCGGCACGGAGGCCTATCTGACGCCGGGGACGCACCGCGGCGACCGGACTCGGGTGAAGTGGGGCAACGGCGGGGGAGACGACGTCTCCGGTTCCGGTGCCTACACGCACATCACGATGCTCAGCGAGACGACGCAGGGCATGCACAACCTCTTCCGGCTCTCGAGCCGCGCGTCCATGGAGGGGTACTACTTCAAGCCGCGCATGGACCGCGAGCTGCTCAACACGTACTCGAAGGGCCTCATCGCGACGACCGGATGCCCCTCCGGCGAGGTGCAGACGAGGCTGCGTCTCGGGCAGTACAACGAAGCTCGCGCCGCAGCCGCGGAGTTCCGAGACATCTTCGGCGCGGAGAACTACTTCTGCGAGATCATGGACCACGGCATCGACATCGAGCGCCGTGTCATGCCCGACCTGCTCAAGCTCGCGAAGGACCTCGGCCTTCCGCTGGTCGCGACGAACGACCTCCACTACACGCACTCGCACGATGCCGACAGCCACTCTGCGCTCCTCTGCGTCCAGTCCGGGTCGACCATGGACGACCCGAACCGCTTCCAGTTCTCCGGCACGGGGTACTACCTCAAGTCGGCCGCCGAGATGCGCGCCATCTTCCGCGACCACCCTGAGGCGTGCGACAACACGCTGCTCATCGCCGAGCGCTGCTCCGCGGAGTTCGACGAGAGCGCCAACTACATGCCGCGCTTCCCCGTGCCAGAGGGCGAGACGGAGAGCAGCTGGTTCATCAAGGAGGTCGACACCGGCCTCGGCAAGCGCTACCCGGGTGGGATCCCGAGCGACGTGCGCAAGCAGGCCGACTACGAGATCGGCGTCATCAACCAGATGGGCTTCCCCGGCTACTTCCTCGTCGTCGCCGACTTCATCAACTGGGCGAAGGACAACGGCATCCGCGTCGGCCCCGGCCGTGGATCCGGTGCTGGGTCCATGGCCGCCTACGCTATGGGCATCACCGACCTCGACCCGCTGCGCCACGGCCTCATCTTCGAGCGCTTCCTCAACCCTGACCGCGTCTCCATGCCCGACTTCGACGTCGACTTCGATGATCGCCGCAGGTCCGAGGTCATCAAGTACGTCACCGAGAAGTACGGCTCGGAGCGCGTCGCGCAGATCGTGACGTACGGCACCATCAAGGCGAAGCAGGCCCTGAAGGACGCGTCGCGCGTGCTCGGCTACCCGTTCTCCATGGGCGACCAGCTCACGAAGGCGATGCCGGCGGCCGTCATGGGCAAGGACATCCCGCTCAGCGGCATCTTCGACAAGGAGCACAAGCGCTACTCGGAGGCTTCCGAGATGCGCGCCTTCATCGAGAGCAACCCGGACGCGAAGAAGGTCTTCGACACGGCGAGTGGCCTCGAGAACCTCAAGCGCCAGTGGGGCGTGCACGCGGCTGGCGTGATCATGTCGAGCGATCCGCTGATCGACATCATCCCGATCATGAAGCGGGAGCAGGACGGCCAGATCGTCACGCAGTTCGACTACCCGGCGAGCGAGTCCCTCGGTCTGATCAAGATGGACTTCCTCGGCCTGCGCAACCTCACGATCGTGAGCGACGCGCTGGTCAACATCAAGGCGAACCGCGACATCGACCTCGTTCTGGAAGATCTCGAACTCGACGACGTCGGCGCCTACGAGCTGCTGACCCGCGGAGACACGCTCGGCGTGTTCCAGCTCGACGGTGGCCCGATGCGATCGCTCCTGCGTCTGCTCAAGCCCGACAACTTCGAGGACATCTCGGCCGTCATCGCGCTGTACCGCCCGGGCCCCATGGGCGCGAACTCGCACATCAACTACGCGCTGCGCAAGAACGGCGAGCAGGAGATCACGCCGATCCACCCGCAGCTCGAGGAGCCCCTCAAGGAGATCCTCTCCACCAGCTACGGCCTGATCATCTATCAGGAGCAGGTCATGGCCATCGCGCAGAAGGTCGCGGGGTTCTCCCTCGGCCAGGCAGACATCCTGCGTCGAGCGATGGGCAAGAAGAAGAAGTCGGAGCTGGACAAGCAGTTCGCTGGCTTCCAGGGCGGCATGCACGCGAACGGCTTCTCCGACGAAGCGGTCAAGATGCTCTGGGACATCCTGCTGCCCTTCTCCGACTACGCCTTCAACAAGGCGCACTCCGCGGCCTACGGGGTGGTCTCCTATTGGACCGCCTACCTCAAGGCGCACTACCCGGCTGAGTACATGGCCGCCCTCCTCACCAGCGTCGGCGACTCCCGCGACAAGCTCGCCATGTACCTCAACGAATGCCGCCGCATGGGCATCACCGTGCTCGCACCGGACGTCAACGAGTCCTTCGTCAACTTCTCGGCGGTCGGCGAGGACATCCGCTTCGGCCTCGGCGCCGTCCGCAACGTGGGCGCGAACGTGGTCGAGGAGATCCAGAAGGCCAGGGAGTCGAAGACGGCGTTCACGTCCTTCCACGACTTCCTGAAGAAGGTGCCGACGACGGTGGCGAACAAGCGCACCGTCGAGTCGCTCATCAAGGCGGGCGCGTTCGACTCGCTCGGCAACACCCGCCGCGCGCTCGTCGAGGTCCACGAGAACGCCATCGACGTCGCGGTCTCGCGGAAGCGGAACGAGGCGCACGGCCAGGTCGACCTGTTCGCGGGACTCGACGAGTTCGAGGCGGAGGAGGACGACGTTCCCGTCCGCCCCGAGTTCAACCGCAGAGACAAGCTCGCCTTCGAGCGCGACATGCTCGGGCTCTACGTGTCCGACCATCCGCTCGCGGGTCTCGAGCGCGACCTCGCGAAGCTCGCGACGACGAGCATCCTCGACCTCACGCAGGCCGAGAACCTCGAAGACGGCTCCCAGGTGACGATCGCTGGCCTCATCACGAGCGTGCAGCACCGGGTCGCCCGCAACTCGGGCAACCCATACGGCATGATCGAGGTCGAGGACTTCGGCGGCACCATGACCGTGATGTTCATGGGCAAGACCTACCAGGAGTTCCAGACGCAGCTCCAGGGAGACGTGATCGTGGCCGTCAAGGGCCGTGTCTCGAAGAGAGACGACGGCATGAACCTCCACGCGCAGGGGCTGACCCTGCCGAAGATCTCCGCGGCCGAGGATGCCGGCACGCTGACGCTCACGATCCCGGACACGCGCGCCACCGAGCCCGTCGTGGATGCACTCGGAAAGGTGCTGCGGCGGCACTCGGGCGAGAGCGAGGTGCGGCTCAGGCTTCGGACTCCCGGTGTCATCCGCCGCTTCGAGCTGCCGCACCGCGTGCGCATCACGCAGGACCTCTACGGGGAGCTCAAGGCGCTCCTCGGGCCGAGCTGCCTGGAGTAGAGCCCACCTCGGCCGTTGCTCTCGCGACGGCACTCCCTCCTGCCTGACTACGATGGAGAAACCATGATGCAACTCATCGATCTGCGTGGTTCTGCGCTCAGCGCCTCCGAGCTTCGGAACATCCTCCCTCGTGCCGAGCTCGACGTGACGCGCGCCCTCGGCACGGCAGCGGAGCTCATCTCCGCGGTCCGTGACGAGGGCGGGGCCGCCCTCCGGGAGCAGGCCCTTCGACTCGACGGCGTCGAGCCACCCCATCTGCGGGTCCCCCAGGAGGCCATCGACGAAGCGACGGCTGGCCTCGACCCTCGGGTTCGCGCTGGCCTGGAGGCCATGATCGAGCGGGTTCGAGCCGGATCCGCGGCCCAGGTCCCCGCGCCGCGTGTGACGACGCTCGGCGACGGCGCCATCGTCGAGCTCCGCTGGCACCCCGTCGCCCGAGTGGGCCTGTACGTGCCAGGCGGCAAGGCCGTGTATCCGTCGAGCGTCGTCATGAACGTCTGCGCGGCCGCGGCCGCCGGGGTGAGATCCATCGCCATCGCGTCGCCGCCTCAGCGCGAATTCGGCGGGAGCGTCCACCCGACGATCCTCGGTGCGGCTGGCCTGCTCGGCATCACGGAGGTCTACGCCATGGGCGGGGCCGGCGCGATCGGTGCGCTGGCACACGGCGTCCCGGACATCGGCCTCGAGCCCGTCGAGGTCATCACGGGCCCTGGCAACGTCTACGTGGCGGCTGCGAAGCGCATCGTGCAGTCGTTCGTGGGCATCGACTCCGAGGCCGGACCCACCGAGATCCTCGTGCTCGCGGACGACTCGGCGGATCCCGACCACGTCGCCGCCGACCTCGTCAGCCAGGCCGAGCACGACGAACTCGCCTCGGCCCTCCTCGTCACGCCGGACCCCGAGTGGGCCGAACGAGTGCTCGAGCGTGTCGCCGCCAGAGCCGCGTCCACGAAGCACGCCGAACGGGTCCGCACCTCGCTCGGCGGACGCCAGTCCGCGCTCATCCTCGTCGACGACCTCGCCGCGGGGGCCGTGGTCTCGAACGCGTACGCACCCGAGCACCTCGAAGTGCAGACCCGTGAGCCGGAGGCCGTGCTCGCGACGCTCCACAACGCCGGTGCGATCTTCATGGGGGCGAACTCGCCCGTGAGCCTCGGCGACTACCTCGCTGGGTCGAACCACGTGCTCCCGACGGGAGGGCAGGCCGCCCACACGCCCGGCCTCGGGGCACACACGTTCCTGCGGCCGCAGCAGGTCATCCGCTATGACCGAGAGGCCCTGCGGACGGTGAGCGGCCACGTCGTGGCGCTCGCCGAAGCTGAGGACCTGCCCGCGCACGGCGAAGCAGTGACGGCGAGGTTCAGCTGATGCATTGCCCATTCTGCCGGCACCCCGACTCGAGGGTCATCGACTCGCGGACCAGCGACGACGGCTTCGCGATCCGTCGCAGGCGGCAGTGCCCCGAATGCGGTCGCCGTTTCTCGACGACCGAGACGGCGAGCCTCGCGGTGATCAAGCGCAATGGCGTCGTCGAGTCTTTCTCGAGAGACAAGGTCGTCGCCGGCGTGCGCAAGGCATGCCAGGGGAGGCCTGTCACCGACACCGATCTCGCTCTGCTGGCCCAGCGGGTCGAGGAGAGCATCAGGTCGACGGGGGCATCCCAGATCGAGGCCAACGACATCGGGCTCGCGATCCTGCCACCGCTGCGCGAGCTCGACGATGTCGCGTACCTGAGGTTCGCGAGCGTCTACCAGGGCTTCGCTAGCCTCGATGACTTCCGAGCCGCCATCGAGCAGATGCACGAGGACGGCATCAGGGCGCAGTACGCCACGGAGTCTGCCGACGGCGAGCCCACCATCGAGGAAGAGGTCAGATGAACGCCGCGTACCGCCTGCTCTTCACCCACGTGCTGTCGAAGATGGACACGGAGCGTGCCCACGCCCTCGCGTCGGGCGTCATCAGGACTCTCGGGCGTCGCATCCCGGCCAGGGTGACGTCGACGTTCACGGCCCCCGGCGAGTCGCTGGCGGTCGAGACGATGGGACTTCGCTTCGCATCGCCGTTCGGTCTCGCAGCAGGATTCGACAAGGACGCGGAAGACATCGACGGGCTTGCGGCCCTCGGTTTCGGGCACGTCGAGGTCGGCACGGTCACGCCGCGCCCACAGCCGGGGAATCCCGGCCCGCGCCTCTTCAGGCTCGTCGCAGATGGCGCGCTCATCAACCGCATGGGCTTCAACAACCGGGGCGCCGAGCTCGCGGCGGCGAACATCGCGGCTCGCCGAAACCGCACCGTCATCGTCGGCGTCAACATCGGCAAGAACAAGACCACCGAAGCAGAGGATGCGCACCTCGACTACGCCGCAGCCGCATCGGCGGTGAAGGACGTCGCCGACTACCTGGTCGTCAACGTCTCATCGCCGAACACGCCAGGCCTGCGCAGCCTGCAGTCGCTCGAGTCCCTCACGCCCATCCTGCGGGCAGCCCGTGAGGCTGCGCCAGACGTGCCGCTGCTGGTCAAGATCGCACCAGACCTCACGGACGGCGAGATCCGCGAAGTGACGCAGCTGGCCATCGACGAGGGGCTCGCTGGCGTCATCGCCGCGAACACGACGATCTCGAGGGCGGGGCTGCGCACATCCTCGCGGGTCGTCGAGGCGTTCGGCGCAGGAGGCCTCTCTGGACGCCCGCTCACGGAACGCTCCTTCGAGGTGCTGCGCACCGTCAAAGAGACGGCGGGGGACCGCCTCTGCATCATCTCCGTCGGAGGTGTCGCCGACGCCGCCGAAGTGCAGCGGCGTCTCGACGCCGGCGCGACGCTCGTGCAGGGGTACACGGAGTTCCTCTATGCCGGCCCCGGCTGGGCAGCCAGCATCAACAGGGGGCTCGCGCGCCTGAGGCGCTGAGCCCGGGCCTCGCTGCTCGCAGATCGTGCCGTCTTCGCGATTCTCAGGCAGCTGACACCTGCTGGGCCCCGAGCAGGTCTAGATTGTGAAACAGCGAAGGCCCGAGCGGAATACCGTTCGGGCCTTCGAGTTTCTGCGGTGTCGAGGTTCTGCGGGGTCGAGTTCTTGTGGTTTCTGAGTCCTGCAGACGAGCAGGCCCGTCCCGGCGAGGGCTACTTGCCCGTGAACTCGATCTTCGCGCCGCGCTTGACCTGCGACTTCGGCATGCGCATGACGCGAAGCTGCAGGCTCCGGGCGATCGTGCCGATCATGATGCCCTTCTCGACCTTGTCCTTGCCGACGACCGCGGCGATGCGTCGCTTGATGATGTTCGCGATCATGACGGCCTCGAGCACGCAGACGGCGAGGAAGGCCCAGATGAAGCTCATGGCCCAGATGCCGACGGACTGGCTCGGGATGAAGGTGGCGAAGATGACGAGGAACATCATCGGGAGCAGGAGCTCGCCGATCGAGTACCGCGCATCGATGTAGTTGCGCATGAAGCGCTTCTGCGGGCCGCGCTCGGTGGGACGGAGGTAGCGGTCGTCGCCCTTGGCGAGCCCCTCACGTGCCTTGGCCTGCTCGATGCGCACCTTCGCCTGCATCTCGCGCTTGGCCTGTTTGCGGTCTTCGGGGACGAGGGGACGCAGGTTCTGCGCCTCGCGCTCGCGCCTCGTGGGGGTCGGCTGCTGCTTCTTGGCCGGACTCTTCGCGGGAAGCGACACTGTCTCGGCGCTCTTGGACTCGTGCTTCGACATGATGCCTCTCAAGAACTCTGGGTGATTTAGCCTAACCGCTATGACACTCTCCGATGCCCCACTCGATGCACATGACCAGGAACAGGCCCTCCTCCGAGCTGTGGAGGACCGCTTTCCGACCACGATCGCGCGGCTCGCCGGGCTCGTCCGCATTCCATCGGTGTCCTGGGATGCGTTCGATCGAGTCCACGTGCGACGCAGTGCCGAGCGCACCGCCGAGCTGCTCCGCGAGACGGGGGTGTTCGAATCCGTGGACATCGACGGCGTCGAGACCGCCGACGGTTATGCAGGGCAGCCCGCGGTGATCGCAACGCGGGCGGCGGAGCCCGGCCAGCCGACGGTTCTCCTCTACGCGCACCACGACGTGCAGCCGCAGGGCAGCGCCGACGACTGGCGGACCCCGCCGTTCGAGCCCACGCTGCGGGACGGCCGCCTCTACGGCCGTGGCGCAAGCGACGACAAGGCAGGGGTCATGGCCCACATCGCGGCTGTCGAGGCGCTCAGCGCGGCGACAGCCGGCCGACCCAAGATCGGCATCTCGGTGTTCATCGAGGGCGAGGAGGAGAACGGCTCGCGGAGCTTCGCCGACTTCCTCGAGAAGCACAAGGCGGCCCTCGGCGCTGACGCCATCATCGTCGCGGACAGCGACAACCCGTCCACGAGCATCCCCGGCCTGACCGTCTCGCTGCGCGGCAACGTGACGATGAAGGTGACCGTGAGAACGCTCGGCCACGCCTCGCACTCCGGCATGCTGGGGGGAGCGGTGCCGGATGCGATGCTCGCGACCGTCCGGCTCCTCGACTCCCTCTGGGACGAGCGCGGAGCCGTCGCGGTCACCGGGCTCGGCTCGCGTGCCGACGGACCCTCCGGGGGCGATGAGTCCGACGTGCGCCGTGACGCGGAACTGCTCGAGGGCGTCACCACGATCGGCACCGGCACGGTCCACGACCGGCTCTGGAACCAGCCAGCGATCACGATCACGGGCATCGACGCGCCGAGCGTCGACGAGGCCTCGAACACGCTCCTCCCAGCGGTCTCGGTGCGCCTGTCCGCCCGCATCGCGCCTGGCGACGACGCCGCGCGCGCGTTCGAGGCCATCGAGCGCCACCTTCGCGAGCATGCGCCGTTCGGGGCGCACATCGAGATCACCCAGCCGGACCTGGGGCAGCCGTTCCTCGTCGACACGGCCGGACCAGCCGTCGGTCTCATGAAGACCGCGATGGAGGACGGATGGGGCGCCCAGCCGGCGGAGACGGGCATCGGGGGATCGATCCCCTTCATCGCCGCGCTCGCCGAGGTGTACCCGGAGGCGGAGATCCTGGTGACCGGAGTCGAGGATCCGGCGACGATGGCACACAGCCCGAACGAGTCGCAGGACCTCGGGGTGCTCCGCCGGGCGATCTCGGCTGAGGCGCTGTTCCTGCACCGCTTCGCGCGCCCTGACGCGGACATCCGGTGATGCGATTCGTGCGTGGGAGGAATATCCTTGGCTCATACGCCGTTATCGACGTGAAGAGCGCGGGAGCACGTCGTCCCGCCGAGCAGCACGAGGAGAATCAATGAGCGCAGTTCTTGAAGGCATCACCGTGAGCGAGGCCACGCACTCCGTGACCCTCACGCAGGCGGCCCTCGACAAGATCAAGAACCTCATCGGCCAGGAGAGCGAGGGCGGGCTCCGCCTCCGCATCGCCGTGCAGCCTGGTGGCTGCTCCGGGCTGATCTACCAGCTGTTCTTCGACGAGCGCATCCTCGACGGCGACGCGACCGTCGACTTCGACGGAGTGGAAGTCATCGTCGATCCGATGAGCGTCCCCTACCTTGACAGCGCGAAGATCGACTTCGAAGACACGATCCAGAAGCAGGGCTTCACGATCGACAACCCGAGCGCGCAGGGATCCTGTGCCTGTGGCGATTCGTTCCACTGACCCGACACGCGGGGCGGCGCCCCGCGACACACCCGAAACGGCGTGGTCTTTGACCGCGCCGTTTCGTCGTCTCCGCGCGCCCCGAGTCGTTCGCCCGCGAGATTCCCACTAGACTGACAGCAACCTGTATGCGTCACCTCGAAAGGTTTGCCGTGCGAGACACCCGCCGCGTGAAGTGGTTCGCCGCTCCGATTGCAGCAGCCCTGATTCTGATTCTGGCTGGCTGCACGTCGCAAGAACTACGGGGCTACATGCCCGGTGACCCCGGCGTCACCAACCATTCCGACGCCTTTACGAACTTCTGGGTCAACTCCTGGATCATTCTGCTTGTCGTGGGCGGCATCACGTGGGGGCTCATCATCTGGGCATCCGTGATGTACCGCCGCCGCAAGGGCGAAAAGGGCCTGCCAGCTCAGCTGCGCTACCACATGCCCATCGAGATCCTCTTCACCGTGGTCCCGATCATCCTCGTCGCCGGCTTCTTCGCCTTCACGGTGCGAGAAGAGGCTCCTGTCGTCTCGAACTTCGCCGAAGAAGAGCAGGACGTGAAGATCGAGGTCTACGGCAAGCAGTGGGCATGGGACTTCAACTACCTGCCGACCAGCAACACCGCGTATGACTCGGGCGTCTACTACGAGGGCATCCAGGCGCAGGAAGACCGCGAGCCGTCTGTCGACGGAGAGCGCGGAGCTGCGACCGGAACCATCGACGAGGCAGCGCTGCCCAAGCTCGTCCTCCCGGTCGGCGCGAACGTCACGCTCGACATCAAGTCGCGCGACGTCATCCATTCCTTCTGGGTCGTCGACTTCCACTACAAGATCGACAACATCCCCGGCCACACCAACACCATGTCGTTCGTGCCAGAACGCGAAGGCACCTACATGGGCAAGTGCGCCGAGCTGTGCGGCGAGTACCACTCGATGATGCTCTTCCAGGTCGAGGTCGTCTCGCAGGCCGAGTACAACGCCTACATCGCCGAGCTGCGCGCGGCGGGCAACGTCGGCGCCCACGGCGACGACTACAACCGCAACCAGAACCTTCCGGGCACTGATGTTCCCGAGTTCAACCACGAGTCGGAATAGGGGCGACGAAAATGACGTCAACGCTGAACCGTCCAGGCATCACCCCGGTCTCTGAGGCGACCACGGCTCCGAGCCGCTCTGTCGAGCGCAAGGGCAACGTCCTCGTCACCTGGATCACCTCGACGGACCACAAGACCATCGGGTACATGTACCTGATCTCGAGCTTTGTCTGGTTCTGCATCGGCGGAGTCATGGCACTGGTCATCCGCACCCAGCTCTTCGAGCCGGGCATGGAGATCATCGACACCAAAGAGCAGTACAACCAGCTGTTCACGATGCACGGCACGATCATGCTGCTCATGTTCGGAACGCCGCTCTTCTCCGGCTTCGCGAACGTGCTCGTGCCCTTGCAGATCGGCACGGCCGACGTCGCGTTCCCGCGACTGAACGCGTTCGCTTTCTGGCTCTTCACCTTCGGCGCGCTCATCGCGGTCGGTGGCTTCCTCACGCCGGGAGGTGCGGCATCCTTCGGCTGGACGGCCTACGTCCCCTTGTCGACGATGACCTACTCTCCGGGAGTCGGAGGCAACCTCTGGGTTGCCGGGCTCGCGGCGACAGGATTCGCGACGATCTTCGGCGCCGTGAACTTCATCACGACGATCATCACGATGCGCGCACCTGGCATGACGATGTGGCGCATGCCGATCTTCACCTGGAACGCGATGATCACGTCGATCCTCGTGCTGTTCGCGTTCCCCGTTCTCGCGGCTGCCTGGTTCGGCCTGCTCATGGACCGCGTGTTCCTGACGCACATCTACGACGTCGAGGCCGGGGGAGCGATCCTCTACCAGCACCTGTTCTGGTTCTTCGGCCACCCGGAGGTCTACGTCCTCGCGCTGCCGTTCTTCGGGATCGTGTCCGAGATCTTCCCGGCCTTCAGCCGAAAACCGATCTTCGGCTACAAGACCCTCGTCTACGCGACGATCGCCATCGCGGCGCTCTCCGCCTCCGTGTGGGCTCACCACATGTACGTGACGGGCACCGTGCTCCTCCCGTTCTTCGCGCTCATGACGATGCTCATCGCGGTGCCGACCGGTGTGAAGATCTTCAACTGGCTGGGAACGCTCTGGCGTGGCTCGGTCACGTTCGAGACGCCCATGCTGTTCTCGCTCGGCTTCCTCGTCACCTTCGTCTTCGGTGGCCTGACGGGTGTCATCTTGGCCTCGCCGATGCTCGACTTCCACGTGTCTGACACGTACTTCGTCGTGGCTCACTTCCACTACGTGATCTTCGGAACGATCGTCTTCGCCATGTTCGCCGGCTTCTTCTTCTGGTGGCCGAAGTGGACGGGGAAGATGCTCAACGAGCGCCTCGGCAAGATCCAGTTCTGGCTGCTGTTCATCGGCTTCCACATGACGTTCCTCATCCAGCACTGGCTCGGCGTCATGGGCATGCCGCGTCGTTACGCGACGTACCAGCCCGAAGACAACTTCACGTGGATGAACCAGCTCTCGACGTTCGGCGCCTTCGTGCTCGCGATCTCGCTGCTGCCGTTCTTCCTGAACGTCTTCATCACGGCCCGCAACGCACCGAAGGTGACCGTCGACGACCCGTGGGGCTACGGCTCCTCGCTCGAGTGGGCGACCAGCTGCCCGCCGCCGCGTCACAACTTCACGTCCATCCCGCGCATCCGCTCGGAGCGTCCGGCGTTCGATCTCAACCACCCCGAGGTCGCACCGCATGGCTACCGCGACCTGACGCCAGTCAACGACAAGATCGGAGAACGAGAGTGAAGACTTCAGCACGCCTCCTCTGGGTCCTCGCCGTCTTCTACGCGGTCGTGACCGTCGTCTACACCCTCTGGACTCATGCGGCCCTCGGCCACTACGAGTGGGTTGGCATCGTCGCACTGGCGCTGTCCGGCATCTTCGTCGCCTTCGTCGCGTTCTATCTCGGCAGCTCGGCGAAGCCGTTCCGAGTGCACGTCCTTCCCGAGGACAGGCTCGACGGCGAGATCGCTGACGCTGATCCTGAGCTCGGCTTCTTCCCGCCGCAGAGCTGGTGGCCGTTCGTGCTGGCCCTTGCCGTCGGGCTGATCTTCCTCGGCCTGTCGATCGGCGGATGGTGGTTCGCGTACTTCGCGGCGCCGCTGTTCATCATCGCCATCGTCGGCTGGGTGTTCGAGTACTACCGCGGACGCTACGCCCACTAGGCGTCGTCTGCAGGCTTCCGGCCCGTCCCTCACAAGAGGGGCGGGCCTTTTGCCGTTCTCCGCCGACGAGGCTCGGCGCCACTCTGGTAGCCCCACATGCCCCTGTGGCGCTCCCTGAGTCGAGGGTGCGTGTTCGTACACCCGGAGAGGACCTGAGGGTCCCAGAGCGCGCTGAGGGAGCACGCGCACCTCGGGCCGTGAGGACTCTGCCTCTGCCTCTCCCGGATGCCCGCACGTTCGGAGCCCGCTCGGACGCGGGCGGAGCAAGAGCGCCGCTTTCTTGAGTCCGACCCCTACCCGCCTGCATTCGGTGCGCGCCAAGCGTGGGCAGTGCAGTGGAAACGGCGAGCTCCCTCCCGTCTCACGTCCATGGGGCCGCGACCGTGGGCTGTGGAGCCCGTGCGGGAGTATCTGTGCCGTTGGCCCCGTGACCGGACACCACCTCGACTGGTGGTGGACCTCGCGGGGATCGGCAACGCTGCCGGCTCCTGCTCTTGCCCTCGGCTCCTGGGGTCTCCGTGCCCTCGCGCGACTCCGCGTGCCGGCGTGGGCTCCCGAGGGCGAGAAGCCACAGCGCTCGGCGAGATCCCGTCTCGGCCGAGCGTCCTCGGCTGGCGGGCTGGCGGGCTGGCGGGCTGGGGGTCTGGGGGACTGGCTGCGCGGTCTCCGCTCCTGACTCCACGGGGAGCCGGTCGCCGCTGCCCCCGCCCCCTCGCAGGAGGGACCGCCGACGACAAGAGGGGCTGTCAGTCCGCTGATGCGGAATGACAGCCCCTCTTGTGTGCCCGAAGGCTCAGGGAGTTGCTACGGCCTAGTGGTGGCCGTGGTGTGCCTGTTCGATCTCCGTCTTCGTGACGGGCTCGACGCGGTCCTCGAAGAACCAGCGCGACAGAGCGGCGCGCAGGCGCATGGGAGCCGTGATCTTTCCGTCCTCGTTCGGACGGAGCATGATCGGCGCCTGCTCGTTGTAGGAGACGAGCTCCCATCGGTCGTACTTGTCGAGCGGAACCTCGACCTCGACGAACTCGCCGTGGGGGAGTCGAAGAACACGTCCCGACTCGACACCGTGCAGCGCAAGCGAACGATCGCGCTTCTGGAGCCCGAGGCAGATCCGCTTCGTTGCGATGTACGCGATGACCGGTCCGAGGATCAGCATCACCTGCAGGAAGTGGATGACGTGCTCCATGGCGAGGTGGAAGTGCGTTGCCATGAGGTCGGAGCTTGCTGCAGCCCACATGACGGCGTAGAACGTGACGCCGGCTGCGCCGATCGCGGTGCGGGTGGGGGCGTTGCGTGGGCGGTCGAGCAGGTGGTGCTCGCGCTTGTCACCCGTGATCCACGCCTCGATGAAGGGGTAGACGACAACCAGCACGATGAAGATTCCGATAAGGATCAGCGGGGTCAGGATCGCGAACGACCACGTGTGGTTGAACCAGTACACCTCCCAGCCGGGCGGGATGAGTCGCAGCATGCCGTCGGCGAAGCCGATGTACCAGTCAGGCTGGGTACCGGCGGAGACGGGGGAGGGGTCGTACGGGCCGTAGTTCCAGACCGGGTTGATCGAGAAGAACGACGCGATGAGGAAGATGAGGCCGAAGATCAGGAAGAAGAATCCGCCTGCCTTGCCGGCGAACACCGGGAGGACCGGGTTTCCCACGACGTTGCCGTTCGTGCGGCCGGGTCCGGGCCACTGCGTGTGCTTGTTGATCACCATGAGGGCCAGGTGCAACGCGATGAACAGGATGACCATCGCGGGCAGGATCATGATGTGCAGCGAGTAGAGGCGCCCGACGATCTCGGTACCGGGGAACTCGCCGCCGAAGAACAGGAAGGAGACCCAGGTTCCGACGAGCGGGATGCCCTTCATGATTCCGTCGATGATGCGCAGGCCGTTGCCGGAGAGCAGGTCATCGGGGAGCGAGTAGCCGGTGAAGCCCTCTGCCATCGCGAGGATGAAGAGCACGAAGCCGACGACCCAGTTGAGCTCGCGGGGCTTGCGGAACGCTCCGGTGAAGAAGACGCGCAGCATGTGGAGCCCGATGGACGCCACGAACAGCAGCGCTGCCCAGTGGTGCACCTGGCGCATGAGCAGTCCCCCGCGGATGTCGAAGGAGATGTCCAGCGTCGACGCCATAGCGGCCGACATGCCCATGCCCTTGAGCGGGAGGTAGGAGCCTTCGTACTCGACGTGGGCCATCGACGGGTCGAAGAAGAACGTCAGGAAGGTTCCGGAGAGCAGGATGACGACGAAGCTGTAGAGCGCGATCTCACCGAGCATGAAGGACCAGTGGTCCGGGAAGATCTTGCGTCCGAACTCCTTGACCGCACCGGAGATGGTGGTGCGCTCGTCGAGGTAGTTGGCGGCGCCGGCGATGAACCCGCCCTCGCGTACCGGAGCTTTATACGTTGTAGTCATGGCGTCGCTCCCAGAAGCTCGGTCCGACAGGTTCGGTGAAGTCGCTCTGCGCGATGAGGTAGCCCTCGTCGTCGACAGCGATCGGCAGCTGCGGGAGCGGGCGTCCCGCCGGTCCGAAGATGACCTCGCAGTGGTTCTTGACGTCGAACTGCGACTGGTGGCACGGGCAGAGCAGGTGGTGCGTCTGCTGCTCGTAGAGAGCGACCGGGCAACCGACGTGCGTGCAGACCTTGGAGTAGGCGACGATTCCGTCGTAGGACCATCCGGCACGGTCCTCGCGCTCGTTGAGCTGGTCAGCGGGCAAGCGCATGAGCAGGACAACTGCCTTGGCCTTCTCCTCGAGCAGGTGGTGCTCGAGGTCGATCAGGCCGTCGGGGATGACGTGGAAGGCAGAACCGTAGGTGACGTCCGCGGCGCGGATCGGCGTTCCCGTGGGGTCGCGGACGAGGCGAGTTCCCTCTTCCCACATGGTGTGGGAGAGCGACTCGACCGGGTCCGGGTTGTTGCCGTTGTAGAGGTCGCGGAAGAGGACGATGCCGGGAAGCGGCATGGCGACGAGGGCTCCGATGAGGGAGTTGCGGAACAGCTTGCGGCGGCTGAAGCCCGACTCCTCGTTCGCCTGCGCGAAGACCTCGACCGCTCGCGAACGAGTGGCGGGGGAGCCCTTGCCCGGGTGGCGGGCCTCGGCCATCTCGTGGTCGGCCATGAGGTACTTGGACCAGGCGACCGTGCCGATGCCGATGGCGAGCATCGCGAGCGCGATGCCGATGCCGAGGAACATGTTGTTCAGGCGGACGGTCGAGATGTCCTCGCGGCTGATCGGCCACACGAAGTAGGCCACGACAGCGAAGATGCTGGCGAGTGCCGAGAACACGAACAGCGCGACGAGGAGGCGCTCAGTGCGCTTCGCCTGCGCGGGGTCCGCGTCCGTGATCCGGTCGCGGTGCGCCGGCATGCCAGGGTTCTCGAAGCCGTCCTTGGGAAGGATCGCGGTCCCGATGTGAGGCGCCCGCTCCGACGAAGGAGCAGTGCGAAGCTCTCCGCCGTGTTCGCCATCAGCCATGGTGATCCCTTTCTGGGTGTGTCTGTTCAGCTGCAGTAAGTCGTTTGGACCCGGGCCGGGTTGCTTCCGGCACTAGTTCGGTCGAGTGGCGATCCAGACCGCCATCGCGACGCCTGCGCCGATTCCGAAGATCCAGATGAAGAGGCCCTCGGAGACCGGACCGAGCGATCCGAGGCTGTTGCCGCCGATCGTGCCGGTGACCTCGGTCTGCCAGCGAATCGCCGTGATGATGTCGGCCTTGTCCTGGGGGGTGAGGTTCGCGTCGTTGAAGACGGGCATGTTCTGCGGGCCCGTGATCATCGCCTCGTAGAGGTGGACGGGTTCGACCGTCATGAGCTCGGGTGCGAACTTCCCCTCGGTGAGGGCACCGCCAGCACCTGCGACGTTGTGGCACATGGCGCAGTTGATGCGGAACAGCTCTGCTCCACGTGCTGCGTCGCCATCGGCCTGCAGGTACTTCTCGTCGGGGACGGCGGGACCGGGGGCCAGCGAAGCGATGTAGTCGCCGAGGTCCGAGATGCCCTGCTCGTCGAACTGGACGGGCTTGGCGGGGGCCTGGGCGGCGTTGGCCTGCATGGGCATGCGGCCGGTGCCGACCTGGAAGTCGACGGCGGCGGCACCGACACCGATGAGGCTCGGGCCGTTCTCGGTGCCCGCTGCGTTCATGCCGTGGCAGGTGGCGCAGTTGGCGCCGAAGAGCGCGGCGCCGTTCTCGATGTCTGCGGCGCTGGCGGGGGCCACGTCCTCGGCTGCAGCAGCCGTGGTTGCGGTGTCGATCGCGGTGTACGCGCCGCCGGTCAGCAGGAGGCCTGCGCCGAGGAGAGCCGCGGTGGCGAGGGGGGTGCGGCGGCGAGCCGTCTTGCGGGTCGCCGTCTTCGCAGTCCGTGGTTTGGTCGTTCGGAACATTGGTGTGTTCTCCAGGATCGGGCTACGAGAAGTAGGGCAGCAGGTAGATGACGAAGAAGAGCGCAACCCAGACCACGTCGACGAAGTGCCAGTAGTAGGAAATGCCCAGCGCGCTGCTGACCTCGCGAGTTCCCATGCGGCGGGCAGAGTACATGCGGCCGATCACGAGGAGGAACGTGACGAGTCCGCCGGTCACGTGCAGGCCGTGGAAGCCGGTCGTCATGTAGAAGGCGCTCGTGAACGCGTTCAGGTTGAGGACATAGCCCTCGCTGACGAACGTGGCGTACTCCCAGACCTGGCCGGCGACGAAGATGCCTCCGAGCAGGACGGTGAGGTAGAACCACTCGATCGCGCCCCAGTTCTTGGGGCTCTTGCCGGTGGCGCGGGCCTGCTCGCGCTCAGCCGCGAACGTGCCGAACTGGCACGTGAACGACGAGCTGACGAGGATCAGCGTGTTGATGGTGGCGAAGGGCACGTTCAGCGCACTGTGGCCTTCGGCGAACTGCTCTGGCGCCATAGAGCGCAGAGTGAAGAAGATCGCGAAGAGCCCAGCGAAGAACATCACCTCACTACCGAGCCAAACGATGACGCCGATGGCAGTCGTATTGGGGCGATGGACCGTGTGCACGGCCTGAGCGGTGGTTGCAGCAGTCACCTGACCATTATGACCGATTTCCCAGGTTCCCGAGACAACGCACGGCTGACCGGCGGGTCGCGTCCGATTAGGTGTGCCTGGGTGGTGGACGGCTATCGTTTCCTGCATGACATCGACCGAGACCTGGCCCGGATTGCTCGAGAAGCTCCTTGGCGGTGATGACCTCAGCGTCGCGCAGGCCACGTGGGCCATGCGCCAGGTCATGAGCGGCGACGTCAGCGAAGCACGTCTGGCTGCCTTCCTGGTCGCCCTCCGCGCGAAGGGCGAGACGGTCGAGGAGGTTGTCGGGTTCCGCGACGCGATCCTCGAGCACGCCGTGCCGCTCGAGGTGCCGCCCCTGGCGCTGGACATCGTCGGTACCGGCGGCGACATGGTCGGGACCGTGAACGTCTCGACGATGGCGTCGATGGTCTGCGCCGGTGCGGGGGTCCCCGTCGTGAAGCACGGGGGCGGGGCGTCGAGCGCGAAGTCCGGGTCCAGCGACGTGCTCTCGGCTCTTGGCGCAGTCCACACGGCCGACCCTGTTCGAGTGGGACGCATCTTCGAGGAGGTCGGACTCACCTTCGTCTACGCCGCGCAGTTCCACCCGGGGTTCCGCCACGCCAAGAAGGTGCGCGGTGAGCTCGGGGTTCCCACGGTCTTCAACCTACTCGGCCCCCTCACGAATCCCGCTCGCCCCGAGGCATCGGCCGTCGGGGTCGCCCGACAGGCCGCCATTCCGCTGATCACCGGGGTCTTCCGCACCCGCGGCGCCACCGCTCTGGTCTTCCGGGGCGACGACGGGCTCGACGAGCTGAGCGTCACCGGCTACAGCCACATCTGGGAGGTGTCGAACGGTGCGATCACCGAACACGATCTCCACCCACGGGATGTGGGCCTCGGCACCTACGACATGCAGGAGCTCCTCGGCGGTCTGCCGGAGGAGAACGCGGCCATCGCCCGCGCCGTGCTGTCCGGGAAGCAGCATGGCGCCGTTCGAGACATCGTGCTGCTCAACGCGGCCGCAGGCCTCGTCGCCTACGACCTCGCTGTGACCCCGGAAGCGGCAGAGCGACCCCTCCGAGAGCGCCTCGCGGCGCGCATCGCTGACGCAGCGTCCAGCATCGACTCCGGCCGCGCGATCGAGACGCTGGATGCGTGGGTGGCAGCGACTCGTTCGGCGTGAAGCCAGTCGCCGATCGGCGCAGCTGGACGGCAGAGTGAGCAACGCGACGACGCCGCACCAGGACAGACCGAGGCCCTCAGCAGCAAGCTGCTGAGGGCCTCGGTCGTCGGGAAGCGCGCAGCGCGCTACTTGACGTCCTCGTCAACCCAGTCGAGGGTCTTCGAGACGGCCTTCTTCCAGTTCCGGTAGAGACGCTCGCGCTCTTCCTCCGGCATCTGCGGCGTCCAGCGCTTGTCCTCCTGCCAGTTGGCGGACACCTCGTCCAGGTCCTTCCAGAATCCGACTGCGAGCCCGGCGGCGTAGGCCGCACCGAGCGCGGTCGTCTCCGTGACGACGGGGCGCACCACGTCCGTGTTCAGGATGTCTGCCTGGAACTGCATGAGCGTGTCGTTCGCGACCATGCCGCCATCGACCTTCAGCTCCGCGAGGGGCACGCCGGAGTCCGCGTTGGATGCCTCGAGGACATCGCGGGTCTGGTATGCCGTGGATTCGAGGGCCGCACGAGCGATGTGGTTCTTGTTGACGAAGCGCGTGAGGCCGACGATGGCGCCGCGTGCATCCGGTCGCCAATACGGGGCGAAGAGCCCGGAGAAGGCCGGGACGATGTAGGTGCCTCCGTTGTCCTCGACCTTGCTGGCCAGCTCTTCGATCTCCGGAGCCGAGTTGATGAGGCCCAGGTTGTCGCGCAGCCACTGCACGAGCGACCCGGTCACGGCGATCGAGCCCTCGAGCGCGTAGACGGGAGCCGCGTCGCCGAGCTTGTAGCAGAGCGTCGTGAGGAGTCCGTTCTCGGACTTCACGATCTTCTCGCCGGTGTTGTAGATGAGGAACGATCCCGTGCCGTACGTGTTCTTCGCCTCGCCCGAGGAGAAGGCCGTCTGGCCGAAGGTGGCCGCCTGCTGGTCGCCGAGGATGCCGGAGATGGGCACCTCGCGCAGCAGTGACTGCGTGCTGGCGTGGCCGTACACCTCGGAGGAGGACTTGATCTCCGGGAGCATCGATGCAGGCACCCCGAACGCGTCGAGGATCGACTGATCCCAGGCGAGCGTCTCGAGGTCCATGAAGAGCGTGCGGGAGGCATTCGTGACGTCGGTGACGTGGACGCCTCCGTCGACGCCGCCGGTGAGGTTCCAGAGCACCCAGCTGTCAGTCGTGCCGAAGATGAGGTCGCCGGCCTCGGCGCGCTCCCGTGCACCCTCGACGTTCTCCAGGATCCAGACGATCTTCGTTCCGGAGAAGTAGGTGGCGAGGGGAAGCCCGACGGTGTCCTTGAAGCGCTCGACGCCGCCATCGGCCGCGAGCCGGTCGACGATGGGCTGCGTGCGCGTGTCCTGCCACACGATGGCGTTGTAGACGGGTTCCCCGGTGGTCTTGTCCCAGACGACGGCGGTCTCGCGCTGGTTCGTGATGCCGATCGTCGCGATGTCGTGCCTGGTGATGTTCGCCTTCGAGAGCGCCTGGCCGATGACCTCTCGCGTGTTGTTCCAGATCTCCTTGGGGTCGTGCTCGACCCAGCCGGCCTTGGGGAAGATCTGCTCGTGCTCGAGCTGCCCGGTCGACACGATCGACCCGGAGTGGTCGAAGACGATGGCTCGCGAGGAGGTGGTTCCCTGGTCGATGGCGATGACGTACTTGCTCACGGAGTGACTCCCTTGTCAGAGGTGCTGATGTGCCAGCGGTGAAAAACGCGATGCTGGACTGGCGCGAGCATCGCTGGTGGTGTCCTGCAGACAGTTTCGGGGCCGGAACTGTGAAGACTCCGGCCCTGAAAGCGTCGAGGTCGCCCTGTGGGTGCTAGGCGCCGAAGGCGGAAGCTGCGGCGGGCAGGATCGCCGTGCCGACGAGGCCGGCGAGGACACCGCCGATGATCGGTCCGACGATCGGAACCCAGGAGTAGCTCCAGTCGCTGCCGCCCTTGCCCTTGATGGGGAGGAAGGCGTGCGCGAGGCGCGGTCCGAGGTCACGCGCTGGGTTGATGGCGTAGCCGGTCGGCCCACCGAGGCTCGCGCCGATGGCCACCACGACGATCGCGACGGCGAGCGGCGCGAGGTTTCCGAGGCTGCCCATGTCGGGCGCGGTCGAGTCCGTGTTCGCCATCGAGAAGGCCGGGAAGTTCTGGAACGCGATGACGGCAAGCACCAGGACGAACGTCGCGATGATCTCGGTCACGGTGTTCCAGCCGAGGCTGCGCTTGGCCGGACCCGTCGCGAAGACCGCGAGCTTCGAACCCGCATCCGGTTCGTCGTCGAAGTGGAGCTTGTAGGCGAGCCAGACGACGACGGCACCGAGGATGGCGCCGATGAGCTGAGCGACGATGCGCAGCCCCACCTCGGCGACGTCCACAGAGCCGCCGGTGACGACGGTGTTGGCCGCGAGTCCCAGCGTCACTGCTGGGTTGAGGTGGCCGCCTGACGCCGCTGACGAGAGCACGCCGATGAAGACGGCGAAGCCCCAGCCGAAGTTGATGAGCAGCCAGCCGCCGCCGTTGCCCTTCGTGTCCTTGAGGACGACGTTGGCGACGACACCGCAACCGAGGAGGACGAGCACTGCGGTGCCCACCAGCTCGGCCAAGAAGATCGATCCTAGATCCACGGGATTGCCTTTCTGGGAAGTTCGATACGGGGCGAGCCCGTGCCGCGATTGAGCGGTTCCTCACCATAGGCACAGGAACAACTCCGACGCGCGTGTTACGAGCGAGTTTCCCGAATTGTGACCCGCCATCGGCACTAGGCTGAGCGTGGCTGCAATGCTGCTGCCGAAATCTCGTCGAGAGGATGATCGTGAAGAAGCTGATCAACGATCCGAAGGACGTTGTCAAGGAAGCGCTCGAGGGTATGGCGCTCGCCCATGCGGATATTCTCCGGGTCGCCCCGGAGCCCGCATTCCTCGTGCGAAACGATGCACCGGTGGAGGGCAAGGTCGGGATCGTCTCCGGCGGCGGCTCAGGGCACGAACCCATGCACGGCGGGCTGGTCGGCTACGGGATGCTCGACGCGGCAGTCCCAGGGCCGGTCTTCACCTCACCGACGCCTGACCCCATCCTCGAGGCCACGAAGGCCGTGGACGCCGGTCGGGGTGTGCTCCACATCGTCAAGAACTACACCGGCGACGTCCTCAACTTCGAGACGGCCTCCGACCTTGCGCTGGCTGAGGACATCGAGGTGCGAACGGTGCTCGTCGACGACGACGTCGCCGTGAAGGACTCGCTCTACACGGCCGGTCGGCGGGGAGTTGCCGGCACGGTGCTCGTGGAGAAGATCGCCGGAGCAGCGGCAGAGCGTGGAGACGACCTCGACGCCGTCGCCGAACTCGCGACCAGGGTCAACGCGAACACGAGGTCCATGGGCGTCGCCCTCTCGGCCTGCACCGTGCCGCACGCTGGCGAGCCGAGTTTCGATCTCGCCGAGGACGAGATCGAGATCGGGATCGGCATTCACGGAGAGCCGGGTCGCGCGCGAATCGCGATCGAGCCTGCTGATGCGATTGTCGACCGCCTGCTCACCCCGATTCTCGAGGATCTGCCATTTGCCTCCGGCGATAATGTGCTGCTGTTTGTCAATGGAATGGGCGGCACCCCCGAAATCGAGCTCTACATCGTGTTCCGTCGCGCCGCGCAGGTGCTGAAGGAACACGGAATTACAGTAACCAGGCACCTCGTCGGGAATTTCACGACATCGCTCGAGATGCAGGGCTGCTCGATCACCGTTCTCAGGCTCGACGACGAACTCACGGCATTGTGGGATGCACCGGTGCACACAGCGGCACTTCGGTGGGGAAGGTAGAACATGACACTCGACGGAAACTGGGCGAGGCGTTGGGTGGAGCTCTCTGCCACCTCGATGGCCGAGAACCGCACTGAGCTCATCCACCTGGATCGCAACATCGGCGATGGCGACCACGGGGAGAACATGGATCGCGGATTCCAGGCCGCGCTCGGGAAGCTCTCCTCACTGGAGGCTGATGCGACGCCGGCCGACGTGCTGAAGCTGCTCGCGACGACGTTGATCTCCACGGTCGGTGGAGCGGCGGGCCCGCTGTATGGGACGGCGTTCCTGAAGGGTGCCGTCGCGCTCAAGGGCAAGCCCGAGCTGGAGCCCGCGGACGTGGCGGCCTTCGTGGAGGCGGCCTCGGCAGGGCTGCAGCAGCGTGGCAAGGCGCAGCCGGGCGACAAGACCATGGTCGACGCCTGGGCTCCCGCGGCTTCCGCCGCGAGCAAGGCGGCCGCCGCTGGCGACGACGGCGCCGCTGTGCTCCGGGCCGCGGCGTTCGCGGCAGTGGAGGGCGCTGCCGCGACGGAGCCGCTCATCGCCAGGAAGGGCCGAGCGAGCTACCTGGGCGAGCGCAGCGCCGGGCACCGGGATCCGGGCGCGCAGTCGACCGCCTACCTCCTTGGTGCCGCTGTCGAGGCGGCTTCATGACGGTCGGCATCGTCGTCGTATCGCACTCTGCACGGATCGCGGAGGGTCTCGTCGAGCTCGCGGGTCAGATGGCGGAGGACGTGACGATCGTCCCTGCTGGCGGCACCGAGGACGGCCGAATCGGCACGAGCTTCGAGCTCATCGAGCGCGCCGTCGCGACGGCGCAGTCCGGCGAGGGAGTCGCCGTCTTCACCGACCTCGGCTCCGCCGTCCTCACTGCCGAGACCGTGCTCGAGATGCTCGACGATGACGCCGGGGACGTGCGCCTCGTGGACGCGCCGCTCGTCGAGGGCACGGTGGCTGCCGCTGTCGCGGCGGCCGGAGGGGCGTCGCTGGACGCTGTGTCACGGGCGGGGGAGTCGGCGTGGCAGAGGGACGGCGCCGCGCAGGATGCGTCAGGAGCCGAGCAGTCGGCAGCGTCGGCACCGTCGGCAGCGGATGAGGCCGCGGCTCCCCGCGCGAGCACCAAGGTCAGGATCGTCAACGAGCAGGGGCTGCACGCACGGCCGGCGGCCCAGCTGGTCTCGGTGGCAGGGAAGTTCGATGCGCAGATCACGATCGGCGGGGCCGACGCGGAGAGTCTGCTCCGGATCATCTCTCTTGGGGCCTCGAAGGGGCAGGAGATCGAGGTCTCGGCAACGGGCGCGGAGGCCGAGCAGGCCGTCACCGAGATCGCGGCGCTCATCAGCTCCGGCTTCGGAGAAGCCTGATCTCCGTCAGAATTCAGGCTGAGGCGCCGCCGCGCCGGAGAGGTCTCCGCGCCGCGGTGTCTCAGCCTTCGGTAGAATCAACGCGAGGCGGCGGGACACCCCGCCGCACGCGGCCACCAGGGAGCTCACCGTCATGACCGTCTTCATCATCATCGGAGCGATCGGCCTGGGGCTTCTGGTCTTCTCGCTCTTCTTCGGGGAAGTCCTCGACGTCGATGCTGGCGGGCTGCTCTCCGTTCCCGGCCTGGCCGTCGCGCTCGTCGTCTTCGGCGCCTCGGGTGCCATCACCGACAGCATGGGCCTGCCGCAGTTCTGGGCCTACATCGTCGCGATCGTCATCGGCCTCATCGCCTACGTCGGTTCGTCGCTGCTCGTGCGCAACCTGTCGAGAAGCAGCGACGGCGTGCCGCGGGACGTCACGGGAGACACCGGCACGGCGATGTCCAAGATCACGATCTCAAGCGGAGAGGTCGCGCTCGATGGGTCCCACGAGATCGAGCGGCGCCTCGCGTTCGCCGACGGTGAGATCGAGCAGGGCGCGCGCATCCGCGTCGTGCAGCACCTCGGTTCGCGCGTCAAAGTCGAACGCGAATCCATCTGATCGGGAGACGCCCAGCTGGCCGACTCCCTGCGCCGTCGGGCGCCTCATGACCACAGCATGACCACCCACGACCTCCACGACAGGAAATCGACCATATGGACTTGATAACTGCCAACGTCACTGTGATCGGCGTCATCGCGATCATCATCGCGCTGCTCGCCCTCGGAGTGTTCATCGCGTCGCGCATCCGGCGCGTCCCGCCGAACGAGGCGCTCATCATCGTCGGTCGCGGCGCCGGCCAGAAGGCGCAGAGCGACATGACGGGGCAGCGCGTCGTCATCGGCGGCCGCACCTTCGTGTGGCCCATCCTGCAGCAGGGCTTCGCCCTCTCGCTCGAGCAGCGTCAGATCGGCATCCAGGTCGAGGGCGTCGACAAGAACCGCATCAAGATCGCCATCAAGGCCTCCATCAACTTCAAGGTGTCCGGTACCGAGGAAGGTGTTCGCCGCGCGGCCCAGCGCTTCCTCGACCAGCAGGAGGCCCTCACGGATATCATCCGCGAGTCGCTCGAGGGCTCGCTGCGCTCCATCGTCGGAGACATGACGATCGAGCAAATCATCTCCGACCGCAAGAGCCTCTCCGACCGAGTCGTGTCGGAGACGAAGGCCGACCTCATCGAGCAGGGCCTGCAGGTCGACCTCCTCAACATCTCCGACATCTCGACCCCAGGCAGCGACTACCTGCAGAACCTCGGGCGTTCCGAGTCCGCTCGTGCGCGCCAGGTCGCTGAGGTCAGCGAGGCGGAGGCCGCTCGGGTCTCCGAGTTCGCCAAGATCGAGGCGTCCGAGCGCATCGCGGAACGCGAGAAGGAACTCCGACTGCGCCAGGCATCGATCAAGGCCGAGACCGACCGAGCGAACGCAGAGGCTGAAGCGGCCGGTCAGTTCGCTCGCGCCGAGCAGGACCGACTCGTCGCCCAGCAGGAGCGCGAGGCGCTCATCGAACAGGCCCTCGTGACCCAGGAGCGACTCGACATCGAGATCCGCAAGCCTGCCGAGGCCGACGCCTACGCGAAGGTCCAGCAGGCCAACGCCATCCGCGACACCGAGAACGCGGCGACCGACGCCGAGGTCTACAAGCGCACGCGCACGGCAGAGGCCAACAAGGTCGCCGCCGTCCAGGACGCCGAGGCAGCCGCCGCTGCCGTGCGGTACTCCGGTGAAGCCGACCGTGACCGCCAGATCGCGCTCGCAGCAGGTATCCGCGCCGAGGGTGACGCTCGCGCCGCTGCGATCCAGGCTGAGGGTCTCGCCGAGGCTGCAGCGACCGACGCCAAGGCGCAGGCGCTGCAGAAGTACGGCGAGGCTGCCATCGCGCAGGAGATCATCTCCCGCCTCCCGGAGATCGTCCGCGCCGCGGCCGACCCCATCAGCAACATCGAGAAGCTCACCGTCATCTCGACGGACGGCGCCAGCGCCGTCACGAAGACGGTCGGCTCCGTGCTTGGCGAGGGCACCGAGGTGCTCAAGACCCTCACGGGCATCGACCTGCAGCAGCTGGTCGGCTCGTTCTCGAAGCAGGGCGGCATGAACCCGACCGGCGCGACGAGCGACACGACTCCCGGGGTCTGATCGACCGCGAGACACGCAGCACCGTTCCCGAGACGGGGCGGCCCCGACGGGCCGCCCCGTCTCGTCGTCTGCGGCGGATACACTGACCCGCGTGAGCGCCGCCCCCCTCGAAGATTCCCCGTCGATCTCCCTTGCCGCGTTCCGGCCCAGCCAGCGCGAGGTGCTCAGCCGACTCGTCCCGACCCTCGGGGCTGTTGGCCTCGTCATGTTCTTCGGCTATGCGCTGCTGACCGAGGTCGGTCGAGTGCAGCTCGATCAGCGCGGCTTCCTGCCGCTGCTCCTCGGCTGGCTGGCGATGCTCCTGCTGTGCATCCTGGGTGCAGTCGCGGCGCTCGCCGCTGAGCGGGGAGTGTCGACCGGGCTGCGTTCGTACACGCGTCGGAGAGTGCTGCCGCTCGCGATCGGCCATTCGATCCTCGCGGCAGCCGGTGCGACGTTCTGCAGCTTCTGGATCTCCGGTGGCGCCTACGACCTGCTCACGGTCATGACCTGCACCTTCGTGCTCACGCTCCTGTTCACGGCGTCCGTGCTGGTCCCCGCATACCTGACCGGCTTCGCGAAGGCGGAGGCCGACCGCTCCTAGAGCAGCACCTGCGGGGAGATCTCGACCGTCTGCTCGGGGGGAAGCCCGAACTGCGCGGCAGGGGAAGAGGCTCCGCGGGACATGAGCACGAAGAGCTTGGCGCGCCACGTGGCCATACCGCTCGCGTGCCCCGGCCTGAGGGCGATCCGCGACAGGAAGAAGATCGCGCTCTCGTTGTCGAACTGCGACACGGTGCCGGCGAGCCGCGCGTCGCGGAGGGAGAGGGGGACATCGCGCCGGTCGAGGAACCCGTACGTCAGCGTGATGTGCACGAGGCCCTCCGGGGCCGGCCCGATGTCGTCGATGGTGCAGCGCCGGCGCTCCGGGATGTGGGGCACGTCCGCGGTCGCGACTCGCACGAGCAGCACGTGCTCGTGGAGGGCGTGGTTGACGCGGGTGTTGAGCCGAAGCGCCAGGGGAGCCGTGCGTGCCCCGCCGTGCGGATAGACGGCCCATCCCGGCACGCGGGTCGGCTGGTCCAGGACCAGGCGGCGCATGAGCTCCTGCAGGGTCCCCTCGAGGCGCTCCCGTCGTCCGGTGACGATCTCGCGACCCCGTTTCCAGGTGAGCATGGTCAGGATGAGGGCGCCGGCAAGGACGAGCGGCAACCAGCCGCCTGCGAAGAACTTCACGAGCCCCGACACGAAGAAGGCGAGCTCGAGGACGACGATGGGGACCGTCACGAGGAGCACTCGGTACCAGGGCCACTCCCACACGAGGCGCAGGTACACGATGAACAGCGAGGAGGTGAGCAGGAACGTCGTGGTGACCGCCAGGCCGTAGGCGGCCGCCAGGTTCTCCGAGTTCCGGAACCCGAGGACGACGCCGATGATCAGCACGAGCAGGAGCAGTGAGACGACCGGGATGTAGATCTGGCCGATGGACGCTCGGGACGTGTGCTTGACCGTGAGATTCGGGAGGAAGCCGAGCCGCATGGCCTGCCTCGCGACCGAGAAGGTGCCGGAGATGACGGACTGCGACGCGATGACCGTCGCGAGCGTCGCGAGGCCGATGAGCGGGAACACGGCCCAGGTGGGCGCCATCCGGAAGAACGGGTTGTCGATGGCCGACGGATCCTCGATCACGAGGGCGCCCTGCCCGAGATAGCAGATCGTCAGGGCCGGGAAGACGACGAAGAGCCAGGCCTTCGAGATGGGGGAGCGGCCGAAGTGGCCGAGGTCCGCGTACAGCGCCTCCGCTCCGGTGACAGCCAGCACGACAGCGCCGAGGGCGACGCCGGCGATGAGCGGTTCGCCGATGATGAAGGCGATGGCGTGGTGCGGGGAGAACGCCGCCAGGATCTCGGGATGCGCCAGGATGTGGGGGATGCCGAGGCACGCGAGGGTGATGAACCAGATCAGCATGATCGGCCCGAAGAGGCGACCGATGCCGCCCGTGCCGAACCGCTGCAGCGCGAAGAGCCCGACGAGCACGACGAGCGCGATGGGAACGACGAGCGCCTCGGTGCCGGGAAGCGCGATCTCGAGTCCTTCGACTGCGGAGAGGACAGAGACGGCCGGGGTGATGACGCTGTCCCCGAAGAACAGGGCGGCGCCGATGATGCCGACGAGGGTCGTCGCGGCCATGGCTCGCCTGGACCCACGGAGCCGGCGCCCGATCAGGGTCGAGAGGGCGAGGATGCCGCCCTCGCCCTCGTGGTCGGCCCGGAGCACGAAGAGCACGTACTTGACGGTCACGAGCAGCGTCACGGCCCAGATGATGAGCGAGATGAGTCCGTACACGTGCGCGATGCTGGGCTGCACGACGCCATCGTGCTCCGAGAACACCGCCCGCAGTGCGTACAGGGGGCTCGTGCCGATGTCGCCGAAGACGATGCCGATGGCGGCGACGCCGACCGCCGAGCGGGCGAGGAGGGTGCCGCTTGTGCGGGGGTGAGAGGCGGCGGCGGCCTCGGGTCGCGCAGTGCGCAGATCGTGCATGCGACCAATGTAGACCCGGGAGTCGAGCTTCCTGAGCCACCACTAGAATTCGTGGGTTCGGCATCGACCAGTATCGAGGGGGTTCCGGTGACCAGCAGGGCTATCCAGACCGAAGCGCAGCATCCACGTGGCGATGAGACGGGCGACGGCGGCCTCCGGCGTGGGCTCAAGTCCCGCCACCTGCAGCTGCTCGCCATCGGCGGGGCGATCGGAACGGGGCTCTTCCTCGGCTCGGGGACGACGATCAGTCTCGCGGGCCCCTCGATCATCTTCGTGTACGCGATCGTCGGGTTCGCGCTCTTCTTCGTGATGCGCGCGCTGGGGGAGCTGCTGCTCTCCAACCTCGGCTACAAGACCTTCGGGGATGTCGCGGCTGACCTCATCGGGCCCTGGGCCGGGTACGTGGTCGCCTGGACGTACTGGCTGGCGTGGGTCATCACGGTCATCGCGGACATCGTGGCGATCACCGGGTACGTGGCGTTCTTCAACGACGGCATCCCCGCCTGGGTGCCGGCGATCGCGACGGCCATCGGCCTGCTCCTCCTCAACCTGCAGCCCGTGAAGGCGTTCGGCGAGACGGAGTTCTGGTTCGCGATCATCAAAGTCGTCGCGATCCTCGCCCTGATCGCCGTCGGCATCGTCCTGCTCGTGACCGGGTTCACGAGCGCGGACGGTGTGACGGCGTCCGTCTCCCACCTCTGGGATCAGGGCGGCATGTTCCCGTTCGGGATCAGCGGCTTCATCCTGGGGTTCCAGATGGGGGTCTTCGCCTTCGTCGGCATCGAGCTCGTCGGAACGGCGTCAGCCGAGGCTGAGGACCCGGAGAAAAACCTGCCGAAGGCCATCAACTCGGTGGTCGTTCGCATCCTCGTCTTCTACGTCGGCGCCCTGGTCATCATCATGTCGGTCACTCCGTGGAACCTGATCGAGCCCGGGGTGAGTCCCTTCACCTCCATGTTCGAGCTCATCGGCTTCCCGGCCGCGGCGATCGTCGTGAACCTGGTGGTGCTCACGTCTGCCGCCTCGAGCGCCAACTCCGGCTTCTACTCGTCCACGCGGATGCTCTACGGCCTCGCGAAGGACGGCCAGGCCACGAGGCGCTTCGGGCTCCTGAACGCACGCGGCGTGCCGACGCAGGGCGTCTTCTTCACGACGGCGTTCCTGTTCGCGGCCCTCCCGGTGCTGGCTCTCGGCGACAACGTCATGGCGGCGTTCACCGTGGTGACCTCGGTGAGCTCGCTGAACTTCATCGCGACCTGGACGTTCATCCTGGTCAGCTACGTCATGTTCCGGAAGAAGCGTCCCGAGCTCCATGCGGCCTCGAAGTTCAAGATGCCGGGTGGACGCTTCATGCCGTGGGTCGTGCTGGTCTTCTTCGGCTTCATCCTGGTCGCGCTGTTCCTGGGGGAGGACACACGTGCGGGCCTCATCGTCCTGCCCTTCTGGTTCCTCGGCCTCGGGCTGATGTGGCGGTTCGTGGTCAGCAAGCGGGTCGAGCGCGCCAGAGCGGAGGAGCGCTCACCGTCTCAGTCGGAGAAGGCCTGACCGCGCGCGCCGACGATGGACCTCAGCATCGAGCGGAGGATCCCGAAGAACCCGAGGAGGCCGATCACTGCGCCGAGGAGGTTGAAGAGCTCCAGGCCAGGAGCCAGGGTCGGGCCGCCTCCGGCGACCACAAGCACGATCGCGAGGATCACCGCAGTCAGCGCGACCGCGGTGTCGATTCCCCGGCTCACCAGCCCGCCGAGCCAGCTGCGGTCCTGGCGGTCGGAGAACGGGCTCACTCGCACGCTCAACTCGCCGTCCTCGAGCTTCGAGACGATCGTGTCGATGCGGTTCGGCATGCGCGCCGCGTACGCGGCAGCGACCGCGGCCTTCGCCTGAGCGGTGCCGATGACCCGCTTGAGGGCGAGCAGCTGCTTCAGCAGCTCCGGCACGAACGGCAGCGCCCGCTGCACGAAGTCGAAGTCGGGCTCGATCACTCGAAGGCACCCCTCGAGCGTCGCGAAGCTGCGGAAGGCGGATGCCAGGGTGGAGGGGAGCGCCAGGTGGTGCTTCCGGATGACGTCGAGCATCATCGTGAAGATCGACCCCTCTCCGCGCGGCCAGTGCTGGACCGAGGTGAGCGCTATCCCGATGTCGTGACGGAACGCGTCGACGTCGAGGTCCTCCGGCGCGTCCACGATGAGCAGGAGCGCATCGGCCGCGGAGACATCGTCGTCGCTCGCCGCGGAGAGGAGGAACGCCGCAAGATGTTCGCGCTGGCTTCGCTGGACGATCCCGATCGCCCCGAAGTCGATCAGGCCGAGCGAGCCGTCGTCCCGGATGAACACGTTCCCAGGATGCAGATCCGCGTGGAACACGCCGTAGACGAGGATCTGCTCGATCACCGTCTCCATGAGCGTCTGCGCGAGGTCGTGTCGTGCTTCCGGGCCGATCGCTCCGAGGCGCTCGTCCGCTGAGCTCAGCGGGCTGCCGTCCATGACATCCATAGTCAGCACCCTGCGGGTGCTCGCCGCGGAGTAGACGGACGGGATGGCGATCTTCTGGAGCCTCGGCGACCCCGCGTGGATGTCGCGCATCGTGCTCTCGATCATGTGCACGTTGCGGGCCTCGACCCGGTAGTCCAGCTCCTCCGCGAGCGTGGTCGTGAAGCCGGCGGCCATCGCGGAGAGGCGCATCTCCCTGCCGAGTGCCGTGTGGGTCTCCGCCCGGTCCGCGAGGCGCCCGATGATGTCGACGTCGGCCTCGACCTGCGCCCGCGCGTCAGGTCGCTGGACCTTGACGACCACGGGTGTGCCGTCGACCAGCCGGGCGCGGTGCACCTGGGCGACCGAGGCCGCGGCCAGGGGAGTGGAGTCGATCTCCCCGAACACGGTGTCCAGCGGCACCCCGAGCTCGCTCTTGAGCACCGCTTCGATCTCGGGCCATGGCACGGTCGTGGCGTTCGACTGCAGCCGTGCGAGGGCGGACAGGTAGGGCTCGGGCACGAGGTCTCGCCTCGTCGAGAGCACCTGGCCGAGCTTGACGAAGGTGACGCCGGCGTTGTTGATCGTCGTGACCAGCGCATCCGCTCGCTGCTGGGCGGTCGTGCGCCCCTCGTTGGCAGGGCTCCGGCGTCCGTGCAGGAGCCACCCTGCGCCGTCGCGCGAGGCGATCGTGAGGATCTGCAGGTACCGCCTCGTGCGGCTCCGGCGGCGAATCGCGGAGCGCACGAGCTCGATCGGGTTGGGGAAGGCCCTCGTCGGGATCGTCGCCTCGAGGGCCACGAGGATCAGCACGCCAAGCGCGAAGATCCACGAGACGGCGAGGAGGACGACGACGACCACGACCGTGAAGTTGGTCTCCCCGTCTTCGAGCTGGTCGACGCCCGTCTCGCGGATGATCCAGTTGCCGAACGGGATCGAGGCGACCACGACGAGCGCGCCGACGATGATCGAGCGGATGTAGCCGATCGGCACACCGAGCACCCGGCGGGCGACGAGCCCAACGAGGATGGCGGCGAGGATGGCGACGGCGATCAGCAGGGCGTTGGCGAACACGGCGCTCCTCGTGGTGTGGGGTCCCGCCCAGGCTAGCGGCAAGGCCGATCGCCGGGCCACGCCCGGGTCCGGCCCGGGGCCTATGCTGCCGCTCAGCCGCGACCCGGCAGCGCCCAGGCGGGGACTCCCGTCAGCGCAGGTAGGGGAGGTGGGGTGCGGCGTCCTCCGCGAACTGACGCAGGATGCGCCGCTGCGTCTCGGCCGGGTAGTCGAAGGGGAGTGCGATGACCAGCTCGTCGGCCGCGTGGATGCCGGCATCGTCGATGAGCGCCTCGGCGATCTGCTCGCCAGATCCGTGCGCGACCCGCCCGAATTGGAAGGGCAGCGGCCCCTCGCCGACACTCGCTGCGCGCTCGGCGTCGCGCTCGAGCAGCCACTCCAGCTCAGCACGTTCGGTTGCCGAGTCGAAGGGCGCGATGGCGCGACTCACGGATGCGAAGGAGGGGGAGGCGGGGGATGAGCGCACCTTGGCGTGTTCGTCGCGGTACGTGCGAATCGACTGGGCCTGGGTGTCCTCGAAGCCGAGCTCGCCGATTTCCGTGTTGAGCGTCGACAGCTGGAGCCGGAGGCCGCGGGCGCCGGCCTTCTGCGCGCTGGTGCCGCCACCGGCGCCGTAGGCCACGCGGCCTCGCAGGCCCGGGCTGTGCGGCTGCACGGTGAGCTCGGCACCCGCCTTGGCAAACGAGAGATCCGACTCGGCCGTCGCGACCGTGCGCCCCTCGAGCGCTGCGAGGAAGCTCGAGAGTCGAGCGTCGACGAGCGCCCTGATGTCATCGCCCTCGATCTCACCGAATGCCTGCGAGAACGTCGACTCCGTGGCCGCGTATCCGGAACTCAGCCCCAGCTCGAGCCGGCCCTCCGAGAGCAGGTCGAGCGTCGCCGCGTCCTCGGCGAGCCTTATTGGCTGCTCGAATCGCAGGGGAGTGACGCTCGTTCCGATCCTGATGCGCTTCGCACGCTGCGAGACCGCCGCGAGGAACGTGAACGGCGAGGAGAGGTACGTCTCGAGGTGACGGTGGCGCACGTAGCCGGTGTCGTAGCCGAGGTCTTCCGCGTACTCGAAGAGCTCGAGGCCCTCCTGGAGTCCGAGCGAGGCGTTCGAGGACACTCGTGTGTGCTCGACGAAGGCCAGGAAGGAGAGGCGCTTGCGGGTGGTGGCTACGGGGTGGGTGTCTGGCTCGCTCATGATGTCCTCAGCATCCCGCTGGCCGGGGAGCTCGAATGGCGCCTGGGTCACGCGGCGTAAAGACCGGTAAGGCGGCGAAAGGCCTCGTCTCGCGGGCGCAGGGCACCAGCGGAAGCCCGGTGTCTGCTCGTAATGTCATAATGTGCATTATCGGATGTCGTGAAACTCGGCCGGGACTGCGCGGGTTCTGCCTCGGTGATCAAGTAGGCTGTGAGTGCACGGTGAGTACTTTGCCGTGGCAGACTTCGTGGCCTGAGCCACATCGAGATCCTGGGAGCCGACACTCGTGAGCGTTCTGATTGCCATCGGTTGCATCATCATCTTCGGCGCCGGACTCTGGTGCTACGGCCTGGCATTCCAGGTCGACGGCGACACGCTTCGCCTTCTCGTGTTCCTCGCCGGCATCCTGCTGAACTCGCTGGCGCTCTTCATTCCGTGGCAGCTCGTGGGACAAAGCCGCAAGTAGCGACCGAAGCCTCCCGCGCGGTGTTCACCCCCAGCATCGACATCAGCGTCCGGATCAAAGCTCCAGCTGAGCTCATCTGGCAGGCACTGGTCGATGAAGACCTGCGCGAGCTCTGGTGGGCCGATTCTGAGTTCAAGATCAAGCGCGGTGCGAAGATCACGGCTCGATCGCTCCGGCCAGGCAAGAAGAAACCCCGTATCACCACGGGAAACATTACCAAGATCGACGCGCCAGAGGAACTCCACTTCACGTGGAAGACGAAATCCGGCGAGTTCGAGACCGATGTTGTGCTCGTCGTCGTCCAGCAGAACGACAAGAAGAGCAAGGTGCGAGTCCTCGAGCAGGGGTTCCCCCGCGGTGACTACGCCGAGATCCACGTGGCCAAGTACCGCGATGGCTGGCGTGAGCACCTCCTCCAGCTCCAGGAGCTGTTCGAGGATGGACCCGGCCGGAAGCTCGCGACGAACTCGCTCAAGAACGCCTGACGTCGCCGCTGATCGCCGAACATCGGCGGTGCTCACGACGACGCTGGTCAGAACGACGATGCCCGGACCACCTGGTCCGGGCATCGTCGTTCGCGACAGCAGAATCCCCGCGTCTAGGCCTCGGCGGCGAAGCCCGACGTGTCGCCGATGAGGCGGATGTTGTCGGCAGGAACCGGCTCGACGACGGCCTTCGTCACCTCGGCCGCGAACTCCTGCACGTTGTAGAGCTTGCCGGCCTCTTCGCGACGGGCGGCGATCGCGCCCGGGTTGAGGCGGTCGAGCAGCGTCGCGGTGATCGTGCCCTCGATCATGTCGCCGGAGACGACGACGAACTCGATGCCGCGCTCGGCGAGCTCCGGAACTCGCTCGAGGAGCGCGTCCTCCCCCGCCCGCTTCGAGCTGGCGACTGCCTCGTACTCGGACATCGTGGGCGTCGTGCGGATGAAGTGCGCCTGGTGGCTCGTCACGAAGACGACACGGCCCCCGTCACGCATGAGCTCGAGCGCGCCAGTGAGCGTTTCGACCTGCGCGTCGCGGTTGAGCTTCAGCGCGTAGTCCTCTCCGAGGCCCGACTCCATGCCGCCCGAGGCATTGAGGACAAGCACGTCGAGGCCCCCATACTCGCGCTCGATGGTCGAGAAGAGCTCCTGGCGGCTCCCGGCGTCGGTGAGGTCGGCACCGACGGCGATCGCGGTACCACCGTCGGCCGCGATCGCGTCGACGAGCTTGACGGCCCGCGCTTCCTTGTTGCGGTAGTTCACGACGACCTTGGCGCCAGCCTGCGCGAGGAACTTGACGGTGTCCGCGCCGATGCCGCGGGAGGAACCCGTGACAAGCGCACGCTTGCCCTCGAGTGCTCCGGCGGCCAGCGGGTTGAGAATCTGTTCAGCCATGTGCTCGATTCTATTGGGCGTGACGAGAGCCGGGCGCACTACCGTTGGACGCATGCAGCACCCGTACCTGGATGGCGCTCCCCCACGTGTCCTCGCCCACCGCGGGCTCGCGCTGCGGGCCACGGAGAACACCAGCGAGGCCTTTCGCGCCGCCCTCGACGTCGGCGCCACCCACATCGAGACGGATGCCCGTGCATCCAGGGACGGGCGCGCGGTGCTCTGGCACGACGCGACCCTCGAGGGCTTCGACGGGAGCGATCGGAGCCTCGCCGGCTCCCCCATCGCCGAGCTGACGCGGCTGACGTCGGCCGGGCGCACTCCTGGGGCGCTGCTGCTCCCCCTCGACGAGGCGCTCGACGCCTTCCCGCAGGCTCGATTCAACATCGACGTCAAATCAGCGGATGCCGTCGACGCCGTCGCTGCCGCCGTTCGACGGACGAACGCGCAGCGACGAGTGCTCGTCACGTCGTTCTCAGCTCGTCGTCTGCAGCTGACCGCGACTCTCATTCCAGAGGCAGCCCGCGGGGCCGCGAGCTCCGCCATCGCGGCCGCGCTCGTCGGCGTGTCGCTGCGGTCGCGTGGGATGCTGCGTCGGGCGCTCCGGGGCGTCTCAGCGGTGCAGATTCCCGAGCGGGCCGCGCGGATCGACCTGCTCTCCCCCACGAGGCTGCGAGCCTTCCACCGCCACGTGCCGGAAGTGCACGTCTGGACGATCAACGACCCGTCGAAGATGGCGGAGCTCCTCGAGCGAGGCGTCGACGGTCTCGTGACGGACCGCGCGGATCTTGCCGTCGAGGTCGTTCGAAGCCGCCGGAATGTGTGAGTTTCGAAGGAAAAGGGGGAACGCGCGGGAATACCGCGGCACAATAGGACGTTGGGACGATAGAAGTAGAACCGCACTGACGAGGAGAGGAGGTCAGCAATGGCTGATCGGAGTCTGCGCGGAATGCGGCTCGGCGCACAGAGCCTGCAGAGTGACGAGGGCGTTGTCCTTGTCGACCGCCAGGTGCGAACGTACGAGACGACGCTGGGTGAGCGCTTTGCCGTCACCTTCGCCGCTGAAGCGGAGGTGCCCGAGGTCTGGGCGTCGCCGAAGAGCGGCAACGAGGGTCGTCTGCTCGACGAGGGCGGCGAGCGGGTCGCCTACGAGGCGCCGGAGCAGAAGCACCAGCGCACTCACTGGGACATGCTGCTCGAGCGTCGTACGCGGGAGGAGCTCGAAGAGGTCCTCCAGGAGCGGCTCACGTTCCTGCGCTCACGGCGCGGAACCAAGGGCGCGAAAGACGTCTGACCCCCGCAGGTCGCTCAGCGAGCGACCGTGACTGTCGAAAGGGACGAGGCCTTCTGGCTTCGTCCCTTTCGTGTGTCCGGTCGCTGCGCCACCGCCGGGTCCGTCTCGGACTGGGCCGGCTCGGCTAGCGTCGAGGGATGCGCACGGTCGCGGTGTTCATCCGCCGCGTCTTGGAGCTTCCTGCGCCGATGAGCAGGCCCAGCCCGAGCGCAGCGAGCGTGACCTCGATGCCGCGCCCGAAGAGCACCGCAGGGGTGAGGCCGTCGGCAAGCGGGACATCCACGATCATGACACCGGGCTCGTACCAGGGCAGCTCGGCGAGCACTCTGCCCTCTGGCGAGTAGACGGCGCTCAGGCCGACGGTCGACGCCTGCACGATGGAGCGGCCCGTCTCCATCGAGCGCAGCCGTGCGAACGCAAGCTGCTGGGCGGGCTCGTCGGTCTTCCCGAAGTCGGCGTTGTTGCTCGGAGCGAACAGCACCGTGGCCCCCTCGAGGACCGCGTCGCGGATCAGCACGTCATCGACGATGTCGTAGCAGATGTAGGTGCCAGCCCTGATGTCGCCGACCTCGAGGATGCTGTCCCGCTCCCCCGGCGAGTAGCCGCGCCCGATCAGGCCGATCAGGTCAGGGGCAAGCGAGTACCAGAACTCACGATCCGGGACGTACTCGCCGAACGGAATCGGGTGCTTCTTGTCGTACTGATCGCCCCAGCCGCTCTCCGCGTCCCAGACGAACTGCGAATTGAAGAACCGGTCGTCGTCGGCGCTCGCGCCCTCCTCGACCGTCACGGCGTTCGCCACGATCGGGGCACCGTACTGCTCGCTCAGCTGGTCGAGCGTGCGGCGCACCCCGGTCGACGTCTTCGGGTCGAGATCGATCGAGCCCTCCGGCCACAGGATGGCGTCGACGTCGGCGTCATCCGGGATGGTGAGGGTCGCGTCGACATGGCCGAGGAAGACGTCTCCTGGGTCTCCGTCGACGAAGTAGGCGGCCTCCGGGGTGTCGCCCTGGACCGCGGCGATCCGGGCGGAACCGATCTCGTTCGTCGGGTAGATGGGAACGACCGCGACCACGAGCACGGCCGCAGCCGCCGTAACCCAGGTCTGGGGTCTGACTCGGGCGCGGCCCAGCTCGAGGGTCAGCGCCACGAGGAAGACCATGACGAAGCCCATGCCCGAGAGTCCCAGCCAGGACACGAGCTCCGCGAACGGACTCGCTGACTGCGACTGCGCGACTCTCCCCCAGGCGAAGCCGCCGTACGGCCACGCCGAGTAGATCGCTTCGCGCAGCGTCCACAGTCCCGCGATCGCCGCCGCGACGAAGATCACGCGTCTCGCGCCGCTCTCCCAGCGTGCCGTGAGGCGACGGTAGGCGAGCGCGATGAGCACCGCTCCCCCGGCCCAGAACAGTGACGAGAGGACGCTCAGCGCACTCCACGGTACGGGGCCGAGGAACAGCGAGGCCCAGGCGATGAGCGGGAAGTAGTAGGCGAGTCCGGAGGCGAGGCCCACGAGGAACGCCCCTCCGGCGGAACGGTGCATGAGGGAGCAGAGCACCAGCCCGATGCCGACGAAGGCGAGCGGCCACAGCGCGGGTCCTGGGAAGGCGGCCCTCAGCAGCAGGCCGCCGGCAACGGCAGCGAGCAGGGAGAGCCAGAAGGACCTCACCCCACCCCCGAATACGCCACGATGCCCCGACGCACGCTGCTGGATGCCTGCCGCGCGGTCGTCGCGAACTTGCCCTCTGCGACCTTCTCGATCTGGTCGAGCACGTCGAGCACCTGCTTGCACCAGCGCACGAAATCGCCGGCAGCGAGGTTCGACTCCTCGAGGACACGCTCGAGCTCCGCGCCGTGCGCCCAGTGGAAGATGGCGGGGGCGAGGTTCGTCGCCAGGCGTGACGAGCGCGGTACACGGTACTTCTCGGCCAGCTCGTCAAGCGACTGCCAGTGCTTCTCGGTGGTCTGCATGGCACCGCGGAAGGCCCCGCGAGGCAGCTGGTACTCCTCGAGGGTCTCCTCTTCGCGGCGCGGCTCGTACACGAGGACGGCAGCCATGGCGGCGAGCTGCTGCGGGTTCAGCTCGTTCCACACCTGTCTGCGCAGGCACTCGGCGATGAGCAGGTCACGCTCGCCGTAGATGCGCGCGAGCGTGCGCCCGTGGTCGGTCACGGCGAGGTCCTTGTCACCGCTGTCTGCGGGGGCGAGGTAGCCGAGATCGAGCAGGAGCTCGGTGATCCGGTCGAAGACCTGGGCGACGGCCCCGGTCCTCGACTCGATCTGCCGGGTCAGCTTGTCGTTGTCGTGCTTCAGCTTCCAGTAGCGCTCACCCCAGCGAGCGTGCTGCTCCCGGTCCGGGCAGACATGGCACGGGTGACGCTTGAGGGCGGTCTGGAGCTGAGTCAGCTTCGCCTGCCTGCGCTCGCGCGCGGCGTGCTGGTGCGCCTCGTCGTGGGGGATGCGCTTGCGCTCGAGATCGTTGAGCTCGCGGCGGATGCGCGAGTACTCGAAGAAGTCGCCGAGGTGGCAGTTCATGCCCTCCTCGTAACCCGCGAGGGCCTCCTCCTGCTGACGCACTCGCTTCGCGAGGTCGACGACGGCTCTGTCCGCCTGGAACTGCGCGAATGACGACTCGAGCACGGAGCGCGTGCGCGCGCGGCCGAACCGGTCGATGAGGTTGACCGCCATGTTGAAGGTCGGTTTGAAGCTCGAGTTCATCGGGTAGGAGCGACGCGAGGCGAGCGAGGCGATCGCCTGGGGATGCATCCCGCCGACCCATTGCACGACGGCGTGGCCCTCGACATCGATGCCACGACGGCCCGCTCGACCGGTCAGCTGCGTGTACTCGCCTGGGGTGATGGGCACTCGCGATTCGCCGTTGAACTTCTCCAGCTTCTCCAGCACGACGGTGCGAGCCGGCATGTTGATGCCGAGCGCCAGCGTCTCGGTCGCGAAGACGAGCTTCACGAGCTTGCGCTGGAAGAGCTCCTCGACGACTTCCTTGAACGCGGGCAGCAGCCCCGCATGGTGGGCTGCGATGCCGCGCTCGAGGCCTTCTGTCCACTCGTAGTAGCCGAGGACCGCGAGATCCTGATCGAGGAGGTTGCGGCAGCGGTCCTCGACGATCCAGCGGATCTCGTCGCGTTCCTCGCGAGTCGTGAGCGAGACGCCGGCGCGAAGCACCTGGGAGACGGCCTGGTCGCAGCCCTTGCGGCTGAAGATGAAGTTGATGGCGGGCAGCATGTCGGCATCGTCGAGCATGCGCGTCAGGCCAGCTCGGTCGGCCCGGGCCGTCTGGAATCGCTGCTCCTTCCAGCTGCTCCCCCGGCCCCTGCGCCCGACGCGGTCGCGGTCGCGGCCGTCTTCGCGCCGCCCGCCGCCACCCTGCGTGGCCCGGACGAGGTCGGGATTCACGCGGTCGGCGATGTCTCCGTCACGGGTCTCGAAGAGGTCGTAGAGGCGCTGGCCAACGAGCACGTGCTGGAACAGCGGCGTTGGGCGCTCCTCGGAGACGATGACGTCGGTGTCGCCGCGTACGGTCTGCAGCCAGTCGCCGAACTCCTCGGCGTTCGAGACCGTCGCCGACAGCGAGATGAGTCGCACCTCGCTGGGAAGGTGGATGATCACCTCTTCCCAGACGGCGCCCCTGAACCGGTCTGCGAGGTAGTGGACCTCGTCCATGATGACGTACGCGAGGTCGTCGAGCAGATCGCTGCCCGCATAGAGCATGTTCCGCAGCACTTCGGTGGTCATGACGACGATCCGCGCGCGCGGGTTGATGTTGACGTCTCCCGTGAGGAGGCCGACTTCGCTCTCGCCGTAGCGGCGCACGAACTCGCTGAACTTCTGGTTGCTCAGCGCCTTGATCGGCGCCGTGTAGAAGATCTTGGCATTCGGCTGGCGCATGGCCAGGAAGACGCCGAACTCGGCGACGACGGTCTTGCCAGCGCCCGTCGGCGCCGCGACGAGCACGCTCTTGCCGGCCTCGACGCTCGCGCACGACGCGATCTGGAACTCGTCGAGGTCGAAGCTGAGTTCGCGACGGAACAGCTCGAACTGCTGCAGCTGAGCGCGGGACCTGCTGGCCGCGAAGCGCTCGGACGGGCTCGGGGTCATGCAGCCGACGCTTCGGCTGCCGCCAGCTCGGCCTCGAACTTCTTGTGCTTCTTCGCGCGCCGTCGGTCGTTGATCATGGCGATGCCGACAGCGAGGAAGTACAGGCCGAGCATCGGGGCCATCAGGAAGAACATGGAGAGGACGTCAGCCGATGGCGTCGCCATCGCCGCGAAGAGCGCAACGAGCAGCACGGCAGTTCGCCATCCCTTGAGAATCGCGGAACCCGTGATGACGCCCGCGAAGTTCAGCATGACGAGGATGACCGGGAGTACGAAGGCGATGCCCACCGCGATGCAGAGCGTCATGATGAGCTTGTAGTAGTCGCCCGCGTTGATGAGGCTCGAGCTGTCCGAGGGCGCGAAGCTCACCATGACCTCGACGATGCGGGGCATCAGCAGCCACGCGACCCAGACGCCCGCGAGGAACAGCGGGATCGCCGTCCCGACGAAGCCGATGGCGTACCAGCGCTCGTTCTTCTTGAGCCCGGGGACGACGAACATCCAGATCTGGTAGAGCCAGACAGGCGAGGACAGGATCACACCGAGAGCGAGGGAGATCTGCAGCCGTAGGTCGAAGGCGCCCGTGATGCTCTGGAAGTTCAGGTCCGCCGTTCGACCCTGCGACACGGCGATGTCGTGGATCGGCGCGGACATCAGGTTGAAGACCCAGTCCGTGAGCAGGAAGCCACCCACCATGCCGAGCACGATGCCGATCGCGGAGATGATGAGCCGGTTGCGGAACTCGATGAGGTGCTCGGCGAGGCGCATGCGCCCGTCAGGATCGCGCTTGCGGTCCTTCTTCGCTCTCTTCGGCGTCGTCTTCGGCACTCCTGCCGGAGACGGCCCCTCGCTTGGCTGGAGGGTCACGTCAGTTGGAAGGACCAGCGGTGCCCCTGGCATCGGAGCTCGGGGCCGCGGGGGCCTCAGGAGCCGGCGCTGCCGGAGCGGAGTTCTGGACGGGAGGCGTGACGGGTGCCTGCGGGGCTGCGGGTGCCTGTGGCGCAGCGGCGGCAGGTTGCGAGTACACGTCCGTGGACGGCGTGGCGTCGACCTCGTCGTCCTTCTTCATGTTCTTGACCTCGCCGCGGAATATGCGCATCGACTGTCCGATGCTCTTCGCGAGGCCCGGGAGCTTCGGGGCGCCGAAGAGCAACAGGACGATCACCAGGATGATGATGAGGTGTGGGCCAGTCAGATTCGGCATGGTGTCAGTTGCCTTTCACAAGGTGTTCATATTGAAACGGGTCTGCGGTCGTCAGCTCACGGCCACGCTCCAGGCGCTGCTCGTGACGCTGCTCTTTGGTTTCGTCGAGCGCTTCTTTCAGCGCACCTCGCTCGACTTGGACCTCGCGGAGACCGCGAACGATCGCATTGCTCCGTGGAGGCGTGAACGAGACGAGCGTTTGCGCACGCTTCTCGAACGCCTCGAGGAGAACCTCGAGGCCCGCCAGCTCGCCCTGCAGCAGGACGACCTTCTTGAAGAGCCAGTAGCCCAGTGCACCGAGCACGCCAAGCAGGATGAGCACGAGGCCCACCCAGATGAGAACCCAACTCCACCACGGCATAGTGACTCCAACGATACCTGGTCTGAGCTGAATCGCCAGTCACCCGCCGGTGGCTCGCCGTCGAGCTTCAGCGCTCGTGGTGCTCGCGGAGCGCGGTGGCGGCCCAATCGGCGACGGCGGCACGCGCGGACGCGGGCGCCAGGACGCGCATCTCCCCCGCATTCCCGGCGACAAGACGGGAAAGATGCCGCATCGAGGCCATCCGGACCTGCACGGTGGCGCGTCCACGGTCGTCGACAGTCGGCGCGGGCTGCCCCGGCGGTAGGTAATCGCGCAGGAGCGGCAGGACGGCGGCCCCAGCCTCGATCGTCACCAGGACGTGTTCCTCGCTCGGCGTGAAGATCGGGCGGGATGTCGCGGCCGCAGGATGAGACTCGGCAGAAACATCCGTGACCACCGCCTCGCGCATCCGGTCGAGCCGGAACACGCGCTCGGCGTCGCGCTCCAGGCACCATCCGCGCAGGAACAGGTCCCCGCCCAGGGTCTCGAGCGTGAAGGGATCCACGTGGCGCACGCTCTCGTCGCCGTCTTCGCGCCGGTAGCGGAAGCGCAGGCGCCGCCTCGTGGCGAGAGCGGCTGAGACCGCGTCGCGGGCGGCCGGAGCCTCCGCTATCGAGCCGAAGGCGAAGTGGGGCGCCGCGCCGCTCGCGCCGAGCTTCCGGAGGAGATCGTCGATGCGGTTCTCATCGACGAGTCGAGGGAGGCTGCGCAGGAACCCGAGGCCGGCGATCACGGCTGCCGCTTCTCGATTCGACATGCGCGGTGCTTCCTCCAGGGCGACGAAGTGGGTCACCTCGATGAGGTCCTGCGCTTCGAAGGCATCCCAGTTGATGTCGAAGAGGTCGAGGTGGCTGTAGACCCCCGCATCGCCGGGAGTGCCGGACACGGCGATGAGTCGGACCGCATCCCGGACCTGCGTCGCGCTCACGCCGAAGTGGCTTGCTGCGGTCTCGACGGGCACCGCTGCTTCCTGTTGGCGCAGGTACGGCACGAGCGACACGAGGAGCGCGAGACGGTCGGCGGAGACGAAGGGGCTCACGGGGCGACCTCGCTGTGGTCGGAGACGACCTCGGTCAGGCGCGCCTCGACGAGCCTGGCGAGCTGTTCCGGCTCGAGCACACGGACCTCCGAGCCGAAGGACGCGAGGCGATTCGCGAGGAGGTCCACGTCGGTGTAGCCGAGCTCGATCTCACGCCAGGGGGTGTCAGCTGTGGACGCGACGGAGCGGAGCCTGACCTCGGCGTCCGAGCCCTCACGGACCTCGAGTCTCGCGCGCTGCCTGCGTGCGAGTTCCGCCAGCGTGTCGAGCGCTCGTGCTGCGTGCTGCTCTGGGGTCACCCCCGGGTAGCGCGTCGTGTCGACGGCGCCGAGCGGCCTCGGCGTCGAGACGATGCGTGCCAGGAGGAACATGCGCTCGCTGGCTCGGTCGAGATCGTAGGAGACGAGCAGCCAGTTCGCGTCGGCGAACACCAGAGCAAGCGGTTCGACCCGGCGAACCCGCGCAGCTTCCTCGCCGGGCTTCGCGTACGAGAATGAGACGAGTCGACCCTCCTCGATGGCTGTCGAGAGGGGCTCGAAGGCCGCGTCACGCGCCCGGAGACGCGGTGCGACGCCGACGAGATCCTCGCTGGTGCTCTCCCCCAGCGCCTTCAGCTTCATGAGGCCGCGCCTCGACTCCTGCGAGACGGAGCCCTCGCGCCAGACCTGGGCGGCCAGTGCGAGCAGGGCCGTCTCCTCGGCATCGAATTCCAGTCCTGCTGGCATGGAGAACCCGCCTCGAGGCACCCGGTAGCGAGCGAGCTGGTTGTTGCCGGGCGCCGACGGGTCGTCGATGACCTCGACGGGAACACCGAGGTCTCTCAGCTCGGTCTTGTCGCGCTCGAATCGCTTCTCGCGCGCGGTAGCCGCACTCCCGCCGCTGTCGCCCGAGTACCCGTGGACGGTCTCGAAGATGTCGCTCTTCGTGAGTCCTCGCTCGGTCGTCAGGAGCGCGAGGACCAGCGAGAACTGGCGCTCCGCAGCGGAGGGCGCCTTGGCTCGGGGTGTTCGCTCGCTTGCCACGCCTCGATGTTAGATCGTGCCGAGGATGTCGACGACGAAGACCAGGGTTGATCCCGCGGGAATCGCCTCGCTCGCCTGGTCGCCATAGCCGAGGGCTGGCGGGATGACGGCGATGACCTGCGAGCCCACCGTCTGTCCGACCAGAGCCTGCGCGAAGCCGTCGACGACGCCGGTGGTGGAGAACTGGGCGGGGGTGCCGCGGTCCCAGGAGCTGTCGAACGTCTCCCCCGTCGCGAAGAGGACGCCGGTGTACTGGACGACGACGGAGCTGCCCTCTGCCACGACTGGGCCGGTGCCGAGCTTGCGTGTCTCGAGGACCAGCTCGTCCGGCGCAGTCGCACCTTCGACGATCGTGACCTGCGGGGCGCCCTCGGCCGCATCCGTGACCGTGACGAGCGACTGCGTGGACGCCTGCTCGGCTCCGGTTGCCCGCGTCTCGGGCACCTCGATCACGTCGGCGACGACAAGCGCGGGAGGCGTGTCCGTTGCTCCCGCGTTGGCGGTTCCCTCCAGGAGCAGGGCCGCGGGGATGAGGGCGACGACGCGCGAACCGGAGGTCACGCCGTCGAAGAGCCCCGTGAGGTAGCCCGGGATGCCCTCGGCGTCGAGGTCGAGGACCTGCCCGAGCGGTGCGTACGGGCTCTCCTCGGCCTTCGTGCCAGCGTCGTACACCGTCAGGTTCGCGGCGACCGTGGAATCGAGGGTGATCTCCTCGCCGTCACCCTCGATCTCGACGCGGCGCTCCATCTCCTCGCCGAGACCTGCGACATCGCCGATCTCGACGGTCGGTGCTGCGCCGTACTCGCCGCTGACCTCGACGCCGTTGAGCGCGTCTCCGCTCGCTGCGGGGGTCGAGCTGCCGGCGCACGAGGCCAGGCCGAGCGAGAGGAGGAGGGCCGCGGCGATCGCGGGGAGACGTCGTTGCATTGATCCGCCTTGCGTGGAATCGAGAGGGAGGTGGGAAGTCAGCCTGGTCGCTACTCGGCGGCCAGGATGTCGATCACGAAGACCAGCGTGCGTCCCTGCGTGGCCGTGGCGTTCAACGGCCCTGGCTGGGACGCGAGACGCTCGGGGGGAAGCACGACGACGAGCTGCGAGCCCACGGGGGTGCCCACGATCTCCTGGCTCAGACCGAAGAGGCCGTCGGTGGGTGCCATGGTGAGCTGGAGCACGTTGTTGCCGGGGGTCCACGTGGATGCGACCTGCTCACCGGTCGTCCAGTCGAAGGCAGAGAGCTGCATCGTCACGGCCTGGCCTTCGGCGACCGGGGCACCGTAGCCGTCGATGCGCACGTGTCGCTTCGGGGCTGCGGGCGGGTCCTGGGCTGGCATGGTGACACCAGGGGTGCCGTTCGGTGCCGTGACGACGGCCGGGATGCCGTCTTCGGGGGCGGCGATGCGCCCACCGGCACTCGATGGGTACACGTCGAGCACATCGGCGATGGCGACGATCGTCATGGCCGGGTCGACCCCCGTCGATGCCGCCGCCTCGCCGAACAGGACGCTCGCGGGCATGACGGCGACGACGCGCTCGCCGGTCTGCGAGCACTCGATGGCCTCCGCGAGTCCGGGGAAGGTGTTCGCGATCGTCGCCACGCTCGTCGGCGCGGAGGCACCGGACTCATCCGCGACCGTCGGGCTGTAGGGCACGAGGACCTCGCCGCCGGCGCCGTCGAGCAGCTCGAAGTTCGCGCGCACGACTCCGGACGGCGTGACCGGGTCGCCGGTTCCGACGCCGTCACGCGTGGTCTCGAGAGCAGTCACCGAGAGGGGATGCGGCAGGGTCGCGCCGCTGAGTTCGCCGAACGCGCCGTCGGCAGTGATGCTCGTCGAAGCGGTGCCCTCGACGCCGGGCAGCTCGCACGCCGCGACGTCGAGCTCGCTCTCCGGCCAGGTGACGCAGCCCGTGAGGGCGATCGCGACGGCGGACGCGGTCATCGCGGCCCCCACGAGTCGGATTCCTGTGCGATTCATTCGCTCTCTCCCTCTGGTCCGGTGCTCTGCGCGTCGGTGTCGTCCTGCTGCGTTTCGGAGGGCTCCGGCTCGCTGCCCTGTCCTGAGGTGATGGCGGCGCCGCGCTGCGCGAGTCTGGCGCGCTTGCGGAGCACCTTGTCGCTCACCTGTCGGTCACCCAGCGATCCCGGCGTCCAGATCTCCACGTCCTCGTCGCTGAAGTCAGATTTCGAGGCTCGGCGCTTGAGGTTCGGCAGGACGGCGCCGTCCGCGAGGCGGCGGGCCGTGAGCAGGAAGCCGGTGTGGCCGATCATGCGGTGGTCGGGACGCACAGCGAGGCCCTCGACGTGCCACCCGCGGACCATCGTCTCGTCGGCGTTCGGATCGGTGAAGAGGCCGGTCGCGCGGATGGCCTCGGCGACGCGGGACAGCTGGGTGACCGTGGCCACGTAGCAGACGAGCACTCCGCCGGGCTTGAGGGCGTCCGCGACGACCTCGAGGCACTCCCAGGGGGCGAGCATGTCGAGCACGGCCCGGTCGGCGGTCCCGTCGGCGTGCTGCTCGGGCAGCGCTTCGGCGAGGTCGCCGAGCACGAGGTTCCAGTTGTCCGGCTTCTCGCCCATGACGCTGATGACGTTGCCCTCCGCGACCTGGGCGAATTCCTCCCGGCGTTCGAAGGACGTGAGCGAGCCCGTCCCCCCGAGCATGCGCAGGATCCACAGCGAGAGCGCGCCTGAGCCGACGCCGGCTTCGATGACGCGTGCACCGGGGCGGATATCGGCCTTCGCGAGGATCGCCGCGGCATCCTTCGGGTAGATGATGGCGGCACCGCGCGGCATGGACATGACGATGTCCTCGAGCAGCGGACGCAGCGCGAGGTACTGGCCGCCGTCGGTCGCGGCGATGACCGAGCCCTCATCGACGCCGATGATCGTGTCGTGGTCGATCATGCCCTTGTGCATGAAGTAGCGCTTGCCCGGCTCCAGGTAGAGGGTGCTGACGCGTCCCTTCGGGCCGGTCAGCTGCACGCGGTCTCCAGCGCGGAAGGGTCCGCCGATGTCGGTCTGGGTCATAGCTGTGCTTCGCTTTCTCGGTTGGCGGCGTCGTGTGCCGTCTGTGCGTCCTGTCCCGTCGCCGTTGCGCTTGCGACGCGCTCGACGAGTTCGCCGAGCTCATCGAGGGTGATGCCCTCGAGTGTGTGCGTCACGAGATGCGCGTGGTGCGCCTCGAGCGTCTGGCCGTGCGGGATGCCGATCGTCGCGCATCCGGCGGCCCGAGCGGCCTCGAGGCCGCGGCGTGAGTCCTCGACCGCGATGCAGCTCTCCGGGGCGACGCCCAGCTGCTCTGCCGCGCGGAGATACGGTTCGGGGTGCGGCTTGCCGTTGTCGACCTCGTCGCCTGCGATCACGATCGTGAACAGCGGGGCGTCGAGCGTCGAGACGACTGCGTCGGCGAGGATGCGCGTCGAGTTCGTCACGAGCGCGTTCGGGATGCCTGCAGCGTGCAGGTCCGTCAGCAGCTCCAGAGCGCCGGGCCGCCAGTCGAGCTCCCTGAGGATGCTCGCCATGACCGTCGAGTTCATGTGGTCCACGATCTCCTGCGGCTCGAGCCTGACGCCGAGGCGAGCGAAGAACTCGGACGCGTCGGCCATGCTCGAGCCGACCATCCCCAGCTCCTGCTCTTCGGTGAGCGGGGGCAGGCCGTGGTCGCTGAGGAGGTTCAGCTGAGCGGTCTGCCAGTACTGCTCGGTGTCGACGATGGTGCCGTCCATGTCCCACAGGACGGCGGCGGGAAGTTTCGAAGGAGCCACGGGGCGACAGTCTACGGGGCGGCAGGGCGGCTGCCGACGCCCCGCCGCGTATCCTTGGACGACAGTCCATCCATGGCGAGGAGCACGGTGACGGATCACAGCGAGGCCACCACACCATTTGCGCGAGGCAGACTGCTGGTGGTCGCCCTGCTCGGCTGGAACGACGCGGGCGACGCGGCATCGAGCGCCGTCCGATCGCTGCAGGAGGCTATCGGCGCGGACCGCCTCATCGAGGACATCGACGACGAGTCTTTCTTCGACTACTCGATCCACCGCCCGGTCATGAAGGCTGGTGTGGAGGGGATCCGGAAGATCCAATGGCCGAGCGTCGCCTTCAGCGGCATCCCGCTGCGTGAGGCCTCGGCGACGGACGCCCCGGCCGAGACCACCGAGCTCGCAGCAGATGCGGGGCTCTCGGTGAGCTCCGACAACGGTGAGAACGTCTTCGTGCTCATCGGGCCCGAGCCGACGCTGCGGTGGCGGAGCTTCACGAAGCACGTCGTCGACCTGTGCGAGCGGGAGGGCATCACGCGCGTCGTGCTCGTCGGGGCGCTCCTCGCTGACGTGCCGCACACCAGACCCATCACGATCTTCATGTCGAGCGACGACGCGGCGGTCCGCGAGGAGCTCGACATCGACCGCAGCGAGTACGAGGGTCCGACGGGAGTGCTGTCGGCGATCGGCGAGGAAGCGCGTTCGCGCGGCATGCTGGTGCTCTCGCTCTGGGCTTCCGTTCCCCACTACGCGCACCACTCGCCCTCGCCGAAGGCCACGCTCGCCCTCGTCGACCGTCTCACCGAGATCGTCGATGTCTCGATTCCCCACGGCGAACTCGTCACCGAGTCCGCGGAATGGGAGGCGGAGGTGACGGAGGCGACTGCGCAGGACGAGGAGATCGCGCAGTACGTCGGCTACCTCGAGCGCACGCGCGACATGGTCGAGGCGCCTGAGGCGTCCGGTGAGGCGATCGCGCAGGAGTTCGAGCGCTTCCTCGAGCAGGCGGCCGGGAAGAAGCCGCAGCCGGGGCCAGGAGCGTTCCCGACGGATCTCTCCGGGACCGCGCAGCGGCCCATGGGAGGCGATCGCCGAGTGGCGCCCGAGGGTGACGATCAGGATGCGGACGCCGCCGAGTCGGAGTCTCCTGCCGCGGAGGAGGCCGAGGCACCCGAGGACTCCGAGGACTGACCCAGCCAAGGAGCTGGTCCCGGGCCGGGACCCGCTCGGAGCTACTCGCTGGTGAGGCTCACACCCAGGAGGGCGTCGACGAGCCTGACGACGTCGCCGTCTCCGGCGGCCGGAGGCGCCTGCACCCACTCGTCGACGATCTCGACGACCGCTGGGGTGTTCAGATCCTCGGCGATCGCCGCCCGCATCCGCGTGACGAAGCTGCTCTGCTCGGACGGGACTCCTCCGGCGATCGACCGCCGTGCTCGCTCACGCCAGGCAGACAGGCGCTCACTCGAGCGCTCGAGTTCCGCGTCGGTCCACTCCCAGTCGCTCCGGTAGTGGTGGGAGAGCATCGCGAGCCTGATCGCCATGGGATCGACCCCATCGGCGGTGAGCCTCGAGACGAGCACGAGGTTGCCGAGGGACTTCGACATCTTGGTTCCGTCGTAGGCGATGAGGCCAGCATGCGCGTACGCGCGGGCGAAGTCGTCGGCCGAGCCGTTCGAGTCAGCCGAGGTCAGCGAGATGGCGTGCGCGGCCGAGAGCTCGTGGTGGGGGAAGCGAAGGTCGCGGCCGCCGCCCTGCACCGAGATCGGGGCCCCGAGCGTGCGCGTCGCGATGACGGAGCACTCGATGTGCCAACCGGGACGACCGAGTCCCACGGCGCTCTCGAAGGCGGGCTCGCCGTCGCGCGCGCTGCGCCAGAGCAGCGGATCGAAGGGGCCGTGCTTGCCTTCACGGTCCGGGTCTCCCCCGAACTCGAGGAAGGCGGCTTCCATCTCGGCTGGGGTGTACCCGGAGACGTCGCCCATCGTCCAGCTGCTGGCGGTCTCGGCGGCCGCGACGTCGTAGTACACGTCGCCGAGCTCGGTGACGGCAGCGGGAGCCGCGTCGCTCGCGACGGCAACCCGGTAGGCGAGTCCCGCGTCGATGAGCTTCGCGATGGCCTCGCCCGTCTCGGCGATGCTGTCCTGCACCCGCACGTACGCGTCGGGCGGCAGCACACGAAGCGCGGCCATGTCCGAGCGGAAGAGGTCGGTCTGCGAGGTCGCGATCTCCTGCCAGTCGCGCCCCGTCTTGGCGGCGCGCTCGAGGAGCGGGTCGTCGACGTCCGTGATGTTCTGCGCGTACCTGACCTCGAGACCCGCATCGCGCCAGGCGCGTCCGAGGGTGTCGAACGCGAGATACGTGGCCGCGTGGCCGAGGTGCGTCGCGTCGTATGGGGTGATCCCGCAGACATAGAGGGTCGCGATCCCATCGGGGGTGACGGTGTCCTGCACACGTCCGCTCGCCGAGTCGAAGACCCTGATCGGACCACCGCCGTTGCCGGCTACCGAGGGGACTGCAGGGATGGGCCACGAGGGAACGGTTCGCACCGGGACATCCTATGTCGCGCCCCAGCCTTGACCGTCGAGTGGGACTCCCCACCGCGTGTCAGCGTCAGGCGGCACCGCTCGTCGGGTCCATGAGCCCGAACGACAGCAGGATGATGATGAGCGTGCCGAGCGCGATGCGGTACACCACGAAGGGCAGGAAGCTGCCCTTGTTGAGGTACGCCATGAGGTACTTGATGACCACGAGGCCGACCACGAACGAGATGATCGTCGCGATGATCGTTCCGACGACGGGCGCCTGCGCGCCCTCCGTCTCCCCGAACGCGGAGACGAGCTCGTAGAAGCCGGAGCCGAAGACGGCTGGCACGGCCAGGAGGAAGCTGTAGCGGGCGGCCGACGGGCGGTCGTAGCCCATGATGCGTCCGGCCGTGATCGTGCCGCCAGAGCGGGAGACGCCGGGGATGAGGGCGAGCGCCTGAGCGAACCCGTAGACGATGCCGTCCCTCGTGTTGAGGTCCTGCAGCGCCTTCGCGCGCTTCCCGAAGATGTCGGCGAGGCCGAGGATGACGCCGAAGATGATGAGCGTGAACGCCACGATCCAGAGCGACCTGAACTGGTCCCGGATCAGGCTCTGCAGCAGGAAGCCGAGGACGACGATCGGGATCGAGCCGAAGATGATGAGCCAGCCCATGCGCGCATCTGGGTCGCTCCGCGGAACGCTGCCGCGAAGCGAGCCGAACCAGCGCGAGATGATGCGCTTGATGTCGCCCCAGAAGTAGACCAGGACGGCGGCCTCGGTGCCCAGCTGGATGATGGCGGTGAACGTCGCCCCAGGGTCCTGCACGCCGATCCACTCGCCGACGATGCGGATGTGCGCGCTCGAGGAGATCGGGAGGAACTCAGTGAGCGCCTGCACGAGTCCGAGGATGACGGCGTCAAACCAGTTCATTGCCACTGCCTTTTCGAGAGAGATTTCCTGCTGCGGCCGCGGTCGAGGTCACGTCGGGCCCGGCGCACGCTAACACGAATCCGGCAGTCAGGCGCGGATGGCACCCCGGAGCCGAATGGATGCGGAGAGCGGGCGTGCCCGGATCGAGCACGCCCACCGAGCGCTCAGTAGCTGCGCAGGAAGTCCCCGAGCACCTTGCGTCCGAAGACCAGCGACTCGAGCGGCACGCGCTCGTCGACGCCGTGGAACATCGCGGGGAAGTCGATGCCCTCAGGGAGGCGGAGCGGGGCGAAGCCGTAGCCCTCGATGCCGAGCGTCGCGAGCGCCTTGTTGTCGGTTCCGCCGGAGAGGAAGTACGGCACGACGACGGCTTCGGGGTCGTGCCGCTGCAGGGCCGCCGTCGCCGCGTCGACGATCGGGCCCGAGACGGGAGCCTGCGTGCCGATGCCTCGGAACACGGTCTCGATCTCGATGTCGTCGCCGACGATGGCCTGGATCTCCGCGAGGAGCTCGTCCTCGGCTCCGGGGAAGGGCCGCGCGTCGATGGCGACGCTCGCCGACTCCGGGATGACGTTGTGCTTGTAGCCGGCGTTCAGCATCGTTGGGTTCGTCGTCGAGCGGAGGCTGGCCGTGAGGAACCCAGACGCGCTGCCGGTCGCGAGGACGATTGCACCCGGCGTGGTCTCCTGCGGGTCGACCTCGAGGAGGCGAGCGAGCTCCGTGATCATCGAGGAGGTCGTGTCGTTGAGGAGCACCGGCCACTCGTGGGAGCCGAGCTTCGCGATGGCCTGGGCCAGGCGCGTCACGGCGTTCTCCTCAGCAGGGATGACCCGTGAGCCGTGAGCCGCCCTCCCCTTGGCGTGGAGCCGCAGCCACAGGAGCGCCTTCTCCCCCGTCTGCAGCAGGTAGGCGCGTTTGCCGCCGACCGTGATCGAGTAGCCGCCGACCTCGGAGATCGCCTGCGTCGCGCCAGCGAAGAGCTCCGGATGGTCGCGGGCGATGGGCTCGGATCCGAACTGGCCGCCGTTCTCCTCGTCGGCGAAGAACGCGAGGACCAGCTCGCGCTCCGGCAGCTCGCCCGCGCCGAGGATCTCCTCGACGGCGGTCAGGATCATGGCGTCCATGTTCTTCATGTCGACGGCACCGCGCCCCCACAGGAGGCCGTCCTTGATGACGCCGGCGAATGGGTCGACGCTCCAGTTGCCAGCTTCCGCCGGGACGACATCAGTGTGTCCGTGCACGACGAGCGCCGGCTTCTCCGGGTTGCGCCCCGGGATGCGCGTGAAGATGCTCGGGCGTCCTGGGGCCGCCTCGATCGTCGTGACGTCCAGACCGAGAGCCTGGAGCCGCGCCTCCAGGTACTGCGCAGCCTCGGTCTCGCCCTTGGAGCGGCCTTCGCCGTAGTTCGTGGTGTCGAGGCGGATGAGGTCCTGGGTCGTCGTGACGGTCGGATCGAGTTCGAGGGAGTCAGCCATGCCCCAACGCTACCGCCGCGGAGTCCCCCAGATAGTCCCTGCGACGCGCCCGGGATGCACGCTTTTCGGCCTCGATTAGCGTTTCGCCGGAATCCTGGTAATGTTTCTCCTCGTGCTCAACAGCACAACCTGCGCGGGTGGCGGAAATGGCAGACGCGCTAGCTTGAGGTGCTAGTGCCCGTATTAGGGCGTGGGGGTTCAAGTCCCCCCTCGCGCACAGGTTGAAAGGCCCGGGAGTTTTCTCCCGGGCCTTTCGTGTTCCCTGCCGCAGCTTCCTGTTTCGTCCCTCAGGTCATCTGCGATTCGCTTCCTGACGCACTGCGTAGTGAGACGGCGCGGAGGGAAACACTCGGCAACGTTGGCTTGCCAGGACACGCTCTGCGGGTGACGCTCGATGAGGCCCATCCACCGTCATCCCAGGAGTGCACCAGTGCCCGCTGAAACCACGTCGCTCGCGAACCACACGCAGATCGATCAGACCGAGCTCTCCGAGAGCTTCCGCTCGCTGTTCCGCCAGCACCCCTCGGGTGTCGCGGTGCTCACGGCCGAGAGCGAAGCCGGTCCGGTCGCGATGACGATCACTTCGCTCACGTCGGTCAACGCTTCCCCCGCGCTTGTCGCCTTCTCGCTGTCGAAGGCCTCGTCGGCGACGCCCGGAATCCTGGGATCGTCCAGCGTGCTCGTGCACTTCATCGACGAGGCGTCGCTCGCGGTGGCCCAGGTGGCCGCCACGAGCGGTATCGACCGCTTCGCAGACCGAGACAGCTGGGGCTATCTGCCGAGCGGAGAACCGCACTACAGGGCCGTCACGCGCTGGGCGCGTGGCAGCGTCCGCAGCACGCTCGACGTGGACGGCGCGGTTCTTGTCGTCCTGGACATCGTCGAGGCCAGGGATGGGAGCGCTGGCGCCCCGCTGGAGGACGACGGGGTCGTCTACCGCAATCGCGTGTGGCGAAAGCTCGGCGCCCCGCACAGCTGAGAGGGGGCCGTGGAGCGGTCGGGTAGTTTGGGAGCGCAGCACTGTGACGAGCGATTGGCGCATGAACTGCCTCCACGCTCCCAGACCGAGAAGGACCTCCTCGAACCATGCCTGGCCTCGCCACGACACTCCTCCACGCCGCCAGCTCAGGAGGGAGCGCCGTCGATGAGGCGACCGGCGGCATCTTCGGGGTCATCTCCGATTGGGCGATCGAGATCATGGGAACCATCGGGGCTCCTGGCGCCGGCATCGCCGTCGCGCTGGAGAACCTCTTCCCGCCTATCCCGTCCGAGATCATCCTTCCGCTGGCGGGCTTGGCAGCGCACCAGGGCAAGTTCTCCGTGCTCGAGGCCATCATCTGGACCACGATCGGCTCGGTGGTCGGCGCCTATGCCCTGTACTGGCTCGGTCGCTGGCTCGGACACAACCGCATGGTGTGGCTCGCTCGGAAGATCCCTCTCGTCGACGCGGCCGACGTCGTCAAGACGACCAACTGGTTCAAGAAGCACGGCAAGAAGGCCGTCTTCTTCGGCCGGTTCCTGCCGATCTTCCGGAGTCTGATCTCGATACCGGCCGGCATCGAGCGGATGCCCGCACTCCAGTTCGGCCTGCTGACGCTCGCCGGCTCCGCGATCTGGAACACCGTGTTCGTGATGGCCGGCTACCTGCTCGGCGACTCCTGGGAGCAGATCCTCATCTACGCAGACGCGCTCAAGTACCTCGTGTACGCCCTCGTGGGAGGCGCGATCATCTGGTTCCTGGTCGTGAAGATCCGCGGGCGGGTGCACCGCGGCGGCCACTCGGCCTGAAGGCGCGCGCGCTCAGGTCGGCTGACGGCTCAGGAGCGCATGCGCCGCCGGAGCACGTCGATACGCGCCTGGATCTGCGACACGGTCGCCTGTCCCACCGCTGGCCCCCCGCAGCTGCGTCGCAGCTCCGCGTGCACGATGCCGTGCGGCTCCCCCGACTGCTTCGCGTAGACCGAGACGAGGCTGTTGAGCAGCGTTCGCTGCTCCTTCAGGGTTCGGTGGAGCGCCTGGGGCGGCGCGGGAGCCGGTGGGCCTGCCTTCACGCGCGACTCCTGGATGCGCCCCTGCTTCGCCTGGCGCTGGGACAGCACCGACCGCACCTGGTCGGCGTCGAGGATCCCGGGCAGCCCGAGGAACTCCAGCTCCTCCTCGCTGCCGACTTCGGCCGCGTAGCCGAAATCGCCGCCGTCGTAGAGGACCTTGTCGAACAGCGCCTCGCTCGAGATCGCCTCGAACGTGAACTTCCCGAGCTCGTCCGAGGTCTTGTCCGGCCGCTCGGCGGCGGCCATCATGTCTTCTTCCGGAGCGCGGGAGTCGTCGGCGTCAGCGAGCCGATCGAGCGCGTGGTTGCGCTCCATCTCCAGCGCGTGCGCGAGCTTCGTGAGCTGCGGCACGCTCGGCACGAAGACCGTCGCGGTCTCGCCCTTCTTGCGGGCGCGCACAAAGCGGCCGATGGCCTGTGCGAAGAACATCGGCGTCGACGCGTTGGTTGCGTAGACGCCCACAGCGAGCCGAGGCACGTCGACGCCCTCCGACACCATGCGGACGGCGACCATCCACCGCTCGTCGCTCGCGGAGAACTCGGTGATGCGGTCGGACGCGCCCTTGTCGTCGGAGAGGATGAGCGCGGGCTTGGTTCCCGTGATGGTCTTCAGGATCGCCGCGTAGCCCTTTGCCGCCGCGTGGTCGGTGGCGATGACGAGGCCGCCGGCATCCGGGACTTCCTGGCGGACCTCGCTGAGGCGCTGGTCGGCCGCCTGCAGGACCTGGGGGATCCACTGCCCTTCGTGGTCGAGGGCGGTGCGCCACGCCTGGGAGACGATGTCCTTCGTGTTGTCCTCCGCGAGGCCCGCTGACATCTCCTCCCCCTGCGTGTCGCGCCACCGCACGTTGCCGGCGTAGGACATGAAGAGCACTGGGCGCACGACGCCGTCCTCGAGCGCACGGCCGTACCCGTAGGAGTAGTCGGTGAGGGATGTGCGGATGCCGTCCTCATTCGGGGCGTAGGTGACGAACGGGATCGGCGCGGAGTCGGAGCGGAAGGGCGTTCCCGTGAGCGAGAGTCGGCGGTCGGCGTGTCCGAAGGCCTCGCGGATCGCGTCTCCCCAGCTCAGCGCGTCTCCGCCATGGTGCACCTCGTCGAGGATGACGAGCGTGCGTCCGGAGGCCGTCAGGTGGCTGTGCACGCTCGGCTTCATCGCGACCTGCGCGTAGGTCACGGCCACGCCGTGGAACTGACGTGAGTGGATGCCCTGGTTGTTGCCGTAGCGCGGGTCGATGCGAAGGCCGACTCGAGCGGCAGCCTCCGCCCACTGCGTCTTGAGGTGGTCGGTCGGCGCGACGATCGTGATGCGATCGACGGAGCGGCGCTGGAGGAGCTCGGTGGCGAGTCGCAGGGCGAAGGTCGTCTTGCCAGCGCCTGGCGTCGCGGAGGCGAGGAAGTCTCGAGGCTCGGACTCGAAGTAGACGTCGAGCGCCTCAGCCTGCCAGGCACGCAGCCTCCCGGCGGTGCCCCACGGCGCTCGCTGCGGGAACGACGGGGAGAGGTGCTCGGCAGCGAAGGTGCCGACCTGGTGACCGTAGCGTGAGCCGTCGTGGCTGGAGGGATGAGCTTCCTGGACGGCTTCGCGTTCGGTCATGGCTGCGTCGAGTTCCTCTCAGGGCAGTCGCCCGGTCAGCGCCGTGCGGGTGGGTCTTGGATTGGTCCGAGTCGGTGGCTGGCGTGCAGCCGGCGCACGGCTCGCTCGTTCGACGGGTGCAAACCGCCTGCGAGCACGTCGCGCAGCAGTCGCGCGAGCTCATGTCCGGAACGGTAGCCGCTGCCGCCGACAATCCCGAGCGCGTCCTGCGTCGTGGTCGCCGCGGCGGCCACCGCCTCGTACTTCGCCATCGTCAGGCGCGCGAACCAGGCGTCGCCGTGAGGCACCCCCTCGTCGACATCGCGAGCGATGGACTCAACGAGGGTACGCGCTGCGAGCTGTCGAATGCTCATCCTGGCGATTTCCTCTCGAACCTGCACGTCGTCGGCGAGACGGATCCCGCCCTGCGTCGAGCTCGTCCGGTGCTCGGCGGCCTCGATCGCCAGCTCGAGCGCGCGGTCGCCGATCCCGACGTAGCACGAGGCGACGAGGAGGAGGAAGTTCGAGTGAACGGCGAAGATGTGCGGTTCGCTGCTCGGTCCGACCGGGAGCCGAGCGATGACGCGCTCGGCGGGGATACGGGCACCGTCCAGGGAGGTGGAGCAGCTCTGCGTCCCCCGCATGCCGAGCGTGTCCCAGTCATCGTGGATGCGCACGCCGTCGTCGCCGCGTCGCAGCACTCCGTGGACGAGAGCCGGCTCCGCTCCGGTGTCGTCGCGGCCGAAGGTCACGAGGCTCGTCCAGACGGGAGAGAGCGAGGTGAAGATCTTCATGCCGTGCAGCCGGTAGCCGCCGTCGGCCTCCGGCTCGGCACGGACATTCGAGTCGTAGAGGACGGCGTCGTTGCCGATCTCGGAGATGGCGAGCGCGTAGGTCTCCCCCGCGACGATCTCGCGCAGCATCCAGTCGAGGGCCCCTTCGCCCGCCTCGTGCCTCGCGCGGGCGATGCCGGCGACCACGTGGTGCATGTTCACGGCGAGGGCCGTCGCTGGAGCCGCGGCCGCGAGACGTGCCTGGCATCGCACGGCCTGCTCGAGGGATGCTCCCGTGCCGCCGAAGTCGCGAGGAACCAGCAGCCGCAGGTAGCCGATCTCGCGGAGCGCCTCGAGGTCGTCCGCGGGGAAGGAGTTCTCCGCGTCGTGGCGGCTCGCGCGCTGATTGAGCACCTCGAGCAGGTCATCGGCCAAAATGGATCTCGGGTCTGAAGCTGGCATGTCCACCACGGTACTCGTCACGGCTTCGACCTCGATGACCACGTCAGCGTCTGTGACGGTCTAGTCTTCAGTTCCGATCGAGGAGAGAAACGGCGAGATGTCAGAACCCGAACTCATACCCTGGAGCCGCTACGTGGCGATCGGCGATTCCTTCACCGAGGGCGTCGGCGACCCTGAGCCGACCGCTCCAGGCGGTCTCCGCGGCTGGGCCGATCGTGTGGCAGAGGAACTCGCCGCACACCGCTCCGACTTCGCCTACGCGAACCTGGCCATCCGCGGCCGACTGCTGGATCAGATCGCCGAGGAGCAGCTCGGGCCGGCGCTCGAGCTGAAGCCCGACCTCGTGACGGTCTCCGCTGGTGGGAACGACATCATCCGCCCGGGCGCGGACCCGGACGCGATCGCCGCGCGGTTCTCGCGACTCGTCGGCTCGCTGCGTGCCAGCGGCGCCACCGTCGTGGTGTTCACCGGGGTGGACACGAAGTTCGCGCCGGTATTCTCATCGATGCGCGGCAAGATCGCCATCTACAACGAGCACATCCGCGGGATCGCCGAGTACCACGACTGCATCGTCGCCGACCAGTGGGCGCTTCGCTCCATCCAGCGCCCCAGCATGTGGGTCAGCGACCGCCTGCACCTCAACGCCTACGGGCACCACGAGGTGGCTCGCATGGTGCTCGCCGCGTTGAACGTCGAGAACGAGCTCGTGGCGATGCAGCCTGCACCGGCCCGTCCCTCTCGGTGGCGCGAGGCCCGCGCGCAGGACATGGTGTGGGCGAGAGAGCACCTCGTTCCGTGGGTGCTGCGTCGCCTCAGGAACGAGTCATCGGGCGACAACGTGATCGCGAAGCGTCCGTTCGCCGAGCCCTTCTCTTTCGGCACCGACATCGACTCCCCTCTCGGGTGAGCGCGCAGAGCCCTACCCGGTGAGCGCGTAGAGCGCGACGGCACTCGCCGCAGCGACGTTGAGCGAGTCGACGCCGTGGAGCATCGGAATCGTGACGGTCGTCGTCGCAGCGCTGAGGGCGCCGCGACTCAGGCCGTCCCCCTCCGTGCCGAGCAGGATCGCGACGCGCTCGGGACGGTCCGCGGCGTAGTCCCGGAGCGAGACGGCGTCGTCGTCCAGGGCGAGCGCTGCGACGTCGAAGCCGGCGTCTGCGAACAGCGTGGCTGCCTCCCGCCACACCGGCAGCCGGGTCCACGGCACCTGGAAGACGGTGCCCATGCTGACCCGCACACTGCGCCGGTAGAGGGGATCGGCGCATTCCTGGGTGACGAGCACCGCGTCGGCCCCGAGACCGGCAGCAGCCCGGAACACCGCGCCGACGTTCGTGTGATCCACGAGATCCTCGAGCACCACGACGGTCTTCGCCGTCGCGAGCAGGTCTGCGGGGTCGAGCAGCGGGGGCCTGTGCATCGAGGCCAGGGCTCCCCGGTGCATGCGGAAGCCGGTCAGCTGCTCGAGCTGCTCGCTGGAACCGACGTACACGGGCACGTCGGGGAACGCCTCGAGCAGTGGCTCGACGGTTGGGAGCCACTGCTCCATGAGGAGGAGGGAACGGGGCGTGTGGCCGGCTCGCAGCGCCCGCTCGATGACCTTCGGCGACTCGGCGAGGTAGAGGCCACCTTCCGGCTCGAGGCGACGGCGGAGGGCCACGTCGGTCAGGCGGGAATAGTCGTCGAGTCCAGACTGTTCGAGTGAACGGACGGATGGGGCCGCACGTGGCCAATCGGTCGATTGGAGAGGGGTCAGGCGCATGGAGGCAATCCTGTCAGAAGCGGGCGGTGCCATGGCGGAGCGGTCGCGAGCTGAGGGTCTTGCACGTGCCGCGGATGTGCTGGCGGATCGGGCGTTCGCGGTGCTCACCGGAGCCGGGCTCTCGACGGACTCGGGCATCCCCGACTACCGCGGGGACGGCAAGGCGCCGAGGATCTCGCCCATGACGATCCAGCAGTTCATGTCCGACGAGGCGACGCGCAGGCGCTACTGGGCCGGCGCCGCGCTCGGTGCGGCACGGTTCTCCGGAGCGGAGCCCAACGCGGGCCACCTGGCACTCGCCGAGCTCGAGCGACACGGCGCCACGACGGGGGTCGCCACGCAGAACGTGGATGGCCTCCACCTCCGCGCAGGCAGCCGCAACGTCGTCGAGCTCCACGGCAGCATGCGCACCGCGAGCTGCACGCAGTGCGGGCACGAGGTCTCACGGGCCTCGCTGCTCGCCGACATCATCGAGTCCTCCCCCGGCATCGCCGAGCTGGCGGCCGACGCGAGCAGCCGCCCAGACGGTGACGCCGAGGCGAGCGGCGCGGAGATCGAGGAGCTCCCGAGCTGCCCGGTCTGCGGGGGCATCCTGCAACCGGACGTCGTGATGTTCGGTGACGTCGTTCGTCCCGAGGTCGCCGAGCGTGCCCGCAACCTCGTCGACGGGTCCGACGCGCTCCTGGTCGCCGGTACGTCCCTGGTCGTCAACACTGGACGCAGGCTCGTGCATCGCGCCGTGGCAGCTGGCAAGCCGGTCGTGCTGTTCAACCGCGGCGGGGCCGCGATCGAGCACCTGGCCTTCGTCTACGTCGACGGCGGCACCTCCGAGTCGCTCGCCGACCTCGCGGCCCGGCTCACGTCGGATTCCTAGGCCGACCCAGAACCCCGAGGCCGGCCGGAAGCCGTCAGCGCTGTCGCTGCTCTGCCACCTCTTGGCAGGCGCTGAGCAGCGAGGCGGCGGATCGCTCCCACGCGTACTCGGCGGCCCTCGCCACGCCAGCAGCTGAGGCGGCGGCCCACGCCTGCGCGCTGCCGTCGAGCTGCCTCGCCTTCGTCGCGAGCAGCGCCGCGTCATCGGCCGGGAAGTACCCGGCTGCTGCTCCCCCGACCTCGCGGAAGATCGGGGTGTCGCTCACGAGAACGGGTGTGCCTGCGGACATGGCTTCCACGAGCGGCAGCCCGAAGCCCTCGCTCTTCGACGCGGTCACGAGGGCGGTGGCGTTGGCGAGCAGCGCGCGGTACTCCTCATCGCTCACGCCCTGGTGGGCGACGATCGAACCCGTGGGGGCGAGATCCTCGAGCGCCGCCAGGGTGCGCGCATCCGCCTTCGAGCAGAGGTGGAGTCGCCAGCCAGGCAGGTCGCGCATGGCGCGCGCCAGCGTCTCGACGTTCTTGTACGGCATGAAGGAGCCCATGTAGACGAGATTGGGCTCGCTCGGCGGCTCGGTCCTCGCCGGCGCGACGAACGCGCGATCTGGCGCGTTGGGCACGAGCGGGATGGGGCGGCGGGTGAGCTTCTTGGACTCGAGCAGCCCGCGGGTCGTCGCCGAGACCACCGCGACCTGGTCCGCACCGGCGAGGAGGAGCCGCTGCGGCCAGAAGGACAGGTGGTAGACCCGCCACAGCGCGCGCACGTACCAGGGGAGGAACTGCGGGGGCTTCGGGTGCTCGTAGTAGATGAGGTCGTGGATCGTGAGGATGAGCCCGTAGTGCCGCCCGAGCGAGCCCATCGTCTGCATGGGGCTCACGACCACTTCGGGGCGCAGCGCGTTGATCTGGCGAGCGACGAACGGCTCCGCTGGCGACGTCGGCGCGCTGATGAGCGCGTGCGGAAGGTCCGGCAGCATGGGCAGCTGTCGTTCGTCGGAGATGAGCATGGTGACCGGGTGCAGTTCGGAGAGCGCACGCACGAGCTCAGCCGAGTACCGCGAGATGCCGTCGTGGCGGTCGATCCGAACGTACCTGCAGTCGAAGAGCAGTTTCACCGGCTGCGCTCCGCATCGTCGGGTGTGGAGTTCTCGTCGATGAACTCGGAGAGCAGGCGGGCGGCTGCGATCGGCGTCTCGTAGTGCACGAGGTGTCCCGTGCCGGCGATCACGTGCAGCGGCAGCTCGGCGAGCCTCGCGAGTTCGAGCTGGGCTTCGAGCGGCGCGATGTCGTCGAGCGCGCCAGCGATGAGCGCGGTGGACGCTGGCAGTTCGTGTGCATGGGCGAGAACCGAGTCGGAGACGGATGCACGGAACGCGGCGAGGAGCGTGTCGCGGTCGGAGAAGTCCGAGAAGTGCCGTTCATGCTCGGCGTGGATCCAGGCTCGGAGCGGCTTCGAGGTGGTCTTGGCCATGACCTCGCTCATGACGCGTGTGATGAGCGGATGCGAGAGCAGCATCCTGCCCGCCGACTCTGGCAGCTTCGAGCCGAGCCAGTAGTAGAAGATCGCGAGCTTCGTGAGGATCGCCTGCTGGCCTTCCAGGGCGGGCGCGGCGATGGGGTTGACGAGCACGAGGCGCCGATCGCCGATCGCGGCGGGGCGCCGGGCGATCACGAGCGAGCCGAACGAGTGGCCGAGGACGATGGCGGTCCCGTTCGGGTCGACCTCATGGAGGAACGCCTCGAGCCAGGCCGAGTAGTCGTCGAGCGTGTGTCCGCTTGCGAGTGGCCGCGACTCCCCGAAACCCGGCAGGTCGGGTGCGAGGAAGCGAACGTCCGGGAGCCGTTCCACGACGGGGAGCAGCCCGTGGTGGGTGCCGCGGAAGCCGTGGACCAGCACAACCGTCGCGCGGGCGTCGCCGGCCAATGGGCCGATCTCCCACCAGGCGCATTCGGAGCCCAGGACACGCGCTGTGCGGGCGAGCGACGGGGACTCGGGAGTGGCTGCAAGAGCGGAGGAAGGCATCGTGCAAGAGTGTACCGAGCAGGGCGGGAAGCCGTGCTCAGGCGCTCCCGTGCGATGCGCGGTGGAAGTGCCTGCAAGAGGACGCCGAGGCGGGATGAGGAAGCAATGACCGAGTGGACGAAGCGGATCGCGGTGTTCGATCTCGAGACGACCGGCATCGATGTCGAGAACGACCGGATCGTGACGGCGTTCGTCGGGCTCATCGATGGCGATGGCACGATCGAGCGCGGCACGGATTGGCTGGCGGACCCGGGCGTCCCCATCCCCGAGCGCGCGGCGGCTGTGCACGGCATCACCACGGAGATCGCCCAGTCCGAGGGGCGGCCGGCAGGCGAGGTCGTCGGGGAGCTTCGGGCTGCGCTCGACTGGATCGCCCGGCACCGTGTTCCGCTGGTCATCTACAACGCGCCGTACGATCTCACCCTGTTCGCTCGGGAGTGCGCGCGTCACGGCCTAGAGCAGATCGTCTTCGCCGAGCAGGTCGTCGACCCGCTCGTCATCGACCGGGCGCTCGACAAGTACCGCAAGGGCAAGCGCACGCTCACCGACACCGCCCTCTTCTATGGCGTGGAACTGATCGACGCGCACTCCGCGGGTGACGACGCCGTCGCCGCGGGCCAGCTTGCGCTCGCACTGGCGGCCAAGTATCCCGCGGAACTCGGGCTGCCGCTCCAGGAGCTGCACACGAAGCAGGTCACGTGGGCGGCGGACCAGGCCAGGGACTTCGAGGCGTACATGCGCGCCAATCGAGACCCGGACTTCACCGCCGACGGCGCGTGGCCGGTGCGCAGCGCTCCCTGACCGGCGACGGGCCTCGGTGAGGCACCCAGCAGACGCGCGAAAGGGCGGCACCGAAACGGTGCCGCCCTTTCGTGGAGCAATGGACTACTTGCTGCCGCCGCCGAACTTGGCGTAGCGGTTCTTGAACTTCTCAACACGACCTGCGGAGTCCATGATGCGCTGCTTGCCCGTGTAGAACGGGTGCGAGGCGCTGGAGATCTCGACGTCGATGACTGGGTACGTGTTGCCGTCTTCCCATTCGATCGTCTTGGCGCTCGAGACCGTGGAACGGGTGAGGAACTTCTCCCCCGATGCGAGGTCGTTGAACACCACCGTGTTGTAGGTGGGGTGGACGTCAGCCTTCATAAGGGTTCCTTCAACGAGTTTGGTGAGCAGAATCGGACCACGGGTCCTGAGCCAAAGGACAACTTTAGCAGATAGGAGCCCGTGGGTGTCAGTTCGACGCGCGGGCGGCGTACCGGCCCTGGGCGTTGGTGACGTGGAGGGGAAGCCCGAAGGTCGTCTCGAGGTTCGAGCTCGTGAGCACCTCGGAGATCGGGCCAGCCGCGACGACCTTGCCTTCGCGGAGCAGGAGCACGTGGGTGATCCCCACTGGGATCTCCTCGACGTGGTGCGTGACCATGACGATCGCGGGCGCGAACTCGCTCTGCGCGAAGCTGGAGAGCGCAGCGAGGAGGTTCTCGCGAGCTCCGAGATCGAGGGACGCGCTGGGCTCGTCCAGGAGGAGCAGCTCGGGGTCGGTCATGATCGCCCGTGCGATGAGCGTTCGCTTCTGCTCGCCGTCGCTGAGCGTGCCGAAGTCGCGCTCAGCGAACTCGCCGAGGTTCCATTCCTCGAGGACACGCTGCGCCCGGCGCTCGTCGATCTCCTCGTAGGCCTCGTTCCATCGGCCCGTGACCGCGTAGGAGGCGGTCAGCGCGACGTCGATGACTCGCTCGTCTTCGGGGATGCGCCTCGCCATCGCGCTCGACGCGACGCCGATGCGAGGACGAAGGTCGAAGACGTTGGTCCGGCCGAGGCGCTCCCCGAGCACGTCGACCTCTCCTGACGTGGGGTGCTGCGTCGCCGAGGCGAGCGAGAGGAGCGTCGACTTCCCGGCACCGTTCGGGCCGAGCACCGCCCAGCGCTGCGTCTCGTCGACGGACCAGGTGACATGGTCGAGGATCGGACGACCGTTGCGAACGACCGTAGCGTCGTTGAATTCGAGAACCGTTGCCATATGCCCCAGCCTAGACGCGGCTCGTGCGCTGGCTTCGGCGGCGCACCGCGTCAGCCAACGAGCTGCTCGTAGATGGAGATCGTCTCGTCGCTGATGCGGCGCCAGGTGAACTCGCGCTCGGCGCGCTCGCGCCCCGCCTTGCCGTAGCGAGCGGCCGTCTCGGGGTCGCTGACGACCTCGGTGAGCACTCGTGCGAGGTCGGCGACGAACTTGTCTGGGTCGAGCGGGGTTCCCGTGCCGTCCGTTGCCTGCTCGATCGGCACGAGGCGTCCGGTCACCCCGTCGTCGACGACCTCGGGGATGCCGCCGGTCGCCGTGCCGACCACGGCTGTGCCGCAGGCCATGGCCTCGAGGTTCACGATGCCGAGCGGCTCGTAGATCGAGGGGCAGGCGAAGACCGTCGATGCCGAGAGCGCGGTCATGATCTCGCGCTTGCTGAGGTGGCGCGCGAGCCAGAGGACGCCATCGCGCTCGGTCTGCAGCTGCTCGACGAGACCTGCGACCTCTGCCTCGATCTCGGGGGTATCCGGGGCGCCGGCGCACAGGATGACCTGCACCTCAGGTGGCAGCTCGCGCACGGCGCGCAGGAAGTACGGGAGACCCTTCTGCCGAGTGATGCGGCCGACGAAGACGACAGCGGGGCGGTCGGGGTCGATGCCGAGGGCCCGTGCAGCCTCAGGGTCCTCGACGCGCTGCCAGGTCTCGAGGTCGATGCCGTTGTAGACGACCTCGACCTTCTCCGGGTCGAGGTTCGGGTAGGCGCGGAGGATGTCGGCGCGCATCCCGTGGCTCACGGCGATGATGCGGTCGGCGTGCTCGTAGGAGACCTGCTCGATCCAGCTGGAGAGGCAGTAGCCGCCTCCGAGCTGCTCCGCCTTCCAGGGGCGGAGCGGCTCGAGGCTGTGCGCAGTGATGACGTGCGGGATGTCGTGCAGCAGCTTCGCGACGTGGCCCGCTGCGTTCGCGTACCAGGTGTGCGAGTGCACGAGGTCGGCACCCGCGATGTCGTTCGCGATCTCGAGGTCGGTGCCGAGGAAGCCGAGAGCCGGGTTCGCGGATCGGAGGGCAGGGGGCGTGTTGTACGCATAGGTCTGCTGCTCGTCGCGCGCCTCTCCGAAGCAGCGGACGTTGACGTCGATGTCGCGTCTCATCGCCTTGACGAGCTCGGTGACGTGGACTCCGGCCCCGCCGTAGACGGCCGGTGGATACTCGCGTGTTACCAGATCAACTCTCACGGTCTCCACGGTAGTACAGCGGGGCTGGGAACCCCTAAGCTCGAGTCATGTCACAGGCAAAGGTGTTCGGCATCGTTCTCGCTGGTGGTGAGGGGAAGCGGCTCATGCCGCTCACCGCAGACCGGGCAAAGCCCGCTGTGCCCTTCGCAGGCCAGTATCGACTCATCGACTTCGCGCTTTCGAACCTGGTGAATTCCGGGCTCCACAAGATCGTCGTCCTGACGCAGTACAAGTCCCACTCTCTCGACCGTCACGTGTCGCACACGTGGCGTCTCCCCGCGATGCTCAACTCCTACGTCGCCTCCGTGCCAGCGCAGCAGCGACTCGGCAAGCGGTGGTTCTCTGGCTCGGCAGATGCCATCCGGCAGAGCCTGAACCTCATCAACGACGAGTCCCCGGACATCGTGGTCGTCGTCGGCGCGGACCACGTCTACCGCATGGACTTCTCCCAGATGATCGAGGCGCACATCGCCTCCGGGCGCAGCGCGACGGTCGCCGCGATCCGCCAGCCGATCTCGCTCTCGGACCAGTTCGGCGTCATCGACGTCGACCCGGACGACCGAACGCTGATCCGCGAGTTCCTCGAGAAGCCGGAAGACGCTCAGGGGCTGCCGGACAGCCCGGGCGAGATCCTCGCCTCGATGGGAAACTACGTCTTCACGGCCGACAAGCTGGTCGAAGCCGTCATCCGCGACTCGACGCTCGAGGACTCCAAGCACGACATGGGTGGAGACATCATCCCGAGCTTCGTCGATCAGGGCGACTGCGGGGTCTACGACCTCAAGGACAACATCGTCCCAGGGTCGACGGAACGCGATCGCGACTACTGGCGCGACGTGGGAACGATCGACTCGTTCTACGACGCTCACATGGACCTCATCTCCACGCTGCCGATCTTCAACCTCTACAACGAGAAGTGGCCGATCTTCGCGCAGCAGCTGAACTCTCCCCCGGCCAAGTTCGTGCGGGACAGCCGCGGGTCCACGGGCACGATGATCGACTCGATCATCTCGCTCGGCTCGGTGATCTCCGGTGCGCACATCGAGCGGAGCGTGCTCGGTCCGTGGGACAACGTCGAGTCCGGAGCCGCAGTCGTCGACTCCATCCTCTTCGACCGAGTCAACGTGCAGGCTGGTGCTGTCGTGCGTCGCGCGATCCTGGACAAGAACGTCATCGTCAAGGAAGGCGCCTCAGTCGGCGTCGACCGTGAGCACGACCTCCGACGCGGCTTCACGGTCACCGACTCTGGCCTCACGGTCGTGGAGAAGTTCGGGATCGTCGAGCCGTGACCTCGGGCACGTCCCCCCGGTCCCCCTTCCTGGTCGTCCTCGACGTCGACTCGACCCTCATCGAAGACGAGGTCATCGAGCTGATCGCCGACTACGCCGGGGTGACCGATGAGGTTGCCGAGGTCACCGGGCGAGCCATGGCGGGTGAGCTGAACTTCGAGGAGAGCCTGCGCCACCGCGTTGCGCTCCTCGAGGGTGTCTCCTCGGCGGATGTCGCGTCGGTGGTGGATCGGGTCGTCGTCACGGACGGCGTCCCAGAGCTCATCGACGGCGTGCACGCGGCCGGCGGCTCCATCGCGGCCGTGTCGGGAGGCTTCCACGAGATCCTCGACGAGCTCGCAGAGCGGCTCGGCCTCGACCGCTGGCGCGCGAACCGCTTCGAGGTCGTCGACGGCAAGCTCACGGGCAAGGTGTCCGGGCCCATCATCGGGAGCGAGGCGAAGCGCGAGACGCTGCTCGAGTGGGCTCACGAGCTCGGCATCGACCCGTCCCGCACGGTCGCGATCGGCGACGGTGCCAACGATCTCGGCATGATGTCGGCTGCTGGTCTCTCGATCGCGTTCGACGCGAAGCCGGTTGTCCGGGAACAGGCGCACGTCAGCCTCCCCGATCGCGACATGCGGCAGGTGCTCGCAGCCCTTGGCCTCGAGGGCTGACGACCGAACAGGGCGACTACCGAGTGCAGAGACACCCACGAGCAAAGCGGGCCGAGCGGATTCAGATCCGCTCGGCCCGCTTTGCTCGATGGTCTCTCGGCGTCGGGCCGACGACGTGCTGCTAGTGCCCCATGCCGAGGCCGCCATCGACCGGGATGACGGCGCCTGAGATGTACCCGGCGTCATCGCTGGCGAGCCAGGCGGCGGTCTTGGCGATCTCGTCGACGCTTCCGTAGCGGGCAGCCGGGATCTGAGACAGGTATTCCTTCTTGGTTTCCTCGGGAAGCACCGCCGTCATCTCGGTCTCGATGAACCCCGGGGCGATGACGTTCGCGGTGATGCCCCGCGAGCCGAGCTCGCGGGTGAGGGAGCGGGCCATGCCGACAAGGCCGGCCTTCGCGGACGAGTAGTTGATCTGGCCGGGCGAGCCGAAGAGCCCGACGACGCTCGAGATGAAGACGACCCGGCCGAAGCGAGCCTTGAGCATCCCCTTCGAGGAGCGCTTGAGGACGCGGAAGACGCCGGTCAGGTTCGTGTCGATGACCTGCTGGAAGTCGTCCTCCGACATGCGGAGCAGGAGGTTGTCCTTCGTGATGCCGGCGTTCGCGATGAGCACCTCGACGGCCCCGAGCTGCTCCTCCACGGCTGTGAAGGCCGCGTCGACGCTCGCAGCGTCGGTGACGTCCGCCCGAACGGTGAGAGCGCCCTCAGGGCCGCCCTCCCCCGAGCGCGAGGTCACCGCGACGCGGTGGCCCAGGCTGACGAAGTGTGCGGCGATGGCGTAGCCGATGCCGCGGTTTCCTCCCGTGACGAGGACGGTTCTTTGGGTCATGCTGCTCCCTTGAGACGGTTCGCTCCAGTCTAGGGGCGAGGAGTAAGCTGAGCAGATCGCCGAGAGGAGCACTTGCCACCGTGCGATCACACACCACGAACGTCACCTCCATGGGGGACAGCGAGTACGACGAGCGCGCTGCCCGCATGAGGAAGTACACCATCATGATGCTCATCAGGGTGGCCTGCTTCGTCGCGCTCATCTGGGTGCGCGGACCGTGGATGTTCGTCTTCGCGGCCGGAGCGATCTTCCTCCCCTACTTCGCTGTCGTCATCGCGAACGCTGCCACGCAGCGGCGCACGCGGAAGGTGGAACGGCCGAGCTTCCTGCAGCGACGAGGCAAGCCGGATGCGTGAGGGATTCGACCTGCTCGGCGCGCTCCAGAACGGCGGGCTCGATGCCGCCGAAGCCGAGCCACGATGCTCGCGGGCCGGGTGCAGCTCCGACGCGACGACCCGGATCGTGTGGCGGAATCCGCGCATCCACGACGAGGCGCGTCGCAAGATCTGGCTCGCCTGCGACGAGCACGCCGGCTACCTCGCAGACTTCCTCCGCCAGCGTGACTTCCCGGTGACAGCCACGGCCATCTCGGCCCGGCAGCTCGACGACGATGTGGACGGGCGCGCGTGAGCGGCGAGCGTCGCTGGCGCTTCGCCTTCTCGAAGCGCTGGCTCGGCTACCTCGGCCTGCTGATCGTCTTCGCGATCGCGTGCGGCTTCCTGAGCCACTGGCAGTTCGAGCGGCGCGACGAGCGGGTCTCTGAGAACGCGCGGATCACCGGCAACTTCGACCGGGAGCCGGTTCCCCTCGAGAGCGAGATCCCGGCGCTCGACGACTTCTCGATCGACCAGGAGTGGACTCCCGTGCTCCTGCAGGGCCGGTACCTCACCGACGAGCAGCTGCTCGCGAGGTCGCGGCCCCACAACGGGTTGCCGGGATTCGAGATCCTCACGCCATTCGAGACCGACGACGGGCGGGTGTTCATCGTCAACCGCGGCTGGATTCCGACGGGTGACGCGCAGGACTCCCCCGACCACATCCCGGCTGCCCCCGAAGGCGAGGCGACGATCGTCGCTCGCCTCAAGCCCGGCGAACCCGAGATCCCCGGACGAACGGCGCCCGCGGGACAGATCGCGACCATCCACCTGCCGCAATTCGCCGACGAGCTCGGCACCGACCGCGTCTACACGGGCGCGTACGGACTCCTCTCGGCGGAGCGGCCCAACGCTGAGACGGGCGCGCTCACGACGAAGCCCGCGCTGAGCGAGGGCAACCACCTCTCGTACGCGTTCCAGTGGATCATCTTCGCCATCATCGCGCTCCTCGGCCTCATCTTCGGCCTGCGGGCCGAGTACCGCGACCGCAACCCGGACGACCCGAAGGTGCGCGAGGCCATCTCGCGCGAGCGAGAGCGCGCTGGACGACGCCGCAAGACCGACGCCGAGATCGAGGACGAGATCCTCGATCGCGCCGGCGGCTGATCGCCGAAGGATCCGCAAACACGAAGAGCGCATGCCCCCGGCTGGGAGCATGCGCTCTTCCTTGCAGCGAGCGACCCTGCTGCTGGGACGCCTGCCTAGTTCATCGTGATGAGGTCGAAGTAATCGGGCGTCCAGTGGTCCTCCACGCCGTCCGGCATGATGAGCACGCGCTCGGGGTTGAGCGCCTCGACGGCCCCCTCGTCGTGACTGACCAGCACGACAGAGCCTTCGTAGTGCGCGAGCGCGTCGAGGATCTGCTCGCGGCTGAGCGGGTCGAGGTTGTTCGTGGGCTCGTCGAGCAGCAGCACGTTGGCGCTCGACACGACCAGCATCGCAAGCGCGAGGCGGGTCTTCTCGCCGCCGGAGAGCACACCGGCTGGCTTGTGCACGTCGTCGCCGGAGAACAGGAACGAGCCGAGCACCTTGCGTGCCTCGGTCTCGGTGAGATGGCTGGACACGCTCACCATGTTCTGCAGCACGCTGCGCGCGACGTCGAGGGTCTCGTGCTCCTGCGCGTAGTAGCCGATCTTGAGGCCGTGCCCGGGCTCGAGCGCGCCGGTGTCGGGCTCGTCGACGCCGGCGAGCATCCGCAGCAGCGTCGTCTTGCCTGCACCGTTGAGGCCGAGGATGACAACACGGGACCCGCGGTCGATAGCCAGGTCGACGGCGGTGAAGATCTCGAGCGAGCCGTACGACTTCGAGAGGTTGGATGCGCGGAGCGGCGTCTTTCCGCACGCCGCGGGCGTCGGGAAGCGCAGCTTCGCGACGCGATCCGCGACTCGGACCTCCTCGAGACCCGAGAGCATCTTCTCGGCGCGCCTGGCCATCTGATGCGCCGCTGTGGCCTTCGTCGCCTTGGCGCCGAACTTCGCCGCCTGCTGCTGCAGGACGGAGGCCTTCTTCTCGATGTTCGCGCGCTCCTTCTTGCGGCGCTCCTGGTCTGCCTCGCGCTGGCGGAGGTAGTGCTTCCAGCCCATGTTGTAGACGTCGATGACCTGGCGGTTCGCGTCGAGGTAGAAGACCCGGTTGACGGTGTCCCCCACGAGCTCCACGTCGTGGGAGATGACGATGAGTCCGCCCGCGTACCCCTTGAGGAACTCGCGCAGCCAGATGACGGAGTCGATGTCGAGGTGGTTCGTGGGCTCGTCGAGCAGCATGGTCTCGGCACCCGAGAAGAGGATGCGGGCGAGCTCGATGCGTCGGCGCTGTCCTCCGGAGAGCGTCTGCAGCTCCTGGTCGAGGATCCGGTCAGGCAGCTTGAGGTTGCTGGCGATGGCCGCCGCCTCGGCTTCTGCGGCATAGCCGCCGAGCGCCAGGAAGCGGTCATCGAGGCGCGAGTACTTCTTCATCGCGGACTCCTGCTCAGCAGGGGTGCCCTCGGCCATCGCCATGGTCGCCTCGTCGATGCCGAGACGCAGCTCGCCGAGCCCGCGGGCGTCCAGGATGCGGGTGCGGGCAGTCTGCGTGGGGTCGCCGCTCCGCGGGTCCTGCGGCAGGTAGCCGATCTCGCCGCGACGCTCGATCCGACCGGCCGTCGGGAGCGTGTCGCCCGCAAGGATCTTCGTCAGCGTCGTCTTGCCCGCGCCGTTGCGGCCGACGAGGCCGATCTTGTCGCCAGCGGCAACACGAAAGTCGACTCCCGACATGAGGGTGCGGGCACCCATGGTGATTTCGAGGTCATGTACGGCGAGCAAGAAGTGATTCCATTCGGTGAAGTGCGGGCGTTCGGGGTGAGTCGTGTGGTCTGTCGGGAAACGGTGCGGGGCCAGGTCGCGGCGTGAACCGAGCCTGGCCCCATAGCCGACAACCTGCCCAGTCTAGACGAGGCGCGAAAGAGCCCCGCCGGGGCGGGGCTCTTCACTGCGGGACCGAGCTCAGATGTTGAACCCGAGCGCGCGCATCATGTCGCGGCCGTCGTCCGTGATCTTCTCAGGACCCCACGGCGGCATCCAGACCCAGTTGATGACGAAGCGCTCGACAGCACCCTCGAGTGCCTCGGCGGTCTCGGACTCGATGACGTCGGTCAGCGGGCAGCCCGCCGAGGTGAGCGTCATCGAGATCACGAGCGCGTCGGAGTCGTCGTCCCAGTTGAGGTCGTAGATGAGCCCGAGGTCGACGATGTTCACGCCGAGCTCCGGGTCAACGACCTCCTTGAGCGCTTCCTCGATCTCGTCGTAGCGTGTCGCTTCGAGTGTCGTCAGTGCCATGGCGAGATCCTACGCCTCGACCTGCTGGGCGAGGTAGCGGTCGTAGCCCTCGTTCTCCAGGCGATCGGCGAGCTCGGGTCCACCCTGGTCTGCGACCTTGCCCGCAACGAAGACGTGCACGAAGTCAGGCTTGATGTAGCGCAGGATGCGCGTGTAGTGCGTGATGAGCAGCACACCGAGGCCGGTGTTCTCCTTGACGCGGTTGACACCCTCCGACACGATGCGGAGCGCGTCCACGTCGAGGCCAGAGTCGGTCTCGTCGAGCACGGCGAACTTGGGCTTGAGGAGCTCGAGCTGGAGGATCTCGTTGCGCTTCTTCTCTCCACCGGAGAAGCCCTCGTTGACGTTGCGCTCGGAGAACACGGGGTCCATGCGGAGCGCCGCCATGGAGGCCTTGACCTCCTTGAGCCACGGGCGCAGGGGCGGAGCCTCGCCGGCGACCGCTGTCTTGGCGGTACGCAGGAAGTTCGCGACCGTCACGCCGGGGATCTCCACCGGGTACTGCATCGCGAGGAAGAGGCCAGCCTTGGCGCGCTCGTCGACGGACATCTCGAGGACGTCCTCGCCGTCGAGCGTGATCGAGCCGCTGGTCACCTCGTACTTGGGGTGGCCCGCGATCGTGTAGGCGAGGGTCGACTTGCCAGAGCCGTTCGGCCCCATGATGGCGTGGATCTCGCCCTTGTTGATCGTCAGGTCGACACCGCGGAGGATTTCCTTGGTGCCCTGGTCGGTCTCGACCGTGACGTGGAGGTCGGATATCTGCAGCGTGGACATGTGCTAGCTCTTCTCCTCGAAGATTGGAGTGGGGTCGATGTAGATGTCGCCCGCTTGCACCTGGATGCGGTACACGGGCACTGGTTCGTAGGCGGGGAGGGTGCGTGGCCAGCCGGTCCTGAGCGAGAACTGGGAGCCGTGCGCCCAGCACTCGATCGAGTCGTCCTCCACGAAGCCCTCGGCGAGCGAGATGTCTCCGTGCGAGCACCGGTCGCCGAGAGCGAAGAGCTCACCGGCCGAGTCTCGGACCAGACAGATGGCCTGGCCCTCGATCTCGAAGCGCTGCGGCGACTCGACCTTCACGTCATCTGCCGCGCAGAGACGCACCGAGGTCATCGCTCGGCGACGAGCAGGGGGCTTGCGCCCTCGTTGAGCTCGCGTTCGAGCGCATCCCGCAGGTGGGTGGCGATCTCCTCGTTGCCGATCTGCTGGACGATCTCGTTGAGGAAGCCGTGGACCACGAGGCGGCGGCTCATGGCTTCGGAGACGCCTCGGCTCATCAGGTAGAAGAGCTGCTCGTCGTCGAAGCGTCCGGTAGCCGAAGCGTGGCCGGCGCCCTCGATGTCGCCCGTCTCGATCTCGAGGTTCGGGACCGAGTCGGCGCGTGTGCCCTCGGAGAGGACGAGGTTGCGGTTCTGCTCGTAAGAGTCGGTGCCCGGTGCGTTCCGGCGGATGAGGACATCGCCGATCCACACGGCACGCGCGCCTTCGCCCTGCAGTGCGCCCTTGTAGTTGACGCGGCTGCGCGTGTGCGGCGCGTTGTGGTCGACGAACACCTGGTGCTCGAGGTGCTGGCCCGCGTCCGAGTAGTAGAGGCCGTACAGTTCGCCGTCAGCGCCCTGCGCGTTGAGCTGCAGCGTCGGGTTGAGGCGGACGATGCCGCCGCCGAGCGAGACCACGATGTGCTTGATGAAGGCGTCGCGCCCGACAGACAGGAAGTGCGACGAGAGGTGCTGCGCCGAGTCCTCCCACTCCTGCATGGAGACGATCGTGACGTTCGCCCCGTCGCCGACGAGGATCTCCACGTTCTCCGCGACCGTCGCCGCGCCGGTGTGGCGCAGGATGATGAGGCCCCTGGCGTGCGGCTTGATGTCGACCACGACGTGGGCGGCGACAGCAGCACTGCCGAAGCCCTTGCGGTCCAGGACGAACTGCTTGTCGTCTTCACCGGAGACCTCGACGAGCAGCGCCTCCTCGAAGTTCGACCAGGCGTTCGCCGAGGCACGGTCCTCCGGCTTGCCCGCGGATCCGATCCGCGCATCCGAGCGAGGGATCCAGCTGACTGCGACACCCTCGGTCTCCGAGAACTCGAGCTCGGAACGGGAGCCCGTGAGCTCGCCGTTGATGAGACCATCGAGCTTCGCGACGGGGGTGTACTTCCACTCGATCTCGCGACCGCTCAGCGGCGCGAAGTCGGCGAAGTCGAAGGAGGTGAACCGCTCCGACCTCGTCTGCACCGGCACCTCGGACCCAGGCCCGTGGCTGTGCTTGTTGAGACCGAGCGGGTTGATCTGCTCGCTCGTCACCTGCGTCGTCATCTAGCCGACCGATCCTTCCATGCTCATCTCGATGAGCTTGTTGAGTTCCAGCGCGTACTCCATCGGCAGCTCGCGCGCGATGGGCTCGATGAAGCCGCGCACGATCATGGCCATCGCCTCGGTCTCCGGGAGCCCGCGGCTCATGAGGTAGAACAGCTGCTCCTCGGACACCTTCGTGACCGTGGCCTCGTGGCCGAGCTGCACGTCGTCGACGCGGATGTCGATCGCGGGGTACGTGTCGGAGCGCGACTGCGTGTCGACGAGCAGCGCGTCGCAGACGACGCTGTTCGAGGAATGGTGCGCCTTCGCGTCGATGCGCACTTCGCCGCGGTAACCGGCTCGACCGCCGCCCCTCGCGATGGACTTCGACGTGATCGACGACTGCGTGTACGGCGCCATGTGGATCATCTTCGCGCCGGCATCCTGGTGCTGGCCAGGGCCTGCGAACGCGACGGACATGGTCTCGCCCTTGGCGTGCTCGCCGACGAGGTAGATCGACGGGTACTTCATCGTGACCTTGGACCCGATGTTGCCGTCGACCCACTCCATGGTGGCGCCCTCTTCGGCGATTGCGCGCTTCGTGACGAGGTTGTAGACGTTGTTCGACCAGTTCTGGATGGTCGTGTAGCGGACTCGCGCGTTCTTCTTGACGATGATCTCGACGACCGCGGAGTGCAGCGAGTCCGACTTGTAGATGGGAGCCGTGCAGCCCTCGATGTAGTGCACGTAGCTGCCCTCGTCGGCGATGATGAGCGTCCGCTCGAACTGGCCCATGTTCTCCGTGTTGATGCGGAAGTAGGCCTGCAGCGGGATCTCGACGTGGACGCCCTTGGGGACGTACACGAAGGAGCCACCCGACCACACGGCGGTGTTGAGCGCGGCGAACTTGTTGTCGCCAGAGGGGATGACGGTGCCGAAGTACTCCTCGAAGAACTCCGGGTGCTCGCGAAGCGCCGTGTCGGTGTCCATGAAGATGACACCCTGCTTCTCGAGCTCCTCGTTGATCTGGTGGTACACGACCTCGGACTCATACTGCGCGGCGACGCCCGCGACGAGGCGCTGGCGCTCTGCGTCGGGGATGCCGAGCTTCTCGTACGTGTTCTTGATGTCGTCCGGGAGGTCTTCCCAGGTCTGCGCCTGCTTCTCCGTCGAGCGCACGAAGTACTTGATGTTGTCGAAGTCGATGCCGGAGAGGTCAGCTCCCCAGTTCGGCATCGGCTTGCGCTCGAACATCTTGTAGCCCTTGAGACGCGTCTTCAGCATCCATTCGGGTTCGTCTTTCAGCTGCGAGATGTCGGCGACGACGGCATCGCTGATGCCTCGCTTCGCGGACGATCCCGCAACATCGGAGTCGGACCAGCCGAACTCATAGCGGCCGAGGCCCTCGAGTTCTGGGCGATCGATCAGGACATCTGACATGTCTGCCTCGTCTCTCTCATCTCTGAAGTCGTTCTCCACACGCGGCTGCTTCTGGGGCCTGTCGCCGTCGATCGTCTCGCGTGTGGGGTCTTCGGCCGGTGGGCCCGCGGTCGCTCGGGCAGACGGCGTGCGTCTACCTCTCGTAGAATGGAACCCGCGAGGGGCCTCCATTGTTCCCTGCGCCGCGATTCGGGCGCACGTCCCGAGCGAAGACAACAACTTCTATCCTACGCCAGACATGCCAGGCGTCTGAAAGGAACTCGTGACCGCGCAAGTCGCTCCCGTCCGTCCCTCACGAGCGGATGACCTCCGCGCGCGATTGCTGCCGACCAGCATCACCCGGTACACGCGCTTCCTGGCGTGGGCGAGCCTGGTCGCGAACATCGCCATCGTCGGCACGGGCGGACTCGTGCGACTCACCGGCTCCGGCCTCGGCTGCCCGACCTGGCCGTACTGCACGGAGGGGTCGCTCATCAACACGCCCGAGATGGGCATCCACGGCGTCATCGAGTTCGGCAACCGCCTGCTGACGGGCATCCTCTGCATCATCGCCCTGCTGCTGTTCCTCGCCGTGCTGCGCGTGCGCCCCCGCGGCATGCGCCTCGCCGTCCCCGCGTTCTCGATCGGTCTCCTCATCATCCTGCAGGCGATCGTGGGCGGCATCACGGTGCTCACGGGGCTCAACCCCGACATCGTCGGCCTCCACTTCCTCATCTCCGGCCTCATCTGCGCCATCGCAGCGGTGCTGCTGTTCCGCGTGCGAAGCGGCGAGCCCGTCCCCGAGGTGGGGACCCGGCTCGATGTCAGCCGCGCCGGCCTCGTGCTCACGATCAGCGTCGTCGTCAACGTTTGGGTGTGGGTGACGGTCTTCGTCGGCGCACTCACGACTGGCTCTGGGCCCCACGCCGGAGACTCGGCCGCCTCGCGGAACGGCCTCGATCCGGTCATCATGCAGCACGTGCACTCCTGGCCGGCCTACATCCTGCTCGCCTGCTCGCTCATCTTCGTCGTGGTCGCCTCGGTTCGGGGCTTCGCGGCGACGCGGCGAGTCTCGATCGGCCTGCTGTGCCTCATCGTCGCGCAAGCGGCCGTCGGCATCTGGCAGGCGCGCACCGGACTTCCCATCACGCTCGTCATCGTCCATATGGTGCTCTCGGTCACGACCATCGCCGTCGCCACGACCGCCGTCGCCACCATCCGTCGCGAAGGACGCCCAGTGCGCGTCTGATCGGGATCGGCTGATGCAGCGGCCCCGGCGAGCACTGCTCGCCGGGGCCGCTGCATGTCCCCGCTGCATGTCCCCGCCGCCCGCAAGCTGCCCGCCGCGCCGCGCCGTGCACCCCGCGGGCGCGCCTCCAAACCCGGCGGGAGCGCGCAGAGTTGTGGCGAAACGCGGTCGGGGCAAGTGGCAACAACACCTGGCCACAACCCTGCGCCCGCACCCGGGCCCGGGCCCGGGCCCGGGCCCGCGCCCGCACCCCAGCAGTCGGTCGAGAGCTGAGTTGTGGTTGCTTTGAGCAAGTCTTCACGACCACAACTCCGCTTTGGGCGAGCGGATGAAGGGCGGTAGGGCGGTAGGGCGGGATGCGTGGGTGTCCCGAGAGGGGTGGGTCGAGGGCGAGGCTCGTTGGACGAGGAGCGAGGGCGACCAGTTCCCACCGGCGGTGGGGAGACTCCAAGCCGGGCGCCTGCTGGAATCGATCTGATGCACCACGGTGTTGCGACCACCGCGAGAACCCGGCCTGCTCGCCGTGGTCGCTTCCTGCGCGATCGCACGCGGTCGCGAGCGATCTGAGTGTTGACCTCGGGCTGGGTGTTGACCTCGCGGCCAACCGTGATCTAGGAGATCAGCGGGTCGATGCCGACCGCGACGAAGACGAGCGTCAGGTACGTGATCGAGAGGTGGAAGACCTTCATGGGCTTGCCGCCCTTGCCGGTGATCGTGCGGTAGTAGAGCACGTGAGCCTCGTAGAGGAACCAGCCGCCCGACAGCAGCGCGACCGAGGTGTAGAGCCAGCCCATCCCCGCGACCGGCACGAGCAGGAGCGAGCAGATGACCGTCGCCCACGCGTAGAGGACGGTCTGCAGCGAGACCGAGAGCTCGCCCTCCGTGACGGACAGCATCGGCACGCTCGCCTTGGCGTAGTCGTCTCGGTACTTCACCGAGAGCGGCCAGTAGTGGGCCGGAGTCCACAGGAAGATGATCGCGAAGAGCACGAACGGCGCCCAGCTGAGCGAGTTGGTGACGCCGGCCCAGCCGATGAGGACGGGCATGCAGCCAGCCACGCCACCCCAGATGATGTTCTGCTCCGTGCGGCGCTTGAGCACGATCGTGTAGAAGACGACGTAGAGCAGGATCGCGCCGAGCGAGAGCGCTGCAGTCAGCGGGTTCGCGACGAGCCAGAGCACGACGATCGACAGGATGCCGAGGGCGAACGAGAAGACGAGAGCCTCTCGGTCTGAGAGCTCGCCCGTGACGAGCGGACGCTTGGCGGTGCGCTTCATCAGGCGGTCGATATCGCGGTCGATGTAGCAGTTGAAGGCGCTCGCGCTGCCCGCGGACATCGCTCCGCCGAGGACCACGCCGAGGACGAGCCACAGGTTCGGGACGCCACCGTGGGCGAGGAACATCGTCGGGACCGTCGTGATGAGGAGCAGCTCGATGATTCGAGGTTTCGTCAGCGCCACGTAGGCCCGTACCTTGCGCCCGAAAGGCTTCCGCTCCGGGGGTGCCACGGCCACTAGTTCATCGACAGACAAAGCCACCAATTCCTCTTCGCTCGAAATCTGCTGGCAATTCTATCTGCTCTTGCCCAGAAGCCGTCCCGTTTCCTGGGTGCGGCCAGCCTCACACCCGGCTGAAAGCGCTGTGAGGCTCGTCGCACGGAGAAACATGACCGAGAACTGAACGACGTTCCCCCCGCGCGGACCCGTCGTGGCGATAAGCTGTGAGGCGGCCCTTTCCCAACGACGACGGGACGCAGTGTGACGAATTTTGAGTGGTCCGAGCTCGATCGACGTGCAGTCGACACAGCAAGGATCTTGGCGGCAGACGCAGTTGAGAAGGCGAAGGGTGGACACCCCGGCACGGCGATGAGCCTTGCTCCCCTCGCGACGCTGCTCTACCAGCACGTGATGCGGGTCGATCCGAAGGACCCGCACTGGATCGGTCGAGACCGCTTCATCCTGTCCGCAGGGCATTCCTCGCTGACGCAGTACTGCCAGCTGTACCTGGGCGGCTTCGGCCTCGAGCTCGATGACCTCAAGCAGCTTCGCCAGTTCGGCTCGAAGACGCCTGGGCACCCCGAGTTCGGGCACACCGACCACGTCGAGATGACGACCGGCCCACTTGGCCAGGGACTCGCATCCGCCGTCGGGTTCGCTTACGCGCAGCGCTTCGAGCGCGGACTGTTCGACCCAGAGACCGCGGTCGGGGAGAGCCCGTTCGATCACCGCGTCTACGTCATCGCGAGCGACGGCGACCTCCAGGAAGGTGTCACGAGCGAGGCATCCTCGCTTGCCGGACACCAGGAGCTCGGCAACCTCATCGTGTTCTACGACGCGAACCAGATCTCCATCGAGGACGACACCGACATCGCCTTCACCGAGGACGTCGCGAAGCGCTACGAGGCCTACGGCTGGCACGTGCAGACGGTCGACTGGACCGCTGGAGAGCAGTACCACGAGGACCTCGCGGCTCTCCACGACGCGACGCTCGCGGCGCAGGCCGAGACGGGCCGCCCCTCGATCATCGTGCTCCGGACCATCATCGGCTGGCCGAGCCCGACCAAGCAGAACACGGGCGGCATCCACGGCTCCGCGCTCGGTGAGACCGAGCTCGAGGCCGTCAAGAGCCTCGTCGGGTTCGACCCGAAGCAGAGCTTCGAGGTCGCCGACGACGTGCTGGCCTACACCCGCGGTCTCGCCGACCGCGTCGCGCCCGTTCGTGCGGAGTGGCAGCAGAGCTTCGACGCTTGGAAGAGCGCCAACCCGGAGCGCGCGCAGCTCCTCGAGCGCCTCGACGCCGATGAGCTGCCAGAGGGCATCGCGGATGCGCTCCCCGACTTCGCGGGCGTCGCCAAGGTCTCGACCCGCAAGGCCTCCGGTGAGGCGATCAACGCGCTTGCGGCACACCTGCCGGAGCTGTGGGGTGGCTCCGCCGACCTCGCCGGCTCGAACAACACGACCATCAGCAAGGCCGCGTCGTTCATCCCCGAGAAGTTCTCGACGTCCAGCTGGACGGGCAACCCGTACGGCCGCGTGCTGCACTTCGGCATCCGCGAGCACGCCATGGGCGCGATCCTCAACGGGATCACCCTGCACGGCAAGACGCGCGCCTTCGGCGGCACCTTCCTCATGTTCAGCGACTACATGCGCCCTTCGGTGCGTCTCGCCGCGCTCATGAACATCCCGTCGATCTTCGTCTGGACGCACGACTCGATCGCCCTCGGCGGCGACGGGCCGACGCACCAGCCTGTGGAGTCGCTGACCGCGCTCCGCGCGATCCCGAACCTCGCGGTCGTTCGCCCAGCCGACGGCCCGGAGACGGCTGCCGCCTGGCTCGAGGTCGTGAGCCGTCGAGGCGGCCCGACCGGCCTCATCCTCTCGCGTCAGGACCTCCCCGTCATCGCACGCGGTTCCGGCGACGCCAACGAGCAGGAGTTCGGCTCGGCTGCTGGCACGAAGCGCGGCGCCTACGTGCTCGCGGAGGCTGCCGGCGGAGCGCCTGAGGTCATCGTGCTCGCCACCGGTTCCGAGGTGCAGTACGCACTCGAGGCCCGCGAGACCCTGCAGGCTCAGGGACACCCGACGCGAGTCGTGTCCGTCCCGAGCTTCGAGTGGTTCGCCGAGCAAGACGACGCCTACCGGGAGCACGTGCTGCCGTCGGCCGTCGAGGCTCGCGTGAGCATCGAAGCAGGCCTCGCACTCCCCTGGCTCCAGTTCGTCGGCCCCAAGGGCCGCAGCGTCTCCATCGAGACGTTCGGCGCATCCGCTGACCAGCCCGAGCTCTACAAGGCCTACGGCATTACGGCGGACGCCGTCGTCGACGCGGCGCTCGAGTCGCTCGCGCGCTAGCCGTCCACGGGCGGCACACCGTTCGCCCATGCAGAGGTACCCAGCACTTCTTCACCAGCAACGCGAAGGAACACCAGCAATGACTTCAACACCAACAGCAGCACTCGCCGAGGCCGGCGTCAGCATCTGGCTCGACGACCTCTCCCGCTCCAGCCTCGAGTCGGGCGCCCTCGAGCGTCTCATCGCCGAGCGGGGCATCGTCGGCGTGACCACGAACCCGACGATCTTCGCCGGCGCGCTCAGCAAGGGCGAGGCATACGACGCGCAGGTCGCCGAGCTCCAGGCCCGCGGTGCCAGCGTCGACGAGGCGATCTTCGACATCACGACCGACGATGTGCGCTCGGCCTGCGACCTCTTCCTGCCGATCTACGAGGCGAGCAACGGACTCGACGGGCGCGTCTCGATCGAGGTCTCCCCCGAGCTCGCTCGCGACACCGACGCGACCATCGACGAGGCCAAGCGACTCTGGGCCACGGTCGACCGCAAGAACGCCATGATCAAGATCCCGGCCACCGTCGAGGGCCTGCCCGCGATCACCGAGGTCATCGCCTCGGGCATCAGCGTCAACGTCACCCTCATCTTCAGCCTGAGCCGGTACCGGGAGGTCGTCAACGCGTACCTCTCCGGGCTCGAGCAGGCGCGTGAGCGTGGACACGACCTGTCGACGATCCGGTCCGTCGCCTCCTTCTTCGTGTCGCGTGTCGACGCGGAGATCGACAAGCGTCTCGTCGCGATCGGCACCGACGACGCGATCGCGCTCAAGAGCCTCGCGGCTCTCGCGAACGCACGCCTCGCCTACGCGGCCTTCGAGGAGGAATTCTCGAGCGAGCGCGCGAAGCTCCTGCTCGAGGAAGGTGCGCACAAGCAGCGCCCGCTCTGGGCCTCCACCGGTGTCAAGGACCCCGCGCTGCCCGACACCCTCTACGTCACGGAGCTCGTCGCGGCCGACACCGTCAACACCATGCCGGAGAAGACCCTCGAGGCTGTCGCCGACCACGGCGTCATCACCGGTGACACCGTCGCCGGCACCGCGCACGCCGCGAACACGACGCTGGACGCGCTCGAGTCGATCGGCGTGAGCTACGTCGAGGTGACCGAGCAGCTCGAGACCGAGGGCGTCGACAAGTTCATCGTCTCCTGGCAGGAGCTCAAGGCCACCGTCGACTCGCAGCTCCAGGCTGCAGCGGCGAAGGCGTAGGTCCGGGCCGTGGGCATCAAGGTCAGCACCTCGGGCGCGGCCTCCGCTGCCGCCGCCGAGAAGGTCGGCGCTCTCGTCGGCGATCGCTTCGCCTCCCGCCTGTTCGCGCAGGACGCGACCCTGTGGGGAGCCGCTGCTGAGGCCGAATCCGCGATTCGACTCGGCTGGACTCGCGCGCACGAGGTCTCCCGAGACCTCGTTGAGGGCATCCTGGCTCTCAAGGCCGAGTTCGCGGACGCCGGCGTGACGCGGTTCGTGCTCTGCGGAATGGGCGGATCGTCGCTCGCTCCGGAGGTCATCACGCGCACCGCCGGCGTCGAGCTCGTGGTCCTCGATTCGACCGACCCGGCTCAGGTCCGGGCCGCCGTCGAGGATGGCCTCGAGAAGACGGCCATCATCGTCTCCTCGAAGTCCGGCTCGACGGTCGAGACCGACTCGCAGCGCCGGACGTTCGCCCACGCCTTCGAGGCGGCGGGCATCGACCCGGCCAGCCGCATCGTGATCGTGACCGACCCGGGCTCGCCCATGGAAGCCGCCTCACGTGAGGCCGGCTACCGGGTGTTCCTGGCCGACCCTCACGTCGGTGGCCGCTTCTCGGCACTCACCGCGTTCGGCCTGGTCCCCTCCGGGCTCGCGGGCGTCGACATCGCCGGCCTCCTGGACGACGCAGGCGTCGCGGCGACCGTCGTCTCGGTCGACGACGAGAGCAACCCCGCGCTCGTCCTCGGCGCGGCGATCGCCGCCAAGCGATTCCTCGGCGTCCTCGACGACGGCACGTCCATCGTCGGCTTCGGCGACTGGGTCGAGCAGCTCATCGCCGAGTCGACGGGGAAAGACGACCTCGGGATCCTCCCCGTGGTCCTCACCTCCCGCGCGCCGGAAGTCGCCGCGCGCCCCGCTGACCTGCAGCTCGTTCGGGTCGTCGGCGACGCCGAGGCGACCCCGGCTGGCGGCGACGACATCGCCGTCTCCGGCACCCTCGGCGGCCAGTTCGTCCTGTGGGAGACGGCAGTCGCCGTCGCGGGAGCCGTCATCGGGATCAACCCGTACGACCAGCCCGATGTCGAATCGGCCAAGGTCGCAGCACGCGGTCTGCTCGAGGCGACGCCGGAGCCGACTCCGGCGGCCTTCGCGGTCGACGGCGTCGAGGTGCGCGGCACCCAGTCCGTCGTCGAGGGGCAGAGCACGCTGAGCGGCGCCATCGACGCCCTCGTGGAGCTCATCCCGTCGGACGGCTACCTGTCGGTTCAGGCCTACGTCGATCGGAACCGCTTCGGGGCACTCGAGGCGCTGCGCGACGAGCTCGCGCAGCGTTCAGGCCGCCCCGTGACCTTCGGCTGGGGCCCTCGCTTCCTGCACTCCACCGGCCAGTTCCACAAGGGCGGCCCGAAGGTCGGGGCGTTCCTCCAGATCACCTCGGCTGAGCCGCAGGACCTGGAGATCCCAGAGCGCCCCTTCACCTTCGGGACGCTCATCTCCGCGCAGGCTGCCGGCGACGCCTCCGTGCTCGAGTCGCACTCGCAGCCAGTCCTGCGGATCGACCTCGGGCAAGGCGGACACGGGCTCGACGCGCTCCTCGGAGCCATCTCGCGCTGATCGATCATCGGGGCGGGGATGCGAGACCCCTCGCGTCCCCGCCCCGTCTCCGGGTCTCCCCGGAGAACAGAACACTCGTGCCTACACAAAAAAGGAGGCGACGCTGTGACGCCAGTCGACATCAGCGCTGACAACAACCCCCTCAGGTCCATCGACGACGGGCGACTCCGCCGCATCGCGGGACCGTCGAGCCTCGTCATCTTCGGAGTAACGGGCGACCTGTCCCGCAAGAAGCTCCTGCCAGCGGTCTACGACCTGGCCAACCGCGGACTCCTCTCCCCCTCGTTCGGACTCGTCGGCTTCGCGCGCCGGCCCTGGTCGGACGACGAGTTCCGTGCGTTCGTCAAGGAGAACGTCGAGCAGCACGCGAGGACCCCGTTCAACGAGGAGGTCTGGACGCAGCTCGCGAAGGGCATGCGCTTCGTCTCGGGTGAGTTCGACAACGATGAGTCCTTCGACTCGCTGAAGTCAGTGCTCGACGAGCTCGACGAGGACCAGGGCACGCGAGGCAACCACGCCTTCTACCTGTCGATCCCGCCGCGATCCTTCCCCGAGGTCACGACCCAGCTGCGACGCTCGGGACTCGCGGATGAGCGAGAGGACTCCTGGCGCCGAGTCATCATCGAGAAGCCCTTCGGGCATGATCTCGCGTCGGCTCGCGAGCTGAACAGCATCGTCGAGTCGGTCTTCTCGAGCGACGCCATCTTCCGCATCGACCACTACCTCGGCAAGGAGACGGTGCAGAACATCCTCGCGCTGCGCTTCGCGAACTCGATGTTCGAGCCGCTCTGGAACGCCAACACGGTCGATCACGTGCAGATCACCATGGCGGAGGACATCGGCGTGTCCGGTCGCGCCGGATACTACGACGGAGTGGGCGCCGCACGCGACGTCATCCAGAACCACCTCCTGCAGCTGCTCGCGCTCACCGCGATGGAAGAGCCGCTCTCCTTCAACGCCAAGGACCTCCGCCAGGAGAAGGAGAAGGCGCTCGCAGCGGTCCGGCTCCCCCGCGACCTGTCGCTCGCCTCCGCCCGAGGCCAGTACGGCTCCGGATGGCAGGGTGGCGAGTTCGTGCGTGGCTTCCTCGAGGAAGACGGCATGAACCCGCAGTCGACCACGGAGACCTACGCCGCCCTTCGCGTGGAACTCGACTCCCGCCGCTGGGCCGGGGTGCCGTTCTACCTTCGGACGGGCAAGCGCCTTGGCCGCCGCGTGACGGAGATCGCCGTCACCTTCAAGCAGGGTCCGCTGTACCTGTTCGAGGAGGCGCAGCGGACGTCGCTCGGGCCGAATGCCCTCGTGATCCGCGTGCAGCCGGACGAAGGCGTCACCATCCGCTTCGGCTCGAAGATTCCAGGGTCCGGCATGCACGTCCGCGATGTGACCATGGACTTCGGGTACGGCCACGCGTTCACCGAGTCGAGCCCGGAAGCCTACGAGCGACTCATCCTCGACGTGCTGCTCGGCGATCCGCCCCTCTTCCCGCGCCACGAGGAGGTCGAGCTCTCCTGGAAGATCCTCGACCCCGTCGAGGAGTACTGGGCGACGCAGGGACAACCCGAACTCTACAAACCCGGCAGCTGGGGTCCGGCCTCGGCCACGGCCCTCCTCGCCCGCGATGGCCGCACCTGGAGGCGCCCGTGATCATCGAACTCGGCAACACCACGACCTCAGCCGTCTCGAAGCGGCTCGTGTCGATGCGAGAAGAAGGCGGAGCAGTCGCGCTCGGGCGCGTGCTCACGCTCGTCATCTCGACCGGCGAGCGGCGAGGCGAGGCCGCGATCGCCGCAGCCAACTCCGCCTCAGGCGAGCACCCCATGCGCGTCATCGTCATCCACGTCGTCGACCGCACCGCGAAGACCTCGAACATGGACGCGGAGATCCGAGTCGGCGGAGACGCCGGGGCCAGTGAGGTCATCGTGCTGCACGTCTCCGGACCCGCGGCGGACGATCCCGAGACCCTGGTGCAGGCACTGCTTCTGCCGGACGCCCCGGTGGTCGCCTGGTGGCCCGACTCCGCGCTCGGCGCCCCGAGCGCCTCGTCGCTCGGTCGCATCGCCCAGCTGCGCATCGTCGACTCCGGCAGCGCCAGCAACGGCGGTGAGACCGTCACGAAGCTCGCAGAGGGCTTCTGCGACGGCGACAGCGACCTCGCGTGGACCAGGCTCACCAGCTGGCGCGCGCAGATCGCCGCGGTGCTCGACCAGCCCCCGTACGAGCCCATCCAGGAAGTCGAGGTCATCGGGCGTCCCTCGCACACGTCGACCCTCCTGATGGCGGCCTGGCTGCAGCTGGCGCTGCAGGTCCCGGTCCGGCTCGCCCAGGCAACTGAGCGAGAGCTCGGCCGAGCTCAGCTCCGTGCGATCAAGCTCACCCGCCCGAGCGGCGTGGTCACGTTCGAGCGGGTCAGCGACTCCGCCGTCGTGCTCACGCAGCCGGGTCAGCCGGAGCAGAAGATCCCGATGCCCGTGAGGGACCTCCCGGATGTCCTTGCAGAGGAGCTCCGCTCGCTCGGCCCCGACCGCGTCTTCGGCGAGGTGCTCGCCGAGGCCGCCGAGACGGAAGCCCGGGAGCTCGCGGTCGCAGAGACCGCTTCCACGACGGACGAGTCGGCGGAGAACGAGGGAGTGCAGGCATGACACAGGCCGCTCGAAGCAGGCACGTCGAGCCCTCCGTCTCGGCGGTTGCCGAGCACACGGCGCAGCGCTTCGCGCGGCTGCTGGGTTCCACGACGGCGGAGCTCCACATCGCCGTGAGCGGCGGCTCCGTCGCGACGAAAGTGCTCCCCGCTTTCGTCGCCGCGGTGGAGCGCGCGGGCCTCGACTGGTCGCGCGTGCACGTCTGGTTCGCCGACGAGCGATTCGTTCCGACGGGCCACGACGAGCGGAACGTCGTCGCGGTCGCCGAGGCACTGAAGGGCGCGGCCGGATTCGAGCAGGCACGCCTGCACGCGACGCTCGCGAGCGACAGCGGAGAGTCCCTCGAGGATGCCGCCGCAGCCTACGAGGCCGAGCTGCGTGCACTCGTCCCGCCGGCAGACGGGGTCCCCGGCGGCATCCCGTCGCTCGACCTCGTGCTGCTCGGTGCTGGCGGAGACGGACACACCGCGTCGCTCTTCCCCGGAACGGAGGGACTCGAGGAGACCTCGGCGCTTGTCGACAGTATCCGTGACTCGCCGAAGCCGCCTCCCGAACGGGTGACGCTCACCCTCCCGGCCATCCGCGAATCCGCGCGTGTCTGGGCCGTGGTCACCGGTGCCGAGAAGGCAGACGCCGTTCGCCTCGCCGCCACCGAGGGAGTCATCGCGAAGGAATCACCACTCGGCGCCGCGACCGGTCGCCTCGAGACGCTGCTGCTGCTTGATGCCGCAGCCGCAGAGGCACTCGGCTAGGCGCCAGTTCGGCGCACGAACAACGGCCCCGGTCGAGAGGAGACTCTCGGACGGGGCCGTTGTTCGTTGCTCAGCCGTGTGAAGCTGCGGTGCTCAGGACTTCGAAGTCGTCTTGCCGCGACGCTCGCGCAGCTTCGACAGGGCTTCCTCGAGGAGGCGTTCCGCTTCCTCGGCCGTGCGTCGTTCCTTGACGTACGCCAGGTGCGTCTTGTACGGCGCGACCTTTACGGCTGCCGGCGGATTCTCCCGGTCACGTCCGGCAGGAAGGCCGGAGATCGGGCAGTCGATGAGATCGGGGATGTCGTCCTCCGCGATCTCCGCGGAGTAGTGCCTGACGGTCTCGTTGCCGTGCGCGTCCCAGTACGAGATCGACACGCGCGCAGCGTGCACCCCGTGATCTGTCTCCCCCATAGGACCGGCACCGACACGCGATCCCCTGATCGCAGATCCCCCCTGGGCCATTAGCTCACCACAACCGTTTGAATGCGGGTGATGATGCCCATAGCGACGATAGCGAGCAGCCAGATGACCGCGAGGGTCACCGTGATGCGGTTCAGGTTCTTCTCCGCGACGCCGGAAGCGCCCAGATTGGAGCCCATGCCGCCACCGAACATGTCGGAGAGTCCGCCGCCTCGTCCGCGGTGCAACAGAATGAACAGGATCAGCAGGACGCTGGTGATGGCCAGCACGACCTGCAGGATGACGAGGAGAATATCCACGGAATCCCTCTCAGATGAACGGACTCGGACGTGGCCTGAGTGAACAGGCCACGTCCGAGTATAGATGGTTCGCGTTTGCGACTAGGAACCGACGTGCTGACGGAACCGCGCGATGGCGCTGAACTCGTCAACCTTGAGGCTCGCGCCGCCGATGAGTGCGCCGTCGACGTCGGGCTCGCGCATGAAGCCGGCGATGTTGTCGGACTTGACCGAGCCGCCGTAGAGGATGCGCGTGGCTGACGCCACGGACTCGCCCAGGAGCTCTTCGAGCGCGACGCGGAGAGCGTTCGCGACGGTCTGCGCCTGCTCGGGCGTTGCCGCCTGGCCGGAACCGATCGCCCAGACCGGCTCGTAGGCGACGACGAGGTCAGGTGTTCCCTCGATGCCCTCCAACGCTGCCTTGAGCTGAGCCACGGGAACGGCGCTCGCGCCGAACTTCTCGAGGTCCTCGGACGTCTCACCGACGCACAGGACTGGCACGAGACCGTGCTTGATCGCCGCCTTGACCTTGCTGCCGACGATCTCATCGGTCTCCGCGTGCAGGGTGCGTCGCTCGGAGTGACCGATGATGACGTACTTGCAGGCAAGAGCGCTCAGGAAAGCTCCCGAGATCTCCCCCGTGTAGGCACCGGAGTCGTGCGCCGAGACATCCTGGGCACCGTAGCTGAGCGACAGCTTGTCGGCGTCCACGAGCGTCTGCACGCTGCGGAGGTCGGTGTAGGGCGGGAAGACAGCGACCTCGACGTCGTCGAAGTCGTGCTTCGCGTCCTTCAGCGCCCAAGCGAGCTTCTGCGTGAACGCGATGGCCTGGAGGTGGTCCAGGTTCATCTTCCAGTTGCCCGCCATGAGCGGGGTGCGAGTCGTTACCATCCGAGAACCTGCAATCCGGGCAGCTGCTTGCCTTCGAGGAACTCGAGGCTCGCACCACCACCAGTAGAGATGTGGCCAAATTCGTCATCAGCGAAGCCGAGCGTGCGCACGGCTGCCGCGGAGTCACCGCCGCCAACGACCGAGAGGCCGTCAACCTTGGTGAGTGCCTCAGCGACGGTGCGAGTGCCTTCCGCGAATGCGGGGAACTCGAACACGCCCATGGGGCCGTTCCAGAACACGGTGCTCGACTCGCGGATGGCCGCGGCGAATGCCGTGGCCGTCTCCGGGCCGATGTCGAGCCCGATTCCGTCTGCGCCGAACGCGCTGCCCTCGATGCCATCGGCGGGGACGACCTCGTGATCGGCATCCGCCGAGAACGAGGCGGCGACCACGATGTCCGTCGGGAGGACGATCGAGACGCCACGCTCCTGGGCGTCCGCCAGATACCGACGGACAGTGTCGAGCTGGTCGACCTCGAGCAGGGAGGCGCCGACCTTGTGTCCCTGAGCGGCGAGGAACGTGAAGAGCATTCCCCCGCCGATCAGGATCGAGTCGACCCTCGGCAGGAGGTGCTCGATGACGCCGAGCTTGTCGGACACCTTCGAGCCGCCGAGCACGACCGCGTAAGGGCGCTCGACCGCGGAAGTGAGCCGCTCGAGGACCTCGAGCTCGTTCGCCACGAGGAGTCCCGCGGCACTCGGCACGATCTGTGGGAGGTCGTAGACGGAAGCCTGCTTGCGATGCACGACCCCGAAGCCATCGGAGACGAATGCGTCCGCGAAGTTCGCGAGCTGCTCTGCGAAGGCGCGGCGCTCAGCGTCGTCCTTGCTCGTCTCCCCCGGGTTGAAACGCAGATTCTCGAGGACGACGAGCTGGCCGTTCTCGAGCCCGGCAACACGGCGTTCTGCATCCTCGCCGACGGTGTCGGCTGCAAGCGGGGCATCGATCTCGAGCAGCTCGCCGAGCCTGGCAGCTGCCGGCGCGAGCGAGTACTGCGGTTCTGGTGCCCCCTTGGGCCGACCAAGGTGCGAGATCACGATGACCTGCGCACCCTGGTCGAGGAGGAGGCGGAGCGTACCGAGGGAGGCGCGAATCCGACCATCGTCGGTGATCACGCCCTCCTTGAGCGGCACGTTCAGGTCGCAGCGAACGATGACCTTCTTTCCCGTGAGGGAGCCAAGGGTCTCGATTGTGCGAAGCGCCATGTTGGCGTTCCTTCCTCTTTTGCCGAAGTGGTTAGAGCTTGCTTGCGACGTACTCGGTCAGGTCGACGAGACGGACCGTGTAGCCCCACTCGTTGTCGTACCAGGACGATAGCTTCACCTGGTTGCCGATGACCTTCGTGAGCGGTGCGTCGAAGATCGAGGAGTGGTTCTCCCCGACGATGTCGCGCGACACGATGTCTTCCTCGTTGTACATGAGGAGGCCCTTGAACTCGCCTTCAGCAGCTTCCTTGTACGCGGCGTTGACCTCTTCGACGGTCACAGGCGTCTTGGAGACGACCGTGAGGTCGGTGATCGAGCCAGTCTCGGTGGGGACGCGCAGAGCGAAGCCGTCGAGCTTGCCCGCCAGCTCGGGGATGACGAGGCCGATGGCCTTCGCCGCACCCGTCGAGGTGGGGATGATGCTGAGCGCTGCTGCGCGCGCACGGCGGAGGTCCTTGTGGGGGCCGTCCTGCAGGTTCTGGTCGGACGTGTAGGCGTGAACCGTGGTCATGAGACCCGACTCGATGCCGAACTTGTCGTTGAAGACCTTCACGAGCGGCGCGAGGCAGTTCGTGGTGCAGGATGCGTTCGAGATGACGTCGTCATTCTCGGGGTCGTACTCGGTGTGGTTGACGCCGAAGACGAAGGTCGGTGCCGGTCCGGAGGCCGGTGCCGAGAGGATGACCTTCTTGGCGCCTGCGCTGATGTGCGCACGAGCCTTGTCGGGGTCCGTGAAGTGACCCGTGCTCTCGATGACGATCTCGACACCGAGCTCGGCCCACGGCAGGTTCGCGGGGTCGCGCTCTGCGGTCGCCGTGATCTTCTTGCCGTCGACGTAGATGGCGTCTTCGTCGAACGAGATGTCGTTCTTCAGCTTGCCACCCGTGGAGTCGTACTTGAGGAGGTGTGCAAGCGTCTTGTTGTCGGTGAGGTCGTTGATTGCAACGAGCTCGAGGTTGTTGTCATCCTGCAGCAGTGCGCGTGCGTAGCTGCGTCCGATGCGTCCGAAACCGTTGATGGCGATTTTCGTCACGTGATGCTCCTTTTTCCTGTTGTTTCTCCGATTTGACAGGACTGTGTGGCCTTGGAGGGCCGGGTGCACCATCGCACCGAGTTCGGGGGAACGGTCTGCTCGGCGAGCCCGTTCAACATCGTCAGCCTAGTCCCATGGGCGTGCGCCCAGGTGACCAAATGGGGTGAGCTGTTCGGCGTGGGGATCAGAGCTCGTCGAGGACGGGCAGATTGGACTCCGTGCCCGGGATGCCACGGTCAGAGGCCTGCTTGTCGGCGAGAGCCAGCAGGCGACGGATGCGGCCAGCGACCGCATCCTTCGTCATGGGCGGGTCCGCGTAGCGGCCGAGCTCGTCGAGTGAGGCTTCCCGGTGCGCGAGGCGAAGCTGCCCGGCGTACTTGAGGTGGTCGGGCGCACCCTCTCCGAGGATCTCGAGCGCACGCTCGACGCGGGTGCAGGCCGTGACAGCGGCCTGGGCGGAACGACGCAGGTTCGCGTCGTCGAAGTTGACGAGACGGTTGGCGGTGGCGCGGGTCTCACGACGCTGGCGGAGGCTCTCCCAGCTCTCCACGGTCGCGTGGGCACCGATGACGGTGAGCATCGCGCTGATGGCGTCGCCGTCTCGGATGACGACACGGTGCACGCCGCGGACCTCGCGGGCCTTGGAGGACACCCCGAGGCGTCCGGCCGCTCCGACGAGGGCCATCGCGGTCTCCGAGTTCGGCGTGATGATGTCGAGCGACGCGGACCGGCCCGGGTCGGTCAGTGAGCCAGCGGCGAGGAACGCGCCACGCCAGACGGCGGTGAGGTCGTCCTGGCTGCCCGTCGTCAGACGGTTCGGGAGACCGCGGACGGTTCGCCGGCGCGCATCCATGAGGCCAGTCTGGCGGGCGAGCGTCTCGCCGTTCTCGAGCACGCGGAGGAGGTAGCTCTCCCCCGGGCGGGCCCCAGAGCCGGCGACGATGGAGATCTTCGCCCGGACGCCGTAGAGCTCGAGGAGCTCGCGGCCCAGACGACGCGCGAGCATCTCCGAATCGAGCTGAGCCTCGACCGCGATGCGTCCGGAGATCAATTGCAGACCGCCCGCGAAGCGCAGGAGCGACGCGACCTCGGCAGCACGAGCTTGGGTTGTGGCCGCGCGAGTGCGCAGAAGCTCGTGCTTGACATCGGCGGTGAGCGTCACCGGGGTACCTCCAGGGATCAGAGTGAGTGGGCGCGACGAATCGTCGTCGCGAGTGCGAGATGGAACGAGCGTCACTCGCGACCGAGGTCGCGGTGCCGGACGCTGATGATCGTGTCATCGCGTTCGCGGAGCAGGCTCGCGATGCGCTCGGTCATGGCGACCGAGCGGTGCTTGCCGCCGGTGCATCCGACGGCGAGCGTCACGTGCCGCTTGTTCTCCCGCTCGTAGCCCCGCAGGACGGGGTCAAGCATCTCAATGTAGTGGGTCAGGAACTCGTCCGCACCTTCTTGGTCGAAGACGTAGTCGGAGACCCGCTTGTCGCGACCGTTGAACGCGCGCAGTTCCGGCTCCCAGAACGGGTTCGGGAGGAAGCGCATGTCGACGACAAGATCTGCGTCTGTCGGGATGCCGTACTTGAAGCCGAAGCTCTGGACGGTCACGGCGACCTTGTTCTGGTCGGCTTCGCCGAATCGCTTCACGATGCGGGTCACGAGCTGGTGGCCGTTCAGCTCCGAGGTGTCGATGACGATGTCGCTCGCCTCGCGGATGTCCTGCAGGCGGCTGCGCTCTCGAGCGATTCCGTCGAGGATCGTCCCGTTGCCCTGCAGCGGGTGCGGGCGCCGCACTGCCTCGAACCGCCGGACGAGGGTGCCGTCTGTCGCATCGAGGAAGAGCACGTCGACCTCGTGCGTCTCGCGCAGTCCGCCGACGAGAGCCGTGAACTCCTCGAGCAGGTGACCGCCGCGCACATCGACCGAGACGGCGAGCTTCGGGAGGGAGTCCCGAGCCTTGCCGGCAACCTCGATGAGGGGCCGGATCATCTGCGGGGGAAGGTTGTCGACCACGAACCAGTCGAGGTCTTCGAACGCCTTGCAAGCTGTCGATCGCCCTGCACCGGACATGCCCGTGACGATCATGATGTGCTGGCGTCCTTCGCCGTCGATCTCCGCCGAACTCATGCGCAGGTCACCTCCCATGGACTAAAACACCAGCCTACATAGCCCGAGCGTGCGTCTCTCACGCTTCTGTCGATTGATCGAGTGCGAACCGCTCCGAAATCGCACCGGCCGTCGCCTCGCCGATGCCCTGCACGGTCGTGAGCTCCTCGACGGTCGCCGCGCGCAGCCGCTTGACGGAGCCGAACTTCTTGAGCAGTGCGGCGACCCGGGTCGGCCCGAGGCCGGGGATGTCCGCGAGCACCGTGCCGATGTCTGCCTTGCGCTTCGAGCGCTGGTGGCGGATCGCGAACCTGTGCGCCTCGTCGCGGAGTCGCTGCACCAGGAACAGCGCCTCAGAGCCGCGCGGGAGGATGACCGGGAAGTCGTCGTCTGGCAGCCACAGCTCTTCGAGGCGCTTGGCGATGCCGACGACGGCGATGCCGCGAACCCCCGACTCCTCGAGGGCCCGCTGCGCGGCGTTGACCTGCGGGACGCCGCCGTCGATGAGCAGGAGCTGAGGCCGGTAGGCGAACTTGGCTCGAGTGGACTCCTGGGCGGCCGCCTTCACGGGGCCCGCGGAGAGGGCAGTGTCTTCCACGATCTCGGCGGGACTGGCGTCGTCGCGGAGGTAGGCCAGTCGGCGCGTGAGCACCTGGTGGATGGAATCGGTGTCGTCGGTCGACGAGGCGATGTTGAAGCGACGGTAGTGCGACTTGCGTGCGAGTCCGTCCTCGAAGACCACCATGGAGCCGACGATGCCGGTGCCCTGGAGGTGGGAGATGTCGTAGCACTCGATTCGCAGGGGGGCCTCGCCGAGACCGAGCGCGTTCTGCAGCTCGGTCAGCGCGTCGGATCTCGCGACGTAGTCGCTGCTGCGCTTGAGCTTGTACTGCGCGAGTGCTCCCATGGCGTTAATCGTCGCGGTCTTGAGCAGTTCCGATTTCGGGCCCCGCACCGCGGTGCGCAGCTTGACTCTGGCCTGCCGTGTGGACTCGAGCCACTCGGAGAGCGCGTCCGCGTCTTCTGGCAGAGCCGGCACGATGATCTCGCCTGGCGGGAAGAGCCCATCCTTGCCGTACACGCGCTGCATCGTCTGGTCGATGATCGTGCCGATGTCGGTGTCGAGTTCCTTGTCGAGCACCCAGTTGCGGACTCCGCGAATGCGTCCGCCCCGCACGGTGAACTGCTGCACGGAGGCGCTCAGCTCATCCTCGGCGATGCCGAACAGGTCGAGGTCGACGTTGTCGGGCAGCACGACGGCGCTCTTCTCGAGCACGTTCTCGAGCGCGCCGATTCGGTCACGGAGCTTCGCCGCGTCCTCGAACCTCATCTCGGTGGCCGCGAGCTTCATCTCGTCCTGCAGGGTCGTCAGGAGGCTGCGGTCGTAGCTCTCCATGAAGCGGACGAACTCGTTGACGATGACACGGTGCTCGTCGATCGTGACGCGTCCGCTGCAGGGTCCCCCGCAGCGGCCGATCTGCCCGGGGAAGCAGGGTCGGCCGCTCTGCATGGCTCGCTTGTAGTTCGAGTCGTTGCAGGTGCGGATCGGGAAGGCCTTGACCATGAGGTCGATGGTCTCGTTCACCGCCCAGACCTTGGGATACGGCCCGAAGTAGCGCGCCCCGCGGATGCGGGGGTTCCGGGTCACGAGCACGCGGGGCGCTTCGTCGCCGAGCGTCACCGCCATGAACGGGTAGCTCTTGTCGTCCTTGAACTTCACGTTGAAGGGCGGCGAGAACTCCTGGATCCAGGTGTACTCGAGCTGCAGGGCCTCGGTCTCCGTGCGGACGACGGTCCACTCGACGCGGGTCGCCGTCGTCACCATGTGCCGTGTTCGCTCGTGCAGGCGCTCGAGCGGTGCGAAGTAGTTGCTGAGCCGCGCGCGGAGGTTCTTCGCCTTCCCGACGTAGAGCACGCGGTCGTCGTCCCCGAGGAATCTGTAGACCCCGGGGCTCGTGGGGATGTCGCCCGTCGCGGGGCGATATGGCAGGACGTTCGCCATCAGCGCGCAGCTGCCTCCCGCTCGAAGATCTCCTTCAGGTACTGGCCCGTGTGGCTGTCGGAGATACCGGCGATCTTCTCCGGGGTTCCGACGCCGACGACGGTTCCTCCGCCGGAGCCGCCTTCTGGGCCCATGTCGATCAGCCAGTCCGCGGACTTGATGACATCCAGGTTGTGCTCGATGACAATGACGGTGTTGCCCTTGTCGACGAGGCCGCCGAGGACCTTGAGCAGCTTGCGGACGTCTTCGAAGTGGAGGCCCGTGGTCGGCTCGTCGAGCACGTAGACGCTGCGCCCGTTGGAGCGCCGCTGCAGCTCGGTCGCGAGCTTCACTCGCTGCGCCTCACCACCGGAGAGCGTCGTGGCGGACTGCCCGAGCCGCACGTAGCCGAGGCCGACCTCCACGAGGGTCGAGAGGTAGCGGTGGATGGCCGTGATGGGCTCGAAGAAGTCAGCCGCCTCCGAGATGGGCATCTGCAGGACCTCTGCGATGTTCTTGCCCTTGTAGTGCACGCTGAGCGTCTCCCGGTTGTAGCGGGACCCGCCGCACACCTCGCAGAGGACGTACACGTCGGGGAGGAAGTTCATCTCGATCTTGAGCGTGCCGTCGCCAGAGCAGGCCTCGCACCTGCCGCCCTTGACGTTGAAGCTGAAGCGACCGGGGAGGTAGCCGCGCGCCTTGGCCTCGCTCGTCTCGGCGAAGAGGGTGCGGATGCGGTCGAAGACGCCCGTGTAGGTCGCGGGGTTCGATCGCGGGGTGCGGCCGATCGGGTTCTGGTCGACGTGGATGACCTTGTCGAGCTGGTCGACCCCGGTGATGCGCGTGTGCTTGCCCGCGACGGCGCGTGCGCCGTTGAGCTTGGCGGCGAGGACGCGGTAGAGGATGTCGTTCACGAGGGACGACTTGCCGGAGCCGCTGACGCCAGTGACTGCGGTGAGGATGCCGAGCGGGAAGCTCACCTGGACGTTCTTGAGGTTGTTGGCCCTGGCACCCACGACCGTCAGCTCGCGCTTCTTGTCGTACTTGCGACGCTTCTTGGGTGTGGTGATGCCCATGCGTCCCGAGAGGTAGTCGCCGGTGATCGATCTGGTGTTCTTCTCGAGGTCGGCGACGGATCCGCTGTGGACGACCTCTCCCCCGTGCTCGCCTGCGCCTGGCCCGATGTCGACGATCCAGTCCGAGGTGCGGATGGTGTCTTCGTCGTGCTCGACCACGATGAGCGTGTTGCCGAGGTCTCGCAGCTTCACGAGCGTCTCGATGAGCCTGCGGTTGTCACGCTGGTGGAGCCCGATCGAGGGCTCGTCCAGCACGTAGAGCACTCCGGTGAGCCCGGATCCGATCTGCGTCGCGAGTCGGATGCGCTGAGCCTCGCCGCCGGACAGCGTGCCAGCCGCGCGTGCGAGGTCGAGGTAGCTGAGGCCGACCTCGATGAGGAAGTCGAGCCGAGCCCGGATCTCGCGCAGCACCTGCGCCGCGATCTTCGCCTCGCGGTCGGTGAGCTCGACGGTGTTCATGAAGTCGAGGCAGTCGGCGAGGCTGAGCGTCGTCGCGTCGGCGATCGAGCGACCGTGCACCTTGACGGCGAGCACTTCAGGGCGCAGACGCGCGCCGTTGCAGGCCGAGCAGGGGATCTCGCGCAGGTACTGGGCCCAGCGTGCCCGGGTCGCGTCGGTCTCGGCCTCGGCGTACTGCCGCTCGATGTACGGCATGACGCCCTCGAAGCCGGAGCTGTAGGTCATCTGGCGGCCGAAGCGGTTGCGGTACTTGACCCTGACCTCGTATTCGCGCCCCTCGAGGATGGCCTCGCGCACCTCTTCCGGGAGCTTCTTCCACGGCGTCGTGAGCTTGAACTCGATCTGCTCGGACAGGCCGAGCAGCAGCCGCTCGTAGTACTGGTAGAGGCTCTTGCCCTGCGAGCTCCACGGCAGGATGACCCCGTCGGCGATCGAGGCGAGCGGGTCTCCGATCAGGAGCTCACGGTCGACGGACATGCGCGTGCCGAGGCCGTCGCAGGTCTGGCAGGCGCCGAACGGGGCGTTGAACGAGAACGTCCTCGGCTCGATCTCCGTGAGCGCGATCGGGTGGTTGTTGGGGCAGGAGAGCTGCTCGGAGAAGGTGGTCCAGGCGTCGTCTCCCTCCGCATCCACGAAGTTGATCTGCACAAGACCATCGGCGAGGCGCAGGGCGGTCTCGAGCGAGTCGGTGAGTCGACCGAGCACGTCCTCGGCCGCGACCAGACGGTCGACGATGACCGAGATGTCGTGCTTGAACGACTTCTTGAGCTTCGGCGGTTCGGTGAGCTGGACGCGCTCTCCGTCGACCATCGCCCGAGCGTAGCCCTGTCCGGACAGCGACTGGAAGAGGTCGACGAACTCGCCCTTCTTCTGCTGCACGACGGGCGCGAGCACCTGGTACCTCGTGCCCTCCTCGAGCTCCATGAGGTGGTCGGCGATCTGCTGGACCGTCTGTCGCTGGATGACCTCGCCGCAGACGGGGCAATGGGGGACGCCGATGCGTGCCCAGAGCAGTCGCAGGTAGTCGTAGATCTCGGTGATCGTGCCGACGGTGGACCGCGGATTGCGGTTGGTCGACTTCTGGTCGATGGAGACCGCAGGGCTCAGGCCCTCGATGAAGTCGACGTCCGGCCGGTCGACCTGACCGAGGAACTGGCGCGCGTACGCGGAAAGGGACTCGACGTAGCGTCGCTGTCCCTCGGCGAAGATCGTGTCGAAGGCGAGCGAGGACTTGCCCGAACCGGAGAGGCCCGTGAACACGACAAGGCTGTTGCGCGGGATCTCGAGGTCGACGTTCTTGAGGTTGTGCACGCGTGCGCCTTGAACGCGCAGCTGCGAAGTGGGAGGAAGGACGGCCATAGCTCTTTCGGGTTCTCTCTTCGTGTGGATGCTCTGTGCGCCCGTCATCGGCGGGCGGCCGTGCTCAGCCCTTGGTGACGTGACCGGCACGTTCCATGGTTCGCAGGTCCTGCTTCAGCGCTGAGAGCTCGTCGCGCAGACGCGCCGCGAGCTCGAACTTGAGCTCTGAGGCCGCATCGAGCATCTGCGCGTTGAGGTCCGAGATGAGGTTCTCGAGCTCCCGGGCGCCGGAGGCGGCCAGGCCCTCGCGCTTGAGTTTAGGTGTCGTCTGACGCTTGTTGTCTCCCTTGCCGCGGGAGGCGAGGAGCTTCTCGGTGTCCTGCCCCTCGCGCATGAGGGATTCGGTGATGTCGGCGATCTTCTTGCGAAGCGGCGTCGGATCGATGCCGTGCTCCGCGTTGTAGGCGAGCTGCCGGTCTCGGCGCCTGTCGGTCTCCTCGATCGCCTTCGCCATGCTGTCGGTGATGCGGTCGGCGTACATGTGCACTTCGCCCGTCACGTTTCGGGCGGCGCGGCCGATGGTCTGGATGAGGGACGTGCTGGAGCGCAGGAACCCCTCCTTGTCTGCATCGAGGATCGCGACGAGCGACACCTCTGGCAGGTCGAGTCCCTCACGCAGCAGGTTGATGCCGACGAGGACGTCGTAGAGCCCGGCGCGCAGCTCCGAGAGCAGCTCGACTCGTCGCAGCGTGTCGACGTCTGCGTGCAGGTAGCGCACGCGAACGCCGTTCTCGCCGAGGAAGTCGGTGAGCTCCTCTGCCATCTTCTTGGTCAGCGTCGTGACGAGGACACGCTCGTCGCGATCCGCGCGGAGGCGGATCTCCTCGAGGAGGTCGTCGATCTGACCCTTCGAGGGCTTCACGACGATCTGCGGGTCGACGAGACCCGTCGGGCGGATGATCTGCTCGACGAAGCCGTCCGCCTGAGCGAGCTCGTACTTGCCGGGAGTCGCCGAGAGGTAGACGGTCTGGCCGACCCGGTCGCTGAACTCGTCCCAGCGGAGGGGGCGGTTGTCGAGAGCGCTCGGCAGGCGGAAGCCGTGGTCGACGAGGGTGCGCTTGCGCGAGGCGTCGCCCTCGTACATCGCGCCGATCTGCGGCACCGTGACGTGGGACTCGTCGATCACCGTGATGAAGTCGTCGGGGAAGTAGTCGATGAGGCAGTGGGGAGCCTCACCCGGCGCCCTGCCGTCCATATGGCGCGAGTAGTTCTCGATGCCGGAGCAGAAGCCGATCTGCTCCATCATCTCGAGGTCGAATGAGGTGCGCATGCGGAGCCGCTGCGCCTCGAGGAGCTTCTGCTCGCGCTCGAAGACGCCGAGGCGGTCATCGAGCTCGTCGCGGATCTGGCCCATGGCGCGCTGCATGGCGTCGGCTCCCGCGACATAGTGCGAACCCGGGAAGACGCTCACGGAGTCCATGGACCTGACGACGTCACCCGTGAGGGGGTTGAGCGCTGTCAGGGCCTCGATCTCGTCGCCGAACATCTCGATCCGAATCGCGAGCTCCTCGTAGACGGGGATGATCTCGATCGTGTCGCCGCGGACGCGGAAGGTGCCGCGCTGGAACGCGACGTCGTTGCGCTGGTACTGCATCGTCACGAAGCGGCGGATCAGCTCCTGCCGCGGGATGCGGTCGCCGACGTGCAGGGCGAGCATGGAGTTGAAGTACTCCTCAGGCTTGCCGAGTCCGTAGATGCAGGAGACCGTCGAGACGACGATGACGTCGCGTCGGCTCAGCAGCGAGTTGGTGGTCGAGTGGCGCAGGCGCTCGACTTCCTCGTTGACGGAGCTGTCCTTCTCGATGAAGGTGTCGGTCTGGGGGACGTACGCCTCCGGCTGGTAGTAGTCGTAGTACGAGACGAAGTACTCGACTGCATTGTTCGGCATGAGCTCGCGGAACTCGGTGGCGAGCTGCGCGGCGAGCGTCTTGTTGTGGGCCAGGACGAGCGCGGGGCGCTGGAGCTTCTCGATGAGCCAGGCCGTCGTTGCCGATTTTCCGGTTCCCGTGGCGCCCAGGAGCACGACGTCGGGCTCGCCCGCGTTGATGCGGCTGGCAAGCTCTGCGATCGCCTTCGGCTGGTCGCCGCTTGGGGTGTACTCGCTGACGACTTCGAAGGGACGTACGCTGCGTGTTGCTTGCATAGAACAAGTGTACGTGGCGGCTGCGACATTTCGGGGCCTCCGTGATGCGCTCTGCGCGATCACGGAGGCCCCGAAGCGAGGTGCAGCCGGCGCGGACTAGTCCTCGCTCGAGAGCACGCCCTGCGTGTTCTCGAGGTGCGCCCGGATGAACCACTGGAACTTCTCGAGCTCGGAGACCTGGCCGATGACGAGGTCCTGCGTCACGAGGTCGAGGTCGTCCAGCCGCTTGATCGCCTCGCGATGGTCGGTGATGACGCCGACGTAGACGTGGTCGAGCGCCTCGAGGTGCTGGCGCGTGCCGGCCCTGAAGACCTCGTAGTCGCCCCAGGTGCGGGCCTCGACGAGTGCTCCGGGGAGCCCGTTCGGGGGGACGCCCAGAGCTGCCATGCGCTCTGCGAGTTCGTCAGCGTAGCCGCGGACCAGCTCGATCTGGGGGTCGAGCATCTCGTGCACGCCGATGAAGTCGCGCCCGATGACGTTCCAGTGCGCGTGCTTGAGCGTCAGGTGCAGGTCGTTCAGCGCGTGGAGGCGGAGCTGGAGCAGCTCGCCGATCTCGTGTCCCTTGTCGAGCGAGAGTCCGGGAACCGTGTACTCGCCGTTCTCGGTGTGCTGGCTTGAGGCTGTCGTGGTCATGTCAGTCCTCTCTTGGGAGCGCGTCGCGCGTCTCCCGATCAGTGAGTCCCGTTCGTTGCGGGATGCTCAACACTGTCAGCCCGGTCTGAACGTTTGGTCGGAAGACGTGCGGGTCGGCGAAAGGACGGACGTAGACTGCCCCGATGCGCCGCGAAGAGTCCGAGGGCACCCAGCTGCACGAGCTGGGTTCCTCGGCTGCACCGAGCTACGGGGTCCTCGCGGCACGGACTCCCATCGACCACGAGATCGAGATCCGTCGGTCCAGGTTCATCTGCCGCCTCGAGCGCGTCGAGAGCGAAGAGCAGGCCAGGCAGGTCATCGCCGACCGTCGCTCCGCGCATCGTCTTGCCCGCCACCACTGCAGCGCTTTTGTGCTCGGCGCCCGCCGAGGCGTGCAGCGATCCAACGACGACGGTGAGCCCTCGGGAACAGCGGGCGTCCCCATGCTCGAAGCCCTCGTGCTCCACGAGCGAGTGCGCGGCGAGGTCGATTCAGCGGACCTGAGTGACGTCGTGGCTGTCGTCACGCGGTACTTCGGAGGTGTGCTGCTGGGGGCCGGCGGGCTCGTGCGCGCCTACTCGGAGTCCGTGTCCTCCACGCTCGAGCTGGCTCCGCTCGCGAAGCGCGAATCGAGGGCGATCTTCGGGCTCGAGGCGCCGCACGCCACCGCTGGCCGGTGGGAGAACGAGCTCCGAACTCGCGGAGTGCTCGTCACGGGAACGGAGTATGCGGGGTCGACGGCACTGCTGAGCCTCGCCGTTCCCGACGCGGCGGATGCGAGACGCGGCCTCGCCTCCGAGGTCGCTTCGATCACCGCTGGTGAGGGCACGCTCGTCCCGCTCGGCACCGAATGGGTCGACCTGAGCTGAGGCACCGACGACGGGGGCATCCGGGACCGCATCCCGCCCTGTCTCGTCAGCGCATCAGACCCCGTAGGTCTGCGTCTCCGGTGCGCGCAGCGCGACGGCGGCGAGGCGTCTCCACTCCTCGTCGACCTGCTCGAGCGTCTGATCGAGCGGCGCACTCGTGTCGATGAGCACGTCGGCGATCTTCCGCCGCTCCTCGTCGCTCGCCTGCGAGGCGATGCGCGCCCTGGCTTCGGCAAGGGACATCCCCCTGCTCTCGACCAGCCGCTCCTCTCGAACAGCCGCGGGGGCATCCGCGACCCAGATCTCCTCGTAGTCGTAGTTGCTCGTCGACTCCACGAGCAGTGGGATGACGTGGACGACCAGAGCGGCGGGGTCATCGCGCAGCACCTCCTCGAGTCGCTCGCCGGTGAGGCGACGGACCTCCGGGTGCACGATGTCGTTGAGGGCGCCGCGGGCCTCGTCGTCGCCGAAGACGAGCGCGCCGAGGGCAGGGCGGTCGAGGGCACCATCGTCGAGGATGACACCGTGTCCGAAGCGAGCCTCGATCTGTCGGAGCGCCGGCGAGCCGATCGCCACGGCTTCCCTCGCGAACACGTCCGCATCGAGGATCACGCCGCCGAGCTCCTCGAGGCGCTTGGCGATGGTCGTCTTTCCCGAGCCGATGCCTCCGGTCAGAGCGATGGTGACCATGATGTGCCGTCCTCTCATCTGCGGATACCCGCTGCGGGCATTGCCGTGAAGCCAACGCTACTGCGCTGAGGCAGCGAGCGCAGTGCGCTCTCCCCAAGCCGCGCTCGACCCATCCGCATGCCAGACTGAGGGCCAGGAGGCACTCACATCATGCTTGAAATTCTGACCGGTCTCGGGCTCGCGACGGCCAGCGGACTGAACGCGTTCATCCCGCTCCTGGGAATCGGGCTCCTCGCCCGATTCACCGACCTCATCGCGCTGCCGGCGGGCTGGGCGTGGCTCAGCAATGACTGGGTGCTCATCATCGTGGGCGTGCTCCTGGTGCTGGAGCTCGTCGCCGACAAGGTCCCGGCACTCGACCACGTCAACGACTGGATCCAGACGGTCATCCGCCCCACCTCCGGCGGGATCGTCTTCGGTGCAGGCACTGCGAGCTCCACCGCTGCCATCCAGGACCCTGCATCGTTCTTCACGAGCAATGCGTGGGTTCCCGTGGTCATCGGCATCGGGGTGGCGCTGGTGACCCACCTCACGAAGAGCGGCACGAGAGCCGCTGCGAATGTCGTCACCGCGGGAGCCGCCGCACCGGTGCTCAGCGTCGGCGAGGACGCCCTCAGCGTCGGGCTGCTGTTCTCCGCGATCCTCGTGCCGCTGTTCGTCGTGGTCATGCTCGCCTTGATCGGCGTGCTGGCCTGGGTGCTCTTCCGCAGCTTCAAACGAGTCCGGGATGCGCGCGCCGCGCGGACCAGGCCAGCCGCTCCCCCAGTTCCCCCGGCCCCTGGCCTCTCTGCCTGACGCTCGCAGAGACCTCTGGCCCGGCTGGAGAACCAGCCGGGCCAGAGGTCTCTGCGCAGCACGACGAAGCCGACGTCGCGGCGCCGCCGGAACGGCCGAAGGCCGGCCCCAGAGATGGGACCGGCCTTCGGTGCAGTGAGGCTGCTGGGAACTAGTTCCCTGCGAGCTTCTCGCGGAGGGCTGCAAGCGACTCGTCGTCGGCAAGCGTTCCTGCGCCAGCTGCTTCGCTCGTGAACGAGTTCGAGGAGCTCGACGGCGCGACTGCGCTGACGTTCTGCTCGATCTCGGCTGCCGAGGCGACCTGCTTCTTGTGCGCTTCCCAGCGAGTCTGGGCGAGAGCGTACTCCTGCTCCCAGGCTTCGCGCTGCGTGTCGAAGCCTTCCTTCCACTCGTTGGTCTCGGGGTCGAAGCCCTCGGGGTACGTGTAGTTCCCCTCGGCGTCGTACTCGGAGACCATGCCGTAGAGCGCAGCATCGAATTCGGTGCCCTCGGGGTCGACGCCATCGTTCGCCTGCTTGAGCGAGAGCGAGATGCGGCGACGGTCGAGGTCGATGTCGATGATCTTGACGAACAGCTCCTGGCCGACCGACACGACCTGCTCGGCGAGCTCGACGTGTCCGCTGGAGAGCTCCGAGATGTGCACGAGGCCCTCGATGCCGTCTGCGACGCGGACGAACGCGCCGAACGGAACGAGCTTCGTGACCTTGCCCGGTGCGATCTGGCCGATGGCGTGCGTGCGAGCAAGCACCTGCCACGGGTCTTCCTGCGTTGCCTTCAGCGACAGCGAGACACGCTCGCGGTCGAGGTCGACTTCGAGGATCTCGACGGTGACCTCCTGGCCAACCTCGACGACCTCGGAAGCGTGCTCGATGTGCTTCCAGCTGAGCTCGGAGACGTGCACGAGGCCGTCAACGCCACCCAGGTCGACGAACGCACCGAAGTTGACGATCGAGGAGACCACACCCTTGCGGACCTGGCCCTTCTGGAGGTTGTTGAGGAAGTTCGAGCGGGTCTCGGACTGCGTCTGCTCGAGGAGAGCGCGACGCGACAGGACGACGTTGTTGCGGTTCTTGTCGAGCTCGAGGACCTTGGCCTCGAGTTCCTGACCGAGGTACGGCGTGAGGTCGCGGACACGGCGGAGCTCGATGAGCGAGGCCGGGAGGAAGCCGCGGAGGCCGATGTCGACGATGAGACCGCCCTTGACGACCTCGATGACGGTGCCGGTGACGACGCCGTCTTCTTCCTTGATCTTCTCCACGTCGCCCCAAGCGCGCTCGTACTGAGCACGCTTCTTGGACAGGATCAGACGGCCTTCCTTGTCCTCCTTCTGGAGAACGAGTGCCTCAACGGTGTCGCCGACCTGAACGACCTCGGTGGGGTCGACGTCGTGCTTGATCGAAAGCTCGCGCGAGGGGATGACACCCTCGGTCTTGTAACCGACGTCGAGGAGGACCTCGTCGCGGTCGATGCGAACGACGGTGCCCTCGATGAGGTCCCCGTCGTTGAAGAACTTCAGCGTCTCTTCGACCGCGGCAAGAAAGTCCTCAGCAGATCCGATGTCGTTGATGGCGACCTGCTTGGTTGCCTTTTCGGTCGTGGTGGTGGTCATGTAGGTAATGCTCCAGGTGGGCTATAAGTCGGCCCGGATGCGCTGCTCGGGGCGTGAAGCCAAGGGCAACGGGGTTCATCCGGGAATACGGATACGTGCACACAGAAAAGTGCTCTGTCAGCCTAGTCGGCAAGGTCAAGCGGAGGCAAGTGCCGCGCGCGGCGAGTTCCCCCGAGTTTCGCGGCGAGTCGCCGCCTGTGCTCCCTGGCGAGTTCGGATCAGGACGCCGCCAGCGAGGTCGCGTCGCTGCCGTCCTCGTTCATGAGCTGGGACCGGATGAGGAACCTCTTGCCCTCCGGTGCCTCCAGCGAGAAGCCCGAGCCCCGTCCTGGGACGATGTCGATCGTCAGGCGCGTGTGCCGCCAGTAGCTGAACTGCTCTCGCGACATCCAGAACTCCACGTTGCCCGCATCCGGGATCTCGGTCGTGCCGAGGAGCACGTCGGCGTCGCCCGTGAGGAAGTCGCCCGCCGGGTAGCACATCGGCGATGAGCCGTCGCAGCAGCCGCCGGACTGGTGGAACATGAGCGGACCGTGGCGGCGCCCGAGCGATGAGATCATGTCGACCGCGTCCTGGGTGAATGCGACCCTCGAGAAGGTCTCGCCAGGCACTGTCGGCTCTGCGATGAGCCCGGCTCCCCTGGCTTCGGGCCTCGGCTCGGTCTGCACTTCCTTGTGCATGTCAGTTCCCTCCTTCAGAGTGCGGCGCCCGGAGCGTGCCCGGACCTCGCTGGTTCCGTGACCGTACGTCGTGAGACTGTGGTCAAGGTGTGTTCGCGAGAATCTGAGCCGCTCCGGGGGCAGCGCCTATGCCACGACGCGGATGCCGAGGGTGTCCGTCGGCACGCTCTTCGTCTCCTTCGCGGTGAGCGCCGAGATCGCGGCGATGAGGCAGATGACGCCGGTGAACGCCGAGATCACGACCCAGCCGCCCTCCTGCACGCCGCCGAGGGCCGCAACGATCGAGGGGGCGAAGCCGGCCATCAGGAAGCCGAGCTGGGTGCCGATCGCCATGCCAGAGAAGCGGACGCGGGCGCTGAACATCTCTCCGTAGAAGGAGGGCCAGACGGCGTTGGCGGCTGCGTAGCCGAACGAGAACACGAGGATGGCGAGCCCGAAGGTGAGCAGGGTGTTCCCCGACGACATGGAGAGCATGTAGAACGGCATGACCACGGCGGACGAGATCGCGCCGTAGACGAAGACGGGCTTGCGTCCGATCCGGTCGGCGAGGATCGCGAAGAGCGGTTGCGTGCCCAGGGCCACGATGTTGGCGACCACCACCAGCCAGAGCGTCAGGTTCTCCGCCAGCCCGACTTCCTTGCCGTAGGCGAGCGCGAGGTTGCCGAACACGGTCGATACGGCGGCGATGAACGCGCAGAAGATGACGCGCAGGACGTCGCGCCAGTGGTCGCGCATGAGCGGGATGAGCGGGATCCGGGCGATCTCGCCCTGCGCCTTCGCATCCTGGAACGTCGGCGTCTCATGGAGGGTGCGACGGATGAAGAACGCGACGATGACGACGACGGCGCTCAGCCAGAACGGGACGCGCCAGCCCCAGCTGTACTTGATCTCGTCGGGGAGGCTCAGGACCGGGATGAACACGAGGGCGGCGAGGATCTGTCCACCCTGGGTTCCGGTGAGCGTCCACGAGGTGAAGAACGAGCGGCGGTTGTCGGGAGCGTGCTCGAGTGAAAGCGACGCAGCGCCGGCCTGCTCGCCTGCGGCGGAGAGCCCCTGCATGAGGCGGCAGAGCACCAGCAGGGCTGGCGCGAACCAGCCGATCTGGTCGAAGGTCGGCAGGCAGCCGATGATGAACGTCGACAGGCCCATGAGCACGAGCGTGAACATGAGGACCCGCTGGCGTCCTATCCGGTCACCGAAGTGGCCGAGCACCACGGCGCCGATCGGGCGCGCGATGTAGGCGAAGCCGAACGTGGCGAGCGACATCACGAGTGCGGCGTTGTCGTCGTCCGGGAAGAAGATGATCGGGAAGATCAGCGCGGCCGCGGATCCGAAGATGAAGAAGTCGTAGTACTCGACGGCGCTGCCCATGAAGCTGGCCGCGGCAGCTTTCACGGGGGTCCGCTTGGCGGTCGTGGTTTCGGTCATTTCTGAGACCTCCATGTCTCGGATCGTGCCTCTTCGTCGTTGACGAGGCTCTGGAAGTGCTGGTGCATCCGGGTGGCGTCTGCATCCCTGCCCGTCACGAGGCTGAAGGTGTCGACCGCCTGGCCGACGGCCATAGCGCCGCCGTCGAGCGTGCGGCACCCGAGTGCTCGCGCCGCGAGGATCAGCTGCGTCTCGAGCGGGCGATAGACGATGTCGGCCACCCAGAGCTCGGGTCGGAGCAGCTCGGCGGGGAAGGGGATCCCGGGGTGGTCGTGCATCCCGACGGGTGTGCAGTGCACGACTCCATCTGCCGTCGAGAGCAGCTCTGGCAGTGCGCCCACGCTCCCGCCTCGGATGCGGGGTCCGCCTGCTGCAGTCGCGTGCCGTTCGGCGAGGTCCTGCGCGAGCTGCTCAGCGCGCTGCTCATCGAGGTCGACGATCGTGAGCAGGCGTGTGCCGACTCGGATGAGCGCATCGGCGACTGCCGAGCCCGCTCCGCCCGCGCCCAGGAGGACAACCGAGTTCGTCTGCACTCCCCCGAGGCCGCCGCGGAAGGCGCCCTCGAAGCCTGTCGTGTCGGTGTTGTAGCCCACGCGTCCGTTCGGGGTGAGGAGGACGGTGTTGACCGCGCCCAGCGCTCGCGCGAGCGGGTCGATCCGGTCGAGCAGCGGGATGACGCTCTGCTTGCACGGGTGGGTGATGTTGAGCGCGTCGAAGCCGAGGCGCTCGGCCCAGTCGAGGATCTCGGGGAGTCGCTCGGGCTCGAGGTCGAGGGTCGTCAGGTCGAGCGGGCGGAAGAGCAGGTCCATGCCCTGCGCGCGTGCCTCCGCCATGTGCATGGGCGGCGTCAGCGACGGGGTCACTCCCGTCCCGACGAGTCCCATGAGGGTGGCGCGATGGTTGATCAAGGTACTCCTTTGTCCCAGACCGCCTAATGTACTAAACGGTGAGTACATCGTTTACGTTGTCGCACACGCCTGTCAAGTGCGCTGCAGAGTGTCTGGTGACTTAATTAACCATTTGGTACATTGCGGTATGCGTACTTCCATAGCCACCGTCTGTCTGGCCGGAACTCTCGTCGAGAAGCTGCACGCCTGCGCCGAAGCAGGCTTCGACGGCATCGAGATCATGGATGCAGACCTCACCGCCGCCTACGAATCGCCCGAGGAGATCCGCGCGCTCTGCGACCGCCTCGGCCTGACCATCGATCTGTTCCAACCACTGCGCGACTTCGAGGGCGTCGACGATGCGACCCTCGCGGACAACCTCCGGCGCGCGAAGGCCAAGTTCGAGGTCATGCGACGCCTCGGAGCTTCCATGATTCTGCTCTGCAGCAACGTCGGCACCGCGACCATCTCGGACCGCACCACCACCGCCAACCAGCTCGGAATGCTCGCAGATCTCGCCGCCGAGTACAGCATCGACATCGCCTATGAGGCGCTTGCCTGGGGCCGCTACGTCGACGACTACCGAGACGCGTGGGAACTCGTGCGCCTCGCGGATCGACCGAACCTCGGCGTCTGCCTTGACAGCTTCCACGTACTGTCGCGAGGACACGATCCGGCCGCTATCGAGCGCATCGATGCAGACAAGCTCTTCTTCCTGCAGCTCGCCGATGCACCGGACATGGACCTCGACGTCCTGTCCTGGAGCCGCCACCACCGGCTCTTCCCTGGCGAGGGCGACTTCGACCTCACCCGGTTCCTCTCGCACATGCTCCGCGCCGGGTACCGCGGCCCCCTCTCCCTCGAGGTCTTCAACGACACGTTCCGCCAGACGGATGCCAAGCGCACCGCCGCTCATGCGCTCAGGTCGCTCCGGTGGCTGTTCGACCGCTCGGCGGCGCTCAACGGCTGGGACGACCAGCAGCTCGCCCCACCCCAGCCTCCACGGGCCATCGACTTCGTCGAGATCGCCGGTGAGGACCTCTCCGCGGTCGAGGCGACCCTCCAGCAGCTGGGCTTCGCCTTCGGTGGCAGACACCGCACCAAGCCCGTGCGACTCTGGCAGGCAGGTGCCGCGCGCATCATCCTCAACGAGCAGCGGCGGACGAAGGACGCGCGGCTCTCGGGGCTCGGCGTCGAGGTCGCAGACGCCGGTGCGGCAGCCGGGCGCGCCCACGCCATCGGCGCGCCCGCCGTCTTCCGACGCAGCTCCGCCGGCGAGTACGAGCTGCGCGGTGTGGAGGCCCCCGACGGGACCGAGGTCGCCTGGAACTCACGGTCGGCAGGCGACTCCTGGCTGCCCGAATTCGTGGGCGGCGCCGAAGACGACAGCACGGCCTCGTCCCTGCACGGGGTCGTCGACCATCTCAACATCGCCTACCCGTGGCAGGAGTTCGACGAGGCAGTGCTCTTCTTCCGGAGCGTCCTCGCGCTCGACGCGGAGCCCGTCGCGGAGCTTCCTGGCCCACGGGGTCTCGTGCGCAGCCAGGTCATGCGCACACCGGACGGGGCAGTTCGCCTCGCCATGAACCTGGCCCCGCCTACTGCGCCCCTCCAGCCCCGACACATCGCGATCCGCGTCGACGACGCCGTCGCCGCTGCCAGAGCTGCGCGGGGGCGCGGCCTGCCCTTCCTGCCCATACCCAGCAACTACTACGACGACCTCCAGGCGCGCTTCGGCCTCGAGCACGTGGCCCTCGACGAGCTGCGATCACTCGACCTCCTCTACGACCGCGATGAGCAGGGCGCGTTCGTCCACTTCTACACCCCCACCATCGACGGGCTCTTCTTCGAGATCGTTGAGCGCCGCGGCGCCTACGACGGATACGGCGCAGCCAGTACCCCGGTCCGGTTTGCGGCTCAGCTGCACCACGCGGGAAGATACACAGATGACCGAGAACAGGGTGAAGCAGCGAGACGCTGAGCGAACCCGGGCCGAGCTGCTCGCTGAAGCGACATCGGCGTTCGCGGAGACGGGGTACTCGGGCACGAGCGTCGACGAGATCGCGAAGCGCAGCAGCACGACCAAGCGGATGATCTACTACTACTTCGGCAGCAAGGAGCAGCTCTACCTTGCGGTGCTCGAGGAGGCCTACCGTGGCATCCGCGTGGCCGAGCAGAAGCTACAGGTCGACGGACTCGCCCCAGTGGAAGCGGTGCGGAAGCTCGCAGAGATCACCTACGACCACCACCGAGAGCACGCGGACTTCATCCGCCTCGTCGCGATCGAGAACATCCACCGGGGTCGGTTCATCCGGCAGCTCGACTCGCTGCGAGAGCTCGGCACCCCCGCCCTCACGCTCCTGGACGGGCTGCTGGAACGGGGGCGGGAGGCGCAGGTGTTCCGGGCAGACGTCGACGCGCTCGACGTGCACCTGCTCATCAGCTCGTACTGCGTCTTCCTGCTCGCGAACCAGTACACGTTCGGGTACCTCTTCGACGTGCAGCTGCAGGACCCGTCGCGTCAGGACCACCAGCGGGGCCTGATCGGCGACGTCATCGTCGCATGGCTGACCCGCGAGGAGTGATCCCCGCGGGTCAGCGCTCTGCGCGTGCAGCCTGAGTCAGGCGCGCGGCATCAGCGCGCGGCGAATCAGAAGAAGCCCAGCTTGTCCTCGCTGTAGCTCACCAGCAGGTTCTTCGTCTGCTGGTAGTGATCGAGCATCATGAGGTGGTTCTCGCGGCCGATGCCGGAGGACTTGTACCCGCCGAACGCGGAGTGCGCCGGGTAGGCGTGGTACTGGTTCACCCAGACTCGTCCGGCCTGGATGTCGCGGCCGGCGCGGTAGGCGGTGTTCCCCATGCGCGACCAGACGCCGGCGCCGAGCCCGTAGAGGGTGTCGTTGGCGATCGAGATCGCATCGTCGTAGTCGGAGAACTTGGTGACGGCCACAACCGGGCCGAAGATCTCCTCCTGGAAGATGCGCATGCTGTTCTGGCCCTCGAAGATCGTGGGCTGCACGTAGTAGCCGCCGGCCAGGTCGCCCTCGAGTTCGGCCCGAGCGCCGCCGATGCGCACCTTCGCACCTTCCTGGCGGCCGATCTCGAGGTAGCTGAGGATCTTCTCGAGCTGGTCGTTCGACGCCTGAGCCCCGACCTGGGTATCGGTGTCGAGCGGGTTGCCCTGGACGATCTTGCGCGTGCGCTCCGTCACGTCCTCGAGGAAGCGGTCGTAGATGGAGTCCTGGATGAGGGCACGCGAGGGGCAGGTGCAGACCTCACCCTGGTTGAGGGCGAACAGCGTGAAGCCCTCCTGCGCCTTGTCGTAGTAGGCATCGTCGCGGAGCGCGATGTCCTCGAAGAAGATGTTCGGGCTCTTGCCGCCCAGCTCGAGCGTGACGGGGATGATGTTCTGCGAGGCGTACTGCATGATGAGGCGCCCAGTCGTGGTCTCCCCCGTGAACGCGATCTTGCGGATGCGGGAGCTCGAGGCGAGCGGCTTGCCCGCCTCCGCGCCGAAGCCGTTGACGATGTTGACGACTCCGGGGGGCAGGAGGTCTCCGATGAGCTCGAAGAGCACGAGGATCGAGGTCGGCGTCTGCTCAGCGGGCTTGAGGACGATCGCGTTGCCGGCGGCGAGCGCGGGGGCCAGCTTCCAGACCGCCATGAGGATCGGGAAGTTCCACGGGATGATCTGGCCGACGACGCCGAGCGGCTCGTGGAAATGGTAGGACGTGGTGTTCTCGTCGAGCTGGCTCAGCGTGCCCTCCTGGGCCCGGATGGCGCCGGCGAAGTACCGGAAGTGGTCGATGGCGAGCGGGATGTCGGCCGCCAGGCATTCGCGGATCGGCTTCCCGTTGTCCCAGGTCTCGGCGACGGCGATGTACTCGAGGTTCTCCTCGATGCGGTCGGCGATCTTGTTCAGGATGATGGCACGTTCCGCAGGGCTGGTCTTGCCCCAGCCAGGGGCCGCCGCGTGGGCCGCATCCAGTGCAGCCTCGATGTCCTCGGCGGTTCCCCGCGCCACTTCGGTGAACGGCTGACCCGTGACCGGTGTGATGTTCTCGAAGTACTCGCCCTTGACAGGCGGCACCCACTCTCCGCCGATGTAGTGCTCGTAGCGGGGCTTGAACGAGACGAGGGACCCGTCTGTGCCCGGCTTCGCGTAAACAGTCATGAGGACTCCTTTGTCCGAGGGAACTCTTCCCTGGAAGCGTAGGAGCCCCGACGTTGCAATCGGGTTGCACTCGAGGCGGCCGCGATTCCGCGCAGGGCACTCAGGACTCGAGGGCCTCGATCTTCGCCACGAGCCTCGACCGGGCGGGCGCGTGGGGTGGGAGGACCGTGAGCGCCGTGCGGAAGGCCTGCGCGTCCTGCGCGACTTCCGGCAGCTCGAGATACCTGAGGAGCGTGGCCGGCTCCGCGGAGCTGAGGACCTGATCTCGGAGGGTCGCCGAGAGCTCCGCGCGCAGCTCGCGGATACCGGGGGCCTCCGACGTGGGCAGCAGCTCCCCGCGGTAGGACTCGACGGCCGCGGCCACGTCACCTGCCTCCAGCAGGTCGAGCACGTCGACGGCATCGCTCGCGAGGCCCTGCGCCACCCGGTAGGGGCGGGGCACGAGGTCGAGACCGCGCTCAGCGAGCACCGGCCGCAGCCGCGCGATCTCCGCCCTGAGCGTGACCTCCTTGGCGCTCTCGCCGTAGATTCGGAGCGCGAGCTCGCCCGAGGTGAGACCCGAGGGCCGTGCGGCGAGGAGCGTCAGGATCTCAGCGTGCCGACCGCTCAGTTCGACCGGTGCACCATCGACGGTGGTGAGCCTGGCGCGGTGGACGCCGAGCGTGCTGATCCTGCCCGCCGCGACGGTGCTCGCCGTCGCGGGTGTCTCTGGGCGAACTCCCGGCTGCGTCGAGTGGCGCGAGAGCAGCACGGCGAGCCGCATCTCCGCCTCCGCGGCCGCGACGGCGGCGCGCATGAGGGCAAGCGAGTGCGGGCCGACGGCTCGTTCATCACCGGTGAGGTCGATGGCACCGACCGCGATGCCGGAGAACGGGTCGCGGATGGGCACTGCGGTGCAGCTGAGCAGCTGCACGGCTGGCGCGAAGTGCTCAGCGCCTGCGATCTGGACGTCCCGACCCGAGGCGAGCGCTGTCCCTGGGGCGCTCGTCCCGACGGCGGCCTCCGACCAGTCGGCGCCCTCGACGAAGTCCATGCGCTCGGCCCGACGGAGTGTGGCGCTGTCACCCCGCACCCAGAGCAGTCGCCCCTGTTCGTTCGTGATCGCGACGATCAAGCCAGTGTCTCGCGCCGGCTCCACGAGGAGACGATCGAGCACGGGAAGGACACGCTGCAGGGGGCTGCGCTCCCGCGCCGCCGCAAGCGGCTCGAACTGGTCGAGATCCCGGGCCCGTGCGTTCGCAGGGCTGCCGAGCAGCTGCAGCGATCTCAGCCAGGAGTCGCGGACCACGCTGCGGAGTCCGGCGACCGCCGAGCGGAGCTCAGCGGAGGCGCCCAGACTGCCATGCGCGTCGATCAGGGTGTGTGCGGATGCTGCGGCAGCCTGGTCAAGGCCAGCTATCTCGCCACTCTGCGGATGCACCTCGCAGCCTCCTCGGATTCGCGGCAGCGAGTGCGTCGATGCACCCGCTGCCGCGAGCCTAGGCGACTCCGCCTGAGTTCTCCCGTGGCAAGCAGCGGCCGGCCGACGGGAGCTCCGATCAGTCGGTGCTCAGCACCTCGCGAAGCGTGTCGAGGCCGAGTCCACCGAGGTCGAGGGCACGCGAATGCCACGCCTTAAGGTCGAAGTCGTCACCGGCACGAGCCTCGGCATCTGCACGGAGCTCCTCCCAGATCCGCTGCCCGATCTTGTACGACGGCGCCTGGCCCGGCCAGCCGAAGTAGCGGTTCACCTCGAACTTCACGAAGCCGTCAGGCATGTTCACGTGCTGACGCATGAAATCGAGCGCGTACTCGTAGTCCCAGACCTTGTCGCCCTCCGGCACCGTCTTGCCGAGGTGCACGCCGATGTCGAGGACAACACGAGCCGCGCGCATCCGCTGCCCGTCGAGCATGCCGAGGCGGTCTGCCGGCTCGTCGAGGTACCCGAGCTGCTCCATGAGGCGCTCGGCGTAGAGCGCCCAGCCCTCGCCGTGCCCGGAGGTCCAGTTGTTGCGACGCCAGGTGTTGAGCTGGTCGCGGTTGAGGGTCGCGCGGGCGATCTGCAGGTGGTGACCCGGGACGCCCTCGTGGTAGACCGTCGTGAGCTCGCGCCACGTGTCGAACTCCGTCACGCCGGGGGTGACCGACCACCACATGCGTCCCGGACGCGTGAAGTCCTCGGATGGGCCCGTGTAGTAGATGCCGCCCTCTTCGGTCGGGGCGATCATGCACTCGAGTCGACGCATCGGCTCGGGGATGTCGAAGTGGCTCTCGGCCAGCTCGGCGACCGCGCGGTCGCTCGTCTCCTGCATCCACGCCTGCAGGGCGGGCGTGCCGTGCAGCTTGCGGGCGGGGTCGAGCTCGAGGTGGGCGATGGCCTCCGCGACCGTCGCACCGGGGAGGATCTCGTTGGCGATGGCCTCCTGCTCGGCCTTCATGCGCGCCAGCTCGGCGAGACCCCACTCGTAGGTCTCGTCGAGGTCGACTGCCGCGCCGAGGAAGCCCCGCGAGGCGAGCGCGTAGTGCTCGCGTCCGACGGCGTCCGTGTTGCTCGCAGCGGGGAGGAGCTCCTCGTGGAGGAACGTCGTGAACGTGCCGTACGCCGCGGAAGCGAGCTGCGCACCGTGACGGAGCTGCTGGCGGAGCTCGTCCGAGACCTCGCCGGTCGCCGGGCTCGATGCCGCGAGCTGCTCGAAGAAGTTGCCGCTGGCCGCGTACTCGCCTGTCTGGATCGCTACTTCGCGGACCTGGCGCTTCGCTGGCACGACGCCGGCGTCGATGCCCGCGCTGAGACGCTCCGTGTAGCCCTCGATCGCGGCGGGGAGGTTCTCGAAGCGCCGCGCGATGTCCTCGAAGTCGCTCACGGTCTCGCGCGGCATGAGGTCGAACACCATGCGGATGTCCTGTGCCGGAGACGCGATGTTCGAGAGCTCGCGCAGGTGGAGTTTGGCATCGATCATCTCGATCTCGAGGCCAAGGCTGCGGCGGAGCTCGAGCGCGGTGACCCGGTCGACCTCGTCGGCTTCGGTAAGCGTGTCGAGCTTGCTGAGCACATCGACGATCGCGGCGCGCTTGCGGGGCGCCGCGGCCGAGGAGTAGTCGCCGTACTCGGCCTTGTCGCCGTCTGCGCCGAGTTCCACGCGACGCTCGGGAGAGAGCTCGATCTCTGTGGCGACCCAGGCCTCCGCGAGCCGGTCGATGTCGGTCTGCGGTCGTGTCTGACTGGTGTTCTGGTGGTGCTGAGCGGAAGTCGTCATCCCCCAAGCCTAAGCTCGCCCCTCGGAAGAATCACCGAGAGGCGAGCCCCGTGTGCCTGCTACAGGGAGCCGCGGATGGGGCGGACGGTGACGGCTAGTGGCCGGCCTCGTCCCAGTTCGGTCCCCGGCCGATCTGCACCTCGAGCGGCACGGTGAGGTCGGCTGCGCCGGCCATCTCCTCGCGCACGATCGCCTCCAACGTCTCCCCCTCACCAGCGGCAACCTCGAACACGAGCTCGTCATGCACCTGGAGGAGCATCCGCGATGAGAGCCTCTCGGCGCCGATGCGCTCCTCGATGGAGTTCATCGCCCGCTTGATGATGTCTGCTGCCGACCCCTGGATGGGCGAGTTGAGCGCCTGACGCTCGGCGTTCTCGCGGGCGATGCGGTTCGTCGAGTGCAGGTCGGGGAACGGGCGCCTGCGGCCGAAGATCGTCTCGGTGTAGCCGTCCTCCTTCGCCTGCACGACGACGTTGCGGAGGTAATCGCGCACCTTGCCGAAGCGCTCGAAGTAGTCGATCATCAGCTTCTTGGCCTCGGCGACCTCGATCTGGAGCTGCTTCGAGAGGCCGAACGCCGACAGTCCGTAGGCGAGGCCGTACGACATCGCCTTCACCTTGGAGCGCATGGCCGGCGTGACGTCGGCCGGCTCCACGCCGAACACGCGAGAGCCGACGAAGCGGTGGAGGTCCTCCCCCGCGTTGAACGCCTCGATGAGCGCGGCGTCGCCGGAGAGGTGCGCCATGATGCGCATCTCGATCTGCGAGTAGTCGGCGGTGAGGAGCGACTCGAACTCGGGCCCGTGCACGAACGCGCGACGGATGCGGCGTCCCTCGTCGGACCGGATCGGGATGTTCTGCAGGTTGGGGTCGTTCGACGAGAGACGGCCGGTCGCCGAGCCGATCTGGTGGTAGCTCGTGTGGATGCGCGAGCTGTCGTCGACCGCCTTGAGCAGCGACTCCATGATCTGCCGCAGCTTGACCGAGTCGCGGTGCTTGCGGAGCGCGCCGAGGAAGGGGTGCGGGCTGTTCCGCTCGAGGTCTGCGAGCGACTCTGCGTCGGTGGAGAAGCCGGTCTTCGTCTTGCGCGTCTTCGGCATCTCGAGGGTCTCGAACAGCACGACCTGCAGCTGCTTGGGCGATCCGAGGTTGATCTCGGTGCCGCCGATGGCGTCGAACGCCTCCTGCTCGTACGTGCGGATGCGCTCGGACAGGTCGTCGGCGAGACCCTGGAGGAACTCCCGGTCGATGGCGACACCCTGCAGCTCCATGCTGGAGAGGGTCGCGAGCAGCGGCGTCTCGATGCTCGAGAAGACGTCGAGGGTGCCCGGTTCGAGCATCTCGAGCGCCGCGGTCGTCGCGCGCTGCGTGTACCAGGCATCGCTGGCGACCAGCGAGGACTCGTCCTCGAGCTGAAGCTGGTTCGGGTCGGACTCGGGCAGCTGCTCGTCGAGACGCATCTGCACGAGCTCGGCGAGACGCTTTGGCGCGTTCTGCGGGCGGTAGAGCCAGGCGGCGAGCTGGCCGTCCTTGACCTGGCCGCCGACGTCGAGCCCCGCGATGGTGAGCGCCTTCAGCTGCGGCTTGGCGTCGAACATCAGCTTGGGGGCGTCGCTTGCGAGCCATGCCTCGAACGGGGCGTAGTCGACGCGCTCCGGAATCCAGTGCAGCTCGGTCGCCTCGGCGGCGGTGGAGATGCCGACCGCGACGACGGTGCCGTCTGCGCCGTGGGAGACCGTGAGGCCGAGACCCTCCGGAGTCGCCTCGACCGCCTTCGCGAGCCACTGCTCGAGTTCCTCATCGAGGAGCTCGGGGCGCACGGGCGCCGCGACGGCCTCCGCTGGCGTGATGTCGTCGCCAGCTTCGTCGGCGAGCTTCAGGACGCGGTCTTGGAGCGTGCGGAACTGGAGCTTCGTGAAGATCTCGCGAACCGCATCCGCGTCGATCGCCCCGCGGGACAGCTGCTCGGGGGCGACGGGCAGCTCGACGTCGTCGACGAGGCGGTTGAGCTTGCGGTTGCGCACCGCGTTCTCCCGGTGCTCGCGGAAGGACTCGCCGACCTTGCCGCCGATCTCGTCCGCATGGTCGAGGATGCCCTGAAGGGAGCCGTACTGGGCGAGCCATTTGGCCGCGGTCTTCTCGCCGACCTTCGGCACGCCGGGCAGGTTGTCGCTCTTCTCGCCGACGAGGGCCGCCACGTCTGGATACTGCTCCGGGCGGACGCTGTAGCGCTCCTCGACCTTGGCCGGGTCGTAGCGCGTGAGCTTGGTCACGCCCTGCGTGGACGGGTAGAGCAGCGTGACGTCGTCGGTGACGAGCTGGATCGAGTCGCGGTCGCCAGAGACGACGAGGACCTTGAAGCCCTGCTCGCGCCCCTGCCTGGCGAGGGTCGCGAGGATGTCGTCGGCCTCGAAGTCCTCCTTCACGATCGTCGTGATGCCCATGGCGTGCAGTGCGTCGCGGAGCAGCGGGACCTGACCCTTGAACTCGACGGGAGTCGCTTCCCGACCCGCCTTGTACTCCGGGTACTCGCGGGTGCGGAACGAGCTGCGGGAGATGTCGAACGCCACGGCAATGTGGCTCGGATTCTCGTTCTGCAGCAGGTTGAGGAGCATCGAGACGAAGCCGTGGATGGCATTCGTGTGCTGCCCCTCGGCGTTCACGAAGCTGTCGACCGGCAGGGCGAAGAACGCCCTGAAGGCAAGCGAGTGGCCGTCGATGACCATGAGGGTAGGCTGATTTTGCGCTGACACACGGTCAGCCTACTTGCCGCCCCAGACACTGCGCCGATGCGCGCGTGTTGTGGGGCGTTCTTCGAGGAGGAAGCCTGATGACGCACCTGGAAACGCCGACGACGGTCAACGGGCTCAGCATCCCCGACCAGCACGAGGTGACCTACGGCCGAGGCTTCGGGGCGCTCGCCAAGCGCATGGGCATCCTCTGCGTCGAGCTGAGCCCCGAGCGTGCCGTGGCCGTCATGCCGGTCGAGGGGAACACGCAGCCGATCGGCCTCCTGCACGGTGGCGCCTACTGCGTGCTCGGCGAGTCGCTCGGGTCCATGGCCGCGAACGTGCACGCCGGTCCGGGAAGGTTCGCGGTCGGCATCGACATCAACGCGACCCACACGGGCTCCGCCGTGAGCGGCTGGGTCACGGGCGAGTGCACGGCGGTGCACCTCGGCGGGTCGATGACGGTGCACGAGATCGTCATCACCGACGAGGCGGGCAAGCGCTGCTCGACGGTCCGCATCACGAACCTCATCCGCACCGCCAAATAGCGTCAGGCGAATGCGAAGAAGCCCTCACCGCGTCAACGCGGTGAGGGCTTCTGCTGATCGGGCCTCGGCTACTTCTTGGCCGAGAGCTGCTGGATGACCGCCTGCGCGACCTCCTGCATCGTGAGGCGACGGTCCATGGATGCCTTCTGGATCCAGCGGAACGCCTCTGGCTCGCTGAGGCCCATCTTCTGCGTGAGGAGGCCCTTGGCGCGGTCGACCTGCTTGCGCGTCTCGAAGCGCTCGTTGAGGTCGGAGATCTCGGCTTCGAGCGCGATGAGCTGCGCGTGGCGAGCCAGTGCGATCTCGATGGCCGGGAGCAGATCGTTCTGCGTGAACGGCTTCACGACGTAGGCGAGGGCGCCCGCCTCCGTCGCGCGCTCGACCAGTTCCTTCTGGCTGAACGCGGTGAGGAGCACAACCGGGGCGATGCTGTCCTTCGACAGCTGCTCGGCGGCAGAGATGCCGTCGAGCTGCGGCATCTTGACGTCCATGATGACGAGGTCGGGGCGAAGCTCCTTCGCGAGGGCGACCGCGGTCTCACCGTCGCCGGCCTCTCCGACAACGTCGAAGCCGTTGTCGCGAAGGATCTCCACGATGTCGAGCCGGATGAGCGACTCGTCTTCGGCGACGACAACACGTCGCGGGGCTTGAGAGGTTTCCTGTTCAGTCACGTAGTGAGCTTACGATACTGTGTCCGAGGTGAAGCGCCGGCTTGGCGGAATGGCAGACGCGGTGCACTCAAAATGCTCTGTCCGAGAGGGCGTGTGGGTTCGAATCCCACAGCCGGCACGGTTCTGAAGGCCCCCACTTCCCAGTGATTCACTGGCAACTGGGGGCCTTCGTCATTCCCCGGATGCGTGCTCTGCCCACACTTTGCCCACAGTCGCAGAGATGTGAGCGAGGTTCAGCGGAGAGCGCGGCCCCGAGCGTTTGCACATCCGCACTAGTCTTTGCGGACCCCCGCCCTCTGTCGACGGAGACACATGAAGAAGCTCTCTGCCCTCCTCTGCGCCTGCCTCGCCGCGCTGCTGTTCTCTGTGGTCTTGCTGCCAGCCCTTCCGGCGGCTGCGGACCAAGGCAACGAGTTCGACATCAGGCCCGAACTCATATCCGCCGAGCTCGTCACGCCCACGACTGTCGGAGGCGGGGACGAGATCCGGATCAACTGGAGCGTGCGCCATCCCCACGACATCGGAATAGGCGGCATCGCTCTTGAGACCGGGGAGGGGACTTCGTCTCGGGAAAGTAAGTCATGTGGACAGTTCGATGCTGTCGTCGCGGTGCGAGACGGAGACATCGTCAGCGGCACGACAACGTGCACGACTGGCGGTTCAGAGTGGGCGGCAGGCGAATGGCGGGTAAGCGAACTCTATTTCTTTGATGTGCTGGGCGTATTCGGATACGCGTCCGAGGACTTCAGTCCCATCATTCAGGCCCTGCCCAGGCTCCAGATCGACGTCGGCACGGACGGGGACCAGGAATACCCCGAGCTCGTCGCCCTCGAGGTGGTCGCGCCGGACGAAGTCCGCCAGAGCGACGTCATCTGGTTCAACTGGACGATGCGTGAATCGAGCCGAGTCGTCAGGCTGATAATGACCATCGTCGGCCCCGACGGGCGCGAATACGAGGCTCGAGGTTTCGACCGAAACACCACTTCCAGGGACGGAGACCTCGTCTCCGGGTCGCTGCGACTCACCGTCAACAACTCCACCTGGGCGCTTGGGGAGTACCGCGTGCTCAGCGTGTTCTCGGAAGACGAGCATGGGAGCGCCAGCCCTGTCGCCACGGCGGCCAACAGCGACGCACTGGCTTCTGCGGCGAGTTTCACGGTTGTCGACGCTGGCGGACCAGACGTCACCGCACCGGAGCTGCTCTCGGCTGGATTCGAGCAGTCAACAATCCGAATGGGCGACGAGGTCGAGCTCATCAACTGGACGATCCGCGATGAGAGCGCGCTCGTGGACGCCACGTTCTACCTGGACGCCGAGTGGGGAAAGCGCTATGAGATCGCTGGCAACGACCGCGACCGGCTGGGCGACATCATCTACGGGTCCGCCGGTGCGAAGGTGTATCAGCCTATGCCTCCCCTCAGTCCCGGGTCTCCTGCGTGGTCGACAGGCGAGTACCGAGTTGTCGGAGCTTCGTTCACGGACGAGTCCGGCAACGTCACGACGCTGTCATCAGACCATCCCATCATTGCCGGGCTGCCACCGATGATCGTCCTCGACCAGAGCGCACCCATTCCAACGCGGTCACCCTCGCCGACGGTGACCGCGCCCCCGTCGCCGACCGCGACGCCGACTGCGACCGCGACGCCGACTGCGAGCGAGACCCCCACTGCGACCGCGACCGCGATCCCGACTGCGACCCCGCCGACCGCGACCGCGACGCCCTCACCGACGGAGAGCGCGGCGCCTTCTCCGACGGCGAGCCCGTCGCCGACGGAGACCGTCGCACCGACACCTGCGCCGACAGCCTCGTCCACGGCCGGACCCACCGATCCTTCGACTGGGCTGCCTGTCCCCACGCAGTCCGTCGCACCTTCCACGCAGCACCCAACACCGACTCCAACGTCCACGACATCGCCGGCGCCCTCAGCCACACCGCCGATGTCCTCTCCAGGCGCTACAGACGCGCCATCGCAGACGCCGCCCGGAACGCCGACTATGGTCACCGTCGAAGACGGCACGACGCCCGAGGCAGGAGAACAGGGAACCTTGGCGTCGACGGGATCTGACACCCTCGGGCCGGGGCTTCTCGGCGCGACGGCACTCCTCGGGCTGGGAGCCATGCTGCTCCTCAGGCGGAGGCGCAGTCACGGCGAGTGATCGCGTCGTCCGTGCTCGATTCCCGGGCCGTATCCGGCCGGTGATCGAGTCTCGGTGACGGCGCGTCGCTGAGACGAGCCGGCAACCGTCCCTCGACGGGAGTCCGAAGTCCGCAGTCCGTGCACAGAGGGAAGCCCCGGTTCGGCCAGTGATTCACTGGCCGAACCGGGGCTTCGCGCGTGTGTCGTGTTCGGCGCTAGCCGATGTCGGTGACCGTCGCCTCAGCATCCGCGGCGCTTGCACCGGATCCGGACCAGGTCGCGGTCGCGTCCCACAGGTTCAGCGTGTCGTCGACGAGCACGTCGACCTCGACTTCGCCCTCCGGGATCGTGATGCCGTCGGCGGCAGCGGCCTCCACGAGGCGCTGCACGAGCCTGTCGGTGACCTCCGCGAGGGTGTCCTCGCCGGCGTCGGCCTCCGCGGAGGCAGTTCGCATGTATGTCTTGACGTCGCTCATGCCTCCATCATCTCAGCCGGAGAACGAGGACGCGGATGCAGGGGAGGACGTGGGCAGTCGGAACCACCTGTCCAAGTGCCGTGACCGCGAAATCCGTCGATCGATCATCGGCGCGTGGCCTTGCGCCAGCTTTAGGCAACCCTTACCGTACGTATACCGCTATGCCGCTGGGAACCCCGCACCGCACCAAGTGACGACTCCCGCAGACGAAACCTCCAATGTTGCAGTGTTCGCGTCGCCTTTCCCCTCGCTGCTGTCCCTTGGAGGCATCTTCGTGTCGCAAAAAACCGTTGGTCTGTACCGTCCCGAGCTCGAGAAGAGCGACTGCGGCGTCGGCTTCATCACGCGCAAGGACGGCGTGCAGCACCATGATGTGATCCGGCTCGGAAACGAGGCGCTCTGCGCGATTCCCCACCGCGGAGGCATGTCCGCCGAAGGCGTCGGCGACGGCGCCGGCATCAACGTCGACCTGTCGGTCGAGTTCTTCAGCTCGCTCGTCGGGCGCGAGCTCGAGTCGGGCCTCTTCGGCGTGGGCAACTTCTTCATGCCGAGCGACGTCGAGCAGCTCGACGTGGCGCATGAGCTCATCTCCAGCACGCTGCGCGCGCACGGCATCGAGCCGATCCTCGTCCGCGACGTGCCCGTCGACGCCACCGTCGCGCGCCCCGCCGCGGCGCACTACCAGCTGCCGATCGTCCAGTGGATCTTCGTCGCGGCCGAGGGCTGGAGCCGCGCCGAGATGGACGCCGCGGCCAACGCCGCGCTCCTCGACATCGAGGGCATCGCCTACTCCAACGCCGCGCTCCAGGGCCTCTACCCCCTGTCGCTGAGCGCCCGCACGCAGACGCTCAAGGGCCGCCTCAACTCGAACGAGGTCATCCCGTACTTCACCGACCTGCTCGACGAGCGCCAGTCGGTTCGCACGCTCTTCTTCCACACGCGCTTCTCGACCAACACGGAGCCGCACCCGAGCATGGCGCAGCCGTTCCGCATGCTCGCGCACAACGGTGAGCTCAACACCGACCGCAAGAACCGCCTCTCCGAGAACGCGCTCGCGACCGCGCGGGGACGCGTCATCGTGCATCCACCTGGGCAGTCGGACAGCAGCCGCTTCGACCAGACCCTGCAGAGCCGCGTCTTCGACGACGGGCTCGAGCTCGTCGAGGCCGTCGTCTCGACCATGCCGCCGGCGTGGGAGAACGACCGCACGCTCACCCCGGAGGTCCGGGACATGCTCGAGTTCTTCTCCCTCTACGAGGAGAAGAACGACGGACCGGCAGCACTCGTCTTCAGCAACGGCGACATCATCGGCGCGCGGCTCGACCGCCTCGGGCTGCGCCCGTTGCGCACCGTCGAGACCGACGAGTACCTCGTGGTGAGCTCCGAGGCCGGGCAGATCCAGTTCGCACCGGGCAGCATCGTGCGCCGCGGGCGCATCGAAGCGGGCGGGATGCTCTACTTCGACCACACGCAGGGGCGCAGCTTCCGCACGTGGGAGGCGCTCGAGCAGCTCGCGCTCCGGCGCGACTACAGCGCGGACCTCGAAGCCGCGCGCGTCAACATCGAGGACATCGAGCTGCCCGAGATCGACCGGGGAAGCAACACGCTCGGCTACGACGGGGACCTCTCCCCCGCCGGCAGGTACGTCGCGTACTCGCTGAACCAGGAGAGCTTCAAGTTCATGATGGACCCGATGCTCGCCAACGGCACCGAGCGCATCTCCGCCATGGGCTACGGCAACGCCATCAACGCGCTCTCCGACCAGGAGGGCGGTCTCGCGAAGTACTTCTCGCAGCGCTTCGCGCAGGTCACGAACCCGCCGCTCGACAGCATCCGGGAGGCCGACGGCATGACGCTGCGCGTCGCACTCGGCGCCAAGCCCGACGGCGGCAACCAGACGCGGCAGATCGTCGTGCCCTCGCCCATCCTCAGCCACCTCAACATGGTCGCGCTCCGCGAGCAGCGCCTCGCGCCGCTCGAGCGCTTCGAGATCCTCTACACGCCCGTGCAGGGCGACGCCCCCGCCAACGCCGCCTCGCTGCGCGACGCCGTCGAGCGCGTGTGCGACGCCGTGACCACGTTCGCGCGCGCCCAGGGCGGCATCGCCGTGCTCACCGACCGCAACGTGTCGCGCGAGCTGGCCGCGATCCCCCTCATCCTGGTCATCGCGGCCGTCAACCAGCGGCTCATCCGCGAGGGCCTGCGCCTGCGGGTGTCGATCATCGCGGAGAGCGGCCAGCTGCCCTCCTCGCACCACATCGCCGCCGCGCTCGGCTTCGGCGCCGCCGCGGTCTACCCGCTCTGCGTGCGCCTGCGCGCCGAGGAGCGCTACCCGAGCGGCGCCGCCTCGATCGACACGATCACGGACACGGACCTCGCCGTGGCCCGCTTCGCGAAGGCCGCCGAGAAGTCGCTCATGAAGACCATGGGCCGTGTCGGCCTGTGCACCGTCGAGAGCTACATCGGCGGCGAGTTCTTCGAGCCCAACTACCTCGACACGAAGGACCCGGTCCTCGCCGACTACTTCCCCCACCTCGCCGCCCCAGTCGGTGGCGTGCGCTTCGAGCGCATCGCCCTCGCGGTCGCCGAGTGGCACGAGCGGGCCGTCGCGGTCGCCGACGAGAAGCAGATCCCCCTCCTCGGCCTCTTCAAGGAGCGCCAGGAAGGCGCCGGCCACTCGTTCGGCACCACCGCGGTGCGCGGGTTCATCGACATGACCGAGGAGCCGCGCATCCTCGAGACCACGAAGGCGCCGGAAGCGCCCGCCGCGAGCGACGAACCGCACCCAGGGCACGACTCGCTGCGACTCCTCACCCTCGGCCAGCTCGGCGACGCGTTCGGGCTCGACGACAAGGCGTACACCTACAGCGGATACGGCGCGCTCACGCCGGCGCAGATCGACGCGTTCGAGATCACCCCCGGCTACCGGGACTTCGTCACGAACACCATCCAGGAGCGCACGCGGCGCCCCTCGGCGCTCCGCGACGTGCTCTCGCTGCCCGCAGACGTCCGCCTCGCCTCGACGCCCTCCGAGTTCGCGCGGGAGCTCAGCCGCTTCTCGCTCGAGGGCAACAGCGACGTCCGCGTCCGCGGCCTCGAGATCGAGCACACGGAGAACTCCACCTACGAGCTGAAGCTCACCGGCCCCCTCGGCGGCGAAGCGACCCGCTACGACGCGCTCGCGCAGGTCCTCACGGCCCTCGACGGCAACGCCATCACCGAGACGACCGCGACGGATTCGAAGCTCCAGGTGCGCGTCGCCCCGGGCGCACCGAGCATCCTGAGCCTGCTCAGGACGGCGCCGGACAGCATCTCGCTCGACGAGGTGCAGCCCGCGCACGAGATCGCTCGCACCCTCGCATCCGGCGCCATGAGCCACGGTGCGCTCGTCGCGACCGCCCACGAGTCCGTCGCGCACGGCACGAACATGGTCGGCGGCATGTCGAACTGCGGCGAGGGCGGCGAGCACATCACCCGCTACAACACGATCCGGGGCTCGCGCATCAAGCAGTTCGCGTCCGGCCGCTTCGGCATCTGGGCCGGCTACCTCGCCGACCCGATGCTGCAGGAGCTCGAGATCAAGATCGGGCAGGGCGCGAAGCCCGGCGAAGGCGGCCAGCTGCCGGCGCCGAAGGTCACGGTCGACATCGCCGCGGCCCGCGGCGGGACGCCAGGCGTCGAGCTCGTCTCGCCGCCGCCGCACCACGACACCTACTCCATCGAGGACCTCGCGCAGCTCATCCACGACTGCAAGGCAGCCCGGGTGCGGGTCGTCGTGAAGCTCGTCTCGTCGGAGGGCATCGGCACGATCGCCGTCGGCGTCGCCAAGGCGGGCGCCGACGTGATCAACGTCGCCGGCAACACGGGAGGTACGGGGGCGGCCGCCGTCACGAGCCTCAAGTACGCGGGACGCTCGGCGGAGATCGGCGTCGCTGAAGTCCACCAGGCGCTCCTCGCGAACGGACTCAGGCAGAAGGTCGTCCTGCGCTGCTCCGGTGCCCACCAGATGGCAAGCGACGTCGTGACCTCCGCGCTCCTCGGCGGGGACAGCTTCGAATTCGGCACGACAGCGCTCATGATGCTCGGCTGCGTCATGGCGAAGAACTGCAACATCAAGTGCCCCGCCGGACTCACGACCAACCCCGAGGTGTTCGACGGCGACCCGCGCGCCCTCGCCCAGTACCTCCTCAACATCTCGCACGAGGTGCGGGAGATCCTCGCCTCGCTGGGGCTGCGCTCGCTCGGGGAGGCACGAGGGCGCGGCGACCTGCTGCAGCTCCTCGCGCACCCCGCGAGCGTCGGCGACCTCGACGTTCGCGACATGCTCGCGAAGGTTCCCGAGAAGATCGTCGCCAACCCCATCTACCTCGAGAAGGACTACAGCATCGACGACTCCCTCGTCGAGCAGATCCGGGCCGCCCTCGTCGACCGAGCAGAGCCGTCGATCCTCATCGAAGGCGTCGAGATGGGCAACCGCTTCAAGTCGGTCGGCGGTCAGCTGTCGATCGACATCGAGCGGATGCTCAACTACGAGCTCGATGCCGAGACGGTCGCAGGGCTCCCCGCAGTCGTCGAGGACGAGCGAGGCAGGCGCTCGCTCGTGGACGGCAGCATCATCGTCACGACGCAGGGATCCGCCGGACAGTCCTACGGCGCCTTCAGCAACGACGGCATGCGCCTCGTGCACACGGGAACCGCGAACGACGGCGTCGGCAAGAGCCAGGGCGGCGGAACCATCGTCGTGCTCTCCCCCGGCGGCGGCGGCTCGGAGCCCGGCGAGAACGTGCTCATCGGCAACTTCGCGCTCTTCGGTGCGACGGGCGGACGCACGTTCGTGCAGGGCGAGGCGGGCGACCGCTTCGCGGTGCGCAACTCCGGCGCAACAGCGGTCGTCGAGGGCATCGGCGACTTCGGCTGCGAGTACATGACCAACGGGGCCGTCCTCAATCTCGGCAGCGCGGGCAAGGGCCTCGGCAACGGCATGAGCGGCGGGTTCGTCTACCAGTACGACGCCGACGGCTCGACGCGCGAGAACGTGAGCGCCGACTCCCTGCTCGTGTTCCCCATCACCGACACCAGCCACGGCGACTTCCACGAGGCCGCGGTCAAGCTCCTCCTGCAGTGGCACCTCGACGCGACCGGTTCGCCCCTCGCGGCGCAGATCCTCCGCGACTGGGAGTCCGAGCGCAGCAGGTTCTTCTGCGGTATGCCGCGGGCGCTCCTGCTCTACCAGGACGCCGACAAGATCCTCGCCGCGAAGGGACGCAAGGAGCTGCTGGACGAGCTCTCCACCTCCATCGCAACCCAGCGCATCCGCCTCTTCAAGGAGGCCTACCGTGGCGGTCACCCGGTGATCGGCGGGCGCACCCCCGGCGGCTCGGAGTCCGACCGTGACGACAGGTTCGCCCTGCTCGCCTCCTACGCGGTGCTCAACATCTCGCAGGACATCGCGCTCACCCGAGTGCCAGACGCCAGCGGACCAGACGACCCCAGGGTGGTCGACGCGGTCCGGAAGCTCATCCTCACCGAGGACTTCTTCGTCATGCAGCGCGTCAACAAGTACCTGCGCGGTGAACTCGACCGGTTCGAGGACGCCGAGCTCGCTGCTCTCATCGCCGCGAAGCGCCTCGAGGACTACAAGGACGCCCTCCGCCTGCGCAACGTGCGCAGCATCGACGCGCCAGGAACGACGGGGTGGATCATGCACCAGAACGTGAAGAACCGCCGGCTCCTCCAGTCGGTGGGCACGGACGAGATCCTCGCGACCGCGGCGATGGTCGACATCGCCCGCGAGCTCGTCGTCACCGAGAAGCGTCAGCAGCCGACGGCCGCGACGGCGGGTGGCCTCGCATGAGCGCGCCGTTCATCCCCGTCGACGCCCCCTTCACCAGGGAGCAGCAGGCATGGCTCTCCGGGTTCATGGCGGGACTCGCCGCGATCCCCACCGCCGACAAGGAGGTTCAGGCCGCGACGCTGACGCTCGAGATCCTCATCGGCACGCAGACCGGGAACTGCGAGTTCGTGGCTGAGGACCTCGCGGCTGCGGCCCGAGCTGCAGGCCTCGCGGCGACGCTCGCCCCGCTCGACTCGGTCTCCCCCGAGGCGTTGAACGGCGAACGCAACATCGTCGTCGTCACGTCCACCTACGGCGAGGGTGAGATGCCGGACAACGCCGAGCTCTTCTGGGAAGAGCTGAACGCTGACGGTGCTCCGCGCCTCGAGTCGACGAAGTTCGCGGTCCTCGCGCTCGGAGACAGCAGCTACGACGACTACTGCCAGGCCGGGAAGCTCATCGACACGCGCCTCGAGCAGCTCGGGGCGACGCGTGTCGTGCCGCGCGTGGACTGCGACGTCGACTACGAGGATGCGGCCGCCGAGTGGATCGCGGAGGTGGTCGAGCACTTCGCGGCCCTCCAGCCGAACACCGCCGCTCCAGCGCCAGCCGCTGCCGCCGCGCCGGCCCGAGTGCGCTCGCCGTGGAACAAAAAGACGCCGTACCCGTCGCGCCTCGCCGTCAACCGCATCCTCTCCGGGCCACGAAGCTCGAAGGAGATCCGCCACTACGAGTTCGATCTCGGCGACAGCGGCATCACGTACGCGGCGGGCGACGCCCTCGCGGTCGTGCCGGTCAACGAGCCCGGTCTCGTCGACGAGCTGCTCGGCCACCTCGGCTTCTCCGGTGACGAAGCGCTCGAGAGCGGCTCGATGCTGCGCACGGCGTTCGAGCGAGAGCTCGACATCACGGCCCCCTCGAAGGACCTGCTCGCGGAGCTCTCCGCTCGGGAGCCGAGCGGAGCCGTCGCGGAGCTCGTGCAGCGCGGCGACAAGGCTCAGCTGGACAGCTGGCTGTGGGGCCGGGACACGCTCGACGTGCTCCGGGCTGCGCAGGGAGTGAGCTTCACCGCAGATGAGTTCGCGTCGCTGCTGCGGCCCATGCAGCACCGCGCCTACTCGATCTCGTCGAGCCCGCTCGCCAGCCCGGACCGCATCCACCTCACCGTCGCCTCGGTGCGGTACGGAACCGAGGCCCGCCGGTACGGCGGCGTGTGCTCAACGTTCCTCGCGGACCGTGTCGGCGACCTCGACCCCGTGCACCTGTTCCTGCAGCCGAACGCGGCGTTCCGCGTGCCTGAGGATGACGACGCCCCCATGATCATGGTCGGCCCAGGCACGGGGATCGCCCCGTTCCGCGGCTTCCTGCACGAGCGTGAGGCGCGCGGCGCATCCGGACGCAACTGGCTGCTCTTCGGCGACCAGCACCGCGACAGCGACTTCATCTACGAGGAGGAACTCGCGGGGCTCACCGAGCGCGGTGTCCTCGACCGCCTCGACCTGGCGTTCTCGCGCGACCAGGCGGAGAAAATCTATGTGCAGACGCGGATGCTCGAGCACAGCGCCGAGCTCTACGCCTGGCTCGAGGAGGGTGGGCACTTCTACGTCTGCGGTGACGCATCGCGCATGGCGAGAGACGTCGACGACGCCCTCCACGCGGTGGTCGCGCAGGAGCGAGGAGTGACGGCTGAAGGCGCGGCAGAGTACGTTGCCGCGTTGAAGCGCCAGAAGCGCTACGTGAGGGACGTGTACTGAGCCATGCTGCCGGAGGACACCGCGGGCCGAGATGAGGTCTGCGGGGCGAGCGGGAACTGCCCGTGCGCGCGGCGTCGCGGCGGTGGGCTCCGAGGTCTCGGGCGGGATGGCGCAGTCGGCGCGGCCCACTCCCGGCAGGTGAGCGCGCTCAACGCTGGGACGCTCGATCGGCTGCTGTCGTCGCCGCACACAATGCTCCGCAAGGTGAAGCTGTCGCCGGAGGCCCTCGCCTACGGTCTTGTCGGGTTCGGCACGGCGACGGCGACCACCAGCAATGGCGCGTGCACGATCCACCAGTTCGGCAGCTACGACCTGCCGACGGCGTGTGGTCGGGCGCTGCGCGCGCCGTCCGCCTGGATCACGTTGCGGGTTCGTCCGGCGTCGCTCGGCGTCGCGGTGGTCGCCCACGAGGAGGGCGTGCAGGGCGCGCTCCCCAGTCTGTATGTCTATTCGAGCGACGGGCGCCTCGTGCATCGGGTGCTTGTCCACTCGGCCCAGGACGCCGGGCTGCTCGCGAGCCTCGGACGTTCTCGGCCACCGAGCGACGCGCAGCTGCGCAACCTGCAGCTGCCCAGGGAGGCTGAGGTGGACTGGCGTGACGGCGATCAGCTCGCGCAGCTGGATGCGATCCTCGATGCGGGTGGGTCCGATCGACACGCCGCGCTGGTGCGCGGGAACGCTGCTCGCTCTGGCTGGGGTGTCGGTGGCGTCGGCAACAGCCGCCTCGTGGATCCCTCGCTGCTCCCCGCGGTGTTCGAGCACCTGAGTTCGGTCGGGTTGCCGGTCTGCGTGGGTGTTCCGTCGAGTGCGGTGCTGCAGCTGGGCGCGGGGCTGGTGCACCTCGTGGAACGCGTCGGCGCGCTCCTGGTCGTCTCGCTTGGCGATGGCGTCATCGAGGTCGATCTCGGCGCGGTGCGCTCGTGTCTGCTCGTGGCGGCCTGCGGGCCGCGGGGGCGCACGTCGACGCTGGAGCTCTACGATCAGCGCGCCCGCTGCGTCGCCGTGGTGACGCAGCTCGGGCTGGTCTCGGCCGATGTGCATCGCGCCTGGGAGCACATGCTGGAGTCGTTGCCGGCTGCGTGAGGTCGTCGACAGGGACTCGGGAGACTTGGCCCGGTCGCGCTGGGGGTCTGACGCCAGGACGTCGTTGACACAGCGGTGGGGGCGACGTCCGCGCGATCACGATGCTCACGCTCTGCCGCTGGAGACGTATTCCTCGACCACGACACCCGACTCGAAGGAGCGGGTTCCGGTCAAGGTGAACGCACGCGGCTCGTAGGGGGCACTCCCGAAGATGGGGATGCCGGAGCCGAAGATGACGGGACTGCGCTTCAAGACGAGGCGGTCGATCTCCGGCAGGAGTGCGCCGGCGAGCTCCCCACCACCGCAGAGCCAGACGTCCAAACCGTCTTCCCGTTTCAGGCCGCGGATCGTGGCGAGCGGATCGTGAGTGACGGTGATCTCCGGGTCGAGGTCGTGTGCCCGGCGGCTCGCAACGATCTGACGCAGATGGGGGTAGGGACTGTCGATTCCGATATCGAGCGCGGGGGCCAGCGTGTTCCACCCCATGATCACCGTGTCGAATCGCGTCTTGGGCGGTTCGATTCCCAGTGCGGCCTGCACGTGCGCGGGCAGCGCGTCCGCATACTCACCGAACACCACGGATGCGTGGTCGCCATCGACGAGGAACGCATCGAACCCGCCGGTTGGATCAGCAATGTACCCGTCGATGCTGACGGCGACGTAGTAGACGAGGTTCCTCATAGCATCTCCAATCACGACAAGTGTCGTAGTTAAAGTACAACAGGAGTTGTGGTCTAGCTACCATGGGCGGCATGGCCCGCAACGAAGAACGACGCACAGCACTTGCCGACGCCGGGATTCGCGTGCTGGCCGAAGAAGGCGCCCGTGGTCTCACCCACCGCGCCGTGGACGCCGCCGCAGGCACTCCCCGCGGTACAGCCTCGAACTACTTCCCGACCCGGGACGATCTCATCTCCGCGCTCGTCGACCGCATCGGAGAGAGGCTGACACCCGAGCCCGAGGCTGTTTCTTCGCGTACCGCTCGGCCACCCGACCGGGAGCTCTTCGCCGACTACCTGCGTGACGTCGTCAGGCGCCTCGGCATTGACCCACATGTGTCGCTCGCCCTCTTCGAGCTGCGGCTAGAAGCCGGACGACGTCCTGCTGTGGCCAAGGCGCTCGGAGCGTGGCGGCAGGGAGCCTTCCGGGAGGATGTCGCGTTCAACGAAGACTCTGGCCTGCCAGGAGGGCAGACGGAGATCGCCCTGTTCCACTACGCCATCGACGGATTGATGCTCGACCACCTCACCGCACCGATCGATACTGGATTGTCCGTCGATGCCGCCATAGACGAGTTCGTCGACCGCATTCTCCGGTAGTCCCGTCCCCAGAGTCGCCATGTCGCGTCAGCAGTATTCTCTCCAGCCGGTGCGTCGGCGTGTGTGAACGCGTTCACTGAACTTGTTCGAGGTAGCCTTTCGGACATGTCGAACTCACGCGCAGAGGTCAAGCGGCTCACGCACTCCCGCGTGGTCGACGCCGCGGCGCACCTTTTCGTCGAGGAGGGGTTCGCTGGTACGAGCATCCGCGGAATCGCGCAGGCGGCGGGCGTGAGCGTCGGCACGGTCATGTCCGTGGGCGACAAGAGCGCGCTGCTGGTGCGGGTCTTCGACCTCCTCGTCGAGGCGGAAGTTGCCGAGCGGTCTGCTGTCGTCGATCAGGCTCGCCCCGCAGGAACTCAGCGCCCCGCGTTCGCCGATATCGCCGGGACGGACGCTGGGGGCAATTGCCCGGACAGGCTCGTGGGTCTCACGGCACCGCTCGTCGCGCTGTTCACGCGCCACGACGAGCTTGCGCGCGCCTACGCGTCCATCCTCATCTCGGGCGGGCGTGAAGCGGGGCTCTTCTCGGATCTGGCGACCGGCCTCACCGAGAGGTTCCGCACCGTGATCACCGAGCGCGGGTGCACCGCCGAGGAAGACGCCGCCGCGCGAGCGGGGGCGCTGTACTTCGCGTTCGTCGGGCTGCTCTTCACGGCGGCCGCGGGTGGCACCTCCGACCCCGAAGCGCTCTCCGCCGACGTCCGAGGTGCCTTCGGCGCGATCTGCGCCTGCCCGGAGTGACTAGGCGGAGGTCCGCGTCGAGCCAGGCTCTCGTCGCTCGTCGCTCGGGCAGAGGATGCTGCTCGGCTGATTGGCGCCGATGCCTCGCCTGATCTCGTGATCGGAGTACGGGTGTCCGCAGTCCCGGCAGGACGCGGGTGCTCGGACGGGATCCGTTCGCGCGACTCCCCCGGTGCCCACCTGTGCTGGCCCCATGAACGGGAACAGCAGCTGGTTGAGCCGATTCCACCATCCGGGCTGACCCTTGTAGGGGTTCGGGAGTCTGTCGCTGGCCATGATCGTTAGTGTACTAACTATTCGTGGTCTGTGTGCGCGACTAGTCTGGACCCGTGGATCTCCTCGCGCTCGACAAGCAGCTCTGCTTCGCCCTGGCCGCGGCCAGCCGGAGCGTCATCTCGCTCTACCGACCCATCCTCGAGCCGCTCGGTCTCACGCATCCGCAGTACCTGGTGATGCTCGGGCTCTGGGAGAACGACGGGCAGACACTCGGTCAGCTGGCGAGGGCCCTGCATCTGGAGCCTGCCACGCTCAGCCCGCTCGTGAAACGACTCGAGACCTCTGGCCTGGTCACCCGCAGTCGGCGACCAGACGACGAGAGAGCCGTCGAGATTCGTCTCACTCCCCCGGGCCTCGAGCTGCGGGCCAAGGCCGAGGAGGTGCCGGTCAAGGTCGTCGCGGAGCTCGGGTGGACCCTCCCCGAACTCGAGGCGCTCAAAGACACGCTCACCCGGCTTCTCGACGACTCGACGACGGCCAGGGCCGAGGGGGCGCGCGAGCCCCGCAGCTAGCTCTACATGCCAGCTACCGGGGAGCTACCGGGGCGCTAGCCCATGGTCGCGCGCCAGTACTGGGGTGCGACGAGGCCGACCTGGCCGTCTCCCAGCTGCACAGCGGCGTGCACCGGCCAGTTCGGGTTGGCGAGCGCGGCTCGGCCGATCGTGATCCCGTCGGCATCGCCGCCCACCAGGATCGCCTCGGCGTGGCGCGCTTCCGTGATCTGGCCGACAGCCGTCACAAATGCGGTCTCCGCGGGGAGCGCCTCGCGGACCGCCCGGGCGAGCGACACCTGGTAGCCGGGGCCGACCGGGCCGGTGAAGGCGCCGATGCCGCCGCTGGAGAGGTCGAACACGGTGACGCCCAGCTCGTGCACGAGCTTGGCGAGCTCGACGGTCTCGGCGATCGTCCAGCCGCCTTCCACCCAGTCCTCGCCGGAGAAGCGAATCGCGAGGGGCTTCTCGGCTGGCCAGTTGCGCCGCACCTCGGCGACGACCTCGAGGACGAAGCGAGTGCGGTTCTCGAACGAGCCGCCGTACTCGTCGCTCCGCTCGTTCGAGAGCGGCGAGAGGAACTCGTGCAGCAGGTAGCCGTGAGCCGCGTGGATCTGCAGCGCGTCGAAGCCCGCGTCGTCGGCGCGGCGGGCCGCCCTGCCCCAGTCGGTCACGAGATCTGCGATCTGCGCGACGGTGAGTTCGGCAGGGACCGCGAGCCCGAAGACATCGGTGCTCGACGGGGCCTGCGCACTCCAACCGCCCTCGTCCGCGGGAACGGTGCCTCGTGCCGTCTCCGGCAGAGCCGGGTAGGCGGATGCCTTGCCGCCGGCATGGCCGAGCTGGATGCCGGCAGCAGCGCCCTGCTCATGCAGGAAGTCGACGATGGGGCGCCACGCCTCCGTGTGCTCGTCGCTCCAGATTCCCGTGTCCTCCGGCGAGATGCGGCCCTCGGGGACGATCGCTGTCGCCTCCGTCCAGACCAGCCCGAACCCGCCGCTCGCGCGCGCACCCAGGTGCACGAGCTGCCAGGACGTGGGAAGACCGTCCCGGCGCGTCACCGAGTACTGGCACATCGGTGCGAGGAACGTGGCGTTGCGCAACGGCAGGCCGCCACCTTCCATGCTCGGCAGGGTGACGGGTGACAGAAGACGGCTCATGCTGACCTTTCGACGTTGGGGCACACGCGGTCCAACAGCGATTCGGCCGCTGTTGTTCCCGCTGCGGATCAGTGGAGGTACGCCTTGAGCCACCGAGTCATGGCCGCGAACGCCTCAGCCCGCACCGGCGGGGCGGAGAGCAGCACGTCGTGCAGCGCGCCGTCCAGGCGACGAACCGTGACCGTGTCGCCGAGATTGAGCGAGCGCCGCGCGATGTCGTCGACGCGCAGCACGGAATCGGAGGTGCGCATCGACTCATGCCAGATCGGCGACAGTGTGCTCCGCGATGACAGGAGCGTCAGGACGGGTGCCCGGATGTCGAGCCCCACGGCGACTGCCGCGTGGCCGGCGAGGATCGCGTGGAGCCAGCCAGCTCGCACGGTGAAGCTCGGCGTCGGCCGCCAGCGGTCGTCGAACTCCCACTCGCCACCCAGCTCCTTCTTCACCGCCCGCGTGTAGAAGCCGAAGTCGATGTTGTTGAACGTGTCCGTGGGGCGCAGCTGGGCCGCGAGCGTCATGAGCGGAGTCAGCGCCGTGCGCACTGCGGCCCTGGTCTGCAGCTCGAGCCACGGGCTGTTCAGGATGAGCGCATCCACGCGACCGGGGTTCCGGTCCGCCCAGAGACTCAGCGTGAGGCCACCCGTGGAGTGGCCGATCAGGATGAGCGGATGCCTGCCCCGGCGGTGCCCACCTGGCCCATGCCCCATGACCTCGAGGGCGCGTTCCAGCTCCTCGTCGTAGGTCGCGAGGTCGGTGACGAACCCGGGTGTCTGGTAGTCGCGGAGGCTGCGCCCGTACTTGCGCAGGTCGAGCGCGAAGAAGCGTGCGCCCTCGCTCGCCCAGTAGTGCGCGTGGTGCTTCTGGAAGAAGTAGTCGGACCAGCCGTGCACGTAGAGGATGTCAGCTCCACGTGCTGGGCCCCGCGCGAAGCGGTCCGCCCGCGGCCCGCGAACGAGCGTCGCGACGACCTGGCCCTCATGGTCGGGCTTGAGCGGCAGGTCGAGGGCCGAGAAGCCGGAACCGAGGATATCCGGTCGCCATTCCGTGGCGGCGACAAGCGCATCTCTGACGTCCAGCGCGGTGGACCCCTGCACCGGACTCACGACTCGCTCCGCGCCTCGACGATCGACATGGTGAAACGATACCCAACGTGGGGCCGCCGCGGGTTCTCAGCGACGACAAGAGGCCGGTGAGAACCGTTGGGTCCTCACCGGCCTCTCGGCGGCGTGCGGCTAGCGGGTGTGCTTGCCCTCGTACGCGGGGACGACGCGGTCGTCATCGACGCCCACGCGGTGCACGCGGAGGTCGTTGGTGGTGCCAGCGCGGCCCGGCGGCATGCCGGCGACGACCACGACGACGTCGCCCGCCTGGGCGAGGCCGTTCTCCATGAGGTACTTGTCGACCTGCCCGATCATCTCGTCGGTGTGCGTGACGCGCTCCACGATGGCGGCCTTGACGCCCCAGTAGAGGTTCATGCGACGCGCGATGTGCGGCGACGGGGTGAACCCGAGCACGGGGATCTCGGTGCGCAGGCGCGCCATGCGCCGCACCGAGTCACCGGACTCCGTGAACACGCAGTAGTACTTCGCCTTGAGGAACTCGCCCACTTCCGACGCGGCGAGGGTGATCGCGCCGCCCTGCGTGAAGGGCTTCGTGCCCAGCGGCGGGATGCGGTCCAGGCCGTGCGTCTCGGTCGACTCGATGATGCGCGCCATGGTGCGCACCGCCTCGATCGGGAACGCGCCGACGCTGGTCTCGCCGGAGAGCATGAGCGCGTCGGCGCCGTCGAGGACGGCGTTGGCGCAGTCGGATGCCTCCGCGCGGGTGGGGCGCGGGTTCTCGATCATCGTCTCGAGCATCTGCGTCGCGACGATCACGGGCTTCGCCCAGCGGCGAGCCTGCTGGATCGCGTTCTTCTGCACGATCGGGACCTGCTCGAGAGGAAGCTCCACGCCGAGGTCGCCGCGGGCGACCATGATGCCGTCGAACGCGTCGACGATCTCGTTGAGGTTCTCGACGGCCTGCGGCTTCTCGATCTTCGCGATCACGGGAAGGCGGATGCCCTCCTCGTCCATGATCGCGTGGACGCGGTTGATGTCCTCCGCCGAACGCACGAACGACAGGGCGATGATGTCGGCGCCGATGCGCAGACCCCAGCGCAGGTCGTCCTCGTCCTTCTCGGAGAGGGCTGGCACGTTCACGGCGACGCCGGGCAGGTTGATGCCCTTGTTGTTCGAGACCTTGCCTGGCACCTCGACGCGGGTCGTGACGGTCACGCCGTCGGTCTCCACGACGCGCACGAGCACCTTGCCGTCATCGATGAGCAGCGGGTCGCCCGGCTTCACGTCGGTGGGCAGGCCCTTGTAGGTCGTGCCGACGAGGTCCTTCGTGCCGGGCACGTCCTGGGAGGTGATCTTGAAGATGTCCCCGACCGCGAGGTGGTGGGGGCCGTCCTCGAACTTCTCGAGACGGATCTTCGGGCCCTGCAGGTCTACCAGGATCGCGACGGGAACGCCGAGCTCCTCGGCCGCATCCCGCACCAGCTTGTAGTTGTCGGTGTGCACGGTGTGGTCGCCGTGGCTGAGGTTGAAGCGCGTGACGTTGACGCCGGCGCCGATGAGGGCGCGGATCCCTTCAGGGGTGTTGACGGCTGGACCGAGGGTGGCGACGATCTTCGCTCTACGGCTCATGCATTAACTCCGGTTCGTCGAAACTGTGGTGCGCCGAGAGGCGCGTGGTGGCGGATTCAGAGGGAGATCGCGCGCTCGGTGGCGAGGATCGGCTCCGGAAGCTCCGTCGACTGTTCAAGATACCGGTCGACGGAGGCGGCTGCCGCACGTCCCTCGGCGATCGCCCAGACGATGAGCGACTGGCCGCGGCCCGCGTCGCCCGCGACGAACACTCCAGGGAGCTCCGTCTCGTACTCGGCAGTGCGGTCGAGGGCACCCCGTGAGGTGAACGGGAGCTGCAGCTGCGGTTCGATCGTGTGCCGCTCCGGGCCCGTGAAGCCCATGGCCAGCAGCACCAGGTCGGCGGGAAGCTCGCGCTCCGTGCCCGCCTTCGGGCCGCGCGAGCCGTCGGCGCGGAACTCGGTCTCGGCGAGCCGGATCGCGCGGACCCGACCGGACTCGTCGCCGATGAACTCGACCGTGGACGCCTGGAAGGCGCGCTCGCCGCCCTCCTCGTGCGAGGTCGAGACCTCGAAGAGGGTCGGCGTCGTCGGCCACGGCTGATGCGCGGGACGCTCGGTCGGCGGCTCCTTGCCGATGGCGAGGTTCGTGACCGAGGCCGCGCCCTGGCGGTGCGACGTGCCGATGCAGTCTGCACCGGTGTCTCCACCGCCGATGACGATGACGTGCTTGTCCTCGGCGTGGATCTGCGAGGCGAGGTCGTCGCCAGCGACCACGCGGTTCGACTGCGTCAGGAAGTCCATCGCGTAGTGGACGCCCTTGAGCTCGCGGCCCGGCACGGGGAGATCGCGCGGGACCAGCGCTCCGGTGGCGACCACGACGGCGTCGTAGCGCTGGCGGAGGTTGTCCCACGTGATGTCGCGACCGATCTCGATGCCGGTGCGGAAGCGAGTGCCCTCGGCGCGCATCTGCGAGAGACGAGCATCGAGTACGGACTTCTCCATCTTGAAGTCCGGGATGCCGTAGCGCAGCAGCCCGCCGATGCGGTCGTCACGCTCGAACACCGCGACCGTGTGGCCGGCGCGGGTCAGCTGCTGGGCGGCGGCGAGGCCCGCTGGCCCCGATCCGACGACGGCGACCGTCTTGCCCGTGAGGCGCTCGGGCGGGTGCGGACGGACGTTGCCCTCGGCGAAGGCGGTGTCCGCGATGGACTGCTCGACGCGCTTGATCGTGACGGCCGGCTGGTTGATGCCGAGCACGCACGACGACTCGCACGGGGCCGGGCACAGGCGTCCCGTGAACTCCGGGAAGTTGTTCGTGGCGTGCAGGCGCTCGCTCGCGCCCGCCATGTCACCGCGGAACGTCAGGTCGTTCCACTCGGGGATGATGTTGCCGAGCGGGCAGCCCTGGTGGCAGAACGGAACGCCGCAGTCCATGCAGCGTCCGGCCTGCCGGCGCAGCTGGGTGGGCTCCTGCGGGTCGTAGACCTCGCTGAAGTCCATGATGCGCACGGGAACGGGTCGACGCTTGGGGAGCTCGCGTTCGCGATTGGTGAGGAATCCTCTCGGGTCAGCCACGGGTTGCCTCCAGAATCTCGTGCCAGGTCGTGCTGTCATCGGGGTCGCCACCACGTTCGATGGCGGCGTTGCGGATCTCGGTGACCTTGGCGTAGTCACGCGGGAGCACCTTCGTGAACTCCTTCGACACCGCGTCGAAGTCCTCGAGCATCTCGCGAGCGAGCTGCGAGTCGGTCTCCGCGTAGTGGCGTTCGAGGATGTCGCGCAGGATGTCGGCATCGGCGCTGGTCAGCGTCGTCAGGCCGAGCTCCCCCGTCGAGACCATGTCGGGGTTGACGAGCTTCGGGTCGAGCTTGTGCACGTAGGCGATGCCGCCGGACATGCCCGCACCGAAGTTCTTGCCCGTCTCCCCCAGGATCACGGCGAGTCCGCCGGTCATGTACTCGAGCGCGTGGTCGCCGACGGCCTCAGCCACTGCGGTGGCGCCGGAGTTGCGGACGAGGAAGCGCTCGCCGACGACGCCGCTCAGGAACATGGTTCCGCTCGTCGCGCCGTAGCCGATGACGTTGCCCGCGATGACGTTCTCGTGCGACTTGAACGGCGCACGCTCGTCGGGCCTGAGGATGATCTCGCCACCGCTGAGCCCCTTGCCGACGTAGTCGTTCGAGTCGCCGACGAGCCGGATGCGGATGCCGTTCGGCAGGAACGCGCCAAGCGACTGCCCTGCGGTCCCCCGCAGTTCGATGTCGATCGTGCCTGCTGGCAGGCCGTGCTCACCATGCTTGAGGGTCACGTGGTGCCCGAGCATCGTGCCGACGGCGCGATCGGTGTTGATGACGTCCATCGACACCTTGACGGACTCGCCGCGCTCGAGCGCCTGCTCGGCGAGCGTGAGCAGCTTCTGGTCGAAGTGCTGGTCGAGCTCGTGCTCCTGGGTGACAAGGCTCCGAGTCGGCGCATCGCCGAACTCGTGGCCGGTGAGCACGCGCGAGAGGTCGAGCCCCTCGGTCTTCCAGTGATGCATCGCCTCGTCGACTTCGAGGAGCTCGCGCTTCCCGATGATCTCGTCCAGTGAGCGCACGCCGAGCTCCGCGAGGTACTCGCGGACCTCCTGCGCGACGAACTCGAAGAAGTTCACGACGTGGTCGGCCTGGCCCGTGTAGCGGGCGCGCAGCTCAGGGTTCTGCGTGGCGACGCCGACCGGGCACGTGTCGAGGTGGCAGACGCGCATCATGATGCAGCCGGAGACGACGAGCGCCGCGGTCGCGAAGCCGAACTCCTCGGCGCCGAGCAGGGCGCCGACGATGACGTCGCGGCCCGTCTTGAGCTGACCGTCCACCTGCACGACCACGCGGTCGCGCAGCCCGTTGAGCATGAGCGTTTGCTGCGTCTCGGCAAGGCCGAGCTCCCACGGGGTTCCCGCGTGCTTCAGGGAGTTGAGGGGCGAGGCGCCCGTGCCGCCGTCGTGGCCTGAGACCAGGACGACGTCGGCAAGCGCCTTCGTCACACCGGCGGCAACCGCGCCGATGCCGTTCTCGCTCACGAGCTTCACGTGGATGCGCGCCGACGGGTTCGCGCGCTTGAGGTCGAAGATCAGCTGCTTGAGATCCTCGATGGAGTAGATGTCGTGGTGAGGAGGCGGGGAGATCAGACCCACGCCAGGTGTCGCGTGGCGCGTCCGAGCCACCCAGGGGTAGACCTTCGTCGGAGGCAGCTGCCCGCCTTCGCCCGGCTTCGCGCCCTGCGCCAGCTTGATCTGGATGTCATCCGCGTGGGTCAGGTACATGCTCGTGACGCCGAACCGGCCCGAGGCGACCTGCTTGATGGCGCTGCGTCGCTCGGGGTCGAGGAGGCGCTCGACGTCCTCGCCACCCTCACCCGTGTTCGACTTGCCGCCGATGCGGTTCATCGCGATGGCGAGCGTCTCGTGCGCTTCCTTCGAGATGGAGCCGTAGCTCATGGCACCGGTCTGGAAGCGCTTGAGGATCTCGGAAGCCGGCTCGACCTCGTCGATCGGGACTGGAGTCCGGTCGCCCACCTTGAGCTTGAAGAGCCCGCGCAGCGTCATGGTCTCTGCGGCCTGGTCGTCGACGAGCTTCGTGTACTCCTTGAAGATGTCGTAGCGGCCCTCGCGCGTCGAGTGCTGCAGACGGAAGATCGTGTTCGGGTTGAAGAGGTGCGGTGGCCCCTCACGGCGCCACTGGTACTCGCCGCCGATGTCGAGGGGGCGGTGCGACGCGGGAGCAGCCTGGGCCGGGTACGCGTGGCGGTGGCGGAGCTGGTTCTCGCGGGCGATGCCCTCGAGCCCCATTCCGGAGATCTTGCTCGCCGTGCCCGTGAAGTACTCGCTGACGAGCTCGTTCGAGAGGCCGACGGCCTCGAAGCACTGCGCGCCCGCGTAGGAGGAGACCGCGGAGATGCCCATCTTCGACATGATCTTCAGGACGCCCTTGCCGAGCGCCTTGATGAGGTTGGCGACTGCCTTCTCCTCGGAGACACCGGTGAGCTTGCCCTGACGGACCATGTCCTCGCAGGACTCCATCGCCAGGTACGGGTTGACGGCGGAAGCGCCGTAGCCGAGCAGCACTGCGACGTGGTGCACCTCGCGGACATCGCCCGCCTCGATGACCAGGCCGACGCGCATCCTGCGCTCCGTGCGGATCAGGTGGTGGTGCACGGCACTCGTCATGAGCAGCGAGGGGATGGGCGCGTAGTCGCGGTTCGAGTCGCGGTCGGAGAGCACGATGAAGCCAGCGCCGGCGTCGATCGCGCGGTCGGCCTCCTCGCACAGCTCCTCGAGGCGCTTGCGCAGCCCCTCGACGCCGTCGTCGACCCGGTAGCAGCCGCGGAGCGTCTCCGCCGCGTCGATACCGGGGCGCTGCTCGATGTGCTGGATCTTCGCGAGCTGGTCGTTGTCGATGACCGGGAAGTCCAGCACGACCTGACGCGCGTGCTCAGGGCCGGCGCTGAGGAGGTTCTCCTGCGGCCCGATGCTCGTCGTGAGGCTCGTCACGACCTCCTCGCGGATCGAGTCGAGCGGCGGGTTCGTCACCTGCGCGAAGTTCTGCGTGAAGTAGTCGAAGACGAGCCGCGGTCGGTCCGTGAGGATCGCGATGGGCGTGTCCGTGCCCATGGCTCCGATCGGCTCAGCACCGTTCTTCGCCATCGGAGCGAGCAGGATGCGCAGCTCCTCCTCGGTGTAGCCGAAGGTGCGCTGGCGGCGCTCGACGGAGGCCGGAGTGTGCGTGACGTGCTCGCGCTCCGGGAGCTCGGCGAGGTTGATGCGACCCTCGTCGAGCCAGTCCCCCCACGGCTGCAGCTCCGCGAGGTCGTGCTTGACCTCATCGTCTTCGATGAGGCGGCCGACCTCGGTGTCCACGAGGAGCACCTGTCCTGGGCGCAGACGCCCCTTGCGGATGACGGTCGCGGGGTCGAGGCTGGCGACCCCGACCTCGGAGCCCAGCACGATGAGGCCGTCGGCTGTCTGCACGAAGCGGCCGGGGCGAAGTCCGTTCCGGTCGAGCGTCGCGCACACGTAGCGGCCGTCGGTGAAGGCCATCGCCGCGGGCCCGTCCCACGGCTCCATGATGAGCGAGTGGTACTCGTAGAAGTCACGCACCTCGGCGCTCAGGTCCTCTGCGGTCTCCCACGCTGCCGGCACCATCATGTGCACGGCGTGCGCGAGGGAGCGGCCCGAGAGGGTGAGCAGCTCCAGCACCTCGTCGAAGGATGCCGAGTCGCTGGCGCCTTCCGTCACGATCGGGAACAGGTCTGCGACGTCGCCGAGGATCTCGGAGCGCAGCTGCGACTGCCGGGCGCGCATCCAGTTGCGGTTGCCGCGAACCGTGTTGATCTCGCCGTTGTGCGCCATCATGCGCATCGGCTGCGCGAGCTGCCACGACGGGAACGTGTTCGTCGAGTAGCGCGAGTGCACGATCGCGAGCTTGGAGGCGAAGCGCTCATCGCTCAGGTCCGGGTAGAACGGCTCCAGCTGCAGGGTCGTGACCATGCCCTTGTAGGTGATCGAGCGGCACGAGAGCGACATGAAGTACACGCCGAGCGAATGCTCGGCGCGCTTGCGCATCCGGTAGCACTGCCGGTCGAGGGACGCGCCCTTGCGTGGGTTCCCTCGGAAGTTCTGGCGCTCGCTGCGCACGAAGAGCTGCTCGATGACGGGCATCGCGGCCCGAGCCAGCTTGCCGAGCTCGTCGGGCTGCACGGGAACCTCGCGCCAGCCGATGACGCGGAGGTCCTCTTCTGCCGCGAGCTTGGCGATGCCAGCCTTGACCCTGGCCCGCTCGTCGGCGTCCACGGGAAGGTAGGCGTTGCCGACCGCGTAGCGGCCATCGGCAGGCAGGTCGAAGCCACTGACCGCGCGGAAGAAGTCGTCCGGGATCGCCGTCAGGATGCCAGCGCCGTCTCCGGTGCCCGCATCCGAGCCGACAGCGCCGCGGTGCTCCATGTGGCGGAGCGCGTCGAGCGCGTGGTCGATGATGTCGTGACCCGGCGTGCCACGCAGGGTGGCGACCATCGCGAGCCCACAGGCATCGCGTTCGTTGGCAGGGTCGTACAGACCGGCTGCTGCTGGGTAGCCATTCGTTGGAAAGGCGGCGGAGGTCATAACTCGTCCCCTCGTCGGTGGTGCCATGGGTCGCTTGGCGGACTCGACAGAAGACTGATGTTGACGGAGCCCGTTCGGGGCGGGTGCCTACAGGCGTCCGTCGGTCCATTCAGCAGATTACGACCGCTGTGTTACTTCTGTGTTTCGAGGTGCACGAGCAAGCCCCGAGAGGGGTGGGCTGTTTCGCCTCAGCTCTTCGAGGACGTGGAGATTTCTTCGCTCTCATCAGGGGTATTTTCCACGTCGCCCGAGTTAGGCTTGGCTTCGGAAGTTTCCTCGTCGTGAACCGAAGATTGCGTGGAGGTTTCCTCCTCGGCGTCGAGGTCGTCGTCGCCGTCGAGTTCGTCGGCCTCAGAACCATCAGCGCCCTCAGCGGCCCTGGCTGCCTCGGACTCCGGATCGCGCCCGGGAAGGTAGACGCTCGTGCTCAGCTGCGAGACCGGCAGGCGTGAGACGTAGACGAAGAGCGCGATGCCGACGATGACGAGGCACAGGGCCCCGAAGACGTTCGAGCGCATCCCGAGGATCACCTCGGAGTAGTCGACGCGAATGGACTCGATCCAGATGCGTCCCGTTCCGTACCAGATGAGGTAGGCGGCGAGCGTCTTGCCCGTGCGCCACCGGAACATGCGCTCGATGAGCACGATGAGGGCGATGCCCGCGAGGTTCCAGAGCATCTCGTACAGGAACGTCGGGTGGAAGAGCGTGCCCTCAGGCAAGCCGACGGGGAAGGCTGGATTGCTCGCCTCGATCTGCAGGCCCCACGGCAGGTCGGTGGGCCAGCCGTAGAGCTCATGGTTGAAGTAGTTGCCGAGGCGCCCGACGGCCTGTGCCAGGAGGAGGCCGGGGATGAGCGCGTCCGAGAACGCGAGCATGCGGATGCCCGTCATCCGGCTCGCGATGAAGATGCCGATCGCTCCGCCGATGAGGGAGCCGATGATGGCGTTGCCACCCTCCCAGATGAAGAAGATGCGCCAGAAGTTGGCGCCCTCGAAGAAGTAGTCGGCGGGATGCGTGAAGACGTGGTACAGACGCGCGCCAAGCAGCCCGAGCAGCACGGCCCAGATGGCGAAGTCGACCGTGATCCACTTCTCACCGCCACGCGCGGTGAGCCGTCGGTCCGTCCACAGCACGGCGAGGATCATGCCCGCCACGATGAAGAGCGCATAGAGGTGCACCGTGAGCGGCCCGACCTCGAAGCTCGCCCACTCGAGGGGCGGGCTGGGGATTCCGGTCAGTGGCGTCATGCCTGTTCCTTCGAAGATGAAGCGTCGAGAGCGGTTCCGGTCGCGAGCTGGGCGGCGACCTCGGCGACAGCGGGCACGCCGCCGGAGGCGAGGGCCTTGACCAGCGCGGATCCGACGATGGCGCCCTCCGCATACGCGAGCACCTCTCGGACCTGCTCTGCGGTCGAGATGCCGAGGCCGACGCAGGCTCGTGTGCAGCCGTGCGCGTGGAGTCGGTCCGCGAGCGAGCGAGCGGCCTGGTCGACGTCCGCCCGGGCTCCCGTGATGCCCATGGTCGAGACCGTGTACACGAAGCCGCTGCTGGAGTTGATGACCAGGTCGAGGCGCGCGTCGCTCGAGCTGGGGGCCGCGAGGAAGACGCGGTCGAGCTCGTGCGCCTGCGAGGCGGCAATCCACTCCCCACCCTCGTCGGGGACGAGGTCGGGGGTGATGAGTCCGTTGCCACCCGCTGCCGCGAGGTCGCGGGCGAACGCGTCGACGCCGTACTGCATGACGAGGTTCCAGTAGGTCATGACGACGATCGGCGCATCCACCTCGGCGCGGATCTGGCGGATGGCCTCGAAGACGTGCTCCGTGCGGAAGCCGCCCTCGAGCGCCTGAACAGCTGCGGCCTGGATGACGGGGCCGTCCATGACCGGGTCCGAGTACGGCATGCCGAGCTCGATGACGTCGACGCCCGCCTTGACGACCGCGATAGCCGCGGCCACTGACGTGTCGAAGTCGGGGAATCCGACAGGCAGGTAGGCGACGAGCGCGCCCCTGCGGTCCCGATTCGCCGTGTCGATGACCTGCTCGAGGGCGGATGTCGCGGACGGGATCGGGGAAGCCGCGGTGGTCGATGCTGAGGTCACTTGACTTCTCCCTCGGTGCGGTCCGGGTTGCCGAGGCCGAAGTACTCGGCTGCGGTCTCCATGTCCTTGTCGCCGCGCCCCGAGAGCGAGACGAGGATCGTCGCGTCCGGACCGAGCTCCTTGCCGAGCTCGAGCGCGCCGGCGAGGCCGTGGCTGGACTCGATGGCCGGGATGATGCCCTCGGTGCGCGAGAGCAGCCGGAAGGCCTCCATCGCCGCCGCATCCGTCACCGGGAGGTACGTTGCGCGGCCGATGGCGGCGAGGTGGGCGTGCTCTGGTCCGACGCCCGGATAGTCGAGGCCCGCCGAGATTGAGTGCGACTCGATGGTCTGCCCGTCGACGTCCTGCAGGAGCAGGGTGCGAGCGCCGTGGAGCACACCAGGGCGACCGGCGCCGATCGTCGCGGCGTGACGTGGCGTGTCGACGCCGTCGCCAGCGGCTTCGTAGCCGTAGAGCGCCACCGAGGGGTCATCGAGGAACGCGCTGAAGATGCCGATCGCGTTGGAGCCGCCGCCGACGCACGCGACGACGGCGTCGGGCAGAGCACCGGTCAGGTCGAGCACCTGCTGGCGCGCCTCCTCGCCGATGATGGCCTGGAGGTCGCGCACCAGCGCGGGGAACGGGTGCGGGCCCGCCGCAGTGCCGAACACGTAGTTCGTCGTGTCGACGGACGCGACCCAGTCGCGCATGGCGTCGTTGATCGCATCCTTGAGCGTCGCCGAGCCGGACTCGACGGCCACGACCTCTGCGCCCAGGAGTCGCATCCGCGCGACGTTGAGTGCCTGGCGAGCCGTGTCGACGGCACCCATGTAGATCGTGCAGTCGAGCCCGAAGAGCGCCGCAGCAGTCGCGGTCGCGACGCCGTGCTGGCCTGCGCCGGTCTCGGCGATGACTCGCGTCTTTCCGATGCGCTTCGTCAGCAGGGCCTGACCGAGCACGTTGTTGATCTTGTGCGAACCCGTGTGGTTGAGGTCTTCGCGCTTGAGGATGATGCGGGCGCCGCCGGCGTGCGCTGCAAACCGCGGCGCCTCGGTGATGATCGAGGGGCGACCGGAGTAGTCGCGGTGCAGCCGGGAGAGCTCAGCCCAGAATTCATCATCGGCTTTCGCCGCCTCCCAGGCGCTCGACAGCTCGTCGAGAGCCGCCATGAGGCTCTCCGGGACGAAGCGGCCGCCGAACTCCCCGTAGTAGGGGCCGGAGGCGTTCCGCAGCGATGTGGTGTCTGGGGGCAAGGTGCTCATGCGAGGTGGAAGGTCTCCAAAGTAGTTTCCGGGTTGCCGCCCGTCACGAGCGCCTCCCCGATGAGAACGGCGTCTGCGCCGGCGTCGCGGTAGCGACGCACGTGAGCTGGCTCGAGGACCGCCGATTCGGCGACCTTGACGACATCGTTCGGGTAGAGGGGAGCAAGCTCCCCGAAGAGCTCCGGGTGGAGCTCGAAGGTCGCGAGGTTGCGAGCGTTGACGCCGAGGATCCTTGCGCCGGCGTCGAGACCGCGCAGCAGCTCGTCCTTCGAATGCGCTTCGATGAGCGCCGTCATGCCGAGCTGCTCCGTGAACTCGGCGAGGCGGACGAGCGTCGACTGGTCGAGCCCCGCGACGATGAGCAGGGCCAGGTCGGCCCCGCACGCGCGGGCCTCCAGCAGCTGGTACTCCTCTGCGATGAACTCCTTGCGGAGCACGGGGACGGCGACCGTGTCGCGCACCGCGCGGAGGTCGTCGAGCGAGCCGAGGAACTTGCGCTGCTCGGTGAGCACGGAGATCGCGGCTGCTCCCCCACGTTCGTAAGACGCCGCCAGCACAGCGGGGTCGGGGATGTCGGCGAGGCGACCCCGAGAGGGGCTGGCTCGCTTGACCTCCGCGATGATGTTGACGCGCTCCGAGCGGGCGAGCGCCCCGTACGCATCGAGCGCAGGGGCGACGTCGTAGATTCGAGCCTCGAGGACGCCCGAGGGAGTGCGCTCCCGCCGTTCAGCCGCGTCCTCGAGAGCGCCGTGGTACAGCGACTCGAGCAAGCTAGTGCGCCTTCGGACCGAAGCCGAGACGAGCGAGCAGCGGCCACGCGATGGCCCCGATCACGATCGCGACGACGCCGACCCAGGTGACGATGTTCTGGTCGAACCAGATGCCGAGCGTGCCGACGGTGAAGCCGACGAGCATGATGAGGACTCCGGTCCACGCGGCAACCGAGTGGCCGTGGCTCTCGTGAGGCTCCTGCAGCGGCGCCTCCTGGACCTCTTCGGCCTCTTCGATGCTCGTGGGTTCGTGGGACGTCTTCGCGGCCAGTTCAGTCATGAGGGTGCTCCTTGTCACGTGCGCTGGGATAAGTCTAGCTGGATGCTCGGGAGCCACCCGCGTCGGTGGGGTCGTCGCCGTGGCTCAGCGCATCCCATTGCTCGACACGCTGATCGCTGCCCGCCGGGGCGTCCGCGCGAACGTCACCCGACGGCTGTCCATTCTCGGGCATCTCGTCGGCCGCTTCCAGTGAAGTCGTCGAGAAGCGCCGTCCACTCGTCGGCCACCGGCGGGCCGTGACGATCGCGAGCACGCCGGCGAAGGCGAGGACGGCGCCGGCGACGACGGCCAGCCATGGCCAGAATCCGACGGAGACCGCTCCGGCGGCGACCGCATCCGCGATCGTCTGCTCGCCCGCGAGTCCCGATGCTGCCGTCACCTCCGGTGCGATGGCCGGGGCCGGGTTGCCGACCGCGACGAAGGACTGCAGCACCAGGACCGCGCCGACGAGCGTGAGCAGCCCGCCGAGCACGTATCTGAACACGACTCCCGCCAGGGCCAGCGCCGCGAGGACGGCGAGGGCAGCCAGAGCGAGCGCCATGACGGCCGGGGCTGCGACGTCTCCGCGGACCTCGCCCGCGAACGTCTGCGCCCCGAGGGACACCTCGAACGAGAACCACACCTGCGACCAGGCGAGGATCGCCAGACCCGCGCCGACGACGATCGCGAGGAGCGTGCCGCGCTTACCGCGCTTGCCGCGCTTGCCCGCAGCGTCAGGCGACGTCATGGGCCGGGAACTCGAGCGCGAGGTCGTCGCCGTCGAAGCAGGTTCTGGTACCGGTGTGGCAGGCAGGGCCGTGCTGGTCGACGCCCAGGAGGATCGTGTCGGCATCGCAGTCGAGCGCGAAGCTCACGAGGCGCTGCGTATTGCCGGAGGTGTCGCCCTTGCGCCACAGCTCCGAACGAGAGCGCGACCAGTAGACGACCCGCCCCTCGGTCAGGGTCATGCGCAGCGACTCCGCGTTCAACCAGGCGAGCATGAGCACCTCGCGGGTGTCGTGCCGGGTCACGACTGCCGGAACCAGGCCGCGGTCGTCGAACGAGACGCGCGAGAGGATCTCGTCGATCTGCCGAGCGGCAACGGGGAACGTGGATGCCGTCATCGGACGCTCCGCCTGACGGTGACTCCTGCTTCGGCCAGGGAGTCCTTCACCTGGCCGATCGTGAACTGCCGGTGGTGGAAGACGCTCGCGGCCAGCACGGCGTCCGCGCCGGCCTCGACGGCGGGAGCGAAGTGCTCGAGCGCACCCGCTCCGCCGGACGCGATGACGGGGACCGTCGCCAGCTCGCGGACGAGGCGGGTCAGCTCCAGATCGAAGCCGGCCTTCGTGCCATCAGCGTCCATGGAGTTGACGAGGAGCTCCCCCGCGCCGCGCTCGATGGCCTCGCGGGCCCAGCTGAGCGCGTCGATCCCAGTGTCTGTTCGCCCACCGTGGGACGTCACGACGAACCCGGACTCGGTCGATGCCGAGCGCTTCACATCCAGCGAGAGGACGAGGACCTGGTTGCCGAACGTCGACGAGATCTCATCGAGCAGCGCCGGCCGTGCGATCGCCGCAGAGTTCACGCCGACCTTGTCGGCGCCGCACGCGAGCAGCACGCGAACGTCCTCGACGCTGCGCACCCCACCGCCGACGGTGAGCGGGATGAAGACCTGCTCCGCCGTCCGCGTGACGAGGTCGTAGGTGGTCCCCCGTCCCTCGCTCGAGGCGGTCACATCGAGGAAGGTGAGCTCGTCCGCACCCTGCTCGGCGTAGAGCGCCGCGAGCTCGACGGGGTCGCCCGCATCCTGCAGATCCAGGAAGTTGACGCCCTTGACGACACGCCCCTCGGCCACATCGAGGCAGGGGATGACGCGCGTTGCGAGCCCCGTGGACTTCTGGGCGGATGCGGAGACGGTCATCATCACACCCGGACGGCTTGCAGCGCCGTCACGATGATGGCCTTGGCACCAGCATCCTGGAGCTGGTCCATGACCTGGTTGAGCTCGTTCTGCGGCACCATGGAGCGCACCGCGACCCAGTCCGAATCGCGCAACGGGGAGATCGTCGGCGACTGGAAGCCGGGTGTGATCGCCAGAGCCGCGTCGAGCTTCGACGACTCGATGTCGTAGTCCATGATCGCGTAGCGTCGCGCGACGAGCACACCGTCGAGGCGGCCGAGGAGGCGACGCGCAGCGTGCTCCTTCTCCGGCGTCGAGATGAGGACCGCCGTGGATTCGAGGATGACCGGCCCGAAGACCTCGAGGCCCGCCTTGCGCAGCGTGCCACCCGTGGAGACGACGTCGGCCACGGCATCCGCGACGCCGAGCCTGATGGCCGACTCGACCGCCCCCTCCAGGGGCACCAGCTCAGCTTCGATGCCCGCCCGGGCGAACCAGGAGCCGAGCAGGCCCGTGTAGCTCGTCGCCACGCGCTTGCCCTGCAACTGGCTGACATCGGTGAACTCGCCGGCGGGGCCCGCGAATCGGAAGGTGGAGTCGCCGAAGTCCAGCGCACGGACCTCCTTGGCGGCCGACTCGGTGTTCAAGAGAAAGTCGCGGCCCGTGATGCCAGCGTCGAGGACACCCGAGCCCACGTAGGTCGCGATGTCACGAGGCCGGAGGTAGAAGAACTCGACATCGTTGATCGGGTCGATGGCGACGAGCTCACGGCTGTCGCCGCGGCCGCGGTAGCCGGCCTCCTGCAGCATTTCGTTGGCCGTCTCGGCGAGCATGCCCTTGTTTGGCACGGCGATGCGAAGCATTGTTGGAACGTCCTTGGTTCTGGGAGTCATGAATCGGGGTGGGTGCGCGCTGACCGGTGACGTCACCGGCGTCTGCGCACGTCTCGCGCGGGTCGGTCGAGAGCGGAGAGCTCGTGCCTGCTAGAGGTTGCGGTAGACGTCGTCGAGCGTGAGGCCCTTGGCGAGCATGAGGACCTGCAGATGGTAGAGCAGCTGCGAGATCTCCTCAGCCGTCTCCTCGTCGCTCTCGTATTCGGCGGCCATCCAGACCTCAGCGGCCTCCTCGACGATCTTCTTCCCGATCGTATGCACGCCCGCGTCGAACTCTCGGACCGTGCCTGAACCCTCTGGTCGGGAGGCGATCTTCTCGGAGAGCTCTGCGAACAGCGTGTCGAAGGATTTCACAGGCACAGCGTAGTCGCTTGGCGCCTAGTGCGCGTGCCGGGCATCCGCTGCAGCCGCGCGCAGCGCCGCGATCTGCTCACCGGGATCACCGCGGAACACGGCCGATCCGGCGACGAAGGTATCGGCGCCGTTCGCTGCCGCGAGCTCGATCGTGTCGAGCGAGATCCCGCCGTCGACCTGGAGCCAGGTCTCGAGGCCGTGCGACTTCCTGAGCCTGTCGGCCCTCGCCAGCTTCGGCATCATGTCCGCCATGAAGGACTGACCGCCGAAGCCGGGCTCCACGGTCATGATGAGCAGCTGGTCGAAGTGGGGCAGGATCTCCTCGACGGCGCTGAGGGGCGTCGCCGGGTTGATGGCGATGCCAGCGCGCGCGCCTCGCTCCTTCAACCGCTTGGCGAGGGTCACGGGACTCGTCGCGGCCTCCGCATGGAAGGTCACCGAGAACACGCCCATCTCCGCGAACTGGGGAGCCCAGCGGTCCGGGTCCTCGATCATGAGGTGCAGGTCGAGCGGCACGGGGCTGATCTCCTGCAGACGCTCCACCATCGGCTGCCCGAACGTGAGGTTCGGCACGAAGTGGTTGTCCATGACGTCGACGTGCGCCGCATCGGCTGAGGCGATGCGTCCGAGATCTCTCTCGAAGTTGGCGAAGTCGGCGGCCAGGATGCTGGGGTTGATGCGCGCGTTCACGGGGCGATCCTACGGGGTCGGGGTCTCCTGCTGAGCGGGTGCTCGGCGGAGGAGAGCGAGGAACATGGCGTCGGTGCCGTGGCGGTGGGGCCAGAGCTGCACGAGCGTGCCGTCGCCGAGGGGGCGTTCGCCGAGGTCCAGTTCACCGGTCGTCGATGCACGGCTCACGATCGCGGCCGCGTCCAGCACCTCAGCGCCAGACAGCCGAACCGCGCGGCGCACGACGCCGGTCGTCTCGGCCTGGTGGGGCGAGCAGGTGACGTAGGCCACGATGCCGCCTGGCTTCACGGTGGCGAGCGCCGCCTCGAGCAGCTGCTCCTGCAGCTGGACGAGCTCGCTCACGTCGCTGCTCTGCTTCCGCCAGCGAGCCTCCGGCCTGCGCCGCAGCGCGCCGAGGCCCGTGCAGGGGGCGTCGAGGAGGACTCGATCAAACTCCCCAGGGTGGCTCTCGGCGAATGAGCGTCCGTCCTCGTTGGTGACGGAGACGGGAGCCGCGAGCGGGGCGAGCGCCGTGCGGACGAGCCCGGCGCGAGCCGGCACGAGCTCGTTGGCGGTGAGCTTGGAGCCGAGCTCGGTAGCGCTGGCAGCGAGCAGCGCAGCCTTGCCCCCGGGGCCGGCGCACATGTCGAGCCAGCGCTCGCCGGCGAGGACCGGCGCCGCTTCGAGCAGCGCGAGCGTGACCAGCTGCGAGCCCTCGTCCTGGACGCGTGCCCTGCCCGCCTTGACCTGAGGGACCCAGGACGGGTCGCCCGAGGAGAGCGTCAGCCCGCGAGGCGAGACTCGGCCTGGCCCGAGGAGATCGGGGTTCGTCTCGATGAGCTCGTCGGGCGTGTCGAAGCCGGGGAGGGACACGATGCTGACGGATGGCGACACATTGTCGGCGGCGAGTGTCGCGGCGAGCTCGTCGCCGCGCTCTTCCGCCGCGAGCGAGTCGCGCAGTGCGCGCACGATCCAGTCCGGATGCGAGTGGCGCACCGCGAGAGCCTGCTCCTCGCTCTGCCCCGTCGTGATCTCGTCGAGCCACTCGTCGAGTCCGGTGCGCGAGATCTTCCGAAGGATCGCGTTGACGAACCCGGAGGCGCCTCGGGACGCGATGCGGGCGGCCTGCTCGACCGACTCGTTGACCGCAGCGTGACTCGGCGTGCGCATGCTCAGCAGCTGGTGTGCGCCCAGACGGAGGACATCGAGGATCGGCGGGTCGATATCGCGGACGTCGCGCCCGGAGGCCTCGGCGATGATCGCGTCGTACGTGCCTCGACGACGCAGCGTGCCGTAGGTCAGCTCGGTCGCAAGGCCCGCATCCGACGGGGAGAGCCGTGCCGCCGAGATCCGGTGCGGAAGCAGGAGGTTGGCGTAGGCGTCGTCCTCGTCGACAGCTCTGAGAACCTCGAACGCCACCTGGCGTGAGCGAGTGACCGAGCGACCGGCGGTCGGCTGATCAGGGCGCCGCCTGCCCTCCGAGGGGCGGTTCCCGCGGCGTCCCCCTGCACCGGCCGGGCTCATGCGAGCACCAGCGTCTCGGCATCGCGCCTGCCGCGGAGCCAGTCTCGCGCTGGCATCGGCTTCTTCCCGGCGGGCTGGACCGTGACGAGCTGGAGGGGCTGCGTGCCCGTGCCGACGAAGACGTCCTGGCCGACGACAGCGAGCTGCCCCGGTGCAAGCGGCGGCACGTCGATGGCCTCGCTCGGGCGTGCGATGCGCAGGATGCGCAACGGCTGTCCGTCGACGTGCGCCACCGCGCCCGGCTCTGGAGTCACGCCGCGGATGTGCGCGTCCACGCTCACGAGCGGAGCCGCCCAGTCGACCGCGGAATCCTGCTTCCGCAGCTTCGCCGCGGTGGTGGGTTCGCCGACCTGCGGTTTGGCGATCAGCGCGTCTTCGCTGATCCCCTGCACCGTCTCCGCGAGGAAGGCCGCTCCCTCCCCCGCGAGGCGCTCGAGGAGCTCCCCCGAGGTCTCGGTCTCGCCGATCGGCGAAGCTTGGGTCGCGAAGACCGGCCCCTCGTCGAGGCCGACCGTCAGCTGGAAGATGGTCATACCCGTCGACGAGTCGCCACGCATGACGGCACGCTGGGCCGGGGCGGCGCCGCGCAGGTCGGGGAGCAGCGAGAAGTGCAGGTTGATCCAGCCGCGCCCGGGCACATCGAGCGTCGCGGCATCGATGAGCGCCCCGTAGGCGACGATGACGCCGAGCTCGGCATCGAGGCTCGCGAGCTCAGCGGTCACGTCCGGGGACATGCGGTTGCTCTTGATCACCCGAAGGCCGAGCTCCGCCGCGCGGGCCGCCACGGGGGATGGCGTGAGCGCCCTCGCACGACCCACCTTGGCATCGTCGCGCGTGAGGACCGCCGCGATCTCGTGACCGTCGTCCACGAGCGCCTCAAGGCTGGGGACGGCGGTGGGTGGGGTGCCGGCGAAGACGAGCCGCATAGCTGGTGCCTCTCGAGGTTGGTGCGAGTGTGGTGCTGGAGCGCGGGTCAGAAGATGCCCGGCGGGTCAAATCGTACGCGCAGGGTCGAGGCGTGCCCGCCGCCGCGACCCGCGACGCGCGGGCGCCGGCTTGTCGCCGCTCGGACGAGCTCGCTCTTCAGCAGCTTCGCCAGCGGGGCGCCGAGCGAGTAGCTGAACTTGAGAACTGCTCGGCTTCCGACCTCCTGGGGCGTCGGTCCGAGGATCTGCATGGCCCCAGCCTGCTTGAGCTCGGCGGAGGCCTCGACGCTCGCAATGGCGTGGCGGACTTCCTCGTCGCTCCCGGAGATGGCGGCGACGCGAATCGCCGGTGGGAAGTGGAGATCGCGCCGCTCCTCGAGCTCGCGCGTCGAGAAGGCTGGCTGCTGCCAGGTGCGGAGCGCGTGCGCTGCCGGATTGTCGGCTCCCACGATGACGACCTTGGCGCCGCCCGACGCCAGCGCCGCGGCGTTCGACCATCCGCGGAGCGCGTCGACGCCAGCGTCGAGGCGCTCCTGAGCGAGCGAGCGCTCCGTGTCGAGCAGGACGATGCCGGCGTAGCCGGAGCTCGGAACCGGCTCGGCGCCGCGCGTTGCCACGACGAGACAGGGGCGGTCGTCGATCGTCACGGTCTCTGAGGCTCCATCGGCCACGACGACACGAGTGCCGGGGAAGGCGCGTCCGAGCTCCTCTGCGGTCCGCTCCGCGCCGAGTGACGTGTTCCGGAGGCGCCGGTCGCCGCACTCGGGACACTGCCACTCGGGATGCAGGGCGTCGCACACCCTGCAGGAAGGGGGCGCTCCCGGACGCGAGTACTCGAGGGCTCCGCCGCAGACCGTGCAGCGAGCTGGCGTGCGACACCTGGCGCAGCTGAGGCTCGGGATGTAGCCGGCACGCACGACCTGGAGCAGCACCGGCCCGTGCTCGAGCGCGCGCCTCGCCTCCTGCCAGGCGAGCGCTGGGATGCGCGCGTGCGCCGCCGGCGTCTCCTCGGCGAGAGCCTGGCTGCCCGAGATGACCTTGGGAGCCTCCGGTCGCGCGAGCGGCACCGGAGTGAGCCACCGCATGCCCACGAGGCGGGCGACCTCCAGGCTCGGGGTGTGCGCCGCGAAGATGAGCGTGAGCGACTCGCGCTCAGCGCGGAGCAGGGCGACATCGCGGGTGCTGGCGTATGGCGCGAGCTGCTCGGTGAAGCTCTCGTCGCCGTCGTCCCAGACGAGTACGGCCCCGAGGTTCGAGGCTGGAGCGTAGATGACGCTCCTCGTGCCGACGACGACACCCGGTGTCTCGTCGAGGCAGGCGAGGAACGCCGCGTAGCGGTCGGCGGGCTTGGCGCGGGTGTCGAGGCGGCGGACCCGCCCGGCATCGAGGAACCTGCCGAGCGCGCGCAGAGCCAGCTCGACGTCGCGGTAGTCGGGGACCGCCAGGATGACGGACTGCCCGGCGGCGACGCGAACCGCTGAGATCGCTGCGAGGGCGAGGAGCGAGCGGGGAACTCCCCCGTCGACGCCGACCGGGGCGTCGACCGCGAACCTCGCCGCCGGACCCCGTCCGAGCAGGTCGGCTGCCTCTGCCCCGTACATGGGAGCGAGCGTCGCCTCCGGGACATCGTGGACCTCGTCCGCTGTGGGCGCGGTCTCGTCGGCATCGCTCGACGGCGCGTCCTCACCGCCAGGAGCTCCCGCCGTCGCTGGAGCTGCCTGGGCGCGTGCCTCCAGCCAGCGCTGCTCGACGCGCACGGACCTCGCCGGGATGGCGAGGCGCAGCACGTCCGCCGCGCATCCGGCCTGCCGGTCGGCGACGGCCCGGGCGAGGCCGGCGATCTCGGGCGTGAGTACCCTGGCAGTCGAGACGAGCTCGATGATCGGCGCGAGCTTGCCCGTGTACTCGGCGACTCGCTCGACGGCCACGACGAACCCCTGCAACTGGCGGTTCGAGGTGCGAAGCGGAACCGCAACCCGCATTCCGACGCCGATGCTCCCGCGCAGCTCGACGGGGATCTCGTATTCGAGCTCCCGGTCGAGCTGCGGAAGCGGGGAGGCGACGACGACGCGCGCGACCCTCGGCAGGGTGTCGTCCACAGCTGGCTCTGCGATCAGAGACCAGCGGCTCGGCGGAGCTCCTCGGCCCGGTCGGTGCGCTCCCACGTGAAGTCGGGCAGCTCGCGACCGAAGTGGCCGTAGGCGGAGGTCTGGGCGTAGATCGGGCGACGCAGGTCGAGGTCCTCGACGAGCGCACCTGGGCGGAGATCGAACGTCGAGAGGATCGCCTCGATGATCGTGGCGTCCGCCACCGTGCCGGTGCCGAAGCTCTCGACGTAGAGGCCGACCGGCTCAGCCTTGCCGATGGCGTACGCGATCTGCACTTCGAGGCGATCGGCGAGTCCCGCCGCGACGGCGTTCTTCGCCACCCATCGCATGGCGTACGCGGCCGAGCGGTCGACCTTCGAGGGGTCCTTGCCGCTGAAGGCGCCGCCACCGTGGCGCGCCATGCCGCCGTACGTGTCGACGATGATCTTGCGTCCGGTCAGGCCAGCGTCGGCGCGGGGCCCTCCGTCGATGAAGCTGCCTGACGGGTTGACGAGGAAGGTGGGCTCGGCGTCAGCGAAGCCGTTGCGCTCCAGCACCGGGCGGACGACGTGCCTGATGACGTCTTCGCGGATCTGCGCCTGCTCGAGACCAGGGTCGTGCTGCGTGGAGACCACGACGGTCTCGATGGAACGGGGCACGCTCCCCTCGTAGCCGACGGTGACCTGCGTCTTGCCGTCTGGGCGCAGGTAGGCGACCTCGCCGGACTTCCGGACGGCCGCGAGCTGCTGCGCGAGCTGGTGCGCGAGGTGGATCGGCAACGGCATGAGGGCTTCGGTCTCTCGGGTCGCGTAGCCGAACATGATGCCCTGGTCTCCCGCGCCCTGCTTGGCGATCGCGTCTTCCGAGCTCTCGGAGCGGTGCTCCAACGAGGTCGTCACGCCCTCGCCGATCTCGGGAGACTGCTCTCCGACCGAGATCGAGACGCCGCACGAGGAGCCGTCGAAGCCGACGTCGCTCGACGTGTAGCCGATCTCGCTGATGGTGCGTCTGACGATGCCGGCGATGTCGGAGTACGCCTTGGTCGTGACCTCGCCGGCGACGTGCACCTGGCCCGTCGTCACGAGCGTCTCGACGGCGACGCGGGACGCCGGGTCCTGGGTCAGGAGGTCGTCGAGGATGCGGTCGGAGATCTGGTCGCAGATCTTGTCGGGGTGACCCTCGGTGACCGACTCAGAGGTGAACAGGCGAAGAGAAGACAAGAAGAACCCCTTGCGGTGAGTGTTGCGGCTGCTGGTTGGCGACGCCGGCGTGACTAGACGTTGGCGAGCAGGTCCAGGATGACATCGGCCACCGACATCTTGTCGCCAGTGTGACGCGAGACAACGTCGCCAGACGCTGCGAGGATGAAGACCGAGTTGTCGTCCGACTGGAAGCCGAGGCTCCAGCCGACCCTGTTGACGACGAGGTAGTCGCATCCCTTCCTCGCGATCTTGGCCCGACCGAGCTCGAGGAGCGCAGCGTCGTCGGTCTCGGTCTCGGCCGCGAAGCCGATGATGACCTGATCGGCACCACGTGACGCGGACAGATCCTGCAGGATGTCGGGATTGCGGGTGAAGGTGAGCGTCAGCTCCTCGCCCGCCTGCTCCTTCTTGATCTTGCCCTCGGCGACGGTCAGTGGCCGGTAGTCCGCGACCGCCGCGGCCATGATGACGACATCGTGACGTGGGGCGATCTCGGCGCAGGCCTGCGCCAGCTGCTGCGCGCTCGAGACGGTGACGAGCTTGACCCCGTCGGGTGGCCGGACCTCCGCGTTGGCGGCGACGAGAGTGACCTCAGCGCCACGCGCGAGAGCACGCTCAGCGAGAGCGAAGCCCTGCCTCCCGCTCGATCGGTTGCCGATGAACCGCACGGGGTCGAGCGGCTCGCGGGTACCTCCTGCAGTGATGAGGACGCGCCTCCCGCGGAGGTCGCTCACCAGTTCCGCCTCGCGGCGGCGTCGACGTTCGCCGCGTCCGGCGCTCAGGATCGTCGCAACGATCTCGGAGGGCTCCGCCAGGCGACCTGGCCCGGAGTCGTTGCCGGTCAGCTGTCCGTCGGCCGGACCGACGAGCACCACTCCACGTGCGTCGAGACGGGCCGCGTTGGCCTGCGTCGCCGGGTTGAGCCACATCTCCGTGTGCATGGCTGGCGCGAGGATGAGCGGGGCCGTCGACGCCAGGATCGTCGTGCCGAGCAGATCGTCGGAGAGACCGGCGGCGATCTTCGCCATGGAGTTCGCGGTCGTCGGCACGACGGCGATGACATCAGCCTGCTGGCCGAGCGCGACGTGCCGAACCTCCGCGACGTCGTCGAAGACGTCGGTTCGAACGGGATTGCGCGAGATGGCCTCGAACGTCGGACGGCCCACGAACCGCAGCGCGGACTCCGTGGGCACGACGTCGACGTGATGGCCGAGGAGAACGAGATCGCGGATGACCTGCACCGCCTTGTAGGCGGCGATGCCGCCTGTCACGCCGATGACGACGCGCATCGGCTGCCCGTCAGACGCATCGGTCTGGTGGGCGGCAGCCGGATGCGCGCCAGCGATCTCGCTCACGGTCGTGCTAGGCCTGCGGTGCGTCGTCTTCGAAGTTGATCTCGTCGTCGAAGACGATGACGTCGTCCGGCGTCTCGAGCGGACGCGCCTCGACCATGACGATCTTCTGCTCGTTGATCTCGTGCAGCGCGATCGAGAGCGGCTTGTCGTCGATCGAGGAGTCGATCAGCGGGCCGACGTTCTGGTAGATCGCACCGTCGTGCAGGTCGGAGTAGTAGTCGTTGATCTGACGCGCGCGACGCGATGCGAAGATGACCAGCTGGTACTTGTTGTCGACGCGCTGCAGCAGCTCGTCCATGGGCGGGTCAATGATGCCCTTGGGCTTCTCAATCATGCGTGCTCCTTGTTCAGTCCCAGATGTTCGACTACGCGTGCCGCAGCCTCAGGCACGGAGTCGTTGACGACCAGTGCATCGAACTCGTCCTGGGCGGCGAGTTCGATCTTCGCGGTTTTGAGGCGCCGAGCCTGTTCTTCGGGTGATTCCGTGCCGCGCCCCACGAGGCGCCGCACGAGCTCGTCCCAGCTCGGAGGCAACAAAAATACCAGTCTAGCCTCAGGCATGCGCGATCTGACCTGTCTGGCGCCCTGAATGTCGATTTCGAGCAGGACGGATCGGCCGGAGGAGATGGCTTCGTCGATGGGGCCGCGCGGAGTGCCGTACCTGAAGGCGTTGTGGACGGTCGCGTACTCGAGCAGCTGCTCCTGATCGACGAGCCGGTCGAAGCCGGCGTCGTCGGTGAAGTGGTAGTTGACGCCGTCGACCTCGCCGGGCCGGGGTGAGCGCGTCGTGGCGGAGACGGAGAGCTCCACTTCTGGGTAGTGCTCGCGGATGTAGTTGGCGACCGTGCCCTTGCCGACTGCCGTGGGGCCAGCCAGGACCACGAGGCGATTCCCGGTGCTCTGCGCACCGAGTCGTTCCTCCAGGAAGGCGCGGAGGCGGATGCGCTGGTTGCGGCCGAGCCCACCGAGGCGCTTGGACGGCGAGATGGCCAGCTCCTCGAGGATGCGGGCCTGCTTGGTGGCTCCGATGTGCGGGATGCTCAGCAGGAACTGGGTCACGCGCAGCGAGTGCTCGGCTGCGTGTTCCGGGGACTGGCTCGCGTCGAGCACCGAGATGGGGCTGCGAGCTCCGGTGGCGAGCGCTCGCTTGACCTCGGCCCGGGCCTGGCGGGCGAGGACCGCGGCCCTGGAAGCGGCGACGCGGTCGACGGGGGGTGGCACCTGGGTCATGAGAGGGCGTTCTCCAGCTCTGCGGTCTGCCGGTCGATGGCGCCGGCGATGCCATCGGGTCCTGCAGCAAGGACGCTCCGGGAGACGTTCACGATGAGTGATTCGGTGGCTGCACCGAACGTGCTTCTGATCTGCGCGAACTCGGCCCCCTGGTGGCCGAAGCCCGGAGCGAGGATCGGGGTACGGGGTGCGCCGCCGAGGGCGGGGAGGTCGACGCCGAGGGTGTCGAAGTCGACGGTGCCGCCGAGGACGACCCCGACCGAGCCGAGGTCACCGCTCGCGTGCTGCGCGTTCCAGGCGACCGCACGATTGGCGATGCCTCCCGCGACGGTCTCACCGCGCTGCGTTCCACGATCACGGCGAGCCGTCTGGATCGAGGTCGACTCTGGGTTCGACGTCGCAGCGAGCACGAACAGCCCCTTGCCGAGCCGCTCGGCGAGCTCGAGCGCCGCGGCGAGCGAGTCGAAGCCCTGGTAGGGGTTCACCGTCATCGCGTCGGCCTCGAGCGGAGACCCCGCTTTGAGCCAGGCCTTCGCGTAGGCCTCGAGGGTCGTGCCGACGTCGCCGCGCTTGACGTCGGCGATCACGAGCAGGCCCGCGTCCCGAGCCGCCGCGAGGACGGACTCGAGCGCCGAGAACCCCGCAGAGCCGAAGCGCTCGAAGAAGGCGATCTGCGGTTTGACGACGCCGACGCGCCCGGCAGCGGCCTCGACGACGCGAAGGCCGAACTCCTCGGCTCCGGTCGCGGTGTCGGGCAGCCCCCACGAGGCGAGCAGGAACTCATGCGGATCGATGCCGACGCAGAGTCGGCCCCGCTCCTCCACGGCGTGCTGGAGTCGCGGGCCGAACCCGCCCACTCCAGCACGCGACGCCATCGCTGCAGTCAACTAGCTTTCCCCCCTCTGGGTGTTGTACTCCTGCAGGCTCGTGACGGTGAATCCGCTGCGGAGAGCGGAGAGGGAGCCGACGGCGGCGGAGAGCTCCGAGATCGTCGTGAAGATCGGCAGGTCGGCGGAGACCGCAGCCATGCGGATCTCGTAGCCATCGGCTCGAGACGCCCGGCCGGATGGGGTGTTGATGACCATGTCGACCTCTCCCCCGTGGATCATGTCCACGATGTTGCGGTCCTGGCCCGGCGTCGTTCCATCCGGAGAGTCCGGGGTGAACTTGCCGACGACCTTCGCCGAGATGCCGTGGCGGGCGAGGACCGCTGCGGTGCCCTCGGTGGCGGCGATCGAGAACCCGAGTTCCACGAACTTCGCGACGGGCAGGACGATGGCGCGCTTGTCGCGGTCGGAGACGGACACGAAGACCGTGCCCGACTTCGGGAGGCCACCGTAGGCGGCGAGCTGGCTCTTCGCGAAGGCGGTCGGGAAGTCCGTGTCGATGCCCATGACCTCGCCGGTCGATCGCATCTCCGGGGAGAGCAGCGAGTCGACGATTCGGCCGTCCTTCGTGCGGAAGCGCTTGAACGGGAGTACTGCTTCCTTCACCGCGACGGGACTCGACGCAGGCTGGTGCGTGCCGTCCTGCTCGCGCAGGAGGCCTTCCGCCTTGAGCTCCGCGATGCTCACGCCGGTCATGACGCGTGCGGCTGCCTTGGCGAGCTGGGTTCCGAGCGCCTTGGAGACGAAGGGCACGGTCCGAGATGCACGCGGGTTGGCCTCGAGCACGTAGAGCTTTCCTCCGGAGAGGGCGAACTGGACGTTGAGCAGGCCGCGCACCCCGACGCCCTCCGCGATGGCCAGTGTCGCGTCGCGGACGTTGTTGAGGACGGCGCTCGAGAGCGTGACGGGAGGCAGGGTGCAGGCCGAGTCGCCCGAGTGGATGCCCGCCTCCTCGATGTGCTCCATGATGCCGCCGATGTACAGCTCGTCGCCGTCGAACAGCGCGTCGACGTCGATCTCGGTCGCCTCGTCGAGGAAGCGGTCGACGAGCAGCGGGTGGGCGGGACCGACGATCGCCTGGCCCTCGATGCGCGAGAAGTAGTCGCGCATCTGCTCGGCGTCGTAGACGATCTCCATGCCTCGGCCACCGAGCACGAAGCTCGGGCGGACGAGGACCGGGTAGCCGATGCCGGTGGCCACTTCGAGCGCGCCGTCGAGGTCGGTCGCCGTGCCGTTCTCCGGGGAGATCAGGCCAGCGCGGTCGAGGACACCCGAGAACAGGCCGCGTTCCTCCGCGAGATCGATGGCGGCGGGGCTGGTGCCGAGGATCGGCACGCCAGCGGCCTCGAGGCCCTTCGCGAGGCCGAGTGCCGTCTGACCGCCGAGCTGCACGACGACGCCGAGCAGCTCGCCTGCTCCGCGCTCGACCTCGACGATCTCCAGCACGTCCTCGAGCGTGAGCGGCTCGAAGTACAGCCGGTCGCTCGTGTCGTAGTCGGTCGAGACCGTCTCCGGGTTGCAGTTGATCATGATGGTCTCGAAGCCGGCGTCCGAGAGTGCGAACGACGCGTGCACACACGAGTAGTCGAACTCGATGCCCTGGCCGATCCGGTTCGGGCCGGAGCCGAGGATGATGACCTTCCGACGGTCGCTCGGGGTGACCTCCGACTCCTGGTCGTAGCTGGAGTAGTGGTACGGCGTGAACGCGGGGAACTCGCCGGCGCACGTGTCGACCGTCTTGAAGACCGGGCGCACACCGAAGTTGTGGCGGATGGCGCGGACCTCGTCCTCGCTGAGCCCGCGAAGCTCGGCGATCTGCGCGTCCGAGAACCCGTGTCGCTTTGCGTTGCGGAGGAGCCGCGCGTCGACGACGTCGGCGGAGGCGATCTGATCGGCCACCTCGTTGATGAGCACGATCTGGTCGATGAACCAGGGGTCGATCGCCGTGGACTCGAAGACCTGCTCCGGCGTCGCACCCTTCCAGAGCGCGCGCTGGACGTTGACGATTCGGCCGTCGGTCGGGACCTTGATGATCTCGAGCAGTTCCCCGACGGAGGCCTCGTCGGCAGCCCAGGTGAAGGAGGACCCTCGCTTCTCCAGCGACCGCAGCGCCTTCTGCAGCGCCGTCGAGAAGTTGCGGCCGATGGCCATGGCCTCGCCGACCGACTTCATGGTCGTCGTCAGCGTCGTGTCGGCGGCGGGGAACTTCTCGAAGTTGAAGCGCGGCACCTTGACGACCACGTAGTCGAGCGTCGGCTCGAAGCTGGCGGGCGTCACCTTCGTGATGTCGTTCGGGATCTCGTCGAGGCGGTAGCCGATCGCCAGCTTGGCGGCGATCTTCGCGATCGGGAAGCCCGTGGCCTTCGAGGCGAGCGCCGACGAGCGGGAGACGCGCGGGTTCATCTCGATGACGATGATGCGGCCGTTCGAGGGGTCGATGGCGAACTGGATGTTGCATCCGCCCGTGTCGACGCCGACGAGGCGGATGATCGCGATGCCGATGTCGCGAAGGCGCTGGTACTCGCGGTCGGTGAGCGTGAGGGCCGGGGCGACCGTGATGGAGTCGCCCGTGTGGACGCCCACCGGGTCGACGTTCTCGATGGAGCAGACGACGACCGTGTTGTCGGCAGTGTCTCGCATGAGCTCGAGCTCGTATTCCTTCCAGCCGAGGATCGACTCCTCGAGGAGCACCTCGCCGGTCGGGCTCGACTGGACTCCGTCGGCGACGAAGCGGATCAGGTCCTCTTCGTTGTAGGCGAAGCCCGAACCGAGGCCGCCCATCGTGAAGGACGGCCGCACGACGAGCGGGTAGCCGAGGTCCTCGGCGAAGCCGATGGCCTGCTCGACGCTCGTCGCGATGTGCGAGCGCGCGACCTCTGCGCCGGCCTCGATGACGAGGTCCTTGAAGATCTGGCGGTCCTCGCCGCGGCGGATGGCCTCGACCTTGGCGCCGATGAGCTCGACGCCGTGGCGCTCGAGGATGCCCTGCTCGTGGAGGGCGATGGCGGCGTTGAGCGCCGTCTGTCCGCCGAGGGTGGGGAGGATCGCGTCGGGGCGTTCCTTGATGATGATCGACTCGATGATGTCGGGGGTGATCGGCTCGACGTAGGTGGCGTCTGCGAAGTCCGGGTCGGTCATGATCGTCGCGGGGTTCGAGTTCACGAGGATGACGCGGACGCCCTCCTCGCGGAGCACTCGGCAGGCCTGCGTGCCCGAGTAGTCGAACTCGGCAGCCTGGCCGATGACGATGGGGCCGGAGCCGATGACGAGGACGCTTGAGATATCTGAGCGCTTTGGCATGCTTACGCGTTCTCCTGGCCGTTGGTGTGGGTGGATGGGGAGGCGAGGTGCTCGAGCACCATCTCCCTGAACTGGTCGAAGAGCGGCGCGGAGTCGTGGGGGCCCGCCGCCGCCTCTGGGTGGAACTGCACGCTGAACGCCGGGATGTCGAGGCAGCGGAGGCCCTCGACGACCTGGTCGTTCAGTCCGATGTGGCTCACCTGGGCGCGCCCGAAGCCTGCTGGCGTCTCGACGGGCCCGTCGAGCGGTGCCTGGACCGCGAAGCCGTGGTTCTGCGCGGTGATCTCGATGCGTCCCGAGAACGTGTCCACGACGGGCTGGTTGATGCCGCGGTGCCCGAAGGGGAGCTTGTAGGTGTCGAACCCGAGTGCGCGGCCGAGCAGCTGGTTGCCGAAGCAGATGCCGAAGAAGGGAGTCCCGTCGCGGAGGACGTTGCGGAGCAGCTCGACGTGGGCCTCGCTCGAGGCAGGGTCTCCCGGTCCGTTCGAGTAGAAGACGGCGGTCGGTGCGAGCTCGCGGAGCTGCTCGATCGTCGTGGCGTGCGGGAGCACGTGCACGTCGAAGCCGCGTTCGGCGAGCGCCTTGATCGTCGCGGTCTTGATGCCGAGGTCGATGATCGCGACGGATCCGATGCGCTCGGTTCCCGTGGAGGGGTGCACGACGGCCTCCGGCGTGGAGACGAGGTCGCTGAGGTTGCGTCCCGCCATGGTCGGCTGGGAGCGCACCTTCTCGAGCAGGGTGACGTCGTCGGCCGCGGCCGCGTCTCCCGAGAAGATGCCGCCTCGCATCGAGCCTTCGCTGCGGATGCGGCGCGTGAGCGCCCGAGTGTCGACACCGGAGATGCCGACGATGCTCGTCGACGTCAGCGCGTTCTCGAGGGTGTCCTCTGCGCGCCAGTTGGAGACGACGCGGGAGGGGTCGCGCACGACGTAGCCGTCGACCCAGATCTGGCGCGACTCCATGTCCTCGTCGTTGACGCCGGTGTTGCCGATGTGCGGAGCCGTCTGCACGACGATCTGGCCCGCGTAGCTCGGGTCGGTCAGGGTCTCCTGGTAGCCGGTCATGCCTGTCGAGAAGACGACCTCGCCAAGCGTCTCGCCGACGGCGCCGTAGGCGTCGCCCTCGTATCGCGTGCCGTCCTCCAGAACGAGCACGGCGGGAATTGGTGGCGTCATGAGGACTCCTCGGTCGTGGGGGCTGGTGTCAGCTGCAGCGAGTGCAGCGCGGTCTTGAGCTGTTCGCGCGCCGTGGCGTCGACAACTCGGAGTGAAGTCTCGACGCTCACGCGCGGGTTCGCGTGCTCGTCGGCGGGCAGGAGCCAGCGGATGATCGTCAGGCCGCCGTTCTCGACTACGCGGTCGATCGTGACGGTGCCGTCGATCGTCGCCTCGATGTCTCCCGCTGGGATGAAGAAGGCGCGTTCGCCGGCGATCCGGACGACTGGCCCCTCACGGAGCACGGTGACCTCCGCTCGTCCCCGGAAGCCGAGTGGGGGCACGACGATCCGGTCAAGCGCGTCGCCCGTGCGGCTTGTCGAGACGTAGTGGACGTCGTGCCAGTGTCCGAGCGGCTGCTGGGTCGAGTGCGGCGCCTCGAGGGGCGACGAGATTCCGGCCTGCCCTCGCACGCGGCGTCGCCAGCCGAGCCACATGAGCACGACGATGATGAGGAAGGCGACGATCGTGAGCGTCGCGGGGAGTACGCGATCGTCCATCAGGCGAGGTCCTTCGCTCTGGCCTTGGCGGCGTCAGCGGCACCCTCGGCGGACAGCAGCGCGCCATCGTCCAAGGTGCGTGTGCCCCGGTAGACCGTGTGCACGACCCGGCCGGGCAGCGGCATGCCGAGGAAGGGCGAGTTGATGCTCTTCCCGCCGAGCGAGTCCGTCGTGAAGTCGGCGGTGGGAGCGGGGTCGTAGAAGACGAGGTTGGCGAGCTCGCCGGCCGCGACGGGGCGGCCTGAGATGGCATCGCCGCCGATTCGGGCTGGGGTCTCCGACATGATCCGGGCGACGTCCGCCCACGTGAGCGCGCCGGTGTCGACCATGGTGTGCTGCACGACGCGCAGGGCTGACTCGAGGCCCACCATGCCCATCGCAGCCTGATCCCACTCGGTCTCCTTGGCGTCAACCGGGTGCGGTGCGTGGTCGGTTGCGACGATGTCGATCGTGCCGTCGGCGAGCGCCTCGCGCACGGCGATCACGTCATCCTGGGTGCGCAGCGGCGGGTTGACCTTGAACCTCGCGTCGTAGCCGCGGACGAGCTCCTCGGTCAGCAGGAGGTGGTGAGGCGTGACCTCCGCAGTGATGTCGATGCCTCGTGACTTGGCCCAGCGGACGACGTCGACGCCCTCCCTGGTCGAGACGTGGCAGACGTGGAGGCGCGACCCGACGTGGTCGGCGAGGAGCGCGTCGCGCGCGATGATCGACGATTCGGCGACGGCGGGCCACCCGCCGAGACCGAGCTCTGCGGAGAGGGCGCCCTCGTTCATCTGCGCGCCGGCCGTGAGGCGCGGGTCCTGCGCGTGCTGTGCGACGACGCCGCCGAAGGCCTTCACGTATTCGAGTGCGCGGCGCATGATCAGGGGGTCGAAGACGCACTTGCCGTCGTCCGAGAACACCCGGACCTCGGCGTTCGACTGGGCCATCGCCCCGATCTCCGAGAGCTGCTCTCCCCCGAGCCCGACCGTGACGGCGCCGATCGGTCGCACGTCGGCGTAGCCGGCGGATCGGCCGAGCGCCGCTACCGCCTCGACGACGCCGGCGGTGTCCTGCACCGGTGAGGTGTTCGCCATTGCGAACACCGTCGTGTAGCCGCCGAAGGCCGCTGCGCGTGTGCCGGTCAGGACGGTCTCGCTCGACTCGAAGCCCGGCTCGCGCAGGTGGGTGTGGAGGTCGACGAGCCCGGGGAGCAGGACGAGTCCCTCGACATCGATCACGCTCTCCACGCTCTCGACGCCGATCGTGCCGGCCGGCGCGACCTCGGTGATCGTCGTCCCGCTGACGAGGACGTCGACGGGGTCGACGCCAAGCAGCTGGGCGCCTCGGTACAGCGTGGTCATGGTGCCTCTCTCGTTTCCTTGGCCCTGGTTCACGAGCCGCTCCCCGCACGTTCGCCTGAGCAGAGCACGTAGAGCGCTGCCATGCGGACGGCGACGCCGTTCGCGACCTGCTCGAGCACTGTCGACTGCGGTGAGTCGGCGGCGATGGAGGATATCTCCAGGCCTCGGTTCATCGGGCCCGGATGCATGACCATCGTAGTCTCGGGCAAGCCTCGGAAGCGGGCCTCACCGAGGCCCCAGTTCTTCGCGTACTCCCTGGTGTTCGGGAAGAACGCGTCGTGCATCCGCTCAGCCTGGATGCGCAGGAGCATGACCGCGGTTGGCTTGGTCGCGAGCGCGCCGTCGAGGTCGCTCGTGATGGTCGCTGGCCAGGCCTCCGTGCGGACCGGGACGAGCGTCGGGGGTCCGACGAGCGTGACCTCGGCGCCGAGCGTGGTCAGGAGCCAGACATTCGACCTGGCGACACGGGAGTGCAGGATGTCGCCGACGATCACGACGTGGCAGCCGTCGAGGCCCTTGCCGCGTGCCGCAGCGCGCCCGTGGACACGTCGGCGCAGCGTGAAGGCGTCGAGCAGGGCCTGCGTCGGATGCTCGTGCATGCCGTCGCCGGCGTTGAGGATGGGGGCGTCGATCCAGTCGCGCTCGGCCAGCAGCTGCGGGGCCCCGCTCGAGGGGTGCCGGATGACGACGGCGTCGGCGCCGATGGCCTTGAGGGTCTGGGCCGTGTCCTTGAGCGATTCTCCCTTCGAGACGCTCGAGCCCTTGGCCCCGAAGTTGATGACGTCGGCGGACAGGCGCTTCTCGGCGGCCTCGAAGGAGATCCGCGTGCGCGTCGAGTCCTCGTAGAACAGGTTGACGACGGTGATACCGCGCAGGGCGGGGAGCTTCTTCACCTCGCGGTCGCCGACGTCGGACATGTCCTCGGCCATGTCGAGGAGCATGATGGCGTCGTCGCGCGACATGCCCTTCGTGGAGAGCAGGTGCTTCATGCGCGAGCTCCGTCCGTGATGACCACGCGGTCGCCGCCGTCGAGCTCGGTGAGCTCCACGCCGATTCGCTCGCTCCGTGCCGAGGGCAGGTTCTTGCCCACGTAGTCGGCGCGGATGGGCAGCTCCCGGTGGCCTCGGTCGACGAGCACGGCCAGCTGCACGGCGCGCGGGCGGCCTGTATCGCTCAGCGCGTCGAGCGCAGCGCGCACGGTCCGACCCGAGAAGAGCACGTCGTCGACGAGCACGATCGTCTTGCCGTCGATGCCGCCCACGGGGATGTGCGTCGGCTGCGAGACGCGCGCCGGGCCCCTCCGCAGGTCGTCGCGGTACATCGTGACGTCGAGCGCACCGGCGATATCGCCGGCTTCGACGTGGGTTCCGTTCGAGGCCTCGAAGCCAGCGATGAGACTGGCGAGGCGCTTCGCGAGAGGAACTCCGCGGCTCGGGATGCCGAGCAGGAGCAGGTCCTTCGACCCGCGGTTCTGCTCGAGGATCTGGTGCGCGATGCGCACGAGGGCTCTGTGAACGTCGTCGTGATTCAGCACGGTTCGCTGGGACACGTCGACCTCCTTCCCCGCCTCACTGGACGGTGTTAAAGGATGTCTGGACTGGAGCCGCCGAAACTGCAGGCGAGCTGCAGGGGATCCGGTCGGCCGGAACCCGACTGGGGCCTGGGCCTCCACCGCTCTCGCGGCATCGACCCAGGCCACCAGCCTAGCACCGGGCTACTGCTCGCTGATGCGGCCGAGCACTCCGTGGATGAACTTGCCCGACGCATCCGTCGAGTACTCGCCAGCTGCGCTGACCGCCTCGGTGATGGCGACCGCAGCGGGGATCTCGTCGTTGTACTTGAGCTCCCAGATGGCGACCCTGAGGATCGACCTGTCGAGGGCCGGCATGCGCTCGAGCGTCCAGTCGCGGGCCGTCTCGACGATGTAGCCGTCGATCTCGTCGGCGTGCTCGATGACGCCGAGCACGATCTCCCTGGCGTAGCGCCAGCTCGCGGCGCGGTCGGGCTCATCTGCTGCCCGTTCCGCTTCCTGTCCGAGGAGCTCCGGAATCGGGGTCCCCCGCACATCCGACGCGAACAGGATGTCCATGGCGCGCTTGCGCGCCTTCGTGCGCGCGCTCACTAGTCGTTGACGCGGCCCAGGTAGTCGCCCGTGCGGGTGTCGATCTTGACCTTGGTGCCGGCGTTCAGGAAGAGCGGGACCTGGATCTCGGCACCCGTCTCGACGGTCGCAGGCTTCGTGCCGGCGTTCGAGCGGTCGCCCTGGAGGCCCGGCTCCGTGTACGTGATCTCGAGGACCACGGACGGCGGGAGCTCGATGTAGAGAGGCTCGCCCTCGTTGAGCGCGATCTGCACGCTCTGCTGCTCGAGCATGTACTTCGCGGCGTCGCCGACGATCTTCTCGTCGAGCGTGATCTGGTCGTAGTCGCTCTGGTCCATGAAGACGTAGCCGTCTCCGTCGCGGTAGAGGTACTGGAAGTCGCGCCGGTCGACGGTCGCGGTCTCGATCTTGGCGCCAGCGTTGAACGTGCGGTCGACGGTCTTGCCGCTGACGACCTGCTTGAGCTTGGTGCGCACGAACGCACCGCCCTTGCCGGGCTTCACGTGCTGGAAGTCGATGACCTGCCAGAGCTGTTTCTCGATGAGGAGTACAACGCCGTTCTTGATGTCTGCCGTAGTTGCCATGGAAGTTTCTCCGTGTCCATCCCGCGGTGCTGCGGGATTCTTCAGTTATTGGCACCTGGTTGAGGTACGCGCGAGCTGTCGGCGCGAGGCGTTTGCCCCAGCGGCCCCGGAGAAGTCTAGTGCAGGGTCTCTGGAGAGGGCCTCGTCGCCTCGCTCATCGCCCGAATGCCCTCGAGCGCGGCGAGGTACGAACCGGCGCCGAGCCCTGCGACGACGCCGGTCGCGACCGGCGAGATGACACTCGTGTGGCGGAAGACCTCACGAGCGTGGGGGTTCGAGAGGTGCACCTCGATGAGCGGAGTGCCGGTCTCCGTCACGATGGAGACCGCATCGCGCAACGCGATCGAGTAGTGCGTGAGGGCTGCGGGATTCAGGATGACCGGGGTGCGTGCGTCGGCCGCCTCGTGCAGCCACTCGACGAGCTGCCCTTCGAAGTTCGACTGGCGGGCATCGATCTCGACGCCGCTCCCCGCTCGCTCGCGGAGGAGTTCGATGATGTCGTCCAGGGTCTGGGTGCCGTAGGTCTTGGGCTCGCGGGTGCCGAGCCGGTTGAGGTTCGGGCCGCCGAGGACGAGGATGCGCATGCCGGCCAGTCTAGCGATCGGCCTCAGGCGTACGCGGCGGTCGGCGCCACCGAGGCGTCTGCGGTGATCAGGCCGTTGCTGACGAACGCGTTCCACACCCCGTTGTCGTCGACGCCCGTCGTGACCTGGTCGGCGTGGGCCTTGATGGCGTCCGGGGCGTTGCCCATGGCGATGCCGATGCCCGTGACCTGGAGCATCTCGACGTCGTTGATGCTGTCGCCGATGCCGATCGTGTCAGCCGGGTCGAGATCCAGAATCCTGCAGACCTCGAGAATCGCGCTCCCCTTGTTGACGCCGAGCTGCAGGAGCTCCCCGCTTTGGGGACCGAGAACCGGCACGGTGGCGTTGATGACGTCGAAGCGCCCCGCGAAAGCGGCGCGGATCTCGGCGATCGACGTGGCCGCGCTCAGGAAGCACATCTTGCCGATGTCGTCGCGCAGCACCTCGCCTCCATCGTCGAAGAACTTCTCGAACTGCAGCTCGCCGTCAGACTCGACGCGGTTCGAGTCGGCGACCTCGGCCGCGAGGAGTTGGCGCAGATGCGCGCGGAACCCCGGGCTGGCGACGACGGCGGCGTCGCTCTGCACGTAGAAGTCGATGCCGGCGCCCGTGAAGAAGTCGATGGCGAACGCGGCGTCCTCGAGGGACATGGTCCGCGAGACGCGGGTCTCGCCGTCGAGCCAGACGAAGCTCCCGCCGGCGCTCACGATCCCATCGAAGCCGAGGTCGAGGATCTGCGGGTAGATCTCGCCGCGGGACCGGCCGGTGCAGATGAAGAGCAGGTGTCCCGCGTCCCGGGCTCGGGACACGGCTTCGACGGTCGAGGGCTGGATGTGCTCCCGCTCGTCGATGAGCGTGCCGTCGATGTCGAGGAAGACGATGCGCCTGGTCAACTGTGGATCCTCCTGCTCGATGGATGCGGTCACTGCGTCTGCGTCCCGGGCGAGCGAGGCATGCCGTCAGGTCCGCCGTCCAGGCTAGACGATGTCGCGAGCGGTCCCGGCCGAGCATGCTGGCGCGGCTGCTCGCCTGCCCGTAGCCTCGAATCCATGACCGCGGAACCTGGACCAGCCACCGAGGAGCCGGCGCTGCTGCCGACGGTCGCGCAGGCCACCTCCGCGCTGATGGCGAGCTGGCCCGCTCTGGATGAGCGGCGAATCGGCGGATGGCGCCTCGGATTCGCAGAGGGATTCACGAGGCGCGCGAACAGCGTGTGGATGCTCGGCCCGGCCGAGGACACGCAGCTCGCGCTCGGCGCCGTCGAGGAGGCGTATCGCGTTCGTGGACTCCCCAGCCAGTTCCTCGCGACGGGGTCGGCGGATGCCCGCGACGTCGCGGCCCTCGAGGCGTTCGGCTACTCCCCCACGCTGACGGGCAGGATCCTCGGCCGCTCGCTTCGCGGCGGAGAACCGGCAGCTCTCGAGGGCGAGTCGGGCGGCGGCGAGTCGTCCGGCGACCTCGTCGCGGTCACGCAGGCTGGTCCCGAACTCCCCCCGGACTGGCTCGACGCCTGGCTCAGCTGGAGCGACCGCAGACTGGCGCGCGACCGGCGCCTCGCCCCGCGCATCCTCAGCTCAGGAGGGTCGAGCTTCCTCGGCGTCCGGCAGGAGAGAACGCTTGTGGCGCTCGCTCGGGTCACCGTGGTCGACGGCACCGGGGTCATCGACTGCCTGGTCACCCAGAGCGCACACCGAGGGCGAGGCCACGGTCGGCTGCTCCTGCGCCATGCCCAGCAGGAAGCGGCTCAGCGCGGTGCGACCTCCTGCCTCGCGATGGTGGTCGAGAGCAACGCCGTCTCCCGGCGGCTGTTCCACCGAGCAGGCTTCACGGCGCTGAGCTCGTTCACCTACCTGCAGGCGCCGGAGCGCGTGAGCTGCTGCTGACCGGCGGCCGGCGCAGACCTAGCTCGCGATCTCCTGGTACGCGGCGAACAGCAGGCTCTCGTCCGGCGCCTGCATGATCGTGGGACGGCCGAGGCCGTCGAGCACGACGAAGCGCAGCATGGCTCCGCGAGCCTTCTTGTCCCGACGCATCGTCGCGAGGAGCGTCTTCCAGCGGCCGGCCGGGTAGCTCGTGGGCAGGCCGAGCAATTCGAGGATGGACTTGTGTCGATCCGCCGTGGCGTCGTCGAGGCGCCCCGAGAGGCGGGCCAGCTCGGCGACGAACGCCATGCCGATGGAGATGGCGGCGCCATGACGCCATTGGTACCGTTCCGCGTTCTCGATGGCGTGGCCGAGCGTGTGCCCGTAGTTGAGGATCTCGCGCAGGCCCTGCTCGGTGAAGTCCTCGCCGACGACCCTCGCCTTGACGCGGATCGCGAGCTCGAGCACCCGCAGGAACTCGGGCGTGGTCGGGTCGGTCGCGCGCTCCGGGTCGCGCTCGATGATGTCGAGGATCTCGGGCTCGGCGATGAAGCCGGCCTTCACGACCTCGGCGAAGCCGGCCAGCAGCTCGTTGCGAGGGAGTCCGGCCAGAATCTCCGGGTCGATGACGACCCCCGCCGGCGGGTGGAAGGAGCCGACGAGGTTCTTGCCCTCGTTGGTGTTGAGGCCCGTCTTGCCGCCGATGGCCGCGTCGACCATGGCGAGCACCGTCGTCGGCATGTGCACGACCTTGACACCCCGGAGCCACGTCGCGGCGATGAAGCCGCCGATGTCGCTCGTCGCTCCCCCGCCGATCGTGATGACCGCGTCGGACCTCGTGAAGTCGGCCTGGCCCAGGATCTGCCAGCAGAACGCCGCGACCTCGATGCGCTTCGCTCCCTCGGCATCCGGGATCTCCGCGATGAGCACCTGGTTGTACTCGCCGACAAGCTGCTCGCGCACCCGCTCGGCGACATCCGCCAGGTGGGGCGCGTGCACGATCAGGACCTTGGCGACGCCCTCCCCGAGGAGGCCGGGGATGACCGCAGCCGCCTCGCGGAACTGACCAGCCCCGATGATGATGTCGCCGTGGGCGCCGGGAACCTCGATGATCTCAGGCAACGTCGCTTGGTCCTTCCTTGGTCTGCTGCTCCAGCCACTCCGCGATGTCTTCGACGACGCGGACCATGGGCCGGAATGAAGTGTCGAACGTCGCATCCGCGAGACGTTCGTAGGTCTCGCGGCGTGCTTCGTAGATCTGGGTCCAGCTCTCGATGCCCGTGATGAGCGGGCGCTTCGCGTTGCCGGTGATGCGCTCGGCGATAGCGGCGGGAGTCGCCGTCAGGAGGATGACGGTGTGCCCGCCGAGGCGGGACTGGGTCTGCGCATCCATCACGGCACCACCACCGAGCGACAGGACCTCGGTGGTCTCGAGGTGCTCGGCGATGACGTCCCGCTCGAGACGCCGGAACTCGGCCTCCCCGTGCTCGACGAAGATCTCGGGGATCGCGCCGTGGCGCGCGACGATCACCTTGTCGGTGTCGACGTAGCTCACGTCCAGCACCTTGGCCAGGCGTCGGCCCGCCCTCGACTTGCCCGCGGCAGGCGGGCCGATGAGCACGACGCTCATACGCGCCACTCGCTGAGCGAGTCCCCCATCGGCGTCTCGTCGACGGGACCGGCCTGCAGCTCGGCCTCGGAGACGGACTCGCTCGACGTGCGCAGCAGCGGCGGGATGCTCGCGAGGTAGCTCTCGATGTTCCGCTTCGTCTCGCCGACGGAGTCGCCCCCGAACTTCTCGAGGATGGAGTCGGCGATCGTGAGGGCCACCATCGCCTCGACGACGACACCGGACGCTGGGACCGCGCAGACGTCGGAACGCTGGTGGTGCGCAGCCGCATCCGCGCCCGTCGCCACATCGACGGTGTGGAGGGCCTTCGGGACGGTCGCGATCGGCTTCATGCCGGCCCGGACTCGGAGCACCGTGCCGGTCGCCATGCCGCCCTCGATGCCACCTGCACGGTCGCTGGAGCGGACGATGGAGCCGTCGCGGACGTACAGCGGGTCGTGCGCCGCGGTGCCTGGACGACGTGTGGTCTCGAAGCCGTCGCCGACCTCAACCCCCTTGATCGCCTGAACGCTCATGAGCGCCTTCGCGAGTCGCGCGTCGAGGCGGCGATCCCAGTGCACGTAGGAGCCGATGCCGGGCGGCAGGCCCCAGACGAGCACCTCGGTCACGCCACCGAGCGTGTCGCCGCTCTTTCGGACCTCATCGATGAGGGCGACTGCGGCAGCGGAAGTCTCCTCGTCGAACACGCGAACCGGATCCGCGTCGATGGCGGCCAGGTCGCCGTAGGCGGGCAGCGGCGCGTCCTCGGGCACACGGACCGTCCCGATGGCGAGCGTGTGGCTCAACGTCGTGATCCCGAGCTCCGAGAGGAAGCGCTTCGCGATCGCGCCGAGCGCGACACGCGCCGCCGTCTCGCGTGCGCTCGCGCGCTCGAGGACCGGGCGCGCCTCGTCGAAGCCGTGCTTCTGCATGCCGATGAGGTCGGCGTGCCCCGGTCGCGGGCGCGTGAGCTTCGCACCGCGTCCCGTGTCGAACACAGCCGCGTCGACCGGCTCGGGGCTCATGACCTCGACCCACTTGGGCCACTCGGTGTTGCCGATCCGGATGCCGATCGGCGACCCCATCGTGAAACCGTGCCTGACGCCGGCGGACAGCGTGAGCTCGTCCTGCTCGAACTTCATTCGTGCGCCTCTGCCGTGGCCGAGCTTCCGGCGGGCGAGGTCGGTGCGGAGATCGTCGAGGGAAAGCGGGACACCAGCTGGGAGTCCCTCGAGGATCGCAAGGAGTTCTGGGCCGTGGGATTCCCCGGCCGTGAGCCATCGAAGCATTGGACTATTCTGACACGCGCAGCGCGGCGGTTCGCATCGCCGAGCGAACCTCGGCCTCCCTGGGGAGGACTTCCGACTCATCACGGCCGGTGAAGAGCCGAACCTGCACGAGTGCCTGGGCCAGGAGGAGCTCGAGTCCCGAGACCACCTGACCACCGGCGGACTGCCAGCGCGTCGCGAGCTTCGTGGGCCACGGGTCGTAGAGCACGTCGAAGAGCACCGCCCCCTGCACCCACGATGCGTCGATGCCGACGTGGTCCCGGTCTCCCGGCACGGTGTTGACGACGAGCTCCGCGGCGCGCGCCTCGGGGGGAAGCGCGTCGAACGCAGCGAAGGTCAGCACCTCGACCTCGACCCCCAGCGAGCGCGCGAGCGCCGCCATGCCCTGCGCTCGTTCCGGCGCTCGGACGACGATGGAGAGCTCGGTCGCCGCCAGCGAGGGCAGCGCTGCGATGACGGCGGCCGCCGTACCGCCAGCGCCGAGCAGCCGCACCCGAGGAGCCGAGAGGACACCTGCCTCGTTGAGCGCCGCGACGAAGCCCGTCACATCCGTGTTCCACCCTCGAGCCGGGGCGCCCGCGTCCGCCCCGTCGAAGACCAGCGTGTTGACGGCGCCGATCTCCGATGCGGCGGGCGCGAGCGTGGAGGCGAACGCGCGAGCCTCGTGCTTCAGGGGCATGGTCACGGAGAACCCGCGCCATCCCTGCCCCCTCGACGCGAGGAAACCCGCCAGCCCACCCTGCGGCACGTCGAAGCGCTCGTAGCTCCAGTCGAGACCGAGGACCTCGTACGCGGCCGAGTGGATCGCTGGAGACTTCGAGTGCCCGATCGGAGACCCCAGGACGGCGAGCCTCGTCGAAGCCTCACCCATATTCGGGGTGCTCGGCCATCCACGCCAGCCACTTGGCGACCGCGACCTCGTGCTCCTCGAACGTCTCGGAGAAGATGGTCTCCCCCGTGTCGAGGTTCCAGGTCACGAAGTACACCCAGGGGCCGTCCGCAGGGTTCACCGCCGCGTCGATCGCGATGTCGCCGGGGTTCGAGATGGGGCCGACCACCATCCCGGGATGCACATAGGTGTTGTAGGCGTTCGCCGCGTCGGCGCGCTCGGCATCGCTCGTCGAGACCCGGTGCGTGTTGCCCGTTCCGTAGGCGACCGTGGCGTCCGACTGGAGGAGCATGCCCATGTCGAGTCGGTTCAGGAAGACCCTCGAGACCTTGTAGTAGTCCTCTCTGAGCCCGGCCTCCTTCTGGATGAGCGAGGCGAGGCGCACCGTGTCCCAGCGGGCTTCCGGAGCTACTCCGTGCTCGTCGAGCGACTGGAACATGCGGTCCACCAGGGTCTTAAGCACCGTCGTGGCGTCGACGCCCGGATCGAAGCTGTAGGTCGCCGGGAACAGGAAACCCTCGAGGGTCGTGGCTTCGGCAGGGAGGCCGAAGTTCGCGGGAACCGCGGCGGCCTCAAGGTCGGCGACGGGGATGCCGACGCCGCCCTCGATGAGAGCGTAGACGTCCTGGAGGGCGGTCCCCTCCGGGATCACGACCGTCGACTCCTGACGGTTCGCAGGATCGAGGAGCGACACGAGCGCTGATTCCGCGCTCATCTCCTCCTGCATGCCGTAGCTGCCCGGAATGAACACCGGGTCCTCGGGCTGAGCCAGCACCTCATCCACGAAGGCACCGGAGGTCTTCACGATGCCCACGTCGGCGAGGCGCTCTCCGATCGAGGTCCCGGTGTCGCCGGACTCGATCGTGAAGGCGAGCTCCGTGCCGTTTCCCGACCCCTCGAAGTCGGCGGAGGCGGCGCCGCCGCCGAAGATGCTGCGCAGCTGCGAGCCGAACCCGAACCACACGACCGCCGCGCTCACGGCGACGACGACCACGAGCACGAGGATGACGAGCAGACTCCGCTTGCCACGGCGTGCCGCGGTCGACTCGCGGCGTCGGCTGCCGCCTGCCCTCCGCGGGCTGGCAGCACCGGCATCCGTTGCCGGGGCCGCCTCGTCGGAGAAGAGATCGCCGAATGGGTCGTCAGGTGTGAAGCGCTTTCGTCCGTCGTGGCTACTGGGGGTCTGGTTGTCCGACAGAGTCCTGATCCTTTCGGGAGAAGAGCTCACCCGGTGCACGTCCGGATTGGCGCTCCGCGTCGAGCGAGGTTTGCAAGATGACCACCGCGGCCATCTGATCGATGATGTGCCGAGACCTGGAGGCCTTCCGGCCGACGTCTCGGAGCTGGCGGCTTGCACTCACCGTCGTCAGACGCTCGTCCACCAACCTGAGTGGCACCGGAGAGCTCGACGCGATCTGCTCGGCGACGGCCCTCGCGTCGGCGGTCGAGGCGGTCTCCGCACCCGACAGCGACAGGGGCAGTCCGACGACGATCTCGATGGCGTCGTACTCGGCGACGAGTTCCGCGATGCGCCTGGCGTGCGCGTCGCCCTTGGCGCCGTCGCGCGGCACGGTCTCGAGGGGGGTGGCGAGCATGCCGTGCGGATCACTCCGGCTGACGCCGACGCGGGCCTTGCCCACGTCGACGCCGAGTCGGGTGCCGATCCGGAACTCAGTCATTCGCCAGTGCTGAGCGGATGGCGGCAAGCGCGTCGTCGAGCCGTTCGACGTCGGTGCCGCCGCCCTGGGCGACATCCGGCTTGCCGCCGCCGCCGCCACCGAGGATCGGGGCGGCGATGCGGACCAGAGCGCCTGCCGCTGCACCGGTGTCCCGGGCGGCGGCGTTGGTCGCGACGAGCACGATCGGCTTGCCGTTCGAGGCGGCCCCGAGGGCGACGACGGCCGGGCGCTCGCCGAGCTGCTCGCGGACGGCGAGCGCCAGCGAGCGGAGCTCATCGGCACTCCGAACCTCACCGAGGTGCTTCGCGACGAGCACGACGCCCCCCGCGGTGCTCGCCTCGGCGGCAAGAGCCGGGACGCGCTGCATGGCTTCCGCCGCCTCGAGCTCCGCGATGCGCTTCTGCGCGGTCTTGAGGCTCGCGGCGAGGTCCTGCACGCGATCGGCAAGCTGCTCCCGCGGCGCCTTCAAGCTGCTCGTGAGCTGCGAGACGATGGCGCGCTCGACGGCGAAGTCCGCGAAGGCGTCGCGGCCGACGAGTGATTCGATGCGCCGGTTGCTGGAACCGACGGATGACTCGCCGATGAGGTTCACGATCCCCACCTCGGAAGAGCTGCCCACGTGGGTGCCGCCGCAGAGCTCGCGCGACCACGGTCCGCCGATGTCCACCATCCGCACGCGGCTGCCGTACTTCTCGCCGAACAGGGCGCGAGCCCCCAGGGATTTCGCTTCGTCGAGGTCCATCTCCCGGGTCGAGACGACATGGTTGGCGCGGATGGCGTCGTTCACGATGCCCTCGAGCTCGGCTCTCGTGTCGACCGTGAGCGCCTGGCTCCAGGAGAAGTCGAGCCGCAGGTAGCCGGCCTTGTTGTAGGAGCCGGACTGGTGGGCGTCTGGCCCGAGGACGTCGCGCAGCGCGGCGTGCAGCAGGTGCGTCGCCGTGTGAGCCTGGTTGGCGCTGCGTCGGTAGGCGGGGTCGACGATCGTCTCCACTCGGTCGCCGACAGCGACCTCGCCGGAGACGACGGTGACGGTGTGGCTGACGAGTCCGGCGATGGGACGCTGGACGTCGACGACGTCGGCAACGAGTCCGCGGGCTGCGGAGGTGATCTGGCCGGAGTCGGCCTCCTGTCCCCCGGACTCCGCGTAGAGCGCGGTGCTCGCGAGGATGATCTCCACCTGCTGACCGGCGCCTGCGCTGGCGGCGGGGACGCCGTTGACGATGAGACCGAGGACCTCGCTCTCGTGGGCGAGGTCGGTGTAGCCCACGAACGTCGTCTCGCCGAGCGAGCGGAACTCGCTGTAGACCGAGACGTCGGCGAGGGCCGAGCGCTTGGACTTGGCATCCGCCTTCGCCCGCGTGCGCTGCTCGCTCATGAGGCGCTCGAAGGCCTCGCGGTTGACGCTGACCCCTGCCTCCTCGGCGATCTCGACGGTCAGGTCGATGGGGAAGCCGAAGGTGTCGTGCAGCTTGAACGCGGTCTCACCGGAGAGGTGCTGCACGCCGCTGGCCCGCGTCTCGGTGACCGCGGTGTCGAGGATCGCGGTGCCGGCCGTGAGCGTCCGGAGGAAGGTCTCCTCCTCAGCGTACGCGAGGCGCGAGATGCGCGGGAACTCATCGACGAGCTCCGGGTAGGCGTCCTGCATGGCGTCCTTGGACGCTGGGAGCAGCTGCGGCAGGCTCGCCCCCTCGAACCCGAGGAGGCGCATGGCGCGAACGACTCGACGGAGCAGGCGACGCAGGATGTAGCCACGTCCTTCGTTGCCCGGCTCCACGCGGTCGGCCATGAGCATGAGCGACGAGCGCACGTGGTCGGCGACGACGCGCATCCGCACATCGTCGGTGTGCACCGCGCCGTAGCGCTTGCCGGAGATCTCGGCGGCCTTGTCGAGCACGGGCCGAACCTGGTCGATCTCGTACATGTTGTCGACGCCCTGCTTGATGAACGCGATGCGCTCGAGACCCATGCCCGTGTCGATGTTCTGCTTGGGGAGGTCGGCGACGATCTCGTAGTCGTCCTTCGTCGTGCCTGCGCCTCGCTCGTACTGCATGAAGACGAGGTTCCAGATCTCGACGTAGCGGTCGTCATCGGTTGCGGGGCCGCCGTCGACGCCGTACTCGGGGCCACGGTCGAAGAAGATCTCCGAGCAGGGGCCAGCGGGGCTGCCTGGGCCTCCGGCCGACCAGAAGTTGTCCTTCATCCCGAGGCCCTGGATGCGGTCGTCGCTGAAGCCCGTCACCTCGCGCCAGATGCCGCGAGCGACGTCGTCCTTCTCGTACACCGTGATCCAGAGGTCTTCCGGCTTGAAGCCGAGACCGCCGGAGCTCTCCGGGGAGGTGAGGAGCTCCCAAGCAAACTCGATCGCGCCCTGCTTGAAGTAGTCGCCGAACGAGAAGTTGCCGCACATCTGGAAGAAGGTTCCGTGCCGAGGCGTCTTCCCGACCTCTTCGATGTCGTTGGTCCTGATGCACTTCTGCACGCTGACGGCGCGATCGAACGGAGGCGGCACGATCCCGGTGAAGTACGGGATGAACGGCACCATGCCGGCGATCGTGAACATGATCGTCGGGTCGTCGCTGACGAGGGGCGCGGAAGGGACGACGGTGTGCCCGCGCTTCTCGAAGAAGTCGAGGTAGCGGCGACGGATCTCAGCGGTTTGCATCGTGCGGTGTGGCTCTTTCTCTGGCGACGGGCGACGAAGGTCGCCCCGGCGACGGGGGATGTGCTGGTCGCGCTACTTGATGTCGGCGATGGCCGCGGAGAGGTCCTGCGTGCGGGCCCGGTAGCCCTCGGCGACGGCCTCGGTGAACTCGTCGACGCGACCGTTCACGCCGGCGAAGAACTTGCGCCCTGCCGGAGTCGAGTTGACGAGGTGAGCGAGGGCGAACCCTGCGGCGATGCCGCCGATGATGCTGAGTGCTGTGCGCATGCGAACTCCTGTGAAGAGGGGTGAGGGGGTCGGACTGGTCAGCGCGTAGCGCGCGGCTTCGGCTTCTTCGGGGTGCTCTTCGGCGTGGACTTGACCTTGGACTTGGTCGGCCCGTCGCTCTTGAAGCTCGAGATGCCGGCGCGGACTGCCGCGGAGAACCCGGCGAGCTTGATGAGGGGGCCGCCGACGCTGGCGGCGGTGAGCGCGACGAGGCTGGAGACGTTGCTCGTCGTCTCGGACACGTGGGTGGTGATGCTGTCGATCTTCGCGAGCTGCTTGTTGGCCTCGAGGACGGTGACCTGCGTCTCGGCGAGCGTCGGGGTGATCGCATCGACGGACTCGCGGATGCCGCTGCGCACCTCGTCGAGGACGCCGCCGAGCTTCAGCAGAGGTACCGCGAGCAGAAGGACGAGGACGAGGAAGACTCCGGCCGCGATGAGGCCGGCGATGTCGCCACCAGACATGGTGCTCCTTACTGAGTGCAGCGAGCTGCCGCACGGATAGACGAACGGGGCTGCCGCACGCGTAGACGAGCGGCACAGTGCCGCAGGACAGACAAAGGGGCGGGCCATCTTGCGATGACCCGCCCCTATGCTAGTTGGCTCTCGCGGCTCGGACTGTCCCGAACTGCCAGTTCCGGCGAACCGGAGCGCCTGCTTGGCTAGCGAGCAGCGTAGTACTCGACGACGAGCTGGACTTCACACGTCACCGGGACCTCGACGCGCTTCGGACGGCGCACGAGGCGCGCCTGGAGCGTTGCGAGGTCGACATCGAGGTACGCGGGGACCTTGGGGAGGACGTCCGCGTGGCCGCCGGCTGCGGCGACCTGGAAGACCTCGAGGGCCTCCGAGCGCTGCTTGACCTGGACGAGCTGTCCCGGCTTCACGCGGAAGCTGGGGCGGTCGACGAGCTTGCCGTCGACGAGGATGTGGCGGTGCACGACGAGCTGACGAGCCTGTGCCGTGGTGCGGGCGAAGCCCGAACGCAGGACAAGCGCGTCGAGGCGCATCTCGAGCAGCTCGACGAGGTTCTCACCCGTCAGGCCTGCCGCGCGACGCGACTCTTCGAAGACGATGCGAAGCTGCTTCTCGCGGAGCCCGTACTGGGCGCGCAGACGCTGCTTCTCGCGCAGACGGACGGCGTAGTCGCTGTCGGTCTTGCGACGCGTGCGGCCGTGCTCTCCCGGTGCGTACGGGCGCTTCTCGAGCGCGCGCTCTGCCTTCGGGGTGAGTGCGATGCCGAGTGCGCGGCTGAGGCGCACCTTGCTGCGTGAACGTGAGGTCTTGGACACAATTGCCTTTCGAGCGAAGTTTGGCGCGCGTGAGCGCGCAGAAATGAAGTTGCTCTCCGCCAAGGCCATGCCCCGGCGTCAAACTTGAGCAGTGTCGCGCGTGCGTCGGCTACAGACTGCACGCCTTGCTCTCGGACGCGCAGCCGCACGCAACCCCGGGAGGTAGACCGAGAAAGACTAGCACAGCCGCAGCCGCACTCAGAGTCCTGGCTTCGTGATGGCCCGCAGCTTCTCGAGTCTCGCGGCGATCTCCCGCTCTTCTCCGAACCGGGTCGGCGAGTAGTACTCGCGCTGGCTCAGCTCGTCGGGGAGGTACTGCTGCTCGGAGACCCCCCGTGCGTCGTCGTGCGGATACCGGTAGCCCTTGCCGTGGCCGAGGCGCTTCGCCCCGGCGTAGTGCGCGTCCCTGAGGTGCTTCGGCACGCGGCCGATGCCGCCCGCCTTGACGTCGGCGATCGCCGCGTTGATCCCCGAGTAGGCAGCGTTCGACTTCGGGGCAGTCGCCAGGAAGACGGTCGCCTGCGCGAGCGGGATGCGTCCCTCCGGCATGCCGATGAGCTGGACGGCGTCGGCCGCGGCCACGGCCATCTCGAGCCCCCGCGGCTCTGCGAGGCCGATATCCTCGCTCGCGAGCACGATGAGCCTGCGGGCTATGAAACGCGGGTCCTCCCCCGCGACGATCATGCGAGCCAGGTAGTGGAGTGCCGCATCAGGATCGCTGCCTCGCACCGACTTGATGAAGGCGCTGATGACGTCGTAGTGCTCATCGCCGTCCCGGTCGTAGCGGAGCAGCGCCTGGTCAGAGGCACTCGAGACGATCTCGGCATCGATCGTCGTCTGCTCGGAGGCCTGAGCGGCGGCCGCCGCCGCTTCCAAGGTCGTGAGCGCTCGTCGTGCGTCGCCGGAGGAGAACTGCACGATCGCGCGCTTGGCGTCATCCGCCACCTCGAAGGCGCCGCCGAGGCCGCGTTTGTCAGTGGTCGCGCGGTCGAGCAGCTCGATGAGGTCTGCCTCGTCGAGCGGCTGCAGGGTGAGCAGCAGGCTCCTGGAGAGCAGCGGACTGATGACCGAGAACGAGGGGTTCTCCGTGGTCGCCGCGACGAGCGTGACCCAGCCGTTCTCCACGCCGGGAAGCAGCGCATCCTGCTGCGCCTTGGTGAACCTGTGGATCTCGTCGAGGAACAGCACCGACTGGATGCCGTACAGGTCACGTTGGGTGAGGGCCTCATCCATCACCTGCCGCACGTCCTTCACGCCGGCGGAGATGGCGGAGAGCTGCGTGAATCGCTTGCCGGAGGTGTGCGCTATGGCCTGGGCGAGGGTCGTCTTGCCCGTGCCGGGTGGCCCCCAGAGGATCACGGACGTTCCAGCACGCGTGTCCTGCTCGGGTGAGGCGAGGGCGCGCAGGGGTGAGCCGGGGCGCAGCAGGTGCCGCTGACCCACGACCTCGTCGAGGGATCTCGGGCGCATCCGCACCGCGAGGGGCGCAGTTGTGCCCGCAAGGCTTGGCGCGTCACCTGTCATGAAGCCCGATGTTAGTAAACTCCCCTCTGGTGCCTGCACGGCATGCTGAAGACAAGCGAATGAGGCACAGTGGCAACTTCGGACAAGAACTCCCGCGAACAGCGTCGGCGGACCCGCGAGTACGAGGCGCGCGTCGCCGTCCACGAGCGCGGCGTCCGGCGCCGCAGCCGAGATAACCGCACATGGACGATCGCTCTTGTCGTGGTCGCCCTCGTCGTCGGCGCACTGCAGGTCTTCTACTTCACGGGCGGTCCAGGAGCCCCAGCCCCCGCCGCGGACGAGACGACGTCCCCGGCGGCCACGCCGTCCGGCGAAGTACCGGACCCGGCCCTGGCCGAGGGACGCACCTGGACGGGCGAGATGACCTTCAACGGCGACCTCACGCTGGGCATCGAGCTCGATGGCGCAGCCGCCCCGCAGGCAGTGGCGAACATGGTCGCGCTCAACGGCCAGAACTACTTCACCGACACCTCCTGCCACCGACTCACGACCGAGGGGCTCTTCGTCCTGCAGTGCGGCGACCCGACAGGAACGGGGACCGGCGGACCCGGCTATAGCTGGGGTCCCATTGAGAATGCGCCGGAAGACGGCGTCTACCCAGCAGGCACGATCGCCATGGCTCGCCAGGGCGGCAACGCCGAGAGCATGGGCAGCCAGTTCTTCATCGTCTACGAGGACACCATCCTCCCTGGCGATGCCGCAGGCGGCTACACCGTCATGGGAAAGGTCACGGGCGGCCTGGACGAGTTCGTCGCGGGGATCGTCGAGCCGGGCGTCGACCCGGCTTCCGGCGGCGGCGACGGCGCTCCCGTGGCGCCCGCCGTCATCACCTCGCTCTCCCTTCAGTAGCGGATCGAGCGGGCAGCCTGCCGGAGCGGGACGGCGAGACTGGGCATGCCCTGGTGAACGAAGCGCCCGCAGTGTCCTAGCATGGGGAGTCAGTCGCGCAAGCTGCGCAAACGCCTACCGTGAGGGAATACTCGCCATGTCTGCACTCCCCCAGAATCCGTGGGGCCGCGTCGAAGAAGACGGCACCGTGTACGTGATCGAAGATGGAACTGAGCGCAAGGTCGGCCAGTACCCCGATGGCACGACAGAGGAAGCCCTCGCGTACTTCGTTCGCAAGTTCTCCGACCTCGAAGGCCAGGTGTCTCTCCTCGAGCAGCGCGTCAAGAACGGAGCCCCGGCCTCTGACATCGCCAAGTCCGCCAAGCACCTCAGCGCACAGCTGAGCGACGCGAACGCGGTCGGCGACCTCGCCGCCCTCCGTTCGCGCCTCGAAGCGCTCGGCGGCACCGTCAGCGAGCTCACCGAGCAGCAGCGCGAGGCGCAGCAGGAAGAGATCGCCGGGGCGCTCCAGGAGCGCGAGGCGATCGTGGTCGAGGCTGAGCGCCTCGCCGCCCAGGCTCCTGCTTCCATCCAGTGGAAGCAGACGACGGCCAGCATCGACGAGCTCTTCGCGAAGTGGAAGACCCACCAGCAGGACGGGCCCAGGCTCCCGAAGGCCGAGGCCAACGCGCTCTGGAAGCGGTTCCGTGGCGCGCGCAGCACGCTCGAGCGCGAGCGCCGAGCCTTCTTCGCGGAGCTCGACGCAAGCCACAAGACGGCTCGCGATGCCAAGACGAAGATCCTGGAGCGGGCTGAGGCGCTTGCCCCCCGCGGCGCCGACGGTGTCGCTGAGTACCGCAGACTCCTCGACGAGTGGAAGGCAGCGGGCCGTGCGGGCCGCAAGTACGACGACGCGCTCTGGAACCAGTTCAAGGCAGCCGGAGATGTGCTCTTCCAGGCCAAGGGCGAGGTCGACGCAGCAGAAAGCGTCGAGTACTCCGCCAACTACGAGGCCAAGGCTGCTCTTCTCGAAGAGGCGACCCCGATCCTCCAGCTGACCGACCGTCGGGCGGCGCGGGAGAAGCTCGCCGACATCCAGCGTCGGTGGGATGAGATCGGGCGTGTGCCCCGCGAGAACTTTAAGGCCACGGAAGACCGCCTTCGTGCCATCGAGCAGCATGTGCGCAAGCTCGACGACGATCACTGGCAGAAGTCCAACCCCGAGCGTCAGGCCCGGAGCCAGGGCATGCACAGCCAGCTGACCGAGGCCATCGAGAAGCTCGAGGCGGAGCGCGCCGATGCTGAGGCGCGGGGAGACAAGCGGGCTGTCAAGGAGGCCGAAGAGGCCCTCGAAGCCCGCCGCGTCTGGCTCGCGGCCATCGGCAGCTGAGTCTGAGCGTCACTCCACAGCAGTCGAGACCGTTTGCCGTGTGAGCCATGAAGTGGGGCAGGATGCGAGCGTGCATCCTGCCCCACTTCGTCTTCTGCCCTTCGCCGAGCTCCAGGTCATGGAGCGGGACGGTGAGATCTTCCGCTTCGGCCACGCGTGTGCCGTGGGGTACGCGTCGATCGCCGGGCAGCTCACTTCGGCGAACCGGGCTTCGACGCTCGCGCGCCTCGTGACCGGCAGCTGCGCCGTGGGTGGCGCGTCAGCGATCTGGGTGCATGCGGGCGGCCCTGCGCCGCAGCAGGTCACGCTGGCGTCCCCGCGTGGTGCGCGACCGCCGAGGCGGCAACGTGCGGGTGTGAGGTACAGGTCCACTGCTCCGCCGCCGGAGGCCGTTGTGCTCGTCGGTGGCGTCCGGGTCGTCCGAACCGATCTCGCGCTCCTGGATCTCCTGCACGACCCGGAGAGCAGCCAGGCGTCGATCGATCACGCGGTGCGGCTGCTCGCCAGGGACCCGGTGGAGCTCCTCGCGGACTATCCCAGCCACCGGAGGCCATTCGTCTCCCTCGCGAGGGACCGCGCGACGCTGGCCCGCTGTGCGAGCGCTACTGCGTCTTGACCCGGTACACGTCGTAGACGCCGTCGATCCTGCGGACGGCGTTGAGCACGCGGTCGAGGTGCGTCGTGTCGCCCATCTGGAACGAGAACTTGCTGATGGCGAGGCGAGCCTTCGAGGTGTGCACGGTTGCGGAGAGGATGTTGACGTGGTGCTCGCTCAGCACGCGCGTCACGTCGCTGAGCAGTCCGGAGCGATCGAGCGCCTCCACCTGGATGTTCACGAGGAACACGCTCGAGGAGCTGGGGGCCCACTGGACCTCGATCATGCGCTCGGGCTCGCGCCGGAGGCTCGCGACGTTGTTGCAGTCCGCGCGGTGCACGGAGACGCCCTGGCCGCGCGTGACGAAGCCGAGGATGTCGTCACCGGGCACCGGAGTGCAGCACTTGGCGACCTTGACGAGGATGTCCGGTGCACCCCGGACGAGGACGCCGGAGTCGCTCGTGGTCGGGATCGTCGTGCCGGGGGTGAACTGCGGCGCCTCATCCGCGGCGGGGACGTCCTGTTCCTGGCGAAGGGCTGCCTGCAGCTTCTCCATGACCGACTGGGTCGAGACGTGCCCGTCGCCGACTGCGGCGTAGAGGGCGGTCACGTCCAGGTAGCGGAGGTTCGACGCGACCGAGGAGAACGCCTCCTGGACGTGGTCCTTGTTCAGCGGGAGACCGGCCTTCCGCAGCGCCTTGGCGACGGAGTCCTTCCCCTGCTCGATGGCCTCGTCTCGGCGCTCCTTCGAGAACCACTGCCTGATCTTGTTCTTGGCTCGGGCGCTGGCGACGAAGGTCAGCCAGTCCTGCTTCGGTCCGGCATCCGGGTTCTTCGAGGTGAAGACCTCGACGACGTCGCCGTTCTGCAGCTTCGAGTCGAGGGGCAGGAGACGCCCGTTGACCTTCGCGCCCATGGTCCGGTGGCCGACGTCGGTGTGGATCGAGTACGCGAAGTCGACAGGAGTGGCCCCAGCGCTCAATCCGATGACCTTGCCCTGGGGCGTGAAGACGTAGACCTCCTTCGCGCCGAGGTCGAAGCGGAGGGAGTCGAGGAACTCTCCAGGGTCGGTGGTCTCCTGCTGCCAGTCGCTCAGGTGCTTGAGCCACGCCATCTCGGTGCGGGTCTCGTCAGCCTTGTCCTGCTTGCCGGACTGGGCGTTCTGCTTGTACATCCAGTGCGCCGCGACGCCGAACTCTGCGCGGCGGTGCATCTCGATCGTGCGGATCTGGATCTCGACGGGTTTGCCGTCCGGTCCGATCACCGTGGTGTGCAGCGACTGGTAGAGGTTGAACTTGGGTGTCGCGATGTAGTCCTTGAATCGCCCTGGCATGGGTGTCCACCTGGCATGGATGGCTCCGAGGACGCCGTAGCAGTCGCGCACCGAGTCGACGATGAGGCGGATCGCCGTGAGGTCGTAGATCTCGTCGAAGTCGCGGCCCCGCACGATCATCTTCTGGTAGATCGAGTACAGCTCCTTGGGGCGCCCGTAGACGTCGCCCCGCATCTTCAACTGCCGGAGGTCCGACTGCACCTCGGCGATGACCCGCTGTACGTACTTCTCGCGCTCGGGCTGCCTGTGGGCGACGAGGTTCTTGATCTCGGAGTAGATCTTGGGATTGATGACGGCGAAGGAGAGATCCTCGAGCTCGTTCTTCATCGCCTGGATACCCATGCGGTGCGCCAGGGGCGCGTAGATCTCCAGCGTCTCCTTCGCCTTGCTCTTCGCCTTCTCCGGGGACATGAAGCCCCACGTTCGAGCGTTGTGCAGACGGTCGGCGAGCTTGATGACGAGGACGCGGATGTCCTTCGACATCGCCACGACCATCTTGCGGACGGTCTCGGCCTGCGCGTTGTCGCCGTACTTGACCTTGTCGAGCTTCGTCACGCCGTCGACGAGCATCGCGATCTCGTCGCCGAAGTCGGATCGAAGCTCGTCGAGCGTGTAGTCGGTGTCTTCGACGGTGTCGTGGAGGAGCGCGGCCGCCACGGTGATCGAGCCGATGCCGAGATCGGCGAGGATCTTCGCGACGGCGACCGGGTGCGTGATGTAGGGCTCGCCGCTGCGGCGGAACTGCCCCTCGTGGGCGTCCTTCGCCACCTCGTAGGCCCGCTGCACGAGTGCCGTGTTCGCTCGAGGATCGTGCTTTCTGAGCGACTTGAGAATCGGCTCGAGGACGTGCACCGGCTGCTTCGCGAACATTCGCGGCATTCGCCAGCGCAACGAGGAGACTTCACTCATGCAGCACCTCCATATGCATCATCACCCTGGCCTGCGTGGGTACGCGGACCAGGGTGATGACAAGTTATCACCGTGCGGGGTGTCCTCAGGACGCGGAGGCCTTGGGTGCCGGCTCGGACTCCAAGGCGGCTGCCGCTTCGTCGTCTTCGGCGTCCGCATCGGCCTCGTCGCGCTCCTTGAGCGTGCGCGCGCGAGCCGCGAGGATGCGCTTGTCCGTGCGGGCGATCTCCGGCTCGCGTGAGCGCAGCGCCGCGTAGAGCGGGCCCGCGACGAAGATCGTGGAGAGCGCTCCGACGAAGATTCCGATGAACAGTGCGAGGGCGATGTCCCGCAGCGTGCCCGCGCCCATCAGGAAGGCGCCGATGAACAGGATCGCTCCGACCGGGAGCAGCGCCACGACTGAGGTGTTGATCGAGCGCACGAGGGTCTGGTTGATGGCCAGGTTCACGAGCTCGCCGAAGGTCCGGGAGGATTCCGCGTTGTAGTCCTCGGCGTTCTCACGGATCTTGTCGAAGACCACGACGGTGTCGTAGAGGGAGTAGCCGAGGATGGTGAGGAAGCCGATGACGGCCGCGGGGGTGACCTCGACGCCGGTGACGGCGTAGACGCCCGCCGTCACGACGAGGTCGTGGGCGAGGGCGACGAGCGCCGCGATCGACATCTTCCAGGTGCGGAAGTACAGCGACATCAGTATGGCGGCGATCGCCACGAAGACACCGAGGCCGATCACCATCTGACGGGTGATGTCCTGCCCCCACGATGGCCCGATCGTGGACAGGTTGACGTCCTCGACAGGCACGGAGTACGCCTCGGCGAGCTGCGCGCGAAGCTCAGTGTTGGCGTCCTCGGAGAGGGCGTCGGTCTGCACGCGGATTCCGCCGTCGCCAAGGACCGCGACCTTCGCGGGGGTCGCCGTGAACTCGGCGGCGGCCGCGATGGCCGGCTCCTGCTCGTCGGTCGCCGGCTGCGAGACCAGGAACTCGGAGCCACCGGTGAATTCGATGCCGAGCTCGAGGCCTCCGCGGAGGATCGGCACGAGGATCGAGATGAGGACTGCGATTCCCGCGATGGAGAACCAGATCTTCCGTCTGCCGACGAAGTTGAACGAGCGCTCCCCCGTGTACAGGTCGTTGCCCAGGGTCTGGAACTTGCTCATCAGGCTTTCTCCCCATTGCTCGTGGTCGACGTCTGATCGGCATTGGCCGATCCGGCCGCCACGAGGTCATCGCCGCCGGCCTTCTTGGCGGCTTCTGCCTTGCGCTCGGCGAGCGTTTGTCGGCGCTCGGCCTCGCGTGTTGCGCCGCGCTTCTTCTGCTCCGGGGTGCGGAACGTGCCGCGGCCGCGGTACACAGCGCCGAGCGATCTGGGATCGAGGCCCGAAGCGGGGTGTCCGTCCGCGAAGAACGGGGTCCGAGCGAGCAGGCGCATGAGGGGGTGGGTGAAGAGGGTGACCACGATGATGTCGATGATCGTCGTGATGCCGAGTGTCAGCGCGAAGCCGCGCACGTTGCCGACGGCCACGAACAGGAGCACGATGGCCACGAGGAAGTTGACGGCGTCGGATGCGAGGATCGTTCGGATGGCGCGTGTCCAGCCGCCCTCGACGGCCGAAACCAGCCCCTTGCCGTCTCTCAGCTCATCCTTGATGCGCTCGAAGTAGACGATGAACGAGTCGGCCGTGATGCCGATGGCGACGATGAGGCCCGCGACACCCGCCAGCGAGAGCCTGTACCCCTCTTGGTTGGAGAGATACGTGACGACGATGTAGGTCAGGGCCGCGGCGATGACCAGCGACGCGACGGTCACGAGTCCGAGCGTGCGGTACTGGAACAGCGAGTAGACGACGACGGCCGCGAGCCCGATGAGACCGGCGATGAGGCCGTTCACAAGCTGTGAGCTGCCCAGGGTCGCCGAGATGGTGGAGGTCGACTGCGCGACGAAGTTGAAGGGCAGCGCGCCGAACTTAAGCTGGTCGGCGAGGGCCTTGGCGCTCTCCTCGTTGAAGTTTCCGGAAATCTGCGGCTTGCCGTCGGTGATCGCCGCGTTGGTGGTCGGAGCCACGATGACCTGGTTGTCGAGCGTGACGGCGAAGCGGTTCTGGTTCTCCGTCAACCCGACGAGTCGCTCGGTCACGGCAGCGAACTCCTGCGTGCCCTGCGCATCGAACTCGATGTTCACGGCCCACTGGTTGGTGGTCGCGCCGGTGCTCGTGGTCGTGAGGCCGCTCGTGGCGTCTGCGATGCGCTCACCGGTCACCTCGACCGGCCCCAGGACGTACTTCTCCGTCCCGCTGTCGTCGCAGGTGATGAGCGGCTGGGTCGGGTCGATGTCCGCAGCGGGTGCGAGGTCGGCGCAGTTGAACTGCAGGAAGTCGACGTACATCTGCTCGGTGACCCAGTTGAGGTCGCTCGCATTCGTCGGCTCCGCGGTGGGCGTCGTCGAGAGCTCCTCCGGCAGCTGGTCGGCCGGGATGGCCTGGCTGTTCGCCGCCTGGTCGGCGACGAGCACGGCACGGAACTCGAGCTTGGCCGAGTTCTCGATGCGGTCTCGCGTGAGCTGGTCCATCTCACCTGGGACGGAGACGACGATGTTCCGACCGCCCTGGGTGGTGATCTCCGCCTCGGAGACGCCGGACGCGTCGATGCGCTGGCGGATGATCGAGACCGCCTGCTGCATCTGCTCGGACGACGGGTCTGCCTGGCCCTCCGGCAGCTGCGCCGCGAGCACGACCTGGGTACCACCCTCGAGGTCGAGCGCGAGGCGAGGCGTCCACTGACCGCCTTGCGTGGCGACGGCCAGCCAGTTGAGGCCCACGAGGGCAAGGATGAGGATCAAGAGCCACGTGAGCGTGCGCCAGGCGCGCTGGACGATGCCAGCACCCCGACCACGACGCGCCGATGACGTTGTCGACTTCGCCAAGAGAGTTCTGCCTTCTGACCTCAAGACGAGGCCCGTGCGTGAGAGGTGAGGGAGTCGCCTACGCCTTGTTGATGTTCGGTCCGGACTCGGACCCGTTGTCGCTGTCGCGACGCTCGGACTCAGCCTCGGCCTCGAGCTCGGGACGCTCTTCGACGGCCTCGTGCTCGGAGAGCGCGGAAGCGTCGTCCGGGACGGCTGGTGTGAGGATGTTCGCGACGGTCATCGAGTGGACGCGAAGGCGAGTGCCCGGCTCCGACTCGATCGTCGTGATGTTGTTCTCCTCGTCGATGTCGACGATCGTGCCGTAGACGCCGCTCTGCGTCATGACATCCGCGCCGATGACCGCGCTGCTGCGCATCTCCTGCTGCTGCTGGGACCTCTTCTTGTTGCTGCGCCACATGAAGAAGATCATGACGCCGAGGAGGACGAGGGGAAGGAGAAGCGTGAGATCCATTGTGGGTGCCTTTCTGGCAGTCCGTACTACGACTATGCACGCCCGGAACGACGGCAAACGCATCTAGTGTACGTCGCGGTCGTCCGGATGTCGCTCAGCAAGAGCTGGAGGGGTGAAGCTGGTTCCTAGATGTCGAGAGCTGACCGCTGGGGTGCTGCCCCGCCAGGGAGGGTGCGCCCGAGGTGCGCGTAGGCCTGCTGCGTTGCGACGCGGCCCCTCTGCGTGCGGGTGACGAGGCCGGTCCGGACGAGGAAGGGTTCGACCACGCTCTCGACGGTCTCCGCCTCCTCGCCGACGGAGACGGCCAGCGATCTCACGCCGACCGGTCCCCCGGCGAAGCGATCGATGAGCGCCTGCAGGACGGCGCGGTCGAGGCGGTCGAGGCCGAGCGCGTCCACGTCGTAGACCAGGAGTGCGTGCTGCACGGCCTGCTCGTTGGCGTCGGTCTCGTGGACGAGGGCGTAGTCGCGCACTCGCCGGAGGAGTCGGTTCGCGATTCGCGGTGTGCCCCGGCTCCGGGTCGCGATCTCGGCGAGCGCCGCGTCGTCGACGCGGAGGTCGAGCAGGCGGGCCGCACGGGCGAGGACCCGTTCCAGCTCGGCGTCCTCGTAGAACTCGAGGTGCGCGGTGAAGCCGAAGCGGTCGCGAAGCGGGTTCGGGAGGAGGCCCGCTCGGGTGGTGGCGCCGATGACGGTGAAGGGGGCCAGCTCGAGCGGAACGCTCGTGGCGCCTGCGCCCTTGCCGACCATGATGTCGATGCGGTAGTCCTCCATGGCGAGGTACAGCATCTCCTCGGCCGTGCGCGCCATGCGGTGGATCTCGTCGATGAACAGCAGCTCACCCGGCACCAGGCTGGAGAGGACGGCCGCCAGGTCGCCCGCGTGCTGCAGCGCGGGACCGCTCGTGAGCCGAATGGGCTGCCCCGTCTCCTCGGCGACGATGAGAGCCAGCGTCGTCTTTCCGAGGCCAGGGGGGCCCGCGAGCAGGATGTGGTCTGGGGTGCGACTCTGCAGGGCGGCTGCCTTGAGGAGCAGCTCCAACTGCACTCGCACCTTCGCCTGGCCGACGAACTCGGCGAGGTTCGCCGGTCTGAGGGCTCCCTCGAAGGCGATCTCCGCCTCGGACTCGGGTGCTTCCGGGATGTGCGAGGCGTCGGTCACGATCGGCTCCCGGCCGGCCCGAGCAGCTTGAGTGTGGCCCGCAGCAGCTTCGCGACGTCCTGCTCTTCACCCTCGAGCGCCTTCGCGGCGTCCTCGACCGCGGGCGAAGCCTGCCGTTCTGCGTAGCCGAGGCCGAGCAGCGCTTCGACCACGTCGCGGCGCACCGCCGCCGCTCCGCTGTCGGAGGACGGCTCCCCCGTGGTCGTGCCCGGGGCAGGCGCGAGAGCGATCTTGCCCGCGAGCGAGAGGATGATGAGCTTGGCGGTCTTGGGGCCGATGCCGCTCACTGCCGTGAAGGCCTTGACGTCCTCTTCGCTGACCGCGCGGGCGACCTGTTCCGGCTCGAGATGAGCGAGCACGCCGAGCGCGGACTTGGGACCGACTCCGGTGACCGTGATGAGGTGCTCGAAGATCTCGAGTTCCTCGGGTCGCTGGAACCCGTACAGGGTCCAGGCGTCTTCGCGGACGACGAGGTGCGTGCGCAGCAGCACCTCGGTGTCGAGGCGGAGCTGCAGGGCATGCGCTGGGGTCACGAAGACCTGGTAGCCGACACCCGCGGCCTCGATCGTGACCGTTGTGGCGGTCCGGTACAGCACCTGGCCGCGGAGGGAATCAATCACCGGTCTACCGTACGCGGCGGCCGCGGGATTTCGCGGCACGCTCGGCGGCGAGCCACGCGCTCTGCGCGGTTGTCGGCGCGTCCGCAGGCCGCCCGGCTGACGCGACGGCTCGCTGCGCTGGCGTCTGGCCCCTCGCTGACTTGAAGGCGTCGAGCGGGGATTTCCAAGCCGAGCAGATAGCGAGCGCCAACGCGTCGGCGGCGTCGGCCGGCTTGGGGATGTCGTCGAGTCGCAGGATGCGCTGCACCATCGTGCCGACCTGCTTCTTCTCGGCTGAGCCGTAGCCGGTGACGGCGGCCTTGACCTCCGACGGGGTGTGCAGGACAGCGGCGATGCCCCGACGTTCCGCCGCGACGAGGATCACTCCAGAAATCTGGGCGACCCCCATGACGCTCGGCAGGTTCTGCTGGGCGAAGACGCGCTCCAGGGCGATGGCATCCGGCTTGAACTCGTCGAGCACGGCCTCGATGCCGTCTGCGAGGAGTCGGAGGCGCCGCTGCAGCTCATCTCCGGGAGCTGACGTGACCACCGAGACGTGCACGAACTCGACACGCTGTCGGCCGTGCGCGTCGACGATGCCGAGGCCGCAGCGCGTGAGGCCGGGGTCGATGCCCAGGATTCGCCGCGGCACTCGGACTACTCGTCGTCTTCGGAGAGCTGCTGCTGCACCTCGGCGGAGACGTCGATGTTCGTGAAGATGTTCTGCACGTCGTCGCTGTCCTCGAGTGCGTCGATGAGGCGGAACACCTTGCGAGCGGTGTCGGCGTCGGCCTCGACCTTGACGTTCGGCACGAACTCGGCGTCGGCGGAGTCGTAGTCGATGCCAGCGGCCTGCAGGGCCGTGCGTGCGCCGACCATCTCGCTGGCTTCCGTGCGGATCTCGAATACGTGCCCGTGGTCGATGACCTCCTCGGCGCCGGCGTCGAGGACGACCTCGAGCACGTCGTCCTCGGTGGGGGTCTCCTCGTGGGGGACGACGATGACGCCCTTGCGCTCGAAGTTGAACGCAACAGAGCCAGGGTCGGCCATGTTGCCGCCGTTGCGGCTCATGGCGGTGCGCACCTCAGCCGCCGCGCGGTTCTTGTTGTCGGTGAGGCACTCGATGAGCAGCGCGATGCCACCAGGGCCGTAGCCCTCGTACATGATCGTCGTGTAGTCGATCGACTCGCCCGTGAGGCCCGCGCCGCGCTTGACGGCCCGGTTGATGTTGTCGATCGGGACGCTGGTCTTCTTCGCCTTCTGGATGGCGTCAGCCAGCGTGGGGTTGCCAGCGATGTCGGCGCCGCCGATCTTCGCCGCGACCTCGATGTTCTTGATGAGCTTGGCGAACGACTTCGCGCGACGCGAGTCGATGATGGCCTTCTTGTGCTTGGTCGTCGCCCACTTGGAGTGTCCGGACATCTGTTCTCCGTTGTTCTAGCGCGTCTCACCTGCGGTGGGCGCCTGCTGCTGTTCGTATGCACGCTGACACCGTGGCCCGAGAAGTGGACGCCACTGGTCGCCGTCGGCGAGCGGTCTCTTCGTCTAGTTTACGCGTGCTCCGGCCAAGCACCCGCGAGGAACACAGCGAGTGCGCGTTCGAGGGCCTCGATGTCGGCGATCGCGGCCAGCTCGCGGGCCGAGTGCATGGAGAGGATGGGGATGCCGACGTCGACGGTCGAGATGCCGAGCTCGGTGGACGCGATCGGGCCGATCGTCGAACCGCACGGCAGCGAGTTGCTCGACACGAAGGCCTGCACGGCCACGCCGGCGTTCTGGCAGACGCCGGTCCAGAGTGCGCTCCCGCGCGCATCCGTCGCGTAGCGCTGGTTCGCGTTCAGCTTGAGGAGGGTCCCTCGGCCCGCGATGGGCCGGGTCTCGTCGTCGTGCTTCTCCGGGTAGTTCGGGTGCACGCTGTGGCCCAGGTCGCTCGAGACGAGCCATGACGCGGCGAGCGCGCGACGCTGCTGGGCGGGTCCCGCACCGAGGCCCTCCTGGATGCGAGCGAGCACGTCGCCGAGGAACGGGCCGGCCGCGCCTGAACGGCTCGCGGAACCCACCTCTTCGTGGTCGAAGGCCGCGATGACGGGGATCACGCCACTCGGCACGGTCTCGACGAGTGCCGTCGTCGCGGCGTGGACGCTGACGAGGTTGTCGAGGCGAGCCCCGGCGAACAGCGCCTCGCCGTGTCCGAAGAGCTGGGCGTCCTGGGCATCTGCGAGGAAGAGGTCGAAGCCCGTGATCGAATCCGGGTCGACCCCGGCGTCGGATGCGAGCGCCGCCACGACGCCTCCCGCCGCCTCGAGACCGAGGACCGGGTGGGTGTGGCGCTGCGGGTCGAGGACGAGTCCGCGCTCGTTGACGCCACGGTCGAGATGGATCGCAAGCTGCGGGATGCGCGCGATGGGTCCTGAAGCGGCGAGCACGGTGGTGCCGTCAGCGAGGGCGAGACGGCCCGCGACGCGCAGCTCGCGGTCGAGCCAGGAGTTCAGCAGTGGCCCGCCGTAGACCTCGACCTCGAGGCGCTGCCAGCCCTGCGATGCCGACTCCGGGTTCGGCTTGAGCTTGAACCCAGGCGAGTCGGTGTGCGCTCCGACGATCGCGAACGGCGTGATCGGCGACGTGGACTCCGGCACTCGCCACGCGATGACAGCGCCGTCGCGGACGACGACGTAGCCGCCGGCATCCTGCGGCCACTCATCGCGTTCGTCGAGCGACGTGAAGCCGGCATCCTCGAGCCGCCGTGCGACCTCAGCTGCCGCGTGATAGGAGGAGGGGGCATCACGGATGAAGGCCGCGAGGGAATCGCTGACCTGCTTGCTCCTGGCTGCCTTGCTCGGACGGCGTCTCGCCATGTTCTGCTCCTGGTTCTCTGTCGAATCGGTCGGTGCGTGGCGTCGTTCAGTCGGCGTGCTCGGCGACCCGGTCGAGGAAGTACCTGTGGAACCGGGTCTCGCCGTTCATCTCGGGGTGGAACGACGTCCCGAGGAGGTTGCCCTGCGCGACGGCGACTACTCGACCGTCCGGCAGCGCCGCCATGACGCGGGCACGGCTCCCGACGGCATCCACGACGGGGCCGCGGATGAAGGTGGCGTGCACGGCCGGCTCGCCCAGCTCCGGAACCTCGATCTGCGTCTCGAACGACTGGTTCTGCGAGCCGAACGCGTTGCGCCGCACCGACACCTCGAGGCCGCCGAAGCTCTGCTGGCCCCTGATCGCGTCGACGACGGTGTCGGCGAGCATGATCAAGCCGGCGCATGTGCCGAAGACCGGCATCCCTGCTGCGATTCGATCCTGGATGGGCTGGGCGATGTCGAAGATCCGAGACAGCTTGTCGATGACACTCGACTCGCCTCCGGGGATCACGAGCCCCGAGACCGCCTCGAGCTGCGCCTGGGTCCGCACGAGCACCACCTCGGCGCCGAGGTCCGTGAGCACCTGCTGGTGCTCACGGACGTCGCCCTGCAGGGCGAGGACGCCGACTACGGGAGTCGCCAACGCCTCGCTACCAGCCGCGCTCAGCGAGACGGTGCGGGGCTGCGAGGTCGGAGACGTTGATGCCGACCATGGCTTCGCCGAGTCCGCGCGATGCGGCAGCGATCACGGCAGGGTCGTCGAACGCGGTGGTCGCCTTCACGATGGCGGCCGCGCGCTGGGCCGGGTTGCCCGACTTGAAGATGCCGGAGCCGACGAAGACACCGTCTGCGCCGAGCTGCATCATCATCGCGGCGTCGGCCGGGGTCGCGACGCCACCCGCGGTGAAGAGCACGACGGGCAGCTTGCCGGTCTCGGCGATCTCGCGCACGAGTTCGTATGGAGCCTGGAGCTCCTTCGCGGCGACGTAGAGTTCGTCGTGGGTCATGGACGTGAGGGCGGCGACCTCCCCGCGGATCTTGCGGATGTGCTTAGTCGCCTCCGATACGTCGCCCGTGCCGGCCTCGCCCTTCGAGCGGATCATGGCGGCGCCCTCGTTGATACGTCGCAGCGCCTCACCGAGGTTCGTGGCGCCGCAGACGAACGGCGTCGTGAACTGCCACTTGTCGATGTGGTTGACGTAGTCGGCGGGGCTCAGCACCTCGGACTCGTCGATGTAGTCGACGTCGAGCGCCTGCAGCACCTGCGCCTCGACGAAGTGCCCGATGCGAGCCTTCGCCATGACGGGGATGGAGACCTCGGCGATGATGCTCTCGATGAGGTCGGGATCGCTCATGCGGGCGACGCCGCCCTGCGCGCGGATGTCGGCCGGGACGCGCTCGAGGGCCATGACGGCGACAGCGCCGGCATCTTCGGCGATGCGCGCCTGCTCTGCGGTGACGACGTCCATGATCACGCCGCCCTTGAGCATCTCCGCGAGGCCGCGCTTGACCCGGTTGGAGCCTACGGTCCCGTCGGCGGCGACGAGGGGGGCAGTGCTTTCGCTCATGATGTCCTTACTTTCCGCGTGCAGAGAGTGCATGGCGGTTCGGAGGTGAATTGGCTCAAGTGTAGACGCGCGTGCGTCCCGGCTTGATTGGGCGACTGCCCAATCGAATCGCGGTCGGTCAGGCCTTCGGCCAGGCGTCGGCGAGGGCCTGGCGGGTCTCGCCGAGCAGCGATGGGAACGCCTTCGTCTTCGCGATGATCGGGAAGAAGTTGGCGTCGAACTGCCAGCGAGGCACGATGTGCTGATGCAGGTGCCCGGCGATGCCAGCTCCGGCCAGACGACCCTGGTTCATCCCGATGTTGAAGCCGTCGACGTTCGAGACGGCGCGGAGCACACGCATCGCGGTCTGCGTCAGATGCGCGATCTCGAGCACCTCGGCCTCGGAGGCCTCGTCGTACATCGCCACGTGCCGGTACGGGCACACGAGGAGGTGACCGGAGTTGTACGGATAGAGGTTCATGACCACGAACGCGTGCTCGCCCCGGGCCACGATGAGCGACTTCTCGTCGTCCATCGTGGGCCCGACGCAGAACGGGCAGGCATCCTGAGCGGGGTCCTGACCATCCTGGATGTACGCCATCCGGTGCGGCGTCCAGAGCCGCTGGAAGGAGTCGGGCACCCCGGCGAAGTCAGCCGAGCGCTCGATGTCGAGGCCGTCGAGCTCGCCTTCGGGGAACCCGAGCGCGCTCATGCCAGGTCTTCTGCCGTGTTCACGAGCAGGTGCTCGTCGACGGCGCCGCGGACGAGGCGGATCGCGTCCTCGATCGGAACGCCGTTGCGCTGGGTTCCATCGCGGAAGCGGAAGGAGACCGTCTTCGCGGCGCGGTCGTCCTCGCCGGCGATGAGCTGGAACGGCACCTTCGCCTTCGTGTGGTTGCGGATCTTCTTCGGCATGCGATCGTCGGACGCGTCGAGCTCGGCTCGCACGCCGTGGGATCGCAGCTCGTCGACAATGCCCTGGAGGTAGTCGCCGTACTGCTCCGCAACCGGGATGGCGACGAGTTGCACGGGCGACAGCCAGACCGGGAAGGCACCGGCGTAGTGCTCGACGAGCACGCCGAAGAAGCGCTCGATCGAGCCGAAGAGGGCGCGGTGGATCATGACGGGACGCTGGCGCGTGCCATCCGGAGCCGCGTACTCCATGTCGAAGAGCTCAGGCAGGTTGAAGTCGAGCTGGATGGTCGACATCTGCCAGGTGCGGCCGATCGCGTCGCGCGCCTGCACGGAGATCTTTGGACCGTAGAACGCGGCTCCGCCCGGATCGGGGACCAGGTCGAGACCGGACTCGGTGGCGACCTCCTCGAGCGTGCGCGTCGCCTCCTCCCACGTTGCGTCGTCGCCGACGAACTTCTCGGGGTTCTTCGTCGACAGCTCGAGGTAGAAGTCGTCGAGGCCGTAGTCCTTGAGCAGCGAGAGCACGAACTTGAGGGTGCGGGTCAGCTCGTCCCGCATCTGGTCGCGCGTGCAGTAGATGTGGGCATCGTCCTGGGTGAAGCCGCGTGCGCGGGTCAGGCCGTGCACGACGCCGGACTTCTCCATGCGGTAGACCGTGCCGAACTCGAACATCCGCAGTGGCAGCTCACGGTAGGAGTGCGCGCCCTGGTTGTAGATCAGGTTGTGCATCGGGCAGTTCATGGGCTTCAGGTAGTAGTCCTGGCCCTGCTTGGTGACGTTGCCCGCCTCGTCCACTTCCTCGTCGATGCGCATCGGCGGATACATGCCGTCTCGGTACCAGTCGAGGTGCCCGGAGATCTCGTAGAGACGCCCCTTCGTGATGTGCGGGGTAGAGACGAAGCTGTACCCCTCCTGCACGTGGCGCTTTCGCGAGTGCTCTTCCATCTCGAGCTTGATGATCCCGCCCCTGGGATGGAACACCGGCAGCCCGGATCCGAGCTCGTCCGGGAAGCTGAACAGGTCGAGCTCGCGGCCGAGGCGACGGTGGTCGCGCTTCATGGCCTCCTCGATGCGCTCCTTGTAGGCCCGCAGCTCGTCCTTCGTCGGCCAGGCCGTTCCGTAGATGCGCTGGAGCTGCGGGTTCTTCTCGGACCCGCGCCAGTAGGCGGCCGCAGAGCGAAGGATCGAGAAGCCATTGCTGAGCATCCGGGTCGAGGGGATGTGTGGCCCCCGGCAGAGGTCCTTCCAGTAGACCTCTCCCGTCTTCGCGTCGACGTTGTCGTAGATAGTGAGCTCACCAGCGCCCACCTCGACCGACTCGTTGTCGGCGTTCGCGCCACTGCCCTTGAGTCCGATCAGCTCGAGCTTGTAGGGCTCGTCGGCGAGTTCGGCCCGTGCCTCATCGTCGGTCACGACCCGACGCACGAAGCGCTGCCCCTGTCGCTGGATGCGCTGGGCTTCCTTCTCGATGGCCTTGAGGTCTTCCGGCGTGAACGGGGTCTCGACGTCGAAGTCGTAGTAGAAGCCGTCGGTGATGGGCGGACCGATGCCGAGCCGCGCATCCGGGTTGATCTTCTGCACGGCCTGCGCGATGACGTGCGCGGCCGAGTGGCGGAGGATGCTGAGTCCGTCGGCGCTGTCGCTCGTCACCGGTTCCGCGCTCGCCCCGTCGGGCACCACGGTGGCGAGGTCGACGAGCACACCGTCGAGCTTCATCGCGACGACGGAGCGGTCTGTGAAGAGCTCGAATCCGGTGGTCGTCGCGCCGCCGTTCTTGTGCGGGCGGGTTTCGGTCTCGAGGTCAACGGGATCGCTGGTCACGATGCTCCTTGTCGTTAGGCATGAACAAGCGACCACTTTATCGCGCGGCTGCCTCCGCACGGCGCAGGGACCCCGCTCCCTGAGGAGCGGGACACCTAGTTCTTCCGACGCCCTTCGCGGGGCGTGAAGGTGCCGATGTCCTCGGGCGCGTCAGAATCGGAGGGTGCCGCCGAGGGACGGGGGCCTCCGCTTGCCGATTTCGCGTCACCGGCGCCGGCTGAGGCCTTGGCTTCCGACTCGGCCTTGCCATCCTTGCCGAGCGTGTCGACCAGGCTGTTCAGGGCCAGGAGCGCCAGGCGGATCTTCTGGTGGTGTCGGCCCTCGGTCTTGACGTCGAGCTTCTCGGCAAGCTTCACCGCCTGATTCTTGATGACGCTCTCTCGTCCGGTCACGACCTTCTTCAGGCCCGTGTGGACGGCCTGGACGCGCGCGCCAGAGTTCGCGGACTCCCGCATCCGCTCACCCCTCGCTGAGCCCGTGGTGTCGCCTGCGCCGCTGCCCGTCGAAGCCATGATTCCTCCAAGTGCGCCGACCGGCGCGATCCGTGATTGCATCAAGATACGCGCAATCGCGATACATCGCGTGTGAAGACGCTGGGTGACGACTCGCACAGATACACAGCCAACAAGGCAGCTCATCCCGCTAGCCTGAAGTCAGCGATCGGCGCACTGCCTTTGGCGAACGAAACAACCAAAGGTTGCCGACCGAGGGGATCCTCACATTACGACTTCATCTTCTGCGCTCCCCCAGGGCATCGGCCGGATCCGTACCACCAAGCCCCGCACCCCGGGAGCGAAGTCCGTCACGCAGAGCTACAGCGCCGTGTCGAAGGTCATCCGCGAGATGGGCCTCCTCAAGCGCACTCGCTGGTTCTACGGGATGCTGGCCGCTGGTCTCCTCCTCGCACTGGGCGGAGCCATCACCGGGTTCATCCTGCTCGGCGACAGCTGGTTCCAGCTGCTCATCGCTGCCGCCCTCGGCGTCATCTTCACGCAGTTCGCCTTCATCGCCCACGAGGCGTCGCACCGACAGGTGCTCGAGTCCGGCCCGGGCAACGACCGCCTCGGTCGTTTCCTCGCTGCTGGTGTCGTCGGCATGAGCTACAGCTGGTGGATGACGAAGCACACGAAGCACCACGTGAACCCGAACAAGATGGGCAAAGACCCTGACATCGACTTCGACACGATCTCCTTCACGGAGGAGGACGCTCGGAAGCAGACCGGCCTCCTCGCACTGATCACGCGGAAGCAGGGCTACCTGTTCTTCCCGCTGCTCACCTTCGAGGGCTACAACCTGCACTTCCGCTCGATCAAGTCGCTCTTCACTCGCCAGCCCATCAAGGGACGCTGGGTCGAGTTCACGATGATCACGGTCCGCTTCGCGATCTACCTCGGAGCCATCTTCTGGCTGCTCCCCCTCGGCATGGCGTTCGCCTTCATCGCCGTGCAGATGGCCGTCTTCGGCGTCTACATGGGCGCATCGTTCGCCCCGAACCACAAGGGCATGCCGATCATCCCGGCCGACGTGAAGATGGACTTCTTCAGCAAGCAGGTCCTCACCTCGCGGAACGTGAGCGGCGGCTGGTGGGCGAGCGCGCTCATGGGTGGCCTCAACTACCAGGTCGAGCACCACCTCTTCCCGAGCATGCCGCGCCCGCACCTCGCCAGGGCTCGCGAGATCATTCGCGAGCACTGCCAGAACCTCGAGGTCCCGTACACCGAGACGACGCTTATCAAGTCGTACGGCATCGTGATCGACTACCTCAACAGGGTCGGCCTCCAGGCTCGCGACCCCTTCGACTGCCCGCTGGTCAATCAGTTCCGCCGCGTCTGATCTGACACGTGCGCAAAGGCCCACCCGGTTCATCCGGGTGGGCCTTTCTGCGTGTTGCCTGCGTCTCCCGGAGAGCTATTCGTAAATCTACGAATAGCTGGTACGGTCGAAGCATGAGCATCCACTTCCAAGCACAGATGCCTTCCGGCTGGAAGGCCACAAGCGCCATCCGAGTCCTGCGATTTCCCGGAGGCGAGATGACCCTCGTCGTCCCCGCGGATCTCGAAGAGAAGCCCGCCTACGCGACCGTCACGGGCGCCGACCCGAGCGACCTCATCACCCTTGGGCTCTGGGCCGACTACGCGCGTCAGCTCGGACAGCGGGCAGTCGCGGTCCTCCCCTATATCCCGGCGGCTCGTGCCGACCGGGGCATCCCTTTTGGGGCGAAGGTCTACGCCGAGCTGATCAACAGCTTCGGGCTCGATCAGGTGATCGTCTTCGACCCCCACTCCTCGGTCGCTCCCGGCCTGATCGACAACGTCAAGATCGTCGGCTCGGCGCCCTACGTGCGGCGAGCGACGATCGGACGCGTCGGATCCGCGCACGACTACGTCGGTGTCATCGCACCGGATGCAGGTGCCGTCGGCCGAGCACAGGCCGCTGCGTCCGCGCTGCACCTCCCGCTCTTCCGCGCCGAGAAGCACCGCGACTTCGAGACCGGGAAGCTCTCCGGCTTCAGCTGCGAGGCTCTCCCCCGCCACGGGCGCTTCCTCGTGGTCGACGACATCTGCGACGGAGGCGGCACCTTCAGGGGCTTGGCAGAGGCCACTGGACTGCCCAAGGAGCGCCTGACGCTCTTCGTGAGCCACGGGGTTTTCTCGGGCGACGCCCCCGCCCTCAGACAGCACTTCGGCGAGATCATCACCACCGACTCGCACCCCGGCTCCGCACGCGAGGGCGTCGCGACCAAGGTGCTCTCGATCCGGAACATCCTCGCCCCCTACGTCGAGTACTGAGTCGCGGCAGACGCGACCTCGACGCTACAAGCTCCCCCGAAAGGAAAGACCATGGACTACACACCTGTTGCTCCCCTCTTCCAGACCGATGCCTACAAGCTCGGCCACCTCCAGCAGTACGGCCTCGCCGGCGACGTCACCGGCGTCTACTCCAACTACACCAACCGCGGTTCCCGCATCCCGGACATCGGCGCGGTCGTGCACTTCGGACTCCAGGCGTTCCTCGAGCGATACGCGGATAGCTTCCGCGTCTTCTTCGAGGCCGACGAGGATCAGGTCTGCCAGGCCTACGAGGCTCGTCTCGCGAGCATCCTCGGGCCGAACACGATCGGCAGCGCCCACATCCGCGCGCTGCACCGCCTCGGCTTCCTCCCCCTGCGGTTCTGTGCCGTGCCGGAGGGCACAGCAGTGCCGCTTCGAATTCCGAGCTTCACGCTCGAGAACACGCACCCCGACTTCTTCTGGCTCACCAACTACATCGAGACGGTGCTGAGCGCGGAGATCTGGCAGGCATCGACGACCGCGACGATCGCCAAGGCGATGCGCGAGACGCTCGAGACCGCGGCGAGGAGAACGGGGACGCCCCTGGCTGCTGTCGACTGGCAGGGGCACGACTTCTCCTACCGAGGGATGTCCTCCAACGAGACCGCCGCGATGAGCGGCGCCGCGCACCTGCTCAGCTTCACAGGCACCGACTCACTCGTCTCCATCGACTGGATCGAGCGTCACTACGGCGGAGCGTTCGTCGCTGGCAGCGTGCCAGCCACGGAGCACTCGGTCATGTGCGCGGGTATCGCGACGGTCGGCGAGCGTGAGCTCTTCGAGGGGCTGCTCGGCCTCTACCCGAGCGGCATCGTCTCCGTCGTCTCCGACACCTTCGATCTCTGGCGTGTGCTCACCGAGTACCTGCCGGCGCTCCGAGAAGAGGTGCTCGCCCGGGACGGGAAGCTGGTCATCCGGCCAGACTCCGGGAACCCCGTCGACATCCTCTGTGGAGTGGAGGAGGGAGCCCCAGACGCTGGCGCGGCTGAGCGGAAGGGCGTCATCGAACTGCTCTGGGACACGTTCGGCGGGACGGTGAACGAGGCCGGCTACAAAGAGCTCGACCCACACATCGGGGCCATCTACGGTGACTCCATCACCCGCGAGCGGGCGGTGCTGATCACCGAGCGGCTGGCCGCGAAGGGCTTCGCTTCTGGCAACGTCGTCTTCGGCATGGGAAGCTTCGGGTACCAGTACCAGACCAGGGACACGTTCATGTCGGCGATCAAGGCGACGTGGATCCAGGTCGATGGTCGCGGCGTCGACATCCGGAAGGACCCTGTGACGGACAGCGGAACGAAGAAGAGCGCGACGGGCCGCCTGGCGGTGGTGACGGACGCCGACGGCCGCATGCGCCTGATCGAGCGGGCCACGCCTGCCGAGGAGGCGGAGTCCCTGCTGCAGCCCATCTGGGAGGACGGCGGCTTCGTGCGGCGGCAGACGTTCCCGGACGTTCGGGCGGTGCTCGCGAAGCAGACGGTGCTGCGTTGACCGAGTCCTACGACCAGCCGCTCGTCGCGATGGATGCACTCGCTGTGCGCTATCGCGACGAGCGGCTGGAGTTCGGCGTCGCGGTGCGCGAGAACGCGCCGCACGCCGGGGTGGAGGCCATCCCCGGCGTCCTGCTGCTGTCCGGGGAGCACGGGGCTGGCCCCGTGCTGCGTGCGATGCGGACGAAGGCTGGGATACCGGACGATGATGTGCGACTGACGCGCCAGCTCGGCTGGTTCGACGGCACGATGCGCGACCCACGCAGCGCCACGATCTCGCTCGCCAGCCTCGTCTTCCTGCGCGCCGAGGCGCGCGACGGGCAACTGCGCTGGCATCCGCTCGACAGCGTGCCCCACCTCCCCTTCGACCACGCGCAGATCGTCGAGGCGGCTCGTGTGCGCCTCGGTGAGGTCGTCTGGCGGGACTGGGCCGTCACCCGAGCCCTGCTCGGCGAGAAGTTCACGTCGGGGATGGCTCTGGCGCTCGGGGCGGCGCTCGATGCTGAGCCCTTCGACCGACCGAACTTCCGCCGGTGGCTGGAGGGGACGGGGGTCGTGCGTGTCACCACTGACACCACTGGGGTGAAGATCCGAGGTCGGACGACAGTCTGGGAGTGGAAGGACTGAGGTTCGGCCGCACTCGAGGGGCAGTCGGGGACGAAGCGATGACCGCCACCCGGCTCGCTTCACGCGGACTGAACCACCGTGGTCACGATCAGGCGCGTGTCGAGAGCGGCGAGATCGCCTTCTCGAAGACCCAGATGGCTTTCGTCTCCGGGAACCACGGGGTGCCGTCCTGCTCGAGCACGGACCAGGCGGCCAGGTGCTGTCGGTACCCCGGCTGCACCCAGGCCTCCCGGTGCACCAGCCGCAGTCCGGCACCAAGCGCTTCGACGGCGTCGACGAGCTCGTCCAGCTCGAACTGACAGTACTGCTCCTGTGTCTCGCGCGGCAACGACTCGGCGCCCCAGTTCACGGTCAGCAGCGCCTCAGCCACCACGCGAGCTGAGCCGACGAAGCGGTGCTGGCCGAGGCTCTCGAGGCGCCTCAGCTCGGGGAGCGGAACGCGCTTCAAGTAGGCGCTGAGGAGCTCGTCGCCATCGTGGCCGGGGGTGACGAGCGTCGTCAGGCGATCCGGTCGAGCGGGTGTCACGAAGTCACGGATGACGAGGACTCCGCCCGGGCTGAGCGCCTTCGCGATGATCGTGAGGTTCGCCATGACGGCCTGACGCCCGTTCTCCGGCCCGTTCGGGCCGTACGACGCGATCTCGTGCAGGACCGAGCTCATCACGATGCCGTCCAGATCACGCAGGCCGAGCACCTCCAGTTGGTCCGCGGAGCCTGAGCGCACCGTGATGCCGGGCATCTGCTCGAGATGCGCGATCGCATCGGCGGAGTCGTCGAGTGCGATGGTCTCTTCGATGTCAGGGAGCACTGCGATTCTCGCCGCGAGCTCTCCTCCCCCGGCACCGATGTCGAGGACCCGACCGCCGCGCAGCCAGTCCGTGAGCTGAGTTTTCTCGTCAACGGCGGCAGCCATGCGGCGGAAGTAGCGTTCCTCGAGTTCGGGGCGGGCAGTGCTGGTGCCGGCCGCCGAGAGCACCCGGGTCTCTGCGTGTTCGGGATTCGTCACGGGCCTCACGCCTTCCGATCAGGACTTCGACGAGACACGAAGAAGGCCCCTGATTTCTCAGGGGCCTTCTCCTCAATGGTGGGCGATACTGGGATCGAACCAGTGACCTCTTCCGTGTCAGGGAAGCGCGCTACCGCTGCGCCAATCGCCCATTGCGAGGTGACGACGGGATTCGAACCCGTGTGGACGGCTTTGCAGGCCGCTGCCTCGCCTCTCGGCCACGTCACCGTGTTGTGGGTTGAAACCCGTGCAAACTCTTTCTGGTGTTTACCACCAGACTGAGTCACACTCGAGCGGATGACGAGATTCGAACTCGCGACCCTCACCTTGGCAAGGTGATGCGCTACCACTGCGCCACATCCGCATCGCGCTTGTCTCGGGAACTTCCGTTCCGGCTTGACCAGCGCGAGAATGACTCTATAGGAACTCGGGCCGCGATACAAAATCCACCGGTGTAATTCGAGGAAAGACCTGGTCAGAACGGCAGGTCGCGATCGCGAAAACAGAGCGATGCCCACTCTCGAGCTGCCTGCACGATGGGCGAACGCCGTCGGGAGGCGTCACGAGCCTGCTGTGCGGGTCAGGGCCTGCCGGAGTGGCGACACACAACACCCTCGCGCACGTCGGTGATCATCCACAGCCCGAATCTGTGGCATGATTAGTCCTCGTCGCGGGTGATTGGCGCAGTTGGTAGCGCGCTTCCTTCACACGGAAGAGGTCGTGGGTTCGAGTCCCGCATCACCCACCGCGAGAAACCCCCGGCCGGGAAGACATTCGCTCTTTCTGCTTCGGGGGTTTTTGCTAGCCAGATGGCGACAAATGCCGGTCAAATGCCGGTGGAGCCACCGGGTGCGGTGCTTGTGGTCGGATCGGCAAGCACAAGCAACGGTCCGCAACGGAACGGTGTCGCCTCGACGCAGCGGGCGGGGCTCTCTCCTGGCGCGTGCCGGTGGAATGCCGGTCTTGACCGGCACGGTCCGCAACGGTCCGCAACGGTCCGGGCGCCCTTCTTCGCTCTTCCTCGCGAGTTCGCGCATAGGGAGTGACATGAGCACTCAGAACGCATCGTCCACGTCCACCCGCAGCCGCAAGGTCGCTGGCGCCCCTCAGCCGGTCGAGCTCGGTGCCGGGGCACCCCTCGGTCGCCTCTACTCGGTGGAGGATCTGGCCGAACTCACTGGCCTCCCTAAGAGCACGCTCTACCACTTCAACTCAGAAGGGAAGGGCCCGAAGAACCCGCTCAAGATGGGTAAGCAGATCCGGTTCTTCGAATCAGAGGTCCGAGCTTGGCTCAAGACGTTCCTATCCGGTTCCAACGAGAGCGCAGCATGATCACGACGCTCGGGAACGGCAAGCATCGAGTTCGGATCTACACGGGCGGGGTCGAGGTCGCTTCGAAGGTCTTCGAGCCCAACCAGCAGAGCCAGGCTCGCGAATGGGAGGTGACGCAGAAGATCGCGCTGCGGGAGCAGATATTCATCAAGCCGGTGAAGGGGCGCACGAAGTTCTCCGCCGTCGCCGCCGCCTTTGTCGAGGCGAAAGATGGTGTCATGAACCCGCAATCGCTCGACGCGATCCGTTTCGCGACGGAGACCTACTTTCCAGAGCGGTTGGCGAAACTGCCGATCGGCCGCATCACCACGCCCATGATCGCCCAGTGGTACGACGAGCTCCTCGCCGCCGGCTACCAACGTTCCAGTGTCGTTCGGTGGCGAACGGCAGTGAAATCTGTGTTCACGTGGGCGATCTCGCAGGAACTCGTGGGTGCCGATCCGATCTCGAAAACGTCTGTGCCCACGGCCGTCGCGACATCCCCGGAATCGATCAGGGCCATGACCTACGAGCAGAGCGCATCCGTCGTGGCCGGCGCTGCGAAAAGGCATGGACCGTACGCTGAGATCCTCGAGTTCTTCCTCGAGACCGGCCTACGCTGGGGCGAACTGGCTGACCTCCGAGTTTCACGCTACGAAGCGATCCCCAGGCCCTACATCACCGTGTCCAGTAGCGCCTCAGACGGCTACGAGCCGAAGTCAACGAAGAGCGGTCGGGCGCGTCGAGTACCTCTTTCACCGCGGGCGCGAGACATCATCGAGCGTCGCATCAGTGGCAAGACATCCGACGCTCTGATCTTCACGTCCCGTGTCGGCGGGCGACTCAACGGCACGAATTTCAAACGCTTCCTCGACTGGAAAACACTCGGAATCGGCTTCCGAATCCATGATCTCCGCCATACCGCTGCAACCCGTTGGCTCTCGGCAGGAATCGATGTCGCCACTGTCTCCAGCTGGCTCGGGCACAGCAGCGCCACGGTGACCATGAACATCTACAGCCACTACCTCGGGGGCGCCAGTGACCAAGTTGCGCTCGAGCGACTCGCCGCACACCGTGCGTCGGTCGAGCGCGTCCACACTGAAGCTGTCGAACCGGTAGAGATGCGTGCCCGCGTCCAACTCTCGGGCGCGGCGCTCGAACTCCTGGATCGTGGATGAACCCGGTGGCCAACTTCAGATTCACGACCTTTTCCCGCGACGCGTCCCGTACGACAGTAGGTAGTGAAGGCGCCTCCGAGAGCGCGGCCTCTGGTGGGGACCCGAACCATCAACCTGCCGAGTCTGAGCCACCTGCCCGAGCATGACCGGCATGCCCCGACTCTCTTGATTTTCCGGGCCTGTTCGACCCGCCTGACTCAAACTCTACGGGTTCACACGGACCGAATGCGGGTTCGAAACGGGGGTTTTCGGGGGTTTTTGGAGTTAAAAGAGGGTTGGGTTGCGGGGCAGTCCGCACGGCGTGTCGCGTTCGGCTGGTGCACCCGGGGCCGCACGTCCAAGGACCACCTTGCCCCGGTGCATCACCGTGCATCGGATGCGATCCGGACAAAATGAAAGGCCCCGCCGGAAGTGATTCCGGCGGGGCCTGGTACCGCTGTCCAACGGCGCCCGAATGCAGGTCCCCCGACGTGCCGGGGCTGAACGTTGAAGCGGCTGTTTCAGCGTACGAGTGGCCAGCGCGCCACACGCGAGAGCGGTGCGAAGTCAGGATGAACTGGCACTGGCTCCGCACGAGACGGCTCTCGCAATGGCACTGTTCATCCCGATCAATCTGCTGCCGGACACGGCACCTCGACTTCGAATTTGAGGCCGGCGATGGAGATGAACTGCCAACCCTGCGCCCCGCCGTTCTGTGTGTACAGCATCGTCGAGCCGGTCGGGAAGCTCGCAAAACGGAACACGTCGAGGAAGTCTGAGTCCAAGGGGGTGAACTCGTTGTCCCCCTCCCGGTGGAATGGATCCGCGAGCGTGCCTGCGCCGACTCCGGCCGATGCTGGGCTCGGGGTTATCGATTCTGGCGTCACGCTGAATCCCACCGCGTCCCAGTAGGTGGCTCGCCAACCGGAGTTGGCAACCGAAGAGATGTCGAAGACCGTCAGCTCGAAGTTCTTCGGCGTGAATGCTGCCCCCGTGCTGTCGACGAATTCGAACGTGAGCGTCTGCGTCGGGGCCAAGGTCGAGGCCGGTGCGGTCGTGCCATCGATGCGTTGATTGAGCACGAGCGATCCAGCTGCGCCAAAGCCGGAGAACTCGTAGTCGTCGCTGCCATCTGCAGCGGCTTCCCCGTTCCATCCTGCTCCGTCGTCCGTGAGGTTGTGTGAGACGCCGTTTTGTGTAGTGGTCGTTCCCGGCCCGAGTGTTGACACAGCCCGGACGGTGTAGGTCGTGGCGCTTCCCGGGACGGTCGCTGTCCATTCCGAGGGATTGCCGGCGACGGCGACTGCCGACGCGGTAGCGGTGCCCGTGCACAGAAGGGTCGAAGCTGCCGCGAGAGGAACAGCTGTCGCGGCGCTGATGACAGGGATGGTCCATGCCGCTGCGGTGACGATTGTGCGACGGGAGATGTGGGCGGGCTGGGGATTGTTCATATTCCTGGTTTCTCTTGAATGGTTCGTGCGATGGCGGTCTTGGTCAGCAGTCGAGGTCGAAGTTCATGTTCGTGAGGTGGATGCCGCCGCCTGCAGCCACACCTTGGCGTTTGAACAAGACGCTGAACTCGGTGATGGGGCCGACCAGGACAAATTGGACTTCGCGGTCCGGGTCCTCGGGGTTCACTCCTCCGAAGACATGGGCGGAGTAGATGTCTGGAGCGGTCTCGTAGGTCATCCCAATTCCAGCGACTGCTGAGACCGTTTGGCGCCCGACGATGTTGCGGATACCAACCCACTGCTTGGCAACGATTGCGTTGGGGGTTCCCATTGTCTTGACGTCACCGATGCGAAATCGGACATTTTGAATGGGAGCGTCAAATGAGACGTGTGTATCGCTGCTGTGGTGAGGATCGAAGACGTCTGGCGCGAGGGTCGCCTGCGGTGTCGAGTCGAGTTTGAGTCCCTGGCCGTTCGGACTGAGATGCTCGGAGTCTGGGTTGAGGGCACCATTGGCCTGGACGCTGGAGGTGATCTGATAGTCGATCAGTGCGCTGCCGCTTGGTCCAGTAGCGGTCACGGTTCCGTGTCCCGACATACTGGAAACACGCACAAATCCAGGGTCGCTCCACACGATAGCTCCGCTCGCACACCCACTCGACGCAGCAACAGTCGGAGTCGCGACAGCGGCACTGAAAATCGGAACTGACCACACGGTGCTGTGGATGACGATACGGCGCGCGCGTTCTCCTTCGTTCGAATCCAGGTCGGCCATCCGGTGAGACTCCGTGGAATTAGGGGAAGCGCAACCCGCTGCTGCGTTCGCGCTTGATGCTCTCTCTCAGCTGTCCCCCGCGGTGAAACGAACGACACATCGTGGACTTTCGTGTCGAACTCGAGGACGATTTGGCACGGTCGCTCGAGGTGGGGACTTCAAGCATCCGAACACGCACGTGGATGACCCCAGGCGCATAGCATCGCTGAGAGGAACACGCCGAGATCCTGATGAGCTCCCCACTCATGGGATATGGGCGAGGCCTGTTCCCGCGAATTGAGACATTCGCGTCGACTCGCGGATTCGCTGACACCGGGACAGGATTTTTCGTCACTGGAGTTGCCGAGGGTTCGCCCGGTGCCCAACAGTTCCCTGGTCCCTTCCGGGACGCTCCCCCCAGCGAAAGAAGATCGAGTGCCGGATGACCGCGACGTACACCTCACAGGCCCGGATGCCGTTGACTGGCTCGGCAAGCGCGGTTGGCACGTGCGCTCCTACCGAGGGACATTCCGCCTGAACGCAGATCTCATCTGGACGGATACCTTCGCCATTGGCCGCATCTGGCACACGCCGGCTGAGATCGAGATCATCGGTTCGGACACCGAACCGAACGTCCGGGCGATCGTCGTCGTAGGCGTCTCTGGCGACCACCAGGTGGTGAATGACGTCGGCACGCACACCCTTCGCCCTGGCGACCACGTTGTCCACGGCAATGCAGATATGTTCTCGCTGATCACCCACGAGCCCGCGTCACGAGTTGTGCTGGCGACGCTCAAGACTCGGCTAACGGTTCAGAACCCGGACTTGCTCAGAAACAGCACTTCCGTCAGCGTCACTTCCACAATCGCCTCTATTTTCATCAGCGCGGCCCATGCATCGCTGGCCTCTCCCATTACGGAGGCATCGGCAGCATTCCCTGCTTGGAGGCGGGGTCTCGAGAACCTCCTCGCCGCTTCGCTGGACTCAACGGCAAGAGACCGGTACTCCTTCACGTCCTACGCCCAGTCCGAGGAAATCGGGCGTGCCATGGCCGTGATCGATGCGAACGCCACGGACCCCTCATTCACAATCAGACACCTGGCTACTGACCTCGCAATGTCAAAGTCTCGCCTACATGCTGTCTTTGATGGCACCGGAACCACTCCCGGCCAGCTCTTGCGTCGAACCAGAGTGAATCTGGCCAATGCCCATCTCCGCGAAGCTCGTCCAACAGGAGCAGAACTCGCGAGAGTCGCCAAGCTCTCTGGCTTCGGCTCCGTGAGGTCACTCCAACGCGCCCTGGCTGAGCAGCGCGCGCTCGAGTCAGGCGAACACGCGGCACAAACCCTCCGCGTTCCAAGTCCAGTCGATGTCGCCGTCACCGTTGATGTCGACAAGCTGATTGACGACACCAAAGGGCAGAAATCCGGGCTCGAGCCGCAATCTTGAACAGCGCCGCGTTCCGATGACGGCCCTGCCGTCGTTCTTGCAGGCCCGCACATGCGCGCTGGCAGGTACTGCATCCGCGTCAGTTTGTCTTGGCGATCTAGGCAAGCCCTAGCCGGCTTCTAATCTGGCGAACGACCCCACAGTCCCAGGAGTGTGCGCGACCGGCTGAGGCTACCTCGCACTGGCCTGCACATTTCCCGGGGCCGGGCGTCGATGAGCGGGCCCGTGGCCCGAAGCACGTTTTGACCGTCCAGGCCGGGAACCCGAACCGGCCCGCCACATCGAAGAGGACCCATGACCACCACCCCCTCAGAATCCAATCCCGCACGCCGGACTCTCCTTACTGCCGGAGCCTGGTCGGTACCCATCATCGCGACCGGAGCTGTAGCCCCGTTCGCAGCCGCCTCCTGCGGAGAGTCGGGCACGATCACCTTCAACGGGGGAACCGCTGGCACCGCTGCCGTCACCGGTACTTGGATCGTGCCCCCGTGCATCACGAAGATCACTGTGTCGATCGCCGGTGGCGGCGGCGGAGCCGGGCGCAGCTTCAACGGCCAGATGACCCAACAAGGCCGTGGAGCCGCCGGCGCTCTTGTGACCGTCACGCTCAACGTGACACCTGGCCAAACGTTCAACGTCATCGCCGCCAGCGGCGGACGATCCGGCCCATCCTCACCCGACATAGCAGCAGCTGGCGGACAGGGCTACGGCAACGGAGGCATCTCCCAAGACCCGGCGACGCCTGCAAGCGTCTCGTCAACAGGCGGTGCAGGTGGCGCCGGCAGCGCACTTCGCCTGGGTACCACTCTTGTCGCAGTGGCGGGTGGCGGAGGCGGTGGCGGGTCCGCAGACGCCAACGCGAGCAACGCGAATATCACTGGGATATACGGCGGGAATGGTGCAAGCCCCGGAACAGCGGCGGGCGGTGGCTCGCGAGCAGACTTCAACGGCTTCAACGTCCAACAGACCGGTGGCACCTCCGCGACAGGAGCCACGGGAGGCGCCGCAGGAGTCGCAGGTACCTCCAACAACACGAACATCGCCAGAACCTTCGGCACGGCCGGCGGAAACTCCGGAACAGGCGCAAACGCTGGCGGCAATGGCGGCACCGGCGCCTCGGTAAGTGGCACCAACTCGGCACCGACCGGATCCTCCTCTGGCGGTGGCGGCGGAGGTTACGCGGGCGGAGGCGGTGGAAGTGCCGCACGCATCTGGGACACCGCGAACTCGAATGCATCTGCCGCGGGCAGCGGCGGCGGCGCGGGATCGAACTTCGTCGTCTCGAATCCGACCCTCATCGCCACCAGCACACAGGGTGCCGCATCCAACGGCGGGACTTTCTCGCCTCCGAGCAGTGGTGGCAGCGGCTTCGTAACCATCAGCTGGCCCGCCTAAAGCACACGTCTGTGGGGCCCGACCAGGTACATAAGCCGCGTCGGGCCCCCAATCCCGCGCGACGAATCAAGAATCCAGTGCTCCGCGCGACCCTCCGCATAGGAGAGCATGAGCACTCATGACCCGCACCCGTCCCTCCTCGCCTGCATCGACTTGGAGACCACCGGTCTCGACGAGCAGACCGGCCTCGTCCTCGAGGTCGCCGCCAAGATCGTGACGAACAACCTCTCCCCCGTCGACAACGGAATCTCACTCGTCGTCGCACAGCGGAGCCCCCGCGATTCGTTCCTACCTGTATTTCCGTGGCGCGACCGCATGAACGACTTCGTCGTGAACATGCACACCAAGAGCGGCCTCATCGCCGACGTCGACCGCGCCAGCCTGCCCGTCGCAGACGTGGACGCGCGCGTCGCCGCCTACCTCGAGTCACACGCAGACGGCGTCCCGCTGCTGCTCGTCGGCAACTCGAGCACCCTCGATCGCAACTTCTTGCGCGAGCACCTCCCGGTGACGTTCGCGAAGCTCCATCACCGCAGCGTCGACCTCACCAGCGTCGAGCTGTTCCTTGCCCGCTACTCCGGCCTCGACATAGACCGGGTCGCACCATCCACGGGCCACCGGGCGATGGACGACGTCGAAGCGTGCCTGGCGACCGGCCAGAGCATCAGCGACACCCTCCAGGCCGTGCTCGCAGCGGTGGACCGCTCATGACACCGAGCGACACCCGGCCAAGCGAGGCCGCCGCTCAAAGCTCCTCCACTCCCCCTGCCGCTGCTCCCCTGCCGCTGCTCCCCTGCCAGCGCCGGAGCCGAAGTACGTCGCCGTCCGCGTCGGCCCGCAGACCACCTCCGACGGCTGCGTGCGCATCGACCGAGCGCCCCGTCCCGCCGCCCACCGGACGGGCACCGCAGAACGGAACCAGCCATGAACGACCCCTATCTCCTGAACGGCGAGCACCCCGCCGACCGCGTCCTCCAGCAGGTGAAGGGAGTGCCAGCGCAGCATGTCGCGAAGGTCCTCCACGCCCTCGCCGACCTGACGCACCAGAAGCACATGCTGAGCCCGGCAATTCTGGCCCTCGGCTCGCCGGACGCGCTGAGTGAGGCTGACGTGTCGCGTCCGCACGCGCTCGGCCGGTACTTCCACGGCCTCGGCGACGAACTCGACCGGCACTCGCCCCCGACCGAGTGGCGCTTCCGCATCCTCCTCACGGGCTCCCGAGACTGGGCGGACCGAGCGCTCATCGCGGCCGCCATCGACCGGGCGTGCGCGATGCTGAACGGACAGGACCTCCCAGTGGTTCCCCGGCGCACACGGCGAGGGCTTCGGCGGCGTTCTCGACCCGCTTGACGGCGACCGGGCGGGTGTTCACGCGCCGGCTGAGGATCGGGGCGGGCCCATGCTCGCCGGTCTGCTGGTCGCAGTCTTGGACCGCCATCACGAGGTAGTAGTCGGGGTCGCGGCGGAACCCGCCGAGCGTCGGCCGGCGCCACGACAGCGACGCCTCGCCCGTCTCCGGGTCGGGCTTGCCTTCCACGAGCTGCCCCCGGTTCAGGGCGCCGTACTTCGCCACGTACGCGGCGTAGAGGGAGGCTGCAGTCGCCCGCAGCGGGGCCAGAACACTGTCCGGTGTGTCGAGGTCGGCTTCGGCGTCCACGAGAGCTCGGACGGCGTCTCGGAGGTGCACGAGCGCGATCAGTTCAGCGCCCTTTTTGCCGGGCACGAGCTCGCCGTCCTGCCACTGATGGAGCACGTCGTCGACGAACTCGAACCGGCCGGCTGGTCCGGGGGTTTTGCTTCCCCTGCGACCGTTCCGACTGGCGCGATCCGCAACGGTCGGCGCACCGGTCGCACCACTCCCCCGCAAGGGCTTCCGCGGAGGAGATGGCCTTAGCCTCGAAGACGAAGGTGTCCCCCTTAGAGGTTCTCAGCGGTACTCACATACGAACGTTGCAAACAGCATCGCCAGTCGCTGGCCGACGCAGACCTGGCCGGCGGAAGCGACGCCATTCCCTTTGGGCACCTTCGCATCGGACTGGTGCCGTTGTCGTGGGTGTCGCCTCCGGAGTCGGAGTAAGAGCTGGCTGCGATCTTGCTGCAGTACACCCGGACGTGAACACCGACAGGGCGTTCGTGAGCATTCAGAATCATGCGCACCCCAGACGGTCGCCCCTCAAGGCCCACTTCGCCTCTCTGTTGGGCACTTCCGTCTCTGCAGGCCCCACCGGCACTCGTGTCAGGACTCAGTCGCCGGCAGGCTTGCTTCCTGCGGATTCTTGCCTCAAAAGGCGACGCATGGTTCGCAGGGACCTGAATCCGCTTTCTTGTGCGATTCTGTAACGGTCCGATTTTGAATTGTCGCTTGACCGGAGAAGCGTCCGCGCCCGGTCTACGCGCAAGCGGCGAATAAGCACTCCGACTGAATTGCCTTCATCTGCGAAAATTCGGTGCAGCTGCGAAAGGGAGATGTTAAGGTCACGGGCCAGCACCTGGACCGAAAAGGCTGGATCTCGGAAATTCTCCTCGATCAGGTGGTGCGCGCGAGCGAGACGTAGATCTCGCGGCGATTGACCGTTCGTACTCTGCCGCACGTTCGTAGCGGCGAGCGTTGCAAGCAGAAGGTCCTCGACCCCGCGCCTCCAGGAGTGGAAACCAACCTGCCCCTCCTTGATTTGCGATTCGAAGGAGGCGTTCAAGGACGCAATGAGGACTTTTCGAAAACTGCTGCTCGTCAGGAAGGGCCCTGGGGCCTGACTCTCGACCCACGGAAGCTCCACGAGACGCTCCCTTGGTATCCCAAGAAGGAGGCACGAACAGGGCTCCACAGCCGAGATGCGCACCGGTCGACGCGCTGAATACGTGAAGAAGTACGGCGCAGGCACTTCTTCTGTCGTTTCCCCTGCGGCCTGGAGAAGGAGACAGCCCTTCACAACGAAACACACCAGGACAAGATCGGGATCATACGAGTCCGCGTTGGTGTCGACGGCCGTCGTCGTTTGCCAGTTGCGTCCCACCAAGAACGTTCGGGTCCCGATGAAGTCCACATGGGCACGAACTAACGCTTCATCATCTCGAACACCCCAGCCCTGTTCGTGCATCCACTGCAGGGCATCACCATCCTTGAGGCCCTGAGCATATGCAGAGAGCATTGCCACCCCGATCGTCGCGCTCAATTCAGGCGCTAACCCTCTACGAGGAGTTCGACGCCAGTCAGCACATTAGACGGCTGAACTCGTTCGGGGACGCGTGGTTGTGGAATTGTGAGCAGATTTGTGTGCTGTTCCCGGTTCGTTCAGAACCTTCTCCCATAACGAGAAATCGCGGAAAGATACCGAGGTCATGGTGGGCACGACACCTGCGTGTGATCGAAGCACGACCGCACTGACCTCGTCCACGTCGTGGATCCAATGTGCACTGAACTGCAGGATGCTCGCGCGGTGCGCCGAGGTGAGGATGCCGCCGCGGCGGGTTGTTCACTCGGTCTCGGTATCACCCGCCGCCGTCATCAGCGCCTGCAGGGCCCGGTTGAGGAGCACTGCGTCTTGTGGCTGGAGGCGTTCCCCCGCGGTGAGCCTGCCGATGACGTAGAGGCCGGCGATCGCCTCCTCTCGGACGTAGCGATCCTTGATCGTCCCGAAGGCGCGCACAGAAGTGCTTCCGACGTTGACGACCAGGCGTGGGCCGCGCGGCGCAGACGACTCAGCTGGCGTGACGAGATCGCTGAGGAGGTCGCCCCAGGCGTCATCGCCGTCGGCTTCGTCGTCGCTGGCTGCGTCGAACTCAGCGTCCCCGGAGGCGCCGAGGAACAGCACCGGCACCGTGACGGGCGAGAATTCTCGCAGGTCGAGTGCGACCCCGAGTTGTTGCAGCACCGGGCGCGCCTGCTCCTCAAGTAGCTGGGCCGCAGTGTCCCCGGCAAGCGGACGCTGAAGCTCATCGATGAAGCGCCCCGCATCGAAAGCTCGCAGCCGTGCCCCTCGAAGCGGACGCTCGACCAGACGTCGCAGGATCTCACGTCCGTAGACATAGGAGGCGTTCACGAGGGGTGTCCCGCGCGCGGCGAGAATCGGAGCGAAAGCCGTAAAGTCAGTCATCGAGGTCGTATAGAGCACCACCTCCGCGCGGCGCCGCATCTGCGCCAGGGTCTGGTAGCCCTCGTTGGTCTCCCATTTCACGCTCTGCGACACGAGATCGAGCATGTCGTCGTCGCTGACCGCCATCGCCATCAGGCCTTTGGCGTGGACATCCAGGAATCTGGCGAACCCAGCGGGATCGTTCTCAGCGAAACGCTCGATGCCTTCCCGGACCTGTATGCCCACCTGCTCTTTGACGGCGTCGATGGTGACCGAATCTTGAAGTGCCTCGCGGGATGCAGTGAGCGGCAGATCACCGGCTTCCACGACGAGGCGTACGAAGTACGCCCAGGATGGAACCAATTGCACGCTGCTGTCGGTGACGAACATCCCCTTCGAGTAGACAGTGTCACCTCGACGCGTGCCAACCTGGCCGGGGCTATCAGCGATGAACGCGAGCCCGCGCACCCCCGCGCCGGGCACAGCGACCGGGAGGATTGCGAGTGGCCGGAATCCCAGCTCCTGGTGCGCCCAGTCCTCCATCTCCTGTGCGCTGCCCCGCCAGGGCTGTGTCCGCTGGCTGACGATCTCAGCGGGCAAGACGGGTCCGCGATGGAGCGCGACGGGCAGCTCGAGCAGTCCCGCGAAGCGCTCTGCCAGCAGTCGCACTCGATGCGGTTGGGTCCATTCCCACTCGTCGGGTCGGGCCTCTACGCGCACCTCAGTGCCTGGCTCAGCGAGGGGTTCGGTGGCGGGGCTGATGGTGAAGGTGCCGTCCGCGCTACCCACCCAGCTGATCGTGGCCGCATCTGCAGTCCTGGCGCTGCGAGAACGTACCTCGATGCGGTCCGCGATCAGGAAGCAGGACAGCAGCCCGATGCCGAACTGTCCGAGGTACTTGCGCCGGGTCCGAGCGAAGTCTTCTCGCTTGCTCGACGCGCCGATGGTCGCGAGCACGTCGCGCATTTCCTGTTCGGTGAGGCCAATGCCCTGGTCTCGGACGATCACCGCCCCGGAAGCCTCGTCGACGGTGATGCTGATCTGCTCTGGTGAGTCAGGATCGATCTCGTGCCGTGCGACCACCGCATCCCGCGCGTTCTGTATGAGCTCACGCAGGTAGACCCTCGGGCTGGAGTACAAGTGATGGGACAGGATGTCGACGAGCCCGCGGAGGTCGACGAGGAAGCGCTCGTCCCTCATGCTCGCGCCCCGAAGACCCGGTCCTCGTTCAGCCAACGGTCGTGAAGATGCGTGCTCCACCCGTTGTGGCCGTTGCGCTCGTCGAGAAGGCGTGCGGTTCTCTCGACCTCATTCCTCAGTTCCACTCCCCGCGGGTCGTTCGGGGCTCGGTCTTGCAGCACTCGGCTCGCGGCCGCGAAGAGTTCGATTTCCGTGCAGTCACCCGCGACTGCCTCGGTGAGGAGCGCATCCACTACCGAGACGAGATCGACATCTGCGTCGGTCAACGCCTCGAGCATCGCCCAGCCGGGCAACTGCTCGATCTCTTCGGTGGCACCACCGACCGACTCGAGCAGCGCAGCCAGCTCGGTGGCACCGGAAGGGTCACCGTCGCGCACCCGCATCCAGCACAACCAGCCTGCCGCGCCACGCCGTTGCAGCTCGTTGCCTGCTTCCGCGACGCGGATGGCCGCCTTCCGGGCGATGTCGGGGAGGGTCAGCGCCGTCTGCCGGACTGCGACGAGGTCGAGGATGTTCCGATCAAAGGGCTCCTCACCGGCAGAGAGGCTGGCGAACATGCGGTCGGTGCGTTCGCGCAGCTCCGCCAGGTCGCCATTGTGGGCGGCGATCTCCGCTCGAGCGAAATGGACTCGAGCCTCTGAGCCGCCTGTCCACGTCCGGAGCTGATCCTCGACGTCGATGACCGCGTCGACCTGCGCACACGGCACACTGGGCGTGGAGACACCATCGAGGAGCGCGAGGAGGAAGGCCGAGGGAGCGAACCCGCGGTACGTGGCGTTCACCGCCGTCGGGTCTTTCGCCAGGGAGCGCTGCGCGCGCTGGTAGAGGTCGACGACCTGGCCGTTGGCGCCGAGCATCGACGACTGCAGCGAGTGAAATAGCGGGACACAGAAGCGTGTGGTTGCGCAGCGGAGACGTTCTCCCTCAGCTTCGAGCTCGGCAGCGAGGGCATTCGTCTCTTCCATACTCGCTGTTGCCATGAGCTCACGGAATCTGTCGAACAGCGCCGTGTATCTCTCCCACAAGGACACGGGGATGCGGTCTTCGCGCACCGAGCCTGCTCTTGTGAGCCACCCAGCGGAGAGGATCAGCAGCGCACGCTCACTTGGGTCTCCCCAGGTCTCGCCGTCGTCGACCGCACTCGGCGCGGGCCGGGACTCAAGGCCCGCCCACCAGAAGTCTGCGAGCTCACGGACGTGCACGTCGGTCGCACCGCGCCGGTCGAGGGCGGCCGCGGCCTGCTGCGCGAGAACTCGGATCAAGCCACCTTCGTCCCCATCAGGGTCGGCGAGGAGCCGATTTCGAGCCACCGCGGCCAAGGTCTCCGCGTCGCTCTCGTCCAACGACAGGTTGCGCAAGACGTCGTCGACAACGAAGAGGGCTGCGTCGGGACGATGCTCCAGGATGGGGATGAGCTGGCAGGCCACGGCCTCGCGGACGAGGACTTCGATGCCCACGCCATCGAGCAGTTGATCGGCGATGGCGCGGGCCTCGGCGACCTTGCCGGAGCGGAGATGGAAGAACGCGAGCATAGCGAGCACAGGAATCGCTTCGATGCGCTGCTGAAGGTCGAGTCGACCACGGTCGATGCCCACCATCCGAAGTCGCTGCTCGAGTGTCTCGGTGGCGCGCTTCAGGTCGAAACTCGCGATAAGCGGCAACTCGATTTGGATGACACCGAGATCGTCGGCTCGCCATTCCTCACTCGCTTCGGAACGCCACCGCTCGATCCAGTCGGCTGTTTCGCGGCCATCGCCGCGGGCCGAGGCAATTGCAGCCCTGGCGACCAGCACGCCGACTGGGTCGGTGCCTCGCCTGCGAACTTGAGCTTCGACCAGATCGATGACTCGCGTGAGCTGCTCGAGTGGCAGTGTTGGGTCGTTCAGCATGGTGAGGGTACTCGTGGCAACTGCGTTGAGCATGCGGGTGACGTTGCTTGGATGAACCAGGTCGCCGTAGCGGTCGAGGTGACGCATGAGTCGAGCGAAAGCTGTCAGCGCTTCGCGAGTGAGACCGCCGTCACCGTAGGTGACGTGCAGGTCGAAGAGCGCGCTGGCGATGAGGGGCGGCAACTGCGCACGTTCACAGTCACCGATGAACTCCTCAAGCGCGTCAATCTTGCCCATATCGTTCGGGAGAGCCCAGAGGCGATGACTGCGATCGTACAGCGCCTGGATGCGCTCGCGCTGCTCCCCCTGAAGATCCTGCAGGTCTGCGTAACCGATCATGTGGTCCTCCGAGTACGAGTACGTTTCGACGCGTTCCTTGAGCCGAATGAGATGCCTCGGATCAACCTAGCCGCTGTCGACGAGGCCGCCCATCCTGCGAAACGGGTCGGCCACTCCCCAAGAATCGTCGAGCGGTCACGCGACCTTCGGGGCCCCGACCACGGACGGCCCCCGAGGCGCCATGTCGACCTCGAGTCATGAGGGCAAGGGCGGTGGTGCGAGAACGGCGGAACGCTGGCATGACGCTGCAGGCGGACCGCAAGGATCGACTGCTCGCGGGCGATTGCCAACGTCGATCTGCGATTCTCGGAACCATGTCGAGCAGCAGGCTGCCCCACGCACGCATGACTCCCCCACGACGATGAGTGCGTCCTCGGGCGCGGAGCATCGGCAGATCTATCGCGGATTGATGCGAGACCGGCGAGTGGCCGGACACCTTCTCTCGGTCTTGATCTCAACCGTGCCCCTGGGAATGCTCCCTGTCGCCGTGGTCCTGACCGTGCACGCCTGGACCGGGTCCTTCGTCATCGCGGGGTGGACGAGCGCGGCATTCACGTGCGGCACCGCAGTCGGCCTGATCGCCCAGGGATACCTGATCGATCGGATCGGAACACGCACGACCATCACCGCCGCAGCTGCGACGTTCCTCGTCGCGATCCTCGCGCTCGTCCTCTCTGGCCGTTCCGCTTCTTCCTGGACGGCGGCCTTGCTCATCGCTGCCTTCGTCGCGGGAGTTTCACTGCCGGAGATCACGACGGCGGTCCGTGTCTGGCTCGCGAGATCCTCGCTCGGTCCAAGAGAACGCGTCGCGAGCTACTCACTCCTTGGAGCCTGCTTCCAAACGGGCCTGGTTCTCGGGCCGCTCCTCGTGAGCATGGTCGTCCTCGTCGCCAGCCCGGACGTCATCATCCTGATGATTGGGGGTATCGGCGTGCTCAGCGCCGGGTTCTTCCTGCGCATCGCTCGTGGCAGTGACGCTACTCCAGCGGCCGTTCAACCACGTGAACCCGTGAGGTGGCTCCGGGGTCCGATGCTGTCGGTTCTCGCCCTCGCCGTAGTTACGGGAACCGTCGGTGGAGTCGCAGTTCTTGTTGTCCCCCGCGTCGCCGAAGCGAACGACGCCATCGACGCCTCTGGTCTTCTGTTCGCAGCTCTCGCACTTGGTGAGGTGCTCGGTGCGATCGCCTACGGCGCCATCCGGTGGTCCGCCTCTCCACGCCTGCAGCTGGTCTCGGGTCTCGCCTTCACGGGTACTGCGCTCGCACTCTCTGCATTGACGTTGGAGAGCCTGTGGCTGTTCGGGCTGCTCCTCTTCTGCGTGGGTGCGGCAGCCGGCCCCATCGCCGTACTCCTGGCGTCAGCGACGGAGAACGCGGCCGACCCAGGCTCCATCGGAAGAGCCTCCGGTCTCCGGATCAGTGTCTCGCTCGTGGCTTCAGCCGCAGGTAGCGCGTTCGCTGGTGGCACCAGCGCGGCGCTCACGACGCCCAGCGTGCTGCTCGCTCTCGCGCTGCTCCTGGTCGTCTCTGCGCCGCTCCCGCTCCTCGCGCGACGGGTCTCTGGGTAGATCAAGGCCGTTGCGGCACCGCTCGACGCTCAACACGGAACACGGACACTCCTCAGAACAGGTTGACGCCCGCCTCGAGATCTCCGAGCTGCCTCGGCACCTCCTCTTCCGCTTCCCGCGCGCGTCCGCCGAAAAGGGCAGTCACCTCGTTCTAGCCTTGCAGACACGCATGTCCTCCTCCCTCCTCCGCGCTCGCGCCGCTAGAGCGTTCCTTGCGATCGCGGTCACTACCGCCGTCGCCTCCCCTGCTCTGGCGGAACCCGCCACCGCGCACGTTCCGATCGCACTCGACGTGGCGAAGAGCAACGTCGCGCCGCTGATCGACGCCGGATTCGCATCTCAGGTGGACGGTGCCTGGTACGTCGACGGTGCCGCGGTCGCAGCTGCCGCTGAGGGGCTGCGGACGATCAACTCGTCCGCGACGGGGTACGACCGCGACCTCTTCAAGCACTGGTCCGACCCGGACGAAAACGGGTGCGATGCCCGCAATGACATGCCGCAGCGGGACCTCACGAACGTCGTACTCCGCGATGGAAGCGACTGCATCGTGGAACGAGGCATCCTCGATGACCCGTACACGGGCGAAGCAGTCCCCTTCACCCGTGGTGTCGCGACGTCCGGTGCCGTCCAGATCGACCACATCGTCCCGCTCGCCGCGGCCTGGACCGGTGGGGCGAACACGTGGGACGCGGCCCAGCGTGAGGCCTTCGCGAACGACCCTGTGAACCTGCAGGCCGTCGAGGGTCGCGCGAACTCCGCGAAGGGCATGCGCCTCGCCTCTGAGTGGATGCCGACCAATACCGCGTTCCACTGCACCTACCTGGCGCAGATGACGATCGTCCTCACGAGCTACGACCTCGCGGTCACCCCCATCGACCAGGACGCGATCCTCAACGGCGGCACGATCAACGGTGTCCCCTTCGCTGGCGCCGCCTCGTGCGCACTCCCAGCGGGTGCAGTCCTGGCGGAACCGAGCACGGTGGCGTCGGAAGAGCCCGCGCAGACGGTCGAGGTTATCGGCGCCCCGGAACCTCCGGACTCGACCGAGAACGCGACGACCGGCGCATCTGCGCTGCCGTGGATTCTGGGGCTCGCTGGTGTCGCCCTCGCCGCACTCGCGGCGGCTGTTCTGCAGCACCGCCGCAGGGCCTAGTCACCAGAGCTCGCAAATACTCCGTCTGCACGGCTTGAAACGTCGCGGAGAAAGTCGAACGTGGCCGATACCGTGGACGTGTGAGCTTCAACTACCGGTCCTCCAATTTGCTTGCTGCCCTTCGGTGCTGGCTGGCGGCCGTGCTCCTCATCGCCGTACCGCCGCTCGTCGGAGGGCTCACGGTCTGGTTTCACGTCACTTCGCTGGTGATCGGACTCGCCCTCGTGGTCCCCGGCTGGCTCTACTTTGTCCGGTTCCTCAGGAACCGTCGCCAGCGCCGTCGTCTGGAACGCGCTCAGCGGATGTCCAAGCTGGCCGGACTCGACGAGTAGGCCGTTCGGCCCGCGGGACCTGTCAGCGTCGACGTTCGTCGCGGTGTTCTTGTCAGCGGGTGGGATGCTCTCCCCACGCCGTGTGCGGCGAAAGACCGTCACCGGGCCGCTCTCGCAAGATTCGCGATGGCGGCCCGGTCATGGTGCTCGATTGGTGAGCGGACGGTCGTGATGTCGACGGCCCGCCGCAATATTCGAGCTCAGTAGCCGTGAGCTGTCGTCAGCAAGCTCCTGGAGCGGTGAAGGAGAGAGCGCTGATCGTCACGTACTGCCATCCATACGGCGTGCCGCCCACGTAATCCAACCTTGTTCCCGAAGCGGGGACCGCACCGAGGTCGAAGGTGTCGCGGTAGAACGTGGTGGGGCTCCCCGCTGGAACACCATCCGTGTTCGCCCGGCGGAATGGATTAGTGACCGTCCCCGTACCAGTCGAGTTGCCGTAGCTCGCAACCACGGTTGCAGGTGCGTCCACGAACGCGATCACATCATCGTGGTTCGCGGTCTTATTGATGTCATCGAGCGTGATGCGGAAGTTCGTGACATCCACCGCAACACCAGCAGCGTTGATGATCTCGAACCGGACGCGTTGGTACACCGGGCTCGCACTGCTGCCTGCGGGGCGTCGTTGGTTCAGGATGAGTCGACCGGCGGGCCCAGGAAGAGTTGCGAGCTGGTCATTGTTCGTCCAGGCCCGCGCGCTCTGCGAGAAGTTGTAGAAGCTGGATGCAGTCCCGAACTGGGTGTTCACGGAATCCGTCTGTGTGATTCGAACGCGGTAGGCCGGCGTTCCGGTTGCGAGCGTCACGCTGCTGACGGCCGACGGGAAGCCCGTTGAAGAGTTGGTTCCATTCGTCGCAACCGTGTTGAAGTCGACGCTTGCGCTGCACAGCTGGCTCGCCGAGACATGGGGAGCTGCGACTGCGGCCGCGATGACAGGCACTGACCATGCCATGCTCCGACTACCGTTCGGCGGGGGATCTGGTTCGAAGATGTTTCGTGCACGACTTCCTTCTCGGGTGGACGAAGCGGGGGGGGGGGGCTGGGCAATCCTTGCACCCAGGTCAAAACGTGGCACTTGGTATGAAGTGCCGCTCAGAGAGTAAGAAATTAACCGGATTTGCGAGCAATTTAGTGGCACGTTTTCGTTTTTTGGCACATAGCTGTCGCGGAACGGTAGGCCGGAGTGTGCGCAGGGTGATGACTCGGATGTGACGACGGGATCCGCGCCCCAGCGCTGCCCGGGCCTTGTATCGCGGCAGCTCATCGGAGGTTGCGAGAGGAGGACGCGAGGATCGAGCTGTTCCTCCGCGCGCTCAACCACGCACTGCGGCAGCCTCGCCCGTGCCACCCGACGAGCGTCAGGTGAGCGCCTGGAGGATCCTCACGAGCAGCAAGACGAGCGTCACGATCGTCCCGAGCACGGACACGCTCGCTGCGGCGATACCCAGGCGGCGCCCACGACCGCGCGGCACGATCGCGAACACCGCCATGATCGACGCGGCGAGCTGGAACGGCCAGCCGAGAATGAACACCGGCGGAATGCAGCTGAAGTAGAGGCCTGTCAAGGCGAGGAAGAGCGCGGCCAGCGCGAGGCGGGTACGGTCCGGGCCGGTGTCTCGCCTGGCCGTCGCGGGTTCGCCTCTCGCTGCATCCGAGACCGGGAGGTGAGTCGGGTAGGGATTGCCGGGCCGAAGGGCTTGCAGGGTGCGGATTCGATCGGCGTCGAGGGTGCCATCACGTGCCCGCGCAGCATCGCTCATCGCGAGTGCGTCGTTCCCGTGTCCCGCTGCCTCGTGCTGCATGATCGCCCAGGCGAAGAGAGCTCGCTCCAGCGGGGTCGACCGTGTCGCCGTGTCGACGGTCCACGCGAAGGTAGTGAGGAGCGCGATGCCGATGAGCGCGATGAGGACCGCGCCGCCCGGCTCATCCGGTTTGACGACGAGGAGGACGTAGCTGGCTGCAACGCTCCCGGCCCCGAGCAGCGCGGTCACGACGATCTGCGTGCCCCAGTACCCGTTGCCCGATCGGGGGCCCGCGACTTTGGTCATGGCGCGATCCTAGGCGGCTGACGCGGAGGGGCAGCTTTGCGGCCGCGCTCACAGGCACCAGGATTCTCGTCGAGCCAAGATACGTGGATGACCTTCCCGTTGTTCGGCCTCGTGCTCGGTGCCGTGGTGCTCGCGAGCGGTGTCCTGCTCCTCACCCCGCTCGGACGACGGCGTCGAACCGTCGTGACGGTCGCGATCGTCCTGTTGGCCGCGGGAGCCCTCGCCGGCCTGGAGATCACGACGATGCTCCTCGATATCGTCTTCACCTCGGATTGGCTTCCCGATCAGAGTTAGCGCGCGACAGCGGCGAGACCTAGAACACTGGGCGGTCTGCCGTGGACACGACAACGGCTGCGACCACGGCGAGAGCGGAGACTGCGCCAGACGCAGCCCAGGTCCACCGCGGCACGGTGCGCCGTGCGGCGACCAGGACCTGCGCGAGAAGCGCGAGCGCGGCGAGGGCGGTCACCACGGTCCCGACGATCGCTGGTTCGAACACCGCGGTCTGCTCCGTGGCGACTCCGCTGGCGCCAGGCGCGGAGTACCACGTCATGCCGATCTGGCTCGCCACGACCACCAGCGCAAGCGCAGCGGTCAGCAGCAAGCCGGACGCGAGAATGATGCGCTGAACGCGGGGCATGGCCTCAGTATGCAGATCTCTGTGGTCAGCGTGCAACGGCGCGCAGGGATCGACGTGAGCGCGTTCGCTCAGGCGCCGGCGTCTGCACGAGCGTCTCCTTCACCGTCCGGGCTAGCTCTGCCTCGGACCGCGAGGAACCAGACGATTCCGATGAGGATGCCGACCAGAACCCCGATGCCCAGTCCGATGGCCCAGCTGTCCAGGATCAGTGCGAGGGTGACGCCGATGAGGAGCCCGAGGGACATGCCGACGCTCATCTGCGTTGATCCGTTCGCGCCACTCCTGTTGCTTCCGCGTTCTGCGTTGTCCATGTCGTATCCCTTCGTCGCTCTCCAAGCTATGCGCTCCTCGCCAGCGTGCCTTCGCCTGCGAGGGGGAGATTGCTCAGCCCTCTGCCGGAGACGCTGCTCACCCACGAGACGGAGGTCAGTCGCACGCATCTGGCCGCGGCGAGGGCGCGTACTACTCTTATGCGTACCCCTCACCAGCAGGCTTCGCCGAGGCGCAGGTTCCGGACGGCGCGTACTGGGACGATGCGCTCGGCGAGTTCCTCCTGCCCTACGAAGCGGTGCGTGCATCCACTGACCCGGATGCGCTTCTTCATAGCTTCTTGACCGCAACGTACAACGCTGCGGCCACGCTCGCCGACTGGGAGAGCGTCAACCAGAACGCGTAACGTCGGGCGCCAGAGCGCCGTAGCACGCTCCAGCTGAGGAGCTCAGCGGCGGGATGCCTGCCCGCGCCGCTGGTTCCAGTAGCGATAGACGAGCTCGGGATACTCGGCCATGACGTCGACGTCGGCGACCAGCTGTCCGAGCCGGGCCTCGTAGCCATCAGGGGTCAGGCCGAGCCCTCGGATCTTCTCCAGCTTCGAGACGCTGCGCTCAGGATTCGCGGTCTCGAAGTCGAGGAGCGCCCTTGCTCGTGCGGTAATCATCTCCGCAGAATAGGTGACGACATAATCAAGGCTCCAGCTCTTGATTTCCGCCACCGTTTCGTGCATGCCGGGAACCGGCATTCAGCCCTAGCCGGATACGGGACGGACGCCGACGAACTGCATCCGGTCTTCGCCGTAGAAGCACGACTGCAGCGCGAAATCACCCTGCAACCCGATGAGCGCCTCGGTCGTCTCCCAGTGCTTCGCCGTGTGCCGCACGTCGACGACCTCGAACGTGCCTGGTTGCCCTTCGACCTCGAACTGCGTGCCCACCTCCCAGTTCAAGACGATGTCGCCCCCGCAGTTGTTGTGCGCCGCGTAGACGGCTGGCACGCCGACGGTGTTCCGGTACGAGGTCATCTCGATGAAGGCCCCGTCGCACACGTCGAGTTCCGCCTGTCCGCCTTCGACACCGAGGCGCACCGCGGGAAGCTGCACCTCAGCCGCGACGTCGTTCACGGCAGCTTTGACCTGACCGTATCCGCGTTCAACCGTCGTCGGCGCGAAGAGCGACGCCGCCAAGACAGCCGCTCCAGCGAAGATGAGGGCCGTGCCGAGCACGCCAAGAACGACATTGCCGAGTGAGCGTCGCCGGCGTCGCTGCGGCGTCGCTCGTGCGTGGGCAGGCGGCGCGGGCCGGGTGCTCGTCATGGACAGCAGTCTCCTCAAGGTCGGGCGATGCCGATTCTCCACCAGCACCTTATGGTCTCCGTGTGAACGGATGCGCGACCAGCCCGGGAGGGGCCCGTCACGCACTCATCTTCGTCTCGGCTGGTATGCGTACGGTCGTTGTCATGTCAGATCAGCACGCGAACCCAGAGTCCGAGAACGACGCCGCCCTCGACGAGACCAACGAGCGGCTCGAAGCCGAGTCGATCCAGGGCCTCGGCACCGGCGAACCGAACCAGGAACGACCCGACCAGCCGCCGACGCAAGTCCGCGAGGACGCAGCCCAGCACCGCGACGACACGATTCCGCCCGCCGGCGTCAACGGCTGAACGGTCTCACGCAAGGCCGGGTCCGCCATGGCGGGCCCGGCCTTCGTCGTCCTCAGCCCAGGTGTCACCGGTCGGCTTCACGCTCGGAGCTCAGGCCCCGGAGGCTCCACGTCTGCGGGCGATTTGTCCGGCCTCCATCCTCGCCAGCTCGGTTGCCGGAGCCTTCCGCCAGCGGTCCACTCCGCGAATTCGACCTCCCCGACGAACACCGGACCCACCCAGACGGCACCCTTCGCGTCTGACGCCGGTATGTCCTCGAACGGCGAGGTCCCCCTCGTCTCCAACTCGAGCTTGCCGAGCGCGCGCTCCAGCTCTCGGTCGCTGAAGCCGGTGCCGACCCGGCCGACGTAGCGAAGCCCCTCTGCCCCTGGCACCCCCAGGAGCAGCGAACCGATCGCACCCGCCCGGCGTCCACGGCCCGGCCTCCACCCGCCGACGATCACCTCCTGGGACCTGTGGTGCTTGACCTTGACCCAGCTGTCCGAGCGCCGTCCCGGCCGGTAGACGCTCTCGAGACGCTTCGCCATGATGCCCTCGAGCCCGAGCTCCGCACTGCTGGATAGGGCAAGTCGGGCGTCGCCCGTGATCGCCGGTGGCACCCGCAGGCCATGCGCTTCCCGCACGACCTCATCGAGCAGGGCACGGCGCTCGACGTATGGCCGGCGAAGCAGGCTCTGGCCGTCGACTTCGAGCAGATCGAACGCGAAGTACTCGACCGGCACGTCCTTCACGCCCTGTGCCACGTCCCGAGGCGCCCGCAGGCCCATCCTCGCCTGCAGCCGACCGAAGTCCGGCCGTGCCCTGCGGTCGAGCGCCACGACCTCGCCATCCACGACCACCGACCGGCCCGCCGTGCTCGCCCGAAGCGCTTCGACGACCTCCGGGTAGACCGCCGTCACGTCGTTGCCGTTCCTCGTGCGCAGACGAATGTCGTCCGGCTGCACGGTGGCGACGATACGGAGGCCGTCCCACTTCATCTCGAACGCCCACTCCTCCTCGTCCTCGAAGATGCCCTCCTCGCGAGGCGTTGCGAGCATGGGCGCTATCGCGCTCCCGGCGCCGCCTTCCTGCCAGGGGCCGTGGCGCTTCGTCTTCGGCGTCTTCGTCGAAGGGCTTCCTCGCTCCATCCGGTGCAGCAGCCAGGTGTCCTTCGCGTCGCTGCTCCCCCGTGTGCGGATGAGGGCAACCCGTGTCGGCTGGCCGAGTCCGCCCGAGGCCGCACCGTGGAGCGTGACGATGACCTCCTCGCCGTCCCGCCACTTCTCGAGCTCGTAGGTGCCGGAGTCCCAGAGGTGCACCTCGCCCGCCCCGTACTCGCCGCTCGGGATCGTCCCCTCGAACGTCGCGTATTCGAGCGGGTGGTCCTCGGTCTGCACCGCGAGGTGGTTCCGCGTGGTCTCGGGGGGTATGCCCTTCGGGACTGCCCAGGACACCAGCACGCCGTCGCGCTCGAGGCGGACGTCGTAGTGGAGCCGCCGCGCGTGGTGCTCCTGGATGACGAAGCTCCGCCCGTCCGAGGGGCGTGGGGCGGCCTCGGGCACGGGCTCGGTCGTCTTCATGGCATCGCGCATCGATCGGTAGCGCAGCAGCCTGTCCTCCTGGCCCGCCTCGGCAACGGGTGCGAGTGGATCCGCGTGTGTGCGCATCCGCTCCAGCACCTCGGCGAACTCGAGCTGCCGAAGCCTGTTGGAGGCGAGCTCTCGCCACGTGCGCGGAGCGGCGACGGTCGGACGCGCGCGCCCGCGAAGCGAGTAGGGAGCGATCGTGGTCTTCGCGGCGCTGTTCTGGCTCCAGTCCACGAGCACCTTGCCTGTTCTCAGGGCCGTTCTCATCTCGCTCACGACGACCTCGGGGTGGTCGGCCTCCAGGGCTCTCGCGAGCTCGTGCGCGACCTGCGATACCTGCTCGGAGGTGTGGGTTCCGTCGAGGGCCGTGTACAGGTGGATGCCCTTGCTGCCGCTGGTCACCGGGACCGGGTCGAGCCCCATGTCCCTCAGGATGCGGCGCGCGAGGCGCGCAACCTCGGCGCACTCCAGGAGCCCAGCGCCCTCCCCCGGATCAAGGTCGAGCACCATCCGGTCCGGATTCAGAGCGGCGCCGTGAGCCGAGAAGCGCCACTGCGGCACGTGGAGCTCCAGCGCCGCGACCTGGGCGAGCCACGTCAGCGTCGCGACATCACGGACGATCGGATACTCGTTCCTGTGGTCCCGGTGATCGATCCCCTCCCGCGGCACCCAGTCCGGCGCGCTCGCCTCGAGATCCTTCTGGAAGAAGACCTTCCCGGGGTGCTCTGCCGTGCCGACGCCGTCCACCCACCGCTTCCGGGTCACCGGCCGCTGCCGGATGTGCGGAAGCATGAAGGGCGCGATCTCCGCGTAGTACGAGAGCACCTCCGCTTTTGTCGTGCCCGACGCGGGGTACAGCACCTTGTCGAGGTTCGTCAGGGTCACCCGGTGCCCCTCGACCACCACCGTCTGCTGGGACGTCGCCATCGGCCCAGGATGCACCGGACTCCTGAGTCGTGGAACGGCGAATACACAGCCTCGGCCCGGTTTACGACGTGACTGGTCGGCTGTACTGGGCGCATGAGATCCATCTGGAAAGGCTCGATCGCCTTCGGCCTCGTCAATGTGCCCGTGAAGCTGTACAGCGCCACCGAGGACCACGACGTGCACCTGCACCAGGTCCATGACAAGGATGGCGGGCGCATCCGCTACCAGCGACGTTGCGAGGTCTGCGGGAAGGTCGTCGACTTCGAGCACATCGACAAGGCCTACGCCGAGGAGGACAGGACCGTCGTACTCACGGAGGAGGACCTGAGCTCACTGCCGGAAGAGCGCAGCCGTGAGATCGACGTCGTCGAGTTCGTGCCGAGCAGACAGCTCGACCCGATCATGTTCGACCGCAGCTACTTCCTCGAACCCGATTCGAAGTCGGCGAAGGCGTACGTGCTGCTGCGCAAGACACTGGAGAAGACCGACAGGACCGCCATCGTGCACTTCTCGCTGCGGCAGAAGTCGCGGCTGGGCGCGCTTCGGACCCGAGGCGACGTGCTCATGCTGCAGTCCCTGCTCTGGGACGACGAGGTGCGCGAGGCGAAGTTCCCGGCCCTCGACGAACGCGTGAGGATCTCGGCGAAGGAGCTGAAGATGTCGGCGTCGCTGGTCGACTCGTTCGCGGCCGACTTCGCGCCGGATCGCTTCACCGACGACTACCAGGAGCAGCTGCAGCAGCTCATCGACGCGAAGCTCGCGGAGGGGGACGCCCTCGACACGGCGGCGACCTTCGGCGAGTCCGAGGATTCTGAACCAGGCGGCGAGGTGATCGACCTCATGGAGGCGCTTCGCAGGAGCATCGACAAGGGGAAGACGACACCTGCGAAGAAGGGCGTCGCGAAGAAGACGAGGTCGAGCGCCGGAGCTCAGGGCAGGAGCGGCAAGAAGAAGGCGGGCGCGAAGAAGAACGCTGCCAGCAAGACGACTCCGAAGAAGTCCGCTCCCGCGAAGCAGGGAAAGACCAAGGCTGCGCCGAAGGCCGATGCCTCAGCCAAGCGCTCGAAGGCCGGCTCAGCGACGCGCTCGAAGGCCGGGTAGACGGGCTGCCCCGTTCACCGGGTGTTCACGTGCGCGAAGTCGCTGGGCGAGACCGTGGCGATACGGTGACCGCGACCCGTCACAGACGCACGCCCAGGAGGACACCGTGACTCGAACTTGGCAGAAGCTCCTTGCGGTGGGAACCGCGTCGACCCTTGCTGGAGGCGGCCTGCTCGTTGCCGCCGCGCCCCCGACTTTCGCGGCTCCCAGCGGCACCGAGCTCGTCATCAACGAGGCGTACGGCGGCGGTGGCAACACGGGGTCGAGCTTCTCGAACGACTTCGTCGAGCTCTACAACCCGAGCGCTTCGGCGGTGAGCATCGAAGGCTGGTCCGTCCAGTACTTCTCCGCGAGCGGCAACCTCGGCGGAGTCGCCGAACTCTCGGGCGATGTGGCACCTGGGAGTCACTATCTCCTCGCGCTGGCAGCCGGCAGCGCCAGCACCGGCGAGCTGCCGACCCCTGATTCGAGCGGCGACATCGCCATGGGCGCGCGTGGTGGCATCGTGGCTCTCGCGAGCACGATCGACGTGATCAGCCTTCCCGGAGCGGACGGCACAGGCGCGGCTGCAGTCGTTGATCTTGTCGGCTATGGCACCGCGAGCGTCTTCGAGGGCTCAGCTCCTGCGCCGGAACTCGACAATGCTCTGAGCACGCAGCGCGCGACGACGGGGGTCGACACCGACCAGAACTCCGCCGATTTCGTCGCCGCGGCGCCGACCCCCGAGAGCTCCGCGAACGGCTCGACCACCACCCCCGAGCCCACGGCGAGCTCGACCCCGACGGTGCCGCCAAGCACGGAGCTCGCGTCGATCGCGGAGATCCAGGGCACGGGCTCGGCGTCGCCGATGGTCGACCAGACGGTGACGACCGAGGGCATCGTCACCGCGGTCTACGCGGAAGGCGGACTCGGCGGCTTCAACATCCAGACCCGAGGCGCGACCGACCCGACCGCGCACACCGCCTCGACCGGCATCTTCGTCTACGGCCCGGCAGCCGCCGCCAACGTCAGGATCGGCGATCGAGTCGCGGTCACCGGACGGGTCGCTGAGCGGTTCGAGTCGACACAGATCAGCGCAAGCGCTGTCGAGCAGCTCGAGCGCGGGCCTGCGGACGTCGTAGAGCCCCTCTCGATCGAGTGGCCGGAGACGGACGAGGAGCGGGAGCGCTTCGAGGGAATGCTCCTCGCCCCAGCTGGCACCTACCGAGTGGCAGACAACTACGCGCTCAACCAGTACGGAGAGATCGGGCTCTCCGTCGGCGAACGTCTGCTTGTGACGCCGACGGAGGCTGGGGCACCGGGCAGCCCAGAGGCGGTCGCGCAGGAGGAGTACAACGCCGCCAACAGCGTCATCCTCGATGACGGCGCATCGACTGACTTCCTCCGTCGAGAAGGTGGCGGCCTCATCAACGCCGACATCCCGCTCCCCTACCTGAGCATCGAGTCGCCCGTCACGATCGGTGCGACAGCGAACTTCACGCAGCCAGTCGTCGTGCACTACTCCTTCGACAGCTACCGCTTCCAGCCCACATCGACGCTCACGGGCAGCAACGGCGCACCAGCCACCTTCTCCGATGCCCGCGAGCCCGCTCCCGAGCTGGTCGGCGGCAGCCTCCAGCTGGGCACGTTCAACGTGCTCAACTACTTCACGAGCCTCGGCGTCGACTTCTGCGACCCGAGTGAGAGCTACACCGATCGGGATGGCAAGCCGGTGAGCGCCAACGGATGCCTCCCGCGCGGCGCTTGGGACGAGGCGAACCTCGCGAGGCAGGAAGCGAAGATCGTGGCCGCGATCAATCAGCTCGACGCCGACATCGTCGCGCTCGAGGAGATCGAGGACTCGTCGGACTTCGGCAAGGACCGCGACGCGGCGCTCGTCGATCTCGTCACGGCGCTCAACACGGCGGCAGGCTCGGAGCGGTGGGCCCACGTTCCATCCCCCGCAGAGGTGCCGTCCACGGGCGACGACGTCATCCGCACGGCGTTCATCTACCAGCCAGCCTCCGTCGAGGTGAGCCACCCATCGAGCATCCTCGACGACCCGGCCTTCGCGAACGGTCGCGCGCCCCTCGCCCAGGCGTTCTCTGACCCAGCGACGGACACGGAGTTCGTCGTCGTCGCGAACCACTTCAAGTCGAAGGGCGGTTCAGGCGACGGCGACAATGCCAACGACGACGACGACGTCGGACCCGCAGCAGCCGTCGGTGGCTGGAACGGCGACCGAACACGGCAGGCGCAGGCCCTCGTCCGCTTCACGGAGGCACAGCGCGCGGAGCACGGCACCGATCTGGTCTTCCTGACCGGTGACTTCAACAGCTACTCCCACGAGGCCCCCATGCGCGTGCTCGCGGATGCGGGCTTCACGAACCTGGGGGATGCGCGCAACCGCGCCGCTGGAGTTCCCGGCTCACCGGGTACCGAGTATTCGTACAGCTTCGGCGGCGCTGTCGGGTCGCTCGACCACATCCTGGCGAGCAACGCAGCGGAGGACGCGGTCACGGGCGCCGACGTCTGGACGATCAACGCCTACGAGCAGGTCGGCACGGAGTACAGCCGAAACAACTACAACCGCACACAGCTCTACTCGGGCGATGTGTACCGCTCCTCCGATCACAACCCGTTCCTCATCGGACTGGACTTCGCCGAAGAGCCGTCGCCGCAGCCGACGGCGACGGCGGATCCGACGAGCACGCCGGTCCCCTCCGAGTCGCAGTCGACCCCGACTGCGACTCCGACTCCGAGCGATGCTGGTGGACCCGGTGCGTTCGCGACGCCCGGCGCAGGTCCCGCGGCCCCAGGCGCACACGGGGACAGCTCGGACGATGGCCCAGGCGCGGAAGCCCAGCAGCTCGCGAGCACCGGGGCCGATCTCGGCGCACTCCTGGCTGTCGGCGGTGGGGCGAGCCTGCTCGCGGGAGCATTCGCGCTGCTCCTGAGGCGGCGCAGGGCACGAGCCTGATCTGACAGACGGGCGCCCGCACGGCCGGGCTCAGCACAAGAGCCGGCCGCAGTGCAGGGATGCACTGCGGCCGGCTCTCTGATGTCCGGGCCAACGCCCGAGCGTCAGGTGCTCGGTGTACTGCCCGATTCGGCGGTGGGCGTCGGCTCCCCGGTCGGTTGCGGCTCGTTGGGACCCTCGGTCGGCTCCGGAACGGGGGGATCCGTCGGCGCCGGTGTCTCTTCGGGCTCCGTCGGGGGCGTGCTGGCACCAGGACCGTCCGGGACAGGCTGGGCCGTCAGCGCCGGCGGTACCGGCTCCGACGGGCTGGGGGCCTGGGTGGGCTCGTCGTCTCCGGAATCATCCAGTGGAGGCTCCGGCGCGTTGGGGTCCTCGCCCTGCTGGGAGTTGACGGCGGCGCTGTGGGAGCTCTGAGCGGCGGTGCCCTGGCGCACGACGGATGCGATGCCGCTCGTGCGCGCACGGTCGTCGGCGGCGTCATCCAGTTCGATGAGCGCAGCGTCGTAGGCCGTGAGGATGTCCGCCGATGCGAGCGTCACCTGCAGGCGATGCTCACGACCCAGCGCGAGCGTGCTCGTGGCCATACCGCCCACTGCGTTCTGGAGCGCCGTATACGCCGTCTGCAGCGAATCTGCCTCCGACGCCGTCGCACTGAGTGCGTCCTTGACCTGCTTGAGGGCATCCTCCAGCGCAGTCTTCTGCGCAGATCCCACCCGCTCAGCAGGCAGGCTGGCGAGCGGCTGCGCCAGCATGTGCAGGTTCACGACGTCACTCGAGTTCGCCGTCGATGCGGCAACGCTCGTCGTCTCCGGGGCGGCAACCGTGTCGATCGGCTCGGCGACCTTGGCGCCCTGACCGCTCGAGACCGTCAGCGCAGCGACCACGGCACCCACGGCGATGACGCTCATGGTCGCCGCAGCGAGCTCACCAGGGCGCTTCTTCACGAACGCCAGTACGGCGTTCGAGGTCTCCCCGTTCGACATACGGCTCCTCCGAACACGATCTGCTCTCGCGCACAGAACGCGGACAGCTCCACCCAGGGTATGGGGATCTGCGCAAAAGTCGAAGTCAGACCTGCCCGAGAGTTCAGGAAACTCAGAGCCAGATGAAGTGGACGAAGACCGAGATCGCGAGAATCGTCGTGGCGACGAGCGCGCACATGAGCTCGATAACCATGCCGAGGCCCAGCGCCTTCACTGCGGTCCAACTCGAGTCGAGAGCTGCGCGGAACTCCCGGACCCTCACGTACTCCGAGGCCACGAGACCGACGGCGAAGCCGATCGGCAGCCCGAACGCCGGCAGCACGAACAGCCCGACGATGCCGACGCCGAGCCCGATGAGCACGGAGCGATTCGGGACCTGTTTCTTGCGCAGGCCACGCCCCGTGAGCACCCAGCCGATGATCATGCCCGTGATGAGCAGAATGGCGCCGATCGCGAACGCAACCCAGACGGGCCACGAGCCGGCGAAGATCGCCCAGACGAGGAAGCCGATGACGATCGTGATGCTGCCTGGCAGCACGGGAACGATGATGCCGACGATGCCGACGATGGCGAGGACCACGGCGACGATTGCTGCGATCACAGGTGCGCTCATGCCCTCAACCGTACCGGGTTGCCGAGTCCCATCCCTTGGGGGTGCGCTCGGGGTGAGGAACGAGAACGGGGGCCGTGCATCCACAGGTGTGGATACACAGCCCCCGAAGGCCGTCCGCGTGATCAGCGGGACAGCGCGTAGCCGGTCTCGCCGTGCACGACCACGTCGACGCCGGCCACTTCGTCCTCGTGGCGCACCCGGAAGCCGATGGTCTTCTGGATGACCCAGGCCACGAGGAAGCTCACTCCGAACGAGTAGAGGAGGACACCGAGGGAAGCGATGAGCTGGACGATGAGCTGCTCGAACCCGCCACCGGTGAAGAGACCGGTGTCGAAGGCGAACAGGCCGGGCCAGATGGAGCCGACGAGGCCGCCGACGAGGTGCAGGCCCACGACGTCGAGCGAGTCGTCGAAGCCGAGCTTGAACTTCAGCTCGATCGCGAAGGCGCACAGGACACCGGACACGAGGCCGAGCAGCAGCGCCCATCCGGGCGTCAGCACGGCGCAGGCCGGTGTGATCGCGACCAGGCCGGCGATCGCGCCCGACGCGGCACCGATCGAGGTCGCCTTGCCGTTGCGCAGCTTCTCGACGATGATCCAGCCGAGGATACCCGCGGCGGGAGCCGCGATGGTGTTGATGAAGAGCAGTCCGGGTCCCGGGAACTCGGTGCCCTCGAGGTCTCCCCACGCCGCGCCGACGTTGAAGCCGAACCAGCCGAACCAGAGGATCGCGGTTCCGAGGAGGACAAGAGGAACGTTGTGGGGCTGCGTGATGCCCTTGCCGAAGCCGACGCGCTTGCCGAGGACAAGAGCGAGGGCCAGCGCGGCCGCTCCGGCGTTGATGTGCACCGCCGTGCCACCCGCGTAGTCGATGACCTCGACACCCTCGAAGCCGAGCTGCGCGCCGAGCTGCATGATCCAGCCACCGCCCCAGACCCAGGCAGCGACGGGGAAGTACACGAACGTCGCGAAGATGCCGGCGAAGAGCATCCAGGCACCGAACTTGGCTCGGTCTGCGATGGCTCCCGAGATGAGAGCAGTGGTGATGATGGCGAAGGTGCCGCCGTACGCCGCACCGGCGGTCGCGTTGCTGTCCTGGATCAGGTTGGTGAGCGCGAAGTCGGAGAGGGGGTCTCCCGCGAACTGGAAGAAGGAATCTCCCGAGACAGCCGACATGTTGTAGCCGTAGAGGATCCAGAGCACTGCGACGAGGCCGAGGGCCCCGAACGAGAGCATCATCATGCTCACGACGCTCTTTTCCTTCACCATGCCGCCGTAGAAGAGGGCGAGTCCTGGTGTCATGAAGAGCACAAGCGCTGCGCTGATCATCAGCCAGGCGGTTCCACCGGTATCCATTGCATCCTCGCTTTCGCCACCCGTGCTGCGACCTGGAGGCCGCGTCGTCGTGACACGGAGTGGGGAGATGCAATGAGTCTGCGCAAGGCGCGTGTCAGTGATGGGGCGGGACCGTTTCCATCATGTTTCGGAGCGGCCCGGTGTGTTACGAGTCTGTGTCGCGAGCGTCATCGCGCCACCGGAGGCGTGGCACGGGACGCGCCCGTCACACGGAGGCGGTCTGCTCCTGCGCAGTCGAGGCGATGAGCCTGGAGACGCAGCGCAGGTACTTCTTCCGGTAGCCGCCGTCGATCATCCCGCCGCCGAAGATCCGGTCGAGGGCGAGCCCAGAAGCCGCGATGGGGATCTGCGCGTCATAGACGCGGTCGATGAAGGCGACGAAGCGGAGGGCCTCAGCCTGGTCGGTCAGCTCGTGCACATCGCTGAGGGCGAGGAGGTCGATGTCCTCGACGAGCCGGACGTACTTGGATGGGTGCACGGTGGCGAGGTGCTGCACGAGGTCGTCGAAGCCGTCGTACGCGACGGACCTGCCGTCGGCGACCGCGTCTTCCACCAGCGAGTCGAGGCGCTCCGGCGGCGTGACGGCGGCGTGGCCGGACATGTCGCGGCGCCGGTAGTCGGTCCCGTCGATGCGCAGGGTGTCGAAGACGTCGGCCAGCTTCGTGATCTCGCGGAGGAAGTCCGAGGCCGCGAAGCGACCCTCGCCTAGTGCGTTCGGCGGGGTGTTGCTCGTCGCGGCGATGCTCGTACCCGAGTCGACGAGCTCACCGAGGAGTCTGGACATGACCATCGTGTCGCCCGGGTCGTCGAGCTCGAACTCGTCGATGGCGATGAGGCTGGTGCCCCGCAGTGAGCGGACCGCCTCGGCATAGCCGAGAGCGCCCACGAGCGCGGTGTACTCGATGAAGGTGCCGAAGTACTTGCGTCCCGGGTGCGCGTGCCAGATCGAGGCGAGCAGGTGCGTCTTGCCGACGCCGAAGCCGCCGTCGAGATAGATGCCGGGCTTGACGGGTGGTGCCTTCTTGAGGAAGCCGAAGAGGCCCTTGCTGCCGGACGCGGGAGCTGCCTTCACTCCGGCGAAGCGCTCCCCCGCCTCAACGGCGGCGGCCTGGGACGGGTACTCGGGATCGGGCCGGTACGTGGCGAACTTGGCGGCGTCGAACTGCCTGGGAGGCACGAGGTCCTTCACCATCTCTGCCGCCGTGACGGTCGGTGAGAGTTCGGTCAGGTGCAGCAAGCGGCCTACGCCCACGGAGTCCTCGTACTTTCCAGTGAGTAATGCCCGGTGCGGGCTCCTGTAGATCCTACCGTCAGCCGCTCAGCTGCGCGTCGTCAGGGCACCTGCCCGGTACCGTGGTGGCATGCACGACGTCACGCTTCCGGAATCCCTCGATCTGCTCCGCGAGGAGCTGCTCGAGGTATCACCCCGCGACCGCCTCGAACTCCTCGCCGAGATCGGTGCAGAGCTCCCCGGCGTCGACCCGGGCGACACAGCGTCGTTCGAGCGCGTCATCGAGTGTCAGTCGCCCGTCTTCTTCGACGTCTCGTTGACCCCGGAGCGGCGTGTGCGCCTGCGCATCTCCGTTCCACCCGGCGCGCCGATGACACGGGGCTTCGCGGCTGCGCTTGTCCAGGGCGTGGATGGGCAGCAACCGGAGGCTCTCCTGGGGCTTCCCGAGGATCTCCCGGGCGCCCTCGGGCTCACGGATCTGGTCTCACCGCTGCGACGAAGCGGCATGGTGGCCCTGCAGGCGCGGGCGAAGCGCCAGCTGCTCGAGCTCCTCTCGGCGGACGGACGCTCCTAGAAGGTCGCCAGCCACTCGTCCAGCGACTGCTCCCATCTCCCGCTGTCGACGTTCCAGAGCCGCGTGTGCAGTGCCCGTTCGAACTCCCGATAGGTGACGAGGTCCGGGCGCCGCCTGGCGAGCTCCCGGCTCGCATCGACCGGCACAACCGTGTCGCCACTCGAGTGGAAGAGCAGGATGGGCACCGTCAGCTCGGCGAGCCGATCAAGGATCTCCAGCTTCGAGAGCGGAATCGGCGCTTCCAGGCCGAGGAGGGGCCGCGCGAGCGGGCTGCCGATGAGCCAGATGCCGAGGGCGGTCACGAAACGAGGGAGCCGCATGGCCGACCCCTGATATCGAAGGATCGATCGCCAGCTCAACGCCGGAGACTCGAGGAAGATGCCCGCGATGAGCTCCCGGTGTCGCGCGTTGAGGGCCGCCTGCATGACCGTGCCCCCGCCCATCGACCACCCGACGAGGATGATGCGCCGAGCACCCCTGGACACGGCCCAGTCCATCGCCGACTCGACGTCGCGCCACTCCGTGGCTCCCAGGCCGAACTTGCCGTCTGGCGAGGGCGGCGCCAGAGCGTCGTTGCGGTAGCTCACGACGAGCGAGTTCCAGCCTCGACCGCGGAAGAGCGGAACGGCCCGGAGGGGCTCCGTCATGACCGCACCGCGACCGTGGACGTGGATCGCCCACGAGTCGCTGGCCTGAGCCGCGGGGATGAGCCAGGCTGGCATCGCACCGAGTGGCGTCTGCACATCGACCCAGCGCCAGGGCAGGTTGAGGTCCCGAACCCACAGCTGCGGCGCCGATGCCAGGCGCACGGCCCGCACCCGCTCGAGCTGCGCGCCCTGCTCCCCCCAGAAGCGCCTCGTCACGGTGCGCTCTGACTCGTCGACCACTGCACCCACGTTGGCGCGACCCGTCTCTGCCGCGAAGACGAGGCTGTAGTGCCCGGGAGCGGCCGTCTCGGGCGTTCGTGCGAGCGTGACGGTCCCTGCCTGCTTGTCGACGCCGAGCAGGCGGACCGGATCCTTGCGGCGTCGCGGCGGGGTGACGACTGCGCGCGCGACCATGGTCGAGGCGGTCGCGACGACGGCCCCGAGTCCCACGACGAGAGCGCCGAGCGAGGCTGCGGCGAATTTCGTCGCCGACGACGACGACTCGGTTGAGGCACGTTTTGCGGCACACATCACGTCGATGATGACGCAACCCGGCCGTGAACACGCCGGACGGGCGACGTTCCGACACGGCGCGCCTGATCTGCGGAGCCCAGGGCCAGGCCTAGTCTCGTCGCGTGGTTGTCCCGTTGCATCGATCCGCCCCGGAGTTCGAGGCCGCCGTAGAGGCGGTCCGTGCGGCCGAGTTCCGCTCTGCCCTCACGGTGAGCGAGATCCGCCCCCCGGCGAACCTGGCCCCCGAGTCGCTCGCCCTCTCCGGAGACGTGCGGCCTACTGCTCACGCGAGCGATTCCGAACTCGGAACCGGCAGGTTCATCCTGCTGCACGACGAGAGCGAGCCAGAAGCCTGGCGCGGCGCCTTCCGCGTCGTGTGCTTCGCCCAGGCTCCCCTCGAACCCGAGATCGGCGTCGACCCCTTCCTCGCGCCCGTTGCCTGGTCGTGGCTGATGGATGCCCTTGAGTCCAGAGGCGCGGCCTTCGAGCACCCGTCCGGCACGGCGACGACCATCAACGGTCGAGGCTTCGGCGAGCTGGAAGACCAGGGCGAGGGCGCCCAGATCGAACTCCGAGCATCCTGGACCCCACGGGAGACGGACCTCGCGGCTCACGCGGAAGCCTGGGGCGAGCTGCTCTGCCTGCTGGCGGGCATGCCCCCGGAGACCGAGGCCGACGACGGAGTCCAGGTTCTCCAGCACTTGAGGAAGGCGAAAGATGGGGCTTGATGCCGACCGTCTGAAAGCTGGCGGACTGGAGGTGATCGAGACCGAAGCGCAGTTGCAGGCGGCACTCGATCGTCTCGCCGCCGGCACGGGACCCGTAGCCGTGGATGCGGAGCGCGCATCCGGATACCGATACTCGGAGCGCGCCTACCTGGTGCAGCTCTACCGGCGAGGGAGCGGCACGCTCCTCATCGATCCCATCGCGACGGGATCGCTCGCGCGGCTGCAGGAGATCATCGGCGACGAGGAGTGGATCTTCCACGCGGCGACACAGGATCTTCCGTGCCTCCGCGAGCTCGATCTCGACCCGAGCCTCATCTTCGACACCGAGCTCGCGGCGAGGCTCCTCGGGTACGAGCGAGTCGGGCTCGGCGCCGTCATCGAGCGCCTGCTCGGCATCACGCTCGAGAAGGCGCACTCAGCCGCCGACTGGTCGACTCGCCCACTGCCGGAGACCTGGCTCGCGTACGCTGCGCTCGACGTGGAGCTGCTCATCGACGTCAGGGACCAGCTCCACCAGGAGCTCATCGACGCCGAGAAGCTCGATGCCGCCCGCGAGGAGTTCGCGGACATCCTCACTCGCGAGCTGGGGGTCAAGAAGCCGGACCCGTGGCGCCGGATCGGCGGCATCAGCCGGCTCCGCAGCCCGAGGGCCCTCGCTGTGGCGAGGGAGCTCTGGCTCTCTCGCGACGAGGCGGCGCGCAGTACCGACACCGCCCCTGGGCGACTCTTCCCGGACCGAGCGCTCGCAGCGGTCGCGACAGCCATGCCCCGCACTCGAGGCGAGCTGGCACGCCTGAAGGAATTCACCGGACGCGCATCCCGAACCCAGCTCGACCGCTGGTGGGGTGCCGTCGAGCGCGGACTCACGACCGAGGAGCTGCCTCCGCAGGCGCCACGGGCCCCGGACCGCATGCCGCACCACCGCCAGTGGGAGCAGCGCTCCCCCGAGGCGGACCGTCGGCTCAAGCTCGCGCGCGAGTTCCTCGTCGCCCACGCTGAGACCCTCCACATGCCGGTTGAGAACCTGCTCACTCCGGAGCTGCTGCGTCGAGCCGCCTGGGTCCCGCGTCAGCCTGTCTCCGCCGACGCCGTCGCCGAGCACCTGCGCGAGCTCGGCGCACGGGCCTGGCAGACCAGCGAGGTTGCACAGGGAATCGCCTCGGCTTTTGTAGAAGCTGACCAATTGACTTCCGTGCAGAACGACGAGGATTCGTAGCTTCACACGACGCATTGGCTTCCGATCAGGCGAGCATCCATAGGATGACCGAGTCAATAGATGCTTGGAGGCAGTGTGGCCAATCGAGAAGTGTTGTTCATCGACGGCGTTCGAACCCCATTCGGACGTGCGGGCGAGAAGGGCATGTACTGGAAGACCCGTGCGGATGACCTCGCAGTCAAGGCGATCAAGGGTCTCCTCGACCGGAACCCGCAGATCCCGCACGAACGCTACGACGACGTCGCCATCGCCGCGACGACCCAGCAGGGCGACCAGGGACTGACGCTCGGCCGATCCACGGCGATCCTCGCTGGACTTCCGAACACCGTTCCCGGCCTCGCCATCGACCGCATGTGCGCTGGCGCCATGACGGCCGTCACCACCATGGGGTCCGGCATCGGCTTCGGGGCCTACGACGTCACCATCGCCGGCGGCGTCGAGCACATGGGCAGGCACCCGCTCGGCATCGGTGCAGACCCCAACCCGCGCTTCGTCGCCGAGCAGCTCGTCAGCGGTGACGCCCTGAACATGGGCAAGACCGCCGAGCGACTCCACGATCGATTCCCGCAGCTCACACGCGAACGCAGCGACCGCTACGCGATGCGCAGCCAGCAGAAGGCCGCTGCCGCCTACGAGAACGGCCAGCTGCAGCCGGACCTCATCCCCGTCGCCATCGAATCCGAAGCGGGCTGGGGCCTTGCGACCCGCGACGAGACGCTCCGACCAGAGACGAACATGGCGACGCTCTCGACGCTGAAGACCCCGTTCCGCCCGCACGGCCGAGTGACGGCCGGAAATGCCAGCGGGCTCAACGACGGGGCCACGGCCGCCATCCTGGCCTCGAGCGCCGCCGCGAAGGAGTTCGGCCTCGCCCCGAAGATGCGCATGGTGACGTTCGCGTTCGCCGGAGTGCAGCCCGAGGTCATGGGTCTCGGGCCCGTGCCCTCGACCGAGAAGGCCCTCGATCGCGCCGGCATGACGATCGACGACATCGGACTCTTCGAGCTCAACGAGGCCTTCGCCGTCCAGGTGCTGTCGTTCCTCGACCACTACGGCATTGACGACGACGACCCCTCGGTCAACCCGTACGGTGGAGCCATTGCCATCGGGCATCCCCTCGCATCCTCAGGTGTCCGCCTCATGACGCAGCTCGCGAAGCAGTTCGAGGAGCACCCGGAAGTTCGCTTCGGCCTGACCGCGATGTGCGTCGGACTCGGACAGGGCGGCACGGTCATCTGGGAGAACCCGAACTGGAACGGCAAGTCGCACGCACGCCGAGGCTTCGGCAAGAAGGGACGCTGAGCACCATGGCAACCGATCTTCGAGCACGCTACGCTCCCCTGCTCGCCATGAGCACCGACGAGGTCGTGACGCACTCGCTCGTCCGTGACGTCACGCTGCCGAGCGGCCGCACGCTGGCCCTCATCACCCTCGACAACGGCCACGACTACACGCGCCCGAACACGCTCGGACCGGAGACGCTCGCCCAACTCGGCGAGGTCCTCTCCGGCCTGCGCGCCCGCGCCTCCTCCCATGACATCCATGCGGTTGCGATCACGGGCAAGCGCTTCAACTTCGCAGCCGGAGCTGATCTCTCCAACGTGGGATCGATCCCGAGCCGAGAGGTCGCGCTCCTCCTCGCGAGGCTCGGCCATGAGGTGCTCGGCTCCCTCGGCAAGCTCGGAGTACCCAGCTTCACGTTCTACAACGGACTCGCGCTCGGAGGCGGCGTCGAGATCGGGCTCAACTCCGACTACCGCACGGTCGACGCGACCGTTCCGGCATTCGCCCTGCCCGAGACCTTCCTCGGCCTCGTTCCGGGCTGGGGAGGCGCGAGCATCCTCCCGAATCTCATCGGCATCGAGAACGCCCTCAAGGTCATCATCGAGAATCCGCTCAAGCAGAACCGGATGCTCAAGGGACCCCAGGTGGCGGAGCTCGGCATCGCCGACGCGATCTTCCCGAGCTTGAACTTCCTGGAGGACTCGCTGGCCTGGGCCGACAAGGTCATCGGCGGAGACATCGAGGTCAAGCGGCCGAACGCTCCCGGACGCCTCGAGCGCCTCGCGAAGTGGGATCTCGCGATCAGCATCGCCAGGAAGTCGCTTGAGGAGAAGCTCGGCACCGTCGCGCTCGCTCCCTACCGCGCACTCGAGCTGCTGAAGCTCGCGAAGGGCGACGACCGGGAGAAGGGCTTCGCCGCGGAGGACGAGGCCCTGGCCGACCTCATCTCCGGCGACCAGTTTGTGGCCTCGATCTACGCCTTCAACCTGGTGCAGAAGCGTGCGAAGCGCCCCGCAGGCGCCCCGGACAAGGCCCTCGCTCGCCGCATCGACAAGGTCGGCGTCATCGGTGCCGGCCTCATGGCGACACAGTTCGCGACGCTCTTCGTGCGCCGCCTGAAGGTGCCGGTCGTCATCACCGATCTCGACCAGGCTCGCGTCGACACGGGAGTCGCGGCCATCCGGCGCGAGCTCGAGAAGCTGCACGAGAAGGGGCGGATCGAGAGCGACGAGTACGGCCGACTGATCGGCCTCGTCCACGGCACGACCGACCGGAGCGAGTTCGCGGACTGCGACTGGGTCATCGAGGCGGTCTTCGAGGAGCTGGGCGTCAAGCAGCAGGTCTTTGCGGACTTCGAGAAGATCGTGGGACCCGAGACCGTTCTCGCCACGAACACCTCCTCCCTCTCGGTCGCGGAGATCGGCGCTCAGCTCGAACACCCGGGGCGCCTCGTGGGCTTCCACTTCTTCAACCCCGTCGCGCAGATGCCGCTCATCGAGGTCGTGCGGACCGACAGCACCGACGACGCGACGCTGGCGACGGCGATGGCAACCGCGAAGAACCTCAAGAAGACCGCCGTCATCACCAGGGATGCGCCAGGATTCGTCGTGAACCGCGTCCTCGCCAAGGTCCTTGGCGAGGCCATGAACGCGGTCGACACCGGCACCTCGTTCGAGACCGTGGACCACGCGCTCGACAGGATCGGCCTCCCGATGACACCGTTCGAGCTGCTCGAGCTGGTGGGGCTCAAGGTCGGCGCCCACGTGCTCGACACGCATCACAAGGCGTTCCCTGATCGGTTCTTCGAGTCCGAGAACCTCCACAGGCTGGCCGACTACGGCAAGCTGTACGACCGTGACGGCAAGGGCCGCGTGAAGGGCTTCGACAAGAAGGCCGTGCAGATCGTCGCGGGTGGCAAGACGCCGATGACCGCCGCCTCATTCGCCGACCGCGTCGAGGTCGGCCTCGCCGACGAGATCAAGCGGATGCTCGATGAGCAGGTCGTTGCGGGGCCGGAGGATATCGACCTGTGCCTCATCCTGGGAGCTGGCTACCCGTTCCAGGCGGGAGGCATCACGCCCTACCTCGACCGGGTCGGAGCCTCCCAGAAGGCGTTCGGAGGCACCTTCCATACGCCGCCGATCCGCGGAGCCGCGGCGCACTGACCCCGTCAGCTGACAACGAAGGCGCCTCCTCCCCGAAGCTCGGGTGAGGAGGCGCCTTCGTGTCGTGGGGTCGTCGTCAGTGCTTGGCGTGGTACTTGACAGGCTCGGGGAGCCCGGCCTCGGCGCGGATACGGCGCGAGAGCCGCTCGAGCGAGGTGAGCGCGGAGATGACATCGTCGGACGTCACCGCGAACGGCATGTTGTGGATCGTCTCCCCCGCCACGGTCGCGGCCTCGGCGACGAGCCGCAGCTCGTGCTTGTCGTCGGTGGAGAGCCCGATCTCCGTGAGCGTCGTCGGAAGCCCGAGCTTCGTGGTGAAGACGATGAAATCGCGGATCTCCTCCGCGGGAGCCCCCTCGAGGATGAGCTGAGCGATCGATCCGATGTTGACCTTCTCGCCGTGCTGCAGGCCATGCGTCTGCGGGGCGGCTGTCAGCCCGTTGTGGATCGCGTGGGCGGCAGCGAGCCCACCTGACTCGAAGCCGAGTCCCGAGAGCAGCGTGTTCGCCTCGATGGCGCGCTCGAGAGCCGGCGTCACCACGCCGTCCTCGACGGCGTCCAGCGCGGTCGCCGCGTTCTCCCAGAGGACGTCCCAGCTGAGCTTCGCGAGGGCCGTTCCGGTCTGCGTGGGCAGCCCACCCGCCATCGTGCTCGCGTTGGAGCGGCTCGTCGCACGGGCCTCGAGCCAGGTGGCCAGCGCATCGCCGAAACCAGCCACGAGGAACCGTGCGGGTGCATCCGCCACGAGCTGGGAGTCGATGAGCACGAGGTCGGGGTTGCGCGGGAAGAAGCGGTACTCCTCGAACTCCCCTGCCTCCGTGTAGATGACGGCGAGCGCCGAGGTCGGCGCGTCGGTGGATGCGACTGTGGGGACACTCACCCATCGGACGCCAGCGAGGTGGCCCGCGGCCTTCGCGGCGTCGATCGTGCTGCCTCCACCGACGGCGACGATCACGTCGCTGCCGCTCGCCGTGATGACCTCGACGATGCGGTCGATCTCTCCCGAGGAGGCGACGCCGTTGAAGCGCTCGCGCGGGACCTCGGCCTCTCCCCCGGTGAACGAGGTCGAGAGGCGCTCCCCGAGGAGGTCCCAGACGAAGTCGTCCGCGAGCAGCAGCGGGGTGGACCCGATCTGCGCGACGAACTCCCCGAGCCGTGCAAGTGCGCCCTTGCCCTGCACATAGCGGCCTGGGCTCAGTACGGTGCGGATGGGAATCTCAGTGCTCATGCGGAACTCCTTCGTCGTGGGAAATCGCTCCAACGGTATCGACCGGAGATGCACGCGCACAGCGCCCGTACTCAGCGAGTGAGGGCGCGAATCGTGTACGACGCCGAAGGGCGGAGCCTCTCGGCTCCGCCCTTCGGTTCTGCGCTGCGCCCGCTACGCCGTGGCGAGCTGGCGGAGCACGTACTGCAGGATTCCGCCGTTGCGGTAGTAGTCGGCTTCACCGGGGGTGTCGATGCGGACGACAGCATCGAACTCGATCGTCTGCTTGCCCTCGGGCGAGTCAGAGGTGGGCTCAGCGATGACGTGCACTGTCTTGGGCGTGGAGCCCTCGTTGAGCTTCTCGATGCCCTCGATCGAGATCGACTCCGTGCCATCGAGGCCGAGCGATGCCCAGCTCTCGCCTGCCGGGAACTGCAGCGGGACGACACCCATGCCGATGAGGTTCGAGCGGTGGATGCGCTCGAAGCTCTCGACGATGACGGCGCGGACGCCGAGCAGGCTCGTGCCCTTGGCAGCCCAGTCGCGAGAAGAGCCGGAGCCGTACTCCTTGCCACCGAGGACGACCAGCGGCGTGCCGGACTCCGCGTAGTTCTGCGCGGCGTCGTAGATGAACGACTGCGGGCCGTCGGGCTGCGTGAAGTCACGCGTGTAGCCGCCCTCGACGCCGTCGAGGAGCTGGTTCTTGAGGCGGATATTCGCGAACGTTCCACGGATCATGATCTCGTGGTTGCCGCGACGCGAGCCGTAGGAGTTGAAGTCCTTGCGGCCGACGCCGTGCTCCGTCAGGTACTTTCCGGCGGGGCTGTCTGCCTTGATCGATCCAGCAGGGCTGATGTGGTCGGTCGTGACCGAGTCGCCGAGCTTGGCGAGCACGCGCGCGCTCTTGATGTCGGTGACCGGCGTGAGCTCCATGACCATGCCATCGAAGTACGGGGGCTTCCGGACGTACGTCGACTGGTCATCCCACTCGAACGTGGCGCCGGTGGGCGTGGGGAGCGAGCGCCAGCGCTCGTCGCCGTCGAAGACCGCGCCGTACTCGCGCGTGAACATGTCCGTGTCGATGGACGTGTCGATCGTGGACTGCACCTCGTCTGCGGTCGGCCAGATCTCGCTGAGGAAGACGTCCTTGCCGTCGGAGTCCTTGCCGAGCGCCTGCGTCTCGAAGTCGAAGTCCATCGTTCCGGCGAGCGCGTAGGCGATGACCAGCGGCGGCGAAGCCAGGTAGTTCATCTTCACGTCGGGGTTGATGCGACCCTCGAAGTTGCGGTTTCCGGAGAGGACAGCGGTGACGGCGAGGTCGTTGTCGTTGATCGCCTCGGAGATCTCCTCGTTGAGGGGACCAGAGTTGCCGATGCACGTCGTGCAGCCGTATCCGACCGTGTAGAAGCCGAGCGCCTCGAGCGAGTCGGTGAGTCCGGCCTTCTCGTAGTAGTTCGTGACGACCTTCGAGCCGGGGGCGAGCGTGGTCTTGACCCACGGCTTCGCCTTCAGGCCGCGCTCGCTCGCCTTCTTGGCGAGAAGACCCGCCGCGAGCATGACCGACGGGTTGGAGGTGTTGGTGCAGCTCGTGATGGCCGCGATGGCGACCGAGCCGTGGTCGATCGTGTAGCTCTGGCCGTCAGCACCCTGCACCTGGACCGGCTTGCGGTCGTGCGAGAAGGTCGGCGCCGTCTGCTGCTCGCGGACGTCGGAGTCCTCGGAGGTCGGCGTGAGCTTGGCGGGGTCTGACGCCGGGAAGCTGTCCTCTCCGGCGACGTCGACGAGTCCGAAGTCTTCCGCCGTGTAGTCGTTGAGGTCGGCGCCGAACTGGCCCTTGGCCTTGGACAGCTCGATGCGGTCCTGCGGGCGGCGGGGGCCGGCGATCGACGGGACGACGGTCGAGAGGTCGAGCTCGAGGTACTCCGAGTAGGAGAGCTCCTTGCTCGGGTCGTGCCAGAGGTGCTGCTCCTTGGCGTACGCCTCGACGAGCTTGACCTGCTCCTCGCTGCGGCCCGTGAGGCGCAGGTAGCTGAGGGTCTCGTCGTCGATCGGGAACATGGCGGCCGTCGAGCCGAACTCGGGGCTCATGTTGCCGATCGTGGCGCGGTTGGCGAGCGGCACTGCGCCGACACCTTCGCCGTAGAACTCGACGAACTTGCCGACGACGCCGTGCTTGCGCAGGAGGTCGGTGATCGTGAGGACGACGTCGGTCGCGGTGACGCCCATGGGGATCTGGCCCTTGAGCTTGAAGCCGACGACCTTCGGGATGAGCATCGACACGGGCTGGCCGAGCATGGCCGCCTCTGCCTCGATGCCGCCGACGCCCCAGCCGAGCACGCCGAGTCCGTTGACCATCGTGGTGTGGGAGTCGGTGCCGACGAGGGTGTCCGGGTAGGCCTGCAGCACGCCGCCCACCTCGCGGACGAAGGTGACGCGCGCCAGGTACTCGATGTTGACCTGGTGGACGATGCCCGTTCCCGGGGGGACGACCTTGAAGTCCTCGAAGGCGGTCTGGCCCCAGCGGAGGAACTGGTAGCGCTCGCCGTTGCGCTGGTACTCGATCTCGACGTTGCGCTCGAGCGCGTCGGCCTGACCGAAGAGGTCGGCGATGACCGAGTGGTCGATGACGAGCTCAGCGGGAGCGAGCGGGTTGACCTTCTCGGGGTCACCGCCCAGCTGGGTCACGGCCTCGCGCATGGTGGCGAGGTCGACGATGCAGGGAACACCGGTGAAGTCCTGGAGGACGACACGCGCTGGAGAGAACTGGATCTCGGTGTCCGGGTCTGCCGAAGGCACCCACGAACCGAGCTTCTGGATCTGCTCTGCGGTCACATTCGCGCCGTCTTCGGTGCGGAGGAGGTTCTCGAGGAGAACCTTGAGGCTGAAGGGGAGTTTCTCGAACCCCTCAACCTTGTCGATGCGGAAGATCTCGTACTCGGTGCCGTCGACACTGAGCGTGTCTTTGGCTCCGAAGCTGTTGACTGCGGTCACGTCTCGGCTCCTTCTTTGCAACTCTGGGTGCGCGGCCCGCGCCCAGCAATCATCTCGCGTCTCGCCGTGGCTTGCCTCGAAGGTGATCCTGAGTTGATCGAGACGCTTTTATCTTGACATCAAGATACTTTACCTGGTTCACTCTGCTCTCCCGACCGGGACGCACTCAGGAGCGCCCGGACGAAGAGCACCGTCACGACCAGGACGACGGCATACATGGGGGTGCCCATGAGCAGCCGGGCGAGGCCGAGCGCCTCGACGTTGCCGGCGAAGTAGAGCGGCAGCTGCACGACGAGTCGAAGCGCGAAGAAGCCGACCCACACGAGCGTGATGACGGACATCCACCGCAGCATCGCGCGGTCCTGGCGCCAGCTCGACCCCTGCCCGGTGATGAGCCCCGTGACCAGACCGATGACGGGCCAGCGGACGAGGACCGAGACGAGCAGAGCCGCACCGTAGGCGGCGTTGGTGTAGAACCCGACGAGGTAGAAGTTCTCGCCCCTGCCCGTCGTCATCGCGAGGATGCCGGAGATCAGGAGCGCGACGAGGCCCGAGATCGCGGGAACGACGGGCTCCTTCTGCACTGCGCGGACCACGATGAAGAGGAGACCGAGGACCGCCGGCGCGAGGACGGCGATCCACAACTCGGTGCCGAGGGTGAACAGCACGAGGAACACGATGCCTGGAAGCAGTGTCTCGACCAGGCCGCGAACACCGCCCATGGCAGCCAGGAGCGACGCGCCGGAGATGCCGCCCTCCGTGAGCCTGCCGAGCGACGACGACTTCGCGGCGTCTTCCAGCTTGCGCCTGTTGGGCGCGTCGGCGGAGGGCTCTGCCTGCTCGGGCCGTTCGTCCTCGGGCAGCGTCATGCCTGCTCTGCCTCCCCGGATGCGGCGTCCTCGGTTGCCGTCTTCGACGTCGGGTCGGCCATGGCCTTCGGGACGACGAGCGTCAGGAGCTCACGTGGCGGCAGCGGGGCATCACCGCGGACGACGACGACACTCCTGAACAGCTCGACGAGCTCGACGCGGGTGGCCTCGTCGCGCAACGCCTTGCCCGTCAGGACGCCTCGGAGGAACCAGCGAGGACCATCGACACCGAAGAAGCGCGCGGACCTGGTCTGGTTCGACGCAGCACCCTTGATGACGACCGGGATCTTCGTGTCGAGGACGGGGCCGAGGATGCCCTCCACCTCTTCCGCCGTTCCGCCCTGCTTGCGGACCTGCTCGGCGAGCTGGGCCATGATCGAGTGCCAGAGGCCGGTGGACCGTGGCGCTGCGAACGCCTGGATCTGCATGGTCGACTCCTTGTAGTCGAGGGCGACGGCGACGAGTCGCTTCGTCTTCTCCTCGACCTCGAGCCGGAGCCCGAGTCCTTCGCGCGCCGGGATGCGCAGCGCCCCCAGGTCCACGTAGCGCTTCGCGGGGCTCGCCTCGGAGATATCGAAGGGCCCGCGGGTCTCGCGATCGTCAGGCGCGGACTTCGCGTCCATGTCCTCGTCGTCTTCGAGCTCAACCGCGTCGTCGAGTTCTTCCTCGTCGATGCCGTCATCGTCGACGGTGAGCTTGTCGGCCTTCTCAGGCTTCTCTTCTTCCTTCTTGAGGAAATCAAACAGTCCCATTGGGTGCCTCCTGGTCAGACGAATAGCCGGTGGAGCCGAAGCCGCCCTCTCCACGCTGCGAGGCGGAGAGCTGCTCGGTCTGGATGAAACGCACTGGCGCGAGCTGCATGACCACGAGCTGCGCGATCCGGTCGCCTGCCGCGATGGCGTAGCTCTCGGACGAATCGGTGTTGAGCATGATCACCTTCACCTCACCCCGATAGCCGGAGTCGATGGTGCCAGGCGCGTTGACGAGCGTTATGCCGTGCTTCGCCGCCAGCCCCGAGCGCGGCATCACGAAGCCGACGGTTCCCGCCGGAAGCTCGAGTCGAACCCCCGTGCCCACGACGGCGCGCTGGCCGGGGGCGAGAGTGACGGATTCGGTCGCGATCAGGTCGGCCCCGGCGTCGCCTGGCTGGGCGAACGTGGGGAGGACGCCCGAGACGGGCACATCTATGGCAATGCTCACCGTACGAGCCTAGCCGAGGCGTGACCGGATCGTGATCTGACAGCGGCGCACGACAAAGCGTGATGCAATATCTCCATGCCTGTCTTCCACGAGCGCTTGTGGCCAGCCGCGTGGGTGTACGCCGTCGGCTTCCTCATGGTGCCCGCCGTCATCCTCGTGTTCACGCCGATCAACTTCTGGATCGGCGCGGCCATCGCAGTGACGCTCTACGCCGCGTTCCTCACGCTCGTCCTCGCCTACTCGCCCATCATCGAGGTCACGGCGACCCAGGTCCGGGTCGCGGGCGCCCACGTGCCACTGAGCTTCACCGGGCAGTGCCTCCCCCACACGACCCGTGAGCGTGCTCGTCTCGCCGCGGGCCCCCAGCTGGACCTGCGTGCCTGGCTGTGCATCCGCGGCTGGATCCCGACCTCGCTCACGATCGAGATCACCGACGACGCGGACCCGGTCCCCTACTGGCTCATCTCGACGCGTCGGCCCACCGAGCTCGCGGCTGCCATCACCGAGGCTCGGGCCGTGAACAGGCGTCAGACGAGCTGATGCAGCGGGACGCGCCCGTCGCTCGACCCTGAGCCGCGTTCCCCTGTCTCACCGACAGACGACCGAAGCCGCATCCCTGAGGATGCGGCTTCGGTCGTGTGCTCTGCCTTCGATCAGGCGGTTGCGCAGTCGTGGCAGATCGGCCCGAGGGCCGAGCTCTTCTCGAGCTGCGAGCGGTGCTTGACGAGGAAGCACTCGACGCAGGTGAACTCGTCGGCCTGCGGCGGGATCACCACGGTCTCGAGTTCAACGTCTGCGAGGTCTGCTGCAGAGAGGTCGAAGCTGCCGGGGTTGTCCGCATCTTCGGCGTCAACGCTGCCGGAGAGACGATCCGGCACTCGCTCCTTCAGCGCCTCGATGGACTCTGCGTCATCGTCGGTCTTGCGAGGTGCGTCGTAGTCGGTCGCCATACCTATCCAAATCTCTTCAATGGGGGGGAACTCCCCCAGGCGCGGCAATTGTGCACGACTCAGGGGTGAAACTCAAACCGAAGTGAGCAGTGTTCGCGCGGAGCGAGATCGAATACTCGCCTGAGTTGGACGGCGCGCCCCGGGGCTCCCCGATTCCGCCCTCGTCACGTGTGATGCTGTGGCGCAGGAATCGGCAACGCCAAGGAGTACGAGCATGCATGAGCTCAGATTCATCGACCTGGATGAAGGTGCCCTCGTCGTGTCCGGAGATGACGGCCAGCGCTTCCGCGTCGTGATCGACGAAGCGCTCCGCGACGCGCTGCGCCCGCGCATCTCCACTCGCGTCGACGCGCCGAAGGTGCCTCCGCGGGCCATCCAGCAGCTCATCCGCGCCGGGAAGACGATCGACGAGGTCATCGAGCTCACTGGGGCAGCCCGTGAGGACGTGGTCCGCTTCGAGGGACCGGTTCGCGCCGAGCGCGACTACCTCGTGCGCCAGGCGCGCGCGGTCACCGTCCGGCTGAAGACCGACACCGACCCCCTCGGCCAGGACGGCACGAGCTTCGGCGAGGTCATCGACGACCGCCTCGAGGCGTCCTCGGCGGCCGCGGTGATTTGGGATGCCTGGAAGGACGACGAAGAGGGCTGGAGAATCGGCCTGTCGTTCGCCGTGGACGAGATCTCGCGAGAAGCGCTGTGGGGCTTCGAGCCGAAGACGCAGGCGCTCACCCCTCTGAACCCGACGGCGACGATGCTCTCGCAGCAGGGCGAGCCCGCGTCGCTCGGCAGCCCCCGGCTCCGCGCCGTCATGGAGTCCCCGCAGCGTGAAGCCTCACCGGCACCCTCCGTGGAGCCGGTGAGCAAGGAGCCGGTCTCGTGGATCGGTGCCGCGGCGTCACGGCTCGAGCGAGCGACCGAGCAGCAGCACCACGAGACGGCGGATCTCCTCGAGGCCCTCCGGCGACGTCGCGGGGAGCGCGTCCCGCAGTCCTTCGAGGACGACGCCGAGGACGGCGATGATCAGGACTCAGGGCGCGAGAGCGACGATGCTCACTCGACAGCGTCCGAGCAGACGCCCGTCAAGCTCTTCACTCCCCGAGTTCGGGACGAGGACAGCTTCGAGACGGAGACCATCGAGCCGAGCGATCTCGGCTCAGGTGGTGTGCGGGCAGTCGACGTCCCGCTCGACGGACTCGATGACCCCAAGCACGAGGCGCACGAACCCGCACCGTCGAAGCACTCGTCGAAGCGCACTGGGCGCGCCGCGATGCCGAGCTGGGACGAGATCGTCTTCGGGACCCGCAGCGACGAGTAGCGGCGCGTCTCAGCGCGTGAAGGCCCCCGCGCGGATGAGCGGGACGATCGTCTCTTCCGGGGTGATCGATCCATGCTGGCCGACGACGAGCCTTGCACCTGACTGCATCGAAGCGGCGTAGAACGTGACTCCCTTCGTCGCCGCGACGACGACATCGCCGATGCGCTCTGCAGCGACGGGGTCGACATTCGGTCCGTACCACCCGTCGGAGACCGCCTCCTGCCGCGTGACGATCGTGGCGCGCGCACCCTGGGATGCGATCCACCTGTCGCGCAGGTCTCCCGCGGCCTCCGCCGGTGCTCCCGGCTCGAGGTAGAGGTGGCGAAGCCGTGGCTCGCCCGCCATGGCGAGCACGCCGTCGAAGAGCGGGTCGTCGTCGTCGACATCAATCTGGCGATGCCTGGGGATGTCGATCATGCCGTGGTCGGCAGTGACGAGGATGCCGGTGCCGGCATCCACTCCCCTGGCGAGTCCGTCGAAGGCCGCGTCGAGCTCCTCCAGGCGTGCCAGCCAGGCGTCCGACTCCCAGCCATGGGCGTGCCCCGCCTGGTCGAGCTCCGCGTTGTACAGGTAGATGAGCGCGCGAGGGTGGTCGTCGAGTGCCCGCAGCGTGACCTCGACCCGCTCCTGCATCGTGCCGCCCTCAAGGTAGAGGGCACCACGGAGGGAGGCGTGCGTGAGGCCGGAGTCGCGGTACTGCGGCATCCCCACGACGATGCTCTGCACATCGGAGCCCCCGTCACGCAGCTCCTCGAAGATCGTGCGGCGCAGCTGCCAGGTTGCGGGGTCCATCCCGTCCCCCCAGCCCGAGAGCTGGTTGCGGATGACCCCAGCAGCCCGGTCGAAGAGGGAGTAGCCGAGCAGCCCGTGCTCACCAGCTCGAGTCGCCGTCGTGAGCGAGGTGATCCCCGCGACGGTGGTCGACGGGAACGAGAAGGCGGTGTCCTTCTTGCGCCAGTCCGCCGTGAGGCGCCTGGCGTGCCCCGTGCGGGCGCGGAGCATCGAGGCTCCGAGCCCGTCGACGAGCATGACCACGACCGAGCGGGTCTCCGGCAGCCCGAGGGACCCGGTCTCACCCCGCAGAGAAGCGAGCGAATTCGGCAACACGTCGGAGAGCGTCGGGCGACCGCTCGCCGCGCTGAATAGCATGGACGACATCCGTCCCAGTCTCCCACAGGGGCGCCGAGCACGACCCTCCCGACAGGTGACATGAGTACAACACGCAACGACGACTCCGCTTCGATGAGCGAGCAGCGCATCGAGGACATCGACGTCTCGACAGAGATGCAGTCCTCTTTCCTCGAGTACGCGTACTCGGTCATCTACGCGAGAGCGCTCCCGGACGCGCGCGACGGCCTGAAGCCGGTCCAGCGGCGCATCCTCTACCAGATGGCCGAGATGGGGCTCCGACCCGACCGGGGGCACGTCAAGTCGGCGCGCGTCGTGGGCGAGGTCATGGGACGCCTCCACCCCCACGGCGACACCGCCATCTACGATGCGCTCGTGCGCATGGCCCAGGGCTTCGTGCAGCGCGTGCCGACGATCGATGGGCACGGCAACTTCGGATCGCTCGATGACGGCCCGGCAGCCCCGCGCTACACGGAGGCTCGCCTCGATGCCGCCGCTCTGGCGCTCACCGCGGAGCTCGACGAGGACGTCGTCGACTTCGTGCCGAACTACGACAACTCGACCACGCAGCCCGAAGTGCTTCCTGCTGCCTGGCCGCATCTCCTCGTCAACGGAGCGAGTGGCATCGCGGTGGGCATGGCCACGAACATGGCGCCGCACAACCTCGGAGAGGTGATCGCGGGGGCGCTGCACCTGCTCGAGAACCCCGGTGCGACGCTCGAGGAGATCATGCAGTTCATCCCGGGCCCGGACCTGCCGTCCGGCGCGCGGATCACCGGCCTCGACGGCATCAGGGATGCGTACGCGGGAGGTCGCGGATCATTCCGGACGCGTGCCACGGCAAGCGTGGAACGGGTGACGGCCCGCAAGTCGGGCATCGTCGTGACCGAACTCCCCTACATGGTCGGACCCGAGAAGGTCATCGAGAAGATCAAGGACGGCGTCCAGGCGAAGAAGCTCGCCGGCATCAGCGACGTCGCCGACCTCACCGACCGCAAGCACGGCCTGCGCCTCGTCATCGAGATCAAGACCGGATTCGACCCAGACGCCGTGCTCGAGCAGCTGTACCGGCACACGCCCCTCGAGGACATGTTCCACATCAACAACGTGGCGCTGGTCAACGGGGGTCCGCAGACGCTCGGGCTCATCGAGCTGCTCCGCGTGTACCTCGACCACCGCATCCAGGTGGTGCGCAGGCGAAGCGCCTTCCGGCTCGCGCGGAGGCTCGAGCGCCTGCACCTCGTCGAGGGCCTCCTCGTCGCGATCCTCGACATCGACGAGGTCATCCAGATCATCCGGTCGAGCGACGACGCCTCGGCGGCCGGCGAGCGGCTGCGCATCGTCTTCGATCTCTCGGAGCTGCAGTCGGACTACATCCTGGAGCTGCGCCTACGCCGCCTCACGAAGTTCTCGCGCATCGAGCTCGAGTCGGAGCGCGACCAGCTCAAGCAGGAGATCGCCGAGCTCGAGCGTCTGCTCGGCGACGAGAAACTGCTGCGCGCGCAGGTCGGCTCCGAGCTCCAGGAGACCAGCGACCGCTTCGCGACGCCGCGACGCACGCTGCTCACCGAGGGCCAGGGCACCCCGCCGAAGCGTGGCAAGGCGATCGAGACCACGCAGCTGCAGCTCGCGGACTCGCCCACCCAGGTGCTGCTCTCCACCACGGGGCGACTCCTCAGGGTCGACACGGCTGACGCGGATGCGCGCCTCCAGCAGCCGTCGAGGCGCAGCAAGCACGACGCTGTGCGCTCCCACGTCACCACGACGGTCCAGGGCGAGCTCGGCGCCGTCACGAACCTCGGGCGGCTGATCCGCGTGCCCGTCGTGGCCCTCCCCTCCAGCCCCCAGGGGTCGGTGCTGCTCTCGGCCGGAGTCAAGGCACACGACTTCATCGGGCTCACGAGCCCCAAGGAGCAGGTCGTCGCGCTCGTGCCCATCGACCAGGAGACGCCGATCGCGCTCGGGACGAAGCTGGGCGTCGTCAAGCGGGTGACGGGCATCGACTTCGGCAAGAACCGAGAGCTCGAGATCATGACGCTCAAGGCCGGGGACGAGGTCGTCGGGGCCGCCCTCGCCTCAGACGAGGATGAGCTGGTCTTCGTGACGGATGACGCGCAGCTGCTGCGCTTCTCGGGGAAGCTCGTTCGTCCGCAGGGCCGTTCCGCGGCCGGCATGGCCGGCATGAAAGTCTCCGACGGCGCCGTGGTCCTCGCGTTCTCCGTCGTCGCGGCGGCCAACGTCGAGATCTGCGAGGTCGCGAGCGTCGCGCGAAACGAGGACGCCCTCGAGGGCACCGACTCGGGCACGGCGAAGGTGTCCAGCCTCAGCGAGTTCCCGGCGAAGGGGCGCGCGACCGGCGGCGTCCGGGCCCAGCGGCTCCTGCGCGGGGAGCGACGCCTCAGCGCCGCCTGGGTCGGCCCGGGCGCCCCGTTCGGCAACGCGCGTGATGGTGCGATCCGCGCCCTCCCGACGGGCGGCGCGAAGCGCGACGCGTCTGGCACGCCACTCGACCAGGTCGTCGACCTCATCGGACGCGGCATCGGAGACCCGACACCACTCGCCGACGCCGACGCCGCCGCCGACGCGTCGTCAGCCGAGAGCAGCCCTGAGACACCGGCGACAGACTGAGCTGCTGCGCGCAGCATGCCAGAGGCCGGCCCCCGATCGGGAGCCGGCCTCTGGCGTCCGGCGTCCTGGCCACCGAGTTGTGCAGCTAGACGTCGATGTCCGCCCGAGCCACGTGCTCGGATCCTTCGATGATGAACTCCTTGCGAGGCGCGACCTCGCTGCCCATGAGCAGATCGAACACGCGCTCGGCGTTGTGCGCGTCCGCGTTCGTGACGCGCCTGAGCAGGCGCGCGCTCGGGTCCATGGTCGTGTTCCAGAGCTGGTCCTCATCCATCTCGCCGAGGCCCTTGTAGCGCTGGATCGGATCCTGGTACCGCTTCCCCTGCTTCTCGAGCTTCGAGAGCAGCGTGTGCAGTTCCTTCTCGGAGTAGGTGTAGACGGTCTCGTTGGGCTTCCTGCCCGCATGCATGATGACCACCCTGTGCAGGGGCGGCACGGCCGCGAAGACACGACCCGCGTCGAGCATGGGCCTCATGTAGCGGAAGAAGAGCGTGAGCAGCAGCGTCCTGATGTGCGCGCCGTCGACGTCGGCGTCGCTCATCAGGATGACCTTGCCGTAGCGAGCCTGGCCGATGTCGAAGCTGCGCCCCGACCCTGCGCCGACGACCTGGATGATCGACGCGCACTCCGAGTTGGAGAGCATGTCGGAGACCGAGGCCTTCTGCACGTTGAGGATCTTGCCGCGGATGGGGAGGAGCGCCTGGAACTCCGAGTTCCTCGCCGGCTTCGCGGTGCCGAGCGCGGAGTCACCCTCGACGATGAAGAGCTCGCTCTGCGCCACATCGTTCGATCGGCAGTCGACGAGCTTGGTCGGCAGCGAGGAGCTCTCGAGTGCGTTCTTGCGTCGCTGCGTCTCCTTGTGGGCGCGAGCGGAGAGGCGCGACTTCATCTCCTGCACGACCTTGTCGAGCAGGAGGTTGGCCTCGGCCTTGTCCTGGCGCTTGGTCGACGAGAACTTCTCGGTCAGGCCTGCCGTCACGGCCTTCTGGACGATCGCCCTGGCCGCTGGCGTTCCCAGGACCTCCTTCGTCTGCCCCTCGAACTGGGGCTCCGGGATGCGGACCGTCACGACGGCGGTGAGGCCCGCCAGGACGTCGTCCTTGTCGAGCTTGTCGTTGCCGACCTTGAGGCGTCGGGCATTCTTCTCGACCTCTGCCCGGAAGAAACGGAGCATCCCCTGCTCGAACCCGGCGAGGTGAGAGCCGCCCTTGGGCGTCGAGATGATGTTCACGAAGCTCTTCACGGTCGTCTCGTAGCCGGTGCCCCAGCGCAACGCGAGATCGACGTGCATCGTGCGCGCGACTTCCTTCGTCACGAGCTGGAGGCCCTCGTCGTCGAGCACCGGGATGGTCTCCGTGAATTCCCCGCTCCCCTCGATGCGCCAGGTGTCCGTCGTCGGAGCGTCCGGTGCCAGGAAGTCGGCGAACTCCGTGATCCCGCCGTCGAAGCGGAACTGCTGCGTCGTGGGCGCGACCGACTCGTCACGGGCATCCTCGATGACCATCTCGAGGCCTGGTACCAGGAACGCCGTCTGCCTCGCGCGCTCGGCGAGGTCGTTGGTCTGGAAGCTCGCCTCGCGGATGAACACCTGCGGGTCAGCCCAATAGCGAACCCGTGTGCCGGAGACGCCGCGCTTCGCTTTGCCCACGACGCGGAGCTCGCTCGTATCCGTGAAGGGGACGAAGTTCGACGTCGGGCTGGGCCCGCCGGCACCATCCTCGAAGATGCCTGGCTCGCCGCGCCGGAAGCTCATCGCGTAGGTCTTCCCGCCCCGGTCGACCTCGACGTCGAGGCGCGCGGAGAGCGCGTTCACCACCGAGGCACCGACACCGTGGAGGCCTCCCGCCGACCCGTAGTTGCTTGCGCCGAACTTGCCACCCGCGTGGAGCTTGGTGAAGACGACCTCGACGCCGCTGAGACCGGTCTTCGGCTCGATGTCGACGGGGACGCCTCGCCCGTCGTCATCGACGCTGACGGATCCATCGCTGTGCAGCTGGACTCGGATGCGTGAGCCGTGACCGGCAAGGGCCTCGTCGACCGAGTTGTCGATGATCTCCCACAGGCAGTGCATGAGGCCACGCGAGTCGGTCGAGCCGATGTACATGCCCGGCCGCTTCCGGACCGCATCGAGCCCGTCGAGCACCGAGAGGTGTCTGGCTGAGTATGCGTCTCCGGAATTCGCCACCGAGGTCCTCGTCCTTCTTCTGCGTCATCGTGCCTGTGATCTCGGCCAACCGCGTTCAGCGGCAGGCCACCTTCGAGCGTAGACCGGATGCGGGCTTTCTCGCGGCTCCCACACCACAGCGCCCACACGCGCGCCTCAGCGGGCCACCGAACCGCCGGTGCTAGCCTGACCACGCCAGCGACGACCAGAGAGGGCACAACGTGCAGACTCCCGAGCCGGTGCGCAGACGCATCCACATCGACCTCCGCGCGATCCGCGAGAACTCGACCCGACTCCTCGGTTCGGAGACGGCCAGCTACGCCGACCTGCGCGCAGACGCCTACGGCCATGGCGCTCTCCGCGTCGCAGAAGCACTCGACAGCGAGGGATACGACGGCTTCATCGTCTCCCCTGGGCTCGAGCGCGCCTCCCTGTCGCATCTGAGCACGAAGCTGCTCGACGCGGACTCCGTGAACTCCGACAGGATCACGGGCGGCTCCCTGTTCGGGCTCACGGATCGCGCCTACCGGCCCGCGATGCGCGTGAGCGCCGAGATCCTGGCCGTGAAGGATGTCGGAGCCGGCGAGGGCGTGTCCTACGGGTACAGCTACGTCACGACGGAAGCGACGCAGCTCGCACTCGTCGGCGTCGGCTACGCCCACGGGGTTGTCCGCCGTGCCTCGAACACCGCATCCGTGCTCATCGGCGGGAAGACGCGCACCATCGTCGGCGCCATCTCGATGGACCAGTTCTCCGTCGACCTGCTCGGCGCAGAAGCGCAGCCGGGCGAGCTGGCGACCCTCTTCGGCGACCCGGCCGTCGGCGAGCCGAGCATCCTCGACTGGCAGCATGCGACCGGCCTGCGAGCTGCGGCCATCGCGAGCCGGATGAGTCCCCGATTCGAACGGAGCTACACATGAGCCGCGCAACGGCGCACGTCGATCTCGAGGCCATCAGCCACAACATCAGCGCCCTGAAGGAGCTTGCCTCCGGCTCGCAGTTCATGCTTGCCGTCAAGTCGAACGCCTATGGGCACGGCCTGCACGAGGTCGTGCGCACGGGGCTGGAGGCTGGGGTCTCCTCCTTCGGCGTTCTGGAGTCGACCGCGGGGATCGATCTCCGCGCTGCAGGCGTGGAGGTACCCCTCTTCGCCTGGATGCATGGCCAGGACACCGACTTCGCGGCCGCGGCAGAAGCGCGAGTCGACCTCGGCGTGCAGACGTTCTGGCAGCTGGAGGCGATTGCGGCGAGCGACGCGGCGCGCACACCACGAGTGCACCTCAAGATCGACACCGGCCTGCACCGCGGGGGCGCCGACCAGCCGCGCTGGGCCGAGTTCGTCACGGAGGCCCTCAGGCTGCAGTCGCTCGGCAAGCTCGAGGTCGTCGCCGCGTGGAGCCATCTCTCTGACACCTCGCACAGTGCCGACCTCGCATCGACGGCCCTGTTCGAGGCCGCCGTCGACGAGGCCAGAAGCCTCGGCGCGGAGTTCGAGCTCCTCCATCTCGGAGCGAGCGCGGCCGTCATCGATCTGCCCGAGGCGCACTTCGACCTCGTGAGGGTCGGCATCGCCGCCTACGGCATCTCGCCGTTCGGCGATCGAAGTGCGGCGGACCTCGGGCTGAGGCCGGCCATGCAGCTGCGAGCCCCGGTCCTGGATGCACGCCACGGCCTCGCGAGCATCGCCGTGGGCTTCGGCGACGGTATCCAGTCCGACCCCGACTCAGGCGCCTACGTGGTTGTCGATGGACACGTCGCACCGGTCGTCGAGGTGGGCGTCGACGAGACGGTCGTCGCGCTCCCGAGCGATGCTGATGGCATCTCGGCGGGCGCACCCTGCATCGTCTTCGGCGACGGCTCGCAGGGAGAGGCGACCGCGGAGCAGTGGGCGGTGTGGGGCGAAACCGTCGGCGACGAGATCGTGACGGGACTCACCTCCCGCGTCTCGCGGAGCTTCAGCCGCCGCTGAGCGACGCGCTGGCGTGCGCTGAGGCACGCCAGCGCCTCGGTCAGACAGTCAGACGGTCAGACAGCTAGGTCAAACCGCTGGAGCGGACACGCCGATTCTCCGCATCAACGCGTGGCGTGCGTTCTGCGACCAGCCGTCGAGTCGTTCCAGTTCCGCTCCGCCGTCGCCGAGCGTGCGGTCAGCATCGTGACGATGCACGGCCTGCTGCAGGAGCTGGTCTGCCAGCGTGGGGTTCAAGGCCAGGATGGGGCCGTGCAGGTGCGTGCCGATCGCGCCCAGGCGCTGCACGCCCTCGGCTCCGCTGTTCTCCGCAGCTGAGCCGCCGTTGCCGAAGCCACGGACAACCTCGCCGAGCGGCTCCGACCCCGCGTCGAGGGAGGTGACGGCATTGTGGTTCGCGAACCCCGCGAGGAGTCCACCCGGGGTGCGCACGACCGTCTCCGCGACGCTCTGCGCCGGCTCCCGGACAGCCCTGGAGGCGAAGACGCCGAGACCGGTGAGCTCGCCGTCATCGTGGGTGATGCTCGATCCGAGCAGCTCCCACCCTCCGCCGATCGCGAGCAGCGGCAGGCCAGCCGCGACGAGGTCGCGGAGCTGCTCAGCGTGCTGCAGCGCGTCAGCCTGCACCGTCTGCACGGCAGCAAGAGGGCCGGAGCCGACGTGCAGCAGGTCGATGTCGCCGGGCAGCGAGGCCGCCCCACGTCCGACGTTCACCACTTCGACATCGAAGCCGCGCACGCGCGCACGCTTCGCGAGCACCGTGACGTTGCCGACATCTCCGTTGATTCCGAGCTCCACCGGGTAGAGGTGAGCGATTCGCAGCTTCATGAGTTGACCTTCCCCTCGATACCCGATTGCCCGAGTCGTCGGCGAATCGACATCATCTGCTCGTAGTTGACGATCATGGTCTTCATGCCGCGGCTGGGCTTGGGCAGTGCCAGGAACTTCTCGAGCGCCTCCCCGAGGCTGGGCTCCACGAGACCGACCGGAATGTCGCCGTAGCCGAGCCTCGTCGCGATCTGCCAGGCCTTCGTGCCGGAGACAACGTCGACGTGCTCGAGGCGGCTGAGATCGGCACCGAAGATCCAGGACGGGTCGGGGGTTCCCTCGTCGACGGAGACGAACACCTGCTCCGGAGCCTCCTCGAGCGCATCGAGGTTCATCTGCAGGCTCGGCGGGTTCTTCATCATGATGATCTCGATGTCCTCCCCGCGGACGCTCATCACCTCACCACGCCCGTACACGGTCTGCGACTCGCCGAGCGCCTCCGCGACAAGCGCGGGAACGAAGGAATCGCCGAGGATGCGCTGAGCAGTCGCCGCTGCACCAGCAGCATCGAGCGCGTAGTGCAGGCCACGCGCGGGGAGACGGATCTCCAGCTCCTCGTCGCCGATCCGCAGCGTCGCATCGCGCCCCTGCAGTGCCACGACCTGCACGGCGCGCTCGCCTGCGGCGACCTCGACGCTCGCGGCTGAGATGTCATCGAAGTTCGAGAGACCATTCGGGGACTGCTCGATGAGCTCAGGTGCGACCCCGAACCAGGTCACCGGCGCATCCAGCGAGACGGGAAGTCCGCGAAGCGATGCGTCATCGGCGTTCAGGACGCTGAAGTCGCCGCATGCGGCCGCGATGGTCCTGAGGAACTCAGTGACCCGAGACGGGTCGTAGAAGCGGTTCAGCTGATCGACCTGCACGTTGAGGAGCAGCACCCCGCGTGGATGCAGGTGCGGGAGGAGGCGGGGCCCGTAGGCCTCGTCGACCTCGAGGACAGCGATGTCCGCTCGCAGGTTGCCGTTGACGTCGACATCCGGGAGCATCGACGACGCGATGCCCTGCGGGAGGTTGCCGCCGGAGGAGTTCGTGAACACCCTGAGCCCGTGCCGCCGAAGCATGCGGGTCAGGAAGTGCGTCGTCGTCGACTTGCCGTTCGACCCGGAGACGAAGATGACGCCGAGCGGGAGCTTCGCCACGGCCGTCTCGAGGAAGTCCGGGGAGATGGCGAGCGCCACTCTGCCGGGGACTGCTGAGCCGCCTCCGCGGAGACGCATCGCTCCGCGCGCGCTCCGTCCGAGACCGACGGCGATCATCCGCCGCAGCTTGCCACCCATGCACACTCCTCATCCTGCGCAACCACGTGCGCGTCAGCGTCTGCGGCGAGAATCCCCCGGCTCGCCGACCGCGGCCAGTATCTCACGCGCCCACGACGGACCCCGGGTCGTCACGCGGGTGAAACACTGCTACGCGCAGGGCGAACCTGACCGCCGAAAGCACACGGGAATCCGGTGCCCGTGCTCTAATTGTCCTGATCGGCAGATCACTGAAGCTTTGGAGGCATCATGACGGAAAGCACAACGGCCCTGCGCACCGACTCGGCGCCAATTGCCGCAACAGACCGTTGCGACGCGTGTGGAGCTCAGGCCTACGTCCGCGTCCAGCTGAGCGCCGGCGAACTCCTCTTCTGCGCGCACCACGCGACGCGCCACGAAGAGAAGCTTCGCAAGCAGGCGGTCGCCTGGCACGACGAGACCTCGCGCCTGCACGGCGAGAAGGCTGCGGCTGGTCAGCCGGCGGAGTAGCCGCCACCGAGACACCACCGCGGTTCGACCGCGTACGACGAAGGCCCGGATGCAAGCATCCGGGCCTTCGTCGTACTGGATTCGTGCCTACTCGAGGTAGTCGCGCAGCGACTGCGAGCGTGACGGGTGACGCAGCTTCGCCATCGTCTTCGACTCGATCTGGCGGATACGCTCGCGGGTCACGCCGAACGTGTCGCCGATCTGGTCAAGCGTCTTCGGCATGCCGTCTCCGAGGCCGAAGCGCATGCGGATGACGCCAGCTTCGCGCTCTGCAAGCGAGTCGAGCAGCGACTCGAGCTGACGCTGCAGCATCGTGAAGCTCACTGCGTCGGCTGGAACGACAGCCTCGGTGTCCTCGATGAGGTCACCGAACTCGCTGTCGCCGTCTTCACCAAGCGGGGTGTGGAGCGAGATCGGCTCGCGACCGTACTTCTGCACCTCGACGACCTTCTCGGGCGTCATGTCGAGCTCCTTGGCGAGCTCCTCAGGCGTGGGCTCGCGACCGAGGTCCTGCAGCATCTGGCGCTGCACGCGAGCCAGCTTGTTGATGACCTCGACCATGTGCACCGGGATGCGGATCGTGCGCGCCTGGTCGGCCATTGCGCGCGTGATCGCCTGACGGATCCACCAGGTGGCGTACGTCGAGAACTTGAAGCCCTTCGTGTAGTCGAACTTCTCGACTGCACGGATGAGGCCCATGTTTCCCTCCTGGATCAGATCCAGGAACTGCATGCCGCGACCCGTGTACCGCTTGGCGAGGCTCACGACCAGTCGGAGGTTGGCGCCGAGGAGGTGGCTCTTCGCGCGATCGCCGTCACGAGAGACCCACTTGAGCTCGCGAACGAGCTGCTTGTCGAGCTCGCCCTCCTGCTCCTTGAGCTTCTCGGCGGCGAACAGGCCCGCCTCGATGCGCATGGCGAGGTCGACCTCTTCGGCCGCGTTCAGCAGTGCGACCTTTCCGATCTGCTTCAGGTAGTCCTTGACGGGGTCGGCCGTCGCGCCGGTGATCGCAGCGGAGTAGACCGGGGTCTCTTCCTCGTCGTCACTCGGCGTGAGCACGATGGCACCCTTGACGCGCGCCTTCTCGGAGTCGGCCTTCGCGTCCTTCGGGTCGGCCGGCTTGACCGAGTCGTCGTCGGAGTCGACGGCATCGGACGCATCCGCGTCGACATCGACCTCTTCGATCTCGCCTTCTTCGACGCCGTCTTCCGGCTCGTCGCCTTCAGCCTTCTTCTTCGTCGCCGCCCGCTTGCGGGGCGCAGCCTTGGCTGGCGCGCCCTCCGAGGCAGTCGCTGCCTTGCGCTTCGCAGGTGCGCGCTTCGCGGCAGGCTTCTTGGTGCCCGCTGCTTCGTCAGCTGCGCTCTCGGTCTCGACAGCGGCACTCGATTCGGCGCTCGCCTTCTTGACCGGCGCTGCGCGCTTGCGCGCTGGCGCCTTCTTGATGTCCTCGGTTGCTTCTGCAGTAGCCGTGGTAGCTCCCGTGCGTGTCGCCATGTTCAGACCCCTCTCGTCACGGTGCGGGCATAAGGAAGGCCCTTGTCAAGTCTGCGCAGAGGCAGACCCGCAGGGTCCATCCGTTGATTATGGCACGGTTTCGGGAGAAACCTTGGATTCACGCGTGACATTCACATCCCACGCCTGCCCGACCCGAACCATCTCCTGCCTATTGCAACCCAGAGCGGGTCGATGATTATTCCCTCATCGCGCGCCATGCGGCCCCTCGTGCGTCGTCTGCTGAGCAGCAGGCCGCTCAGCCCGATGAGCATGATGCCGGGGATCACCCAGAACGCGAGCTTGTACTGCTGCCAGTCCACTGCTCCCGCCACGCCGATGCCGAGCCCGTCCAGCGAGATGCCGATCAGGAACATGGTCGTGAAGCTCGCGACGAAACCCCCGACGTTCACGATGCCGGACGCCGATCCGAGGCTCGAAGCGGGGTTGAAGGTGCGAGCGTAGTCGAAGCCGATCGCCGAGCCCGAGCCGCCGATGCCCATCACGACCAGGAGCACGATCAGGAGCCAGAGCGGCGGCAGGCCGGGCCACAGGAGCATCGCCACCCAGACGCCCAGGATGAGCAGGGCGCAGATCAGCACGAGGTTGGAACGCCGGAGCGGGTATCGCCCCGTGAGCACCCCGAGGAATGGGCCGAGGACCATTCCCGCGAGCACGATCACGGGGAGCAGCGACGAGGCAAGGGCCGGCTCCAGCCCCATGCCCTGCGTCATGAGCGGGAACCCCCACAGCAGGCCGAAGACCGTTCCAGGGAACTGCGTCGTGAAGTGCGCCCAGAATCCGAGCCTCGTCCCCGGGCGGCGCGCGGCCTGGGCGACTTTCCCCATGACGCCACGGACGCTGATCGCCTCGCCGGCTCTGCGCAGCTCCGGGCTGTCCCGCAGGAACACCGCGACCGCGACCGAGGTGATCAGTGCGAGGCTTGCGACGGAGAGGAACGCCGGCGTCCAGGACGTGGACCGCAGCAGGAAGCCGAACGGGACAGCAGAGAGCACCTGTCCCAGCTGGCCGAGGTTGCCGTACCACTGCACGAAGACCGGCACCCGCCGCGGCGGGAACCACGCGGCGATGATCCGGAGCCCTGAGACGAAGGTCGTCGCGTCCCCGGCACCGACGAGCATCCGGCCCATGACCGCGACACCGAGTTCCGGCGCAAGCGCCACGATCAGCTGCCCTCCGGACATGAGCAGCGCCCCGACGAGGATGAGCCTCGACGGCCCGAATCGGTCGAGCAGCATGCCGACCGGAATCTGCAGGGCGGCATAGACCGCCAGCTGCGCGACGGCCAGCGTCGACAGCGCAGCGGCCCCGACCTCGAAACGCTCGCTGGCGAGCACGCCGGCGACCCCGAGTGACGATCGCTGCGTGACGGCGACCATGTAGGCGATCGCCGTGATGGCGAACATCGCGGGAGCAAGGCGGCGGTTCATCTGAACTATTGTCTCGCGTCCCGCCACCGGGACACGCCACACGGCGCGGACGAGAAGGCCGTCACACCGAAACGGTCACCGGGACGAACCCGGGCAGGACCTCAGGCGTCGTCGTCGCGGCCAAGCGCCAGATAGCGCTCGATCTCCGCGGCGAGCTGGTCTGCAGAGGGCAGCTCGCCGGCCGCGTCCTCGAAGTCGTTGGTCACCGCGAGATTCTGCAGGTAGGCGTCGTGCTGCGTCTCGAGGGCGTGGATGAGCTTCTGCCCATCCGGATTGGACTCGAGCTCGGCATCGACGCCAGCGCGGAACGTGCGATCCCGCTCACGCAACGCCTCGGTGGCGATCATGCGACCGGTCGCGCTTCCCAGGGCGGACAGCGCCGCGACCGCGCCCGCCGGCACCGAGGAGTCGGCGACGTAGTGCGGAATCAGCATCGCGAGGCTCAGAACGGGATGGCCGAGCTCCTCAGCCCGAACCTGGAAGTACTGCATGACGTGAGCCGGCGCCTCGGTCGTCGGGTTCCACACCGAGAGGGAATCCACGAGCTCCTCGCGATTGCCGGTCGCGGCGATGCGAATGGGACGCGTGTGGGGAACCGGCATGGGCACGGCGTGCACCCAGGTCGTCGAGGAGACCTCGAGCGCGTCGACAGCATCCACGAGTGCCTCGCTGAACAGCCGCCACCGGTAGTCCGGTTCGAAGCCAGAGAGGAACAGGAACTCCTGGCCGAGCTCGTCGGCGACGAGCCTGAGGTCGAGACGAGGTGACGACACGGACTTCACTCGACCATTCGAGACGGACACGATCGGGCGCCGCGCGCGGTAGTCGTAGAGCTCGTCGACATCGAACTCCGCGACGATCCGGGCGTCCTCGTCGAGACCGATGATCTCGTCGGAGACCTGCGCCGCCACGGCTCCGGCGTCGTGACCGCCACGCAGCGCGACGATGAGGGGCAGGCCTGCAGGGACGTCATGCCATGCGGCAGCCACTCGGAAGATGCGCTCAGTCTCGCTCATAGCTCCAATGCTAGGTCGGAAGGCTGACGTTGGTACGGGCGTTCGCGCTTGGCGCACGAGACGGCAGGCGTGGCTCCACGCGCTCGCAATATGCTGGCCTGCATGACGCTTGCCACCCTGGAACTCGCCGAATCCGCTCCCGATGCACAGCTGCTGGTGCTCCCCGTGATCCGACTGGAGGAATCGCTCACCGTCTCGGCTCCCGCCGGGCTGCCGGATCTCGAGCGGTATCTCGAGGCCACGGGCTTCCTCGGCAAGAGCGGCGAGACGCAGAAGATCGCCATCCCGGTCGAGGGCGGTGTCCGGGCGGCCATCGCCCTCGGTCTCGGCGACGCAAGCGACGAGGAGCAGGCGAGGCGAGCAGGAGGTGCCCTGGCTCGCGCAGTCGCCACCTCGGCCATCTCCATCGATGTCGACGCCCTCGACCCCGCGATCCGCGAGGCAGTCCTCCTCGGCGCCGTCCTTGCCAGCTACCGCTTCACGCCTTACAAGTCCGAGGAAGATGACACCGCGCTGGCGACGATCAGCATCGTGACTGCCGACGAGGCTCGCGCATCCGCCGAGATCGCCAGGGTGAGCGCCATCGCGTCGTCCGTCGCTCTGGTCCAGGATGCCGTCAACACGCCACCGAACGACCTCCCTCCCGCTGCCCTCGCCGACATCGCGGTGCGCGTCGCAGAGTCGAAGGGCATCGAGTCCCGGGTCTGGGACGCCGAGCAGCTGCGCGATGGGGGCTTCGGCGGCCTGACGGCCGTCGGACAGGGCTCCTCGCGCGGCCCACGTCTCGTCCGTCTCGACTACCGGCCGGAGGGCGCGCAGCTGCACGTCGCGCTCGTCGGGAAGGGCATCACCTTCGACACGGGCGGGCTCTCGCTCAAGCCGGCCGGCTCCATGGTCGGCATGAAGTTCGACATGGCCGGAGCGGCGACGATCGTCGGCGTTCTCCAGGCCGCGGTCGAGCTCGACATCAAGGTCGCCATCACGGGCTGGCTCTGCATCGCCGAGAACATGCCTTCGAGCACGGCCACACGCCCCGACGACGTCGTGACGATCTACGGCGGCAAGACCGTCGAGATCACCAACACCGACGCAGAGGGCCGCATCGTCATGGCCGACGGCATCGCCGCAGCCAGCGAAGAGCACCCCGACCTCATCATCGACATCGCGACGCTGACCGGCGCCCAGATCGTCGCCCTCGGCGACCGCACCACCGCGGTCATGGGCAACGACGACGCCTGGATCAGCAGCGTCATCGAGGCATCGCGCTCGATCGGCGAGCCCTCCTGGGCGATGCCCATCCCGGAGGAGGTCGGAGAAACGCTCAAGTCCCCCGTGGCTGACCTCGCCAACATGCGCTCCGGCAACCGCTCGGCCGGCATGCTCGTCGCGGCCGCGTTCCTCGAGCGCTTCGTCGGCGAGCGAGCCGACGGCGAAGGCACCATCCCCTGGGTGCACCTCGACATCGCGGGCCCCTCGAACAACACCTCGACCGCCTACGGCTACGTCCCCAAGGGCGCCACCGGCGTCATGGTGCGAACGCTCATCGCACTGCTCGAGTCCCGTTCCTGAGCTGGTTATTCCTGCCAGTTCGACGCGTGTAGGCTTCCCTGAGGGGTAATTTCGCCGCGCGTGGCGACCAGAAACCGGCCGCCGCTTCTCTATGAATTCCATTGAGGGAGTTTTCCGGGTGTCAGAACACAATTTCGACCTCGTCGTCCTTGGCGGAGGAAGTGCGGGATACGCCGCAGCTATCCGCGCCGTTCAGCTGGGCTCAACCGTCGCTCTGGTTGAGAAGGACAAGCTCGGAGGCACCTGCCTCCACCGTGGCTGCGTGCCTACCAAGGCCATGCTCCACGCGGCAGAGCTTGCCGACAACGCACACGAGGCATCATCGGTCGGCGTGCTCACCGAGTTCCAGGGCGTCGACATCGTGAAGGTCAACGCCTTCCGCGAGGGAATCGTCGCCAGCAAGTTCAAGGGCCTCCAGGGCCTCCTGAAGGCCAAGGGCGTCACCGTCTTCCAGGGAGAGGGCAAGCTCGTCTCCCCTACGACCGTCCAGGTCGGGGACGACACGCTCACGGGCAAGAACGTCGTCCTCGCAACCGGGTCCTTCTCGCGTTCGCTGCCGGGCCTCGAGATCTCGGGCAACGTCATCACGAGCGAGCAGGCGCTCGAGCTCGAGTGGCTCCCGAACCGCGTCGTCATCCTCGGCGGCGGCGTCATCGGCCTGGAGTTCGCCAGCGTCTGGCGCTCGTTCGGCGTCGAGGTCACGATCGTCGAGGGCCTCAAGCACCTCGCTCCCGCTGAAGAGGAGTCCGTCTCCAAGCAGCTCGAGCGCGCCTACAAGAAGCGTGGCATCGACTTCAAGCTCGGCGTCCGCTTCAAGGGCGTCACGCAGGACGAGTACGGCGTGCACGTCGAGCTCGAGTCGGGCGACGTGCTCGACGCCGACCTGCTCCTCGTCGCGGTCGGTCGCGGCCCCGTGACCGACGGCATCGGCCTCGAAGAGGTCGGCGTCACGACGGACCGCGGCTTCGTGCCCGTCGACGAGACGCTGCAGACCAACGTCCCCGGCGTCTACGCCATCGGCGACATCGTTCCCGGCCTTCAGCTCGCGCACCGCAGCTACCAGCACGGCATCTTCGTCGCCGAGCAGATCGCCGGCCTCAACCCCGTGCAGGTCGAGGACATCAACATCCCGAAGATCACGTACTCCGACCCGGAGATCGCATCCGTCGGCTACTCCGAGGCGAAGGCGAAGGAGAAGTTCGGCGACGACGCCATCTCCACGGCCGAGTACAACCTCGCGGGCAACGCGAAGAGCTCGATCCTCGGCACAAGCGGCACCGTCAAGCTCGTGCGCGTCAACGACGGCCCGATCGTCGGTGTCCACATGATCGGCGGCCGCGTCGGCGAGCTCGTGAGCGAAGCTCAGCTCATCGTCAACTGGGAGGCCTACCCAGAGGACGTCGCGCACCTCATCCACGCCCACCCGACGCAGGGTGAGACGATCGGCGAGGCAGCGCGTCTGCTCGCCGGAGTCCCGCTGCACGCCCTCTGACCAGCCAGAACCACTCAAGGAGAACCCACATCATGAGCGAAGACGTAACGCTCCCGGCACTCGGCGAGAGTGTCACCGAAGGAACCGTCACCCGCTGGCTGAAGAGCGTCGGCGACACCGTCGAGGTCGACGAGCCACTGCTCGAGGTCTCGACGGACAAGGTCGACACCGAGATCCCGTCGCCCATCGCCGGCGTCCTCGAGGAGATCCTCGTTGGCGAAGACGAGACCGTCGAGGTCGGCGCAGTGCTCGCTCGCCTCGGCGACGGCTCCGGCGCGTCGTCCTCCGACGACAGCGCTCCTGCGGCCGAAGAGGCTCAGGCCGAGCCCGAGGTCGAGGAAGCAGCCGAGTCGACCTCGCAGCCCGCCGCGGCTCCCGAGGCCGAAGAAGCCCCTGCAGACAAGGAAGACGAGGGCTACGCAGAGCCGGCTCCCGAGAAGGAGACGACGTCTGAGGCTCCCGCCAAGCAGGCCGCGACCCCTGCCGCGCAGACGGCGCAGCAGTCCGCTTCCGCTCCGAAGCCGCCGGCGCAGCCCAAGCAGCCTTCGCAGCCCAAGCAGGCTGGTGAGACGGCGCAGGCCGCCTCGAGCTCCGACCCCCGCTACGTCACGCCGCTCGTTCGCAAGCTCGCGGCAGACGCTGGCGTCGACCTCTCGAAGGTCCAGGGCACCGGAGTCGGCGGGCGCATCCGCAAGGAAGACGTCGTCGCCTTCGCTGAGTCGAGCAAGTCCGCAGCTCCGGCAGCGGCAGCCTCGGCCGGCACCCCCGGCGAGCCCACTCCGTTCGAGGTCTCCGAGCTGCGTGGCACGACGGCGAAGATGTCGCGTCTCCGCAAGGTCGTTGCCGAGCGCGCTGTCGCTTCGATGAACTCGACGGCCCAGCTCACGACGGTCGTCGAGGTCGACGTGACTCGCATCGCGCAGCTGCGTGACCGCGTCAAGGGCGACTTCCACGCGAAGACGGGCAACAAGCTCTCGTTCCTGCCGTTCTTCACCCTCGCGGCGGCAGAAGCGCTCCAGAGCTTCCCGATCATCAACTCCACGGTCGACGGAGACTCCATCGTCTACCCGGAGTCCGAGAACATCGCCATGGCGGTCGACACCGAGCGCGGCCTGCTCACGCCGGTCATCAAGAAGGCGTCGCAGTTCGACATCGCCGGCCTCGCAGGCCAGATCGCTGACCTCGCCGAGCGCACGCGTGACAACAAGCTGCTCCCGGACGAGCTTGCCGGCGGAACGTTCACGGTCACGAACACGGGCTCGCGCGGCGCGCTGTTCGACACGCCCGTCGTCTTCCTCCCGCAGAGCGCGATCCTCGGGACCGGGATCGTCGCGAAGCGTCCCGCTGTCGTGAAGACGGCAGACGGCCAGGAGTCCATCGCGATTCGCTCACTGGTCTTCCTCGCGCTGAGCTACGACCACCGCATCATCGACGGTGCCGACGCGGCTCGCTTCCTCTCGCAGGTGAAGAACCGCCTCGAAGAGGGCGCGTTCGAAGGACAGCTCGGACTCTAGAGCCGTCACTGAGGAGCTGCCGCTCCTCGGACATCCCGCAGACGCCAGCCGGCCTCCCCACGAGCAATCGTGAGGGAGGCCGGTGGTGTCTCTGCGGCCTGGATCGCGTCCGCCGGCCACAGATCCACCACGACGAGGTCGCCGTAGCGATCCCTGAGTGTCGCCGCTGTCAGTCCCGCGAGCTGGTCTGCTGCGCCCCCACCGCGGGCGAGGTCCGCGTGCAGGCCCGGCGCGTCACTCTGGTACACCTCCTCGAGACAACCGGCGGTCTCGCTGGCAAGGCACTCGGCCCGCCGCTCGACCAGGGCCAGCACGGCGACGGTCGGATCGTCCGCCATGGCGCGTGCGCGCCAGTCAGGGGCCCCAGCTGAGTCGGCGACGGGCATCGTCTCGTTCACCGGCGGGTTCCCGGAGCTCGGAGGGCCCGACTCAGCGGTCTGGGCGGGCCGAGCATCGCTCGTTGGCACGCTCGGAGCCGAATCCTCTCCCCCACCAGGTGCCTCACCGAGCACCCCCAGCGTCGCGGCGCAGATGCACAGGACCACTGCGGCAGCTGCCGCGATGCGAAAAGGCAGCCTGATGGTGCCCAGCGTGCGGCGCAGGAAACCGGGCTGCCGACGCGCCCGCTGCCGCCTCCTGCTCCGCCCATCGCGAGACGCCCGCTGATCGGGAGCCTCGGGGCGATCTCGACGTCTGGCTTCCCCTCGGGCCCGCACGGAGTGCCCGAGGCGGACGTCTCTGCCTGCAGCGCCTGCCTCGGCGAAGTCCCCGCCTGCGTCGTCGTCATCGCCGTCGAGCAGCGAACTGGTCAAGCGGCGTGTGTCGGCACCCGCAGGATCGAAGTCATCGTGCCCGCCGGTAGCCGGAGCCACGTGCGGCAGCGTCGACTCATGCGCCAGCAAGGCCCGACGTGGAGAGCGCTCTCCCGCAGCCGGGTCCTGGATGTCACTTGCATCGTGCCAGGCGAAGAGCGCGTCGAGCAGGCGCTCGGGCAGCTCAGCATCCACATCACCGCTCAAGCACCTGTCGAGTTCGCGCTCGAGTGCCGCCGGCAGCTCGAGCTCGGTCGGCAGCTGCGCGAGGACCAGATCGGCGAAGCCCTCGAAGGCCTTCCAGTCGCGGACGATGCCGGGCTGCAGCCGGTCGTCGAACCCCTCGAGGCGTGACAGCGTGTCCCACCTCTTGACGACGGGTCGCCCCTGAGCGGTGAGCCGAACGTCCTCGAGGCCCAAGCCGCCGAGAGCGAGGCCCGCTCGGTGAAGCTCGGCGAGCGTCTCGGCGAGCGGGGCGAGGATCGTCACGATCTCACCGGTCGCGAGGGGGTATGGCCGGTCGAGCAGCTCCCCCACGCTGGATCCGATCGTCGCCTCGAGTACCGCCACGGCCTCTCGGCGATCCGTCAGACCAATGTCGAGCAGCACGGGGATGCTCGGGGCGCTGACCTCGTCGAAGACCTCGCAGAGCTCGGTGAGCGTCGGTCCCCCGCTCGCCTCGACCTCCACGACAAGCTCAACCGTGCCGTTGAGAGCTGCGGCAGGAAGCTGCGGTTGCGAGACGCCTGCTGCCCCGGAGAGCCATTCCTCCTCATCCGGTGCCGCCTGCTCCCTCGACACCGCCAGGAGGCGATGCCAGGCGCCGGTATCGTCGAGCACCTCGACGACCCGCCAGCCCACGACGTCGAAGCACTCGGGGCGGTCGAGGCGGTCGGTTCCCGGCAGATTTCTGGCTCGCACAACGGGAGTCTGACGGTCCCCACACCAGCGGAGTGCACCAGCTTCATCGTCTGTGGAGAAGTCGTCACGAGTCCGAATGTGAATACGGGGTGAAGTGCCGGTATTCTGGATGCACTATGGCGAACTCTCCACAAGCCAGCGCAGCAGCGGAAAAAGAACCAGGTCGCTTCAAGCAGATCTGGCAAGTCCTCAAGATGACGGTCAAGTACGACAAGACCGCACCTTGGATCATGGCCGCTGCCGTGCTCGTCCCCCTGATCATCGCAGCGCTCGTGAGCATCTTCCTGCCTGGATCGAACGCGCTCATCTGGATCCTCACGATGATCCTCGGCCTCATGGTCGGCGTGCTCCTCTTCATGTTCACGCTGAACTGGCGCGCCGAGCGGGTGGCCTTCGGGCAACTCGAAGGGCGCGCCGGTGCAACCGGCCAGGTGCTCACCAGCGCCATGCGCGGAACCTGGCAGACCAGCGAGATGCCGGTCGCCTTCAACGCGAAGACGCAGGATGCGGTCTACCGTGCGATCGGCAAGCCCGGCGTTGTCATCCTCACCGAGGGCAGCAAGTCCGGCACCAAGCGACTGCTCGACGACGAGCGCCGCAAGACCGCGCGAATCCTGCCGAACGTGCCCATCCACCACTTCCACGTGGGGACGGGCGCCGACGACGTGAAGCTCGTCAAGGTCCGCAAGACCCTCAACAAGCTCCCGAAGAAGCTCACCAAGCCGGAGATCGTCGCCGTGACGAGCCGACTCAAGGCGCTCGGCAGCAACGCGCTTCCGATCCCCAAGGGCATTGACCCGATGCGGATGCGCTCGTCGCGTTCGCAGATGCGCTGATCCGCAGCATCCCCGCCAGAGACTCGCCCTGTCGCTCTACACGAGCCGCAGGGCGAGTTTTGTCATGATGTCGTGGCCGCCGCGCTGGTCGCTGTCCCAGACGAGCATGGGCAGCACGAGCGTCACGAGGAGCTGGCGGATGAGGGGACGCACGTAGCCGGGGGCTGAGCCATCGAGTCTGGTCACGCGCATCCGGAACAGCAGGTGTCCCGCCGAACCCCCGAAGAGCATGATGCCCACGGAGCTCATGGAGAAGAAGAGGAGCAGGATCGCGATCGACTCGTAGTCGAAGAAGAGGAACGCGACGCCGGCAGCGAGGGCGTAGTCCACGATGAGGGCGGGGATGCGTCGGCGCATGGGCCCAATCGAGCCTCGCCCTTCCTCGGGGTAGCCGAGGCGGTAGCCCGGGTAGCGGTTGTTCTCCGGGCGTGCGAACTCCGGACTGCTTGACTGTGCGGGCATCCGGACAGTTTACCTTCGCAATCCGAGCCTCCTCGGTGCCCGATCGCCCCTGCATATCACGCTCTGCGTAACGTGCACGAAACATAACAGTGACCAAGGGGCAACAGCGAGTGGTTAGCTTGTGACAGGACCCCGTCCGCCAACACCTTCGACACGACCCGGAGAAGCCATGTTCAAAGAACCGTCTGAAGTCCTCGCCTATATCGCCGATAACGATGTCAAGTTCCTCGACATCCGCTTCACCGACCTCCCGGGTGTGCAGCAGCACTTCAACATCCCCGCGTCGACCGTCGACGAGGAGTTCTTCTCCGTCGGCCAGCTCTTCGACGGCTCCTCGATCCGCGGTTTCGCGTCGATCCACGAGTCGGACATGCAGCTCATCCCCGACGTGACGACCGCGTACCTCGACCCGTTCCGTGACGCCAAGACCCTGATCATGGTCTTCGACATCTACAACCCGCGCACCGGTGAGATCTACCACCGCGACCCGCGCCAGGTCGCGAAGAAGGCTGTCGACTACCTGTCCTCGACGGGCATCGCCGACACAGCGTTCTTCGCTCCCGAGGCCGAGTTCTACATCTTCGACGACGTGCGCTACTCCGTGACGTCGAACCAGAGCTTCTACTCGGTCGACTCCGAAGAGGGCGCCTGGAACTCCGGCCGCGAAGAAGAGGGCGGCAACCTCGGCAACAAGACGCCGTTCAAGGGTGGCTACTTCCCCGTCTCCCCCGTCGACAAGACGGCAGACCTGCGCGACGACATCACGCTCAAGCTCATCGAGGCTGGTTTCATCCTCGAGCGCTCGCACCACGAGGTGGGCACCGGCGGGCAGCAGGAGATCAACTACCGCTTCGACACGATGGTCAGCGCTGCAGATGACATCCTGAAGTTCAAGTACATCGTCAAGAACACCGCTGAGCAGTGGGGCAAGTCGGCCACGTTCATGCCGAAGCCGCTCTACAACGACAACGGCTCGGGCATGCACACGCACCAGTCGCTCTGGAAGGACGGCGAGCCGCTCTTCTACGACGAGGCCGGCTACGGTTCGCTCTCCGACACGGCTCGCTGGTACATCGGCGGTCTGCTTGCGCACGCCAACTCGCTCGCGGCGTTCACCAACCCGACGACGAACTCCTACCACCGCCTGGTGAAGGGCTTCGAGGCTCCCATCAACCTGGTCTACTCGGCAGGAAACCGCTCGGCTGCGATCCGCATCCCGATCACGGGCTCCAACCCGAAGGCGAAGCGCATCGAGTTCCGCGCACCGGACGCCTCGGCCAACCCGTACCTCGCGTTCGCGGCCCAGCTCATGGCCGGCCTCGACGGTATCCAGAACCGCATCGAGCCGCACGAGCCCGTCGACAAGGACCTCTACGAGCTTCCCCCGGAAGAGGCGAAGAGCATCCCGCAGCTCGCCACCTCGCTGCCTGAGGCGCTCGCAGCTCTCGAGGCTGACCACGAGTACCTCACCAAGGGCAACGTCTTCACGCCGGAGCTCATCGAGAACTGGATCAACTACAAGACGGTCAACGAAGTGCAGCCGCTCGCGCAGCGCCCGCACCCGTACGAGTTCGAGCTCTACTACGGCGTCTAACTCGTCGCGGTAGCTCCACGCCCGGCCTGTCTCGCACTCTGCGAGGCGGGCCGGGCGTTTTGCGCGTGGCGATGTGCACGCCGGCACCTCCGTGCCTTCCAGGTAGGCGCTGGACGGCATGGCAGGCTGGGTGGATGGATGAAGCAGAACTCCACGAGCAGGCTCTGGCCGCGATCGACCACCACAAGCGGCTCGCCGCGAGCATCCACGCCGCGGCCGTCCGTCGGCTCTCGTCCGAGCCGCAGAGCGAGGACTGGCACCGGCACAACGCGGACGTCGACAGTGCCATCGACGAGCTCCTCGCCCACGAGTTCACGACGCCGAAGTCCGCGTTGCAGGCACTCGCCTCGCACGAGGCCCAGCACGCCGTCGGCATCGGCAGGCAGTCCGGCCTCGACGCGGTCCTGATCGCCGACAGCCTCGAGCGCGCCATCATCGAGCAGCAGTCCGCGCAGTCCTAAGTCGAAGGCTCTCAGTCCTCGCTCTCGTCCGCGTCTGACGGAGCAAGGAGCGGGCGGCTACTCGCCGTAGAAGAGTCGCTCGAAGACGCGACGAGCGCGGCGGGTCTCCCCGAGGTAGTCGTCCTCGAGGTGCGGGCCCGAGCCCGGCGCGTAGCCCAGTGCACGTGCCACTGCATCGAGCGTCGGACCGTCCTGGGGCAGCAGGTCGGACTGCTTGTTCGTCGCCAGGTACAGCGCCGAGCGCACCCGCGAGGCCAGCAGCCAGGCGTCGCGCAGCTGATTGGCGTCGGTCGGCGTCAGCAGCTCCTCGTCCTGTGCGGCGTCGATGGTGCCGAGCGTCGATGTCGTCCGAAGGGACGTGCGATGCGTCGCGTGCTGCAGCTGCAGGGTCTGGGCGAGCCACTCGACGTCGCTCAGCGAGCCGCGCCCGAGCTTGAGATGTCGCGTTGGATCCGCTCCCTGCGGCAGCCGCTCGTTCTCGACTCTCGCCTTGATGCGCCGTACCTCGCGAAGGCCGTCCTCGGACAGCTCCTTGCCGTACCGGACCTCGTCGACGAGGTCCATGAACCGGTCACGCACGTTGGCATCCCCGACGACGTCGTGGGCACGCAGCAGCGCCTGGGTCTCCCAGCCGAGCGACCAGCGGGCGTAGTAGCTGCGATAGGCGGACAGCGACCGGACGAGGGGCCCGGACTTGCCCTCAGGGCGGAGCCCCGCATCCAGGTCGATCGGCATGCGCGGGTCGGCCGTGAACTCCACGATCCGGTGCACGAGCGACAGGGCTCGCCGACTCGCGAGGTCGGGGTTCTCGAAGTCGCCCTTCTCGAAGACGTAGAGGACGTCGAGATCCGAGCCGAAGCCGAGCTCGCGACCGCCGTAACGGCCCATGGCGATGATCGCGAACGGAGGGTACTCGACCTTGTCGATGCGTCGGACCGCGTCGTACGCACCGTGGAGCGTCGCCGTCGCGATGTCGGAGAGACCCGCGCCCGTCTGCTTGATGTCGATGAGGCTGAGGAGACCGCCGATGGCCAGGCGCAGGACCTCGCGCCGACGGAACGTGCGAAGGGCCCTCCGAAGGGCAACCTCGTCGTCGTGGCGGCGGATCGTGGTGGCGACCTCGTCGAGCAGCGCGGTGAGGGTGCGGGGCTTCAGCTGGGCGTCGTCGTCCAGCCACTTCACCGCCTCCGGGTAGAGCTCGAAGAACTCTGCTGCGAACTTCGAACCGGAGAGCAGCTGCGTGAGCCGCTTGGCCGCCGCCGAGCTGTCGCGCAGGAGCCTCAGGTACCACGCGGTGTCGCCGAGCCGCTCCGAGAGCTTCCTGAAGGCGAGGAATCCGCTGTCGGGGTCGCTGCCCTGCGAGAACCAGTCGATGAGCACCGGCAGCAGCGTGCGCTGCATGATCGCTCTGCGGGACACCCCCTTCACGAGCGCAGTGATGTGCGCGAGCGCGCCCCGCGGGTCGAGGAATCCGATGGCGCGCAGGCGAGCCTCCGCCTGGTCCGAGCTCAGCGCGAACCCCTCCGTGGGCAGCGCCGCGACCGCGGAGAGCAGTGGGCGATAGAAGACCTTCTCGTGCAGACCGCGGACACGGAGCTTCACCCGCTGCCACTCGTCGGTGAGCTCGCGTGAGTTCGCGAAGCTCGCCGAGCGAGCCAGGACGGCACGTTCGATGTCGCTCGTCGGCATGAGGTGCGTGCGCCGCAGGGCACGCAGCTGGATCCGGTGCTCGAGCAGGCGAAGGAACTCGTAGTCGGAGGAGAACTGATTCGCGTCGTCGCGCCCGATGTAGCCGCCCTCGCTGAGCGCCTCGAGCGCCGCGAGCGTCGACCGTTCCCTCACGGTCTCGTCATGCTGACCATGCACGAGCTGAAGGAGCTGGACGGTGAACTCGATATCGCGGAGCCCGCCAGGTCCGAGCTTGATCTGCAGATCGACTTCCTCTGCAGGGATGTGCTCGGTCACGCGCTCGCGCATCGCCCGTACCTGGTCGACGAAGTCCGCGCGGCTGGCGCTCGCCCAGATCAGCGGCTCGACGCGGCGCTCGAATTCCTCTCCGAGCCTCAGGTCGCCCGCCATGGCCCTGGACTTGATGAGTGCCTGGAACTCCCAGTTCTTCGCCCACCGCTCGTAGTAGCGCGCGTACGAGTCGATCGTGCGCACCAGGGCGCCGTCCTTGCCCTCGGGCCTGAGGTTCGCATCCACCTCCCAGAGCGCTGGCTCGATGTCCGTCGAGTCGATGACGCGCATCGTGAGGCTGGCGAGCCTCGTGCCGATCTCGACGGCCTTCGGGACAGCGACGCGCTCCGGATCGGACGATTCGGCGACGAACATGATGTCGACGTCGCTGATGTAGTTGAGCTCCTCGGCGCCGGCCTTGCCCATGCCGATCACCGAGAGGCGAACGCACTCGACGTCCTCGGCAGGGAAGCGTCCGAATCCGCTCGGTGGCGCCTGGGTCTCTGCACGGGCGACCATGATCGCGGCATCCAGCGTCTCTCCCGCGAGGTCGGCAAGAGCACGACTCACCTCGCGGACGCATCCGCGCTGGTCGTCCTGGGCCAGGTCGAAGGCGGTGATGCGGGCCAGTTCGGTGCGGTAGCGGATGCGGAGCGAGCGAATCGCCTCAGAGCCCGTGATCTGCGCGACAGCCATGCCGAATCCGCCGTCGGCGTCTGCCTGGTCGGCGTCGACGCCGACACTCGCCGCCATCCGGCGCTGCAGCTCGGCGCGAGTCGGCAGCTCGGACTCGCCGGACTGCACGACCTCCATCGTGCGCGGGTGGCGCAGGAAGAACTCGGCCAGGCCTGTCGACGCCCCGAGCAGACGGACGACGGTCTTGGCGTTGGGTCGCTCCGCGAACAGCGAGTCGACGGCACTCGGGTGCTGCCGCGCGAGATACACGAGCCACTGGAGCGCCTGGTCCGGATCGGCGACGCGCTCGTCGACGACGGAGAACACGTCGTCTGCCCGCACCCCGGTCAGCTCGGCGAGCTCCACAAGGCGCGGCTCGGCTTCGCTGGGCGCAGCGAAACCCGCCCTCGCGAGGCGCGTTCGCAGACCGTCAGAGCGCACGGCTTACAAGGAGTGCAGGTTCGAGGCGAGCTCGAACGGCGTCACCTGAGCGCGGTACTGCTTCCATTCCGCACGCTTGTTCGCGAGGAAGTAGGCGAAGACCTGCTCTCCGAGCGTTTCGGCGACGAGCTCCGAGTTCTCCATGATGGCGATGGCCTCGTTGAGGCTCGAGGGCAGCGGGTCGAAGCCGAGCACGCTGCGCTCACGCGGCGACATCTCCCAGATGTCTCCCTCGATCTCGGCCGGGAGCTCGTACTCCTCCGACACGCCCTTGAGGCCGGCCGAGAGCAGGACCGCATACGCGAGGTACGGGTTGGCCGCAGAGTCGATGCCGCGGTACTCGACCCGAGCCGAGCCGCCCTTGTTGGGCTTGTAGGTCGGGATGCGCACGAGCGCAGAGCTGTTGTTGTGGCCCCAGCACGCGTAGCTCGGGGCCTCGTCTCCGCCCCAGATGCGCTTGTAGGAGTTGACGAACTGGTTCGTCACAGCCGTGATCTCCGGCGCGTGCTTGAGGAGACCCGCGACGAAGTGCCTGCCGATCTTCGACAGCTGGTACTCGGCGCCCGGCTCGTGGAACACGTTCGTGTCGCCCTCGAAGAGCGAGACGTGCGTGTGCATGCCGCTGCCAGGGTGCTGCCACATCGGCTTGGGCATGAACGTGGCGTACACGCCCTGCTCGATGGCGACTTCCTTGACCACGGTGCGGAACGTCATGACGTTGTCGGCCGTGTTGAGCGCATCCGAGAACCTGAGGTCGATCTCGTTCTGGCCTGGGCCAGCCTCGTGGTGGCTGTACTCGACCGAGATGCCCAGGTCTTCCAGGATGCGCACTGCGCGACGACGGAAGTCGTGAGCGGTTCCGCCTGGCACGTTGTCGAAGTAGCCAGCGTTGTCTGCCGGCACCGGCTCGCCGCTGAGTGCCTCGTCGGACTTCAGCAGGTAGAACTCGATCTCGGGGTGCACGTAGAAGGTGAAGCCCTGCGCCGACGCCACGTCCAGCGCGCGGCGAAGCACGCGTCGCGGGTCTGTGACCGAGGGCTGCCCGTCCGGAGTGGAGATGTCGCAGAACATCCGAGCGGTCGGGTCGATCTCACCGCGCCACGGGAGCATCTGGAACGTCGACGGATCCGGGTGCAGGAGCATGTCGGCCTCAGACCGCCTCGTGAACCCCTCGACGGCAGAGCCGTCGAGTCCGATGCCCTCGTTGAAGGCACCCTCCACCTCCGCCGGTGCGATTGCCACGGACTTCAGTGTTCCGAGAACATCCGTAAACCACAGGCGGATGAACTTGATCCCGCGCTCCTCGATCTGGCGGAGTACGAAGTCCTGCTGCTTGTCCACTCGGGCTCCAATTCTTGTTGTGCGCCTCCCCCTAGGCTACTGGGCCTGAGGCCGCCCCGCCGTATGATGGCCTGCATGTCTCAGGCCAGTGCACCGAAGCGAGTCCGAATTCGACACTTTCAGACGGCCAAGGCCGCCGGCGAGCGCATCACCGCGCTCACGAGCTACGACGCCATGACCGCTGCGGTGTTTGACGAGGCAGGCATCGACGTGCTCCTCGTCGGAGACTCCGCGGCCACCACGGTGCTCGGTGAGACCTCGACGCTGCCCGTCACGGTCGACGAGCTGATTCCCATGGCACGCTCCGTCGCACGCGGCGTGTCGCGAGCCCTCGTCGTCGCAGATCTTCCGTTCGGCAGCTACGAGCGCGGACCCGAGCAGGCTCTGGACACCGCGGTCAGGTTCATGAAGGAGGCCGGCGTGCAGGCGGTGAAGCTCGAGGGCGGCGTGCGTTCGCAGGCCACTATCAAGCGCATCGTCGAGGCCGGGATCCCCGTGATGGCCCACATCGGCTACACCCCGCAGAGCGAGCACGGCCTCGGCGGGCACGTCGTGCAGGGCCGAGGCGACGCGGCGGAGCGAGTTCGAGCGGACGCTCGGGCGGTGCAGGACGCCGGCGCGTTCAGCGTGGTCCTCGAGATGGTCCCAGCCGTCCTGGCCGCGGAGATCACGCGGGAGCTCGTCATCCCGACCATCGGCATCGGCGCCGGTGCCGAGTGCGACGGCCAGATCCTCGTATGGACCGACGCGATGGGCCTCGGCACCGGTCGCATGCCGCGCTTCGTGCGCAAGTACGCCGACCTGCGCGGCATCCTCCTCGACGCCGCATCGAGCTACCGCGACGAGGTCAAGTCAGGCGCGTTCCCCTCGGAGGCGGAGAGCTTCGAGGACCAGTCCGGCTAGGGCCGCCTCGAGAACGAGGAGGGACGCCGAAGGTCAGCGGTCCTCTTCGGCCTCTTCCTCAGCCCAGGCCTTCGCGCGCTCCTGAAGCTTCTCAGGGGCGCGCTTCGCCTCTGCCTCGGATGCGAACGGGCCGACGAGCTCGGAGCCGAGGGACTGCCGTCCGACCTCGACCTCGCCCGTGCGCGAGTTGTACCAGAATTCCTGTGCATGCGTATCGGTCATAGGCTCAAGCGTATGCCGAAAGACCCGAACACAGGACTCCTCATCCCCGGCCGCAGCGCCCCGGCCAGATCCGTCCCAGCCGCCATCGCCCGCCCGCCGTACGTCGGCAAGCAGGCTCCGGACACGTGGACGGGCGGGGACGTCTACACGCCGGAGGAGATCGCCCGGATCGAACGGGCATCCGCCATCGCCGCCGATGCCCTCGAGCACCTCGAGCAGTTCGCCGTCCCAGGCGTCACCACCGATGAGCTCGACAGCATCGCGCACGACTTCGTGACCGCGCGAGGCGCCTATCCGTCGACGCTCGGCTACCGCGGGTTCCCGAAATCGAGCTGCACCTCGCTCAACGAGGTGATCTGCCACGGGATCCCAGACGACACGGTGCTCGAATCCGGGGACATCCTCAACGTCGACATCACCGCCTACTTCGAGGGCATGCACGGAGACACGAACCGCATGTACCTCGTCGGCGACGTCGCCGACGAGTCGCGGCTGCTCGTCGAGCGCACGCACGAGGCCATGATGCGCGGCATAGCCGCAGCCAAGCCCGGACGGCAGGTCAACGTCATCGGGCGCGTCATCGAGAAGTACGCCAGCAGGTTCGGCTACGGGGTCGTGCGCGACTACACGGGCCACGGTGTCGGTGGAGCCTTCCACTCCGGCCTGATCATCCCGCACTACGACTCCGCGCAGCACACCACGGTCATCGAAGAGGGAATGGTCTTCACCGTCGAGCCGATGCTCACGCTCGGAACCTCGGACTGGCGCCTCTGGGATGACGGCTGGACCGTCGTGACCGCCGATGGCTCTCGGTGCGCCCAGTGGGAGCACACCGTCGTCGTCACCTCAGACGGCCCGCGGATCCTCACCGTGCCATCGAGCTGACGGCGCGAACGGGCACCCCGCTCCCGATATGCTCACACGCATGGGCAAGAGCAGAGCCACCAAGGCCATCGGCATCGACATCGGCGGCACCGGCATCAAGGGGGCACTCGTCGACCTCCGCACGGGCGAGCTGCTCTCCAAGCGGCGCAAGGTGCCGACGCCGGTCGGCGGCGACCCGCGCGAGGTCATCGACGCGACCATGGAGATCGTCCGCAAGATCTGGGACAAGGACCTCGACGGCGACACGGACGTCCCGGTGGGCATCAGCGTTCCCGCGATCGTCAAGCACGGGGTGACGCGCTCCGCGGCCAACATCTCGCCGCGCTGGATCGACTTCGCCGCCAGGGCGGCCTTCTCCGAGGCGGTCGGGCGCGAAGTGGCGCTCGCAAACGATGCAGACGCTGCCGGCATCGCGGAGGTGCGCTTCGGCGTGGCGCACGGGCGACTCGACAGCGTCATAATGACGACGCTCGGCACGGGGATCGGGACGGCCATGTTCTACGGGGGCCACCTGTTCCCGAACTCCGAGCTCGGGCATATCAGCATCGGCGACCACAGCGACTACGAGAAGTTCGCCTCGTCGAAGGTGCGCGAGCGCGATGAGCTGTCGTTCTCGGAATGGGGTTCGCGACTCACTCCCTATTACCGTCAGCTCGAGGCGCTCTTCTCCCCCGACGTCTTCATCGTCTCGGGCGGCATCTCCAAGCAGGCAGACGAGTTCCTGCACTACATCGACGTCGAGACCCCCATCGTCGTCGCCGAGTTCATGAACAACGCTGGCATCGTCGGCTCAGCATGCCTCGCAGCCGAGCACTGGGTCTGATCCCCGACCCTCGACACGCGCTGAATCGAACGGCGGAGGCCGGGCCGCAAGCCAGAACAGCTTCGAGCCCGGCACCGCGACCAAGAGAGTGAGCAGGCCGACCGATACGCCGGGTTCTGTCCCGATGTGAATCGGGGGCGGCCATCTCTCTCGCGCACACGTTGCCGCGTGCATCTAGCGGCCTACCCGGGGACTCAGCGAGCAGCGTCGTCATCCCCTGTATGGCCTTGCTCCGGACGAGGTTTACCTTGCGGCGCCTGTCACCAGACGCCCGGTGGGCTCTTACCCCACCCTTTCACCCTTACCCCTGCATCCCGAAGGACGCGGCGGGGCGGTCTGCTTTCTGTGGCACTGTCTCGCGGGTTTCCCCGGGTGGGCGTTACCCACCGTCCTGCTCTGCGGAGCCCGGACGTTCCTCGGCATGGCTTCCCATGACGCGACCGCCTGGTCGACCTGCTCACGCACCATCGTAGTGCCTGGAGAACGCTCCGGAAATTGTCCAGACAACCTGACCCAGCGTGAGCGAATGATGCTTCCATGAGCAGGGGTCAGAGCGAGGAACGTGCCATATTCACCGCAGCTGGACATCCCTTCATAACGACTTAGTGAACGGCGTGGATCAACTGAGGAGTTCGTGTACGCTCCAAAAGCGCACGGCATTTCCACACGCAGCTCTCAGGAATGCCGTGGCCGAACCGACGAGCTCTTGCAGCAAATCTGGGCAATGACTGCCCGGAACGGCGGTTCGCTCGCAGTCAAGGACTTAAGGAGGAGTTCAATGACAACATCCACGAAGCGACGTGCCGCAACATCGGTTGCCGCACTCGCAGTCGCCGGTCTCGCCCTGACCGCCTGTTCCGGTGGCCCCGGCGTGCAGGACAGCACGGGCGGCCCAAGCGACAACAAGGTCACGATCTACGGCACGATCGTCGACGCCGAAGCCGAGCTCCTCGAGGAATCGTGGGCCGGCTGGGCGGAAGAGAACGGCATCGAGATCGTCTACGAAGGCTCCAAGGAGTTCGAGACGCAGATCTCCGTTCGAGCCCAGGGCGGTACCCCGCCGGACATCGCAATCTTCCCGCAGCCCGGCCTCATGGGCGACCTCGCCAGTGGCGGCCTGCTCACGGAGGCACCGGAAGGCGTCGTCAGCAACCTCGAGCAGTACTGGTCGGAAGACTGGAAGACGTACTCCTCGTACGACGGCACGGTCTACGGGGCGCCACTCATGGCGAACCTCAAGGGCTTCGTCTGGTACTCGCCGAAGTTCTTCAAGGACAACGGATACGAAGTACCGAAGACGTGGGAAGAGCTCATCACGCTCACCGGCGAGATCCAGGCCAAGACCGGAACCGCGCCCTGGTGCGCCGGCTTCGGCTCAGACGCCGCAACCGGCTGGCCGGGCACCGACTGGATCGAAGACCTGGTCATCCGCCAGCAGGGACCAGAGGTCTACGACCAGTGGGTCGCGAACGAGATTCCCTTCACCGACCCGCGCATCCAGGCCGCGTTCGATGAAGCAGGCAAGATCCTCACGAACCCCGACTACGTCAACGCAGGCTTCGGCGACGTGCGCTCCATCAACTCGACCGCATTCGGCGACCCAGCCGCGAAGCTCGTCGACGGCACGTGCGCGCTGCACCACCAGGCTTCCTTCTACGACGGCTTCATCACCGAAGCGGGCGGCACGGTCGGTGAGGACGGCGACGTCTGGGCCTTCATGACCCCGCCCGTCGAGGGCAAGGAACTCGCCGTCACGGGCGGCGGCGAGATCGTGGGATCGTTCAACGCGGACGAGGACACGGTCAAGGTCCAGGAGTACCTCTCCAGCCCTGAGTGGGCGAACAGCCGCGTCTCCCTCGGAGGCGTGATCAGCGCGAACACGGGTCTCGACCCGGCAAGCGCGTCCAGCCCCATCCTGCAGGAGTCCATCGCGATCCTCCAGGACCCGGCGACGACCTTCCGCTTCGACGGATCTGACCTCATGCCCTCGGCAGTGGGAGCAGGAACGTTCTGGAAGGGCATCATCGACTGGATCAACGGCACGGACGTCAACACCGTGACCACCCAGATCGAATCAGGCTGGCCCTCCAGCTAAGCACCGTGTTGTGGAGCACTCGGCGTCGCGCCGGGTGCTCCACACGCATTCCACCGCACGGACGACGACGTCCCCCGCGCACGTGCTTGTCTGCCACCCTGGAAGGTCACAATGGCAAGTTTCTTCACGTGGCTGGCCCAACTGCCGCCACTCCTGCAAGTCCCGATCGTCATCATCGCGTTCCTCGCGGTGGTTGCGCTCATCGTCTACTTCGTCGAGCTCGCCCCTCGACCCGGCAAGAAATACACGATCCTGCGGCTCGTCGTCTGCATCGCAGTCCCAGTCGCACTCGTGTTCATCCTCGGCACCTACACCTGGGCGGCAATCGTCGCCATCCTGCTCGGTGCGCTGCTCTTCTGGTTCGACCAGCGGTCGCGTGAAGGCGCCGGCTACCTGATCGGCCTCATCGGCTTCCTCGCACCTGCGCTGATCCTGGTGATCATCGGACTCATCGTCCCGAGCATCCAGACCACCGGCCAGGCGTTCACGAACAAGTCCGGCGACTTCGTCGGCCTCGAGAACTTCATCTGGATCTTCACGCAGCCAAGCGGAATCCGGACCGTCCTCAACACGATCATCTGGGTCGTCGTGACGCCGATCCTGTCGACAGTCGCGGGCCTCGCCTACGCCGTGTTCATCGACAAGTCGCGTGGTGAGAAGTTCCTGAAGGCGCTCGTCTTCATGCCCATGGCGATCTCGTTCGTGGGCGCGTCCATCATCTTCCGGTTCATGTACACGGCACGACCAGCCGATCAGGACCAGATCGGCCTCCTCAACCAGATCATCGTCTGGTTCGGCGGGCAGCCATACGACTTCCTCGCCGAGTCGCCACTGAACACGTTCTTCCTCATCATCGTGCTCATCTGGGTGCAGACCGGTTTCGCCATGGTCGTGCTCTCGGCCGCCATCAAGGGCGTTCCGATGGACCAGATCGAAGCCGCGTCCCTCGACGGTGCCAACCCGTGGCAGCGATTCATCAACGTCACGGTCCCCGGCATCCGTTCCTCGCTCGTCGTCGTCGTCACGACGATCTCCATCGCCTCGCTCAAGGTCTTCGACATCGTTCGCACGATGACCGCGGGCGCGAACGACACGAGCGTCATCGCGAACGAGATGTACACGCAGTTCAAGACCTTCGAGACCGGACGATCGGCCGCCTTCGCGGTCGTGCTGTTCATCCTCGTGCTGCCGATCATCATCTACAACGCGAACCAGATGAAGAAGCAGAGGGAGATCCGATGAGCGCCATCGTTCCAGTCGAACTGCCCGTCGACACGAAGACGGCGGAACAGCTCGCACGAGGCGAGAAGAGCACAAGCGGCAAGGTGAAGAAGAACCTCACCAGCCGCTGGGCCACCATCGCTGCGATCACGATCGCCGTGGTGTGGACCATCCCGACCTTCGGGCTCTTCGTCTCCTCGTTCCGACCCAAGGCGGAGGTCGTCAGCACCGGCTGGTGGACGATCTTCCAGAACTGGGGCCTGACCTTCGACAACTATGTCGAAGTGCTCGCCTCCGGCAATACGCAGCTCACGATGGCGCAGGCGTTCCTGAACTCCATCGTCATCGCGCTCCCCGCGACGGTCATCCCGCTCGCGATCGCGCTGCTCGCCGCGTACGCGTTCGCGTGGATGGACTTCAAAGGCAAGAACTGGCTGTTCATCCTCGTCTTCGCCCTCCAGGTCGTGCCGATCCAGATGGCACTCGTGCCGCTGCTGCAGCTCTTCGCCCGCGGTGAGATCTTCGGTGTCCCCGTGATCGCCGCGTTCGGAGCAGATGCTGGCTTCGCACAGGTGTGGATCGCTCACTCGATCTTCGCCATGCCGCTCGCCATCTTCCTGCTGCACAACTTCATCTCGGAGATCCCGCGTGAGGTCATCGAGGCAGCTCGCGTCGACGGTGCGAGCCACGGCCAGATCTTCTTCCGCATCATCGTGCCGCTGACGCTGCCCGCCGTGGCCTCGTTCGGCATCTTCCAGTTCCTCTGGGTCTGGAACGATCTGCTGGTCGCGCTCGTCTTCGCGGACGGTGCGGTGGCCCCCATGACGAAGCTGCTCGCCGAGATCACGGGTTCGCGTGGTCAGGAATGGCCGCTCCTCACGGCTGGTGCGTTCCTCTCCATCCTCGTGCCCCTCATCGTGTTCTTCTCGCTGCAGCGCTACTTCGTCCGCGGCCTGCTGGCAGGATCCACGAAGGGCTAATCCCGTCGGCGCCCTCGGGCGCTCGCATCACACGACTGAGGGGGAGCCAGCCGGCTCCCCCTCAGTCGTGCGCTGACGCAGCAGTTCGTGGTGCCCGCTCCCTCGCTCTCCCATACCGACGCATCTCCTCGGTCGCACAGCAGAACGCCCTCCCCAGATCTGTGATCTGGGGAGGGCGTTCGCCGCTCTGGAGAAGCGTGCTAGTTGGCGGCTCCGCTCGCGAGAGCGTCGTTCGCCTCCTGCAGGCGGATGGCCTCCGTGAGCGCACCGCTGATGCGCTGCTCGGTCTCCGGGTCGAAGATGTGGATGTGGTCGTTGTCCGTGGTGACGTAGATCGTCTCGCCCACCTCAGGGTGGCTGCGGCCGTCGACGCGAGCGACGATGTCTGTGCGCGTTCCGTCGATGATCGAGTGGCCGTAGAGGTAGCCCTCAGCGCCCAGCTCCTCGACGAGGTCGACCTCGACCTTGAGGCCCGGCTTCTCCTCGCGCGAGATGATGATGTCGTCGGGGCGGACTCCGACCGTGGCGGTACCGGACTTGAGCTTTGCCAGCGTGGCGCGCTCGAGCGGGATGACGTCGGTTCCGAAGCGCACGCCCTCTGAGGTGAGGTCGGCACCGAAGATGTTCATCGACGGGCTGCCGATGAAGCCGGCGACGAAGACGTTCTTCGGCTTCGCGTAGAGCTCGCGCGGCGTTCCGACCTGCTGGAGGACCCCGTCCTTGAGGACCGCGATGCGGTCACCCATCGTGAGGGCCTCGGTCTGGTCGTGCGTGACGTAGACCGTTGTGACGCCGAGGCGGCGGGTGAGGCTCGCGATCTGCGTACGCGTCTGCACACGGAGCTTCGCGTCGAGGTTGGAGAGCGGCTCATCCATGAGGAAGACCTGGGGGCTGCGCACGATGGCGCGACCCATGGCGACACGCTGACGCTGACCACCGGAGAGCGCCTTCGGCTTGCGGTCGAGGTACGGCTCGAGGTCGAGGATCTTGGCGGCCTCGAGGACACGCTTGGCGCGCTCTTCCTTGTTGATGCCAGCGATCTTGAGCGCGAAGCCCATGTTCTCGCCGACCGTCATGTGCGGGTAGAGCGCGTAGCTCTGGAACACCATGGCGATATCGCGGTCCTTGGGCGGGAGGTGCGTGACGTCGCGGTCGCCGATCAGGATGCGGCCGTGATTCACCTCTTCGAGCCCTGCCAGCATGCGCAGCGATGTCGACTTGCCGCAGCCGGATGGTCCGACGAGGACGAGGAACTCTCCGTCGTCGATCTCGAGATCCAGGCTGTCGACCGCGGGACGAGCGCCCTCGGTGTAGACGCGCGATGCGCTTTCAAAGGTCACAGTTGCCATAGGAGTACTCCCTCATTACCGGCAGGTACGTGCCGGACGATCCGTAGTAATAGTTGAGGAGCAACGATGCGTTTCACTTCAAGCGACGCCGTCGGCGCTCCGCCACTGAGTATGTCAGAACTCAGCGGCGGGCGCTCGACTTTCTCAGATCAGAGCGCGGACTTCTCCGTGCGGACCAGGACGGCGCCAGAGTCCGGGCAGATCACGACGTCATCCGGCGCGGCGCGGCGGATCTTCTCGAGCTCGGGCCGGTCGAGAGCCACGTTGGTTCCGGTCGTGATGTTGCCGATGAGCTCGGCCGCGCCGACGCCGTAGCGCTCACGCTGCTTCTCGTACAGCGCGACGAGGTCAGCCGGCAGGCTCGCGAGGACGCTCGCCCGCTGCTCGGAGAGGACACGGTACTCGCCCTTGAGGTTGTCGCGAGCGGCGTCGCGCAGCACCGTGAGCTCCCGCGCGCGGTCTTCGACGCTTCGCTGCGATTCGAGCGCGCCCTCGTGCGCCGCGGTCTGCTCCTCCACGCGCTGCATGACCACGAGCTCGCCGTCCTCGAGGATCGTGCGGCGCCGCTGGAGCACCTCGATCTCGCGCTGCAGCGCCTCGATGTCCTTCCGGCTCGACGCACCCTGCAGCCGGTCGTTGTCGCGCTTCAGACGCGCCTCGACAGTCTCCACATCCGACTCGATCTTCTTGAGTTCGCTGCGCGAGTCCTCGAGCTGCCCGAGCAGCTGCACGACCTCAGCGCGGTGCTTCGTCCGTTCCTCGTCGAGGGCGTTCAGGTGGTGCTGCTCTGGCAGGTTCTTCGCGACGTGCTGCACACGGCGGCGCTTGGTGTCGACCTCGGCCAGGTCGAGCAGACGGCGCTGGTCTGCTTCGCTGGCCTTCATGCCTGGCCCCGGTTCATGTCTTGGTTGTCGTTCATAGTTCCCTCATTCTGTCGTGAAGTCGTGTGCCGCCCGCGCAGGGCGCGCACGTGGCCCGCCGCGCACTACTGGGGAATGGCGAACTCCCACGGGTCGGTGCGGAGCTCGGACACCTCGACGTCGAGTTGCGGGAATTCCGCGCGCAGCTCACGAGCAGCATGGTCGAGCCACAGCCACTCGCTCGCCCAGTGCGAGGTGTCGATGAGTGCGGGCCCCCGACCGCGTGCGAGTGTCTGCTCGAGCGACTCCGAGGCCGGGTGGTGGCGAAGATCGCTCGTGATGTAGACGTCGGCCCCGACGACCTTCGGGTCCTCGAGCAGCGAGTCGCCGGCTCCGCCGCACAGCGCGACGGTCTCGACGAGGCGGTCGAAGGAGCCCGCTGCTCGGATCCCCGTCGCGGTTGCCGGCAGTATGCCCGCGAGAGCCCGTGCGAGCGCCCCGAGCGTCATGGGCTGCGGGAGGACGCCGACGCGTCCGAGGCCGCGGTCGAGGTTGTCTGCGGACGGCACGATCGGCGTGACCTGCTCGAGCCGGAGCGCAGCGGCGAGTGCCGCCGACGTGCCGGTCTCCACGACGTCGGCGTTCGTGTGCGCTGCGAGAAGCGCGCAGTCCGCGCGGATGAGCTGCGCGAGGAGCGAGCCCTTCGCGCTCGACTCCGCCACGGTCGTGACGCCTCGCAGAAGCAGCGGATGATGCACGAGCAGGAGGTCGGCGGATGTGTCGACGGCTTCACTCACGGTCAGCTGGGCGGCATCGACTGCGAGGAGGATGCGGCCCACCTCAGCGTCGAGCGCGCCGGAGACGAGACCGACCGAGTCCCAGGACTCCGCTCCTGACGAGGGCCAGTTCCGCTCTCCGAAAATGAGCACGTCGCGCAGTCGGGTCACCATGGGGCGATTCTACCGGCGGTGCTGCCGTCCGGTGCCGCACTTTCCGCGTAGTGTTAGCACTCCGAAGCTCCCTCCCCCGGAGCCCTTCTCCCAGAGTTTCCCCCAGGAGACCTCTTGTCAGAGCAACAGCGTCGTGCTGTCCCAAATCCCGCAAAGCGTCCTACGATTCGCGACGTGGCGGCGGTTGCCGGCGTGTCCAAGTCGCTCGTCTCGCTCGTGTACAGCGATCCGGAGAAGGTCAGCGAGGCGCGGAAGAGCCGTGTGCTCGCAGCCGCCGACGAGCTGGGGTTCCGACCGAATCTGCTGGCCAGGTCGCTGGCGACCAACATGAGCGACTTCATCGGGATTCTCGTGGCAGACCCGATCAACCCCGTGTTCGCGGAGATCATCGACGCGGCGAGCCTGGAGTTCGACCGGGCGGGTCGGCGCGGGCTGATGACAACCGCCGTGCTGCCCGAGTCTGGGACCGTGCGCCAGCTCGACGAGGGCACGATCGCGACGCTCAGCGATCTGCGGCCGAGGAGCGTCCTCATCGCCGGCTCCCTTCCTGATGCCGCCTCGCTCGGTGCTCTCGCGGAGGATCGTCCCGTCGTCGTGGCATCCGGCCTTGCCGAAGGGCTGCCGAACGCGGGCTGCGTGCGTACCGACGACCGCAAGGGCCTCGCCCTCCTGGTCGAGCACCTGACCTCCCTCGGCCACCGCGACATCGCGCATCTCGGAGGGCTTGCCGCCGCCGGCCGCAGCCGGGCGGAAGCGTACGAGGAAGCGATGACGGCGCACGGACTCGCCGGACACGTGCAGGTCCAGGAGAGCGACTTCACCGAGCTCGGAGGCTACGTCGCGGCGACGAGCCTGCTGTCCCGTGCGACCCCGCCGACCGCGATCATCGCACCAAACGACCTTGCCGCCCTCGGCGTACAACGTGCGCTCGAGGAGCGCGGCCTGACGACGGACGACGTGGCGCTCACGGGCTACGACAACTCGTTCCTCGCATCCATCGCCGGTGTCTCGCTCACCTCCGTCGACCCGCACAACGGGGTCATCGGACGAGAAGCCGCGAGGTGGCTCATCGAGGCCGAGGCGGGCAGCGAATCGCTGCCGCAGGAACTGCTCGTCGAACCGCGGCTCGTCGTCCGCCGTTCTTCGGGCAAGGGCGTCTGAGCTCAGCTCTCGTCTGCCGGTGAGAAGCGAACTCCCCACGAACTGCTCCAGACCTGCGCGACGTCGAGCTCGATGAGGTCGACGCCCGAATTGAGGGCGTCCGGTGGTGACGTCATCGGCTCCGCGGCGAACGCAAGACCAGTGCCTCCGTGGTGCTCTTCGGGGCGGGGGAAGTCGGCGGGCGTGTAGAGCTGGAGGTGCCGGAAGTCGGCGTCGCCCCAGAGCTCGAGGCGGGCCCCGGCCGCGGACTCGACGGTCAGCAGCGTGCGGTCACCGGAAGGGCGGACGCGGAAGGCGTAGTTGAGGTCGAGATCGCCCACCCTGCGACCCGCACGAAGGTCGAACGTTCCTCCCGACACGACGGGCTCGGTTCCGACCGGGAGCAGTCGATCATCGAGCAGCACGCGCTCGACGAGGTCGGCGCTGACGACGAGATCGGCGATCGGCTCCTCTCCGACGCGGAAGTACGGGTGAGCTCCGACCGCGAAGAGCGCCTTCTGCGTGCCGAGATTGGCGACCGTGTGCGTGACGACGAGGCCGTCGTCGACGGCCTCGTACCGCACCGTGTGGCGGAGCGTGAAGGGCCAGCCGTGCTGCGGGAACACCGTCGCGGAGAGTTCGAGGCCCGAGCCTGTCTCTCCGACGACCGCGTACTCCGTGTTGCGCAGAAGACCATGCGAGGCATTGCCCTTGCTTGGCTCCGTGATGTCGAGCTGCTGCGTCTTCCCGTCGTGCGCCCATCGGCCATCCCTGACCCTGTTCGGCCAGGGGAACAGCGTCAGGCCAGCGCCGAAGGGTGGGAGGACATCGTCGCCGAAGTCCTCGACGAGCTGCACGCCGCCGACCTCGAGGGAACGGAGCACCGCAGCGACCCGGCCGACCTTGACGCGGACTCGTCCGCTCACAACCTCGTGCTGGGGACCGGTGACTGGTGGATGCATGCGTCTACCGTAGCGGGACGCGCCGACGGCTCAGTCGCGGCGTGCCCAATCGCGCATCACGGCGCGTGCAGCGTGCAGACCCGGCATGCCGTGGACCCCGCCCCCGGGCGGCGTCGACGACGAGCACACGTAGAGTCCCCGTCGTCCGGCGCGGTAGGGATGCAGCGAGGGCGCCGGCCGGAACAGCTGCTGCGTGCCCGCCATCGAACCGCCGCCGATGTCACCGCCGACCAGGTTCGGGTTCCACGCTTCGAGCGCGCTCGGCGACCACTCTCGACGTTCGAGGACCACGTCTGCGAATCCTGGCGCGAAGCGTTCGATCTGTGCTTCGAGGGCTGGGCGCACGTCGAGCGCTGTCCCGTTCGGGACGTGCGCGTACGACCAGAGGACCTGCCTGCCATCGTGTGTCCTGCTCGCGTCCGCAGCAGATTGCTGCGTGACCATGACAAACGGCTTCTCCGGCATGCGCCCGCGGTTGATGTCGCGTTCGGCCTCGATGATCTGCCGGAACTCCCCGCCGACGTGCACGGTGCCGGCGGACGCGACCCGCGCGTCCTCCCACGGCACGGGCCCGTCGAGCAGGTAGTCGATCTTGTGCACGCCAGCCCCATACTTCCATCGTGCGAGGTGAGCGGCATAGCGCGACTCCAGCTGCTCGGGGGCGATGCGGAGGATCTGCTTCGGCGTGAGGTCGAGGAGGACGGCGTCAGCCCGCGGGAGGTCGCGAAGGTCGGTGACCTCTGCGTTGGTCTCGATGCGGCCGCCGTTGGCGAGCAGCACCCTGGCGAGCGCATCCGTGATGCTCGCCGATCCGCCCTTCGCCACGGGCCACCCGGTGCTGTGGCCGAGGGCGCCGAAGGCGATGCCGAACGCCGATGTCAGCGGTCGGGTGAGCGGCAGCGTCGCGTGCGCCGAGGAGCCGGCGAGGAGTGCCTTGGCCGCGCCGCTTCGGAAGACGAGGTTCGCGAGCGTCGCCGCCGGCAGGGCCCCCAAGACCCCGAGTCGCACCATGTCGACGGGATGCGGGGGAATTCGCAGGAGCGGACCCATCGCGTTCTCCACCGTCTCGAAGGGATGGTGCGAGAAGTGCTCGTGCAGGCGTCGCCAGTTGGGGCCGTCGACGCCGAGCTCCTGGGCCGTGCGTTCGATGTCCCTGTGCAGCATCGCCGCGCGGCCGCCTGGCAGCGGGTGCGCCATCGGGATCTCGGGCTGCACCCATTCGAGCCCGTTCTGCTCGAGCTCAAGCTCGCGAAACGCCGGGCTCGCGACGCCGAAGGGATGCGCCGCAGCCCCGAGGTCGCTCACGAAACCGGGCCCGAACAGCTCGGCGGACCTCGCCGCTCCTCCGATCTGGGGGTCCCGCTCGTACACGGTGACCTCGACGCCGCGCCTCGCAAGGAGCGCTGCAGCTGTGAGTCCGTTGGGACCCGCCCCGACGACAACCGCTCGGCGGCTCACCGCCCTGCGCCCGCCCGTGGGTCCTGCTCGAGGAATCGTTCCTCGACGGAGTCGCGGCTGATGCTCTGGATGAGCTCGATCTGGGTGTGCGCACGCGCTTCGAGTTCCTGCAAGCCGGAGAGCACGAGTCGCGGGTCCCGGGGCTGCACTGCGATGAGCGCCTCCCACATGGAGAGCTTGGCGCGCACCATGCCGGTGAGGGTGTCGAGTTCGAGCTGCGTGCTCGGGCGCTGCCTGAGGCGCAGGATGTTCACCGGGTTGAATGTGCCGGCCACGCGCGCCGCGTTCGTGAGCCAGAGCTTCAGGAATGACTCGCGGTAGCCGAGCTGATCGATGAGCGACGCCAGGTCGCGGCGGTCGGCCGCGATGTGGGCGATGAGCAACCGCATCGTCTGCTCGTGCGGCGATCCGGCCCACGTTGCCTTGGCTGACTTGAATGCGCGCAGCCCCGCCTCCGAGGCCAGGAGGTGCGCGTTGAGATACCCCGCGTAGACGTCGTGGTCGAATCCTCGTGCCGTTGTCATGCCCTGCTCCTCTCGCTTGCCGTATCCCGATTGTCTCGTGGCTCGAGATTCGGGGCGCACAGGTCTTCCAGGTAGCCAGCGAAGCCGCCCGGCGTGCGTCCGCGTTGCCGTCCCGATGTCAGGACGGGTGAGCTAGCCGTCGAATGCACGGTGAAGCCGCACGCGCTGACCGCGGCGGCGAGGCCGGTGTCCTCGTGTTCCCGGATCGGAGGGAACCCACCGGCGGCGAGGTAGGCCGAGGCCCGGACGCCGAGGTTGGCACCGTGGATGTGCGGGTGCCCTTCGACGCTCGAGTAGTCCCGACGCCACCCGGCCTCGACGTGCGGAGCATCCGACTGGGGTTCGACGTTCACCGTCCCCAGCAGGAGGTCGATGCCTGCGTCGGCGAACTCGAGCTGTGTGAGCAGCCAGCCCCGCGGCACGGCGGAGTCGGCATCGGTGGAGGCGATCCACGTCGAGGTCGGGTCGACGGCTGTCGGGTCGCCCCCGGAGCTGAGGCTGAGGGCGGCCCTCACCCCCGCTCGTCTGGCTTCGCCGACAGAGCCGTGCAGGCCCTCGATCACGCGGATGCGCTCGTCCCGCTCGGAGGCTCGGGCCGCGATCCGCGCGCTCGCGTCGCGGCAGCTGTCCAGGACGAGGACCAGCTGCACCCGAACACCTGCGCTCGCGCAGCGGATCGAGTCCATCGCGACCGTCAACGCGGCGAGGCACTCGGCCAGCGTCTCCGCTTCGTCGCGAGCGGGCACCACGATCCGCAGATCGCGGATGGGGGTGCGCGAGTTCCCCGCACCGGTCGCCGAACCGCTCACTGGACTCGTCACCGTCATCCGGCAGCGCTCGCAGACTGCTGCGCACCAGAGGCTGCAGCGGCGGCGAAGCAGGAGCCACCGCTCGGCGGCATCCCGTTCTCGTAGATATCGATGAGGGTCTCGTCCTCTGAGTAGGAGGCGAGGCTGCGCATGCCGAGTCGTGCTGCGAGGGCGTGCACTCGGTCGCCGTCGAGCGGCCAGCCGTCGATCGGACCACGCCAGTGGCAGAGTACGAGCACGCCGGTCGGCGAGAGGGCTCGGCGGGAGTTGGCGAGGAGCTCGCAGAGCTCGTCCTCCGCCAGGTAGTAGCCGGTCTCGGAGACGATGACGAGATCGAGCTGACCGGGTCCGAGACCGAGTCTGTCCCATTCGTGCGGCAGGGTTGCCTTGGCCAGATCGACGCCCGTGAGATCGGCGAGTCTCGCCGCGGCGAGGCCGAGGGCGGTGGCACTCGCGTCGACGGCGAGCAGGTGATCGCACCGCACAGCGAGTGCTGCGGTGCTCTCGCCGATGGAGCAGCCGATCTCGAGGGCGCGCCGGTATGTCTCGTCGGGCAGCATCCCGACCATGAGGGCGAGCTTGCGCCGCTCGTACCAGCTGGATCGAAGGTCCCAAGGGTCGTCCGCGTCTGCATGGACGCCATCGAACGTGTGACTCGCCGAGCCGGCGTCGCGCGTCGCGCTCGCCGTCACCCGGAAGACCTCGAAGCTCCTCGAGAAGTGCTCGACCTGGCTGGCCCCGAGCACCGTCTCATCGCCGATCTCGTTGGAGAGCGCGTACAGCTGCGAGACATGCGCGTCGAGGGCGGCCGCCTTGGCCTTGGTCTCCGCCGCAGCGAGTGGAAGTCGCATCCAGTGACGCCACTCGCTGTCGCGCGCGGGGTGTGCCCAGTGCCAGAACCAGATCGGAAACTCGAGGAGCAGCGCGCCGGACTCGGCGGCGGCCCGCGCGAGCGCGGCACCGACGGTGTCGTGATCCGTGTGTCCGTCTCTCCGGTAGGGCGCGGCGATGACGACACGCTGTGCCGGCGAATCCCGGACCATCTTCGCTGCGGCGTCTGCGATGAGGTCGGTGGACTGCGAGAGCTGGCCGTCGCCGAGGCCGAGCTCGACCGACTCGATGGAGCCCGTCTGGCCGCCGGTGGCCTCGGACCCCGCGGACGGACTCGTGCGGAGCCGTCGGAGTGCCTCGTGGAACTCTGCTCGTCGCAGCTCGGCGAGCGCCGGGGGCTGGACGCTCGGCGAAGCTGGGTGCGAGGCCTCGCCCCAGGTGCACAGCAGGACGCGCACGGCGGCTCCGGCCGCGAGTGCCCTGAGGATGAGGCCGGCGGCGCCGAGGCACTCGTCGTCGGGGTGCGCGGCTCCGACGATGAGCAGCGTCTCCGGACCGAGTGCATCTTCCAGCGCGAGGGTCGGAAGGTGCTCGATACCGGCTTCCCGCCAGGCTGCCTCTGGTGTCCCCGTGTCCAGATGCGTGAACTCCACCGATGCGGCGCCGATCACGAGTCGTCCCCCGAGATCGATGGGGCTTCGGAGGAGCGGTGCAGCGCGGCCGCGAGCTGCTGCCCGTGAGCTGCGTCGTCGCGGGCTCCGTGATGCTGGCTGAGATACATGGTGAGGTCGGCGACCCGTCGTGCGTGCGTGGCGTCGAAGGCGAGGGGGCCAGGCCCCATGGCCTCTCCGCAGAGTGCCAGCAGGCGCCAACAGGCGGAGGCGGTGTTCCCGCGCACCCGTTGAGCAAGCGCCCAGTCGGCGCTCCCCGCGTCGATGCGGTCGGCGGCGTCGTCGAGCTGGACCTGGACGCCGTGCAGCAGACGATCTGCCTCACCGAGCCAGGCGAGACCGAGCTGGTCCGGTTCCCTGCCGCCCACAGCGCGTTCGAGCGCACGCCCGAGGGCCACCGCTCCCCCGAACCACACGGCGGCAACGGCGATCCCACCCCAAGCGAACCCCGGACGCGAGGTGTACCAGTCGGCGACATCCCCCACGGCTCTCGCAGTCGCCGAGTGGAGATCGACCGGCCCGCTCGGCACTCCACGGAGGCCGGTCAAGGGTGCCCCGCCGCCGCGCGGCACCACCGCCGCCTGCCGGAGGTCGACCACGAACATCCACTCCCCCATCGAATCCGACGCGGTGACGAGGGCGCGATCGAGTTTCGCTGCGAGCGAGCACCAGCGCTTGGTGCCGGTCAGCTCAGCGTCTGCACCCTCGGCCACGCTGTGCGAGTCTGCCCCCGGAAGCCAGCGGACAGCCACCGGCGACGCAGAAGCGAAGACACCCCAGGCTTCACCGCGTCCGACTTCCGCCCCCGTCTGCGCGAGGATCGCGGCGGCGTCGAAGTGCGGCTCGACGACACGGGCGGCGGTGAGATCGATCGCGGCGATGCTCGACAGCAGATGCAGCAGCGAGCGAGTGCGACCGCGTCCAGGCACTGGGACAGGAGGGAGCTCGCGCAGGGCGCCGAGCATCTGCGGGGCGTCCCCTGCGCACTCCTCGGCGGCCTCGAGGAGCCGGGCGCTGCCGTCCCAGAAGTCGGCGTCGACCCCGATCCTGCCCATGAACTCGAGCACCCTGTTCTCCCTCCAGCCATACCCAACGGCGGGATGCTGCACTCCCCGGTCCACAGCACGCTACGCACGCCGACCGTGAGGTCACAGGAGGGTTGACACCAGGCGAGCGACCCGTTAACCATGCGCGCTCACGAGTAGCGGCAGGCGCTCAGGCACGCGGAGGAAACTCCCACGGAGCGGACCGAGCCTTCCCGTAGCGTCGTGACCCTCATGACGCAGACTCCCCCCGGATTCCCCCTTCGCGACTACGCCGCCATAGGCGACGGGCGCACCATCGCCCTCGTCACACCCGACGGACGCGTCGACTGGCTGCCGCTGCCCAACCTCGACTCGCTCCCCGTCTTCGCGCGCCTTCTCGACGACAAGACCGGCGGGTACGTCGAGCTGACCCCCGCGGGCGACTTCACGTCCACGAGGCGCTACATCGAGCAGACCAACGTGCTCGAGACCACCTACACGAGCGAGAGCGGTGTGGCACGCGTCACCGACGCCATGGTCACGGGCGTCGCCGGGCGCCTGCCCTGGGCCGAGCTCGCCCGACGAATCGACGGCATCGAAGGCAGCGTCGAGTTCACCTGGCGCGTCGTACCCGGCACGATGCTCGGCACCAGATCCCCGTGGCTCGACCGCGTCGGTCAGCACACCATCATCCGCTGCGGCGAGCTCTCCCTCGCCGTCGTCGGCAGCGAGCACGGCCCCGAGAGCGCCGACCCGCGCAGCGGCGCGGAGGAGGTCGAGCTCCGCGGCGGGTTCACGACCGCCCTCGACTCGCGGCACCTGCTGGTCCTGACCGCCACCGAGGGTGAGCCCCTCCGCGTTCCCGAGCCGGAGAACGTCGACAAGGGCATCGACCGAACCATCGAGAGCTGGCTGAGCTGGTCCGAGGAGTTCTCCTATGAAGGCCCATGGTCCAAGCAGGTGCAGCGCAGCGCGCTGGCGCTGAAGCTCCTCATCTACAGTCCCACGGGTGCTATCGCCGCGGCGGGGACGTCGTCGCTGCCCGAGAACCCGGCAGGCGGCAAGAACTGGGACTACCGGTTCGCCTGGATCCGCGACCTCGCCTACACCGCGCACGCCCTCGTCTGGTTCGGACTCAGAGAGGAGACGCACGCGGCCATCTCCTGGCTGCTGCGCACCATCCGCGAGCAGGGCCCGGACATCTACGTCATGTACTCGCTCAACGGCGAGACGTGCGCGGGCGTCGAGAAGTACGACGTCCCCGGATGGCGCGGCAACGGCCCCGTCGTGACGGGAAACCCCGCGCAAGGGCAGCTGCAGCTCGGCATCTACGGCGACCTCATCGCCATCAGCCGCACCTATGTCGAAGACGGCAACCTCCTCGACGTCGAAACCGCACGACTCCTCGCCAAGGTGGCCGACAAGGCCTGCGACGACTGGCGCAAGCGAGACGCAGGAATGTGGGAACTCGGCGAAGAACAGCACTACACCTCCTCCAAGATGGGGTGCTGGCAAGCGCTCAACGACGCGATCGCGCTCGCGGAGGGCGCGCACATCGAAGGAGACGTCGACCGCTGGCGAGCGGAACGGGAGCGCATCCGAGCGTGGACGCTGGAGCACTGCTGGTCTGAGGAGCTCGCCAGCTACGTCATGCATCCCGGCTCGGATCGCCTCGACGCCTCTGTGCTGCTCCACGCGCCGAGCGGCTTCGATCGCGGTGAGCGCATGTCGTCCACCATCGACGCACTGAGCAGGGAACTCGGCCACGGCGCTCTCCTCTACCGGTACTCGGGAGTCGCCAGCGAAGAGCACACCTTCGTCGCCTGCGCCTTCTGGCGGGTCTCGGCGCTCGCCTGCGTCGGCCGTTCCTCGGAGGCGATCGCGGCAATGGACGAGCTCGTCGAGCAGACCAACGACGTCGGGCTGCTCGCCGAGATGATCGCCACCGGCGACGGTGCCTTCTGGGGCAACCTCCCGCAGGCGCTCAGCCACCTCGCGCTCATCAACGCCGCCCTCCTGATCAGACAGCTCGCACCGGAAGAAGCCACAGATGACCAGTGAACCGACCGTCTTCCGCGAGCTGCGCTCGGTGCTCGTCGAGAGCATCTGGTGGGATGCTCGCACCTCCGAACTCGCCTGGGTCGATATCACGATGGGCACCTTCCATCGGGCGAGGCTCGACGGGGCTCGCGACGGCAGCGACGACCGAGTCTCCGCTCTCCCCGCCCCGGTCAGCGCCGTGCAGCCAGCCGCCGGGGGTGGCTTCGTGGCGTCGCTCCAGGACCGCATCGTCGTGCTCGGGCCGGACGGTGAGCTGCAGAAGACCATCGCCTCCGTCGTCCACTCCCACGGTGGCATCCGCTTCAACGAGGGCAAGGTCGACCCGTTCGGCCGCTTCGTCGTCGGGTCGATGAACACCACGTCGCCCGCGGCGGATGGAGCCCTGTACACCTTCGACGCCGACGGCACCGTCCGACTGCTCCTCGGTGGGTTCCACACGACGAACGGCCTCGAATGGAGCGACTCCGGCGACACGATCTTCGTGACCGACACGTCGACGCAGACCGTCTACCGGGCGAGCTACGGCCCTGGCCCCGACGACCTCGGCGAGCTGGAGCCGTTTATCCACGGGCGCAACTCGGACGGGCTGGCCAGGGACGTCGACGGCTCGTTCTGGAACGGCATCTACGGGGCTGGACGCGTGGCGCACTGGGACGCGAGCGCGTCGCCGCTGGGTGACCTCACCCTTCCGGCGCCGAATGTCACGTCCGTCGCCTTCGGCGGCGACGGGCTCTCGACGCTGTTCGTCGGAACGGCGCGAGAGAACCTCACCGAGAGCGACCTCGTCGACGCACCCCTCAGCGGCTCGATCTTCGCCATCGAAGGCGTCGGTCACGGTCGCCCCGCCAACGTCTTCGGGGCATCCGCGAGCCCGCAGTGACCCCCTCATTCTTCTCTTCCCCACGCACGTCACTTCTCGAACCAAGACTGGAGACACGCACATGGATCTCGGCATTACCGGCAAGAAGGCACTCATCACCGGAGGGGACTCCGGCATCGGCTGGGAGACCGCCAGGCAGCTGCTCGACGAGGGCGCGATCGTCGTCCTGAGCGACAAGGACCCGGACGCACTCGCGGAGGCGGCCGCCAAGCTCGAGGCGCCGGACGGCAGGCTGTTCGCGCACGCGGCCGACATCACCCGACTCGATGAGCTCGCCGAACTGCACGGCTTCGTGCAGGAGCACGTGGGCGACATCGACATCCTCGTGCAGTCCGCGGGGATCACCGGGGCGCAGGGGCTATTCCACGAGATCGACGACGAGGGATGGACGAAGACCGTCGAGATCGACCTGCTCGGTCCCGTCCGGCTCGTCCGGCAGTTCCTCCCCTCGCTCCGCAAGGGCGGTTGGGGCAGGATCGTGTTCCTCGCCTCTGAGGATGCGGTGCAGCCCTACGACGACGAGCTTCCCTACTGCGCGGCGAAGGCCGGCATCCTCGCGCTCTCCAAAGGACTCTCGCGCAGCTACGCGTCGGAGGGACTGCTCGTGAACGCGGTCTCCCCGGCCTTCATCTCGACGCCGATGACCGACGCGATGATGGAGAAGCGCGCCAAGGAGCTCGGCACGGACGTCGACGAGGCGATCGAGTCGTTCCTCGACGAGGAGCGACCGTACATGGAGCTGGGCCGCCGCGGCGAGCCGAGCGAGGTCGCCTCCGTCATCACCTTCCTCTGCTCAGACCGGGCCTCGTTCGTGAACGGCTCGAACTACCGGGTCGACTCGGGCTCGGTCGCGACGATCTAGCCGCCGCTCGGCGCCCGCACACCACGACAGACACCACGTACAGGAGACGAACATGGCAAATCAGTACACCTTCACCGACCCCACCAAGCTCTACAGCGAGATCTCGCCGAACTCCGACGACCAGACCGAGCCGGGCCTCGACTCGAAGCTCCGCGACACGGCGGACCTTGGTGAGAGCACCTACGAGGGATCCGGGCGCCTCAAGGGGCGTCGCGCGCTCGTGACCGGCGGCGACTCCGGCATCGGGGCGGCCACGGTCATCGCATTCGCCCGCGAAGGCGCCGACGTCGCCATCGCCTACCTGCCCGAGGAGCAGGAGGACGCCGACCGGATCACCGCCATCGCCCAGGACGCGGGCGTCAACGTGGTGCAGCTCCCCGGCGACCTGACCGACGACAAGTATGTCAAGGGCCTCGCGGATGCGGCGGTCGCGAAGCTCGGCGGACTCGACATCCTCGTCAACAACGCGGGCAAGCAGATCTTCAACGAAGACCTCACGACGCTCACGAGCGAGCAGTTCGACGAGACGTTCAAGGTCAACGTCTACGCGATGTTCGAGATCTCCAAGGCCGCGATCCCCCACCTCCCGCCGGGTTCGACGATCATCAACACGACGTCGATCCAGGCCTACTCGCCCGCGGCCATCCTCGTCGACTACGCGTCGACGAAGGCGACCATCAACGCCTTCACGAAGGCGCTCGCCCAGCAGCTCGCGCCCAAGGGCATCCGCGTGAACGCCGTCGCCCCCGGACCGATCTGGACGCCTCTGCAGGTCACCGACGGGCAGCCGCCGGAGAAGGTCGAGGAGTTCGGCGAGGACACACCGCTCGGCCGCATGGGTCAGCCGGCTGAGCTTGCGCCCGCTTACGTCTTCCTCGCGTCGCCCGAGTCGAGCTATGTGCTCGGCGAGACACTGAACGTGAACGGCGGCATGCCGACACCGTAGGGCTCCCCTGTCCCACGGGAGCGGGCGCCCGGGCCTCAGGCTCGGGCGTCCGCGCTCGTTTCCGGGGTCGTCTCCGGGCCAGCCGTCGTCGGGCAGGTGATGGTCACGGTCGTTCCGGTCTCGTCCGTCTCGAAGCGGATGCGGGCGTGCACCAGCGCTGCGCGCTGGCGCATGGATGCGACCCCGAACGTGGTCGCCGCGAGCTGCTCGAGGGGCGCTGCGGCGCCGGTGCCGTCATCGGTGACCGTGAGCACCAGCGTGGAGGGCCGCCAGAGCACGACCACGTCGATGCGGCTCGCCCCTGCATGCCGCCGGGCGTTCCGGATCGCCTCGACGGCGATCGCGTGGAGCTCTTCGGCGGCTGGCGCCGATACCGCGCCCCTCGTCCCGATCTCCGTGACCTCGACGGGAGCCGCGCCCGCCAGCTCGTGCGCGGCGTAGTCCATGAGGGCATCCGGGAAGCCTGCGGGGGCGGGACGCTCCAGATCCCAGGCCATCGCCTCCACGAGGGCAGCGTCATCGCCGGCAAGCGAGGGCAGCACGGTCTCGCGAAGCTGGCGAGCCAGCCTGAGCTCGGCCACTCGCTGGACGCCGGAGAGCTGGGTGCGCAGCGTCTCGGCGTAGGCGAGCGCACCAGGGACGAACCTGCCGAAGACGCTCGCGTGCAGGACGAGCGCGACGGTCACGGTCGGCACAGGAAGGCGACCCGCGAAGACGGGGAGCGCGGTCTCGAACAGGAGGTTCGCCGAGACGAGGGGCTGCGCTGGGTGCAATCCCTGCGACAGGAGGACATCGGCGGTCGCCTGCATGAGGCCCAGATCCATTGCGGCGGGCGCTTGCAGGTGCCCGTAGTCGCGGAGACCGGCCAACCTCGTCCACGCCTCTGTGAGGATGCCGACGACGTGGGCTCGGAACACCGGATCAAGCTGCCCATCCTCGACGGCGGCGTCGCCACGCTCGAGGAGCAGCGTCGTCGCGGCCTCGAGGACCTCATCGATGGCATCGGCCAACCCGGCTTCGGGCGAGTCGGGGGCTGCTTGGTCGCGAAGGAGGGAGTCGTCGGTCACGGTCCCGATCGTAGATGGGCCGGTCGCAGTCACGTGTCAGCCGCGCGGCCCTAGGCTGACGCAGGTGACGAGCACTCCGAAGACGACGACCGCGAGGGCGCCTGCCCTTGTCGCTGCGCTGCGGATCGTCGTCGGGCTCGGCATCATCGGGCTGCTCGGGTTCACCTACGCGGGCAGGATCGAGGTCGGCGACGACAACCCGTTCGACTTCTTCGGCTACTTCACGAATCAGACGAGCCTGTTCACGAGTCTGCTCCTCATCGCCGCTGGCGTCCTCGCTGTCCGCGGGCGCACGGCCCCAAATTGGCTCACCCTGCTGCGTGCGATCGCCACGAGCTGCATGATCATCGTCGGGGTGATCTACAACGCCCTCGTCCCTGGTACGGGCTCCGCACCTCCCTGGGTGAGCGCCATCCTGCACGTGGTCTTCCCCGCCTACGTGGTCCTCGACTGGCTGATCGTCGGAGATCGCCGCCCACTCCCGTGGCGTGGGCTCTGGCTCGTGCTCCCCTACCCGCTCCTGTGGATGCTCGTCGTGCTGCTGCGAGGCGCGACTGACGGGTGGGTGCCATACGGCTTCCTGCTGCCGGAGCGCGGCATGGCTCTCCTGGCGCTCCACGTCGTGGGCCTCCTCGTCGCCCTCATCGCGGCCGCGTCGCTCGTCTGGTGGGCCTCGCGATTCCGCGGCCTGCTCGGAGCGACAGTTCAGCAGCGAGTCGCCTCCACGATCCGCCCTCGGCTCTGAACTGCGGGCATCCCCTCGCTGACGTCACCCGTTCGTCGAGGCCCCGTACGGTCGCACGAGCACGGTGGGCGAGCGGAAGACCGCGGTCGGTCAGAGCAGCCGAGCCACGGCGTCGACCATGGTCTGGCCGAGACCCACGAGGCGCGTCCCGAACTGGATGCACTGCTCGAGGGTGCGCAGAGCGACGTCGGGGACGAACAGCCACAGGATTCCGAACGTGGCGGCGAGCGTGACGGCGGTGACAACCAGCAGGAAGCCGGCCGCCGCGAGGCGGGGATAGCGGAGCGATGAGGTCACGGTCGTCGGCTGCGTCCACCAGGGAGTCGCGCGGCGCGCGCTCGGCGAACGCTTCGCACGCGTCGCAGTCCGCGCGGAGGAGTTCTGCCGGCGGGGCGGCTGGCTCCGCTTCGCTGTCGTCGAGCCGACGCGCGGCGGGCGGGCATTCCCGCGACCTGCCCGCGTGGTCGTTCGGACGCGCTTCGCGCCGCTCGCTCCGGGGCTGCGACGCTTGTTCGACGACGGGCGGGCCACAGGCGCTCCTCCGTGTTGGGGAGCCATCAATCTATCCCCTCTGATCGGGCCGAACGGCTACGTTCAGGTCACGGTTCCCCGGCCGCGCAGGTGGCCTTCTTGCCGTCGTGCCGAGGCCCGGCGCAAACGGCTCTGCCAGTCCAGTCCAGACCTGACCTGAGCCGCCACGTGGGCAAGCGTTGATCTCTTCCCAGATTGAGTTGTGCACAACTTAGTTGTGTGCAATGCTTTATCCATGCCGGTAACCGACGAGATGATCTGCTTCTCCCTCTACGCCGCAAGCCGCGCCACGACGCAGGCCTACCGCAAGCTGCTCGAGCCAGTCGGCATCACGTATCCGCAGTACCTCGTGCTCGTGATCCTCTGGAACGACGGCGAGCAATCGGTGAGCTCCCTCGGGGAGCTCCTGCAGCTCGACTCCGGCACCCTCTCACCGCTCCTGAAGCGCATGGCGGATGCAGGACTCATCACCCGCGAACGACGTCGAGGTGACGAACGAGTCGTCGTGGTCGCACTCGCCGAGCGCGGCACCGCATTGCGCGGACAGCTCTCGCACATCCCGGCCCGCATCGCCGCGGGGACCGGCCTCGACAGCCAGGAATCGGCGGCGGCGCTCCTGCGCACGCTGCAGCACCTGACTGAGACCATGCAAACCACCGCCGCACAGGCGGAATCACAAGGAAAGAAGGACTAGCTGTGGACGTGCTCTACACCGCGGAAGCGCTCTCGACCGGCCAGGGACGAGACGGTCGCGTCGTCACGAGCGACGGCACCGTCGACCTCACGATGGCCATCCCCAAGGAGATGGGCGGGCCAGGCGGCGGCGCGAACCCCGAACAGCTCTTCGCCGCAGGATACGCGGCCTGCTTCCACTCGGCACTGCACGCCGTCGCCAGAGGCAAGAAGGTCGACGTTCGAGACTCGAGCGTCGGCGGCCGCGTGCACATCGGGCCGAACGGCGAAGGAGGATTCCAGCTCGCCGTGCTGCTGGAAGTCGTGATCCCGAACCTGGGACATGACGAAGCACAGGCACTCGCCGACGCCGCCCACCAGGTCTGCCCCTACTCGAACGCCACCCGCGGCAACATCGACGTCACGATCACAGTCTCGGAGGACTGAACATGCGCACCATCACCCACTCCACTTTCGGAGAACCCCAGGACGTCCTGACCGTCGAGGATCACGAGCTTCCGCAGCCCGGCCCCGGCGAGGTGCGCCTGCGGATCCTGCTCTCCCCCATCCACAACCACGACCTCTGGACCGTGCGTGGAACCTACGGCTTCAAGCCGGAGCTGCCGGCGCGGGCCGGAACCGAGGCCGTCGGCATCGTCGACGCGCTCGGCGCCGGGGTCGATTCGCTGGCTGTCGGGCAGCGGGTCGCCACTGGCGGGTCGTTCGGCGCTTGGGCCGAGTACGTGACCACCCCGGCTGCCGGCCTCGTCCCCGTGCCGGATTCCGTCCCGGACGAAGCGGCCGCGCAGCTCGTCGCGATGCCCTTCAGCGCCATCAGCCTGCTCGAGTCGCTTGGCCTCGAGCGCGGCGACTGGCTCGTGCAGAACGCCGCGAATGGCGCGGTCGGCCGCATGATCGCGCAGCTCGGAGCCGCGCGAGGCGTGAACGTCGTCGGCCTCGTGCGCCGTGACGAGGGCGTGGAGGAGCTGCGCGAGCAGGGCATCGAGCGCATCGTCGCGACCAGCTCCGAGGGCTGGCGGGACCGGGTCGCCGAGATCACGGGCGGCGCACCCATCAAGGTCGGCATCGAGTCGGTGGGCGGCAAGTCCGCCGGCGAGGTGCTCTCGCTCCTCGCCGAGAACGGCGAGCTCGTCGTCTTCGGCGCCATGGCGTCCCCCACGCTCGAGCTGTCCTCCGGTGACGTCATCTTCAAGCAGGCCACGGTGCGCGGATTCTGGGGCAGCAAGGTCAGCCAGTCCATCGACGCCGGCCTCAAGCAGCGCCTGTTCGGGGAGCTGCTCCAGCACCTCGGATCTGGTCAGCTAACGGTTCCTGTAGCCGAGGTGTTCCCATTCGAGAAGATCACGGATGCGGTCGAGGCGAGCCTCACCTCCGGCCGTGTCGGCAAGGTGCTACTCCGCCCGTAGCTCCCGCCGAGCCCCTGCCCCGTCCCACGAAGTGTGGGGCGGGGCTCTCGTCGTCCGGACGCAGCTTCATTCTCCGAACTCATTCAAACGACGCAGGCATGCTTGAGCCATGTCGAAACTCTCACAGCTCCTCACACCGAAGCTCCCGCCGGAGATGAGCATCCCGGAGCCCCTCGAACGGGCCTGGACGTGGATGGAGGCTCAGGGGTGGGGGTTCGAGAACAAGCACGGCTACTTCCTGACTCCGTACGCCGGAACGGCAGAGCTCGGCATCACCTTCTCCCCCACCGAGACGCTCACCGGCTGGTTCGAGCCAGGAGAGAACGGACACGACCGACTGTTCCCCCTCGGCCAGACCGACGGAACCGGAGGCTTCGCGGCGCTCTGGCGAGACCCTTCCGACGAGGTGCGCGTGGTCGTCCTCGGCTCCGAGGGCGAGCGACTCTTCGCCGCTGACGACGCCGTCGACTTCCTCCGCCTCCTGGCCATCGGCTACCTGGAGCTGAACAGCTACTCCATCGGCGAAGCACCCATCGACGAAGACGCCGAATCGGTAGCTGCCCTCGCAGAGTTCCGCGCCTGGGTCGAGCAGGAGTTCGATGTCTCGGTGCCACCGGAGTGGTCGGTCCGCGAGCCGGACCCCTTCGACGCCTGGGTCGGTGAGGTCAAGGGCGAGGAGCAGGAAGTCCCGGCCGGGGGTCCCGCACCGGGGCCGGACACCACCCCGTTCGTCTTGCCGTCCGCGGACATCGGTGCGGTCGTCTCGGCCTGCAGGAAGCTGCTCCACGAACCGCGTATCGACGGCATCCGCTTCCGTCGACTCGATGGACTGCGGCTGACGACCGCAGCCTGGGGGCACGAGCTGGAGATCATCACGGGGCGGGAGCCGACCGGGCTCGACGAAGAGACGACCCTCGCCAGCCTGATGAGTGACGTGCGGTCCGCGTTCATCGCGGCATGGGGCGCCCCGCGGGCTGAAGCGCCAGCGAAGGACTCCTGGGCGGCAAACAAGCTGGTGGTGACGTCGATCGAGCACGTCGACCTCTGGCCAGTAGGCGACGACCTGTTCGTGGCGTTGTTCACGAGCGCTACAGAGGGCATGCAGATCGCCGCGGTCGTCTCTGCGTCCGCGGTCGACGAGCCCGCGAACTACTGACGCCCGATGTCCGAGCTCACCTACGCGGAGGTCGGCGCAACCGCCGAGAAGAGGCTGCCGAGCGGCTACCGCCACGTCCGCGAGTCGCTCGTCATCGGGCACGGGCGCGGCACGTTCGAGCGGGCAGCCATCGAGCTGCTCGAAGGACAGGCGCAGCGCCGAGCAGGAGCCGAGGTTCAGCTCTCCGATGTCCCGCTTCGCGAGGGCACGCGCGTGGTCATGCGGTTGCGCATCGGGCCGCTGCGGTTCCGAATCCCCTGCCTCGTCGTCTGGGCCGAGCGCACCTCGACCTCCTGTGGCTTCGCATATGGGACGCTGCCCGGGCATCCGGAACGAGGTGAGGAACGGTTCGAGGTCCGCTTGACCGAGACGGATGAGGTCGTGTTCAGCATCGTGGCGTTCTCGGCTCCGGGTCGCTGGTTCACGCGCATCGGCGGTCCGATCGCGCGGCGCGTGCAGACGGGGATGACTCGGCGGTACCTCGAGGCACTGAGGAGTCGCCCGTGACAGCATGGGGAGATGTCACGCACTCCGAAGGCGCTCACCCTCGCTGGCGCTGCACTCCTGCTTGGAGCGACCTCCGCGTGCTCAGCCGCAGCATCCACCTACGCCGACCTCGACGAGGCACCGCCAGCTGACAAGGTTGTACCCGCCGACCTCCCCGAGTATGCCCTGGATGAGTTCGACGCCGACACCGTTCGGTGGGTCGGACACTACGCCGGTACCGACCTCTGGTTGAGCGCTGGATCCGACGACCTCGCGGTCTGCCTGCTCGCCTACGCGAACGCTGACGACTGGGTCAACGGATGCGCTGGGCCCGGCGGCACGATGACGACAGGTACCGGAGGCGGACCCACGTTCTTCGTAGTCCCGGACGGGCACGATGCGCCGAGCCACGCGACCCAGGTCTCGAACAACGTCTACGCGGTCGGAGGCTGAGACGAGAAACGCGCATCTTGCCACCTGACGAAGCCCGGACTCCTGCGAGAACGGCTGGTCTCTCCGGTCGCGGCGTCAGCGGCCCTCACTGATCCTGCGGAATCCCCAAGCGCTCCCTCACCTCCGGAAGGTGCCACGGAGTGCTCGCGATCTCGTCACGCAGCGTCTTCCGCGGTCTCCCCTTGCGGTTGACGAGCACCTCGAGGTCGATCGTCGTCGACTCGGTGATCGCGTCGATGACAGCGCCTACCCCGGCAAGCGACGCCATCCCCGAGTCGATCATGACGAGCAGTGGCGGCCCCTGGCGTTTGGACACCGCATTCGGGTCGGCACCGCCCGCGATGAGTCGGCCGACGAGCACCGCTTCCCTGTCGAGGTCGTGCTCTCGGTTCGAGAAGAGCAGGTGCAGGGCGTTGAGCCCCGACCCGAGCGTGACCGCGGCATCCGCGCCGTCGTCGAGGAGCCGTTCCGCGATGCCGACACGGGCGAGCAGATCGGCATTCAGCATCGCTCGAAGGAGCGGAGTGTCGCCGGTAGACAACGCGAACTTCGCCTCGACGGGGGTGTAATCCACGAGGAAGTCGGCGAGCGATTCCTCCTCGGCGCGGTGTGCTCGATTCGGCATGATCTTCTCCTGAGCTGTCGCTGCCCATACAGGTCCGTGCCACCCTAACGAAGGCCGGACGGCAAGGACTGAGGGTGAGCCGACGATTCTTGAGCGCAGACAGACCCCTCGCCATGATGTTCCAACTTCTCTAGGCTCAGAGCATGCGCCGAAGTCCAGGAGCGAGTTCTCGACGAAGCGCCGGAGCACGTCCTCAGCTCTTGATCGCGTTGCTCGCGGCAGCAGTTGTGCTGGCCGGATGCTCGTCGGTGGCGCCCCCTGAGAATCAGGAAACAGACTCCGCGCCTCCGCCACCGTCCTCGCTCGCTCCCGCGGCCGACTCCGCCGAGTGGGCTTCCGAGACCTTCGGAACATTCGATGAGTACACGTCGAGCGGCACCGGCGAGCTGCGCGTCGAGCTGCCCGCCGAGGTCTCCAAGGCCCGTTCCGGCATCATCGACGTCGCCTATGACGGCAGCGCACCCCTGACGCTGTGGTCCGAGGACTCCGAGGGTGCTCTCGGGATGATCCTGCTCGACACGAGCATCGAGGGCTATACAGCAGACCCGACTTCCTTCGCCGGCCAGACGATGTGGTGGGCAGCGAACGAGCCGCCCTCGGCACTGCTCGTCGACGCCGACGGAGCCTGGGAGGTCACCGTTCGCCCCATCGACTCTGCGCCCCAGCTCCCCGAATCCGGGACGGGGTACGGCGCGTATCTCTACGACGGTCCGGGCGGCGCGTTCACGGGCGTGAAGCCGGACACCGGGGTCGGCATGTCGATCACGGAGTACCGCTCGGGCGCAGACGGCACCGGCGGTGGAGAGACACCGTACGAGGCAGTCAGCGAGCAGCGCAGGGATGCCGACTTCCGAGGAGAGCTCGCGGCCGGTCCTTCACTGATCTTCGTCTCCCAGCGGGGCGAGTGGGAACTCGACCTGCCCTGATCAGGACCAGCGACGAGCCGTCGAGCGCCTTGCTGGGATACGCCGTAGATTCCGGGCCTGTGCGGACTTCGCTGCTCGGTGTCCATTTCTGGAGCGTGGACTGGTGGATCACAACGCCACTGCTGGCGCTTCGGGGTGTCTTGCTGGCGTCGCCCTCGAACTGGCGACCACAACCGTCGTCTGTGTCGTGCACAATCGTGGACTCCGACCTTCGTCGCGATGCCCGTGGCCATCGGACTGGGTGGTGTGCCGCTCTTCGTCATCACGAGGACCGGACTCACGCCGGCGCGACCGGCGACCTCGATGGAGGCAGCTACTGCCCTGTGCTCGCACTAATGGCGGACCTTGGAGGAGTTGCTAGCTCTCCTGCACCGCCACTCGATCATCTGCGGTCAAGTGAGCGCTGGGATGAGCACGCCGGCGCTCAAACTCGCGGGGGCCACGTGGGCAGTATCGCCGATAGGTTTGGGACATGTTCGAGTTCGTGCTGTTTTGTCTCCCCGCGGCGATCTACTTATTCGTTCAGTCGCGCGGTGAGAATCGGACGCTCGCTGCCGCACGCCTGCAACTCGGACTAACGTGGGGGTCGGCGAACGGCTATGCGTGGGCAGGTCTCCTCCTCTTCCCGCTGCTCTTCGCGGGTTGGCTGGCGATTGTCTCGGTGCCAGCTGAGGTCGTTGATGCCCCTGGCGTGTCAGTTGCTCGTCTCACTTCCCTGGGAGTCGCGCTCAGCGTCGTACTGCGCGCTTTCGGCGAGGAGATTCTTTTCCGCGGTCTTCTCGGAGGCGTCCTCTCGCGTCGACTCGGCTTCCAGAAAGGAAACCTGTTGCAGTCCCTGGTGTTCGTCGTGCCGCACCTCGGGATTCTGCTGGTCGATATCCGCGCCTGGCCTGTCATCCCGGCCCAATTTGCGGCCGCTTGGATTCTCGGCTGGTTGCGTGAGAAGACGGGGACCTTCGTGCCCGGGGCACTTGTGCATGCAGCGGCAAACGTGTGCGCAGGATTGCTGCTGAACTGACACCGGCGCGCAGTAGGCATAAGCCCTAAGAGCGGTGGTGTCGTCAAGTACGCACAGAAACATCCGCTCTCACGTTCCATCACATCGTCGTCCCCGACTCTGGGCCCCCTTGTTCCCTTCTGTGCGTTGGATGCTCCCCGGTTGAGGCAGAGGCCGCCCTCGTCGCTCATGCGTGTTCACTGCTCAACATCCACCAATCCGCGAAAAGGCCTGAGGATGCCGTAAGCGTGGGCTTTTCTTTCGTCCGCCAGACAAGCGCGAGTGACTTCTCAAGCAGGCCCAGTATCTCGCTTGTTCTCGAGGCCGGCAGGACCAACGAATCTGACTCACCTTGCATTCGGAAAGCCCGTCTGGCCTGGACAGAGCTGCTGCACAAGGACGTCCGGATGCGCGCACAACGGCCCCACGCAGGCGCTCGAATGTGTTGCCGGAGGTCGGTCGGCGTCCGGCGGCGCTACCCGAGGAACGCTTGGATGATGAGCGCGATCGCCGCGCCGAGGATGCACAGACCGATGACCCCGCCAGCAGTCCAAAGCCCGATCAGGGCAGACCTGCTCAGCCCTGGCTTCAGACCGAGCTCCTGCCCGATCGCTCTGATGCGAGCCCGTTCCTCCTCGGGGCTGAACGCCACCTCGAACCCACCAGGCGCGACGCCGAGCTGGATCACGCGACCGTACTTGACCCGGCCCGACTGGTACGACATCGAGAAGCCGAGTCGAGGGACCATTCCTGACACCCCGGCGCTCCAGCTGATCCGACGCAGGGTGTCGTTGATGCTGAACTTCCCCGCGCGCTCGTTCACTCGAACGTTGTACGTGATGCTGTCGCGAACGTCGTTGACCGCGAGGATGCTCACCCACCGGGCATCAGCGAGTGCGAAGCCGACGTCAAAGCCGCCTTGTACTCGGACGACCGCGAAGGGCTTGTCGGCAAGTTCGGCTTCGACGAGCCCCGCGAAACGTTCGGTGATGTGCACCGGGTCAGCATAGGCCTGACGGCGTCACCGCACGGGGCAGCGCTGGGGTCCGTCAGAGCGTGATGATGAGGACCGTGATGACGGTGACGAGCAGCACCGCGGCGATGCCGGCTCCGCATCCGATCGCTGCGATCGCCCCGTACCCGAGCCGCGAGACGCGCGCTCCGGACTGTCGTGCGGCATCGAGGAACTGCGGACCTCCGCCCACATTCCACGAGTTGGCAGCCGAGATCTGGTTCCGGAGGGCTCCGACGTCGGCTGCGGCTCCCGCAACCGGTCGGTCGAGGACGGCCGCGACGGCCCCGGCCGTGCTGTACCCGAGCGCGCGAATCACGGCATCGGGGTCAGCGAGGAGCAGGTACTGCCGTCCGCCGACGGAGAGGCGGATCTTCTGCGCGGTCGACCTGACGCTCACCTCTGGCGCTGGCGCACGAACCACGACCGTCCACCCGTCTGGCGTGAGTGCCCAGAGCGTCACCCAACCGTCGCTGACCTCCACGTTTCCTGGCACGTACCCGTTTCCTGCCGGGTTGACGAGGGCGCCGGAGAATGTGGCTCGAATGAACGGCATCTGAGAGGTCATGCCCACATGTTAGTTACTGGGCACTCACAGCTGACAGTGACCCGCGGCGAGTGCACCACGGTTCTGCTCCCGTGAACACGGGCACACGATGAGGCGAGCGATGCCCGGTTGAGCCCCTCGTGGTGCTGTTCGACTGGAGGGAAGACCAGGACGCCAAGATGGTGGACCCAAACCTCAGCGTGTACTCCGTCGAGAGCATCGCCTCCCAGACAAGCACGTTCCGCGCGGAGCTGGAGCAGCGCGTTGCCGATGCGCAGGCTCGCCAAGTGAATGCGGGCGGGTCTGTCAGCGAAGGCATCGTCGACGCGGCCGGGCACAGCAAGATGACCACTGTGCATGAGCTCGCGCACGTGTTCCAGAAGGCAGACGACACGCGTTACCCGGACGACCGGCGGCTATCAACCGCTCCTCCTCCAGGGCCTGTTCCAGGGCAGCAAAGAAGCAATGGCCGACTGCTACGCCCATAGCTACTTCAACGACTGGACCCTGAGCGATGGGGTCACTGAAAGCGCCTACGGGTACATCTGCGGCGACAGTGAGCGTCGAGCGATCCGCGACTGGGCAGCCAGTATGAACGCGCCCCTCGGGTAGCGGGTGTGCCGCCTGCTTGAGGCTTCACCTCACTCGGCGTGATCCGCTGGAGAGCCGAGCGCCACGAGTGCTCTCGAAACCAGCGCATTCTTCGTGCTCGCTGGCGAGCGCTCCGGTGCCGGTGAAGACTGCGGACCGCGAACACCCCCGCGCTTCGCCTGGCAAGCGTGGGAGCTCACAAGCCTGCGCGGGGGCGTTCTGCTCGGTGAAGACGCTCCTCGAACCCCTGAAGGAACGCGGCTAGCGCACGTAGTACACGTCGCCCGCGCTGATGCGCACGTTGTTGCCTGTGTTCGTATCGACGGTTCCAGTTGGGGCTGTGATTCGGGCGCTGAGACCGCCCTGCTGCCGCTCGGCGCTAATGTCGGCGATATTGAACGCGATCTGGATCATGAACTCCGATCCCGATGGGATAGGGCGATTGATGGTGAAGACCCGATTCATTGACCCACCGCTGGATCCGGAAGGGCCCGAGAACGTCAACGCTCCACCCGTCATAGTGGAGCTGTTGATACCAAGTGCCGCGGTACCGGATTGGAATGCGGAGATGTCGATGTACGCGCCTGAGGCGGGATATACGACAATCGAAATGGTGAGCGTCGACCCCGCTGGCATCGTTTCCGGACCGTTATTGCGAACGTAGATGCGCGTGTTATAGGCGCTGTTGTCCTGGTATATAGCCGAATTTGCCGACGTGCCGGTCGCTTCATACCGCAAAGGAGACTGATCGTACGGTTGCGTCGTGCTGCCTCCCGAGCTCACACGCGTGACCGTCGGATCCACGCGAGGCTCACGGGATGCGGAGGCAAGCGGAGAGGAGATGGCCGAGACCAGGATCGGCACGGACCAAGCCCCTGCTGTCACGATGTTGCGCCGGGAGAGATGCGTGCCTGAAGGCTGGTGCGCGGTTTCACGTGGGTTCATGCGGGAAAAGTAACAACGCGGGGGGCGCAGAAGTGCTTTTCGGCGCTGAGATGCGGAATTTCGTCGGTTGCGTGCGTTTTTGTGTCGCCAGCGGTCCGCTCGGGTGCCTGTTCACGACACCGAACCGCACTGACATCAACTCACGCGCCTCTGTCTACAGCTCTTCGGTGACGCACTCGCTCGAAGTCCCCACGGAACGACAAAGAAGCGTGCGGGACATTTTGCGCAGAAAATCGTCGCTTATCCGCAGTCAGGAGATCACCCGTCGCATTCCCGCGCGGATCTCCCCAGGATGAGCAGCAGTTCCGAATGCGCACGTGCCGCTCTCACGCGAGCCGCGTCCCCCACGACTCGAGAAAAGCGAGAGAACACATGACAGGTGACGCAAAAGACCATGGCCGGCGCAGCATTCTGCGCGGGGCGGCATGGAGCCTCCCCGTGCTGGCAACAGCAACGGCAGTTCCAGTCGCGGCGGCATCGACGTGCACGACGGCCAGCCAGGTCTTCAGCACCGCCGGACAGCTGACCACCTTCACAGTGCCCGCTGGGGCGAGGTACGTCGATTTCGTTGTGCGGGGTGCCGGGGGCGGTGCGGGCTCCACCGTCGCTGGCGGCCAGGGGGCGAATTCCAGTGGGCGCATCACGCTGCCCACCAACGCCACGGTCGCGCAGCGTACCTTCGGGATCGTGGTCGGGCAGGGCGGCGAGGTGAAGACAGACGGCACCACGGCCGCCGGCGGAACTGGGTACGGCAGTGGGGGAAACTCGACGCCCGGCCCCCGCGACAACCCTGGTGGCCCTGCGGGTGCCGGTGGTGGCGGCAGCGCACTCCTGCTCGGAGCGCTCGGTGGGACTCCGCTCGTGGTCTCCGGCGGAGGAGGCGGTTCCGCCGTACGAGAGACCGTTCAAGGCTCGACGCAGCAGACGACCGTGTATCAGGCACCGGACGCGACGACTGGATTCAACTACGGGACAGCGAACGCCGGTAGCTCCGCCCCCAACGGACGTGTCGGCGCGGTCGGCAGGGTGAACTCCACCGCTCCGGGACTCGCGGTGAACCCTGCCACCGCCGCGGATGGCCCTGTCGGCGGCACGCGCGGTGGCACGGCCCAGTATCGGGTCGCCAATGGCAACTGGGGACCGCCGACCAGGGTCGAGGGGTCGAACGGTCAGAACTTCGGGCTCGGCTCCAACGGCGGCGGCAATGGCGGCAACGGTGCCGCCCGGCTGAACAACGGCGGGGGCTCCTTCGCCGCTTCCGCCGGTGGCGGGGGCGGCGGCTACGCAGGGGGCGGAGGTGGAGGAATGGTTGGGTCGCAGTTCACCGGCACCACCCGTCTCACCATCTCCACCGGCACCGGAGCCGCTGGCTCTTCGTACCGCGCGGCGACTGCCCTCGGCACTCCCATCAGCAACTACGTGCTTGCACCTTCCGGTCTCCTGTCGGGGGCCGCTCGTGGGCACGCGGGCTACATCTCACTGAGCTGGTGCGTCTGAGGTGGCAGGGCGAGCAACCGCACGCGACCGGGTTCGAAAACCTCCCGTCCAACATGGTGTGGTGCGCCCACGAGCCCGGTCTTGTGGGCAACCTCAGTCGGGGAGTTCGGCGAGTGCGCGTCGCAGGCCCCGAGCGGACGCGAACCCCGACCTCGAGGCGACGACCGATGCGGCGAGGGAGGGCTCCTGTTGCCAGATGCTGCGCGCGATGACCGCCCGGCTTCGTCTGATGGCGGAGACGACAGTGTCGCCTTCCTGGTTGTAGCGAACCTGCAGCTTGCGCGTCGAGACCTTGAACCGATCTGCGAGAGAGACGGGGGTGAGGCTGGCGTCAGCAGCATGCAGACGGATGTGCCTCAAGGAGGCCAGGTAGAGGTCGGGCTCCTGCAGGTGAGCCATGCGCGCCAGCAGGCCTCGGGCGAGGGTTGCGGCAGCGTGTTCAATCGTGTCCGCGGTCGCCTTGGACACTGGCGTGGGTGCCTGCGAGAGGCCGTAGCAGGCTGTGAAGACGAACGTGTTGAGCGTTGGGTCGACGAGCCGCGTGATGCCTTCCAAGGGAGAAGCAGAATCGCCGCGCCCGGCAACCGGCAAGTCGATGCTGAACAGGATGACCTCGGTCCGCTCACCCGCAGCGATGAGCTCGATGGTTGAGCTCCCCGGGGCGACGGCAGACACCTCCCCGCGGGCGAGCGGCACCGTCTGCCCGTCCAACCCGACGTGGACCTGACCGGCGTTCGCGAAGACGAACAAGGTCCGCGACTCGATCGACGTTCCCATCCGGTGCACTTGGTAGCTCGATGCGGGGACGCTGGCCCACGCACAGATGAAGGATGGACCTCGGAGCGCTGAGATGCTGTAGCTCTCGGCATGTTCCGTGTCGACCAGCGTGATGCCGGTGCTGTTGAGTAACGCGGCAAAGTGAACGCTGTCTTTGGATTCCCGAGCCTGGAGACGGGCATACCCGAGTGGGGATGATTGGGGCACGTGGAACTCGTTTCACTCTCTTGTGCAGAGTCCAGCACGCGCGAAGATTTCTCAGGTCCCCTTGGCGCAGGATAGAACCTGGCTGTCGCGGGATCGACGGCCAAGGCCTTCACTACAGACCGGCCTTGGAAAGTGAATTACCAGGTGATGCTGGTTCCGTTGCTTCCCCAAGCTCGATCCGCAGGTGCTCCTCCATCCCCGAGCGCCACGGGTTACATCGGAAGCACGATGAAGGCCTCGCGGTGTCGTGCACCCAGATGCGCGCGGCCTCCATCGATACGCGCCCCAGGACCTGTCTCTCAGCAACCTGCGAGGGCCCCGACTCTCACCGCCGAAGCGTGCGCGATCACCGGCAACCGACGTGCTCTTCTGCCAACCGCTCAGGGCTAGGTCTACTGCTCGTCCACCGGGTTCCTGGAGTCTCTGACGATCGCCCATCGGGTGATCCCGACTGCGAGGAAGAACGGCACGGCGCAGAGGGCGAAAACCAGGACTTTCATCCACCAGGCTTCGACGAGCGGCACGAGAAAGATGACTGCCAGCACGGACACCAAAGCCACAGCACGGAATATCCCGGCGCGGCGCCCGTTCAAGAAGAGACCCATTCCGTGGCGTTCCGGGACTCGCTCCCAGGCGTCGACTCCGGCCCTCCACACGATGCCTGACGAGTCGGTGCGCTCTGCCCCCACCGGCACTGAAGAGCGAGGTGGCAAGTCTGGGACCACATTCTCTTCCCCCGCCTCGAGATTCATGCTTCGACGGTACAGGTCGGACGCCCGAAGCGAGCGCGGGTGCGCCCATGAGTGTTCCCCTTCGAGGGGCGATGGATATGTGTGCGCCACTGTCACGGCCGGTCACGGGGTGTCCCAGAACTTGAGTCAGACTCCGGGCGAGTCCCCAGCGGAACGGGCAGAACTTCCCTGGCGACGGATCGCTGGGCGCCGATATGGTCGTGGCACCAGGACAGAGCCGAGTGAGGAGACACCATGGGTTCCACAACGAAGAAGATCGTCGGCGGGGTCGTTGGAGCGATCATGCTCGCCGCTGGCGCAGTCACCGCCGCGGCGCCCGCGCAGGCCGGAGTCGCCTACGCCTACGTGACGGGCCCCTCGTTCCAGCTGTGCGAGCACTACGCCGACCGCTACATGGCCCGCCAGGGCGGCAACGGCTATGACGCCGCGTTCCGAACGACCTGCGCCAAGAGCGGCAATGTGTGGAAGTCCAAGGTCACGCTGTCCTATTAGTCGACAAGATCACGACCGCGCCGCTGCCTCTCATCTGTCGAGCCAGCGGCGCTCTCGTATGGACTGCGCCGGGGCCCTGGTCGTCCGGGGCGCACTCTTCTGGGGCGTGAAGTCGATGTCAGGTTCCTTGACCGAAGACACGTTCCCGCTGGGAACCACCGCTGCGCTCCTGAAGTGGACGGAAACGCAGATGGCCCTGACCAGGGATACGGAGTGGTGGGCCCTGCCGGGATCGAACCGACGACATCCACGGTGTAAACGTGGCGCTCTACCAGCTGAGCTAAAGGCCCTCGGCGAGCAAGTGTAGCGCGGCCGCGTGGTCCGATCGAACGCGGGCCTCACCGGGGCGCGCGGATGCGGCAACCCGGTGGCTGCCGTCGGCCCTGACGAGGAATGAGCGTCGCGTCGCGGTGCCAGCGGCCTCGTCGAACGCACCATACGCACGGGCAGCCGAACCGTGCGGCCAGAAGTCGCTGCAGCCGGTGAGGAGTGCATCCGCGCCGAGCTCGACGAGCCACGCTCGCAGCGCAGCTGAGCTGTCGGTCGAGACGACGAGCACCTCGGGAGCCTCGAGCGCGGAGCCCCACTCGGGCCGATTCCGGGCTTCACTCACCAGCTGGGCGAGGTCGGAGATCTCGTCGGCGCACACGGGCGTGAATGCCATGGGAACGAACACGACGAGCCGCGATGACGGTGCCGGCCCGGCCACCACGCCCATCCCACCCCGGTGGTCGACCAGAGAAATGGGCTCAAGCGGCGGCGCGAATTCGCTCACGATCAGGCCCTCTCCGACGGCGATGTTCGGTTGTGCGCGCTTCGACAAGGATTCACGCCAACCTGCGTGTGCATCGCACAAACCAAAGATAGGCTAGCCGGTGGACTGCGCGTCATAACCTGGCGCGCGCCATAGACGTGACGAACCCGGAACGAAATGAGGTCGACGGTGGCTGTTAACAACCAGGATCCGTACTCAGAGCATTACGTTGACAGCGACCCCGAGGAGACCGCCGAATGGCGCGAATCGCTCGATGCGGTCGTAGACGCGCAGGGACACCAGCGCGGACGAGACATCATGCTCAGCCTTCTTGAGCGGTCTCGGGAGCGCCACCTCGGCGTTCCCATGGTTCCAACCACCGATTACGTGAACTCGATTGCGCCCGAGGACGAGCCAGAGTTCCCAGGTGACGAGTCGCTGGAGCGCACCTACCGCTCATGGATCCGCTGGAACGCGGCCATGACGGTGCAGCGCGCGCAGCGCGAAGGGGTCGCCGTCGGCGGCCACATCTCCTCCTACGCCTCGCAGGCGACCCTCTACGAAGTGGGTCTGAACCACTTCTTCAAGGGCTACGACCACGCGGACGGGCCCGACCAGGTCTTCTTCCAGGGGCACGCCTCCCCCGGCAACTACTCGCGCGCCTTCCTGCAGGGGCAGATCAGCGCCGAGCAGCTCGACGGCTTCCGCCAGGAGCAGTCCGCTGCCCCGCACGGCATGCCGTCGTACCCGCACCCCCGCCTCATGAAGGACTTCTGGCAGTTCCCGACTGTCTCGATGGGCATCGGGCCGCTCAACGCGATCTGGCAGGCACAGTTCAACAAGTACCTCACCAACCGCGGCATGAAGGACGCCTCCGGCTCGCACGTCTGGGCCTACCTCGGCGACGGCGAGATGGATGAGGTCGAGTCGCGCGGACAGCTGCAGGTCGCAGCCAACCAGAACCTCGACAACCTCACCTTCGTCGTCAACTGCAACCTGCAGCGCCTCGACGGCCCGGTTCGCGGCAATGGCAAGATCATCCAGGAGCTCGAGAGCTTCTTCCGCGGCGCCGGCTGGCACGTCATCAAGGTCGTCTGGGGTCGCGAGTGGGACTCGCTCCTCGAGCGCGACGACAAGGGCGCGCTGCGCACCCTGATGAACGAGACGCCCGATGGCGACTTCCAGACGTACAAGACCGAGTCGGGCGGATTCGTTCGCGAGAACTTCTTCGGACGCGACCCCGAGGCGCTCAAGCTCGTCGAGAACTACAGCGACGACGAGATCTGGGGCCTGAAGCGAGGCGGCCACGACTACCGCAAGGTCTACGCGGCGTACAAGGCGGCGACCGAGCACAAGGGACAGCCGACCGTCATCCTCGCGCACACCATCAAGGGCTACGGTCTCGGACCGCACTTCGAGGGCCGCAACGCGACGCACCAGATGAAGAAGCTCACGCTTCCCGACCTGAAGGCGTTCCGCGACCAGCTGCACATCCCGATCTCGGATGCAGCGCTCGAGGCCGACGTCTACCAGCCCCCGTACTACAACCCGGGTCCCGACAACGAGGCGATCCAGTACATGCAGGAGCGTCGCCGCGAGCTCGGCGGGTTCGTGCCGGAGCGTCGCTCGAAGTTCACGCAGATCGCCGTCCCGGACGACAAGACCTACGCGTCCATCAAGAAGGGCTCCGGCACGCAGGAGATCGCTTCGACGATGGCGTTCGTCCGCCTCCTCAAGGACCTCATGCGGTCCAAGGACTTCGGGTCGCGCATCGTCCCGATCATCCCGGACGAGGCCCGCACCTTCGGCGTCGACGCGTTCTTCCCGACCGCGAAGATCTACAACCCGAACGGCCAGCACTACATGTCGGTCGACCGCGAGCTGCTCCTCGCCTACCGCGAGAGCGAGCAGGGGCAGATCAACCACGTCGGCATCAACGAGGCCGGCGCCATGGGCGCGTTCACGGCAGCCGGTTCGTCGTACTCGACGCACGGCGAGGCGATGATCCCGATCTACATGTACTACTCCATGTTCGGGTTCCAGCGCACCGCCGACGCCATGTGGGCGGCGGCAGACCAGCTCACGCGCGGCTTCCTCATCGGAGCCACGGCCGGGCGCACGACGCTCGCCGGCGAGGGCCTGCAGCACATGGACGGCCACTCGCCGATCATCGCAGCCACCAACCCGGCAGTCGTCACCTACGACCCCGCCTTCGCCTACGAGCTCGCACACATCATGCAAGCGGGTATCGAGCGGATGTACGGCCCGGATTCCCAGTCGGAGAACCCGAAGCAGGACCCGAACGTCATGTACTACCTCACGGTGTACAACGAGCCGATGGCTCAGCCAGCTGAGCCGGAGAACGTGGACGTCGAGGGCATCCTCAAGGGCATCTACTACCTCAAGGGAACCGAAGCGCAGGGACCGCGCGTCCAGCTGCTCGCCTCGGGTGTCGGTGTGCCGTGGATCCTCGAAGCGCAGGAGCTCCTGGAGAAGGACTGGGGTGTTGCGGCTGAAGTCTGGTCGGTCACGTCCTGGAACGAGCTCCGTCGCGACGGCCTCCGTGCCGAGGAGTACAACTGGACGCACCCGAACGAGGAGCCCAAGGTTCCCTTCGTCACGGACAAGCTCCAGGCGTCGGAAGGCCCCGTCATCGCCGTGAGCGACTTCTCGCACGCGGTTCAGGACCAGATCCGTCCGTTCGTGAAGAACGACTTCACGACGCTCGGTGCCGACGACTTCGGCATCTCCGACACGCGTCCCGCCGCACGTCGGTACTACCTGATCGACAGCCACTCCGTCGTCGTTCGTGCTCTCGAGCGCCTCGCGACGCAGGGCAAGATCGACCGTTCGGTCGTGCAGGAGGCCATCGACAAGTACGACCTCCACAACCCGAAGGCCGGCACGAGCGGCAGCGCGGGCGGAGACGCCTAACAGCGCTCCTCCCCTGCTCGCCTCCTCACAGTTCGGAATCATGCCCGCTCCACGCACGAAGGAACAGACGCTCAACTGGCTGCGATCGATCTCGGGAGAGCTCTCGACCGCAACGGTGAAGCGCTTGGAAGACACCCTTCCCTGGTTCGGTGACATGCCCCCTGGGCGACGTAGTGCCGTAGGCCTCGTCGCCCAGTCGGGCATCTCATCCTTCATCGCCTGGTTCGAAGACCCGACTGCCACCCCATGGGTGGCGGCCGACGTGTTCGACTCGGCACCTCGAGAGCTCCTCCGCTCGGTGAGCCTGCAGCAGACGCTGCAGCTCATCCGGGTTGTCGTGGAGGTCGTTGAGGAGCGCACGAAGCTGACCGACGGCGACGTGCGTGAAGCGGTGCTGAAGTACTCGCGAGATATCGCGTTCGCCGCGGCCGACGTGTACGCACGCGCGGCCGAGGCCAGAGGCCTGTGGGATGCGCGCCTCGAGGCGCTCGTCGTCGACTCGATCCTCACCGGCGAGCACGACGACGAGCTCCCGAGCCGTATCGCCGCGCTCGGCTGGCACGGGCACGGCGAGGTCAGCGTGCTCGTCGGGACGACCCCGAGGATCCTCGAGGTCGACCAGATCCGCCGGACGGCGCGCCACAACAAGGTCGACCTCCTCGTCGGCGTGCAGGGAGGTCGGCTGGTGCTCGTCATCGGTCGAGCCCACCCCACCGGTGAAGGGGACGAAGGCGAGCAGGTGCCCTTCATGGAGATCGCCGAGCGGCTGGAGCCCAGCTTCGGCGACGGCCGCCTCGTCCTCGGCCCGCCCGTGCCGAGCGTGGTCGAGGCCTCTCGCAGCGCCCGCGCCGCGCTCGCCGGCTTCGCAGTGGCGGGTGCGTGGAGGAAGGCGCAGCGCCCCATGCTGGCCGACGAGCTCCTCCCAGAACGTGCCCTCGCGGGCGACCCGCTCGCACGGCAGACGCTCGTAGCGAGGGTCTTCAGGCCACTCGCCGATCACCAGAGCGACCTGCTGACGACGCTCTGGTGCTACCTCGACAACGGACGTTCGCTCGAGGCGACGGCCCGCGAGCTCTTCGTGCACCCCAACACGGTCCGCTACCGCCTCAAGCGCGTCAGCGAGGTCATCGGCTGGGACGCCACCGGACCGCGAGAGGCGCTCATCCTCCAGTGCGCGCTGATCCTCGGGAACATCGCCGAGCCGAAGCAGCCAGAACCCCGCCGCCAGTCGGGCGGAACCCCCGCAAGCAACGTGGCTCGACGCAGCCGCCGCACTTCGCACTAGAAAACCTCTAATGATCTTTCGAGTTCTTGGGACTGTTGCTACAGGGCTGAACGCTCAGGTGCTGTCATGATGGAATCCATGATTGTCGTCACCTGCCCAGGCCAGGGTTCCCAGACTCCAGGCTTCCTGCTCCCCTGGATCGAAGACACCAGGAACCGAGACACCCTCGAGCAGCTGTCCGCCTCGTCCGGCATCGACCTCGTGAAGCACGGCACGGAGTCTGACGCCGACACGATCCGCGACACCGCAGTCGCACAGCCCCTCATCGTCGCCGCCGGCATCCTCGCCTGGAACTCCCTCATGGAGATCCCCGGCGCGGCAGCGGCGATCGGTGGGGTCGCCGGCCACTCCGTCGGCGAGATCACGGCCGCCTACGCGGCGGGAATCTTCGACGCCGACACTGCGATGCGGTTCGTCGCGCGCCGTTCGCAGCTGATGGCACAGGACGCCGCCGCCACTCCCACCAGCATGAGCGCGGTTCTCGGCGGTGACGAGGACGTGGTTCTCGCACGCCTCGCGGAACTCGACCTCACCCCCGCCAACTTCAACGGCGGCGGACAGATCGTCGCGGCCGGCGCACCCGAGGCACTCGCGGCGCTCCGCAGCGAGCCCGCACCAGGAACACGCGTGATCCCGCTCAAGGTGGCAGGCGCCTTCCACACCCGCTACATGGAGCAGGCGCGCACGACGCTGACCGCGGATGCTGAGCACTTCGAGGTCCGAGACCCCGTCCGCACGATCTGGTCGAACGAGACCGGCTCGGTCGTCACCGACGGAGTGGAGTTCCGTGCGGCCCTCATCCGGCAGCTCGCGCAGCCAGTGCGCTGGGACGCCTGCATGCGCTCCTTCGCTGACGCCGGAGTCACCTCGCTCATCGAGCTCGCCCCGGCCGGCACCCTGAGCGGACTCGCGAAGCGAGCACTCAAGGGAACCCCGACCCTCGCACTCTCCACTCCCGCAGACCTCGACGTGGCACGCGAACGCATCGCGGCCGACGCCTGAGCACACCGAACTGCCAAGAGCATCCTCGAGAGGACTCGCATGACCACAGCAACACCGACCCTTGTGCAGTCGACGGGCGCGCAGTACACGCGCATCCTCGCCATGGGCGCCGCCCGCGGCGAGCGCGTCGTCCCGAACTCGGAGATCATCGAGCCGATCAACTCGTCTGACGAGTGGATCCGCCAGCGCACGGGAGTCATCACCCGTGTTCGAGCGAACGAGGAGACGAGCGCGCTCGATCTCGCCGTCGACGCCTCACGCGAGGCCATCGAACGCTCGGGCATCGACCCGAGCCGCATCGGCGCCGTCATCGTCGCGACCATCAGCAACGAGATGCAGACCCCGTCGCTCGCTGCGCGCCTCGCCGACCTGGTCGGTGCGACGCCGGCTGCTGCCTACGACCTCAACGCCGCGTGCGCCGGCTACTGCTACGCCGTCGCGCAGGCGGATGCGCTGGTTCGCACTGGAGTCGCCGAGCATGTCCTGGTCGTCGGCACCGAGAAGCTGTCGGACCTCATCGACCCCACGGACCGCACGATCTCCTTCCTGCTCGGCGACGGCGCGGGGGCTGCGATCATCGGCCCGAGCGACGCTCCCGGCATCTCCAAGTCGATCCTCGGCTCCGATGGGTCCCGCTGGGAAGCCGTCTCCATGAACGCGAGCCTGCAGGACTACCGCCAGGGCGGCTCCGAGTGGCCGACACTCCGCCAAGACGGGCCGAGCGTCTTCCGCTGGGCCGTCTGGGACATGGCGAAGGTCGCGCGCCGCGCGCTGGAAGAAGCAGGCGTGACCGCCGATCAGCTCTCCGCGTTCATCCCGCACCAGGCGAACATGCGCATCGTCGACGAGTTCGCCAAGCAGCTCGCGCTGCCCGACCACGTCATCATCGCCCGTGACATCGCAACGACCGGCAACACATCGGCCGCTTCCGTGCCCCTCGCGACGCATCGCCTGCTCGAGGAGAACCCCGAGCTGTCGGGCGGACTCGCCCTCCAGATCGGCTTCGGCGCGGGCCTCGTGTACGGCGCCCAGGTCGTCGTCCTGCCCTAACGGGCCCCAGAAGTCACCGCACGCCTCCCCCACGCACCCCCGCCGACCAATACACTTGGCTCGGTCATTGACAATCAAGGAGAAACACCATGGCACTTACCAACGACGAAGTTCTCGCGGGACTCGCTGAGCTCGTAAACGACGAGACCGGAATCGCGGCTGACACGGTCACCGTTGAGAAGTCTTTCACCGACGACCTCGACATCGACTCGATCTCCATGATGACGATCGTCGTCAACGCTGAAGAGAAGTTCGACGTCAAGATCCCGGACGACGAGGTTGCAAACCTCAAGACCGTGGGCGACGCCGTCAATTTCATCGTCGCAGCGTCCTAAGGACGATCCCTCACTTCGAGTGGGCGGCTTCTGCCGCCCACTCTTAGTGACTGTCTCACCTTCGCCCCAGTTCATTCAGGAGCAGTTGTCATGACCAAGAAAATCGTCGTCACCGGCATCGGTGCGACTTCCCCGCTGGGCGGCACCGCCCGCAGCACCTGGGAAGCGCTCCTCGCCGGTGAATCAGGAGCTCGCACACTCGAGGCCGAATGGGTCGCGAAGTACGAGATCCCCATCGAATTCGCCGCGACCGCAAAGGTCCCGGCAAGCGAGGTACTCCCCCGCCACGAGGCCAAGCGCCTCGACCCCTCAAGCCAGTTCGCGCTCATCGCGGGCCGTGAGGCCTTCGCCGATGCAGGCCTCACCGTCGGCGATATCCCCGCCGAACGCCTCCTCGTCGACTGGGCAACCGGCATCGGCGGAGTCTGGACGCTCCTCGACGCCTGGGACACGCTCCGCGAGAAGGGCCCGCGCCGGGTCATGCCGCTCACCGTCCCCATGCTCATGCCGAACGGCCCAGGAGCAGCGATCGGCATGGACATCAAGGCCCGCGCCGGTGTTCGCACGGTCGTCTCAGCATGCGCATCCAGCACGGAAGCCATCGCAGACGCCTACGAGCACCTCCAGCAGGGCCTCGCCGATGTCGTCGTCGCCGGTGGCTCCGAGGCGGCAATCCACCCGCTCCCTGTCGCCTCCTTCGCGGCGATGCAGGCCCTGTCGAAGCGCAACGACGACCCATCGCACGCGTCACGTCCCTACGACGTGAGCCGAGACGGCTTCGTCCTGGGCGAGGGTGCTGCGGCGCTCGTGCTCGAGACCGAGGAGCACGCGCTCGCGCGCGGTGCGCGCATCTACGCTGAGCTCATCGGCGGGGGCGTCACGGCGGATGCACACCACATCACGGCACCGGACCCAGAGGGCACCGGGGCGGCACGAGCGATCACCGCCGCACTGGGCCAGGCCGGTGTGTCCGTCGAGGACGTCACGCACATCAACGCACACGCCACCTCGACGCCCGTCGGCGACATCGCTGAGTTCACGGCGCTGAAGTCGGTCTTCGGCGAGCACCTCGCCTCCATTCCCGTCTCCGCGACCAAGGCGTCCACAGGCCACCTGCTCGGCGGCGCGGGAGCCCTCGAGGCCATGTTCACCGTGCTTGCCCTCTCGGAGGGGACACTGCCCCCGACGATCAACCTCAACGAGCAGGACCCCGCGATCCACCTCGACGTCGTCACCGAGCCGCGTCCCTTCGACGCACCGGGCAAGGTCGCCATCTCGACCTCGTTCGGCTTCGGCGGGCACAACGCCGTCGTCGCGTTCCGCGGAGTGTAGATCCTCCCCCTCTGCCGGCCGCCTCGACGTCCGGCAGCAAGAACTGTGGCCCCTCAGGTGAGAACCTGAGGGGCCACAGTCTTGGAGTGTCGAGAACAGCTTCCGGTCCGCCTCTCAGCGGACCATCCGCTTGGCGGGCCTAGCCGACTCGGTGGTGCATCCACACGACGGGACTCTCGTCGCCGGCGATGCGGAAAGGCTCCAACTCGTCGTCCCAAGCCTGCCCAAGCGCGAGGCGCAGCTCGCGGTGGAGCTCGGAGGCGTTGCCGCCAGCGATCTCCATCGCGTACCGAACGCGATCTTCCGGAACCACGACGCCGCCAGAGGCATCCGTCTGGGCGTAGTAGATACCAAGCTCAGGCGTGTGCATCCAGCGACCGCCATCGACGCCAGGACGCGCGTCCTCGGTGACTTCGAAGCGAAGGTGGGCCCAGCCGCGCAGGTGCGACGCGATGGCCGCCCCAGCGCCAGGCTCGCCTTCCCAGGTGAACTCCGCACGCAACTGCCCTGGAATGACCGGTTGGTCGATCCAGGGAAGGTTGACGGCGTACCCGAGGGCGCGACCGACACCCCACTCGACGTGCTGGCAAAGCGCCTTAGGAGAGGAGTGCACGTAGAGCACCCCTCCTGCGTTCGGTGCAACCATGAGTTCTCCTCCATTCGTTTGGTGATTCGTCTTCCCCAACGATCACGTGATGAATGGATGCGAACTGCATCGTTTACCAGACGTCGACATTTCTGTCGTCACTTGAATTATGCCCGACGACGACGCCGAATGACAAGCCTGTCATTACTTTCGGCGCCGCCACCCAGGAGCGATCTCCTACACGGGGAGACGGACCAGTCCCAGCTCGGCCGAAGCCTGCAGGAACGCGTGCCTCGGCTGCACCCGGACGGTGTAGCCGAGCAGTCCAGGCTCGTCGATCGGAACGTCGACGACAAACGTCGATCCCCCCTCGTGGGCAGGCCGCATCTCGACGATCCGAGTACTCTGCAGCTCACCCTCGGCGTCGGGAGCACCCACGACGGCTTCGACGAGGACGTCGTCAGTACTCAGCCCGCCGAGTTCGACTCTTGCCGAGAGACGGACGCTCTCCCCCGCCTTCGGCTCGCGGTTCTCCGCGACCACGGACGCGACGCGGACGCCCGGCCAGGCCGCCCGCACGTCGCCGAGCCAAGTCGCGAACGAGCGTGTAGCGACGAGGTCGGAGGCAACGCGTGCCGAACGGCCCGCAGGCAGGTAGAGGTCGGTGACGTAGTCCCGCACCATGCGCTCGGCGGCGACCTTCGGGCCGACAACCGACACGGAACGGCGGACCTTCTCTACCCACTCGACAGGAAGGCCCCGCTCATCGCGCGCGTAGAACAGCGGCGCGATCTCGTGCTCGAGGATGTCGTAGAGCGCACCGGCCTCAAGAGCGTCACGCGTGCGCTCATCGACTCCGCTGGTGTCAGGAATCGTCCACCCGACAGCGTCGTCCGCCATCTCATCCCACCAGCCATCTGAGATCGAGAACGTCAGGCACCCGTTCATGACGGCCTTCATGCCCGAGGTGCCGGATGCCTCCTGTGGACGCACGGGGTTGTTCAGCCACACATCGCTGCCGGCCACGAGGTGCTTCGCGATCGCGACGTTGTAGTCGGGGAGGAACACGATGCGGTCGCGAACCCCCGCCTCATCGGCGAAGTTCACCAGCTCCTGCAAGAGCTGCTTGCCGCCCATATCGGCGGGATGCGCCTTGCCGGCGATGACGAACTGGACGGGACGATCGGGATTGTTGAGGATGCGGGCGAGCCGATCTCGGTCCTGCAGCATGAGGGTGAGGCGCTTGTAGGTCGAGACTCGACGAGCGAAGCCGATCGTGAGCCGCTCGGGATCCAGCACGTCTCGGATCCAGCCGAGTTCCGCGTCCTGTGCGCCTCGCGCCTGCCACGAGGCGCGAACTGATTCGCGGGCCCGTCTGACGAGCTCGGCCCGCAGCTCACCGCGGATGCGCCAGAGCTCCTCGGCGCCGACCGCCTCCGGGTGGTTCCACGTGCCGGACGTCGCGAGCTCGCGTCCGCCGTTCATGGCTTCGATGACCCGGAGCATCGACGGGCGGGTCCAGCTCGGGATGTGGACGCCGTTGGTGATCGAGCCGATCGGGACTTCCTCTGCGGCCACACCCGGATACAGCTTGGCGAACATGCCTCGGGACACGACGCCATGCAGCTTCGCGACGCCGTTGGCGTACTGCGCGAGGCGGAGACCGAGGTGCGCCATGTTGAAGCGGCCAGGGTCGTCTTCCGCCCCGAGCTCCATGATGCGTGCCAGCGGAACGTCAGGCACCAGGGTCAGACCGCCGGACGAGCCGAGGTAGCGCTGCACGAGATGTGCGTCGAAGCGGTCGATGCCGGCGGGAACCGGCGTGTGCGTCGTGAAGACGGTGCTCGACCGCACTGCGGCGAGCGCGGTTTCGAACGTCTCGCCGCCAGCCATCAGCTGACCGATGCGCTCGACGCCCGAGAAGCCCGCGTGCCCCTCGTTGAGGTGGAAGACGGTCGGCTGCCGGCGTCCGTTGAGTTCCGCGTACGCCTGCACGGCTCGTACTCCGCCGACGCCGAGCACCAGCTCCTGCCGGATGCGGTGCTCGGCGTCTCCACCGTAGAGCCGATCCGTGATCGCGCGGAGATCCTCAGGGTTCTCCGGAAGGTTCGTGTCGAGGAGCAGTAACGGCACAGTGCCGACCTGGGCCTCCCAGAGTGCGATCTCGAGCGTCCGCCCGTCCGGGAAGGCAAGAGAGACGCGGGACTGGGCACCCGACGCGTCCAACACGGGATCGACGGCGAGGTCCTTCGGCGGATGCTCCGCGTAAGCCTCCTGCTGCCATCCCTCGCGAGACAAGGTCTGCGAGAAGTACCCGTAGGTGTAGAGGAGGCCGACGCCGATGATCGGCGCCCCGAGGTCGCTTGCGCTCTTGAGATGGTCGCCCGCGAGCACACCGAGACCGCCGGAGTAGACGGGGAGCGACTCCGTGATCCCGAACTCCATCGAGAAGTAGGCAACGCTCGTCGCCTCGTCCGCGGTACCCCGCGTGTGCTTGTGGAACCAGCGGTCGCTGTCGAGGTAGGCCGAGAGATCCTCGGCTTCGTGACCGAGCCGCGCGACGAACTCGGGATCTGCCGCGAGCTCGGCGACGCGGGATGCCGGAAGTGAGCGAAGCATCACGATGGGATTGCGGCCGCACGCTCGCCACAGCTGCTCGTCGATGCCGGCGAAGAGCCGTTCAGCGCTCGAGCGCCAGGACCAGCGCAGATTCTTGGCGAGAGTGCGCAGCGGCGCGAGCTCAGGAGGGAGAACAGTGGATACGGACAGCGAGTCGTAGGCCTTCACGCGCTCCAGCGTAGCGCCGAAACACGGCGCCACCGCGTCGCCGAGATGAACGTCAGCGAACGGTGGAAGTTACCGACGCGATGAGCTCCCGCGCGGCGGCCGCACGGCCCTGGAGGTCCTGCCAGATCCAGGCGGCGGAGCGCGCATCAACCGGCACGAAGCTCGTGAGCGTTCCCGTCGGATTCGAAATGCGGACCTCGTATCCGCCGACGACGCGATCCTCCTTCACCAGCAGGAACAGGAGGCTGAAGATCGTCAGGACGAAGAACCCGGCGATCGCGACGATGATCGCCCACGTCGGGATGGCACGCTCGACGCGCGACATGTTCGTGACGAACACGGTCGAGCCCTCCGTCGGGAGGGAGCCGTACGGACCCGAGATGCGATCTCGGGACACCTCGAGCTCACCGAGGAAGACTCGGTCGAGGCCCTGGGGGCGTTCCGTGCTCGGCGCCTGGGCGAAGGCGTCGTGCTGGTCGAAGTTCGACGGCTGGTTCTCGATGGGCAGTGGGGTGCTGGTCATGATCGTCCCTTCAACGTCTCCGATCAGGCTACGCGGCGAGCCTGACGGAACGCGTCATCACCTGGACTGATCTTCGCGCGGGAGGTGCCGCAGCTCAGGCGCGAATCTGGCCGTCGCCCGTGACAACCCACTTCGTCGTCGTGAGCTCTTCGAGCCCCATCGGCCCGCGAGCGTGCAGCTTCTGGGTCGAGATGCCCAGCTCGGCGCCGAGCCCGAACTGGCCGCCATCCGTGAAGCGCGTCGACGCGTTCACGATGACGGCTGCGGCGTCGACCTCAGCGGTGAAGCGCTCTGCGGCCTGCAGCGAGCTCGTGACGATCGCCTCGGTGTGGCCAGTGCTGAACTCGCGGATGTGCACGAGCGCCTCATCGAAGTCGTCGACGACTCGCACTGCGATCTCGTAGTCGAGGTACTCCGTCGCCCAGTCATCGTGTGTCGCCTCGAGCACCTCGACACCCTGAGGCGCCACGGCCCTCGTGCGGTCGTCGCCATGGATGCGGACCCCGCGCTCAGCAAGCGCCGCGAGGGCGCCGGGGAGAAACGCCTCTGCCGCATCCGAGTGCACCAGCAGGGTCTCTGCCGCGTTGCAGACGCCGACTCGGTGCGTCTTCGAGTTGATGAGGATCTCGAGCGCCATGTCGAGCTCGGCGGTGCTGTCGACGAAGACGTGGCAGTTGCCGACTCCCGTCTCGATGACGGGAACTCGAGACTCGCGGACGACGGTCTGGATGAGACCGGCACCGCCACGAGGGACGACGAGGTCGACGTGCCCGCGGGCTCGCATGAGTGCGCGGGCTCCGGGGCGGCCGTACTCGTCGATCGACTGCACGAGATCGGCGGGCAGCCCGTACGCATCCAGTGCCGACCGAAGCGTGCCGATGATGGCCGAGTTGGAGTGCTCGGCGGCGGATCCGCCGCGGAGGAGCACGGCGTTGCCGCTCTTCAGCGCGAGCCCGGCGACGTCGACGGTGACGTTGGGACGGGCCTCGTAGATGACACCGATGACCCCCATCGGAACACGCAGCTGTCGGAGTCGGAGCCCATTGGCCAGGGTCGATCCTCGGACGACTGCACCGACGGGGTCGGGCAGCGCCGCGACCTCGAGCAGGGAGTCGGCGATCGCTCGAATGCGGGACTCGTCCAGTGCGAGACGGTCGAGGAGACCTTCGGACATGCCCGAGACGCGCCCGCGCTCGAGGTCCTGCGCATTGCCGGCGAGGATCTCGGGCGTCGCACGCACGAGGGCCTCCGCGAGGGCGACGAGCGCCCCGTCCTTCTGCGCACGCGTCGATCGAGCCAGCACGCGCGATGCCGCCCGTGCCCGCTCGGCGAGCTCGATGATGGCGGTGCTCGCCAGCTCGTCCGCGTCGCCCTGGTCCGCCGTGTCCGCGCGCTCACCCTGCAAGATCGTCATGACAGAGCATTCTACGCCGCGAGCGGTCGCCCTCAGCCGACGCGGATCCCCTTCGGGCGCACGAGCACCAGGTCGTCGCGATGGATGACCTCGCGGTCGTACCCGGTCCCAAGCGACTCGCGCAGCGAACTCGACGACTGCCCGAGCATGTCGGGGATCTCGACGGCATCGAAGCCGCTGAGGCCTCGTGCGATGACGACGCCCTCCTTCGAGACCAGCTCGACCGGGTCGCCGGCGACGAACTCGCCCTCGACGCCCACGATTCCGGCAGCCAGCAGCGAGGCTCGCCCACCGAGCACGGCGTCGACGGCGCCGTCGTCGAGCACGATCTTGCCCTGCACCCGCGCGGCGTGGGCGATCCAGAGCCGCTTGCGCGACGATCGCTTCCCGGTCGGGGCGAACCACGTGCCGACACGCTCCCCGTCGATGGCCGCGCGCGCGTTCTCCGCCTTCGTCAACACGACGGGCATGCCCGATCCCGTGGCGATGGAGACCGACTCGAGCTTGGTGAGCATGCCACCCGTTCCGACGTCGCTGCCCCTGCCGGAGACCTCGATGCCTTCAAGATCGCTCGGGCCGAGCACCTCGGAGATGCGCCGTGTGCCCTCGCGGCTGGGCGGGCCGTCGTACAGGCCGTCGACGTCCGTGAGCAGGACAAGCGCGTCGGCCCCGACGAGCTGGGCGACCAGCGCGGCGAGCCGGTCGTTGTCACCGAAGCGGAGCTCATCGGTCACGACCGCGTCGTTCTCGTTCACGATCGGCACGACCGCGAGCCTGAACAGGCGCTCGAGCGATCGCTGCGCGTTCTTGTAGCGGGTGCGCCGCACGGTGTCCTCTGCCGTGAGCAGGATCTGCCCGACCGTGATGGCTCGATCCGCGAACGCCTCTGCGTACCGGGCCACGAGCATCCCCTGCCCGACGGAGGCGGCAGCCTGGGCAGTCGCCACGTCGCGCGGCCTCGATGGGAGACCGAGGGGCCCGATGCCGGCGGCGACCGCGCCCGAGGTGACGAGGAGGGTCTGGAGTCCCTTGTCGTGGCGATCCGCGATGACCTGCACGAGCGAGCGCAGGGCTTCGAGGTTCAGGTGCCCGTCGGCGCCCGTGAGCGATGAGGAGCCGATCTTGACCACGATGCGGTGGGCGGTCGCGAGCTGGGCACGGGCGGCTATCGGATGCATCCGGCTATTCTCTCCCGATCGTCGGAGCTTGCCGAATTCTGCCGCCGACTCGCGTCACATCGGCTCAGGGTGGCGCCGCGCTGCTGCGCGGCACCACCCTGCGTCAGCTTCCGGCGGGAGCCGCGGCGATTGCCGTCTTCTCGGCGGCCGCCTCGGCCTTGCGCTCCCTGCGAGCCGCGCGCTTGGCAGCCCGTCGATCGTTCCGGCGCTCGACGCTGGAGTAGAGGACGGGGACCAGCACCAGCGTGAGCAGCGTCGAGCTGATCAGGCCGCCGATCACGACGATGGCGAGCGGCTTGGAGATGAACACGCCACCCCCGGTCAGGCCAAGCGACATCGGCACGAGCGCGAAGATCGTCGCCGCAGCGGTCATGAGGATCGGACGGAGGCGCAGCCTCGTCCCGTGCACGATCGCGTCGTGCACGCTCGAACCACGTTCCCTGATGTGGTTGATGAGGTCGATGAGCACGATTGCATTCGTGACCACGATCCCGATCAGCATGAGGAGTCCGATGAGCGACGGCAGGCCGAGCGGCGTATCCGTGAGCAGGAGCAGTGCCACCGCTCCCGTGGCGGCAAACGGCACCGAGACGAGCAGGATGAGCGGCTGCATCAGGCTGCGGAAGGTCGCCACCATGATGAGGAACACGAGCACGATGGCGAGGAGCATCGCCATGCCGAGCTGCTGGAACGACTCGTCCTGGTCGGCGGACGCACCTCCGACGACGAACGTGACACCGGCGGGAAGCTCGAGACCGTCGGTCGCCGCGTAGACGGCCTGCGTGACGGTTCCCAACTGCCCCTCGGCCGGAGTGACCGAGACCGTGACCTGGCGCGCGCCGTCGTTGCGGGTGATCGCGCCAGGGGTCGCCTCCTCGCGGACCTCTGCGATGTCTCCGAGCCGGATGGGCGTCGCCTTCGTGTCGGCGAGCCCTTCCTGCCTGGCCTGCAGCTCCTTTGCCTCGAGCGACTGAGCCGCCATGTCCTCCTGAGCCTTGACGGCCGCGTCGACACCGGCGTTGGCCTGCTCGATGCCCGATTCTGCCTGCTCGATCGCTTCGGTCAGGGCGGCGATCTGCGCGTCCCGTTCCGCCTGCGCCGCCTGCTCCGGGGTCATGCTGGAGCCGGCGTCGGGAACCGCTGGGGTCAGCGGCGCCGTCTGCAGCGTCGCGAGCTGGGTCTGCAGCTCGCCGAGCTGCGCGGACACCGTGTCCCGAGCCTCGACGGCGTCGTCGACGGTCTCCTGCATCTGCTCGACCGCCTCAGCCTCCTGCTCCTCGGCCTTCGTCTCCTGTTCCTCCGTGAACGCGTCCGTCGCGTCGGTGATGGCACGCTGCTGCTGCACCGCCGTCACGGGAAGCTGCATGAGGGCGAGCTGGTCGAGAGCGACTGGCCCCTGCGTCGGCGCGATCACGATGTCGCGGTCGACGCCCTCGAGGCGCACCGTGCCGAGCGGGGTCCCGGTCAGCGCGGCGGAGACCGCCTGGCCGACGGTCGCCTGCGTATAGCCGTAGCCGGCCGCCTTGCTGCGGTCGACGTCGACCATGACCACGTTGCCGCCCGTGCTGAGGTCGTTCGAGACCGCCGTCACGCCGGGGAGGTCCTTGACGGCATCGCCGAGCTGCGTGGCCGCCTGGCTCAGCGAGTCCGCGTCGTTGCCCTGGATTGCGAGTTGAACGTCCGATGCCAGAGCTGAGGAAGCCGCAGTGGTCACGGTCACCTCGCCGACATCGCTGAGCCCGCCGAAGTCCGAGCGCAGACTGTTGGCGACCGTCTCCGCATCCTGCCCCTCTGCGGGGATCACGGTGATCGAGGTGCTCTCTGCGTCACCGCCCCCGAATCCGCCAGCACCGCCGGCCCCGATGGAGCTCACGAACGTCTCGACGCTCCCCTTCGTGGCGAGGACGGCCTCGAGCTTCTCGGCGCCCGCCAAGCTCTCGTCGATGGTCGTGCCCTGCGGGAGCTTCTGCTCGACGAGGACCGTCTCATCACCCATGCTGCCGAGGAAGTCGCTACGGAGCGCGGTTGCGCCGATGCCGGTGAGCAGCAGCAGGGCGAGCGCGGCCGCGATCGTGCGGCGTGGGTGCCGCAGGGTCGCGTCGAGGATGGGCACGAAGGCTCGCTGCAGTCCGTCGTACGGCGATCCCTCCTCACCATCGCCCCGTGCCGCGACGACACCGGGGGCGGCGGTGGGGACCGGCAGCGCTGACTTCCCGCGCTGCTCCCGCTTCTCGTTCTTCGCCTCGAGCTTCGCCGACCGACGAGCCCAACGTCCCTCGGCTGCTTCCTCCTGGCGTGCGGTCCAGGCGGCCTGGGCTGCACGCGCACGGACGAACCGCTCGCGCTTCATGGGCTTCGAGGGGCGACGCAGCATCCAGTACGCGAACACCGGGACGATCGTCAGCGCGACGACGAGGGACGCGACCAGCGCGATGGAGACCGTCACCGCGAACGGTCGGAAGAGCTGGCCGACGATGTCCCCGACGAACGCGATCGGGAGGAAGACCGCGACCGTCGTGAGCGTCGAGGCGGTGATGGCGCCAGCGACCTGGCCGACGGAGCCCACGATCCCCTCGATCGTCAGGGCGCCGTCACCCTGCCGACGCTTGATGTTCTCGATCACGACGATCGAGTCGTCCACGACTCGTCCGACCGCGATGGTGAGCGCTCCGAGGGTCAGGATGTTGAGCGAGTACTCCCCCACGTTCAGGCCCACCATCGTGATGAGCAGGGACATCGGGATCGAGATCGCCGCGACGATCGTCGACCGGAACGAGGCGAGGAACAGGAAGATGACGAGGACGGCGAAGATGAGGCCGAGCCCACCCTCGACCGAGAGGTCGTGGATCGACTGCTCGATGTACGGTGCCTGGTTCTCGATCTCCGTGAAGACGACGTTCGAGGGCAGTCCGGGTGTGACCTCTGCGAGCTTCTCCGTGACGCCGTGCGCGACGGAGACCGTGCTCGCGTCGGACGCCTTCGTGACACTCAGCGTCAGGGTCTCCGCGCCGTTGACCCTGGAGATGGAGGTCGCGGGGATCTCCTTGATGTCGACATCCGCGAACTGCGAGAGCAGCACGGTCGAGTCCTCCGTCGTGAACGGGAGGGCGCGGATGGCATCCAGGGAGCTGAGCTGCGACCCGACCTGCACGGAGATCTCCCCGGTGCCGCTCGTGACGTCTCCAGCGGGGAGCACGATGCCAGCGGCAGTGAGCGTCGGTTCGATCGACGCGGTGTCGATCTTGAGCGCTTCGACGTCCGCCTGGCGGAGGCTGATCTCCACTCGCTCCTCGCGGGTGCCGGAGACTTCGACGTTCTGCACTCCGTCGACCTGCGAGAGAGCGGGCAGCACGGAGTCGGTGAGCGTCTTCGAGAGCGTCGCAGTGTCTGTGTCGGAGGATGCGCCGAGCGTCAGCACGGGGAGCGCGTCGAGCGAGAACGTGTTGAGCTCTGCCGTAGAGGACTCGGGGCGGAGCGACTTCGTCGACTCGACGGCGGATCGGAGCTCGGCCTCGACCTGCGTCTTGTCAGCGTCGAAGCTCCAGGAGACGACGATCTGGGCGAACCCCTCCGACGTCGTCGACGTCACGGACTGCACTTCCGAGACGCCACGGAGAGCGTTCTCGATGGGCTCGGTGACCTCGGTCACCATGACGTCGGGCGAGGCCCCGGTCAGTGTCGCCGTCACGAATCCCTGCGGGACCTCCACCGACGGCATGAGCTCCTGCTTGAGCTGCGCCGTCGAGATGATTCCGGCCGCCGCGATTGCAGCGGTCAGCAGTCCGATCAGAATTCGATACTTGAGACTCAGACGAGTGAGCACAGACACAGAGGGACCTTTCGACGCGACAGGGCGCCGGGTGACAACCCGACGCCCTCCCATACTGTCGACCGTGAAGATCCTCGGAATCACCCGAAAGGACTGGTTCCGGGAGTTTCATGCCCTACTAGAGACTGATCTTTGCCGGCATCGCTGTCTCCTCGCGACGAGGTCGGCGCCCCGTCTCGATCACATGTTCACGACGACGCGACGTCAGCCGTTCGGCCCGGGTTCGCGAGTGTCACGCGGTGGACCGCCCACATCTCTCGAACGCGCTCGACGATGCTCCTGCCGTCGTTCAGATCCTGCATAAGCATCTGGATGCCGACCAGGTTCGCGAGCACCTGCCAGGCGGCCGCGTCGACGTCGATGTCGTCGCGGAGCACCCCCGATTCCCGAGACGCCTGCAGCGCTTCCTTGGTCACTTCGAGCCAGGCGTCGAAAGGCCTCGGAAGTTCTTCCTCGATGAGCTCGCGCTCGCGCACCAGACGGATCGTGGCCCGCATGAGCGAATCGGACTGGAACCGCTCTGCGATCCGGATCATCAGTGACTCGAGCTCGTCGAGCGAGAGCCCGCGGTCGCGGGAGCGAGCGATCTCTGCATCCCACATCTCAGTCCAGGTCGCCGAGACGGCCTTGGCGAGGAGCGCCTTCGTCGGGAAGTGGAAGTAGACCGTTCCCTTGGTCATGCCGAGTCGGTCCGAGATATCACTGAGGACTGTGGCGGCATAGCCATTGGCCTCGAACTCGAGCGAAGCCGCTTCGAGCAGCGCCTGTCTCGTCTGCGCTCGCTGTTCAGCTCGCTTCATCATCCCCTGCTTTTCATGCATCCGAGGTCGGCTCCGACCCCGCTTCTGGGGCATCAGTCTAGACCTGCGCCCGTCGAGCCCGTCGCCCACCGCACGTGTGCGCGAATTCTGGATACAATCGACAGCGCTTGGGGCGGTAGCCAAGCTGGTTAAGGCATCCGGCTCATAACTGGACGATGCGTGGGTTCGAGTCCCACCCGCCCTACTCACGAGCAAGGCCCCTACTCCCCCGGAATGGTGCGGAAGTCGGGGCCTTCGCTGGTCAGTCGCTGGGCGCTCTGCCCACATTTTGCCCACACCCTGAAACGGGCCTAGCTCGCGAGCTCGTTCCTTACTCTCTGCGAAGCGCTCTCCATCCGCTCAATGCGTCGACGTTCCTTCGTCCCGGCGCGAGCGTCGGCGGCCCGCTTGTGCCAGGCGGCCAGCTGCGGGAACGCCTCGACCGCTTCGGGGTTCGCGAGCACCGCCCTAAGCATCGTGTAGTAGGCCGTGGGCGACGACGCGAAGCCGTGCTGCCGGATGCCTTCCTGCTTCGCCGCGGTGTGTCTGAGGTGCGCTGCCTCGAACTCGAGGAGGCTGCGCTCAAGGTGAGTGAGCATGCCGGCAGGCTACGACCGACCACCGACAATGCGCGGAGAGGTCACTGTCGGCGGCCTGTGCGAGCATCCACGGCATGAACGAACCAGCCGTGCAGGTCACCGCCGAAGTCGCCCTCGAGTCGCTGGCGCTGCGGTGCGAGACGGTCCGCGAGCGGGTCGACGGGAACTGGACGAAACGCATCGTCTGCTGGCGCCCGGTGGCAACGAAGCCCGTCGACGGCATGTCCTGGCTCCTCTGGGGCGAGACGCCCCCACTGCGGGACGTCGACGGCGAGCTCGCGCCGACGCCGGCCACCGTCGACGGCGACACGTACGAGCCGATCCTGCTCGAACCGCTCGAGGTGTTCGACGCGTGGCTCGAGATGCTGCAGTGGATCACCGAAGGCGGTGTGCGAGCCGAGGTGCGCCACGCCCTCGAGGTCGGAACCATGAGCGAGAAGGAATGGGCGATCTCGCACGGCAACGCGCAAATCCGCGGCCCAGTCACGCTCGAGGGCGATGCGCTCGCGGCGCAGAGCCTCGCGTCCGAGCTCTCGGTCGCACTGCTCCACATGGCGCAGCGCGCGACGAGGAAGAAGGGCTGGTGAATGCCCGAGCTTTGGCCAGACCCCGAAAAGCACAACATCGTGTTGCTCTTTTATGCAACATGATGTTACACTTATCCTGTCACCGAAACACGGTGACAGGAGGGAGACCGATGGAGATCATCGGCCTACTGACAGCGGCAGTGAACCTGCTGACCGCCGTCATCCTCTGGCAGACAGCCAAGCGCAATAGGCGCAAGGACTGACCAGAGAGGCCCCCGGTGAACCAAGCACCGGGGGCCACCCCTCCCACGTTACAAGGAGCAACCATGGAAATCATCACGCTCGTCATCGGGATTGCTGCGCTCGCCGTCGCCGTCGCCGCGCTCGTCACTGCAGTCCGCAACCGCCGATGAAGCGTCGCCCGCAGGACGAAGAGCACAGCCGAAAGCTCGCGGCAGCCGCCCGACGTCTCGCTCAGGCGCACGCCGATCGGGAAGCCGCCGTCCTCGCCGCCCACGCAGCAGGCATGCCACGCGCGCACATCGCCGAGGATGTCGGCCTCTCACCCATGCACATCAGCCGCATCGTCAAGGCCGCGCAGGCGCACGAGTCGTAGATGCACGAAACCGCCCCACCTCCCGAAGGAGATGGGGCGGTTTCGATGACCTGTCACTTTACTGAGGCTCAATCTCCTCGGGCTCGTCGTCGCCAGCGGGATTTAACGTTGAGAACTCCGGCTCTGGAGACGCGACGGGCACCTGGTCGTCGGATTCAACGATCGCCATGACCACTCGCGCCTGTATGCGAGCGAAATCGAAGAGCGCTTCCAGCGCATCGGAATGTTCAAGAGCCTCCTGGAATTCTTCGGTCGTCACCTTCCTCGCGCGCGGATGCAGCATCTGCGCGGCGACGGTGACATCGCAGCCACCTGATTTGCCTCGTACATGCAAGGTGGCTATCACAACTCGCGCTTCGGGAGTGTCCGCAATTGGAGCGACTCCCACATACCAATCTGCGTGGGGTTCAGGCACAGATCGCGAAGCTGCACTGATGTCCAACACCCTCGGGTCAGCGAGACGGATGGAGTTAGAACGCACCATCAGTGATTCACCAGCCCATGTGGGCGCAGACGTGCGAGCCCCGTCTCCTCACCGAATTTTGTACTGCTCCCCTTCGGTGCACTCCACCGCCGGTAGCCGCTCTCCGCGGCGCGCTCATGGGAGCGCGACCCTTCGTTGGACGGCGGTTCTAACTCGATGCGTATGCGGCGTCCAAGATAGTGCGCAGTTGCCGCAAGCGTTCGGACCGTTATATTGCGCTCGCCTTGAAGTCGGTGAGTAATCTCGGCGGGGCTAACGCCGAGAGCACGCGCAAGATCCGCCCGTGTCATCCCGGATTCCTCCAAGGCCGCTGAAAGGGATTCCGCAGCGGACAACATAGCAGCCTCTTCGGCCAACATCGCCTTGAATTCGGGATCTTCCCGATCGAATGCAGACATTATTCCTCCTCATCGGTTTCGTCGATGGACACGTCATTAAAAATTGAGAAAGCCTTCAAGGCCTCAGTGCGCACTTTCTTGTCGGGCGGCTTTCGGAGTACGCCGTGCGTTGCGTACCAGCGGTTCTCGAACTTGACAACATACAAGCGGCGGCCACCGTTCTGATGGAGTTTCAGTTCATGAACCTGAGCACCGCACCCGGTGGGGTCGTGCACGTCCTTGATGTGTCGCATGTTCTCAGGCGACTTGATGCGATGGCCATCTCGCAACCATTCGAAGTATGCATAGATCTTCGCCCTCTCCCTGGGCTCCAGTGCCTCAAGGAACTCCTCGACGAAGTCTCGACCGTCCGTGGCAGTGACGATGCTGACGACGTCGCTTCCCTCGAAGACGTTAGCGACCTGTTGTTTAGTCACAAGCTAACACGTCCCCCGTCTCGTTGCATGCGTTCTCTCTGCTTAGACGGATAGTACAGGTCACGCTCGGCGTCTACAGCAACCGACTGAACGACGAAACCGCCCCCTCCCGCGAAGCGTCGTCCCGGGTGTCCGGGATCGCTTCAGCGAGAGGGGGCGAAGTCGCGTGTGGGGCGGCTCAGGCGGCGTGCTTGGGTCCGTCGTGGACTCCGGACGCCTGCGCGGCGGCCGAGATGCCCGAGCCCTTGAGAATGCCGTAGTGCACGGCGACGGCGGTCACGAACGTCGCGAAGCCGAGCAGGATGCCCTGGCCGATGTCGTACGGGGTGCCGGTCTCGGCGGAGTTCAGGAGCGAGGACGCGATCGACGTAGCGAACGAGAGCGCCGCGAGCAGCACTCCCTTCACGCCACCCGACCAGGACGCCTTCGTGACGAGCCCCACCAGGATCGGCAACAGCGAGCCGATGACCAGCTGCAGGATGAGTACCCAGCTGAGCGTGAACTCGATGATGGGGGCGTCGGTCGCCGCTGCCGGCGCGAGCGCGGCGCCCGTCGTCAGCACGACGAGCACCGCGGCGACGACGAGCAGCACGAGTGCGCCGCCGAAGCGGTGGTAGCGGACGTGATCTTGAGTCGCGATCGGTTCAGGGATGAGGGCCATGCGGGTCACTCCTTCGGTGGGTTGAAGATGCCCCGGTTGCCGCGCATGAGCGCGTCTTCGAGGGCGGTGAGCGCGATGCTCTTATCGCGGCCGGCGGGCACGAGGCGATCCACTGCGGTTGCCGCAGCGACGATCACCTTCCGGAGCGTGCCGGATGCCACTACCTGCTCGTCGGTGGGAGGGCCCGCCGACACGGACGTCGGGAAGCGCTCTTCGATGGATGGGGATGCGTGGGACATTCGGTTACTCCTTCGTGGGGGTGCTGTCGGTGTCTGGCGTGTACTCAGGCCAGGGCGGGATCGTGCTCTCGTCGACGCAGGGCGCGGCGATGAGTCGGCGGACGAGGAGTGATGCGAACTCTTCGACCTTGCGAGTGCGCCGCGCGTAGTGCTCGGTGCGGCGGCGGGCCTTCTCGACGTCCTCCCATGCCTTGTCGACCTCGCTCCGTTCCCGCGCGGCGCGACCCGTGAGCAGCTGGAACAGGCGCCGTGCGGCTGCAGGGAGGATCGTTCCGACGCCGAGTGTCGTGGCGAGTGCGCCGATGACGCGGAGCGTTTCGAGGTCCATCGTCGTGCTACCTCAGTTTCGGTCGAGGCTCGTAGGCGTACTTCCATGTCTGGATGATGCGGAACACTGCGAGGAGGATGCCGAAGCTGAACAGCGTCATCTGCGCCCATCGGTTGCCCGACGACGTGTTCTGCACGTAGATGACGGTGCCGAGGTAGATGGCGAGGCCCATCAGCAGGAGGCCGCAGGAGAACTTCTCCGCCCACCACCAGCCCGGAAGGACCGCGGATGCGCCGACGACTCCCGCGAGCAGCGAGAGCCACCCCCACGCGACGGTGAGGGCGGGCCCGATCTCCACTTCGATCGACGCTGGCGGTGCGATGAGCGCGGCCAGGCCGAGCAGGATCGCTGTCAGGTAGACGAGCAGGTAGAGCGCTTTCAGGTACGGGTGGATGGACAGCTCGCGCCATGCCCACCGCCCGAACGAGACGCGAGCTGTCACGGTCAGCTCTTCGCGGCGAGCTGCTTCGCGAGGGCCTGAATCTCGCGACCCGTGGACGAGTCATCCTTCGTGCCCGCGTTGATATTCGACCAGATGCCGTAGAACTCACCGAACGGGAGTACGATCTTGGGCTTCGAGAGCTTCTCGATACCCGCGATGGTGTCCTTCGCTGACGCGTCGGGCAGGTCGACGATCTTGCGCACGAAAGTCGGGGTGATGAGCCAGTTGCTCTTGGTCTCGGCGACGAATACGACGTACATTGCTTCCTCCTGGAAGTCGATTACTGCTGACTGGGGGGCGGGCTTGGGAGTGACGGTGTTGGGATAGGTGACCTTGCTGCGGTCCCACCAAGCGGCGGGGGTCCGGCGGACAGCGAAATGCCAGCTCTCCGTGGAGTCCGTCTGGATGAGACCGACGACGCCCATGAGTTCGTGGCGCAACGCCATGTCCTGCACAGAGCAGTCGATAGCGCCCTGACCAGGGCCGGTCTTCGCGTGGTCCGAGCCGCCGACAGGAGCCGCGTACGCAGCCCCACGACGCCTGTGCTGTCCGATGGCGTACCACTGGTTGAAGCCGCCCGTGCTGGTCTTCGAGGCGTCGTCGACGTAGTAGTCGGCGGGCACCCCGTCAGGGCGGTACCCGTCCGTCACTGAGAACGACTTGCCTGCCGCACCGAACTCGTTGGACACCCACTGCACGCGGTCTGCGATGTCATCGCCGAGCATGACCGACGAACGGCCAGCGCCTTTCGGGCCGGTGCCCTCTGTGCCGTAGACGCGCTTCATCGTGACGCCGCGATCTGCTCTGCGAGGGCGCGGATCTCTCGGCCCGTCGCAGAGTCGTCCTTGGTGCCCGCGTTGATGTTCGACCAGATGCCGTAGAACTCACCGAACGGGAGAACGATCTTGGGCTTCGAGAGCTTCTCGATACCCGCGATGGTGTCCTTCGCTGACGCGTCGGGCAGGTCGACGATCTTGCGCACGAAAGTCGGGGTGATGAGCCAGTTGCTCTTGGTCTCGGCGACGAATACGACGTACATGGATTCCTCCACGGTCGGTTCGGGTGTAGCGGGGGCTGGGCGGGCTCCGCTCTGCGCTTCCTTCGCCATGCGCACGAGCCGATCGAGGTCGATGCCGCCCGGGCAGGCAGTCGCATACGACGCTCCGTGCCGCGAGAACACCTCCCGATGGCCGAGCACTCGGTCTCGGTTGATGGGGAACCCGTATCGGGTCGCGCAGTCGGCGATGAGCTTCGCGAGCGACTCGTACGACTGCTCCGAGATGGGCCAGCCGGACGCGTCCCCCGTTGCCGAGTTGCAGGTCTCCACGGTGATCGAACGGCCGTCCCACTCAGGAGACGAGAGCGACCATCCCCGATGCTCCTCGGGGACGACACCGACGATCTGGCCGTCCTTCACGACGTAGTTCGCGCTCACCTCACGCGAGCCGGACGACATCATCGCGAGCACGTTGGCGAGCGACGAGTCGGCCGCGTGGTGCACGACGAAGTGATCCACGGAGCGGCCGCGTGGACCGAGCTGGTTGCCGTTGCCCGAGATGCGGGTAGCGACGCTAGAGAACGTCATGCTGTGCCTCCTATGGGCATGAGAAAAGCCCCGCACGGGTGCGCGAGGCGGGTGAGCGGTGCATAATGAGGCCACCCCGAAGTCAGGAGCTGCCGTGCTGCCGATCCACCGTCTGATCCGATGGTTCATCGCGAGACGCAACCGGCCCGAGGTGTGCGAGCACTGCGACAAGGTGCTCTCCAACAGAAGCGACCTGTGCACCCTCGAATGTCAGCAAGCCTTCATGGACTCTCGCGCCTGGTAGGAGCGCCTACTTCAGGCTCGCCATCCACGCCGCGACCGGTTCAGCCATGAGGATGTGCCCCTGGTCGTTCGGGTGGATACCGTCCGCCGTGAGCGCGCCCTTGTCGACGCGGAACTTCCCGCTGTTCCGAGCGGACTCAAGGTTGTCGGCGATCTCGACGATGCCCTCCAACGGGTGACCGGACTGCCCGACACGGATCGAGCCTGAGCTCCCCGTTGAAGCCGGGGCGCCGCCGGAGATCGGTGCGCCGTCTCGGAGCCAGTTGTTCCACGCAGGATGCACCACCGAGCGCGGGTCGAGGGTCTGACCGGCGAGCGTCGTCCAGCCATCCGTCGTCGACGTGTACGGCGTGGTCGTTGACTGCCACAAGCGAATGCCCGGGTTGACGGTCTTCACCTTGTTCCAGAACGCCAACGCGTTGACGCGTGGCCCTCCCGGCACGGAAGCGTTCATCTCGTTCGTGCCGATCTCGCAGAGCAGATGCACGAGCCCCGGGAAGCCGTTGTAGCGGGTGAAGACATCGTCGCTGACGTTGAAGCCCTCTCCCCCTCGACCGTAGAGGCGGCTCGGTACGTTCGCCGTCATGGCAGCACGCTCGAAGAAGCCGCCGCTCATCGCGCCGATGCTCGCCCCCCAGAGGTGGTCACCAGTCGCCATCGCGATCGAGTCGCCGACCACGCCGAAGGAGACCTGCGTGGTTGGCGCGACGATCTCGAGCGGCAGGATCGGGTACGTGCCGTACGACGGCGTCACCGTGCCGCCGTGGGCGAAGTTCACTCCCGCGGCGAATGCCTCGCCGCGGGGCTGCGAGAGCACCTCGTGAGCGGGGCCAGCAAACTGCCCGCCGGATGGGACCTGCATCGTCGTCCGCACGAAGAAGTCGCCCGCCGGGATGGTCAGATCCACGACGTCGCTGCGGACGTGCTTCTGGTACTGGATCGTCGCGCTCGTGAGGCCACCGAAGAGCGCAGGCTTGAGCGTGCCGTCGAGCAGCTCGATGCCGGCGGTGACCGTCATGTCGTTCGAGACGGCCGCATTCGCGTAGCCGAGCCGCGGCCCAACGATCTGCTGCGGCGCGGTGTGCCGAGTTCGGAACGACACGAGCGTCGCGCCCCCGAAACCGCGAGGCTCGGTAGGAACCTTCGTCCTGATCGCAGCCTGCCTCAGCGGGGCCACCGGCGGGCCGCTCGTGGGGCCGACCCAGGCGCCGTTGATCGACACCTTCGGGTTGGCCGGCACCCACGCTGACCCGTTGTGCACGTTCCAGGTCACGCGAGCCCCGCAGCCTGCGCGTGGGCGAGCGCATCAGCTGGAGTCAACGCCTTGTCGTAGTACGCGGCGCCCGCGACCGTCACGTCGATGCCTGAGTTCGTGCCGTTGTAGCCGATGCCGAGCTCATTGATGGAGACGTTCGTGGAGTTCACGATTGGCGCGCCGACCTGCTGTCCGTTGACGAACAGGTTGAGGTTTCCTCCGTTCTTAATCGCCATCATGTGGACGCGTTGCCCGACGACCGAGCCGTCGGCGAGCACTGTGCCGCCGCCGCCGGCGATCGGGCGTGCGTTGAACAGGCCGATGTTGATTCCACCGGACGAGCTGCCGAACACTCGCCCCTGCCCGGAGGTCACTGAGGGAACCGTCACGATGGCCTCGACGGTCGCTACGGTCCGTGCTGGCTTGGAGATGCCCGTGATGGTGACGCGCCCCGATGTCGAGGCCGTGATCTTCGCCGCCCGGACGCCGTCGCCGATGCCGGCAACGCCGAGCTGCACGCCCCCGGACACGGCAACCGTGACCGCATCAGCACCGAGATTGCGCGGGGCACTCGTCCCCGCGACGTCGTCGAGCGGGAGATACACGGACGGCCCGGAGGCAAGGACGGCGTTCTTGTACGCGTCGGAGGGGGTTGGTGTCGGGCCGAGCCACGTGTAGGACCACTCGGAGGTCCCGTAGAGCACGAAGCCTGATCCTGCGACAGCCCTGACGGTCAGGGTGCGGGCGTCGGAGACTGTGTAGGTGCCGGCTGCTTGGGTCGTGCCGTTCACCCGGTAGAAGACGCCCGACTGTGTCGGGATGGTGTAGCTCGTGATCGTGAACGTGGGGGCGGTCGGCGTGATGACCGTCTTCCCCTCGGACGTATCGATCCACACGACCGGCACGCCGTTGCGGGTGGTCTCCGTCGGCGCGACCGGCTGGGCGACGACGACCGCGCCGACCGCGCCCGCTGCGCGCGTTACGAACTGCGTGTCGAGCTGATTGAGCTTCACTGTCTGCGCGTCGAAGATCGTCTGCTGCGCCGCAGTGAGCCCACCCGCGACGGTCGCGATCGTCCCCGCCGTGACGGTCGTCACCGTCTCCCCGCCCGTAGCTGAGTTGGTGCGAACGTAGTCCGCGAGGAGCTGGTTAGACGAGTCCACCCGCAGGTTGCGGAACCCGTCTCCCTTCGCCTTGATGACGGCGTTCAGGAGCTCGCCGCGCCACATCTCGTACGGCTGCCATGCCGGGATCATGGGCACTGTCGTCAGATCGAGTGGCGTCGCGCCCGCTGGCACAGGGAAGTCGAACGCGAACCGCTGACCGGGCGCGTAGACGGTCACCTGCCACGCCCATTCGCCGCTCGTGGTGAGCAGTGCCGTCGCGGACAGCACCCCCGACTCGAGGACCGACTGCACAGGGATCGGGAGGACCGTCGCGCCCGCACGCTCTTCGCTCACGAACTTGGGCGTGAACACGACCGGGAGGTCGACGCCGATCATCTGCGGGTCGTTGACCTTCCAGGTCACCGCGCGGGTTTCAGCCATGATGTGCTCCTAGATGTAGTTGTGGATCACGCGTAGTGCGCGGCGATCGAGATGTTCGACCAGTTGATGGGGCCGGAGTTCAGGTCCACGGACCCCCACAGCTCCACTCGTCCGGCGCCCGCTGGCATGGACACGGGGGACGTGATGACGGCGTAGAACAGCTGGTCGATGTTGTGGCCGTAGCGGCGCTTCTCCGTGAGCTGACGGCCCGTGCCGTCCTGCAACCACACGCGGATACCCCAGGCAGCAGGGAGGGCGGGAGGTCGCACGAGAACGTCCGCGGTCACCGAGAGGTCCGCGGCGCACGGGAGGTCGACGGGGATCGCGCCGATGAGGCGTGACGTGTTCGAGGTGTCCGTCGCTGAGGATGTCGTCTGCCCGTACACGCTGAGGCTGCCGGAGGAGTCCCGAATCCACCCGGTGCCGTTGTTGCGCATGATGAGGCCGTTCAGGTCCGTGCGGCAGACGCGGACGATGGACCGCACTGAGGGGCCCATGCCTGCGGCGGTGACCGCGGCCAGGTACTCGGCCTGCTCGGTGGCGCTCGCGCACACCATGGGCACGCCGACGCCGATGGTGTCGACGAGCTTCGCCCACGACGTCGCGTCCAGGGGCGTGTCATCGAGTGGTGTCGGGTAGCCGTGCACGGGGGTTGTCCCGTAGGTGTAGGCCATTCAGGTGCTCCAAGTCATTCGAGAGCGCCGAGACGCTCGGTGAGGTTGCGCAGCACGTCCCCGGTGGGGCCGACGTACGCGATGGTCGCGGAGTCCGGGATGGCTTCGAGGGTGGCCTGCCCGATGGGGCGCCCGTCCGTGCCGACGACGACCTCGACGACCGCGCCGATCGCGGTGATGCCGTCCGCTCGCACCCACACGGGCTCGAGCTCCGGCATGATGCGCACCTTCACGCGGCCCACGCCGATCTCTTCGACCGTGCCGCCGAGCGTGGCCGTCTCGCCGCTGCGCCTGCGCGTCCGCGCTCGGAAGATGCGGTGGATGGTGTTGTCCGTCATCGCGCCTCCGTCAACGTCACCGAGTGCTCACCCGCGGAGGTGAGGGTGTGCGACACGACGCGGCCGAGGATGATCTCGGTGCCGGCGAGGCGCGGAACTTTCACGCGGATCGTCATGCCCGCGCGCAGTGTCGGGTCGGGGTGAATGCGGACGTCTCTGGTGCCGCCGGACTCGGCGAGCATCGCCTCAGCGGCGGCCTGCAGGTCCGTCTGCGTGGCGCCCTGCTGGAGCTGCTCGACCTTCCCGACCGTGCCGTACACGTCAGGCTGGTAGCCGTCGTCGAGCAGGCGCCGCACGACGACCTGCGCGGGCTCGTCGCCCTGCGCTGGCAGGACGGCCGTGGCCTTCGACACTCGCGACCTGCTGGCCTTCTGCGGGGCGTCCATGACGACGCCGTGCTCGTACGTGCGCTCCGGGTCGAGGGGGTTCCCGAGGGGCACCGCCGTCAGTGAACCGTCCGACTCGAGCTGCCACCGCAGGCCACGGCTCGCCGCGAGATCCATGAGCGCCTCATCCCGCTTCCCCGACCACGACAGCCCTTGCGGGAGCGCGACGTCGGGGACTGCGAGGCTCACGACGAGCGGAGCCGCGAGGCGACCCGCCTCTCGCAGGAGCGTCGCCCCGGTCGCTGGGGACGACGGGAACGGCCACGGGTCTTCGGCGATGTCGAGGTCTACGGAGTCCGCGACCACGTTCACGCCCTCAGACGCCTCCGTGATGCGGAACGGCGTCAGCGGGTATGCGCGCCCGTCCTGGATGATCTCGGCGCTCAGGAGCTGCCCTGCGGGTCGCAGCGGGTCGTTCATGCCCGTCGGGTACATGCCAGCCGGGAAGTCCACCGTCAGGCGCCCTGAGGGCATCGCGCCGACCTTCTCCGACCACGACCACCCCGTGACGGGCAGGTCGCGTTCGAGGCGCTCAGAGCCCCGCCATGAGTCCACGCGAAGACCAAGCATCACGCCCCCCTGACTTTCCGCCGCATGCCGGCGAACGTTGTCGTCGCCGACCACACCCGCCTGACCGGGTCGCCCCATGCCGTCACGGGGAGGCCCGTCTGCTGCGCCTGCAGCTGCTGCAGCTTGACCGAGTACGTGCGGCCCAACGGCCACCGCGATTCGGAGATGGTGCCGTCGACGCCGGCGAGCATCACCCGCGGGATCGTCGACCCGCCGTCGCAGCGCTCCGGGATGTGGAGCACCCAGAAGCGGCCCGTCTCGAGCAGCCTCCGCGCGTCCGCGACCTGGTCGATGTCGACACGGAACTCGAACGACCACGCGGGCGCCGTCGACGAGAGCGCCCGATGCTGCACCGCGAAGCGGGAAGCCAGCGGATACGCGTAGGTGGCCCGCGGGTCGATGGTCACGGCCGCGTCACCCTCCCAGAGGACGGGCACGGAGATACGCCCGTCCTCGGAAGTGAGGATCGTGTCGATCGTGTCGTCGTCTCGGTGAGCGCGGACGCCCGGCCGGGACTTCACCGTCGACCCGACCCTCGTCGTGTACGTCACCGGCTCGTCGACGGGCGCAGCGGGGTCGGACACCGCAACCGCGGCACCGATCCCCACCCCCTCCGCGACCAGCCAGTCCACGCCGCCCGACTCGGCGGTGACCGAGTACGCCACCCCCGAAGGGACGACGTCGGTCACCACCGTCGCGAGCTGCGTGTGGCGAGCCTGGAACGTGATCATCCGACCTCCTCAAGAGTCCGCACGGCCACGTCAGCGGCCTCGACGCGCATGCGCCCGATGAGCTGACCGTCCTGATCGACGATGACGAGCTCGGACGGCATGCCGGCGTTGCTCGTGTTGCCGTTGGCGTAGTTCTCGATCGCTTCCCACTGGCCCGCCGTCATGATCGGTTCCGGCTTCCCCGTGCCGTTGTAGGCGAGGGTCAGGCCGGGCTCGAGGACGCCGCCGGAGTCGTAGGTGCGTGTCGGGAGGTCGCCGAACACGCCGCCCTGGTTGGCGACGTGCACGTGGTCGAAGTGGCCGGCGACTTCCCAGAGGATCTGCCGCCACCCGCCGATGCTGCGCACCTCGTTCGCGAACGCATCCATGACCGAGTACGGTCCGGCGACGTCGACGGCGGGGTTCGTGGCATCCATGTGGTAGCTCGTGGGTGAGCCACCGACCGCGGCGTTGTAGGCCGGGTCGCGGTAGGTGTCGGTGATCATCAGCGACGGGTACTTCGCGAGGATCGGCTGCAGCCGTTCGAGGGTGATGCCCCCTGCCCAGTTGCCAGTGCCGGACGGTGAGGGCGGCAGGATGTTGGTCTGCGCCCACTCCGCGATCCCGTCGATGGCCTTGAGCGGGATCTCCGCGACCATCGACCCGAAGGAACCGCCACCGATGGACTCGAGGAGCGCCTTCACGGGTGTGCGGATGAGCGAGTCGATCGCGCCGGACGGGTCCGACATGATCTTCGCGACGTTCCCGACCGCGTCCCCGATCCAGGAGGCCGCCCCGGCGATTCCGCCGGTGATGTCGTCCCAGATGCCACCGCCTGCGAACGCGACGCCGTCAGCGGAACCTCGGGCGCCGTTGACGGAATCGAGCCACGCCTTCCCGCCGAGCGCACGGAGAGCGTCCGGGCGGATGATGCCCTCACCGCCGGACAGCGCGAGCCGCCCACCCGTGGGTGAGTAGAACTCGTGCACGTCCCGACCCGGCGTGTAGCCGGGAAGGACGCCACCCTGCGCGAACGCGATCGGCGAGGCCTCCGGCATGCGAATGTCGAGACCGACGGCTTCCGCGATGTCGTCGAACAGCGTCTTGATGCCGTCGTTGTAGACGGTCTCGATGACGAAGTTGATCGGCGCGACGGCCGCCTTCTTGATGTTCTCCCAGACGGTCGCGATGGTGGAGCCCATCGACTCGAATCCCGAACCGATGAAGCCGATGACCGACTGGATTCCGGGCCAGAGGGTGTTCGTGATCCAGTCAGCGACCACGGAGATCGCGGACTGAATCCCGGACCACACCGGCGTGATGACGTTCTCGTAGAGCCACGTGAACACCGCTCCGACCGCCGTGAAGACGGGCGACACGACGTTCGTGTAGAGCCAGTTGAAGATCTGCCCCCACAGCTGCATGTACGCGACGACGCCGTTCACGATGGGCGTGATGACGTTCGTGTAGAGCCAGTTGAAGATCGCTCCGACGGCCGCGAAGACGACCGACAGCACGGACGTCCACAGCCAGTTGAAGATCGCCGCCCACGCTTGGACGAGGATGACGATGCCGGTGACGATCGGCATCACGACGTTGTTGTAGATCCAGGAGAAGATCGCGCCGATGGCCGTGAACACGGGCGAGAGGACGTTGTCCCACAGCCAGGTGAAGATCGCGGCCCACACCTGCACGTAGAGGACGATCCCCGCCACGATGGGCGAGATCACGTTGTCGTACAGCCACGTGAAGATCGCCCCGATGGCGGTGAACACCGGGCTCAGCACCGACTCCCACAGCCAGGTGATGGCCGTGGAGATGAAGCTGACGATGTTCTGCCACACCTGCTGCCCGAGCTCGGTCTGCGTGAAGAACCACACGAGACCGGCCGTGAGGGCTGCGACGCCCGCGATGATGAGCCCGATGGGGTTCGCGTTCATCGCGATGTTCAGCGCCCACTGTGCAGCCGTCGCGAGCATCGTCCCGGACCGCAGCGCGGCCATGACGCCGGTGACGAACACGACTGCCTTGTAGGCGGCGACGAACGCGATGACGCCCACGGTCATGGGCACGAGCCAGTCGCTGTTGGAGTCGACGAACGAGATGATGCCGCCGAGCACGTCGCCGACGCCGCGGAAGCCCTCCATGATGGCGGGGACGGCGCCGGTGGATGCGTCCTGGAACCACGCAACGACACCCTGTGCGGCATCTCGGAGGCTGAAGAAGAATCCGACGAGCGCGGAGTCCTCCTCGAGCCCGAAGATGGGGCCGGTGAAGTCTCCCTGCGTGAGGATGTCGAACACGGACTGGGCGGACTCGCGCAGCGTGAAGAGGAAGCTGATCACGGGTGCGTCTTCGTCGAGGCCGAAGATGCCGCCCTGGAAGTCGCCGGTCGTGAGGATCGTGATGATCCCGCCGACGGCTTCCCCGAGGGGTGCGATGCCCTGCACGAAGCCGACGAGGATCGGCACGGCGCCCTCGATGGTGTCCGAGAAGAACCCGATGAACGTGCCGATCTGGGGCTTCAGTTCAGTGATCGCGTCCGACAGGCCGCCGACGACGGTGGCCTGCAGGTTGCCGATCATGCCCTCGAACGTGGTGACGGACTTCGCCGCTTCGACCGCGACGGGGTCGTTGCCGAGCCCGAGCAGCGCCGTGTTGAACTCCTCGGCGGTGATCTCGCCGGCGGCCATCTCCTCGCGGAAGTTGCCCGTGAAGGCGCCCGCGCTGAGGAGCGCTTCCTGCAGTCGACCGCTCGCGCCGGGGATCGCGTCGGAGAGCTGGTTCCAGTTCTCCGTCGTGAGCTTCCCCTGGCCCGCGGTCTGCGTGAGCACCATGCCGACGGACTTGTACGTCTCGGCGGTGCCGCCCGAAACGGCGTTGAGGTTTCCGGCGGCCTCGGCGAGCTTGTCGTAGTCCTTGACGCTGTTGGACGCGAGCTGCGCGGTGATGTTCTGGATGTCGTCGAGCCCGTACACGGTTTCGTCGGCGTACTGGCGGGTGCTCGCGGTCAGGTTCGAGATCGCGGAGTCGTCCAGGCCAGCGAAGTTCAGGGTGCCCTTGAACTTGTCCGTCGCGTCGGATGCGGTGATGGCTTCGGACGCGAGCTCGCCGATGCTCGACGTGATCGATGACGTGATGGAGCTGGCGACGCCGGCGATCGCGCCGCCGAGGGCGAAGTTGCCGAGCAGTCCGTTGGTTTCCTTGACCTCCGTGCCGAGACCGTCGAAGCTGCCCTCAGTCGAGTAGAGGGCGGTGCGGAGCCGGGCGAGGTAGCCCTCTGATTTGGAAGCGGACTTGCCGCCCGCTTCGGTGGCGGAGGCGGTCTTCTTTTCGGCGTCGGCGAGCTTTTCCTTCGCCTCGCGGACACGATCGGCTGCCGCCTTGCTGGTGCCGGCGGCGTCGGCCGCGGAGCGTTGGGCGGCGGCGAACCTTTCCTCAGCGGCGACGAGGCGAGCGGAGGTGTCCCCGCCCTTGGCGCGGATCTCGTTGAGCTGCGCTTCGGCAACACGGAGCTTGCCAGCAGCGTCGGCGCTCTTGCGTGACGCCGCCTCGTAGGAGGCGGACGCCTTCGCGACGTCCTTGCTGAGGCTGTCGAGCGCGGCGGAGCTGAACCCTCCGAGCCCTGCCTGGAATCCGGTCTGCACGGCCTTGCCGAGGGTGACTCCGGCCTGCTTGCCACCGGACCCGCCGACCTGCTTCTGGAACTCAGTCCAGAAGCCGTCAGCGGACGGTGCTACCTGGATCCAGTACGTGCCGAGGTCGATGCCGTTCTTCGCCAAAGGGCACCTCCGCTGTGTAGTTGTGGGGCCGGGGCCCGCCACGAATGGCCAGGCCCCGGCTAGTGCGCGTCCTGCCGCTGCGCCCAGCGGGCGGCCTTCTGCGCTTGTCGGTCTTGCTTCTCTTCCGAGGCCTTCAGCCACCCCTCGGGGGGAGGCTCGATGGGCTTCGGCACCTGCGCGCGTTTCACACCGGAGCCGGCGTAGCCGCCGATCATGGTGCGGTAGCCCTCTTCGTGGATGGCTCGAACTTCGGCGGACCACGCCCCGGGTCCGCCGCGCTCTATGGCGAGGCGAGATCCGGGCTTGAGCATCCAGATGAAGGTCGCGACCTTGCGTGCCGAAATGGCCCCTCGATAGAGGTCACACAGGTCCACGCCGTACTCGGATTGCAGGTCAGCCTCGATGGCCTCCGCGTGCTCCGCGAGGAGCGCGGGGAGGGCTAGGACTTTCCCAGGCCAGCCGCCTCGATCACTTCGCGCAGCAACGCGCCAGCGGCTTTGGGCGAAACGTAGCCGCGTTCGTCGGCGAGCGACTCGAGCGCGTCTTCTGCCTGGTCGCCGAAGGCACGGTCGAACAGCTCGAACTGCGCGGTCTGGCCGTCGCCTCCGCCGCGCGCCATGCGGCGGTGCAGACGGAAGTCGCTGAGCGCTTCCGGGTCGATCTGCAGGTCGAATCCCTGCACGGTGATCTCGATGAGTTCGCCCTCGGCTTCGGCCTTGACGGCGTGGTCGGCGGGCAGCTTCGCGCCGGCGGCTGCTGCCCGCTGGCGGGTCGTGCGGGCGGGAGTGGTCTTGCGGGTGTTGGCGGTTGCCATGATTTGCTCCTGAGGTGGTGGGTGCGCTCCGAGGGTGGAACCCTGGCCGCGGCGGGAGCGCGCGCCGCGGCCAGGGGGTTCGAGGGCGCCTACGCGGCGAGGAGCTTCGGGTCTTCGACGATCGCCTTGGCGTTCGTGAGGATCGTGAAGCCGCCGATGACCTCGAGGTTGTAGTTGTAGGCGGTGATGTCCTTGTTGGTGAACGCGATGCCCTGGCGCTCTCCGAGGGAGATCGTCGGGAGGAGGATGCGCGTGTGGGCGCCGTTCCCGGACGTGTCGAAGAGGTCGATCATCCCGCTGAGCATCGTGACCTGACGGGACGCGGGCACGTCGATCTTCGCGATCGCCGCGTTGCCCGTTCCGACCTTCGTGGCCTTTGCGCTCAGGTAGTCGAGGAGGTTCGCGAGCTTCGTTTCGAGCAGCGCGACGGTGATGTTCGTGTCCGAGCTCGACATGAACGTCTTGACCGTCTTGCCGCCCTGGTGGCCCTTGATGCGTTCGATCGAGTCGGACAGCTCGAGGTTCAGGCCCTCTTCGCCGATCCACCCGCGATCCTCGAGAGCGGCGGGGACAGGCGTTGCGAGGCCGACGACGGTCGTCAGCGACGTGACGGGGCCCAGGTAGACAGAGTCGTTGTCCGACCCGAAGATGAGCGCGTTGAGCGCGTTGGTGGTCATGAGTGGTTGCCTCCTAGTGGCAGATGACGACCAGCTGGTACGTGGCCGTGTAACGGGGTGACTGGGTGTCGGGGTCGGGGTCGTTGCGCGGCGTCGTGGACCACGGCACCGAGTTGACCGGCTCGTTCGATGAGGGCAGGGCGTGGATCGCGGCGTCGACGTCCTGCGCGAGATCGAACGCGAGGCCCAGGGTCGGTGCGTAGCTGTCGATGGTCAGCTGCACGGTCTGCAGGATCCGTTGGCTGCGTCCCGGCCCGCCGGTGCCGATGACGCGGACGAACGACGTGGTGCCGTCGTCGGGACGCTTCGACACGACGGACGCGTCGACGAAGGACTTCAGGTAGTCGAGGACGATGCCCTCGACGTCGGGCGGGCGGATCGGTGTGCTCACGTCAGCCCGGCCCCTGCTGCCTGCTCGAGGACGTGGTCGGATACCTGGCGGCGCTTCGCGGCGTCGGTCTCCGTCATGATGGTCGCGCGGGCACGGGTGCCGACGTTGACCTGCATGTCGAAGCCCGGACCGGCTCGGCCCTGGATGGCGCGTCCCTGCTCGGCGACCGCGCCACGCATGCCCTGCTTCAGGAGTGCGGCCATGCCGCGCTTGTTGGGCTTGAACGGCTTCTTCATGGCGACCCCCTCGTGCTCTCGACGCCCTGGACGATCACGACCAAGCCGAGCGGTGTGCGCGAGGGTCGCTCGTGCACCAACCACGTGTCGCCGTCGATGACGAGCCGATCACCGACTCGCACATCCGGGTTCGCGTTGGGCCAGTAGACGGTCGGTTCTGTCCCTGTGGCGGAGACTCCGGCCGCGACGAGCGCTTCGTTGCCCTCGGGCTGGAAGATCGCAGGCGGGAGCTCGGCGGAAACGTCGGCGCCCGGGATGGGTTCTCCTCGGCGGTCCTCCCCCGCTGATCCCGCTCGGAGGCGAGTGACCGAGATGGCCCAGTCGCCGAGGAGCGAGCCGCTGATGGTTGGTTCCGGGATCGGCTGGATGGGGCCGAACGGGAGCGTCATCACGACCCCCAGGTGAGCCGGTACGGATCGAGGGCTTCCTTCTCCGACTCGAACAGTGGGACTCCGGCCGAGGCGCCGTCCTTGCCCGTCAGCGCCCGACGCGACATGCCTCCCGCGGACTCGTGCACGTAGCCGTCGTTTCCGGCGGATGCGCGCTGACCAATCGCGACCACGATGGCGGCGAGGTTCGGCACGTCAGCGAGGTCGAAGCCGTGCGTGAGCTCGATCTCGATGTCGCCGAGCTCGTGCGACCATCCGCTGGCGAGCGTGAGCACGCCGGATCGGCGCGACCACTTCACGCGGGCCGTGACGTCGTTGCCGCCGGAGGTGACTTTCGTGAGCGCGGTGATGTGCATGGACGGGACGAGCAGCGCCTTGCCGCCCGTCCCGTCCAGCACGAGCGTCTCGGTGATGGAGGGCGCGACGTGCCAGTGGCAGTAGCCCCGGATGGACTGCGACGCCGCGTTCGCGAGGAACGCAGCGTCGTAGTTCGCTGGGAGGAACGCGGTTAGCGTCACGCCCATCACCTCCCTCGGGTTACTTCGTCTCGACTCGGCGCGCCGTGGGGCGCTTGGCCGGCGGTTCGCCGTCCTGCTTCGCGTCGGGGTTCCCGTCGCGCTTCTCGCCCGTCGCCGCGGTCGTGACGGCCGCACCTTCCGGTGCGCCGACTTCGGCGTGATCGATGCCGATGAGCTCCTCGATGCGCTCGAGGCGCTTCTCGAACTCGCCGAACGGGGAGTGCTTCGGCTGGCCGGGGCCTGCCGTGGTGCTGCGAGGTTCCTCGCCGTTGGCGTATCGAACGCCGTCAATGACCGTTGCCATGATTTGCCTCTCTTCCGGCTACGCCGACTCGATGACCGCGAAGCGCGCGGGACGCCAGATGACCTGCGCGGCGCGCAGCTCCGCACGGACGTACGTGAGGTTGCGCTGCGCGTAGTCCTTGTGCTGGTTGAACGCGACGACCGAGAGGCCCTCGCGGTCGAGGAGCGCCATCTGCGTGAACTCGCCGACGATCGCCGTGCCGACGGGGATCTTGGTCGAAAGAACGCGCGGCATGCCCCACAGGGTGGAAGGGCCGGTGCCGAACGGGCCGTTGGAGTAGTAGCGGCCGTCGTTGTCGGCGAACAGGTCGATCGCCTCGTCGTCCTCGGGGTTGATCAGGACCGCCTGCGGGGTGCCCTCGGCGAGGGTGATCTTGGTCTTCGACTTGCGCACCGCCTCGATGAAGTTGCGGATGCTGGGGCCGGCCCCATAGGTGAGGTTCTGGACGCCCGTGGTCTCGAGCAGTCCGCGGGGCTCGCCCGAGGTGCCGGTGCCGTTGAGCATCTTGTCCTCGACGACGTTCGGCAGCGAGTACCGGAACTCGTTGTTGAGGAACGTCGCCAGCGCGGGTGCGTCGGCGAGCAGCTGGTTCGTGACCGTGTAGCCGTCGGCGTAGGCGTAGGCCTTCGCGTCTGCGAGCTGCGTGGCGAGCTCGGAGATCGGCTTGAGCGTGTCCGTCGCGTCGTTGCCCGTGTTCTCCGGGACGATGTCCGCGTTGCGGGTGACCGAGATGATCTGCAGGTACTCGAGGTGCGAGGAGCTGATCGAGCCGCGCGAGACGAGGTCGAGCAGCGACAGGCGTGGGCGGACGGTCTGGTCGACCATCGCGAACTGCTGCGGGGGAACGTGGGCGATGTCGGTCGTCATCGCCGCCTTGCGGTTCGCCTCGTACTCGGCGAGCGATCCGACGTTGACGTTGTCGAGCGAGATCGACGCTTCCTTCGGGACGCCTGAGGGGCCGTACTTGGCCTGGAAGCCCTCGTAGGACTCGGACTTCGTGAATCGCTCACCGAGCGAGACGCGCATGTCGGGGGCGGTCTTCTTCTCCTCCTCGACCGAGCGCTCCATGGCGCCGAGCGCCTTCTGAGCGCGCTCGACGCGAGCGAATGCCTCGTCGTGCTCGACGTTCGCGTCCTCGAGCGCCTTGATGTTCTCTTCGCTCGCGTCGGCCTGGACGAGCTTGGCAGCGTTGGCCACCTTCAGCTGTGCCGCGGCGAGCATCTCCTTGGGGTTCATGCGTTTTCCTTTCGGGCGCGTGAGTGCGCCAGTGCGAGTGCCTTGCGAGCGCGGAGCTCGGTCGGCGTCTTGGGTTCCTCGGCCGCGGCCTTGGAGTCTGATTCGGCGGGGGGTTCCGCCGGGTCTGGGTCGGTGGCTGCCTTGCTCTCGAGCGCGTCGATCGCGGCCAGAGCGTCAGCAAGGAGGGGGCGGACGGCCGCGAGAGTCGCGGCGGCGGTCGCTTCCTCGTCGTCGTCGGCCTTCGACTCTTCGAGCTCTTCCGTGCCCTCGTCTTCGACGATCACCGGGGTGAGCTCGCCGATGTCTTCGGCGTCGGCCTTCGCCCGGGGCGTGAGCCGCGCCTTGACTTCCTGGATGAGCGCCTGTCGGTTCACACCGACCGGGCACACCGACACCTCGAGCAGGTCGACGGACTTGATCTCGTAGACGTCCTGCCCCTCTTGGGTCGCCCAGGAGCTCTCCGTCACGTAGTACGCGAACGACATCTCGTTGATGACGCCGTCCTGCATGGCCTGGTGGAGGAACTTCGCTTCGGGGTTCGTGTCGACGTAGAGATCCGCTTCGACGCGGAGCCCGTAGTCGTCCTCGGTCAGCGACTTCACGACGCCGACGAGCCCGTACGGGGAGCCGTTCATGTTGTGGGCGTAGTAGACGCCGAGTGGCTGCGCACCCTCAGCGGTGAGCGCGTCGATGCTCTTGGCGAAGGCGCCCTTGCGCACCACGTCGCCGTACGTGTCGATGACGTCGAACACGCTGGCGTATCCGACGAACGAGGCCGCGCTATCCGATGCTTTGGACGGCGTCGCCTTCGCGAGCACCACCCGTGTGGACTGTTTCGTCACCATGGGTGACCGCCTTTCCAGACTGGGGCGACGCCTGGCCGCCCTCGGTGACGTTGAGCGGCACGATGAGCTCGTCGCCGCCGTCGATGGGTGAGAGATTCAGACGCGCGCGACCCTCATTGCGGGTCATGATCGGGCCGCCGACCATCGTCGACATGTAGTCGGCCTGCTCCTCGAACGAGCCGGACAGCTTCGACTGCACGTTGGGCTCGACGTAGATGTTCTGCGGCGTGAACAGTGGCACGAGCTGCGTGTTCACCGACTGCTTCCAGGACTCGAAGTAGGGGCCGAGGCAGACGCTGTAGAGCATCGCGCGGAAGGCGCGCATGTTGGCGTACGTACCGGGCCTGGTGCCGAGCAACTCCGGATAGATCCAGTAGGCCGTCGCGACCTCCACCTCGGAGAGCGTTCGAGCTTCCATGTCTTGGACGTCGATCGGCTTGTGCGCCTGCACGTCTTTCCACGTCGTGCCGTCCTCGAGGACGGGCACGCCGCCGGCGCGGGAACCGCCCCGGCGGTACTCGGCGAACGATCGCTGGAACCGCTGCTGCGCGTCTTCCGACGACCAGGGCTTCTCTTTCTCGATGACCGCCGAGAGCACGGCGCGGTTCTTCATGAGATCCGCGCGGTACTCCACCGCTTCGTCGGCTCCGTCGAGGATCGCTCGGAGCGTGTCGACGGCGGAGACGCCCATGACGCTCGCCCCCGGATATCCCCGGTTGAGGAGCATCCAGTGCTTGTCGGGCTCGTAGATCTTGCGGGTGCCGTGGTCGTCGTACGTCTCGACGTACTCGATGACGCCGTCGGTGCCGTGGAACGTGGTTCGGGAGGCTGGGAGGCGGATGGCGCGCTTCGGGAGGAGCGTGCTCGGGTCGGGCTCGATGAGCGCCGCCGACCGGTCGTAGAGCAGCCGGTCGAGGTGCATCCCCTCCCAGAAGTCCATCGCCGAGACGCCCGGCGACTTGGCCGGGTCGGCGAGGAAGCTCACCAGGGGGTGGTTCGAGAGCCGCGCTCGGTCGTCGTCACCGCGGCGCCGGTACGAGTGCAGGGACGTCGACGCGAGCTGACGGGCGATGAAGCCCGTGACCTTGCGCACGGAGGGCTGCTTGCGGAACGCGTCCCGCGACTGCCCTGCCGCCCACGAGGTGAGGGGCGTACCTGGGTCGGCGACGTAGAACGGCTGCTCCGCGTGCCGGCGACCGAGATCAGCGAGCGTCGGGAAGTCCTCGCTCACAGGGCCACCTGCACATGCACGATCTGGTGTGCCGGGATGAACACCACCGGCGCGAGCTGCACGTCCTGGCCGCTGACCATGGCGACGGCACCTTCGAGTTCGATCCCGCCGACGTGCGCGGAGGCCAGCAGGCCCTTGTACTCGCCGGTCACGGTAGACACGGCGACACGACGGCCCTTGTACGCGCGCAGATTGCGCATGGCTCCTCCTAGACGACCATCAGGCCCCGCGATTCGTACGGGGACGGGCCTTGCTCTTCGACTTCGGGCAGGTTTTCGAGCCCATAGAGGGCGTTGCTCACGGCGACGAGCGGTGCTGCGTCGATCGGCATGGACCCGTCGCGGTCCCAGACGCGGACCTCGCCGAGCTTCTTCGTGACGGCTCCGGACGCGGCCATGTCGAGAATCGGCTGGCCGCGGTGGGCGACCTTGCGATCGCGGATGCGGTCGAGCGTGCGACCGCACGAGGAGCCGAGCGCAGTGCCCTGGATCTCGATGACGGTCAACCCGGCCTTGTTGAGCGGTTCGACGAAGTCGGATGCCCCGCATCCGCGGGCCTGGACGGCGACGAAGGTTGTCCCGTTCTGCTGGCAGAGGGCAACGACGTAGGGGACGGTCCAGAGCATTCCGGCGCGCATGGCGACGACTTCGACGTGGATGCGACCGTCGTCAGTGTCTCCGGCGATCGCTACGTAGGTCATCTGCCGGTCGGCTGATGTGTCGACGCCCACGACGAGCGGCGACGTCGACGAGACCAGGGAGCCTTCGTAGGTGACCTCTCCGGCCTCGTCGAACTCGGGACCGTCAGCTGACTTCGTCCAGGCTTCCTGATCCACGTCTGGCACGACGAGCGCGCTCACCCACTGGCACAAGACTTCCGTGCGGTAGTCACCCTCGGGCATGCTGCGCGCGTCGGAGAGGCACGTGGCGACGGTGATGCCGCCGTACCCGATCGAGGGGTTCGCTTGCAGGATTCCCTCGACGTCGTCTTTCGGGAGCCCCTCAGCGGCTGACCACTCGAAGATCCCGATCGAGATGTCGTGCTCGTTGGCGAACGCCTCGGCGGACATGATGCCCGACTCGACGTACTGCTCCCACTCGGCGATCGATTCGCGGCCGGCCTTGCGCTGCGCCTGCAGCACGACCGCGCGGGGCGTGCCGGCGTTCGAGAAGCCCCATAGCTGGCCGGACCAGAACGACTTCGTCGTCTGCGACACCGCGTTCCAGGCTTCCCAGTTCTTCTGCTCGCGCAGCTCGTCCATGATGACGCGCGCGGCGGGCTTGCCTCGGGCCTGAGCAGCCGCACGCACCTCGTAGTGCGCCTTCGACTTCAGGATGATCGACTCTTTGCCGTTGGCGTCGTAGACCTTCATCGTCGCGGCCTGCAGCGCCTCGATCACGTCGAGGTCGTCCGCGCCGGCGTCCGGGTCCGGGTCACACCACGCCTTGACGCCCGCCCACGGGCCTCGAGCGATGTCGAGGTTCTGCGCGGTGCCGACGACCTTGAACTTGATGGGCGGGACGCGGTCAGGGTGCCGGTCGGAGTCGATGAACAGCCACCATGCCGTGAGCACAGAGGCGAGCAACGTCTTGCCGTTCTGGCGGGCGACGAGCACCACCACGCGGCGGAAACGGTACGACCCGTCGGCGAGCAGCTCGAGCGCGTGGATGAGCAGCCACTTCTGCCAGGGGTAGAGGGTGACACCGAGGATCTGCGAAGCGAAGTCGATGACCTCGAAGCCGAGGCTCGTCTCGCGCGTCAGCTCCCGCAGCGGCTTGGTCCAGATGCGCGGTTCAGTCCGCCCCACCTGAACGTGCACGCTGCTTCCACTCCTCGAGGTCATTGCGCGGCTTCCCCTTCGCCCCAGCGGCCGGCGTGCTCGGCATCAGGCCGAGGAGTTGCAGGCTCCGCAGGTACGTCGGCATGCTCACGTTGTCGAGCTTCCCGCCGACGATCCAGTCGTTCGCGTCCAGGTCATCCACGCGCCTCGCCAGCGCCCGGGCCGCCTCGATGGCCGCGTGATGCTCAGGCTTCAGGTGCGTCGCGACGGCGATCGACTCCTTGAGCGCGTCGACCGCTGACTTCTTCTCGAACTCCGCCACGATCACCACACCCTCGAAGAGATCCGACAAGAACGACACCGTTGCCGAGCGATGCGGAGAGAATCGCATCCTTTTAACGCGCGCGACCCCCCTGAAAGGTCAGGAGGGAGAGGAAGCGACACCGGCATGAGTCTGCCGTCCTCCGGGTTCCCCAGAAACTTGACCGCCCCTACCCCGTGGGTTCAGGTGCGGACGAGCTCGGCGTGCGGTGACGCGGCCAGTGAGGCGTTCAGGCATGCCCACCCGTGCGGGACGCTCACCAACTGGTCGACTCCGTCGTCGAGGAAGATGATGTCTGCGCTCATGCCGCGAGTGCCTTGACCGTGTGACCGTATGCGTACCGTGCCACCACTCAGGTAGTCGACGCTCTGCTCGCCGTTCGCTCTTCGCGTCTTCGCGATGCAGTGACTGGCGTCGGGCACAGCGACAAGCTGGTCGAGAACGTCGGCGTTCTGTCTCAGCGTGCGAGTGATGACGATGATGCTCTTGCCCGACGCGGCTTCGACTGCGAGGCCGAGCGCTGCGAACCTGTTCACGGCTGCACCACGTCGAGGGTCTGCGTGCTGACGATGACCGCTGTTGCCCCCGCCGCCTTGGCCGCACGCTCGAAGTCGTCGGTGACGACTGCCTGCGACACCGACACTGGGCCGAGGATGCTCTGTCTCGTTGCGGTCTGCGGCTCGGCCTGGTCGATGACCAACACGAAGGGGGTGGTGACCCGGTCCCCCTCGACGAGGGTGGGTAGCTCGAGTACCTGGATACGTGCCATAGGGGGTGTGCTCCTCGGGTAGTGGTCCTACACCCGAACCCATACCTGGGAGGGGATGCCCAACCCCGGGCGGGGTGGCTTGTTGCCGCGCTCACGGTTGCACCCGGCGTGGCTCGCGCGGAAGTTCGCCGGGTCTGCCTGCAGCTCGGGGTGCGTGGACACCGGCCAGTAGTGGTCCAGCTGGAAGCGGTCGTCGTTCGAGTAGTCATCGAACGGTGCTGGGTAGTCGATGTTGCGCTGGCCGCACAGCCAGCACGCGGCGTCCTCCTCGGCGCACTGCGCACGGAACTCAGCCCTGAGCTCGTTGAACGCTCTTGTCTGAACGCGCACAGCACACCTCGCTCAGTCGTTGCCGAGGATGACGCACTCGTTGTCGTCTTCATCCATGCCGCACACCGCCCACCGTAGGGAAGTAGTCGCGCTCTTCTCGTGCCCGGGGCGCGTGACCGGATGCACACCCCATAGCTGAGGCTGCACGTGTTGGAAGTGTTGCCTCAGGTGGGTGGCCTTGCCGCTTACCTCGACTGCTCGGTCGACCTGAGGTCTTCTGCGGAGAGTGCACCTCACCCGGCGTCTCGAGCCAGGCTCCGCATTGATCCCCGCCCAGGACTCGAACCTGGATCGACGCGGCCAGAGCGCGCCGTGCTGCCGATTACACCAGCAGGGAAAGCAAGAAGCCCCGGGCCTGTGTTCAGGTCCGGGGCTTCAACATCGTGACTCTTCAGTCACGAATCGCACAGGTGCATCCTATACCGAAGACGCGGCGGATCGAGCATCTTCTCTCGCGCCGGTTTGCTTCAAGATGCCGTCTCGCGAAACTCCATGTGCGGCAAGTCCCCGCACTGGGAGCATTCCCGATAGAGAGTGTTCACCCCGTGTCCGCAGGTGTAATAGGCAGCGAGGTCGCGCTCCTCCTGCTCGCGCACGATGGCGGCCGCCAGCTTCCGGATGAACAATCCCATCAGACGACCTGCTTTCGTTCCGGTGACAGATTGAGAATCGAGCGCGCCGCCCGCATGTCTCGGACCTCTCGAGCCGAGCCGAGTTCCACAGCCCTCCCCCTGCCGAGCGGCTTCGACGCGAGCCCCTCGGCCAGCCAGTCCCGGATCGTCCGCTCGGCGACGTCGAGGATGCGCGCGGCGTCCTTGACCGACACCCACCGCTCCACGACCACCGTCTTCCGGCACGACTTGCACAGAGCAGTGACCAAGTCGAGATCCGCCCACACGTCACGCTCCCCGCACGTCGGGCACTCCCTCGGCTTCGCCGGCACCGGGGCGCGCTCGTCAAGGGGCCACATCGCCAACGGCCGCAGCAGGTTCGCGTCAGCGGACTCCACGAACTCCCGAGCCTCGTACTGGCCCCAGACCTTCGGGTCGCCCATGCCGATCTCGAGCACTCCCCACTGAGCCTCGATGCGATGCACCAGCGTCTTCGCCCATACGAGCAGCACGTCGCCGCCGTCCGGGGTTCCCTTCACCCCCCGAGGCCCCAGCACCTTCCCCGAGTCAGCACGACGCACCATGTGCTCCACCGACACCAACCCCGGGCGCTGCCACTTCTCGGCCAGCACCCACAGCCACGCGAACGTCGCATCGATCTGATCCATCGGAGCGATACGGCCAGGTGTCGACTGCACGTCACGAGCCACCGGCTGACCATCCTCGAAGCGACCCTTGATGACGAGATGCGCGAGGTGCTGCAGGAGGTCAGGGGCCTGCGACAGGGCGTGGCGCACCGGCGCCAGATCGACACGCTCCGGAGCACCGAACGCCCCGCCTACTTCGACTTCAGCCACCAGATACTCCCTCATCGTCACCCTGCTGCCTCGCTTGCTCTGCGAGGTCCATAGCCAGATCCAGTAGCAGCCTGGCCGCGTCTGATCTCGGCATCGGCACCCGAGACTGGGCCTCGAGATACGTCGCCTCGAACCCGTTGTCACCGATGCGAATGAGCACGCACGCCGACACCGAAGTCGGAAGCGTCAGCACCTCCGGCTCCATACCCTCAGCCACGGGACACCCCCCGAGCGGCTTCGAGAGCGGCGCGAGCATCCGCGCGCCAGATGTCGGCTCGGCTCTTGTCTTCGACGACCATCTCGGCCCACGTGTACTCGGCGGTGCCCCCAGGTTCGAGGTCGCCGTCAAACATCACGCGTGCCGCCGCCTCGACCTCCGCGTCGGTGACCTCGCGGGCCTCGGGAGTTGAGTCGCCGCCGAGCGCCTTGATCGTCCAGCACGGCCACTCATGCCACTCACGAACCACCCTGTAGTCGTCGTGCCGGTCATCCCCACCCGGCGAGAAGCAATGCGCGCACACCGCCTGCAGAGACGTCGGGCACCCCTCCGAGTGATCGCACGCGTCCTGCATGCAATCCGATTCCACGACCTCGACCTCAGTGCGATGATGCAGAGCACGCACCGCAGCCGTCCCCGGCTCCTCGCGGGCCTCGGGTTCGAGAGCGAGCACGGCGTCGGCAGAGCTCAGGTAGTCATCCCGCAGCGTCGCCCAGAGCGTGCTCTCGTGGATGCGGTCAGGCGGGCAATCCGGGTTGTCCACGAGGAACAGCGTCCGCGCTACCTGCTCCCGGTCGGGTCGCTTCGCGCGCTCGTTGGCCCTGACCTCGGCCAAACGCTCTACGGCCTCCGCGAGGTGACCGTAGCCATAGTGGCGGAGCCTTGAAGCTGCCTCCTCGATGCGCTCACCCTCCGCCTCGGTCGGCGTGTACTCCTGCTCAGCCACGACGGGCCTCCTCTCGATCGTTTTCCCCGATGTCGAGCACCGCGCACGGGCACCCACCATCGCCAGCCCAGAACGGGCACATCTCCTGCTCGCACCTAGCCACGACGGGCCTCCTCTGGCTTGTCGAGAGCGAGCTTCATGATCCGCCCACCCTTCGTGTTCCCGAGATCCGGGAGGAAGAACGGGATCATCTGACCCCGAACGATGGTCGACGGTGGATACAGGGCCGCCGCCTCGACGAGCTCGCGCAGCTCCCCGAGCGTCAGCGTCCGATCCGCGGACTCCGCCGTGATGTGCGGCATGTTGTCAACTGGCATGGTGAGCGCCTCTCTGGTTGGCGGAGTTCTGGATGGTGAGGAGGATGGCGGTCTCGGCGCCCTGCTCGGACCATCCGGCGGCGATGAGCGCTCGGCGTTGCCCGATGAGCCACTCCTGTTGCTGCATGGCCGCCTCGACCGCTATCGCGGTCCGTGTCTCGAGGACCGTTTTCAGACCCGCGACGTTGGCGGCCTCCTCGAGCTTGGCGACGCTCACAGGGCAGGTCTGCGCGTGACCGAGCAAGCGCCCGCAGTGCTGGCATTCAGTCATCGGCGTCTCCTTCGTGTGCGTCATCTGGACCCGTGCATGCCTCGGCGATGTACCCGTGCGGGCAGGTGTTCCACAGGGCGTCGTTCCGCAACGGCATCGGTGGGGCTGCCATCGGTGCGTGCGAGGCGGGAACGAGCGCGTAGTCGTCGCGCTTCTTGGACGTGAAGGCTCCGGCGATGACCTCGACGAAGTTCTCGAAGACGGCGAACGCCGTGTCGACGAGCTGCTCGAGGAGCGTGCAGAACCCGACGAGCGGATCTCCGTTGCCCTCGCGAGCGAGGAGCTGCCACGCCCGGCGCTTGCGGCGGCGGCCCGCCCGATCGTTCATGAGCGGGAAGTTCTCCGGCGTCCGCGCCAGCTGCCCGCGGCTCACGACTCCTCCTCGTTCGGGTCGATGGCCTCGACCTCGATCGGGTGGGCCAGTGTCATGCCGTCCGGGATCACGACGATCGCCTCCGGTCGCAGAGCCAGGAACGCCGCCTTGGGGATCTCGACCTGGATCTTCACCTCGACCGTCCCCGACTTCGGCTTCGCTGAGCGCCTCTGCGTCGAGTTCACGACCTTGGCGCCCACGATGTCCGACTGAACCTCCGGCACCCTCGGCGAGTAGTGGTGGAGCTCAGCCTCAAGCTGCAGGTACACCGTGGCCCGCACCGACTCGCTCATGCTGTCTTCCCTCCGTGGCGGAATCCGCGCTGAGCGTTGTACTCGAGCTTCTCCGCGATCATCGCCTCGAGGTCGATCCCCCAGGCGTCTGCTGCATCGAGTGCGCGAATGACCACGTCAGCCAGCTCGCTCGGCACCCCCTCCGGCTTCCGCGACGAACCGTCACGGTTGTAGCGCTCGTGCTCGTTGTAGGCCGAGTCCTTGGAGTGCGAGTAGTGCGTCTCGTCCGGGCGGCGACCGACGCGGATCTCCTCGATTGCTTCCGACACCTCCGTAGTGATGAGCGCGAGCCGCGTGATCTGCGCATGCGCGCGGGCCTGACTCGTCGGGAACGTCTCTACGCGCTCCCGCCACCCGTTCGCGATGTTGACTTCGCCGATGCGGACCTGAAGTTCTGAAATCGTGTTCATGCTGTTTGCTCCTGTAGTTGCTTTGCCTCCGCCATGAGGGCGGACAGCTTCTCTCTCGCGGTCGGTTCCGGCGGTGCCGCATGGCATCGGCACGTGGCCGGGTCGATGGGCTGACACGAGCCGTGCGGGCCTCGCCAGCAGCAGCGGCGACCACACGCGCCCCGCTTCGTTTCGCGCGCCTGCGGTTCCGGCGCCCACGTCGGAGTACCCATCAGAACGGGGGCTCGTCGAAGTCGTTGAACGTGGGTTGCTCGGACTGCGCTGGTCCGGCCGACGGCTGCTGGTCCGGCTGATACCAGCCCCGCTGCTGCTCGCCCTGCCCTCTCGACGTCGTGCCCGAGGTCTGCCCCTTGCCCTGACCGCTCGTCCTCGTGAGCTGCGCCGTGGCGTACCGAAGCGATGGGCCGATCTCCTCGACCTCAAGCTCCGTCGACGTGCGCTTCTCGCCCTGCTCGGTCTCGTAGCGGCGCATCTTCAGGCGGCCCTGCACGATGACCCGAGAGCCCTTCACGAGCGACGAAGCGACGTGCTCCGCGAACTCCCTCCACACCGAGCACCGGATGAACAGCGGCTCGCCGTCCTTCCACTCGTTCGCCTGGCGGTCGAACACGCGAGGCGTCGACGCGACAGTGAAGTTCGCCACCGCCAAGCCGTTCTGCGTGTAGCGCAGCTCCGGGTCGGCGGTCAGATTCCCGACGACAGTGATGATCGTGTCCCCAGCCATCAGCTGAGCTCCTTTCGGATCGCCTCGACGGTGGACACGTCTACGTGCACCCAGTCAGCGATCGTGGTGTTGTCGAAGTTCGCTCGGATGAGACGGACGATGTCGTTGCTCTGCTGCGTCGAGATCACGACTACTTCGGGACGAGGCTTGCCCTGCACCGCTGACTTCAACGCCCCGTGCACGAACCCCTCGACGGGCACACCGTCACGGAGAGCTGCCCTCTTGAGCTGAGCCAGCGCCGGACCCTCGTACAGGACGGTGAGACGCTCAGAAGGTGCCGAGATCGGCGCCATGCCAGTCATCTGCTTCCCCTTGCTCGTAGAAGGTCGTGAGTTTCTGTTCGTAGATGGCGGATCTCAGCCAGTCCTCGCGAACGATGCGGGTGTCTCTGCATGGTCCGCAGGGGGTACCGCCGGAGCCTGCCGGCATGTGCTCGTGACAGAACGCAGGCGGGGCGCTGAGCGCCAACGGCTTGTCCGGGCGGCGCACCTCGCGTCTGCGGTCCCTCTGCACGGCATCCCAGCCCGCTGCGCTCGCCTCCCGCTCGGCCCGCACCTCGGCTCTCGCCCGCTCCCTCGCGCCCTCTCTCCCCCCAGCCATGGACGTCCATGGAAACTGCCCGGGCGGGTCCGGAGTCGTGATCGTCACACCCCGCTTGTCGACCTTCAACGGCCGCGAGAGCTGCAACCACTCGAAGCCACCCGCTTCGTAGGTAGCCAGGAAGCCCGCATCGATCAGCATCACGAGGTGATCGAGCACCATGTCGGCTGCCGCCGTCCGGTCGCGCCTCGGGTAGACGCGCTCCGCGATCCACTCCGGGTCCATCGGCCCCCGCCCCAGCGGGTCCAGGTGCAACCACAGGCCGAACGCTGTCGGCTTCGCCTCGTCCGGCACCCTCTCGTACTCCGGCGACGCGAGGTCGCTCGCGTCGATCATTCGTTGCTTCGTTCTCACCTGTCTCGTTCCCTCTCGCGAATCCCTCGATGCACCTGTCGAGCGCGAACTGCAGGTCGTACTCCTCGACGGCGAAACACTCCGTGTGGCCCTTGCCGCCCTTCCCCAAGACGGGCTCGGCGTCCATGTAGTTGGCGAACGCTTTCGGGAAGCAGCGGGCCAGCACCTTCAGCGCTTCCCGCTCCCACGAAGCGTCAGTGCCTCGCTGCAGCACGATGATGTGCGCGCCCAGATCACCGAGCTCGTTGAGGCGCTGCCAGATCCACGCGCGGCCGACCTTCAGGACGCCGTGCTCCGGGAAGTAGGCGACGTACGTCATGGCGAACTTGGGAAGTCTCATGCCGCCACCGCCACAGACTCGGCCCACTCGGTCGCCACAACCTCGCGGGACACCACGACACCCTCGTACTGCCCCGACGCGGTCCGGGCCTGCTCCTCGCTCGAGCAACGCAGCACACGCACGCCCTCGACGGTGTCGACCGAGATGCCCCATTCGACGATCGAGTCAGCCACGAAACACCCCCGGGTGCACCCTGCGCTCGTGACCGCGCCCCTCGAGCAACGCCGAGAACAGCCAGAACCGCCACGCGCCCTGCAACCCGCACACGCCACACACGAACCGAGAGGCCATCGACGCGCGCATCCTTGACCAGAACCTAGCCACGGCGCACCTCCGCAGCGGTCAGCGAGTCGGCGACGGCGTCGCAGAGCTTCGCGACGGTCTCGGTGACGTTGCTCCCGGCGAACGCGTTCCCGCGGCTGGCTTGGAAGCGGATGCTCTCGGCTGCGGAGCGGTAGTAGTCCGCGTCTGCGCTGTTCTCGGTCGTTCCCGCGGGTGGGAACGGAACCGACGGCACAAGAGCGCGGATGGCCGCGTCGGCGACCTCGTCGTCGTGCTCTGCGATTCCGGCGACGAACTCGGTCTCGTTCAAGTCCCGCACGAAGACGAGGCTCACCCCTTGGTCTTCGCTCTCGGCGACCTCCTTGGCCGTCGAGAAGTCCCAAGACGTTGCGTGCTTGTACACCGACGCCACTCGATCGAACTTCTTGCTCATGCTGCCAACCCCCACTTCTCGTACTGCTCCTGGCCGTAGACGGCGTGCATCATCGCGACCGCCTCGGCCTCTGTGACTGGTCGGCGCGTGTCGTTGATGAGCACGCACCAGATGCCCTCGAGCGGGTAGAACACCGGCACAGCCGCGGCGTCCGCCCACCGGCGCACCTTCCACCCGAAGCGCAGCGCCTCGCCCTGCAGGTCCGACTCGAAGCGCATGTTGCACTCGAGGCACGCCGTGACGCACTCAAGGACGCGCGGCTGAACCTTGGATCCGCCCATGCCGACCGCCGCGCGGTGCTGGCATGTGAGCAGCTGCTCGGCGCCGCACCGGATGCACCTGTGGACGTCGCGGGCGTACATCTGCTGCCGGTCGACCTGCGAGATGGCGGCCATCAGCGCACCTCGAGGATCTTGTCGACCTTGACGAGGTCGTCCATGCCCGGCTCCCGGAACACCTTCACCGAGGCGCGGTTGACGCGGACGATGCGCTCCCACCCGCGCCACGTGCGGACGTGGGTGGCGGCTTCCAGCTGCTCCCGCGTGTACTCGACGGGCGCCGTGAGGCGTGTCTGCTCGACGCGGAACTGCGCAGCCTCGAGCTCCTGCTTCGCGAGCGTCAGCGCACGGGCCGCGGACGCCTCGGCGTCGTAGGCCGCCTCACGGCGAGCGTTCGCCCGAGCATTCGAGCGGCGGGACGTGCCGGAGAGCACACCATGGTCGAGCGGTTCGTCGAGCCCACCCGGGGTGATCGCGGACGAGCGAGCCCGTGCCGCGGCGAACGCCTGCTGCTTCGCGTCGAGATCGTGCTTGGCGTCGCGGACGCGCTTCTCTGCCTGCTCGAGGGCGTTCATCGGTGCTCCATCCGGAAGTTAGCGTTGATGCTGCGGAGCAGCTCGATGTCGGCGGCGATGGCCTTCGCCCAGTCCTTCGCGTACTCGAAGAGCAGCCAGGCCGTGTCGCGGGCGTCCAAGGCCCGCTGCACGCGCTCGTCAGCGGTCGCGAGCTCGCGCAGCTCCGAGAGGGTCGCCTTCGGGTGGTCCTCGCGGAGCGCCTTCACCTCGAGGGCGACGGCGAGCTTCAGCTCACGGTCGGCCGCCTGCAAGGCCTTGCGGTAGCCGTCGAGCTTGCCCGGCAGGCGCGAGTTCACCGAGCGGGCCTTCTGCAACGCCGCTGCGGCCTGCAGCGGCGTGGGGATGAGCGCCGCGATCTGGTTCTCGTCCATGTCGCCGAGGTTCAGCGGGACGAGCTCCATCGGAGACTCCACAACCTCGCCGTTCGCGGGGTCCACGTAGCCGGTCATCGCCGACCCCGCATGGCCTCGAGGGGAGTCGGGACGCGACGAGCCTGGGCCTCGTCAAGGGCCGCTTCGAGGGCAACACCGACTGAGCCACGCTCAGCGGGCTTCTCGAGCCCGGGCATCGTGTCGACGATTCGCTCCACGGCTTCCTTGAGGGGCGCTTCGAGTTCGGCCTTCCGGACCTTCCACGCCTTGAACTCGGCCGTCTTGACCGCACGGGCCTTCTTGGCCGCGTGGTGCACCTCGCGGAGCTCGTCGAGCGTCTGAGCGTTCGTGAGCTCGGCGACCCAGTCGCGCGGCGCCGGTTCCTCAGCAGGGGCCGCGGCACGGTCGATGTCGGGGTCGTCGCCCTCGGCGGGGTTCGGGACGATGTCGACGAGGTCGCGGAACGCGCGACGGTACACGTCGCGGCGAGCGCGAGCCCCGGCGAGCGCCATCGGGCGGCGCATCCACAGGCCGTGGTATTCGTCGTCGGCGGGGATCGCCTCCTCCCATGAGAGGAACACGACCGTCGGCTCGGTGGTGCCGGCGCGCTGCGCGGAGGCTCGGATGAACGCTGGCACCGGGCTGTCGTCGGTCTTCGCGAACACCGGCGACCACGTCGCCCCATCCTGGGAGAACTCGACCTCGGCGGTGCGGACGCACTGGCCTGAGGCGAGCACGATGCGTTCGATGTCGGCGATCGTCTCCGCTGTCTGCTGGCTCACTTCGTGCTCCTCGTGGTGGTGATGCGGAGCGACTGCGACGAGCCGAGGGTGGTGACGCCGTACTCGCGGACGAGCTCCTGCTCGAGCTCGTCTGCGCGGTCGCGGGCGGTCTTCGCGGCGGTGAGCTTCGCGTGGCGCTTCGCCTTCAGATGGTCGGGGATGGCTTCCTCGTCGAGGGTGAGGACGCGGGAGGCGGCGGTGAGCTTCACCTCGCCGAGCGGGAGGGTGATGGTCACCCCGTACTCGGAGTGCGAACGAGCCTCGAGCGCCTTCTTGAGCGCGGCGGCGGCCTTCTTGTCGCGGGACTGCGGCGCCGCGAGGCCCTGCTTCGCTTCGAGTGCCTCCTGGATGAGGTCGCCGAGCACGTCGTCGACGTCGTCGAATGCCGGGCAGTCGGCGTCACGCCATGCGATGAAGGCGTCCGCCCGCTCGCGCAGGAACTCGATGTAGTCGTCGTCGCGGTCGACCCACTTGTGGTCGAGGTCAGCGACGCCACCCTGCCCGTCGTCGCGCTTGCGCACGTACAGGGCTCGGGACTTGCCGAGTACGAACATCTGCCACTGCATCTGCGCGTAGTGGTCGGCGGGGATCGGGCCGAAGCCGTCGCCTTCCTTCAGCGACTTCACCTCGGCGACCGAGTCGTCGCCGACACCGTCTGGGGTGGCCCGGTAGTCGTCCGAGTCGGCGTGCGCCCACAGGGCCGAGTTGGCCTCGATGGTGGGGTCGATGGTCGCGGCGTGCGCGATGAGGTCGTCCTCGTCACGGTGACCGCGCTCCGTGTCAGCGTTCCCGAACCACGTCGACCCGTTGAGCATCGTGTCGAGCTGCTTCTCCCAGACGGAGCGCCCGCCGGTCGCGATCTCCTTCGCGACCGACGCGGTGACGCCGACGCCGCGCTCGTCCATCCACACCTCGCGGGGTGCATCCGCATCAACGACGATGCGGCCGGGCTTGAGTTCAGTTGTCGTTGTCATCGTCCTGCTCCTGTGGCTTGGTGTTCTCGTTCTCCGCTGCGAAGTCGCGAGCGCTGTCGATGACGTTGCGCGCGAGCGACTCGAAGGGATCACCGACGCCGAACTCCTCGAAGTCCAGCTCGTCCCGTCCGAGGCGCGTGGCCCTGGCTCGGCCGAGTGCCGCGACGACGTCGTTGACGTCTTCCTCGTCGCGGATAGGCTCGACGAACAGCGCTCTGGCCGTGGGGGTGATCTCACGGCCCTTCTCGCCGTACTTGACGGTCTGCGAACCGCAGTCGATGACCATGACAACGACGTGCCGGTCCTGTGGGCGCTTCACCAGCTGCTCTTGCAGCAGGTAGACGCCGGAGTTCTCTTCGTCGGGCATACCGCCCGCGATCTTCACGCTCATGCTGGCTCCAACTCGGTTGCGTGGTCTTCCAACCACTGCTCGATGCGCTTCTCTGCGCTGTCTTTGGTCTTGAAGTGCTCGGGGCCTTCGCCCTCGTCGTCGTACGTGATCTCGGGGACGATCCACCGCTCGATGCCGACGCGGTCGCGGCAGTACAGGCAGATCTCCGGGACGGGCTTCCGCTTCATGAGGCCTCCCGGTACGGCTCAGCGTTCTCGAGCGCCTCGACCCGCGTTCGCCCCTGCACGGAGAACGTGCGACTCACGGGCACCTCCCAGAGGTCCGGGGTCATCTCGATGGCCTGCCCGATGCGGGCGGCCCGCCAGTTCTCCTGCTCGGTTTCGTCGGTGAGTCGCTGATCGGACCAGCGGTCGTAGGAGTCGGTCACGTGCTCGTCCTTTCCGAGGGCCATCTCGGCCAGAGCGAGAGCCCGGGTGGCGCGGTCGTTGATGCGGTGCAGGGCCGCCGACATGAGGACGACGACGAAGATCAGGGCGAGGAGCTGCGCGGCGGCGTGCCACGGAGAGTCGATGTACGTCATGCGGCCACTCCCCACGTCTTCAGCGCGCGGGCGATGGCGAGCGCGCCCGCCGGCGTCACCTTCAGCGTGTGCATCAGCTCGCCCTTGAATCGCGGGGCGTCGTGGTTCGGAACCGGGGCGAAGTAGTCACGCTTCTCGGCGTAGGCGGAGTAACGGAAGATGCGGAGCTTGCGCTGCTCAGAGTCGGACCAGCGAGTCGACGACTCGACGTAGACCCACCCGTGGTTCACGAGCTCCGCGCGCAGCTGGCTCTCACTGACCCCGAGCGACTTCGCGACGTTCCGCATGAGGCGCAGATCCCCGTCGGCGACGAACGTGTCCACGTACGCGACCTTCGGCTCGTCCTCAGCAGCCCGCTCCTCGAGCTCGGCGACCCGCGCATGGCTCGCCGCGATCGTGCGCTGAGCCTCGAGCACGGCGAGCGCCATGAGCTCAGCACCGCTCGGCGGGTTCACCGCGTAGCTGCCCGTCTTCCGGATGGAGGGAAGCACCTCACTGGTGATCCAGCGGCGGAATGCGATCGCTTCGGCCTTGTCCGACCGGATGACGACGTCGTACATGCCCGCCTCGTTGACGACCGTCATGGCCTGGCGACCACCGGCCGTTTCCAGGGTGTGCTTCGAGCGCACACCCTCGTCGAGGCGAGACGCGACGCGAGCGACCGACTCGATACCGAGGACCGTGCAGAGGTCGGCGAGCACGAACCACGGCTCGCCATCGATAAGCACGGTGCGCACGGCGTGCGAGCCGTACGAGAACGGCATGAGGGCGGTAGTCTGGGTGGCGATGGATTGCGACAAGGTGTTGTCCTTTCCGTGGGCCTCGCAGTTCCAGCTGCGGGGCCTCTTTTCGTCTAGTGGTCTTGCGCTGCGAGCCATGCGTCGATCGCGCTGACCGGGTAGCGGACAAGGCGGCCGAACTTTCTAGGCTTCGGCCCCCGGCTTCCGCCGTCTTGCTTGTCGAGGTAGTGCCACTCCCGCAGGAGACCGGGACGCAGGTTGAGCAGCGCTGCTGCCTCGTCCGTGGTGAGGAACTTCTCGGCGGTTGCTGTGGTCATGACTAGACCGCCGCGAGCCGCTCGGAGGGTGGAGTGAGCAGCTCGTGGACGCGCACACCGAAGTGCTCTGCGATCACCGAAAGCTCGTCGATGGTGAACGGGGAGATGGTGAGCAGGCGTCGCTTCAGCGTTGAGTGAGCGATCCCTGTAGCCTCAGCCAAGCTCTCGATCGACTCACGCTTCTCGGCGAGCAGCGCCCGTACGGATCGAGCCGCCTTGCTGCTGGGAGATTCGTAGTTCATGTGGACTAGCGTAGTTCATATGGCATGACTTGGGGAGGGGCTCGCATAATTGGTCCACATCTGGCATGATCTGAGTCGTGCAGGAATACACACCCACAGAATTGGCCCGTGAGATCGTCGGCATCCTCCGAGGGAGGGCAGCCCGCTACGACGTGACCCAGTCAGAGCTCGCAGCAGCCACCGGCGTATCCCAGTCACAGCTCTCCAAGATGCTGCGCGGCAAGCGCCCCATGGACATCGACGTGATGGATGCGCTCGCCGTCGCCCTCGGGACCACCGTCAGCGAGATCGTGATCGAGGCGGAGGCGGCAGTCGAGGACGATCTCATGACGTCCGCGCGCTTCATCTACGTGATGGAGAACAGGCGCGTTGAGGAAGCATTCGACAACAACGTGACCCCATTCCGCCCGCGCGTGGAGGCGGAGCCCGATTGGGATGAGATCGACAAGGGCCGCAAGGTGGCGAAGAAGAAGTCCTCGCAGGAAGAGCTTGACCCCGACCAGGACTAGTTATGTCGGTGGTCAAGTGGAGCATGGGCCCATGTTTCTCTTCGACCTCGCAGAACGCCTCGGGATACCCGTGCACTGGCGTCGAACCATGGACGACGTCGGCACGTGGTATCCAGACCACGGATGCATCGCCATCCGAGAAGGACAGACATGGGCGGAGGTCCGGTCAGTCCTCGCCCACGAGCTCGGGCACGCGATCCTCAGACATGAGGACGACTCCCCGAAGAACGAAGCAGCAGCAGATCGCTGGGCAGCGAACGCACTCCTCACCGCAGAAGCAGTAGCGGCCTGCGCGCGCCACTACCCGCACAACCCCGAGAAGTGGTGCGCGGAACTCGACGTCACACCCGACATACTCCGGGCTTGGCTCCGCGACCCCGAAAACTATGGCGCAGCCGAGGAGCGCCTCGACCTAGCATCATGAGAGCAGAACAGCATGGCGACCATCCAGAGATACGAAACAGCATCCGGTAACCGCTACCGCGTGCGCTACCGGAAGCCCGACGGCAAGCAAACCGACCGCCGCGGGTTCAAGACGAAGCGGGAGGCCGAGGCCTTCGCCAACACCGTCGAGGTCTCAAAGCTCCGGGGCGAGTTCGTCTCCGACATCGCCGGCCGAGCCACCGTGCGCGATCTCGGCACCCAGCGCCTCGCGCGACGCAAGGCCGTACTGAAGGCGTCGACCTGGCACACCGAAGACTCAGCCTGGCGCGTGCACGTCGAACCGAAGTGGGGCGACGAGTCAATCGGCCGCATACGCTCGAGCGCCGTCGAAGCCTGGATCTCGGAGCTCCACGGGTTCGGCCTGAGCCCCACGTCCATCGCCCGCTGCTGGGGCGTGCTCTACGGCATCCTCGACGACGCCGTCCGGGACAAGCTCCTCGTCGCCAACGCAGCGGCCGGAGTCAAGCGCCCCCGCAAGACTCGAGCGCCCCGCGCCTACCTCAGCCACGCCCAGGTCGAAGCGCTCGCCGCGACGGCGCGCACCGCCGAGCACGGCACGATCGTACTCACCCTCGCCTACACAGGCATGCGGTGGGGGGAAATGACCGGACTCCGCGTACGGCATCTCGACATGCTCCGGCGCCGCATCCACGTCGAGGAGAACGCAGTCCGCGTCGGGTCGCGGATCGTCACCGGCACACCCAAGTCGCACGAACGCCGCTCGGTCCCCTTCCCAGCGTTCCTCGCGAACATGCTCGCGCGGCAGTGCGAGGGCAAAGGCCGCGACGCGCTCGTCTTCGGAAACGGCGTGGACCACATCAAGCCTCCGGCGACCGACCACGCGTGGTTCGCCGCCGCGAGCGACCGATGCCGCACCGTCGACCAAGACTTCCCCGCGAAGATCACGCCGCACGACCTGCGGCACACAGCCGCTTCCCTCGCCGTCCAGTCCGGCGCGCATGTGAAGGCCGTCCAGCGGATGCTCGGCCACGCCTCCGCCGCGATGACGCTCGACACCTACGCCGACCTGTTCGAGGACGATCTCGACGATGTGGCGACGGCGCTGGACAAGGCGCGCTCGACAGCGCTGACCGCTCCCCCGCGTGCCCACATTTTGCCCACACGCTGAGCCTAAACGCCCCTAAATCGCCCTGCCTGCCCCTGAAATGAAATGGGGCGAGATCCGCGCCATACCGGCGAAGTCGACGGAATGGCGGGCATCTCGACAGGCTCGAAAAGGGGTTCGAGTCCCACCCGCCCTACTCAGGTCTCGATTGCAGGCCACCTCGAGGCCCCCTCGTGGCACGATGGTCAGCATGATCGTTGCCTTCTCCGTCGCACCAAGCGGTACCCCGAGTCCAGACGCCCCTTCCCCGGGAGAGGGCGACGCGTCATTGCACAACGCGGTCGCAGCGGCGGTCGCCGTCGTGCGCGCCTCCGGCCTCCCGAACCGCACCGATTCGATGTTCACGACCATCGAGGGCGAGTGGGACGAGGTGTTCGCCGTCGTCAAGGCCGCAACCGAGGCCGTCGGGCAGTTCGGGAGCCGCGTCTCGTTGGTCCTGAAGGCCGACATCCGCCCGGGCCACAGCGGCGAGCTCGACGGCAAGGTCGAGCGTCTGGAATCCGCACTCGAAGCGCGTTCCGCACAGTCGAGCTAGGAGCCGTCAGCCGGCCGCGCGGATCTGCACCCCGGCGTCCGGTGCGTCGCCCTCGGCATCCGGCGCGTTGATCTGAGCCCAGACGTCGTCCAGCGAGACGCCGAGCACACCGGCTATCGCGGCGATCGTGGAGAACGCAGGCGTCGCGACTCGCCCTGACTCGATCTTCCTCAGCGTCTCGGGCGATACGCCCGCGTCGAGCGCCACGCGCAGCATGGCGCGGTCGCCTCGTGATCGTCGGAGGAACCGACCAAGGCGTTCCCCTCGTTCGATCTCATCGGGGCTGAGCGGGAGTCTGACCATGACCCAATACTAATCCGATATATCTTTACCGGGATACTTATTGGCATAGTCAGCACCTCCGGAAGGACGTCCCCCGATGATCGAGATCCTCAACGAGGCTGAAGTCGAGCGCGCCGCACGAACGGGCCGACTCGTCGGCACGATCCTGCAGGACCTGAAGGCTCGCGTCCGAGTCGGCACCGACCTGCTCGAGATCGACAGCTGGGCCAAGGCGATGATCCACGACGCAGGCGCCACCTCCTGCTACGTCGACTATGAGCCGTCCTTCGGGCGTGGCCCATTCGGCCACTACATCTGCACCGCGGTGAACGATGCGGTCCTCCACGGCAAGCCGTACCACTACCGCCTCGCAGACGGCGACCTCCTGACGCTCGACCTCGCGATCATCACCGAGGGCATCGCCGCGGATGCCGCGATCAGCTTCATCGTCGGGCCCACCCGCGACCCTCGCGATGAAGCCCTCATCGAGACGACCGAGCGCGCACTCGAGGCCGCCATCGCCGTCGCGAGACCCGATGCCCGCATGGGCGACATCTCGCACGCGATCGGCTCGGTGCTCACGAGCGCGGGCTACGCGATCAACATGGAGTTCGGCGGGCACGGAATCGGCTCGACGATGCACCAGGACCCGCACGTCGCGAACGACGGCCGCCCCGGCCGCGGCGTTCGCCTCCGCGCAGGAATGCTGCTCGCGATCGAACCCTGGGTCATGGCCGACACTCGCTCGCTCGTCACCGACGACGATGGCTGGACGCTTCGCAGCGCGACAGGATGCCGCACCGCGCACACCGAGCACACCATCGCGATCACGGCGAACGGGGCGCGCATCCTGACCCTGCCCGCGAAGCAAGAGGCCCCCGCGCCGGAAACGGCGTGAGGCAGGCGGGCATCGGCGGAGCGCCGTCGCCCGCGGGTCAGTCGAGCGAGTGATCCTGCTCGTTGACGGAGTCGCGGGCGACGTCCTTGACCGAGGCTCCCCGATAGAGGCGCTCGAAGAGCTCGAGCGTGCGGTCGATGTCGTGCATGCGCACGAGGTCGAGTCCGGCGCGACCCAGCTCTTCCCGCTCGGAGGAGGAGAGGGAGAGCACTTTCGAGAGCTTCTCCGCGAGGTCCCGCTTGTTGTTGGGCTCGAACAGGAAGCCGTTCTCGCCGTCGTGCACCAGGTGAGGCAGCGCCATCGCGTCGGCCGCGACGACCGGCAGCCCGGAGGCCATCGCCTCCATCGTCGCGATCGACTGCAGCTCGGCGATCGATGGCATCGCGAACACGGAGGCGCGCGTGTACATGCGGCGAAGCTCCTTGTCGCTCAAGTAGCCGTGGAATCTCACCCGGTCGGCGAGCCCGAGCTGCTTCGCGAGCGACTGCAGGTTCTTCTTCTGGTCGCCGCCTCCCACGATGTCGAGGTGCACGTCGCCAGGGAGCAGCGTGAGGGCACGCAGCAGCACATCGATCTTCTTCTCGCCGGTCACGCGACCGACGAAGAGGATGCGCTTCGCCTCACGCGGTGAGAAGTCGAAGGTGTAGTCGGAGGTTCGGATGCCGCACGAGATCGCGAGCACATCGGAGATGCCGCCGTTGGCCTCGAGGAAGTCAGCGGCGCGACGTGTCGGCGTCGTGATGGCCGTCGCACGTCCGAGCGTGGAACGCGCATCCTTCCACCAGATGCTCGCGGCAAGCCCGCGCAGAGCCTGCGGCAGGAGCGAATGATCGACGAGGTTCTCGATCATGAGGTGATTCGTGCCGATGATCCGGATGCCGCGCTTCTCAGCCTCGATCGCGACACCGCGGCCGATGATCACAGCCGACTGGAAGTGCACGACGTCGGGGCGCACCTCGTCGACAACACGCTGCGACTCTGCACGGATGTGCCACGGCGGCGCGTAACGCAGCCAGTCGTGTGCCCACCAGCGGTGCGAACGGAGACGGTGGGCGGTGATGTTCTGACCGTCGTACTGCTCGGTCCACGTTCCGTGACGCCTGCTGGCGGCAGGGACCATGACGTGCACGTCGTGCCCTCGCGCGGCCATTCCGGAGGCGAGGTGCTCCGTGAACTTGGCGGCACCGTTGACGTTGGGCGTGAAGGTGTCCCCCGCGATCAGGATCTTGAGCGGCCGCTCGCCATCTGCTGCGACGGCGGTGCTGCTTGGTGAACGACCTTCATTCGGCACGGGGTGGTGACCTCGATCTCGTCTGGGCTCGCGACAGGTGGTGGTCGTCGCTCGCGGAATCTCACGTCATGGTACTGGCCGAGCGCTGAGGCGGAGCCGCAGCACACGCTGAAGCTCTGCTATTGGTCGATGGTGCGGGCGGGCCCGTGCTTCGAGGCGGCGCTGCGGCCCGGCGCCTCGATTCGCTGCTCGACTCGGTCCGCATCGTCGGACGGCGTGCCCGCAGCTCGGCCCTCGGCGTCGTGGCGGCGACCCTCGAGATCGAGTGCACCGCGCCCGTCCACTGCGCTCCGGCGCACCGCCTCGACCTCATCCTCGGTCTGGCCCCGCTCAAGCACGAAGACGCCCGTCACGGCGATGGCACCAGAGACGATGAACATCACGAAGGCGTACCACGGTGCAGCGCTCGCCTCGCCAAGCACGGCGATGGCGATGGCCACGGCGATGATCGGGTCGATGACCGTGAGTCCGGCGATGACCATGTCCGGCGGTCCCGAGGCGTAGGCGTTCTGGACGAAGTAGCCGCCGACGCCCGTCGCGACGAGCAGCGCGACGAGGCAGATGAAGGTGAGCCACTCGAAGTTGTCGTGCTGGATGCGGTTGATCGTGATCTTGGCCAGCGTCGCGACGAAGCCGTAGATGATGCCGGCGCCCAGCACGTAGATGAGGGCCTTGAAGCGCTTGCGGAGCAGGAAGAACGCCGTGCCGAAGACGACCACGACGATCGCGAGGAGGACGAGCACCGTCGAGACCTGCTCATCGGAGATCGCCCCCTCCTTCGCGAAGAGCGCCGCCACGGTGACAAATGCGCCGACGCCGATGATGCACAGCGCCACCGCGAAGATCTTCACGTTCGGGAGCCGCTGGCGGATCGCACGGGCGGTCAGGAGCGTCGTGAGCAGCAGGGAGACGACTCCGAGCGGCTGCACCACGATGATCGGCGAGAAGACGAACGAAGCGAGTTGCAAGACCACTGCGAGACCGAGCATCACGGTGCCGACGACCCAGGAGGGTCGACTCAGCAGCGCCAGGAGATGCTTCAGGTTGAGCCCGGCAGCACCACTCGTGCCGCTCGCCGCCTCGACCTTGCTGACACCGCGGTGCTGGTACATGGCGCCCAGCGACATGAAGACCGCGCCGACGAGCGCGAGGGGAATGCCGATCATCTGGACCGGGGAGAGCCCCGGAAGCACTGCCAGATCACTGAGGGGTGCGATGGTCATGATGGGCAATCCTATTGTGCGGCGCGCGTCGTGAAGGGATGTTGCCGCGAAGATACGCTGATGGGATGACAACTCTCCCAATTCGCATCTACGGCGAGCCAGTCCTCCACGAAGCCGCAGCCCCGGTCGACGAGATCACCGATGAGATCCGCCAGCTCGTCGCGGACATGTTCGAGACCATGGATGCGGCCCCCGGTGTCGGCCTCGCGGGCCCCCAGGTCGGCGTCGGCAAGCGCCTCTTCGTCTACTCCTACGAGGAGGCGGATGGCACGATGCGCCGTGGCGTGGCCATCAACCCCGAGTTGTACGTGACGCCGGCCGAGCCCGAGTCCCTGCTCGAGCTGGACGACGAGCTCGAATCGGAGGGGTGCCTCTCGTTCCCGGGCGAGCGCTACCCCCTCCGCAGGTCCGAGCGCGCGCTGCTGCGCGCCTCCGACCTGGACGGCTCGCAGTACGAGATCGAGGCAGAGGGCTGGTTCGCGCGCATCCTGCAGCACGAGTACGACCACCTCAACGGCATCATCTACGCCGACCGCCTCGAGCATCCCTGGTACAAGGATGCGTTCAAGGTCATGCGCAAGCGCAGCTGGGGCGGGCCGGGGAAGAGCTGGCTGCCAGGCGTGGACGACCTCGAGGGCTGAACCGCCCGGTCATTGTCGGTGGCTCCTGCGAGGGTTCCGACATGACCACAGCGCTTGACGACCCCATCGAGGTCGAACTCGTCGACGAGCTCCCATCCGTCTTCTGGTGGGAGCGCTTCGCCTACATCGTGCATGGCCTGCCGCAGTCGTTCTACCGGCGGGTGCAGCAGCGTTGGTGGGCCGGCGAGGGCGACCCGTCGCGCCTCGACACCGAGTTCTGGCGGGTCAGCGCGAGTCGCGACGGGCACGACGCAGACGCGTGCCTCTACGACCTGCGCAGAGACCCGGACGGCTGGCGGCTGGTGCTCCGATGGGAGTGAGCCCTGTGCCCCATCGTGCGGAGCGGCGCAGCTCAGACGAGACGGATGCCCGCCTGCCAGACCGCCTGCGTCAGCTGCATCCCCGGTCTGTAGGCCAGGTGCGTGACCGAGGGGGCGTCGAGCACCTGGAGGTCTGCACGGAAGCCGGGCATGAGCCCTCCGATCGGCAGCTCCCCCTCGTGCCGACGCAGCGCGACGGCACCGCCCATCGTGGCCGACCAGACCGCCTCTTCGACGCTCAGATGCATCTGCAGCACCGCCGTGGCGACGCAGAAGGCCATGGACGTCGTGTACGAGGTTCCCGGGTTGCAGTTGCTCGCCAGCGCAACCGTCGCCCCGGCATCGATGAGGCTCCGAGCCGGCGGGAACGGCTGGCGAGTCGACAGGTCGCAGGCGGGAAGCAGCGTGGCCACGGTGCTCGACGCGGCGAGCCGATCGATGTCCTCGTCGTCCAGGAAATTGCAGTGGTCGACGCTCGCCGCCCCCAGCTCCACCGCCAGCCTCGCCCCGGGGCCGGGACCGAGCTGATTGCCGTGGACCCGCAGTCCGAGACCGGAGTCGAGGCCGGCCTGCAGTACCGCCCTCGACTGCGCCTCGTCGAAAGCGCCTCGTTCGCAGAACACATCCATCCAGGCCACGTACGGACGAACCGCCTGCAGCATAGGGCCCTTCACGAGGGCCACGTAGTCGTCTGCGTCCCAGCCGTCCGGCACGACGTGCGCACCGAGGAACGTCACGTCCTGACCGAACTCCGCCGCAAGGCGCGCGGAGCGCTCCTCGGTCTCGACATCGAGGCCGTATCCCGTCTTGGTCTCGAGCCACGTGGTGCCGTTGACGTTGGCGGTGCGGATGCGCTCGGCCATGAGCGAGCGCAGCTCGTCACCGCTCGCTGCGCGCGTGCGTTCGACGGAGACCTTGATGCCGCCCGCCGTGTACGTCTCCCCCGCCATCCGCGCCGCGAACTCCGTCGACCGGTCCCCCGCGAAGGCGAGGTGGGTGTGGGAATCGACCCACCCAGGCAGCACGGCTCGGCCGCCCACGTCGAAGCTGCTGTCGGCCGCTGGCGCATCCACGTCCGCGCCGACCCACACCACCCGCTGGCCGTCGAGCACAAGCGCCGCGTCGTGCAGCACCCCGAGGTCTCCGTTGGTCGTGAGCTCGCCGATGTTCCTGAAGACCGTCGCGCTCATGTGCTGCTCCCTGCTGAGATTCCGTCGGCGCTGGATGATGGGTCCGCCGAGAGCACGGCGAGCTCGGCGGCCGCCCGCGCCATCCGCGCCGAGTCACTCTCGCGGTCACAGACGACCCGGCCCGCGACCACCGTGCGGAGCACGTCGCTCGACGTTCCCGTGAGCACGAGCTGTGCGGGGTGCGAGCCCGCGGTCCGCACGGAGGCGGCGTCGACCTCGACGAGGTCGAACGGCCCGCCAAGCGTCGCAGGCGGGGCGAAGCCGAGCGACGCGTACCCGGCCGTCGTGCCGATCTCGGTGAGCTCACCGGGCGAGAACCGTCCCCTCGTCTGCGAGCGGAGCCGTTCGCCGGCCTCGAGGCCGCGCAGTTCGAGGAGGGGGTCGACAACCGCGTTCTGGTCCGAGCCGACCGCCAGCCGCGCGCCGGCGGCGGCGAGCTCCGTGCCCGGGCCGATGCCGTCGCCGAGATCGGCTTCCGTGGTCGGGCAGAAGACCGCGTGCACGCCAGCTGCGCCGAGGAGCGCGATGTCGTGCTCGCTCAGGTGCGTCGCGTGGACGACGCTCAGGCGGCGGGTGAGCGCTCCGGCGTCGGCGAGCAGCTCGGTGGGCGTGCGCCCGTGGGCTGCCAGGCTCTGCTCGTTCTCCGCGACCTGCTCTGACAGGTGGACGTGCAGGGGAACGTCGTCCGAGAGAGCGCGGGTGATCTCTGCGATCGCGGCCGTCGGCACAGCCCGCACGGAGTGGAGGGCAGCGCCGAGCACAACCTGGGGATGATCGGCCCTGAGCCGTTCCCGGAGTGAGAACCACCGCGCGATCCACCGCGCTGCGTGGCCATCTCCGAACCGACGCTGCTGCGCTGAGAGCCCCGTTCCTATCGAGCCGGCGAGGTAGCACGTGTCGAGCAGGGTCAAGCGGATGCCAGCGGTCTCGGCGGCACGCGCGAGAGCCAGCTCCATGTCGTGGTCGGGGTAGGGCGTGCCGTCGGGCTGATGGTGGACGTAGTGGAACTCGCCAACGGCTCCCCATCCGCTCGCCACCATCTCGGTGTAGCAGGCCGTGGCGACCCGCTCCAGCGATTCGGGCGTGAGCCGGCCCGCGATGGCGTACATCTTGTCCCGCCAGGACCAGAAGTTCCCGCCGTCTGCGTGCGTTCGCCCGCGGAGCAGGCGGTGGAAGACGTGCGAGTGCGCGTTGCCGAAGGCGGGGAAGACGGTGCCGAGGACCAGGTCGCCTTCCGCGGCGGGCACCCCGAGCTGCTCTTCGACGACCTCCCCCGATTCGCAGCGGAGCCTGATAGCGCGCAGGACCACATCGCCGCGGACGAGGGTCTCGATCCAGACCCACTCCACGCTCATGGGCAGACCTCGCTGCGGGAGGACTCCTCGGTGATGGCGACCTCGAGGAGCGCGGTGCGCCACTCGGTCATTGGCCCTCCCACATGGGCACCCGCAGCCCGCGTTCCCTCGCGACAACGGCGGCGTGCTCGTAGCCAGCGTCCACGTGCCGCATGACGCCCGTGCCGGGGTCGTTGGTGAGCACGCGCTCGATCTTCTGCGCGGCGAGGTCGGTGCCGTCGGCCACGATGACCTGACCGGAGTGGATCGACCTGCCGATCCCGACGCCGCCGCCGTGGTGGAGGGAGACCCAGGTGGCTCCCGAGGCGGTGTTGAGGAGCGCGTTCAGGAGAGGCCAGTCCGCGATCGCGTCCGAACCGTCCTTCATCGACTCGGTCTCGCGGTACGGCGAGGCGACCGAGCCGGAATCGAGGTGGTCCCGGCCGATGACGATGGGCGCGGAGAGCTCGCCGGAGGCGACCATCTCGTTGAACTTGAGCCCGGCGAGGTGCCGCTCCTGGTAGCCGAGCCAGCAGATCCTGGCCGGAAGGCCCTCGAAGTGCACCTTCTGGCTCGCGGCCGTGACCCAGCGGTGCAGTCGCTCGTCGTCGGGGAACAGCTCGAGAATCGCTCGGTCGGTCGCGGCGATGTCAGCGGGGTCGCCGGAGAGCGCCACCCATCGGAAAGGTCCGCGCCCCTCCTCGAACTGCGGGCGGATGTGCGCTGGCACGAATCCCGGGAACTCGAAGGCTCGCTCGTTCCCGCCGAGCTTCGCCTCGGCCCGGATGGAGTTGCCGTAGTCGAAGACCTCGGCACCGGCATCCTGGAACCCGACCATGGCCTCGACCTGCTTGGCCATGGAGGCGCGGGCGCGCTCCGTGAAGCCGACCGGGTCGCGCTCTGCCTCGGCCTTCCACTCCTCGACGCTCACGCCCTCTGGGAGGTAGGCGAGTGGGTCGTGCGCGCTCGTCTGGTCGGTGACCATGTCGATGGCGACGCCACGCTCGAGGAGGAGCGGGAAGATCGTCGCCGCGTTGCCGACCACGCCGACGGAGCGAGGCTCGCGGGCCTGCTTCGCGGCAAGCACGCGCTCGATCGCGTCGTCGAGGTCGGCGGTCATCTCGTCGAGGTAGCCGTGCTGCACGCGGCGCTCGAGCCGGCTCGCGTCCACGTCGACGATGAGGACCACACCCTCGTTCATCGTGACGGCGAGCGGCTGCGCACCGCCCATGCCACCCGCGCCACCCGTGAGCGTCAGGGTGCCCGCCAGCGTGCCGCCGAAGCGCTTCTCAGCGGCGGCCGCGAACGTCTCGTAGGTGCCCTGGAGGATGCCCTGCGTGCCGATGTAGATCCAGGAACCCGCCGTCATCTGGCCATACATCGTGAGGCCGGCAGCCTCGAGTCGTCGGAACTCGGGCCAGTTGGCCCAGTCCCCGACGAGGTTCGAGTTCGCGATGAGGACCCGAGGCGCCCACTCGTGGGTGCGGAAGACGCCGACCGGCTTGCCCGATTGGACGAGCAGCGTCTCGTCGTCCTCCAGAGTCGTGAGGGTGCGGACAATCGCGTCGTACGCCTCCCAGCTGCGCGCCGCCTTGCCCGTGCCGCCGTAGACGACCAGGCTCTCCGGGTGCTCGGCCACTTCCGGGTCGAGGTTGTTCATGAGCATGCGCAGCGGCGCCTCGGTCTGCCAGCTCTTCGCAGTGAGCTGCGACCCGCGTGGGGCCCTGATGTTCTCGTGTGCGTTCATGTGCGTGATCCCTTGGTGACCGGAAAGAGTTGAGGAAGGGGGGACGAGTGCTGCCCGGGCCGGCTCAGGCAGGGCCGGGGCGCGCTGACGTGGTCGCGCTGAGTGAGTGCTCGATGCTGGCGGCCGCGCCGCTGAGGAGGGCGCCGTAGCGCTCGACCTTGCTCGGCGTGATGCGGTAGCTCGGAACCAGCACGCTGAGCGAGCCGATGACGCGCTCGTGGAGCACGATGGGGGCGGCAACCGCGGTGACGTCCTTCTCGACGCCGCTCTCGAGCGTGACGTAGCCGACGGCGGGCGTCTCACCACGAAGCACCCGTCCGGAAGCCGAGCACTCGAGCGGAATAGTGCGTCCGACCCAGTTGGTGTGCCGCACCGACTGGGTGCCCTCATGGATGGCGATGTAGAGCGCCTGGTCCGCGTGACCGGGCACGCTGAGGTAGACCGACTCGGCGGTTGACTCGGCGATGTCGCGCATAGCCGGCGAGCAGAGCAGCACGAGGTTTTCGTTCGAGAGCGCTCGCGCCCCGAGCTGCACGATCCGGCTCCCGGCGTGGAAATCACCCGCTTCATCACGGCTCACGAACCCCGAGGATTCGAGCGTGCGCAGCAGCCGGAGCGACGTACTGGGTGAGAGTTCCGCGAGGCGCGAGCTCTCGGCCAGGCTCAGGCTGCCGTGCTCGCAGACGATCGCGAGCAGGGAGAGCGCCCGTTCGACTGTTCGGGTCGAGGGTTCGGCCATCGTGCCTCCTTCATTGCAGGCAACCGTAGACGTGGATCGTTACGAGGATCGACCGCGCTTGTTTCCACCTAGTAAAACGGTTCTGCCATCAAATGGCAATGCACCCTCAGTTCCGCGCGGCTGCTCGAACGACCGCGAACAGCCCGCGCAGGCCGGAGATCGACGGTCTGACGCTTCCCTCGAGCACCACCGTGTCGAAGCGGGCGAGGACCAGCGGCCCGCAGATCAGCTCGCCGTCGAGAACGACGACTGCCACGGAATCGAGTGGCAGCTCGCGAGCATCTCGGACCACGGCGACATCGAGAGCGGGAATCGCATCGGAGTACATGAGATTCAGCACCTGCGAGCTGCCAGCGACGGATGCCCCGACGACGTGCTGCGTGCCGGCGAACCGCGCCTGCTCCCCCGGGCCGAGCACCACCTCTCGGCCGTCGATCTCGAGACGCACCGCGTCGATCGCGAGCTGCACACGCTGAGTTTCCTGGATGAGCGAGAACTCGGCTCGCTGCTCGATCGTCGCGATACTCAGCGACCAGCCGCACCCGGCCGGCATGGCTCTGATGGTGCGAGTCACCCCCAGACCGTTCTGCCAGGGCGCGGGCTGGAGGTCGTCGTAGCGGATCACGTCGGCGGAGGTCATGCCCCCATTCTCCAGCCCCGCGACCGGGCCGAGAGAGGTCAGCCGCCCGTCGAGCTGCCGCTGCCGCCGCCGCCCTTCACCGTCGAGCCGAACCCGGACTTCCCCGTCGCCCCGAAACCGCTCTTCAATGGTGCCCTCGAGCCGACGGTCGCTCCCGCTGGGGCCTTCTGGGCGACGTCGGAGTGAGCGGAGGAGCCGGGGGCCGCAAACCCGCCGGAGGTGACGGGTGCCCACGAGCTCACGCGAGTGCTGTTCCAGCGGGAGGACGCGAAGAGCACCGGCCCCAGCCAGAGTGCGGAGCTGTAGTGGGTTCCGTAGCTGCTGGACGACTCGCACAGCGACTCGGCGTCCCCCTCGAGCTGCTCACCCTGCTGCTCGAGGAGCTGGATCTGCTCGTTCACATCGGCAAGGCAGTCCTCCTTCGACGTGTAGGTCGGGCGTTCCGCACCATCGGGCAGCACGTAGTTCTCGCCGTCGGCGCCTTCGACCACGACCCCATCATCTGGGACGGTGCTGCAGCCAGCGAGGAACATCATGGCGGCCGCGACTCCCATCGCTCCGACGGTCTTCGGCGTCGACGGGCGGGCGATTCCGGACAGGGTCACGCCACGGCTGCGGCGCAGCTTCGGTTCGTACGTCATGGTCGCTCCTCATGGTCGGTGATGTAGTGGGGCACGAACTCGGCGAGGTCGCCCGTGATGGGCCCACTGGTCTCCCGAACGTCGATACCGGCAGGCGTCTCACCCACGATCCAGGAACCCACGATGACCGTCTTGCCGTCGATGTTCGCGAGCGTGGCCCGCTCCTGGTACACGAAGCCCTCGGCGCCGTAGTCGCCGCCGTTCTCGGCCGTCTTGCGCCCCACGAGGTCGTACATCGTGACGTTGGCGCCCTCGCGTCCGAGCTTCGGCTTCTCGACGTACGCCCTGCCACGAAGTCGATCGGGAGTCGGGTAGGCCGCGAGCAGCAGCGGATGATCCGGGAAGAGCTCCCAGAGCACGACCAGGAGCTGCTTGTTGGAGAGCATCATCTTCCAGATCGGCTCGACCCAGGCGGTTGTCGCTCGCGTGGTCGGGAAGTACTGGGCGAACTCCTCACGCACCATCCACTCCCAGGGGTACAGCTTGAAGATGCGCTCGATGCGCTCCCCGTCGCCGTCGATGAAGCCGTGGGCGTCCTCATCGAACTGCACATCCTCCATGAAGATCTGCTTCACCTCGAAACCGGCGAGACGCGCGGTCTCCGCCATGTAGCCAACGGTGTCGGCGTCCTCGACGATGAGCTGTCCGTCGCCGCCATCGTGCAGCGACGCGAGATGGAGGCGCGCGCCCTGCGGGAGGAACCAGCGCTGCACTCGGAGGTGCACCCACTGCTCCACGAGCAGCTCGTGCAGGAGGTTGAACTGGTCGGCGCCGTCACCCCGTGTCTCGACGAGCCACTGCCATTGCGCGGCGGCGGACTCCACGAGCGACGTGGGCGTATCCGCGTTGAATTCGAGGAGCTTGATCGTGCCTGCAGCGTCGTACGCGAGGTCGAATCGTCCGTACACGGTGGGATCGTCCTCGTCCCAGGACTTCTCGACGAGGTCCCAGAGCTCGACCGGGATGCCGAACTCCGCGAAGCGACGATCGCGCACGATGCGCTCGCAGGCCTCCATGCAGAGCCGGAACAGCTCAGCCGTCGCCTCCTCGAACGCATCGATCTCGGCTCCTGAGAAGCCGTAGGCCGCTTCCTCCTGCCAGTACGGCCGCCCACCCTCGGACTCCATGTCGTAGAAGGTGAAGCCGATCGAGTCGAACCTCGCTCGCCAATCGGCGCGCGGAGCACTGTACGTGCGAATCACAGCTCGTCCATCCTCGGATCTCTCCACTCACCGGCTGAACTGCCGACGAGCATCCCCCAGCAACAGTAGGGCCAGGGGGTCGAGAATACCCGGAGAAATGGCGCTGAGAGGAGGCCGCGGCCTGGCCCTTCCAGGGCCGTGGCAGAGTTCCGTGCCTACGAACCCGTCGACGGGCCGGGTGCGGCCGACTCAGACTCCGCCGGCGGCGTCGGGGCCGCTGGCTCCTGCGACTGCGACGGAGCTGGGCTCGGAGACTCGGGCTCCTGGCTCGGCGACGTGGACGGCGGCGGCGTGGACGACTCGGTCTCCGTGGGAGACGGCGCCGGCGACGTCGTGTCCTTCGGGGGCGTCGAGGGCTGGGCGGGCTGCGCGGGCGTGTCAGGGACCTGGTCAGCCGGCGGCTTCGGCGTGTCCTCGCCCGGTTCCCAGTAGTCCTTCTCTGACGGATCGTTCGTCGGCGGGTTCCACGTCGGCGCCTCGCCGAAGATGTCCACGGCAGCCCCATCCGCGTACTTGTTGAGGAACTTCTGCGGGTCGACGTGGGTTCCGTCGACGATGGTCTCGAGGTGCAGGTGCGGCCCGGTCGAGGCGCCGGTGTTGCCGAGCAGGCCCACGAGCTGTCCGGTCCTGACCTCGTCGCCGACCTTGACCGCTGGCGAACCTGCGACAAGGTGGGCGTACACGGAACGCACCTGCAGGCCGTCGATGCGGTGCTCGACGACGACGTGGGCTCCGAGGCCGCCGCTGTCGGTCGGAACGGACTCGATCACGATGCCGTTGGCGATGGTCCCGACCCGTGTGCCCTGGGGGCCGGCCATATCGAGGCCGCGGTGGTTCGAGAAGCATCCCGAGCACGGTGAGTTGCGTGGTCCGAAGCCGTCGCTGATTCGCACGAGGCTCATGTCGACGGGCCACTGGACGCCCGGTGCCACCGTGCCACCGGCGGATCCGGCACCGGTTCCCTGCACGACAGGAATGTCGCGGGTGCCGATGAGCTGCCCCGGAACGCTGCCGGAAACGGTGTAGGTGACTCCGTCGTGCTCCTTCGAGGACACGACCGGCACCGTCGACTGGCCGTCGTCGACCGCACCCGTGACGGCAGCTGCGCCGATCGACGCGGCAGCGATGAGGCCGAGCGTCGCGGCGACGACGGGAACGGCGAGAAGCCTGGCGCGGCGGCGTTCTTTTGCTCTGCGCGCGCGCCGGCCCGGGACGTCGAGGTGGGTGTCTGACGTGGCGGTGGATGACTTCGGCAAGGAGTCTCCTGCAATTCTGCAATTGGTGCTTCACGGGCAACGTGTCCGAGTCTAAAGACCCTCGCGCGAATGCGGAAGTACTGATTCAGAGACTGGTGGCGTATCGCGCGCATTCCGGCACACTCTCGCGACAGTGCACGTTGCGATTCCCCTCAGATATCCAGAAGGCGCTCGCTGAACGGGGACACGAATTTCCGATCTGCATCCGCCTCGGAGACAAGGCGACGGAATGAGGGCAGGCGCGGATACAGTTCGTTGAATTCGTCGCGGCCGAGCGAGGTGAGCTTGCCCCAGTGGGGCCTCGCCTCGAACGGGCTGAGGCTGCGCTCGATGACGGACAGGAGCTCCAGGACGGGCGCCGCGAGCTTCTTCCACGTGAACGCCACGCAGAGCACGTCCTCACCCTGAGTCGGGCTGAGCCAGAGCTCATCCCCCGCCATCGTCCTGAGCTCGCAGACGTGCAGCAGCGGTTGCAGGCGAGCGGAATGCGCCCGGACCGCCTCGAGCGCGGCCGCCGCGTGCCGGAGCGGCACGAAGTGCTCACTCTGCAGCTCCGAGCCGACGCTCGGTGTGGAGGCGATCGGAAAGTGGGGAAGCCGATCCCACCAGGGTCCCACCGAGCCGTCCCGAGCGGTCACGCTTTCGGAGTCTGCCTCGCCCGGAAGGCGGGGCGATCCGAACAGATCATCCTCGACGTCAATGTCGTCCTCGTATTCTGGAATTCGGGACTTCACGAGCACCTCGCTGACGGCACCGTCGAAGGTCGTGAATGCGCTGACCGAATAGCCAGCCCGATGGACCTGATCAAGGTTCTCGAGATAGGTGCGCCAAGGCATTGGCCCGTAAGCGTCCTGTCGCATGCTGTAGCGCGGTTGGATATCCAAGGTGACCCGCGTGACTACCCCGAGCAGGCCGAGGTGGAGAACTGCGCCGAGGAATCCTTCGGAGCCCCGCTCGATGGTCCGGAGCGAACCGTCTGGACCGAGGATCTCGAGGGCGCGGACCGCCGTGCTGAGCGAGCCAAGGGCAGTCCCGGATCCGTGCGTCCCGGTGGCGACGGCTCCGCCGACGGAGATATGCGGCAGGGAACCGGCGTTGTGGAGCGCAGAGCCTGCCTCATCGAGCTGCGGCGCTACTCGTCCGTACGGGACTGCTGCGCTCATGACCGCCGTCCCCGCGAGCCCATCGATGACAAGATCCGTGGGCACTTGCCGCAGGCTCACCAGCACACCACTGGTGTCCGCTACGTCGCTGAAGGAGTGTCTCGTACCGAGGGCATGCACACGACTGGCGCTCGCGATGATGCCCGCGGCCTCGCCGAACGAGGTCGGCTCCACGATCTCCCGAGCAGAGAAGCTCAGCGAGCGCGCCCAGTTCATCCGGTCCTGACTCGACCCGCCTCTGCTCATTCGCTGCACGCCCTCGTGTCGGGATGGTCTGACCCCACTAGAGGATCACGAGTTGCCCGGAAATGAAAGAACCCCAGCGCATGAAGCGCTGGGGTTCTGCTTGCTCCCTGAGATGGACTCGAACCATCAACCTGCCGGTTAACAGCCGGCTGCTCTGCCAATTGAGCTATCAGGGATTGGCAACTCGAAGAGACTAGCAACACCTTCGCCCGAATGCGAAATCGAGCCGCTGGCGTGTCGCGCGCACCCCGAATCCGCCGTCTTCGAGCCCTCCTCAGTAGCCCCGAACCGGATCCGCGATGCCCACGAACCGGCCAGTGGACACGAACGCCTCCACGTTGCGGCGCACACGCTCCTGGAGCAGCGGCTGCACCATCTCGGGCGTATCCGCCGCATGCGGCGTGATGATGAGACGCGGCGTGGTCCACAGCGGGTGCCCGTCCGGCAGCGGCTCGGGCGAGGTGACGTCGAGACCGGCCCCAGCGATCCAGGACTCCTCGAGCGCCACCTGGAGCGCGTCAGGGTCGACCAGAGGCCCCCTGGCGATGTTCACGAGCACCGCGGTCTCCTTCATGGCACGCAGGCGCTGCTCGTTGATGAGGCCGCGCGTCTCATCGGTCGCAGCCGCGGCCACGATGACGACGTCAGCATCAGGCAGCACCTCATCGAGCCTGTCTGCGGTCACGGTGCGAGTGGAACCCTCAACCGGCAGGTCGCGAGCCCGGACGATCGTCGTCGTCACGCGGAAGGGCGTGAGCAGGTCGAGGAGCTCGAGCGCGATGCCGCCAGCACCGATGATGACGACGTGCCTGCCGTACAGCGAGGTGCCCGTCTTCTTCTCCCACGTGCGTGCGGAAAGGCGCCGAGGGAACTCGCGCAGCAGGCCGAGCGTCAGCGCAAGCGCATGCTCCGCGACGGGCTCGGCGTACGCACCCTTCGCCGAGGTGAAGAGCACCCCACGCTCGGCGTGCGGCTTCAGCTTGGCCGCGAAGTTGTCGATGCCAGCGAAGGGCAGCTGCACCCAGGTGACCTGCGGGTTCGCCTCGAGAGCGTCGATCAGCCCCTGCACCTTGGATGCGGACAGGTAGACGATCCCTCGCGTCTCCGGGCCGAGGTCCACGAGTCGTCCGCCGTTCGCGACGACCGCGTCAGCGAACGGGGCAGCATCGCCCTCGGGGAGCAGCGTCACTGCCCCGGATTCGGGGCGAGCATCCCCCTCGAGCAGGGTCGCCTCCTCAGCCAACCTCGCCGTGTGCTGAACCTGCGTGCTGCTCGCGCTCATCCGCTGCTACTCCTTCTCGGTGCCGTCTTCGTCAGTCTGAAAGCGGGCGAACTCCGCGCGCTGGGACACAAGCTGCTCGCGGGCGGTGCGCTGGGCATCCGCGCTCTGCTGCTCCACGTCGGGGTCGCCGAACAGGCCATCCGCAACGAGATCCATCGCGGCGAGCGTCTCGCGTTCGACGAGCCCTGGCAGGGGCGTCAGGGCGTACTCGCGCGCCTCCCGCATGCGCTTCAGGTAGGCGTGATGCGGGTCGGCGAGGACCTCGTCGATGGTGCCGCGCGCAAGCACGAAGCCGCGGTCGAGCACCAGCACGTTCTTCGTCAGACGCTCGATCGCGCGGAGATCATGGCTGAGCAGGATCATCGTGCAGTTGCGGGCCACGTTGATGCGCTCGAGCAAGCTGAAGAGCGCCGGCCTCGCGATGATGTCGACGCCCTGCGCAGGCTCGTCGACGACAAGCACGCTCGGCTCCACGATGAGGGCCTGGGCGAACGCAACGCGCTGACGCTGGCCTCGCGACAGCTCGAACGGGAACTTGCCCAGCATGCCGAGCTCGAGGTCGACCGCGTCGATGAGCATGGCCGCAGCTCGCCCGAGACGCTTCCGGTCGAACGAGCGATCGCGCGAGAGGATGGGCTCCGCGATGTTCTCGGCCACCGTCAGGTCGTTGCGCAGCTGGTCGCCGGAGTCCTGCGCGAGGTAGCCGATGTCCAGATCGATGCGCCGGCGGTCGAGCCGCGACGGGTGGCGCAGGTCCATGCCGACGACCTCGAGCGTGCCGCCCGTGATGAACGGCCACTCCCCCTTGCCGGGGCGGCGACGGCCGGACAGGATGCGCCCCAGGGCCGACTTGCCGGACCCGGCCGTGCCCACGACGCCCAGGATCTCACCGGGCTCGAGCTCGAACGAGATGCCGCTGACGGCTTCATGCTTTCGATTCGACCCGTGCTCGATGTAGGAGATCGACAGGTCGTCGGCGACGACGGCCCGTTGATGATCTGCGCTCGTTGCCATGCCTGGTCTCCCCTTTTGTTCTCCGAACCCGCCGGAACACCCGTCGCTCGGCCTTCGAGCAACGAGCCCACCGTGCGAGCCTAGCCTTCGCGCAGCTCGCGCTTCTGATTCTCGATCGACATGAGCTGCTCGTTCAGCGACCGGAAGCGCTCCGGCTCCGCACGCCCATCCGTTCGCTGCAGCGCCCCCAGCAGCTCCGCCTTCCTCCGCAGGAGGTCGCGCTCTACCAGCGATGCGCTCAGCGACCGGACATACAGGTCGATCTGCTCGTCCTTGCTCCCCGCGGGAATCGACGCCATGGCAAGCTCGGTCACGAGCGTCGTGAACGCCTGCGGCACTTCCTCCCCGATCCGCGTGATCCACTCCATCGAGCCCAGGGAGTCTCGGGTCGCGACGATGCCATCGCGCACCGTCGAGAGCGACGCGTTCGTGAAGCCCGCCGCCATGACCTGCTGGAAGCGCTCGTCGGAGAGCCGCCTCGGATGCTGCAGCACCGCCATCAGCGTGTCGCGCTCGAGGCGAGTGACGGGATCGTTCGGCAGGTCGCTCATGCGCACCGCGCGCACTGCGCCGCCGCCGAAGTCGCTCGTGTCGGGCGGGAAGTCGTACCCCTCGCCGTCGGGGAACGGCGGCTCCTCCTCGAAGTGACCGGAGGACGGACCGCGTTGCCCGCCCGTTCGAGAGCGCTGGTCGGGCACACGAGCCGGAGCCCGAGTCGCCGCCTGCCCGCGCGGCGCGTTCTTGCTGGCGCCCCTCGCCGCACGCACGGCCTGCTCCACCTGCACGAGGTCGATCCCGAGCATTCCCGCAAGGCGCCTCGAGTAGCCGGGTCTCATCGCGGGGTCGCGGATGCCGGCGACCACGGGAGCCGCCTGCCGGAGGGCAGCGACCCTGCCCTCGACGGTGTCGAGATCGTGCCCGAGCAGCTGCTGCGAGATGACGAACTCGTACATCGGCATGGGATGGTCGATGAGCTCGCGCACGGCAGCATCACCCCGCGCGAGACGGAGATCGCAGGGGTCGAGCCCGTCGCGCGCCACGGCGACGAAGGTCTGTGCCACGAAGCGCTGCTCCTCCGCGAACGCCCGCATCGCGGCCTTCTTGCCGGCCTCGTCTGGGTCGAAGGTGAAGATCACCTGCCCGCCGGCGGATTCATCGTCCATGATCCTGCGCAGCACTTTGATGTGGTCGACGCCGAACGAGGTTCCGCACGTGGCGACCGCCGTCTGGACACCCGCGAGATGAGCGGCCATGACGTCGGTGTACCCCTCGACCACGACAACCCGGCGCTGCTTGGCGATCTCGCGCTTCGCGACGTCGAGCCCGTAGAGGACCTGCGCCTTGTGGTAGATCGGGGACTCGGGGGTGTTGAGGTACTTGGGCCCCTTGTCGTCGTCATAGAGCTTTCGCGCCCCGAACCCCACGGTCTGACCAGAGGTGTCGCGGATGGGCCACATGACCCGGCCGCGGAAGCGGTCGTAGCTCGAGCCGCGTTCGTTGGTCGAGAGCAGCCCCGACTCCTTCAGCTCCGGCGTCGTGAAGCCGAGGCCCGCGAGGTGCTTCGACAGGGAGTCCCACCCCTGCGGCGCGTACCCGACACCGAACATGGCCGCGGCACTCGGATCGAACCCCCGCCCGCCCAGGAACTCACGAGCCGCTTCCGCCCCGGGCGCCTGCAGCTGCTCGCGGTAGTAGGTCTCGGCGGCCGTGTGCGCCTGCAGCAGCCGGAGACGCTTCGAGTGGTCGGGTGCATGGCCGCCGTCCTCGTACGTGAGGGCGTACCCGAGGCGCCCCGCGAGGCGCTCGACGGCCTCGGAGAACGTGACGTGGTCCATCTTCTGCAGGAAGGTGAAGACGTCACCGGACTCCCCGCACCCGAAGCAGTGGTAGTAGCCGAGCTGCGGCCGCACGTGGAAGCTCGGCGTGCGCTCGTCGTGGAACGGGCAGAGCCCCTTCTTCGACCCGATCCCCGCGTTCTTGAGGGTGACATGGTCGCCGACGATCTCGGAGATGTCCGTGCGAGAGCGAACCTCCTCGATATCGCTCTTGCGGATCAGTGCCATGAAGCCACCCTAGACGGCACCTCCGACGCCGCAGCGAGCCGGTCGTGCCAGACGAGAGCGCCCTTGTCGGTGAGGTTCGCGACCTGGTCGACGACGACCCGCTTGCGTTCGGTGTCGTCACCGGCCGCCCGGAAATCGGCGGCGAACGCCGCGTCGAGGTGCTGGTCGCCGGTCTGCCAGAACATGTCCGACAGCTCGACCAGGATCTTGCGCTGGTGCTCGTAGATGGGCCGACGCGCATCCAGCGACATGACGAAGCCCGCGACGATGCCCTTGAGCAGCGCGATCTCGGCGCGGATCTCGCGTGGCACGACCAGCGAGGCGCGGTACCGGATGAGCGACTCCCCCGGCTGCGCGGCCCACGTGGCTGCCGTCGCGGCCTTCGCGAAGCGGCCGATGAGCTGCGACGTCAGGTTCTTGAGCCCCGCCTGCGCGACCCTCGACCCGTCGTACTCGCGCATCCAGTAGGGCTGCGCCTGCAGGCGAGTGAACGCCTCGTCGAGTTCCTCCTCGGAGAACTTCGACCCCGACCAGTCGGCGGCCGCGTACAGGATCGCCGGGCGGTTGGCGAGGTCGTCGAGTTCGGGGAGCGAGACGAACGACTCAACGATGGCGTCTTCGAGGTCGTGCACCGAGTAGGCGATGTCGTCGCTCAGGTCCATGACCTGTGCCTCGATGCTGGTTCGCCCCTCAGGCGCGCCCTGCCGCACCCAGTCGAAGACCGGGCGGTCGTCGGCGTACACGCCGAACTTTCCCGTGCCGCGCTCCGCCCCCGCCTCCCGAGTCCAGGGGTACTTGCAGCTCGCATCGAGGCTCGCCCGAGTGAGGTTGAGTCCGTAGTGCTGACCGTCGGGGCCGAACACCTTCGGCTCGAGGCGGGCGACGATGCGGAGGGTCTGGGCGTTGCCCTCGAACCCGCCGATGTCCTGCGCCCACTCGTTGAGCGCCTTCTCGCCGTTGTGCCCGAACGGCGGATGCCCGAGGTCGTGGGCCAGGCACGCCGTGTCCACGATGTCGGGATCGAGTTCGAGCGTGCCGGCGATCTCGCGTCCCACCTGCGCGACCTCGAGGGAGTGCGTCAGCCGGTTGCGTGCAGCGTCGATACCGGCCGTCGGCGAGAGCACCTGCGTCTTGGCCGCCAGCCTGCGCAGCGCGCTCGAGTGGACGAGCCGCGCCCGGTCCCTGGCGAACGTCGAACGTCGACGGTTCTCGTGGTGCTCGGGGAGGAAGCGCTCTCGATCGTGGTCGCCGTAAGGACTCCGGTCGATCGGCTCAGGGGGAAGCGTCACCCTCAGCCTCCCGAGTGGGACAGCTCGGCGGCGGAGATATTCGCCTTCTGGTCCTCGTTGAGCTCGCGAGACTCGAGCCAGCGGTCCGGCAGCGACGGCCGCTTGGGCGTTCCCGCTCGCCCGCGAGGGCCCTCGGCGTCCTGTCCAGGGTAGGCCTGGTCGCGATCGAGCTGAGCCAGAAGGCCGTCGAGCTCCTCGAGCGTCGACATGAGCGCGAGACCGGAGCGCACATCGGAACCCACCGGGTAGCCCTTCAGGTACCACGACATGTGCTTGCGCATCTCACGGCAGGCGCGGGCCTCTTCCTGGTGGAACTCCGCGAGGAGCTCGGTGTGTCGACGGATCGCGTCGCCCACCGCCCCGAGCGTCGGCTGGATGCGGGTCGAGTCGCCGCGGAAGGCAGCCGTGAGGTCGCCGAAGAGCCAGGGGCGCCCGAGGCAGCCGCGCCCGACCACGACGCCGTCGCATCCGGTCTGCTCCATCATCCGCAACGCGTCCTCGCCCGCCCAGATATCGCCGTTGCCCAGCACCGGGATGCTCGTGACGGTCTCCTTGAGCTTGCCGATGGCATCCCAGTCAGCCTGCCCCGAGTAGAACTGCGAGGCCGTGCGCCCGTGGAGTGCGACGGCTGCGACGCCAGCACCCTCCGCGATACGGCCGGCTTCCAGGTAGGTCAGGTGATCGTCGTCGATGCCCTTGCGCATCTTGATGGTGAGCGGGATGTCACCGGAGGCCTCCGCGGCCCCCTCGACGATGGCCCGGAAGAGGGAGGTCTTCCACGGCAGCGCGGCCCCGCCTCCACGCTTCGTGACCTTGGGAACCGGGCATCCGAAGTTGAGATCGATGTGGTCCGCTCGGTCCTCGGCCACGAGCATCGCGACGGCCTCGCGGACGGTCTTGGGGTCGACCCCGTAGAGCTGGATGCTCCTGACCTCTTCCGACTCGTGGTGCTCGATGAGGCGCATGGTCACCGGCGTCCGCTCGACGAGCGCGCGCGAGGTGATCATCTCCGAGACGTAGAGGCCCGCGCCGTACTCGCGGCAGAGGCGCCGGAAGGCGGAATTCGTGATGCCCGCCATGGGCGCGAGCACAACTGGGACGTCGAGAACCAGGGGGCCGATGCGCAGCGGCTTCGAGTCGAGTGCAGTCAAGGTCATAACCGATCAATTCTCGCAGGTCGAGGCGACTTTCGCACGCCAGCCCCGACACGTTCGAACAGGAGCCCCTCGTCGCCTCAGAAGACGATCCTCAGCTCGGGAGCAGGCTCGAACTTCAGCTCCATCGGACCCGCCGCCGAGGTCGAGACATCGAAGACCAGATGGACGCGGGTGGAGGCGGATGGGAGGAGCTGCTTCTCCTCCGCGGGACCGGCAGGCAGATCGGTGCCGTAGGCGGTGGTCTCGTGGTCTGCGATCGACGTCTGCCCCGCAGCGTCTTCGAGTTCGAAGACGTCCGGCGCGAGGGAGATCGACTCGCCGCTCCCATTGCGGAGATCGACGTCGACGACGCAGAACTGGCCGGCGGCGCTCGCGCTGCCGCCCCGCCAATCGTGCCGCGGCAGGCCGCACTGGATCTCGGTTGCCGACAGCTGCACACCACCGACGCTCACCGTGTCGCGTGGGAGCAGCTCCGAGGCCTCGCCCCGCCACTCGGCGATCGCCGCCGGTGCATCCAGGGTGGCAGCTCCCCGGTCGGTAGCTCGGGCCGAGATGAACACGTAGCTGAGCACGGCGAGCAGGACAAGCGCAGCCGCGATGGTCAGGAGCGCAGGCCGCAGCGAGCGACCCGCCCGCGTTCTCGCGGACGGGCGCTCGCTGGTTCCCACGACGTCCTGGTTCACTCGGGAGGCGCGATCAGGCTCCGAGCAGACGACCCGCGAGGTACGCCTCGAGCTGGTCCAGGGCGACTCGCTCCTGGGCCATCGAGTCGCGTTCGCGGACGGTCACGGCGTTGTCCTCGAGCGTGTCGAAGTCGACCGTCACGCAGAACGGCGTGCCGATCTCATCCTGGCGCCGGTACCGGCGGCCGATCTGGCCGGCGTCGTCGACGTCGATGTTCCAGTGCTTGCGGAGCTTGTCGCCCAGCTCGCGTGCGACGGGGCTGAGGCGTTCGTCACGGCTCAGTGGCAGCACCGCGACCTTGACGGGCGCGAGGCGAGGGTCGAGCCGCAGAACGGTGCGGATGTCGACGCCGCCCTTGGCGTTCGGCGCCTCCTCCTCGACGTAGGAGTCGACGAGGAACGCCATCATGGATCGCGTCAGGCCGAAGCTCGGCTCGATCACGAATGGCGTGTAGCGCTCTCCCGAGGCCTGATCGAAGTAGTTGAGGCCGGTGCCGGACGCGGTCGAGTGCGAGGTGAGGTCGTAGTCCGTGCGGTTCGCGACCCCCATGAGCTCACCCCAGCCGGTTCCCTTGAAGCCGAACTGGTACTCGAAGTCGATCGTCCCGGCCGAGTAGTGCGCGCGCTCCTCCTTGGGAACGTCGAAGCGCCGCATGTTGTCGGGGTTCAGCCCGAGGTCCGTGAACCAGTTCCAGCAGGCCTCGACCCAGTCCTCGAACCACTTCTGCGCCTCATCCGGGTGCACGAAGAACTCGATCTCCATCTGCTCGAACTCACGCGTGCGGAAGATGAAGTTCCCTGGCGTGATCTCGTTGCGGAACGCCTTTCCGACCTGGCCGATGCCGAAGGGAGGCTTCTTCCTCGACGTGGTGAGCACGTTGTTGAAGTTCACGAAGATGCCCTGGGCGGTCTCGGGACGCATGTAGTGCAGTCCCGCCTCGTTGTCGACGGGACCGAGGTAGGTCTTCACGAGGCCGGAGAACAGCTGGGGTTCGGTCCACTGCCCCTTGGTCCCGCAGTCAGGGCAGACGATGTCGGACATGCCTTCCGGCGCGCGGTTCTTCTTCGCCTCGAACGCCTCGATGAGGTGGTCCTGGCGGTGGCGCTTGTGACAGCTCAGGCACTCGACCAGCGGGTCGGTGAAGGTCGCGACGTGGCCGGATGCCTCCCAGACCGCCTTGGGCAGGATGATCGAGGAGTCGAGTCCCACCATGTCAGCGCGGCCGCGGACGAACGTCTGCCACCACTGCTTCTTGATGTTCTCCTTGAGTTCGACGCCAAGGGGGCCGTAGTCCCAAGAGGCGCGAGTGCCTCCGTAGATCTCGCCCGCTTGGAAGACGAAGCCCCGCCGCTTCGCGAGAGCGATGACCTTGTCGAGCGTGGTTTGCGCCATTGAGAGAAACTCCTGCTGAGGTGTCGAAGGCGAACCCAGGGTCGTGTCCGCCGCAAGTCGTCAGTCTAGTCAAGCGCCAGGCTCGTGAGCGGCTCCATGCCGGAAGGCCGTCCGCGAGGGGTTCTCCACAGATCCGCTTCTGCGGCACTGCGCCTGCTCGGAGGTCTGCAACGATGTCGCGAATCATCTGAACATTCGAATGGCGTTGTCCCCCAGGACGTCGCGCATCCGAAGGGCACCCTCTGTGACTCCCACATCAACGCTGACCAGCGCTGTCGACAAGAATCTGATCACCACGAGTGCTCTGCACGCCGGAGCCTGCGCTGTCGCCGCGCTCTTCAGCGGAGCCGGTCTGAGCTCCGCGCTGGCCCTCCTTCTCAGCGACCTCGCGCCAGGGAATCAGCCGAGCGCCTCGAACGCGGCGTCGGGATTCGAGCTGCTCTGGCAATTCGTCCTCCTGCTCACGGCGCTCCCTTTCTCAGGCCAGCTCAGACTGGGCGTGGAGTCAGTCGGCGGCTTCTCCCTGACCGGCGGCAGCGGCCTGACGCTCGGACTGTGGCCCCTCGCGTCGCTGGCGTTCGTCCTGGCAGTCAGCCTCGCGACTGCCTATGGCCTCGAGCGGCGCGGGGCGGATCGAGGCAGGCGCGGCAGGCTCGGAGCGGCCGCAGTCTCAAGCGGCACGTTCGCGGTCCTCCTCCTCTGCGTCGCAGCACCCGGCCTGCGTCTCGACACGCCGGGCGCGGCTGCCACCGTCACCGCGCTGAGCCCGGCACTCGCGCCTGTGGCGTTCACGTCGATCTTCCTGAGCGGATGGCTCGGTCGTTCTCTTGCCGCACGAGGCCGTCCTGGTCGAGCACCTCAGACGCCGCTGCCCGGCTCGCGGTCACGAGAGCTGCGGCTCCTCGGGGCGGAGCTCGGCATCTACACCGCGACGCTCGCAGTGGCCGGCTCGCTCCTCGGCATCATCGCGATGATCCTCGGCGTCGCACAGTCGGAGAGCCCGTTGACGTCGGTGCCGGTGCTCCTGGCCGCGGCACCGCACCTCGCCCTCACCACCCTGATCCTCGGGCACCTGGGTGCCATCGCCGTGAGCATCCCCTTCGGGCCGAGCACAGTCGCGTCGGTCTTCTCGCCTGAGCTCCCCTATGCGTGGCTCGCCCTCCTTCCGGTTGTCGCCGCGACGGTCGCGAGTGCCGTGCTCATCGGGGTCGGTCGGCCCGAGACACGCTTCCCGCAATGGTCGAGCCTCTGGCGCCTGCCTGCCGCAGCCCTGCTGGTCTGGACGATCCTCACGTCGATGCTCCTGCCGGTGGTGCTCACCGGATCGGCATCGGCACTCGGCTTCTCGCTCGGCGACCTCACGATCAGCGTCAGGCCCTCGTTCTGGACCCCCGCGCTCTTCGCGATCTGGGCGCTGGCAGTCGAGCTCCTCGCCTGGGCGCTGCCGCCTCGACTCAGGATCATCGCGCCGCGGCTCCATTCCCGTACGGTCAGCCTGCTCGCGCGTCTCGACCGTGAGCGTGCGCCTGCTGCCGACGGATCGGAGACACGTCCGCCACTGATCGCCCAGCCCACCGCATCCACCCCACCTGCGTGGACTGCTCGGCAGCTCGGGGCACCCGCGCGCCGGAGGCTGCGTCGCGCTGGCGCCGCCCTCGCCATCGCGGCGATCATCATCGCGGCAACCGCCACTGCGGTCACCGCAGTCAACGGCCACCGCGGCGCGATCGCGGAAGCCCGCCGCTACGTGCAGGCCATCGCCGACGGCAACGCGAGCCTGGCCGGCGAACTCGTCGACCCCAACATCGAGAGCGCTCAGCGACAGTATGTGAGCGACGAGATGCTCGCTGCCGCGACCGAGCGGATCACCGTCCTCGACATCGTCGAGCTCGAAACCGCCACGACACCCGCCGCGGATGGCTGGCTGACTCCGTCGACGCCCGCAGCGGTGGGTTCAGGCCGCGAGACCAAGAACGTGCAGGTCACTTACAGGCTCGGAGGGACGACGGAGACGGCCGTGCTCGTCGCTGAACGCGTTGACAATGAGTTCCTGGTGCTCGAGCACTGGCGGATCCTCACACCCCTGGTCTTCGCCTCGGCAGTCGGCACGAGTCATGCCATGGACCTCACGATCGGCGCCGTCACGGTGACCCCCGGCCCCGTCGACTCTCGAACCTGGGAAGGCAGTCAGCCGGTGAGCTGGGTGCAGTTCGACGCTTACCCGGCGATCTACCCCGTCACGGGAACGATCTCCGAGTTCTACTCCACCTCGAACCAGCCGGTGCGTGTCGGCACCATCGCCGACGACCACGTCGCAACCCGCAACGTCGTCTACACGCCGACCGAGGCGTTGCAGTCCGCGGTGGAATCCGCGGTCACCGCCAAGATCGACGAGTGTGCCTCCTCGACGGCCGCGGCTCCCGTCGGATGCCCGTTCAGCACCTACGCCTCCGGCGCGAATCGAAGCGTGAACTGGAGCATCGCCACCTATCCGACCGTGACCGTCAGCGATACCTCCGACTCCTTCGAGATCGAGGGAGGTCTCGCCACGTACATCTCGGCAGGTGAGAGCGGGCGAACCACGAAAGGATCGGACACGATCTGGGAACAGGGCACCTTCACCATCGACGGGGAGAAGGTCACCGTCGAATTCCGCTGATCTCGCGGCGCGCCCGCCCCCGCCGTCTCAGCTGGCGTCGGTCGGGGCGGGGGCGTCGACGCGAGTCGGCGCATCCACGGCGCCACCGAACCTGCGCTCCCGGCCCGCGTAGCGCTCGATCGCCTCCCAGAGGTCGGTGCGAGAGAAATCCGGCCAGAGCGTGTTGAGGAAGCACATCTCCGCATAGGCAGCCTGCCAGAGCAGGAAGTTGCTCGTCCGCTGCTCACCGCTCGATCGCACGAAGAGGTCGACATCCGGCATCTCCGGGTCGTAGAGGTACTTGGCGATGGTCTGCTCCGTGACGCGCTCTGGTCGCAGCCTCCCCTCGCGAACCTCTTCGGCGATGCGCTTCACGGCGTCGGCGATCTCGAGGCGCCCTCCGTAGTTCACGCACATCGTGAGCGTCATCCGAGTGTTGTCCTTCGTCAGGCGCTCGGCAAGCTGCAGGTCCTTGATGACCGACTTCCACAGGCGCGGCTCCCGCCCAGCCCAGCGGATGCGCACCCCCCACTCGTTCAGCTGGTCGCGCTGCCGATGGAGGACATCGCGGTTGAAGCCCATGAGGAAGCGCACCTCCTCGGGTGAGCGCTTCCAGTTCTCCGTGGAGAACGCGTAGGCGCTGAGGTGCTTCACCCCGACCTGGAGGGCGCCCGCGACGACGTCGAGGAGGGCAGCTTCCCCGGCTCGGTGGCCCTCGATCCGCGGCAGACCGCGCTGGTTGGCCCAGCGGCCGTTGCCGTCCATGACAACCGCCACGTGCGAGGGGACCTCGGACGCCTCGAACGCCGGCGGATAGACACCCGTCCAGTCGACCGGCTTGAACGTCTGCGCCTGCCTGCTCCGGCTCATGCCGTCTCCTCCGTGCCGGGCTCCGCGCCCGGGTCGTTGTCTCCGTTGATTGCCCCGCCGCCCGCGCTGCTCAGAGCGACCGCGGTCGCCGGCTCCAGGCGTCCGAGCAGGCGGTCGTGTTCGAGGACCTGCATCGATCTGAGCTTCTTGTCGAGATAGTGCTGCGAGTAGGCCGAGACGATTCCACTGGCACGTGCCCTGGCCGAGACCTCGATGCCGTCGAGCATCGCCCAGTCGCCGGACAGCAGCGCGCGCACCGCCTGCACCGTCGCCTCGTCCACTCGCACGATCCCCGCTGGAGTGCATCGTTGGCACACGACTCCCCCGAGCTGCACGCTGAATCGCTCGTGCGGCCCCGGGGCCCCGCACCTCGCGCAGTCATCGAGCGCGGGGGCCCAGCCTGCGAGCGAGAGCGAGCGGAGCAGATACGAGTCGAGGATGTCCTGGGACGCCCTCGCGCCGAGGGTGAGCGCCCGCAGGGCCCCGATGACCAGCGTGTACTGCTGGGGCGACGGCTCAGCCTCCGCCACTCGCTCGGCGGCCTCCACGATGACGGAAGCGGCCGAATACCTGGAGTAGTCCTCGACCAGGTCCCGCCCGTACGCGGCGAGCGTCACAGCCTGCGTGACGGTGTCCAGGTTGCGACCCGCGTAGCACTGCACGTCCACGACCATGAACGGCTCGAGCCGAGCGCCAAACTTCGACGACGTCCGACGAACCCCGCGGGCCACAGCCCGCACCTTTCCGCGTTCCTTGCCGAGCAGTGTGACGATGCGGTCGGCTTCGCCGAGGCGCTGGGTTCGAAGGACAACCGCCTCGTCACGATAGGTGGGCATCAACCCAGTATGGCCCTCCGAGCAGCGAGAGCCGGGAACCACGCGTGACTCGGCTCATCGCGGCGCTGTGGGAGCATTGAGACCATGGATTCGCCCGCCACGACGCTCCCCCTCTGGCTGGACCTCACGGCCATCGCCATCGGCGCGATCACCGCGGCCATGGTCGCGGAGCAGTTCCGCGACAAGAAGCTCGACTGGCTCGGCGTCGTCATCATCGGCATCACCGTGGGTCTCGGCGGCGGCATCATCCGCGATCTCCTCCTCGGCATCCGTCCGGTGAGCATGGAGACGGAGTGGTTCCTCTTCACAGCTGGGGCGGCGGCACTCGGCGGGATGCTCCTGCAGCGACTGCTCAGACGCATGGACGGCCTGGTCTCGGTCCTCGACGCAGCGGCGCTCGGCTTCTTCTGCGCGGTCGGCACGCTCAAGGCCATGAACTTCGACCTCCCGATCCTGCCGACGCTGCTCGTGGGAACCGTGACCGCGGCCGGCGGAGGCGTGGTCCGCGACATGCTGCTCGGGATGCCGGTCGGCATCCTCTTCGTCGGCTCCCTCTACGCCGTGGCCGCGACGGCAGGCAGCGCAGCGTTCGTGCTGGCAGACGCGTTCGGCGTCTCCCAGATCATCGGCATCGTGATCTGCGTCGCGGTGACCTTCGCCGTGCGCATGGCCAGCGTCTGGTTCGGGCTCAGTCTGCCCGAGCAGATCGCGCTGAAGATGCCACGAATCCGGAGGTCGCCTCGGACGGGCAGGCCCGAGCGGGAGCTGCCCTTCACCGACCAGGAGATTCTCGAGGCGTCGGGCCTGCACGCCCCCGACACCCGACCGATCGACATCATCGAACAGAAACGGGCGAGCAACCCGAGCTCGGAGTGACCTCCGGCCGGGTGCCCGCCCGTTGAACGTGCCGGTTGCGCCTACGCGACCGTCGTCAGCTGAGCATCGAGCTCGGCTTCGGTCTCGCCGCGCAGCGCCCTGTTCACGCCGGACACGATGGCCTTGAGCGACGCCGTCGAGATGTCGCTGTCGATACCGACTCCCCAGAGGCGCACGCCCGCGACGTCCAGCTCGATGTAGGCCGCGGCGCGCGCGTCGCCACCCACGGACAGCGAGTGCTCGACGTAGTCGAGCAGCTCGACCTGCAGGCCCTGCTGCCCGAGCAGCTTCATGAAGGCGTCGAGCGGCCCGTTGCCCTGCGAGGCGTGCTCGGCCACTCCCGACCCGTCGCGCAGCGAGACGCTCAGGTCGACGGCTCCGTCGAGCGCTGAGCTCGTCGCCGTGCGGAACAGCTCGAAACGACCCCACTTGTGCTGCTCGCTCTCCGCGGGCAGGTACTCGTCGTTGAAGATTCGCCAGATGGCGTCGGTCGAGACCTCGCCGCCCTCTGAGTCGGTCTTGTTCTGCACGACCCCGGAGAACTCGATCTGCAGACGTCGCGGCAGGTCGAGGTTGTGGTGCTCCTTGAGCAGGTAGGCGACTCCGCCCTTGCCGGACTGGGAGTTCACGCGGATGACGGCTTCGTAGCTCCGGCCGAGGTCGCGAGGGTCGACGGGCAGGTACGGGACCTCCCACGTGAGCTCGTCGACGGACACGCCGAGTGCGTCGGCCTTCGCGGCCATGGCCTCGAAGCCCTTCTTGATCGCGTCCTGGTGCGAGCCCGAGAAGGCCGTGTAGACAAGGTCGCCACCCCAGGGGGCGCGCTCCCCGACGGGCAGCTGCGTGCAGTACTCGACCGTGCGGCGGATGCCGTCGATGTCGGAGAAGTCGATCTGCGGGTCGATGCCCTGGGTGAACATGTTCACGCCGAGCGTGACCAGGTCGACGTTGCCCGTGCGCTCGCCGTTTCCGAAGAGGCAGCCCTCGATGCGGTCGGCGCCGGCGAGGTAGCCGAGTTCGGCGGCGGCCACACCCGTGCCGCGGTCGTTGTGGGGATGCAGGGAGAGCACGACGCTCTCTCGCCGCGTCAGGTTGCGATGCATCCATTCGATCGAGTCCGCGTAGATGTTCGGTGTGGACATCTCGACGGTCGCCGGCAGGTTGATGATGACGGGACGCTCGGGGCTCGCGTCGAAGCCCTCGATGACCTGGTTGCAGATGTCGACCGCGAAGTCGAGCTCCGTGCCCGTGTAGCTCTCTGGCGAGTACTCGTAGTAGATCTTCGTGTCGGGAACGATCGCCTCGGCTTCACGGCACAGACGGACACCCTCGAGGGCGATGTCGATGATGCCCTGGCGGTCCTTGCGGAACACGACCTCGCGCTGCAGGACGCTCGTCGAGTTGTACAGGTGCACGATCGCCTGCTTCGCGCCCTTCAGCGACTCGAAGGTGCGGGTGATCAGGTGGCCACGCGCCTGCGTGAGCACCTGGATCGTCACGTCGTCCGGGATGACGTTCTCTTCGATCAGCGAGCGGACGAAGTCGAAGTCGGTCTGGCTGGCCGAGGGGAACCCGACCTCGATCTCCTTGTACCCCATGCGGACCAGGAGGTCGAAGAGCGCGCGCTTGCGTTCCGGGGACATCGGGTCGATGAGCGCCTGGTTCCCGTCGCGCAGGTCGACGGCACACCAGCGCGGTGCGCGCTCGATGCGCTTGGAGGGCCAGGTGCGGTCGGGCAGATCGACGGCGATCTGCTCGTGGTGCGGGACGTAGCGGTGCGCTGGCATCGATGACGGCTGCTGCATGTTCTTCATTTTTAGCTCCGGATCACATCTTCTTGTCGTGCTAAGCCGACAGCAGACTCCGCGGCGAGGGGGCTTAGAGCGAAGCCTCGCCGCGGCAACGAAGAAGGAGGGTGCCGAACAGCATTGGCCCAGCGTAGCACCGAGGCGCGGAGTTCACCCGCGCGGTCAGTTGAGGCCGTGCTCGTAGGCGAAGACGACCAGCTGCACCCGGTCGCGGAGCCCGAGCTTCGCGAGCACCCGCGAGATGTGCGTCTTCACAGTGGCCTCGCTCAGGAACTCCTGTCGGGCGATCTCCCCGTTCGAGAGGCCGCGAGAGGCGAGCGCGAACATCTCTCGCTCGCGCTCGGTGAGCGTCGTGAACTGCTGCGGCACGGCGCGCGAAGCCGGAACGGCGGCCGAATAGCGCCTGATCAGGTCGGCGGTGGCCTGAGCGGCGAAGACCTCGGCACCTGTCGCCACGGTCCGGACCGCCGCGAGCAGGAACTCCGGATCGGCGTCCTTCAGCAGGAACCCGCTGGCGCCCGCCCCGACTGCCTTCGCGACCGCCTCGTCGAGGTCGAAGGTCGTGAGCACCAGGATGCGTGTTGACGACCCGCTCGCGACGATCTGCTTCGTCGACTCGAGGCCGTCCTGCCCCGGCATGCGCACATCCATGAGCATCACATCGGGCTTGAGCGCCTTCGCCAGCGAGACCGCCGCGACTCCGTCGCTCGCCTCCCCGATGAAGCGCATGTCCTCCTGGCTGTCGATGAGCATCCGGATTCCGCTGCGGAAGAGAGGCTGATCGTCGACGAGCGCGACGGTGATCTGGGAACTGGTCAAAATGTGTGCCTCTCGGTTGTGGAGCGAGTGCCGTCGCTGTCGAGCTCGGCCCCGGCGGCCCCCTGCGGCGAGGCTATGGGCAGCCAGGCGTGCACGCGAAACTGCGCACCAAGCCGTTCAGCCTGCACGTTACCGCCTGCGATGCCGACGCGCTCCGCCATGCCGACGAGTCCGTGCCCGCCCTCGCCTCTCGGGTGCGGGGGCTCCGCGACGGAGTTGAGGATCGTCGCCTCGAAGACCTGCCCCCAGCTCAGTCGCACGACGACGGGCCTCGCGGCATCGCCGTGCTTGAGCACGTTGGTCAACGACTCCTGCACCAAGCGGAACACAGCGCCCTGCGCCTGCGTGGTGAGGGTCCGAGGCTCGCCTCTCGTCTCCAGCTGCAGGTCGAGGCCGGCCGCGCGCATCCTGGAATACAGTGCGGGCAGTTCGTCGAGGCCCGGTTCCGGACCGGCTTCCTGGCTGTGCCGCAGCTGCCCGAGAAGGCCACGGACGTCGACGAGCGCGCTTCTGGCCGTCGAGGAGATCGTCCCGAGCGCCGCCTCCGCCGAATCGGGGTTGCTCTTCATCGCGTACCGCGCGCCGTCGGCCTGGGCGACGACCACGGCAAGGGAGTGCGCGACCACGTCGTGCATGTCTCTCGCGATCTGCGTTCGCTCCTGTTCAGCGGCCAGCTGCTCCTGCGCTCGGATGCGCTCGAGCTCCACGATCGCCGCCCGGTTCTTGACCTCCTGGGCCCGCAGATGCGCGCGGCGGAGGAGCCCTGCCAACCAGGCCACGACTCCAGCCCCGACGAAGAGCAGCCAGATCAACGCCGCAGCGAACAGGAACGCGTCGCGGCTGCCCTCGACGTTCGTGGCGATGGACTCCCAGGTGAAGCTCGTCGGATTCCAGTGCGGGATGAGCGCCACGATGATCGTCGGTGCCACGACGCCGTAGACGGCGGAGCTGATGACAAGGGCACGGCTGCCGTAGGCGACCGCGGCGTAGATGCTGAGGTAGATCGCGACATCCTGCGGATGCGGGCCGAACGCGAAGACCGACTTCAGCAGTGCCGCGAGCACGACGATCAGGAAGCTCGGCCATGGCGCGTAGCGCCGGATGATCATCGCGACCGTGAAGAGCACCCAGGACGGCAGGAGCAGCCAGGTCAGCGTCGTGCCGTCCCCGGCGTCGTAGTCGAGGGGCAGGCCGAACGTGAGCGCGAAGAGGAGGCCGAGGATGATGTCGGTCACCCACTGCAGCCACGTCAGGCGGTAGGTGTGCGCCTTCCACAGCCCGCCGACTGCCGCGAAGAAGGACTCCCGCGGCTGTCCACCAGCCGCGAGAGCATCGACGGACCGCGGCTCAGAAGCCGAGGCGTCCGAGCTGCTTCGGGTCACGCTGCCACTCCTTCGCCACCTTCACGCGGATGGAGACGATGACACGCCCCTCGGTGATCTGCGAGATCTCACGCTGCGCCTGCTCGCGGATGCGCTTCAGCCGCTCGCCGCCGCGCCCGATGATGATGCCCTTCTGGCTGTCGCGCTCGACGACGATGTTGACGTACAGCTCGCGCGTGACGCCGTCGTCCCGCGTCACGATCTCCTCGACCGTGACCGCGATCGAGTGCGGGAGCTCGTCGTGCACACCCTCGAGCGCCGCCTCGCGAACGAGTTCCGCCGCACGCTGCTCGAACGACTCCTCGGTCTTCATGTCGCTCGGGTACAGGGGCTCGGACTCGGGGAGCAGCCCGAGGATGATGCCCGTGAGCGTGTCCAGCTGGATGTCCTCAGCTGCTGAGACGGGGATGATGTCATCCCATTCGCGGAGACCCTGGACGTCGACGAGGCGAGAGGCCAGGACGTCCCGGCTCACGGTCTCCGCCTTCGTCACGATGGCGATCTTGCGAGCCTTGGGGGCCTCATCCAGCTGCTCGTTGATGAAGCGATCGCCCGGGCCGACGGGCTCGTTGGCCGGCACGCAGAAACCGATGACATCCACTTCCGCGACCGTCGCGTGCACGACATCGTTGAGGCGCTCCCCCAGGAGCGTCCGCGGACGGTGCATGCCGGGGGTGTCGACGATGATGATCTGTCCGTCTTCGCGGTGGACGATGCCTCGCACGGCACGGCGAGTGGTCTGCGGCTTGTCGGAGATGATGGCGATCTTCTCGCCGACCAGCGCGTTCGTCAGAGTGGACTTGCCCACGTTCGGGCGACCGACGAAGGTCACGAATCCTGCTCGGTAGTTCGTCATGCTTCGATTCCTGACTCTTGAAGTGGTTCCAGGCGGCGCGCCAGGACAGTGAGAATGCGCTTGCGGGGTCCGACTCGCTCGGCGACGAGCTCGATGCCGTCGACCACCGCCCTGTCCCCTCGTTCGGGGATCTTGGACAGCGACTTCGCGAGCAGCCCGCCCACGGAGTCGACGTCGTCGAACTCGAGCTCGATGTCGAAGAGATCGCCGAGCTCCCCCGTCGCGAGGCGAGACGACACCCGGTATCGCCCATCGAGCAGCTTCCGCGGCTCGTCATTCGGTCGATCGTACTCGTCGCTGATCTCTCCCACGAGCTCCTCGATGAGATCCTCGAGGGTCACGAGGCCCGCTATGCCGCCGTACTCGTCGACAACCATGGCGAGGTGGGTCGCGGACGCCTGCATGCGGCGCAGCAGCAGGTCGGCGCGCAGCGACTCCGGGACGAAGTCGGCGGGCCGGGCGAGCTCGACCGCGGGGCTCGCCTCCGCCTCGTCCTGCAGCGAATGCCGCACCAGGTCCTTGAGGTAGAGGATCCCGAGGATGTCGTCGCTGTCCCGGCCGATGACCGGAGCACGGGAGATGCCGGTCTCGAGGAACTGCTCGAGCGCTTCCCGCACCCCGGCGTCGCCGTCGACCGTGACCATGTCCGTTCGAGCGACCATGACTTCCCGGACGAGCCGGTCGGAGAACTCGAAGACGGAGTGGATGAGCTCCCGGTCGCCGTGCTCGAGCACCTTGAGGTCTGCTGCCTCATCGACCATGTTGAGGAGCTCCTCCTCGCTCGAGACGGAGCCGAGGCGCTGCGGACGCCCAGGGGTCACGCGATCGCCGAGCACGACGAGCAGATCTGCGACCGGCCCGATCACGAGCCGGACTCCGCGCGCGATGGGGGCCGCGAAGGCCATCACCTGCTGGGGATGCGCCCGCGCGACGCTTCGCGGACTCGTGCCGGCGATGATGAACGAGACCAGGATCATGATGGCAACGGAGACGAGGAACGCCTGCCACCTGACGTCGAAGAGATCGGTCAGGATGAGCGTCACCAGGACCGCCGACATGCTCTCGAAGAGCACGCGTGCGAACGTCAGCGCGTTGCTGTGGGCACCGGGGTCGGCGGCGATCGCCTCGATCGAGCGCTTCGCGCGGCTCTCCGCGGCGAGGTGCTCGAGCTCCGGTTTGGAGAGACGCGCGATGACCGCTTCCGTCGCGGCGAGCAACCCGCTCATCGCTACCATCAGGACGATGGCGGCGACGAGCAGAGCCGCGGTCATCTGGCGCGCTTCCTCTCCTGAAGGTGGAAGCCGACGAGGAGATCGCGCTGGAGCCCGAACATCTGCTTCTCCTCCTCGGGCTCGGCATGGTCGAAGCCCAGCAGGTGCAGGACTCCGTGGGTCGTGAGCAGCAGGAGCTCGTCCATCATGCTGTGCCCGGCGGCCTTCGCCTGGTCGGTCGCGACCTGCGGGCAGAGCACGATGTCTCCGAGCAGTCCAGGAGGCGTCTGCCGATCGACGTTGCCTGGCCGAAGCTCGTCCATCGGGAAGCTGAGCACGTCGGTGGGGCCGGGTTCACCCATCCACTGCACGTGCAGCTCCTCCATGGGGCCGACCTCGACGAGCACGATCGCGAGCTCCGACTCGGCGTGCACGTGCAGCTGGTCGAGCGCGTACGCGGCGACGCGCTGCAGGGCGCCTTCGTCGACCTCGTAGCTGGCCTCGTTGTTGACCTCGATGCTCATCGGCTTGCGTTCCTGTCCTGGCGTCGGTGATCGTCCGCCTGCTTCTTCTGGTCGTACTCGGTGTAGGCGTCGACGATGCGGGCCACGAGGGTGTGCCTGACGACGTCGTCGCTCGTGAGGTGCGAGAAGTGCACCTCGTCGATGCCGCCGAGCACGTGGGTCACGAGCTTCAGTCCCGAGGCCCCCATGGGCAGGTCGAGCTGCGTGATGTCCCCCGTGACGACCATCTTCGATCCGAACCCGAGCCTCGTCAGGAACATCTTCATCTGCTCCGGCGTCGTGTTCTGCGCCTCGTCGAGCACCACGAAGGCGTCGTTGAGCGTGCGCCCGCGCATGTAGGCGAGCGGCGCGACCTCGATCGTCCCGCTCGCCATGAGCTTGACCACGACCTCCGGGTCGAGCATCTCGTTGAGCGCGTCGAAGAGCGGCCGCAGGTACGGGTCGATCTTGTCGTTGAGGGTCCCTGGCAGGTAGCCGAGGCGCTCGCCGGCTTCGACGGCCGGGCGAGTCAGGATGATCCGCGTGACCTCCTTGCGCTGCAGGGCCTGCACGGCCTTCGCCATCGCGAGGTAGGTCTTGCCCGTTCCGGCGGGCCCGATGCCGAAGACGATCGTGTTGTCGTCGATCGCATCCACGTACTGCTTCTGGCCGAGTGTCTTCGGGCGGATGACCTTGCCACGGGACTGCACGATGGACTGGCCGAGCACGTCCGTTGGGGTCTCCTCGCCACGGTCGATGAGCCGCTGGGAGCGCTCGACCTGAGCTGGCTCGAGGTCGACGCCGCTGCGCGCCATCTCAATGATCTCGCGCAGGAGCGCCTCGGCTGCGACGACGTCGTCTCGCTCGCCGCTGAAGGTGATCTCGTTCCCGCGCGCGAGCACGCGCACGCGGGGGTGCTCGCGCTCGACGGACTTGAGCAGCCGGTCGCCGGGCCCGAGGAGCCGCACCATGGCGACGCCTTCGACCGTGGTGGTCTGCTCCACGAAATCAGTCCAGGTGCCGGGCTCCCCGGGACCTTGGGACGGTGAACTGTCTTGACTAGGCAAGGGATCCTTCCGAGAGTCCTCCGCCGAGGACGTGGGCGTGTACGTGGAAGACGGTCTGACCTGCTGCCGCCCCCGAGTTGAAGATGAGCCGGAATTCGCTGTCGGTGTGCTGATCGGCGAGCCCCTGGGCGACCGCGATGACCTCGGCGAGCAGTGCCGGGTCGCCTGCCGCGAGCTGGGCGACGTTCGCGTACTCCTGGGTCTTGGGCACCACAAGAAGGTGCACGGGCGCCTTCGGGCTGATGTCCTTGAAGGCGATGATCCGCTCGGACTCGAACACGATGTCGGCTGGGATCTCGCGGTTGATGATGCGCGTGAAGATGGACGGCTCTGAACTCGACATGAGACCAGCCTACGACTCGGCACTCGCGCGGGACCGAGAGTCCCACGTGCCGCTCAGCGCCAGGATCGCCGCGATCGCGGCGGGAGCCGCACTCGAGGTTCGAAGAACGCCAGCGCCGAGGTGCACGCGCCTGGCGCCGGCAGCCTCGAAGGCCTCGAATTCGCTCTCGTCGATGCCGCCCTCTGGCCCGACGACGAGCGTCAGCCCGGAAGCGCCTGCCGGGACCTGCTCGACGAGGGCCTGGCGCAACGAGGTGTCGCCGAGCGGGTCGAGGACCAGCATCGGCGCGTGACCGGCGAGCGTTGCGACCTCACCCGTCGAGTGCAGCGGGGCCACATCCGGGACCCACGCGGCGAGGCTCTGCTTGCTGGCCTCCCTGGCGATGGATGCCCACCGCTCACGGCCCTTCTCGGCCTTCTGGTCCCAGCGGCTCACGCTGCGCTTCGCCTGCCATGGCACGAACGCCGCGGCTCCGAGCTCCGTCGCGACCTGCACGGCGAGGTCGTCTCGCCCGCCCTTCGCGAGTGCCTGGACAACCGTGACACGCGGAGCCGACTGCGCCACTCGCCGCGCGGCGAGGACCGTGACGAGTGCGCGGTCGCGCTCAGTCAGAGCGAGCTCGCCGTCGACGACGAATCCGCGCCCGTCGCCGAGCTGCACACGTTCGCCCACTCGCATCCGCGCGACCGCCATGTGCTTGGCTTCCGCGCCGCGCACCTCGACGACGCCGCCGACGCGCGGCGCCTCGTCGAGGTCCTCAACGAGGTAGAGCCACGCCACGTCAGCGACCGAAACGGTCGCGGAGCTTCGAGAACATCCCCTGCTTCTCCCGCGCGAGGCGAGGGGCCTCGTGGCGATGACGGGCAGCGAACTCCTCGATCAGCTTGCGCGACCTGCCGTCGAGCTTCGCCGGGGTCACGACCTGGACGGCGATGTCGAGGTCGCCGCGATGCGTCGAGCGAAGCCGCGTGATGCCCCGACCTCGAACGGTCAGCACCTCACCCGACTGCACGCCCGCGGGGATCTGCAGGTCGACGTCGCCGTCGAGCGCACCGACCGTGGTCGAGGTACCCAGGATCGCGTCGGCCATCGACACCTCGACGACGCACTGGAGGTCATCGCCGTCTCGCGAGAAGACCTCGTGCGGGCGCACGCGGATCTCGAGGTAGAGGTCACCGTTCGCTCCCCCTGCTGGTCCGGCTTCGCCCCGACCGGGAAGGTGGATGCGCAGCCCGGAGTCCACACCGGACGGGATGTCGACCGGGATGCTCACGTTCGATCGGACGCGCCCCTGGCCGTGGCACGTGTCGCACGGGTGCTCGATGACCGTGCCGTAGCCGCGGCACTGCGCGCACGGCTGGTTCGTGACGACCATGCCGAGGATGGAGCGCACCTGTCGCTGCACGGACCCGGCCCCACCGCATGCCGAGCACGTCGTTGGCGAGGTCCCTGGCGCGCAGCAGGTGCCCTGGCAGTTCTCGCAGGCGATCGCCGTCGTGACCTCGAGGTCCCGGTGCGTGCCGAACATGACCTCGTCGAGGTCGAGTTCGACGCGCACGAGCGCGTCCTGGCCGCGTTCCGCGCGCGATCGGGGTCCGCGGGAGCCCTGCTGGCCGAAGAAAGTCTCGAAGATGTCGCCGAAGCCGCCGAAGGACTGCCCATCTGGGCCGCCCTGGTCGTACTGCCGGCGCCGCTCGGGGTCGATGAGCGTGTCGTAGGCGTGCGTGACGGACTTGAAGCGCTCCGCGGCATCTTCGGACGGGTTGACGTCCGGGTGCAGCTGGCGTGCCAGCTTGCGGTAGGCCTTCTTGATCTCGTCCTGGGACGCCTCACGGCTCACGCCGAGCACGTCGTAGTGGTCTGCCAAGAGTGGCGACTCCTTCTTTGCATCTGTGTGTGTCACGCCTGCGTTGTCAGGCGCCGGGTGCATCCGCCGAGTGATCTGGCGGTGTGGGTCAGTCGTCCGAGTGCTGCTCGTCGAGCACCCGTGACAGGTAACTCGCAACCACTCGAACGGCCTGGATATTCCTCGGGTAGTCCATTCTCGTCGGCCCGACGACGCCGAGACGCGCGTCGCTCCCGGAGCTGCGGTAGCCGCTCGTCAAGATAGCCGTCTCGCCGAGGCCCAGGTCGACGTTCTCCTGGCCGATGCTGACCGAGTAGGCCTCGGGGCTGGAGTGGAGCTCGTCGAGCAGCCGCAGGAGGACCACCTGCTCCTCGATGGCCTCGAGGACGGGCAGGATGCTCGAGGGGAAGTCACGTTCGGTCCGGGCGAGGTTCGCGGTGCCCGCCATGACCAGGCGCTCCTGGCGGTGCGCCAGGACGAGCTCGAGCAGGTTGGCGATGACGGGAGCGAAGAGCTCCGCGTCTCGCTCCCCCATGATGCCGCTGACATCCCTGAGCTCCGTGGAAGCGCGCGCGACCGTCTTCCCGACGAGGCGGCCGGCCAGCCGGTCCCGGAGCACATGCAGCTGCTCGACGCTCACCTCGGCGCGCAGATGCCCGATGCGCTGCTCGACGCGGCCCGAGTCGGTGATGAGGACCGTGAGGACGCGCATGCTCGACAGCAGGACGAACTCGACGTGCTGGATGGCGGCGTTCGCGAGCGAGGGGTACTGCGCGATCGCGACGGAGTTGGTGAGCTGCGCCAGCAGTCGCACCGACCGTCCGAGCACCTCGTCGACGTCGTCGCTGCCCTCGATGAACGTCTCGATCGCCCGACGCTGCGCCCCGGAGAGCGGCCTGAACTCGGCGAGCCGGTCGACGAAGAGTCGGTAGCCCTTGTCGGTCGGGATGCGCCCGGAGGACGTGTGCGGGGCCACGATGAGCTCGGCGTCTTCGAGCTGTGCCATGTCGTTGCGGATGGTGGCCGCGGAGACGCCGAAATCGTGACGGTCTGCGATCGACTTGGAGCCCACCGGCTCACGACTCGTGACGTAGTCGGTGACGATGACGCGGAGCACCTGCATGCTTCTGTCTGAAACCACGATGCTCCTCCCTCGACGAGCTGCTGCGAGTCGGACTGGCACTCCGAACCTGAGACTGCCAATCCTACCGCTTTCCGCTCACGCCACCAGCAGGATGCCAGGCCCTCGGAGGGCACGCGCAGTAGCGTGGGCGAAACCGACGAGAGGAACCCCGTGTCAGATCAGAACGCACCGACCCCGCCGCCAGGACACCAGGATCAGCCTCGGCAGCCGCCATACGACCGGCCGGGACCCTACGGGCAGCAGCCACCGTACGGGCAGCAGGCTCCCCACGGTCAGCAGGTCCCGTACGGACAGCAGGCTCCCTACGGGCACCCGCAGGGCGGGCAGTACCAGCAGTCGGGCCCGCAGAATGGGACAGAACCGCCCCTGACCCGAGACGGCGACCGCCTCGTCGGAACCTTCGATCACCTGCTCAACATCGTCGCCCCGGCCGTCGGGCCGCTCATCCTCTGGCTCGTCACACGGCGGAGGGGGCCTCTCGCCGACAGCGAGGGCCGCGAGGCGCTCAACTTCGGCATCACCGTTGCGATCGTGTACCTCGGCATCGGCGTCATCTCGCTGCTCTCGCTGATCGGCGGCCCGCTGGCGCTGATCGTCCCGCTCCTCTACCCGCTGCTCTGGGTTGCCGTCGTCGTCTACGCCATTCTCGGCGCGGTCCAGGCGAACAAGGGTCTCCCCTACCGGTACCCGGTCACCTTCCGGTTCGTGAGCTGAGCCGGCTCAGGCGGCGATTCGGCGCACGATCGCGTCTGCCATGAGCCGACCGCGGAGCGTCGGGACGAGCCTGCCCTTCAGCGCGGCCCTCCCGTCCACGAGCGACTCTGCGATGAGCTCGGCGACGACGCTGGAGTCGTCCAGCTCGGAGATCGCGAGGCCCTCCCGCAGACGCGAGCCGAGCATGATCCGCTCGAAGCGCTTCGTCTCCTCGTCGAGCACTTCGCGCCCCATGGCCGGGGTGATGCCCTCAGCAAGCCTCGATGCGTAGGCGCTCGGATGCTTGGCGTTCCACCAGCGCACACCACCCACGTGGCTGTGCGCGCCTGGCCCGAATCCCCACCAGTCCGCATCTCGCCAGTAGGAGAGGTTGTGGCGAGACGCGTGCTTGCCGTCGAGCGACCAGTTGCTGACCTCGTACCACTCGAACCCGGCCGCTGAGAGTCGCTCCTCTGCGAGCTCGTACATGTCGGCCTGCAGGTCGTCGTCCACAGCGGGCACCTCGCCGCGGCGGATCTGCCTGGCCAGCTTCGTGCCCTCCTCGATGATGAGCGCATACGCGCTCACGTGCAGCGGCTCCTGCGCCAGCGCCATGTCGAGCGATCGGCGCCAGTCGTCGATGGACTCGCCGGGAGTGCCGTAGATCAGGTCGAGGCTCGGCTCGAGCCCGACTCGCTTCGCTGCGGCGACCACGATAGGGATGCGTGCCGGATCGTGGGTGCGCTCGAGGACGCTGAGGACGTGCGGGACGGCGGACTGCATCCCGAAGCTGACTCGGGTCACTCCAGCAGCCCGGAGCTCGGCGAGCTCACGCTCGCCGACCGAGTCGGGGTTCGCCTCGACGGTGACCTCCGCGTCTGGGGCGAGGCCCCAGCGACTGCGCACTCCCTCGAGCATCGCCGCAAGGTCGCTGACGGGCAGGAGAGTCGGCGTTCCGCCACCGAAGAAGACGGTGGATACCTCGCGAGGGGCACCGCTCAGCACCCGCTCGGCGATCACCATCTCCTTCTCCACCTCGCCGGCATAGCTGGAACGCGAGACCCCTCCGAGTTCCTCCGCCGTGTAGGTGTTGAAGTCGCAGTAGCCGCATCGCACGCGGCAGAAGGGCACGTGGATGTAGACGCCGAAGTCTCGTGACTCGGCGCCGACCAGTGCCTGGCCGGGGAGCTCTCCGCTCGGCGGCACCGGCTCGCCGAGCGGCAGCGCGCTAGGCGCCAAGATGGCCGTTCGGCTGGGCCGTGTTCGGGGCGAGGTTCACGTGATGCACCCGCACAGCCTAGGCGCATTCAGGCGCGCGATTAGCCGAGCACGGCCCCGCGTTGCGCTCGCGCCCAACTGACACGACTACCTTCGAGGTCATGAGCACTCAGGCGACCTCCCCAAAGCACGTTCTCGTCTCCGGCGCATCCGGAATGATCGGCCACCGTCTCATCGAGGAACTGCACGCGCACGGCCACCGCGTCACGCGGCTCGTCAGGCGCGACCCGAAGGACGCCAGCGAGTTCCGGTGGAACCCCGCCCAGCGAACTCTGGACGCGAGGGTCCTCGACGGCGTGGATGCAGTCGTGAACCTCTCCGGGTCACCGCTCAGCAAGCTGCCGTGGACCTACAACGTGAAGAAGGAGATCCTTCGCTCCCGCGTCAACGCGACGCTCACGATCACCGGTGCTATGGCGGCCTCCTCCACGCCCCCGGCGCTCCTCATCAACGGTTCCGCGTCGGGCGCGTACGGCGACCGGCCGGGGCAGGTACTCGACGAGGACTCGGCACTGCCCGAGACCGACGAGTTCCTCCCGCGTGTCGTCGACCGCTGGGAGCGCGCGGCTCAGACCGCCCCGGAGGGCACCAGGGTCGTCCTCGCCCGCACCGGTCTCGTCCTGGGGCGCGGCGGTGTCCTGACCGTCCTGAAGACCCTGGCAAGCGTCGGGTTGCTCTCGCAGCTGGGTGACGGCACGCAGCACTGGCCGTGGGTGAGCCTGCGCGACGAAGTGCGCGCGCTCCGCTTCCTGCTCGAGTCCGACGACGCGCAGGGGCCCTACAACCTGGTCGGCCCCACACCCGCGACCGCCGACGAGATCCAGCAGCAGCTGGCCGACGAGCTCGGGCGCCCCTACAAGCTCAAGGCGCCATCGACGCTCATCGACCTCACCCTCCAGAAGGCGGGCCGTGAGCTGTTCCTCGCCGACCAGCAGATCCGCCCGAAGCGCCTGCTCGACGCGGGCTTCACCTTCAAGGATCGCACCGCGGGTCAGGCCGTCGAGCTGGCCCTCAAGTCGCCGGAGTTCGAGCCAGAGCCTGGCGCCGGGGTCTGACCCTTCGAGCCGGGCCGCTCACGCCCTGGCGCGAGCGGCCTTCTCGAGGCGGATGCCCTCGCGCAGAGAAGCCCTGGCTCGCTTTCGGTCCCCCGAGGCCGAGTACGCAAGACCGAGGCGCATCCACGTCCTCCAGTCTTCAGGAGCGGCCTCGACCTCGGACTTCCACCTCGGAAAGTCCTCGTCGGCCGCCTCACGGACGACGCGTCCGCTCGGTCGCTTGGGCAGGTCGTCCTCCGGCAGCTCGCCGGCGTCCGCCATACGTCCGAGCAGTCGTTCCGTCTGCATCCCGAAGAGCAGCTCACGGGCCACGAAGACGACCGCGAGGACCGGGAACACGATGAGTGCGGCACCCATCACCTTGGCGACGATATCGCCCGCGAACAGTGAGACCGCCATTCCCGAGACGAAGACGATGTAGAGCAGCAGGAGCAGGGTCACGGCGGCGACGCCGAGCTTCGTGGCCAGGTTGCTCTTCACGAGCGACCCGACAGTCCGTCGAGGCCGAGCACGCCGTCGAGCCCGACTGTCGTGCCCCGCGTCTCGACCGCATGCGTGATGGCGAGCTTGATGCCATGCACGTAGGCCTCCTGCGAGATCGTCTCGTGGCGAATCGTCAGCACTTCACCCTCTCCCCCGAAGATCACCTGCTGATCCGCCACGACTCCGCGCAACCGCAGACTGTGGATGGGCACGCCCGAGACGAGTTGCCCCCGAGCGTCCTGCTCGCTGTTCGGAGCGGAGAGTGGCCGTTCCCTCGAGGTCGCGATGCGCTCCGCGGTCCGTACAGCAGTCCCTGACGGCGAATCCACCTTCTTGTCATGGTGCGCTTCGACGATCTCGATCGATTCGAAGAAGCGCCCCGCGACGCTCGCAAGCGCGGTGCCGAGCACCGAGCCCAGAGAGAAGTTCGGGACGAAGACGACGGCACGCTCCGGAGGCACGAGGCCAGAGACGCCGGCGATCCGCTGCTCGTCCCAGCCGCTCGTGCCGACGACGACGTCGATGCCATGCTCGAGGGCGAAGGGAACCGCCGCCTCCGATGCCTCGAGCCGCGAGACGTCGATGAGCACGTCGGCGCCGAGCATCTCATCGAGTGAAGAAGAACTCGTCAGCCCCGCATGGAAGCGGAGCCCATCGGTCGTCTCGAGGATCCGTGTGATCAGTGTTCCCATGCGGCCAGAAGCGCCCAGCACGGCGACCTTTGTTTCCATGCCCACAAGCGTACGGCCATCGGCAGACCGAGCAGACGACGCGGGAGGCTCCCGGCGGCAGGCCCGACGACCTCAGACGGCGATCGAGGTGCTGACTCCCGTGCGCAGTTCCGGCGTCAGGTGCGACAGGTCGTTGAAGAGCAGCAGCTCAGCTGGCTTCCTGGTCCGCACCCGGACCACCGTGAGACCGGTGTTCACCGAGTTGAGGCCGAGCCAGCGCCAGTCTGGGGCGTCGAGCACCCGACGCACGAATTCGCCGATCACGAAGTTGTGGGTCACGAGCAGGGTGTGGCGGTCGTCGCGGCTCTTGCTGAAGAACGTGTCGTACGCGTCGTTCATCTGCGCCATGCCGGCGTCGACGACCTCGTCACCGATGCCGCCGAAGAAGCTGTCGTACGTCGACGGCGCACCGTCCTGCCCCGTGGGGATGCAGTCGAAGAGCAGCGTCGACTCGAGCGCGGCGGGACCGCTCGTGTACTGGTCGATCACCGCGCTCGTCTCGACAGCGCGATCCAGGGGCGACGTGTAGGACTCGCTGAGCGGGACGCCCGCGAGCCTGCGGCCGATCAGATGAGCCTGTGCCCGACCACGCTCCGACAGCGGGCCGTCGGTGATTCCGTGCTCGGCGTTCTCCTGCTCGCCATGCCTGACGAGGTAGAGGTAGTGCGACATCAGCGGCGCTCCAGTTCGGTCCTTGCTTCCGAGGAGAGCTTACCGACCGCAGACGCGACGAGCTCCCCACTGAACATGTCGGCCGCGACGGACTGCACCTCGTCGAGTGACACGGCTTCGACCCGCGAGAGCGCCGCCTCGAGGTCGTAGAAGCGACCCGTGTGGATCTCCGCGCGCCCGAGGCGAGACATGCGAGTGTCGGCGTCCTCGATCGCGAGAGCGGAGCCGCCGGCACTCGCGCTCTTCGCGTCGGCCAGCTCCGTCGCGGTGACCCCGTCCTGGACGAGCTTCTCCGCCTCCTGGCGCAGCACCCTGACCGTCTCCAGCACGTTGTCGGGAGCGCATCCCGCGTACATGCCCGTCACCCCCACATCGGAGTGGCTGCCGCCGAACGAGTACACGGAGTAGGCGAGCCCGCGCTTCTCGCGGATCTCCTGGAAGAGGCGGGACGACATGCCACCACCGAAGATCCGATGCATGAGGCCGAATGCCTCCCTGCGCGGGTCGAGCTGCGTGATTCCCTGGCCACCGATGACCAGGGCCAGCTGCTCCAGCGGGCGCTCGATGGCCGAGAGCGGTCCTGTCGGCACCGCGGAGCCCGGCTCGAGCGTCGTGGCCCTGCGGGAGACGGGGACGGCGCGTGCGTCGAGGTCCCACCCGCCGGCTCGGAGGTTGCGCTCGAGCTGCTCGCGGACGACGTCGTGGTTGACGGCCCCCGCGATGGTCACGACGAGCTCCTCCGGACGGTAGTGCTGGCGGTACGAGCTCCACACGGCGTCGCGGTCAGCGGCCCTGATCGAGGCCGGCGTGCCGCCGATGGGCCTCGCGAGCGGATGCGCACCGAGGAGCGTCTCGTAGAACCGCTCCCAGACCACGTCGTTCGGGTCGTCGTCCGCCATCGCGAGCTCCTCGATGATGACGCCGCGCTCGATCTCGAACTCCGCGGCGTCGATCACACTCGAGGTGATCATGTCGCTCAGGACTTCGACGGCCATCGGGAGGTCGGCATCGCGGACCTTCGCGTGGTAGAGCGTGTGCTCCTTCGCGGTCTGCGCGTTCACCTCTCCACCGACGCGCTCGAAGGCCGCAGATACCTCGAAGGCGGACCGTGTCGGCGTGCCCTTGAAGAGCAGATGCTCGAGGAAGTGCGTGGAACCGTACTCATGCGGGAGTTCGTCCCGGGAGCCGACCGGCACCCACAGGCCGATGCTGGTGCTCGCCGCGCCGACGACTTCCTCAGTCAGGAGGCGCACCCCGCTCGGCAGCACCGAACGTCGGAAGAGACCGCCGTTCGACACTCGTGCTTCGATCTCGGGAAGGTCAAGTGGCAGTTCAATGGCATCGCGCATAACCAGTCAAGCCTAGAGCGTGTAGACCGTCCCGGCGTCAGCCGCGAGACAACTCCCAGCGGCTCGAGACCTCGCGAGACGCCAAAGGGCCCCGCGCACGGATGCGCGGGGCCCTTCAGAGCAGAGGTGGGCTGAGCTACTCAGCGCCTGCCTCGAGAGCGACGCCCTCTTCAGCAGCTGCTTCCTCGAGCACGGGTGCGAGCGACAGCTTGCCGCGGTCGTCGACCTTCGTGATCTCGACGAGGATCTTCTGGCCGACGCCGAGCACGTCTTCGACGTTCTCGACGCGCTTGCCACCGGCGAGCTTGCGCACCTCGGAGATGTGCAGCAGGCCGTCCTTGCCCGGGAGCAGGGAGACGAAGGCACCGAAGGATGCGATCTTGACGACCGTTCCCAGGTACTGCTCGCCGACCTCAGGGTTCGTCGGGTTCGCGATGGCGTTGACCGCTGCACGAGCGGCCTCGGCGGACGGACCGTCGACAGCGCCGATGTACACGGTGCCGTCGTCCTCGATGGAGATGTCGGCTCCGGTGTCGTCCTGGATCTGGTTGATGACCTTGCCCTTTGGCCCGATCACCTCGCCGATCTTGTCGATCGGAACGCGGACCGAGATGATGCGCGGTGCCGTGGCAGCGAGCTCGTCCGGCGTGTCGATGACGGCGTTGATGGCCTTTTCGAGGATCTGGATGCGAGCATCGCGAGCCTGCGTCAGGGCGCCATCGAGAACCGACGTCGGGATTCCGTCGAGCTTCGTGTCCAGCTGGATGGCCGTGACGAACTCCGCGGTACCGGCGACCTTGAAGTCCATGTCGCCGAGCGCGTCTTCTGCGCCGAGGATGTCGGTGAGCGCCGCGTAGCGCGTCTCGCCGTCGACCTCGTCGGACACGAGACCCATGGCGATGCCCGCGACAGGAGCGCGCAGCGGCACACCGGCGTTGAGCAGCGACAGGGTGGAGGCGCAGACGGAGCCCATCGACGTGGAGCCGTTGGAGCTGAGCGCTTCCGAGACCTGACGGATCGCGTAGGGGAACTCCTCGCGGCTCGGGAGAACCGGGACGATGGCGCGCTCGGCGAGGAAGCCGTGCCCGATCTCGCGACGCTTCGGCGAGCCGACGCGTCCGGTCTCACCCGTCGAGTACGGCGGGAAGTTGTAGTGGTGCAGGTAGCGCTTCGACGTGATCGGCGAGAGCGAGTCGATCTGCTGCTCGAGCTTGAGCATGTTCAGCGTGGTGACGCCGAGGATCTGCGTCTCGCCGCGCTGGAAGATCGCCGATCCGTGCACGCGTGGCACGACGTCGACCTCTGCATCGAGCTGACGGATGTCGGCGACGCCGCGACCGTCCATGCGCTTGCCCTCACGGAGGATGCGTCCGCGGACGACGTCCTTCGTGACGGTCTTGTAGGCGGCCGACACCTGACCGGCGACGGAGGCATCGAGCTCCCCGCTTTCGATCTTCGCGGCGATCTGCTCCTTGACGCTGGCCTTGAGCGCGTCGTCAGCATCCTGGCGCTCGATCTTGCCGGCGATCTGGTACACGTCGACGAGTCCGTCGTGCGCGATGGCAGTGACCGCCTCGAGGGCCTCCTGCGTGTACGGGAGGAAGACCGGGTACTCGACGACGGGCTTCGCGGCCTGGTCTGCGAGCTCCTGCTGTGCCTTCACGAGCTGCGTGAGGAACGGCTTGGAAGCCTCGAGGCCCTGTGCGACGACAGCCTCGTCGGGCTTCTGCGCGCCGGCCTGGATGAGGCCCCACGCGTGCTCGGTGGCTTCGGCCTCGACCATCATGATGGCGATGTCCTCGGTGCCGTCGGCCTTCGTGACGAGACGGCCGGCGACCGTCAGGTCGAAGACGGCGTCGGCGAGCTGCTCGAACTTGGGGAACGCGACCCACTGGCCGTCGATGAGCGCGAGGCGGACACCGGCGATGGGGCCGGAGAACGGCACACCGCTGAGCTGCGAGGACAGTGAAGCCGCGTTGATCGCGAGGGCGTCGTAGAACTCACCAGGAGCGATCGAGAGCACCGTCACGACGACCTGGACCTCGTTGCGGAGGCCCTTGACGAACGAGGGGCGCAGCGGCCGGTCGATGAGGCGGCAGACCAGGATGGCCTCCGTCGACGGGCGTCCCTCACGACGGAAGAACGATCCGGGGATCTTGCCGGCGGCGTAGCTGCGCTCTTCGACATCGATCGTGAGCGGGAAGAAGTCGAAGTTCTCCTTCGGGTTCTTCGAGATGCTCGTTGCCGACAGCAGCATCGTCTCGTCGTCGAGGTAGGCGACGGCAGAGCCCTGCGCCTGCTGGGCGAGACGCCCTGCCTCGAAGCGGATCTTGCGCTGGCCGTGCTTGCCGTTGTCGAGAACGACTTCAGAGAACTTGATTTCGGGACCTTCCAAGAGGTCTCCTCCTTCTGCGTGTGTGCACGCGAAGGGCAAGCGCGACCGGGTCTTCCCGGGCTGATCGTCAGTAGAAGACCACTGCCGAATGAGCGCCTCTAGCGCATCGACAGGAACCCACCACCGAGGACCAGCTACTCGCCGCCCCGCGTGTCTTGAATGATTGCGCTGCTGACTCTACCAGCGGAGGGCGACGAGCAGCTGGAACCCGTGCGGCGAGTGCCGCACGGGCGCCCCTACTTCTTGCGAGACGGGCGAGGGAGCTCCTTCACGAGAGGGAACTCCCCCGTCGGCTTCTCCCCCTCGTCGTAGAGCTTGCTCGGCGACCCGACGATCTTCTTGTCAGCAGCGTGCGCGATGCTCACGTCCTTCGAGGGGTAGTCGAACTGGGAGAGGACGTAGCGCATGGCCTCGAGCCTCGCCCGCTTCTTGTCGTTCGACTTGACCACCGTCCACGGCGATTCGGCGGTGTCCGTGTAGAAGAACATCGCCTCCTTGGCTTCGCTGTACTCGTCCCACTTGTCGAGAGACGCGAGGTCGGTCGGGCTCAGCTTCCACTGGCGCACCGGGTCGTCGCGACGGGCCGCGAAGCGCGCGAGCTGCTCCGCCCGACCGACCGAGAACCAGAATTTGATGATGGTCGTGCCGGAGTTGACGAGCATGCGCTCGAACTCGGGAGCGGAACGCGTGAATTCGAGGTACTCGGTCGGGGTGCAGTACCCCATGACGCGCTCGACGCCCGCACGGTTGTACCAGGAGCGATCCAGCAGGACGATCTCGCCTCCAGAGGGCAGATGCTCGACGTATCGCTGGAAGTACCACTGCGTCTGCTCCTTCTCCGTCGGCTTCTCGAGCGCGACGGTGCGAGCACCGCGAGGGTTCAGGTGCTCCATGAAGCGCTTGATCGCACCACCCTTGCCTGCCGCGTCCCGGCCCTCGAAGATGATGACGACCTTCTGCCCCGTCTCCTTGATCCAGGTCTGGAGCTTCAGGAGCTCGATCTGCAGCGCGCGCTTCTGCTTCTCGTACTCCTTGCGCGGCAGCTTGGCGTCGTAGGGGTAGCCGTGGCGCCAGGCCTCGCCAAGTGGGTCCTCGTCGCGCAGCTCGGCGAGTTCGTCCACCTCCGGGGTCATGTCCGGGATGCCCGCCCGGTTGAGGCGGTACGCGGCCTGAGAGCCTGCGCCCTGCTTCCGAGCGCGACTCGTCGAGGTGGAGTCCGATGCGCCGGCCTCCACGCGGGCGTCATTGCCCGATTCCGAGGCCTTCGTCTGACCCTTGGCGTCTGCGTGCGGCTTTGCTGGAGTTCGAGGGGCTGCCATGTCGCTCAGCCTAGCGCCGGGGCTTCCACGCCTGGGCCCCATGTGGACGACCAGGCGCCGCTGCACGCGAAAAGAGCCCCTGCCGATGGCAGGGGCTCTTCGCAGAAAGTGCTTAGCGGCGAAGGCCGAGTCGCTCGATGAGCGAACGGTAACGCGAGATGTCGACGTCGGCGAGGTAGCCGAGCAGACGACGCCGCTGACCCACAAGCAGGAGGAGACCACGACGCGAGTGGTGGTCGTGCTTGTGCTCCTTGAGGTGCTCGGTGAGCTCCTTGATTCGCGTGGTGAGGATGGCAACCTGAACTTCAGGGGAACCAGTGTCACCCGGGTGCGTTGCGTACTCTTCGATGATGGCCTTCTTGCCCTCAGCGCTTAGTGCCATTGACAGACCCCCTTCTCTTTCGTTGCGCGGCGCTCGGCACACAATGTGCGAGCTCTCTTCATCCGCGGCCGTTTCACGGCAACCGAAAGAGCATAGCAGATCGGGAGGGGTCAGCTCACGCCCAGCAGGTCGATGATGAAGACCAGCGTCTTGCCGGAGAGCGGGTGCCCTCCGCCAGCGGCGCCGTAGGCGAGGTGCGGCGGGAGGACGAGCTTGCGGCGGCCGCCGACCTGCATGCCCGGGATGCCTTCCTGCCAGCCGCGCACAAGCGCCTTCAGCGGGAAGTTGACCGACTCGCCCCGGTTCCACGAGGAGTCGAACTCCTCGCCGGACTCGAACTCGACGCCGAGATAGTGCACGTCGACCGTCGAGGACGGCTCCGCGACTGCCCCGTCGCCCACGATGATGTCCTCGATGACCAGCTCTGCTGGTGCCTCTCCACCCGGGAAGTCGACTTCTGGCTTGGTGCGATCAGTGTTTGTCATGCTCTACATCCAAGCGCCGGAGCCTGGACGAGTCCCGGATGACGCGCCGTGCGGCTGTGTCTGCGGCTGCGGCTGCGCCTGTGCCTGTGCCTGTGCCTGGATCAGCTCGCCTCGAAGCTCCCCGAGATGCCGGAGCAGGAGCCGTTCGTCGAGCAGCTTGCTCGTGCGATTCGGGTCGAGGACGACCTGGTGCCGGACGCTCGCAAGACGCGTGGACTCGGTGATGAAGTCGCGCATGGCCTTGTCCGCGCGCTTCCCGGACCGGCGCGCCCAGGACCTCGCGCTCGATCGGCCGCGCATCGTGGAGAGCATCCTGATCTCGGCCTGCGAGTACCAGCCGACAGCGGCGTACTCGGACAGGCGCTCCACGATGATGCGGGCATCCTTCCGTCGCAGGAGGAGGATCGTCACGATCCAGGCGAGGAAGATCGGCACCATGACCAGCGCGAAGAACGCGATGAGCCCCAGGATGCCAGCAGACTGCTGCACGAGACCCGAGCCGACGTTCCAGAGCGCGTGAAGGGCCATCGCGGGGATGAGACCCAGTGCGAAGCCGCCGAGCGCCGAGCCCCAGCCACCGCGACGGGCGCCGATGCCCATTCCGATGCCGGTCAGCGAGACGCACATCGGGTGCAGCAGCGGCAGGGCAATGCCCCGGATGAAGTACTGGGCGACGAAGCCCCCGACCCCTGCTTCCTGCCACATCGAGGAGAAGTAGAGGATGTTCTCCGTGAACGCGAAGCCCGCGCCGAGCAGAGCTCCGTAGACGAGGCCGTCCGTCGGTCCGTTGAAGTGACGACGCGCGACTGCGTAGATGACGACGAGACCGAGGCCCTTCCAGATCTCCTCGCCGACGGGCGCCTCGACGGATGGGCCCCACCAGGCGGGCAGGGCTCCCGGAAGGAGGACCTCGCGGACCAGGCCCGTGAGCAGCGCGCCACCGACCGCGATGCCGCCTCCCCAGAACACGGCGCCGATGAGCAGGATGCGCGGCTCGGGCTCCCACCGGTCGATGAGCCACACGACCATCCACACGACGAAGAGCGGGACGAGCGCGGCGAGCACGCTGCCGAGGAGCACGACGTCGCTGCTGCCGAGATACGCGAGGAACAGGACGACGGCGATGATGAGCGCGGCCAGGCACATGACGACGATCGTCGTGATGCGCATCGCCAGCTCACCCTTCGTGGGGGCCTGCGGGAGCACGAACTGGGGGTCGATCTGGCGCTGACCGGCTGGTGCGCCCCAACGCCCGTCCGCGTGCATGGGTCCGGTCACGAGGTGGCCACCCTGGGTCCGGCCGCGCCGAAGGCCGCGAGCTGCGAACGGTGCTCCTTGACGCGGTCGAGCATGCGCTTCTCCACGACTCTCCGATTCGGGTCTCGCTTGTTGACCCTGGCGTGCTCGCGGGCGAAGGCGAGCCTCGACGCGTCCTGGACGAAGCCGCGCATCGCGCGGTCGGCCTCGGGGCTCACGGACTTGGCCCACGCGAACGCCTGCTCGCGCGCGCTCCAGTCCCCGATCATCGCGACCTCCGATGTCGTGAACCATCCGGCATCCGCGTACTCGCCCAGACGGTCGACGATGATGAGGCGGTCGCGGTCGTGCAGCTTGACGAGGAACCAGGCCAGCAGCAGGAAGATGGGCAGCTGCACGACGAGGTAGAAGATGAGCCAGCCGAACTGATTGCTCGGGTCGACTCCGAGCAGCGGGAGGATGAGCAGGCTTCCGCCGTTCCAGAAGGCATGAGCGAGGATCGCGATGACGAGCCCGCCGAGGCCCATGAGGATCGGCCGCCGCCAGCCGCCTCTGCGGGCTCCCCAGCCGATGGCCATGCCGGTGATGCCGGTGAAGAGTGCGTGCGCGAACGGCGAGAGGATGCCGCGCACGATGAACGTCGACGCGAAGCCCGAAGCCGATTCCGCGGCCTGGGAGAAGTAGATGATGTTCTCCGTGAAGGCGAAGCCTGCGCCGATGACGGCCGCGTAGCTGAAGCCGTCGAGCGGGCTGTCGAAGTGCCTCCGCGCGAAGATCAGGATGAGGAACAGGCCGACGGCCTTGATGGACTCCTCGGAGATCGGCGACTGGATCAGCACGGAGAACTTGCTCACGGCACCCTCGGTTGCCAGGTACGAGCGGGCGACATCGAGCATCATGCCGCCGGTGACGAGAGTCCCGACGACCGAGGCCCCTGCACCCCAGAACAGTCCGAAGGCGAGCAGGATCCGCGGCTCTGGCTCCCAGCGGTCGAGCCACCAGACAGCCGTGAGGACGAGCCCGAGGGGCACGAGAGCGGGTATCGCCATCGTGAGCGCGGCGAAGCGCAGCTCGCTGAAGAGCCAGGCGACGACCCCGACGGAGAGCAGCACCGCGAAGCCCAGCAGAAGCAGCCAGGTGAGCCTGCCCCGAGTCAGCCTTCTGCGCCGCTTCGGCGCGACTGACGTGGCACTGCTCATCGATGGTCCTCCGTGCATTGGGGGTGGCTGCCCGAAGCAGAGACATTCGGGCCTCGCGGCGCGCACGGGTCTCCCCGCCTCGTCGGCTCGCTGCGGTCAGCATAGCCAAGCGGACGCGGGTCAGGCGAACGACCAGTCGTCCGGGCTCAGCGCACGGTAGATTAGAAGCATGATGCGTCTCGGATTTCTTCTCGGTGCCACTGTCGGCTTCATCGCTGGGATCAGCACGAGTCGAGTGCACGCGGAAGAGGTCGCGAAAGACATCGGCGGCAGGTCGAAGGCCTTCGCGGAGCGGATGACGGTGTCCGCTGAAGACCTGCGCCGCCGCAGCGATACCCAGCTGGAGGACATGCGTCGGCGCGTCGACGAGCAGCTCGACGAGATGCGCAAGCGCGTCGACGATGGTTTCGACGACGTCAAGCGTCGGGTCGAGGAAGAAGTCGAGAAGAGCATCGAGTCACAGGTGCAGACGCTGGTGCGAGCCGGTCAGGCCCGCGAAGATGTCCTCGAGACGTTCGAGGACGACGACGCAGACGCCATGTTCTCCCCCGGTGACACGAGCTCGCCACGCCATGCTGCCGTCGAGGGCGAGTCGACGCCGGAGCAGGACCCCGAAGGCAAGCGCCCCGAGTAGCTCGCTCTCGGTCGTGCGCTGCGGCTCACGCGGCCCCGACCGACAGCGCAGGGAACGAAACGGCCCCTCCGGTGCACTGCACCGGAGGGGCCGTTCTGCTGTGGTGACGCCCGCTACGGGCGGACGCCGGCAGCGTTAGGAGAAGTCACGCAGATCGGCGCGGTCGAGGCTGTCCTCGAGAGCCGTGGCCTGCGCCTGCGTGATGATCGGGATGGCGCTCGTGACGGCCTGGATGCCGGAGAGCCGCTCGGGCGAGAGGATGCTCGTGACTTCCTCCCGGCTCAGGAGCCCGCGTTCGACGACCAGGTCGGCGATGGTCGACTTGGTGGTGAGGGCCTCCTTGGCGAGCTTCGACGCCTCCGAGTAGCCGATGTAGGGCGTGAGGGCCGTGACCACGCCGACGGAGCTGGAGACGCGGGACGCGAGCAGCTCCTCGTTGGCGGTGATGCCGTCGATGCAGTTCACGCGCAGGGTGCGCGCGGCGCGGCGGAGCCAGGCGGAGTTCTGCATGAGCGTGTGGAGCATGACGGGCTCGAACGCGTTGAGCTGCAGCTGCCCAGCCTCGGATGCCATGGAGACCGTGACATCCGCCCCCGCGATGACGAACGCGACCTGATTGACCGCCTCGGGGATGACCGGGTTGACCTTGCCGGGCATGATCGAGGAGCCAGCCTGCCGCGCCGGAAGGTTGATCTCGCCGAGGCCAGCCTGTGGGCCGGAGGACAGCAGCCGGAGGTCGTTGCAGATCTTCGACAGCTTCATCGCGGTGCGCTTGATGACGCTCGAGAGCGACATGAACACGCCGGTGTCGCTCGTGGCCTCGATGAGGTCGTGCGCCGTCTGCAGGTCGTTGTAGCCCGTGATCTTGCGGAGCTGGCGCATGACGGCGGACGCGTAGCTCGCCTCAGCCGTGATGCCGGTCCCGATCGCCGTCGCACCGAGGTTGAGCTCGAGCAGCAGCGGCAGCACGTCGCGGAGGCGCTGGATGTCCTCGCCGATGGTCGTGGAGAAGCCGCTGAACTCCTGGCCCAGCGTCATCGGCACGGCATCCTGGAGCTGCGTGCGGCCGATCTTCAGGATGTGCTTGAACTCGCTGCCCTTCACGCGGAACGCGTTCTGCAGCAGCGTGAACTCGTCGATGAGACGCTCGGTCGCGTGGACGAGCGCGACCTTGACCGCACTCGGGTACGTGTCGTTCGTGGACTGCGATCGGTTCACGTGGTCGTTCGGGGAGAGGAACTCGTAATCTCCGAACTCGCGACCGGCGAGCTCGAGCGCGCGGTTCGCGATGACCTCGTTGACATTCATGTTGGTGCTCGTCCCGGCACCGCCCTGGATGACGCCGACCACGAATTCCTCGTGCAGCTTGCCGTCGATGATGTCCTGGCACGCGCGATCGATGAGCCACGAGCGCTCCTGGTCGAGCACGCCGATCTCGAGGTTGGCGCGCGCTGCGGCCTGCTTGACCTGCGCGTAGGCGACGATGAAGTCCGGGTACACGCTGATCTGACGTCGACTGATCGAGAAGTTCTCCAGCGCGCGGGCGGTGTTCACACCCCAGTAGGCACCTGCGGGGATCCGCATCTCGCCGAGCGAGTCGCGTTCGACACGGAATTCCTGCGTTTCTGACATGACCTGATGGTCCTCCAACTTCGTCGTCTGAGTTTCCGCGCTGACCTCAGCCTACTGCCGACGCGCTCCTCGGATCGCCGCCTCGAGAAGACTCGCGAGCGCATCCACCTGGATGCTGTCAGCCGACAGCTCGCCAGCGTCGATTCCCTCGAGGGCACGCAGGGCGAGGCCCTGCTTGTTGTCGATGAGCTCGGCGATGCGCGCGTCGATGGTCTGCGCCGCGACGATGCGCCACGCGGTGACCGGCTCTTCCTGGCCGATGCGGTGCACGCGGTCGATGGCCTGGGTCTGCTCCGCGGCAGTCCAGCTGAGCTCGGCGAGCACCACGTCGGACGCCGCCTGCAGGTTCAACCCGACTCCAGCGGCCAGGAGCGAGCAGACGACGACCTGCACGCTCGGGTCGTTCTGGAAGGCGTCGATCGCGGCCTGTCGCGCTGCCGGGGTCTGGTCGCCTCGGATGGAGACCGAGGAGATCTCGTTCTCCGCGAACGTCCGCTCCGCCGCATCCATGACCTCGATGTGCTTGGCGAAGAACACGACCTTGCCCGCAGAGCGAGCGATCTGGCCGGCGTACTCAGCCGCGAGCCGGGCCTTCGCCGCGCCGATGGTGCGGAGCATCGTGAAGATGCTGGCTCCCGTCGACGAGGCCTTCGACTCCTCGACCTCCTGGCGGGCGATCATGCGGACGCGATCCAGGTCGACGGCGCCGGGCTCGAGCCCGGCAGCGGCCGCCATCCGGCGGTACCGCTCGAGCAGACGCGAGACGAGCGCCGCCTCCGCTGCGCGAATGCTCCTGCCCTCATCCGAGTCGAGCTCGACGGGCATGTCCACGACGCGCTTCGCCGGAAGATCCGCGGCCACGTCGATCTTGCGCCTGCGGACGATCCCGAGATCGATGACCGCCTGCCGTGCCGCCGCCAGGAAGCCGGGATCGCTGGGCACGAGGCCCGTCTCGTCGAGACGGTCGAGCAGCAGCTGCGAGGGCCTGTCGCCTTCGAGCCAGCCGAGGAACTGCCAGATCGCCTTGAAGTCATCGACGTCGTTGATGAGCGGCGTTCCGGTGAGCGCCATGAGCAGCGGGTCGGCGCCGGGCACGCGAGCCCTGATGCTGTTCGCGAGCTGCATGACGAGCCGCGACCGCTGCGACTGCAGGTTCTTGATGAAGTGCGCCTCGTCGAGCACCATGCCCTTGAAGCCGAGCGACGTGAGCCAGCCGAGGTGGCGGTCGAGGATCTCGTAGTTGACCACGAAGACATCGGCGAAGGCGTCGATGCCCTGACCGTCTCCGGAGATGACCGTGACCCGACGGTTCGGGGTCCAGCGCTGGACCTCTCGCGCCCAGTTCGTCTTCACGACGTTCGGGACGACGCAGAGCAGCGGGTACGCCTCGGCGACCGACGCGGCGAGCAGCGCCTGCGCCGTCTTGCCGAGCCCGGGCTCGTCCGCGAGCAGGTAGGCCCGGTGCCCGTCGGCGACGCTCGCGAGCAGCCTCGCCTGGTGATCCATGAGCTCCTGGCCTGGAGGCGAGATGCGGTCCCAGCGGGGAGCAGGAGGCAGCTCCATCGAGGCCGCGTTCCCGCCTGCGCCCGTCTCGAACGCGCGGAGGAGCGGGCCGAGGAGCTCCCAGTTGGACAGTCTCGAGTAGTGCGGAGCTGTGGAGTTGACGCTCGTGAGCACTGGCGCCAGGAACGGGTTCGATCGGGTGCGCGCCTTGACGGAGCCGGGAAGGACCTGTCGCTGCGCGATCTCCGGCGGCAGCTTCTCGGCCTGGGCCTCGGGCTCTGGCTGCTCGTCGACCACCATCTCGATGCCACCGGCGAAGAGCATCTGCTTGCGCAGCGCCTTCGCTGCTTCGCTGACCGGAGCGCCGGGCTCGAGGAGGCTGATGAGCGAGGTGTCGCGCGCAGCGGTCTTGGCGAGGATCGAGGCGAGGCCGTCGAGGCGCTTGAGCGCCTCTGCACGGTCATGCTCGCTGAGCTCGCTGGTCTCCTTGGCCTTCGCGCGCTCCTCGCGCATCAGCAGCGCGATGACCTGGAACTTGGTGCGATTCGACGGCGAGACCTTGCCGCGCTGCGCCGAGGCCTCGACCTCCCGTGCCGCCTTCGCGAGCTGTGGGATGACGCCGGTGTTATCGACCGGCTTGCGGTTCCGCGGCGGCGTGTGAACGCCGGCGCGACCGCCGGCTTGGGCGCGTGTCCTACGAGACATGCCCCTCCTTATGCAACGTGGCAGGGATCGGGAAGTTGAGCCGGGCGGAGGTCGCAGCATCGGCGCCGAACGCGGCGACCGGCAGTGAGGCGGGCCTCGGCCCACTCGAGTGACGAGCTCCCGGATGTCATGCAGGTGACGAGGAGAGTTCAGATTCCCTCAGGCACCGGCGATCACAGTGTACGCCAGGCGACCCGCAGGTTTCGACTCGGGAACGACGTGTCGTTGCCCCGCACAGACTCCGCTCTGGTGCGATAATCGTCAGGTGCCTCAACGCCCCTTCCCAGATCCCGACCGGCCGTACTTCACGCCGTCGAAGCGGGTCGCAGGCGACTGGAGCGCTCACATCGCGACGACGCTCGACCGCACTGCAGCTCTCCTCGCCGGCCTGACCCCTGAGCAGTGGGACTCGCCGAGCAAGTGCGAGGGGTGGAGCGTCCGTGACGTCGCGGGGCACCTCACCTGGCGACTCGGCTCCCCCACCTCGACGCTCCTCCGCGACGCCTCCCGAGGCGTGCTGCGCAACGGGCTGCGCGTGGACTCCTACCTCGACGACGTCGCCAAGCGCGAGGGCGCGGCCCCGACCGACGAGCTCGTCGCTCGCATCCGTGCGATCGCCGCCGAGAAGGTGGTCTCGCCGAACCGCGCGGGAATCTCCGAGCTCACGGAAGCCGTCGTCCACACCTACGACATGACCGAGGCGCTTGGCCTGCGCATCCGTCTCAGCCCGCGGTCGACGAGCGCGGTCGCACTCGTCCGAACACGGGTCCCGCTGACCTCGGCGGCGTCGCTCGCCAAGCGCAACCGCCTCCGCGCCACGGACGCACGCTGGCAGATCGGCGACAAGGGACCCGTGCTCGAGGCCACCGCCGCGCGCATCGTGCTGAGGCTCTTCGGTCGCGAGGTCACGCTCGACGAGCAGCCGAGTCAGACGACGTAGCTCCCGCCGAGCGTCTCGGCAGCTTCTTCGACGTCGAGGGCCATGCGGTCCTTCAGCGCTTCGATGCTGTCGAACTTCTCCATGCCTCGGATGCGTTCGACGAACTCGAGTTCTGCGACGAGTCCGTAGAGGTCGACGGTTTCACCGATGAGGTGCGCCTCGACCTGCTTGCGAGGCACGCCGTCGAACGTGGGGTTGTTGCCGATGGAGATCGCGGCAGGGGCCTCGACGTCACCGCCGCGGAACCATCCCGCGTACACGCCGTCTGCGGGGATGAGCCCTTCGAGCTCCGGGGACAGGTTCGCCGTCGGGAACCCGAGCTCGCGGCCCCGTTTGGCGCCGTGCACGACCTCGCCGACAAGCGAGTGATGGTGGCCGAGCACCTCGGCGGCCCCACGGACGTCACCGAGGGCGAGCAGTTCCCGAACCCAGGTCGATGAGGCACGTCGCTCGAGGTGCGAGCGTTCGTCCTCGGCCATCTCGTCGTCGGCGATGACGATCTCGAATCCGCTCGTCGCGGCCAGCTCACGCAGGAGATCGACGTCTCCTGCGCCCTTGGCGCCGAAGCGGAAGTCCTTGCCCACGACGATGAGGCGCATGTGGAGGGCGCCGACGAGCAGCTCGCGCACGAACGCCTCGGGGCTCATCCCGGCGAGCTCGTCGTCGAACGGCAGCACGAGGGTCGCGCTGAGGCCCGTCTTCTCGAGGAGCTCGATCTTCTGCGAGAGCGACGTGATCGGCTCGGGCTCGACGCCGGGCTTGATGAGCGAGAGCGGATGCCGGTCGAAGGTGACCGCGACCGGCTCGATTCCGCGCGCGGAGGCCTCTTCGACGAGCCGCGAGAGCAGCCATCTGTGGCCCCGGTGGACGCCGTCGAACTTGCCGACCGTCACAGCGCTCGGCGTCGGCTCCGCTGGCAGCTCGGCCAGGTCAGTGAACAGCCGCACGTTCCCTCTTTCGTCTCGATCGTCCCGTCTCGAGCCATGCGATGCCGAGGATCGGGAGCACAAGAGGAATATACGCGTAGCCGACCCCGAAGGCCGACCAGACGGTATCGGAGGGGAACAGTTCCGGGTGGAACTCGGTGAGCGAGCCGACCACGAGCACGCCGACGAGCTCGAACACGATCGTGCACCACGCGACGAGGTTCCACGCCCGCCCGTGCCGCACGAGTGCGATGGTCGCGAGCAGGTAGACGAGGGCAGCCGCGGCTGACAGCGAGTAGGCGAGGGGCGCCTCGTCGAGCTTCGACAGCAGCTGGTAGGAGCTGCGTCCCATCGATGCGAGCGCCAGCACCGCGTAGACCACGACGAGCACACGACCGGCGCCGTGGGCGCCGCGATAGGCGTTCCCCTCAGCGTTCGATCCACGCGCGCGCATCACGACGCGACTCCGATGAACGGGCTGGCGCCGATCCAGATCTGGTGCATGCGGAACACCATGACGCCGATCGTGAGCGCCGCGACGCCCAGGATGATGGTCGACCACTTCGTGCGCTCCACCAGCCCCCAGAAGACGGCGGCCGGGGGGATGATCACGGCCACGACCCAGTACATCCAGAATTCGAGCGCGTCGCCGACTGGCTCGTTGCCGGCCGCTGGCGCGATGAGCGCCATCACGAACTGCACCACGAGCAGCAGCTCCACGAGTGCGACGGCGCCGACCGTGACGTCTCCCGGCTTGCGACCACTCGCGCCGGCGATGAGGCACAGGATGCCGGCCCCCGCGCTCACGAGGCAGAGGACCCACGTGAACCACTCGATCACGAGCCGGTTCCCGTCGGCATGTTGAACTCCGTCTTGAGCACGCCGGCGGATGCCCTGGCGATGCCGATGAGGCTGCCCTCCGGGTCGATGGCCGCCAGCAGGCCGTCTCCGGTGCCGTCTGCCGCTCGGAGCTTCTTGCCGTTGCGAAGATCCGCGGCCTGCTGACCGGTCGCCTCGAGGGCCGGGAAGCGCCGGAGTGCGGCCGCCGCAGGACTCAGCAGTCGGAGCTCGAGGTCCTGGGCGTCCGGCGCGACCGCGTCGGAGATGCTGAAGTCACCCACGCGAGAGCGCCTGAGCGCGGTGAGGTGCGCCCCCGTGCCGAGTGCGTCGCCGAGGTCCCGTGCGAGGGCGCGGATATAGGTGCCGGATGAGCAGGCGACCCGGACGTCGAGGTCGAGCACCGGCGTCTCTCCGGCAAGCCCACTCCGCGAGGCCAGCAGCTCGAGCCCGGAGATCGTCACAGCCCGCGCGGCCAGCTTGACCTCCTCGCCGTCGCGCACCCGCTTGTACGCGCGGACCCCGTCGACCTTGATGGCACTGACGGATGACGGGATCTGACTGATCGGGCCTCGCAGGGCGGCCATGGCCGCCTCGATGCGCTCGGGGGTCACCGCAGCGACTGCACCTCCCGGTGCCGTCGCTGTAAGCTCGCCTTCGGCATCCTCGGTATTCGTCGACACGCCGAGACGAACCGTCGCGAAGTACTCCTTGTCGTCGCCGACGAAGTAGGTGAGCAGGCGGGTCGCTCCCCCGACGCCGAGGATCATGAGTCCGGATGCCATGGGATCGAGCGTGCCCGCGTGGCCGACCTTCCGCGTGCCGAGCGCCCGCCTGGTCGTCGCGACGAGCGTGTGGCTGGTCGGGCCCTGCGGCTTGTCGAGAAGGAGGATGCCGTTCGGGCCAGGAGGTGGAGTCGTCATGTCCCCAACATTCTATGGTGCCCGTAGGCTCGTTCCCGGTCGTCGAGCGCGGTGACGACCGCAGGACGCGACTGGTTCGGGACGGGCGAAGGAGAGAACGGGATGCGAGTGGCGGTCATCGGTGTCGGTGCTGTGGGCGGCACTCTGGCCCTCCTCCTGGACAGGGCGGGCCACGAGGTCGTCCTCACCTCGCGGCGGTCTCCGGTCGAGCCCGAGTCTGCCGAGCAGGCGCATGCACGCCGTCTCGTGCTCCGGGGCGCCTTCGGGGAGCACAGCGCGACCTTCGAACAGGTCTCCGTTCTCCGCGGGGCATTCGACCTGGTGCTCGTCGCGGTCAAGGCGCAGGACACCAAGCAGGCCGTCCAGCCCCACCTGTCGATGGTTGCGGCGACCACCACCGTGATCGTGCAGAACGGCCTCGACGGAGTGTCGACCCTCGAGCAGATGCTCTCCGTCGTGCCCGACGAACAGCGGTCGGGAATCGTCGTCGGGGGCCTCGCCACCTTCGCCGTCAACAGGCCGGCACCCGACGAGATCGAAGCCACCGCGACCGGAATGCTCATGCTCGGAGCGGCATCCCCCGAAGACACGCGAGAGCTGGCAGCGACCGCGCGATCGCTCGAGACCGCGGTCCACTGCGTCGTCACCGGAGACCTGCGCTCGGCGCAGTGGAGCAAGCTGCTCATCAACCAGGTCAACGCGGTCCCGGCCGTGACCGGCGCCAGCGTGCAGGAGACCGGCCTGGACGGCGATCTGTCGGCGGTCCTCGCCGCGAGCATCGGCGAGCTGCTCGCCGTGGCCGCAGCCGAGGGTGCGCACCTCGAGGCCCTCGGGCCGCTCGACGAGACGCTGGCGACGCTCGCTGCTTCAGTGCCGAAGGATGCCGAGGCCACCATGGCGCGCAACACCCGGCTCGCCGTGGAGCTCACCGCTGCGTTCGGCGCGACCCCCAACTACGCGTCGACGCTGCAGAGCATCCGACGCGGCGAGGCCACGGAGATCGACGCGCTCAACGGTGCCGTCGTCGTCCACGGGGTCGCGCAGGGCGTCCCCACCCCGGTGAACGCAGCGCTGACCTCGCTGGTCCACGGGAGAGAGCAGGGCCAACCGAGCCTCTCCCCCGCCGAGCTGCGGAGGACTGTCCTGACGTCGACGGTCAACGACTGGTTCGCCCGAGAGCAGCGCGCCCTCGCGTGGCGGGCGCCGACGACCACCCCATGGGGAGTGCTCGTGAGCGAGACCATGCTGCAGCAGACGCAGGCCGCGCGCGTCGAACCCAAATGGCTCGACTTCATGGAGCGGTGGCCGACGCCGGGCGCGATGGCAGAGGCATCCGAGGCTGAGGTGCTGCGGTTCTGGGACCGGCTCGGCTACCCTCGGCGCGCGCTCTGGCTGCTCGCCTGCGCACGTGCCATCACGGCCGAGCACGCCGGCGTGGTGCCGAGCACACGGGATGCGCTCCTCGCCCTGCCGGGGGTTGGCCCGTACACGGCTTCCGCCGTCATGTCCTTCGCCCACGGCGTGCCAGAACCGGTCGTCGACACGAACGTCCGACGAGTGCTGTCCCGCGCCTTCCTCGGCGAAGAGACCCCGTGGGGTCCGTCGGCCGTCCGAGACGCGGCGGAGATGTTGGCCGTCTCCCCGAGCGAGACGCAGGCCGCGAACCTCTGGAACGCCGCATCGATGGAACTCGGCGCCCTCGTCTGCACGGCCAAGCGCCCCAACTGCGAGGTGTGCCCGATCGTCGCCACCTGCGCTTGGTTCGCGGCAGGGCGGCCACGCTCCAGCGCAGTCAAGAAGCGGCAGGCGAAGTTCGCTGGCTCGGACCGCGAGATGCGCGGCCTCGTCCTCAGAGAACTCAGGGCCATCCCCGGCGGCGTGGAGATCGAGTTCCTCCGCAGCCACCTCGCCCCGGGAGGGCTCGATGAAGCCCGCTTCGAACGCGCCATCTCCTCACTGCAGAACGACGGTCTGATCGTGCGCAGAGCTGAGGCGCAGATAGCGCTCGCCGGCGACTGATCGTCCAGCCGCCGGCGAGCGCCCAAGCTGCGGAGCCGAGGCTCAGGACTCCTCTGGCTCGTCCTTCTTCTCGTAGGGGTCAGCGTCGCCGGCGTAGCTCGCTGTCTTCGCCTGCTGCGCCGACGCCACATCACGCTCGTGTGCCTCGCGGAGCAACGCGGCGATGGCGTCGGCGTTCTCGGGGATCGCGTCGGGAACGAACTCCAGGCTCGGCGTCAGGCGAGAGGTGATGTTCTTGCCCACCTCCGTGCGCAGCATGCCCGTCGCGCTCCGGAGCGCCGCCGCGGTGTCGCGGCGTTCCTTCAGGTCGCCGTAGACGGTGTAGAAGATGGTTGCGTGCTGGAGGTCCCCAGTGACGCGGACGTCGGTGATCGTGACGAACCCGAGTCTCGGGTCCTTCACGCCGCGCTCGAGCGTCTTCGCGACGATGACCTTGATGCGGTCTGCGAGTCGCAGTGCCCGTGAATGATCGACCATGATGGCTACTTTCTCGTGTGCTGGTGCAGAGCGTCAAATGCGTCTGCGGTGTCGATACTGCTCAGCAGCTGAAGACGGGGCCCCGGCCAGTTGGCCAGGACCCCGCCCGCGAGTCCACGCTGAGACCAGCTCAGCGCAGCGACTCGGTCAAACAGCTAGACGCGAGGCTTCTCGACGAGCTCGGTCGTCTCGATCTCGTCACCGATCTGGATGTCGTTGTACTTGCCGAGGCCGATACCGCACTCGAAGTCCGTGCGGACCTCGGTGACATCATCCTTGAATCGACGGAGCGAGTCGATCGCCAGGTTGTCCGCGATGACGATGCCGTCGCGGATGACGCGAGCCGTCGCGTTCCTGGTGATGGTTCCGCTGCGCACGATACATCCGGCGATGTTTCCGAACTTGGAGGAGCGGAACACCTCGCGGATCTCCGCGACACCCGACTGGACCTCTTCGAACTCGGGCTTGAGCATGCCCTTGAGCGAGTTCTCGATGTCCTCGAGTGCCCCGTAGATGACCGAGTAGAAGCGGACATCCACACCTTCACGAGCGGCGCGCTCGCGCGCCTTCGTGTCGGGGCGCACGTTGAAGCCGATGATGATGGCGTTGTCGACCGTGGCGAGGTTGACGTCGGACTCCGTGATGGCGCCGACACCGCGGTGGATGATGCGCAGCTGCACCGAGTCGTCCACATCGATCTTGAGCAGCGACTCCTCGAGTGCCTCGACGGCACCGGAGACGTCACCCTTGATGATGAGGTTGAGCGACTCGACCTTGCCCTCTTCGAGTGCACGGGTGAAGTCCTCGAGGCTGATGCGCTTGCGGGACTTCGCCAGGCTGGCGTTGCGCTCCACGGCTTCACGCTTCTCGGCGATCTGACGCGCGGTGCGGTCTTCTTCCGTGACGATGAAGGTGTCGCCTGCGCGAGGAACGCTCGAGAGGCCCTGCACCTGGACTGGGCGCGACGGCTCAGCTTCGGTGACGACCTGACCGTTCTCGTCGAGCATCGCCCGGACGCGACCGTAGGCCGTACCGGCCACGATCGGGTCTCCGACTCGGAGCGTTCCCGACTGGATGAGCACGGTCGCAACCGCACCGCGTCCCTTGTCGAGCTTCGCCTCGATCGCGATACCGCGCGCTTCCTTGTTGGGGTTTGCGCGCAGGTCGAGACCAGCATCTGCCGTCAGCAGGACTGCCTCGATGAGGCTGTCGATGTTGACGTTGTTGCGGGCCGAGACGTCGACGAACATCGTGTCGCCACCGAACTCCTCGGCGACGAGTCCGTACTCGGTCAGCTGTGCGCGGACCTTCGACGGGTTCGCGTCTTCCTTGTCGACCTTGTTCACTGCGACGACGATCGGCACGTTCGCGGCCTGGGCGTGGTTGAGCGCCTCGACCGTCTGCGGCATGATGCCGTCGTCCGCCGCGACCACGAGGATCGCGATGTCGGTGACCTGGGCACCACGGGCACGCATGGCCGTGAAGGCCTCGTGACCTGGCGTGTCGATGAACGTGATGGCGCGTTCGATGCCCTCATGCTCGTGCCAGACCTGGTAGGCACCGATGTGCTGCGTGATGCCGCCCGCTTCTCCGTCGACGACGTTCGCGTTGCGGATCGCGTCGAGGAGGCGCGTCTTTCCGTGGTCGACGTGACCCATGACGGTGACAACCGGCGGCCGGATCTCGAGGACGTCGTCGCCTTCGTCCTCGGCTTCCTGGTCGAGGTCGATCGAGAAGCCCTCGAGGAGCTCACGGTCTTCGTCTTCCGGGCTGACGATCTGGATGCGGTAGCCGAGTTCCTCACCGAGGACCTCGAACGTCGCCTCGTCGAGCGACTCCGTCGCCGTGGCCATCTCACCGAGGTGGAACAGCACGGTCACGAGGTCGCCGGGGCTGGCGTCGATCTTCTCAGCGAAGTCCGAGATGGAGGCGCCACGACGCAGACGGATCGGCGTGCTGCCGTCTCCGCGACGGACCTTGACGCCGCCGACGCTCGGGGCTTCCCGCATCTCGAATTCTGCGCGCTTCGTCCGCTTGGACTTGCGTGCCTTCGACTTTCCGCCACCGCGACCGAACGCACCAGCCGTCGAGCCGCGACCGCGACCGCCACCTGGGCGACCGCCACCGCCACCTGGGCGTGGGGCGAAGCCGCCACCTGCACCGGGGGCGCCGCCTGGACGTCCACCGCCGGCGCCCGGACGGCCGCCTGGCCGACCTGCACCTGCTGGACGAGCTCCGGGGAGCACGCGGGGCTGGCCTGGGCGCGGAGCTGCCGGGCGGGGTCCGCCTGGGCTCGCCGGACGCGGTCCGCCTGCGCCACCGGGACGGGGTCCGCCGCCTGCTCCGCCACCTGGGCGCATGCCCTGGTTGGAAGCGAACGGGTTGTTGCCCGGACGCGATCGACCCATGCCCTGGCTCGACGCGAAGGGGTTGTTGCCCGGACGCGGTCCGGGACGGGGACCACGGGGACGCGGGATCGAGGGGCTTGCGCCACCATCTGCCTGCGCCGGCTTCGCATCACCGGGGGCAGCGGGACGCTGCGCGCTCGGCTTCGCCTCACCAGCGTCAGCCGCGGGTGCGGCCGGAGCCGCAGGAGCAGGAGCAGCTGCAGCGGCCGGCGCGGCGGGAGCCGCCGGTGCCGGTGCGGGAGCTGGCTCAGGCTTGCGCTTGGGCCCGGGGGTCGGTGCCGACGAGCCTGCGGGAGCGGCCTTCTTGGCCGGCTCGGCGGGGGCTGCCGGTGCCGAGGGAGCGGACGGTCCTGGCTTGCTGCCCGGACGAACGCTTGACGGGGTCGCTCCGCCGGGACGCGGAGCGCCCGGCTTCGAAGCCGCGGGAGCAGCAGCCTGAGGCTGCGCGCCGCCGGCGGCGTTGGACTTCAGTGCCTCGCGAAGGCGACGGGCCACGGGGGGCTCGACGCTCGACGAAGCGCTCTTAACGAACTCGCCCATGTCCTGAAGAGTCTTGAGGGCGGTCTTGGAATCGACGCCCATCTCGCTGGCGATTTCGTGTACGCGTGGTTTTGCCACTTTTCTCCTGTCTGGGGCCCGCCCAGATAGGAGCGGACCATTAAAAAAGTCGGATGTGCCTCATCGTGAGTCACTCATGAGTTGTCCATGGTCCGATCAGCCTTTTCTCGTGGTCGGAGCAGTGCGTTCGCCCTGCTCCAATGTGCTCGCGTGCCTGCTGAGCGCCTCGGTGTCCACCTTGCCTGTCTTGAAGGCCCGCAGGAATGCGCGCCGCTCAATCGCCAGCTTGGTGCACTCCGCGGTCGGATGGATCCAGGCTCCGCGCCCGGGGAGACTCGCCGAGATATCGACTTCGAGACTTCCCTGACGAAGCACAACCCTGAGGAGCTGACTTCGTTCTGAGCGCGAACGGCATCCAACGCACGTTCGTACAGACGACATACTACCCCTCTGCGCGCGCTTCGTCTCCGTCTTCGAGGATCGAGTCGGGCTGGATATCGATTCTCGCCCCCGTGAGCTTGGCAGCGAGGCGCGCATTCTGCCCCTCCTTGCCGATCGCGAGCGACAGCTGGAAGTCGGGAACGAGGGCACGAACTGCCTTCGTGGCGCGGTCGATCACGAACGCGCTCGACACCTTGGCCGGGCTGAGGGCACTCGCCACGAACGTCGGCAGGTCCTCGGAGTAGTCGACGATGTCGATCTTCTCCTCGCCGAGCTCGTTGGTCACGGCACGCACGCGGGCACCGAGCTCGCCGATGCAGGCCCCCTTGGGGTTGATCCCCTCCTGGGTGGCGCGCACGGCGATCTTCGTGCGGTGTCCGGCCTCGCGCGCCAGCGAGACGATCTCGACGACGCCGCTCGCGATCTCGGGCACCTCGAGCGCGAACAGCTTGCGCACGAGTGACGGGTGGGTTCGAGAGACCGTGATCTGCGGCCCCTTGCTGCCGCGCTCGACCTTGGTCACGAAGACGCGGAGGCGACGCCCGTGGGAGTAGTCCTCACCGGGCACCTGCTCCTCAGGCGGCAGGATGGCCTCGACCGTTCCCAGGTCGACGTGGATCATGCGGGGGTTCGGACCCTGCTGGATCACGCCAGCGACGATGTCGCCCTCACGCCCCCGGAACTCGCCGAGGACCTTGTCGTCGCCGATGTCGCGGATGCGCTGGTTGATGACCTGCTTGGCAGCGAACGCGGCCACTCGTCCGAAATCGTCGGCCGGAAGCTGCGCTTCTCCGATGATCTCGCCGTCGTCGTCCATCTCCGGCACGAAGACGTTGACCTCACCGCTCTTGCGGTCGAGGTGCACGCGGGTCGAGGCCGGCGGCACGTCCTGGCCGAGTTCCTGCGACACGTGCTTCTCGTACGCGGTCAGGATCGCCTGCTCGAGAATGCTGGCAAGCTCCTCGAATGGAATCTCACGCTCTCGCTCGAGAATCCTCAGGACAGCAAGGTCGATCTTCATGGCGCTCCCTCTATTCAGATGAAAGAACGAGTTTACCGCATGCTGGCGCACGGAGCTCCCCGTCGGGCACGCGGGATGGGGCGAGCGGAGGCCCCATCCCGCAGTGAGCTCAGTTGCCGCGCTTGGACAGCAGCAGTTCGAGCACGTCGTCCTTGGAGACCGCGTCGCGCTCGTTCGTCCGGCGGTTCCAGAGCTCGACCTGCCCGTCGACTGCGCCCTTGCCCGCGATGACGATCCACGGCACGCCGAGCAGCTCGGCGTCACCGAACTTCACGCCGGGCGAGACCTTCTTGCGATCGTCGTAGAGCACGTCGAGACCAGCGGCATCGAACGCGGCCGAGAGCTCCTCCGCCACGGCGAAGGGCTCCTCGTTGCGTCCCGTCGCGACGATCTGCACATCGAACGGAGCCACCTGCTCCGGCCAGATCAGGCCACGGTCGTCGTGGTTCGCCTCTGCGATGAGCGCGAGGTTGCGGGTCACTCCGATGCCGTATGAGCCCATCGTCACGGTCGTGAGCTTGCCTTGCTCGTTGAGCACCTTGAGCCCGAGCGCCTCCGCGTACTTGCGGCCGAGCTGGAAGACGTGCCCGATCTCGGTGCCGCGTGCCGTCGTGATGGGGCCGCTGCCGTCGGGAGCCTGGTCGCCATCGCGCACCTCGGCTGCTCCGACCCGCGCATCGGCCGTGAAGTCGCGCCCGACGACCAGTGAGTGCACGTGCTTGCCCGCGATGTTCGCGCCGGTGATCCAGCTCGATCCCTCGGCGACCGTCTCGTCGAGGAAGTAGGCGAGGCCCGTGCTCGACTCCTCGCCGAGCACCGGCCCCTGGGCAGCCCACGGGCCGATGTAGCCGCGAACGAGACCGGGGTGCTTCGCGAAGTCCTCCGCTGTCGCGGCTTCCACCTCGGCCGGCTGCAGTGCGGTCTCGAGGCGCTTGAGGTCGAGCTCTCGATCACCGGGGATGCCGACGACGACGACGTCTCGGGTGCCATCCGTGTTCAGGCGCGCGATGACGACGTTCTTGAGCGTGTCCGCGGCGGTCCAGTCGCGGCCGTCGACCTTCGGCACGGTCTCGTTCGCATGCGCGACGAGCGTCGCGATGGTCGGCGTATCCGGCGAGTCGAAGACCGTGGCAGGGCCGGCGGAGCCCGCATCGATCGGCGCAGGGGTCGGCGCTGCGTAGGCCTCGACGTTGGCCGCATACCCGCCAGGCGAGCGCACGAAGGTGTCCTCCCCGACGGGTGTCGGGTGCAGGAACTCCTCGCTGCGCGAGCCGCCCATGGCGCCAGCGTTGGCCGCGACGATGACGTACTCGAGGCCGAGGCGGTCGAAGATGCGCTCGTAGGCATCCCGCTGCGCCTGGTAGCTCACGTCCAGCCCGGCATCGTCGATGTCGAACGAGTAGGCGTCCTTCATCGTGAACTCGCGGCCGCGCAGCAGGCCGGCGCGGGGCCGTGCCTCGTCGCGGTACTTGTCCTGGATCTGGTAGATCGCGAGGGGCAGATCCTTGTAGGACGAGTAGAGATCCTTGACCGCGAGGGTGAAGGCCTCCTCGTGGGTGGGCGCCAGCACGAGCGGTGCGCCCTTCCGGTCCTCGAGACGGAAGATGCCGTCGCCGAAGTCGTCGAGGCGCCCGGTGGCCTCGTAGAAGTCCGCGGGCAGGATCCCCGGGAAGTGGACCTCCTGGGCGCCGGCGGCTTCCATCTCCTCGCGGACGATCTGCTCGATGCGCCGCTTCACCTTCAGGCCGAGCGGCAGCCACGCGAAGACGCCAGGCGCCTGACGACGGATGTAGCCGGCGCGGACGAGGAGCCTGTGGCTTGCGACCTCGGCGTCGACGGGGTCTTCGCGGAGGGTGCGGACAAAGAGCTTGGAGAGGCGAGTAGTCACCCGGCCAATGCTAGTCGTGCACGAGGCAGTGCGCTGTCTCGTGGATCGAGGCCATGGCCACGCCGAAAGCGGCGCGGCCATGCCTCACCACGGCTTGTCGTACGACGAGTCGCCTTCGGTCTCGCCACGCTCCTGGTCGAGCTCATCCTGCCGATCCTGCTGGTTCTGCTCCAGCTTCTCCTCGAGCTCGGTCATCTCGGGCGACTGCGTCGACTCCGGGGGCTCCTCCCCCTCGTTCGGCTCCTGCGCCTCGGACTGCTCCTGCAGCTTCTGCTGGATGCGCTCGGTCGACTCGGTCGTCGGAGGCTCGAACTCGGTGGAGGCGCAGCTCGGGTCACGCGCATCCACGACGGCAAGCGCCTCCTGCCAGAGGGCGACGGCGCCGGCCTTGTCGTCTGCCGCAAGCCGCGCGTCGCCCAGGCGTTCGATCGTGATCGCGAGGTTGGCGCGGATCGGGCACTGCTGAGGCGGCTCGGCCATCGGGAGCGCTGTCTCGAGCTCGCTCCGAGCCTCATCGAGCAGCCCCAGTTGCAGCATCGAGGTGCCCGTGTTGTACGGGGCCTTCCAGGCCTCGAGGATGTTGACGAACTTCTGCTGCTGCGCCGAGTTCATGCTGCCCTCGTAGTCGCCCTCCGAGTAGAGGGATACCGTCCGATCAGCGATCACCGACATGCTGATGAGCTTCGTCGCGAACGCGGCCGCGAGGAGCGCGAACGGGATGCTGAACACGATGAAGCGTCGACGGCGCTTCACGGCTCTGGCCGCGTCCGGAACCGCAGATCGCGGTGTCCTGGTGCGTCGACTCATGCGGAACCTCCCCTTGCCCTGCTCAGTTCGATGAAGTGGCGAATGGACTCCCAGACGTCCCGAAGCAGCAGGAGGAACGCCGCTGCCGCGAGCATCCAGTAGACCTCGAACGCCGTCTCCGCGCTCCCGCCCGTCTGCGTCACCCGGCTGCTGTCGATATCGGCGGCCACGACCTCGGTGCCCGGTTCGCGGATCTCGAGCGGCACCACGAGATCGTCGGCGATGGTCTGCAGAGCTGCCGGGTCGATGACCGAGAGCGCCTGCTGGCCCTGCGCATCCACGATGTAGCTCGGCTCGCCGGTGTCCAGCGTGCCTGCGGTCTCCTTCATCGGACCACCCGCCTCCGTCCCGTAGCCGAGGACCGCACCCCCGGCGAGATACCCGGCAAGCCCTCGGAAGGACTCCGGCTCGGTGTCGGCGGTCTGCTCGCCGTCGCCCAGGTAGTAGACGATGCGTGCCCGCTCGGGTTCAGCCTCAGCCGCGGCCTTGAGGACGTCCTCGACCAGCGGCTCCGCGATGGAGATGGAGCTGCCACGCGAGTACTGCGTCACCTCAGGACGAAGCGTCTGCACAAGCGAGTCGAGGGCCGTCGTATCCGCGGTGAACGGCAGTCGCTGCACGGCGGCAGCATCGAAGGTGACCACCCCGAAGCGCGCGCCCTCGTGAGCCGCCGCGAGTGCCGAGATGTCCGCCTTCGCCCCGTCGAGCCTCGGCGCGCCGTCCCAGTCCTCAGCGACCATGCTCGCCGTCGTGTCGACGACGAACAGCACGTCCACGTCGCTCTCGAGGTTCGGCGCCGAGGCGCTCCCGATGCCCGGACGGAACGCCGCGAGCACGACGAGCGCGCACGCAGCGAGCCGGAGCGCCCAGTTGATTCGCCGACGTCGGTCTGCCGCCCGGACGAGCGCGAAGACGCAGAAGCCGAGCAGCGCCATGCCGAGCAGGACCAGGACAAACGCGGGGAGGATCGGATTCCAGGTCATAGTCGGAGCCTCCAGGCGAGCACGACGTAGATGGACGCGAACACCAGCATGAGCATGAGCCACACATTCGGCCGGTCGGTGATGAGCAGCTGGGGCTGACCGACCATGAGCGAGGTCTGCTCGCTCGTGATCTGGTCGACGATGCCGGACACGCTCGCAGGATCGGTGAGCTTGAAATAGCTCCCGTCCGCCTGCAGGACCGTCGTCCGGAACTGGTCCGCGAACGCGTCCTCGAACTGGTTCGCGTCGAGCGCGTAGATCGTGATGCCACGCGCCTCGGTGTACTCCGCCGCCTCTGGGAACGAGACGAGCGGATCCCCGTTGACGGCGTTGTCCGTCGCGAAGATGATCGACCGCGACCTGCCGTCATCGGCCGCCGGATCGAACTCGCCGAAGGTCATGGCACAGGACGCGAGTCCGTCTCCCACGAGCGACGCGCCGGCCGCACTCTGCGTGCCCTGGGCAAACGAGTACTCGGCGTTGGACCCGCCCGAGGCGGACTCCATCTCATCGCGGACCTGCTGCAGCTGCGTCTCGACGAAGGCGTAGTCATCGGTCAGGGGGAAGAGCTGAACCGCGGTTGCATCCCACAGCATGAGCGACATCCGCTCCCCGTCGAAGCCGGGGAGCATCTCGAGGTACCGGTCGAGGACCTCGACGTCGTACTCCACCATCGAGCCCGAGATGTCGAGGCAGAGCACGATGTCCCTGTTGAACTTCTCCGGGGACTCGACGCGCTGGTAGACCCAGCGGCCCGCTGCGACGCTCGTGACCGCCAGGAGGATCGCGAGCACGACACCGACCGCGGTCATGAGGCTCGAGTACCGAGCCACCGCGCGACGATAGGCGGGGAGCCTCGTGAGACGCCGGGAGTTCGCGACCGGGATCGCGTTGGCCTGCCCTTTCCTCCGCATCCTCCACCAGGCGAGACCCGCGACGATCGCCGCGGCGGCGATCAGGGAGAGACTCAGCCACCACATCGCTACCGCCATGTCGCGATCACCTCCCGTGCCGCCGCCACGCCGGCCTCAGCACCGCTCGGATCGTGCGCCCCGAAGACCATCGGGTAATACTGGCCGACGGTGTGGGAGACACCGCGCAGCTCCGTGCGCCTGAGGTCGGTGAGCGTCATCTTGTCTGCCGGCACGGTCGAGACAGCTGCGACGAAGCCGCGGACCAGCACGCTCAGCTCGGCGTGGGCTCGGCGGGGCGTGAGTTCCCCCGCTGCCGCCCTCGAAGCCACCTCGTCCACACGCTCCAGGTACTCCTGCTGCAGCGCGCGCACGGGAGGCCTGGCCGGCGGGAGCACTGGCGCGGCCTTGGGCGGCCGAGGACGCGTCAGGTACACGACGAGGAAGTAGTAGGCGACGATGGCCGCGAGGATCAGGAACCCGAGCACCAGCCAGAACTGGGCGTAGTCGATGACGGGGATGACGGTCCCCTCTGGCGGTTGCACATCAGCGGCGAACATTCGCCCTCGCTTTCAGGAGAGCCAGGAGAACCGGAGCGACCTGCTGCTCGCTCGCGACCTCGGCGTAGGAGACCGCGTTCGCCTCGAACGTCTGCTCCATCTCGATGGTGCGCTTCTGCTCCGCATACTCGAATTCTCGCTCGAGCAGCCGGTCGCCGCCGAAGAGGCTCGGCATGGCCCAGTTGCCCTCGACATCGAAGGCCAGCTCACCGCGCCTCCCTCGGAGGTGCGGCTCGGCATCCGTGATCTGCAGCCAGACGATCTCGTGCTGCGCGGCAAGGCGACGGACGAGGGCCGCTCGCTCGTCGTCCCAGTCGAACTCGTCGGCGATGACGACGAGGAGCGCCCGATGACGGACCGTGAGGCGGACCCGCTCGAGGATGGCGTTCATATCGCTCGTGGCCGTCCCGAGGCCCACGCCGTCGTAGACCGCGTGCAGCATCCGCTCGAGCGCCGACGACGTGCTGCGGAACGGCAGCTGCCTGATGCCGGCAGAGCTGCCCGTGACCAGCCCCACCTCGTCGCCGTGCCGGATGGCGAGGTAGCCGAGGATGCCGAGGGCGGAGACGAGCACCTCGCGCTTCGGCTCGCCGCTCGCAGAGAGCGCGGCCATGTTGCGCCCGCCATCGACCGCGAAGAGCACCCGGTGCCGCCGCTCGGCGACGTAGCGCTTCACGAGCGGCTGACCGGTCCTCGCGCTCGCCTTCCAGTCGATGTCCTTGATCTCGTCACCCGGGACGTACTCCCGAAGATCATCGAAGTCCATGCTGCGGCCACGCAAGTGCGACGAGTACTGACCGTCGAGCACGTGCAGCACGCGCCGTCGCGCGTGCAGGAACATCTTCGACTTGACCTTCGAGAGGAGGGGTCGCTCGCTTGCCATGGTCACGGAGTGCGGACAGCCCCGAGCACGGCGTCGATGATCTGCTCGACGCGCACACCCGTGGCATCCGCCTCGAAGCCCAGGATGATGCGGTGGCGGAGGATGCGGTGCGCGAGCCTGCGCACGTCCTCGGGGACCACATGGTCGCGCCCCTGCAGCAGCGCGACGGCTCGCGCGCCCTTGGCGAAGTTGATCGAGGCGCGTGGCGAGGCGCCGACCTCGACGAGGCGTGCGAGCTCCGGTGCGATGTACTCGCCCGCGTGGCGCGTGACGTAGACGAGGCCGACGATGTACTCGGTGATCGCCTTGTCCACGTAGACGCGCGAGGTGAGCTCCTGCAGGCGAGTGACGTCCTGCAGATCGACGGCGGCTGGCTCGCCGTGATCGAACACACCCTCGTCGATGCGCCTCAGGATCTCGGACTCCTCTGCCGGATTCGGGTACTCGAGCACGTCCTTGAGCATGAACCGGTCGAGCTGCGCCTCTGGCAGGACGTAGGTTCCCTCCTGCTCGATCGGGTTCTGCGTCGCGATCACGAGGAACGGGTCCGGCAGCGGGTAGAGCGTGCCGCCGATGGTCGTCTGTCGCTCCTGCATGGCCTCGAGCATGGCCGACTGGGTCTTGGCGCTCGAGCGATTGATCTCGTCGAGGAGCACGAAGTTCGCGTGCACGGGCCCGAGCTGCGTCGAGAAGCGGTGCTCCGCCGCGTCGTAGATCTGGGTGCCGACGATGTCGGACGGGAGCAGGTCGGGGGTGCACTGGATGCGGCTGAAGGAACCGCGCACCGACTGCGCGAGCGTCTGCGCCGCCGTCGTCTTCGCGAGGCCGGGGACGGATTCCAGCAGGACGTGTCCGCCCGACATGAGCCCGACCAGCAACGTCTCGCGGAGCTGCGTCTGACCGACGACCTTGTGGGCGAAGGCCCGCGAGACGGCGCCGATGGACCTGCCCGCCTCCTGGAGCTCCTGCTGGCTGAGCTTGAGCTGCTGACCGCCGACAATCGTCACGGATCCTTCTTCCTGCGGCGGGGTCTGCCTGCCGACTCTTGTGATCTCGCCTCGTGCACTTCAGTGTTTTCCAAGGGAAAGCGTAATGATCTCGCCCGGCCCCCGCGTTCAGCTCTCCGGAGGCTACTCGAACAGCCGGATCGGATTGACGATGTCAACGTAGATGAACAGCGCGCTCATCGCCATGAGGCACCCCGCGATGACCAAGGTCACAGGCAGGAGCTTGGCGGTGTCGAATGGACCGGGGTCTGGGCGTCCGAAGAGCTTCGCGAGGCGACGACGGATCCCGTCGATGAGCGCTGCGAGCACGTGGCCGCCGTCGAGCGGCGGCAACGGAACCAGGTTGATGACGCCGAGCGCGATGTTGACGGATGCGACCAGCTGCACGATCGTCGCGACCCTGTCCACGACCGGGATGCTCGTCTCGGCGGCCACCTCGCCCGTGATGCGGCCGACTCCGACGACGCTCATGGGCCCGTTCGGGTCTCGTTCGGCGCCGCCGAATCCGGCGTTCCACATCTCGACGATGCGCTCCGGCATGGTGATGAGGAAGTTCCCGACGGCGCGCACGTTCGCCTCTGCCATCGTGAACGCGTAGAGCGGCGACTGACGAGTGCGCTCCTGCGTTGGAGTGATGCCGACGAACCCGACCTCCTCGGTCACGTAGGAGCCATCCGCGGCTTCGACGCGCGCGCCCGTCAGCTCGTCCAGCTCGTAGACGGTGTTCACTCGGGGAGTGAGCTCGAGCTGCAGCTGCTCGCCGGCCCGCTCGACGCCCAGCGAGATCGACGCACCCGGACTCACTCGGATCGCGTCCTGCAGCACGTCCCAGCTGTCGGCAGGCACGCCGTCGACGCTCGTGATCGTGTCCCCGGGCATGAGCCCGGCCTCGAACGCTGGCGCGGGCGTCTCGCAGGGCTCGCCCTCGGCCGGCGCCACCGCACCGGCGGCGACGACGCACTCGTAGACCGAGCCGACCGTGGTCGACGGCTGGTAGAGACCGAACCCCGAGCACACGATCATGAACCCGAGGATCGCGATGACGAAGTTCATGGCGGGCCCGCCGACCATGATGACGATGCGCTTCCAGACGGGCAGAGACGCGTACGTGCGCCCCTCCTCCCCGGGTTCGACTCCCTCGGCGGAAGCCAGCCTGGCGTCGTCGATCATGCTCGACATGAACCCGGTGCCACCCGTGCGTGCGGCCTCGCCGGCCCTCGCTGGCGGGTACATGCCGATCATCGCGACGTAGCCGCCGAGCGGGATCGCCTTGACTCCATACTCCGTCTCGCCGCGTCGACGGGAGAACAGCGTCGGCCCGAAGCCGATCATGTACTGCGTGACCCGCACGCCGAAGCGCTTGGCTGGCACGAGATGGCCCACTTCGTGCAACGCGATCGACGCCGCGAGGCCGATGACTGCGGCCAGCACGCCGACGATGAAGAGCAAGACAGATTCCACGGAGGTCAAGCGTAGACCTGCTGAGCCGTCCTCTTGCTGTCGATCCGCCTTGGTCGCCGGGCCGGGGGCTGCCCTCGATGCGGGCCACGCACCCCGTAGGCTTGCCCGATCATGAGCCAAGCATCAACCCTGCCGGCTGAAGCCGCCGTCGAACTCGCCATCGTCACTCGATCAGGCTTCGTGGAATCCAGGCACATCGGAGCCGCGGTGGTCACGAATGCCGATGCGACGCTCCGGGCCGAGCTCGGCGACGGGCACCAGCCTGTGTTCCCTCGATCGACCCTCAAGCTGTTCCAGGCGCAGACTGCCCTGGCGCTCGGCGCGCAGCTGACGGATGAGCAGACGGCGATCGCATGCGGGAGCCACTCGGGCTCCCCGGCTCACGTCGCGCACGTGCGCGAGATCCTCCATGCTTCGGGCCTCGACGACCGCGCGCTCGCCTGTCCGGCTTCCTGGCCGAGAGACCGCGCCTCGAGGGACGCCCTCGTTCGAGCGGGCGAGGCATCGGCGGCCGTGTACATGGAGTGCAGCGGCAAGCACGCCGCCATGCTGGCTGCCTGCGTGGCGCAGGGCTGGCCGGTCGAGGGCTACCTCGCCGCCGAGCATCCTCTGCAGCTCGCCATCAAGGACACGATCGAGCGGATGACCCGGGAACGCCCGAGCGCGGTGGGGATCGATGGCTGCGGCGCGCCGGTCTTCGCCGTGAGCCTCGTCGGGTTGGCGTCCGCCGCGAGCCGCCTCGCCACGTCGAGCGCAGCTTCTCCGTTCCCGCTGTTCAAGGCAGCCGCGTCGGTCTGGCGTTCGGTCCTCGCGAACGGCTGGCTCATCGAGGGCCACGAACGGCCGAACTCGATCGTCGTGTCGGAGTTGGGCGTCCTGGCGAAGTCCGGCGCCGAGGGTGTGCTCGTCATGGCCGCCCCCGACGGCACGGCAGTCGCCATGAAGATGCTCGACGGCTCAAACCGCGCCAGCACGCTCGTCGGCCTGCAGCTGCTCGTGGCGGCTGGGGCGGCCGATGTGACCCGTGTGCAGCAGCTGCTGCCGCGCCTCGGCCTCGAGGTCCTGGGTGGGGGCGTGCTCGTCGGCGAGATCATGGTGGGGTCGGCGGTCCCGACGAGTCTCTAGCCGGAGGGGCACTGGGCCCGTCCAGGCGTGCCTCTTCGTCAGTCCAGCGAATGCGGGTCATGTCACCGCTGCGACCTCGGAGGACGGCGCCCCGCCGGGCATCGAGGACCGGTGGCGGCAGCGGATCACCCCGCAGCAGCGTGCGATGCTCCCCCGTGCTCAGACCTGAGAGCAGCACCGGATGCTCCGCGGCTAGTCGCGACAGCAGCCCGAACTGCGCCTGCCACTCGTCGACGATGCCGAGCACGGCCCGCCTGTACGCGGCATCCGCGTTCGGCGCCTGCATCGGTCCGGCGCCAGGTGCGCGGTCACCCAGCCAGGCGTCGAGAGTCGTGCAGGCGAAGCCCCGTGCCTCGAGGATGCGGCGAAGGGGCTCGATACGGCGCGCAGCAACCAGCAGGTTCTCCGTGTCGGACAGCGCAAGGGCATCTCGAGGGTCTCCTGCGTGGTCGGAGTGCCCTCGAAGTGCGCGGAGGGGTCGAGTCGAACGCGCGACCTGGCAGGGAAGACCGTGCCAGTTCGCTCGCCCCGGTCCGGCATGGCTGCGGTGATCTGAGGGCTCTCCCCCTGCCATGACGTAGGCGGCGCGATCGCCGCCGACCAGACGCAGCGTCTGAGCTGCGGCAGCCACCAACACCGAAGCATGACCCGTTGCTCTGCTCGCGGTGAACACGACGGCGGGGAGCCCGGTGGCTGAGCGGCGAAGGAGCAGCGTCAATCGCTCGGCGAAGGCGGAGCGATACGGCTCGTCGACCTGCGACAGGAACAGGTCGACGTCATCGGCGAGGAGCAGCCCGTGGCGAGACGTGAGCTCGGGGCTCCAGAGCTGGTCCCAAGCCGTCTCGGGATCAACGCTGAGCACGACGACAGCCGGGGATTCGGCGCCGAGCTCGGTCCGTGCTGTCTCGGCGAGCATCGCAAGGCATCCGGTCTTGCCCGTGCGCGGCCCGCCGATGACCAGCATCGCCCCGCGCTCCGGAGAGAAGACGGCGGTCGGCTGACGTCGAAGCTCCGTGTCGTCCGCGATACCGAAAGCGAGACCCCGTCCGCTGGGTGCATCGAGGGTGCCGGACGCATCGAGGGTGCTCGGCTCTTCAAGTGCGCTGGCGGCGATCTCCGCCGGCAGGGCCGGGAGCCAGGGAGGCCGCGGGAGCGTCCCGCCGAGATGCGCCTCGCGCTCTGCGCAAGCTCGGATGCAGGCCGCGATCGTGTCCGGTGAGGATCGCTGCACCTGCACCCGTGCTGCCCCGTCTCCCGCCACGATGATCGCAACTCCAGGCGTCGATGCGGGGAGGTCGGCGGCGGCCCCGCTGCCGATGACGGCCGTGCTGTCGGCCTCGGCGATGACGCGCAGGCTGATGCGGATGCTGCAGTTCGCGAGCGTCGCGCCCCTGACCGCGGACGCTGGCTGCTGCGCGCAGAGGATGAGGTGGACGCCGAGGCTCCTCCCGCGCGCGGAGATGTCGGAGAACACCGCTTGGAGCTCGGCATCCGAGTCGACGAGCGCCTGGTACTCGTCGACGACGACGACGAGCCTGGCAAGGCTCGGCAGCTCGCCCACATGCTTCGCACCGGCAGCACGGAGAGCCCGCTCACGGAAGCGGATCTCGGCGCTCAGACTCGTTGCCGCCCGCCGCGCCTCGTGGTCGTCGAGGTCCGTGACCACGCCCACACAGTGCGGGAGGGCGGCGATCGGGTCGAAGGTCGCACCGCCCTTGAAGTCGAAGCAGAGCACCTGCACGTCACGAGTGGACCTCGTGGCCGTCATCGCGAGGACCCAGGTGACCAGCAGCTCGCTCTTGCCGGACCCGGTCGTCCCGCCGACAACGGCGTGGGGTCCGGCCGCGACGAGGTCGACCTGGAACGCCACACCGTTCCGGGTACCGATCTGCGCTGCCAGCGATGCGTGATGGGGCACCCTCCGGAGGCGAAGCGTCGAGGCTGCGGCGGCGGCATCACCGTAGGGGCCCTCGATCAGTTGGCCGGACTCGCACGGCGCTCTTCGCTGGGCGAAGGCGCGCAGCTCCTCGACGGTGACCAGCTCCGGTCGCACCGTCAGAGACTGACCGTCAGCGAGCTCCACGCTCGCCCGAGTCGGGCTCAGCATCCGGATGCGGACCTCGCGGCGCGGTGTGCGCGGACGCGGTGAGGGGCTAGAGGCACTGGCGCGGGGGTCGAAGTCGGTGCCGAAGTCGAGGAGCATCCCGGGGCCGTGATCCGCCGCGAGGACAGGGCGCCAGTCCCCTCGGAGCCCTCGGATCTCGCCGTTCAATGCCTCCCCAACCGCGCCGGCGCCGATGGCGACGCGGCCGGCGGCACGCTGGAGCAGCAGCGCGCGACTGACCGCGAGCATCAGGTGCGGGTTGCCGGTGAGCCTGACCCTCTCGCTGTCGGCTAGGACGGGAGCGTCCTCGAGGACGAGGAACGGCTCGAGGCGCGCGTGCGCCTCGTCGGGCAGCTCGCGGAGCTCTCCCTGGATCTTGAACCGGGCGCGCACACACCCGAAGCCCAGGTTCAGCTGGGACTCCCGGGCAGCTGATCCACCCGAGATGAGCGCCCGAGCCCCAGGCGCGGAACGATGGAGTTCTCGGAGGTCGTGCCGAGCGAGCACCCGGGCCTCCCGCACGCAGACATCGAGTTCGCTCTCGAAGACCGCCTGAGCTCGCCCGTGCTCTGCTCGCGACTGACGTCTCGACTCCGCATAGCTGGCCACCGCCATCACTGGCCCGAGAAAAGCGAAGGCCAGCATCACGGGCGAGGACAGCAGCGCCCAGAGGACAAGCGCGACGACAACCGGTGCAAGAGCCATGAGCGCTGGAAAGACAACCGTGCGTTCACCGGGGACGATCGTGGGCAGGTGGACGACTCCGTCTGCCGGGGCGGATCGGTCGGCTGGTGCGAATCGGTCGGCTGGCGTGGTGCCGACCAGTCCGCTAGCCCTCACGCCAGGCCGCAGACCCGCCTTCGGCCTCGGTCTCGGTCTCGGTCTCGGTCTCGGTGAGCCAATCATGGACATCCGAGAGCCATGGTGGCAGCACGCAGCGCTCGACAAGCCAGACGACGCTCGCGGCCACCCGGTCATCAGGGCGTCGACCAAGAGCACGCCGAGCAAAGGCCGCCCCGGCGCTCGCACGGCCCGAAGCCCATTCGAGCCAGGCGATCCCAGCGAGCAGACCCGGTTCATCGTCGAGGTCCACGAGTGCGCCGAGCTCGCGGAGGCAGGCGACAGCCGTGCGAACTCGTTCTCGCGAGAACGAAGGCAGCTGTGGCCCTGTGCTCTCCTCCGGCAGCAGGCTGGCCCAGATCGGCGCCAGCGACAGGAGCTCGTCTCGATCACCGAAGGCGACCGTCGTCAGCAGGAGCTCCGACGTCCGACGCCCGCGCAGCATGCAGAGCAGCCCTGCGAGCTGGGCGTCGCTCAGTCCGGAACGGCCGACCGCGGGCGTGAGCGCCGCGAGCCACCCCTGGCGCATCCCGGAGAAGTCGTCCTCGCCCTCGTGCACCTGGGCGTGCCGTTCGTCGGCCTCAGCGAACGCCCTCCTCCGTGCGGCGGGGGCTGATGCGATATCGGCGTGGATCGCCGGCTCTGCCGCCTCACGCCACGCATCCTGAGCGCCGAGCGCCCTCGGCCCGACATCACAGCAATCAGGATCATCGCAGCCGTACACGCCCCAGGCGTCCAACGCTCTGCAGAGGCAGAGGACGACCTCGATGCCCGCCCGGTCCCCGAACTCGACAAGCGCCTCTGCCAGCTCCGAGTGCGGCGGCGTCGGACCGCTGCCGAACGGGAGGTTCGGGCTGAAGACGAAGACCACGCGCTCGATGTTGCTGAGATATGCCAGGTGCCCGATCACGGCACTCGCGTACGGTGCTGCGTTGACCGCACGCGAGTTCGACAGACTGGGCAGGTCGAATCGCAGAACCACACCCCCTCGTCGGCCGCTGAGCGGGATGGCGACGAGCGATCCGATGGGCGAGTATCCCAGGAGCTTGGGGACCGCGTCGAGGATCTGCTTGGGCGTGCTGAGTCGAATCCGTTCCATAGGCAGAAGCTAGGCGCACGCCAGTCTGCCGCGATCTCCGAGACATCAGGCTGTGGAGAACGTGACGAGTCGAGGCGCGGGGACACCGGAGTGACAAGAGCACGCCACGTGGAACCGAATCCACGTGGCGTGCTCGCTCAGACGACTGCGTGCGTATCAGTGCTGGGGCGGGTTCTGCTGTCCGTACGGCTGCTGGTTGCCCGGGTTCTGGCCGAGGGGCGGCTGCTGGGTCGGGGCCTGACCGTAGGGCTGCTGCGCGGGCGGCTGACCGTACCCCTGCTGGGTCGGAGCCTGACCATACGGCTGCTGCGCGGGCGGCTGACCGTACCCCTGCTGGGTCGGAGCCTGACCATACGGCTGCTGGGCAGGAGCCTGACCATACCCCTGCTGAGCAGGAGCCTGACCGTATGGCTGCTGGACGGGAGCGCCCTGCTGCGGGTAGCCGACGGCACCCTGAGGCTGGCCGTAGGCCTGCGAGCCGAGGTTCATGAGCGCGGGGTTCCAGCGGGAGCTGTCGAACCCGACGATGGCGAACCAGACGATGGGCAGGAAGATGTAGAGGACGACCCACGCGCCGCCCTTGCCGAAGCCCTGTCCGATTCGGTACGCCGCGATGGCGAGCAGCACAACCAGGGCGATGTTCACACCGGGAATGAAACCGACGAGCACCCACCATCCGGGGAAGCCCGCTGCTTCGACGAAGGTCCACTGGTTGTAGACGGGGACCCAGGCCTTCCAAGCCTCGATGCCCATCTTCGTGAACACCTTCGACATCAGCCACGAGGAGAGGGCGTAGGCGCCGAGGAGGATGACGAAGTAGAGCAGGATTCCTAGCGCGCCGATTCCTGCTGCGGTCTGATCGCCGTAGGAGAAGATTTCCATTGAGGAGTCACTTTCTGATATTCAGTCGACGTCTGCGTCGCGTGCTCGATGTGCACGCGAGTCAGCGTAGGCAGACTTGGTACAAAGTAGCGGCGTTTCGAGCCCCTTGTCGATGGGGAGACCTCCCCGGGGCCCGCAACCGCTCGCCTTGGCGAGCGAGGCGTGTCACCGTCAAAGGCCCTCGGGCACGATCAGGCGAGCGCATCCGGGCTCGGTGGGTTCAAGATCCCAGCCGGCATCACGACTGAAGTCAGCGAGTTCGTGGGCATCCCGAATCGCGTCGGCTCGTTTCGCCTGCTCGGCGGCGAGCATGATGAGACCGCGCGTGAAGAGGCCCTTGCCGCGTTTGTTGAAGTGGTTCAGCGAGCGAAGCTCACCGTCCGGAGTCCGGGAGACGACGTCGATGGTGACGTGTCGCTCGGCAGACTCCACCGGTCCGAGCGCTGAGTAGGCCTTCGAGCGCAGATCGATCACGAGCCCCTCGTGCTCGGCCAGCGCCCGAGCCGTCGCCTGAGCCCAGCGATTCGCTGGGGCGACACCTCCGAGGCGCGACCCTGCGGACAGACGGTAGGCGGGGATGCCCTCTCCCCCGCCGACGAGCCCGAAGAGGGCCGAGTGAACGGCAACGTGGTGCGCGGCCCAGCCGAGCTGATGGTCACTCAGCGAGGAGGCGTCGAGGGCGTCGTACAGGACGCCCGTGTAGCGCAGCAGCGCCGCCATACGGGGGCTGGAGCGCAGGCTGCGGTTGCGTTCCAGCTCCAGCGCGGCCTGCTTCTCCGAGATCTTCAACACCTTGCGGGCGGCATCCGCGTCGTGGGAGAGCTGCTGCAGCTCGCTGGCGGCGGCCTCTCGCACGTCCGAGAAGGTCGCGGCCCAGCTCAGTCCGCCTGCTTCCGGTGTCTGCACCAGATCGTCGCCGAACGCAGCGTTGCCGCCGTCCCGTTTGGTTTCGGACGGCGGCAACAGCAGCAGGAGACGTTCGGTCACTCCCCGGAGACGAGTTCAGCCTCGCCGGCGACGACCGTGACGACGTCGCTGTTCACCGAGAGGAACCCGCCCTCAGCGTTGGCGACGATCTTCGATCCGTCGGTGGTCGTGATGCGAACCTGGCCGGACCCCAGGGACGCGAGCATGGGCTCGTGGCCGGAGAGGATTCCGATCTCGCCTTCGGAGGTGCGAGCAACGACCATGGTCGCGCCGCCTTCCCAGACGAGCTTGGTTGCTTCGACGACCTTGACGGTCAGTTCGCCTTTGCCTGCCATGACTATGCGTTGTCCTTCTGCATCTGCGCCCACTTCTCCTCGACGTCGTTGATACCACCGACGTTGAAGAAGGCCTGCTCGGCGACGTGGTCGAAGTCACCCTTGGCGATGGCGTCGAACGACTCGATGGTCTCCTTGAGGGGAACCGTGGAGCCCTCGACACCGGTGAACTTCTTCGCCATGTAGGTGTTCTGCGAGAGGAACTGCTGGATGCGACGGGCGCGGGAGACGGTGATCTTGTCTTCCTCGGAGAGCTCGTCGACACCGAGGATCGCGATGATCTCCTGCAGTTCCTTGTTCTTCTGGAGGATCTGCTTGACCTCGGTCGCGACCCGGTAGTGGTCGGCGCCCAGGTAGCGCGGGTCGAGGATGCGGCTCGTCGAGGTGAGCGGGTCGATGGCCGGGTAGAGGCCCTTCGACGCGATCTCTCGCGAGAGCTCCGTCGTCGCGTCGAGGTGGGCGAACGTCGTCGCGGGAGCCGGGTCGGTGTAGTCGTCGGCAGGCACGTAGATCGCCTGCAGGGACGTGATCGAGTGGCCACGCGTCGACGTGATGCGCTCCTGGAGCACACCCATCTCGTCGGCGAGGTTCGGCTGGTAGCCGACGGCGGACGGCATGCGGCCGAGCAGCGTCGAGACCTCGGAACCCGCCTGCGTGAAGCGGAAGATGTTGTCGATGAAGAGGAGCACGTCCTGCTTCTGCACGTCACGGAAGTACTCAGCCATGGTGAGGGCCGAGAGGGCGACGCGGAGTCGCGTTCCCGGCGGCTCGTCCATCTGGCCGAACACAAGCGCGGTCTTGTCGAAGACGCCTGCTTCTTCCATCTCGTAGATGAGGTCGTTGCCCTCACGGGTGCGCTCGCCGACACCGGCGAAGACCGAGACGCCGCCGTGGTCCTGCGCGACTCGCTGGATCATCTCCTGGATGAGGACGGTCTTGCCGACGCCGGCTCCACCGAAGAGACCGATCTTTCCACCCTGGACGTACGGGGTGAGGAGGTCGATGCTCTTGATGCCGGTCTCGAAGAGCTCGGTCTTGGACTCGAGCTGGTCGAAGGCCGGGGGCTCGCGGTGGATGGGCCAGCGCTCGGTGATCTCGTAGGGCTCTGAGAGCATCGTCTCGTTGAGCACTTCACCGGTGACGCTGAAGACCTTGCCCTTGGTGACGTCGCCGACGGGCACCGAGATCGGAGCTCCGGTGTCGCGAACTTCCTGGCCGCGGACGAGTCCGTCGGTGGGCTTGAGCGCGATGGCGCGGACGAGGTCGTCGCCCAGGTGCTGTGCGACCTCGAGCGTGAGCTTGAGCGACTGGTCGCCAAGGCTCACCTCGGTCTCGAGGGCGTGGTAGATGCCGGGGATGGCGTCATGCGGGAACTCGATGTCGACAACGGGACCCGTGACACGGGCGATCCGGCCGACACCGGCCGGAGCCGTCGTGTCTTCCCTGTCGGAGACGATGTGCGTCGTCATGTCTTGTCCTTTTCTTGCGTGTTCGCGCGGTTATGCGGTTGCGAGCGCGTCCGCGCCGCCCACGATCTCGGAAATCTGCTGCGTGATCTCTGCCTGGCGCGCGTTGTTCGCGAGCCTGGTGTAGTCGCGCACCAGGGTGTCTGCGTTGTCGGAAGCCGCGCTCATGGCGCGCTGGCGGGCAGCGTGCTCGGATGCGGCGGAGTGCAGCATGGCGTTGAAGAGGCGCGCCTGGATGTAGTCCGGAAGCAGTGCGTGAAGCACGGTCTCCGCATCCGGCTCGAACTCGTACAGCGGGAGCAGCGGGGCCTCGTCAGCTTCGGCGACGTCTTCGCTGTCGACGACCTCGAGCGGCAGGAGCCGGACGACGGTCGGCGTCTGCGTGACCATCGACTGGAACCGGTTGTAGACGTAGTGGATCTCCTCCACGCCACCCTCTTCGAACGGAATCGTGAACCGTTCGACGAGGGCTTCGCCCAGTTCCTTCGCGGTCTGGAAGACCGGAAGGTCGGTGGCACCCGTCCACTGCTTCTCGCTTGCACGCTTGCGGAAGGCGAAGTAGCCGACCGCCTTGCGCCCGACGAGGTAGTGGACAACTTCCTTGCCCTCGGCCTCGAGCGTGTTGGTGAGGCCCTCGGCCTCGCGCAGAACGCTCGAGGAGAAGGCTCCGTTGAGGCCTCGGTCGCTCGTGAAGACGACAACCGCGACGCGGCGGACCTCTTCGCGCTCGGTGACGAGGATGTGATCGATGTCCGTGTAGCTTGCGACTGCCGAGACTGCCTCGGTGATCGCCTGCGCGTACGGGTTCGACTCGGCCATGCGTTTCCGCGCCTTGGTGATGCGCGAAGTGGCGATCAGCTCCATGGCGCGGGTGACCTTCTTCATCGTCTGGGCAGACTTGATCTTCTGCCGGTAGACCCGAAGTTGTGCTCCCATGCTTCTCCTGTGCTCGTCGTCGAAGTCGTCGAGGGCGCCTAGCGGCGCTTCTTGACGATCTTCTCCTGCTCGATCTCGTCAGCGGCGACCTGTTCGGCGCTAGCGACGAGCGGAGTTCCGTCGTTCTTGAGGTACGTCTTCGAGAAGCCGTCGACGCCTTCGGCCATGGCCTTCAGCGTGTCGTCCTCGAGCTTTCCGCTGTCGCGGAGGCGGGCGAGGACGTCGGTGTTGCGCTCGAGGTACTCGAGGAGCTCGTTCTCGAAGCGCAGGATCTCGTCGACCGGCACGAGATCGAGCTTGCCGTTCGTTCCAGCCCAGATCGCGACGACCTGCTGCTCGACGGGGTACGGCGAGTACTGCGGCTGCTTGAGGAGCTCCGTGAGGCGCGCTCCACGTTCGAGCTGACGGCGCGTCGTCGCGTCGAGGTCCGACGCGAACATCGCGAAGGCCTGCTGCGAGCGGTACTGCGCGAGCTCGAGCTTGAGCGTTCCCGAGACCTTCTTGATGTGCTTCTGCTGGGCGTCGCCACCGACTCGCGAGACCGAGATTCCGACGTCGACCGCTGGACGCTGGTTGGCGTTGAAGAGGTCGGACTGGAGGAAGATCTGGCCGTCCGTGATCGAGATCACGTTGGTCGGGATGTACGCCGAGACGTCGTTCGCCTTGGTCTCGATGATCGGAAGCCCGGTCATGGAGCCGGCACCCATCGCATCGGAGAGCTTGGCGCAACGCTCGAGGAGGCGGGAGTGCAGGTAGAACACGTCACCTGGGTAGGCCTCGCGTCCCGGCGGGCGGCGCAGGAGGAGCGACACGGCGCGGTAGGCCTCAGCCTGCTTCGACAGGTCATCGAAGACGATCAGGACGTGCTTGCCCTCGTACATCCAGTGCTGGCCGATGGCCGAGCCCGTGTACGGGGCGAGGTACTTGAAGCCGGCGGGGTCCGAGGCGGGGGACGCCACGATCGTCGTGTACTCCATCGCGCCGGCGTCTTCCAGGGCGCCCTTGACGGAGGCGATGGTCGAGCCCTTCTGGCCGACGGCAACGTAGATGCAGCGAACCTGCTTGTTGACGTCTCCGGACTCCCAGTTGGCCTTCTGGTTGATGATCGCGTCGATCGCGATCGCCGTCTTGCCGGTCTGGCGGTCGCCGATGATGAGCTGACGCTGGCCACGGCCAACGGGGATCATCGCGTCGATGGCCTTGATGCCGGTCTCGAGCGGCTCGTGAACCGACTTGCGGTCCATGACGCCAGGCGCCTGGAGCTCCAGGGCGCGACGTCCGGACGTGGCGATCTCGCCGAGTCCGTCGATCGCGTTGCCGAGTGGGTCGACCACGCGGCCGAGGTAGCCCTCGCCGACGGGGACGGAGAGGACTTCGCCGGTGCGGCGGACTTCCATGCCTTCGACGATGCCCTGGAACTCGCCGAGGACGATGACGCCGATGCTGCTCTCGTCGAGGTTCTGTGCGAGACCGAGCGTTCCGTCTGCGAAGGTGATGAGCTCGTTGGCCATGACGCCAGGAAGACCCTCGACGTGCGCAATGCCGTCCGAGGCGTCAACCACGGTGCCGACCTCGGTCGCCGTGGCGCCTTCCGGACGGTATGAGGAAGCGAACTGCTGGAGAGCGTCGCGGATCTCATCCGGATTGATTGTGAGTTCTGACATGTTCTTCCCTTGTCGTCCGGGGCCTCGCCCCGAGAGTTTCAGTGCGTGAGGCTCAGGCGAGCTGCAGGCGGAGGTTGTTGAGTCGAGCGGCGACGCTGTCGTCGATCACGTCATCGCCAAGCTGCACGCGCAGGCCGCCGATGATCTTCGGGTCGATGATCGTCGTGACGGAGACGCGTCGGTTGAATCGACGTGTCAGACCGGCCTCGAGCTTCGCGAGCTGCTCGGGGGCGAGCGGACTTGCGACGGTGACCGTTGCGACGGAGCGACCTGCCTGGTCGGCGACCACTTCGCCTGCCCAGGTGAGGAGGCGACGAGTGCGGCGGCCGAGCGGGTTTCCCACGAGCTCTCGGAGGATCAGCAGGCTTGGCGCGCTGATCTTGCCCGCGAAGAGACGCTCGATGAGCTTCGCCTTCACGGCCGAGTCGCCGAGACGAGAGCCGAGGGTGAGCTCGAGCTCCGGGTTGGCGCTGATCGTGTCGGCGACCGTGGTGAGCTCGGCGGCGATAGCCGACTGCTCCCCTGCGGTCTGCGCCGTCGCACGGACTGCGAGTTCCTGCAGGCCGAGCGCGAACTCATGGTTGCTCGACCAGGTCTGGCTGACAGCATCCTGAAGGAGCTGCAGCGCGCGCGGGCTCAGGTGAGAGCCGAAGACCCTCACCGCGAGCTCGCGCCTGGCGCTGACGTCGGCGGCCGGGTTCGACAGTGCAACGAGGAGGTGCTGGTTGGCACCCGCAGCGTTGACCGCGGCGAACACCTGCTCAGCATCCTGCAGCTCTGCCTGGCCCCAGCCGTCGACGCTGTTCTTGAGGGCTGCCAGTGCGTGTCTGGTCGCGCTTCCCATCAGCTGTGCGTTCCTGCCTTCTGGTCGTTGTCGAGCTCGCTCAGGAACCGGTCGACGTAGGCCGTCGAGCGGTTGTCCTCGCGCAGGCTCTCCCCGACGACGCCGGAGGCGAGGTCGAGTGCAAGCGTGCCGACCTCGGCGCGGAGCGAGACGATCGCCGTCTGGCGCTCCGCCTCGATCTGAGCCTTGGCGGAGGCGGTCATGCGGTCGAGCTCAGCCTGCGTCTCGGCCTTCTTCTGGACCTTGATCTGATCTGCGTCGACTCGAGCCTGCTCGCGGATCTCCGCAGCTTCGGTTCGTGCCGCAGCGAGAAGCTTCTCGTTCTCGTCGCGCTTGGCAGCAGCCTCGGCCTGAGCGATCTCCGCCTTGCGGATGCCGCCCTCGATCTGCGCTTCGCGCTCGTCGAGCACCTTGCGGAGCGCCGGGATGGCGAACTTCCAGAAGAAGAATCCGAGCACAACGAAGACGACCGCCGACCAGACGATGTCATACGTAGCGGGAAGGAGGACGTTGCCCTCTTCCGCTGCGAGAGTCGACGTAACCGCCGACAGTGCGAAAGTGCTCATGTGCGGACCCGCTTACTGGAAGATGAAGAACGTTGCGACGCCGATGAAGGCGAGCAGCTCGGTGAAGGCGATACCGAGGAACATGGTGACCTGGAGGCGGCCAGCCATCTCGGGCTGACGTGCCATGGCCTCGACGGTCTTGCCGGCGACGATACCGATGCCGATGCCGGGGCCGATTGCAGAGAGGCCGTAGCCGACGGTAGCGATGTTGCCGGAGATCTCGGCGAGCGTGGTGGTTTCCACAGGGGTTTCCTTCCGTATGGGTGGTGAAGCAGGATGCTTCGCGTGAGTCAGGTGGGTCTTAGTGGCTCTTGGCAGCGGCCTGCTGGATGAAGACCGCGGTGAGGAGCGTGAACACGAAGGCCTGGAGGACCGCCGCGAGGATCTCGACGAGCGTCATCACGAAGCCGCCGAGGAGCGTGGGGATGCCGAACAGCATGTCGAGCGGGCCGCCTGGGCCCTGCATCGAGTAGGTGATGACGAAGAAGTTCGTCGCGCTGAACGTGAGGACGAGCAGCAGGTGGCCGACCATCATGTTGAGGAAGAGTCGCAGAGCGAGCGAGACCGGGCGCACGATGAAGATGTTGATGAACTCGATCGGCGTCAGCAGGATGTACATGGGCCACGGCACACCGCTCGGGAAGAGGGCGTTCTTGAAGAACGTGCCGGGGCCGGCTTCACGGAAGCCCGCGTAGATGAAGGCGATGTACGAGACCACGGCCAGCACGAGCGGCATGCCGATGAGCGCGGTTCCGGCGATGTTCAGTCCGGGGATGATGCCCGTGATGTTCATCGCGAAGATGCCGAAGAACATTGCCGACAGCAGCGGCAGGTACTTGTGGCCGAGCTTCTCGCCGAGGATGCCGTCTGCGATCTGCGACTTCACGAAGCCGATGGCCATCTCGGCGAGGGACTGGCCCTTGCCCGGGATGACCTTCGGGCTGCGGAGAGCAAGCCAGAAGAGCAGCAGCAGGACGGCGATCGCGAGGAGTCGGACCAGGATGATGCGGTTCAGTTCGAACGGCGTGCCGGCGAACGCCACTGCCTCGAGGAAGAACTCGTGGTCAAGCGACGGCGGGTGGAAGATGCTGTTGTCCTCCGCGGCAGCGATGAAAACTGGCAGATTCAGGGCTGAGGCGAACAGAGCACTCTCCTGTCTCGGGGCGCAGCTGTCGTTGCTGCGCTTCGATGAGTTCGGGCGGGTGCACACACGGGAAGGACCCCTTCTCGGCGCACCTGGATCAGCCTATCAAGAAATCCCCAGGCAGGAGTGCACTTCTGGCCTCCAGGCGGAACTTTTCTACTATTTGTCGTCGCCGGGCAGTCGAACGTCGCTGACGTTCCCCATGCGGCCGCGCACGACGCAGACGACATCGACGACCACGGTCGCGATCACGGCGACGACCAGGCACAGCCAGAGGGTGAAGAGGTGCACGATCGGCAGGTCCCTGATGAGGAACAGCGCGCCGAGGAAGACGATGAACTTGAGGATCCAGGCGCCGAGGATCGTCGCCATGAAGAAGATCTGATCGAGGTGCGAGGCGAGGATCACGGAGACGACCGTGATGCCGGTGAAGAGGAGCGTGATGGCAGCGGCGAAGAGCGCGCTCCAGAGTCCGTTGATGCCGACCGCGAGGAAGCCGATGGCGCCGCCGAGGACCGCGACGGCGATCGCGACGACGACGGACCACTTCAGGATGCTCTTGAAGATCGGCACAGAGGTGGGGGTCGTGGAGGAGTTCATGCGTCCATTCCGGATTCGGGTGCTGCTTTGAGCAGCGAGGCGTTTGCTTCAGCCAGCTCGTCGTGGGGGCTCTCTCCCGGCGCTTTCTGCGCCCGACGCTCGAGAGCCTTCCGTCGGCTGATCGGTGCCATGGTGGCGAGTGTGCAGGCGACGAAGCCGACGACGACGAAGCCGATGACGACGCCGATGGGGATCGAGATGAGATCGGCCGCGAATGCCATGAGCGCGCCAACGGACACGACCGCGGTCCAGGAGTAGAACACGACGACCGCCCATCGCTGGGAGTGGCCCATGTCGAGCAGCCTGTGGTGGAGATGCTTGCGGTCGGCCGTGAAGGGAGACTTGCCCGCCCTCATCCGCCGGAAGACGGCGAGAGAGAAGTCGAGCAGCGGGACGATCAGAACGGCGAACGGGATGATCATGGGCAGGAAGGCCGGCCAGAGTTCCGTCCGACTGATGGTCTGCGGGTCGACCTCGCCGGTCACGGCAACCGCGCTGGCAGCCATGAGGAGGCCGACGAGGAGCGCTCCCCCGTCCCCCATGAACATCTTGGAGGGGTACCAGTTCAGCACGAGGAAGCCGAGGCAGATGCCGATGACGATGGCGGAGAGCAGCGCCCCCATGGTGAAGCGGCCGGTCTGGCCCGCGAACTCGCTGAGCACGTAGCTGTAGACGAGGAAGACGCCGTTGGCGATGATCGCCACACCTGCCACGAGGCCATCGAGGCCATCGATGAAGTTCACCGCGTTCATGACGAGGACGACGGCGAGCACGGTGATGGCGATCGACATCCACTGCGAGCCGACCGTGATACCGCCGATCGGCAGCGATGTGATGGCGACTCCCTGCCAGGCGAGGAGGATGGCTGCGAGGACCTGCCCCGCGAGCTTCGTCATCCAGTCCAGATCGATGAAGTCGTCGATGACCCCGATGAGGACGATGAGGGATGCGGCCCCGACGAGTGCCCAGATGCGCCCCGGCTGCTCGAAGACGAGGGAGAAGAAGGGGATCTGGGATGCCGCCGCCAGTGCGAGCAGCATGCCGACGAACATCGCGACACCGCCGAGGCGCGGCTTCGGGGTCGTGTGGACGTCGCGCTCGCGCACCGGCGGATACCACTCGAAGCGCATGGCGAGTCGCCAGACCACGTAGACGAGCACGAGCGTGACCAGCGCTGTGCCGACGACGAGGGCGAGATAGATCCGCACGCTAGGACTCGTGCCCCGCTGCCGGCTCTGCTCGCGAGCGGGTCTCCTCGGCAGGCTCGGCGTCCGGCGAGCTGAGCGCGACGGTCTCCCCGCTCGGGTCGCCCGCGGGTTCGACGGCGTCGAACGGCGCCAGCTTGTCGCCGAGCACCTCCTCGATGAGTGCCCGGGAGAGAGCCCCCTGCCGAACGATGCGCGCTGGCTCGCCCCGCGTGAGCGGCGTCGCATCCACGATCGTCGATGCCTCTCCCCCGGCAGGGCCGCCGTCGAGGAAGACTCCAACGGCATCCCCGAGCGCTGCCAGCGCTTCCTCTGCTGTCGTGGCCGCCGGCTCACCGTGCTTGTTCGCGCTCGAGACCGCGAGCGGCCCCGTCTCCTTCAGGAGTTCGCGAGCGAGCCTGCTGTCGGGGATGCGCAGGGCGACGGTGCCGTTCGTGTCGCCGAGGTCCCACTGCAGCGATCCACGGGCCTGCAGGATGACGGTCAACGGCCCTGGCGCGAAGCGCTCGAAGAGCTGACGGGCGAGGGGATGCACGTTCTCAGCGAGCGCGTCGAGCGTCTCGTGGTTCGCGACGAGCACCGGCGGCGGCGTCGCCCTGGTGCGCCCCTTGGCGTCGAGGAGACGCTGGACCGCTTGCGCCGAGAAGGCGTCTGCGGCTATGCCGTAGACCGTGTCGGTCGGCATGACGATGACCTCGCCGCTCGCGATGGCCGTGCGTGCCGCACGGACCGCTGCCAGGAGGTCGAGTGAGTCTGTGGTGGCGTAGATCTGTCCCATTCTTCGTCACATGATAGCCGGGCGGCCGGAGTCATCCTCGTTCGACGCGGAGCGGACGGCAGATGTGATGCGGTCACGGCCGGTGAAGTCTCTGGCGGTCGCTGCGCTGCGGAAGCCCGCGCTGCCGAAGATCTCGCGAATCTCTGCACCCTGGGTGTCCTCGTGCTCGACGACGAGGACGCCCTCTGGTCGGAGGGCAAGGGCAGACCAGGTCGCGAGCTTCCGGATGAAGTCGAGGCCGTCCCGGCCCGAGTAGAGCGCCACCTCGGGGTCGTGGTGCCAGACCTCCCTGCTCTCCGGGCGGTTCGCCGCCGGTACGTAAGGAGGGTTGGAGACCACGAGGTCGAGCGACCCCGACGGGAGCGCCGCGAACATGCGGGCGGCGTCCCCGAAGAACGTGGCCACCGCCCCCTCGCCATAGCTCGCGACGTTGGACCGCAGCCAGGGCCAGGCGGCACTGGATCGCTCGATCGCCGTCATCCTGATGCCTCCGTGGAGGCGAGCCACGCCGAGCGCGACGGCCCCGGTGCCGGACCCGACGTCGACGCCCGTGAGCCCCGCCGGTGCCGGACCTGCGCGGCCGAGGAGTTCGACCGCAGCCGTGACCAGCGATTCCGTCTCCGGGCGCGGGACGAACGCCCCGGGTCCCACCGCCAGCTCCATGTCGATGAACGGAGCCCGTCCGGTGACATGCTGGAGCGGTTCGCGACGCGCACGACGCGACGCCGCCTTCGTCACGGCCTGAGCGTCCCCCTCGGACACCTCGCGACCGAGAAGCGAACGCATCTGCACCTCGCCGCGGGGGACGCGCAGCACCGCTGCGAGGAGGATGTCCGTCTCGGTGCGTTCGTCCGCGATACCGGCCGCCTTCAGCTGTTCGCGAACCCGCTTCCGCAGCTCGTCCATGTGCAAGATCATGGGTAGAGTCTTCCGCACATCGACTCGCGGCGTCATCCACAGCATTCGCGAGGGAGATGATTGGGACGATTGCCGCGGGCGGACGCAGCCAGCGACTCCCACGAAGTTCACACAGCATCCCAGAAGGGCACGAAGTGACTGGAAAGATCTACAACGACATCACCGAGGTCGTCGGCCGCACCCCGCTCGTCAAGCTCGGCCGCATCAACGACACCGGCGCGAACATCCTCGCCAAGCTCGAGTTCTTCGGTCCTGGCTCCTCCGTCAAGGACCGCCTGGGCCTTGGCATCATCCGCGCAGCTGAGCAGAGTGGCGAGCTGCAGCCCGGTGGGACGATCGTCGAGGGCACGTCGGGCAACACGGGTATCGCGCTCGCCATGCTCGGCGCCTCCCGTGGCTACCGCGTCATCCTGGCGATGCCCGAGACCATGTCCATCGAGCGCCGCCAGCTCCTGAAGGCCTTCGGCGCGGAGCTCGTGCTCACGCCAGGCCCAGAGGGCATGCGCGGAGCCGTCGCACGCGCCAAGGAGATCGTCGCCGAGACGCCTGGCGCGATCCTCGCCCGACAGTTCGAGAACGAAGCCAACGTGGAGATCCACCGCGAGACGACGGCGGAGGAGATCTGGGCGGACACCGACGGCGAGGTCGACATCTTCGTCGCCGGTGTCGGCACGGGCGGCACCATCTCCGGTGTCGGGCAGGTGCTCAAGGAGCGCAAGCCCGACGTCAAGATCGTGGCCGTCGAGCCCAAGGACTCGCCGCTCCTCACGGAGGGCAAGGCCGGGCCGCACAAGATCCAGGGCCTCGGCGCGAACTTTGTTCCCGATGTGCTCGACCGTGACGTCATCGACGAGGTGCTCGACGCAACACTCGAGGACAGCATCCGCGTCTCCCGCGCACTGACCTCGACCGAGGGCATCTTCAGCGGCATCTCGAGCGGAGCGAACCTCTGGGCCGCTCTCGAGATCGGAAGGCGTCCGGAGAACGCAGGGAAGAACATCGTCGTCATCATCTGCGACACCGGCGAGCGCTACCTCTCGACGGTGCTCTTCGACGACCTGCGCGACTAGCGAGTGGCAACGGCAGCTCCTCGTCGAACGCCGGCACCGCATGGTGTCGGCGTTTGGCGTCGGGTCAGGGAGGACATCGCGGCGACGCGGAAGAACGACCCGGCGGCCCGCTCGAAGCTCGAGATCGTCGTCAACTACTCGGGACTCCACGCCCTGTGGCTGCACCGCGCGGCCCACACGCTCTGGATGCGCCCTGGCACGAAACTGCTCGCGCGCACGCTCTCGCAGTTCAATCGCTTCGCGACCGGTGTCGAGATCCATCCCGGTGCCCGGATCGGCCGCAGAGTCGTGATCGACCACGGCATGGGCATCGTCATCGGCGAGACGGCGATCGTCGGGGACGATGTCCTCATCTACCACGGCGTCACGCTCGGAGGCACGTCGGGTCATCGCGTCAAGCGGCACCCAACGGTCGGAAGCCGCGTCCTGATCGGAGCCGGGGCGAAGCTCCTCGGCAACATCACGGTGGGCGACGACTCGCGAGTGGGTGCGAACGCGGTCGTCACGCGCGACGCACCGCCCAACTCCGTGCTGACGGGGGTTCCGGCACGCATCCGCCAGCGGACCTCCGCGGAACAGGATCTGGTCGGATACTACGAGATCTAAAAGATCTCAAAGGTTCGACCCGAACCAGCGGGATGCATCGGCCTGTAGAGGTCTAAGCACTGCGGACGTCTCCGCGTTGCAGACAGAGAGACGGCGACCAGCAGATCTGCTGGTCGCCGTCTCGCGTTGCGGTGGTGCGTCTAGTCGTCGTTGCCGGAGAGCGCCGCGAGCCGGGCTTCCTCGTCGGCAGCGATGGCCGACTGGATGACCGGACCGAGGGCCCCGTTCATCACGTGGTCGAGGTTGTACGACTTGTACCCCGTCCGGTGATCCGCAATGCGGTTCTCCGGGAAGTTGTACGTGCGGATGCGCTCGGAGCGATCCATGGTGCGGATCTGGCCGGAGCGGGCTTCCGACTCAGCCGCGGCGATCTGCTCCTGCTGGTGAGCGAGCAGCCTCGCGAGCAGCACTCGCATGCCGGCGGCGCGGTTCTGGATCTGGCTCTTCTCGTTCTGCATCGACACGACGATGCCGGTCGGGATGTGCGTGATGCGCACCGCCGAGTCCGTCGTGTTCACCGACTGGCCGCCAGGGCCTGAGGAACGGAAGACGTCGATCTTGAGGTCGTTCGGGCTGACCTCGATCTCCTCGGGCTCATCGACCTCGGGGAAGACGAGCACGCCCGTCGTCGAGGTGTGGATGCGGCCCTGCGACTCGGTCGCCGGCACCCGCTGGACGCGGTGCACGCCACCCTCGTACTTGAGGCTGGCCCACACACCGAGTGCCGGGTCGTTCGCATTGCCCTTGATGGCGACCTGGACGTCCTTGAAGCCACCGAGGTCGCTCTCCGTCGAGGAGATGATCTCGGTCTTCCAGCCGCGCTGCTCCGCGTAGTGCGAGTACATGCGGAGGAGGTCGGCGGCGAAGAGCGCCGATTCCTCGCCGCCCTCACCGCCCTTGATCTCCATGATGACGTCGCGTCCATCGTCGGGGTCACGCGGGATGAGGAGGCGGCGGAGCTTCTCCTGCGCGACGCGCAGGTTCTCCTCCAGCACGGGAACCTCTTCCGCGAACGACTCGTCTTCCTTCGCGAGCTCTCGCGCCGCCTCGAGGTCGTCCTCGAGCTCGGCCCTCGAGGCGTCCGCCGCGAGGATCTGCGCGAGCTGCGCGTAGCGCCTGTTGACCTTCTTGGCGCGCGCCGGGTTGGCGTGCAGCTCGGGGTCGGCGAGCTGCTCCTGCAGGTCTTCGTGCTCGGCGCGAAGCTGCCGAACGGAGTCGGCCATCTCGTGTCTGGCCACGACTACGCCTTGGCTGCGCGGATGGGCTGCTTCGCGACGGAAGCGAGGAACTCTGCGTTGGTGGTCGTGCTGGCGACTCGTGCCAGGACGGCTTCGAGCGACAGGAGCGCGTTGCCTCCCGTGAGCCCACGGCGGATGCTCCAGGTCGCTTCGACTTCCTGCGGCGTGAGCAGCTGCTCCTCGCGGAGCGTCTGCGAGTGCGAGATGTCGATGGCCGGGAAGACGCGCTTGTCGGCGATGTCGCGCGAGAGGCGAAGCTCCATGTTCCCGGTTCCCGCGAACGACTCGAGGATGGTGTCCTCGGTCTTGGAGCCGGTGCCGATCATCGCCGTGGCGAGGATCGTGAGCGATCCGCCGTTCTCGACGTTCTTGGCGGAGCCGAAGAAGCGTCGAACGGGGGTGAGCGCGGACGCGTCGACGCCGCCGGGCAGGATGCGTCCGGATGCGGGTGCCGCGAGGTTGTAGGCGCGGCACAGCTGGGTGACGCCGTCGAGCAGCACGACGACGTCGTGGCCGAGCTCGACGAGGCGCTTGGCTCGCTCGATGGCGAGTTCCGCGACGGTCGTCTGGTCGTCGGCCGGGAGGTCGAAGGTGGCCGCGACGACCTCGCCCTGGATGGTGCGCTGCATGTGCGTCACCTCTTCGGGACGCTCGTCGATGAGGACGACCATGAGGTGCACGTCTGGGCTGTTCTTCGCGACGGCAGCTGCGACCTGCTCGAGGACGATCGATTTGCCCGACTTGGGCGGGGCGACGATGAGGCCACGTGTGCCCTTGCCGATGGGCGCGAAGAGGTCCATGAGTCGAGTCGCGACGCGATCTTCGCTCGTCTCGAGACGGAGACGCTCCTGCGGGTAGAGCGCGGTCAGCGAGTCGAAGTCGGGACGCTGGCGCGGCTCCTCCGGCGACTGGCCGTTGATGGCGTCGAACCGGACGATCGCGTTGAACTTCTGGCGGCCGTGCTGGTTCTCGCCCTCGCGCGGCTGGCGGATGGCGCCGACGACGGCGTCGCCCTTGCGGAGCTGGTACTTCTTGACCTGCGCGAGCGACACGTAGACGTCGTTGGGTCCCGGGAGGTAGCCGCTGGTGCGGACGAAGGCGTAGTTGTCGAGGACGTCGAGGATGCCGGCGATGGGCAGGAGGACGTCGTCGGCTGCGATCTCCGGCTCGGTGTCCTCAGCGCCTCCGCGTCCGCGCTTGCGGTCGCGGTAGCGTCCGCCGCGGCTGCGGCGCTGCTCGTCGGTCTCGTCGTCGGACGGAGCGTCCTGGGCCTGCGGGGTCTCGGGACGGCCCTGTGCCTGCTCGCCGCCGCGTCCGCGAGAGCGTCCGCGCTGGCGGCGTCCGCCCTGCTGCTCGTCGTCCTGCACGTCGCCGCTCTGCTCTGCTGGCGCCTCATCCTGCTTGGCGGCCGGCTCAGCGTTGTCCGTGCCCTGCTCGTTGTCGGCTCCGCGACCACGGCGTCCACGACCGCGACCGCGCTTGCGCTGGCCGGCGCGGCCCTGGTCCTCGTCGCGTGCGTCGTCCTGCTCTGAGGCTTCGCCGCGGGCGGGCGGGAGGACGAGGTCGTCGAGGGACAGCTCGGGGACGCTCGGGGCCGAGGACTGCTCGGCCTCGGAGACCTCGGATGCCGGCGCCTCGGTGCGGTCGTTCGCCGTGCGGTCGTCCTCGGTGACGGCCGGTGTCTCATCGACGACGAAGGTCGGCGCTTCGGCCTCGGGGGCGGAAGGCTCGACGGGTGCCGAGTGCTCCTCAACCGCTTCGGCCGGAGCCTCTGCGGCGACCGTCTCGGGCTCGGCGCTCGAGCGTGCGGCCTCGATGGCCTCGATGAGTGCTCCCTTCCGCAGGCTGCGTGCGCCGCGGATCTGGAGTCCGGCGGCAAGCGCCTGGAGGTCGGCGACCTTCATCGAGGTGAGCGGGGCTTCCTGCCCCGCAGTTGGTGTTGTGTCAGTCATCTGCTGTGAGTCCTTACCTCTACCGCGTTCTGCGGTGTTCAGATCGAGCGAGCGGGACTTCTCACACACTCTGAACCACATCGACAGAAATCGAGGGGGGTGCGTACTCCGCTGCTCGGAGAGTTGAAGCTGTCGCGCTGTGCCTACACCGAGAGTGTGGCCGCGTCGCCCGACAGCACCTCAACTGTAGCACCGAGGAAATCAACGGCGGGCATGATGGCGTTCCACTTCGTCTGCGTGTTGGCCTCGGCGACGGCGGCCGCCTGCAGGCGCTGCTCGGGGCTGGAGCACAGCACGAGGACGCTCGGGCCCGCACCGGAGACCACGGCGGGCAGCCCCGCGGCGCGCAGCTCGGCGACGAGGCCGCTCGTGAAGGGCATCGCGGATGCGCGGTAGCTCTGGTGGAGCCGGTCCTCCGTCGCCTCGAAGAGCAGCTCCGGGCTCTGCACGAGTGCGGCGACGAGCAGCGCCGAGCGGGAGAGGTTGAAGATCGCGTCGGCGTGGGGGACGCTCTCCGGCTGGAGGCTCCTGGCGAGCTTCGTCGACATCGTCTCCGTCGGGATGAGCACGATGGGCGAGACGCCACGGTGCACGAGCAGCTGCTTGGAGCGCGGGCCGTTCTCGCCGACCCAGGCGATCGTGAGGCTGCCGAAGAGGCAGGGCGCGACGTTGTCGGGGTGTCCCTCGAGCTCGGTGGCGAAGCGCAGCAGCGTGTCCGCGTCGACATCGACGTCGTTCGACACGAGCGCGGCAGCCGCCATGACGCCGGAGACGATGGCGGCGCCGGATGAGCCCATGCCTCGCCCGTGCGGGATCGTGTTGACGGCGCTGATGCGCAGCCCGGGCAGCTCGTAGCCCAGTCCGTTCAGCGTGTGCTCGATAGACTGCACCACGAGGTGCGAGGCGTCGCGGGGCACGCTGTCCGCCCCCACTCCCTGGACCTCGATCTCGAGCACGCCGCTCGGCGCGCTCTCGACGACAAGCGTGTCGTACACGGCAAGCGCGAGTCCGAGGGTGTCGAAGCCCGGACCGAGATTGGCGCTCGTCGCGGGGACCTTGACTTCGACGCGACGCGCCTGTTCGACCTGCTTCATGCTGCGACTCCTAGGCAGAGGACTGTTGCGATTGGATTGATATCGATGGGCATGACGGCCGACGGGGTGCCGTCGGCGGCGTCGAACCGCCCTGCGTTAGAGCGCGCCCTCGACACGGAGCACCCCGGAGACCCGCCGTGATGCCTCGTGCTCGGCGAGCGCCTGCGCAAGCGCTGAGAGCGCTCGCTCGGTCGCCGAGTGCGTGCCGATGACGAGCGTGGCGCCCCGCTCGGCCTCGCCGGTCGATGGTGCGCCGGAACCAGCCGTCGCATCGCCCGAGTCGGCGCTGCGCTGCTCGAGCGTCGAGACGGAGACGCCGAAGTCGCTGAAGACCTTCGCGATCTCGGCGAGCACGCCTGGACGGTCGTGCACCTCGAGGATGATCTGGTAGCGCGTGGTGATCTCGCCGACGTCGAGGACGGGCAGGTCGGCGTGCGTCGACTCGCCGAGGCCAGGGCCACCGTTGACGCGTCGACGGGCGGAGGAGACGAGGTCGCCGAGCACGGCTGACGCGGTCTCCACTCCCCCGGCGCCGGCGCCGTAGAACATGAGGTCGCCGGCTGCCTGCGCCTGCACGAAGACGGCGTTGTTGCCGCCGTGCACCGACGCGAGCGGGTGCTGCGCGTCGACGAGCGCGGGGTACACGCGCGCTGAGATGCCCTCGACTCCGTCGGCGGTCGTGACGCGCTCGCAGATCGCGAGGAGCTTCACGACGAAGCCCGCCGCCTTGGCGCGCTCGATCTGCTCGATCGTGATCTCGGTGATGCCCTCGCGGTGCACGAGCTCGACGGGGACCTCGGTGTGGAAGGCGATGGAGGCGAGGATCGCCGCCTTCTGCTGGGCGTCGTAGCCGCCGATGTCGGCCGTCGGGTCGGCTTCCGCGTAACCGAGGTCGGTGGCGATGCGCAGCGCTTCCTCGAGCGAGTCGCCGCGTGTGTGCATCCGGTCGAGGATGAAGTTCGTCGTGCCGTTCACGATGCCGAGGATGCGCTCGACCCGGTCGCCCGCGAGGCTGTCGCGCAGGGGGCGGATGATCGGGATGGCGCCGGCGACGGCGGCCTCGTAGGTGAGCTGAGCGCCGACGCGCCTTGCCTGGTCGAAGAGCTCGGGGCCATGCGCCGCGACGAGCGCCTTGTTCGCCGTCACGACGTCGGCACCCGTCGACAGCGCCAGGGAGATGAGGCCCTTCGCCGGGTCGATGCCGCCCATGAGCTCGATGACTATGTCGGAGCCGAGGATGAGCCGCTCCGCGTCGTCGGTGAAGAGCTCCTTCGGCAGATCCACGTCGCGCTTCGCATCGACGTTGCGGACGGCGATACCGGTCAGCAGCAGCGGAGCGCCGACACGAGCGGCGAGCTCGTCGGCGTTCTCGATCAGGATGCGGGCGACCTGCGACCCGACGGATCCCGCGCCGAGCAGGGCGACTCGGATGGGTCGGTTCTGGTTCATCGGTTCTCCTCGGTTACGGGCGCTCATCGGTCACGGCAGCTGGGAGTCCCGCGTCTCTGGCAAGCAGATCGGCCACGGACTCCGCACGGATCAGCGTGCGCGCCTCGCCGTCGCGAACCGCGACGACGGCCGGTCGGCCGATCATGTTGTAGTTGCTCGAGAGCGACCAGCAGTATGCGCCGGTCGCTGGCACGGCGACGAGGTCGCCAGGGGCGACATCGCTCGGAAGATAGTCTGCCAGAACGACGATGTCGCCGGACTCGCAGTGTTTTCCAACGACACGAACGAGCGCTGCGTCGGCCGCGGAGGCCCGCGAAGCCAGGCGAACGCTGTACTCGGCCTCGTAGAGGGCCGCCCTGACGTTGTCGCTCATGCCGCCGTCGACGGAGACGTAGAGTCGCTCGGCACTGCCGCCCTCGTCGAGCGGGACTCGAACGGTCTTCGTCGTCCCGACCTCGTACAGGGCGGTCCCGGCGGGGCCGATGATGGTCCGCCCCGGTTCGAAGGCCATGTTCGGCACTGCGACGCCGAGCCTCGAGCAGGCCGCTGCCACGTGGGAGGCGATGTGGGAGGCCATCGTGCGGATGTCGGTGGGCGTCTCGCGCGGCAGGTAGGCGATGCCGTAGCCACCCCCGAGGTTCAGCTCCGGAACCGGTCCCCCTTCGAGGAGGCGAGCGTGGACTTCGACGAGGCGGTCGGCGGCCTCGCCGAACCCATCGGCGTCGAAGATCTGCGAGCCGATGTGCGAGTGCAGGCCGAGGAACTCTAGGGAATCGTGCTCGCGGATGCGCGCGACGAACGCATCCACCTCGTCGAGGGGGATGCCGAACTTCTGGTCCTCTCGGCTCGTGGCGAGGAACTCGTGTGTCGAGGCGTGCACACCGGAGTTGACGCGCAGCCTCACGGGCTGCCGAACGCCCGCGGCCAGGGCGGCCACCGCGACGCGGTCGAGCTCCTGGGAGCTGTCGAGCACGATCGCCCCGATACCGGCGGCGACGGCGATGCCGATCTCGCGCGTCGACTTGTTGTTGCCGTGGAAGCCGATGCGTGCGGGTGGTGCGCCCGCGGCGATCGCGAGGGCGAGCTCGCCTTCGCTGCAGACGTCGATGGCGCAGCCCGCCTCGAGCATCCAGCGGACGACGTCGGCGCTCAGGAACGCCTTGCCCGCGTAGTAGACCTTGGCGGTGACGCCGAGGGGCTCGAAGGCGGCGGCGAAGGCGGCGACGGTCTCCGCTGCACGCGCGCGGGCGTCGACCTCGTCGACGATGTAGAGCGGCGTCGCGAACCGCTCCGCAAGCGCTCGGACGTCCATGCCCGCGATCTCGATCGCCCCGTCAACTGCTCGGGCGGCGTTCCTCGACCAGACGTGGGAGTCGAGCTCGTTGAGATCCGACGGAACATCGAGGTCGGCGGGCGCCAGGGGGCTGGCAGCCGTCTGGCGGGTGGCGTGGGGTTCGTGGAGAGCTTCAGGCACCAGAGCATGCTATCGGCTGGCCCCTCGCCGGAACAGGCGAGAGGCCCAAGCGCGCACGCGGCCGGACTACAGGCAGTCGGCCACCGCGGGCAGCTCGCTCAGCTGCGCGCCGTCGACCTTCCACGAGAACGAGATCGCGTCGCTGGAGACGGTCGCCTCGGTGACCTGCGCCTCGAGCTCCGAGTCCGCACAGGTCGGCACCTCGACCTTCTCGTTCGAGCCGAACGGGATGCTGGTCCCGAAGAGCGTCATGCTGCTGTCGCTCGTCACGAAGAGCTTGCCGTCCGTCGCCTCGTAGCCGAGCTCGGACTCGACCTTCACCTGCCACTCGCCGGTGCCGCTGATGGCCTCGATGTTGATCACGTTGTCGCCGTAGCTGATGGTCGTGTCGTAGGAGTCGGTGTTGATCTCGCTCTCCTCGCCCTGGAGCGCGGCAGGAACGCCGTCGAGGACGTCGGTCGAGACGACGAGATCGACCGTGGTCGAGTCCACGGGACCTTCGAGCGACGCGTCGATGCCCGTGAGGTCGATGCCCACGGTGATGTCGCCGTCGCCCTGCGACGTCATGGTGGCGTGCTCGATCTTGCCGGTGAGGAGCTGCGCGAGGACGCTGAAGCCATCCACCGTGACGGCGTACTCGCTCGGGGCCGCCGCCTCGCCGTAGTTGTCGATGACGATCTTCCCCGCCTGCTCCTCGAGTGCGCTCGTGACGTTCCCCCGGGCCACGGCCTCGCCCACGACGAGACCACCGGCGATCACGACGACACCGACGCCCGTCCAGAGCCACCATTGCGCGTACCAGGGCCGAGGCCTCTTGCCCTGCGGGGGCTGGCCGCCCTGCCACGGACCCGGCTGCTGACCGTGCGGCGGCTGACCGCCCGACTGCGCGTACTGCTGTGGGGCGCCGCCGTGCTGCGGCTGGCCGAACTGCTGCGGCCGCTGCTGCTGGCCGTAGCCCGGTCCTTGCGGCTGCTGCCCGTAGCCGGGCTGCTGCGAGGGCTGCGGGTACCCGGAGCCCTGGCCGTACGGGGGCTGCTGCTGGGGTGCTTGGCCGTGTCCGGGCTGCTGCGGCTGGCCGGGCTGCTGTCCGTACCCGGGCTGCGATGCCTGCTGACCGTATCCGGGATGCTGGCCCTGCCCCGGCTGCTGCCCGAAGCCCTGTCCGTTCGGCGGCATGCTCATCTCAGTTCTCCAGTTCTTCGGCGGCCGGCCGACGTCGCGCGGAGTGCGATCCGTCGAGCGCGTCGGGGCGGCCTCGTCGGCACGGACCCCATCGTCGCAGCTCGAAACTAGTCGCGACAGGTGGAGAACTCCCCGGAATCCGGGATCTCGGCAGAGAGTGCGATGTTCCTCGCCTCGACGCCGACCGTGAGCATCCCCTCCGCGATGCGCAGCTCGGACACGTGCAGACCGGCGGGGAGGTAGTCGGCGGTGCAGATCGGCACCGCGAACTCCGCGATGTCAGGGAGCGCCTGCGTGAGGGCCTGTCCAAAGGCCGTCCCTGACACCTCGACGTCCGTCGGATCGATGATCACCTCGCCATCGACGAGGCGCAGCTGCGCGTCGACGGTGAGCGTGCCCGTGAGGCCCAGGATGGAGACCGTCGACCGGTAGGACAGCTCGTCGTCGCCGAGTTCCAGCGACGCATCGGTTCCGGGGAGCGCGGCAACGCCCTCGAGGGTCGCTTCCGGCACGTTGAGCGTGCCCGTGAGCATCTCGGTCCGCATCCCGTCGAAGATGTGCACGCCGTACGCGTCCACGGTCGCCGCCAGGTTCAGGCCGTAGGCGGTGAGCTCATCCGCTGACACCGTGACGTGGCTCGCCCGACCGGTGGCGAGCTGCCACAGCGTCGAGAAGCCGTGCACGCGCGCGCTGACCTCACCGTCCACCCCGGGCGGGAGCGTGTCCTGCACCTGCTGGGCGATGCGATCCTGCGCGACGAGGCGAACCCCGACGTCGAGGCCGACGAGCAGCAGCAGGGCGCCGAGCAGCCAGAGCGAGGCCTTGACCCAGCTGCGTGCACGCGACGTCCGCAGGAGCTGGATGCGCTCCTCCGGCGGACCGAGCGCGGTCACGTCCGACTACATCCGCTCGGGAGCCGAGACGCCGAGCATGGTGAGTGCCGAGCGCAGGACCGTGCTCGTGGCGTCGTTCAGCCACAGGCGGGTGCGGTGGAGGTCGGTGATCTCGTCGTCCCCACGCGGGATGACACGGCAGCTGTCGTACCAGCGGTGGTAGAGGCCAGCGAGCTCCTCCGCGAAGCGCGCGACGCGGTGCGGCTCGCGCAGCTCGGCGGCGGCCGCGACGACGCGCGGGAAGTCCTGCAGCGCCCCGAGGAGCGCCGACTCGGACTCGTGGTCGAGCAGCGACGGCTCGAAGACCGAGCGGTCGACGCCGGACTCGGCGGCGTTGCGTCCGACCGCGCAGGTCCGGGCGTGCGCGTACTGCACGTAGTAGACGGGGTTGTCGTTGGTGCGCTGCGCGAGGACGTCGAGGTCGATGTCGAGCGTCGAGTTCGCCGAGGAGCGCACGAGCGCGTAGCGGCCCGCGTCGACGCCGACGGCGTCGACGAGGTCGTCGAGCGTCACGATCGTGCCGGCGCGCTTCGACATGCGCACGGGCTCGCCGTCCTTCACGAGATTCACCATCTGGCCGATGAGGATCTGCAGGTTGACGCCCGGCTGGTCGCCGAACGCCGCGACCATCGCCATCATGCGCGCGACGTAGCCGTGGTGGTCGGCGCCGAGCATGATGATGCACTGGTCGAAGCCACGCTCGCGCTTGTCGAGGTAGTAGCCGATATCGCCGGCCATGTAGGTCGGGCTGCCGTTGGATCGAACGACGACGCGGTCCTTGTCGTCGCCGAACTCGGTGGTGCGCAGCCACTGCGCACCGTCCTGCTCGAAGATCTGGCCCTGCTCGCGGAGGCGCTCGATGGCCCGCGAGACCGCACCGGACTCGTGCACCGAATCCTCGTGGAAGAACACGTCGAAGTCGACGCCGAAGTCGTGCAGCTTCTGCTTGATCTCGCCGAACATCTGCTCGACGCCCTTGGAGCGGAAGACCTCCTGCTGGGCCTCCCGGTCGAGCTCCGCGATGCCCTCACCGTAGGCCGCGGCAACCTGCCCGGCGATGTCGCTGATGTAGGCACCGCCGTAGCCGTCCTCCGGAGTGCCCTCGCCGAGGTACGCCGCGAGGAGCGACCGCGCGAAGCGGTCGATCTGCGCCCCGTGGTCGTTGAAGTAGTACTCGCGCGTCACGTCGGCACCTGCCGCCGTGAGGACGCGGGCCAGGGAGTCGCCGACGGCCGCCCAGCGGACACCGCCCATGTGGATGGGGCCCGTCGGGTTGGCGGAGACGAACTCGAGGTTGAGCTTGACGCCGGCGAGCGAGTCGCCATTGCCGTAGGCCGATCCGGCGTCGACGATCACCTTGGCGAGCGCGCCCGCCGTGGCCGTGTCGAGGGTGATGTTGATGAAGCCGGGTCCCGCGACATCTGCACTCGCCACCTGGGGGTCGAGGATCAGCTGTTCGACGATGCCGGAGGCCAGCTCACGCGGGTTGGTGCCGACGCGCTTCGCGAGGCGCATCGCGATGTTCGATGCCCAGTCGCCGTGGTCGCGGTTGCGCGGCCGTTCGAGAACGATGTCCGTCTCGGGGACGGTGATGCCCTCAGCGCCCTCGAGGGGCGCGAGCGCGGCGTTGACAGCGGTGGTGAGTGCCGTGACGAGAGCTGGAGAAGTCATAGGCCTCCCATCCTAGAGGCGCTCGAGGGCCGTCGGCGGCGCTTGCTCGCGCCACCGTCAACCCAGCTGCACCCGCTCGGTCCAGTCCTCGAGGATGACCTCGCTCGAGGTCGCGTCGACGTGCAGCTTGGACAGGCGGAGGTTCGCGATCGTGTTGCTCAGGAACGCCGTGTCCGCGGCATCCCGACCGCTCGCGATGCGCTGCATGAGGCGGCGCGGCGCGAGGTGCGTCGAGTCGACGACGTACCAGGCTCCGTCGACCAGCACCTCGACGACGGCGTGGAAGTCCATGGGCACGAGCCCCGGCGCGTACACGGAGACGAGGCGCGCCGGGAGGTCGTTGGCGCGCAGGAACGCGATCGTCAGGTGAGCGAAGTCGCGGCAGACGCCCTGGCGCTTCAGGAAGGTGTCGCGCGCACCGTCGGTCGGGGCGCTCGAGCCCGGCACGTAGCTGATGTTCCTGGAGACCCAGTCGACGACCGCGTCGACGAGCTCGAAGCCCTGCTTGCCGCGGAACATCGACCGCGCGGTCGGTCCGAGGAGGTCCGACTCCGCGTAGCGGGACGGACGGCGGAACTGGATGAGGTCCAGCTCCTCCGGCTCGTTCGGCTGCGCGCGGTCGAGCACCGTCGCGGAGTAGCGCATCTCGATGTGCTTCGCTGAGGTCGTCACGCGGTGCAGCCGGCACTCGGAGCGGTCGATGGATTCGATGACGTCGAGGGGCACGCCGTCACCCGTGATCGTGAACGACTCGCTCTCGAGGTTCGCCAGCGTGTGGGCAGCGATCGAGAACACGAGGTCGGCTTCCCCGTCGAGTTCGAGGTCAATGGCAGATTCGATCTTTCGCATCACCAGCGGATTGTGTCACGCTCCCGTGGCCATCCCCCACAGCCGCGCGTGGCGGCGAGCAGTGGCGTTCGGGCACCCTCGCGCCCTGTTAGTATTGGCTCCGCGTTGCTGAAAGCTCAGTTCCGCATCCGCCTCCGTAGCTCAGTGGATAGAGCACCGGTTTCCGGTACCGAAGGTCGCAGGTTCGACTCCTGTCGGGGGCACATCTCGATGTCTGGTGACATCGCAAGGGCCCGGCGCTGCTCAGCAGCACCGGGCCCTTCCGCGTCCGCAGCGTGCGGACGCTCCTGCTCACACGCTGGGATCCGCCCGCCGACGCGCAGCACGCGTGTCCGAGAGGACATTGACACTCTCGGCGCCCCACCGCTACGGTCGGCAGTACCTCGACGAGGGGAGGCAAGGATGCCCACCTACACGTATCGGTGCGAGAGCGCGCACCGCTTCGACGAGGTGCACACCATGCACTCGGTGCCGGAGAGATCCGTGTGTCCCGAGTGCGGGCAAGACGCGAGGCGCCGCCCGGCTGCCCCGCATCTCTCCGTCGCAGGCTCTTCCGCCTACGGCCTCATCGATGCCGCCTCGAGATCCGCGCATGAGCCGGACGTCGTGACCTCGCTCCCCGGAGCTCCTCGGAGACCCGGCGGCGGCATCACTCGCAACCCACTCCACGCGAAGCTGCCGCGACACTGACGTCGCGGGGCTCGCACCGACCGAGGCTGCCGCCACGCAAGGGACGGCGAATCGGTCACCGACGAAAAGGACCGAGCCATGCCAGACGTGCTGTTTCCACTCGACTCGACGAAGAAGTTCGAGGACCAGGAGAAGATCGGCCACAACAGGTGGCATCCGGAGATCCCGCCGGTCGCGACGGTGAAGCCCGGCGACGAGTTCCGCGTCGACTGCCGGGAGTGGTTCGACGGGGCGATCGTCAACGACGACTCCGCAGAGGACATCCTGAACGCGCCGCTGCTGACGGTGCACAAGCTGAGCGGGCCGTTCCGGATCGAGGGTGCGAAACCTGGCGACCTCCTCATCGTCGACATCCTCGACGTCGGCCCGATTCCTCAGGAGAAGGGTCCGCTCGCAGGCCAGGGGTGGGGCTACACGGGAATTTTCGCGAAGGAGAACGGCGGAGGGTTCCTCACCGATCAGTTCCCGGACGCCTACAAGGCGATCTGGGACTTCAGCGGCCAGACGGCCACGTCACGTCACGTGCCCGGGGTGTCCTTCACGGGCCTCATCCACCCGGGCCTCATGGGGACGGCTCCGTCGGCGGAGCTGCTGGCGAAGTGGAACGCGCGTGAGGGAAAGCTCATCGCGACCGACCCAGGCAGGGTGCCGCCACTCGCGCTGCCGCCGGAGCCGCAGTTCGCCGTGCTCGGCTCGCTCCCGGATTCCGAGTTCGATCGTGTCGCCGGCGAGGCCGCCAGGACGGCTCCCCCGCGCGAGAACGGCGGCAACCAGGACATCAAGAACCTCTCGAAGGGCACCCGCATCTTCTACCCCGTCTTCGTCGACGGCGCGAACCTGTCGATGGGCGACCTGCACTTCTCCCAGGGCGATGGGGAGATCACCTTCTGCGGCGCCATCGAGATGGGCGGCTTCATGGATGTGCGCGTCGACCTGATCAAGGGAGGCATGGAGACGTACGGCGTCTCGGAGAACGCCATCTTCATGCCGGGCAATGTGGAGCCCAACTACAGCGAGTGGATCGCGTTCTCCGGCACGTCGGTCACGCTCGACGGGGAGCAGCGCTACCTCGACTCCCATCTGTCCTACCAGCGGGCGTGCCTGCACGCGATCGACTACCTCACGAAGTTTGGCTACGCACCGGAGCAGGCCTACCTGCTCCTCGGCTCGGCCCCCATCGAGGGTCGACTCTCCGGCGTCGTCGACATCCCGAACTCGTGCTCCACCGTCTATCTGCCCACGGCGATCTTCGACTTCGACGTGCGCCCGTCGGCGAACGGCCCGGACCAGATCGACCCCGGCATGGGGGCGCCGAGGGCGGTCGCCTCCTAGTCGAGGGGTGAGGCCCGCGAGGCCGGCGGGTGGGCGCGTGTGGCGCGCCTGCCCGCTGGCCTCTACAATCTCGTGTGCCTTCCGAGACCCCAGACGAGACGCCCACGGCGACGCCAGAAGAGACCGACGGCGCGGAATTCGCGCCAGAGCGCATCGCCGAGGCCGACCTCGCGACGACCTTGCGCGTGCTCGAGCAGCTCTCCGCCTACGACCGCGAGGACCCGGACTTCATCACGGTCCGTCGGGCGACGGCGCAGTTCTTCAAGGACGTGAAGCGCGTCGGGCGCGCCGCGAAGCGCCAGCGCATCGCCGACGCCGACAAGGCCGTCGTCGCCGCGACCGCCACGGGCGCACCGGACCGCATCGACGACGAGACCCGCGGCATCCCGATCTCGACGTCGACGACCGCCCCGACGGCCGGCGAGCTGCTCAAGCCACGCGCCTGCTATATCTGCAAGCAGCCGTACACGGTGGTCGACGCCTTCTACCACCAGCTCTGCCCAGAATGCGCCGCCTTCAGCCACTCGAAGCGCGATGCGCGCGCCGACCTGACTGGCAAGCGGGCCCTGCTCACGGGCGGTCGAGCGAAGATCGGGATGTACATCGCGCTGCGGCTGCTCCGCGACGGCGCCCACACGACGATCACGACGCGCTTCCCGCGCGACGCCGTCCGCCGGTTCTCGGCCCTGCCTGACTCGCCGGAGTGGATCGACCGGCTCAAGATCGTCGGCATCGACCTCCGTGATCCCGCACAGGTCATGGGCCTCGCCGACTCCGTCACGGCCGCTGGCCCGCTGGACATCCTCATCAACAATGCCGCCCAGACGGTGCGCCGCTCCCCCGGCTCCTACGCGCCGCTCGTCGAGGCGGAGCTCGCGCCGCTGCCGGACGGGCCGCTTCCCGAGCTCGTGACCTTCGGGCACACGAACGACGCGCACCCGCTCGCCCTGGCGGAGTCGGTCGCCGCGCACCCGATCCTGTCCTCGGCGGCGGGACGCACGGCCGAGGAGCTGACCGCAGACGCCATGACTGCCGGCTCCTCGTCGCTCGAGCGGCTCGCGGCTGGCACCGCCATCGACGCGGGCGGCCTGCTCCCGGACGAGCTGCACATCAACTCGTGGACGCAGCACGTCGACGAGGTCGAGCCCCTCGAGATGCTCGAAGTGCAGCTCGCGAACATGACGGCACCGTTCCTGCTCGTGAGCAGGCTCCGTGGCGCGCTCAAGGCGTCATCGGCGCGCCGCACCTACATCGTCAACGTCTCCGCGATGGAGGGGGTCTTCGGACGCGGCTACAAGGGCCCGGGCCACCCCCACACGAACATGGCGAAGGCGGCCCTGAACATGCTCACGCGCACCAGCGCTCGGGAGATGTTCGAGAGCGACCGCATCCTCATGACCGCCGTCGACACCGGCTGGATCACGGATGAGCGGCCCCATTTCACGAAGATCCGCCTCGCCGAGGAGGGATTCCACGCCCCCCTCGACCTCGTCGACGGTGCGGCCCGCGTCTACGACCCGATCGTGCGCGGCGAGTCGGGCGAGGATCTCTTCGGGGTCTTCCTCAAGGACTACAAGCCCGGCTCCTGGTAGCGGGAGGGCGAGCTCGCCGGATCAGAAGATCTGGCCGACGGGCTCGCGCTTCTCGCTCTGGAAGGCGTCTTCCGTGCGTCCTGCGGCCCAGTAGCCGGAGAGGGAGAGCTGCGAGCGCTCGACGCCACGGGCGGAGAAGATCTTCCTGAGTCGCTTCATCTGCTCGCGCTCGCCGTGTGCGAAGACCTGCACGAGCCCATCAGGGAACGCCAGGTCCTCGACGGCTGCCGCGATCAGCTGCTGGTCGAACCCGCCATGCTCGCCTCGGTGGAGCCACTGGACGCTGACCCCCGTCGGGGCCGCGAGCTCGATGTGGTCCTCCTCCCCGGCTACCTCCACGAGGACCGCGCCCTTCGCGTCCTCGGGGAGCACTTCGAGGGTTCGGGCGATCGCCGGGAGTGCGGACTCGTCACCGCAGATGAGATGCCAGTCGCTCTCGGGGAGCGGCGAGTAGGCACCGTGCGGTGTCGTGGCCACGATGACGTCGCCCGGCTTCGCGTCGCGAGCCCACGGGCCGGCGACACCTGCGTCGCCATGGACGACGAAATCGACGGAGACCGTCCCGCTCGCGCGGTCGATCCCGCGAACCGTGTAGGTGCGCCGGACGGGGACCTGCTCGGTGGGAAGCGTCGCGCGGAGCTCTTGGAGATCGAACGGCAGCTCGAGCTCGCCGACGCCTCCGCCGAAGTGCAGCTTCAGGTAGGTGTCGGCGTGCTCGAGGTCGAAGTCGTCGAGGTCTGCCCCGAGGAAGTGGACCCGGACCAGCGAGCGACTGAGCCGCTCGGTGCGCTCCACACTCAGGCGGACGGTGGGTCCCCGCTTGCGGGGCTTCTGGGTAACGACGTCTGTCACGGTTATGGGCTCCTCGTTCGGGGTGAGTTAGGCCAGCCTAACAAGCCCTCCTGAGGCGCGCCTGTCGCTCAGCGCTGCGCGAGCCCCTCGGCGCCGGACTCTGTCTCGTAGCTGCCGAGCGCCTCCGCGAGCTGCTCGAGGAAGACATCCACCTCCTGGGCGGAGTAGCCGCGCTCGTAGACGCGGGACGTGAACTTGACGGCCTCGACCTCGTGGGACCTGACGATCTGCGCCTGCTCCCGCAGGCCCCTCTCGTACGCCTCGAGCGCGGCGGCGGCTTGGTCGAGGAACTGGTCGACCTCTCGGACGTCGTAGCATCCGTCGAACTTCAGCGCGTTGAAACGCTTGGTGCGTACATCTTCACTTCGCACGTTGAACCTCCGGTGTCTCATGTGAAAACCGGACAAGGAGTGCTTGTCCGGTGCGCGACAATTCTACGGAACTCCATGTGGAATCACACATCGACCCCGGATCGTCACCAAGCGCTCACCTGCGACAGGCGCTGTTCGCCGCCTGTTCACTCGTGGCGTCACCACGCGCACAACAATCACGTTCTTCACGGCTACACCCCGCTAGCGTTACGGAGAAGGCCGATGACCGGCCAGAAAGGGGTCTCCGTGCGTCGTGCGCTCGCTCTGCTCGGCATCGCTGCCGCAGCACTCCTCGGAACGAGTGCGCCAGCATCCGCCGAGGTCTCTCCGATCACTTCCTCCGGCTCCTCCACCGCAATAGCCCCGGCCGAGAGCCCCGGCTCGCCGCAGGGCCACATCTTCGACCCGAATGGGCTCGTCACCGGCGACACCTCCGATATCGAGCAGGCGATCTCGACACTCGAGGCCGAGACCGACTACACGATGTACTTCGCGATCGTCGATCGCTTCTCCAACCCGAGCTCCGGGTTCGACTGGGCCAGCGAGTTCGCTTCGGCCAACGACCTCGGCTCCGAGGCCGTCATCCTGTACGTCGGTGTCGACCAGCTCGACTTCGGACTCAACACCGACAGCGCGTTCCCCCTGGGCGACGGTGCCCTGCGCGACATCGAGACGCAGTCGATCGCCCCGAACCTCGACTCCGGGCAGTACGGTCAGGCCGCTATCTCGGCGGCGGACTCGATCCGCCAGGAGCTCACCGGTGCCGGCACGACCAGCGGCGGCGCCGGTGGCGGCGAACTCGTGACGGGTGCCGCCGTCGGCACGATCTTCCTCTTCGTTGGCGGGTTCATCGTCGTGGTCGCCCTCATCATCCTCTTCGTCGTGCTCAGCGCTCGGCGCAAGAAGAAGAAGGGCCAGCAGGCGACGGAGGCCGAGCAGAAGGCGCAACTCGAGCAGCTCGCGCAGCGCGCGGCCGGCGAGCTCGTCAGGGTCGACAACCTGGTGAACTCCGCCGACCAGGAGGTCAGCTTCGCCGAGGCGCAGTTCGGACCCGAGCCGGTTGCCGAATACCGGGCAGCGGTGGCGGATGCCCGCGAGCAGCTGCGTCGTGCGTTCGGCGTCCAGGGCCAGTACCTCGACACCGAACCAGAGCCGCTGCCAGCCCAGATGCAGATGAACGAGGCCATCCTCGGTTTCGTGAACCTGGCAGAGCAACGCGTCGCCGAACAGGCAGCGCGCTTCGAGAAGCTCCGGGACATGGAGCGCAACGCGCCAGAGCTGCTTAGGCAGGTCCGCGGCGAACTCGATCGACTCGAAGGACAGATGCAGGGCGCCGAGTCCCAGCTGACGGCGCTCCGCGCCCGCTACAGCCCGCAGGCGCTCTCCACGGTCGACGACTCGACCAGCCACGCTCGCGAGCTGCTTGCGCTCGCGCGCACCGAGACGCAGAACGCAGATAGCGGTCTCCGTGAGGGACGGACGGGGCCAGCCGCCGTCGATATCGGCGACGCGCAGCTCGCGCTCTCGCAGGTGACCTCGGTTCTGGGCTCCATCGGCGCCGCCGCCAGCGACCTCGAGAACGCGGAGCAGCTCATCCGCCAGGAGATCGGCGAGCTGGAGGCCGGTCTCGCGCGCAGTACCCAGCTCGTCCAGCAGGCGTCGCTGCAGCCGGATGTCGCCGCCGCCGCCGCCGCCGCGCAGGCCACCGCCCAGGAGGCGATCGCCAGGGCCCGCTCCGGCAGCGCCTCGGCCGCAGATCCGCTCAGGACGCTCGGAGGCCTCAGGGAGGCGGACGAGGCCCTCGACGCAGCGATCGCGTCGCTCCTCCAGGAGCACGAGCGCCTGGCGGGGCTGCGCAGACAGCTCGACGTCGCCCTCGCCCAGGCTCGCTCCGCCGTCACGGGCGGACTCCAGTTCATCGACGCACGTCGAGGTGCCGTGGAGAGCGAGCCGCGCGCGCGAATCCAGCAGGCGGAGACCGAGCTCCGCACGGCGGAGCAGCTCGCGGCCACTCAGCCTGAAGAGGCGATGCAGCGCGCCAAGAGCGCCATCAGCCTTGCCGAGCGGGCCACAGAGCAGGCGAGAAGCCAGGTGCAGATGCAGCGCAGCGGCTACGAGCAGAGCTGGGGTGTGTCCTCGGGTTCGAACTCCAACAGCAGCTTCAACTCCGGACTCCTGGGCGGTATCCTCGGCGGTCTCATCAGCAACAGCGGCTCCTCAAGCCGAAGCTCCTGGGGCGGCGGCAGCTCGTGGGGCGGCGGCTCTGGCCGCCGATCGGGCGGCGGCTCGTCGGGCTTCCGCTCATCTGGCGGCTTCCGCTCCTCGGGAGGGGGCTTCCGCTCCTCGGGCGGCGGCAGAAGGCGCTGACGCGCACCCAGCGCGGAGGCAGCGCTCCACGATCACTCCGACACATCACGGCCACTCATCACGGATCACCAGCGAAAAGGAAGCACTCGATGTCCAACAAGCAGTCCATCTTCGGACGAATCAGCCAGCTCGTCCGCGCCAACATCAACTCGCTCATCGACAACGCGGAAGACCCGCAGCTCATGATCGACCAGCTCATCCGCGACTTCAGCTCGAACATCAAGGAGGCGGAGGCGGCGATCGCGCAGACCATCGGCCAGCTTCGCATGCTCGAGGACGACTACCGGGAAGACGTCCAGGCCGCGTCCGAATGGGGCAACAAGGCCCTCGCCGCCAGCCGCAAGGCCGACGAGCTGCGCGCGGCGAACGACGAGGTCGACGCGCAGAAGTTCGACAACCTCGCGAAGGTGGCCCTGTCGCGCCAGATCGAGTCCGAGACGGAAGCTCGCACGGCCGAGCCGCAGATCCGCACCCAGACGCAGGTCGTCGAGCAGCTCAAGGGCGGCCTCGACGGCATGCGCGAGAAGCTCCGCCAGCTCGGCACGAAGCGCGACCAGCTCGCGGCCCGCGCCAAGACGGCCGAGGCGCAGCAGAAGGTCAACGAGGCCCTCGGCAGCATCAACGTGATGGACCCGACCAGCGACCTGGGTCGCTTCGAGGAGAAGGTCCGCCGGCAGGAGGCGCTCGTGCGCGGCCAGCAGGAGCTGCAGACCTCGAGCCTCGACTCGCAGTTCAACCAGCTCGAGGACCTCGGCAAGCTGACCGAGGTCGAGGCCCGGCTCGCCGCGCTCAAGCAGGGCCAGCGCGCACCTGCCGCCATCGACGCGCCGGAGCAGAGCTTCTAAGCCTCCCAGCGCAAGCGTTCGCCGCTGGGACCCGTCTCACACGGTCGGGTCTCAGCGGCGTCCTCCTTTCCAGCCGCCAACGCACCAGCGAACGAAGGTCCTCACCCATGAACCTCTTGAAGAGCGTGTTCCTCGATTCGCCGCTGTCACGGCTCGGCTACCACGCGGCGACGGCCGTCGGACTCGCGGTCGGCGTGCCGCTCTCCACGGGCCGCGTCGAGAACCACGACGGGCTCATCGTCTGCAGTGGCCTGCCCAAGTGGGCGTTCCGCCGGGGCGGGACGTGCGTCGGCCGGGTCTACCTCACTCGCGACACCGTCGGCGAACGGGTGTTCCGCCACGAGCGCGTGCACGTCGAGCAGTGGAAGCGCTACGGCTTCCTGTTCCCGCCGCTCTACTGGCTCGCCGGCTTCGACCCGCTCAAGAACCGCTTCGAGATCGAGGCGGGACTCGAGGACGGCAACTACCTCCCGGCCCGCCGACGCCCCGCATCGAAGAGCTGAGCAGCCTCAGGGACGCGCCGCGCCATCCCAGGCGGGCGGGTACCTGCTCGGCCAGTCGATCTCACGCTCGAGCTGCAGCGACAGCCGAAGGAGCGTCGCCTCGTCGCCCGGCCGACCGATGGCCTGCACCCCCGCCGGCAGGCCGTTCGCGAACCCGACGGGCATGGTGATGGCCGGCAGCCCGGTGACGTTCACGTAGGACGTGTAAGGCGTGTACTGGCACTGCTGCTCGAAGTTCCGCTCCCCGTCGCCCGCATCGAACCAGCCGAGCGGCCGAGGCGTCATCGCGAGCGTCGGGGTCAGGACGACGTCGACGTCCGAGTACTGGCGGATGATCGAACGCTCGAACGCGGCGAGCGACGCGAGCGAGGCAGCCAGCTCCGCGGCACCCTTCGTCCGTCCGACGCCGACGAGCCACCGGGTGAGGGGCTCCAGGGTCTCCAGCGCTGGCCCCTCCAGGGGGATCGTCGACGCACCGGCCTGCCACACCGTTCGGAATGCGTCGAAGTACTCGGGCGCGTCCGTCGGCGTGACCGGCACGAGCTCGTGTCCGAGTCGCGAGAGCTGCTCCTTGGCGGCCTCGAAGACCGCGGCGACGTCGTCGTCGAGCGCGATCTCGTACTCCGTGGACCACGGCGACCAGCAGTTGACGCCGATCCGCAGCTTCTGAAGGGGTGCGTCCAGGGCGTCGAGGTAGGAACGCTCCCCCGCCGGTGCCGTGAGGGCGCTCCGGTCGGCCTGGCTGCCGTCCCCGCGCCGGGCGATCATCCCGTCGAGCAGGAGCGCGGCATCCGCCGTGCTCCTCGCGATGGGGCCCGAGACGGGGAGCCCCGCGAGAGAGCCGACGCCCGACCCACCCGGGACTCGGCCCCGGCTCGGCTTGAGACCGACCAGACCGCAGGCGGAAGCGGGGATGCGGATGGACCCGCCACCGTCCGACCCCGGCGCGAACGGAATGAGGCCGGCTGCGACAGCCGCCGCCGCGCCTCCCGACGAGCCGCCGGCCCCGAGCCCGGCACCCCACGGGGTGACCGCCGGCGGGGCCACGGCGTTCTCGGTGTAGGCGGGGAGACCGAACTCGGGCGTGTTCGTCTTCCCCAGGCTGATGCCGCCGGCGGCGTCCATGGTCTCGACCAGTGGCGAGCTCTCCTCCGGCACGTACCCGGCGAAGGCACGCGAGCCGAAGGAGGTCGGCACGTCGGCGCGCGGTTCGAGGTCCTTGTCAGCGAAGGGCATCCCCCAGAGCGGAGCCTCGTGCCGGTCTCCGCGGCGAGATGCGGACGAGGGTTCCCGCTCGAGCGCTCGAGCTCGCTCCAACGCGCGGTCCGCGGTCACGGTGATGAAGGCTCCGGATGCACCCCCGTCCGCGTCCAGACGTGCCAGGTAGGCGCTCGTGAGCGCCACCGGCGAGAGCTCGCCGCTCGCGAGCAGCTGCCTCTGCCTGACGGCGCCGAGGGTGTGCAGCTCTTGACTCATGATGTGCCTTTCTGATGCTCGTGTCGGCGGCGCTCGGTCTGGCGCACCTAGAACAGGGGTGGCTGCGTGGCGCCCTGGGGCGTCTCGACGACCCGCCAGTCGACCGGATCCGCACCCTGCTGCCGCAGCAGCTCGTTGGTCCGCGAGAACGGACGGGAGCCGAAGAAGCCGCGGGAGGCGGAGAGCGGGCTCGGGTGGGCGCTCACGAGGGTCGGGGTCTCGCCGAGCAGCGGGGCGAGGGCCTGCGCGTCCTTGCCCCAGAGGATGGCAACGAGCGGACGCTGGCGGGCCACCAGGGCCTCGATCGCCAGATCCGTGACCGACTGCCAGCCGAACGCGCGGTGCGAGCCCGCCGTGCCGGCGCCGACCGTCAGGACACGGTTCAGGAGCAGGACTCCCTGCTCGCTCCACCGCGAGAGATCGCCGGTGGTGGCCGCTTCGATGCCCAGGTCGTCGTGCAGCTCCCGGTAGATGTTCGCGAGGCTTCGAGGGAGCGGCCGGACGTGGCGATCGGTCGCGAAGGACAGGCCGATGGGATGCCCGGGAGTCGGATACGGGTCCTGGCCCACGATCAGGACCCGGACGTCGTCGAGTGGGGCCTCGAATGCCCTGAGGATGTGCTCAGGAGCAGGCAGGAAGCCGCGGCCGGCATCCTCCTCCAGCTTCAGCCGCTCCGCGATCTCGTCCAGGCGGCCGGCAGCAGGCTCGAGCGCCCGAGCCCACCCCGGGTCGAGCCGATGCAGATCGCTGAGCCCGCGCAACTCCGTCATTCCGAGGCTCGGCTGGAGGAGACCGTGACGCCGCCCTCCCCCGCGGTCAGCTGCCAGACGCTCCCGGACCCGAGGATCTCCAGCGCGCCCTCTCCGACCTTGAGGACGGTGTCCTCGTCGACGGCGAGGATACGCTCCGCGAGTCCCGCTTCGATGCTCGCAGCGCACAGCGCGACGAGACCCCACTGGGCGGCGTGCGCCTCGATGGTCAGATCGACCAGCCCGAGGCCGGCCTCGAACGTCACCTCGTCGAGTCCCTCGCCGGATTCCTCCGGGGCGACGGGCACGCCGCCGATGCGCCACCCGCCGATGATGGCCTCGTCCGCGGCGATGGCGGCGCCGGCCGAGTAGCCGAGGTAGGAGACGCCCTCTGCCACCAGGCGGCGGATGTCGGTCGCGAGCGGCGCCAGGGCGGCGAGGTACGCGGGGGTGTGGCCCCCGCAGACCAGGATGCCGTGGGCCGTCGAGAAGCTGGCGAGATCGATCTCGTCGAGCGGTTCACCGCTCGCCGTGCTCCGGGCGAGCACGGGAGTCGCCAGGACGCCAGGGTCGACCGATCGGAGTCGGTCCGCGAACCAGTCCGCGACGGGCTCGGGGTTCTCCCCGACCGCGATGACCGCGATGACGGGCGTCGCTCCGGCGGCGCGGCTTCGAGCCTCGCCCGCGAGCTGGGCGAGCGCGAGCTCGACCCCTGAACCGTCTCCGCCGCCTACCAGGAAGATGCTCACTCGCCGGCCTCCTTCGTGGCGCCCTTCATGACGAGGGGGCCGCGGTGCAGTTGGAACTGCTCCCGCTGCGCCACCGGACGCACGACGAGCTCGTCGACGTTGACGTGACCGGGAAGCTGGAGCGCGAGCTGGATCGTCGCCGCGATGTCCTCCGCGGTGAGCGGATGATCGACGCCCTCGTAGAGCTTGTCGGCCGAGGCCCCGTCGCCCCGCATCCGCTTGAGCGTGAACTCCTCCGTGTGCACCATCCCAGGCGCGATGTCGATGACCCGGATGGGCTCACCGCCGAGCTCGAGGCGCAGCACCCCGATCATCGCCGCCTCCGCGGCCTTCGTCGCGACGTAGCCGCCACCGCCCTGGTAGATGACGCGCCCGGCCGTGGAGGTGACCGTGACGATGTCCGCGTGTGGGAACTCGTCCGCGCTGCTCGCGGCGGATGCACGCAGCAGCGGCAGGAACGCCGTGATGACGCGCTTCGTGCCGAGGACGTTGAGCTCGAACATCAGCTGCCAGTCGGCGATGCTGCTCTCCTCGACGCTCTCGGTGCCGAACGCTCCCCCGGCGACGTTGACCAGGGCCTCGACCTCTCCGAGCCGGCTCGCGGTGTCTCGGAGCTCGGCCACGAAGGCGTCATCGGTGATGTCCCCCGCCAGCACCTCCGCGCCGGTCTCGGCGGCGAGCTCCTCGAGCCGGTCGGCACGGCGCGCAGTCGCGAGCACCACTCTGCCCTCTGCGCGCAACGACCTGACCGTCGACCGGCCGATCCCGCTGCTCGCTCCCGTCACTACGACAACACGCGTTCTCTGTTCTTCAGGCATGCCTCCATCGTGGCATGCGGCCGCGCGCCGCGCCTGGCACGCGTGACGATTTGTGTCCCGCTCCGTTGCCCGCGCCAGCGCCCACTGCCACACTCGGTGCCACCCGACTGTCCAGTCGGGTCGCGGCCGACACGGAGGCTACCCATGACCCAGAGCTTCGAGACCAGGCAGATCCACGCAGGCTCTGCCCCCGACCCCACGACCAACGCGGTCGTCACCCCGATCTACCAGACGACCTCGTACGTGTTCGATGACGCACAGCACGCGGCCGATCTCTTCTCGCTCTCGCGCGCCGGGAACATCTACACGCGCATCACGAACCCCACGACCGCGGTGCTCGAGGCGCGCATCGCCGACCTCGAAGGCGGCAGCGGGGCTCTCGCGCTCGCCTCCGGCCAGGCGGCAGAGACGTTCGCGATCCTGAACATCGCGGGGGCCGGCGACCACATCGTGTCCTCGACGTCCATCTACGGCGGCACATTCAACCTCTTCAAGTACACGTTCGCAAAGCTCGGCATCGACGTCACCTTCGTCGAGGACCAGAACAACCCAGACGCCTGGCGGGCAGCGGCGAAGGACAACACGAAGCTCTTCTTCGGCGAGACGATCGGCAACCCGGCCGTCAACATCCTCGACATCGAGACGGTCGCCACGGTCGCCCACGAGGTCGGCGTGCCCCTCATCGTCGACAACACCATCGCCACCCCATTCCTCATCCGGCCCTTCGAGCACGGGGCCGACATCGTCGTCCACTCCGCGACGAAGTTCCTCGGCGGCCACGGCGCCGTGATCGGCGGCGTCATCGTCGACGGCGGCACCTTCCCCTGGGATGAGCACAAGGACCGCTTCCCTGGCCTGTCCGAGCCCGACCCGAGCTACGACGGCCTCAGCTACACGGGTGCCCTCGGCAACGCCAACGCGTTCCACACCAAGGCCCGCGTGCAGCTGCTGCGCGACATCGGCGCATCCATCGCACCCGCTTCGTCCTGGCAGATCCTGCAGGGCGTCGAGACGCTGAGCCTCCGCATGGAGCGCCACGTCTCCAACGCGACCGCGATCGCGTCGTGGCTCCAGGGCCACGCCGAGGTGCAGAACGTCAACTACGCGGGCCTCGAGACGAGCCCCTGGAATGCCCTGGCGAAGCGCTACGCACCGAACGGCGCAGGTGCCATCCTGTCGTTCGAGCTCCGCGGCGGCGTCGAAGCTGGCCGCAAGCTCGTCGAGCGCGTGCAGCTCTTCAGCCACCTCGCAAACATCGGCGACGTGCGCAGCCTCATCGTCCACCCGCCGTCGACGACGCACTCGCAGCTCACCCCAGAGCAGCTCCTCGCATCCGGCATCAACCCCGGACTCGTGCGCCTCTCGGTCGGCCTCGAGAACGTCGACGACCTCATCGCGGACCTCTCGCAGGCCCTCGACTCGCTTCGCGCCTAGGCGCGGGGTAGCCGCTAGCCTGGCGCTGATGGACTGGACAGATCACGGCATCTCGCCGCCGAGCGGCAGAATTCCGAACGACGAATTGCGGGCGGTCTCGCTGAGGCCGCCCGCCTCGGGCGCGTGGCGCGACGGTGACGACGTCGGCCACCGCCAGTTCGCCTGGCTCGGGGCGTTCAGCCCCGAGCACGGCGGCGAGCTCCCGCTCATCCGGCTCGCCTACGAGACGTGGGGCACGCTCAACGCCGACCGCTCGAACGCGATCCTCGTGCTCCACGCGCTCACCGGCGACTCGCACGTGGAGGGGCCGCTCGGGCCCGGGCATCCGACCGCAGGCTGGTGGCCGGGCATCGTCGGTCCCGGGGCCCCTCTCGACACGGACCGCTATTTCGTGATCGCCCCCAACATGCTCGGCGGCTGCCAGGGCTCGACGGGACCCGCGAGCCTCGATGCTCGCGGGAACGCGTACGGATCCTCCTTCCCGGTGCTCACGATCCGCGACCAGGTGCGAGCGCAGGCGCTGCTCGCGGACGAACTCGGCATCGCCTCGTTCGCCGCCGTCATCGGCGGCTCCATGGGCGGCATGCACGCGCTCGAGTGGGGCATCATGTACCCCGACCGCACGCAGCGGCTCGTCGTGATGAGTGCCCCTGCGGCGTCCGACGCGCAGACCATCGCGCAGAATACCCTGCAGATCGACGCCATCAGGCTCGATCCGAACTTCAACGGCGGCGACTACGCGGACGAGCCCGCTGGCTTCGGACCGCACCGCGGCCTCGCCCTCGCGCGGCGCCTCGCCATGCTCAACTACCGGTCGGGCACCGAGCTCGACGACCGCTTCGGACGCAGCTGGCAGTCCAACCTCAGCCCGGAGCAGGACGAAGGGCGCTACGCCGTCGAGTCCTACCTCGACTTCCACGGCAACCGCTTCACGCGTCGCTTCGACGCCAACAGCTACATCACGCTGCTGACGGCCATGAGCTCGCACAACGTCGGCCGCGACCGCGGAGGCCTCGATGCCGCGCTCGCGCGCGTCACCGCATCCACCATGGTCATCGGCATCTCGACGGACGTGCTCTTCCCGCCCGAGACGCAGCACCGCATCGCCGCGGGCGTGCAGAACAGCTACTCAGGCGACAGAGCCGTCACGATCAGGTCGAACTTCGGCCACGACGGGTTCCTGCTCGAGATCCACCACGTCGGCGACGCCATCCGCTCCATGCTCGCGAACGGCTGAGCTGGCGGGGGTGCGAGCCGCCGAGCTGCCGCTCGGAGCCCCGCGCACAGCTCGCCTGCTGCGCGGCCACATCGCCCAGAGCGCCCAGACGAGCAGCACGACCAGCAGCCCGTTGCGACCCGCGAGGAGCGCGACGCCGGCGGAGTGGGCATCGGTCACGAAGTTGTAGTTGCCTGGATAGATGATCTGCGTGAGCCAGGCGATGCAGAGGGCGATGCCGGCGGGCAGCGCGAAGCGCCTGACGTCGACGACGAGCCCGAACACGATGACCGGCGCGAGCCACGTGATGAACTGCGGCGAGCCGACCTTGTTGAAGACGATGAACGAGAGCACGAGCGCGAGCGACAAGGCCGGGAACAGGCGCGTGAACGGCATGCCACGACGCTTGGAGACAAGTGCGAGCAGCACCACGCCGAGCACGGCCACGCCAAGCACCGGCGTGAGCAGAGCGCTCACGAACTCCGTGCCGGGACCGTCGACCTGGAAGGTCAGGATCTCCATCGAGTAGTAGGCGTCGTAGCCAGGCACCTGCATCGACGCGAGCCACATCGGCACGGTCGCGGCGACCGCCTCGACCTGCAGCCCTCGCCCCGTCTGCTCGGTCACGAAGGAGAACACGTTCGACCCGCCACCGAGCGCGAGGGCCGGGATGAGCACGGCAGCGCACACGACGACGGCACCAGCAACGAGCCAGAGTCGGTGGCGCAGCACGATGAAGGCCGCCGCGAACACGGCAGCTGGCCAGATCTTGAGCCATGCGCCGAACGTGAGCAGGGCACCCGCGATCTCGGGACGACGCCGAAGCGCCAGCAGCGCGAGGATCGCGATCGGCACGCTCACCGCATCGATGCGGCCGAGCGCCACCGGTCCGAGCAGGGCCATGAGCACGAGCCACCACCAGGCGGCGATCTGCCGGAGCCTGGCGTCGCGAGACGAGGGGCGCCACAGCGTCAGCGCCGCGAACGCCACGGCGTTGCCGGCCGCGACCACCAGCAGCCAGCCCAGGCCGTAGTTCGCCTGCCCGCCGACCGCGTCCGCCACCAGCATCGGCAGGAGCGAGGGCAGCGGGTACACGAAGGTCGTATCGATGCCGGGCACCTGCCCCAGCTGGGCCTGGTCGACCCACCCGCGGTAGACCTGGAACACGTCTCCCATGGGGTTCGAGAGCGAGTAGAGGTTCACGAGGATCAGCACGTAATGGACGCCCGCGAAGGCAAGCCAGAGCGTCACGATCGAGAGAGGGCCCGGCCAGTGACGGGCGATCCACGACGAAGTCATGCGGGACAAGCTACCCCAGGTCAGGCGCGCAGCTTGGACGCCACGAGCGCTCCGACGAGGCGCGGCAACGCAGCGGTCGCGTCGCTCGCCCTGATCGGCGCACCAGGACCGAACCTCGTGAGCTCGTCGATCGGGGCAAGCAGCGCGGAAGCGGCCTCAGCGTTTCCCGCGTTCAGCTGCGACGCCAGCCAACCGGCTCGCGCGTGCAGCCAGACAGCCGCTGCCGCGAGGTGCTGCGGCTCCGGCTGCTCGGCCACGTCTCGCTTCGAGGCGACGGCGCTCAGCGCACCCATGGCCCCGGCCAGCACATCACCGGTCCCCGCCGTGGCGAGCCAGGCTCCCGGAGCATCCACGACGATCGTCGGACCGTCCCCCGCGATGTAGGTGCGGTGCCCCTTGAGCACGAGCGTGCAGCCGAGACGATCCGTCACGAGGCGGACAGCCTGTTCCGGCTCCTTGATGACGTCGGTGGCATGCACCTCGGTGTCCTCGAGCTTCGTGATGAGGGCGGCGAGCTCGGCCGCATGGGGCGTCAGGATGCATCGGCGCACGTGGTGGCCTCCCAGCACGCGCTTGGCGATCTGCCCGAGCGCGCCGGAATCGGCGATGACCGTCGCGTCGAGCTCCCGAGCACGATCGAGCGCCTCCCGCGCCTCGCTGGTGCGCCGCACGTCCTTCGGATCCACTCCGGACCCGACGACAAGCGCATCGAACGACGCGAGATCGGCGACGACCTCCGGACTCTGCCACAGCACCGCCTTGGTCTCCGCCTCGCCCCCGGCGTAGCGCACCATCCCGATCCCGGTCGCGAGGGCGGCCCTCGTCCCCAGGACGGCGGCGCCCGGGTAGTGCGTGGAGCCCGTCACGAACGCCGTGACACCCCGGCGGTACTTGTGGTCGTCCTCGCGCGGCGCGAAGACGCTGGCCGCGGCATCCTGAGCATCGAATTCCCTCACCCGGCCATACTGGTCGCTCTTCGACGACACGCCAAGTCGCGACCGCGCTCCGGCGAGGAGACCGGCGATCAGTGGCGAGCAGTCGCGTCCCGGATCTCGCCGACGAGCTCCTCGATGATGTCCTCGAGGAAGAGCACGCCGAGCGTGTTGCCCTCTCGATCGAGGACCCTTGCCAGGTGGCTCCCAGTGCGCCGCATCGTGGCGAGCGCGTCCTCGAGGTCGGCCTCGTCGTGCATCGAGTCGAGCGAGCGGATGCGCTTGACCGGGATGGGCTGGTCGAACTCGTCCGGCTTGTCGAGGTCGAGCACGTCCTTCAGGTGCACGTAGCCGGAGAATTCACCTTCCTCGTCCAGGATGATGTAGCGCGAATAGCCGTGCTCGGAGACCGCGCGCTGCAGCATCTCCGGCGTCGCCTCCGGCGGCAGCACCACGAGCTGCTCGCCCGCGATCGCGACCGCGGCGACCTTCTTCGCCGTGAACTCGAAGGTGTTCGAGAGCGTGCCGGCACGATCCATGAGCACACCCTCGCGCTTGGACTGCTCGACGATGCCCGCGACCTCGTCGAAGGTGAACGCACTCGTCGTCTCGGCCTTCGGCTCGACGCCGAACAGGCGCAGCGTCGTGTTCGCGATGCCGTTCAGCGCCCAGATGACCGGTGCGAACAGCCGCGAGAAGAACACGAGCGGCGGGGCGAGCAGGAGCGCCGCGCGGTCAGGCACCGAGAAGGAGATGTTCTTCGGGACCATCTCGCCGAGCACGACGTGCAGGTACGAGACGACGATGAGCGCGATGACGAACGCAATGGTCGAGATCATCTCCTCGCTGAGCCCCGTCGCGGAGAGCGGGATCTCGAGCAGGTGATGCAGCGCCGGCTCAGAGACGTTGAGGATCAGCAGCGAGCAGACGGTGATGCCGAGCTGGCTCGTCGCGAGCATGCCGGTCGCATGCTCCATCGCGTAGAGCGTCTGCTGGGCGGCTTTGCTGCCGCGCTCGGCTCGGGGCTCGATCTGCGATCGCTTCGCGGAGATGACCGCGAACTCCGCGCCGACGAAGAAGGCGTTCGCGGCGAGGAGCACCACGAGCCAGGCGAGTCCAGACCAGTACTCAGCCACGGTTCTCCTTCTCGGCGTGCTTGTCGGCGAGGCGCTGCATGAGCGCCTCCCTCGACTCGTAGGACTCGTTCGGCGTGAACGCGACCCGATCGACCCGGCGACCCTCCATCCGCTCGACGCGGAACGTGCCGACGGGGACCTGCACCTCGTCGCCGACCGCGGGGATGCGCTCGAGCGCGTTCATCATGAAGCCAGCGACGGTCTCGAAGGGCCCGTCGTCGTCGAGCTCGATATTCAGGCGGTCTCGTACCTCATCCGGCCGGAGCATCCCGTCGAACGTCGTGCGGCCTTTGGCGCGCACGACGTCGAGATGCGCTCGGTCGTGCTCGTCGACGAGCTCGCCGACGATCTCCTCCACGAGATCCTCGAGAGTGACGACCCCGTTCGTGCCGCCGTACTCGTCGAGCACGACGGCGAGCTGGAAGCCGCCGGAGCGGAGCTCGGCGAGCAGAGCGTCGAGCCCCAGCGTCTCCGGCACGAGCAGCGCATCCGTCTTGATCGCGCCGACCGGCACGGAACGGCGGCGATCGAGCGGCAGCGAGACGGCGTTCTTCAGGTGGGCGACGCCGACGATCTCGTCGATGTCCTCACCGGTCACCGGGAATCGGGAATGGCCCGTCGACTTCGCGAGGTCGATGAGGTCCTGCACCGGCGCGTCGACCGCGATGGACTGCACACGCGGCCTGGGCGTCATGACGTCCGCCGCGATGTGGTCGGAGAACCGCAGCGTGCGGCTCAAGAGCACCGCCCGCTCGCCCTCGAGCAGTCCAACGAGCGCGGAGCGGCGGACGAGGCTCGAGAGCTCCTCCGCCGTGCGGGCGCCGGAGAGCTCCTCCTTGGGCTCGATGCCGAGGGCCCGGATGAGGCCATTGGCGCTTCCGTTGAGCACCGCGACGGCGGGGCGGAAGACGGTTGTGAACGCGACCTGCAGCGGGATGAGGAACTTCGCCGTCGCACGCGGCACGGCCAGCGCGAAGTTCTTCGGGATCAGCTCCCCCATGACCATCGAGAGCCCCGTGGCGATCACGATCGCGAGCACGGCGCCGACGGGGCGCACGGCGTCATCCGGCAGCCCAACGGCGCCGAGCGGCGACGAGAGCAGCGACGAGATGGCCGGCTCCATCGTGTAGCCGGTGAGGAGGGTCGTCAGCGTGATCCCGAGCTGCGCGCTCGAGAGGTGCGTCGACGTGTGCTTGAGCGCGTTGATGGTCGGGGTGAGGCGCTTCTCCCCGCGTTCCCGACGCTTCTCGAGGTCGTTGCGGTCGAGGTTGACGAGCGCGAACTCCGACCCGACGAAGACGCCGGTCCCCACCGTCAGGAGGACGCCGATGCCGAGCATGACCCACTCGTTCACGAACCCTCACCCCTCGATACGGGGATGCTTCGGGGATGCCGAGCCGGAGAGGAGGAGGCGCTCAACGCAGGCAGAGCTGCGGCGCGTGAGGGTGCGGATCGCGGAGGATGGTCATCGTCCATAGTTGCCACGAAGTATAGCGAAGACCACCCTCACGCGACCGCGACTACCAGGACACCGGGAGGGCCTTGCCCTCTTCGTAGCCGGCGGCCGACTGGATGCCGACCTTCGCGCGCTGGCGGAACTCGGGCAGCGAGTCGGCGCCCGCGTAGGTGAAGGACGAGCGAACGCCCGTCGTGATCATGTCGATCAGGTCGTCGAGACCTGGACGCTTCGGGTCGAGCATGATCTTCGAGGACGAGATCCCTTCCGCGAAGAGCAGCTTGCGGGCGCGCTCGTAGGGCTCGAGGTCACCGAACCGTGCCTCGACGGCCTTGGTCGACGCCATGCCGAACGACTCCTTGAACCAGTTGCCCGACTCGTCCGTCCGCACCGTGCCAGGCGCTTCGACGGTGCCGGCGAACCACGAGCCGATCATGACGGCGGAGCCTCCCGCGGCGAGCGCGAGCGCGACGTCGCGCGGGTAGCGCACTCCCCCATCCGCCCACACGCGTGCCCCGAGCGCGTGCGCCGTCTCCGAGGTCTCCAGCACGGCCGAGAACTGCGGACGACCCACGGCCGTCATCATGCGGGTCGTGCACATCGCACCCGGTCCGACGCCGACCTTGATGATGCTCGCCCCGGCCGACACGAGGTCGTGGACTCCGCTTCCGCTCACCACGTTCCCGGCGACGATGGGAACACCGAGCTCCGCGCCGCGAACCGCCTCGATGGCGCGCAGCATGCTCCCCTGGTGGCCGTGCGCCGTGTCGAGCACGAGGACGTCGGCACCGGCTTCCACGAGTGCCCGAGCGCGCTCGAGCGCGTTGCGCGACACGCCGACGGCCACCGCGACACGCAGGCGTCCCTGCGAATCGAGCGCAGGGCGGTAGATCGTGCTGCGGAGGGCACCGCCCGAGGTGACCGTCGCGACCTCGCCGGCCTCGGTCCGGACGGGGGCGAAGTTCGACCCGGTCTCGGCGAACGAGTTGAAGACCGCGCGCGAGTCGCGCGCGAGCGAGACGGGGATCTCATCGACGAAGTGGTGGCTGAGGTCGGCGAGCACGGCGTCACTCGGGACACGCGCGAGGGTCGAGGCCTGCAGGACTCCCAGCACATCTCCGGTGGGCCCGAGCACCGAGACGCCGAAGCCGGCCACCGGCGGCACGAGCTCGAGCACGTCGCCGACCGTCGCCTCGCCCTTCGCCGTGAACGGAGTGTCCAGCACCGGATCCTGCGACTTCACCCAGCGGATGGCGGCTTGCAGCTCCTCCAGCGACATGTCCTGGGGAAGGACTCCGAGGCCGCCGCGGCGCGCTATGGCGGCTGCCATGCGGGGCCCGGTGACCGCGTTCATGTTCGAGGCGACCAGCGGAATCGTCATGCCGGTCCCGTCGTCCGGGGCGAGCGAGACGTTGAGTCTCGAACCCACGTCGGAACGACTCGGAATGAGGAACACATCGGAGTAGGTGAGCTCGTGGTGAGGGGCAGGACCAGAGAAGTGCATGGCCTCCAGATTACTTTGCGGAGCCCCCTCCTCACCCCACTTTCGCGCAGAGCGCCCGCCAAGGGCGTTAGGCTTGTCACTCGATGGGGTCGCCGCCCAGATTCGGCGCGTCCCGCATCACTAGACGAACGCGAGACGAACTCAGGTGGCGAGTCATTTGACCAGTGCGGGTACAGACGAAGCAAAGTCCGATTTCGGAGCCAATGACTGGCTCGTCGAGGAGATGTACGAAAAGTACGTCAAGGACCCGAAGAGCGTAGACGAGGCCTGGTGGCCGACGCTCGAGCAGTACGCGAAGCAGCAGGGTGCTGCTCCCGCGAAGACGGCGCCCGCGGCTCCGGCTCCCGCGGCTGAGGCGAAGAAGCCAGCGGCCGACGGTGAGGCTCGCAAGCAGGCGAAGACGACTGCCGCGGCCCCTCAGGAGAAGCTCATCCCAGCGGATGCACCCGCCGCTGACAAGGAGAAGGCCCCGTCGCGCGAGAACATCGTGTCGCCCCTCAAGGGCATGGCGAAGGCCATCGCCAAGAACATGGACATCTCCCTGCAGGTGCCGACGGCAACGAGCTACCGCGAGATCCCCGCGAAGCTCATGATCGACAACCGCATCGTGATCAACAACCACCTCCGGCGGACCCGCGGCGGCAAGGTCTCGTTCACGCATCTCATCGGCTGGGCGCTCGTGAAGGCGCTCATCAAGTTCCCCAGCATGAACGTCTACTACGACGAGATCGACGGCAAGCCATCCGCCATCGAGCCAGCGCACGTCAACCTCGGCATCGCGATCGACGTGCCGAAGCCGGACGGAACCCGCGCCCTGGTCGTGCCGAGCATCAAGCAGGCCGAGACCCTCAACTTCCGCGAGTTCCTCGGGGCGTACGAGGAGCTCATCAAGCGCGGACGCCAGAACAAGCTCAGCGGAGACGACTACGCGGGCACCACCATCTCGCTCACGAACCCGGGCGGCATGGGAACCCTCCAGTCCGTCCCGAGGCTCATGAAGGGGCAGGGCGCCATCATCGGTGCCGGCGCCCTCGACTACCCGGCCCCCTACCAGGGCATGGCGCAGCACGTCCTCGACGACCTCGCCATCTCGAAGCGCCTCACCATCTCGAGCACCTACGACCACCGCGTCATCCAGGGCGCCGGCTCCGGCGAGTTCCTCAAGATCGTGCACGAGCACCTCACGGGCAAGCACAACTTCTACGAGGAGATCTTCGCCTCGCTGCGCATCCCGTACAAGCCCGTCGTGTGGTCGCAGGACGTGCACGTCGACCTCGCCGCTTCCATCAACAAGACGGCGCGCGTGCAGCAGCTCATCAACATGTACCGCGTCCGCGGCCACATGATGGCGGACATCGACCCGCTGCAGTACGTGCAGCGCACGCACCCCGACCTCGAGATCGAGAATCACGGACTCACGTTCTGGGACCTCGAGCGCGAGTTCGTCGCGGACGGCTTCGGCGGCAGCCAGCGGATGCTCAAGCTCCGCGACATCCTCGGCATCCTGCGCGACTCCTACTGCCGCACGATCGGCATCGAGTACATGCACATCCAGGACCCGGAGCAGCGCGCCTGGTTCCAGGACGAGCTTGAGCACCCGTACACGAAGCCCACGCACGAAGAGCAGATGCGCATCCTCAACAAGCTCAACGAGGCTGAGGCGTTCGAGACCTTCCTGCAGACGAAGTACGTCGGCCAGAAGCGCTTCTCCCTCGAGGGATCCGAGTCGGTCATCTCGCTGCTCGACACGATCATCCAGGGCGCAGCGGAGGAGGACCTCGACGAGGTCGCCATCGGCATGGCCCACCGTGGTCGCCTCAACGTCCTCACGAACATCGCGGGGAAGACCTACGGGCAGATCTTCCGCGAGTTCGAGGGCGTGCAGTCCAGCTCCGGACGCGGCAACTCCGGCGACGTGAAGTACCACCTCGGCATCGAGGGAACCTTCACGGCGGCTTCCGGCGCGACCATCCCCGTCTACCTCGCCGCCAACCCCTCGCACCTCGAGGCGGTGAACGGCGTGCTCGAGGGCATCGTGCGCGGCAAGATCGACCGCAAGTCCGACGGCCGAGACGCCGTGCTGCCGATCCTCATCCACGGTGACGCGGCGATGGCCGGCCAGGGTGTCGTCTACGAGACGATGCAGATGTCGCAGCTCCGCGCCTACCGCACGGGTGGCACGATCCACGTGAACATCAACAACCAGGTCGGCTTCACGACCACCCCGCGCGACGCCCGCTCGTCGATGTACTCGACCGACGTCGCGAAGGCCATCTCGGCTCCCGTCTTCCACGTGAACGGCGACGACCCCGAATCGGTGGCTCGCGTCGCCGAGCTCGCGTTCGCCTACCGCCAGCGCTTCAAGCGCGATGTCGTCATCGACCTCATCTCGTACCGTCGCCGTGGCCACAACGAGGGCGACGACCCGTCGATGACGCAGCCCCTCATGTACAACCTCATCGAGGCGAAGCGCTCGGTCCGCAAGCTCTACGCGGAAGCCCTCGTCGGCCGTGGTGACATCACGCAGGACGAGTTCGACGCGGCGCAGAAGGACTTCCACGACCGCCTCGAGCGCGCCTTCGCGGAGACCCACCAGGCGCAGACGCAGTCGACGCCCATCTCCGCGGCCGAGCTCTCAGCCGTCGGCTCTCGCGAGGAGAACCACCGCTCCGAGCCGGACTCGACCGCCGTCGCACGCGAGGTCGTCGAGATCATCGGCGACGCGCACGGGAACCCGCCAGAGGGCTTCTCGGTGCACACGAAGCTCAAGGCGGTGCTCTCCAAGCGGGAGCAGATGAGCCGAGACGGTGGCATCGACTGGGCATTCGGCGAGCTCCTCGCGCTCGGCTCGCTCCTCATGGAGGGCACGCCGGTGCGCATGTCGGGCCAGGACTCGCGCCGCGGCACGTTCGTGCAGCGCCACGCGCTCTTCCACGATCGCCTCAACGGCCAGAACTGGCTGCCGCTGTCGAACCTCAGCGACAACCAGGCACCGATCTCCATCTACGACTCGTTCCTCAGCGAGTACGCGGTGCTGGGCTTCGAGTACGGCTACTCGGTCGAGCGACCTGACGCGCTCGTGCTCTGGGAAGCGCAGTTCGGTGACTTCGTCAACGGCGCGCAGACCATCATCGACGAGTTCATCTCGGCGTCCGAGCAGAAGTGGAACCAGCGCTCGAGCGTCGTGCTGCTGCTCCCACACGGCTACGAGGGCCAGGGCCCCGACCACTCGTCGGCGCGCATCGAGCGCTTCCTGACGCTCGCCGCGGAAGAGAACATGACGGTCGCGATGCCGTCCACGCCGGCGTCGCACTTCCACCTGCTGCGCCGCCAGGCGTACGCGCGTCCCCGCAAGCCACTCGTGATCTTCACGCCGAAGTCGATGCTGCGTCTCCGCAGCGCCGTCTCGCCGGTCGAGGACTTCACGAACGGCTCGTTCCGCCCCGTCCTCGATGACGAGCGGATCACGGACAAGGCGGCTGTGCGCCGCGTCGTGCTGCACGCGGGCAAGCTGCACTACGACCTGCGTGCGGAGCTCGACAAGCGCGAGGACACGAGCGTCGCGCTCGTGCGTCTCGAGCAGTTCTACCCGATGCCAGGTGAAGAGATCAACCGCATCCTCGCCGAGTACCCGAACGCGGAGATCGTCTACGCGCAGGACGAGCCGGAGAACCAGGGAGCGTGGCCGTTCATCCGCACGCACCTCGCCCCCATGCTCGAGGGACGCACGATCCGAGCCGTCACACGACCGGAGTCCTCGGCACCTTCCGTGGGCACGATGAAGGCTCACCAGCGTCAGCAGGCTGAGCTCATCGAGGGCGTTCTCGCCGACTAGGCTTCGACGCCGTCTGCACGACGAAGACGCCCGCTCCGAGCAATCGGGCGGGCGTCTTCGTCATGAGCGTGCGTATGTGGCTAACGACCGGTCAGGAGCGCAACGGCGTCGTCGAGGTACGCGGCGAGCGCGCTCGAGCTGCCGGCGCCGAGACCCGCCTGGGCGCCGGGAACGGCACCCCAGTGCAGGACGACCTCGCCGTCGACGACTTCCAGCCCCGGGTGCGCGTCGGCCCCCAGGCCGTCGGAGAGCAGGATCGGCGTCGCCCCGTAGTTGACGGTCTCGCCCACCTCGAAACCCGAGCGCAGCGCGGCCAGCTGGACGCGGCGACGCTCGGCGGCGAGGGCTGACTGCTCGCTGTAGTGGTCGGGCTGCTTGGCGACGCGAATGACCGAACCGACCCGGTACAGCCCGCCTTGGTCGTCCAGCAGCAGCTCGCGCAGTCGCCAGACGCTGGAGACACGTCGCATGACGGGCCCGCGACGGATCCCGAGCACGGAACGGCGCTCGACGAGCTCGCCGAGCGTCTCACGCCTGGCAGCCCGCGCATCCAGTTCGGCTGCCGCTTCGCCGACCCGCTTCGACAGGGCGCGCCAGGCGTGATCGTTCGGGTCTGCAGTCATCTGCCGCGCGGTCGTCTCGGTGCTGCTCGGCTCAGTTCGCGACGGGCGTGCCGTGCGAGCGCTGGATGCTGCGGAGCTGGTCGAGCACGTGCAGCCGCAGTTCCTCCGGGGCGCGTTCCTTGCAGGCTCGCTGCACGACCTCCATGAGCGAGCGGTTCACGTGCAGCTCGCTCTCGCAGTCCTTGCAGTGCTCGAGGTGCTCACGAATGTCGCTCGCATCCGTACTGGCGAGCTCGTTGCGCAGGTACTCCTCGAGGGCGTCCTTCGCTTTCTCGCAACCGCAATCGGTCATTTCTTGCTCCCTGTTTCCTGCTCGTCCCCGTCCAGGGGCGGAATGATGCCGTTCTCCCTCGCGTAGCCGGTGAGGCGATCGCGAAGCAGACGCCTGCCGCGGTGGAGCCGCGACATGACGGTGCCGACGGGGGTCTTCATGATGTCTGCGATCTCCTTGTAGGAGAAGCCCTCCACATCCGCCAGGAAGACCGCGAGGCGGAAGTCCTCCGGGATCGCCTGGAGGGCGTCCTTCACCGTCGAATCGGGAAGGTGGTCGATCGCCTCGGCCTCAGCCGACCGCGACGACGTCTGCGCGGTCGCCGACTCGGCGCCGCCCAGTTGCCAATCCTCGAGGTCCTCGAGCGCATTGGCATACGGCTCCCGCTGCTTCTTGCGGTACGAGTTGATGAAGAGGTTCGTGAGGATGCGGTACAGCCACGCCTTGAGGTTCGTGCCCTGCTCGAAGCGAGCGAACGCGACGAAGGCCTTCACGAAGGTCTCCTGCACGAGATCCTGCGCATCCGCGGGGTTCCGAGTCATGCGCATGGCCGCCGCGTACAACTGGTCGATGTACTGCAGCGCCTGCTCCTCGAACAGCTGCCGGAGTTCGTCCTGGTCTGGGGTCGCCTGAGGCGACTTCTGCTCACTCATTACGCGTGAGTGTACTGCCGTGCGCCGCTCAGCGGCTTGACGCCTCGGCGGCGCGAGCGTTGTCGGCAAGGGCTGCCCTCCTCTTCGATGTCAGGCGGAAACGCATTTCCGGGTGGTGCGCGCGTGTGTGGCGGTATCGTTGTCAACCAATGGAGATCTTTGGCTATTCCGGACCACGCTTCGACCTGTACCAAGATGACGAGGGCAGCGAGCCGCTGACCCTCGGCGACGGTCCGTGGGCGGCTCCGACGGCGACTTCGCCGATCGACGCGCGCCTGCAGATCCCCGGGTCGAAGAGCCTCACGAATCGCGAGCTCGTGCTCTCGGCGCTGGCGGAGGGGCCCTCGAAGCTCCGGCATCCGCTCTGGGCCAGAGACACGGAGCTCATGATCGACGCGCTTCGGCAGCTCGGCACCCAGATCACCGAGGTGCCCGGCGACGGGCGGTTCGGGAACGATCTCGAGATCACGCCCGGTGAGCTCGAAGGCGGCGTCTCGATCGACTGCGGTCTCGCGGGCACGGTCATGCGGTTCGTTCCCCCGCTCGCATCCCTCGCGCTCGGCCCAGTGGCCTTCGACGGCGATGAGGCCGCACGCCGACGCCCGATGAAGGGCACGGTGGATGCGCTCAAGGCGCTCGGCGTGGAAGTGCGCGACGACGGCAGGGGCGGCCTGCCCTTCTCGCTGTACGGCACCGGCGAGGTCGCTGGCGGCGAGATCACGATCGACGCGGGAGCCTCCAGCCAGTTCGTCTCCGGGCTGCTCATGGCGGGCGCGCGCTTCACGGACGGGCTCACGCTCATCCACTCCGGCGATCGGGTTCCGAGCCAGCCGCATATCGACATGACGCTGGCGGCGCTGAGCGAGCGCGGCGTCGACATCGACGACTCGACGCCAGGCACCTGGCGGGCCGAGCCCGGCGCCATCGACGGACGCGAGCTGACGATCGAGCCGGACCTCTCCAACGCAGAGCCGTTCCTGATCGCCGCGATCGTCGCTGGCGGCAGCGTCTCGATCGAGGACTGGCCGGATTCGACCACGCAGGTCGGTTCGCACCTCCAGCATCTCCTCCCCCTGTTCGGCGCGAACATCTCGGTCGAGGACGGCGTGCTCACCTGCACGGTCGAGCGCGGCATCGCCGAGGGAGCCGAGGTGCCCGGTGTCGACCTGGATCTCTCCGAGGCCGGTGAGCTCGCCCCGAACCTGGCAGCGCTGTGCGGGCTGTGCACGACCACGAGCCGCATCACGGGGATCGCGCACCTCCGCGGTCACGAGACCGACCGCGTCGCGGCCATCGCGGCGGAGCTGCGCGGCATCGGCTGCGAGGTCACAGAGCTCGAAGACGGACTCGAGATCGTTCCCGGAGCGCGCACGGCGCACGAATGGCGAAGCTACGAGGACCACCGCATGGCCACGTCGGGTGCCATCGTCGGTCTCGCCATCGCAGGGGTCACGGTCGACGACATCCACGCGACGAACAAGACCCTGCCCCAGTTCGTGCAGCTCTGGCAGGACATGCTCGACCAGGGCACGCACAGCGACCCGGATGAGGGCGAGGACGACGGCAGCGTCGACCTCGCGGCCTTCGCCATCTGACCGTGTCCCGTTCACTCGGCGACGCGTTCGACGCCTACGGCGACTGGGACGAGGAGGACATCCGTGTCCGTCCGAACCCCAAGGCAAACAAGCCCAGGTCCAAGCAGCGCCCGAAGCACAGCGATGCGGTGACGGGGCGCGTCGTCACCGTCGACCGTGGCCGCTACACGGTGCTCCTCGACGAGGGGACGCCAGAGGAACGCACGGTCACCGCCGCGAAGGCGCGAGAGATCGGCCGCACGGCGATCGTGACGGGCGACCTCGTCGACCTCGTCGGCGACACGACCGGCGACACCGGCAGCCTCTCCCGCATCGTCCGCATCTGCGAGCGCAAGACGCTGCTCCGACGCAGCGCCGACGACACCGATCAGGTCGAGCGCGTCATCGTCGCGAACGCCGATCAGATGCTCATCGTCGCCGCGACGGCCCAGCCCGAGCCGCGGCCTCGACTCATCGACCGCTACCTCGTCGCTGCGCTCGACGCCGGCATCCAACCGCTCCTCGTGCTGACGAAGACCGACGTGGCGCCTGCGGATGAGCTCCGTGCGCTCGTCGAGCCCCTCGGCGTGAAGGTCTTCGAGTCGCGTCCCGGCGGTGAGCCCATCGAGGAGCTCCGCGCAGCCCTCACCGGGCACACGACCGTGGCCGTCGGCCACTCGGGCGTCGGCAAGTCGACCCTCGTCAACGCCCTGGTCCCCGGCACACTTCGCGAGACGGGTGTCGTGAACGCGGTCACCGGTCGTGGTCGGCACACCTCCTCTTCCACGCTCGCGGTCCGCGTCGAGGACTCGGACGGGCACACGGGCTGGATCATCGACACCCCGGGCGTCCGCTCCTTCGGCCTCGGACACGTGAACCGCGACAACGTGCTGGAGGGCTTCACCGAGCTCTCCGCGATCGCCGAGGAGTGCCCTCGAGGCTGCACGCACCGGGCCGACGCCCCGGACTGCGCGCTCGACGACGCCGTGCGTGACGGGGAGCTCGACGAGGCGGGAATCGCCAGGCTCGATTCCTTGCGACGCCTGTTCCTCTCCCTCGATCAGGCGGCGGACACCGCCTACTGATCACCGGGCTGGCCTAGGCTGAGCTGGTGGCCACCGAACTCCTGCATCCGCTCTCCTCCGATCTTCGCCTCGCGAGAGAGCTCGCCGACATCGCCGACGCGATCTCGATGAAGCACTTCAACTCTCGCTCGCTCGGGGTGTACGAGAAAGAGGACCGCACGCCGGTGACGGATGCGGACCGCGCTGTCGAGCAGGCGCTGCGCTCGCGTCTCGCGGAGACGCGTCCAAGCGACGCCATCCTGGGCGAGGAGTACGGCTCGCACGGCACCTCCCGCCGACAGTGGATCATCGATCCGATCGACGGCACGGCGAACTTCATGCGCGGCATCCCGATCTGGGCGACGCTCATCTCCCTCGTCATCGACGGCGTCCCCGAGGTGGGCGTCGTCTCGGCGCCTGGCCTCAACCGCCGGTGGTGGGGCGCGACAGGCCAGGGCGCGTATCTCGATGACGACCTCAGCGACAGCGACGTCGCGACGGACCGGCGCATCCAGGTGAGCGCCGTCGACGAGCTCGAACGCGCCTCCATCAGCTACAACAGCCTCAAGGGCTGGGACGAAGCGGGGCGTTCAGCGCAGCTGCTGGAGTTCAGCCGCGCCGTGTGGCGCACGCGCGCGGTCGGCGAGGTCTGGTCGTACATGCTGGTCGCGGAAGGTGCAATGGAGGTCGCGGGCGAGTTCGATCTGCAGCCGTACGACATGGCCGCGATCGTGCCGATCGTCGTCGAAGCCGGCGGCACGTTCACGAGCATGGATGGCGAGGAGGGGCCGTGGCACGGGAGCGCCCTCGTCACGAACGGGCTCATGCACGAGCAGGCACTCAAGGCGCTCGCCGCTCGCTGACCTCGGCTCGCTGATCTCCGCCCGGGTCCCGGCCCGCGCGGTTCACTCCCCCGCTGGCTGGGCGCGCTGGCGTCTGCGGTGGCCGACGAGGTCGATGATGGCGACCACGAGCGTGATGCAGGACAGGCCGATGACGACGATGAGCCCGCCCGCGACGGACGCCTTGTACGCCTCCTGCACCACGGGCGAGCTCGTGTCCGGGCCCGTTCCCGCGACCTGCAGTGCCGCGACGCCAGCGAAGAAGACGGAGCTGCCGATCGCGAGCCCCATCGCATTCCCGAGGCGCTGACCGACCTGCGCGAACGAGCCTGCGATGCCGGCTTGTTCGACGGGAACGTGCAGCAGCATCCGCATCTGGTTCGCCCCCATGACGAGCCCCGCCCCCGCTCCGGAGATGATGAGGGCGGCGCTCACCAGGTACGGCGAGAGCTCCGGTTCAGCCAGTTGGGTGACGACGAGCACCACGGCGTAGCCCACCGCGAAGAGGGCGACGCCGACAGCGACGAGCGTCGCACCGTGGTGGAACGTCCACTTGCCCGACACCGCGGCGACCACGGCGGACGTAAGGGCGTATGGCACCGAGACTGCTCCGACCAGCACGGCCGGATGTCCGAGTCCCTGCTGGAGGAATAGCGTCACGAGCAGGAAGCCGACCGGCATAGCCGCGAAGAAGAGCGTCGTGATGAGCACCCCGTAGCGATATGAGGGCGTGCGGAAGAGCGCGAAGTCGACGACGGGGGTCTTGCCGAGACGGAGGTAGCGCCGTTCCCAGAGGATGAAGCCGACGAAGAGGGCGACCGCCGGTGCGAGCAGCCACCACCGTGCGGGGTTGTCGGTGTCGCGTCCCGAGGTGAGGACGAAGGGCAGCATCGTCGTGAGCACGGCCAGGCCCAGAAGGGCGACGCCGAAGAGGTCGAGGGTCTGCCCTCGGGCGACCTCCTGCTTCGAGGGCAGGAGCCGCCAGGCGAACGGGAGCACGATGAGCGCGAGGGGAACGTTCATCGCGAAGGTCCAGCGCCAGCCCGCCTCTTCCCCGAGGAGGCCGATGAGCAGCCCGCCGATGGTCGGCCCGAACGCCGTGCCGAGGCCCACGATGGCGCCGAAGATGCCGAAGGCCCTGCCTCGCTCCTGCCCCGTGAAGAGCTGCTGGATGAGTCCGAGCACCTGGGGCATGAGGATACCGGCCGCGAATCCCTGCAGGATGCGCCCGCCGATGAGCATCTCCGTCGTGACGCTCAGCGCGCACACGAGCGAGGCGAGTCCGAACGCGACGAGGCCGATAAGGAACAGGCGCTTGCGATTCCAGAGGTCGCCGAGCCTGCCCGAGGGGACGAGGAGGATGCCGAACGCGAGAACGTAGCCGGCCACGATGAGCTGCACGTCGGATGAGGCGGCCCCGAGGGTGTGCTCGATCGGCCCGAGGGTCACGTTGACCTTGGCGAGGTCCAGGATCGTGAGGACCGCAACCGCCGCGCACACGGCGAAGGCTGGCCAGCGCGATGCCTCCTGCGTGGATGGCGACGACGCGGACGACGGTGAGGTCGCATCGAGCTGTTCGTCTGACCGCTGCTTGGGGGAAGTCGCGTCTCGTGGCATATGGAGCACATGGTACGCCGCTCTCGGGAACCGCATGGGCCGCTTCGCCGGTCGGGGCCTCAGTGGTGATCTTCGGGAATGCGGCAATAGACTGGTCCAGTCGCGACTCCGGGAGCGGCATGGAGCTCTGGACCACGTACACCCCCACGAGGAGCAACGATGCGAACCGCCGCCGTACGAAGCGCCGCAGGCGCGTCCCTTGGGCTCAGCGCCCTCCTCCTGCTCAGCGGATGCACGCTGGTCACGACCCTCGCGGGTGGCGGCTCGGACCCGGTGGTGACGACCTCGTCGACGGCAGAGGCGACCGAGTCGTCGACGACCACGCCGACGGAGAGCGAGACCGCCACGCCAACGCCGACGGCGGTCGCAGGGACGATGACCGGCATCGAAGATCTCCAGGTGGGCGACTGCTTCGACCTCGAGTCCGGTGCCGATGACGCCGAGCTGTTCCCGAACTGCGACTCGCTGCACACCTTCGAGGCGTACCACACGGAAGACATGCAGGGTGGAGCCGATTTCCCGGGCGACGCCGCGGTGGACACGGCGCTCCAGGACATCTGCTCGGCAGCCTTCACCGGATTCATCGGCGCCGAGCCCTTCCTGACGAGCTGGAACTACACCGGCATCGTGCCGAGCGCGGAGTCGTGGGGTGGCGGCGACCGCGAGGTCCTCTGCATCGTGACTCCCGTGGACGGCCAGCCGACAGCTGGCACGGCAGCGGGCTCAGCCAACTAGCCTGGGAGCGTGGCTCACCGACTCCCCGCAACGCTCCTGACCGCGCTCCTCGCGGGAGCCGCGCTGACGGCCTGCACGGCTTCACCAGATGCGCCTCGGATGGTGCCGATCACGGAGCTGTCGGCCGGTGACTGCTTCTCGTCGAATGCGGAGCAGACGGTTGCCACGATCGCTGGGTCCTGCGGCACCCCGCATCTCTACCAGGTGCTGTCCATCGCGCCCTCGGAGCTGGGCGAGGACTTCCCCGGCGAGGAGGCTCTGACGGCCGAGGCTGACGCACGGTGCGCCGCAGATTTCGCCGGGCTCGGCTCCGATGCCACGGCGGGGCTCACCGCCCTGCACCTCGTGCCGAGTGAGGCGAGCTGGGCCGAGGGAGACCGCGACCTCGCCTGTCTGGTCGCGAGCAGCGACGGCGCGGAGCTGACCGGCTCGCACGTGCCAGCGGGGAGCTAGCTGTTTCGCTCGGTTGGCTGTGGACAAGCGCGGCTGGGTGTCGGAGGCTCCGGGTACCGTTCTCGACACAGCAGGTTCTCGATCAGTGCCGTTCGCGTCCGTCCCGGTTCGCGGAGATTGCAGGATTCCGCGTCCGGAGGGGAAAGACCCATGCCAGCATCCACCCAGCCGACCGCAGCGCTCCCCTCGGCGAGTGCCTCGACAGAGCTCGTGATCGGCGAAGATGGGCTGGCCCGCCCGCCCTGGGCGAGCCAGGATCAGATGCTGATGGACTACTACGACACGGAGTGGGGCATGCCGATCGTTGACGAGCGAGGCGTGTTCGAACGGCTCTGCCTGGAGATCTTCCAATCCGGGCTCTCGTGGCGGCTCATCCTGCAGCGTCGTCCACTTCTCCGCGCCGCATTCAGCGGCTTCGACGTCGATGCCGTCGCCGAGTTCGGTGACGGGGACCTCGAGCGGCTGATGCTCGACGCGGGTGTCATCCGCAACCGTCTGAAGATCTCGTCGATCATCAAGAACGCGCGCGCGACGATCGCCCTTCGCGAGAGCGAACCGCTGCACGAGCTGGTCTGGAGCGCGAAGCCGCAGGTGACGCCGAGGCCCACGACCGTTGCCGAGGTCCCGAGCAGCAGCGAGGAGTCGAAGTGGCTGACAAAGCAGCTCAAAGCGCGCGGCTTCAGCTTCGTCGGACCGACCAACCTCTTCGCGCTCATGGAAGCCATCGGCGTCGTGGACACGCACCTTGTCGGCAGCCACAGGCGCGGCACCTCTGGGGTGTGGCCGGAGAGCTGAGCAGCGTCACCCGCAGAGACAACAGTGCCCCGGCTGCCGTGGCGATGACCTGGCAGTCGGGGCCTTCGCTCATGACGTGGGTTTCGTGGAGATGGGGGGAATCGAACTCGCGCCGGGACCCCGGAACGGTGAGAGCCATCTGCTGAGGCCAGTCGTTTCAGGGTTTGAGAGGGGTCGAGGGGGTCCCGAGGGTGGGTCAGGTTTCGCGAAGTGTGGGCAGAATGTGGGCACGCTCCGGTCCTTGTCGGTGGCCTGTGCGAGCATCCCCGCATGAACGAACCAGCTGTGCAGGTCACTGCCGAAGTCGCCCTCGAGTCGCTGTCGTTGCGGTGCGAGACGGTCCGCGAGCGGGTCGACTCGAAGTGGACGAAGCGCATCGTGTGCTGGCGTCCGGTGGCGACGAGGCCCGTCGACGGCCTGTCCTGGATTCTCTGGGGTGAGACTCCCCCACTGCGAGACGTCGACGGCGAACTCGTGCCGGCGCCGGCCACCGTCGACGGCGACACGTACGAGCCGATCCTCCTCGAACCGCTCGTCGTGTTCGACGCGTGGCCTGAGCTGCTGCAGTGGGTGACGGAAGGTGGCGTGCGTTCGGAGGTTCGGCACGCGCTCGAGGTCGGGACTATGAGCGAAGAGGAGTGGGCGATCTCCCACGGGAACGCGCAGATCCGCGACACGGTCACGCTCGAGGGTGACGCGCTCGCTGCTCAACGACTGGTTTCCGAGCTGTCGGTCGCGTTGCTCTACATGGCGCAGCGCGCGACGGGGAAGAAGGGGTGGTGATTTTCTCCACAGCCCCGTCATGGAGGGCCTCGCACGGCGACGCTCCCGACATGGACGACGACTTCATCGGCTGGCCGAGGTGCCCGCGGTGCCTCGTGCTCTTCGACCTTGGCGAGCGCATGCGGTGCCCGGAGTGCCGGGTCGTTGCAGTCGCCTGACAGGATGTGGGTTGCGGGCGTCGCTACCCGAACCATGATGAGAAGAGGCACAAAATATGACTGCTTATAAGTATCCGGTACCCGGAGAACGCGTCAAAATTCGAGGCACCGAACGCGTCGGGCAGCTCGCCGCCATGGGCGGGCAGCGTGGCGCTCTCCTAGATGTAGGCAACTCAGCCCAAATCGAAGCCTGGTACGTCCACTTCCCCGACACCGGCGCAGTCGAGCTGCATGAGTTCGCGAAGCTGGAGCGGATCGACTCGTAGGAACAAGGAACCGCCCCACCTCCCTGAGGAGGTGGGGCGGTTGCTGTCACTCCGCTAGTAGCTAGCGGCTAGTCTTCGGGACCGTCGTCGGGAGTCCTCATCGCGGATGAGCTGTTCGCGTTCCTTGCGGCGTGCGGCGCGTTCCGCTTCACGCTTCGCTTCGAGCTTGGCTCGCTCACGAGCGGATGGAGTTTTGACGTTGAACTTTTCTTGCATCGTGTCCTCCTTGCATCGAGTGTATGACAACGAAGTGTGGTGGGATCCGTGAAACCGCCGAAGGAGACGGAACCACGAAACCGTCAGCGTTGACGAAGTACGAAGGCCGTGGCAAGAGCGTATGCCAAAACTTCCAGCATCGGGATGTCTGTTTCGTCCAAGTCTCCTGAGTCGGGGGCGTCCACACTCAACATGCCCCTGACTGTGCCGTCCGAAACGATGGGGACCGAGATGTACGTCAGGTACCCGTTGGCTTCTGTCGTGTCGAAGTCCGGTTCCTGTCGAACGTCAGGAATGAACCGCGGCTGCGCGTCGTCTGCGTCAAGCCACTCGAACACGCGTTGCCCGCGCCCGCGATCCTTGTCCTTGAATCCCCGCGGCTTGTTAGCACGTCGACCGTAGAAGTCGACCGATTCCAAGCGTCGGGACTTGTTCCGCTCGTCCACAACCTGATAAATGATCATGCGGGTGTTCTTTTTCGGGAAGAGGAGAGGCCTCGACATCATGACGTTGTTGATGGTCTTGCTGAACTGCTCCGCACGCTGGTCTGATGGGCGACTGGCAAGCTTGGCGAGCGACCGCATAGTGGGAATCACTGCTTCTTGGATGTTCTCATCCGCGGTCAGTTTCTCCGCGTTCTTTTCTTCTACCGCTGCGGACCGCGCGGCCTGGGTGAGTTTCGTGATCCCGAACGCAGCCAGCAGCCCCAACGCCGCGAATAGCACGAGGCCCAGCGCGAGGTAGTTATGCCACGTCCATTCGGGGTGATCCTCCCCGAAAGGCACCCACACGAAACCCGCAATGACACCGGCGACGAAGCTGACGATCTCGGCCGTGAGAACCAGCGCAGCGGGTACCCATGCCCCCTTCTCGATCATCTTCTCGAGGAGATCGTGTGCCCACGTCTTGAACGATCGCCGAGGCAGGCGCTTGCCGGCGCTATCTAGACGACGTGACCTGGACACGAGAGGTTAACCTACAGCCAACACACAGCATCGTGCGCCGACGCTCGGGTAATCGAGGACACCCCCTCCCGCGAAGCTTCGTCCCGGGTGTCCGGGATCGCTTCAGCGAGAGGGGGCGAAGTCATGTATCAGACTGTGGGTATGGACAACGGAGCTTTCTGGCTGCCCGCCCTACTCGGTGCTGGTGGTGTCGTGGTGGCCGCATTGATACCAATCGTCATAGGTCTACTCGCGCAGCCGATCGCACTCAGACGTATCGAGCTGCTCAACAAAAGTGTCGAGGGAGCCGGCAGCGGGGCGGCCAAGAGCGATCTGGCTTCCGTTCGAGATCAGAGTGTGATCGAGTACAAGCGCAGGTTCGAGGGAGCGGGCGCGAAGTCCTGGCTCTCGTACGGGTTGAGCTACGGCGGCGTCAACATTGTGGTGTTTCTTGTGACGCTCGGCCGCAATGACTGGAACCTGGAACGCCTGCAGAGCAGCAACTGGGATGCCCTGCTCCTCGTGTTCCATTTCTTCTTCATCATTGGTTCCGCGTGGGCAGTTCTCTACTCACGTGATCGCGCCACCCTGCGAGACGAGCGTCAAGCAAGTTAGACGCGGTACTCGGCGGGGACGCCCTTGCCGATGAAACTGAGGTAGCTGACGGTGCCGGCCGCGACTCCGGTGAGGAGCGCGGAGCCGAGCGCGATGACGAGGCCGACGCCTTGTGCTCCGACGTCGCCCCAGGTCACGGCCTGGGAGGTGATCGCGTAGCCCGCGAAGGAGGTGCTTGCTGTCTGCGCTCCGGTGCGGATGCCTGCCTTGGCAGCGGCGACGTGGGTGCCGGCGGCGAGCGGATCGCGTTCGAGGTCAGCGTCGCGCTGTTCGGCGGCAGGCTTCACTGTGCGCTCGCCGTGCTCGCCGTACGTCTCGGCGGGATCTGGGATGAGTGACATGTGGGTTACTCCTTCTGTGTGGGGGTGGTGTCGGTGTCTGGCTGGTACTCCGGCCAGGGCGGGATCGTGTTCTCGTCAACGCACTCGGCGGCGATGAGTCGGCGGACCAGGAGCGACGCGAACTCCTCGACCTTGCGGCGACGCCGCGCTTCGCGGTCGGTGGCCTACCGGGCCTTCTCGACCAGCTCATGCGCCTTGTCGACGTCATTGCGGATCTGCTGGGCTCGGCCAGTCAGGCGTCGGTAGACGTACTTCGTGGCGGGCCAGATGACTGACCCGACGCCGAAGGCCGTCGCGAGCGTGCCGACGACTCGGAGCGTCTCGAGGTCCATTCGGGGGTTACCTCAGTTTCGGTCGAGGCTCGTACGCGTACTTCCATGTCTGGGCGATGCGGAACGCGGCAATGATGATGCCGAAGCCGAAGAGCGTCATCTGTGCCCACCGGTTGCCGGAGCCGGTGACCTGCAGGTAGATGACCGTGCTGAGGTAGATCCCCAGGCCAAGGAGGAGGAGCCCGCAGGCGCCTTTCTCCGCCCACCACCACCCCGGGAGGACCGCGAGGTTGCCGATGACTCCAGCGGCAAGGGAGATCCACCCCCAGGCCGTGGTGAGGGCTGGCCCGATCTCCACCTCGATGGAGGTGGGAGGGGGATGAGCGCGGCGAGGCCGAGCACGATCGCCAGCAGGTAGGCGCAGAGGAAGAGCGCCTTGAGGTACGGGTGGATCGACAGCTCGCGCCGCGCTCGTCGTGTTCGGTGTTGCATCGAACAGCTCCCCCCACGCCCACTGAGGAGCCGGTGGCTGAGGCCACGCAGCCGGCAGAGACTCTGGCGCCCGTTGAGACGGCGACTGCTGAGCCTGAGGCTCCGGGCGTCGCCGCGTCCGTCGATGGGTCGCTGAAGGCCGAGTTCGGCTTGGTGTCCTACCAGGACGCCCGCGGCGGCAACGCCGGCACTTCCCTTGACTGGCCGTGCTTCATCGGCGAGGTCCCCGATGCGGGTGACGGCAAGGTGCTCGTGTGGTTCGCGCAGAACCCCGTCGACCCGCAACAGGTCGCGCTGACGATCCTAAAGCTCTCGTGCCCGTTCGAGCCGAACCTGCAGGGCGTCATCGTCGCCGACCTCAATCAGGTCCCGCTCGCGGAGGTCACTCGCGCCGACGGAATCGGTGTCTGCTAGGTCCACTGTCTAGAAGGCGGAGCGAGGCCCGCCCGTGGTGCCTTGTTGCTGCGCTCGCGGTTACATCCGGCGTGTGAGGGCATCCAGTTCGTCGGGTCTTCTTCGAGGTGCGGGTGCGTGCTCACCGGGTAGAAGTGGTCGCGCTGGAAGCGGCTGTCGTTCTTGAAGTCGTCCCAGGAGGCGTCGTAGTCGATCGCCATGGTGTAGATCCAGCAGGGCGCGCCCTTGGTGCCGTCCTCGTTGATGTGCGCGGCGCACTCCTCCCGGAAGCCGATCTTGTTCTTGCGGCCTTGGCGAGTGCTGGTGTGCTTCTTCCCCATGTGGTCTCCACCCGTTAGATTCACCGCATGACATCTGGAACTCCCTCTTACGGCCCTGGATCGCCCACATTCAAGTGCCCTAATTGCCACGCGCTGACCTATCACGTTTGGTCTCGACTCGAAGTGCGCATGGGGACCGGCTCTTGGCCGTTCGATGATGAGCCCGGGGCCATGGTGGTCCAAGGGCATCAGCTCACTCTCCACCCCGATTTAATCCGCGGCGGCTTTTTGAGCGAGGACGATGTACCGCACAGGTGGTTCGGCTCAACCTGCGTGGGATGCGAGAAAGGCGCGGTTTGGCGCCAGGGACAGCTTGTATTTCCTCTGTCTTCAAGCGTCGATCGGCCGCACGTTGACATGCCGCCAGACGCGCGCGAGCTGTACGAGGAGGCTCGCAACACTTACCCCGTATCCAGGCGTGCAGCCGCAGCCCTTGCTCGCGCTTCACTGGAAAGCCTGCTACGCGAGCTGACTCCTGAGCAGCCACGTGCTTCACTCGACGAGTTGATTGCCTCACTGTCCGGTCTCGTAAACAGACGCATGTGGGAGGTGCTCACAGCTTTGCGCGTCCTTGGCAACAGCACCCTGCACAGCCAAGAAAGCGACATCAAGACGATCTACATGTCGGAGGAAGCCACGGAACTCGTCGACGTGATCTTCGGCGCCATCAATGAGCTCGTAGACGAACTAGTGACGCGACCGGCTCAATCCAAGAATCTCTACGACATGCTGCCGCCTGGAGTTCGAGAGAGCGCGGAACGTAAGGCTGCTGAGTCCGGACACAACCTTTGACTGAATAAGGCCCGCCGACGTCCCCACATCGGCGGGCCCACTTCCCTCGATGCTCGATTCGACACCACGCTGAGCTTGCGCCCCGCAGCCTACCGACTCATGGACGTGCACGGACCGGAAATGCGAAAGCGCCGAGCGGGAGTCGCTTCGGGTCTTCGTGAAAATGTGTCGATCTTGAGTAAACAGGGTGACACGGGTCCCGTGTCAACTCGATCCGGAAAGTTCTTTCTGACGACGTCGGATCCGGTAATGGGTGGCCGGGTCGCGGAAGGTCATGTCCCTCCACCAGGTGAGCAGCTCTTCGAGCTCGACCTCCATACGACGGCCGTCCATGCGGATCTTCATGCCCTGGCGTCGCCACCGCCGGATAGAACGAACCGACCTATTCACGCGACGTGCTGCTGCACGCGTTGTGAGATAGGTCGACTCAGTACTCATGAGGTTGATTATCTCAGGTGAGGCACGAATCAGCGGAAAATGTTGAACGGCTTCAGGGCGAAAATCATGGCTTCGATGATGACCGATGACGTCGAACTCGCCAGGCTCGCGGGTAGCGCTTCTCTCACCTCAATGTCAATGAGCGGATTCGTGACGGTGATCGCCATAGGTCCGTCAGTGAGAAATGCAACCCTGACTTCCGCGTTCTTCTCAATCTTTTGCGCCGGAACGTCGAAGTAGAACTCGTCCGAGCCGCCCTCACTAAAGCCGAAACCTTCGGCTTCTAGAGCGATCTGCCCGACGCTTGGCTCCGCGATGACAGTCCCTTCCCGTTCCACCATGAAGCGGATCGGGGCGCCAGCGTCGAAGAAGCTCGAGGGGATGTCGGCCCTACTTCTGGAGTAGATCGTCAACTCGTGCATGTACGCGTTCTGCATCGCGAAGCCTGACACGGTCACAACCACCTTGTGCTTGTAATCGTGCTTCCTCATCAGCGGAAAGCTCTGGACCACGTACTCGACTCGTCGCTTTGGATGTGCCTTGTAGTAGGAACGGATACCGAAAGAGGCGGGAATCAGTCCAAGAACTGCAATCCCAACGCCGATGATCGTGAGGGTCAAGCCCCAGTCAGGTGGAGCTGCGGCGGTGGAATCAACCGGTAGGGGGGTAGTCACACCCACAGACTAGTGACCAGTGGAGCGCGGTCAGGCCGCGAGGGTGAGGGATCCGGCCACAGCAGCGAACAGGTCGCGCGCTGCTGGTGGGGTGACGGCGTTGCCGGACTACTTGACCTGCTCGTGCCTGTTGACTCGGCAGGACACACCGAGGAGTCTCAAGATGAGAGCTACGCTCGCTCTATGACTGATGATGCCAGCCCTGACGCCAGAACTAGTGCGGAGATCGCGACGTCACTTGGGGATGCGACACTCGGGGCCGCAGTTGGATTGGTACTGGACAAATCGCTCGGTGGCCTGGTCCCGCAAAAGCTCGACTCACCTTGGCATCTGCGTGAGGGTGGACCCACTCTCCTTGAACTCAAGTACCTGGACGACCGGCGGCTCGTTTCGCTCAAGGTGACTGCTAACCACCCGGTCCAGCTGGGCGGCATCACCGGACCGGCCCTGCCCATCGTCAAAGGGCAGTGGGTTTCCATCGCTCATAAGAATGTACGCCCGCTTCGAATCACGGTCGAGTGGGCATGGGATGACCTGGAGTTCCGCTCGATGGAGTTCGTTTACTGATTCGGAGCTGGCCGCGGAGGCCCCTATCGATGCTGACACGGGCCTCCTACGTCCGGTCAGCTCGCCCGATAGATCTCTCCTGCTTCTCGGAGGTGCTGCTCGGCTTCGGTGACACGTTGGAAGTCCTCGGCTCTGCCTCCCGTGTCGGGATGGGTATTGAGCTTCGCGATGCGGACGGCACGCTCCGCGACCTCCGGCTCGAAGTCGTACGGGGCGCTGACGTCGAGCGCCGCGCGGAAAATGAGGTTCCATGCCCCCCCCTCGACGGTCATCGTCGATCCCGCATCGATGGCGAGGAACCCGCGGTACTGCTCGCCGCCTCTGGTGACCCCGTATCGGTCGACCTTGCGGAGCGCTTCGAGTGCGAGAGCGATCGCCCGGACGTTGTCCTGCCAGTTCTCGAACGTGTCGCACGGGTAGCTGAGGGCGCCGTGCTTCGAGTCGAGGGTGAGGATCACGCCGGGGTGCTCGACCTTCGCGATCGCTCGGGGACGGCCGTCGAGGCGGAAGTGCTGCGGCGGGATGGCGACCTGCAGGTGGACGTTCTTCCCGCCGAGCATCCGCGTCTCCCGGTCCATGAGTTCGAGTGTCTGCGTCCAGGTGGATGCGAAGTCGGAGCGGCGGCGAGCGCGGGTGAGTGTTCCGGGCCACTCGCCTATAGGGTCGACGGTGAGCTCGTCAGGCCACGAAGTCATCAGCGCTCCCCGTCCGTGATGTCTTCGGCCAGCAGCACGAGGCGCGGTTTGGGCTTTCGGCCCTGTGAGAGCTCGTGCTCTTGGCTGAGCTCAGCGAGCGCGAACCGCTCGAGCATGCTGGCCACGGATTCAGTGACAGGCGCACTGCTGAGCACGTCGCGGGCGGCCTGGACGAGCTTCAGGTCAGTTGCTTCGGGCATCATTCGCCCTCTTCTTCGGTGGGATCGGTGGTCGCGAGGTCGACGGCTCGCTCTTCGATGGCGGAGAGTGTGTAGCCCCATTTCTGGAGCTGTTGCAGGTAGGCGCGGGTCCCGGGGCTGGGCTGCTCAGCGGCCGATGGATGCGCGGAGTCTTCGCGGCTGCCGATGGCGATCGCGAGCGTCACCGTCAGAGCCTTCGTGGGGTTCAGGTCGACCATCAGCGCGAGCGGGTCAGTTGCGCGCTCGTTGGACCACTCGAGGCCCATGAGCTCGCAGGGCTCGTCGTTGTAGATGAACGAGTAGCCGAGGTGCCTGGTGAACGTGAGCGCGATGAACGGGCTGACGGTGGTCAGGGTGGGCTTGCGTTGCAGGAACTCGGCCAGCCAGGCACGGCGGACGTGCGTCGCCGAGTTCCACGCCTCAAGTCGCTGCTCGCGCAGCCTCCCGGTCGGCGATTACCTCAGGCGTGTCGACTCGCGACATGCCCTGGGCGTGGCCGTACCCGTCCGGGAGCGGTGTCGCGATGAAGAGAGCAACGTCGGGCTCGCCCCACGTGCTGATGAACGCGCCTCGACCCTCGAGCGATTCGAGCTCCTCGCGCGTGACCGGGCCGTTGGGGCCGACCAGACGCATCCACTCGGTCGCCTCGTTGTGCCGGGGGTGCACCTCCCACACCTTGTGGCCGCGGTCGGAGTACTCCTTCGCGAGCTTCGCGCGCTGCAACTCGCGATCGCGCGCGTCTCGCATCCGCTGCAGCTCATGGTCCCAGTCGTCCGGATCGTAGATCGCGCACTGGATCAGATCGTCGACGGCCCGCTCGTCGTCCGCGAACTCGGTGAGCGCGGCAGCCTGCTCGAGCGTCAGCTGCTCGTGCTCCGCCATCGCTTTCAGCGCGACGTCCGACTTGGACACGGCGAGCGCCGCCTTCATCTCGGTGGGGTGCGACCCGGTGCGCTTCGTGATCTCGCGGAGACTGATGCCCTCGAACTCGAGCTGCTTAAACGCCTCGACCCGCTCGGGGCCGGTGAGCGCCTCGCGCTGGTCGTTCTCGACCATCTGCTCGATGATGCGCGTCGAGGTCTGCTCGTCGCCGTCGACGACCTGCACCGGGACTGTGGCGACCCCAGCCTGGCGAGCAGCGAAGGTGCGGCGTTGGACGGCACGGACGACGAGCGCGCCTTCGGGGTTGCGGTGCGCGAGCACGGCGGTGAGGACGCCGTTCTCCTTGATGCTGCGCACGAACCCTTCGTCGAGGTCGACGGTCGTGCGGACGTTGTCTTCGAGGAGCAGCTCGTTGGGGTCGACGAGTTCGAATGTGGTGTTCATGGGGTGAGTCCTTTCTGATGAGCGGTGGGTGTCGCGGTGACGGGGCGAGGCTTGCGCCTCGGTGCGGTGTGGCACTGGCAGGCGCCGTCCTTCCCGCATGGGGAGAACGGGCCGACCCAGCAGTAGTTGCGGTGGCAGGATCCGCGGGGCAGTTCCTTGGGGATGGTCGGGCGCTCGGCGGCGCGCAGCGGGCGGATCACGCCGACCTCTTGGAGGCTTCTTCGGCGAGCTCGAGGAAGAGATCGATGACGAGCTGTGGCTTGTAGGCCGGCGCCGGCATGTGGCAGGTCTTGCACCGCACCTCGGCGTTCCCGAAGTCGGTCCAGGTGACCTCGACGGTGTGGGTGCCGCAGACGATGCACGCGCCGCGCGCTCGCTTCGGCCTCTCCTCGTTGAGTCCGGCGAACTTCCGGCCCTCTCGGACGGGCTCCACGATGTCGTCGTGCGCCTCCCCCGCGAGCGTCGTGTAGGCGTTCGACTCGAGGTGCGTGAGCATCCAGGCGGTCAGCTCGCGCAGCTCGTCGCGCGTCTCGACCGCGTCCTTCCCCGCCCGGGTCGCCTTGCCGAGCGCGGCGTCGGGGCCGTTGACGCCGAGCATCCGCACCGCGTCACCGCACGTCGAGACGATCGCGGCTTCGATGTTCGACGCGAGCTCGGCGTGCTTCTCCGAGAACACGTCCCTGTACCGACAGCTGCCAGAGACTCGGATCTCGTCGAATTTCACCGCGCCGAGGCCGGGACGACGCCGGCGACGAGCGCACCAGCGACTCCCGGCGCCCACACGAAGTGATCGCGGAGACGGAGGAAGCACCACGAGCAGAGACGCCCGTGGCTCGCCTCCGACGGCTTCTCCTCGCCGGCGTCGTCGATCCACACGCAGTCGCAGATGCATGGGTCGGCGGGCTGGTCTTGGCGCCCCGCGTTGAGGAACGCCTGGCCGACCCAGGAGAGGTCCTCAGCCTCGGAACACCGCCCACTCGCCGGCGATGACTTGTCGGGTGACGAAGATGCCCTTGTACTGTCCAGAGGCGGTCCGCGCCTGCTATTTGCTCGACCACCGGAGGATCTGCGTGTCCTCGCCGGTGTAGCTCGAGATGCCCCAATCGGTGATGCGCTCAGCCACGGTCCACCTCGATCCCGAGCGACGCGAGCGCCGCGAGCGCTTCGACATCGTCGGAGACCGCGTCTTGTCGAACCAGGTGTACTGGGCCTTGAAGTGGCCACGAGCGATCTCGAACTCGAACCCGGACGGGCGACGGCAAGCCGAGCTCATTCGCCTTCGCCAGCATCTCACCGACGGTGTGCGCATCCAAGGCGTATCCGTTTCGCGAACATGCGCACCTTGTCGTCGTCCTCGGGGGACATGTCAACGCTACTGCCGTCGGCGTCGAAGTGGGCAGGATGTGGGCAGACGCCGCTCCCTGAGCGCTCCCAGAAACAGAAAAAAGTCCCGACTGCCCAGTGTTCAACTGGGCGGTCGGGGCCTTCGCTCATGACGTGGGTTTCGTGGAGATGGGGGGAATCGAACCCCCGTCCACAACTACGAAACCGCGGCTTCTCCGGGTGCAGTCTGTCTACTGTTCTACTTGGCTCCGATCATGGGGACAGACACCTTGATCGACGAGCCCAGTTCCAGTGCAAGTCCCGTGGTGCCCTGAAACACAACACCACAGCAAGTTCCCTAAATGACGCCAGCTACCGGAGCGGGAACTCCCCCGGGCTGACGGACTATCGGACTCGCTTAAGCAGCGAGGGCGAAGTCGGTGCGCTTAGCGTTAGCACCTATGTTTTGCGAGGGGCGTTTACGAGATAACCCCGCATCCTCGACCCGCTTCACGCCGATTCACCAGTCATGTCGAAACCGATCATCCCCGTGAGCCGAGTCTCCTCGGCGGCGTTCCACGTCATGAGCACTGTTGAGTTGCAGCTGCCAGAAGAACCGGCAGCTCCTAAACATACGTCAAGTCGGCCGAGAAATCCACGTCCTGGGCTGCTCAGGGCAAGCCTGAAGGCGATTCCCGGGAGGACCAGTAACCTGAACCCCATGAGCGGCAATGACTTTGAAGGATTCGGGCGCCCGAATTGGCAGAAGCCCGAGAACGGCGACGAACACGCCCCGGAGTCTGGGGGCGAGTCTCAGGAGACGCAGGCGGGTGAACCACCGCAGCAGGACCTGCCAGAGGTGACCGAGCAGTCCGGGAACGCCGACGCGGTGTCCGGGCACGAAGGTTTCGGCGCGCACTTCGGCCGTCCCGCTGAGCAGCAGCCCGACGCGCCTGCTCCGGATGCGACCGGGTACGAGGCCCCCGCGGCCCCCACCTGGTCGCAGTCCCCCGAGCAGGACGTGCCGCCTGCACCCGTGACCCCCGTCGCGGACTCCTCGCACGAAGAGACGGCACCGCCCGAGCAGAACAGCACCGAGGTCCTCGGCTTCGGCGAGGGGAACCAGACGGCGGTTCTCGGACGCGGCGACAGCAACCAGACGGAGATCCTGGACTCAGGAGCGCCTGCCGCACCGAGCTGGGACCAGTCCCCCGCCCAGGACCAGGGTGCTTGGAACGACCAGGGCGCAGCGGCGTCAGGTGCAGCGTGGGACCAGCAGGCGTCAGCTCCCGCCTGGGGACAGTCTGCCCCGGAGGCGCAGGACGCACCGACGACGCAGACACCAGCCTGGAACGCCCCCGCCGGCCAGGACGGCCAGGGGCAGGGCCTCGGTCAGGGCGGCTTCGACGCCCCGGCGTACGGCGACCAGAACCTCCCGCCCGCCTACGGTGGCGGGAATGAGGCACCGGCCTACGGCTCCACCGCGTCGGCCGCGGCAGCGCCCGCCTTCGGCGCGGCCTACGGCGCACAGCAGCAGGCCGGCGCCTGGAACGGCACGCCGGACAACCAGACCCCAGCCCCCTACGCGCCGGGTCAAGCACCCGGCCAGGCTGTCGGCGCGCCGGCGTTCGGCGACAACGGAGGCGGCGGCTTCCAGAGTGGCGGCCCCGGTGGCCCGAACGACTTCGGCAACGGCGCCCAGCGGAAGAAGCCCTGGTTCCGCAAGCCAGCCATCCTCATTCCGGCGATCATCGGAGTTGTCGTCCTCGTGGGCGCGGCCGTGGCGATCCCCGTGACCATCCACAACAACAACGTGAACCGCGGCGACGAGCTGGCGGCGGCGTTCCAGACCGATCTCGACGCGCACTACGCCGACTGGACGACCGAGAACCTCGACCTCGCCTCGAACGTCACGATCTCCGCATCGCTCGGCGAGAACACCGACTTCTTCTCGCAGTCCGCGGCGCAGATGTCCGACTTCTCGACCCGCTGCGGAAACGTGGCGACAGCCGAGACGACCATCACCGACCTCGCGAGCTCGACCGTGCCCGCGCTCACGGTTGAAGAGGGCGCAGACGCCTCCGAGGCGTACAAGGAGGCGCAGACCGAGAGCGATGGGCTGAGTGAGCGACGCGACATCGTCGCGAACTTCGCCGACACGGCCAGTGCCGACGTCGCCGCCCTGCAGCAGTTCTGCGAGGCGTTCCCGAAGTACAACTCGATCTACAACACGTTCGGAACGCAGCTCGCGGCACTGTCCAGCACGGTCTTCACCATTCCGGACGGCCAGAACATCGACCTCGGGAACAACCTGTACTACCCGTGCAACGTGTCGACGGGCTGCCCCGACTACAGCGACCCGAACATCGGCACCAAGATCGCCGATTCCATCAAGTCGACCTACGTCGACTTCTACCGCGGGATCGCCGACCTAGCCGCGTCCGACTGCTTCCTCGACGAGCTCAGCGACGTGTGCACGAGCTACAGCACCGAATTCGGCAAGGCAGCGGATGCGGCGCAGGCGGCTTCCGACTCGTACCGCTCGGAGACGCTCAGCCTCACCGTCGGCGCAGTGCCCTTCGCGAACTCGGCCCCGCTGTTCACGGCGATGTTCGACTCGTTCGATGCGGCGGATGCGGCCGTGCAGACTGCTTGGTGGAGCGCTGATCCCTCCTCCAACGGGCAGAGCGATCGGGGCTGGCAGTCGCGCAGCCTGAAGACGCTCCTCTCGGCGCACGAGAGCTCGATCGCGACGCTCGTCGAGAGCGTGCGCTGACCTCCTGAAGCGCGGACAGCGATGCGGCCCCCGATCCAGTGGATCGGGGGCCGCATCGCTGTTGCCGCTCGTCGTTCGAGGACCGCCGGGGGTCACTCCCCCATGTACTTGCGGGAGGCTACGGCCCTGTCGGCCTCGCGCTTGTCCTGACGCTCGCGGAGGGCGTGGCGCTTGTCGAACTCGCGCTTGCCCTTGGCGACGGCGAGTTCGACCTTGGCCCGGCCGTTCAGGAAGTACAGCGTGAGCGGGACGAGCGTGTACCCGCCCTCCTTGGTCTTCATCGCGAGCTTGCGGATCTGCTCCTTGTGCAGCAGGAGCTTGCGCTTGCGGCGCGGGGCGTGGTTGTTCCAGGTGCCCTCGAGGTACTCGGGGATGTGCACGGCGTCGAGCCACGCCTCACCGCGATCGATGTACGCGTATCCATCGACGAGGGAAGCGCGCCCCTGACGCAGCGACTTCACCTCGGTCCCGTTGAGCACGATGCCCGCTTCGAGGGTGTCCTCGATCAGATAGTCGTGCCTGGCTCGACGGTTCGTCGCGACAGGCTTTGTCCCTTGCTCCTTTGGCATGGCCTCTTCCTCTCTCGACGGCAGACGATGGACAGCCCGCTATCTTACGACACGGGCTGTCCATCGGTCTACTCTGCGGGTTTCGTGCGGGTCAGACCTTGAGGTACTTGTTGATCGCGATGCGCGCCGACGCCCAGGCGAGCAGCACGCTCACCACGAGCAGCACGGGGAGCGCGAGCAGCGCCTCCGGGACTCCGATGAGGGAGACGAAGGGCAGCTGGCGTCCAAGGTAGCCCTGCACGAAGAAGTGGGCGATGGCGAGCGTCGCCCCCGACGCGAGGACTGCGCCGATGAGGGCGGCCACGATTCCCTCGAGGATGAACGGCGCCTGGATGTAGCGGTTCGAGGCGCCGACGAGACGCATGATGCCGATCTCGCGGCGGCGACTGATGGCGGAGAGGCGGATCGTGGTCGCGATGAGCAGGGCGGCCGCGACGAGCATGACGACGGCGATGCCGATGGCGGAGAGGCTCGCGACGTTGAGCAGCTCGAAGATGCTCTCGAGGTACTGCCGCTGGTCGGTGACCGCTTCGACTCCGTCGTAGCCCTCGAGCTGCTGGATGATGATGTCGGCCTGGTCGGGGTCGGTCAGCGTGATGAGGAAGCTCTCGGAGAGGTACTCGGGCTCGACGAAGGAGACGATCGGGTCACCGGCGAACTGCTGCTGGAAGTTCGCGTAGGCCTGGTCCTGGTCCTCGAAGACGTACTCGTTGATGTACGGCGTGAGGACGGCACCCTGGAGGGCCGCTTCGACGGCCTCGCGCTGCGACTCGCTGGCCTGCCCACCGGCACAGTTTGGGGCGCTCGAGACGGAGGAGCAGAGGTCGACCGAGACCTGGGCGCGGTCGTACCAGAACGACTTCATGCTGCTGATCTGCTGCTGCATGAGGATTCCGGCGCCGACGAACGTCAGGGAGACGAAGGTGACGAGTACGACAGAGATGACCATGCTCGAGTTGCGGCGCAGTCCCTGCCACATCTCGGCGAATACGCGGCCGATCATTTGACGTCTCCAGTGTTCTTCGTGGTCGATTGGCCGGCGACGCGCGAGGCGATCGAGTCGGCGATGGATGTGGGTGCCTGAGATTCGACTGCGGCTTCGTCGTCCTGCTCGAGCTGGTTGGCGGCTGCCGTCTCGGCTTCGGTGAGGGGGACGATCCCGGGCTGGTAGACGCCGTCTGACTCGTCGCGCATGATGATGCCGCCGTCGAGCTCGATGACGCGTCGGCGTTCCTCGTCGACGATGGACACGTCGTGGGTGGCCATGACGACGGTCGTGCCGTTGGCGTTGATGCGCGCGAGGAGGCGCATGATGCCGCGGCTCGTGACGGGGTCGAGGTTTCCGGTCGGCTCGTCCGCGAGGAGGATGTCCGGCTTGTTGACGACGGCGCGCGCGATCGCGACTCGCTGCTGTTCACCGCCGGAGAGCTCGTGCGGGAACCGGTTGGCCTTGTCGCCGAGGCCGACGGTCTTGAGGACGTCGGGGACCGCCTTCGCGACGTGCCCACGCGACTTGCCGAGCGCTTCGAGCGCGTAGGCGACGTTCTCGAAGACGGTCTTCCCTGCGAGGAGGCGGAAGTCCTGGAACACCATGCCGATGCTGCGCCGGTAGTACGGCACCTTGCGGTTGGAGATGCGCCGCAGGTCCTGGCCGAGCACGTGCACCTGGCCTCGGCTGGGTGCGTCTTCTCGGAGGATGAGGCGGAGGACGCTGGACTTGCCGGAGCCCGAGGGGCCGACGAGGAACACGAACTCGCCGCGCAGCACCTCGAAGGTGATGTCGTCGAGTGCGGGGGCGGCGGTGCCAGGGTAGACCTTGGCGACGTTATCGAATCTGATCATGGCGCTAACAGGGTAGGCACCGGACTGGCGTCAGCCCGGCGCGACATGCAGAAGTGGTCAGACGCGATGGTCAGCGACCCGAGCTAGGCGGCGTCGGCCTCTCCGCGCTTGCGCCAGCGGATGCCGGCGGCGATGAATGCGTCGATGTCGCCGTCGAAGACCTTGTCGGTGTTGCCGGTCTCGTGCTGGCTTCGGAGGTCCTTCACCATCTTGTAGGGGGCGAGGACGTAGGACCGCATCTGGTCTCCCCAGCTGGCGGTGATGTTGCCGGCGAGCTCCTTCTTCTGTGCGTTCTCCTCCTCGCGGCGGAGCAGGAGGAGGCGCGACTGGAGGACGCGGAGCGCGGCGGCGCGGTTCTGGATCTGGCTCTTCTCGTTCTGGCAGCTCACGACGATGCCGGTCGGCAGGTGCGTGATGCGGACGGCGGAGTCGGTCGTGTTGACGGACTGGCCACCGGGGCCGGACGAGCGGAACACATCCACGCGCATGTCGTTGTCTGGGATCTCGATCGACTCGGTCTGCTCGATGAGCGGCACGACCTCGACGGCGGCGAAGCTCGTCTCGCGGCTGCCTGCGGAGTTGAAGGGGCTCATGCGCACGAGGCGATGCGTGCCGGCCTCGACGGAGAGCGTGCCGAAGGCGTACGGGCTGTCGATCTCGATGGTGGCCGACTTGATGCCCGCCTGCTCTGCGTAGCTCGTGTCGAGGACGGAGACCTTGTAGCTGTGCTGCTCCGCCCAGCGGAGGTACATGCGAAGGAGCATCTCTGCGAAGTCGGAGGCGTCGACGCCGCCGGCGCCGGCGCGGATGGTGATGACGGCCGGGCGGGGGTCGAACTCGCCGTCGAGGAGGGTCTGGACCTCGAGGTTGCCGATGACCTTGGTGATCGACTTGAGCTCGGCTCGGGCTTCCTCGGCCGTGTCCTCGTCTTCCATCTCGACGGCCATCTGCGCGAGCACTTCGAGGTCGTCGAGGCGCTGCTCGATCTCGTCGAGACGCTTGAGGTCGGACTGGGCGTGGCTGAGGGCGGAGGTGACCTTCTGCGCGTTGTCCGTGTCGTTCCAGAGGTCGGGGACGGACGCTTCGGCCTCGAGCTCCACCACCTTCGCGCGGAGCTTGTCGGGGTTGAGCACGGCGCTGATGTCTCCGAAGGTGCTGCGCAGGGCAGTGATCTCCGAGGCGAGGTCAAGGTTGATCATGATCCCCCAAGACTAGCCGTCGGGGCTGGGCGGTGCTGGCCGGCGCGCATCGTGTCAGCTCAGCACGACTCTTGCGTCGCTGGAGACGGTGATCCGAAGTCCTGTCGGGAGGAGCGCGTGGGCGAGGGGTGGCGACCATGCGCCGGTGATGACGATGTGCGCGGTGACACCGTCGGGTGCAGTCGCGGAGTCCAGCGTGATGCTGTCGGCGCGCGCCGCGGAGAGGTCCTCGAGGGTCGCGAGGGCGCGGTCTTCCACGCGCGTCTGGCTGAGGACCGGTTGGAGTTCCCCGTCGCCGAAGACCACGTCGGCGGCGGAGAAGCTCTCGGAGGCGGAGAGCGCGACGGCGTCGGCGATCGTGAGGAGGCGCTTGCGCTCGATGGACAGCGAAGTGGCCGCGACGAGCACGTAGGCCGCGGTGAGCCCGATCATGAGGAAGACGAGGATGAGCGGGAGCACGCTGCCGCGCTCCCCGCGCGTCCAGCGCAGGCCCGCTCGTGCTCGCGCGCGCATCCCGCTCATGTGGACAGGCCGAAGCGCGTGACGGCGAACGAGGAGGTCGCGCTCGTGGGGACCGAGATCGGCGTCGCCGAGTCGGTGAGGCTGGATGCGAACGGCAGCGGCACGGCGATCGTGACGGTGACCGCGAGCACCGAGCCGGGGGCGGTGCAGCTGGGGTCCGGGCCGCGGCACTCCACCGTCTGCTCGACGAGCTTCGCGTCGAATCCGTGGTCGGCGGTCGCAAGTGCGATCGTGGCCTCGGCAAGGGCCTGGGTGTCGGCTGCGGCGGGGTCCGCTGCGAGCAGTCTCGCCGCGTTGCGTGCCGCAGACTCGGCGGCGATGCTCGCACCCTGGAGCGAGGACAGCGTCAGCATGAGGTAGGCGAGCGGCACGATGAGCAGCGTGCCGAGCGTCAGGAATTCGAGGGAGGCCGAGCCCCGATCGTCACTCAGTCTCGAGCGTCTCGGTCGGCGCATGTCCAGTCACCTCCAGCGCGTCGGGGAGGCCGATCAGGCCGATCAGCGGCAGTGGTGAGCGCACGGTGACCGCGATGGTCGGTGATCCGTCGGTCTCGGTTGCCGTGGCCGTCACGTCCTGGGCGTAGCCGGCACCGATGGCGACCGTGATGAGGTCTGCCGCTCGGATCTCCCCCGCTTCGAGGCCGCCGCCGAAGAGCCCGGCGTGCCTCGCGCCTTCCCCCGCGGCGTCCAGGAGCGTCGTGCGAACGTGCAGGGTGAAGCCCACCTGCAGGACGGTGAGCGTGAGGAGGAGGAGCATCGCCGACACCATGACCCATTCGGCGACTGCCGAACCGGTCTCGTCGCGCATCACGCCGCGCGGGTGGGGGCGGTTAGCTGAAGTCACTGACGCGGGTGATGGCGTTCTGGAACACGTCGACGAGGAGGTCGCCGGCGACGGTCCAGAGGAGGATCACCAGGCCCGCAGACATGATCGTGATGAGGACCCAACCGGGGACGTCGCCGCGTTCGGAGCTGGCTCGGTTTCGGAGTGCGTGCAGGAACTGCATGGTGTGCCTTTCGGGTGGCGGTCAGAAGCTCGTGCGGAGCACGAAGACGGCGGGGTAGAGGGCGAACAGGATGGTCGTGGGGAGGATGAGGAAGATGAGCGGAACGAGCATCTGCACTTCCTTCCGGCCAGCGGATTCCAGGAGGTCGCGTTTGCCGAGTTCCCGTGCGTCGCTCGCTTGCGCGCGGAGCACTTCGACGAGCGGCGCCCCACGTTCGAGTGCGGAGATCATGTGCTCGACGCAGCGGTCGAGCGGCAGGTAGCGGACGCCCCTGGTCATCTCGTGGAGCGCATCGGACAGCGAGACGCCGGTGTTGACGTGGTGGACGACTCGCGCGAACTCCTTCGCGAGCTCGCCGGTGCTCACGCTGGCGACGCGCTTCAGGCTGTCGAAGATGCCCTCACCTGCCGAGAGGCTGAGGGAGAGGAACTCGACGACGGTGGGGAACTCGCTGGCGATGCGTCGGTGACGGCGCTGCGCGGCGCGGCCGAGGGCCCGGTCGCGGAGGAAGATGCCGACACAGCCGAGGAGGAGAGGCAGGAGGATCTGGGCGAGGACCGGGATTCCGCGGGTCGCGCCGAGCAAGAGGCCGACGCTCAGGCCCAGGCCAGCCGCAACGAGTCCCCAGGTGAGCTGTTCGGCTCGGAACCGTTCGAGCCTGGTCGTGGAGCCCGATTGGCGCAGCTGCGCGGTGATGCGGTCGCTGCCGCCGAGCACTTCATCGAGGAGGGCTCTGCCTCTTGCGGCGAATGGGGCGGCGAGCGTTCCGAGGATAGGGAGCGGGTCGCTCGCGGTCTTCTGCACGTCGGCTCGCGCCGCCGCCGAGATGTCCAAGAGGTGCGGGGCGAGACGCTCCGCGAGGTTCGGCTTGGAGAGGCGCGGGACGGCGGCGAGCAACGTCCAGAGGCCGATTCCGAGGCCAAGCCCGCAGAGCACGGCCCAGCCGAGTGTCTCGTTCATGCGAACCACCTGCGGTCGTCTTTGAGTTTCGCGATGCGGAGCATGAGCAGGTAGGCGGCCACGGTCACGCCCAGGCCGATGAGGATCACGATCGCGCCCTCGAGGCTGTTGAAGGCGCTCGCCGCCTCGGGCCTGGTTCCCAGCATGAGCAGGACGATCCAGGGTGCGGCCGAGCCGAGCTTGGCGGCGTTCATGACCCAGGACTGCTTGGCCTCGACCTCGTGGCGCACGGCCTGCTCTTCTCGCAGGTAGCTGCCGAGGCTCTTGAGCACCGTGGGGAGCTCCGATCCGCCGACGTCTCTGGACATGCGAAGCGTCTCGAGGATGCGGTCTGCGGTCGGGTCGGCGAGCCGCTCCTTCAGCTCGTCGAGAGCCACCCGGAAGCTGCCCGTCAGGCGGTACTGGCGGGTATAGGCGGCGAAGTCCTCCCGCAGCACCACCGGCCCCGATTCAGCCAGCCCCGCGACCCCCTCGGGCAGGGCCACCCCGGAACGGATGGACGCCACCAGGTGATCGACCACGTCCGGCCACACGAGCCGGTTCCGGTTTCGCCGCTGCACGGACCGCACCCGCACGATCGTGACCGGAGCCGCCGAGCCACCAACGAGAGCGATGAGGGCGACAGCGACCACCCCCGTGAGAGCGAGCGCCACGGCACCCAACGCGAGCCCGAGCGCGAAGGCAGCACCCGCGAACACGCCGATGGGCACCCGCTCGAACCCGGCCCGCCTGAGATCTGCCTCGAAGTCGGCAACCTTGGACAGGCGCCGGTCGCGTCGCTCGCTGCTCTGCGGCCACAGCCTCGCGCTCACGATGATCGAGACTCCCGCCCCCATCACCAGCGCCAGCAGAGCGGTCACAGGGACCGCCGAAGGACACGCGCCGCATCCAACCCGTGCGCCTCGAACAAGGCACATTGAGTACTTGGACCAATGAAAGTGCTTACCGCGATGCTCACCGCGTCAGCATGTCTGAAAGGGGGTAGCCGCGCAGAGGTTATCCACAAGCACTCAACGTGACCTCTGGCCTGATGCTGAGCGTGCCCCCGGTTCGGCCTTCACCTGCCTGAAGTCCGGGCCGAACGGAGTCTCTGAGAAGAACACGGACGAGGGCCTGTGCTGGACGGACAGTGCACAGAACAGGCAAGTCCAATCTCCACAGGACAGGTAGCCCGACATCACCCCAGCGTGTACTCAACAGAGAGACGGATCTACGCTCGACGGGGAGAGCCGCATGTAGTCAGAGCTGATAGAGGCGCACATCGACCTTCCGCGCTCGCCAGCCTCACGCATCCGATGAGGCGCGGGCGCAGTTCCCGCCCACGAGCGCGACGACCAGCTCGACGCCCGCTTCTTCCTGCCGCTGTCCGACGTCGGCATCATCGTCCTCGGCATCTTCGGGGCGATGCATCGGCCAGCACTGCTCTGAGCCGCTCGTCGACCCCCTAGTCTCCAGCCTCTCGCTCTCGGGCGCCGTCCTGGGCGTCTCTTTCCCTCACGTCAAGCAGTTTGAGCCCGCGCAACGCTCTTTCTCATCGCGGCGCTCACGGTCTGCCCGGCCGTGCTGCTCCTGACCGCGGCGTCCGGCGATAACCAGCGCTGGGTCGCCGGCATCGGTCTCGCGCTGCTCGTACTGATCCCGTTCCGGCGCGTGCTGCGGCTCATCGTCCGCTTCTACCGACATCGAGTCAGCTACCCCGCCACCGACGAGCTCACGACGATCCACGCCAATGCTTGACCCGGCAATCGTCGCGATCGTTGCGGCGATCGCGGCTCCGTTCGTCGCTACCCGCATGATCCGTGTTCTGGACGCGGCCGGCGTTGGCGATCTCATTCCCGCCGCCTGGCGCGGCAACGCACCGACTCCGAAGGAGCTCACCTGACTCTCGAAACCCACGGCGAGCACAACGAGGGCACCGCGAAGCTCGCAGCTGAGCAAGTTGGCGGCCCCCTCGAGGTGCCCGGACGCTTCGCCGTCCCGGCGCTGGCCGTGGCGAACACGCCGAAGCGACCGAAGCCCCTCCCCTGCCTGACGGCGGCGGGAGGGGCTTTTCGTCGTTGACGAGCGCAGCAAACTTCTGCCCCGGGCTGTTCGACATCGGCACTAGTCTGAGCGGACCCCCGCCCTCTGTCGACGGAGACACGTGAAAAAGCTCGCCGCCCTCCTCTGCGCCTCCACAGCCGCCCTGATGTTCTCAGTAGCCCTGATACCCGCGCTCCCCGCGTACGCATTCAACGAGTTCGACGTCGGGCCTGAACTCGTGTCCGCCGAGCTCGTAACGCCCACGACCGTCGGAGGCGGCGACGAGATCCGGATCAACTGGAGCGTGCGTCACCCCCGCGGCATAGCGTCGAGTGCCATCAGCCTTGAGACCGGGACGGGGTCATCAACTCTGGAACGAAAAACCTGCGGACAGTTCGATCCTGTCGTCGGCGTGCGCGACGGAGACATCGTCAGCGGCACGACGACGTGCACGACCGGTGGCACAGAATGGGCGACCGGTGAATGGCGGGTGGAGAGCCTCGGGTTCTTCGACGAGTGGGGCGTCTTCGGGTACGCAGCGGAGGAAGACCCGATCATCAGCGCACTCCCGAAGCTGCAGATCGAGGTCGGCACCGACGGAGACCAGCAAGATCCCGAGCTCGTCGCCCTCGAGGTGGTCGCGCCGGACGAAGTCCGGCAAAGCGACGTCATTCGGTTCAATTGGACGGTGCGTGAGAGCAGCCGAGTCACAGATTTCTCTCTCTTGATCGTGGACCCAAACGGGGGCAGGTACCAGGCCAGCGGTTTCGACCGAAACGCCACGACCCGAGACGGAGACCTTGTCTCCGGGTCCCTGCATCTCACCGTCAAAAACTCCACATGGGCACTCGGGGAATACCGCGTGTACAGCTTCTACGCCGGTGACGAGCACGAAAACTACAGCCCGACTGCCACCTCAGCCGACAACGAGGTCCTCGCTTCCGCGGCGACCTTCACAGTGGTCGACGTGGGTGGACCAGACGTGACCGCCCCGGAACTCCTCTCTGCTGGATTCGTGCAGTCAACCGTCCGGATGGGCGATGGGCCAGAGCTGCTCAACTGGACGATCCGCGACCAGAGCGATATCGACGAGGCCACGTTCTACCTCGAGATCGGGCGGGGAAAGATCTACACACTTGGTGGAAGCAGCAACAAACGGTTGGGCGACGTCGTCTCCGGGGACTCTGGCGATGACTTGTGGGTGCCTCCCGTCGAGGCTGAGGAGCCGTTCTGGGGCGAGGGCGAGTTCAAGGTCGTGGGAGCGCTGCTCCGAGACGAATTCGGCAACACCACGACCCTGACGGCAGACCACCCGATCATCGCCGGGCTTCCGCCGCTGACGATCCTCCCCAAGAAGGCACCGATCCCGCCGCGCACGCCCTCGCCGACGGTGACCGCACCTCCATCGGTCACGCCGACTCCGGTGCCAACACCGACACCGACCTCCTCATCGCCGACAGGACCGACAGCACCCCCAACGGGCACACCGACGCCGACCGAGCCCGTCAAGCCCACCGCGACGGCAACAGCTCCCCCGACGGCTTCGCCACCGCCTGTCGAGCCAGTCGCCACGCAGTCACCAGCACCGGTCGAGACAGCTGCAACGCAGACCCCTGCGCCGACGACGCCGGCTGTGCCCACCGCTCCTTCCTCCCAGCCGACCGGCTCATCGTCGACGGAGACTGATCAGGCCGTCTTGGCCTCGACGGGCGCTGAGAACTTGTGGCCGATCCTCCTTGGAGCAGCTGGAATCGTCGTGCTCGGAGCCGCGCTTATTTCCAGCAAGCGCCGCGGACACCGCGAGTCGTAGATGCGATGGCTAACCCCGATTCGATCTACCTGCACTCGTCCCAATGGGATGAGCTCCTCACCTCTCCAGACAGACTCCGGCTCAAGCCGCACGGTGACGAGTTGTGGCTCAGCGAGGTGACCACAGGCAAGCTCGTGAAAGTGGGCTGCTAAAACTTGCTGCCCTCGGGATCTGGACGGCGCAACTCCGCGGATTGGAGCACTACTAAGAGAGACAAGCGGACTCACGAGCTGGGCGAACCGCAACTCCCGTGCGCGAACCTGACGACGACTACGATCCGATCGCGGTGCCGGTCTTCGCCGACGGGGTCAAGATCGGCTACGTGCCAAAGGTCATGGCGCGTCGCGTCGCCCAGCAGCTCGACGCCGACGTCGAGCTTGCTGCGATCTTCATCGCAGGCGCTCAGTCGTCGGTCGCGGCGAGACATGTGCGCGTAGTCATCGCGACACCCGACGCGCTCGCGAGCATCCGCTGTGCGCCGTCGCAGAGGTCGCCGAGAACGCCGGTCGCGTCGCTCGCTGCTCTGCGGCCACAACCTCGCGCTCACGATGTTCGAGATTCCCGCCCCATCACCAGCGCCAGCAGAACGGTCACAGGGACCGCCGAAGGACACGCGCAGCATCCAAGCCGTGCGCCTCGAACTTCGCGGTTCGCGGCGGAGGGGATCCGGACGATTCGAGTTGCGCGCGTCCACGGTTGAAGAGGGTGGCCGCCTCGATGACCTGGCCGGTCACCGTTCCGGTCGGGGCGAGGATCTCCCCCACGTGTCGTGTTCCCGATGCGGTCATCTCGAGGTGCACGACGAGGTCGATGCAGCTGGCAACGGTGGGCACCACGAACGCGCTGTCGATGTTGCGTCCCGCGAGGAGCGGCAACGTGGAGAGCTTGACGAGCGCATCCCTCGCCGTGTTCGCGTGGATGCTGGAGATTCCGGGCATTCCGCTGTTGAGGGCGATCAGGAGGTCGAGGCTCTCCGCTTCCCGCACTTCGCCGACCACGAGCCAGTCGGGTCTCATGCGCAGGGCTTCCTTGATGAGGCGGCGCAACGTGATCTCGCCGGTGCCCTCGAGGCTCGCCTGTCGGCATTGCAGCGCGACGACGTCGCGGGCGACGAGATCGAGTTCGAAGGTCTCCTCGACGGTGACGATGCGTTCTTCGCTGCGCACCGAGGAGAGGAGCGCGTTGATCATAGTGGTCTTGCCGGTGTGGGTCGCGCCCGAGACGAGGATGTTGCAGCCGGCGAGGACCGCGAGCTGCAAGAACTCCGCCGCCTGCGCGGTCAGCGCCTCGCGCTCGACGAGGTGGGAGAGGTCTCGGATACGGCGCGAGAACTTGCGGATATTCACGGACGGGTAGCGCCTGGTCACCTCGGGGACGGCCACGTGCAGCCGCTCGCCGTTCGGGAGCGAGGCATCCACGAACGGCGAGGACAAGTCGACTCGCCTGCCGCTCGACTGGAGCATCCGCTCGATGAGATCGCGCAGGTCAGTCTCCGGGACGACCGTTGACGTGAGCTCGGGTACGCCGCCCCGAGCAACGAATACCCGGGAAGGTGCGTTGATCCAGATCTCCTCGATCTCCGGATCGTCGAGGTAGGGCTGGAGAGCACCAAAACCGGTCACCCGGGCCAGCACCTCACGCGTCGTGGCCTCCTCATCGTGGACCAACGGCAGCGACGAGCCCAGCGCTTCCTCCGCGTACCCCCGCACCTCCTCGCGCGCGATGTCGGCTGCCCGCGCGCGATCGCCCCCGAGGTCGATGCCCTCCAACAGGACACGACGACGGATTCGGTCAGTGATAGTGCTTACCGCGATGCTCACGGCGACAGCATGCCCAAGACTCGAAAACGCCGCAGGAGTTATCCACAGGCCTTGCGCGTCGCGGCTTCTCGGCGCTGCAGCGCCGCCATAGACTGGCCTCAGCACACGGGTTCGCTCGTGCTTGCGGGAGTGGTGAAATTGGCAGACACGCAGGATTTAGGTTCCTGTGCTTTCGAGCGTGCGGGTTCAAGTCCCGCCTTCCGCACTGTCCTTGATCTCGGTTCCCTGCGTCCAGCTGCCCGCCTGCGTGCGAGCGCGACTCAGGCGCTTGAAGCTCCTCCGACTCGACAGTCTGTCTGTTCCGGCGCTCCCGACCAACGGGTACGGTTCCAGTATCAGCACTGAGAAGGAGCATCGACGATGACCGAATTCAACGAAGCAGACCTGCAGCAGAAAGCCAAAGATCACCTCTGGATGCACTTCTCGCGCCAGTCCGTGATGGAAGACGGCGCCGGGGTGCCGATCATCGTCAAGGGCGACGGGCACCACATCTGGGATTCGAAGGGCAACAAGTACTTCGACGGCCTCTCCGGCCTCTTCGTCGTCAACGCTGGCCACGGCCGCCAGCGCCTCGCCGAGACCGCCGCCAAGCAGGCCGCGGAGCTCGCGTTCTTCCCCATCTGGTCGTACGCCCACCCGAACGCCATCGAACTCGCCGACCGCCTCGCCGACTACGCGCCAGGCGACCTCAACCGCGTCTTCTTCTCCACGGGCGGCGGCGAAGCCGTCGAGACCGCCTTCAAGCTCGCCAAGTACTACTGGAAGCTGCAGGGACAGCCCACCAAGCACAAGGTCATCTCCCGCTCGGTGGCCTACCACGGCACGCCGCAGGGCGCCCTCGCCATCACGGGCATCCCCGCGATGAAGGCGATGTTCGAACCGCTCACCCCCGGCGGCTTCCGCGTGCCGAACACGAACTTCTACCGCGCTCCCGAGCACGGCGACAACCTCGTCGAGTTCGGCCAGTGGGCCGCGAACCGCATCGAGGAGATGATCCTCTTCGAAGGACCAGAGACCGTCGCGGCGGTGTTCCTCGAGCCTGTCCAGAACTCCGGCGGCTGCTTCACGCCTCCCCCCGGCTACTTCCAGCGCGTGCGCGAGATCTGCACGAAGTACGACGTGCTGCTCGTCGCCGACGAGGTGATCACCGGATTCGGCCGCATCGGCGACATGTTCGCATCCACCACGTACGACATCCAGCCCGACATGATCACCTGCGCCAAGGGCATGACCAGCGGCTACTCCCCGATCGGCGCCACCATCGTGAGCGACCGCATCTACGAGCCTTTCAAGCACGGCCAGACGTCGTTCTCGCACGGCTACACCTTCGGCGGGCACCCCGTCTCCGCAGCCGTCGCCCTCGAGAACCTGAACATCTTCGAGGAGGAACGCCTCACGCAGAACGTCAAGGAGAACTCGCCGCACTTCCGCGCGGCTCTCGAGAAGCTCCTCGACATCCCCATCGTCGGCGACGTCCGCGGCGACGGGTACTTCTTCGGCATCGAGCTCGTCAAGGACAAGGACACCCGAGAGACCTTCAACGACGAGGAATCCGAGCGCCTCCTGCGCGGCTTCCTCTCAAAGGCACTCTTCGACGCGGGCCTCTACTGCCGCGCCGACGACCGAGGCGACCCCGTCATCCAGCTCGCCCCGCCCCTCACCATCGGGCAGGCAGAATTCGACGAGATCGAGCAGACACTGCGCGGCGTGCTCACCGAGGCCAGCTCACTCCTCTAACGCGGTCGGCTCGGGGCTCCGCACGCGAAGTCTCGCGCCCGCTCCTCAGCCTCGGGATGGCTTTCACGCTTCCGGATGGGTTGCTTTCCATCCGGAAGCGAGGAACCCATCCCGAAGCCGTTCGCTGGGCGGAAAGACCACGGCCGTCGGCGGGGAGCTCAGCGCGGATGCACGTGCGGCTCCGGCACGCGGACGCGGTCGCGTGATGGACCCGGGACGCGAAAAACTCAGCCCCGGGATGGCTTTCACGCTTCCGGATGGGTTGCTTTCCATCCGCAAGCGAGAAACCCATCCCGAAGCTGTTCGCGGGGCTACAGGCCGAGGGCCGCGCGCAACTTCGGCGCGAGCGCGTCGAACGCGCGGCGGCGGTGGCTCGAGGCGTCCTTCTCGGCGTCCGTGAGGTCAGCGGCTGAGCCTTCGGCACCGTCGGGCTGGAAGATGGGGTCATAGCCGAAACCGTGGTCCCCGCTCCGCTGCTCGAGGATGCGGCCGGGCCACACGCCGAGCACGGCCTCGCTCAGCTCCTCGCCCGTCGCCGAGGCAGACGCCGGCACGACCAGCGCCGCCGCCGCGACGAACTGCGCCGCGCGGTTCGGATGCGACACGTCGCTCAGCTGCCACAGCAGCAGCTCGAGGTTCTCCTTCGCGTCCTTCGCGGGCCCCGACCAGCGGGCGGAGAAGATGCCGGGCGAGCCGCCGAGCACGTCCACCGAGATGCCCGAATCGTCGGCCAGCGCCGGGAGCCCCGTGTGCTCTGCCGCGGCGCGTGCCTTGAGGAGCGCGTTGCTCTCGAAGCTGAGACCGGTCTCGCGCGGCTCGGGGCCGTCGTAGGCGACGAGCTCGATGCCGTCGAGCTGCGCGCCCAGGATGCGTCGCAGCTCGATCAGCTTGTGCGAGTTGTGGGAGGCGAGGACAACCCGGACCGGCTCGCTCATGCCTTGAGCGCCTCGTTCTGCAGCTCCGTGAGCGTCGCCGTGCCCGCGAGGGCGATATCGAGGAGACGGTCGAGCTCCTCGCGGTCGAACGGCGCGCCCTCGGCGGTGCCCTGCACCTCGATGAGCTTGCCGTCGCCCGTCGCGACGACGTTCATGTCCGTGCCGGCGCGGACGTCCTCGACGTAGGCCAGGTCGAGCAGCGGGACGCCGTCGACGATGCCCACCGAGATCGCGGCAACCGAGCGCGTGAGCACGTTCGCCTTCGCCGGCACGTGCTTGTTGGCCTTCGCCCACTCGATCGACTGGGCCAGCGCCACGTACGCGCCAGTGATCGCCGCGGTGCGCGTTCCGCCGTCGGCCTGCAGCACGTCGCAGTCGATGACGATCGTGTTCTCGCCGAGCGCCGACATGTCGACGGCGGCGCGCAGCGAGCGGCCGACGAGGCGGGAGATCTCGTGCGTGCGGCCGCCGATCTTGCCCTTCACGGACTCACGGCTGTTGCGGTCGTTCGTGGCGCGCGGGAGCATCGCGTACTCGGCAGTGACCCAGCCCTTGCCCTGCCCCTTGAGCCAGCGCGGCACGCCGGGCGTGAACGACGCCGTGCAGAGCACCTTCGTCTTCCCGAACGAGATGAGGGCCGAGCCCTCGGCCTGCTCGCTCCAGCCCTTCTCGATCGTCACGGGGCGAAGCTGGTCGTGGGTGCGGCCGTCTGCGCGTGCTTCGGTCATTGGTCCCTCCAAGGGCTCGGATGCGGTGCTGGAAATCGGGGCGCGGCGCGTCAGGGGCGGCGCATCGACGGCGGCAGGTTGATGGCCTCCGTCATGAGTCGCTCCACGTGGCGCACGTCGGGGCCGAGGAAGCGACCGGCGAGGTTCACGAACGCCTCCGTGTTCTCGCCCGTCGCCCGGTAGGAGTACTGCGGGGCTCGCCCGCTGGCGTTGAGGAGGCCGTTCGAGGCGAGCACGCGGTACACGTCCTGCGCCGTCTCCACGTCGCTCGAGACGAGGCGGACGTCCGGGCCGAGCACGTAGCCGAGCACGCCCTTCAGGAACGGATAGTGCGTGCATCCGAGGACGACGGTGTCGACGCCGGCCGCCTTGATGGGCGCCAGATACTCCTCGGCGTGCTGCACCAGCTCTGGGCTCGTCGTGTCGCCTCGCTCCACGTACTCCACGAACAGCGGGCAGGCCTGCGAGAAGATCTTGAGGTGGGGGGCCGCCGCGAACGCGTCGTCGTACGCACGTGACGACAGGGTCGCCTCGGTGCAGAGCACCCCGATGCGGTTGTTGTGCGTCGCGCTCACGGCAGCGCGCACGGCCGGCGCGATGACCTCCACGACCGGCACGTCGTAGCGTTCACGCGCATCCCGCAGCACCGCGGCAGACGCGGTGTTGCAGGCGATGACGAGCATCTTGACGTCCTGCTCGACGAGCTCGTCGAGGACCGCGAGCGACAGACGCCTGACGTCGGCGATCGGCTTCGGGCCATACGGCGTGTGCTCGGTGTCTCCGACGTAGAGGAGCGACTCCCCCGGCAGCTGCGCCCGGATCTCCCTCGCGACCGTCAGCCCGCCGACACCAGAGTCAAATACGCCGATCGGTGCCTCGCTCATGAGTGCCGAGTCTACTCCCAGGCATCAGTTGGGGCGGATGCGCACGCCGAGCACCCTTGCGCGCCCCGCGGCTGCGCCTAGGCTGGGGCGGTGACTTCCGAACGGCCGTCTACCGGCTTCCTCACCGACCAGTACGAGTTCACGATGATCGATGCCGCGGTTCACGCCGGCACCGCCGATCGTGACAGCGTCTTCGAGCTCTTCGGGAGGCGCCTGCCGAGCGGGCGCCGCTACGGAGTCGTGGCGGGGGTCGGGCGCGCGCTCGAGCTGCTGCGCGACTTCCGCTTCGGGGACGCCGAGCTGGCGCACCTCCGCGAGCACTCGATCGTCTCCCCCAAGACCCTCGACTGGCTCGCGGACTACCGCTTCTCTGGCACCATCCGCGGCTACCGCGAGGGCGAGATCTACTTCCCCGGCTCCCCCATCCTCGAGGTTCGCTCGAGCTTCGCCGAGGGCGTCATCCTCGAGACGCTCCTGCTGAGCATCTACAACTACGACTGCGCGGTCGCCTCCGCCGCCGCACGCATGGTCTCCGTCGCCCGAGGCCGTCCGCTTGCCGAGATGGGCTCGCGCCGCACCGGTGAGCGCTCGGCGGTCGCGGCGGCCCGCGCCGCCTACATCGCCGGATTCAAGGCCACGAGCAACCTGGAGGCCGGACGCAGCTGGGGTGTGCCGACGATGGGAACCGCCGCGCACTCGTTCACCCTGCTGCACGACTCCGAGCGCGAGGCGTTCGCCTCGCAGGTCGCCACCCTCGGTGCCGGCACGACGCTGCTCGTCGACACGTACGACGTTCGCGAGGGCGTGCGCCTCGCGGTCGAGGTCGCCGGCCGAGAGCTGGGCGGCGTGCGCCTCGACTCCGGCGACCTGCCGACGCTCGTCGCGGAGGTGCGCGCGCAGCTCGACGAGCTCGGCAACACCGCGACCAGCATCACGGTCACGAACGACCTCGATGAGTTCGCCATCGCGGGACTCGGTGCGAGCCCCGTCGACTCGTTCGGCGTCGGCACGAGCGTCGTCACTGGCTCGGGCTCCGTCGCCTCCGGCATGGTCTACAAGCTCGTCGCCCGCCGCGGCGAGGACGGCGAGTGGGTGTCGGTCGCCAAGCGTTCCACGGGCAAGGTCAGCGTGGGCGGCGAGAAGTTCCCCGTCCGCCGCCGCGACGAGCACGGGATCGCCGAGGCCGAGGTCGTCGGCATCGGCGCTCCCCCTGTCTCCGACAAGAGCGACCGCTCGCTGCTCGTCGACCTCGTCGTCGACGGTGTCATCAACGAGGAGTACACGGGCCAGGCTGGCGTGCAGAGCGCCCGAGAGCACCACCGCACCGCCATCGACGAACTGCCGATCGGCGCGCTCCGCCTCCACGCGGGCGAGGCCGCCCTCCCGACGGTCTTCGTCGAGCAGGACGGCCGCGAGACCGTCTGGGTCTGACAGCCCCACCCGGCACCTCGACGCCGGACAGCACAACGGCCGCGAACCCATCTCGGGTTCGCGGCCGTCGCGCGTGCGGGTGAGCCTCGTGCATCCGGTGGATGCGCGGCTCAGCCCTTCATCTTGTCGTACACCGCCTTGCAGTTCGGGCAGACGGGGAAGCGGTCGGGGTTGCTGTTCGGCAGCCACTTCTTGCCGCATAGCGCGCGCACCGGCTTGCCCGTCACCGCCGACTCGAGGATCTTCTCCTTGCGCACGTAGTGCGAGAACTTGTCGTGATCGCCCGGGTCGTCGGTCTGCTCCTCGTTGAGGAGCTGCTCGAGCTCGCGATCGAGGATCGCCGTGCCGCCGCCGGTCTCGTCTGGCCCGCCGGGGCCCGTTGGGGTGCTGGAGAACGTCATGCCGATCATCTTAGAACGCAAACCGCGGGCCCTACCGGATGGCTACGCGCTCTGCGCGAACGCCATGATCTCGCTGGAGCGGCGCTCGAACTGCCTGGCGCCCGCGTTCAAGCCCACGATGAGGACGATGAGCCCCACCACGACACCCCAGCCGAGGGCGACGAAGTTCCACCAGGACTCGCCGCCGTTGAGGGCGACGAGGCCCGCGTAGACGGACGGGCCCATGAGGAGGATCGCGATGAAGCCGGTCGTGGGGTGCCAGAACACGCCGGATCCCCAAGACCGCACGGGCTGGCTGAACGGCGAGTCGCCCGGTCGCGCCACCGGATACGGGTGCAGCACGCTGCCGATGCTCGAGAAGCCCGTCGCCGCGAAGAGCAAGCCGAGCGACAGGCCGACGAGGGCGAGGATCGTGCCCCACTCGCCCACGATGAGCCAGGTCACGAGTGCGCCGAGCACGACGACCACCGTGCCGAAGACGAGCGTCGGGAGGGCGCGACCGAAGCGGTCGGAGAGCCCGGACATGCCGCTCGTCACGTGCATCCACACCGCAGAGCCGTCGAAGGCGAGATCGTTGTGGAGGGTCCACCCGATGAAGAACGCCAGCAGCGGCAAGGGAAGCAGCGCCAGGTGCCGCGGCTCGACGCCGACGACCGCCAGCGGGATCAGGGCGAGCAGCGGGATGAGGATGATCGAGACGTTGACGACGACGTACCGCGGGTCGCGCATCCAGTACGTGACCGTCCGCGCCGCAACGACAAGCGCAGGCGAGCGGCCGAAGGCGCCGAACGCGCCGAGATCGACGAGCTCGGTCTCGTCGCCGCCGAGCGCAGCGGAGGCGACTCGGCCGGCGACGACCTGCCAGAGCACGAGCAGCACGACGAGCGTGACCGCACCGATGCCGAGCTGCCCGAAGGCGAGCTGCAGGTCTCCGCCTGTCGCACTCGCCGCTGCCGCCCACGGGGCCGCGATGGGAGAGAGCGAGAGCACCTCGAGCGCGGCGCTGACGGCCTCGTGCTCACCCAGCTGCCAGTCGACGGACACCGCGACGAACACGATGGGCGACGCGAGGAGCAGGAGCACCAGGACAAGCGCTGCGCGGGCGTCGCTCACGAGCCGCCTGGCCCGCAGGTCCTCACCGACGAGGCCAGCGAGGCGCGACAGCACGACGAGCGTCGCGAGGACCAGCGCGGCGCCGACGATGGCGACGAGCAGGCCTGTCGAGTCGCCGGTCCAGAGCAGGAGCCCTGCCAGCAGGACGATCGTGATCGCGAACGACGGCACGCTGACGAACGCCGTGCCGAGCGCCAGCCAGGCCGACCGCCGGGGCGAGAAGCCCATGACGGCGAGCGAGCGCGGATCGATCGCGGCGATCGGCGTCACGAAGACGCTCACGAGCCCGGTCGCGACGGTCACGAGCGAGCCAGCGATGATGGCCCCCTCGCGTTTCGCCTCGATGTCGGAGTCGAGCAGCGACAGGACCGCGAACAGGGCGAAGACGGCGGCGAGGATCGACAGCAGGAGCGTGCCGATCCATGCCCCCCGATGCTGCGAGTCGCGCCGAGCTCCGTTGCGGATCGACTGCAGCTTCAGTTGAAGGAGATGTCCAGCCAATCGAGCCCCTCCATCTGTGGCGTGCCGCGCACGAGGTCGCGGAAGCGTTCTTCGAGTGTGATGTTGCCGCGCACTTCGCTCACCGTGCCGGAAGCGAGGAGCTCGCCCCGAACGATCACGGCGACGTGGTCGCAGACGCGCTGCACGAGGTCCATGCTGTGGCTCGAGAGCAGCACCGTTCCCCCGCGCTGCACGTACTCGAGCAGGATGTCGATGAGCTGCCCCGCCGACACCGGGTCGATCGTGTCGAACGGCTCGTCGAGCACCAGCAGCTCCGGCGAGTGGATGAGCGCGGCGGCGAGCGAGATCTTCTTCGTCATGCCCGCCGAGTAGTCGACGACGAGGCGGTTGGCGGCCGACTCGAGCTCGAAGGCGTGCACGAGCGACTCGGTTCGCGACCGCGAATCCGCGGGCGAGAGGCCGCGCAGGAGTCCCGAGTAGTAGAGGAGCTGTCCGCCCGTGAGCTGGTCGAAGAGACGCAGCCGGTCCGGGAGGATGCCGATGTGGGGATGCGCGGCCTTCGGGTTCTTCCACACGTCGAGGCCGAGCACCTCGACGGTGCCGCTCGTCGGCTTGAGCAGCCCCGTCGCCATCGACAGGGTCGTCGTCTTGCCGGCACCGTTCGGTCCGACGATGCCCGTGAAGGAGCCACGACGGACCTCGAAGGTGACGTCGTTGACGGCGACGTCCGCACCGAAGCGCTTCGTGAGGCCGGTGACGGACAGCACGGTGTCGCCGAGTTCACGGTCGGGTGCCTCGGTGACACGCGTGACGGGCGTCATCGTCGAGAGGCCCTCTGCCGTCGCGGCACCCAGCACCGGGTTCCTGACGGCAGCGGGAAGGCCGGACTCCTGCGCCGCGGCCTCCTCCTCTGCGAGCGATGAAGCGGTCACGCTGTCGTCGACGACGATCGCCTCGACCATGATCGCCTGGGGTCGACTCGCGTCGCCCTCCGGTACGTCTGGGCTGGCAGCACTCTCGTTCACATCGTCGGCGGCGCCATCGCCGACGTCTGAGCTCTTCGAAGACATCGCTCAACCGTACCAACGATCCGGCGTGCCACGCCGCCCCCGCGACTCCAAGCTCCCCCCAGGCGTGTCCTCATACACTGCTCGCGTCGCCATGCGCTCCGCGCTCGGCCGTGCCATCACGAGGAGGTCCAGTGTCAGATTCCAGCACTCCGCGCGTCAACGAAGGTGCAGACGCGGCGAACTATGCCCCGTTGCCGCCGCGCGACGAGCAGCAGGCTGCGGCAGCCGGAGAGCAGGACAAGATCTGGCTCGACCGGCTCATGGCCATCCAGCGCCCGATCGTGCTGCGACAGATCCGCATCCTCCGCGGAAAGTACCCGGATGCGACCCCGAGCGAGCTCATCAAGAAGATCGAGCAGCAGTACCTCAACGCGACGACCGTGAGCGGAGGCGCAGCTGGCGCCGCCGCGATGGTGCCGGGCGTCGGCACGGCGGCGTCCCTCGCCGTGACGGGTGTCGAGACCGCTGGCTTCCTCGAGATGACCTCCCTGTTCGGCCAGGCGGTCGCCGAGATCCACGGGCTCCCCATCTCCGACCCCGTGCGCGCGCGGACCCTCATCCAGTCCCTCATGCTCGGCAAGGCCAGCAAGAACCTCATCCAGCAGTTCGCGGGTCAGGCCTTCGGCAAGGGCCCGGCGAAGCAGGTGTTCTGGGGCGAGATCGTGACGAAGCGGCTCCCGCGCGCGATGGTCGGCGAGCTGTCCGGGCGCATCCAGTCGATGTTCCTCAAGCGCTTCGTCGTTCGCCAGTCGGCGAGCACGGTCGGGCGGCTCGTGCCGTTCGGCATCGGCGCCGTCATCGGGGGTGCCGGCAACCGGATACTCAGCAACGAGGTCGTGCGCACGTCCCGCGAGGCGTTCGGTGTGGCCCCCGCGAGCTTCCCCATCGAGCTGCACCCGCAGTTCGCCAGCTTCAAGCCGGACGACGGCGACGACCACAAGGCGCTGACGCGCGGGCCGTTCAGCTTCTTCCGGGTGCCCCTCGCGCTCACGCGGGGCAAGGGCAAGGAGACCGACGGGGTCTCCTAGGGAGTCCGCCTAGGCCGCCGCGTCGAGGGACACCTCGACCTCGATCACCTCGCCCTGGCGGACGACGGTGAGCGTGGCCACCTCACCCGCTTCGTAGACGCGGACGTGCGCGATGAGGTCGTTGGCGTTCGACACGGGGACCGTGCCAATGTACGTGACGATGTCTCCCCTGCTGAGGCCCGCGATCGAGGCGGCGCCGTTCTCCACGACGCTGTCGACGTAGGCGCCCACGATGCTCTGGCTGCTCGTCGCGACGGTCGCCGCGTTGCGCACCGTCGCCCCCAGCGCGCCGTGCGACGGCGTCTGCCCGGCCGCGAGCTGCGCGGCGATCTGGACGGCGTAGTTCGCGGGCAGCGCGAAGCCGAGGCCGATGCTGCCGCTCGAGGCGGCCTGTCCCTGGCCACCGGACTTGGTGCCCGCGATCGCCACGTTGATGCCGATGACCTCGCCGTTCGCGTTCAGCATGGCACCGCCCGAGTTGCCCGGGTTGATGGCGGCGTCCGTCTGGATGACGGGAAGCTGGACGATGCTCTTGCCCGGATCGGTGGTGGAGCTGAGGGGCGAATCGGTGGCGGCGTTCTCGTCGACCGTCGGCGGCACCGCGGCCGACGCGATCTCGATGCTGCGGTTGACCGCGGAGACGACACCCGTCGTCGCGGTGCCTGCGAGTCCGAGCGGAGCCCCGAGCACGATCGTGGACTGGCCGACGACGACCTGGTCGGAGTCGGCGAAGGAGGCGGGCTGGAGTCCGCTGGCGTCGGTCAGCCGCAGCACGGCGACGTCGGCGAGCACATCCAAGCCGACCCGAGTGGTCGTGTAGACCCGACCGTCGCTGGTCGTCGCCGTGATCTGCGCATCCGAGACCGTGCCGTCGAGCGTCACGACGTGGGCGTTGGTGATGACCAGGCCGTCGCCCGAGTAGACGACGCCAGACCCCGTCTCGGTGCGAGTCGGCGTCGAGACCGTGAGCGTGACCACGCTCGGGGCGGCCCCGACGATCGCCGCGCTGGCCTCTCCCGGCAGCGGGGCGGTCGGCTCGCTCGGGGAGCCGAGCGGCTGCGTGAGACGCTGGGCGTCCTGGTTGGGCTGGTTGAGCACATTCGCCGTGATGAGCGCCCCACTCAGCCCGCCGACGACCGCCGCGACCACCGCGATGCCCGCGACGACGAGGAGGCCGGTGCGCCGGCTGATCACGGGTGCATCGTCGTGGATGGAGTGCAGGTGGGCCCCGGCTCGGTGGCGGCCGTGCTCCTCAGCCCGCGCGGCGCTCGACTGGGTCTGCGCGCTGTTCGCGTCGGCGCCCGCAGCGGGTGATGAGTCGAGCATGAGGATCCTGACGTTCTCTCGATGCGTCGGGGCGCATCCGTGGCGCAAGTCTAGGGAGCGGACGGAGCGATCGCTCTGGTTTCGGCGGCACGTCGCGGTTCGAGATTCGATCGTGACCGGCCGATGACAGACTGGATGCATGCGCAGAGACGGACCATGGCTCCGGGCGGCCCAGGGGGCTGGCCTCCTCTCCCCGAGTGGCGAACTGCAGGGCACGGTCTTCGGCGAGATGACCGAGCTCGCCCGCACCACGGGATCGGTGAATCTGGGGCAGGGCTTCCCGGACTACGCCGGACCGCGGGAGCTGCTGGATGCGGCGATCGAGGCGATCGCGCGCGGCGAGAACCAGTACCCGCCGCCCCGGGGGACCGCAGATCTGCGCGCCGCGATCGCCGAGCACCAGCTGCGGTTCCGCGGCGTCGCGCTCGACCCCGACCGGGAAGTCCTCGTCACGGTCGGCGCCACCGAGGCACTCGCCGCGACGGTGCTCGGGCTCGTCGAGCCTGGCGAGGACATCGTGGTCCTCGAACCCCACTACGACGCGTATGGGGCGCTCGCTCGCCTCGCCGATGCCCGCCTCGTGACCGTCCCGCTCAGGTGGCCCGCGTTCCGGCCAGATCACGATGAGCTGCGGCGCGCGGTCTCCGACCGGACCCGCCTCATCATCGTCAACACGCCGCACAACCCGACGGGTGCCGTGCTCCCCCGCGAGACGCTCCAGCTCATCGTGGACCTCGCCGCGCGCCACGACGCGATCATCGTCACCGACGAGGTCTACGAGCACCTCGTCTTCGACGGAGCGCATGTCGCCATCGCCAGCCTCCCGGGGGCGGCGTCGCGCACGCTCAGCATCGGCTCGGCAGGCAAGACCTTCAGCGTGACCGGCTGGAAAGTCGGCTGGGTCACCGGGCCCGCCGCTCTCATCGAGGCGGTACTCGCGGTGAAGCAGTACCTCAGCTACGTCGGGAGCGGGCCGTTCCAGCCAGCCGTCGCTGTCGGGCTCAGAATCCCGGAGCGTCGTTTCGACGAGGAACGCCAGCGCCTCCGGGCCAAGCGCGACCTGCTCGTGACCGCGCTGCGCAGCCGCGGCTTGGAGACGGCGACTCCGGCATCCGGCTACTTCGCGATCGCCGACGCGGCGAGCATCGGGTACACGGATGCGACCGAGCTGTGCCGGCGGCTGCCGCGCGAGATCGGGGTGGTCGGCATCCCCGTCGCCGCGCTGTGCACCCCGGAGCGGCAGGGCGACTACCGCTCGCTGGTCCGCTTCGCGTTCTGCAAGAGCGACGAGGTGCTCGATGAGGGCATGCGCAGGCTCGACCGGCTGGGCGAGCTCAGCCGGTAGCGGCTCAGTCCGTCGGCGCTGCCTCGACCGGCACGACCCGGTACCTCCGGAGCTCGAGCGCCGGGTTCTGCTCGCGAACCGAGTCGAGCACCTCGAGCGACACCCAGCCGATGGAGAGCCCAGCCTCGATGCCCCCGCCCGCGATCGTCGCACCCCTGGGGTCGATGACGGCGCTGTGACCGACGCCGATGGGGGCTGGATGGTCGGCCGCAGCGAAGTAGACCGTGTTCTCGATGGCGCGGGCCGCGAGCAGGGTCGTCCAGTGATGTTCCTTCAACGGTCCGCGCACCCATTCCGCGGGGATCGCGATGAGCTCGGCCCCCGCATCCACGAGGGTCCTCGAGACCTCGGGGAACCGAAGGTCGTAGCAGGTCTGCAACCCGACCCGGACGCCGCCGACCACGAACGTCTGCGGCGCGGCCGTATCGCCGGCCACGACCCAGTCGCTCTCCTTCGCCCCGAACGCGTCGTAGAGATGCACCTTGCGGTACTGGGCGACGACCTCGCCCGTGGCATCGACGGCGACCAGCGTGTTGGCGAAGCGCTGCGGGTCCTCCGATGTCGCCACGAGCCCCGCGACGATCGTCACGCCGTGCTCTGCCGCAAGCGAGCGCATGAGCGAGACGAAGGGCCCATCGAGGTCCTGCGCGTTCCGCACGAACTCCGGCCCGAGCTCCGGCAGGAAGAAGCTCGCGTACTCGGGCACGACGATCAGCTGGGCCCCGCGGTCCGCCGCGAGAGCGACGTTCTCGCGCAGCAGCCGCTCGTTCTCCGCGAGATCCGAGCCCGGGGCGTACTGGGCGACGGCGACGGCGAGCGGAGACCGCTTGGCCGCGCCGCCGCGTGCACTGGCGGTCGCATCGAGGGGGGCAGGCGCGTCGAGTGGCATGACGCGAGCCTACGTCGAGCGCCGGGACGCGGGAAACTCTTCACCAAGGTGTCATCCGCGACGCACCGGCCTCAGCTTGTCTGGGCGCTCGGTCACGAGTACCTTCATTCTGCGAGCGGTGCGCTCGCAGTCACGAGGAGTCGCCCCATGCCTACCTACGCCGTGCTCTTGAAATACGAGGTCGTCTCGGCGCTCGTCATCGAAGCCGAATCCGAAGACGAAGCGGCGAAGATCGCCAACGAGTTCGAGTCGGAGGCACACGACGCCGTCGAGGACACCGACGACGTCCGCGTCTCCTCCCGCCTGTGGGGCGACGGCACCCTCGAGGTGCAGTCCGCCTCCGACGACGAAGCCGCAGAAGACCTCCTCGACGAGTGGATCGACGAGATCGAGAGCGAGCTCGAGGACTCCGACGAGGACGACGACCTCGACGAGGTCGAAGCAGAGCTCGACCCGGCCGGCGATGACGAGGTCGACGACTTCGACATCACGTCCGACGACGAAGACAGCGCAGCCAAGAAGGCCTAGCCTCAGCTGCACGGAAGAGGGGCCGGATGCATCGCATCCGGCCCCTCTTCTTCGCTTGAACGCGCGGTCCGCGGCCGGCCGCTGTCCAACTTCGGTGCGATATTCGGCCGATGGCGCCGGAACCGCGGCCTTCGACGCCGTTGTGCACTGATGTTGGACAGCCGAGCCCCGCTACACGCGGGCGATCGCCGAGATGTCCTCCTCGAACTCACGCTCGACCTCACTCGACACGGTCGTTCGCGTCGAGGAGATGGCGGCGAGGAAGTCGTCCGTGGTGGGGCCGAGCGGCACCACGTCGCCGGAGTTGCGCGCGGCGACGGCACGCTCGAGCGCGACCTGCGAAGCACGGCGCGCGGCGAACTCGATGTCGGCGGGCGAGTATCCGCTCGTCTGCTCGACAAGCGCGGGCACGTCGACGGAGTCGCTCACCGACTCGGGCACGTACCGCTCCCAGATCGCGCGTCGCGCGGCGGCATCCGGCAGCCCGATGGGGATGACGTAGTCGAAGCGGCCGTGGCGAAGGAACGCCTGGTCGAGGGCGCGGATGAAGTTGGTGGCGCAGATGAGGAGTCGCCCTGGCTTCTCCCGGAAGGCTGGGATGATCTTCAGGAGCTCGTTGGTGACGCCCTGCGTGGGCGACGGCGGCTCCCCGCCTCGGTGCGACGCGATCTCCTCGACCTCGTCGATGAAGACGACGGCATGCTCGAGCGACTCGACCTGCTCGAACGTCTCGCGCAGCTCGCCGGCGAGGCCACGCGGCGACGCCGACAGGCGGGACGGGAAGACCTCGACGAACGGCCAGCCGAGACGGGAGGCGATGCCCTTGGCGAAGGTCGTCTTGCCCGTGCCCGGAGGGCCGAAGAGCACGATCGCGCGAGGCGGCACGACGCCGTACTCCTCGGCGAGGTCGGGGTCGCTGAGCGGCAGCACGAGTCGTCGCTCGAGCACGTCCTTCTCGTGCTGCATGCCGCCGATCGCGTCCCAGCGGTCGGAAGGCAGGATGCGGCCGCCAAGCTCGCGAAGGGCCACCATCTCCTGCTGCTTGACGCGGATCTCACGTTCGAAGTAGCGCAGGTGGCGTTTGTCGGCGAACCCTGCCTTCGTGAGCGCCCCCACCTGCGTCTGCTCGTCAGGAACGAGGATCGTGAGCTTCTGCAGCCCGTGCTGGGCCATCCGCTGCTCGAGGGAGGCGAGCAGCGCGCCGCCGATTCCGCGGCGGCGCCATTCGTCGTCGGTCCCGAAGAACACGATCCAGCCCTGGTCGTGGGCCGCCCGCGCAACCGCGACGCCGACGATCTTCTCGCCGGCGACCGCGACGACGGCGGTGTCCTTGCGGGTCGAGGCGATGACCTCGCTGAGGCCGTACACGGGCTCCGTGCCGGAGCGGCGGTGCTGCTCCCAGAGGCGGAGCAGCGCGTCCATGTCCGTCGGCTGGAAATCGCGGATGCGCCAGGTGCTCATCGTGTCGCCTCCTGTCTGACTCCCGCGAGCGCGGCGAGTGCGCGGCGGTTGGCTTCCGGCGAGCCGATGGTGATGCGGATGCCTTCGCCGGGGAAGGCGCGGGCGAGCACGCCGGAGCGGGTGAGTGCGGCGTCGATGAGCTCGGTGTCGTCGCCGAGCCTGAGCCAGACGAAGTTCGCCTGGGATTCGCCCACGTTCCAGCCCTGGGCCCGGAGCTCCTCGGTGACGCGGGCGCGTTCGCTGACGATGTCGTCGATGCGCTCACCGAGCTCGGCTTCGGCGTCGAGGGAGGCGAGGGCGGCGGTCTGGGCGAGGGCGGAGACCGCGAAGGGCACGGAGACCTTGCGGAGGTTGGCTGCGACGTCTGCCTGGGCGACGGCGTAGCCGATGCGGAGTCCTGCGAGGCCGTAGGCCTTGGAGAAGGTGTGCAGGACGGCGACGTTGGGGAACTCCCGGTAGAGGTCGATGCCGATGGCGGTCTCCGCGTCGCGGTTGAAGTGCTCGTAGGCCTCGTCGATGACGACGAGCACGTCGCTGGGGACGCGCGTGATGAATGCACGGACCTCGGCGTGGGTGAGGGTCGCTCCCGTGGGGTTGTTGGGGTTGCAGACGAAGATGATCGCGGTGCGGTCGGTGATGGCGTCGACCATGGCGTCGAGGTCGTGGCGCTCGTCGGCGGTGAGGGGCACCTGCACCGGCGTCGCTCCTGCGCCGATCGCGATGATCGGGTACGCCTCGAAGCTGCGCCAGGCGAACATGACCTCGTCGCCTTGTCCCGCGCTGGCCTGGACGAGCTGTGTGGCCACCTCGACGGAGCCTGCTCCGAAGACGATGTTCTCGGGTTCGACGCCCTGGAGCGTCGCGACGCGCGAGGTGAGTTCCGGTGCCGCCATGGACGGGTAGAGGTGGATGCGCTCGAGCTCTTCGGCAACGGCCGCGCGCACGGAGGCGAGCGGCGGGAACGGGTTCTCGTTGGAGGAGAGCTTGACGACGTCGCTGGTGCTCGGCATGGCACCCTGCTTGTAGGCGGGGATGCTGTCGAGGGCGCTGCGCTGCTTGACCATGCACTGAGCGTACAGAGAATCCGAAGCTTGCAGCGCGCGCCGTGGGCGGCGCTGTCGTAGCGTTGGGCCATGTGCGGTCGCTATGTCACCCCAGCAGTCGAGCACGTCGAGGCGCTCTTCGATATCGAGGCCCTCGGCGCTGATCTGCCGGAGCCGTCGTTCAACACTCCCCCGACCGACCCGGTCCCCGTGGTGGTGGAGCCCGAGCCCAAGGGCGGTGGGGCCGCGGTTCGCCGCGTCGAGCGTGCGAGGTGGGGGCTGCTGCCGCCGTTCGCGAAGGATCCGAGCTTCTCGTCGAAGGCGTTCAATGCGCGCATCGAGACGGTGCTGGAGAAGCCGACGTTCCGTGGGCCGGTGAAGCAGCGGCGAGCGATCGTGCCCGCTGTCGGCTACTACGAGTGGCGCAAGAAGGCAGATGGCACGAAGTCCGGGTCGAAGACGCCGTTCTTCATCCACCCGGAGCACGACGACGAGCTCATCGCGTTCGCTGGCCTGTACTCCTGGTGGGCGGACCCCACGAAGCCCGGCGATGATCCGTCCAGGTGGATGCTGACGACGACGATCCTGACGCGGGGGTCGACGGGTGAGCTGGCGAGCATCCATGACCGCATGCCGCTCATGCTGCCGCGCGCGCTCTGGGATGCGTGGCTCGACCAGTCGGTGGTGGGCACGCAGGGGCTGCTCGACGAGGCGAGCCAGGCGGGTGTCGAGCTGGCGTCGACGCTCGCCATGCACGAGGTCGGCCCCGAGGTGGGTCGGGTGTCGAGCACGGGGCCGCAGCTGATGGCCCCCGTCAGCACGCCGGGGTAGTCAGCGAGGAGTCAGGAGCCGGTGCCGCGGGCGGCTCGGCGCGCGGTGGACGCCGCGAGGTGGGTGCGCACTGCCGCTGCGGCAGCGACGGGGTCGGCGAGGCGGATGGCGTCGGCGACAGCCCGGTGCTCGGCGAGCACGGCGGCGGCCTCGGCCGCGTTGCGGTCCACGTCGGAGATGCGCGCGGGAGGCAGGATGATGGCGCGCGCGCCCATCCGGTCGAGGGCCGTCAGGAAGTAGCGGTTGCCGGACGCGGCGGCGATCGCACGGTGGAAGGCGAAGTCCGCGTCGACGGTCTCGCTCGGCAAGCTCGCCTTCGCGAGGGCGGCGAGGGCCGCGTCGATCTCGGCGATCTCCTGCGCTGACGGGGAGCGGGCCGCGAGCGCGGCGGCCTCGACCTCCACGGCGATTCGGAAGGCGTGGAGCTCTGCGCGCTCCGCTTCGGAGTGCGCGCCCAGCCAGTCGTCGCCAGTCGTCGCGACGGGAGGGGTGAGGGCGTAGCTTCCCGAGCCGACACGCGTGCGCACGAGGCCGCGCGACTGCAGGCGGTGCAGCGCTTCGCGGACGACGCTCCGGCTTGCCCCGAACTCCTCGACGAGGCCGCCCTCGCTCGGCAGCCGGTCGCCGGGGGCGATGCTTCCCTCGACGATGCGGTCGGCCAGGACCTTGGCGATCTCCTCGGCGCGCGTCATGCTCATGCACACATCGTGCCATCCCTCGCCCGGGCATCGCGCGGGGCGGGCGGGGGCCTCGGGGAGGAAGCTCCTTGGGGCGCAGTCTGCGACGGTGCGCGTCCGACGCGCGTCAGTCAGCGCTGAGCCGCAGGGTCGGCACCCGGAGGATGCCGGAGCGCACCCCGTCCCGCCTTCGGCTCCCATCCTGCACTCGGAACCTGACGCCGTTCGCGGCTCGCGCCGCGGGGCTCGTCCCATCGATCGCCCGCGCCGCGGCCCCTCGCACCCCGAGCGAGGAGACCGTCACCGTGATCGTGTGGCGCCCCTCGGCGAGCCGTCCGAGCTGGACGGAGTATGGCGCCCGCCAGACGCTCCCCACGGGCAGACCGTCCACCTCGACGCTCGCAGCCGCGCCGACAGGCGGGTCAGCCGGGAGCGCGAAGGAGTTCTCCCGACGCTCGGCCCTGACCTCGGGCACGCTGGCGTCGCCGAAGTCGAGCGCAGCGGAGGCGGGGCGCTCGAGCTCCACCGTCGTCTCGTACGCCAGCTGCTCGTCGTCGTGGGGGACTTCCGGATCGTCCTCCCACGTGTGAGGCAGCGTGACGGGCCGACGTCCGCTGGATGTGCGCACGAACCAGCCGGCCGCGAGGGGCTCCTCGTGGCCGTGGCCCAGCACCGGGCCGGTCGTCTCCAGCTCGTCGACGCCCACCGGCCCCTCTCCCTGAGTCTGACCGACGAGCACGGCCTCGTAGGAACCGAGGCGCACGGTGCGGTTGGCGTCGTCCCGCACCACCGCTCGTCTCCGCCCGGAGACGGCGTCCCACACGGTGAGCGTGCTGTCGTCGCAGGCTCTCAGCACGACGTCGGCCGAACGCTCCCCGGTGTTCACCAGCAGGGAGATGCGCGAGCCATCGAGCTGGCGGGTCGTGACCCCGACGGTGTCCGGTGCGCTCGTCGCGAGCGGCGGGACCATCCCGTGCACGGCGGCGCGGATCTCTGCCCGCCGCTCCTGGCCGCGGGACGCCGCGATGTGGACCACGCGAACACCCGCCGACGACAGGAGCTGCACCGCCCCGGCGGAGAGCGCGCAGCCCGCCGGCACGAGCAGCACCTCGAAGCGGTCTGCGCCGCCGACCTCGAGGAGCGCGTCGTCGACGAGGTCGTAGTCGAGGCCGGTGGTGCGCACCGCCGAGACGAACTCGTCGTCCACGTAGCGACGAGTCTGCCGCCACAGGTCGAACGGACGCTCCCCCTCGGCGCTCGCCAGCAGCTCGGCCACCGGATGGTAGATGGCGACCTGCGCGGTCCGCTCGCCCAGCTGGAGGACGGCGCTCACGCGAGCGAGCCCAGAGAACAGCTCACGCGCGACCGGCCACCACGGGTTCCTCGAGTCGAGAGCACCGGACGCGTAGAACACCGGCTGTCCTCGACCGAGCGCTCCTCCGAGCGGCCAGCCGTGGCCGACGAGAAGGTTGACGCCACTCAGCAGATGTTCATAGGCCTCCCCCAGGAGGTCGGCCGGCCCCGCCCGGAACGATGGGGAGTGCACCCAGGTCCACGTCTCCGAGGACACCGGCGACCTGCCGTAGGCGCCGGCCGCGGAGACCGCCCACGCGTTCTTCGTCCATCGCCGCCATCCCCACCCCTCACCCTCGATGAGATCCACGTCGCGGTAGCTGCTCATGAGCATGGGCGGCTCCCCGTAGCACTGCGCACGGAAGAGCAGGCCGTGTCCATGCGCCCAGTCTCCGAACGCCTGCACGAAGTGCTCCTCGAACAGCTCCCTGAGCGTCGTCATGACGTCGGTGCGCACCTGAGCCGTACCGGCGCCGTCGATGTCCAGCTGCCAAAGCTCCGGGAGCAGGTCGTAGCCCCGTCGAGCGAGGAACTCCCGGGGAAGCTCCGCCGTCCAATCGGACTCGTACACCTCGAAGCTGTCGCAGAACCCCGCGTGCACACGCGTTGCCCCCGCTGCCGCCAGGAGCGGCGTCGCGACCGCCTCCAGGTGCGCCTGCACGGCGACCGCCGAGTAGTGGTCGAGCACCAGCCCCTCAGCACCTCGGGGCGCGCGCTTCACGTTCTGGCCGGTGAGGCGAGAGACCGCGACCAGGAGAACTCTCGGCCCGCCGCCCAGGGCCGGGACGTGGATGCGCTCCCCGCATTCGGCGAGCACCCACTCGGCGGGCAGTTCCTGGATGGAGCCGGCGCCCACGTACGCGCTCACCAGCGCATCACCCTCGAACGAGGGCCGGAAGACGAGCTCGGTCGCGCCGGGGGCGAGCTCGATCCGCTCCCAGTGGAGCCCCCGAGCTGCCGTCGACGCGTCGACGTGCGGCCCGCCGAACGGCCATCCCGCGCCGAGCGTGAGATCGAAGCGCAGCCCCCGCCGCCGCGCCCCTCGCGCGGCGAAGCCCACGAGCGAGTGGAACTCCGGATCGCCGAAACGCAGCCCGCCCTCGTCCACCGGGTACACGAACGCGAGCTCGACCCCGCCGATCCCAGCGGCCAGCATGGCGTCCAGGTCGGCATCGATCGCCGCCTCGCTCACGTGCGTCGAGAACCACCACCAGCGCATGAGCGGTGCCGCGTGACCGGTCTCGCCCCGGAGCGCCTGCACGACCTCCTGCATCGTGCCGCTCATCCCCGCACCTGGAGGTGCGCGCGTTCGGCGGATGCGCTCTGCTCGGCGGCCTCATCCGCCTCCTCCTGGTCGATGACGGTCGTGCGCTGGCGCGCGAACACCACGAAGGCGAGGACCACCGCGACGAGGCAGGAGCCCGCGAGGAACCCGAAGAGCGCCCCGGGCCCGGTCGCCAGGACGACCGGTGTGACGAGCACGAGCGCTGACGAGCCGAAGCGCGCGATGGCAATGATCGCGCCCTGCGCTGAGGAGCGCAGCAGCGTCGGGAACGACTCCTGGGTCCAGATCTTCATGATGCCCTCCCCAGCGAACACGGTGCCGATGAGCCACAGGAACATCATGATGTTCAGCGTCGACTCGGTCACGCCGAAGACGAGCGGAACGCACATGGCCGTGATCGTGCAGATCGCGCCTCCCACGAACCAGCTCATCCGCCACCGTGTCCCGACGATCCGCATGAACAGGAGGACGAGGATCGCGCCGAGGAACATGGTGATGAGCTTCACCGTCGAGTAGACCTGGACCGTGGAGTCGGCAACCTCCGTGTACATGTAGGCCCCGTACTGGCTCACCGTGTTCGAACCGAGGTTCATGAGCGTGTAGAAGACGGCGAGCACGATGAAGTACTTCGCGAAGGGCGCCCTGAGGAGCGTCTTCAGCGTGCTCCACCCGAGCGCCGCATCCGAGCGGCTCGTGGCACCCGCCTTCTCCGCCTCGCGCTGCTCGAGCCACAGCGTCGACTCCGGAACCGCGAACCTCGCGACGAGCGTCAGCAGGGTGACCACGAGGATGTGCCCGAACAGGATCTGCGCCCCGAGCTGGCCCATGCTGCCGACGATGGTCGCGAGCCCGAGCGCGACCATGCTGCCGATCTTCCAGAGGAAGTGGGTGAAGCCGATCATGCTGCTGCGCAGTCCGGACTTGGCCATCTCCGAGATCGTCGCGAGGGAGACCGGCAGGTCAGCGCCCGCGCCGAGCCCGACGAGGATCATGCCGGCGAGCAGCCCGGGGAACACCTCGACGAACACCAGCAGCGCCGAACCCGCGGCGATCATGACCATGGTCGCGATGAAGACCGCCTTGCGGCCGAGCAGATCGCCGAGGCGCCCGCCGAAGAGGGCGCCGATGGCAACCGAGAACGTGAGCGCCGAGGACAGCACCCCGATGGTCTCCGGGGTCAGGGCCAGGGTGTCCTTGAGGAGCACCAGGGCCGTCCCGCTCGAGGTCATCGCGGCGGCGTCGATATAGGACGCCATTCCCGAGATGAGTGCGATCCACCACATCTTGCGGGTGGACATTGGCTTCTTGGACATGTTCGAGGACCTCTCTGTCAGTATCGCCGACGACATCGTCGGCAAGCGCGCGGCTCAGGCCGCGCAGTCGAACTCATGGCCTCGGCGACGCGCGCCGAGGAAGTGGTGGTGGTGTCCGCTCAGGCGGTCAGGCGGTCAGGCGGTCAGGCGGTCAGGCGGTCAGGCGGTCAGCGTGACGCTCTCGGTCGTCCAGGCGCGGGCCTGCTCGCTGAAGGTGAAGCCGAGCCCTGGGCGGTCGGGGACGAGCATCCGCCCGTCGCGCGTCTCGAGGCGCTCCTCGAAGAGGGGGTCGAGCCAGTCGAAGTGCTCGACCCACGGCTCACGCGGGTAGCACGCGGCGAGGTGCAGGTGGATCTCCATCGCGAAGTGCGGGGCGAGGTCGAGGCCCGCCTCGTCGGCGAGGGTCATGAGGCGCAGGAAGTTCGTGATCCCGCCGATGCGGGGCGCATCCGGCTGGATGATGTCGCAGGCCCTCGCGGCGATGAGCTGCCGGTGCTCGGCGACCGACGCGAGCATCTCCCCCGTCGCGATCGGGGTGTCGAGCGCGCGTGCGAGGTCGGCGTGCCCTTCGGCGTCGTAGGCGTCGAGTGGCTCCTCGATCCACGCGAGGTCGAGCTCCTCGAAGCGCCGCCCCATGCGCAGCGCGGTCGCGCGGTCCCATTGCTGGTTCGCGTCGACCATGAGCGGCACGCTCGCGCCGATGTGCTCGCGGACGGCGCGGACTCGACGGAGGTCCTCGGCGGTGTCCGGCAGCCCGACCTTGACCTTGATCCCGCCGATGCCCTCCGCGATCGACTGCGTCGCACGCTCGCGGACCTCGTCGAGGGACGCGTTCAGGAACCCGCCTGACGTGTTGTACGTCCGGACCGAGTCCCGGTGCGCGCCGAGCAGCTTCGAGAGGGGCAGGCCGGCCCGCTTCGCCTTGAGGTCGTAGAGCGCGATATCGAGTGCCGCGAGCGCCTGGGTCGCGACGCCGGAGCGGCCGACGGATGCTCCGGCCCAGAGCAGCTTCGAGTACAGCTTCTGGATGTCGTTCGGGTCCTCGCCGAGCGCGGCCTCGGCGACCTCGCGGGCGTGGGCGTACTGGGCGGCGCCGCCGGCGCGCTTCGAGTAGCTGAAGCCGTGGCCGGAGAAGCCCTGCGCTGTCTGGATCTCGGCGATGAGGAAGACGACCTCCGTCATGGGCTTCTGCCTCCCCGTGAAGACCTTCGCGTCGGAGATCGGAGTGGCCAGCGGGAGGCGGAGCGTGGACAGCTCGATCGAACGGATGGAGTCTGCCGAACGGGTGGCGTCTGGGGTGTGAGTCATAGTCCTTCGTCCTTGAGGGTGACGTTCTTCCCGAAAGCTATCAGACAGATTTGGAATCTGTCTAGCTTGAACTCCCCCACCTTCATCCTGTGACTGAGGCTTGCGGTTGCCACTGTCGGTGGTGCGATTTACGCTGGATGCACGTTCGAATACAGATTCGAAGAAGCGAAGGAGGAGCCCATGCCGACCGTCATCGACGACACCATCGAGGTCGCCATCAGCGGCGACGGGCAGCCGACCTCCTTCGTGTGGCAGCGCTTCCTCTACACCGTCACCGGCCAGCCGCAGGCCTACTTCCGCAGACTCCCGCCGTGGTGGCACGGAGACTCCTCCCCCACGCGCATCGACCAGGAGCTGTGGCGCGTCACCGCCGTTCGCGACAGCCCCCGCGAACAGCACGGGGAGCACCTGTACGACCTCTGTCGCGCCCCAGGCGGCTGGCGACTCGCCCTGAGCTGGGAGTGACGACGCGATGAGCTTCCCGCACCTGCACGTCTCGTCGGGCTTCAGCGCGCACTATGCGGTCTCGCCTCCCGAGGTGCTGGCCCAGGCCGCCGCCGAGCGAGACCTCGACACGCTCGCGCTCACCGACCGCGACGGCATCTCCGGCGCGGTCAAGCACCTCCTCGCATGCCGGACCGCGAGCCTTCGGGCTGTCCTCGGCAGCGAACTCGCCGTGCACGACGAGCGAGGCGAGCCCCTCGGCCGGGTCGTCGTGCTCGCAGCCGGAGGTGACGGCGGCTCCGGGTACGCGGCGCTCTGCCGGGCCGTCTCAGCCGCCCACGAGACCACCGCGAGCGCCGCCACGCGCATCCACGAGCCGAGCATCCCCCTCGCCCGCCTGGCCGAGCTCGCCTGCACCGACGAGGGGGCGACGAGACTCACCGTCCTGCTCGGCCCGACGAGCGACGTCGGCACGGCGGCCTCAGCTGCCCAGCTGGGTCTGGCCAGAGAGCGTCTGCGTGCTTGGCGGCACGGGCTCCCGCGCGCCTCGCTCGTCGTCGAGATCGTCTGCCATCTCGCCGAGCCTGGCACCCCGGGGTCGGTCACGGCCGCGACGCGGATGCTGGGCCTCGCAACAGAGTCCGGGCTGCGGGCAGTGCTCACCAACGCCGTGCGCTACGCCTCCCCCGAGGAGGCGGCGACGGTCGACATCGCCGATGCCGTGCGGGCGAGGCGTGCGCTCGACGACATCGAGCTGGCGCCGACGGCGCAGGCCTGGCTCAAGCCGGCGAACCTCATGCGGCAGGTCGCGCGCATGGTGGCGGATGCCGGCGGGCACGCAGCCTCGGCCGCCGATGACCTCCTCGCCCAGACAAGGCTGCTCGCCGAGAGCTGCGTCATCGACCCGGAGCGAGATGCGGGTATCGGCACCCCGCGCATGCCGGAGGTCACCCGCTTCGGCATCCACGGCGACCCATTCGAGGTGCTCAGGGCGAAGGCGGAAGCCGCGATCCCCGCGCGCTACCCGGGTGCATCCGCCGCCCACGAGCGGGAGCTGCAGGACCGCCTCGCCCACGAGCTCAGGACGGTGCGGAAGCTGGGCTTCGCTCCCTACTTCCTCACCGTCTCGCACGTCGTCGAGCTCATCAAGGAGATGGGGGTCCGCGTGCAGGCCAGAGGCTCAGGTGTCGGATCGCTGCTCAACTACCTCCTGTACACGAGCCACGTCGAGCCCGTCTCCCTCGGGCTCATCTGGGAGCGCTTCCTCTCCGATGAGCGACGCACGCTCCCCGACATCGACCTCGATGTGGAGAGCGCAGAGCGCCACCGCGTCTACCACCGCATCTTCGACGAGTTCGGCGGGCAGCGGGTCACCCTCATGTCGATGGTCAACACCTACGGGTCGAGGGGCGCAGTCCGCGATGCTGGCCTCGCCCTCGGGCTCGCCGACGGCGAGGTCGACCGCATCGCCAAGGAGCTGTGGCGCTTCTCCGCGAAGCGCTTCAGGCAGGCCCTCGCCGAGAAGCCCGAGCTTCGCGAGTTCGCGGAGGAGGTGCGTCGCTCACGGCAGCTCGAGGTGCTCGTCGAGGCGACGGAGCGGCTCGACTCCCTGCCGAGGCACATCTCCGTGCACCCGTGCGGGGTCATCCTCTCCGACGTCTCGCTCCTCGACCGCACTCCCGTGCAGATGTCGGGGATCGGCCTGCCCATGAGCCAGTTCGACAAGCACGACATGGACCCGATGGGGCTCATCAAGCTCGACATCCTCGGGGTGCGCATGCAGAGCGCCATGGCCCACGCCGTGAAGGAGCTGAAGCGCACCCGCGGTGAGGAACTCGACCTCGATGCGCTTCCCCTCGACGACGAGGCGACCTACGAGACCATCCGCTCGACGAAGACCCTCGGCATCTTCCAGGTCGAGAGCCCGGGGCAGATGGAGCTCGTCGGCAAGCTGCAGCCAGAGGTGTTCAACGACCTCGTCATCGACATCTCCCTGTTCCGCCCTGGCCCCATGCAGAACAACATGCCCCTCCACTTCCTCAGGGCCCGCCACGGGGAGGTGATGCCCGACTACATCCATCCGAGGCTCAAGCCGATCCTGCTCGAGACGAAAGGCGTCGTCGTCTTCCACGAGCAGGTCATGCGCATCTTCGACGAGCTCACGGGGTGCGGCCTCGAGCTCGCCGACGTGTACCGACGCTGGCTCGCGAAGCCCGAGCTCGTGCCGCGCATCGAGGAGCTCGTGCCGCGCATCGAGGAGCTCGTGCGCGGCAGGGCCGCAGAGCGTGGGTTCCCGCCAGAGATCATCGACCGGTCATGGAAGGTGCTCGCCGGCTTCGGCAGCTTCGGCTTCGCGAAAGCCCACGGCGCTGCGTTCGCCCTGCCCACCTTCCAGAGCGCCTGGCTCAAGACCCATCGAGCCGCGCACTTCTGGGCGGGCCTCCTCACCCACGACCCCGGCATGTGGGGCAAGGACCTCATCATCGCCGAGGCGAGGCATCTGGGCATCCCGCTCCTCCCGATCGACGTGCAGCGCTCAGGCCTCGAGTACACGGTCGAGCCGCTCCCGGATGGACGCGACGGGGTTCGCATGTCCCTCGCGGATGTGCGCGGCATGTCATCGGCGGAACGCGACAGGGTCGCCGAGCACCAGCCGTTCGACTCGCTCGCCGACTTCCGCGCTCGTGTCCGACCACGCCGAAGCACGCTCGACTCCCTCGCCAGAGTGGGGGCACTCGACGTGTTCATCGACTACGAGCCGCGCAGGCGGCACGAGCTGCTCGCGTTCATCCGCTCGCTCACGAGCACGCCGACGCGAGTGCCGGAGCACCAGCAGGCGTTCGCGTTCCCCCTGCCCATCCCGGAGCTTCGCGGGGTGACCACCATGGACCTGCACGGGAAGACGCAGACCGACCTGGAGCTGCAGGAGCTCGGCCTCGGCGTGAGCCGGCACCAGATGGAGCGCTTCTTCCCGCTCTTCCGTCAGCTCGGAGTCACTCCAGCGAGCTCGCTCATGGACCTGCCAGGCGGCACCGATGTGCTCATCGCGGGGGTGCGGCGTGCCACGAACACCCCGCCCATGCGTGGCGGGCGGCGCACGGTGTTCGTCTCCCTCGACGACAGCACCGGACTCTCGCAGATCGTGTTCTTCCACGACGCGCAGGAGCGTGCAGGCAACCGGGTGTTCCGCACGCACTACATGCTGGCGCGGGGAAAGACTCGCCGGTCGGGCGCCAAGGGCATCTCCGTGACGGGCGACATGGCGTGGGACCTCCTCGAGGTCGCACAGCTCATGTCCGCGTCCGGTGCCGCGGGAACCGCTCAGACGAGGTCGAGCGCCGTGGTCCTCGAGTCGTCCGAACGGGAGATCTCCGCCAGCCCGAGGCGCCTCGCGAGCGCGTAGGACGCCTCGTTCTCCAGGTCCATGACCGCGAGCACGCGCTTCACGCCGACATAGTCGCGCAGGTACTCGACCAGCGCATCCGCCGCCTCGGTGGCGAAGCCCTGCCCCGCGCATCCCGGGTGCATGATCCAGCCGAGCTCCGCAGAGCGGTGCTCGGGCTCGACGTCGCGCAGGTGCACCGACACGTCCCCGATGAGCTTGCCGTCGTGCTCGACGGCCAGGGCCATGAAGTCGCCCGTCTGCCAGAGACGCGTGTGCGTCGTGCGGCGGCTCAGGTGCTCGGTCGCCTCCGTCAGGTCGCGCTGCTTCCAGTGCAGGTAGCGGACGACCTCGGCGTCGGACACGATCTCGTGCCAGGCCTCCGCGTCACGCACGTCGTGGGGGCGGAGCACCAGGCGCTCCGTGAACAGCTGGGGCGCGTCGAACGGACGCTCGGTGCGGGGGCCGCGGAGGAAACGGGGACGGTGGAAGAGGCCACCCTGCAGGTCCTTCTTGACGCCCGGCGCACGGCTCCCGAGGTCGGGCTGCTGGATTCGCTGGAGTGTCATGCGTCGCAGGTTACGAACTCCTCTCATGCCCCGCGTGAGAGAAGATTTGAGCTTCCTATGAGGAGCAGCGAACACCCCGCCACGACGCCGTTCCCATGACACGATGAAGGAATGCCCGATTCCGCCGCCGCTGACCCGATCATCGAGCCCGGTCGCCGTCGGGCGGTCCTCGCGCAGCTCCCCCGACTCCACCGCCCAGACGGCACCCCCATCCGCGTGCTGCTCGTCGACGACGAAGAGACCCTGACGAACCTGGTCAGCCTCGCCCTCTCCTACGAGGGGTGGCAGGTCGACGTCGCCAACAACGGCCGGGATGCGCTCGCGAAGTTCACCGCCGAGCGGCCGGACGTCGTCGTGCTCGACATCATGCTCCCGGACATCGACGGCCTCAGCATTCTCAGGAACCTCCGAGGTCAGGGACACGCCACACCGGTGCTCTTCCTCACCGCGAAGGACTCCATCGACGACCGCATCATCGGGCTCACCGCCGGCGGCGACGACTACATGACGAAGCCCTTCAGCCTTGAGGAGCTCGTCGCCAGACTGCGCGGCCTCATCCAGCGCGCCGGTGAGGCGGTCGCCGACGACGCCTCCCAGCTGCGGGTCGGCGACCTCTTCCTCGACGAGAGCAGCTACGAGGTGCGCCGCGGCAGCGACCCCGTCGCGCTCACCACCACCGAGTTCGAGCTGCTGCGCTACTTCATGCGCAACCCGAAGCGGGTCCTCAGCAGAGCCCAGATCCTCGACCGCGTCTGGAACTACGACTTCGCCGGCAAGGCGAGCATCGTCGACCTGTACGTGTCCTACCTGCGCAAGAAGATCGACGCCGGCCGCACCCCCATGATCCACACGGTGCGCGGCGTCGGCTACGTCATCAGGCCAGCAGAATGAGGCCGTGGACGCTGCGCGCGCGCATCATCGTCGGCGTCACCCTCGTCGTCGCCTTCGTGATGAGCGCGATCGGCATCATGAACGTCGTCACCCTCAACTCCGCCATCACGAGCGTCGTCAACACGCAGCTCGCCGCCTCCATGTCGGTGCTGGAGAACTCCGTCGACAAGTACCGCGTCGACGTCCCGGGCACGCATCCGCACCCCTCGAAGATGGGCGACTCGGCGGCGCCGAAGGTCAAGCCCCTCATCAACTTCGTCGGCCACGCGCCGGGCACCATCATCGCCCTCGCCCACGACGGCGAGATCATCGACTCCGCATCGTTCAGCGAGACCTCCGCGGTCGAATGCGACCAGACCATCAAGAACGAGCTCACGGCACTGGTCCAGTCGCCCGGCTTCGCGACCCAGCACTCGCTGCTCGAGACGATCAAGCTCGATGACGCCGCCGGCGACTTCCGCGTCATGATCCACGAGTGGGACGGCGACCCGAGCTACGCCCTCATCTCCGCTGTCTCCCTCGACACCGCCCGTGACGCGACCTTCAACCAGACCGTCCTAACGCTCGTGCTCTCCTCGCTCGGGATCGGCCTCATCGTCCTCCTCGTCGCGCTCGTCATGCGAGTCGCCATGCGTCCCCTGTCGCGCGTGGTCACGGCCGCCGAGAACGTCGCGCAGATGCCCCTCGCCTCTGGCGAGGTCGGCCTCCGCAGGGCCGTGAAGCTCGACGACATCGACCCCCGCACCGAGGTCGGCAAGGTGAGCGAGGCCCTCGACAAGCTCCTCGCGCACGTCGACGAGGCCTTCGCCGTGCGCACGGCGGCAGACCAGCGGATGCGTCGCTTCGTCACGGACGCGAGCCACGAGCTGCGGACGCCGCTCGCCGCGATCCAGGGGTACGCGGAGCTCACCCGGCAGGATTCGGCGTCGCTGCCCGACACCACCGAGCGGTCTCTCGCACGCATCGAGTCCGAGGCGACTCGCATGAGCTCGCTGGTCAACGACCTCCTCCTGCTCGCCCGCCTCGACGAGGGGCAGGACCTGCAGTTCGACACCGTCGACCTGTCCGAGCTCGTCATCAACGCCGTCAGCGACGCGCAGGCAAGCGACGCCGACCGCCACTGGAGCGCGACCGTGCCACCCAGCGAGGTCTCGGTGCTCGGCGACTGGGAGCGCCTCCACCAGATCGTCGTGAACCTGCTCTCCAACGCCAGCCTGCACACCCCGAAGGGCACGCACGTCAACGTCTCCGTGCGCTACGAGCTCGCGGCCGCGTCGGCGACAGGGCGCGAGGCGGTCCTCATCGTTCGCGACGACGGGCCGGGCATCCCCCAGACACTCCGCCAGGATCTCTTCTCGCGGTTCGCCCGCGGCGACTCCGCCAGGACCCGCGCGTCCGGCAGCACTGGCCTCGGACTCGCGATCGTGAAGTCCATCGTCGAGGCGCACGGCGGACAGATCGCCGCCGAGTCCGAGGACGGCGCCGCCTTCATCGTGCGTATCCCCGCGGCCAAGGCCTGGGACTAGCCCGCCACCTCACGAGACACGGGAACTGCGCCCTCTCCGCTGCCTGGCGGCCTCGGCGGGTACGCGAGCGTGACCATCACCACGGAGATGATCATGAGCAGGAACCACGAGAGGAGCTTCGTGATCGACACGAGCTCCCAGCCGTGCTCCTGATTCGGGTACACCCACGCACCGACGAAGGTGCCGATGTTCTCGGCGAACCAGATGAACAGGGCGACGAGCAGGAACGCCACGAGCAACGGCATCCGGAGCGTCCTCCGGAACACGCGGAAGTGCATCCACGTGCGGCCCCACAGCACGGCAACGAACACCAGGAGCACGTACCGGAAGTCGTAGGCGTAGTGGTGCGTGAAGAAGTTCACGTAGATGGCCACGGCCGCGACCACGGTGAGCCAGATGCGCGGGTACCTGGAGAACCGCAGGTCGAAGAGCCGGTAGACGCGGCACATGTACGAGCCGACCGCCGCGTACATGAAGCCCGTGTAGAGCGGAACGGGGCCGATGTGCAGCACTCCCCCGGACGCGTAGCTCCACGAGCCGACGCTCGTCTTGAACAGCTCCATTCCCGTGCCGACGACGTGGAAGGCGAGGATGACCAGCAGCTCGCGGCCGGTCTCGAGCCTCGCCACCACCATGAAGATCTGGATCGCGACGGCGGCGATGACGAGGGCATCGTTGCGTGCCAGCAGCGCATCATCCGGATACCAGAGTCTCGCGGCGATGATCACGACGAGCATGAGCGCCCCGAAGATGCACGCCCAGGCCTGCTTGAGCCCGAAGACCAGGAACTCAACGAGGCCGGCCCTGAGGCCGTGTGCGGGGGCACGCTCGAGGAGGCGCCCCGCGACGTCGTCGATGCGCTGCTCGAGGCTCGTGAATCTGGCCACCTGGAACCGCCGCTCTCCTCCAGCGCCAACGATCGGCGCACGTCGAATGGCCGACACTAGCGGCACCTGTCCGCGAGCCCGCTGAGGCTGGCCATGACGCCCGGGAACCGTCCGCGTCGACGGGGACAGGGAGAGGGGGAAGAGATCGATCCGCAGAGACCGGGATCCCGGGCCGATCACTGGACGCCTCTTCGCGCGGTGGCGGGGAATGCGAAAGGCCCGCTTCCTCGAAAGGAAGCGGGCCTTGTGCCGCAGTTACATCTTGCTCTTTCGAGCAATCCCAACTTGTGCGGATCTGGTTGCGGAAGCAGGATTTGAACCTACGACCTCCGGGCTATGTGACGCCGCACCCGAGTTGCCCAGCATGACCGGTACTCATCCCAGGTCAGCCTGCAGTTTCGAACTGAATGAGCGGCAGTAGCGGGATCACTCAGGACCTACAAGGTTCGGAGCCTTTGCGTACTTTTGTGCGTCTTCTTGGGCTTGGAAATCCCTGCTTCAGCGTGGAGTTCTTGGGTTCGATTCCGAAGGTCCGAGGGGTTCGTCGGGTCCGTGTAGTGCCTTGCTCGCACTTTTTCGGAGTTCCCGAACTGGGCGTCGGGGACTGACCCCAGGATGGTCGACATCGGATCGTTGCGGCGCTGATTGGCACGCTGCTCGGCAGCCTCTATGAACTTCGACTCTTCACGGCCGTAGGCGAAGCTCAGCCCGTGGTCGACGCTCAGTGGGCGGTTGATCGACCCGATCTTGATCTCGAGATCGATTGGAGGCCGTTCAGGCTGCCCGCCAGCCTGCGCACGGAGCACCAACGCTTGGATCTCCCCCATTTTGAGCGACTCGTGTCTCGGTCGATGTGCGGACATAGATCGCCCCGTTCGCGAGGCTGTGCTTCGTGTCCTGCTTGTCGCTGGGCTGGAACGCCTTGTGACACGGAAACATGGTCTGCCCTGGCTCAGGAGGCAGCGCGACGACAACGAGTACTTCGCGGGTTGGATCCTCGCCAGCTGGCAACCGGAAGATCTCAGGCAAGGGGAAGTGCTCGCCGATATACGGTTGCAGCGAGCGCAGCAGCTCCTGGTCTTCGATGCCCTTGGGTATGCCCAGAGCGCTGCCCTAGTGAGCGCCGATGACCATGACGGCATGTCCGTGGAAGAAGCGTGACGCCGACTTCGGGTCGCGGTTCGCTGCACCGAGCAGGAACTCTGCTACTTTCGCCCGGCCCAATGGCTTGTTGAGGTCGACGTCGCTCTTGACTTCGAGATACCCCGTCTCTGCTTCATCGCCGAGCATCAAGATGCGCTCGAGGATCGCCATCCTCACGTCGCGGTGCAGGGGGTTCATGCTCGCGTTGAGCTCAGGAGGACCAGGCGCAGTCATGTGCTGATTCTGACAGCGAGACGAGCCCGACCGCGGCGCGCTGCAACGCAGAATCCTGCGGCGGCGGGGTGATGCTCTGAGAGAGTTGCTCTGCCGAACATCCGAGAGAAAAGAGCCCTCCCGGGCAGCAACGTGATCTGCGCCGAGAAGGCTTCGTCCACGATCGAGATGAACTACAAGTCGAGTCGCTCCGTCGGTACATCGTCCGGGTGCGCGAGCCGCTGTGTTGGTAGCTCACTCCAGTCCCCCGCGCCGCTCGGTGCAGCGAACGGGAGGCGTTCTGTCGCCTCGTCGAAGGGCAGCCGTTTTGTTGCTGCGTATGGTTCGCTGCAATCGGCAGATACGCCGCCGGCGAGCACCTTGTGACGAGAACATGCGAGAAAACCAGCCGTCCCGGCGCAGCAGAGATACTGCGCCGGGAGGGCTTTCCTGGGTATGTGTGCTCGGGGCACGGGGCGAAGCTAGCTCGCGGAGATGAAGGGCTTACCCCAGCAATCGACCAGCACCGCGACGGTACCAGCGGTGATCATGCCGGCGGCTGCAGCGGCTGCAGCGGCAGCAGGTCCGGCCGCGATCATGCCTCCCACAGCACCTGAGATGATGCCGGTCGTCATGGCCTTGCTGACGCACTGATCCCAGCTGCCTTCCCAACCCTCGACAGCGCGCTGATTGTCGGTGCGGCTACTGCTGCTTTCGGCGGATGACGCAGAAGGTTCTGGCGTGATGACGCGAACTTGGTTGTCCGACACGCGCTCAATCGTCAGGGCGTACGTACCGGCATCCGTGGTGACTTCGTTGGCAAGCGCTTGCAAGCCGCTGCCTGTCTGGAGCGTGAAGACGCCGTTCGACTCCGTGATGGAGCCGTCTGGGACGGTGATGAGCGCTGACGTCGACGACTCGTTCACGATCTCGAATCCATCCCCCTGGATGGTGTTCGTCGACTGGACCTGGGCTTGCTGCGTCGTTTGCGGACTTGCTGATGCGGCTGTCGCTCCGAAGATGGACACCGATGCGATGGCAAGACTTGCGAGGGCAGTCTTTGTGGTGGTCTTCAGCACGTCTATACCTCTTCTGTTTCCTCGATCACGTCCCTGGGCCGCAGTCGTTGCGTGACATATCGCACCAGTATTGCCAGCGGCAAAATAATGAAGACTGAGACCAGGACATTAAATGGTGGATCAAGCCGGTCGAAGATGAAGATAACGCTGACGATAAAGACAATCGCCACCAGGAGATAAGGCAACCAGCGCCGAATCATAGGCGTGCTCCAATCGTTGCGCCGTGCACCATTGCGGGGCACCTGGCTTCCGTGGCTGGTCTTCTCGACGTTATCGAGGATGGAACGGCGAGGTCAAATTCGCTCTCACGCGCCACTCGGGTTCTTTCTGAGCCTGACGCGGCCTGCGATCGCCATGTTGATGAACAGGAGAAGCCCCGACGCGGTGGACTTCTCTATCACACGTCGAGGTCGGGGCAAGCTTCCGCGAGTTGAGTCAGCGCACCTCACGTGCGTGGGATCGGAACCGAAGGCTGACGAGGTTGGCGCTGCCGTCAGCGTTGCTGGCCTCGACAGTGGCCGTCACGCCCGGCAGCAATCTGTAGTTGCAGTTCGGCTGCAGCTTGCCACGACCGAGACCACGGAGGAGCCGGCGCGAGCTCGCTACGACGGCGTATTCCTCGAGCAGCGATCCGCCCTCGCGAATCGCAGCCATGACAGCCCCGACAGCGGGGTATCCCCGACGCCACAGCTGAGGCGTCTTTGCGATGCGAGCAGCGCGGAGCCATTCTCGTCGAGATCCCGCGCTGATGAAGAGCTGAGTCTCATCGCTGTGGTGCGTGCGCGGCACGCTGTGCACGCGGCCCAGGACTGCGAGCCCGATCTCGACCCGGACCGGGAGAGCCGCAGCCTCATGTGTCCCGGATGCCCCATTAGGTACAGTAGGCACAGCCAGCATCGACCCTCCGGCCGGTAGCTTCGTTCGATCAAAGACATCCGATGTACCCGTCATGGGCACCCCTCCTCGGTGTTGGTGTGCTTGCGCAGCGATCCTTTTGTCCGGCGCGCACAGCGACGCGCGCCGCCCCCGACAGGCGCTGACCATGTTCTCGTCCACGCCGAACACGTTCTGATGTCGATACCGGACCGACGCGTGTCGTTTCAGCGTGTTGAGACGAATCTGTCGCGACAGTTTGGAGAGCAAGGCTCCTCGGTTGGCGTTTCGCGATGCGCTGTTCTCTATCGGATCTTCGCGAAGACTGGTAGACACATTCCATGCGAAAGACTATTGCTATCTCCAGCGGTGCACTCCTTTTCGTCGTGCTCACTGCGTGCTCCGCGACGCCGACCGCGCCCCAACCCGCACCCACTTCCCCGGGTGACGCAGATAATGCAAGCTTGCTCTGGACAGCACCGGAAAAACTCGAAGCAATGGGAGCAGCTGAGGCAGCGGGCACGTTGGCCCAGGACGCAGCCGGTTGCTGGGGTCTGGACATTCCTGACTCCCCCGCGGGATTCTACGTGGCACAGTTTCCCTACGGAACGACGCTGAACTCTGCGGGCGATGGCATTGTCCTCTCCGACGGTCGTGACTTCTTGACTGGAGAGTTCATCAATGGCGGGGGTGGCTATCGTTCGGACCTTATCCCAGGGGATGTCCCCGGATTCCCGGAGAATTGCAGCCCAGAAGAAGTTGTCTTCATCGGTCAGATTGACGACTGATCTCAACTTTGCTCTTGTGGGCCCGCTTTCACGCCGATATCTTCCTGAGTATCAGCCGCACGTGCGGCTGATACTCGATTTGTTGACCGGGGGTTGACATTGGCTATTCATCGAAAACATGGGTATCAAAGAGCATCTTGGCGGCCACGGGGGTAGCGACGTTGCTATTCGCAGGGCTGCCATCGTTGCCAGCAAGCCCCGCGCCATCAGAAGCAGCGGATGAGAAGAACGTCGACATTGAGCCGATGGACACGACGAATCTCAAACTCGTTGAGGGCCTGGACACGCAGGGGGAATGCCTTTTCCGTTCGGGAGTTTATCCGGCAGGCGGCATCGGCTACAAGGACAGCTCGCTCCCCTACGACGAGTACGAGGCGAAGGACGCCGCGTTCCTGACGTTGCGTGCGCAAACTCTCCGTGCGCATCCAGATGACTTCATGGATCTGTACACGGAGCCTAACGGCGAGGGGCGCTTCGCTGGTGTTGTTGTTGCGACAGAGCGCTGGGCCGAGTCTCCGGATAACACACTCGCCGTGCTTGCCAAGGGTGATCCCAAGATCCAGGAAACCCTCGACACATTGAGCGCCGAAGGTGTTCCTGTTCGTGTGGAGGCCAAGGCTGCGCCCAGCATGAACCAAGTCTGCACGATCCAAGATTCGTTCACCGACGTCCGTTCTGTGAGCGGCGAAACGGTCAACGTGGCCCTCATACCCGATCCCCTTGCCGGGCAGCTGCAGATCCTGGCGGGCGAAGACGACGCCGAGATCATCGGCCGCCACGCATCGCAGTTTGGGAAACTCGTCCGCATCGATATCGAGGGCCTCGGCGTCGAAGGAGCCGGTCGGTACAACGACTACCCCTCGTTCAATGGAGGCAACCGAACCAGCGGCTGCTCGAACGCGTTCCGGATCAACCAAACGGGATCTGTGACAGCAGACCACTGCCCACACGGCACGTATACGCACAACGGCTATTACATGGGAACGACGACGAGTTCACTTGTGTCGGCAAAGATCGACGCGATGGTGATCAAGGACAGCTCGTACTCGCAGCGCGTCTGGGTCGGCGGTACAAACACCAGCAACTCACTTCCCGCTTACGGCGTTTATCCCGCCAGTTCGCTCTCCACTGGTGCTCAGGTGCTTGTTTCTGGCCAGAAATCTGGCCAGGGCACCATCTCCTACCAGGGCATCCCATCAGCAGGCTGCTTGTACTACGACTCGGAGTGGTACTGCCAGATCCAGCGCTTCTGGGCGCAGCCCGCGAACTTCATCAAGGGGGATAGCGGAGGACCTGTGGCCGCCTACGACCCCGCGAATGGTCGGCTCATACCTCTCGGCATCGTCGCTGCCGTTCCGGAAGGCCCTGACCTCATGAAAGTCGCGCACAGTGCGTACGTGACGAAGCTCGAATCTGCGACGTTCTTGTGGGGTGGCGCGAGCATCGGCTAGGACCTGACATTTCTGCACTTCGCACACGAAAAGAACCCCTCCCGAGACGCCGCGGCATGCTGTGACTCGGGAGGGGTTCTTGGTGGATATCTGAGCGGGGACAAGAAAAGAAGAAGCCCCGACATGCGGGTTATAGGACAGAACGTGTGTATGGGATCTTGATCTAGGCCCGCCGTTGCAGGCGTGTCGAGGGGTGGTCTTAGTCCGAGACCCTTAGTCGTGGGAAACGACGCCAACTCGACGACTTGTTTGGTATGCGGGCAACGGCTCGTGAAGAACGGGAAGACTCCCGCGGGGACGCAGCGGTGGCGGTGCTTGAACTGCGGGTCGTCATCGGTCAGGAAGCGCGCTGACCTCGCTCGCCGCAACGAGCTTCGGGAGTTCCTGCAGTGGCTGCTCGGGAAGCACTCCCAAAACGAGCTCGGCGGGCCGAGCGCCGCCCGGCAACTGCGACGCCGGACCGCGTGGTGCTGGGAGATCGAGCCAACACTCGGCCCGGTCGAGACGACGCATCCGGTGGTGCTCGTTGATGGAATTTATGTCGGTTCGTGGTGTCTGCTGATCGCGGTCACCGAGGACTTGCAGGTGCTGGCATGGCAGTGGTGCGCCCGCGAGTCGGCGGCCGCTTGGACGGCGCTCTTGACGCGGATCCCCGCTCCTCTGGTGGTGGTCTGCGACGGCGGGGCCGGGTTCGCGTCGGCGGTTCGCGTCGGCTGGCCGGACACGAAGATCCAGCGCTGCATCTTTCACGTGCAGATGAATGTCCGTCGTCACCTCACGCTGCGCCCGAGAACCCATGCCGGCCGCGACTTGCTGAAGCTCTCCAGAGCGCTCTCCTGGGTCGTCGACGCGGACACCGCCGTCGCTTGGCAGCTGGGTTTGCAGGCCTGGTGGCAGCAGCACGGGCAACTCACGAAGCAACGCTCCACCGACGGGTGGAGCAAATGGTGGACCCACGACCGACTCCGCAAAGCGTGGCTGCTGCTGAGCCGCCTCTCCGGCAACGGGCATCTGTTCACGTTCGTGTCCCACGGGAACGTGCGCACCACGAGCCCGCTCGAGGGCGGCATCAACAACGGCATCCGCACCACGTTGCGCAACCACCGCGGGATGAGCGAGGCCCACATGAAACGCGCCGCGGAATGGTTCCTCTACACGCGCGAGCTCATCCACACGTTTTGTCCTATAAGCCTCAGTGGACGCCTCTTCGCGCGGTGGCGGGGAATGCGAAAGGCCCGCTTCCTCGAAAGGAAGCGGGCCTTGTGCCGCAGTTACATTTTGCTCTTTCGAGCAATCCCAACTTGTGCGGATCTGGTTGCGGGGGCAGGATTTGAACCTACGACCTCCGGGTTATGAGCCCGGCGAGCTACCGAACTGCTCCACCCCGCGGCACAAGAGAAAACATTACCAGCGGTCCTAGCGTCGTGCAACTCAGGCCCCCACTTCCCCGGAAAACCCGGCGTGTCGGAGGCATGAGGCACCTGCCGCAGGCTCCTCCGCGGGCCCGCATCAGGGCCAAATCTCCTCGATTTCGCGCGAATTCCCGCTGCGGAGTCCGCCATGAGACGCATCCCGGGCGCGTCGCGCCTCGAGCGAGGACCACGCGCTCGCGACGCAGCCCAACCCCGCATCCCAACCCGCCGCCGCCGCCCCGCGTCGTCTGCCCCACCACCGGGCAGAGAGTTGTGGCCTGAGGTCGTCAGGGGACTCCTGAACAGCTCTTGCCCACAACTTCAGCCTCGGGACGCCGGGGAGCGCGGGCACGCAGGCACGCAGGCACGCGGGCACGCGGGCACGTGAGCACGCGGGAGCACCAGCACGCGGGAGCGGGAGCGTGCGCAGGCGCGGACGTCCGGGCACGCAGACGCCAACGGGCGCCACCCTCGAGAGGGTGACGCCCGTCGGCGCGTGCAGCTCGGCGCCTACGTGGTCGGCGTCGGCTCCGGGGAATCGCTCGGCGTCACCGACGTGCCGGACACCTGGCTGTCCGCATCACGGGCACGGTTCAGCGCCTCGGTGAGCCGCTGGTCGGCCTCGGCGGCCGCAACGAGGTCGTTGTTCGCGTACGCGGCCGTCCGATCCTCGAGGGCCTTCTCAGCGTCCGCCAGCGCGGTCGAGAGCTGCTCCTGAGGAGTTCCCGTGCCGCCGCCCGAGGGCGGAGTCGTCGCGGTCGGTGCAGGCGTCGCGGTCGTGTCGTCAGGGACCGAGTCGACGGGCAGGTCGTCGGTAACCTCGACGCCGCCGTCACCGGCATCAGCACCGGCGTCGCCGCCGAAGAGCTCATCGAGCGCCTCGTCGAGCGTCGGCTGGAACGCGATCTTGTCGCCGAACGCGACGAGCACGCGCCTCAGCAGCGGGTAGCTGGTCTCACCGGTCGACTCGACGTAGACAGGCTGCACGTACAGGAACCCTTCGCCGACCGGCACCGTGAGGAGGTTTCCTCGCAGCACCTGCGTCTGACCGCCTCGCTCAAGCAGGTTCAGCTGGTTGGCGACCGTCTCGTTCGAGTTGAAGATGTTCTGCACCTGGCCAGGGCCATTGACGTTGTCGTTCTCGACTCGCAGCAGAGTTATCTTCCCGTACGTATCCGCGACGGTTCCGTCCGTGGATCCCGCGTTGGAGTTGGCGGCGAGATACCCCCTCAGCACGTTCCTCGACTGCGCGTTCGCGTTTGTCAACGGGATGTAGGTGGAGTAGATCGAGAACGCCGACTCCTGACCCGGGAGCTGCATCGTCAGGTAGTACGGAGGCTGTGACGCTTCTCCCCCGGTGGGGTTCTGCGGCAGCTGCCAGGCGTTCGTCTGGTTGTAGAACGTGCTCGCGTCGGTCACGTGGTACCTGGCGAACATCTCGCGCTGCACCTTGAACATGTCCGTGGGGTACCGGATGTGGCTGAGCAGCTCACCCGACATCTCCGACACGTTCTTGAGCGTCGACGGGAAGACCTTCTGCCACGTCTGCAGGATCGGGTCGGTCTCGTCGAACGCGTAGAGCGTGACGCTTCCGTCGTACGCGTCCACGGTCGCTTTCACCGAGTTGCGCATGTAGTTGATGACCTCTGGCGGCAGCGACGACGCTGGGGTGTCCGCGTCCTCGAGCAGGTTCTGCAGGCCGGCGAGCTCGGAGTATGGGTACTTGTTGCTCGTCGTGTAGCCGTCCACGATCCAGGTGAGGCGTCCGTCCACGACCGAGGGGTACGGATCGGAGTCGATCGTCAGGTACGGGGCAGCGGCCTGCACGCGCTCGGCAGGGTCGCGGTCGTAGAGGATCTGCGACTCGTCGTTGACGTACTCGGAGAGCAGGATCTGCTCGGACTGGAACTTGATCGCGTACACGAGGCGGTTGAAGAAGTTCCCGAGGTCGGGGCCGCCCTCACCGGTGAACGTGTTGTACGTCTGCGTTGCGCCGTCGGCGCCGGAGACGTGGTCGAACTCGGCGGGCTGGGAGCCTTCCGGGGCGCCGACGATGGAGTACTCGGGCGAGGACTGCCCGAAGTACACGCGCGGCTCGAAATCGCCGAGCGCGCCTTCGCTGGGCATGCCGCCCTCGATGAAGAGGGGCTGACCGTCGGGTCCACGCTGGTTGCCGTACGCCGTGACGAGGCCGTAGCCGTGCGTGTAGACGATGGTGTTGTTGACCCAGGACTGCGCGTCAGCGCCAAGACCGGCGATGTTGATGTCGCGGACGGAGCCGACGGCATCCTGAACCTGGCCGTCGATCTCGTAGCGGTCGACGTGGAGGCGGTCAGGGAACTGGTAGTACGCACGCTCCTGCTCGAACTGCGCGAAGGTCGGCGAGACGAGCGATGGGTCGAGGATGCGGATATTCGCCGTGGTGTCGGCGTCGTTCCGGAGCTGCCCCTGGCTGACCGTCGTCTCTGCGGCGTAGTTGATCTCCTCGATCTGATCGAGCCCATAGGCGCTTCGGGTCGCATCGATGTTGTTCTGGATATACGGGGTCTCGAGTGCCTGCTCGCTCGGTCCGACCTGGAACTGCTGGACGATCCACGGGTAGACCATGCCGACCACGAGGCCGACGATGACGAGCAGGGCCGTGCCGACGAGCGGCAGACGCCAGCGACCGATGGCCGCGGCGATGAAGAAGAGGACGGCCACGACGATCGCGGCTCCGGCCAGGATGCCCTGACCGGGGATGGTCGCGTTCGCCTCGGTGTAGAGCACACCCGTCCAGCGACCGGAGAGCGTGTTGAGCGCGGCGTATCGGTCGAGCCAGAAGCTGACCGCCTGCACGAGCATGTAGAGACCCGCGAGGATCGCGATGTGCGTGCGGGCGCTCTTGGAGATGACGACCTCGCGACCGGTCACGCGGATTCCGCCGTACAGGTACAGCGTTGCCGCGGTCAGGATCAGCGAGAGGAGCACGACGGCGCTCACGAACGCGACGACGCCTCGGAAGAACGGCAGCTGGAAGATGTAGAACGAGACGTCCAGGTTGAAGACCGGGTCGGTCTCGCCGAACGGAGTGGAGTTCATCCACATCAGCACGGTCTGCCAGGAGGCGATGAGCGCGACGCCGGCGAAGAGGCCGAAGATAGCGGGGACGAAGATCATCGCACCGCGACGGATCGGCTCGATGACCTGCTGGTAGCGGTCGAGCTGCTCGTTGAGCTTGGCGTAGACCGGACGCGCACGGTAGGCGATCTGCAGGTTCGCGTAGAGGGGAACGCCCATGCCGACGAGTCCGATGGCGAACATGATCGCCCCGGCACCCCACTCGGTGAGGAGGACCTCGAGGACGCCGAGCTGGTCGTACCAGAGCACGTCCGCGTATCGGCCAGCGAACCAGAAGAAGACGACGAGGAGCGCCACGACGATCAGCAGTGTGATCGTGAGCGGTCCCATCCGACGTCGGCTGGCGGGTTTCGGACTCTGGGGCTGTTGAGCTGCAGTGCTTGTCACGTCGTACCTGTCATTGCCTGGAGGGGCCGTTTGTTTTCCGAGAAAGGGGAACTAGAGGAGTTTATCTGGCAACTGCCTGGCAAAACTGAGACTGGCGTGGGTCATGAGCCGAGAACCGATTCGCAGGTGCGCAGCGCGCCGGTGTCTCCGCCGTCCCCGACCGTCTGGATGACCTGCTCCGCCTCGTTCAGCGAGGACACGGCGTAGACCGGGATGTCACCTGGGATGCCCCCGTCCAGGACGTCCTGGCAGTTGTCCGCCGGCGCGAGGAAGAGGTCGGCGCCGACCTCCACGGCGGCGTAGAGCTTCTGCGTGATGCCGCCGATGCTGCCGACCGTGCCATCGGGCGACATCGTGCCGGTGCCCGCGATGTGCAGGCCCTGTGTGAGGTCGCCGTCGACGAGCTTGTCGGACACGGCGAGCGCGAAGATGAGCCCCGCGCTCGGTCCGCCGACGTTGCCGAGTTCGATGTCGACATCGATCGGGAACTCGTGCTGGGTGGCGACCGTGACTCCGAGCAGCGGCCGCTCCTCCCCCTCGACGAGTCCCGGGCGTGGCGTGATCGAGAACGTCTTGCTCTCGCCGGCCCGATCCACGACGACGTCGACCGGTCCGAGACTGTCGAGGTCGCCCCCGGATGCCTCGGCCACGGCCGCTGGCAGGCCCTCCGTCGAGTCGACCGGGATCCCACTGACGGATTTCACGATGTCCCCGGGCTCGAGCATGCCCGCCGCAGCCCCGTCCTCCCCGACCGAGACGACCGCCAGCGCAGTTCCGACGTCGTACCCCTCGTTGATGAGCGCTGCGGCGATCGCATCGGCCTCAGAACCCTGCATGAGCGCGGCGTTCTGCGCATCGCGCTGCTCGCCGGTCTCCGCGTCGGCGTAGTACGCCTCGACGGGGAGGACGTCGTTGGATGGCGTGACAAGAGCGATGAAGACCTCGAACCAGTTGGGCAGGTTCTCCGGCCGGCCCCCGACGTTCACGGTCATGACGTCGAGCTGCCCGTCAGACGGCTCGAACGTGTCGGCCCCGCCGATCGTGATGACCTCGACCTGCGTCGTGTCCTCCTGCGAGGCCTGCACCGTGCCGAGCGCGTCGAAGACGGGGCCGGGAGAGCGCACGACGTACGGCGCCGGACTGAAGCCGAGGGCGACGAGCAGGAGCATCCCGATGGAGAGGAAGACGAGTCCGACGCGCGCCCGCCTCGAGCCCTCCTCGCTGCGGCGGCGGTTCGCCTCGTGCGCCCTGGCAAACGCCTCTGACTGCTCGCGAACTCGGGCATCCCCCTCTGAGGAGGGTTCGGAGAAGAAGGTCACTGCGCTCGTTTCGATGTCCTGCGGCTATTGTTCGCCCGTGGCGCAAGGCACTCGGCGCATACGCAGTCACGGCGACCCTTCCTTGGAGGGGCCACGAGCTAGCGTAGATCCAAGCGCTGGGAGGTGCGGAATGAGTGATGCACAGGGACCGATTCCCGACGACGGATCCGAAGACGAGCTGCGCAAGCTGCTCCGCGAGCTGCTGAGCGGGCAGGGAGGCTTCGACCCCGCCAAGCTGGCGGGAGTCGCTGGGCTCCCGAACGACCCTGCCGCGGTGCAGGCGCTGCTGGCGCAGCTGCAGGCGGCCGTCGCGAACCCGGGCAACGGACTGGACTGGCAGGTCGCACGCGACCAGGCCCGTCGGGTCGCGCAGCCCAAGAACCGCGAGATCAGCTCCGAGGAGGCCGCCCGATTCGACCAGGCCTTCCGCGTCGCGCAGCTGTGGCTCAGCGAGGCGACCCAGCTCGGGGAGCTCAGCGAGTCGCCAGCGACGCTCACCCGACTCGAGTGGATCACCGGCTCCATCCAGTTCTGGACCTCGCTCTCCGAACCCGTCGCGACGAGCATCGCCGACGCCCTCATGAACGTGCTCACCGAGCAGACCCCGCCGGAGATGGCGCAGCTGCTCGGCCAGTCGTCCTCGATGATGCGCGGCATCGGCGGCGCGATGTTCGCCGTGCAGCTCGGCCAGGTCGTCGGCAACCTCGCTGAGGAGGTCGTCGCCGGAGGCGACATCGGCGTGCCGGTGCTCGACCACAGCCGTCCCTCGCTCCTGCCGCAGAACATCGACGACTTCGCCGAGGGTCTCGACGTCGACCGCGAGCAGATCGAGCTCTACCTCGCCGTCCGCGAGACAGCCCACGCGAGGCTCTTCCAGCACGCCAAGTGGCTGCGCCTGCACCTCATCTCCTCGATCACGGAGTTCGCGAGAGGGGTGAGCATCGACGTCTCCCGTATGGAGGAGCTCGCGCAGACGCTCGACCCGAGCGACCCGGACGGGATCAGGGCTGCGCTCTCCGAGGGCGCCTTCATCCCGCCCCGCACGGAGCAGCAGGAGGCGGCACTCGCCCGCCTCGAGACCATGCTCGCCCTCATCGAGGGCTGGGTCGACGTCGTCACGGAAGACGCGACAGCGCGGCTGCCGAAGTCGGTCGCACTCGCGGAGACCGTGCGGCGCCGTCGCGCCGTCGGCGGCCCCGCCGAGCGCGCCTTCGCCTCGCTCGTCGGGCTCGAGCTCCGTCCACGCCGCCTCCGCGAGGCTGCCGCCATGTGGCGCGCAGTCTCGGAAGCGCACGGAGCGGCCGCCCGTGACGAGCTCTGGGCCCACTTCGACGCTCTCCCGACGAGCGAGGACATCGACCACCCCGAGGCACTCGTCACGAGGCTCGGATTCGGCGAGCTCCCCGCCGACGAGTACGACGAGGCGCTGACGAAGTTCCTCGACGACCCCTCGGCGTTCGGCGACGCACCGGAGGGTGGCGACACGCCAACGAGCTGATCTCGCGCCTCCGGCAGACCGCAGCCACCGGTCATGGCTGCGGTCCCGGTCCTGGCTCGGGCTCGGCCTCGTCCGACGTGGGCTGTGGAGAACTCCTGCGGGGCTTCGAGCGTTCCAGCAGGATCTCTGCATGGAACTGCGATTGCCACCTGGCGTGCCCCTCGTGTGGCGCTCCCCCACCGAGCTGCAACTGGGCGGCGTGAACGCTCGTGCGGTCATCCGCGAGCCGAGCGCGGCCACCGAGCGGCTCATCGAGTCGCTGCGGAGCGGCGGCACGCTCGCGCAGTTCCACGAGCGGGGCGCACGACTCGGACTGAACGGCGACGAGATCGAGGCGTTGCTCGGGCGCGTGCGGGCGCTCCTCGAACCGGTACCCATCTCGCCGCGCCGGAGGTCCGGGGCAGCCGCACCTCGCGGCAAGGCGCGACCACCCGTCATCCTCGTGCGCGGCACGATCGCCGGCGACGACCTCGCCGGGCACGTCGCGGCGCTCGGCTGCACGGTGCGAAGCGCGCGCGGCGACTACCAGCCCCCGAGACCCGCAGAGATCGGCCTCGTCGTCGACTGCGGAGACTACGTCCTCCCGCCTCGGCGGTACACGCCGCTCATGGCCTGGGATGTGCCGCACCTCGCCGTCGTCGCGGGCGACCTCGACGCGAGCATCGGTCCATTCGTCGTGCCCGGCCGCACCCCCTGCCAACGTTGCGAGGACCTGAACCGACTGGACGCCGATCGCGCCTGGGCTGCCATCGCCACCCAGCTCGCGCTCACGACGCGCGCCCAGCTCCCGCGCCTCACGAGGGAGGTCGTTCGCAGCCTGGTCGTCGACGCGGTGTCGTCGTGGCTTCGCGACGGAACCGCCTCGCGCTATTGCAGTCCGGAGGTCCTGACGATCGACTCGCTCACCGGCGAGGTCCGCCGAACGCCCCGTTCGTTCCACGACGAATGCGGGTGCCGAGCTCTGCCAGGAAGCGAGAAGCCGGCCGCTCCGCGTCGCGCCGACCGCCGTACTGCGCGTGCGTCAGACGCAGACGCTTCCGCGCGCGCGTGACGGCGACGTACAGGAGCCTGCGCTCCTCGTCGAGCTCATCCTGCGTCTCCGCGTACCAGATCGGCAGCAGCCCCTCGCTGACGCCGACGATGGTCACACTGTCCCATTCGAGGCCCTTCGCGGCGTGGATGCTCGAGAGGGTCACCGCTCGCAGCTCCGGCTCGTACTGCATCTTCGCGCGCTGCTGCAGCTCCGCCGAGAACTCGGCGAGCTTCGTGCCGTGCGGCTGGGCGTCGGCGAGGCGGAGCAGCGCATCCCAGGAGTTCCAGCGGTCGCGCAGGGCGCCGGAATCGGCGGGAGGCTCGTGGGTCCAGCCAAGATCGCGGAGCACGTCGCTCACTGCCTGGAACAACGGCCCCGTGGTCTCCTGCATGACGGCGGCACGTAGGGCGCTGAGAGCCTGGCGCACCTCGGGCTGGTCGAAGAAGCGCCGCTGGCCGATGGCCGAGTAGGCGATGCCCGAGTCCTGGAGAGCACGCTCGATGGCGGCGGCCTGCACGTTCGTCCGGTACAGCACGGCGATGCTCTCGATGGGGATGCCGCCTCGCAGATCCTCGCCGATCCGGTGGACGACACCGCGAGCCTCGTCGTCGTCGTCGTGGAACTGCAGCACCTCGGGCAGGGGCTCGCGCCTGGGCGTCTCGGCCGCCGGCTCGAGCGTGAGCGCGTACGGCACATGCCTGGCGACCTCGTTCGCGACGCCGATGATGGCGGACGAGGAGCGGTAGTTGTCCTCGAGGCGCACGACCCTCGCATCCGGATACCGCTCAGGGAACCCCGTCAGGAAGGAACTCGAGGCGCCGGCGAACGAGTAGATCGTCTGGGCCGCGTCGCCGACGACGCACAGCTCACGACGCGCACCCAGCCACAGCTGCAGCAGCCGCTGCTGCAGCGGCGAGACGTCCTGGTACTCGTCCACGACGAAGAACCGGTACTGCTCGCGCACACGCTGCGTGACCCACGGTTCGAGCTCGAGCATGCCGACGGTGGCCAGCAGCACATCCTCGAAGTCCATCTGCCGACGCTCGTCCTTGATGTCCTCGTAGGCCTGCAGCAGGCCGAGAGCCGCGTCGTCGCTGACCCCCTTCGGCAGCGATCGCGACGACCGCAGCTGGATGGCGTACTCCTCGAGGGACAGCTCACGCACCTTGCGCCACTCGATCTCGGTCGCCATGTCGCGCACGCCGGCAGGATCGAGCCGCAGACCGATGCGCTCCGCGGACTCGGCGATGAGCCTGCCCTTGCCCTTGACGATGGCCGGGGCGGGGCCGCCGACCGTGTGCGGCCAGAAGAAGCCGAGCTGGCTGAGCGCCGCCGCATGGAAGGTGCGTGCCGCGACGCCGGACGCTCCCAGATCTCGGAGTCGCCCACGCAGCTCCCCCGCCGCCTTCGCCGTGAAGGTCAGGGCGAGCACCCGCGAGGGGTCGTACACCCCGGCGCGGATGCCGTACGCGATGCGGTGCGTGATCGTCCGCGTCTTGCCCGTCCCGGCCCCTGCCAGGATGCAGACGGGGCCGACAAGAGCGAGCGCCGCCTCCCGCTGGGCATCGTTGAGCGACGCCAGCAGGCTCACATCCGCCGTCGACGACTGCGCGAGGCTGTCCGCGTCAGTCGAGGTGACCACTGAGCCAGGCGTCGATGATCGCGCGAGCGATGGAGGTGGGACCGGGCAGGCGATCTTCGATGGCCCTGACCTCGTCCCGGGTGAACCACCCCAGCTCGACGATCTCGTCGTTGTCGGGCTCGACGGTGGCCGGATCCTGGTCCGGGTGGAGCTTCGCCGTGAAGCCGACCATGATGCTCGCGGGGAACGGCCAGGGCTGCGAGCCCAAGTACCTCGGCTCGACGACGTGCGCCCGCGCCTCCTCGTAGATCTCCCGCGCGACCGCGGCCTCGAACGACTCCCCCGGTTCGACGAAGCCCGCCAGGAGGGAGAAGCGGCGTGGGTTCCACCTGACGTTCGCGCCGAGCAGGATCCGATCCTCACGATCGAGCACCGCGGCGATGATGGCGGCATCCGTGCGGGGGAAGCTCACGTGCTTCTCACCCTCGGCCTGCCTGACCCAGCCGGCGAGCCCGGCGCTCGTGGCCGAGCCCGTGCGTGGCGAGAAGGCGTGCGAGTCGTGCCAGTTCGTGATGGCGAGAGCCTCGGTGAACAGTCCGCAGTGCACCGCCCCGAGATGAGCGGCGGTCTCCATGAGCCCGGCCCACAGTCGGGCATCCGGTTCGATCGCCGCCGCGAGTGCGTCGTCGACGCTGACCGAGACGACCGAGGTGCCGCGCGGCAGGTCTTCGTCGTCGGCGAGCGTCCTGCCCAGGTACACGGCGTCGGCGACAACCGGCGCGAGGAGCGTCGCGCGCTCGCTGGTCGCGGACAGCAGCTCGAGCTTGGGGCCGTCACCCGCCGACCGCATGAGCGCCTTGCCGCCGTTCAGGACGAGCACACGGGTGGCGCCGTCGGCGAAGAGCGACTGCACGAGACCGGGTTCGCTGCGGCGCTCGTGGTCGCGATCGGTCTGCTGCTGGGCAAGAGGGAGACGAGACATGAAGTGATTCATAGGCGGATTCATCCTAGGTCGCCTCGAGGCCGTGCGGGCGTGGCACGCACTCAGGCTTCGCCGTGCCTCCTAACCTGGAGCCATGGCTGAGCTCTCGCTGGAACTCGCGGCACTTGCAGTGGCCGCTGTACCCGACCTCGATGTGGCTGCGGCCCTCGAGCACACGTTCGGGGCGCACGGTGACTTCGACGCCGCCCTGCTGACCCTCGCCGACGGCGAGACCGTCATCGCGCGCCGCCCGACCTCGTCGGCTGCGGCACAGGAGCAGCTCGCCGACGTCCGTGCGCTCGCCGTGCTGACGCCTGGGATGCGCAGCAGGCTCCCCTTCCAGGTCTCGGAAGTCCTCGGTCACCTCGCCGAGAAGCGCGAGCGCGTCGCGGTCTACACGTACCTTCGAGGCATTCCGGCCGACCGCGAGCCCCTCGAGCCCGGGACGCTGTTCCTCGTGAGCCTCGGGCGCGCCATCGCGTCCGTCCATTCCCTCCCCAAGGGGCCAGTCGAGGCTGCAGGGATGCCGACGCTCACCGCCTCGGAGGCCAGGCAGGCCGCCGCCCAGACGATCGCGCGAGCGAAGGAGACCGGGCGTCTGCCCGTCACCCTCGATCGCCGCTGGAGCGCGGCCATCGACGACGATTCGCTCTGGCAGTTCCAGCCGACGGTCATCCACGGGGCGCTCGGCCTGTCCTCGATCATCACCGACGGCAACCAGGTGAGGGGGGTGCTCGGCTGGAGTGACCTCCGCGTCGGCGACCCCGCTCGAGACCTGCACTGGATCTCGTCGCTGGACGGGGCGATCGCGAGGGGCATCCTCGACGAGTACACGGACGAGGCGCCGGGAACGGTGGACCGGCAGCTGCGGCAGCGGGCCCTCCTCTACGCGGAGCTGGAGCTCGCTCGCTGGCTGCTGCACGGGGTCGAGGCCGGGGACGCGGACATCATCTCGGACGCCGAGGGGATGCTCGACTCGCTCGTCGACCGCATCCACCGGGCCCCCGCGCAGCCGCTGGTGCACGAGACGCTGCCCGTGCTCGACATCGCCGAGGTGCAGGAGCTGCTCAAGGAGGCCGCCGGAAGGCGTCCGGCTCATCAGCCCGACGCGCACGACACCGGGAGCGGCGTGCTCCCCGGTCTGGTGCACGAGTCGCCATCCGGTGCCCCGTCGGGAGTGCATCCCGATGACAGTCCGGACGTCGACGTGGATCACGCCGCCGAGGATGACCTCGACGACGACACCCCGCCGAACGACTTCATGCGGACGGACTCGCTGCGCTGAGGGCTGCCTCGGCTTCCGCCAGCAGCCGTTCGAGCTCTGCTCGCCCGGTGACCTCAGGGACTCGGATCTCCTCGCCCTCTCGGACGTAGACGAGCACGGCGCCGATGCGCTCGGGCGGCACCCCCGTGTGCTCGGAGTAGGCCAGCGTGTAGAGCGCGAGCTGCAGCTGGCGCTCCCAGCGTGCGCTGTCGCCGCTCGGAACCCTGCCCGTCTTCCAGTCGACGACCTCGATGCGTCCCTCGTGTTCGAAGACCGCGTCGATCTTGCAGACGACGGTCCGATCGCCGAGTCGGAACTCGATCGTCTGCTCCACGAGGACGGGGGTCCGGTGCGGCCATGGGGTCTCGAGGAACGCCTCCTGGAGGCGTTCGAGCTCAGCGAAGTCGGCGTTCGAGGCATCGGCGAGGCTGTTCAGCGCGCCGTCTTCCGTGCCGAAGATCTCCGCCATGCCGAGGAGGTCCCCTCCCGCGTTGGGGGCCGCGTAGTGGGCCTCGACCCAGGCGTGGAACATGGTGCCGATGCGGGTCTGCCTGAAGGGCTTCTGCGGCATCGGCCGGCGCAGCTGAGCCGCGATCTCCGCGGGGTCGGTGACGAGGTCCTTGAACTTCGACGCGGCGAAGCGCGCAGGGAGCTCGACGCTCATCACGGTGCTGCGCTCGGCGCGTTCGCGGAGCAGCAGCTCGATGCGCCTCGCGAGCGCTCCGCCTGGTGCGGCCTGGGTGTCCCGGGCGTGGGCGACGGCCTGTGCGAGCTCGGTCACCCGCTCGTGACGCTCCGGGCTGAAGGGGGCATGGGGCCAGGCGACGCTGTCGGCGGCGAGTGATGCCGGCGCCTCGTCGAGGGTGTTCTCCGGTGGGGTGTCGATGATGCCGGCTTCAGCCAGCTCGTCGACGAACACCGAGACCTTGCGGGCGGTCTTGTGGATGGCGCTCCAGTACGAGCCGGCGATGAGCAGCTCGTGCCGGGCGCGGGTGTAGGCGACGTAGGCGAGTCGGCGTTCCTCGTCGTCGTTGCGCTCCTTGATGCGCTCCTTGAGGTCGACCATCAGGTCGGCGAGTTCCTTCTGCGTCTCAGCGTCTCGCCACGGGAGCTCCGGACGGTCGTGCGCGTCGAGGAGGAGCTCGTAGGGGATGACGCCGCGTCGGATCCAGCCGAGCCCGTCTCTCGAGGTGCTCGGCATCTCTCCCTCCACGCTGCGGGGAACCGCGACGAAGTCCCATTCGAGCCCCTTGGAGCCGTGGATGCTCAGCAGTTGGACCACGCCGGGCTCGGCCTGCTCCTGCACCGGCGCGAGCGAGTCGTCGCCTGCGGCGATCTCCACCCAGTCGAGGAACGCGCCGAGGTCGGCATCCGGTTCGGCGGAGGAGAATGCGGCCGCCGCTTCGGCGAAGGCGTCGAGGTTGCCGACTCTTGCGATGTTGCCGGGGTTCGCGGTGACCTCGAGATCGAGGCCCATGAGCGCGATCGTGGCGTCGACGAAGCTCGTGATGGGGAGTCCTGAGTTCCGGCGGAGCTCGGCGATCAGCTCGCTGACGGCAGGGATGCGCTGTCGGGCGCCGGGGCTGAGACCGGCCAGCCAGGTGTCGGGCTCGGTTCGGCGATCTTCCGAGGCGATCCGGGACGCGAGGAAGTCGAGGGCCTCCTGCAGGGGCACCTCGTCGTCGCCCGTCGCGAGCTCGCGTTTGCTTGCCCGCACCTCGTCAGCCAGAGACGCCATGGTGACGTCGCGGTTGGCGAGGCTGCGCGAGACGTCGTGGATCGCCTTGACGTCGGCGAGGCCGAACTGGAATCTCGCGCCGACGAGCAGGCGGATGAGCTCGTTGCCTGCGGTTGAGTCGTGCGCGACGCGCATGGCGCAGCGGAGGTCGACGACCTCCGGGGCCGAGAGCAGCCCGCCGAGACCGATGACCCGGTTGGGCACGCCCGCGCGCGTCAGCGCTGCGGAGAAGAGCGGGAGGAGCTTCCGCGCGCGCAGGAGCACGGCGCCGGACGGCGGTCTGGCATCGACGTGGGTGTCGCCGTCGACGACGATCCGCTCTCGCATCCAGGTCGCGACGGCGGCCGCCTCGTCGTCGAGCGTCTCGGGGAAGGCAAGCGAGACCCGCCCCTCGCCTGCCCCTGGCCGGGTGCCGAGCTGCGTGACACCGGGGTCGTTGGCCTCCGGCAGCCGTGCGGCGACCTGGTTCGCCGAGTCGAGGATCCTGGCGTCGTTGCGCCAGGAGATCGAGAGCTGGAACGTGGGTTCCTCATCGGGCGGCACGATGCGAGACCTGAAGTCGCCATGGAATCGACGCATGTTGCCCGGGCTGGCTCCACGCCAGCCGTAGATGGACTGCTTGGGGTCGCCGACGGCGAGCACGGGGTGGTCGCCGAAGATCGTGCCGAGCAGACGCGTCTGGCCGACGCTCGTGTCCTGGTACTCGTCGAGGATGACGAACCGGTGCCTGGCCCGCAGCTCCTCGACGACGGCCGGCGTGCTCGAGCAGATCTCTGCCGCGAAGGTGACCTGGTCGGAGAACTCGATGAGCCCCCGCTTGCGCTTCTCGAGCTGGTAGCGCTCAGCCAGCCCGACGAAGATCGGCAGCTCATCCAGGGTCGCCACGGCGTCGACCACCGGCTTCAACGGCGTGTTCGCCGTGCCCCGACCGGGGAGCTCGGCAACCCTCCGGAAGTCCTCGACGAAGGACTCGCAGGCCGCGGCAGAGAGCTGGTTGTCGCGCATCGCACGTGCGACGCCGAGAGCGAGGCTCGTGATGGCTCCGAGCTGCAGGTCGAGCGAGCTGAGCCTGGTGTCGTCGCTTGCCAGCACGACACTGCGCATGAGCGCGAAGGCGGTCATCTCGTCGACGATGCGGGCATCCGGCTCCTGCCCGATGAGCAGCGCGTTCTCGGAGAACACCCGGTTGGCGAACGAGTTGTAGGTCGAGACCTCCGGGGACGCGAACTCGTCTCCTCCGACGAACCCCTCGCTGCGGAGCCGGGCGAGGGCGAGCTGCACGCGTTCGCGGAGTTCTCCTGCGGCCTTCCGAGTGAACGTGAGGCCGAGGATCTCGGTGGGATGCACGCCCTGCGCAGCGACGAGCCAGATGATGCGCTGCACCATGGTCTGCGTCTTGCCGCTTCCGGCACCTGCCATGACGAGGCTCGGAACCGGGGGCGCCTCGATGACGAGACGCTGCTCGGGCGTCGGCTCGAGCATGCGGGACGGATCGTTGTCGGCGAGCGCCAGAGCGATGTCGCCGTGGGTAACGGCTCCCATGGGCCAGGTGTGCGTCATTCGGTGACCTCCGATGCGGCGTGCAGCGCGCACGCTCGTCCGCCACCGAACGAGCCGAGGCAGTGCGACTCGAGGTGGGCCTGGTAGTGGGCGTCTGCGAGCTCATCCGAGCTGGAGCCGGACCCGAGGGGCTCCGGGATGCCGATCATGCCGAGGGCGACCGAGCGGACTCGTTCGAAGAACTCGGCAGTGGCCTCGTCGTCGAACGGCTGCTGCGTGCGTTCGCTCCACTCGAGCTTCTTCGTGGGCTTCGCCAGGAAGACGAGCTTGGCCTCGTGCACCGGTGCCGCCGGAATCTGCGTTCCACGGTCGCTGCGCGGAGGGAGTTCGACGGCTTGGACAGGACGCTCGACGGGGTCGCTCACGGCGCCCGAGGTGAGCGCGATCTGGTACGCGGCGAGCTGCGCGTTGGACGACATGGAGTCGTTCGACGGCATGGATCTGCCGGTCTTGAAGTCGACGACGTCGACCGAGCCAGCCGCCGTGCTCTCGATGCGGTCGATCTTGCCGCGCAGGGTGATCTTGGCGGTGTCCTCGCCTTCGACCCGGACTTCGACGGAGAAGGCTCGCTCGGCGCCGAGGAGCGTCCCTCCCCCGAGCGAGACCCGGTGCAGGTAGGCGGAGAGGTTCCGCACGAGCTCGTCGACCTTGGCTCGAACCGCGGTCTCCTGCCAGGGGGCGTCGAAATCGCTCGACCGCAGCCTCGCCTGCGCGAATGCTGTGCGGGCTTCGAGGTCTGGGAACTCGAATTCGGCCGCAGCGTGCACGATGTTGCCGACGTTCATGCTCTCGCTTGTGCTCCCACCCCCGTGGGAGCTGACGAACCAGTTGACGCCGCAGTCCTCGAAGCTCTCGATATTGGAGGGAGAGACGGGGATGTTCGCCTCTGGGTCGCTCGGGTCGTGCAGTGGCTTGCCCGTGGTGGACCCCGCGAGGCCGTACCACTCGGAGGGCGCCGCGCCGGGCACCCCCTCCTGCGCGAGCGTTGCGAGGCCAGCGGCCGCTGACCGGTCGACGCCTTCCAGCATCGCCGTGCGACGCAGCTCCCCCACGATCGCGCGGAGCGTCAGCGCGCCCTCGGCGGCGGTCTCGGCTGCCGCGGGGATTACTGGCCAGGTGCGGGGTGTGAGCAGGAAGAACGGGGAGGGCGCGCTGTCCTCGCTCTCCTCGGCCGTCAGGAGGAGCCACTCGGAGGACCTGGAGACGGCCTGCGCGAACATCCGTCGCTCGTCGTGCAGCACCTCGAGTCGACGGTCGACGAGGTCGCGGGTCGTGTCGATGCCCCGTTCGAGCTCCGCGAGCTGTCCGGCGCCGAGGAGTGAATCGCGAAGACGGAGGTTGGGCCAGACGCCGTCGGAGAGGCCTGCGACGACGACGACCCTGAACTCCCGCCCGAGCACAGCCGCCGGCGTGGTGACGGTCACCGTGCCACCGTGCGTGCGGCTTGCCAGCGAGTCTGCCGTGACCTCGCTTCCCGTCCACTGCTCGAGGAAGTCGCGGATGCTGGCGTCAGGCTGCCGCTCCACGAATCTCTTGCCGACGTCGAAGAGCGTGACGAGTGCGTCGAGGTGCGCGCTGAGCTGCTCGGCGCGGGGCCCGGAGCCGAGCGCCAGCTCGCGCCAGGATTTGGCGAGGCCGAGACGCTCCCACACGGCGAAGAGCACCTCGTCGGCTGCGATGCTGCGCTGCTGCCCGTTCGCGGCCGCGATCTCACCTGACACCGTGCGCAGGAGGGCCCCCAGCTGCTGGAGGGCGCGCGTGGCGCTTCGGCCGGTTGCAGAACCGCCAGTCGCGAGCAGGCGCTCGAACGTCGCGGAGGCGGGGGCATCCGGGTCGGTCAGGAGGCGCAGCCCTGCGACGCGGGAGACGGCTTCGACGAGGAGATCGTCGGCCGGCCGGTTCCCACCGGCCGCGATCTCGTCGAGGCGCAGTGCGCGCCGGACCCGCCGCAGCTGCACGGGGTCGATCGCGAAGACCGGCGAGGCGGCGAGCTCCGAGATCGCCTCCGCCGTGAGCTCCTGAGCACCGCTGGCGATGGCGGCGAGTCGGACGACGGCCTGCACGGCGCGGTCGCTTGCCGCAGGGAGCGCCTGAGAGGAACTCGTGGGCACCTCGAGCTTCGCGAGCTGACGACGAAGCGACTCGATGCTCCCGCCTCGACGCGTGATGACGGCCATCTCGTCCCACGGCACGCCGTGCAGCAGGTGCAGTTCACGGAGGTAGTCGGCGATGCCCCGGCACTCGGCAGCGGACGATGGGGCCGAGAGACGAGCCACCGCCGGAGGGGCGGACTCCGGCGGCCCGCCGACCTGGGGTGTCTCGGCTGCCCGATGCCGCAGCTCCCGCTGCACGCCGATGCCCTCGGTGACCCCCCGCACGAATGCACGGAGCTCGGCGCCGCCACGGTGGGCCGTGCCGAGCACGAGCCTCAGCGGCTCTTCGAGCGAGCCGCGGGTCTCTCCCCGCCAGTCGGCAGCCAGTTCGGGACGCGAACCGCGGAACCCTCCCGTGGTGATGTCGGGGTCGCCGAAGGCGACGACGCGCACCCCGCGCAGCGCGAAGGCGGCGAGCAGCCGCCTTCCCGACTCGGTGAACTCCTGGACGTCGTCGACGAGGAGCAGCTTGAGCTCAGAGAAGGCGTCGAGCCGCTCAGCCGCGTGGACGATGCTGACGGCCTCGAGCACGATGCCAGGCGTGTCGAACGCATTCGGCTTCGCCTGCGCGATGCTCTCGCGGAATTGGCGGGCCAAGGCCGATGCTCCCGACCACACGGGTCTCAGGTGCGCGAGTTCCTCGAGTCGCTCGGGGGTCACGTCGTACTCGGACATCGCCGCCAGGAGGTCGCGGACCTCTGCTCGGAAGCCGCGGAGGCCGATGGTCTCGACGCTGACGGGCGGCGCCCACTCGATGGGTGCCGCGTGCAGCTGCTCGTGGCCGGTCGCGGAACGCGCCTCGAGATCGCTCTGGATGAGCTCCGCGAGGATCGTGTCCTCATCGGCCCCCGTGAAGAGCTGCGGCGCCTGCAGGCCCTGCCTGGCGCGGTCCGCGCGCACGATCTCGAACGCGACGGACTCGGGCGTGCGCGCCATCGCCCCGGGAGTGCTGACCGAGAGCCGTTCGCCGATGACCTCCCGGAGCCGCGCGGCACTGCGGCGGTCTGGCGTCAGCGCGAGCACCTCGGCGGTGGAGAGCCCGTCCGAGAGAACTCGCTTCGCGAGCAGTTCGACGAGCGTCGTCGTCTTGCCGGAGCCCGGCGCGCCGACGACGCTGACATGCGAGCGCATCGAGGCCTCGAGCACAGCCCGCTGTGCGGCGTCGAGGGGCACGGCGTCGAATGCGGCGCTTGAAGTCATGCAGTCACGGTATCTCGGGCCACCGACATCGACGGTTGCGCACGGGATGTCACGGCGCGATGGGCGCGCTGTTGCGCCCACGGCGAAAGGCGCCGTCAATGTGCGCGCGCCAGGCAGGCTGCCGGTAGCCTTGCCAGACACCCGTTCGCATTCGAAAGGCGCCAAGTGGAAGTTCGCATCGGCATCAAGCACGCCCCACGAGAGCTCTCGTTCGAGACCGACCTCACCAAGGATGACTTCGAGCGCATCATCGAAGAGGCAGTCGCGAAGGACGCAGCGATCGTGAAGCTGCACGACTCGAAGTCACGCTCGTACCTCGTCTCCACCCAGAGCATCCTCTACGTGGAGCTCTCGGGCGACCAGGCCCGTCGCGTCGGCTTCATCGCCTAGCCTCGGCCATGGAACTCATGTTCGCGGGCCTCGCGGGGATCCTCCTCGGCATCGCCGTGCAGTTCGCGGCACCGCACCGATCGACGCGCGGCCCGGTGCTGCTCCCGGCGCTCGGCGGCATCGTCGCCCTCGTCGTCTGGCAGGCGCTGACGTGGCTCCAGGCCTCCGCCCCGTGGCTCGCCTACGACGGCGGCTGGATCTGGGTCATCACCCTCGCGGTCGCGGCGATCGCCACGGTGTCCGTCGGGTGGTCGCTCAGCAGCCGTCGCCAGCATGACGACGACGATCTCCTGCACCGGCTGAGCCACCTCGGCCGCGCGCAGAGCGCCTAGCCACGCGAGCGCACTCGACTCGAACACCCCGAAGGCCCCCGCCACTCGGAACGCTCATCGGAGCGGTCGAGGACGGGGGCCTTCGTCGTGGGCTGCGGGCGCGGCGATACCGCCGCGCGCTTCCTGGATCGCGGGCTCCTAGGCCGCGAGCCCGAGCGTGTTCATGCGGCGCGAGTGGCCGGCGTAGAGCACCGAGGCCAGCTTCTCGAGCTGCGCTTCCCCGTCGGGGATCAAGGCGTCTCCGCTCGAGCCGAGGGGAACGTCGAGCGCGAGCCGGATCGCGAGCACCGTGTCTCCGACGATGCGCCGTCCCCACATCGCCAGGCGGTCGCCGAGACCGTCCTCGAAGTGGATCGCTGCATCGATGACGGGAACCAGCTGGTCGCGCTCCTCGTCGGTGAGGAACACCGGCGCAAGCGCCGCCCGGTAGCTCTCGCCGCCGTACTCGGCGACCTCTCCGAAGAAGTCGCGGAAGAAGCCGGACGAGAGATGGCAGCTGAGGAGCCGCTGCGCCCAGTCGTGGCCGAGGACACGCTCTGGATAGCCGGCGAAGTGCGTGGCCGCATCGCCGATGCGCGCGATCGCGTCGGGAGCCGCGGCGGCTTCCGCCCCGCCCAGCAGGGCCCTGTGGCGTTCGAGCGCCGCGTTCGCCGCAGCGCCGATGTGCTGCTTGTTGGCAAGGGCGGGGGCTTCATTCACGATGGCAGAAAGCTCTTGGAAGAGGAGCAGCTCGAGGTAGGCTGCGCGCGCCACGAGCACGTCGGCGGGAACCAGCAGGTCGCCGAGCGACGTCGCTGGCCTCGGCGCGGATGCTGGGGCTGCGTCGTCCTGGGATCGGTCTCCGCCGCGCCTTCCGAATACTGGCTTCACACGCTCATCCTATGTGCCAGAGAAGTTCCCTTCGTCGCAGGTCCGTGCAGACCGTTTCCGGGCGAAGAACGGATGCGCGGGCGTGCTGAGGACCGAATTCAAGGTATTCGCTAGACTGTGGCGATGCCGCGACCGCGGCCGTTCGGCGCCCTTCGACTTCCCGGGCGCATCCCACAATTGCAGACAGGGCGTTTCACTCGTGAAGTTCTCCGACCTTTCCATCGATGCCGACATCGTCTCGGCGCTCGAGGGACACGGCATCACCGAGCCGTTCCCCATTCAGGAGCAGACGATTCCTCTCGCGCTCAGCGGGCAGGACATCATCGGCCAGGCCAAGACGGGCACTGGCAAGACCTTCGGCTTCGGCCTCCCGCTCATCCAGCGACTCGGCCTCGACCCGGCTCACGGCGTCCAGGCGCTTGTCGTCGTGCCAACGCGCGAACTCGCCGTCCAGGTCTACGAAGACCTGCAGATCGCCGTCACCGGGCGCAGCACCACCGTCGTCCCGATCTACGGCGGCAAGGCCTACGAGGGCCAGATCGAGCAGCTCAAGGCCGGCGCTCAGATCGTCGTCGGCACGCCTGGCCGCCTCCTCGACCTCGCGCAGCAGCGCATGCTCAACCTCTCCAACGTGCGTGAGATGGTGCTCGACGAGGCCGACAAGATGCTCGACCTCGGCTTCCTCTCCGACATCGAGCGCCTCTTCGCGCAGACGCCGGCGACCCGCCACACCATGCTCTTCTCGGCGACGATGCCCGGCCCGATCGTCGCGCTGGCCCGTCGCTTCATGACGAAGCCGATCCACATCCGCGCGACTGACCCGGATGAGGGCATCACGCAGGCGAACATCGAGCACGTCATCTACCGCGCTCACCCGCTCGACAAGGACGAGATGATCGCCCGCATCCTGCAGGCCGAGGGTCGCGGCAAGACCGTCATCTTCACGCGCACCAAGCGCGCAGCTGCGAAGCTCATGGAGGAGCTCACCGACCGTGGGTTCAAGGCGGCAGCCGTGCACGGCGACCTCAACCAGGAGCAGCGCGAGCGTGCCATGGCCGCGTTCAAAGCCGGCAAGAAGGACGTGCTCATCGCGACCGACGTCGCGGCCCGCGGCATCGATGTCGACGATGTCTCGCACGTCATCAACCACACCATCCCGGAAGACGAGAAGGCCTACCTCCACCGAGTCGGCCGCACGGGGCGCGCCGGCAACACGGGCATCGCCGTGACCTTCATCGACTGGGACGACCTGCACAAGTGGGCGCTCATCTCGAAGGCACTCGAGCTCGGTGCAGAAGAGCCCGTCGAGACGTACTCGTCCTCGCCGCACTTCTACGCCGACATGCGCATCCCCGAGGGCACGAAGGGACGCATCGCTGCGCCGAAGCGCGAGGTGCAGTCGCCCGGCAGCCGTCACACCGGAGAACGCGGCGGAGAACGCAGCGGAGAACGCGGCGACCGTGGCTCCAGCTCACGAGGCTCCGTCGATCGTCCGGCGCGCTCGCGCTCGCGTCGCCGCAGCGACGACGCAGCTGCGGCTCCGGCCCAAGCCGCTCCGAGCACCGAGTCATCCGCCGCCGGCGAGCAGCCTGCTGGCGAGGCCGGGGCAGAGCGTCCGGCTCGGCGCCGTCGCCGCCGTCGTGGCGGGTCCGGCAGCGAGTCCGGCGCCCCGCGCCAGGAGTCCCAGGCCAGCGAGTAGCGTTCGAGGCACGAACCGCGCAACGGCGCCGAGCATCCGCTCGGCGCCGTTTGCCGTCTGGCGTCTCGCGCGAAGGGTCGACGGAGCCGGTCAGCGGGTGGCGGCCTCTACAGCCGCAGCCCCGCGCCGCGCACGGGTTCACTCCCCGTGGCCTGTTCGATGATGCGCCGCAGCTGCCCGAGCTCGGTCGTGTTCTCTCCGAGCTGGTTGGGCTTTCCGGTCCCGTGGTAGTCGCTGGATCCGGTGATGATCAGATCGTGACGCGCGGCGACCTCGAGGAGGATCGCTCTGCTGGCTGCGTCGTTCTCGCGGTGCCCGACCTCGAGGCCGCCGAGGCCCGCCTCGATCAGGCCCTCGAGGGTCTCCGTGTCCATGCCGCGCCTCCCCCTCGATCCCGGGTGCGCGAGGACGGGGACGCCGCCCGCTCGGCGAATGAGCTTGACCGCGTCGAAGGGGCTCGGGGCGTAGTGCGCCACGTAGTAGCCGCCGCGCCAGTGGAGGATCGTCTCGAAGGCGGCGACTCGGCTCTCGACGAGGCCCTTCGCGACGAGCGCGTCGGCGATGTGCGGCCGTCCCACCGTCGCCCCAGGCTCCGTGACGGCGAGGACGTCGTCCCAGCTGAGGTCGTGGTCACCGCCGATCATCTGCACCATGCGCTCGGCTCGCGAGACACGCGACTCGCGCACCTGCTGCATCTCGGCGAGCATGACCTCGTCTGCGGGATCGATGAGGTACCCGAGCACGTGCACGCTGGCGTGGTTGAGCTGCGAGGAGAACTCGATGCCCGGGATGAAGGTGATGCCCACGTCGAGCGCGGCGACCCGGGCCTGTGCCCAGCCTGCCGTCGTGTCGTGGTCGGTGAGCGCGACTGCCTCGAGGCCGGCTCTCGCCGCCTGCCGGATGACCTCCCCTGGCGCCTCGGTCCCGTCGGAGACCACCGAGTGGGTGTGGAGGTCGATGCCTGGCTTGTCGAAGGTGGTCATGCTCCGATCAAAGCACAGGGCTCGGATGGGCAATCGCCATGCGCCTCCCAGCCTCCCCTGTCGACGCAGACTACGCTGGGGCGGTCATGCCGAGTACCTCACCACCACGCAGAAGATCCTCGATCGCCGGTTACCGGGCGGCGGGGCTCGTCCTCGGGCTCATCGCGCTCGCGGCGGCGGTCGTGCTCGGCTGGCCCCAGCTCCTGGACCTGCAGCGGTCGCCGCTCGTGGCCCAGGCGATCTCCTTCAGGCTTCCCGTGGCGATCGGCGCGACGGCGATCATGCTGCTGCTCCTCATCCCGGTCCTGGCTTCCCGCAAGGCACGTGCGGTGCTCGGGATGACGACCCTCGTCATCGCGATCTTCGTCGCGTCGACGGCGGCGGTGCTCGTCGACCGGGGTCTCGGCTCCCCCGTCGCGGGGAGCGATTCGCCGGAGAGCATCAACATCCTCAGCTGGAACACCCGCGGCGATGCGCCCGGATCTCCTTCGATCGCCGAGCTGGCCGTCGAGGTCGGCGCCGATGTCGTGGTGCTGCCCGAGACGACGGAGGAGCTCGGCGTGGAGATCGCGGCCCAGATGTCCGAGGCGGGTTCCCCGATGTGGGTGCACACGCACACGGTCGACGAGGACTACAAGGCGACCTCCACGACGCTGCTCATCTCCCCTGAGCTCGGCGACTACGAGGTCGTGACCGATCGGGGCGACACGAGCACGCTGCCGACCGTCATCGCGGTGCCCGTGGATGGCGACGGGCCGACGATCATCGCGGCGCATCCGGTCTCCCCGACTCCCGGCAACATGAACGCGTGGAACGCCGACCTCGAGTGGCTCGCCCAGCAGTGCTCGAGCAACACGATCATGGCGGGCGACTTCAACTCGACCCTCGATCACCTCTCCGGCCTCGGGGTCGACGATTCGAGCCAGCTCGGTGCCTGCGCTGACGCAGCGCTCGCGACCGGCAATGGGTCCGTCGGCACGTGGACGGCAGGTGTGCCGCCGCTGCTGGGCGCGAACATCGACCGCGTCATGGCGACGAGCGAGTGGAGCGTCACGGGCTTCGAGGTCCTGCTCTCCCGTGACACGGCGGGCAGCGACCACCGTCCCGTCTTCGCGCAGCTGACCCCCTCCTCCTCGGGCTGAGCCTGTCCGCTCTCGTGGTTCGGTCCTGCTGACCGCGCCACCCAGTTTTCCGCGCGAGAATGTGGGGGTGACTACTTCCGACCGCGCCAGCACACTGTCCGCCACAGCCTCCCCCGCCGTCGCTCCAGCGACCGATGAGGCTGCCGAGACCGCAGAAGGCGTCGAGCCCGCCGAAGCGCCGGCGAACGAGAACGAGAACCGCAGCACGACTCCGAAGAGCGACGCCTTCCGCGCGCAGATCATGCGCGGCTGGGCAGACCGAGACGAGCCCCTCCCCGAGGCTCGGGTCTCCGTCCCGACTGCCGCCGGCCACCGCGAGGCGATCTCGGCCCGGCACCGCGGGGAGCGCCTCGTCGTGCCTGCCGGACGCCTCAAGCAGCGCTCCAATGACACCGACTACCGCTTCCGCGCTCACTCGGCCTTCTCGCAGCTGACCGGATGGGGTTCCGACGCGGAGCCCGGGGCCGTCCTGGTCCTCGATCCGGTCGACGACGGCCACGAGGCCACGGTGTACTTCCGGGAGCGTGCCGGCCGCGACAGCGATGAGTTCTACGCGAACTCCGAGATCGGCGAGTTCTGGATCGGGCCGCGCCCGTCGCTCGCGCAGACCGCAGCCGACCTCGACGTCGCTGCCCGCGATCTCAGCGAGTTCTCCGAGCTCGGCCTCGTGACGGACGCCCGCACCCTGGTGCTTCGAGAGGCGGACCCGGACCTGACGGGGCGCGTCGACGAGGCTCGGCGCACCATGTCGCTGCCTGACGCCGAGTTCGACGCCCTGCTCGCAGAGGACGCGCTCCTCGCTCAGGACCTCAGCGAGCTGCGGCTCGTGAAGGACTCCTACGAGGTCGCTCAGATGCGCGAGGCCGTCGCCGCGACCGCGGCCGGGTTCGACGACATCGTCGGCTCCCTGGCGAGGGCAGCTCAGCACCCACGTGGCGAGCGCATCGTCGAAGGCGTCTTCCAGGCGAGAGCCCGCCTCGAGGGCAACGACGTGGGCTACGACACGATCGCCGCCTCGGGCAGCCACGCGTGCATCCTGCACTGGACGAAGAACTCAGGAGCCGTGAACGCGGGCGAGCTGATCCTGGTGGATGCAGGTGTCGAGGTCGACTCGCTCTTCACCGCGGACATCACCCGCACGATCCCCGTCGCTGGTCGCTTCTCCGAAGAGCAGCGCCTGGTCTACGAGATCGTGCTCGATGCCGCTGACGCGGCGCTGGCGATCGTCCGCCCCGGCATCACCTTCCGCACCATCCACGACACCGCAATGGAGGTCATCGCCGCGCGCACGCAGGAACTGGGGATGCCGCTGGGCGTCGAGAGCAGCGACCCCGCCGAGCAGCTCTACCGCCGCTACATGGTGCACGGCACGAGCCACCACCTCGGCATCGACGTGCACGACTGCGCGAAGGCGCGGCGTGAGCTCTACCTGGACGGCGTGCTCGAGGCCGGCATGGTCTTCACGATCGAGCCGGGACTCTACCTGCAGCCAGACGACCTGACCGTGCCAGAGCAGCTCAGGGGCATCGGCGTGCGTATCGAGGACGACATCCTCGTGACCGCCGACGGAGCGGAGAACCTCTCGCGCGGCATCCCGCGCACCGTCGACGAGGTCGAGGCCTGGTTCGCGAGTCGCAACTCCGACTAGCTCAGGTCCGAGCCGCCCGGGTCAGGACTGCGCGCTCGGCCCGGAGCGGTCCTCCGCGGCCTGCTTGGCTCGCCGCTCGCGCTCGAGGCGTCGCATCTCCGCCTGCGCCTCCGAGTAGGTGCGACGGGGTGCCGCCGGCTCATGCGCCTCGGGAGTCGGCACCGCCTGACCGGCCGGTGCCGGCTCGGCACCGGGGGTGTGCGCGGCGGCGGGAGCCTGCTGAGGCGCCTCAGGGGCGAGCGGCGCGGGACGTGCAGCGACGGCGGGCTCGCCTTGCGCCTGCTGGGCTGGCGTGACGCCGACTGCCCCCTGCGGCGTTCCGACGAGGCCACGCGCCTTCGCCGCGTGCTCACGGGGAACGACGACGTCGAAGTGGGTCGCGACGACCTGCATGACCGACGTGAACTGCCGGCGCTGCGGGTTGAGCGCGTAGCCGATGACGCTCCAGATCACGGAGAAGCCGATCGCGACCGGGAGGATCGCGATGAGCGTCTCGAAGCCGACCCCGGGAGTGATGATGAGCACGAGGAGCCCGACGAAGAGGCCGAGCATCACACCCGTGCCGACGGCGCCGAGCGCGGCCTTGCCGAACGACATGCGGCCCGTGACGCGCTCGACGGTGCGCAGGTGGCTGCCCAGGATGGAGACGGTCGAGACCGGGAAGTCCTGCTTCGCGAGGCCGTCCACGACGGCGCGAGCAGCCTCGTAGCTGTCGAGGCTGGCGATCACGTCTCCCTCGGGAACCTTGGGGAACCGGCTGCGGGCGCCACGTGTCGTCGTGCCTGGGGTTGTCATGCCCCCATTCTCTCAGCACGTGCCTTGGAATGGCGGCGGACCGGTCACATGTTCGCTGTTGGCTGGCGAGCCGCCCGCGGCGACTACCATTGGCCCGTGAGCGTCTCCAAGGTCTTTACAGCGCGTCTTTCCGCGTGCCCCGTCTTCGACGAAGACGGCGACCGGATCGGCAAGGTCCGCGATGTCATCGTCGAGTACCGCGCGGCACATTCTCCGCGCGTCAACGGGCTCGTCGTCGAGACGAAGAGCAAACGCCTGATCTTCATCCCCATCCGCCAGGTGGAGTCGATCGGGTCCGGTCAGATCGTCGTGAGCGGCGAGATCGACTCTCGGCCCTTCGTGCAGCACGGGCAGGAGGTGCGTGTCCTCGCGGACCTCGCCGACCGCGCCGTCACGTTCAACGACGGCACGGCATCCGGGACCATCGAGGACGTGCAGATCGAGGAGGACGCGCAGGGGAACTGGAGCGTCGGCCAGCTCTTCGTGCGCCTGCCCCGCAAGAGCAAGCAGCTGTTCGGGACGGGGCCGACCCGTTTCGCGCCATGGGGAGAGGTCACTCCTGAGCTCACGATCGGCGAGCAGCAGGCGGCGACGCAGTTCCTGACCGCGCACTCGGACATGAAGCCGAGCGACTTCGCCACCGCGCTCCTCGACCTGCCGGATGCACGCCTCAAGGAGGTCGTCAGCATGCTGCCGGACGAGCGGCTGGCGGACGTGCTCGAGGAGATGCGCGAGTCCGACCAGGTCACGATCATCGAGTGGCTCGACGAGGAGCACGCGGCCGACGTGCTCGACCGCATGCAGCCAGACGACGCCGCCGACCTCGTCGCGAAGCTCGACGCGGTCAAGAGCGAGGCGCTCCTGCAGCGCATGGACCCGGAGGAGGCCGAAGAGGTTCGCATGCTCCTCGAGTTCGCCCCCGACACCGCCGGCGGCCTGATGACGACGGACCCGGTCATCCTGCCCGGCGACGCGACGGTCGCCGAGGCGCTGGTGCTCATCCGCCGCAAGGACCTCCCCGCGGCGCTCGCGACGAGCGTCTTCGTGACCCTCTCCCCCTACGAGCCGCCAACGGGGCGCTACCTGGGCCTCGTCCACTTCCAGCGGCTCCTCAGATATCCCCCGCACGAACGACTCGATACGATCCTGGACCGCGAGATGGAACCTGCGCCCACGACGATGCGTGACGCCGAGGTGGCGCGTGTCCTCGCGAGCTACGACCTCGTCGCACTTCCCGTCATCGACGACGCGCACCGCCTCGTCGGCGTCGTGACCATCGACGACGTCCTCGACCACCTCCTGCCGGAGGACTGGCGTCAGGTCGACGCCGAGGGCGAGGTCGTCCCCAGTCGCGTCTCCCAGCGCGTGGGCACCAAGCGCGTCGTCACCGCCCCAGCCAACTCTCCAGCCGCCCGGAGGACTCATGGCACGTCGTGAAGACGATCTCGAGCGCCCCAAGGTGAAGGGCCTGCATCTCCGACGCCCTCGGCCGAAGCCGCGGCGAGACTCCCGCGACCCGCGCGATTCGCGCGGGGATGACTCGGAGAACCGCGACCACGACCGGAGCGACGCATTCGGCCGGGGAATGGAGGCGTTCGCGCGTGCCATGGGCACGCCGGCCTTCCTCGTGGGCCTCTCGCTCTTCGTCGTGTTCTGGGTGGTGTGGAACTCGATGGCCCCCATCGAGCTGCGCTTCGACTCCGCTGACCTCGGCTTCATCGCCTTGACCCTGATGCTGTCGCTGCAGGCCTCCTACGCTGCCCCCATGCTGCTGCTCGCGCAGAACCGGCAGGACGACCGCGACCGGGTGCAGATCGCCCAGGACCGGCAGCGGGCGGAGCGCAACTCCGCCGACCTCGAGTACCTGGCGCGCGAGATCGTGGCCCTCCGAGTGCTCACGAAGGACCTGGCGTCGAAGGACTTCATCCGTGCCGAGCTGCGTGCCCTGCTGGAGGACATCGAGGACCTCGACGACCCAGACGAAGAGGGCTCCGAGACCATCTCGCGCGAGCAGCAGCGGGTGAGCGACTCGGCGAGGCGCCGCGCCGAGGCGATCCGAGACAGGAAGCGCGCAGCCAAGTCGGCAGAAGAGTCGGTGTGAGCGACGTGACGACGGCCGACGGCATCTGGAGCGCGCTCGCTGGCGTCAACGACCCCGAGCTTCGCCGACCGGTCACCGAGCTCGGGATGATCGAGCGCGTCGACGAGCGCCCAGACGGGTCCTTCGAGGTCGAGCTGCGGCTCACGATCGTCGGGTGCCCGGCGGCGCGTCAGATCGAGCGGGAGGTGCGCTCCGCGATCGAGTCGGTCGTCGACGACACCGGATACGATCTCGAGATCGGCGTCATGACGCGCGAGCAGCGGACGGCCCTCACGGAACGGCTGCGGGGCTCCCGCGCTGGCCGCGTGCATCCCTTCGGTCGCGACTCGCTGACGCGCGTCATCGCCGTCACGAGCGGCAAGGGCGGCGTCGGCAAGTCCACGGTCACCGCGAACCTCGCCGCCGCCTTCGCACGGCGCGGCCTCAGCGTCGGCCTCATCGACGCCGACGTCCACGGCTACTCCATCCCCGGCCTCTTCGGGCTGGGGCACGACGTGGCACCGACGCGGATCGGGGACATGATCGTGCCCCCTGAGTCGCACGGCGTGAAGCTCATCTCGATCGGCATGTTCCTCGGCGACGATGCTCAGGTCGTCGCGTGGCGCGGCCCGATGCTGCATCGAACGATCGAGCAGTTCCTCACCGACGTCTACTTCGGGGACCTCGACGTGCTGCTGCTCGACCTGCCCCCTGGCACCGGCGACATCGCGATATCGCTCGGCCAGCTCCTCCCGAGCGCCGAGGTCGTCGTCGTCACGACTCCGCAGGCGGCTGCCGCCGACGTCGCCTGGCGCTCCGGGGCTCTGGCTAGGAAGACCGGGCAGCGGGTCGTCGGCGTCATCGAGACGATGTCGCCGTTCGCTTCGCCGGACGGGGGCCGGGTCGCGCTCTTCGGCGAAGGCGGAGGGCTGGCCGTCGCAGAGCGCCTCAGCGCGGAGGGCGATGCGGTCGCCTTGCTCGCCGAGGTGCCGGTGAGCCAGACGCTCCGCGAGTCTGGCGACGCCGGCACTCCCCTGCTGCGGGCCGAGCCGACGGAACCTGCAGGCGAGGCGCTCCAGCGCGCGGCGGACGCCCTGCTCGCTCAGCCTCGCGGACTCAGCGGTCGAAGGCTTCCGGTCTCGCTCGTCTAGGCTCCCGAGCTCGTCCGTCTCCTGGTCGAGTGGCCGGTGCCTCGGCGTCTCGGATGGGACTCAGATCAGGTGGCTTCGGCGTCGAACGGCACGGGACCGACGATCGATGCGGACGGCTGTGCGCTCGAAGCCCAGCTCGGTCGCGAGGCGCTCCCGGGCGCGGCGGCGGCCGCGGCTGCTCCGGCTGCGAGAGTCGCGGCGCTCGCAGCGGCAGACGCAGAAGCGCCATTCACGGGGGCAGGCTGGGGCGCTGCGGGCTCATCCTCGGCGAGAAGCGCGTCGCGGATGATGCGGCGAGGGTCGTACTGGCGAGGATCGAGCTTGCGCCAGTCGACATCGGCGAAATCGTCGCCCATCTCCTCTTTCATGCGCGACTTCGCGTTCGTGGACGCGCCACGAAGCCACTTGACCGCATCAGCGAGACGCTCGGCAGCTTTCGGGAGCTTGTCGGGACCGATGATGAAGGCCGCGATAATGCCGATCAACAGCAACTTCTCAAACGTCAGCCCAAACACCGTCCCATCATAGGGTCTGCGATGCGCCGACACCTCACCCCGGGAGCCCAGAACCCGGATGCGGGAATCGGACTCCGGGACCTCGCCCGCCGCTAGTCTTGAAGAATGTCTGAACTGGAGCTCAGCTCGCGCTACATCAACGAGCGAATCGTGGACGATGCCCTCGTCCGGGATGCTCGTCAGCTGACGCTCGAGCTGGGACTGCCGCTCCCCTCTGCCGCAACCGCGGCTCACCTGACGTTCCTCGCGGCCGCGACGGGAGCCGCCACGATCATCGAGATCGGGACCGGGGCGGGGGTGCTCACGCACGCGGTCTGGCGCGGGGCGCCGAGCTCGACGATCACCTGCATCGACGCCGAGCCCGAGTACCTCGGGCACGCGCGGCGTCTGCTGATCTCGGCGGGGGCGCGGGGCGCGAGCCTCCGCTTCATCACGGGTCACCCACAGGACGTGCTGCCTCGGATGACCGAGGGCGGCTACGACCTGGTCGTCATCGGAGGCGACATCGCGCACATCGGCGCGCATCTGCAGCATGGGCTGCGCCTCATCCGCCCCGGCGGCACGATCGTCGCCCTCGGTGCGCTCAACGGCGGGAAGGTCGCTTCACCGGCCCGACGCGACGCGCTGACGAGCGGCCTGCGCGCCCTCTACTCCGAGTTCGATCTCCAGGAGGATCTGCGCCTGGCTCTGCTGCCGCTCGACGGTGGCATCCTCCAGCTCACGAAGCTGCGCTGAGCGCGGCACGCTGCACGCCAAGGCGCTGGATTCAGACACGCGGAACGAAGAAGAAGGGCGCCGACCATGGTGGTCGACGCCCTTCTCTCCGTGCGAATCGGCTATTCGCCGACGACTGCGCTCAGCGCGTCGCGAAGCTCGCGGGCCTCGTCGTCGTTGACGGACACCACGAGGCGCCCGCCACCCTCTAGGGGTACACGAACGATGATCAGCCGTGTTTCGCGGATGGCTTCCATAGGTCCGTCACCAGTACGCGGTTTCATCGCGGCCATAATTGCGCCTCCAAGATTTGTGCAGTGTCTCCCTAGTATCCCAAATTCGCGGACCGAGTGTGCATTCGGCCCTCCGGAATGCGCAAAGTCGTGGATCAAATTCGGTCCGACTTGCGAGGAAACGGCGAGGGGAACGGCCAGAACCGAGGTGTAGCGTCGAATTTCGTTGGCGTCGATGGCGCCTTCTGTCCTGGCCAGATGATCGAAAGGACCTCACGTGGCTGAATACACGCTTCCCGACCTCCCCTACGACTACGCGGCACTCGAGCCCCACATCTCGGCACGCATCATGGAGCTGCATCACGACAAGCACCACGCGACCTACGTGAAGGGCGCCAACACGGCACTCGAGCAGATCGCCGAGGCGCGCGACAGCGGCAACCTCGCGAACATCAACAAGCTCGAGAAGGACCTCGCCTTCAACCTGGGCGGACACGTCAACCACAGCGTCTTCTGGACCAACCTCTCGCCGGAAGGCGGGGAGCCCGCTGGTGGCATCAAGGATGCGATCGACGAGCAGTTCGGCGGTCTCGAGAAGTTCCAGGCGCAGTTCACCGCCGTGGCGCTCGGCGTGCAGGGCTCCGGCTGGGCCGTGCTCGGCTACGACCAGACGGGTGGCAACCTCACCACGTTCCAGCTCTTCGACCAGCAGGGCAACATCCCGTTCGGGGTCACCCCGCTGCTGCAGCTCGATGTGTGGGAGCACGCCTACTACCTCGACTACCAGAACGTTCGGGCCGACTACATCAAGGCCTTCTGGAACATCGTGAACTGGGAGAACGTGGGCCAGCGCCTCGACGCGGCACGCGGCTGACGCGACCCCAGCGCTCAGCACAGACGGCGATCGCCGCATCCGGTGATGGATGCGGCGATCGCTGCGTGTGGGGGCCGGACCGGCTACGCGGGGGTCCAGTCGCCCTCTACGGTGTACCAGCAGACGTAGAGCCACAGGAGCTGCCCGACGAGCATGAGCACGACGACGCTCACCCGGTAGAGCGGCGACTTGGGGATCGCGACGGCGCCGAGGATCGGGAACATCGGCATGAGCAGCCGGAACGTGCTCGACTGCGGGAAGAAGACGGCGAAGAGGTACGTGAAGTAGCTGAAGAGCCAGATGCGGATCTCGATGCCGAGCCTGCGCATGATCGGCAGCGCGATGGCGCCGACCACGACGATGACGAAGAGCACCACGATGATCGCCCCGATCGGCTGGCCGAACCAGAACGTCGAGCCGTGGAACCACCCCGTGAACGGCTCCAGCTCGATGGGCCCCGTGTAGTGGATGCGCCAGGCGAGCTCCGTGTCGATGTACGCGGATGGGACTCCGGTCACGGCCCAGGCGATGAGCAGCCAGCCGAAGCCCGCGACCGCGGAGAGCAGCCCGGCGGCCATGACCTTGATGACCTCACAGCGTGGGAACGCCTCGCGACCCTTGGCGTGCATCCACCAGCGTGCGAGGAAGTAGAGCCCCAGCGTCATGGCCCACGCGAGCCCAGTCGGGCGTGTGAACGAGGCGAGCACGATGACGGGAAGCATGACCAGCCACTGGCGCTTGATGAGCAGGTACAGCAGCAGCGCGACGAAGAAGCTCTGCGCGCTCTCCGCATAGCCGAGCTGGAGCAGGGGGCTCGTCGGAGCGATGCAGAAGAGCAGCGTCGCGAACGCCGTGGTGCTCTTGTCGACCACGAGCGCGAGGGTCCGGTTGAAGACCCAGGCCGCCGCGAACCCGAACGCCGTCGCGACGAGCACGGACGCCACTTCCCACGGCAGCGTCGTCGCCACCATGAGCCCACGGACCAGGACCGGGTAGAGCGGCATGAAGGCCCACGCGTTCTCGGTGACCTGCCCCTCGTCGTTTCGGGGCAGCTCGCTCGAATAGCCGAACGGCCCACCGGTTCCGATGCGCTCGAACCAGGCCGAGTCCCACAGGTTCGAGAAGGTCCACAGGTCGGGTTTCGCCGGCGACTGCCAGGTCTCCTGCTGCTGGGATGCGAAGGCCAGCAGGAAGACGGTCGTCACGACCCGCGTTCCGAAGAAGATGATGGCGACCTGCGCCAGGGCCGGGAGGCGGCTCCAGTAGTACGAGAAGTACGTCGGCCTGGTGTCCGCGGCGATCGTGAACTCCTCGCGGCCCGTCCTCGCTAGCGTGAGGTCAGCCATGTCCGCAGCCCCTCCTCGACTCGCGTGATCTCGGAGAGGAGCACACGTTCGTCGTCGGCGTGCGCCTTGAGCGGGTCGCCAGGGCCGTAGTTCACCGCTGGGATGCCGAGCGCCGAGAACCTGGCCACGTCCGTCCACCCGTACTTGGGCTTCGCCTCGGCGCCAACCGCTTCGAGGAATCCGCGCGCCAGAGGGGCGTCGAGTCCCGGCCTGGCTGCGGGAGAGCGGTCGACGAAGTCGAGCTCGAAGTCACCGAACCACGCTCTCAGCTTCTCCTCGGCTTCATCGAGCGTCTTGTCCGGGGCGAAGCGGTAGTTGACGTGCACGACGCACTCGTCGGGGATCACGTTGCCGGCGACCCCGCCAGAGATGCGGACGGCATTGAGCCCTTCCCGGTACTCGAGGCCCTCGACGGGCACCGTCGCAGGCTCGAACGCCGCGAGCCGCTCGAGGATGGGCGCCGCCTTGTGGATGGCGTTCTCCCCCACCCACGCGCGTGCCGAGTGGGCGCGCTTCCCCCTGGTCCGGATGTCGACGCGGATGGTGCCGTTGCAGCCGCCCTCGACCTCGCCCTTCGTGGGTTCGCCCAGGATCGCGAAGTCGGCGGCCAGGAGCTCCGGCCGGGCATCCGCGAGCAGCCCCAGCCCGTTCAGCTCGGACGCGACCTCCTCGTTGTCGTACCAGATCCAGGTCACGTCGACGGCGGGCTCCACGAGCTCAGCTGCGAGCCTCAGCTGCACGGCAACGCCGGCCTTCATGTCGACCGTGCCGCGCCCCCAGAGGTACTCCCCAGACGGCGTATCCGGCACATCTGCCGCGGCCTGCTCGGGAGAGAGGACCTCGAGCCGCGTCGGGAGGTTCTCGTTGATCGGCACGGTGTCGATGTGCCCCGCGATCGCGACCCGCTGAGCGCGCCCGAGCGAGGTGCGCGCCACGATGGTGTTGCCGAGCCGCTGCACCTCGAGATGCGCGAACGGCGCCAGCGCGGCCTCGATGGCGTCGGCGATCGTCGCCTCGTCTCCGGAGACAGAGGGAATGTCACACAGCAGGCGCGTGAGCTCGGTGGAGGGTCGCGTCAGGTCGAGGGCGTCGCCACTCGCGAAGGAAGACATGGGTTCAAGCCTAAGTGCTCGGCAAGAGCACAGCGCGGTGCCCGCGCGGGCCCTTCCCTGGGTAGCCTGGAGCGCATGACCAACGATGCACCCACCTCCCACGACCAGCGGACAGCTTGGGGCGACGGCCTCGCCACGATCACGAACGACGGACAGGTGCTCGATGCCTGGTTCCCGACCCCCGCGCTCGGCCCGCTGCCAGAGGGCCGCGACCCGCACATCTCTCCCGCCAGCTTCGCGGCGCTCTCCTACGACGACGAGCGTCGCCAGGTGCAGGTCAGCCCGGTCACCGTAACGGTGCGGCTCGATGAGCCCGTCGAGAGCGTCGTCGACGCCTACCTCCGCCTGCACCTCCTGAGCCACCTCATCGTCGAGCCGAACAGCATCAACCTCGATGGCATCTTCGGCCACCTGCCGACCAACGCCTGGACCAACGTCGGCCCCATGCGACCCGACCTCGCCGCCTCGTCGCGCGCGATCCTCCAGCGCGAGGGCATCCAGGTCTACGCGATCGACAAGTTCCCACGCCTCCTCGACTACGTGATGCCGGCGGACGTGCGCATCGCCGACGGCGGACGGGTCCGTCTCGGCGCGCACCTGGCACCAGGCACGGTCGTCATGCACGAGGGCTTCGTGAACTTCAACGCTGGCACCCTCGGCCGCTCGATGGTGGAAGGGCGCGTCTCGCAGGGCGTGGTCCTCGGAGCAGGCAGCGACATCGGCGGCGGAGCGTCCATCATGGGCACGCTCTCCGGTGGCGGCAAGGAGCGCATCCGCATCGGCGAGCGCGCCCTGCTCGGCGCGAACTCCGGGATCGGCATCTCGCTGGGCGACGACTCGATCGTCGAGGCCGGCCTCTACGTGACCGCCGGAACCAAGGTCTCGCTCATCGGCCAGAGCGACCCCGATGGCCAGATCGGCGAGCCGCAGTCGGTCAAGGCGTCGGCGCTCTCCGGTGTGCCGAACCTGCTGTTCCGACGGAACTCGGTCAATGGCGCGGTCGAGGCCCTGGCGCGGACCGGGGCTGGCATCCAGCTCAACGACGCCCTGCACGCCTGACCCCAACGCCTTCGGACTGACCCTGTGGTCAGCAGCCCGGAGACAGAACAACACTCCCCGCTGGCCACCTGTCGTGCGGCTCGAGCGGGGAGTGTCTTGTTCGATCAGCGTAGAACGCGTGCCGTCGCAGCGGAACCCCTCACAGGGGATTCCAGGCTGCGGCGGCACGCGTCACCGGCGCGGGTCCGGCGTCAGAGCAGCTGGAAGCCGCGGTTCTCCGGGTAGTGGCGCTCGGCCTCACCCGTGTAGAGCTGCTGCGGGCGCCCGATCTTGGTCTTGGCATCCGCGTTCGCCTCGCGCCAGTGCGCGAGCCAGCCGGGGAGGCGCCCGATGGCGAACAGCACCGTGAACATGCGCGTCGGGAAGCCCATCGCCTTGTAGATGAGGCCCGTGTAGAAGTCGACGTTCGGGTACAGGCTTCGCTCTTTGAAGTAATCGTCGTTCAAGGCGACCTGCTCGAGCTGCGTCGCGAGCTCCAGAAGCGGGTCGTTGACGCCGAGCGCGGCGAGCACCTCGTCCGCAGACTCCTTGACGAGCTTCGCACGGGGGTCGTAGCTCTTGTACACCCGGTGCCCGAAGCCCATGAGGCGCACGCCGTCTTCCTTGTTCTTGACCCGCTCGACGAAGCGGTCGACGCCCTCGCCGGATTCCTGGATCTGCGCGAGCATCTTGAGGACGGCCTCGTTGGCGCCACCGTGCAGCGGGCCGTTGAGGGCGCTGATGCCAGCGGAGATCGAGGAGTACATGTTCGCCTCGGTCGAGCCGACGAGACGCACCGTCGAGGTCGACGCGTTCTGCTCGTGGTCGGCGTGCAGGATGAGGAGGCGCTCGAGCGCCTTCGAGAGCACGGGGTTGACCTCGTAGGGCTCCGCGAGGTTGCCGAAGTTGAGCTTCAGGAAGTTGTCGACGAAGTCGAGCGAGTTGTCCGGGTACAGGAACGCCTGGCCGATGCTCTTCTTGTGCGCGTAGGCGGCGATGACCGGGATCTTCGCGAGGAGGCGGATGGTCGACTGCTCGACCATCTCGGGGTTGTGGACGTCGAGGGAATCCTCGTAGTACGTCGAGAGCGCGTTGACGGCGCTCGACAGCACGGACATCGGGTGCGCGTGCGGCGGCAGTGCCGTGAAGAAGCGCTTGAGGTCCTCGTGGAGGAGCGTGTGGTGGCGGATGCGGTCGGTGAAGTTCTCGTACTCCGACTCGGTCGGCAGCTGGCCGTAGAGCAGCAGGTACGCGACCTCGAGGAAGCTCGACTTGGAGGCGAGCTCCTCGATCGGATACCCGCGGTAGCGGAGGATGCCGTTGGCACCATCGATGTACGTGATCGCCGACTTGGTCGACGAGGTGTTGACGAAGCCCTGGTCGAGCGTGGTGTACCCGGTCTGCTTCATGAACGTCGAGATGTCGACCGCGTCAGCGCCCTCGGTGGCGCGCAGAACCGGGAACTCAGCAGTCCTGTCGCCGATCCTGAAGGTGGCTGAGTCCGCCTCATTCCGGTGGGCCTCAGCCTGCTTGTGCTGTTCAGTCACAGATCCTCCTCGAGCGGGTGGGGGATGCTCCCCGGCGAGCACGCAGAACGCGCAGTGTTCTCATAGCCTAATCGGTCGACCAGGTGACTATGCGAATCCACAATGAAACTCGCGATGTGCTGTTCGATACCTACTGAGCTTGCGCGGAATGGTCAGGACTGGCCGCGATGAGGCGCCGCGCGGCCTCGTCGACGTGCGCATCCGTGGCCGTCAGGGAGACTCGGACGTGCCGTCCGCCGGCCTCGCCGTAGAAGACCCCGGGACCCGCGATGATGCCGAGCTCTGCGAGCTCCTCGATCGTTGCCCAGGAGTCGTCGCCCTTGGTGCCCCACAGGTAGAGGCCCGCCTCGCTGTGCTCGATACGCAGCCCCCACGCCTGGAGCGCGGGAAGGAGCACCTCTCGGCGACGGAGGTAGCGGTTGTACTGCTCGACGGCATGCTCGTCGTCGCCGAGCGCAGCCACGACGGCCGCCTGCACCGGGGCCGGGACGATGAGCCCCGCGTGCTTGCGTGCCGTGAGCAGGCGCGAGATGAGCTGCGCGTCACCCGCGACGTAGGCCGCCCGGTAGCCCGCCAGATTCGACCGCTTCGAGAGGGACGAGCACGCGAGGATGTTGCTGAGATCTCCACCCGTGACCCGCTCGTCGAGGATGCTCGGGATGCGCTCCCCCGACCAGTCCCCCCAGCCGAGTTCCGCGTAGCACTCGTCGTTGACGATGACGGCGCCCAGCTCGCGAGCACGGGCGACGGCTGCCGCGAGCTCCTCGACGCCGAGCACTCGGCCGTCGGGGTTGCCTGGGCTGTTGAGCCAGATGAGCTTCGTCGATTCCGGCCAGGCCGCGGGGTCGTCGCCCGCGAAGCCCTGGGCTCCGGCGAAGACCGCGCCGATCTCGTACGTCGGGTAGGCCCGGGCAGGGTAGACGACCGTGTCGCCCTCGCCGAGTCGCAGGAAGAAGGCCGTCGTCGCGACGAACTCCTTCGAGCCGACCGTGAGCATCGTGTTCGAGCGCAGCAGACCGCTCACGCCACGGCACCGCGCGAACCAGGCGACGACGGCGTCCCTGGCTTCCGGTGTGCCGATCGTGGTCGGGTAGGAGTGCGCGTCGGCGTGCTGCCGCAGCGCCGCGCGAACGACCTCCGGCGTCGGGTCGACGGGAGAGCCGATCGAGAGGTCGAGGGCACCATCCGGGTGCGCGTTCGCCTGGTCGATGTAGGGCTTCAGCTGGTCCCAGGGGTAGTCAGGCAGCTCGCCGAGCGTCACGCGCCCTCTCCCTGCGGTTCGAGCGCCGCGATGACCGGGTGGTCATGGTGGATGACGCCGACCTTCGCCGCTCCCCCTGGCGAGCCGATCTCGGAGAAGAAGTCGACGTTCGCGGTGTAGTACTCGCTCCACTCCTCCGGCAGGTCGTCCTCGTAGTAGATGGCCTCGACAGGGCAGACGGGTTCGCAGGCACCGCAGTCGACGCACTCGTCGGGGTGGATGTAGAGCATCCGGTCGCCCTCGTAGATGCAGTCGACGGGGCACTCATCGATGCAGGCCCGGTCCTTCACGTCGACACAGGGAAGGGCGATGACGTAGGTCACTGAGGTGACTCCTCCTAGCTCGGTTGCGATCTCTCATCGTACTCGCCGCCGCCGGTCGCCGTTCGCGATCGGCGACTGGGCAGGGCCGGCCAGAACGCGCAGCCCGCCGCGACGAGGGACGCAAGCGCGAGCCACGCGAGGCCGACCACGTCGCCGACCACGACGACGCTCGAGCCCGGATTCCAGACGCCGAGGCCGACGACCGCGACGATGACCCCCACCGCGAACCCGGTGCTCATCCACCGGTCGACGAGGTACAGGCGCAGGCCGATGCCGAGGCAGAGGATGCAGGCGAGGCCGAGCACGATGCCCACCCAGAGCGTCGTCTCGAAGAGCTCGACGCGGCCACGGTGGAGGAACGTCGTCACGGTGCCGACGATGAGGCCGAAAAGCGCGTAGAGCAGCGCCCCGAGGATGCGTTCCCCGGTTCGCTGCTCTGCGGCAGGCTGTTCGATGACTTCCGTCATACGACCTTACTGTTCACGTGTTGCCGTGCGAGGGCGCACGCGCAACTACTGCTTCTTGGCGCGCGACGTGGCACGCGCACGCGCGTTGCCGTCGAGGAGCAGCTTGCGGATGCGGATCTTCTCGGGCGTGACCTCGACGCACTCGTCCTCGCGGGCGAACTCGAGGCACTCCTCGAGCGTGAGCTGGCGAGAAGGCGTCATCGACTCGAACGTGTCCGCGTTGGCGGAACGCATGTTCGTGAGCTTCTTCTCCTTGGTCACGTTGACGTCCATGTCGTCGGCGCGCGAGTTCTCGCCGATGACCATGCCCTCGTAGACCTCTTCGGTCGGCTGCACAAAGAACGACATGCGCTCCTGCAGTGCCTGCATCGCGAACGGCGTCGCGACTCCCGCGCGGTCGGCGACGATCGAACCCGAGATGCGGGTCGTGATCTGGCCGGCCCACGGCTCGTAGCCGTGCGAGATGGCGTTCGCGATACCGGTTCCACGCGTGCTCGTCATGAACTCGCTGCGGAAGCCGATGAGGCCTCGCGACGGGATGATGAACTCCATGCGGACCCAGCCCGTGCCGTGGTTCGACATCGACTCCATGCGGCCCTTGCGCGCGGCGAGGAGCTGCGTGATGGCGCCGAGGTGCTCCTCCGGCGAGTCGATCGTGAGGTGCTCGAACGGCTCGTGGGTCTTGCCGTCGACGATCTTCGTGACCACCTGCGGCTTGCCGGCGGTGAGCTCGAAGCCCTCGCGGCGCATGTTCTCGATGAGGACGGAGAGCGCGAGCTCGCCACGGCCCTGGACTTCCCAGGCGTCCGGGCGCCCGATGTCGAGGACGCGGATCGAGACGTTGCCGATGAGCTCGCGGTCGAGGCGGTCCTTGACCATGCGCGAGGTGAGCTTGTGGCCCTTGACCTTGCCCATGATGGGCGAGGTGTTCGTGCCGATCGTCATCGAGATGGCGGGCTCGTCGACCGTGATGCCGGGAAGCGGACGGATGTCCTCCGGGTCGGCGATCGTCTCGCCGATCATGATCTCGGGGATGCCGGCGACGGCGACGATGTCACCGGGGCCAGCGGAGTCGGTGGGGACGCGGTCGAGCGCCTTCGTCTCGAGCAGCTCCGTGATGCGCACGTTGTGCACCGAGCCGTCGTTCTTCACCCAGGCCACGTTCTGGCCCTTCTTGAGCGTGCCGTTGAAGACGCGCAGCAGAGCGAGACGACCGAGGAACGGCGAGCTGTCCAGGTTCGTCACGTGCGCCTGCAGCGGCGCCTCCGGGTCGAAGGCCGGCGGCTGGATGTGCTTGAGGATCGTCTCGAAGAGCGGCTCGAGGTCGTCGTTGTCCGGCAGCTCGCCGTCGGCGGGCTGGTTGTGCGAAGCGGCACCAGCACGGCCCGAGGCGTAGAGGACGGGCAGGTCGAGGAGCGCGTCGATGTCGAGATCGGGCGCCTCATCGGCCATGTCGGAGGCGAGACCGAGGAGCAGGTCCTGGCTCTCGGCGACGACCTCGTCGATGCGCGCGTCCGGACGGTCGGTCTTGTTGACGCACAGGATGACCGGGAGGTTCGCGGCGAGCGCCTTGCGGAGCACGAAGCGGGTCTGCGGGAGGGGCCCCTCGGAGGCGTCGACGAGGAGGACGACACCGTCGACCATGGACAGGCCGCGCTCGACCTCGCCACCGAAGTCGGCGTGGCCAGGGGTGTCGATCACGTTGATCGTGATCGGGCCATCCGTGGCGTGCTTCCCCTTGTAGGAGATCGCCGTGTTCTTGGCGAGGATGGTGATGCCCTTTTCACGCTCGAGGTCGTTCGAGTCCATGACTCGGGCTTCGGTCGAGTTGCTGTCGTGCTCGCCAAACGAGCCCGTCTGCTTCAGCATGGCGTCGACGAGGGTCGTCTTGCCGTGGTCGACGTGCGCCACGATGGCGACGTTACGGAGTTCAGAACGGTGGGCGACAGGCACAGCAGTCATTCAAGGGTGCTTTCATTTGAGAAAAGGGCAGTTCATCCTACGTCACGGAGGACACGCCTCCCGACCAGCGTGAGATCGCCCCCACGCTGGCCGAAGTTTCTATCGAGTCACTGGCCGGATTCCCGCTCCTCCGCCTCGGCGCGCAGGATGTCCTCCTGCTGCGCCGAAGGAGCATCCGAGGCCACGATGTCGTCGCCGAGGACCTCGGCCGTGACCGCGCCCTCGGTTGCGCGCTTGAGCGCGGCCCGCTCGGCTCGGCGGATCGCCTGCTCGTCAGGGTCCGGCACCGGCACGGCGGCGACGAGGCGCTGCGTGTACGGGTCCTGCGGAGCACGGAGGATCTGGTCCGTCGGCCCCTGCTCCACGATCTTGCCGTGGTTCATGACGATGACTCGGTTCGCCAGCTGGTCGACGACGGCCAGGTCGTGCGTCACGAACAGCACGGCGAACTGCAGCCGCTGCTGGATCTCGACGAGCAGCTCGAGCACGCGCTTCTGCACCGACACGTCCAGGGCGGAGGTGGGCTCATCGGCGACGAGGAGCTTCGGCTCGAGCGCCAGGGCGCGCGCGATGCCGATGCGCTGACGCTGTCCGCCGGACAGCTCGTTCGGGTAGCGGTTGCGGAACGAGCGGGGAAGCTCGACCTGGTCGAGCAGCTCGCCGACTCTGGCCTCGATCTCCGCCTTCGTCAGCTTCTTCTCGAGGATGAGCGGCTCCGCGATCGACTGCCCGACGGGCCACCTCGGGTTGAGCGACGAGCCCGGGTCCTGGAAGACGATGCCGATATCGCGGCGCACCTTGGCGAGGTCGTGCCTCGAGACCCCGTTCAGCTCGACGCCGTTGAGCTTCATCGAGCCGGCGGCGACCGGCAGCAGCCCGACGACCGCGCGAGCGACCGTGGTCTTCCCCGATCCCGACTCTCCGACGACGCTCACGATCTCGCCCGGGTAGATCTCGAAGGTCGCGTCCTCGACGGCCTTGAACGCGGGGACGCGGCCCTGCTTCGGGTACTCGATGTCGGCGTTCTGCACGACGAGCGCCGGCTCGCCCGTGAACTCGCGCGCATCCAGCCCGCTCGCCTCTCCTGTGCCCAGGTGCGGAACCGCGTCGAGCAGCGTCTTGGTGTAGGCGTGCTGCGGGTTCTTGAAGATCTCTCGCACGGTGCCGCGCTCGACGATCTCGCCGCCCTTCATCACGATGACGTTGTCGGCGATGTCGGCGACCACGCCCATGTCGTGCGTGATGATGACGATCGCCGAGTTGAGGCGCTCGTGCAGTGACCGCATGAGCTCGAGGATCTCGGCCTGGATCGTCACGTCGAGGGCCGTCGTCGGCTCGTCGGCGATGAGGAGGTCAGGGTCGCAGCTGAGCGACTGCGCGATCATGGCGCGCTGCCGCTGTCCGCCGGAGAGCTGGTGCGGGTACGAGTCGAACGCCTTCGCCGGGTTGGGCATCTCGACGAGACGCAGGAGCTCGAGCGCGCGCTCCCTGGCGGCGTTCGGCGTCATCGTGGGGTTGTGGATGCGCAGCGCCTCGGAGATCTGGAACCCGATCGTCAGCACCGGGTTGAGCGCCGTCATGGGCTCCTGGAAGATCACCGCGATGTCGTTGCCTCGAGCGCGGCGCAGCGTCGACTGCGGCGCCCCGATGAGCTCGGTGCCGTTGAGCTTCGCGCTGCCGGAGGTGCGCCCATTCTTCGGGAGGAGGTCGAGGAGCGTCATGGACGACACGGACTTGCCGGAACCCGACTCGCCGACGATGGCGAGCACCTCGCCCGGCCGGACCACGTAGTTGATGTCCTTCGCGGCGGTGACCCAGTCGCCGCCGACCCAGAACTCGACACTCAGATCCTGGACCTCGAGGATCGGCGTCGCGTCGTCTTTGCGTGAAGTCGTGCTCATGAGCGTGCCTCCCGGTGGGCTGCGGTTGCAGCGCGTGCTGTCTGGGGTGTGGGCCGTGCGGCCTCTGCGAGAATGGGCGGGTGTCCGAGCGAACCGTTCTCCGCCCCCGTATGGGTCTTGTCGTCTACGGCGTCATCGCCGCGATGGCGCTCGTCGCCGTCATCTCCGTGATGATCACTCCGGGAGCCGAGCGGCACCTGCTCTCGGTGCTGCCGCTGCCCATCCTGGCCCTCGGCCTCGGATGGATCACCCTGGTGAGCCCGAGCGTCGTCTTCACGGACGATGCGCTCGAGGTGAACAACCCGCTCAAGAAGACGGTCGTGCCCTACGGGCAGATCGAGCTCGTCGAGACGACGCGCGGCTTCACCGTCACGACGCCGGAGGGCAAGGTCAGCGCGTGGGCTGCTCCCCCGCCCGACCGACTCAGCGCTGAGCGCATGGACCCGCGCGATCCGCTCCTGTGGAAGGACCCGCGCCGGCTCACGGACGAGTCCCAGAGCATCCGCACGAGCGCGGCTCCCGGAACCTACTCCGGCGACGCCGCCGTGAACCTCACGCATCGCCGGGCTCAGCAGCAGCGAGACGCCGGAACGCCGATCGGTCCGGTCGTGCGCACCCAGAACGTGCTGAACACGGTGGTGCTCATCACGACGGTGCTCGTGGTCGGCGCGCTCATCGCCATCTAGCCCGGCGAGGACCAGGCGAGGGGCGTGCTCTGCGACGAGGCGCGTCACGCATCCGCCTTGCTCGCGTCACCCGTGCTTGCGCCACCCGTGCTCGTGTCGCCCTTGGTGGGGCGGCCGTCGCGCGACGTGAGCGTGCGCCACATGCGCGACCAGGTGCCGTTGCCGGGGATCTTGCGCTGGCGCGGGTCGAACGCGTCGCGCAGTCCGTCGCCGATGAAGTTGATGCACAGCGCGATGGCGACGATGAAGGCACCCGGGAACCAGAACAGCCACGGGCGAGTGGCGAACGCGCCCTGGTACTCCTGCACGATCTGGCCGAGCGAGACGTCTGGCGGCTGGATGCCGAAGCCCAGGAACGACAGGTTGGCCTCGAGGATGATGGCCGCGCTCATGAGCAGGGTCGTGGAGACAATGACCACGCCGAGGGCGTTCGGCAGGATGTGGCGGAAGATGATGCGGCGCCCCGATGCACCGGCGACCCGAGCCGCGTCGACGAACTCGCGCTCTCGGAGCGTGAGGAACTCCCCGCGCACGAGGCGGGCGAGCGACATCCAGCCGACGAGACCCAGCACGACGGCAAGCGAGACGGCACCGTAGGCCCGGAGGACCTCGTTCTGGCCGGCGAGCTGGCCGAGGACGGCCGCGAAGACAAGCGTCGGGATGACGAGGAAGAGGTCGGTGACGCGCATGAGCACGTTGTCGACCCATCCGCGGTAGTAGCCCGCGATGCCGCCGACGATGATGCCGATGACCGCGGCGAGGATGCCGTAGATGAACATGACCGTGAGCGACTGCTGCGTTCCGCGCATGACGCGGGCGAAGATGTCGCGGCCGATCTCGTCCTGACCGAACGGGTGCGAGCCCCAGTCGAACAGGCTCACGAAGGTCGGGTTGCCGCCGTTCTCGATGGGGGCGATGGAGTTCCAGTCATAGGCCCACCAGCCGGGGACCTGGATCTGCGTGAACTTGCCCTCGGAGAAGTCCCACCACGGCACGACGATGCCGACGGAGGTGAAGACGAGCAGCACGATGACCAGGAGGACGGCGGTCGAGACCATCGCACCCGTGTGGCGCACGAACCGGCGCCAGACGATCTGGCCCTGGCTCAGGCCGATGGTCTCTCGCTGCTCGATGGTCAGCTCGTCCCCGGGGCCGTGCGGCTGGGGTGAGGTGATCTCAGTGAAGTTCGGAGTCGTCATAGCTCAGCCCTCTCTCAGCTCAGGCGGATTCGCGGGTCGAGGACGGAGTACAGGATGTCGGCGATCAGGTTGAAGATCACCGTGAGGGCGGCGGTCACGAGGACGTAGCCCATGAGCGGGTTGAGGTCGACGTTGCGCAGCGACTCGGAGAAGATCGAGCCCATCGCCCTCCAGCCGAAGATCTGCTCGGTCACGATCGCGCCGGAGATGATGGCTCCGACGTCGGCCGCGACGATCGTGGTGATCGGGATGAGCGAGTTGCGCAGTGCGTGGCGCATGACCACCGTGCGCTCCGGCAGGCCCTTCGCGCGAGCAGTCCGCACGTAGTCCTGGTTCATGATCTCGAGCAGGCTCGAGCGGGAGTATCGGCTGTAGCTCGCGATGGAGATGACCATGATCGCGATGGTCGGCAGCAGCAGGTGCGTGAAGCCGTCGAGCATCTGCAGCCAGATGGACGGGTCGGAGCCGAGCTGCGGGCTGGATGCGCCGACCGTCGCGATCGGTCGCCCGCCGGTCTGGTCGTAGTAGCCGGACCAGGTCTGCATGACGCGGTCGATGACGAGCAGCAGCGAGACGACGAAGCCGACGATCGCCGCATTGCCTGCGACGTTGCGCTTGTCGAGGCCGCCGAAGAACTTGCCGGCGAAGTAGGCGATGGCGGTGAAGGCGACGATGAGGACGATCGGGAACCAGGCGCCGATCTCGTTCGTCATCGCGAACTGCAGCGGGTACCAGAGCGCTCCCCCGACGACCGCGACCGCACCGGTGACGATGAGGTTGCGGCGGTGCGAGAGGCCGACGGTCAGCGCCGCGGTGATGAGCACCGTCGCGAGCCCGAGGAAGATGATCAGCACCGTGCCGAGGCCCGGGTTCCGGAACCAGTCGAGCAGTTCCATCCCGAACAGGATCGCGATGCTGCCAGCGGTGCCGGCTCCGAACACGATGGCTCGCGTCTTTGCGGGCCCCCCGATGATCGACATGAAGATGAAGCCGATGACCACGCCGATGAGCAGCAGCATCGGTATCGGTATCTGCGGGGCCTGCAGGAAGTCGTTGAAGCCGATGGCCATGTACTGCTTCAGCAGCACGGCGACGAAGAAGATCGGCAGCGAGTACGTGAGGAACGACAGGAACGTCACCGTGTAGTCGTAGCCCGAGTACTGGCGCAGAGCGGTCGTCACGCCGACGGCGACGCCGATCACGACGGCGATGAGCGTCGCGGCGGTGACGAGCTGCAGGGTCTGGCCGACCGCCGAGGCGATGAGCGGTCCAACGTCCTGGCCGACGATGTTGACGCCCATGGAGAAGTTGTTGCCGAGGAAGCCGAACAGTCCGTTCGGGTCGTCGAAGGTCGGGATGAAGAACCCGAGGATGCCACCGAGCCAGAGGAAGAAGCGGGCTGGGGCGGGCACATCCAGTTGCAGGAGCTCCACGCGCGCGGCGATGAGCTGCTCCTTGTTGGGAGCCGTGGACTCCAAGATGTCCGCGAGCGGGTCCTTCGAGATCGCGACGAGGTTGTACACGATGAAGAGCGCGCCAAGCAGGATGAAGATCGACACGAAGAGGCGTCGGAGGGTGAATCTCAGCACAGAGGTGTCCTGTTCTGGAGGAGGCATTCGGCCGGGGTGTGGCCGCGAACAGACGAGGCGGGAGTCCCGCAGTCGAGAAGACTACGGTACTCCCGCCGTCGCTTGGTCTGACCGCGCGGCGGTCAGCGCGTCGAGAGCTCGACGCTGGTGTGACTACTCAGCGGCTTCCACGGGTGCCCACTCCCAGGCGTTCCAGAAGTACTGCGGGGAGAGGAATCCGGGCTTGACGTTCGCGACCTGGTCGCTCCAGGCGACCACGCCGGGGAACTGGAAGATCGGCACGGACCAGGACTTGTCCATGATGATCTTCTCGGCGTCGACGAGCTTGCCCTGAGCCTCAGCCGGGTCGAGGGTGACCTCGACGTCCTTGAGGATCTGGTCGAGCTCGGGGTCGCTCCAGCCGTAGTAGTTGTTGATGCCGCCCGTGATGTAGTTCGGGGACGGCTCGCCGACACCGAGACCCTCGGACTGCCATCCGAAGAGGGCTGCGTCGTAGGCGTCGGTCTGCGTCGTGAGCACGGTGGACCAGTCCTCGGCGCTCGCGTCGACGATCGTGAAGCCGGCCTTCTCAGCCGAGGCCTTGATGAGCTGCAGCTCCTGCTGGCGGCGCGGGTTCGACGATGCCGTCATGAAGCGGACGGACGGGTTGGCAACGCCGGCCTGCGCGAGGAGGCCCTTGGCCTCTTCGATGGCCGCGTCGTCGCCCGAGTAGCGGTCGACGCCGCTGGCGGCGACGGAATCCTCGTAGCCGTCGGCTCCGGGGAGGAACACGAGCGAGTCGCGGGTGGTCGCATCCGGTGCGATCGGCGTGATGAGCTTCTCGACGATCTCCTGGCGCGGGATCGTGAGCAGGAAGGCCTCGCGGATCTGCTGGGCCTTGGCCTCGTCGCCGCCGTAGGTTGCGGGGTCGAAGACGCCGCCGTTGGCGACCTGGAGGTCGACGTGCTCGTAGGTGCCCTCGAGCGAGGACTCCCACTCGATGCCCTCGGTGGCCTCGAGCTGCTGCAGGAGGTCGGTCGTCGGCTGGCCGGAGACGATCTGGACTTCACCGTTCTGGAGCGCCTGCACCTGTGCCTGCGGGTCCGGGATGAAGCGGATCGTGATGGTCTCGTAGTGCGGCAGCGGGCCCCACGTGTAGTCCTCGCGGGCCGTGAGCGTCACGTACTGGTTCTCGACGAGATCCGTGATCGTGTACGGGCCGTTGGAGAGCGTCTTCTGCGGCTCCTCTGGCATCGAGGTGTAGTCGTAGCCCGTGCGGTACTCGGACGCGACCTTGCCGAGGAAAGCGGTGTCGTTGTCGTTGACGGCCGTGATGAAGGCATCCTTGGCGGCCTGCGCGTCGTCGTACTCACCCGGGTAGGCGAGCTGGACGGTGCCGTGTGCCGAGATCGCCGTCGTGTCCGGCGCGAACATGGTCTTCCAGTCGGCGTACGGCTGGTCGTAGACGACCGTGAACGACTTGTTGTCGTCGGCCAGCGTCGGAACTGCCGAGGCGAGATCGAGCTGGAGGCCGGGAGCCGGGTCGGTTCCCCAGTAGACGCCAGCGTCTGCGGCCGCGTCGATCGCGTCCTGGTTGGTGACGTTGCCCTCGTCGTCGTACTCGGCCTCTGGGACCTCGCCGGCGGAACGGTGCGTCGTGTTGGCAGCCCAGGTGAGGAGCAGGTCGGCGCCGTCGAACGGCGTCCCGTCGCTCCAGGTCACCGCGTCGTTGACCGTGTACTTGATGGTGAGCGGGTCGCTCGAGACCTCTTCGACCGTGCCGAACTCGGTGTTCTCCACGAGCTCAGGGGTCGGGTCGTAGTCGATGAAGCCGTCCGACGTGACGTGGACGATGTTGGCGTTCGCCGCGGCGTTGTTGGCCGAGGTGTTGACGTTGAACGCGAAGAACGGATCGTTCCAGGCAACCGTGATGGCGGAGCCACCGACGATCTCCGGATCGCGGTTCGGGGCGGAGCAGCCAGCGAGCACCAACGCGCTTGTGGCGACGATGGCTCCCGTGGCGATAACTCGTGATGTCCTCATAGGACCTCCTTGGGGGAAACATGGGGGTGTGAGCGTCGAAGATCCACGGACTCTGTGAATTCTCGACAAATACCCGTTGAACCTACGCCCCCGCGCGCGCGCCCTCTTGCCAATTCAGAAGATTGTTACGCACACGAAACGGGTCTTGTTCATCTCACACAAGCCCGTCGGCGTTCGTAGACTGCCGACATGTCACATTCGCGCATTGACGTCACGGTCAGTGAAGGTCCCCCACTCCTGGACCGTTCCGCGCGCATCCGCACGCGCTGGGAGATCTGGATCGTCCTCGCGCTGGCGATCCTCCCGTCCAGCCTCTACGCCATCATCTCGCTCGCCGAGCGGGCCACCCGCGACACAGCCATCGCCGACCAGACCACCACGCTGAACGCCTCCCGCGACGCCAGGCCGCTCTTCGACGCGCTCCTGCAGCTCATGAGCGTCGCGACCGACCTCGTCCCCGTGGCGCTCGTTATCTGGCTGCTCTGGACACCCACGGTCTCCGGCTTCCGGAGGCTCGGTCTGGATGCGCGCCAGCCGGTCCGCGACGTGGGCCATGGTCTCCTGCTCGCCGCCTGCATCGGCATCCCCGGCATCTTGTTCTACCTGGCGACGCGGGCCCTCGGCCTCACGCTCTCGGTCGAGGCGAGCGCCCAGGAGATCACCTGGTGGACCGTGATCCTGCTGCTGCTCGCCGCGCTGCGAGCGGCACTGCTCGAGGAGGTCGTCGTCGTCGGCTATCTCGTGACGAGACTGCGTGAACTCGGGTGGGCGACGTGGCAGATCATCGTCGCCTCTTCGCTGCTGCGCGGTTCCTACCACCTGTACCAGGGGCCGGGAATGGCCATCGGGAACGTCGCCATGGGCGCGCTGTTCTCGTGGTGGTTCCTGCGCAGGGGGCGCGTGGGCGGGCTCGTGGTCGCCCACTTCATCCTCGATGCCGTCTCGTTCCTCGGCTATCCCCTGGCGGCGGCACTCCTCCCCCAGCTCTTCACCTGAGCCCGCGGTTGAAGCGATTCGCAGGCATCCCCTGCGTCCCCTCGTCAGAGCACGAGGGGCGTCACTGCATGAGGTTGACGTAGCGGAATGTCTGCTCGCCGTACTCCCAGACGACGTCGAACTTCTTCTTGGGCACGTCGAAGACGAGGTAGCCGGACTCCGTGCCGACCCCGTACTCGCGCTGCTCCACCGAGCCGTCCATGCAGTCCTCGGCGATGGAACCGCCGAGACGCGACTCGGAGTTCTGCTCGAGGAGCTGCAGGTCGTTCAACCCGAAGACGGGCCCGTAGCCCCCGCCGTCATGCTCTGCCCCCAACGCGCCGTAGCCTTCGACCTGCAGCTGGATGGCCACGTAGCTCCCCTTCGCCTTCGGCGCGTCCGCAGCGAGGCATTTCACGCCGAAGGAGACCCCCATCACCGTGAAGCGGCCGACGGGCTCTCCGCTCGCGCCGAGGACGGTCGCCCACTGCCCACGGGTGAAGCGCAGCTCGCCGTCGACCGGCTTAGGGTTCTCGTTCTCGGCCACGCGCGGCGCCGCCACGACCTGCACGTTCACGGGGCTCGAAGTGGCCGTGGGAACCGGCGTCGCCCCCGGGGTGGCGATCACGTCGACCGCCTCAGCCGGGCCGGGAGAGGGCTCGGGCCACGCCGGCGAGCAGGCGGAGAGCAGCAGCAGGATGCCGAGCGCCCCGACCAGGAGGACGCCCCGACCCCGCCGGGACCGCCAGCGGTCGACGCGCCTCATGGACATCACTCAGATCTGGCCGAGGAGGCCGCGATCCTCGCCGCCAGCGGCGAGGCGAGCAGCTCCTCGAGCAGCACCAGACGACCACTCGCATCCGTCATCGGGACACGCCAGTTCGGATACTCGTCGGCCGTGCCCGGCTGGTTCACGCCGCGGCGGTCACCGGCAAGATCGGAGACCCCGACCCCGAAGAGCTGCGCCGAGGAGGCCGCCAGGTACTCGTGGAGCGCGACGACGAGATCCTCGTTGGAGGGCTCCTCCCCCACCAGACCCGCCGTCCGGAGGCGGTCCACGACCTTCGAGATCGTCTCGGTCTCCTCGGCCCTCGCCTCTTCGACGGAGCCCTCGAGGAGGCCGAGGCGCTCGCGAACGTCAAGATGCTCGAGGGCCAGGAACCCGGCCGTCGGCGGCAGATCATGTGTCGTCACCGTCGCCAGGCAGGCGCGCCGGTAGTCCTCGGCGGCGAGTGGGACACCGTCTTCTTCCCACTCGAACCAGAGCACCGAGGCGCCGAGCATGCCCCGCTCAGCCAGTGCATCCCGAGCCTCGGGTGGCACCGTGCCGAGGTCCTCACCGATCACGACGGCGCCGGCGCGCTCGGCCTCGAGCGCGAGGATGCCGAGCATCGCCTCCGCGTCGGTGCGCACGAAGCAGCCGTCCTTCGCGGTGTTCCCCTCCGGGATCCACCAGAGGCGGAAGAAGCCAAGGATGTGGTCGATGCGGACGGCGCCCGCGTTGCGGAAGACGGCGCGGAGCATGTCCCGGTACGGCGCGTAGCCGAGCTCGGCGAGCATGTCTGGGCGCCACGGCGGCTGGGACCAGTTCTGACCGAACTGGTTGTACTGGTCGGCAGGTACCCCGACCGTCACGCCACGGGCCATCGCCGCACCGAACGACCAGGCGTCAGCGCCACCGGCATGCACGCCGACGGGGAGGTCATGCACGACTCCCAGCGACATCCCGGCGGCCCTGGCCTCGGACTGCACCCTCCTCGCCTGCACCTCGAGGAGGCACTGGAGCCACACATGGAACTCGGTGTCCTCGGCGTGCGCGATGGCGAACGGGAGCACCTCGGCTCCGTTGGCCGTCGCCAGCTCGCGCGGCCACTCGCGGGAGTCGCGGCCGTGCACGCTCGAGATGGCGCAGAAGACGCCGAACCGCTCGAGTGGCTCACCCGAGGCTCGTCGGAAGTCCTCGAATTCGTCGTCGACCACGTTCGCCGACCGCCAGGCCTCGAAGAGCGCGCGCAGAGCGGGTTCCTTCAGCGCCCAGGCCTCGTCGCGGTCGATCGTGTCGATGCCGTTCCCGACGATGGCCGCGGCTGCGAGCCCCGAGAGGAGCTCGATCGTCGAGGCTGGGAGCGGCGTGCGCTCCGCGACGAAGACGGCAGCCCAGTCGATGTTGAGGATGAGGGGGTCGACGAACTGCCTCGAGGTCGGCAGGTACGGGGACGGCTCGAGTGGTGAGACCGGAGGGTTCGCGTTCAACGGGTTGACGAGCACGAAGTCGGCATCGCGCTCAGCTCCCCAGGCGGTCAGCACCGAGAGATCGCGGAGGTCGCCGATGCCCCAGGACGTGGAGGAGCGCAGCTGGTACAGCTGCGTGAACAGTCCCCAGGAGCGCTGCTCGGGCCATGGCGTGGTCGTCGGCACGACGATGAGCGTGCCCGAGTCCGCCTCCTCCACGGCGGCTGCTCCCTCGCCGACGCTGGCGGCGATCGAGTGCCAGCCCGTCGGCAGGTCGGTCGGCACGGCGAACGTGGCTCGCCCGACGAGCGCGCCGTCGATGCTGCGCGGGTCGACCCAGTTGTCGAGCTGCTCGAGCTGGCGGACGGTGCCATCCTCGAGCCGAACCTCTGCGGTGACGGCGCTGCCGTGCGGCACGTGGATGAAGACGCTCGCGGAACTCCCCGCGCGCACGGTCGTGCAGGCGGGCACCGTGCGCCGCCACGGACGCTCCTCGAAGGCGACGGTCGATGCGGCCACCTCGTCATCGGTGTTCGCCGACAGCCCGAGCGCATCGAGCACCGCCGCCAACGTCTCCGGCGACACCTGCTCCTTCTCGCCCCGCCAGCCCCAGTACTCGACTTCCAGGCCGGCGTTCGACGCGAGGTCGCGGATCGCCTCGATGTTGGTGATGCTCACGAGTATTCGACCTCAGTTTCGGTGACGGTGACGGTGCGCGGGGCGAGGGCCTGGTTGGCTGGTCCGGAGACGGGCTCGCCGGTCCTCGTGTCGTAGTGGCTCGAATGGCATGGACAGATGATGTGCTCAGCGGTGACCTGCGAGACCGGGCAGCCCTGATGCGTGCAGATCGAGCTGAAGGCGAAGAACTCGCCAGCCGCCGGCTGCGTGATGACGGTCTCGGTGGCTGCGACGATGGCCCCACCGCCCACGGGCACCTCGGTGAGCGGGATGGATCCGCTCGCCGCCGTATCGGAACCGCCAGCGCCTTCGCTGTCTGGCCCTCCGCAGGCAGCGAGCAGCGCCGCCGTCGCGATTCCTCCGCCGACCGCCGCGCTTCCCCGTATGACCCCGCGTCGTGAAGGATCCTGTCGTTCGCTCACGGCTCCAGGCTAGTCGGCGACCGCCTCGGTCGAGCTGCGGCGCGCGCGGTCCGCGCACGGAGCACGGGCTTCGCGCAGCGCTACTCCTCGAGTTCGGTGCCCATGAGCTCGGGAAGGGTGAATGCCGCCGCGGCCGCGAGGAGGAAGGCCGCCGAGAACACGCTGAAGACGAGCACGCCTCCGCCGGCGGCCAGCATGACGGGGACAAGCAGCGGCGCGATGATCGACGCGATCCTGCCGAAGCCGGCCGCCGCCCCCGTTCCGGATGCCCGCAGTCTCGTCGGGTAGAGCTCGGGTCCGATCGCGTACAGGGCACCCCAGGCGCCGAGGTTGAAGAACGACAGGCACATTCCTGCGGCCAGGATGGTGCCTTCCGTGGTCGCGAAGCCGAACCAGAAGGCGGCCCCCGCCGAGCCGAGCAGGAAGATCGCGAGTGTCGCCCTCCTGCCGATCCGCTCGATGAGGAAGGCGGCTACGACGTAGCCAGGCAGCTGCGCGAGCGTGATGATCAACGTGAACTCGAACGACTTCACGAGCGTGAACCCCTGGCCGACCAGCAGGCTCGGGATCCAGATGAACGCGCCGTAGTAGCTGAGGTTGATGCAGAACCACACCGCCCAGAGCGCGGCCGTCCTGCGGCGCAGCGCGGGAGCCCACAGGTCACGCCACCGCGCCGGCCGCGCGCCGGACGCCGCACTCGCGCGCTCAGCGGCCTGCGCGCGGTCCGTGGCCTCGACGGCCGATGCTTCCGGCGCATCCACCCCCGCCGACTCCTCGAACTGCCGAACGGCGCGTTCGGCCTCCCCGTATCTGCCCTTGCTCTCCAGGAAGCGCACCGACTCCGGCAGCCCGAAGCGCACGACGACCGCGTAGATCGCGGGCAGCAGACCCGTCAGCAGCGCCCAGCGCCAGCCGTCGTCGGACAGCGGGATGATGAAGGCGCCGATGAGCGCGGCACCGATCCAGCCCACGGCCCAGAAGGCCTCGAGCAGCACGACGACTCGGCCGCGGATGCGCTTCGGCGCGTACTCGCTCACGAGTGTGGACGCGACGGGGAGCTCGGCCCCGAGCCCGAGGCCGACGACGAAGCGGAGCACGATGAGCGCCGCCACCGACGCCGCGAGCGCCGAGGCTCCCGTCGCGAGGCCGTAGATGAGCAGCGTGGCGGCGAAGACCTGACGCCGGCCGAGCTTGTCGGCCAGCAGACCGCCGAGGCTCGCCCCGATCGCCATCCCGACGAAACCGATGGACGCGATGAACGAGAGCGTCGTCGCGTCGAGACTCCACTGCACCGCGAGCGCGGCCATCACGAACGAGATGAGGCTCACGTCCATGGCGTCGAGCGCCCAGCCGATGCCGGAGCCGAAGAGCAGCTTCCGGTGCCTGCCCGTGAACGGGAGCCGGTCGAGGCGCTGGTTGCGCGTGAGGGGTACCTGCGGTGCTGCGGCGGCGGGGCTGTCTGCCGGGCGAGGCTCGGTCATGTGCGTATCCAAGGGTGCGGGAGTGGAGTGGACGCCTAACCGTGCCAGACGGGAAACGGCTCCACCAGTCCCCGTGCCGCAATCGGCAATGGAGCAGGTGGAGCCGAGGTGCCGAGAGGTCACGCTCGGCGTTCCCCTGTTGGGGTTGGCGTCGGGTGGCTACGCCTCGGGCGCGGCCATGTGGAAGACCTCCCACAGGTGGCCGTCGAGGTCATCGAAGGCGGCGCCGTACATGCCGAACTCGTTGGCTTCCGCGGGACGGTGGATCTTCGCACCACCCGCCTCGGCCTTCGCCGTGATCTCGTCGACCTCCGCGTCGCTGCCGAGGAGCAGGGCTGTTGTGCTCTCGTGACGGTTGCCACCGAGGATCGCCTCTGCCCCCTCGGGGAGGAAGCCCTGGAAGCGCTCCGTCTGCAGCAGCATGATCGCCACCTGCTCGCTCACGACGATGCAGCTCGTGCTGTCGTCGGAGAACATCGGATTCACGGTGAAGCCGAGGCCGACGTAGAAGTCGGTCGCCGCCTTGACATCGGCGACGGGGAAGTTCGGGAAGACCATGGACGCGCCCATGAGCGGCTCCTTTGCACGTGGATCATGTGATGACGGGATCTTGAGATGACGCGGTCCTCGTCGTCTCATGATCCTAGAAGGAAAATGCGGGATTCGGGCCTTGCGGTGGCCGGCTTCTCCGCTCAGCGGTCCGCGTCTGCCGCTGCTGCTGACGGACGCAGGATCTCGGCCGCGGTCGCCAGGTGCTCGGCCCGCTTCTCCGGCTCCATCCGGTCGAGGAGCGCGACGGTCATCTGGGTGCGCGGGTTCCGCGCGAACACCGCACGATGGTCGTCCACGAAGGCCCAGTAGAGGGCGTCCCACCGAGCGGTCCAGTCGCCAGCGGGCAGGTCGGACATCTTGCGCAGGTAGTTGCTGCCGGAGACGTACGGCTTGGTCGTGATGTCCGCGCCCGCCGCGAACTGGCTCATCGCGTAGACGTTCGGCACCATCACCCAGTCGTAGGCGTCGACGAACAGCTCCATGAACCAGCGGTAGACCTCGTCGGGGTGGATGCGCAGCAGCGACATGGCGTTGCCGAGCACCATGAGCCGCTCGATGTGGTGGGCGTAACCGGTCTCGAGGACACGGGAGATGACGAGGTCGACCGGCTCGAGTCCTGTCGTGCCCTGCCACCAGCCGGGGGCCAGGCGCCCGTGATGCTCCAGGGCATTCGAGGTCCGCAGCTCTCGACCGCGAACCTGGTAGGTGGCCCGCATGTACTCGCGCCACCCGATGACCTGGCGGACGAAGCCCTCGAGGGAGGCGAGGGGTGTCTCCGTGTCGGCCGCATCGAGCGCGGCCTGTACGACCTGCCTCGGGTCCAGCAGGCCGATGTTCAGTGCCGGGGTCAGGAGCCCGTGGTTGAGGAAAGGATGCTCGCTCGAGATCGCATCCTCGTAGGGCCCGAAGTCGCGAAGCCGCTCCCGGACGAACTCCGCCAGGTGACGTTGGGCCTCGTCGGCGTCCGTCGGCCACACGAACGTCGTCGGGTCGCCAGGGGCATCGGGGAACTCGCTGCCGACCCACGCGATGGCCTCCTCGACGTCGGCGTTCCTAGGCTCGGCGCTGCCTGCCGCCGGCTCGTCCCCCAGGAGCGCGTCGAGGTCGAACGTCCCCTCCCGCTGCAGCACGGGATGCCCCTCGAAGCGCGCGACCTTCGGTGGCACATACCCGCGGGGCAGCTTCTTGCGGTTCTCGGCATCGAACGACCACCGCCCGCCGAGGGGCTCACCGTCCTCGTCGAGCAGGAGACCGAGTCGCCGTCGCTGCCAGGTGTAGAAGGCGTGCATGCGAGCATCGTTGCCCGAGAACCACGCGTCGATTTCGGCTCGCCCAGTGAGGAAGTTGGGCGACTCGAGCTCGTCGTCGCCGCTCCACGTGTAGCCACCAGCTTCGAGCGCGCCGAGGAGGTCGCGCTCGAGCCAGTCGTCGACCACGTCGAACCACGTGACCCGGCGAGGCGCCTCGCGGCGGATGAGCTCGGCCAGCTGCCGCTTGGAAGGCAGCTCCTTCCTGCTCTCGAGGTACTCGACGGCGAAGCCGTGCCCGGTGAGCCTCTTCGCGAACCGCGCAAGGGAGGCCCGGTGGAGGACCAGCTTGTGCGAGTGGAATCGGTACTGGCGGAAGAGGAGCTCGTGCTCGATCAGCACGAAGCGGGTGCCGACCGGCGCTGCGAGGTGCTCCTCGAAGAGCTGGTTCGGGAACACCAGGCGCAGACTGCCGCCCTTCCTGGCCGGCTCAGGCAAGGGACTCGGCGACTGCCGCTGCCGCTCGCTGGCCGGCGACGAGCGCCCCTTGGATCGACCCCGTCTCGCGGTGGTCCCCGGTCACGACGACCCGCTCCCCAAGGAGCTGTGGCCCGCGATCCCGCAGGGGTGGCAGCTGGACCGGGAGCGTGTGCGGGATGACGTGGTGCGTGATCACCTCCCAATCCGCGGTGGAGGTCTTGTACAGGCGTGCGAGATCACGGCGCACCTCCGCCTCGCTCGCCAGCCCGTCCAGGCGATCGAGCAGGGTCGTCGCCTGCACGAGGTGCGCTCCTGCTGGGGCGTAGGAGGGCGCGACCTCCGAGATGACGGCGGTGTTCCAGATGGGCCCAGCCGGTCCCCCGCCAGCACGCGAGGCGTCGAGCAGCAGGAAGGGCCCGGTTCGCGGCGTACCCGTCGCCCGGAACCACCAGGTCGTCAGCCCGTGGGTCTTCGGCGCCGTCTGGCCTGTCACCGCGGGCAGTTCGTCGGGCGCCACCGCGACGATCGCGGCGCGAGCCAGGATGGTGCCGCGGTCTGTGGTCACCCTCACCCCGCCAGACGTCTCCTCGACGTCGCGCGCAACGGTGCCGAGCCGCACGGGTTCGTGGAGCCCCGCGGCCATCTGTGCCGGCAGCGCGCGCATGCCGTCCTTGGGGAGTCCCGGCGCGCCAAGGGCGAAGTAGCGGACGAGCTGCTTGACGTAGGCGGCAGACGAGGTGCCGCTGCTGTCGGCGAGGACACCGGCGAGGAAGGTGTCGAGCAGGTCGGTGCGGAGGCGGCCGGTGAGCCCCGCATCGTCGAACGAGGCGCCGAGCTCCTGGTCGGTGCCCGCCTGCTCCGAGTCGGGTCTCAGCAGCGTCGGGCCGAGCCACCGGGCAAGCGCGAGGAGATCGGAGAGCGGGGTGTGCGCGCTCAGTAGGGTGGGCAGCGCGTGCTGAGGGTGGCGGATCGGATGCGCGAGCGTCGTCGCCTTCTCGCCCGATCGCACGATCGCCCCGACGCCGAAGCTCTGCAGGTCGAGCGCCCCCAGGTCGACGCACTCCCTGAGTGCCGGGTAGGCGGGGTTGAGCACCTGGAAGCCCCGGTCGCAGAGGAACCCGTCGATGGCCTCGGTGCGGACTCGTCCGCCGACCTCGTCGTGCGTCTCCAGGACGACCACGCTCTGTCCACGAGACTCGAGGCTCTGCGCTGCCCGAAGGCCGGCGAGTCCGGCTCCGATGATGACGACGTCCGTGTCCATAAAACTCCGTTCGATGGCGTAGTGCGTCATTGTCCGTGAGCAACCCGGGCCGCCCCTGAGCGCTTCAGGCACTTCAGGCGGTTCAGGCGGTTCGGGTTCCGTCAGGACTTCCGGCGTGTGCTGGACGAGAATGGCGGCATGGATGGAGCTGACACGCACGCGGAACGCCTGGAGGCCCTGCGGTTGCTCGCTGCAGGGCGTGTCGCGAGCAGTGCGGCCGCCCTCGAGACGCTGGTGCATGATCGTGCGTCGCTCAACGATGACGACGAGCACGACCCAGATGGGGCGCCCCTCTCGGCGGAGTGGTCGAGGCTCGCAGGCCAGTCCGACGCCGCGAAGTCGGAGCTCCGGCAGATCGAAGCAGCGCTGCTGCGCATCGAGGCGGGCACCTACGGTGTCTGCGTGACGTGCGGCAGGCGGATTCCGGACCAGCGCCTGCGCGTGCGCCCGTTCGCCGAGCAGTGCGTCGCCTGCGCGGAGCGGTCGCTCCCTCGTCGCTGACCGAGGTCAGTAGGCGCTTCCGCGCTCTGTCCACCAGAGCCTGCAGGGCTGCGTCGACCCGCGACGAACGCCCAGGCAGGCTGGCAGGACCTGGGGCTCGTCCTCGCCGGCATCAGCGGCGTTCAGGAAGATCTCGCAGTCGCAGTAGGCGCCCATGCGGCCGAGTCGCTCGAGGAGCGCGGTTGCCCGCGGCGCCTGGCGCTCCTGGTACCACTTCGAGAACCGATGCGTTCCATCGCATCCGAACTCGTCGAGCTGGTCGGCGACGTAGCAGAGCACGCACTCCCCTGATCTCGGCGCAAGGAGCTCACCGGCGAGGCTCCGCACGAAGGACTCGGCTTCTCTGTCAATTCGTTGATCTGTCATGCCGACAGTTTGGACCGGACCACCGACATTCTGACGGGCCACTCGCGGGGGTGGTGTGCGGGACGGCGCTCAGGACTCCCGAGACGAGAGGACGCAGAATTCGTTGCCCTCTGGGTCGCGCAGCACGACCCACGTGGTGTCCTCCCCCTGCCCCACGTCAGCTCGGCTGGCCCCGCGGGCGAGCAGCGCGTCGACGTGCGCCACCTGGCTCTCGTGCAACGGGGCGGCGAGGTCGATGTGCAACCGGTTCTTCACCGTCCGCTCGTCCGCAACCGGCACGAAGACGAGTCCCGGCCCGACCTGCTCGAACGGCACCCCCGGGTTCTCCTCGTCGAGCCACTTGGGGATGACCGCGGCCTCGTTCTCGTCCTCGAAGCTCACCTGCCAGTCGAGCGTCTCCGCCCACCAGGCCGCAAGCGCACGGTGGTCGTGCGCGTCGACGACGGTCGAATACCAGCGAAGTCCCATGCGTGCCTCCTCAGACCGGCCCATCACGATCAGCCCATCCTGCTGGCCGGAGCTGGGTGCGAGCGGGATGCCATGGGGCCTCGATGGCGGGTCCGAGCAGCTTCAGAGAAGCGCGCAGCCCCGATGGGTCGTACGTTTGGTCCTGAACCACCGGTCAGGAACACGGAGAAGGAGCGCGCAATGGCGGAGAAGACGGCTGGACTGTCGAAGGACGAGCGGGACGCGGTCAAGCAGCGCGCCGCAGAGCTGCGCGCTGAGCAGAAGGCCGGGAAGAATCGTGCCGCGGGCGACGCCGCCATCCAGAAGGCCATCTCAGAGATGACAGACGAGGATCGAGTGCTCGCCGAGGGCGTCGACCGCATCGTGAAGGAGGTCGCCCCGCAGCTCATGCCGAAGACCTGGTACGGGTTCCCCGCGTACACCGACGCCGGCGGCAAGGTCGTCGTGTTCTTCAAGGCGGCCTCGAAGTTCACGACGAGGTACGCGACGCTCGGGTTCGAGGAGGCAGCGCAGCTCGACGACGGCGACCTCTGGGTGACGTCGTTCGCGCTCATCAGCCTCACCCCCGAGACCGAGAAGACCATCGCGGATCACGTCCGCAAGGCCGCTGGCTGAGCTGAGCCCCTCGAGGAGAGATGACGGGCAGACCCCTGCCGACCCGGTGCGGTCAGCGCTTGGCCGACCTCCGGTAGCGGATGTGCGTCGACAGGGGCGAGTGCAGCACCTCGACGGGTTCGTAGTCGAACACCTCGACGCCGTCGAACATCCGCTCGCCGGAGCCGAGCAGCACTGGCGCGACGTCGAGCGTGAGCTCGTCGACAACCCCCGCGTTGAGCGCCTGTCGAACGGTGGAAGCGCCGCCGGCGATGTCGACGCCCTTGCCTCCAGCGGCCTCGACGGCCCTCGCGTAGGCGGCGTCGAAGCCGCCCGTGAGGAAGTGGAAGCTCGTGCCACCCTGCATCTCGATGGGGTCGCGTGCGTGGTGCGTGAGCACGAAGACCGGCGCGTGGTACGGCGGCTCGTCACCCCACCACCCGCGCCAATCCTCATCCCACTCGCCGCGAACGGGACCGAACATGTTCCGGCCCATCACGTAGGCGCCGCGAGGTCGCATGAGCCAGCCGGTCGCGAGCTCGTCGGCGTCCGTCGCCCGTGGGTCGCCGATGTGCCAGCCGTGCAGCTCGTGCCCTCTTCGGCCGAGCGGATGCTCCGCGCTCTGCTCGGGACCCGCTACGAAGCCGTCCAGGGAGATGGACATGTGGCAGGTGGTGTCGGACATCGAGAGTCCTTCCGTCGACGCGGGATCGGCCCGTGAACGCGACCCTACTCCCGGTCTCGTCGCCCTGTCACGCCCCGGAGCCCACCGCGGCGATCAGCGTGTGCAGCGTGCTGCTGAGCAGCTCACCGTGCCGCTCGTCGAGCGTCTCGCCGGCTCGCAGCAGGCCGATGACGTACAGTCCGCTGATCGCTTCGGCACGCACGCGCTCGTCACGCACCTGCCCAAGCGAGCGCACCGCGTCGCTCGACACGTTCATGACGAGCCTCGGTCGCGTGGGCTGCGACGCCGGTGCGCTGAGGAGGTCCGCCCACGGGTCCGCTTCCGCGTCGGCATCGGTCGGTTGACCCCGGTACTGCTCGCTCGGTGCGGCGACGAACAGGGAAGGGGTGGATGCCGGGGCGAACTCCCGCAGGTCGAGATCGACCCCGAGCCGGTCGAGGACGATACGCGCCTGCGATTCGAATCCTCGAGCCGCAGCGTCGTCGTCACGCGGCTCCGGCAGCTCGTCGAGGAACGAGTGGGGGTCGAACGCCCGAACGCGCGCCGCGTGCCCACGACGCTCGCGCACCTTGCGCAGGATCTCGCTCCCGTACACGTAGGAGCCGTTCACCAGCAGCGCCTTCCTCGCGCGAAGCAGCGGCGCGAACGCCGTGAAGTCGGTCATCGAGGCGGCGTACTGCACGTCGTCCGAGATGCGCAGGATCTGGGCGAGGGTCATCGTGCCCTCGCTGGTCTCCCATGGCACGTGGCCGATCACGAGGTCGAGCATGTCGTCGTCCCCCGCCGCCATCGCGAGGATGCCCTTCGCGTGCACGTCCATGAATCGGTCGAAGCCGACGGGATCGCGCAGCGCGAAGTGCTCGATGCCCTGCCGGAGCTGCGTGCCGATCTGCGCCTTCACCTCGCCGATCGCCGACGAGTCCTGGAGGGACTCGCGGGATGCGGTCAAGGGCAGGTCGCCGCCCTCGACGGCGAGCCGCACGAAGTAGGCCCAGTTCGGAGCGAGCTGCACGTTGTCGTCGGCGACGAACATGCCGTGCGAGTAGACCGTGTCGCCGTGTCGGTTCCCGACCCGCCCCGGGCTGTCCGAGATGAAGGCGACGCCGACCACACCCGCGGTCGGGACGTCGACGGGGAGCACCGCGAGGGGCATGAACCCGAGCTCACGGCGACACCACTCGGCCGCCTCGAAGTCGGAGGTCCGCCACGGTGGCGTCCCGGTGCTGACGAGCTCTGGCGGCTGCCGGGGAGTCGTGCGCAGCGAGATCGGGAGCTCAAGCAGGCTGGCGAAGCGCTCGGCGAGCAGACGCACCCGCACCGGGTCGACCCATTCTCGGTCGTCGGCGCGAGCCTGAACGCGCACCTCGGTGCCCGCGTCCGGCAACGGAGTCTCCGCTGGTGTGATCGTGAACGTGCCGTCCGAGCTCCCAACCCAGCTCATCGTCGGCGCGTCCGCCGAGCGCGCGCTGCGCGAGCGCACCTCGATGCGATCCGCGATGAGGAAGCAGGAGAGGAGGCCGATGCCGAACTGGCCGAGGTACTGTCGGCGCACTCGGGTGAAGTCGCTGCGCTTGCTCGACGCGCCGATGGTGGCGAGCACCGACCGCATCTCCTCCTCGGTCAGCCCGATGCCATGGTCGCGGACCAGCACGGCCCCACCGCCCTCGACCTCGACCGCGATCTCCTGGGGCGCGGTCGGATCGAGCTCGCTCCTGGCGACGACCGCGTCCCTGGCGTTCTGGATGAGCTCGCGGAGGTACACGCGCGGACTCGAGTACAGGTGATGGGACAGGATGTCGACGATGCCGCGCAGGTCGACGCGGAAGCTCTCCCCGCTCATGCGGACGCCCCGAGGGAAGCGTCGCCCGCGAACCATCTCTCGCGCACCCAGGTGCTCCAGCGGTCATCGCCGTTGCGGGCATCCAGCCGTCGGGTGATGTCGGCGGCGAGCGCACGGAGGTCCGGCCCTCGAGGGTCGTCGGGGGCCGTGGCGAGCAGGGCGCTGCCGCACGCGGCGAAGATCATCAGGTCGCTCGGCGACTCGTCGACGTCCGCCAGCAGCGCGTCGATGAGCGGCCCAAGCTCGACGCCGGGTGCGGCTATCCCCTCGAGCAGCACCCATCCGGGCAGCGGACCGAACGCGTCCACGTCGCCGTCGACACTCTCGAGGATGCGGGCCAGCTCGGCCGAGGCTTCGGCCCTGTTCCCTGACCGAGCGTCCAGCCAGCACAGCCAGGCGGTCGCGGCGCGCACCTGCTCAGCGTCGCCATCCGCGAGGATCACTCTCGCGGTTGCCGCCGCGAACGCAGGCGCCGCGAACGCGGTGAGGCGGACGACTTCGAGGTCGACCGTGACCCGATCGAGCATTCGGCTCTCCGCTTCGAGCTGGGGTCCGAGTTGCTCGAGGGCGGCGCGCAGCGACGCCGTATCGCCGCGGTGGGCCGCCACCTCCGCGCGTGCGAGGGTCAGGTGGGCGGTGGGTCCCCCGGTGACCGCTCGGAGGCGCACCTCTGCCTCGATGAGCTCCTCGATCTCCGGCCACGTGACGTCGGGCGCGGCGACCGCCTGGTCGACGGTCACGGCGAAGAAGCGCTCGCCGATGGCCGCGATGGAGTCCTCGATCGCGTCCGAGTCGTTCCGAAGCTCCACCTGGGCCGCGCGGAAGTCGCGCACGAGCGTGGCGATGTCGCCCTGCTGGCCGGCGCGCAGGCCATGCAGCAGCGGCACGCAGTACCGAGTGGTGGCGCACTTCAGCTGCTCTGAGCGCGCGGAGAGCGAGGCCGCGAGGGCGTCGGCGTCCTCCGCGGTCTCGGCCGAGAGAAGGTCCATCGTGGCGCCGAGGTGCGCGACGTAGCGGTGCTTGATGGAGATGGGCGGCTCGTCCATGCTGACCGAGGCGGTGCGCGGCAGCCAGCCGGACGCGAGGATCGTCTCCGCGCGCTCTTCCACGTCACCCCAGACGTCCTCGTCATCGGCAGCCTCCGGTCGCGTCGGTGCGGGCAGGCCGGCCCACCAGAACTCGTCGAGCTCCCGCGAGTGCACGTCGGTTCCGCCGCGTCGGTCGAGCGAGGCGGCAGCCTCCTCGGCGAGCGCTCGCAGCAGCCCGCCCTCGTCCCCAGTCGGGTCGGCGAGGATGCGGTTGCGCGCCGTGGCGGCGGTGGCCTCCCAGTCGCTCCCGTCGAGGTGCAGGTTGCGGAGGGTGTGGTCCACGGCCTCGAGCGCGGCCTCCGGACGCTCCTCGAGGACTGGGATGAGGAACTCCGCGACCCCGTCCCGCGCGAGTCGGGAGGCCCCGATCCCGGCGAGGAGCTGGTCGGCGATGAGGTTCGCGTCGCTTCGACGGTCGGCGCGCACGTAGAAGAAGGCGAGCAGGATGAGGAGGGGCGTGGCGTTCTCCGCGTCGGAACGCGTGGCGTCGAACTGACTCGGGTCGATCTCGAGCATCCGCAGCCGCTGCTCGAGCGTCTCCGTCGCGCGCGGCAGATCGAAGCGCGCGACGAGCGGCAGCTCCATCTGGATGACGCCGGAGTCGTCCGGCCGCCACTCGACGCTGTTCTCGGATCGCCACCGTTGGATCCAGTCGAACGTCGCGTCGGCGTCTCCCCTGGCCGCGGAGACCACGGCGCGCGCCACGTAGACGCCCACGATGTCGGCACCGCGCTGTCGTATCTGCTGCTCGACGAGGTCGATGGCGCGGGCGATCTGCTCAAGCGACACCGCCGGGTCGTCGACGAGCGTCATGCTCGCGGTCGCGATGGAATTGAGCATGCGCCCGACGTTCTCGGGCGCGATGAGGTCGCCGTGGCGGTGGATGACCTGCATGAGCCGCACGTACGCATCGAGCGCTCGGACCGCGAGTCCCGCCTTGACGAGGGTCGTGTACTGGCCGAAGCGGGCGCTCGCGATGAGGTGGGGGAACTCGGCGCGCTCACAGTCCTCGATGAACTCGTCCCAGACCTCGAGCTTGCCCTCGTCCTCGGGAAGGTCCCAGATCGCGGAGCTGCGTTCGAAGAGAGCTTGGATGCGCTCGTGCTGCTCGGCGTCGAGCGTGGCGATCTCTGAGTACGCGATCATCTGGGCCTCCAGGCTGCGGTCTGCTTCCCGAGGTCACCGCACGCTTGGACGCTGGGGAAGGTGGCTGCCGGTCACCCTAGCGAATGCGCCTGCCCGAAATGGGCGTACTGTCAGGGCAGGAGCTGACTCTGGTTCCCCAATGATGGGATCCCATGTCGTCCGCTGTCGCCTCCACCCGTGCTCCGCTGCTCTCGCTCGGTGTCCTCGCCGACTCCTCGATGGAGAACGAACGCCGGCTTCCCCTCCACCCGCATCACCTCGATCGGATCGACGCGGACGTGCGGGCTCGCATGATCGTGGAGCGCGGCTACGGGGCCGACTTCCAGCTCGAGCCCGGTTACGTGGAATCGCGTGTCGGCAGGGTCGCCGGGCGAGCCGAGGTCCTCGCCTCCGCTGACGTGCTCCTGCTCCCCAAGCCGCAGGCTGCGGATGTGGCGGCGCTCACACCAGGGCGGGTGCTCTGGGGGTGGCCGCACTGCGTCCAGGACCCGGAGGTGACGCAGCTCGCCATCGACAGGAAGCTGACGCTGATCGCGTTCGAGGCGATGAACCACTGGACGCCGCAGGGTGACATGAGCCTGCATGTCTTCCACAAGAACAACGAGCTCGCCGGCTACTGCTCCGTCATCCACGCGCTCAGCCTCATCGGGCTGACGGGCCTCTACGGCCCTCGCCTCAGGGCCGTGGTGATCGGCTTCGGTGCGACCGCTCGAGGCGCGGTGACGGCGCTCAACGCGCACGGCATCCACGACATCGAGGTGCTCACGCAGCGCGGCGCGGCGGCCGTGGGCTCCCCCATCCACAACGCCCACATCACGCAGCTCAACACGGATGACGGGCCGACGCACCTGAGCACGGTCAGCACCGAGCAGGGCGATTGGCTGCTCCCCGATTTCCTGGCCACCTACGACATCGTTGTCAACTGCACCTTCCAGGATGTCGCCGCACCGTTGACCTACCTCCTCACGGAGAACCTCGCACGGTTCTCGACGGGGAGCCTCATCATCGACGTCTCCTGCGACGAGGGCATGGGGTTCGAGTGGGCACGGCCCACGACGTTTGAGCAGCCGATGTTCACGGTCGGGCAGGGCGTCAACTACTACGCCGTCGACCACAGCCCGTCCTACCTGTGGAACTCCGCGACCTGGGACATCAGCGAGGCCCTGCTCCCGTTCCTCCGCCCCGCTCTCGAAGGCCCGGAGGCGTGGGCTGAGAGTGCGACGCTCACTCGCGCGATCGAGATTCGGGACGGTGTGATCCAGAACCCGAGCATCCTGAGCTTCCAGGGGCGCGAGGCCGAGTACCCGCACCGCGTTGCCGCCGCCCAGGTGCCGCTCGCGTCCTGACGGAGCATGCCTGGAGTTTCCGTGACGTGAGGGCTGCGTCGTCACTCGGGAGGAAGCGAGTCCCAGACCTCTCGCCATTTGGCGGCGAGGGTGTCGATCGTCTCGTGCGCGTTCAGTCCGCTGGGCTGCGGGACGACCCACAGGTCGACGTCCTCCGTCCAGCCCACGACAGTCCCCGCCTCCTGGCGTCCGAGCTTCGACTTCGGCAGGCCGAACGCGGTGCGGAATGCGGTGATCCCGGCGACGGCGACGGCGTCGGGCCGCATCTCCTTCACTCGCTCGATGATTCGCTGCCCACCGTCGCGCAGCTCCGAGGGCGTCAGTTCGTCGGCACGCGCCGTGGCTCGGCCCACGAGGTTCGTGAGCGCGATGCCCCGCCGGAGCAGCTGCTGCTCGTCTGGCGCAGACAGGCCACGCGATGCGTCGACGGTGTGATCCGTGAAGCCGGCCCGGTGGAGCGATGGCCAGAATCGGTTGCCGGGTCGCGCGAAGGGGGCGTTGACCGCGGCCGTCCACAGTCCCGGGTTGACGCCCACGATGAGCAAACGAACCGTCGCGAGGTCGACGGGGAGGATGTCGTCCATGGCGTGCTCATCGGGCGTCTGGAACTGTGCCAGCTCGGCGGTCACGGGCTTGCGTCCGCCGAGTGGGGACGCGCGACGCTCCCTGGCCGGGACGTGCGAGGAATCCGGCGGTTCGATCTCGACTCCAGCCGCACGAGGCGGAGAATGGGACGACATCTCCACGCCATCCAAGCCATGCGGAGTCACGGCGACAGGCATTCAGCGTCGACTGCGTCACCGTGCGCAGAGACACCGATCGACAGATCCATCATGCGACCTTCAACGGTGTGATCGCGGCAACCTTGTCGCGCAGAGCCCTGCGCTCGAGTCGCAACTCGTAGTTCGACTGCAGGTTCATCCAGAACTCCTCCGACGTCCCGAAGTACCGCGCCAGTCGGATCGCGGTGTCGGCGGTGATGCCGCGTTTGCCGTGCACGATCTCGTTGATCCGACGCGGAGGCACACCGATGGACACCGCGAGCTTGTTCTGCGTGATGCCGAACCCCTCGATGAAGTCCTCCATCAGGATTTCCCCTGGGTGGATCGGCTCGATCGCGTCCGCGTCAGTGATAGTCGATGAGTTCGACATCTTCCGCCCCTCCCTCTCTCCAGACGAAGCAGATACGCCACTGGGAGTTCACACGGATACTGTGTTGACCGCGTCGATCGCCAGCCAGCTTCTCCAGGCGGTTCCCCGGAGGGATCCTCAGATCTTCCGCATCTTTCGCCGCATGGATCAGCTCGAGCTTCCTCAGGGTTGCTCGTTGGACCGCCCGATCGACGCCCTTGACATACTGCTCGCGCCAGATGCGCTCGGTCTCCTTGCTCCCGAACGATCTGATCACGAGGTCAGCGTATAACGCAGAGCGTCAATAACGCTAGACGTTAAAGCGGAACTCCACGACGTCGCCGTCCTGCATGACGTACTCCTTGCCCTCCATGCGGGCCTTGCCCTTGGCGCGAGCCTCGGCGGTGGAGCCGGTCTCGACAAGGTCGTCGAACGAGATGACCTCGGCCTTGATGAAGCCGCGCTCGAAGTCGGTGTGGATGACGCCGGCCGCCGCTGGTGCCTTCCAGCCCTTTCGGATCGTCCACGCGCGCGACTCCTTGGGGCCCGCGGTGAGGTAGGTCTGCAGCCCGAGCGTGTCGAAGCCGATGCGGGCGAGCTGGCTGAGGCCCGACTCGTCCTGACCGAGCGACGCGAGGAGCTCGGCGGCTTCCTCGGGGTCGAGGTCGATGAGCTCGGACTCGGTCTGCGCGTCGAGGAAGATCGCCTTCGCCGGAGCGACCAGCGCCGCGAGCTCAGCCAGCTTCTCCTCGCTGCTCAGCGCGGCCTCGTCGATGTTGAAGACGAAAATCATGGGCTTGGCCGTCAGCAGGCCGAGCTCCTTGATGGGCTCGAGGTCGATCTTGGTGGCCGAGAGCAGCGTGCCCTCGTCGAGCGCCGCCTTCGCCTCGTTCGCCGCCTCGAGCACGGAGGAGTCGAGGCGCTTCTGCTTGACCTCCTTCTCGAAGCGCGGGAGCGCCTTCTCGATGGTCTGCAGGTCGGCGAGGATCAGCTCGGTGTTGATCGTCTCCATGTCGCTCGCGGGCTCGACCTTGCCGTCGACGTGCACGACGTCGCCGTCCTCGAAGCCGCGCACGACCTGGACGATCGCGTCCGCCTCGCGGATGTTCGCGAGGAACTGGTTGCCGAGCCCCTCGCCCTCGCTCGCACCGCGCACGATGCCGGCGATGTCGACGAACGACACGGCGGCGGGCAGGATGCGCTCAGAGCCGAAGATCTCGGCGAGCACCTTCAGCCGTGCATCCGGCAGCTCGACGACCCCCACGTTGGGCTCGATCGTGGCGAACGGGTAGTTCGCCGCGAGAACCTGGTTCTTCGTGAGTGCGTTGAAAAGGGTCGATTTGCCGACGTTGGGCAGGCCGACGATGCCAAGAGTAAGAGCCACGAGCACCTATCGTACTTGCCCACCGGATGCGCCACACCCGATTCGACCGGCGCCAGGTTCGTGCCACCATGAATGACGTGACCATCGACTTCACCGCGATCGACTTCGAGACCGCCAACGGCTCCCCCGCCTCGGCGTGCGCCGTCGGACTCGTCAAGGTGCGGGACGGTGCCGTCGTCGAGCGCGCGAGCTGGCTCATCCAGCCCCCGCAGCCCCACGACGCGTTCCTGCCCTTCAACGTCCAGCTGCACGGCATCAGCCGGGAGATGACCCGCAGCGCACCGACCTGGGAGGAGCAGCTCCCCCGTCTCCTGGCCTTCGTCGGAGACGATGTGCTGGTCGCGCACAACGCCCGCTTCGACATCGGCGTTGCCGTCACGATCAGCCTTGCGACGAACACGACGCTCCCACCGCTCGCCTACTTCTGCTCGCTCCGACTCGCGAGACGCAGCTACGAGCTGCACTCCTACCGCCTCCCGGTGGCCGCGGAGGCGGCAGGCTTCACGACGCTCGTGCACCACGACCCCGTCTCCGATGCGGAGGCGAGCGCCGCCATCGTCGTCGACGTCTCGCGAAGGCTGGGAGCTGCGGAACTCGCCGACGTGGGCGCGTCGACGGGCGTCGATATCGAGCGCATCGAGCTCAGCAGGGAGCGGGAACTCGCCGCGACACTCACCGCGGCGGCCACCTTCGCCTGAAATGTCGGAGGCACCTGCGAGGGTGGATGCATGGACCTTCTTCCGCTCGTCATCGGCCTCCTCCTCGGCCTCATCGTCGGTTTCGCGATCGCCGCGATGCGAGGAGCGAATCAGCGCCAACAGCTGGCGACCGAGCTGGCGGGTGCCAGCGCACGCGCCCTCGCTGCGAGCGAGGCACGCTCCACCGCCGAGCAGCATCTCGAGGAGGTGCTCGCACGGGAACGCTCGCAGCTCGAGGCGCGACGCACGAAGGACGTCGGCGAACAGCAGGTGCTCACGGCGCTCGCGCCGGTGAACAAGCAGCTCGAGCTCATGCGCCGCGCCGTCGCCGCCATCGAGGAGCAGCGCCTGCAGCAGCACGGCGAGCTCAGCGAGCAGCTCCGCAACCAGCACGAAGCAGACGAGCGCCTGCGGGCGACCACCGACTCGCTCGCCTCCGCGCTGCAGTCGAACCAGGCCCGAGGTGTGTGGGGCGAGGCGCAGCTTCGCAACATCGTCGAGGCCTCCGGAATGATCGAGCGCGTCGACTTCGACACGCAGGTCACGCTCACCGGGGAGCAGGGCCCGGGGCGCCCGGACATGATCGTGCACCTGCCAGGGGGCAAGCACCTCGTCATCGACGCGAAGGCCCCGATGGCGAAGTATCTCGCCGCGAGCCAGCTCAGCGAACTCGGCGACCAGGAGGAGACCGCACGCCGGCGCAGCCTCATGGGCGACCACGCGAAGGCCCTTCGCTCACACGTCACCGCCCTCGCTGCGCGCGGCTACCCGAGCGCGGTGCCCGGATCCCCCGAGCTGGTCATCGCGTTCGTCCCGAGCGAGTCGGCGCTCTCGGCCGCAGTCGCCTCCGACCCGTCGCTCCTGGAAGACGCGATCCACCGCGGAGTCGCGGTCACGTCTCCCGTCTCGCTCTGGGCCACGCTCCGCGCCATCGCCTACGCCTGGCAGCAGGACGTGCTCGAAGACCAGGCCCACGAGATCTTCGAACTCAGCACCCAGCTCCACACGCGTCTCGGCACGCTGGCCACGCACATCGACAAGCTCGGCCGGTCGCTGGCTGGTGCCACCACCAGCTACAACGCGTTCCTGGGCTCCCTCGAGACGCGAGTCCTCCCCACCGCTCGAAAGCTGGACGCCCTCAACATCGGCTCCCCCATCAGCACGCCGCGCCCCGTCGAGGAGCAGCTCCGCGGGCTCACCGCGCCCGAACTCACCGAGCATCGAGACACGCAGCCCGAGCTCACGGAGCGCTGACCCAGACCCAGCGAACGGGCGAACTCCCGGAAGAATCGCACGCGCACCGGCTCCTCAACGACAAACGCTGCCAGCCTGATGCCGCGACAGGGAATGCCGGGAACATCAGACTGGCAGCGCTTTGGCGGCAGCTCCAGAAGAAGAACTGCGTCAGCTGCGGAAAAAGATCAGAGCCACTTGTCCGCGAGGTGCTCGGCCGTCACACGACGCACAGTGCCGGAGCGGGACCGGAGCACAACCGAGTCCGTGAAGATGCGGTTGCCGGACCGGCGAACCCCGGCGCACAGTCCACCGTCGGTCACACCCGTCGCCACGAAGTACGTGTTCTCGGTGCGGACCAGGTCGTCCTGCGTGAGCACTGCGTCCAGGTCGTGCCCGGCAGCGATCGCGCGCTCGCGCTCCTCGGCGTTGCGCGGGTACCAGCGGCCCTGCAGCACGCCGCCGAGCGCCTTGATGGCGCACGCCGTGATGATGCCCTCAGGAGTGCCGCCGATGCCGACGCACATGTCGATGCGACCGGTGCCTCGCGCCGCGTTGATGCCACCGGCGACGTCGCCGTCGAGCATGAGCTGCGTGCCAGCGCCCGCCGCGCGGATCTCGTTGATGAGATCCTCGTGGCGCGGACGGTCGAGCACGGCGATGACCATGTCCTCGACCGGCTTGTTCTTCGCCTTGGAGAGGGCGCGGATGTTCTCGCCGATCGGGCGGGCCAGGTCGATGACGCCGACACCCTCGGGACCCGTGACGATCTTCTCCATGTAGAAGAGGTCCTTCGGGTTGTACATCGAGCCGCGGTCGGCCACGGCGATGACGCTCAGCGCGTTCTGCCGGCCAGCGGCCGTGAGGCTCGTGCCGTCGATCGGGTCGACGGCGATATCGCAGTCGGGGCCCTGCCCGTTGCCGACCTGCTCGCCGTTGAAGAGCATCGGGGCTTCGTCCTTCTCGCCCTCGCCGATGACGACGACGCCGGCGAAATCGACGGTCGAGAGGAACTTGCGCATGGCGTCGACCGCCGCACCGTCGGCGGCGTTCTTGTCACCTCGCCCGATGAACGGCGTCGCCCGGATGGCCGCAGCCTCGGTCGCACGCACCAACTCCATAGCGAGGTTGCGGTCGGGGTTCGCGAAGAGCTGCCCGTGCTCCGGAGTTGAAGTGGCGGAAGATGAGGTCACAAGGGTCCCTTTCGCTGGCGTTGTGGACGTTCTCGCCGAGCAATCACACGACACCATTGCTCCGCGCCATCCGGTTCTCAACCCTAGTACGAGCGCTCGGAGAAAGTCGGCGGCCCTGGCTAGACTTCAGTCGTAAGTTCCAAGCGCTGAAGGAGCACATATGCCCATCGCAACACCGGACCAGTACGCCGAGATGCTGAACCGAGCCAAGGAAGGCGGCTTCGCGTACCCAGCGATCAACGTCTCCAGCTCGTCGACGATCAACTCCGTCCTCCAGGGTCTCACCGAAGCCGGCTCAGACGGCATCCTCCAGGTCACCACGGGCGGTGCCGACTACTTCGCCGGCCAGTCCGTCAAGGCTCGCGCCTCCGGTGCGCTCGCCATGGCCGCATTCGCGCACGAGGTCGCGAAGAACTACCCGATCACGGTCGCGCTGCACACCGACCACTGCCCGAAGGACGCGCTCGACGGCTTCGTCTACCCGCTCCTCGAGGCATCCGCTGACCAGATCAAGCGCGGCGGCGAGCCGATCTTCCAGTCGCACATGTGGGACGGCTCGGCTGTGCCGCTCACGGAGAACCTCGAGATCGCGTCGAAGATCCTGAAGCTCACGCAGGCCAACAACCAGATCCTCGAAGTCGAGATCGGTGTCGTCGGCGGCGAAGAAGACGGCGTCGCGCACGAGATCAACGAGCACCTGTACACGACGCTCGACGACGCCATCGCGACCGTCGAGGCACTGGGCCTCGGCGACCGCGGCCGCTACATGGCCGCGCTCACCTTCGGCAATGTCCACGGCGTCTACAAGCCGGGCAACGTCAAGCTGCGCCCCGAGCTCCTCGCGGAGATCCAGGCGGGCCTCGCAGCCAAGTACGGCACCGGCGCCAAGCCGCTCGACCTCGTCTTCCACGGCGGCTCGGGATCGACCGACGAGGAGATCGCCGAGGCGGTCCGCAACGGCGTCATCAAGATGAACATCGACACCGACACGCAGTACGCGTTCAGCCGCTCCGTCGCCGACACCGTCCTGAAGAACTACGACGGCTTCCTCAAGATCGACGGCGAAGTGGGCAACAAGAAGGTCTACGACCCCCGCTCATGGGGCAAGAAGGCCGAGACCGCCATGGCGGCTCGCATCATCGAGGCCACCAAGCAGCTCGGCTCGTTCGGTCACTCGGCCGCGTGAGCGTGACGCCGGGATCCGAGCCGCAGGACTCGGTGCAGGAGGTAAAGCGGAAGAACGACCGCTTCCTCGGCATCGGGTTCCTCGTGCTCGGCCTCGTCGCCACAGTCCTGAACATGACGACGTTCACGGAGAACTCGTTGGCGGGCCAGATGGCCCTGCTCTACGAGGACTTCGGGATCAGCGGCTACGTGCGACCTGAGGGTCTCGGCTCCCTGTCCACCACCGCTGTCCTGGTACTGCCGGCGATCTACGCCCTCACGCTGTACCTGACGCTCGTCCGCTGGAAGGCCGGCAAGCGGGCGATGTGGATCCCGATCATCGGCGCCGTCGTCACCCTCATCACGATCTTCGGCTTCACGATCGCCGCGATCCTGATGCACGGTGAGCTGCTCGAGGCCATCTCGAGCGGCGCCCTGCCGACGCCGACGCCAACCTCCACGTAGGGCGTGGCGACAGCAGTCACGCTGACGTCACCACGTGCCTGCCCGGGCGAGCCACCTGGCCGCCCGGGCGGGCCGGGTTCTCCACAGCACTGAAGCATCGGCCGCCGCACGCGATATCCTCGATCTCGCATGCGGCGGCCGATGCTCTGTGCCAAGCAGCACGCTCCCTCCGCTACCGCAGCGGGAGACATCAGATTCGAGAAGAGGCACGTGGTCGTCATCCAGCCCCCGAAGTCAACGCCGGATGCGCCGTGGCCCGTCAGCGTCGTCTCAGAGCTCGTCCGCGACTGGATCGCACGCCTCGGGTCGGTCTGGATCGAGGGAGAGCTCACCGGCTGGAGCATCCGCGGTGGGCACGCCTACGGGAAGATCAAGGACCTCGACGCTGACGCAACCCTGTCGGTCACCGCTTGGCGCAGCGTCGTGCAGCGTCTCGACGGCGAGTTCAAGCAGGGTGACCGCGTCATCGCCAGCATCAAGCCCGACTTCTGGGTCAAGGGCGGCACGCTGTCGATGCAGGTCTCGGACCTCCGGCACGTCGGGCTCGGCGATCTTCTCGAGCGGCTCGAGCGACTCCGGAAGCAGCTGGCGGCAGAAGGCCTCTTCGCCGACGAGCGCAAGAAGCCCCTCCCCTTCCTGCCGGGCACCATCGGTCTCATCACGGGGCGCGAGTCCGACGCGGAGAAGGACGTGCGCCGCAACTCCGAGCTCCGCTGGCCAGCGGTGCAGTTCCGCACCATCCACACCCCCGTGCAGGGCGAGCGCACCGTTGCCGAGGTCTCGGCCGCGCTCCGCGAGCTCGACGCCGACCCCGAGGTCGATGTCATCATCGTCGCCCGAGGCGGCGGCGACTTCCAGCACCTGCTGCCGTTCAGCGACGAGAGCCTGGTGCGCCTCGTCGCGACGCTCTCCACGCCCGTCGTCAGCGCCATCGGCCACGAGGCCGACCGTCCGATCCTCGACGACATCGCCGACCTCCGCGCCTCCACTCCAACAGACGCCGCCAAGCGCGTCGTACCGGACGTCGCGGAGGAGCTCGCCGGCGTCCAGCAGGCCAGAGCCCGCATCCTGCAGCGCATCGTCGACCGTGTGCGCAGCGAGTCCAACGCCCTCGAGTCGCTCGTCTCACGGCCAGCGCTCGCCAACCCATCGTGGATCATCGACCAGCGCGGCGAGGAGCTCATGCGGGCCTCCCAGCGCGGCGAAGAGCTCATCACTCGGCGAATCGACCGCGAGCACGACCGGCTCGAGTCGCTGGCGAGGCACCTGCGGGGCCTCTCGCCGCAGGGCACGCTCGAGCGCGGCTACTCCATCGTCGAACGCGTCGACGGTGGTGCGAAGTCGCTCGTCACCGGATGGCAGGACGCCCCCGCGTCGACCGAGCTCCGCATCCGAACGGCCGATGGCCGCATCTCAGCCTCGTCGCTCGGCGGCGAGGTCATCATCACACCAGGCGCCCCGGACGGCGCAACGGAGGCGAACGTAGAATGACCACCATGCAGGAACAGACCGACATCGCCGAGCTCAGCTACGAGCAGGCACGCGACGAGCTCATCTCGGTCGTGAGCCAGCTCGAACAGGGCAGCGCCTCCCTCGAGGCGTCGCTCAAGCTCTGGGAGCGCGGCGAGCAGCTCGCCGCGCACTGCGAGTCCTGGCTCCTCGGTGCCAGGAAGCGCCTCGAGGCGGCACGTCGACGCGACGACGAAGCTCTGGACGAGGCCTGATGGCCAAGCAGAAGCAGCCACCGGTCGTCGCGGAACTCGGGCGGCCGGAGACCCCGGAGGAGACGTTCGCGCGCAAGGCCGAGTCTTCGCGGCTATACCGGAAGCGCAAGACGATCAACAACCTCGTCTACTCGCTCCTGGTGTCGCTGGGCCTCGTGCTGTTCATCGTGGCGATCGTGCCGCGCAACGACACTCCCGTGACCTTCGACGTCGATTTCGCGTCAGAGGCGCAGAGCGCGCAGGGCGACTTCGCCGCCCCGCTGGTCGTGCCTCAGGTTCCGGCGGACTGGACCGCGAACGAAGCCGAGATCCGCACAAGCGCCGACGGCGTCAGCGAGTGGTACATCGGCTTCCTGGTCGGCCCGAAGGGCGCACCCACCGAGTACGTCGGCGTCAGCCAGGGCATCGGCGTCAACCCCACCTGGCTGCTGGACGCGACGCGCGAGCGCACCCCGACGGGCACCGTGCAGGTCGGCGGCCTCGACTGGATCGAATACGACGCGACCGACCTCAGCCCGGAGGATGCAGGCAACCGGGCCTACATGCTCGTCCACGAGCAGGACGGCCAGGCCTACCTCGTCTACGGCAACAACTCCCCCGAGACGGTCACGAAGCTGGCAGAGCTGGTCGCGGCCGACCTCGACTGAGGCCAGGACTCGATAGGCTGGCTCGGACAGAGATCGGCTACCTGGAAAGGTCACACAACGTGGTGGAAAATCAAGACGAGTACCGCATCGAGCACGACACGATGGGCGAGGTCCGCGTTCCCAAGAACGCCCTCTACGCAGCGCAGACGCAGCGCGCAGTCGAGAACTTCCCCATCTCCGGTGCAGGTCTCGAGCCGGGCCAGATCATCGCCCTCGCGCGCATCAAGCGCGCCGCCGCGATCGTGAACGCGAAGCTCGGAATCATCGAGCAGCCGGTGTCCGACGCGATCGTCGAGGCCGCTGAGCAGATCATCGACGGCAAGTACCTCGACCAGTTCCCGGTCGACGTCTACCAGACCGGGTCCGGCACCTCCTCGAACATGAACATCAACGAGGTCCTCGCGACACTCGCGACGCGCGGCCTCGGCGGCCCCGTCCACCCCAACGACCACGTCAACGCGTCGCAGTCGTCGAACGACGTCTTCCCGACCTCCGTGCACGTCGCCGTGACGGACGCGCTCCTCAACGACCTCATCCCGGGTCTCACGCACCTCGCCGAGGCCCTGGACCGCAAGGCGCAGCAGTGGGCATCCACCGTCAAGGCCGGGCGCACGCACCTCATGGACGCCACCCCGGTCACGCTGGGACAGGAGTTCGCGGGCTACGCCCGTCAGATCCGCCTCGGCATCGAGCGCGTGCAGTCGACCATCTCGCGCGTCGCTGAGGTTCCCCTCGGCGGCACCGCGACCGGCACCGGCATCAACACGCCTGCCGGCTTCTCTCAGCAGGTCATCGCCGAGCTCGCCGACAACGCGAAGCTCCCGCTCACCGAGGCCCTCGACCACTTCGAGGCTCAGGGCGCACGCGACGGCCTCGTCGAGGCCTCCGGCGCGCTGCGCACCATCGCGGTGAGCCTCATCAAGATCAACAACGACCTCCGCTGGATGGGCTCGGGCCCGAACACGGGACTCGGCGAGATCCAGATCCCCGACCTGCAGCCTGGCTCCTCGATCATGCCGGGCAAGGTGAACCCGGTCGTCCCTGAGGCCGTGCTCATGGTCGCCTCGCGCGTCATCGGCAACGACGCAGCCATCGTCTTCGGCGGAGCCTCCGGCTCGTTCGAGCTCAACGTTCAGATCCCGGTCATGGGAACCGCGCTCCTCGAGTCGATTCGCCTCCTCTCCAACGGCGTGCGTGTGCTCGCCGACAAGACCGTCGATGGCCTCGTCGCGAACGAGGAGCGTGCCCGCGCGCTCGCCGAGTCGTCGCCCTCGATCGTGACCCCGCTCAACCGCATCATCGGGTACGAGGCGGCAGCCAAGATCGCGAAGTACTCGGTTGCCAACAAGGTCACGGTGCGCCAGTCCGTCATCGACCTCGGCTACGTCGAGCGCGGCGACATCACGGAAGAGCAGCTCGACGAGAAGCTCGACGTGCTCAGCATGACCACGCCCAACCTGTAGGCGAAGAGCCGACAGCAGAAGGCCCGCCGGGAGAACCCGGCGGGCCTTCTGCGTCCCCAGAGGCCTGCGCCTCGACAGCACGAGCGCAAGCGCCGGCACTACCCGAACGGCACGGCGAGCCACAAGACGGGAAGCCAGTACCCGGCGAGTAGCGCCGGCCCGAACGCGATGCTGCGACGGCGATCCCGGGTCCGTGCCAGGACGATGACGCTCTGCACTCCCCCGATGAGAATCGCCAGCACGCCGAGGAGCACGGCGAGCGAGGGGTCGACGAGCGCCGCCGCCCAGCTGAGCACGGCCCCGAGCTTCACATCGCCCATGCCGAGGCCGCCGGTGAGCGCCAGGACGAGCAGGACGGCCCCTGCCGCGGCGCCGGTGGCGGCGGCGAGAAGATCCGGCGTTCCGTGCAGTGCCCAGTCGGCGACCCAGGCGATGAGGACCCCGAGCGCCCCGAGCGCGACGAGGCGGTTCGGCAGCCGGTGCTCCCGGGCATCCACCGCCACGAGTCGTGGAGTAACCGCTGCGACGGCGAGCGACGCCGGCAGGAGCTCCGAGTGCTGCGGGACCGCCGATGCCACGCCGATCACGAGCAGCGCCCCGACGCACAGCGCCGCTCCGGCGCGCGACCACCGTGACCGCGGGACCGGACCCTGCGCGTCCGAAGCACTGCGCAGGGGATCCGGCCCCGTCCCAGTAAGAGGGTCGGCCTCCGCACGTTCTGCCATGCCCGGACACTAGTCAGATCTGGACCCACCCGCAGAAGTTCCCCACAGGCCAGGTCGAGGCCCGACTCGGTGCAGCGCAACCGAGCCGGGCCCGCGTCCCCATCACACCTCGTAGTCTCCGAGCAGCTCCGTGACGAGCGCCGCGATGTCGCTGCGCTCGGACCGCGTGAGCGTCATGTGGGCGAAGAGCTTGTGTCCCTTCAAGGTCTCGATGACCGAGGCCACCCCATCGTGCCGGCCGACGCGCAGGTTGTCCCGCTGCGCCACATCATGGGTGAGCACCACGCGAGAGTTCTTGCCGATCCGAGAGAGCATGGTGAGCAGCACGTTCCGCTCGAGCGACTGCGCCTCGTCGACGATCACGAACGCGTCGTGCAGCGAGCGGCCCCGGATGTGCGTCAAAGGCAGGATCTCGAGCATCCCCCGGTCCATGACCTCGTCGATGACGTTCTCCGACACGATCGCCGACAGAGCGTCGTAGACCGCCTGGCCCCACGGGTTCATCTTCTCGCCCTGATCGCCGGGCAGGAAGCCGAGCTCCTGCCCGCCGACGGCGAAGAGCGGTCGGAAGACCATGATCTTCCGGTGCAGCCCGCGCTCGAGCACCGACTCGAGCCCTGCAGCCAGGGCGAGGGCACTCTTCCCAGTGCCCGCGCGCCCGCCGAGGGAGACGATGCCGATCGAGGGGTCGAGCAGCAGGTCGATGGCGAGTCGCTGCTCCGCAGACCGCCCGTGCACGCCGAACACGTCCAAGTCGCCGCGGACGAGTCGGACGGCGCCCTTCCCCGACACGCGTCCGAGTGCTGATCCGCGGTCCGAGTGGATCACGAGGCTCGTGTTGATGGGCAGTTCGTCGACGGTGGCGGTCGCGACCGTCTCGTCCGTGTACAGCGTGTCGAGCTCGTCCGCGCCGAGGGAGATCTCGGCGACCCCCGTGTAACCGGTGTCGCGGGCCAGCTCGGCTCGGTACTCCTCAGCAGCCAGGCCGATCGCCGAGGCTTTCACGCGCATCGGGAGGTCCTTGGACACCACCGTCACGGCGAGGCCCTCACCAGCGAGGTTCTGCGCGACGGCCAGGATGCGTGTGTCGTTGTCTCCCAGCTGCATTCCGCTGGGGAGGACGCTCATGTTCGAGTGGTTGAGCTCGACGCGCAGCGTGCCGCCTGCCTCCCCGATGGCGATGGGGAAATCGAGGCGCTCATGCTTGATGCGCAGCTCGTCGAGGAACCTGAGCGCCTGGCGGGCGAAGTACCCGATCTCCGGGTCGTGGCGCTTCTTCTCCAGCTCCGTGATCACGACCACGGGGATGACGACCGCGTGCTCCGCGAAGCGGAAGAGTGCCCTCGGATCGCTGAGCAGCACCGACGTGTCGAGCACGTAGGTGCGGGTCGAGATGGACGAGTCGGGAACCGCGACATGCACGGCGCCCCCTTCCTCGTTCTCGAGGTGGTCGGTGTTGCGCTGTGCGGGTATCACGGCAGTTCCGCTCCTTCGCCAAGCTCTCGCTCGTCGCTGGGTTACGTTCCGACCACAGGGGCACTCGGTAGGGGGAAACGAACTTCGGGAACCTGTGGCCGTTTCGATCAGGCACCGTACCTGATGGCATTAACGTACGACGGCGGGGACCACGCCACGCGCAGGCGAAAGTTAAATTTTGTGTCGTGTCTGGGAGCGTCGCGGCTACTGGCCGTAGCGTCGCTGGCGGGACGCGAAGTCGCGCAGCGCGCGGAGGAAATCGACCTCGCGCAGGTCGGGTCCCAGTGCCTCGACGAAGTAGAACTCGGAGTGCGCAGACTGCCACAGCATGAAGTCGCTGAGCCGCTGCTCACCGGAGGTGCGGATGACCAGGTCGGGGTCCGGCTGGCCGCCCGTGTATAGGTGCTCGGCGATGAGGTCAGGCGTGAGGATGTCCGCGAGGGCCGCGACGTCGCCACCATCTGCCGCGTGTGCGCGCACGATCCTGCGCATCGCGTCGACAATCTCGCTGCGGCCTCCGTACCCGACCGCGAGGTTCACGTGCATGCCTCGACGCTGCGCCGTGTCGCGTTGCAGACGCTCGAGCGTCGCCCCGAGTCCGGAAGGGAGGTGCTCGGGAGATCCGGCGTGGTGCACCCGCCAGCGCGCGTTGTCGGCGATCTGCATTGCGAGCTTCTCGATGATGTCGATGAGCGCGTCGAGCTCTTCGCTGCTGCGGTTCTTGAGGTTGTCGTTCGACAGGAGGTAGAGGGTCACGACCTGGACGCCTTCCCGGTCGCACCAGGCGAGGAACTCCATCATCTTGGCGGCCCCCGCTGCGTGCCCCTGGGCCGCATCCCGCAACCCGAGCTGCCTGGCCCAACGCCGGTTGCCGTCGATGATCATCGCGACGTGCTTCGGCTTGGGACGACCGTGCAGAGATCGGCGCAGTCGCCTCGTGTACAGCCCGTACAGGAAGCTCCGCAGGCTCGTGGGAATCATCGACATGGTTCGAACAACGTACCGGACCACGGGTCAGATGCACGTGCACGGGGCCGCGTAGAGTGCGAGGGTGGCTTCAGAACATCACGCGGATTCGGAACTCGACTCGGGCCAGGAGCCCACCGTGCACTTGCCCCTGCTCGAAGCTGAATCGGGCGCGAGCGTCGCGGAGGCGAAGCCATCATGGCGCGGCTGGGTGCACGCCGGCACGCTTCCCGTCTCGATCGCGGCGGGGATCGTGCTCATCGTGCTCGCCGAGGGCACGACCGCCAAGCTGGCCTGCGCGCTCTACGCGATCTGCTCCTGGCTGCTCTTCGGCATCTCCGCCCTCTACCACCGCTTCAACTGGAGCGAGAAGACGCGGGTCGCCCTCAAGCGGTTCGACCACGCGAACATCTTCCTGCTCATCTCTGGGACCTACGCGCCCATAGCGCTGGTCGCGCTGCCGCCGGAGAAGGGGTGGCCGCTGTTCGCGATCGTGTGGGGCGCAGCGCTGCTTGGCATCTGCTTCCGCGTGTTCTGGATCGGCGCCCCGCGGTGGCTGTACGTCGCCCTGTACATCGCGCTCGGCTGGGCTGCCGTCGCCTACCTCGGCGACATCGCCGCCGTGAACGTGGCCACGGTGGTGCTCATCGTCGTCGGCGGCCTGTTCTACACGGCCGGCGCCGTCTTCTACGCGCTCAAACGCCCCAATTTCTGGCCGGGGCACTTCGGCTTCCACGAGCTGTTCCACGTGTTCACGGTGCTGGCGTTCCTCAGCCAGTGGACGGGCATCCTGCTGCTCTGCATCGACCCGCCGGTCTTCGCCTAGGGCTTGGCCGCCGGGGGTTCGTGGTCGGGCTCGCGATGCTCAGGCGCGGCCTGCTCCTCGGGCTCCTGGCCGAGCTGAGGGCTCTCGGTGCCCTCGGCCACCGTGCCCTCGTTCGCTGCCATCTCGGCCTGCAGCTGTTCGCGGATACGAGCCCTCGCCTGCACCCGACTCGTGCGGCGGATGAGATCCATCACCAGGAGGCCGGTCGCGACGGCGACGAAGATGAAGACGAAGAAGCCGAGCGGGCCCGGCGTCACGTCGTCCGGGTTGAAGGGCAGCTCCTCCCCAGGCGTCGGCGCCGTCGCCGCAAGCGACAGCACCCAGGACTGGGCGGAGGCGAGCAGCATCACTCGGAGGCCTCCGCAGCGCCCTGCTTGTCGTCGTTGCGTTCGTCGACGCCCGAGAACAGGTCGGTCTCTGGCGTCGGGGCATCCACTCGGGAGTCGACGAGCTCGAAGTCGTCGTACGGGTACGCCGCGGCCTCGATGTCGCGAGGAATCGCGAAGAACCCGCTGTCAGGCGCCACCTGGCTCGCGTGCGAGCGGAGCGCCGAGTCGCGGGCGTCGAAGAACTCGTCGATCTGGATCTGCGTCGTCACGTTGCTCGGCTTGTCTCGCATCCAGGCGAGCATCTGCTCGAGGCGATCGAGCAGCGGCGACTCGGGGTCGAGCGCCTTGATGTGCTGCAGGAGGCTGTCTGCCCGCTTCCCGTTCATGGTGCGGTCGTAGTACAGCTTCGAGATGCGCCACGGCGAGCCCAGCTCGGGGTGCGTCGCGAGGCCCGACTCCCGCCACACGCGCATCGAGATGTCGTGGGTGCGGATGTGGTCGGGGTGCGGGTAGCCGCCGTTCTCGTCGTACGTGACGAGCACGTGCGGGCGGAACTCCCTGACCAGGCGCAGCAGCGGACGCGCGGAGATGTCGAGGGGGATGCTCGCGAAGGAGTTCAGCGGCAGCGATCCGTCCTCCGAGGCCATGCCGGAGTCGACGTACCCGAGCCAGCGGTGCTCGACGCCGAGGAACTCCTGGGCGGCAGCCATCTCGACGCGCCGGAGTCCCGCCAGGTCGCGCTGGGCGTGCGAGACGGACTCGAGACCCGGGTTGAGGATGTCGCCGGCCTCGCCTCCGGTGCAGCTCACCACCATGACCTCGGCGCCCTTGGCACGGTACGCGGCGTATGTCGCGGCGCCCTTGCTGGACTCGTCGTCGGGATGGGCGTGGACCGCCATCAGTCGAAGTGTCACTGGTCTCCTCGGGGAACGTTAACCTAGACAGAGAGCCTATCTCGCGCGGCCCGCACTTTCTGGCCGCGCCCGCCCTCAGTCGAGAGGAATCCACGTGTCAGCTGAACGCGAGACCCGCGCCGACACCGCCGCCACCTCAGCTGACCTCGTCGACCGCTACGGCGCCCGCGCGCCTCGCTCGGAGAAGAAGCCGGAGCGCTGGATCTGGATGGTCGTCGGCATCTTCGTCATCGCCGTCGTCGCTTTCTGGGCGACGACCACGGTCGGCCCCGTCTCCTCCTCGGCGATCCGAGCCGACACGGTGCGCTTCTCCATCGTCGACGACGCGAACGTGAGCTTCGACTACCGCATCACCGCCCCTGCCGGAACCGAGGCGACGTGCGCGATCGAGATCCGCGACGAGCAGCAGGCGGTCGTCGGCTGGGACATCGTCGACGTCCCCGCGACCGACGAGGCCTCGCAGGTCCTCAACGCGCAGGTGCGCACCACGAAGGCAGGAACCACGGCTTTGGTGAAGGAATGCTGGTTGCCGTAGAATGGCACCAGAGGCCCTGACTCGCGTCAGGGCTTTGGTCGTATCCGGCTGCACAAGGAGTTCCAGCATGGCTAACCCATCGGTGACCTGGCTCACCCAGGAGACGTATGACCGCCTCAAGGCGGAGCTCGACGAGCTCGCTGTGAACGGTCGTGAAGAGATCGCCAAGCGCATCGAAGAGGCGCGCGAAGACGGCGACCTCAAGGAGAACGCCGGCTACCACGCGGCGAAGGACGAGCAGGGCAAGATCGAAGCCCGCATCAACCAGCTCGAGACGATGCTGAAGAACTCCGAGGTCCGCGAAGCGCCAGAAGCGTCCGGCATCGTCGAGACGGGCACCGTCGTGACGGCGAAGATCGGCGGCAAGGAGCAGAAGTTCCTCCTCGGCAGCCGCGAGATGGCGTCTCAGACCCAGCTGCGCGTCTACTCGGGCGAGAGCCCGCTCGGAGCCTCGATCCTCGGCCTCGCGATCGGCGCATCCACGAGCTACGAGGCGCCGAACGGCAACTCCATCGACGTCGAGATCACCGAGGTCGAGACCTTCCACCCGTAGCCGTTCGACGCGGCCACGCACTCGGACACACGGAGAGGACCTCCCGCGGGAGGTCCTCTTCTCGTTCCTGCGAGGGTGCTCGCGATCAGGGAAGCGGGGACGCGTCCCTGCTCGTCCGCGGCTGGTAGCCGAGCGCACGCAGCGCATCCATCACCTGGTGGGAGTGCTCGGTGCCTCGAGTCTCGACCGACACCTCGAGCTCGACGTGGCTCACCTGCAGACCCTTGTTGTGGCGAGTGTGCAGCACCTCGACCACGTTCGCGTTCACCTCGCTGATGGTCTTCGCGATCAGCGCGAGCTGGCCGGGAACGTCCTGCAGCTCGATGACGAGCTTCAGGTACCGGTCAGAGGCGGCGAGGCCGCGGCTCAGCACCTTCTCGAGCATGAGCGGGTCGATGTTGCCGCCGGACAGGATGGCGACCGTGGTGCCCGCGTCCTTGATCTTGTCCGCGAGGATGGCAGCGACGGCGGTCGCACCTGCCGGCTCGGCCACGAGCTTGGCCCGCTCGACGAGGAGCAGGATGGCGCGCGAGATGTCGTCTTCCGAGACGGTGACGACCTCGTCGACGAGATTGCGGACCACCTCGAAGGTGATCTCGCCGGGCATGTCGACGGCGATGCCGTCGGCGATGGTCGGGCGAGCCTGGATCTTCACGGGGTAGCCGGCCTCGAGCGAGACGGGGAACGGCGCAGAGTTGGCCGCCTGCACGCCGATGATGCGGATGGGCCGCCCACGCTGCTCGCCGAGGAGCTTCGCCGCGACGCTGACGCCCGAGATGAGCCCGCCGCCGCCGATGGGCACGATGATCGTGTCGACGTCGGGCGCCTGCTCGAGGATGTCCAGCGCGAGGGTGGCCTGGCCCGTGATGATGTCGGCGTGGTCGTACGGGTGGATGAACTCGGCCCCGGTGTCGACGGCGAACTGCTTGGCGGCGACGAGCGCATCCGCCACGTTGACGCCGGTCAGGACGACCTCTGCACCGTAGCCGCGGGTCGCCTGCAGCTTCGGCAGCGGAACGCCGACCGGCATGAAGATCGTCGCCTTGATGCCGAGCTCGCGGGCCGCGAAGGCGACGCCCTGCGCGTGGTTGCCGGCCGAGGCGGCCACGACTCCACGCGAGCGCTGCTCCTCACTCAGCCGCGAGAGGCGGTACGTCGCCCCGCGGATCTTGTACGAGCCCGTGCGCTGCATGTTCTCGCACTTGAGGAGCACAGGAGAGCCGAGCTTCTCGGACAGGAACCGGGCCGAGTCGATGGGGGTCTGGGAGATGACCTGCCGCACGATTTCACGTGCGGCGACGATCTGTTCCAGCGTGATGGTGGGAGCGGTCATACCGTGCTTGCCTTCTTCTCGCGCTTGGCCTTCTCGCGCTTGGATACGGGGGTTTGCGTGATCTTCGTCGGGTCGGGGTCATCGCGCCAAGTGCCACGCGAGATGAACTGGACCATGACCTTGCCTGCCGCGACGAGGGGAACGGCGAAGACGGCGCCGGCGATGCCGCCGAAGATGGTTCCTGCGCTCACCGACAACAGCACCGCGAGCGGGTGCAGTTTCACGGCGCTGCCCATGATGAGCGGCTGCAGGATGTGCGACTCGATCTGCATGACCGCGACGACGACGATGAGCATGATGAGCGCATTGAGGAAGCCGTTGTAGGCCAGCGCCACGGCGACGGCGATCGTGCCGGCCGAGATCGCGCCGATGTAGGGGACGAACGACGCGAGGAAGACGATCACGCCGATCGGCAACGCGAACGGCACCTGCAGGATGACGGCACCGAGGTAGATGCCGACGGCGTCGATGAGCGCGACGAGCACCTGGACGCGCACGTAGTGGCCGACCGAGATCCAGCCCCGCTGGCCAGCACCGTCGATGGCGGCGCGCGCCTTCTTGGGGAAGATCGACACGATGAAGAGCCAGATGCTGCGGCCGTCGAGGAGATAGAAGATCAGGGCGAAGGCGGTGACGAGCGTGCCGGCGAGGAAGGCGACAACATTGGAGCCGACCGAGACCGCCTGGGACGCGATGGAGTTCACGTTCGACTGCACCCAGCCGACGATCTCGCTGAGTCCCGCGTCGACTTGCTCCTCGGTGACATGCAGCGGGGAGTCTCTGAGGAACTGCAGCGCCAGCTGGTACTGAGCCTCGAGCTTGCCCAGGTCGAGGTTGAAGCCTTGCGCGAACTGGCTGACGACCAGGCTGATCAGCGTGCCGATCGCGACCAGCAGGACGATGAGCGACAGGATGAGCGCTGCCCACCTCGGGAGGCCGACACCCACGAGCCACTTCATGAGCGGTGCGAGCAGCGACGCCAGGAGCGCGGCCACGAGCAGCGGAATGACGAGGATCGATGCCTGTGCGACGAGCCACCCGAGGGGGATCAGGGCCAGCAGGATGGCCACGGTGCGCCAGGCCCAGGCCGCGCCGATGCGCAGCCCCCGGGGCACGAGCTCGTCCTCGCTCTCGTTGCGGAGCGCTGGCGTGGGGTTCTGCGCCAGGGTGGAGCCGGTTCTCGGCGATGCCGCCTTGGCGGCAGTCTCGTCGAGGTCGCGTTCGGTCATAGGCTCAATACTAGGAGCGCCCGCGGACGCTGCGATGCCATTAGAACTGCACCCGAGGGGGCTGCGAGATGGCAGCCCGGTCGGCGACCTCGAAGAAGGTCCGCTGCTCGAAGTGGAGCGGGCCCGCGACGAGGTTGTTCGGGAACACCTTCACCTTGGTGTTGTACTCGCGCACTCCCCCGTTGTAGAAGCGACGCGACGCCTGGATGCGGTTCTCCACGTCGACGAGGTCGGACTGCAGCTGCAGGAACTCGCGGCTGGACTGGAGCTGCGGGTAGGCCTCTGCCGCGGCGAACACGCCGCGCAGCGAGCCCTGCACGAGGTTCTCGGCCGCGCTCACCTCTTCGGGTGTCGTCGCGCGCGAACTCGCAGCGCGGGCCTCCTGGAACGCCGCGAAGACCTTGTCCTCATGCGTCGCGAGGCCGCGCACACGCGTCTCGAGCTGCGGGAGCAGCTCCTCGCGGGCCGCCAGTTGCGTCGTGATGTCGCTCCACGCTCCGTCGACGCGGGCGCTCAGGCGCTTGAGCGAGCGGTTGGTGGCGACGACGTAGACGACTACGGCGATGACGATGAGGAGCACGGCTCCGACGGCGATCCAGACTTCGAGCATGCCGGAATGGTAACCCGCCTCGACTGCGAGACGGCGGGGTCAGCCCACCGCTTGAGCGAATTCGCTGGATGCGGAGTCCGCGAGGTGCTGAAGATGCTGCGGGATGGGCATCCCGCGGCGTCGAGCAGCCTGTGCCCAGAGTCGACCGGCGCGGTAGGAGGAGCGGACGAGCGGGCCGGCGAGCACCCCGAGGAAGCCGATCTCCTCGGCCACGGCCTTGAGCGCGATGAACTCCTGCGGCTTGACCCACCGCGCCACGGGCAGATGCCTTGGGCTCGGCCGGAGATACTGCGTGAGCGTGATGATGTCGCAGCCCGCATCGTGGAGGTCGACGAGCGCCTGCTCGATCTCATCGCGCTCCTCCCCCATGCCGAGGATCAGGTTGGACTTCGTGACGAGCCCCGCGGACCTGGCCTGCGTGAGGACGTCGAGCGAGCGCTCGTATCTGAAGGCGGGGCGGATGCGCTTGAAGATGCGAGGCACGGTCTCCACGTTGTGCGCGAACACCTCGGGCCTCGAGGAGAAGACCTCTCCGAGAAGCGCAGGATTGCCGGAGAAGTCCGTCGCGAGGATCTCGACACCGGTCCCCGGATTCTCGGCGTGGATGCGCCGGACCGTCTCCGCGTGCAGCCAGGCGCCCTCGTCCGGCAGGTCATCACGGGCGACTCCGGTCACGGTCGCGTAGCGCAGCCCCATGGTCGTGACGGACTCCGCCACCCGGCGCGGCTCGTCGGTGTCGTAGTCGGCAGGCTTGCCCGTATCGATCTGGCAGAAGTCGCAGCGACGGGTGCACTGCGAACCGCCGATGAGGAACGTGGCTTCCCTGTCCTCCCAGCATTCGTAGATGTTCGGGCAGCCTGCCTCCTGGCAGACGGTGTGCAGGCCGCCCGCCTTGACGAGCTCTGAGACCTGCCGGAACTCCGGCCCCATCTTCGCTCTCGTCTTGATCCACTCCGGCTTGCGCTCGATGGGCGTCTGGGCGTTCCGCGCCTCGACGCGGAGCAGCTTGCGGCCCTCGGGCTTGATCGTCACGCTGCGACTCCCGCGTCGACACCGAGGTGAGCGGTGAGTAGTTCGGCCGCTCTCGGAGCAACCTCCGCGGGGGTGATCGACCGCCCGAGCTCGGCGCTCAGGGACGTGACTCCGGCGTCGGCGATGCCGCACGGCACGATGCGGCTGAAGGGCTCGAGGGAGTTGGAGCAGTTGAGCGCGAAGCCGTGCATCGTGCAGCCTTCGACGACACGGACCCCGATCGCGGCGATCTTCCGAGCACCGTGGTCGTCCTCGACCCACACGCCGGAACGGCCGTCGACCTGCACGCCCTCGACGCCGAACTCGGCGACGAGCTCGATGAGGGCCGCCTCGAGGCGGCGGACGTGGGCGACGACGTCGATGGGCTCGGGCAGCTTGACGATCGGATAGCCGACGAGCTGGCCGGGCCCATGCCAGGTCAGCCGCCCTCCGCGGTCGACCTCGACGACGGGCGTGCCGTCGCTGGGCCGTTCGCTCCGCCTGGTGAGGCGCCCCGCAGTGTAGACGCTCGGGTGTTCGAGGAGGACAAGCGCGTCGCCCCGGTCTCCCCGAACGCGCTCGGCGTGCAGCCGCCGCTGGAGCGCGAGAGCCTCCGCGTAGTCGACCGTGGTGGGCTCGAATCCCGGCGTCAGCACATGCATCATGACGACAGTGTTGCATATTCTGTACGAAGTACAACAACTGCTTGCCGGCACGAGGGGCACCGTTCTGGGCGGCCCTCATGCCGGCACGACCGACGCCGGTTACACCGCGATCTGCGCAGCAACCACCTTCAGCTTGTGGCGAGCGAGCGCCAGGTTGGCGCTCGTGCGATTGAGCACCAGATAGATGAACAGACCGCTCGACCCCTGCGAGTTGAGGACGTTGATGAGGTGGTACTGCGAACTCAGCGTGATCAGGATGTCGTCGATCTCATCGGCGATGCCGAGCTCGGACATCGTGCTGAGCTTCGCGCGCACGACGTTGGCGTTGCCCGCGGCGGCGATGCCGAGATCGAACGACGGATTGCCGCCCTGCGCCAGCGCCATGCCGCTCGCGTAGTCGACGATCGCGGCCCCCGTCGCGCCTTCGATGCTCAGCAGCTGGTTGATGGCCTCATCGAGTGAACTCATGTCTTGTCTCCCCCTTGTTTTTGTGTCGCTGCCTCATCGACCCCGGACCTGCAGGTCAGATGTCGTCCTGCACCATCGTCCCTGTCGAAGTGAATGAGGCATCCGACTCACCCATGCCGACGGGACAACGATCCGCGAGCGGCGCACCGTACGCGAGCGGTCCTGCATGCTCACGGAGCGGCCACCCCGTCACTTCGGCCGTCGTCCGCGCGGCAGGTGGACCCGGTTCCCTCATCCGATCGACCGACGAGAAGGGTGTCTGCGCGTGAACATCAGGCCGACGTTGTACGTGTCGGCATCAGCTGCAGATAGCAGCCGACACGACAGTAGCGCACACCCGAGCGTCGCTCTGGCGATCCAGAGCGCCGATCTCGTATAGATTCGAGTCGTCTGAGTTCGCGGATCTCCGCGAGGGGGCAGACACGCGGAGCTGTTTTGCTTTCGGAATCATGCTTCGCACATCTATCGAGGGGGAACGATGGAAACTCTTGTGCACCTGATCGGCGCAACGACTTCGTACGGCAACCGGCAGGTGCTCCGGGCGGTCGATCTCACCCTGTATCGGGGGCAGATCGTCGGGCTCATCGGAGTCAACGGCGCAGGAAAGAGCACGCTCGTGAGCACACTCGTCGGACGCCAGCAGCTCGAATCCGGAACCATGATTCTCGGCGAGGAGCCGTACGCGCCTGCCTCACTCGCGGAGGCGCAGGCCTGCGGCGTCGGAGTGATCACCCAGAACGCGGAGCCGCCGAGGGGCCTGACGGTCGCGCAGGCGCTCTTCCGCAACACCTATCGGGCCGATGAGTCGCACGAGGCGGTTCTCGAACGCGCACGGGAACTCGTCGAGCAGACCAGCACCGAACTCGATCTTCACGCGATGATCGATGAGCTCGACCGGGGTCGTCGCGCGCTCGTCGAGGTCGTTCGCATGCTCGCCGAGGAGGCGCAGCTCGTCGTGATCGACGAGGTGGCCGTCACGCTCGCGGACCACGAGATCGCGCTCCTGCACCGAGTCCTCCGGCAGCTCGCCTCGCAGGGCCGAAGCATCCTGTACATCACGCACCGCATGGACGAGGTGCAGTCGATCGTCGACCGCGTCCTCCTGCTCCGTGACGGCACGATCGCCATCGACACCCCCATCGGCGGGCTCAGCGCCGAGGAGCTCACGGTCATGCTCATCGGCGAGTTGCCGGACGCGGAAGCGAGCCTCGCGAGCTCCGGGGAGGATGCGCACCGTGCCGCGCTCGCCGCGTTCGGCGTCGGCGACGGGTGCCTCCTGCACGGCGTCGATCTCCACGTGCGGCCGGGCGAGGTCGTTGGCGTCACAGGGACGCACGACTCGGGCGTCCGTCAGCTCATCGAGATCCTCGGTGGCGCGACCCGCCCGCAGCAGGGCCACGTGGAACTGTTCGGGGAGCCTGTCGACCTGGCAGAGGCAGGCATCGCCGAAGCTCACGGCGTGAGCTTCCTCGCGGACGCGGTTCCGGGGTTCGACGCCGATCGGAGCCTCATCCACGGCGTCGGCGCGACTGATGCGACCCTCGGCGCGGAGATCTCGCGGGCGAGGAAGATGATCGACCTCGTGCACCGACTGCGCATCAACACCGCGAGCATCCACACCGCGCTCGCAGAGCTCTCGGGCGGAGACCAGCAGAAAGCCGAGTTCATCCGTGCCGTCGAGCGCGGCGGCACGGTGCTCGTGCTCGCTCACCCGACGCAGGGCGTCGACGTCGGCGCACGTCGTGCCGTCTTCACCTTCCTCCACAGCCTCGCCGAGACCGGCACGGCGGTCGTGTTCCTGGGCACAGATCTCACCGAGCTGCTCAGGTGGAGCCACCGCGTCGTGGTGCTCGCCAACGGCAGGACCGCGCTCGAGGGACGCTCCGAGCTGCTCGACGAGGACATGATCGTGCATGCAATGCTCGGCGCCCAGCGCGCCGAACGAGTTGGGCGCCGAGCAGCCACGACCACGTAGCGGGTTGGCCCGCCACCGAGACCGCGGCGCCCCGATCCCGTCGGGCGGCCTAGAGCTCTCGAGAGAAGGCGGCCGCCCGCTCGACCTGCTCGGCGGTGATGCGCTCCCCCGTGTACTTCTCGAACTGCCGGGCCGCCTGCAGGGCGGCAACAGCGGCACCGGTGACCACGGGAACACCCTGCGCTCGTGCGAGCCTGATGAGTGGGGTCTCCGCCGGAAAGGCGACGACGTCGAACACGAGTGCAGCGGCGGCCACCTGCTCCTCGCTGAACGACAGCGCGGCCTCGTCTGCCCCGGTCATGCCCAAGGGCGTGACATTGACCAGCACGAAGGCACCTGGCTCGGGGTCGGCGCGCTGCCACCGGTACCCGTACTTCTCTGCGAGGGCGGTGCCGGCGATCTCGTTGCGTGCGACGACGGTCAGATCGCCGAAGCCGGCGTCCCGGAACGCCGCGACGACGGCCTTCGCCATGCCACCGGCGCCGCGCACGACAACCGGCAGCGACGAGCTGATGTCGTGCTCGGCGATGAGCTCGGCGATGGCCTCGTAGTCGGTGTTCGACGCGATGAGCCTGCCGCCGTCATTCACGATCGTGTTGACCGACTCGATAGCCAGGGCGGAAGGGTCGAGCTCGTCGACGAGCGCGATCACGGCTTCCTTGAAGGGCATCGAGACGGAGCATCCGCGGATGCCGAGCGCGGTGACACCGCGGATCGCGCCCTCGATGTCATCCGTCGTGAAGGCCTTGTAGATGAAGTTGAGACCGAGCTCCTCGTAGAGGTAGTTGTGGAACCGCGTCCCCAGGTTCGACGGCCGCGCGGCGAGCGAGATGCAGAGGGTCATGTCCTTGTTGAGAATCGGCATACGGCCAGTATCGCGGGTCGGCGCCGAGTGCGCCCGAGCAGCTGCCTCGAACGCGGACACACCACAGCGACCAGACGGGCAGGACGTCGAGGTGAGGGACGCGGCGGTTGCGCGCGAAGCTCGACGCGAGCCGGAGTCGTCTCTTGGTGCCCCACCAGGGACTCGAACCCTGACCTGGAAAGATTTTAAGTCTTCTGCCTCTGCCAATTGGGCTAGTGGGGCGTACACGTCGGGGCCGCCGCATCCGAAGATGTGACGGCCCCGACGAGGTCAGCTACTTGCTGTCGCCAGCAGGCGCCTTGGCCGAACGCGCGGCGGGCTTCGGAGCAGCCGATCCCGCTTCAGCGGCGACCTTCTCGGTCACCGTCTTGCCGCTGGTGTCCGCCGCAGGCTTCTCGGTCGAGGCAGCAGCCTTGTCGCCGCCGTGCTCGCTCGACGCGGGGAGCTTCTTCGGTGCATCCGCCTTGGCCTCGGGGGCTGCGGGGCGCGGACGCGAAGCGAACCGCTCGAAACCGGCGCGAGGCGTCTCGCGGGCGCTGAGCGAGACGAAGTCGCGGCCGAGCACGAAGTTGTTGATCCAGCCGGTGAGCACGCGGATCTTGCGCTCGACGGTCGGGATCGCCAGGTCGTGGTAACCACGGTGGGCGAGCCAGGCGAGCACACCGGTCAGGGCGAAGGTGCCCGACTGGAATGCGCCGACGCCGATGCCGAGACCGGCAACCGCGCCCATGTTCTCGTGGTAGTAGTCCTTCGGCGTTCCGCCGCGGAGCGTCGCCACGAGGTTGGAGGCCATGAGCTTGCCCTGACGGACCGCGTGCTGGGCGTTCGGCACGCAGAAGCCGCCGACTCCACCACCGGAGAGGTCGGGGACCGCCGAGACGTCGCCGGCTGCCCAGGCGTCCTGGACGATGCCGTTGTCGCCCTCGACACGGAGGTCGGCGCGTGCCCGGAGGCGTCCGCGCTCGTCGACCGGGAGGTCGCTGTTGCTCTTGATGATCGGAGCTGCCATGACGCCGGCGGTCCAGACGATGACATCGGTGGGGAACTTGTCGCCAGCCGAGGTCTCGACGACGCCGTCGACCGCAGAGGTGACCTGCGTGTTGAGGTGCACGGTCGCGCCGCGCTCTGCGAGGTTCTTGATGACCCACAGTGCGGTGTCTTCCGATACCTCGGGCATGATGCGCCCGGCAGCCTCGATGAGGTGGAAGTGCACGTCGTCGAACTGCAGCGACGGGTAGTCCTCCAGCAGCGCGGTCGCGAGCGAGCGCATCTCGGCGAACGATTCGATGCCGGCGAAGCCACCGCCGACGACGACGAATGTGAGGAGGCGCGTGCGCTCCGGGCCCGGGGCCATGGTCGACGCCTTGTTGAAGTTGTCGATCATGGTGTCGCGGATCCACGTGGCCTCTTCGACCGTCTTCACGCCGATGGCGTTGTCGGCGATGCCGGGGATCGGGAAGGTGCGCGAGACGGCGCCGGCGGTGACCACGATGATGTCGTAGTTGACCGTGTACGGCTCGCCGATCTGGGGCGTGATGGTCGCCGTCTTCGTGGCGTGGTCGATGTTCGTGACCTCAGCCGTGATGACGCGCGAGCGCTTGAGGTGGCGACGCAGCGAGACGACTGCGTGACGCGGCTCGATGTTGCCGCTGATGACCTCTGGGAGGAATGGCTGGTACGTCATGTACGGCAGCGGATCGACGACTGTGACCTGGGCTTCGCCCGGGTTCAGCTGCTTCTCGAGCTGCCACGCCGTGTAGAAGCCGGCGTAGCCTCCGCCAACGATGAGAATCTTAGTCACGTACTTGTACTCCCTGCATGCGATGGTTGGGCGAGGAAAACCTTGTCAAGTCTACTCCTGCGCGTCACGGGCGAGTGCATCGCCCGGGTTCGCGCACACGCAGCGCTTCGGAGACCAGGTGGACAGCTCGAGCGCCCAGTCTCCGACGGGGTTCACGCCGGGCCCCGCGACCAGCGAATGGGCGGCCAGGGCGTGGAGGCACTTCACGCGCGTGGGCATGCCGCCGGCGGTGACACCGGCGATCTCCTCGACGACCTCGAGCGATTCGCGTTCGGCGAGGTAGCGCTCGTGTGCGGCCAGGTAGGCGGCACGGAACTCCTCGTCGTCGCTCAACCGCTGCTGCATCTCCGGCATGATCTGCTCCGCCTCGATCTGCGACATCGCGATGGTCGCGGCGGGATGAGACAGGTAGTAGAGCGTGGGGAACGGCGTGCCGTCGGGCAGCCGTGGGCGCGTGACGACGACCGTCGGGTTGCCGCAGACGCACCGGGCGCCGATCCCGACGACACCCCGCATGGGGCGGCCGAGCTGCTCCCCCATGACCTCGAGGTCGCGTTCGCTGGCTACTGAGTACTCGAGCATTAGTCGCTTTCGGTTCTGCGGGCGGATGCGCTGGAGTGACGATCCGCGGGGTTCGATGTGCTTCGTGGCGCTAGTCGCCCTGGGTGGGCGCGGGTGCCGGCGCGGTGCCGGCGGTCACCATCGACTCGACGAAGCTGTCGAGCCAGCTGGCCTGCGTCTCGTGGAGCTCGGTGCTGATGTTGCTCTGCTGCTGCTTGTTGGTGGCGGGCGGGTCGAGCACGAGGTAGCTCGTGTCGCCGGGCATGACGAACAGGAGGCGTCCGCGGGCCTGCGACTGGATGTAGGCGGGGTCGCTCCACCTGTCGCGTTCCGTGGCGATCTCATCCACGCTCTGCTGCGTCTCGGTCAGCTCGGCCTGCAGCTGCGCGACGTACTGCCGCTGCGCGATGTAGCGCTGCGCGGTGGGTGCCAGCACCGCGATGCCGAGGATCACGACGAGTGCCACGAGCACGGTCGCGCCGTTCGGGCGCACGGTCGGGATGCGACGCCGTTGTTTCGACGGCCCGCTCGACGACCCGCTGGACGACTGCTTGCGCGGCGACGACGACGACGGCTTGGAGCGGGACCTCGACTTCGAGGGCGAGGCCTTCGAGGGCGTGGACTTCGACGGGGTGGACTTCGACGAGCCCTTCGCCGCCGCCTTGGCTGGGGTGCCGCCCTTCGGCTTGGCGCTCCCGCTCGACTTCGCGCTCGCGTTCGGCCTCGACGGAGCGCGCGGCGTGGCCTTCGACTCGGCTCCCCCGCTCCGGCCCGAGCTCGACTTTCCCGTCGACTTCGCCATGCGCATCCCCCTCCCGTGTCGGCTTCCCATCATGCCGAACGGGCCGGGGACTTGCCCCGACCCGTTCGTGTGTCGCGCTGATCAGCGCGGCGGTGAGCCGTGTCGACCGGCCCGAATCCCTATGCCTTGTGGCGGGGGAAGGCGCTGCGGCCTGCGTAGACGGCTGCGTCGCCGAGCTCTTCCTCGATGCGGAGGAGCTCGTTGTACTTCGCGACGCGGTCGGTGCGGGCAGGCGCACCCGTCTTGATCTGGCCGGAGTTCGTGGCGACCGCGAGGTGCGCGATCGTCGCATCCTCGGTCTCGCCCGAACGGTGCGACAGGATTGCCGTGTAGCCGGCGCGCTGCGCGAGCGAGACAGCGTCGAGCGTCTCGGTGAGCGTGCCGATCTGGTTGACCTTCACGAGGAGCGAGTTCGCTGCGCCCTCCGTGATGCCGCGCTGGAGGCGCTCCGGGTTGGTGACGAACAGGTCGTCGCCGACGATCTGCACCTTGGCGCCGATGGCGGCCGTGAGGGCCTGGTAGCCGGACCAGTCGTCCTCGTCCAGCGGGTCCTCGATCGTGACGATCGGGTAGTCGGCGACGAGCTTCTCGTAGAAGGACGTCATCTCCTCAGCCGAGACCTCAGCACCCTCGAAGTGGTACTTGCCGTCCTTGAAGAACTCGCTCGAGGCGACGTCCATGCCGAGCACGATGTCGGTGCCGAGCTCGTACTTCGTCGCGCCGATGGCCTCGACGATGAGGTCGAGTGCCGCACGCGTGTTGGGCAGGTCGGGGGCGAAGCCGCCCTCGTCGCCGAGACCCGTCGCGTAGCCCTTGGAGTGCAGGGTCTTCTTGAGCTGGTGGTACACCTCGGTGCCCCAGCGAAGCGCCTCGCTGAAGGTCTCTGCACCGATGGGGAGAATCATGAACTCCTGCACGTCGATGCCGTTGTCAGCGTGCGCGCCACCGTTGATGATGTTCATCATCGGCACGGGGAGCACGTGAGCGTTGGGGCCGCCGACGTAGCGGAAGAGCGGGAGGCCAGCCGAGTCGGCTGCTGCCTTCGCGACTGCGAGGCTCACGCCGAGGATGGCGTTCGCGCCGAGGCGCTTCTTGTTGGGGGTGCCGTCGAGCTCCTTGAGCTCCTCGTCGACGAGACGCTGGTCGCTGGCGTCGAAGAACTCGATGGCGGGGTCGATCTCGTCGATGACCGCCTCGACGGCCTTCTGGACGCCCTTGCCGAGGTAGCGGTCGGCGTCGCCGTCGCGCAGCTCGAAGGCTTCGAAGGCGCCGGTGGATGCGCCGGACGGCACAGCCGCGCGGCCGGTCGATCCGTCATCGAGCAGAACCTCGACCTCGACGGTTGGGTTGCCTCGGGAATCGAGGATCTCGCGGGCGTGGACGACGTCAATAAGGGCCACAGGATGCTCCTTGCGAATCAGTAGCGTACGGACCGCCAGAGACGCGGTCCTTCGTCAGTGTATCGGGGTCGGCGGAACGTGAGGAGGGCGCGGACGCGCTGACGTCACGAGGTGGGCGACGTGGGCTTGCGACCTCCGCCCCGCGGGGATCGTGCCGAGAAGCGCTCCCCCTCGTTCGGAGGTGCCAGGCTACGAGCCCTGGAGCGCCTCGAAGCTGAGCGTCTCGGGCGCGGCGACGTGCTCGTCGCGCACGTGGGCCACGTGCGTGAACCCCTGCTCGGCGAGCGAGGCAAGAAGGCCGCGCACGTTCTTGGGCTTCTTGGCGACGCGCACCCGCGACGCTCCGGAGCGCACGACCGCGCCCTTGACCTTCGCGATGTCGGCGATCGACGCTCGCTTGTCGAAGAGCAGCGCCACGGCACGCTCGTCGCCCGAGTCGGGCAGCTGCGCGAGGTCGACGATGCGCTCGAAGCCGATCGAGAACCCGCACGCCGGCACATCCTGACCGAGGAAACGGCCGATCATGCCGTCGTAGCGTCCGCCACCCCCGACCGAGGAGCCCGACTCCGGGTGCGCCGCCTCGAAGATCGTGCCCGTGTAGTAGCCCATGCCACGCACGAGGCTCGGGTCGAACACGAGCCGGATGGATGCGCCCGCCGCGAAGGCCGCATCCGCGATCTCGACCATGCCCTCGACGACCTCGACGACGGCCGGGTCCTCCCGGAGGGCACCGGGCAGGCTCGTGAGGACCGTCTCGCGATCGAGACGGATGCCGGTCTCCAGCAGGGGCGCCCACGTGGCGAGCGCCGCCGCGAGCTGCAGCGCGGCCGTCGCGTTGAGCGTCGCGAGCTCAGCCGCTACTCCCTCTGGACCGATCTTGTCGAGCTTGTCGATCGTGATGAGTGCGGCGCCGTGCTCGGTCTCCGCGAATCCGCAGTGCACGAGCAGAGCGGTGAGCAGGCGCCGGTCGTTGACTCGGATCGTGCAGTTGTCGAGGCCGAGCTCGACGAGCGCGGCCGATGACGCGACCAGCAGCTCGACCTCGGCGAGCGCACCCGGCTCGCCGATGATGTCGATGTCGCACTGCACGAACTGCCGGTAGCGCCCCTTCTGCGGCCGCTCCGCGCGCCAGACCGGCGCCATCTGCAGGCTGCGGAATACCCCGGGCAGGGTTCCGCGATGCGTGGCGACGAACCGCGCGAGCGGCACCGTCAGGTCGAAGCGCAGGCCCAGATCGCTCAGCGCGAGAGGGTCGCCGGCCTCGGCGGCAGCGGCAAGCGCCTCGGCGTCGAGCGCGCGCTTCATGACGGCGAAGGACAGCTTCTCGTTGTCGCCGCCGAGCCCCGAGTGCAGCCGCGCGGCGTCCTCCACGACCGGCGTCTCGATCTCATCGAAGCCGTGCCTCGTGTAGACCTCGCGGATCGTCCCGAGGATGCGCTCGCGCCTGCGCTTGTCTGCCGGAAGGAAATCGCGCATGCCACGAGGCGGAGTGATCTGAGAAGCCATTGCACTATTCTCGCAGGATGATCGCATGCGACGGATTCGGGGGCGCCGCGTGACCGACCAGCTTCCCCTCATCGGTGCGGCTCAGGCCAGACGCATCGCGCTCGCGGCCCAGGGGTTCGGCGGGCGGAAGGCCGCGACCGAAGCCGGAACGCGGCAGCTGGGCTCGCTGCTCTCGCGCATCCACCTGCTGCAGATCGACTCCGTGAACGTGTGGGAGCGCAGCCACTACATGCCCGTCTTCTCTCGACTGGGCGGCTACGACAAGGCAGCACTCGACCGTCTCGCGTCCGGTCGCCAACCGCGCCTCACGGAGTACTGGGCCCACGAAGCGGCGCTGCTCCCCGTCTCGTCACTGCCGCTCTTCGGGTGGCGGATGCGCGACAAAGAGGAACGAGACCGCCGCAAGAACGCAGAGTTCCTCGAGGGCCACGCGGCGACGATCGCGTGGCTGCGTGCCGAACTCCTCGAGCGAGGCCCGCTCGCCGCCAGCGAGTTCGACCACGAGGCCAACAAGCGGCGCGGCTCCTGGTGGGAGTGGTCGGACGTCAAGATCGTGCTCGAGTACCTCTTCCGCTGGGGTGAGCTCGCATCAGCACCCCGCAAGGGCTTCGAGCGGCGCTACGCGCTGCCGGAGCAGGTGCTGCCGCCCGAGGTGCTCGGCGCCGAGGTGAGCACGCGCGACGCGGTCCGTGCGCTCACCGGCATGGCCGCCGCCGCCCACGGCATCGGCACCACGGCCGACCTGGCCGACTACTTCCGCGTGCCGATGGCGCTCACGAAGACGGCGCTCGAAGAGCTCTCCGACTCCGGCGAGGTCCTGCCCGTCCGAGTCGCCGAGTGGGGCAAGGACGGTCCGTCGGGAACGGCGTGGCTGCATCGCGACGCGAGGCGGCCACGCGCGATGGACGCGGCAGCGCTCCTCTCGCCCTTCGACCCCGTCGTCTGGTTCCGACCGAGAGCCGAGCGGATGCACGACTTCCACTACCGCATCGAGATCTATACACCCGCCGAGAAGCGCGTCTACGGCTACTACTCCCTGCCGATCCTGCTCGGCGACGCGGTGGTCGGCCGCGTCGACCTGAAGAACGACCGGCAGTCGCGCATCCTGCGTGTGCAATCTGCATGGAGCGAGGCGGATGCGCCCGCCGACATCGCCGAACGCACCGCCGTGCTGCTGCGCGATGCCGCCGCCTGGCAGCACCTCGACGACATCGTCGTGGCCGACCGCGGCAATCTCGCCCGCGACCTGGGCGGCGCGCTCACGTCGACGAGCTGACGCAACGCCGCGGCCGGCCTTCCCGCCTGCCTGCCCGGCCCGCCGGCCTGGTCGAACGCTGCCCGGCGCTTCGCCCTCCAAGTCTTGCCCCGGAGGGGTATTCAACGGGCAGCGATCACGTAGTTCAGGCGTCTCGCGTTTCGGCTTCGGCTTCGGCTTCGGCTTCGGCCGATCGGATGCGCGCCTCGAGTTCGCGGTTGGCGAGCCGCATCGCACGCTCGGCGTCGAGCCCCCGTGCATCCGCGTCGCGCACGAGCGCAAGCAGCGTTCGCCCCAGCGTCAGTTCCTCGTCAGGCGCGTCCCCGGTGGCTGCGCCCTCCTCTCCCACCCCGGGTTTCGGGATGGCTTCCACGCTTCCGGATGGCTTGCTTTCCATCCCGAAGCGCCCAACCCATCCCGAATCGCTGGGCGAGGCGGCGGGCGAGGCAGCGGCTGAGGCGGCGGCGGGCGAGGCGGCGGGCGAGACATCGGCCGCACCGAGCTGGCGCTCCTTGCCGAGCAGCTTCTGCGCGAGCGCAAGCGCCGACATCCCTCGGGGCACGCCGTCGAGCACGCTCGTGCGGTCGCGCTTCTCGATGGCCTTGGCCTCCTGCCAGAGGCGGATGATCTCGTCGATGTCGCGGGTGGGCGTCGGCCCGAAGACGTGCGGGTTCCGGCGCACGAGCTTGTCGGCCTGCTCACGAGCGACGTCCTCGAGCGTGAAGCCGCCCTGCGCCCGCTGGGCGGCGATGTCCGAGTGGAAGAGCACCTGGAAGAGCACGTCGCCGAGCTCCTCGCGGATATCGGTGGGGTCGTCGCTCTCGAGCGCCTCGATGAGCTCCGCGGACTCCTCCGTGAGGTACTTCACGAGCGTTGCGTGGGTCTGCTCCTCGTACCAGGCGCATCCGGTGTCTCCGCGGAACGCCTCCACGACGCTGAGCAGCCGGAGCAGCTCGGGACGATCGCTCGCCTCCCCCACGGCTACTTGGCCTCCGTGTCGCTGGGGACCTCGACGACCTCGTCCTCCACCTCGAAGATGGCCTTGAGGATGCTGCGCACCCAGATGAGCATCTCCTCGTCGCTCGGCGGGTTGCCGTCGCGCCCCTCGAGGATGGGGATCGCGAGCGAGCTCGTGGCATCGACGATCTTCGACCCCGGATACATGCGCCGCAGGCGCATCTGCTTGGAGTCGCTCAGCTCGGCGGGTCCGATGCGCAGCGTCTTGCCGAACACGACGAGCTCGCCGAGGCCAGCCTTGACGGCGAGGCGGCGCAGCTTCGAGACCTCGATGAGGCGCTGCACCTCGATGGGCGGCTCCCCGTAGCGGTCCCGCAGCTCCTCGAGGACGAGCCCGATCTGGCCCGGCTTCGCGTTGGGGCTGGAGGCACTCGACAGCTTCTGGTAGGCCTCGAGGCGCAGTCGCTCACTCGCGACGTAGTCCTCGGGCACGCGGGCATCCACGGGGATCTCGAGCCGCAGCTCCGTCTGCCCCTCGGCGACCTCGCCGCGGAAGGTGTTGACGGCCTCGCCGATCATGCGCAGGTACAGATCGAAGCCGACGCCGGCGATGTGGCCGGACTGCTCGCCGCCGAGCAGGTTTCCCGCGCCGCGGATCTCGAGGTCCTTGAGGGCCACCTGCATGCCGGAGCCGAGCTCGTTGTTGGCCGCGATCGTCTCGAGGCGGTCGGTCGCGGTCTCCGTGAGCGGGCGCGTTCCGTCGTACAGCAGGTAGGCGTAGGCGCGCTCGCGTCCACGACCCACACGTCCGCGCAGCTGGTGCAGCTGGCTGAGCCCGTAGCGCTCGGCGTCGTCGATGATGAGCGTGTTCGCGTTGGCGATGTCGAGGCCGGTCTCGACGATGGTGGTCGAGACGAGCACGTCGAACTTGCGTTCCCAGAAGTCGACGATGATCTGCTCGAGCCGCGCTTCGCTGAGCTTGCCGTGCGCGACCGCGACCCGCGCTTCCGGCACCAGCTCGGCGATCTCCGCCGCCACCCGGTTGATGGATGCGGTGCGGTTGTGCACGTAGAACACCTGCCCCTCGCGCAGCAGCTCGCGGCGGATCGCGGCGGCGACCTGCCGCTCGGACTTGGCGCCCACGAACGTGAGGATCGGGTGCCGGTCTTCCGGTGGGGTCGCGAGGGTCGACATCTCGCGGATCCCCGTCACCGCCATCTCGAGCGTCCGAGGGATGGGCGTCGCGCTCATCGCGAGGATGTCGACGTTGGCCTTCAGCTTCTTGAGCGCGTCCTTGTGCTCGACGCCGAACCGCTGCTCCTCGTCGATGACGATCAGGCCGACGTCCTTGTACGCGATGGTGTCGGTGAGGAGGCGATGCGTTCCGATGACGATGTCGACGGAGCCGTCGGCGAGGCCGCGGATCGTCTCCTCCGACTCCTTCTTCGACTGGAACCGGCTGAGGGGCTTGATGGTGACGGGGAAACCCGCCATCCGCTCCGAGAAGGTCTCGTGGTGCTGACGGACGAGCAGCGTCGTCGGCACGAGGATGACGACCTGCTTGCCGTCCTGCACCGCCTTGAACGCGGCACGCACGGCGACCTCGGTCTTGCCGAAGCCCACGTCGCCCGAGACGAGGCGGTCCATGGGGATGGGTCGCTCCATGTCGCGCTTGATCTCGTCGACGGTCTGCAGCTGGTCGGGCGTCTCCACGAACGGGAACGCCTCCTCGAGCTCATGCTGCCAGGGTGTGTCGGGCCCGAACGCGTACCCCTTCGAGGCCATGCGGGTGCTGTAGAGCTTCACGAGCTCCACGGCGATGTCGCGCACGGCCTTGCGGGCCTTGCCCTTCGCGGCCGACCAGTCGGAGCCGCCCATCTTCGAGAGGGCGGGCGCCTCGCCGCCGACGTACTTCGTGAGCTGGTCGAGCTGCTCGGTCGGGATGAACAGCTTGTCACCCGGCTGGCCGCGTTTGGACGGCGCGTACTCGATGAGGAGGTACTCGCGCACGGTCTTGGGGGCGTTCCTGCCGCCCGCCTGGACCTCTCGCTGGCGCAGCTCGATGAACTTGCCGATGCCGTGCGTCTCGTGCACGACGAAGTCACCGGCTTTGAGCTGCAGCGGGTCGACGACCGAGTTGGCGCGTCGTCTGGCGAGCTTCTTCGGCTGGCGCGAGTCGTATCCGACGGCGCGTCCGAAGAAGTCGGTCTCGGTGACGAGCGCGAGCTTCTGGCCTGGCACCTGGACGCCCGTGGAGACGGGTGACTGGGTGAGGTAGGCGACGCCCGTCTCGAGCTCGTCGGGCAGCTCGTCGACGAGCCTCGCAGCATCGCCATGCTCGGAGAGCAGCTGGCTGGCACGCTCCACGAGGCCAGGCCCCTGGCTCGTGACGACGACGCGCCAGCCCTCCTTGAGGAGCGCCGAGACGTGCTCGATCGCGCCGTCGGCGTTGCCGGCGAAGCTGGGCACCGCGTCGCCCTCGATCTTCACCGCGAGGATCTCGCTCGCGTCGAGCTGCTCCTCCGGGATCTCCAGCGACTGGAACGGCGAGAGCGACCACCACGGCCGGGCACCGCGAGCGTCGCGGAGGCCGGAGACGCTGAGGAAGTCACCGGAGCTGAGGTCGATGGGGGCATCCGCACCGGCGGTCGCGGCACTCCAGGCGGCCTCGAGGAACTCGTGGTTCGTCTCCGAGAGGTGCACGGCGCGCGTCGCGACTCGTTCGGGTGAGAGCACTGCCATGGCGGCGTCCTCCGGCAGGTAGCTCGTGATCGGGACGAGCTCGCTCACGAGCGCAGGGGCGAGCGATTCCATGCCCTCGGACGGGATGCCCTCGGCGATCTTCGCGAGCATCTGCTGCAGGTTCGGGAACTCGTGCTGCATCTCGCGTGCGCGCTGGCGCACGCTCTCAGTGAGCAGCAGCTCGCGCGCCGGGGTGATGAGCGCCTCGGTGACCTCGGACTCGAGCGAGCGCTGATCCGCGACCGAGAACACGCGGATCTCGTCGACCTCATCGCCGAAGAAGTCGATGCGGAGGGCGTGCGACGCGTCCGGTGGGAACACGTCGAGGATCCCGCCGCGGACGGCGAATTCGCCTCGTCGCGTGACCATGTCGACCCGCGAGTAGGCGAGGTCGACGAGCTGCAGGGCGAGGCTCGAGAGGTCGTTGCCACGAGAGCCGCGCTCGAGGCGGATGGTCGTGGCCGCGTCGAGGCCGGGCAGGAGCGGCTGGAGGGCGGCGCGCACGGAGGCGAGCAGCACGAACGGCGCGGTACGCTCCCCCGCCTTCCAGTCGGTGAGCTCGCGCATGGCGCGAAGCCGGCGGCCGGTGGTCTCGACGGAGGGGCTCAGCCGCTCATGCGGGAGCGTCTCCCACGCCGGGAACTCCGCGATGTGCGCATCCGGCACGAACGTCTGCAGGTCGGCGCCGAACTGCTCGGTCTCACGGCTCGTCGCGGTGAGCACGAACAGCATCGGGGCGGCGCCGAGCTCGGTCTGGCGTGCGGCGAGGAGGTTCGCGATGAGCGGGGCCCTTGCCCCATCGACGAGCGAGAAGTCGGTGTCGCGACCGGCGCGCCCCATGGCGCGCTCGAAGGAAGGGGTGGACTGGATGGAGCGTACGAAGCCGTGCAGAGTCACTCGGGGAATTGTACGCGCCGAGGGGAAGATACTTCCTACAGTCCCCAGGCTCTCTTCTGCGCTGAGAGCGAGCTACGCGAGTTCTGCCGATTCGAGCAGCACGGTGAACGGTCCGTCGTTGACGCTCGCGACCTTCATCATGGCGCCGAACTCACCGGTCTCCACGCGCACTCCACCGGCGCGGAGGTCCGAGACGAAGGCCTCGACCAGCGGCTCGGAATGCTCGCGACCGCTCGCGAGCGACCAGGACGGGCGCCGACCCTTGCGCGCATCCCCGTATAGCGTGAACTGGCTGACGACGAGCAGCGGCGAGCCCGTATCGACGACGGACTTCTCGTCGTTCAGGATGCGCAGCCCGAGCAGCTTGCGGGCGAGCTTGGCCGCATCCGCCGCGGTATCCGCGTGGGTCACGCCGACGAGGACGAGGAGCCCGGCCTCGTCGATGCGGCCGACCGTGCGATCGCCGACCGTGACGCTCGCCTCGGTGACGCGCTGGACGACGAGCTTCACGCGCCAGCTGCCGTGTGCACTCGAAGTTGCGCGGCCTGCATGCCCTCGAGCGCGATGAGCTCGACCGCGTCTGCCGCGTCGCCGACGAGGACGGGGAGCACGTCCCGCTCGCTGCCCGCGAAGTCCTTCAGCACGAAGTCCGCGGCGTCCTGACGTCCGGGCGGGCGCCCGATGCCGACGCGCACACGCAGGTACCCGGGATCCCCCAGCGCCGCGCTGATGTCGCGCAGGCCGTTGTGACCGCCGTGGCCGCCGCCGACCTTGAGCTTCAACGTGTCGAAGGGCAGATCGAGCTCGTCGTGCACGACGACGACGTGGTCGACATCGACCCCGTAGTAGTCGACGAGCTGCGAGACGGGGCCACCCGAGGTGTTCATGTAGCCGTTCGACTTCGCCAGCACGAGCTTCGGGCCGCCGGGAGCCGTGCGCCCCTCCGCCACACGAGCGTTCGCCTTGGTGTGCCGCGAGAAGCTGGCCCCGATGCGCTTCGCGAGCTCATCCACGACGAACTGCCCGACGTTGTGACGGTTCTTCGCGTACTTCTCGCCGGGATTGCCGAGTCCGACGACGAGCCAGGTGTCTGCTGCCATGCTGCAAAGCCTTTCATGGGACGGGACGCGGCGGGCGGCGGCTCGTCCATGGATGATGGGACGCGAAAGGCGGGCAGCCGAAGCCACCCGCCTTCCGACGATACGTCGAGTCAACGACGCCAGACGAGGAACTACTCGGCCGCGGCTGCTTCTTCCTCGGCGTCCTCGTCCTCGTCCTCGCCACGAGGCGTCTGGATCGAGACGAGAGCGACCTCTTCGGCGTCCTCAGCGAGGTCGACGAGAACGGTGCCCTCGGGGAGCTTGAGGTCTTCGCGGTGGATGAGCGTGCCATCCTCGAGGCCCTCGACCGAGACCTCGATGAAGCTCGGGATAGCCGTTGCGTCTGCGGCGACGAGGATCGTCGTCGCGTCCTGGACGGCGATCGTGCCCGGGAAGGGCTCGCCGATGAGGTGCAGCGGCACGTCGACCTCGACGCGCTCGCCCTTGCGGATGACCGCGAGGTCGAGGTGCTCGATGATCTGGCGCACCGGGTCGCGCTGGACGTCGCGGACGAGCGCGAGCTGCGTGTCACCCTCGATGTCGAGCTCGATGAGCGCGTTCGCCTTGCGGATGAGCAGCATCGTCTCGTGACCCGGGAGGGTCAGGTGGCGGGGCTCGGTGCCGTGGCCGTAGAGGACCGCGGGGATCTTGCCGGCAGCACGGATCTTGCGCGCTGCACCCTTGCCGAACGATTCGCGCAGTTCGACACTGAGCTTGTTGGTCTCTGCCATGTTGTCTCCTTGATGGTGGTTCTCGACAGACTGAGGAAGCGTGTGGAGGCCCATTCAAGGACACATCACCGCGTCGATCACGGGCCTTACGGCCCCTCGCCGAAGTTCAGCCCCCCACTTTACGCCATGACGGGCGCCGCGTGGGGCCGTTCCTCGAAACCGCCGGAGCGAGCTGCTAAAAGCCAACCGCCTTGCGCCAGCCGTGGCGCCTGGCGCTGCTGACAGCAGCTCCTGCGCCCAGCATCGCGAACCCGAAGACGACGAGCTCGGCGGCGAGCAGCGAGACCGCCATGCCGGATGCCGGACCCGCGAACAGCTGGAACGTCGAGAGCTCCTCCTGCCAGAGGGGAGCCGCGACGAGCGCGGCCGTGATCTGCGCGTGCAGCAGGAAGCAGCCGAGCCCCGCGAGCACCGAAAGTGCCCCGGAGACGACCGAGCCCGTGCCGGACAGGCGCATCGTGAGGGCCATGAGGAAGAAGCCGACGGCCGCGAGCATCGTGACGAGCATCGTCCACACTGGCGAGACACCCACGCCGTCGCCGAGGAAGCTGCCCGCCGATGACGAGACGCCCGAGACGATGATCAGCACGGGGATGGCGCTGAACGCGACCACGCAGATCACGTAGAGCGGGACGGCGAGGAAGACCGAGCCGATGCGCGCCCACACGTTCGGGCTCGCCGACTCGCGGGCGCGGCCGCTTCGCGCCTCGCTGCCACGCGCATCCGCGAGACCGGACTGCTGACCGGCTCGCGGCGACCGAGCCGCTGCTGCCGGACGACCAGGTGCCGCTGGCGCGGACGCGAGAGCCGGCGGCGGAGCCTGCTGCGGGATGACGCGGGTCGACTCGTCGCTTCCCTCGTACAGGCTGGATGACGACGCCCGAGAGGTGGACGGCGTCGCGCGAGTCCGCGGCATCGCCGTCGTGGGCTGCTCATCGGTGATGGCGTCGCCGTCATCGTCTGGGCGCCCGAAATCATAGGCTCTCGTGCGGGCGTCATGGTCAGCCACTGGAGTGTCTCCTGTCTTGGTGCTCGCGGTCACGCATGCAGCCAGCTATCGTCCTGGCTGTGTGCCGAATCCGGCGCCGTTTCGTCATGTTCTGAAATGGTTGCCTCGCTCGTGCCACAAGTCAGGGTACGACTGCCCGTCGTGCAATACCGTGGAGTGTCCCGTGCATCGCCCTGACGGGAGCTCGCATCCACTTTGAAAGAGACGCATCTATGACCACTGACGCTGCCCCCTCGATCTCCTCGGAAACCGGCTCGTCCCCAAGCGCGAACATCGGCGTCGTCGGCATGGCCGTCATGGGCTCCAACCTCGCACGCAACCTCGCGAGCCGCGAGGGCAACACCGTCGCCGTGTACAACCGCTCGCCCGAGCGCACCCGCACGCTCGTCGCGGAGCACCCCGAGGCCGGGTTCGTGCCCTCCGAGTCGGTCGCCGACTTCGCGGCTTCCCTCCAGAAGCCCCGCACGGCGATCATCATGGTGCAGGCGGGCGCCGGCACCGACGCGGTCATCAACCAGCTCGTCGAGGCGTTCGAGCCTGGCGACATCATCGTGGATGGCGGCAACGCCCTCTTCACCGACACCCGCCGCCGCGAGGCAGCCGTGCGCTCCACGGGCATCCACTTCGTGGGCTGCGGCATCTCCGGCGGCGAAGAGGGCGCCCTCAACGGCCCCTCCCTCATGCCGGGCGGCACCGTCGAGTCGTACGAGACCCTCGGCCCGATCCTGCGCACCATCGCCGCGGTCGCGGAGGGCGAGCCCTGCGTCACCCACGTCGGCACCGACGGCGCCGGCCACTTCGTGAAGATGATCCACAACGGCATCGAGTACGCCGACATGCAGCTCATCGCAGAGGCCTACGACCTCATCCGCCGCGGCACCGGCAAGTCCCCCGCCGAGATCGCCGAGATCTTCGCCGAGTGGAACAAGGGCGAGCTCGAGTCGTACCTCATCGAGATCACCGCAGAGGTGCTCCGCCAGGTCGACGCCGACACGCAGCTCCCGCTCGTGGATGTCATCCTCGACGCCGCCGGGGCCAAGGGCACCGGCGCTTGGACGGTCCAGACCGCCCTCGACCTCGGCGTGCCCGTCTCCGGCATCGCCGAAGCCGTGTTCGCCCGCTCCGTGTCCTCCAAGCTCGAGCAGCGCGCCGCATCCCGCACCCTCCCCGGCCCCGACGGCTTCCAGGTCGAAGACGCCGACGGCTTCGTCGAGGACGTGCGCCTCGCGCTCTACGCGTCGAAGATCATCGCCTACTCGCAGGGCTTCGACGCCATCATCGCCGGCGCCGAGCAGTACGGCTGGGACATCAAGAAGGGCGACATCGCCGCGATCTGGCGTGCAGGCTGCATCATCCGCGCCCGCTTCCTGAACCGCATCACCGAGGCCTACGCCGAGAACCCCGAGCTCGTCGCCCTCGTCACCGCACCGTTCTTCCGCGAGGCCGTCGACACCGCGCAGGCAGCATGGCGCCGCGTCGTCGTCCAGGCAGCGCAGGCCGGCATCCCCGCCCCCGCGTTCTCCTCGTCGTTGTCCTACTACGACGGACTGCGCGCCGAGCGCCTCCCCGCCGCCCTCATCCAGGGGCAGCGCGACTTCTTCGGCGCCCACACCTACAAGCGCGTCGACCGCGACGGCGTCTTCCACACCGACTGGTCCGGCGACCGCACCGAGCACAACGCGTAGCGAGCTCGGCGAGCTGCGGAAGCAACGCGCGAGGCCCCGGTCTTCAGGCAACCGCCTGAGGGCCGGGGCCTCTCGCGTGCGCGGAGAGGCGCGGAGCTCCCCCGCTGGGCGGTGGCGGTGGCGGTGGCGGTGGGCTGAGAACAGCGCAGAAACCCGAGAAGAGTCAGCCAGAAGCAGGCTCCCGAACAAAGGAGGATGCATCTGGCTGACTCTTCCACCCGGGCGGGCGGGTCAGCCGGGTGAGCGGGTCAGCCGGGTGAGCGGCCAGCTCAGACCGCGGCGGGGGCCTTCGCCTCGGTCGCTGCGAGCTTGGCGGCCACCGCTCGAGGCGTACCGGTGCGGCCGTAGGTGAAGTACAGCGGCAGGCCGACGAAGAGCAGTCCGCCGACGAGGTTGCCGACGACCGTGGGGATCTCGTTCCAGATGAGGTAGTCCAGGAGCGTGAAGTCGGCGCCGAGGAGCAGGCCAGACGGGAACAGGAACATGTTCACGATGGAATGCTCGAAGCCCATGAAGAAGAACAGCATGATGGGCATCCACATGGCGATGACCTTGCCGGAGACGCTCTTGGAGATCATGGCGAGTGCAACTCCGGTCGCGACCATGGCGTTGCAGAGCACCGCACGGACGAACAGCGTGAGCATCCCGGAGGCACCGTGCTCGGCGTAGCCGACGGTTCGGCCTTCGCCGATGTGGCCGATGGCCTCGCCCACCGCGTTCGGGGGTGTCGCGAAGCCGTTCGTGACGACGATGGCCATGAGCACGGCGATCGTGAAGGCGCCGATGAAGTTGCCGACGAACACGAGGCCCCAGTTGCGGAGCACGCCCCGGAGGGTGACACCGGGCCGCTTGTCGAGCCAGGCGAGCGGGCCGAGCACGAAGACTCCCGTGAGGAGGTCGTAGCCGAGCAGGTACAGCATGATGAAGCCGACAGGAAAGAGCAGGGCGCCGAGGAGCGGGACGCCGGTCGTCACGCTGACGGTGACGGCGAAGGCCGCGGCGATGGTGAGGAAGGCGCCGCCCATCGTGGAGCGGATGATGGTGTCGCGGGTCGAGAGGAAGATCTTGCTCTCGCCGGCATCGATCATGGTGGTGACGAGGTCGTTCGGCTTGACGTAGGACACAGGTTCCCTTTCGCTCTGGCGGTGCTCTGTGGCCGTGTTCGGCCCGGTGTCCACACGCTATTCGCGTGCAGTTTCGGCTCCGTGGCTCGTGCGGTGCGTTCTGGTTTCCATTCCCTCTCGCCTCCGTCCGCGCGCTGTGAGAAGCGCCGTCAGACGAGCGCCGCCGTGGTGACGACGGCGTCGAACCGCTCGAGGATGATCTCCGCGATGCGGTCGTCCACGCCGAGGGGCGCCGCCACGATGTCGGCTCCCGCCTCCGACACCCGGTCGTGGAAGAAGCCAGGGGTGAGGAGGTAGCTGGCGATGCTGACGCTCGCGCCGGGTCGCTGGCGCCTGGCGATATCGACGGCGGCGAGCACGCGCGGGTCGAGGGCCGCGCCGTAGCCGAGAAGCGCATCCGCACCGCCGATGCCGTTGAACTGCTCGCGCAGCTCGTGGAAGCGGGGCACGGCGGCGGCGGCCGTGGAGCCCGCGACGGCAATGACGACTCCGTCTTCGGCACTGCCGCCAGCTTCTAGGAGACGCTCCCAGAGCAGCTGCGAGAGGCGCGCGTCGGGCCCGAGCGGGGCGGCCACAGAGGTGCCGGGGCGTGCGGCGACGGCTTCGGCGATGTCGACCTGCGTGTGGAATCCGACCGTGAGCAGCACGGGCACGACTACGACGTCGGCGTCCTCCGGGAGCCCCGCGAGCACCTCGACGAGGCTCGGCTGCTGGACGTCGACGAACGCTTCGACGACCTGCACGTCGGGCCGCAGCTGCTGGGCGCGCCGCAGCAGCTCACGGATGACGGCCTGCCCGTCGGTGTTGTCCGTCCCGTGGGATGCACCCACGAGGATCGTGGGACGCGGGGGCTGCTCGTTCATCTCCGTGCTCACTCTCTTGGCCTGGGATCAGCTCGTGCGGATGCGCAGTCGGTAGCCGCGCTTCACGACGGTCTGCACGATCGCTCGGTCGCCGAAGGATTCGCGGAGGCGGGCGACAGCGACGTCGGCCGCATGGGTGGTCGTCGGGCTGCCCGGCAGCCTGGCGAGGATCTGCTCCCTCGTGACGACACCGCCCGGGTTGCCCGCGAGGAGGCGCAGGACGCGCAGGGCACCCGGCGAGAGCTCGATGACGTCGTCGCCGATGACGGCGCAGCTGGAGCGGAGGAAGAGGCGTCCCGCTTCGGTCTCGATGCCTTCGGCAGCGCGCTGCGCGTAGTGCTCGATGAGCTCGCGGATGAGCGCGCCGAGCCGTCCGCGGTTCGGGACGACGGGTTCGATGCCGACCGAGCGGAGCGGGGCGGCAGTGATGGGGCCGACGGCGACGGTCACGAGCGACCCATCGCGGCAGCGCTGACGGATCCGGTCGAGCGCGCCGCCGCTCTTCTCGGCGTCGTCCGCGTCCGCGTCGCTGGAGAACGACTCGAGCCAGGCGGAGACGCCCGGCGCCGACGTGAACACGATCGCGTCGACCTCGCCGTCCGCCGCCTTGAAGGCCCACCGCGAGAGCAGCGCCGGGTCGGCGGGTGGCCCCCACCGGTACACGATGAGGCTCTCGACGTCGGCCCCCGCGGCGAGGAACTCCTCGTCGAGTCCGTCGGCTCCCGAGCCGTGGTGCTGCAGGGCGATGCGCGCGCCCTCGACGCCTTCTGCGAGCAGGAACTGGGCGAGCTCGGCGGAGGTCTCCGACTCGGCCACCCAGTCGGCGTTGAGCCCGGCCGCTTGGATCGCCCCGCGTGCCTTCGGCCCCCTCGCGACGATGCGCGCGTTTGAGAGCACCGCGACGAGGTCCTCCGCGAGCCCGTGCGCATCCGCTGCGTCGATCCACCCTCGGAAGCCGACGCCGGTGGTGGCGACGACGATGTCCGGAGGGTTCGCGATGACGCGCTTCGTCGCGTCGAGCAGGTCGGCGTCGTCTTCGACGGCGGTCATGGTGAGCGAGGGCGAGTGGCGGATGATCGCCCCGCGTCGTTCGAGGGCGGTCGCGAGCTCACCGGAGCGGCGGTCGCTCGTCACGACGACGACGACGCCTGCCAGGTGCTGTTCCTGGGGAGGGCGGGTGCGTGCACCGCTCGCTGGTGGGAGGCTCATGCTGACAGTGCGTCCTGTTCTTGGAGCGAACGAGCGGCCTGCAGGAGGCCGAACTGGGCGACTTCGCCGATGACGATGATGGCGGGGTTGGCGACGCCGACGCTGCGCGCTGTGGCGTCGATCGTGCGGAGGCTGCCGCGCGTGACGCGCTGGCGGGGCGTGTGTCCGTTCTCGACGATGGCGACGGGCATGTCGTCTCGGACTCCGGCGTCGACGAGCTCGTCGCAGATGCGGCCGAGGGCGGAGACTCCCATGAGCACCACGAGGGTGCACGTGTCGCCCTTCACCGATCTGAGGAGTTCGGCTCCGAGTCGCTGGTGGCCGGTCACAACCTGGAATGAGTTGGCGACGCCGCGGTGCGTGACCGGGATGCCCGCGGCGGCCGGGACGGAGATGGCGCTGCTGATGCCGGGGACGACCTCGACGTCGATGCCCGCTTCGTTGCAGGCGAGCACCTCCTCGCCACCCCGTCCGTAGACGAAGGGGTCTCCGCCTTTGAGGCGCACGACGACGAGCCCCTGCTCGGCCTTCTCGACGAGGATGCGGTTGATCTCGTCCTGCGGCACGGGGTGGTGCTTGGGCTGCTTGCCCACGTCGATGATCTCGACGTCGGCGGGCAGCTCGGCGAGCACCGAGCGCGGCCCGAGGCGGTCGGTGACGACGACGTCGGCCTCCGCGAGGGCACGGCGGCCGCGGAGCGTCAAGAGGTCGGCGTCGCCGGGTCCCCCGCCGACGAGCACGACCCGCCCTGTGCCTGCACGGTGGCGGCGCAGGTCGATGTCCCCGGCGCGCAGGTTCTCGGCGAGCTGGTCGCAGATGAGGCGGCTGCGGCGCGGGTCGGCGCCCTGCTTCGAGACGACGCCGATCTCGACGGCCCCGGCGTCGGAGGTGGCGGGAGTCTTGGCGCTGCCGGCGGATGCGTCGCTCGCGTTCACGCACCAGACGCGTCGCTCGTTGGCCCATTCGGCGACGAGCAGGTCTGTGGTCTGGTCGCCGGTGGCGGTGTGGACGAACCAGGCACCGTCGAGGTGGTCTGCGCGGACGGGCTCGGCGAGCCAGGTGACGAGTCCGTCGGCGACGAGCCCGCCGATCGTGCCGCCGAGTTCGGGGGCGACGATCGTGACGGATGCGCCGGCCGTGACGAACTTCTGGGCGCGTCTCGCGGAGACGGTACCCGCGCCGACGATGACGACGTCGCGGCCGGTGAAGTCGAGTGCCATGAGCGTGCTCATCGTGTGCCTCCGAGGTCGACGAGCACGGTGCCGTGCTCGATGCGCACGGGGTAGGTGAGGAGGGTGCGCTCCTCTTTGCCGACGCTGTCGAGGCATTCGCCCGTGGCGAGGTCGAAGACCTGCTTGAACATGGGCGAGGCGATGGTGAGCCGTCCGCCGCGAGTGCCGACGAGGCCACGGCTCATGACCTGCGAGCCGGAGTACGGGTCGGATTGCTGCACGGCGAACACCGACTCGTCGCCGAGGCGGAAGAGCGCGATCTGCGTTCCGTCGAGGATGGCGGCGACCCCACGTTCCGGGTGGAGGGCGCTCAGCGGGCAGACGGCGACCCACTGCGTCTGCGCGGCCACGGCGTCGGCCGCCTGCGTGTCGATGGCGATGCTCATCGTCGGACCTCCAAGGTCGTTCCTGCGATGACCGTGCCGGCGCTGCGGTCGGTGTCGTTTGCCGGGCGGAGCTGCCCTCGCTCTGGCACGTAGCCGAGCGAGGGGTCCGGCGTGGTGGGGGCGTTGACGAAGGAGACGAACCGCTCCATGACCTCGGGGTCGTTGAGCGCCTCCTGCCATTCGTCCTTGTAGTTGTCGACGTGGTTCGCGACCATGGCGTCGAGGTCCGCCGCGATGCCGAGGCTGTCCTCGAGGACGACGGCGCGGAGGGTGTCGATGCCGCCGTCGAGGTCCTCGATCCAGCGGGCCGTGCGCTGCATCCGGTCGGCGGTGCGGATGTAGTAGCCGATGAAGCGGTCGATGGCGGTGATGAGCTGCTCGTCGTCGAGGTCCTCGACGAGCAGCTCCGCGTGGCGTGGCGTGAAGCCGCCGTTGCCGCCGACGTACAGGTTCCAGCCCTTCTCCGTGGCGATGACACCCACGTCCTTCGCGCGCGCCTCGGCGCATTCGCGCGCGCATCCCGAGACGCCGAACTTCAGCTTGTGCGGCGAGCGGAGGCCGCGGAAGCGCAGTTCGAGGAAGATGGCCATGGCCACCGAGTCCTGCACGCCGTACCGGCACCAGGTGGAGCCGACGCACGACTTCACGTTGCGCAGCGCCTTGCCGTACGCCTGCCCTGACTCGAACCCGGCGTCGATGAGCTTCTTCCAGATCTCGGGCAGCTGCTCGATTCGTGCGCCGAAGAGGTCGATGCGCTGGCCGCCGGTGATCTTCGTGTAGAGGCCGTACTCCTTGGCGACGGCGCCGATCGCGATGAGCCCGTCCGGGGTGACCTCGCCGCCGGGGATGCGTGGGACGACCGAGTAGGTGCCGTCCTTCTGCATGTTCGCCATGACGTGGTCGTTGGTGTCCTGCAGGGCTGCCTGCTCGCCCTTGAGGATGTGCCCGTTGCCGAGGGACGCGAGGATCGAGGCGACGACCGGGCGGCAGATGTCGCAGCCGCGGCCCCCGTTGCCGTGCCGCTCGATGATGCCCGTGAAGGTGTGGAGGCCCGTGACGCGGACGGCATCGAAGAGCCCGGCGCGGGACATCGCGAAGTGCTCGCAGAGCGCGTTGCTCACCTCGACGCCGGTCTTCGCGAGCTCCGTGGAGAAGATCTTCTTCACGAGCAGCACGCAGGAGCCGCACGCGGTGCCCGCGTTGGTGCAGGCCTTGACGCCCGCGAGGTCGGTGCAGGCGTGGTCGGTGACGGCGCCGCGCACCGCGCCGACCGAGACGTTGTTGCAGGAGCAGACGGTGGCGTCGTCCGGCAGGTCGCCGCCGACCTCCGGCATGCCGTCGGCCGGCAGCAGGTACGCGGCCGGGTCGGTGCCGAGCTCGCGCCCGACCATCGGGCGCAGGGAGGTGTAGGCCGAGGCGTCGCCGACGAGCATGCCGCCGAGCAGCACCTTCCCGTCGTCGGACATGACGAGCTTCTTGTAGACGCCGCCGACCGGGTCGGCGTAGGTGACCTCGAGCGCGCCGGGCGACTCGGCGAAGGCGTCGCCGAAGCTCGCCACGTCGACACCCGTGAGCTTGAGCTTCGTCGAGAGGTCGACTCCGGGGAAGGTCGCCGCTCCCCCGGTGAGGCGGTTCGCGACGACCTCGGCCATGGAGTATCCCGGGGCGACGAGCCCGAAGCACTCACCGTCGATGGAGGCGACCTCGCCGATCGCGAAGATGTTGGCGGCGGATGCTCGGCAGGCGTCGTCGACCTCGATGCCACCGCGAGCGCCGAGCGCGAGCCCGGCGTCGCGGGCGAGCTCGTCGCGGGGCCGGATGCCGACGGCGAAGACGACGAGGTCGGCGGGCTCGGGTTCACCGTTCGGGAAGTCGAGCCCCGCCGCGCGGCCTTCGCTGTCGAGGACGACGGCGCTGGCTCGTGAACCGGTGCGCACATCCACGCCGAGGTGCTCGATGAGGAGACGGAGGGCCTCGCCGCCACCCGCGTCGAGCTGGGCGGACATGAGGTGGCCGGACGATTGGACGACGGTGCACTCGGCGCCGAGGGCGACCATGGCGCCTGCGGCCTCGAGGCCGAGGAGTCCCCCGCCGACGACCGCGCCGCGGACGGTGCGGCCGAGTCGCTGTGACAACTCGGCAACCTCCGCCTTGAGCCCGACCACGTCGTGGACGGTGCGGTACACGTGCACGCCTGGCGCATCCACTCCCGCGATCGGGGGCTTCGCGGCGGCGGACCCGGTGGCGATGACGAGCTCGTCGTAGTGCTCGGTCGCGCCGAGGGAGGTGACGAGGGTGCGGGTCTCCGGTTGGATGCTCGTCACGGTCTCGGAGGTGCGGAGCGTCACGTTGGGGTGCGACCACATGAGCGGCCTGCCCAGCTCGAGGGCGGCTGGGGCGACGCCCGAGAAGGTGCTCGTGAGCTGCACCCGGTCGTAGGGTCGCCACGGCTCGTCGCCGATGACGGTGATCGCCCAGACCCCATCGGAGTCCTGCGATCGCAGCGACTCGATGAATCGGTGCGCGACCATGCCAGCGCCGATCACCACGACGTGGCGAGAGCGGGGCGCGGGGGCTGGCATGTCGTGAGCGTAGGTCTGCGATGTTTCGTCACCGTGCGGCAATTGTTTCGGGGTCATCACAGCTCGTCTCGGTGTGCTCGAGTGGGTGCGCGCATCGTGGCTCCTCCGTTGATGAACGGCGACGGGTGGTCGCTGACATGTCAGAGCGTAGAAACCGCATGTTTCACGAGGTGCGTGCTGCTGTTTCCCCGAGGCAACTTCCTTGGCACGTGCGCTCGCGGAGGGTGTGAGAAGTGAGAAACGGGAAACCGCGCTGGCGGTGCTGCTGGCATCGGCGGCGCTGTTGGGCTTCAGCGCGCGTCGAAGCGGCGCCGGTAGCTCGACGGGGTGCTGCCGAACGCGGTCGCGAAGTTCTGGCGGAACGTGACCGGGCTCCCGAAGCCGCAGAGGGCGGCGATCTGGTCGATGGCGCGGTCGCTCGTCTCGAGCAGGCGGCGGGCTTCGTCGAGGCGACGCGACCTCACCCAGGCTGCGGGGGTCGCCCCCGTCGATTCCCGAAAGGCGCGCACGAACGACCGCTGGCTCAGGTGGGCGACGGTGGCGAGGCGGTCGACGCTGAGGTCATCCGCAAGGTGCTCGAGCACAAACGCGCACGTCGCAGCGATCGCTCCCCCTGAGGCCTCTGGCGGGACCGGGCGTTCGATGTACTGGGCTTGATCGCCCTCGCGGTGGGGTGCCACGACCAGGTGACGGGCGACTCGGTTCGCGACCTCGGACCCCAGTCTGGTTCGCACGATATGAAGACAGGCATCGATGCCGGATGCGGTCCCCGCAGAGGTCATGACGTCGCCGTGGTCGAGGTACAGGGCGGCCGGTTGGACGTCGATGTCGGGGTGGCGCCCTGCGAGCTCTGCCGTGCTCGTCCAGTGGGTGACGGCACTGCGGCCGGCGAGGAGGCCCGCGTCGGCGAGGGCGTTCGCGCCGAGGCAGAGGCCGACGATGGGGATGCCGAGGTCGTGCTGGTCCCGCAGCATCCGGGTGAGGCCCGCTGCCGGGGGAACTCCGTCCTCGATCCAGGACGGGATGACGACGATGTCGGCGTCTGCGGCACTGCTGAGTCCTCGGATGCCGCCGATCGTGTACCCCTCGGCGGTTCGGATGGACCCTGGCTCGTCGGAGAAGAGGAACGTCTCCCAGGGCGCGGCACCGCTGCGCGCGACCTCGTCGAAGACGAGGTGGGGCACCGAGAGGTGGAAGATCGTCGCGCCATTGAACGCGTACACGGCAATTCTCATGTCCCTGCTTCCTTTGGCGTGTTTCCATCGTAGAGAGGTTTTTCTGCCAATAGCTTCACTCGTAGCGAGGGCAGATGATGGATGCGGGCGACGCGCCGCCGCTCCAACCCACACCCCGCAGCCCAATAGGAGCGCAGATCATGACCTCCCCTCGCAGAGCACTTGTCCTCGTCGATGTCCAGCTGCAGTACTTCTCGGGGCCCCTCGAGATCCACCACCCGCCCCACGTTGATTCGCTTCCTCGCATCACGGCGACGATCGACGCCGCGGAGGCGGCGGGCATTCCGATCGCCGTCATCCAGCACTCGTCCGGAGATCAGGCTCCCGTGTTCAACCCGACGATGCCGGAGTTCGCGCTGCACCCCGATGTCGAGGCACGACGGCGGCCCGCGTGGAAGGCGATCACGAAGCGCTTCAGCTCGGTCTTCGCCGAGACCCAGCTGCTCGCCTGGCTGCGGGCGGCTGACGTCGACACGGTGACGTTCGTCGGCTACATGACCAACAACTGCATCATCGCGTCTGCTGTGGCTGCTGAGGAACTCGGCATCGACGTGGAGGTACTCTCCGACGCGACGGGCGCGATCAACCTCGCGAACAGCGCCGGCTTTGCATCGGCGAAGACCGTGCACTCCACCCTGATGGCGCTCCTGCACTCCAATCTGGCGGCGGTCACGGCGAGCGGCGACTGGGCGGCGGCCGTCGAGACGGGGCAGCCACTCCCGAAGGACAACCTGCCGACCTCGGCCGTGGCCGGTGTCGCGCGCTCGGCCCGTCAGGCTGGACAATAGTCAGGTGACGATCAGCACCACTTCTCGGCGGGCCGTGTTCCTCGACATCGACGGAACCCTGACGGACGGGCTCGGCAACGTGCCACCCTCAGCGGCGGCGGCCATCCACGCGGCCCAGTCCAGGGGTCACCTCGTCTTCCTCGCGACCGGCCGGAGCCCGCTCGAGATCGACCCCCGAGTGGAGGAGATCGGCTTCGACGGCATGGTCGCGGGCGCGGGCGCCTACGTGCAGCACGCGGGCACCTGGCTCGTGGACCTGCACCTGGACGAGGCGGACGCCCGCTCGCTGGCCGCGGAGCTGGACGATCTCGGCATCGACTACAGCCTGCAGGGGCGACACGGGATGCACACGACCGAGGGGCACCGTTCGCGCATGCGGCGCCTGCTCACGGGGTTCGGCTACACGGACATCGAGAACTCGGGCCTGCGGCACCACGTCGTCGACTCCGGCCCGATGAAGTTCGACCAGACCGCCAAGGTCGTGTTCAGCAGCGACGACGAGGCCTCCTTCGATCGAGTGCAGGCCCGACTCGGGAGCGCCTACGCGATCGTCGGCGGCACCATGCCGGGCCTCGGCAACGGCGGGGGCGAGATCTCGATGCGCGGAGTCCACAAGGCGGCGGCGATCGAGGCCCTGCTCCCCGTGCTCGGCCTCGGCATGGAGGACACGATCGCCGTCGGAGACAGCGGCAACGACCTCGAGATGCTGGTGGCGTGCGGCGTCGGCGTCGCGATGGGCAACGGGACCGCCGAGGCCAAGGCCGCCGCAGACCTCGTCACCGGGGCGGTGGACGAGGGCGGACTCCACGCGGCGTTCGTGCGTCTCGGGCTGATCGAGGAGCACGCAGGCCGGTGAGCTCACCGGCGGTCGGCGAGACCTCGTCGGATACGGCCTAGAGCCACTTCTTCCATTTGAAGACCGACCAGAGGACGACGCCGAGCGCCACCATCCCGAAGAGCGCGAGCGGGTACCCCCATTCGGCCTCGAGCTCCGGCATGTTCGTGAAGTTCATGCCGTAGACCGTGCCGACGAGGCTCGGGGCGAAGAGGATCGCCGCCCAGCTGGTGATCTTCTTGATCTCCTCGTTCTGGGCGATGCTCTGCTCGGAGAGCTTCTTCGTCTCCTCGCTCTGCGCGAGGCTGGCCTCCGAGAGTTCCCGCATGGCCTCGTTCTGCTGCTGCGTGACCAACGTGCTGTGCACGGTCAGGGCGTTCTCCAACAGCACGCGGAAGGAGTCGGCGCGCTCCGCGATGCGCAGCGAATGGTCGAGAACGTCTCGGTAGCGGGCGCGGAGCTCCTCGCTGGTGTTGTACTTCTCGGCGCCCCGCAGGAGCGCTTCGAGGATGGTTCGCAGCGGACTCGTCGCCCGCTGGAAGTTGATGACCTCGCCGAGGAGCTCGTAGATGCGGCGCGTGACGCGTTCGTCGCCCGCGAAGAGCTGATCCTCGATCTCGTCGATGTCGTTCTCGAGGCCGGCGGTCACGGGGGCGTATCCGTCGACGACCTGGTCGAGCACCGAGTAGAGGACAGCCTCGGGGCCGAGGCTCAGGAGGGCGGGACTCTGCTCCATCCGGTGCCGGACGTCTCCCAGCTCCGGGCGTGCCGCGTGCCTGACCGTGACGACGAACTCGGGGCCGACGAACAGGTGGATCTCGCCGAAGTGCACCGTCTCGGTGGCATCGACGTACCAGGCGGGTCGGAGCACCACGAAGAGGGTGCTGCCGTAGCGTTCGATCTTCGGCCGCTGGTGCCCGACCCGTGCATCCTCGACGGCGAGCGGATGCAGATCGAACTCCTTGGCGACCGCGTCGAGCTCCTCGTTGCTCGGCTGGAAGAGGCCGATCCAGGCCATGCCAGCGTGCTCACGCAGCTTCTCGAACGTCTCATCGAGCGTCACCGGGGTGAAGCAGCGACGCCCCTTCACGTAGATCCCATTGTCGATCAAGGCCATGGCTGCCCTCCTAGCACGTCGGATGTCGGTGGGGCTTCCACGGCAGCTGAGCGATCAGCCGCGGACCATGGTGCCGCCCCGCCGACTGACACTACTTCCTCGCACGTCGACAACCAGCCGCCGATGCATCCACCGGCAAGCGAGAACCCTCAGAGGGAACGCGCCAGCTGCCACTCCCGGAAGTCCTGCGCGATCTCGGCGGCGTGCGTGTGGTGGAGGTAGTGCTCCCCATCCACGGGCATGACCGTGCCGTCGCTGACCTCGGCGGCCTGCCGCTCGTGGAGGCCCATCCAGTCGCCGTTGTTCGCGTTGTCGGCCTCCACGAAGAGGAGGAGCGGCAGCTGCTCCGGGAAGCTCGTGCCGAGCGCGTTCCCGAAGTTGCTCCCGAAGTGGTCCATCTCGTCGAGGTAGGTCGGGCTGAGCGAGTTCCGGTTGCTGATGAGCGTGATCTGCTCGCGAGCTTCATCGGTGTAGACGGGCTCGTCGTAGCCGACTCCCCCGATGGCGGTGATGAGTCGCATGAGGCCGAGGTTCCTGACCGCTGCGAAGAGGCCCGTCGGGAACTCCTCGTTCATGCCCGGCTGACCGGGGACGCTGGTGTCGATCCCCACGAACGCCGTCACCTCGTCGGGGTAGCGCTCGGCGAACTCGAGCCCGTAGATGCCGGCGATGGAGTGGCCCATGAGGATGTAGCGATCGACGCCGAGCTCCTGCAGCGCCGCGTGCACCTCCGCGACGACGTTCTCCGTCGTGCGCTCTCGATCCGTGCCATCGCTGAGCCCGTAGCCGAACGGCTCGACGACGATGACGCGGTGATCCCGCGCCAGGTCGTCGACCAGGGGCTGGAAGTCGAGGACCGGGGACGCCGTGCCGGAGCCGGGGAGCAGCACGATCGTGTCGGCGGCGTCGCCCGCGACGAGGACGTTCATCTGGCGACCGTCGACGTCGACCTTCTGCCCGTACTGCTCGATCCGGCCGCTCTCGATCCCAGACGCCACCGCGTGCACGACCGTCGTCGAAACCAACGCGAGCGCAACCACCGTGCATACCGCCGCAACCCCGAGCAGTGCCCTCTTCACGAACTTCTTCACTCACGCCTCTCCTGCGGCGCACCACGCGCCGACCAGATGAGTCTTCCGCTCGGACTGGCCGAGCACATCGGCCGAAGGCCTGAGTTCTGGCCTTCAGCCGATGGCGTCCTCAGGCGTGGACCGACCGAGCGGCGACCGCGACGGCCTCTGCGACGGCGGCCGGGCTCGGCCACGGGAACGGGCGGGCTTTATGCACGGACGCAGGATCAGCGTCGACGGCCGCGGCTGCTCGAGCTCCGCTTCGAGCGGGCACCGTGCTTGGACTTGCCGGACTTCTTGGACTTCGCGGTGTGCTTGGCGCGGGCGTCCGCCTGCTGCTGGCGCTTCTTCTTGGCGCTGCGCTTCTTGACGACGATTCCGAGCACGAAGGTGACGATTCGCAGGAACATGGGTGACTCGCTTTCGGGGTGTGTTAACTGGCGCGGCCTGGCCGCCGATCGGCGGCCAGGCCGGCTGAGGTGATGGGTTCCGAGGCCAGGCACCCGCTTGGAGGCGCGCTGGCTTCGTGCTGCTGACTACTGGACGCGCGCTTCTGCGGGCTCTTCCTGGTTGTCGTCGCTCGGCAGGTGCACGTCGTTGATGGTGACGTTCACCTCGGTGACCTCGAGGCCGACGATCGACTCGACGGCGCGGATCACGTCGGCGCGGACGCCGTCTGCGACATCCTGCAGCGAGACCGGGTACTCGGCGACGATCGTGATGTCGACGGCGACCTGCTTCTCGCCGACCTCGACGCTCACGCCCTGGCTCTGGTCGCTCGCGTTGAGCGCGTTGCGGATGGCACCGATCGCGCGGGCCGCACCGCCACCGAGGTCGTAGACCCCACGGGCTTCGCGGGCAGCGATGCCGGCGACACGGGCGACGACGCTGTCCACGACGGTCGTCGTGCCGTGGGTGGAGGCGAGCTCCGTGCCCGCGTGGCCGGACGTCACGACGCTCTTCGAGGCCGAGTCCGTCTTCGGCGCTGCCACGGTGCTGGGGGTGGCGGAAGCGTTGGGGGTGACGTTCGTCATGGGATGCTCTCCTTGGTTTCGAGCCCTGGTGCCGGTGCACCGCTGTGGGGCGTTACAAGGGAGACGTGGTCCACCGCCATTGCGTCACAAAGTTCTCGAGCCTCTCGGCGAACACTCAGGGAAAAGCTCAGCGCGCCCCGGCGTCCTCGCGGATGAAGTCGACGGCGCGCTCCGCAACCGTCATGACCGTGCCGACCGGGTTCAGCGCCGGGATCGTGGGGAAGACCGACGCGTCGGCGATGCGCAGGCCCTCGATGCCGTGCACGCGCAGCCTCGAGTCGACCACCGCGAGCGCATCCCCCGCCGCGCCCATCCGTGCCGTGCAGGACACGTGGTAGACGGTCTGGTGCGTCGCGCGGAGCACTTCGGAGAGCTCCTCGTCGGACACGACGTCGGGGCCGGGGAACACCTCCCGCACGAGGTGCGAGGCGAACGGCTCCTGCTGGGCGACTCGGCGCGCGAGCTTGGCACCCTCGACGAGCATGGTCTCGTCGCGGCCGTCCGCATCGGTGAAGTACCCGTAGTCGATGGACGGGGCCACGTCGGGCGACGGGGACGTAATCCACACGCGTCCGCGACTGCGCGGCTTCGCGACGTTCGGCGCGAGCGACACGTTGTTGGCCGGGATGTCCGCGCCGAACCGCTCGGCGTGCACCGTCCAGGAGTGGAGCGGGATGTGCGTCGAGATGTCGGGAACTGCGCTCTCGGGGTCGACGCGCACGACGTAGCCGGCATCCCAGCCCGTCGCGCACACCTCCGAGCGCTCGCCGCTCGCCTCCCAGACGACGAGGCCCTCCGCGTGATCCTGGAGGTTCTCGCCGACCCCGGCCAGGTCGAGGATGGGCTCAACGCCGGCAGCTCGCAGCACCTCGGCTGGGCCGATTCCGGATCGCTGCAGGAGCGCCGGGGTGTCGATGGCACCGCAGCTCAGGACGACCTCGCGCCGCGCCGTGATCTGGTGCGCTTCGCCGCGCTCGGGCCGCACGAGGACGCCCGTGACACGGCCGCCCTCGATGGTCAGTCGCTCGACGATGGAGCTCAGCACGACCGTCAGGTTCGGCCGGTCGAGGTTGTCGTGGAGGTAGGCGCGCGAGCTCGAGGCTCGGTCGTTGTTCTCCGGGTAGTAGCCGATCTCGAAGAAGCCAGCGCCCTCGACGAACTCCTCGGCATTCCACCGGCGTCGCTGCGGCAGGTCGAGCGCCGCGGCGGCGGAGGTCACCGCATCCTGTATGTACGGGTTGCGGTCAGCATCCGCCACCGGAACCATCGGCGCAGCGATCCGGTCGAAGGCCCGGCTCACCTCCTCGTAGCCCCACCCCTCGACTCCCGCCGCCGCCCACTCCTCGAGGTCGCCGCGCAGGGGGCGCCAGCTGATCATGGTGTTCGCGGTCGAGCAGCCTCCGAGGATGCGCAGCCTGGCCTGACGGATGAACGAGTTGCCGCGGGCCTGCGGCACGCTGCGGTAGTCGAGGTCGTATTCGCCCTCGAGCATCTCGGCCCAGCGACGGATGCTGCCGGCTCGCGGCTCGTCGACGTCGCTGGGCCCAGCCTCGATGAGCGCGACCGTGACGCTCGGGTCCTCGCTCAAGCGCGACGCGACGATGCTCCCCGCTGTTCCGCCGCCGACGACGACGTAGTCGAACAGCTGCTGGACTTCTGCGTTCACGTGCGACTCCGCTCGGTTGATGCCGGTCTGCGACTCGGGCTCGCTCCCAGCATCCGAGCTTCGACCGTGGCGACGCAAATACGAAAGCGTGAAGACGTGCATCGCTTTCCGTGATGCAAAGTCGCCTCAACATTCCTGAAACGGATGAGAAACGTCGAGGATCCATCCTGGCCCCTCCAGCGGAAGCCGCGCGACGGGCACCGTGACACGCAGCCGCGGCGCATCTCGCGAAGCGATGCGGCTGATCGCCAATCGCTATCCACCGAGCGCCGCCGCGCGGCTAGGTTCGAAGCACGCAACCGCACTCCTTCCGCCAGATCTGAGGCCAGGACTGCGACGCGGCAACGACGCCGACCCCTGGAGTTCGCCATGCCCGAAACACCCGCAACATCCGTGGTCCAATTCGAGACCAGGCACATCCTTCCCATCCCCGAGAACGAGCGGACCGGATCCGTCTGGTCGCTCTTCGCGATCTGGGTCGGCATCAACATGCTGCCCCTCACCGTCGTCACCGGGGCACTCGCCAGCGGCGGATTCGGCCTCTCGATCGGCTGGAGCATCGTCGCCATCCTGACGGGCAACCTCATCGGCGCGTTCGGCGCTGCCCTCCACGCCTCCCAGGGTCCGCACCTCGGGATCCCGCAGATGCTCCAGGCCCGCGCGCAGTTCGGCTACCTGGGCGGCAGCCTCCTGGCGGCCATCGCGCTGCTCATGTTCCTCGGCTTCTTCGCGAGCATCCTGGTCGTCGCGAAGGACAGCCTCGTCGCCGTCTTCCCCTGGCTCCCCGGCTCGCTGACCATCCCCGTGCTGGCCGTCGTCGGCATCGTCATCGCGATCGTCGGCTACGACCTGCTGCAGAAGATCATGAAGGTGCTCTCGACCCTCATCGCGGTCGCCGTCATCGTCGCGATGGTCGGACTGCTCATGAATCCGGCGGTCACGTCCCAGCGCGCCGAGGCCGGCTTCACGACGGAGGGCTTCTTCGGGATGCTCGCCATCGGCATCGTCTGGCAGCTCGCCTACGCTCCCTACGTCTCCGACTACTCCCGGTACCTCCCCAAGAAGACGGGCCCCGCGGCTGCCTTCTGGGCGACCTACCTCGGGCTCGTCCTGAGCAGCGTGTTCGTCATGGTCCTCGGCGTGCTGCTCGGCGCCGCCAACCCGGAGAACCCGCTCGGTGCGCTCGCCGAGCTGCTCGGTCCCGTCGGCATCGTCGTGCTGCTGATCTTCGGCCTGACCGCCGCCGTCATCAACGCCGCCGAGCTGTACTCGGGTGTGATGTGCGCGCTCACCGCGGCGCAATCGAGCTTCAGCCGCATCACGATCACGAGCCGCACCCGCGTGACGGCGACGATCATCTGCGGCGTCATCGCCACGCTGGGCGCGATGGCCGGCGACTCCGACTTCATGGTCGTCTTCCAGGGCTTCGTCGCGCTGCTGCTCTACGTGCTCATCCCCTGGTCCGCCATCAACCTCGTCGACTACTTCATCGTCCGAAAGGGCGAGTACGCCGTCGATGAGCTCTTCCAGCGCGACGGCGGACGCTACGGTCGCTGGAACGCCGTCGGCCTCGGCACCTACGCGCTCGGCCTTCTCGCGCAGGCACCGTTCATGATCTCCGCGTTCTACACGGGCCCGCTCGCGGCTCCCCTCGGGAACGTGGATGTCGCGTGGATCGTCGGCTTCGTCGTCAGCGCGGTCGCCTACCTGGTGCTCGTCAAGGTGACCAAGCGGGACGATGGCGACCTCGTGAGCGCGCCCGTCGCGGTGGACTCCACCGCTCCAGGGACCGTCGCCAAGGGCTAGGCCCCGAACCTGTGATTGCAGAGACCTCTCACGCGGGCACAAAGGTGGACCCGAAGATGACGCTTGAACAGCAGGAACGGACCCGAGGATCAGCATGGTCGCCGTGTGCGGTGGTGTAGGTACGGATCCGCCACGACCCGGATGGCACGACGCCTGGGGTTGATCGTCAGGAGGCAGACTGTCGAGCTGCGCCGTCGCGCACGGTTGGCGGGTCCTGCCCACATTCCAGGAGGATTGCATGTCGGCGCGTAACCAACGGATGTCTCCGTGGCCGTGGCGTGAGCAGGCTCGGCGTTTGATCCACTCCGACTCCGCTCCATGCTCGAGCACTCCACCGACGGTCGACCCTACGTGGTGGTCGCTTACGACATGCATCGGACAGTGCGCACCCCCGGGCTCCATTGCTTGATCGAGGTAAGAACGTTCCGAGGGTCCGCTTTCCGGCCTGAGTCCGGGTCAATTCGCCAGGACAAGGACTCGAGTGTCACGATGAAGCGGGTGCTCGCGCCCACTCCGAGCGGGCCCTTGGCCGACACCGCCCGCCGCGTTGCCCGGGCAGCGAGACAGCCAGCCATCATGGTCTAGGAGGCGCCCTTCGGCTATCGAGCTGCTAGCGACATGCTCGTAGTGCCGAGGCTGTTGGGTCAGTGCGGAGGTAGATGTGCGAATGCTGATAGGTGGGTCGCTTTGCCAAGTACGCACGGTATGGGCAAATTGCCGCATCTTCACCACGCACGCGCGCGAATGGCCCGAGGAGACTATGAAGACGGCGCCACGCCCCCGGGCAATTACACGCGCGACATTGTCAGTTGGTGCACGAAGCCAGCCTCATGAATTCGTCACAGATGCATGTGCCCGCGATGTGGTCTGAGACGATTGAGAAGGAAAATGCGGCGGGCCTCCTACGAGTTCGACGCACTGGAGAGGTCGAGGAAATGCCACTCAGACACTTGCGCGACCGCAAAATACGTACCTCTACTTCTCGGCACTAATTCCCTGTTCTGTCTGCGTGCCAGCGACGGCCCATCCGGGCGGGTGTTCCGGTGCGTCCGGACAGAGCCGACCCCCATCATCGAATGATATTTCATGCTCTTAGGGATCACCGACGATTCGGTCCCCGCGGACGCGCAGCCCGTGAGCTTTGCGACTGTGCAGGCAACATTTTTCACCAATGAACGGCATCGGCCTGCTCGTCGGCGCAGGCAGTGAGCACATTCCCTCGACACAGATGAACAGGACCCAGTCTGTGTCGCAACTCAAGCACCTGGCGTAGAGGCTTTCGGATGGGTGGACGATGCGGAAGTCGAGTGGCGCAATGGCCACAACCTCAACCGCCACTTCGGTCGAGCGTGACGAATCATGAACTCCGAACATTGACACCGTTGTCTAAGCTAATAGCCGTGGCCAAAATGCCACTCCCAGACTCGAACATTTTCTCTCTCGCCGTAGTGCCGCAACACAAATCACCACCACATCTCGCACAGTTCCGGGCCGCGAGCAGTCTTTCTCACTTGAAGACCACCTTACTCTTTCGAGGCACTTTTACCGGCTCGAAATTGATCATCTCAATGCGGGCAAGAGCCACGCGAAATCCTGCTCGCTCCAACAGGCGAGCACAGTTTGCGACCTGAACTTTGGCAAAAAAGAATAGCGATTCCCTGAGTGGGCCGGGTTTTGGTGTAGCTATCGCCAGCACGAAGACAGCCTCCTCACGGCCTAGCGAGGACGTGGCATCACCATGGAGCGACACCCACGCCTCACCAAGCTTGTCTTGATATCGAACATCACCCCACGCTCCCGCACTGTTTATGGCCTGAGCGACGAGGTGGGAGAGCGTTGCAGAACTCGAAGCAGATTTAACGCATAGAAGCTGGCCGGCGGGAGTGAGGAGATCGCTAATTTCAAGCCGCTCGTATGCACTGAAAATGACTAGCTTCTTATCGAGCAGGGCGTACCCTTCAGTCTCTGCTGTCGCGATGTTGTACGACCCCTCGGCCGTCTTATCCCGCGAGTCATCGGCGAGCACCTTCGCATCCCAAACGGGCAGCGAAAGCTCATCAGTGAGGTCGGCGATTCGATCGACCTGACTCTGCACGGTGCTTGAGAAATCTTTGCGAACAGCGAACCAAAGACCAGCCGATAGCAGGAAGTCTTCGCCCTGAAACTGGACTTCAGTTTGAACATAAGATTTCAATGGATGAACCCGATCGACCAATTCATCGTCTTCGTTTAGCGCAGATACCTTGACATCCACCAACGGGTTCTTTGCCTTGTCCAATTGTTCGAGTATTTTAAAGACAGCCGACGGAAGAACATCTTCGAGGCGATAACGCCCTTGGTAGCCCAACGCAAATTCATAGTGGTCTAGGTCACCTTGGGTGAAAGGGTCAGGCATGGCAAAAGAGATTCCAGCTTCGTGGGCACTCAACTGCTCGACCACAAGTTGGTCGAGTTGGTCGATGCGAGGGTCACTCCGGTCGAGTGGAGCAATCTGACCCAGAAACGCGAATCTCTCCTTGTAATCATCACTCTGGTAAGCAGAGAAGACTTCGTCCGCCTTTTCCGGAAGAGCATTGAGGGAAAATTCAGGAACCGTGATTCGAAGTGAGTCAGCACCCGCCAACGTCGTCGCTATTGACGGCACGCCAGACTTCCCGGACAACTCTCGAAGCCAATCTTCATCTACCTCTACAGCGAGGTCGCTGAAGGTACCGTCGGTAGGCAAGAAGGTTTTTTGGTCCCGAGAGTTACTTGCGACGCCCCTCGTCTGTGCGCCCCTAACGCGCTCAGCAGCTACGAGATTAGCGGTTGTCCGAAGGCCGAACCCTCGCTCAATCTGCGCCGGCTCAACAGCATGGAAGCCAGTACCAAAACAAACAGCGAGGACACGTCCTCCCGTTTTAACGAAGACGACAGCACCGTAGCTACGAGACAGAGTCTCTCGATGCTCGACATCAAGGTCGGCTATACGATTGAGCTCTTTCATCCATGACGGCGCCTTTGAATCGCCCTCAACGATGTAAGCGGTCAGGCGATCCGCACGGACACGGACCCGAAGCTCACGCACGTTAGCACGCTGGCGCAGATCTTCCTTGCCACCGTCAGCCCCCTCGCGGAGCAGGTACATCGTGAGGCGCATAGTTTCCTTCGTCCTTGAGTGAAGCGTTCATAGGAATATACCTCCCGGTTCCCCTCTACCGCCATGGCTAACTGAGCACCGCACGGAGCGCAAATGGGTCCAGGTAGATGATTCTTGGTCGGTGAGCAGGGGCCCGAGCACGCGGACAAGATCACTGGCGAGCGTGTTTGGAGCACTTCGGTTGGGTTTCCCGCTCACGCAGGTTGCTCAAACTGCTGAAGGTGGGTTCTTCATGATTGCGGTAGTGATCGTAGGTGTGAAACAAGGCACGGCTCGCCGAGCGGCGCTCGGTTTCGTTGGAGCAGTCACAGGCGTGGGCCCAGCCCTAGGTGAGAGTGCGGTTGCAGCGTGGGAACTGGCCGTTCGTTTACCGCCGAGCTTGTGCACGTAGTCGTAGATCCTCGTGCCAGGATGCTCTTGCTCGTATCGGCTAGTGGGCTCATCGGTGCGGACAACACCGTCCGAAAGCCTGTTCCAATCAGCCTGGATAGGGCTGCGTGCGCGTTCAAGGCCATAACATTCAGCTGCAGGGCGATCTGACTGGCGTCCGCTCACGCCGCCCCAAAGCGATGATCCTCTCCATGAGCGGTCGCGGAGTCGCCATCCGTGAGCCGTCCGGTAAGTCGGCCGGTCATGCATCACTGGCTGGCCCATGGCTGCGTCGCGGGCAGCCCAACGGTCGGCGATGGGCCAAGAAACTCGGAAGGAACGGTCCGCGGTAACGACTGTCGACCCCTCATCAACTACAACTCGTGCGCGCAGACACTGACGTCTAATTCAGCGCGGCACTAGCGTGCGACATGAGAATCTCTCTCTGAAAGAGAGCGCAATGCCAGTAGCTCCGAAACGCACCGAGCGAACCACACCCGTTCTTCTCAACCAGAGCGTGTCGCTACACCGTGACCCACGTGCCTCGGCGGCGAAGCTAGGCCGCAGCGCCGGACCGAGAACACCATTCCGCCCAACGAATTCAATCGCACCGGGCAAGAAACGCGGTGTCCGGCGCATCGGCCTCAGGGTCTGCGCCAGCGTCAAAGTCTGTGCTCGGGCCGCTTCGACGCCGGGCTCTGCGCTCGCGTCCGCCCCGACCCTCAGCGCACACACGAAAGTGCGCCACGCGGATCTCCGCGCGGCGCACCTTCGAGTCGTTCCTGGCCTACTCGGCGGGCATGCGACCGTACCGGCGCTCCGCACTGTGCGAGCAGCAGGAGCCAGCCCCACGTGTCGCCCAGTCGGGCACATCCAGCGCCGGGTTGCGGTCGAAGAAGCCGTACGGCTTCAGCTGGAGACGGTAGACGTCGACGGGCATGATCGGGAAGTCCTCCGGGCGCGGCAGGTGCGTGGGACCGAAGGAGTGCCAGACGACGATGTCTCCACCGTCGACGGACTCGGCATCGTCGACATACGCGGGAAGCCCCGCGCCGCCCGCGTGCTGGTTCGGGTACTTGCCGGCCGGCCAGCGCTCGTCCTCGTGGTACTTCGTGACCCACGTGTTGTGGGCGGCGAAGGTCGCTCGCTGGTAGACGCTCGACTCGGGGTCGGCGAGCAGCGTCGGCCACCCTTCGCCGAGCAGCTCGTACTCGGTCGACTTGCCGATCGCGTTGCGGCGCGCGTTCGACCCGATGTGCCAGGTCCGTCGCACCGAGCGGTCATCGTCGAAGCCGCCCTCGGTCTCGATCCGCTCGCGAGCCCACGTGAAGGCGTTGCCGTAGGGGTTCTGCTCCCCCATCGGGATGCGTCGCACCTCCGACCTGTCGACGTAGTTGTCCGGCCCGTCGACTTCCATGTCGAGCCGCGCGCAGAAGATGTGCTGGTGCACCGGCGCGAACAGCCCCGGCGCGATCTCCAGCCGGTGCGCCTCGGACGCCCCCGGCACTCCCGAGCCGTTGAACACGAGCCCGGTCGCCTTGGCCTCGACCTCGATGGTGCCGTCGAGGTACAGGTGCCAGTAGAAGCCGTAGTCGTAGTTGCCGACCGTGGCGATGTAGGAGATGACGAGGCGCCGCTGCCGACGCACATCCGTTCCGTAGCCGAACTCGGTGTGCTTGTAGAGGATCGACGCGTCCTCCTCGTGCATGCAGATCGCCTGGGGCACGCGCATGGCGTGTCCGTGGTCGTCGTGGCTCATGCCGTCGAAGTAGTGGATGACGCCGAGGCAGTCGCAGCCGAGCGCAAGCGAGTTGGCGCTCTTGCCGAGGTAGTACTCGCCGGCGTCGAAGTAGCTGATCCAGTACCGGTTCCGGGAGGTGTCGCCGTAGGGCACGATCATCTCGGGAACGGAGCCGCGGTACATGATCGGTCGGCGCTCCTCGCCGTCGAGGAAGCTGAGCTGATTGAGGACGAGCCCCTCCCGCGCGTTGAAGCCGACGCGGAACTGCCACCCTTCCCAGTCGACGAGGGAGCCGTCGACGGCGAAGCTCGGGCCTTCCGGCTGCGTGATCTCGATGGGCTTGAGCGTGGATCGCGCAGGCCCCACGTGCTCGTCGTCGTAGCGCCCTGAGGTCGCCGCGGTGACGACGTCGCCCTCGTCGAAGACGCTCACGACCTTCCCGGTCGTGAGGTCGATCGTCACGAGCAGGCCCTCGACGGGGTGCGCCCAGGCGACGTCGTCCGGGTGGTCGCGGAGGAACGTGAGGGAGCGGATCATCCGTCGCCCGATCTCGTCCTCGTAGCCGAAGTAGCCGGGGGCCAGCGGGGAGCAGAACGCGTCTTGGATGCGATCCTCGAGGCCGCGGCGGCGCATCGCGGCCTGCCATTCCTCGCTCGACTTGGCGATCTCCATCGCGCGGTCGTACTCCTCGAAGAGGTAGGCGGGCTGCCCGTAGGGGAACTCCCCGCTTGCCACCACGTCACGGGACGCGATGACGCCGGCGTCCAGGTCGACGACGTATTCGGTGGAGACGCCCGTGTCCGTCTCGAGCACGACGTACTCGACGCGGCGACGCAGCGGGCCGCCCTCGGTGAAGCCGCGGACGAACTCCTTGTCCGGCTCGATGGGCATGACGCTCGGGAACCGGCTCTGCTCGGTGAGGAGCCCTTCGGCCTCGAGGATGGAACGGCCGCGCTCGATCTCGGTGGCGGTGAGCGGGTCGAGCGGATGCCGGACCTCGTCGAGGTGCGACACCCGCTGACCCGTGGTGTGCAGGGGTTCTGTTGTGGTCATGAGCGCCTCCTCGCGCGGAACGACGGGGACTCTCCCCGTCGGAGATCGGGAGCACCACTCGACCGTTGCGCGGTCGGGGTGCGGCACGCGGTTCAGCCGTGCTGGAACCAGGTGGTCTTGAGGCCGACGTAGTTGTCGATCGCGTGGCGGGACAGGTCGCGCCCGAACCCGGACTCGCGGAAGCCGCCGAACGGCGTCGTGAGGCCGAGCGCGTCGACGGTGTTGACCGAGACGGTTCCTGCGACGAGCCGGTCGGCGACACGGTGCGCCCTGGCGAAGTTCGAGGTCCAGACCGAGGCCGCGAGGCCGTAGGCGGAGTCGTTCGCCTGGCGGACGGCGTCGTCCTCGTCGTCGAAGGCGATGATGGTGGCGACCGGCCCGAAGAGCTCGTCGACGACCAGCGGGTGCTTCGCGTCAAGACCTGCCACCGCGGTGGGCGCGTAGAACGCCCGCGACGCTCCGCGCTCGATGCGCGCGCCGCCGAAGAGGATGTCGCCAGCGGAGCGTCCAGCATCCACGGCACGCTCGATGTCGTCCGTGTGGGACTCGTTCACGAGCGCCCCGCCTCCGGTCGACCAGTCGAGGGGATCCCCGGGCGCGTAGGAGCCAGCGGCGAGCCGGAAGGCGGAGATGAAGGCGTCGAGCACGGGGCGCTGCACGTAGATGCGGGAGTTCGCCGAGCACACCTCGCCCTGGTTGTAGAAGGCGCCGAAGGCCGCCTTCTCGGCCGCGAGCTCGACCGACTCGACGTCGGCGAACACGAGATTCGCGCTCTTGCCGCCAGCTTCGAGCGAGAGGCGCTTCATGTTGCTCTCGCCGGACGCCACGAGCAGTCGCTTCGAGACCGCAGTGGATCCGGTGAAAGTCAGGGCGTCGACGCCACGGTGCCGTGCGAGGGCTTCGCCGACCACGCGGCCGGAGCCCGTGACGACGTTCAGGACGCCGGCGGGCACCCCTGCCTCGACGGCGAGCTCCGCCAGCAGGAGCGCGGTCAGCGACGACTCGGAGGCCGGCTTCAGGACGACGCTGTTCCCGACCGCGAGCGCGGGCGCGATCTTCCAGCAGGCGATCTCCATGGGGTAGTTCCACGGCGTGATGGCGGCGACGACGCCGAGCGGCACGCGCGAGACGACGGCAGTCGAGCCAGGGGGCGTCGATGGCACCTCGTCGCCGAGCTTGTCGGCGAGTTCCGCGTACCAGCGGATGGTCGCGACGGACCCGGGAACATCCACGGTCATGGACTGCCCGATCGGCTTGCCCATGTCGAGGGTCTCGAGGAGGGCGAACTCTTCGGCGCGGAGCTCGACGAGGTCCGCCCAGCGCTGCATGATCGGGCCCCGGTCGGCGGCGGCGAGGCCGCTCCACGTGCCGGCCTCGAACGAGGCCCTGGCCGTCGCGACGGCTCGCTCGGTGTCCTGCGTGGTCCCGGCGGCGACTGCGGCGAACGCCTGGGCCGTCGCGGGGTTGATGCTGGAGACGACGGCGCCGTCCGACGCGTGGGCGCGGACGCCGTCGATGAAGAGGCGCCCATCTGGCGTGAGGGACTGGGCGCGGGCGTGCCAGTCGATCGAGGTGGGCTCTTCCATCTGCGTCTCCATTCGTCGGGGGCACTCGGGTCGTGCTCTGGAATGCTCAGCGGTGTCGTCGACCCGCGCGTGGCCGAGCGACATCGCTGTCGGTGGTGCATCCACACTGCGTCACGTCGGCACATCTACCAAGCACACGATTTCGATCTACTGCATCTGCATCTTCGATGCCGACGTTGTCGCAGGCAGGCTCACCCGGCGAGCGTCGCCACGAGCATCCAGGCCACCATCGTCGCGTTGACAGCGAACGACACCTGCCCGAACCGCGGGCCCATGGCGAGGTCTCGCCACAGCAGCCCGCGTGCCGTCAGCCAGGCGAACGCCGTCGCGGCGGCGATGAGGTGCGCGAGCTGCACGCTCCCCTGGCCCCCGTGGTGCGACGACGCCAGCGTCGCCTCGCCGGCGTGGCCCGCGAGGAAGCCGGCCACGAGCAGCGCGAGCATGGCCAGCTCGTCCACGAGGGCCGGCAGGTGCTGGCCGTCCCTCCGGCATCGACGGGCGGTCGCCATGCAGAGCAGGTAGATCAGCACCGCTCCCCCGACGTGCAGCATCGGCTCGTGCGCACTCACGAGGCACGGGACCATCGCGACGAGCATGACCGCGTGGTGCACCCACCAGGAGGCTCCCGGTCGTTGCCCCGCGGTCCGCGGGATGCCTCTCACCGTGGTGCTCATGAGCGAGGCGGGGCGTCAGCCCTCGCCGAGGCCGTCCAAGCGGGACGCGGATGCTGCGGCGGACGCGACATCGATGACCGTCCAGGCGATCAGCACCGACGCATCCACAAGCGCACGCTCGGCGGCGGGCCCGACGCAGGCCGCTGCGAACTCCTTCTGGTGATTTGCGAAGGGCAGCGAGTCGACGCCGATGTACGGGTGGATCGCGGGGACGAGCTGCGAGACGTTGCCCATGTCGGTTGAGGCGCGGTTCATGCGGCCGGCGGTCGACGGGTCGGCGAAGACCCGCCCGCGGGCGATCGCGTTGGCCGTGTACGCCGCCAGCGCCTTCTCGTCGGTCCGGAACTCCGCGTATGGCTTGCTCTCCGGCTCGATGCGCAGCGTGCTGCCGCTCGCCAGCGCCCCCGCCTCGAAGCAGCGGTTCACGCGCTCCTCGAGCCGGTGCAGCTCCTCGAGCGTGTTGGCGCGCACGTACCAGCGCCCCTCCGTGTGCTCGGGGATCGCGTTCGGCGCGAACCCGCCGACGGTCTGGATCCCGTGGACGCGCGTGTCGGCGGGCAGCTGCTGTCGGAGCAGCCCGAGCGCGAGCTGCGCGATGAGGAACGCGTCGTTCGCGTTGACGCCCTCGTCCGGATACGCCGCGGCGTGCGCCGAGACCCCCTCGTAGGTGATGTGGCTGTGGGAGACCGCGAACGGCCTCGCCTCGGCGACGTCGACGGGGGCAGGATGCACCATGATCGCGAGGTCGAGGTCGGCGAACGCTCCGGCCTCGATGAGCTCGATCTTTCCTCCGCCGCCCTCTTCCGCGGGTGTCCCGTAGACGCGCACCGTCACGCCGAGCTCCTCGGCGAGCGGGAGGAGCGCGAGGCCCGCCCCGACTGCGGAGGCCGCGATCAGGTTGTGGCCGCACGCGTGCCCGAGCCCCGGGAGGGCGTCGTACTCGGCCATGATGCCGATCTTGAGCGGCCCCGTGCCGTACTCGGCGAGGATGGCCGTCGCGAAGCCGAGGTAGGCGCGCTGTACCGCGAAGCCCGCATCCTCCAGCGCCGTCGCGACCCACGCGGCAGCCTGGTGCTCCTGCCACGCGGTCTCCGGGTTGGCGTGCAGTCGCTCGGACAGCGCGATGAGCGACGGCGCCGCCTCCGAGACGCGCTCGTCTGCGCGGCGCTTGGCGTCCTCCACGGTGAGGTCACTCATCTCCGGGCACCCCATAGGAAGGAGCCGCAGTCGGGTCGATGCCGCGGGAGACGTAGTCGTCGCGCTGCGGCAGCCAGACCTCGAGGAGGTCGCCAAGCTCGGCGACGGGGTCGGCGTCCGTCCAGTCGATCCGAAGGTCGGTCACCCGCCAGCCGGCGGCCCGAACCACGGAGAGCCCCGCCGAGTGCACGGGCCCAGCTTCGCCGCCGGCCGCGATGGCCGCACGCAGCGCAGCGAGCAGCCGCTCCTCCAGCTCGCCCTCGGCACTGCTGAAGGCGGCCACCATGAGGTCTGGAATCGTGGCCGCTGCGAGCATGTTTCCGCCCGCGGCGACCCCCTGGCCCTGGCTGTCGCCGAAGATGCCGAGCGCCCGGCCGCCCGAGTAGACGGCAGACCTGCCAGCCGCATCCACGACCAGCAGCTGCCGGTACTCGATGTGCTCCGTCTGCGCGGTCACGGTGTCGATCGCCTCCGGAGCCGACGCGCCCGTGCGCAGCGCCTCGAGCAGGATCGGTCCGAGCCTCGGGTCGGTGACGTTCTGCGAGTTAACAGCACCGACGCCATCGGCGAGGTGCGCGCATCGCGCGGCCACAGCGGGCGACGACGAGCAGATCGCGGAGCCGAGGGCTCCCGTCTCGTCTCTGGCCACGATGGAGAAGGTCACTGGGCGTCCCCGTCCGCCGGCGTGCTGATGACAGCCGTCGCGTCGATCTCGACGAGCCACTCGGGGCGCGCGAGGGCGCTCACCACGATGCCGGTCGACACTGGGTGCACGCCCTTCAGCCACCGCCCCATGACGCGATAGACGGGCTCCCGGTAGCGCGGGTCGATGATGTAGACGATCACCTTCACGATGTCGTCGAGCGATGAGCCTGCCTCGTCGAGCAGCATGGCGATGTTCGCCATCGCCTTCTCCGCCTGCGCCTCGACATCGCCGATCCCGACGGACTCGCGCGACTCCAGGTCCTGGCCGATCTGCCCGCGCAGGTAGACGACTCCGCCGGCTACCACCGCCTGACAGAGATCGTTGTCGAGGTTCTGCTCGGGATAGGTCACCTTCGTGTTGAAGGGGCGGATGCGGGTGTGCGTGGTCATCGCGAAGCTCCGATCGAGGCGGGGACGGGGGTGCTGCTGGTGCTCGGTTCCGTGCGGTAGTCGGCGTAGCCGCGCTGGATCATGATCTGGTCGGCGACGTAGCTCGCGTCGTGCCAGACGCCCCAGATGAAGCTCGAGCCGCGCCGGGACTGCCAGGGCAGGCCCAGGAAGTAGATGCCGGGTTCCGTCGAGACGCCACGCTGCTGCTTGGGGCGACCGCGCTCGTCCACGGCCTCGACCGGCAGCCAGCTGTAGTCGACGGCGAAGCCGGTCGCCCAGATGATCGAGGTGATGCCGGCCTCAGCCAGGTCGAGCTGCTCGAGCGGATGCTCGACGCACTCCGGGATGGGACCGAAGACGCGCGCTTCCGGCTCCTCAGGGAGGTCCATCCCGTTGCGCTCGATGAACGCATCCGCCTCGTCGAGGACGGACAGGTAGTTGGCGTCGCCGTCGGCGATGTTCTTCGCCAGGTCCGGCCCGAAGCTGACGACCCCGCCCTCGCAGCTGTTCGTGCGACCGACGAGCGTGATGCCGCTCGCCGCGAGCGTACGGAAGTCGACCGTGTGCCCGCCTCTCGCGCCGCTGACGGCGATCGTCACGTGCTCCGCCCCGCGAGGCGGCGCCGAGGCCTCCCACTTGCCGAGCACGCCGAGCCACCAGACGAAGTCGCGATCCCGGTAGGCACGCGGCGGGCGGTCGTGGGGGCCGACGGAGAGGAAGACCTCCCGGCCGGAGCGGCGCAGCTCATCGGCGATCTGCACGCCGGAGGAGCCTGCGCCGACCACGAGGACCGCGCCGTCTGCCAGCTGCTCCGGGTTGCGGTACGCGCTCGAGTGGAGCTGCTCGATGCCGGTCTCGGCCGGCACGATCGCCGGGAAGACGGGGCGCTGGAATGGCCCGGTGGCGGCCACGACGTAGCGCGCATCGATCTGGCCTTCGCTCGTCTGCACGTGGAAGCCGGGAACGCCCTCGCGCCTGCGCACCTCGGTGACCTCGACTCCGCAGCGGACCGGGGCGCCGAAGCGCTCCGCGTACTGCTCGAAGTAGTCGGCCATCTGGTCCTTGGTCGCGAACGCGTCAGGCGCGACGCCCTCGATCTCCATCGACGGGAACCGGTCGTGCCAGGCCGGCCCGTTGGCGACCAGCGAATCCCAGCGGCCCGTCCGCCACCGCTCGGCGACGCGCTCCCGCTCGATCACGAGGTGCGGCACCCCACGTCTCGTCAGGTGCTCGCTCATCGCGACTCCGGCCTGGCCGGCACCCACGACGAGCACTTCCGTCTCCTGGAACGACATACGAACCTCCATGCTGGCGAAGAAACTCGCTCGCGAGCCACACCCCGGCCGAAGCCGGAAGCACCTGATCGCTGGGCGGCCACGTCGTCCGCCCCGAGTGACTCCCACCAAACCCCACCGCGGAAGTGGCGGCAAATATGCGTTGCCGAGGCAGTCCATCGAATCTCTTGATGTGGGTCCGTCGTCGCCGGGAATCTCGGGCCACGAGGGTTTCTCGGCCTCCCAGAACGGCATCAGAATTAGTGAACTTCAGCGTCGCTCACATCATCAGTCGAGATACCATCCGTGCATGGCAAGATCCAGCCGCTTCGACATGACCCTCACCCAGCTGCAGTACTTCGTCGCCGCCGCGACCAAGCAGTCGATGACCGAGGCATCCCTCGACCTGCACGTCGCGCAGTCGGCCGTCTCGACCGCCATCGCCCAGCTCGAGCGGTCGCTCGGCGTGCAGCTCTTCATCCGCCAGCGCAGCAAGGGACTCGCACTGACGGATGCGGGCACGCAGCTGCTCCGCGACGCGCAGCCGCTCCTCGCCCAGGTCGACGAGGTCGCCGACAACGTGCGCGGTCACCACACCTCCGTGCGCGGGACCCTGCGCCTCGCCTGCTTCGTCACGCTGGCCCCCTTCGTGCTCCCCAGGCTCATCTCCCGGGTCAAGGAGGAGCACCCCGAGCTGCAGATCGAGATCATCGAGGCCGATGTCGACGGCACGGTCGAGCTCCTCCTCAACGGCTCGGTGGAGGGGGCGATCGCCTACGACTTCGGGGCGGTGCACGACCTCACGTTCGACCACCTGTACGCGTCGCCGCCGCACATCATCCTGCCCGTCGACCATCACCTCGCGCAGCGGAAGCGGATCAAGCTGGCGGAGCTCGCCGAGGAGGACCTGATCCTCCTCGACATCGCCCACTCGCGCGACTACTTCCTCGGCATGCTGGCCGACGCGGGCGTGCACCCCGCCGTGCGCTACAGCTCAAGGAGCTACGAGACCGTTCGCTCGCTCGTCGCGCGCGGGCACGGGTTCTCGATCCTCAACCACCGCCCGGAGATGCCGCAGACCTACGACGGAGGCGAACTCGTCTCGGTGCCGATCGCCGAGAAGGTCGCGCCCCTCGACGTCTGCTTCGTGCGCCTCTCCGAAGTCAAGCCGAGCGCCAAGGTCCGTGTCATCGCGAAGCTCGCGCGCGAGCTCTTCGGGACGAAAGCCGACGCCAGCTGAAGCGAGCCCCCGCGTTCGGCCAGACGCTAGACGGAGCCATCCACGGCAAAGGGCTCGATCGCGGCGAGCTCGTCCTCGGTCAGGGCCGGCGCCTCCAGCGCGGCCACGTTCTGCTCGAGCTGCCCGACGCTCGACGCTCCGATGAGCGCGCTCGTCACCTGCGGGTGCCGGAGCACCCAGCTCAGCGCGAGCTGCGCCAGCGTCTGCCCGCGCCCTGCCGCGATGTCGTTCAGCGCGCGGGCCCGGGCGAGGTACTCGGCGTCGATTCCATCGGCAGACAGGAACCTGGACGTCGCGGCCCGCGAGGTCTCCGGCACGTCACCGCCGAGGTAGCGGTCGGTGAGGAGCCCCTGCGCAAGCGGGGAGAACACGATCCCGCCGGCCCCGACCTCATCCAGCACGGGCAGCAGGCCCCGCTCGATGTGGCGGTCGAACATCGAGTACCTGGGCTGGTGGATGGTGAGCGGGATGCCGTGGCCCGCGAGGAGGCGCGCCGCCTCGCGCGTCTGGGCGGGGTCGTAGTTCGAGACGCCGACGTACAGCGCCCGCCCGGAGTCGACCGCCGTGGCGAGTGCGCCCATCGTCTCCTCGAGCGCCGTCTCCGGGTCGAATCGGTGCGAGTAGAAGATGTCGACGTAGTCGAGGCCCAGGCGGCCGAGCGACTGGTCGAGCGAGGCGAGCACGCTCTTGCGCGACCCCCACTCTCCGTATGGCCCCGACCACATGGCGTAGCCCGCCTTCGAGGAGACGAGGATCTCGTCGCGGTGGGCGGCGAGGTCCTGCGCGAAGATCCGGCCGAAGTTCTCCTCGGCCGAGCCGGGCGGCGGGCCGTAGTTGTTCGCCAGGTCGAAATGGGTGATGCCGAGGTCGAACGCCCGGCGCAGGATCGCCCGCTGCGTCTCGAGGGGCCGCTCCCGCCCGAAGTTGTGCCAGAGGCCGAGGGAGAGCTCTGGGAGCTTCAGCCCGCTCCTCCCGGAACGGCTGTAGCGCATCCGCTCGTACCGGTCTGGGGCAGCCTCGTAGGCGGGGCGCGATTCGTCGGTCATGCACCGATTCAGTCACTTTCACTTTCGTAAGTCAATGGCGCGTCTGATTTACGATGACGTAAGCTCTCTCGGGTGAACACATCGACGTGGATGCCCGGCCCCCAGAAGATCCGCTTCGGCGGCGACTACAACCCCGAGCAGTGGCCTCGTGAAGTGTGGGACGAGGACATCCGCCTCATGCGCGACGCCGGCATCAACCTCGTCAGCATCGGCATCTTCTCGTGGGCCCTCATCGAGCCAGAGGAGGGCGTCTACGACTTCACGGTGCTCGACGAGATCATCGGGCTGCTCCACGCCGCCGGTATCGACGTCGACCTCGCGACGCCGACCGCCTCCCCGCCCGCCTGGTTCTACCGGAAGTACCCGCACACGAGGGCCGTCACTCGCGACGGCGCCCCCCTGGCCTTCGGCTCGCGCGGCATCGTCAGCCCAAGCTCCCCGGAATACCGCCTCGCGGCGACGGCCATCGCGGCGAAGCTCGCAGAACGCTACGCACAGCACCCGGCAGTCGTGCTCTGGCACGTGCACAACGAGTACGGCGCCCCGATCACGGAGAGCTACGACGATGCCTCCGTCACCGCGTTCCGCGCCTGGCTGCAGGACCGCTACGCCACGCTCGACACCCTCAACGCAGCCTGGGGCACGAACTTCTGGGGACAGCGCTACGGCTCCTGGGACGAGATCGACGCCCCTCGCACCTCGGGAACGGCGAGCAACCCCGCCCACCGCCTCGACTTCCATCGCTTCAGCTCGGCGGCGCTGCTCGAGTGCTTCAAGGCCGAACGCGACGTGATCCGCGAGCACGCCCCGCAGCCGATCACCACGAACTTCATGGCAGGCATCTGCCCGAGCGTCGACCTGTGGCAGTGGGCCGACGAGGTCGACATCGTCGCCAACGACCACTACCTCACCGCCGAGCAGGACGACAACCACATCCAGCTCTCACGCGCCGCCGACCTGACACGCTCACTCGCCCGAGGCAAGCCGTGGATCCTCATGGAGCACTCGACCTCCGCCGTGAACTGGCAGCCCCGCAACATCGCCAAGCGCCCGGGCGAGATGCGGCGCAACAGCCTCGCACACGCGGCCCGTGGCGCCGACGCGGTGCTGTTCTTCCAGGTGCGGGCAGGACAGAAGGGCGCAGAGAAGTTCCACTCCGCCCTCATCCCCCAGGCCGGCGAGGCATCGCGGAAGTGGCGCGAGTCCGTCGCGCTCGGAGCCGACCTGACCGCCCTCGCCCCGATCCTCGGGTCCCGAGTGCACGCTCGGGTCGCGATCGCCTGGGACTGGACCTCCTTCTGGGCGCAGGACCTCGACTGGCGGCCGTCCGTCGACCTCGACCACCGGGAACGGGTCGAAGCGTTCTACTCGGCACTCTGGCGCCGCGGCGTGACGGTCGACTTCGTCCACCCCGCCGCCGACGTCACCGGTTACGACGTCGTGTTCGCCCCCTCCCTGTACCTCATCGAGGACGACGCCGCCGCCAACCTCCGCGACTACGCCTCAGGAGGCGGCACGCTCGCCTTCTCCTACTTCTCCGGCATCGTCTCGAGCAACGACGACGTGCCGACCGGCCCATACCCGGGGCAGCTCCGCGACGTGCTCGGACTTGTCATCGAGGAGTTCCTCCCCCTGCGCGCCGGGGAGCGGACGACGCTCGCCGACGGATCGATAGGCCGTGTCTGGAGCGACGACATCGAGCTCCAGAGCGCACACAGCGTCACCGACTTCGCCGACGGGCCCGGCGCGGGCCGACCGGCGATCACCCGGAACAGCTTCGGAGAGGGCACCGCCTGGTACCTCTCCACCGCGCTCGACGGTGCAGACCTCGACGGGTTCGTCACGGCCGTGCTCGACAGCGCCGACTCCCCATACTCACCGATCAGCGACCTCGAGACCGTCGTGCGCCACGGCGACGGCACCGACTACGTGTTCCAGATCAACCACGGGGCGCTGGATGCGGGCGCGGGCATCGCCGGGCACGACCTCCTCGCCGACAGGGCGGTGAGCTCCGACGACACCGTCCCGGGCGGGAGCGTCCGCGTCGTCGCCGTTCCGCGCGCCGACGACTGACGGGCGCACTCCGAAACGGTCAGGGTCTCGTCACGGCGCGCTGATAGGAACGAGTCATGACACCCCAGACGACGCCCGCGTTCGGCACGCCCCAGTTCGATGCGAGCTCGACGGCCCTCGACGTCGTCGAGGGTGTCGACCTCACCGGCAGGACCGCGCTCGTGACGGGCGCGAGCTCCGGCATCGGCGTCGAGACGGCCCGTGCGCTCGCCTCGGCGGGGGCGGCGGTGACGCTCGCCGTCCGCGACCTCGACGCTGGCCAGCGCACCGCGGCCGACATTCGCGCATCCACCGGCAACCCGGACGTGCGCGTCGAGCACCTGGACCTCGCCGACCTCGCGACCGTGCAGAGGCTCGCCCAGGCCTGGACCGGGCCCCTGCACCTGCTCGTGAACAACGCCGGCATCATGCACACCCCGGAGCTCAGAACCCCGGGCGGCTGGGAGCTGCAGTTCGCCGTCAACCACCTCGGGCACTTCGCGCTCGCCAATGCGCTGCTGCCCGCCCTCACCGAGGCGGGGAACGCGCGCGTCGTGGTCGTGAGCTCGAGCGGGCACGCCTCGAGCGGCATCCGCTTCGACGACCCCTTCTTCGTCGGGGACGACTACGACTCCGGGCTCGCCTACGGGCAGTCGAAGACCGCGAACGTGCTCTTCGCGCTCGAGGCGACGCGGCGCTGGGCCGACCGCGGCATCACGGCCGCGGCGCTCATGCCCGGAGGGATCTGGACGAACTTGCAGCGACACTGGGACCCCGAGGTGCTCGCCGACATGAAGCGACGCTTCCCGAGCAAGACACCCGAGCAGGGCGCCGCGACGTCCGTGTACGTCGCAACCCGCGCCGAGCTCGGACCCGGCACGCCGGCCTACTACGAGGACTGCCACCCGGCGCAGCTCGTCGAGGAGGTCACCGACGGCGTGCACGGCGTCGTCCCGCACGCCGTCGACCCTGATGCCGCTCGCAGACTCTGGGAGCTCTCAGAGTCACTCCTCGCGGACGAGGCTTCCAGGCCCCGCGAATGCTGACCGCGCTCCGAGAGCTGCTGGCTGAACCGGCACGGAAGTAGGCACGGAGGTGGGCGCGCGAGGTGGGCGCGCGAGATGGGCGCGCGCGCCCGTGATGGCGCGGGTCGGGGCGTCGGCGGGTCACGGGGCCTTCGTGAGCATTCCCCTCGGGACCAGCTTCCGCCTCGTTAGACTTTTGTGAATGCTATTTCACGTGCACACAGTGCGGCTAATCGCACACAGCTACGAATATCGACCAAGCTGAGTGCCTGCCGTTTCTGGGGATACCTCCCGTGAACGCCCGCATGTGGCTTCGGGAGCCTGAAAAAGTTATGCACGACCCTCCCGACAATCGGACCGGTCCGGTAGACTAGGGTCCATGCAACAGCACCGCAGCAACGACGTGGCCGATCCGGGGTTCGACCCTTCGGACCCGGCTTCTGTCGCGGCTCGCCGCTCGGAGATTCTCGCGATGGAGGAAGCAGCCGCGGCGATGCTCGCGGCCGGC